>OY969885.1:2092500-2433234 GCA_963704325.1 uncultured Chloroflexia bacterium | reverse complement strand
GAAATGAGGCGCGTGGCTTCTGAGGAACGGTGGATCGAGAGATCATCGAAGTTGAAGAGGCGATGGTGACGCGCCTCATGGGCGGCATCACCACCTATCCGGTGGGGGAGGCCTACGAGGACAGCGCCTTCCGGGCGATCCTCTTCACGGACCTGGTCGGGTCGACGGATCTGACCCATCGCCTGGGCGATCTGGTAGCGATGGACGTACTACGGCAGCACGACACGATCGTTCGGGGAGCCATCAAGACCTGCAACGGCTCCGAGGTCCAGCACACCGGCGACGGCATCATGGCATCGCTCCGATCGGTGGTGGACGCGCTACGGGCCGGGGTGGCCATCCAGCGCGGGTTCGATGAGGCCACGAGGGCAGGGGAGATGCCGTGTGGCGTTCGCGTGGGCATTGCCGCAGGCGAGCCTGTCGCCCAATCCGATGACCTGTTCGAAGCCGCCGTCCAGCTGGCCGCGCGACTGACCGCCAAGGCGAGGCCGGGCAGCATCCCCGTCTCGGCCGCCGTGCGCGACCTGGCCCTGGGCAAGGGCTTCCAGTTCGCCGCACTTCCGGCGTCTCGCATAAAGGATTTCGCCGAGCCGGTTCGCCTGGCCGAGGTCCTCTGGGCGACTTGATCTCGCCGCGGCGCGCCGTAGTGCATGAGGTCCAGATCGGCCGGATGCCGAAGACGCTTATGCATTCGCGCCGCGCCCAACAGTTCCTCAGACGAGTTTTGTCACGACCAATGCGGTTATCCTTGGCGGGCAACGATCGCAAATCTTTGGGAGTTGTGGCGTGAGCGATCCTGAGTGGCGTGAGTGATCGGTAGACGGACTGGTGAGGTCGACGCGCTTCAGCCCAGGCAATGAGTCGTGGTGGGAAAGCGCCGAGCGAGAGGTCAAAGGTCTTCCGCGTGAAACGCTGGAATATCTTGCAACCATCGGATTAGCCGAACTCGTAACCTGGTCCCACCGCGTGGATCGCGACCGGACGTATCCATGCATGGGCAGGCAGTTGACATATGGTCGCTACTTTCCAGGTCACGACGCGACCGACGTTGGTTCCCTCGGCCCAACGGACGCATCAGCCGACACCTCATCACCTTAGGCCACGATGAGGCTGTATTCGCTGACCCTCAAGGGTTACAAGCAATTCGCTGACGCGTCGATGAACCTGGATAGTAAGACGATCGCGATCGTAGGGCCGAACGAAGCAGGCAAGACGTCGTTGTCTCAACGCCTTAGCGCTCTTAAAATCATGACGATCAATTCCAGCCAACCACCTTACCCGCGACATGCTTAGCAAGCCGACGTCCGAGGTTGTAACCGCACGGTTCCGACTGTCCGATGAGGACCGAGCAAAGGCGCCACTTCCGCTGGCCAAGACCGAGGGTCTTTGGTTGATCCTAGCCAAGACGGCCGCCGGCCCGAGGGCCGCCCGGTTGGATCCACCCGCGCGTCGCGACCGCAAACCACGTAGAGACCTGAAGAAGGCCCTCCTGATCCTTACGAAGGACAAGTGGGGCAAAGCCCTGCGAAATCGGACTCGAAGCGGCCAGCGTATTGAGTGACGCCGCCGAGGAAGACGAAGATGAGCGTCCTGAGCCACCACCGCCCACCGTTTCCGAGTTCGATGCGTTGCCTGGGTCTCTCGACGAGCAAACGTCCACCTTGAAGCCGGCAATCATTGACACCGTCCGCCGGCTCGCCACATACCTCGAAGGCGAACTCGCCAGCGAGGGCATCCCCAAAGGGACACGCAAGACAGTCCAGCGGTTGCTTCAAGCGGCGCGGCAGTTCGACGAGACTGAGTCTCAGCCACACCCCAAACGAGTTCCAGCAACACGACTTCGCTCGGACATTCCCCGGTTCATCGCCTTCGACCCCAGACAGAGAGAGCTGTTATCCGAGTACGAGCTCAGCGACGCTCAGGCCCGGTCGAGTCTGCCTCTGAAGAATCTCGCAAACATGGCGAACCTCGATCTCGACGGACTGCAGAACGCGATAGATGCAGGCGCTTCTGGACCGATCCGTACCGCGATGGAGAGAGCTCAAGACAGTCTCGCTAGCAAGTTGGTAGATGCGTGGAAGCAGTCGCCGCTGACAGTATCGTTCGACCGAGAGTCGACAGCGCTGCGAATAACAGTCAGCTCTCACGCGGATGAATTCTTCTCGTTGGACGAGCGAAGTGCGGGGATGCGCATGTTCCTGGCGCTCAGAGCATTCTTGGCCGAATACGAGCACTCAGTGCGACCCATTCTTATCGTCGACGAAGCGGAAATGCATTTGCACTATGACGCTCAGGCCGATCTCATCCGCATGTTCGAGCTTCAGGACACTGTGCGCCAAGTCATCTACACGACGCACTCAATCGGATGTCTTCCCGAAGACCTCGGGCGGGGTGTCCGGGTCGTATTTCCGCTGGAAGGAACTACACGTAGCAGCATAGAGAACGTTTGGACACGGCAAGGGAGCGGCACGCGCCCGCTTATCCATGCGATGGGAGCGTCGTTTGTTCCGGTTACGCCCAGCCGATATGTTGTCGTCGCGGAAGGCCCCTCGGATGCCCTCCTACTGCCAACACTACTCCGAGACGCAACGGGGCTTGAACACCTAGGCTTTCAGACCGTTTCCGGCCTGTCCGAAGCTAGTGACGACGAGATCCGGCGCCTTTCAACTGACGCTCCGAGAGTCGCCTATCTAGTCGACGGTGACCCTGGGGGCGTCGCAATCGCCTCGAGGCTGCGAACCCTACGAGTGCCGGCCAGTAAGATCGCAGTCGTTTCTGGGGCAGCGGCCGCATTGACCCTGGAAGACTTCATTGACCCCGATCTATTGGCTCAGGCAATCACTGACTACCTGCGTGCGTGGCCGCCGAACGCTGACGTGACCTTTCCGGCCGCCAACCTGAAGACGGCCAACCGTAACGCGGCCATTGCTCAGTGGTGTCTGGCGGCGGGCGTCGCCAGACCTAGCAAGCTGCGATTGGCGGAGGAGGTCGTTCGGCTTCTCGAAGACGCTCCGCCTAACTATTCGAGCGCCATCGATGCAAGGAAGCGTAAGCGTCTTATCACCCTGCATAAGCGTATCGTCGTGGCCCTCGGTGGCGCCGTTACATAACTTCTCTTATCGGTAGTACCTCAACCCGTGGTTAGGGGTCGGCTGGCGAAGTCGATGCACGCCTGAACGGCCACGTTGGCGTCCAGGACGATGCGATACAACAACATCGTCACTCGACCCTGTCGTACACCACGGTGAACGTGGCGAGGTCTGTGTAGGTGTCACGGCTGATGTCGGGTTCGGCGAGGTCGTAGCGCCGCATCGCAAAGCGGTACTCGGTGCGCTTCTCGAAGCCCAGCGTGCCGAGCATCTGGTCCAGCAGCGCGGGCGACAGGCGCCACCAGGTATCCATGAGCTTGTTCTTCCGACTCGGCTCGAAATGCGCCCCGGCAACCAGGCCCGGCCACTCGGTCTCTGTGACCACGATCGTGGAGCATCTGCGCGCAACGCCAGAGAGCGCGACGTAGGGCTCCCTGATGTGCAGCAGCACCGCAGACAGCACGCCCACGTCGAACCGAATCTCCGGATCGACATCCACCAGTGCGGACGCCCCCACGTAGGCGATTCGTGCGTGGCCACCCAACACGCGCTGGGACAGCCACCAACCGCGCCGCAGCCGGTCCTGGCCCAGGCGGCGGTCCTGCGCGAACGCCTCCGTATCCAGGTCCAGGCGCGGTACGACCTGCCACGCCTCCTCGTCAGAGGTGTCAACGCAGGTGACGGCTGCTCCGGCTCTCTCCAGCGTGAGCGTCAGGAAGCCACTCGCCGGCCCGATCTCCAGGACGGACGCGCCCGAATAGCTCAGTCGGCCCAGCGCGTCCATGGGATTGTGCCGGTAGTCCCACCGGCCCCGGACGATGCTGCCGTCCGGCCAGTCGAAGGTGTGGTACCAGCTGCATTCTGCCGGGCTCTGGACCTCCAGCGGCTGTGCATACACGAGATCGGTCATTTTGAGCGCCCCTCCACGCGATGCCAGAGCACGGACATCGCGGCTACGATCAGGCCCGTGGCTGGCCGGAGACTGGAGCTTGATCGTTCTCGCATTCTCGCCTTTCGACGGCGAGTTGGCGCGCTCGACGAGCGCCTCCCATCGGGCGCCGACTCGCTCCGCCAGGCCGCCTGGGCCGGCCTCCAGGACAGCATGCCCAGGGCCGCGCTGCTGTCGATCCACGCCCGGGTCGACGGGACGCAGCCGACCGCCGTCGAGGATCCGTCACTCATCCAGCTGTGGGGCCCGCGCTACAGCGCGTACGTGGTGGCCAAGGTCGACCTGGCCGTGTTCTCGCTCGGCCGGATGCCAGATGACGCGCGAGGCCGCCAGCGTGCGGAGGATGCGGCTGAGCGGCTCCATGGACTGCTCGAGGACGCGCGGATGACGTACGGCAGCGCCGGCGCTGCGCTCGACGTCGTGCCCAACTCGCTCCGCTACGGCGCCACGACGGGCCGGATCGTGATGCGCTGGGACGGCGCGCGCCAGCCGACGATCTGGATGGTCGACCGACCGAAGGTTGATCCGGCCCAGGCGCAGCGGGAGCTGGCCCGCCGGTACCTGCACGTGTTCGGGCCAGCCACCGTCGACGCGTTCGTCAAGTGGGCGGGCATCTCCGCGCGCGCTGGACGCTCCACTTTCGAAGCGCTCGCCGGCGAGCTCGTCGCGGTGCGCACGCCGATCGGCGAGGCATGGTTGCTGCAAAGCGACGAGCAGGCGGCGCGGGCCATGCCTGGGACCCCTGCCCCGGTACGTTTCCTTCCCAGCGGCGACGCGTTCTACCTGCTCCACGGCGCCGACCGCGAGCTTCTCGTGCCGCACGCCGGCCGGCGCGCCGAGCTGTGGACGTCGCGCGTCTGGCCCGGAGCGTTGCTCATCGACGGAGAGGTCAGCGGCACGTGGCGACGGGCCAACGAGTTGCTCACCGTTCAGCCGTGGGCACCCCTCCCCCGGCACACGCGCGAGGCCGTGGAGGCCGAGGCGGCCGCACTGCCGCTGCCCGGCCTGGTCAGACCGATCGTGGTTCGCTGGGAAGCGGCGACCTAACTGTCCGACAGCACCTCGCGCAGGCGCTCGGCAAACGCGTCGGGCTCACCCATCTGGCCGTACTCGCCGCCCAGGAAGCCACTGTGGTCGCCCGGGAACAGGGTTGCCTCGACGCCCAGCCGATCAGCCACGGCACGGCCGCCACGGTGGGCGAGCTCGCCTTCCGACTTCTCGCCGACGGCGACAACGATGCGAGTTTGGGCAGCGCGCAGGGCGTCAAAGTCCGGCTCGTAGGTCGGACCCGTCAGGATCGTCTTGCCCAGCATCGCGTCGTTGCGGTCGCCGTCGTCATCAGCCGGCATGCCGAACATCTGAGGATCCGGCGCGGGCTGTGCAGCCACTTCCGCAGTGAACGGGCCGCGGTGGCTGACCACGGCGATGAAATGGGCCATCGCGGCGTTCGAGCCCTTCTTCATGTAGGTGTCGTGGATGGCCTTCGTCGCGGTCAGGGCATGCTCGCGATCGGGCACGAGCGAGGCAAGCGGCGGCTCGTGCGCCACCAGGGTGCGCACGTCGGCCGGGTACCCGGCCACGAGGGCCAGGGCGTTTACGGCGCCGCCGCTGCTGGCGAAGACGTCCACGGGGCCGCCGATGGCCTCGATCACGCGGTGGATGTCAGCGGCATGCATATCCGGGTCGATCGAGCTCGACGGATCGTCCAGCGTGCTGCGCTCTGACCCGCGCGGGTCGTAGGTGACCACGGTCCGGTCGGCGAAGTGGCCGGCCAGCGTTCCGAATCCGGACGCGGCCATGGGCGAGCCGATCAGCAGGAGCGGCGGCTGGTCGCCGTTGCTCGCCTCACGTACGTCATAGGCAAGAGTGGCGCCGGGCGCCTTGATCGTGCGGGTCGTGCTGGCCGTGCTGGCTTCAGTGGCAGTCATGGGTCGGGTCTCCTGTTCGCTTTGTTTCGGCTGTCAGTCCTGGCCCTGCGCCAGGATCGCGTCGATCTGGCCGACGGCTTCTGTCAGCCCTTCGACCATGCCCATCGCGACGAGCTGCTCCATCGCCTCGCGGCTCGGGAAGATGCTGCGAATGGACATCCGTGTCCGCCCGTTGCCGGCGTCGTCAATCGCCACCTTGACCTCGTTGTGCGGAAAGTCCTCGTTCGGCGTGCCGTCGTCGTTGGCGAAGCCGTCGCGGAACCAGATTGAGCTTGGCGGATCCGTCTCGAGCACGTCCCAATAGCCCCGCGGCTGATCGCCCTGGGGCCCGGTCATGTGGTACGCGACCCGGCCCCCAGGGCGCAGGTCGTGCTCGTCCACCGTCGCCGGATAGGTGGGCGGGCCCCACCACCGCTCGAGCTGGCGCGGGTCCGCCCACAGCTGCCACACGCGCTCCGGCGTGGCCGCGAACTCCGCCTCCACGGTAAGGGTCAGGGCGTCTTCGTCCTTGTGAACCTTGGTCACGCTCATTCTCCGGCCTCCTCAGTGGTCTCCAGGATTTCCGTCATGCGGTCGATACGGCCGCGCCACAGCTCTTCGTACTCGTCCAACAGCCCCTGGGCGCGTTGCAGGCCGTTGAGCTGGATGCGCACGAGCTTGCGGCGCCCGATCCGTTGCTTGGTCACCAGACCGGCGCGCTCGAGCACTGCGACATGCTTCTGAACGGCGGCGAAGCTCATCGGGTAGTGGCCGGCAATCTCCGCCACCCCCTCCTCCCCTGCGATCGCGCGGCGCACGATGTCACGCCGGGTTGCGTCGGCAAGGGCGCCGAACACGAGATCAGCGTATTGAGCCTCGTTCATTCATACAACCATACGGTTGTATTACTGGCGCGTCAACCCCTGCCCTTCTGGTTCGTGACGGGGTGTGTCTCTACTTCAGCTGAGAGGTCGGCCGGCCGCCCACCAGAGATGGTCGTCGTCGTCCGGCTCGTCCGGCTCGGGACCCAGCAGGCGCCCGACATTGGGCAGCCACGACACGCCGAGGAGCACATTTCCCACCATGAGCATTATCAGCAGCAGTCCGGGTACGCCCGTGACCAGGGCGGGTATGAACCAGCTGCCCGGGCTGTCCAGGCGGACGAGGTCGCCAACCGGCACCGTCACTGTCGTGGTTCTCGAGGGGAACAGGTATGTAGGCACCTGGTAGCGCACGTCAGACACGACAGTTGGACCTGCGGCGGGCGGATTCTGGCCATCGGGCGGCGGTGGCAGGATGATGCCGCTGTCCGGCGTGGGGCTCGCGTTGGGATCAGGAGTGGCGGGTGACGGGCTAGAGCCCGGATCGGTCGACGAGACAGGAGCAGGCGTTGGTCCGCCGGTAGGCGGAGCACTCGAACCCGGGATGGGCGTGGGCGTAACCCCGGGTTGCACAGGTGTGGCGGTCGGCGCCGGCGTCGTGCCGGGCGCGGGGGTTGCCGTCGGCGCAAGCGTGGCGGTGGGCGCCGGCGTGGGCGTCGGTGGCCGCGGGGTAGCTGGCGGCGTCGGCCACGGCAGCGGCGTGGGCGCCGGAGTAGGCACCGCCGTCGGCCACGGCCGCGGAGTCGGCACCGGCGTGGGCATCGGGGTCGGCAGGGGCAGCGTGGGCAGGGGCAGCGTGGGCAGGGGCAGCGTGGGCAGGGGCAGCGTGGGTGTCGGCGGGCGCGGGGTCGGGCTCGGGGTCGGCGTCGGGGGCCGTGGCGTGGCGGTTGCGGTCGGTCGCGGGGTCGGGGTCGGTGGCCGGGGCGTGGGCGACGGAGTCGGCGATGGGGTGGGCTTGGGTGTGGGCGACGGAGTCGGCGATGGGGTGGGCTTGGGTGTGGGCGACGGAGTCGGCCGTGGCGTGGCGGTTGGCAGCGGGAGAGTCGGTAGAGGCAGCGTGGGGATTGGCAACGTGGGCGTCGGCAGCGCTGGCTGGACAATGAATGTCAGCGGTATAGGCAGGTAGAGCGTCAGCCCGTCGCAATCCTCGTCGGCGTGGACGTTGCCTGTCGCGACCTGTACTCCAACCGTCCGAGGCCGGAACGTCACGTCGAACTCAACCCAATCGTTGTGCTGGAGCCTCGCGCTGGAGCTGTCGGCTGAGACCTCGACGGTCTCGAACAGGCTGCCCCCTGACGTGTTCACGTCCCAGTCGCCCGACACGCTCTTGCGCACGATTTGTGCGTCGCGAACGTCCATCGAGCTTGGCACCGTCAGGCGCAGGCAACCGACGTCGCCCAGCAACGCCGTGTCCGTCAGGCGGAACCTGACGTCCGTCTCCTTGTCGGCGGGCATCGTGAGTGGCTGTGCCGTGAGCGACCAGCCCACCACAGCGACAGCAGGCAGGGGCCGCGCGAAGAGGGCGAAGAGCAGCGCGAACAGCGCCGCGGCAGTGGCGAAACCCTGGACGTGCTTCATGCCGGCGATGGCAGCCACAGCCGGACGCGCATCGATTCGTCTTCCGGTTGCGGCGCGTCTCCGACCTGCTCCATGGCGCCCACGAAGCTGGTCACGATGTTCTCGTCGAGCTGCGAGCCGGCCGCGTCACCCAGCCGCTTGAGCGCCTCGGCCACGCTCATTGCCTTGCGATAGGGCCGCGTCGTCGTCATGGCCGAGAAGGAGTCGCACACGGCCAGGATGCGTGCGATGGCCGGGATCTCACCGCCTGCGAGGTGGTCGAGATAGCCACTGCCGTCCCAGCGCTCGTGGTGGTGGCGGACTCCGGCGCGCACGATGTCGATGTCGGGCAGGTCGCGCACGATGAGATCGCCCAGGGCAACGTGTTGCTCCACGATCTTGCGCTCGTCTTCGTTGAGCGCGGCGGGCTTGCGCAGGATCGCGTCGGGGACGCCCACCTTACCCACGTCGTGCAGCAGGCCGGCCAGGCGGAGATGCTCCAGCTGGCGCGCGTCAAGGCCCAGCTGCCGGCCCAGGAACACGGCGTAGCGCGCGACATCCTCGGAATGGCGCTTGGTGTAGCGGTCCTTGTTGTCGACGGCGAAGACCAGGCCCTGGAGGGCATTGAAGGTGCTGCTCGTGACCTGCGGATTGACCACCGAGTCGGCGCGCTGGACGCTGTCGCCGCCCGACGACTTGGCATCGCCTACCGCGCGCGCCGCGGCAACCAGCAGATCTGTCACGCCGGTGCCCGAGCCCGGGAAGGCGGCCAGACCGGCGCTGACAGTGACCGGCAGCGCCTCACTGCTGCCGAATCGCATGGCCACCTCGTGCAGGCCACTGCGCAGCCGGCCGACGACCTGATCGACCACCTCGGTCGCGACCGGAGGGCCCACGACGATGAACTCGTCGGGCCCGTAGCGGCCGGTGAGACAGCCAGTCGGCGCAACCACCCCGATCAGACGTGCGACCTCAAGCAGCACCGCGTCGCCCGCCGCGTGACCGTGGGTGTCGTTCAGCAGCCGGAAGTTATCGACGTCGATCAGCGCCACTGACAGCGGTGCGCCGGCCCGCCGAGCAGTCTCGAAGCGCTCGGCCAGGCCGGCCACGGCCGCGCCGTGGTTGAGCAGCCCGGTCAGCGGATCGCGCCGCGTGGACTCGACCAGCGCGGTGTTCTGGCGCTGCAGGCGCCGATGCGCGGCACGGAAGACGAACATCAACACGATGGCCATGACCGCCGCGCCCACGCTGATCACCAGCAGCAGGTCGTTGCGCATGGCAGAGAATTGGTCGAGGGCGGGCCGAGCGTCGCGCCAGATGGCGACTACGGCGGCCACGCCGCCACCTCCATTGATGAGCGGCAGCGTCTCGGCCACAGCCGGTCCGCTGACGCCCTCTATTCCCAACAGAGGGCCCTCGGTGCTGATCAGCTGAGCGCCAGCCTGTCCGGTTGCGGCCGCTGCGTGAGCGGCCGGATCGGCGGGCGAATCCAGAACACGATCCGGGCGGTTGCTCAGCAGCAGGTTGCCGGCACCGTTACGTAGCTCCAGGTGCAGGATGCCGGCGCGATCGGCGAGCGAAGCGAGCTGGCTCTCGAGCTCGGTCCGGCGGACGTCACTGAGTGGCGCGTCCAGCTCGTCGGCGCGCATGTTCGTGTCCGCCCAGAGGCCGACCAGCGCGCGATCGTGGGCAACAGTCGTGGACAGGATGGCCGACGAGAAGTGCGCTCCAACGAGGAGAGCGATGGCTACGGCGACGCCGGCGATGAGCACCAGGAACGAGGCATAGACGAGCACAAGCAACATCGGCCGGCGTACGGCTCGCCGGCGCCGCGTTGACGAGGGTGATTGCATCGCTGGCCGAATATGACCAGTACCGTCCCGATAGAGAATGGATCGATGGTCCTACCCTGACGGGTGGGACTGCACTGCACTATCCCGCAGCGAACTCAGTCGTAGGTGGGCGACGCCGCGCGGACCACTTCGTAGCACTCGCAGGCCAGCGCGAGAAGGCCATCTCGGTCGCTGATCGTGATCAGTCCACGCTGGCTATTGGTCAGTCCCGCCCTGCCGAACACGCCGACGACGTCTGTGACGCTCGCGCGGCGGACACCGAGCATCTGCGAGAGGAACTCGTGCGTCAAGAAGAGATCCTGCGTGTGCGCCCTATCCGACGCGTGCAGCAGCCAGCGCGACATGCGCTGTTCGACGCTGTGCATCTGATTGCAGATCGCGGATTGGGCCGTCTCGACGATCAGGCTGTTCAGGAACAACGCAATGGCCGCGCGCAGTGATTCGTCCTGCCTGGCCGCATCGATGACCACCGCGGCGGGCACGTGCAGCATGACCCCTGTGACCTGGACGACCGCATTCGAGTCGGCCGTCTCACGGCCCAGGTAGCGACTTACGCCTGCGAAGCCCTCGTTGCCCGTCACGGCGAACTCGACCGCCCGCCCTTCACGCGTGTCCACCGTCAGCGAGACCATCCCGCTCAGCGGGAACGTCAATTCGTCAATTGGCTCTCCGGTCGCAAAGAGCTGATAGCCGTACTGCCGATGGGCGAAGTGGCCGGCGCGTGCAAATGAGGCGCGGTGACGATCGGAAATCGCCGCAAGAATGAGATTGCTTTCCGGCTGGCCCGGCACTTGGTGGCTCCCGGCGTTGATGCTCGATCCACGCCACGGGTGCGTCCTCGTCCTGGCCGCTCGGAGCGCGGCAATTTCAGAGCCGGGTGAGACATACCGTCAGGCTGACCCTACTCCCTACCTGCGCAGAACGCGATCAGCGCGGCAATCCCGCCGTTGCGCTGTGACGGGCATCTGCGATGCGAACGAAACGAAGGCGCAGCGTGGTAACGCTCCCATAGCCCCGCCATCCAGTCCATGCTTGAGTTCCGTCAGGAAGGACTGCCGCATACCAGAGCGAAGGATCCTCGCCTTCTACTTCGTGCGCGAGGCCGACGCGGCAGGCGCACTCTTTGATCTGCGCCGCGACTTCGGTCTCAGTGACGACCAGATCGCCGTATCGCCGGTGGCGGTTGAAGGTGAGCCGGGCACGATCGTGGCATTCAGCAGCAATGCGGAGGGCCAGGCTGCGACAGCAGAGGTCGTGCTGCGGCACGGCGGCCGGATAGTGGCTGATGTGCCTGAGTCCTGGACGCGCTCCAGTCCGCTCGCGCGCTAGGACTCTGTCCGCCAGCGTACCGACAGGACGCGGGCCGCTTTCGAGAATTGGACGCCTAGCTGAACTTCGCGCGCCGTGAATGTCGCGAGATTTGGATGGGACGGTCGATGAGTTCAATCAGCAGTGTCTTCGCTGCCGGAGGGATGGTGAACGGAGGACCGCGGTTCGTCGCGATCCCGAACGACGATGACGAGTTCGCGCGCGACGTCGCGCACGCCGCTTCGGCGGCCATGAGCGACGGCCTGGCGCCCCACGAGGCCCTGGCCGAGCTGGTGCAACGCCTGATCGCGTCATATCCGCGCGTTCTGATACGCGAGCGGAGCGGCCTCGCGTCGTTCGAAAGCGAGCCTGACACCTGGTACGTCTATCGAGATGGCCGCGGTATGGAGCGCGACTCCGCCTAGCCCTCGAGACGCCGGCGGATCTCCTCGGGGTAGTCGGGGAAGTAGCTGGCGATGGTGCGAACCCCGAAGCGCGGCAGGATGGACTCTTTGGGCTCGTGCTCCAGCAGGTAGGCAAAGGATGCCGCCACCAGTGGAGTCGCTTCGGTTGCTTGTGGCGCCAGTCGATCTAGCTCTTCGCGCGACACCTGGACCTCGTGCTCCGTCACGTCCTCCCCTGTGCCGACCTTGACGACGCATGTCCAGCCATCAGCTGATGTGTGGCAATCCACGCTGATCTTTGCGTTCGACTGTTCACGTTCCATGCGGACAGATTACGATTCAGTCAGCCACCGCCACACAGCGAAAGGGGCGTCACTCATGGGCGACAAGGGACCAGGCAGCCGAGGCGGCGCGAAGAAGCCGAAGACCTCGACCAAGAAGAAGGGCGCCGAGACCAAGTAGTCGCGGCCGGCGCCGTAGCGGGAGGAGGGCGAAAGCTCTCCTCCTTTTTCTTTGCTCGCGGCTAGACTCCGGTGCGCATGGAATTTCTGGCCAATCCCGAGACGTGGGTCGCGCTGATCACGCTGACCGCGCTGGAGATCGTCCTCGGGATCGACAACATCATCTTCATCTCGATCATGGCCAACAAGCTGCCGCCCGGCCAGCGCGACAAAGCGCGGGTGCTGGGCCTGGCCGCGGCGATGATCATGCGCATCGGGCTGCTGTTCTCGATCTCGTTCATCGCGACCCTGACCAACCCGCTCTTCACACTGCCCATCCTGAACCAGGAGGTGAGCGGCCGCGACATCATCCTCTTCGTGGGTGGCCTGTTCCTGCTTGCCAAGTCCACGATGGAGATCCACGAGCGGCTGGAGGGCGCCGAGAACGGCGGGACGAAGACCTCGCCCAAGGCTGTCTCGATGAAGAGCATCATCGTCCAGATCATGCTGCTCGACATCGTCTTCTCGCTCGACTCGGTCATCACCGCGGTCGGGCTGGCCAACGAGCTGTGGGTCATGGTCGCGGCGATCGTCATCGCCGTTGGCGTGATGCTCTTCGCGGCCAAGCCGATCAGCGAGCTCGTCGAGCGTCACCCGAGCCTCAAGATCCTCGCCCTTAGCTTCCTGCTGTTGATCGGCACTGCCCTCGTGGCCGAGAGCTTCCACGTGGAGATCCCCAAGGCGTACATCTACTTCGCGATGGGCTTCTCCGTCTTTGTCGAAGTGCTCAACATCCGTTCACGTTCACGCGGCGAGCCGGTGCACCTGCGCGATCCCTACATCTCCGAAGAGGATCGCCCGGGCAGTCCGCCCAGCGCGCCCGGGCCAGCTGACGCGAAGGCGGGCCCGGCCTAAGCGACCGAGCCCGCCCCGGCGCGGGTTATGCAGACGGTGCGACGATTGGCTCGTCGAGCACCACGGTGGCGGCCTTGAGCAGCGCGATGTCGATGCACGCCACATCCGGGCCCAGCGCCGCGAGGCGACCTTCGAAGACGGTGATTTGCAGCTGGCCGTCAGAGCCACGCGTGACGTCGATCCGGTCGAGGCCGTAGCAGTCCGTGACGCCGCCCCAGTAGTACACGGTCAGCGTCCTCCCGTCAGAGGCAATGTCGATGTGATCCCACGCATGCGGGATGGCGTCAACGACGCCTGGCTGCGGCTCGACGGGCTGTGCGCCAATTGGAAGCGGCAGGTCCACCGCCGGCTGGCCCGGGGGCGGCTCGTCGATCGGATCCGACTTGACGGGGTCGTCCCCGCCCCCGTCGGGCGGCATTCCGTCCGTCGAGTGCGATCCGCGCTGTGCATTGTTGAGCTCCGTCGCCGACGCCGCCGAGCAGGCAGCGAAGGTGACCGAGGCTGCCACGGTCAGGCAGACAAGGAGGAGCATTCGGCCGGTCTTCATGTCTTCACGAGACTCCTGTGAGCTTTCCTCCTCGTTTGGACTGTCCTGTGACGCACGGCGGGTCGCTCCCGTTCCCCAGTCGGTGAATGCATGCCCACCTTTCCCGCAAAAGTCGGAGCCTGTCGACCTCCCACCCGCCGACGGGCCGCGTAACGAGGGTTTTCGCTCAATCCAGCGCCAGAGGTCGGGCGTCGCCGACTTCTGGGAGGAAATCGGGCAGGAAACAGCCCCGCGCGCGCCGGGGAGTCGATGCCACGCGACATCTGGGGGAATCTGCCGCGTGCGAACCGCCCGGGACCGGCGGTCAGCGGGCGGCGGGGATCAGTCCGTGGCGGCGTCCGTGGCGGCGTCCGTGGGGCCGCGGCCGTTGGAGTTGCCGTTGAACGAGGCAGCGCGCAGCTCGCTCGCCAGCGAAGGCGTAACCCGGCCCCTGATGCGCACCTCGCGCGCGTGATAGCCAATGTCCACCGTGCCGCGTTCGCGCACACGTGAGAGCAGCTCGCCCTCGCTGTAGGGCAGCTTCACGTCGACCTCCTCCCACAGGTCGGCGAGCAGCGAGGCCAGGCGCGCGCGGAGCACGTCCATGCCGTAGCCGCTCAGCGCGGAGACGAGAACAGAGCCGGCGATCGTTGGCGCGGGCACGCCGCCATCTGCCGCGGCCGGGTCCACCAGGTCGGCCTTGTTGTAGACCAGCAGCCGCGGCTTCTCACCCGCGCCCAGCTCATCGAGCACCTGCTGGACCGTCTGGCGGTGCTCCGGGGCGTGCGCATCGGCGACGTCCACCACCTCGAGCAGGACGTCGGCTCGGTTCACCTCTTCCAGGGTCGCCCGAAACGCGTCGACCAGCTGGTGCGGCAGCTTGTGGATGAAGCCCACCGTGTCCGTCACGACGGCCGACTGCCCGTCGCCCAGCTTGACCATCCGGCTGGTGGGGTCGAGCGTGGCGAAGAGCTTGTCCTCTGCCAGCGCCGCCTCCGTGCCCACCAGCGTATTGAGCATCGACGACTTCCCCGCATTGGTGTAGCCCACGATCGCGACGGTCGGCACCAGGCGCCGGTCGCGCGAGCGCGCTGCCGTGTCGCGCTGGCGGCGGACGTGCTCGACCCGCTCCTTCAGCTTCTTGATCTTCTCGCGGATGATGCGCCGGTCGGTTTCGAGCTGCGTCTCGCCCGGTCCGCGTGAGCCGATGCCGCCCTGCGTGCGCGAGAGGTGGGTCCACAGTCGGGTCAGGCGCGGCAGCTGGTACTCGAGCTGGGCGAGCTCCACCTGCAGCCGGCCCTCGTGCGTGCGGGCGTGCTGGGCGAAGATGTCCAGGATCAGGCCGCTTCGATCGAGCACCTTGACGCCGAGCAGGCTTTCGAGCGCCTTCTGCTGATTGGGACTCAGCTCGTCGTCGGCCACGAGCAGCGTGAAGCCGGTCTCCGACTTGGCCTGGCCGAGCTCCTCCGCCTTGCCCTTGCCCACGTACCAGTTGGGATCCACGTGGCGCCGGTTCTGCCACTCCGCGCCGACCACCTCGGCCCCGGCGGTCAGGGCCAGGTTGGCCAGCTCCGCCAGCGACTCCTCCGCCGACCAACCCGGATCCTTACCGGTGTCGACGGCAACCAGGAAGGCACGCTCGGCCGGCGGCGTCAGCTCGACCATCTGCTTGCGTGCACTCATCCGGCGAAAGGATACGGGCTCGACAAAAAGGAACCGGCGCCCTCCCGTGCGGGAAGGCGCCGGTCATCGGCTCGTTGCCAAACGGCCCGGTCGGCCTCGTCAGCCGTGTGAAGGGTTGCTCAGACGCACTGCACGTGCTGGCAATCACCAAGCACGTTGTCGTGAGCCTTGTTGAGCCTGCCGGGGGCAGCGTAGTCGCCTTCGAAACCCCACTCGTCATTGAAAGTGGCCGTGTTACGGGCCAGCCGACGCACGTTGTTATTGCCGACATTGCTCCTCAGCGCGAACCCGGCCGAGGTGTTGTAGTCAGCGTCGTTCCAACGCATGTCGTATCCACCCGGCTGCACCAGGTAGAAGCCTTCCGAGCCGTTGTCGTCGGCGTTATTGGAGTACCACTCGGAGTTGTAGTTTCGGGTTGCATGGAAGCCGATGCCACCGTTGCCGCTGGCATCGTTGCCGGTAAAGATCGACTTTGACTTCTTGCCGCCCCGTTCTGCGTAGCATTCGGTCACGACGAAGCCGTCCCCCCCGTTGTCGTTCGCCTCGTTATCGATAGCCACGACGCGGCCACTCATGCGGCAATCGAGGTCGAAGCCAGTTCCCCCGTTGTTGGCCCTGTTGTCGACGTACCAGATATTGGCCCCACCCCGATCGAAGAAGCCCGTGTCGGCGACGGCCGTATTGTCGTAGAAGCGGGTCGATGCCTCGTCGGCCGTCTCGAAAGCGCTGACGTCGGCCGTGACGTGGTTGTCGCGGACGCGGTTGCCGGCGCCGTGCTGGAGGTAGATGCCACGGTCAGCGCCGCTGACGGTGTTGTGCTTGATCTTGTTGCCGGCGCCAGACACAACGTAGATGCCGAAATCATCGCCCGCCCCGGTGTTCCCCGCCACCGTCAGCCAGGTCGCCCTGCCCAGGCTGTTCGAGCTGAAGTAGACACCAACCTTGAAGTCGGCGATGGTGCCGTCGGTCACCTCCCAGCCGTCCCACGCGTCGCCATAGACACCAAACACCTGGTCAACCCCGGGCGGTCCCCAGATGGTGTAGCCATTCAAGTCGAGCACGACGTTGTGCGCACCGATTTTCAGGGCCGAATCGCCGGCACCCAAACCCGAACAGTCGAGATCTGCCTCGAGCGTTGTGTCCGTGACAAGTGTGTCACCACATGATGGGTTCGCAGCCAAAACGATCCCGGGCGCCATGCCCAGGGCGGCCAGCGCCAGTACCGTGGCCGGCAACATGAACTTCATCCGCGACATCCAGCAGCGCCTCCTCATATGGCCACCCCCCGCGCACGAGACTCTACATCGCACAGGCTGCTACGGACCATCCATTTCTGCGGCTCGTAAGAGCCATAACTGGAGGGCGTTGAGGGTCGCAAGTGCGGTTTGCGCAGGCGACATGAACGTGGAATCCAGCCACGTCACGCCTGGCTCGGAGCGGAACCAGGTGCGCTGGCGGCGAGCCAGCTGGCGCGTCCGCAGGGCGGTGCGCTCGATGGCGTCATCCAGGCTGAGCGTGCCGTCAAGCGCGGCGAAGGCCTCCTGGTAGCCAACGGCAGAGAACGCGCGCAGGTTGCTGTCGAAGCGCGCGTCGCAACGCGGCCGCCTCCTCGAGCAATCCGCCGTTGAACTGGGCGCGGGCGCGCTCGTCGATCCGCCGCGCATGCTCTGCCGCATCGATCTTGAGGCCAATCCAGACCGAAGGCGCGGGATAGCCGCGCGGCGCGGGCGGCGGAACGTCGCCCAGCGCCGCCACTCGTTCGAGGGCGCGAACAACTCGGCGCGGGTTGGCCGTATCAATTCGTGTGGCCGTGTCCGGCGCGCGCGAGCGCAGCTCGGTCACCAGGGCGTGCAGCCCCTCCCCCGCCAGCCGCTGATCGAGAGCGGTGCGCGCGGCAGCGTCAAACCCCGTTTCGTCCAGCGGAAAGCCGCGCGCCACGGCACGCAGGTAAAGCCCGGTGCCGCCAACGAGCACCGCCACGCCGTTGCGCTGGGCAATGCCGCGCAAGGCGTCGTCCGCCGCGTGCTGATAGTCCGCCGCGGTGAACGGTTGGTCGGGCTCGACGAGATCGAGCCCGTGATGCGGCGCCAGGGCGCGCTCCGCGGCGCCCACTTTGGCCGTGCCGATGTCCATGCCGCGGTATACCTGGCGCGAATCGGCGCTGATGATCTCCGCGCCCTCGATCCGGCCCGCGACGGCAAGGGACAGCGCTGTCTTTCCCGTGGCCGTCGCTCCGCAGATGACCACGAGCGGCGGATAGGCAGGATCAGCCGTCGAGGACACCAGACAACGAATACGGGCCGGCGTGCTCCACGCGGACGTCCACGAAGCGGCCGATGAGCTGGGCGGGGCCGTCGAAATGGACGAGCTTGCTGTTGCGGTTGCGACCGGAGAGGCGCGCGGACCCATCTGCGACCTCGCCGTCGTGCGAGGAACGAGGCCGCTCCTGCTCGACCAGCACCTGCGTAGTGCGTCCCAGCCACGCCTCGTTCGCCGCGCGGCCGATGCCTTCCTGGAGGTCCAGCAGGGCCTGCAGGCGTCGCTTCTTCTCGGCGCGCGGCACGTCATCCGCGAGTCGCGCCGCGGGAGTGCCCGGGCGCGGCGAGAAGGCCGCCGCAAACACGGTCTCGAAGCGCACGCGGCGCAGCAGGTCGAGCGTCGTCTCGAACTGCTCCTCTGTCTCGCCACAGAAGCCGACGATGACGTCCGTGGTCAGGCTGATGCCGGGCACTGCCGCGCGAAGCCGCTCCACGAGCTCCAGGTACGCGTCCACGGTGTACTGGCGGCCCATCCGACGCAGCACGGCGTCGTCGCCCGACTGGACGGGCAGGTGCAGGTGCTCGCACACGGACGGACAGTCGGCCATGGCCTCGATCAGTCGCTCGGACAGGTCCCACGGATGCGATGTGACGAAGCGCAGGCGGGAGATCGCCGGCACGCCATCGGACGTGCGCAATGCGTCAATGGCGCGGATCAGCGCGGCCATGTCCGGCTTGCCATCGAGCTCCAGGCGGCGCCCAAGGTGGCGCCCGGTGTGCACGTCAGCAAAGCGTGCGTCGGCGGGCAGGTCGTGGCCGTACGAGTTGACGTTCTGCCCGAGCAGGGTCACTTCCCGATAGCCCGCCGCGGCCAGCGCGCGCGCCTCTGCCAGCACGTCGTCGAACGGCCGGCTGCGCTCCGGGCCACGGCTGAAGGGCACGATGCAATAGGTGCACGTCTTGTCGCAGCCGTAGATGATGGGCAGCCAGGCAGCGACGGCGCTGCGCCGCTGGACGCGCCCCTCTCCCACGGCGAGGGCGCGTGCGGCCAGGAGGCCGGGCGCGGTTGGTCCGGCAAGGCCCAGCCGGGACGTCAGCTCAGGCTCCTGGTCCGGGCGCAGGAACAGGTCAACCTGCGGGTACCGCCGCTTGAGCGTGGCTACGTTGTCCGTGCGCACGGAGCAGCCGGTGAGCACCACGCGCAGCGCCGGGTTAGCGGCGCGCAGATTGGCCAGGTGGCCCATGCGGCCGATCACCTTCTGCTCCGCTGCTTCGCGAATGGCGCATGAATTGATGACCACCAGGTCAGCCGACTCCAGGTCGGACGCCTCTGCGCAGCCTGCGGATGCGAGCGCGCCGGCCATCTCCTCCGAGTCGGAATGGTTCATCTGGCAGCCCAGCGTCCAGACGTGGAAGGACGGCAACGCAAGGTCGTCCGTGGCGAACTCGGCCAGTTCGGGCGCCGGCGTGCCAGCGTCCCGCGCGATAGATGGGCGTGCGGGGGTGGTCGGGTCGAGCATCGGCAGCATGCGCGTGCTCATATGACCGGCTCACCCAGCCCCAGGACGTCACGCAGGCGCTGCGCGACGTGCACCGGCACGAAGGTCGTCGCCTGTGCCTCGGCGTACGTCATCACATCGCCGTGGTAGTCGCTGCCGCCCGTCGCGAGCAGGTCCAGCGAGCGCGCCATGTCGGCCATCGCGGCGACCGTTTCGGGGGCGAAGCGGCGGTAGTAGACCTCCAGGCCGCGCACGCCCCAGTCCATCAGCATCCGAATGAGCTCGGGCTGCTCCGGTGCGGCCGGGTAGTGAGCCAGGACGCAGATGCCGCCGGCGGCGACGATGGCGTCGATCGCGTCACGCGAGCGCATGCCCTGGCGCGGCACATACGCCGGCCCGCTGCGGTCGATCCATGCGTCGAAAGCATCCTGGACGCTGGCCACGTGCCCGGCCGCGACCATCGCCCGCGCGATATGCGGCCGGCCCACGGCCTCCTCCGACGCCAGCGCCGGCGCAATCTGGTCGTCGATGGGCACGCCCAGCTCACGCAGCCGCTCGATGATCAGCATCAGCCTGGTCATGCGCGCGTTGCGTTGCGCGACCAGCTTCGCCTCGAAGGTCTCATCGTCGGCATCAACGCCGAAGCCCAGGATGTGCAGCTCGCCCTCTTCGAGCTCGATGCCCATCTCGATCAGCGTCCGGTCGGCAACGGAGTTGATCTCCACCGCGGGGATGAGCATCGGACCGCCCGGCGGCCGGTCGCCCATCGCCAGCGCGTCGCGCATCAGTCGATAGCCGGCCAGCGTGTCGTGATCGCTGATCGCGGCGAGGTCCATGCCCCACTCGGCCATGGCCGTGTACAGCTCGAGCGGCGGCAGGACGCCGTCCGATCGATCGGAATGTGAATGCAGGTCGATCGTGTTGTGCGGCCAATCGGGGACCGGCTCGCGCTCGATGAAGCGGGCCGGCCGGACCGGCGGTTCGGGTTTCATTCGTCGATCACCCGGTTGATGCGAAGCACGCCCACGGCCTTGCCGGTGGACGGGTCGATGTCTATCTGGATGGCATTGAACAGCACCGGACCCATGCCGACTTCGAAGCGTGTCGGCAGAGCGTTGATGAAACGCGGCAGGACGGTGGCCGGGTTGAAGCCGATCACGCTGTGCAGCGGCCCGGTCATGCCAATATCGCTGATGTACGCCGTGCCGCGGGCCAGGATCCGCTCGTCTGCCGTGGCCACGTGGGTGTGCGTGCCGCACACGGCGCTGACCCGGCCGTCGAGGTGCAGTCCGAAGGCGTTCTTCTCGCTCGTCAGCTCGCAGTGGAAGTCCACGAGGCGCATGGGCGGCAGCTCCGACGCGCCATGGTCGAGCAGCGCGTCGAGCATCGTGAACGGGTTCTCGATCTGGGCCATGAACGTCCGGCCCTGGGCGTTGATGACCGCGAGCTCTGATCCGTCGCGTGCGTGGAAGATGCCCCAGCCGCGGCCGGGCACGCCTGTTTCGCCGTAATTGATCGGCCGCAGGATGCGCTCGTCCCGGTCGAGCTCGGGGTAGATCTCCTTCTTGTCCCAGATGTGGTTGCCGCTGGTGATGACGTCCACGCCGGCGTCGAACAGCGCGGCCGCGGTAGACACCGTGAGGCCCATGCCGCCGGCCAGGTTCTCGCCGTTGGCGGTCACGAAGTCGACGTGCCGCTCATCCCGCAGCTGGGGAAGCGCGCGCTCCACCGCCACGCGACCAGGCTTGCCGATGACGTCGCCGATCATCAGTACGCGCACGATCCCGGCGGCAGGCTTCGCAGGTACCGGCGCGAGCCGGTCGGCAGCCTGGATCTGCATGCCGGTCGAGGGCTGAGCGCCGGTTGCTTCGGGGAGTGCTACTTCGCGTACTCCACCGCGCGCGTCTCGCGGATGACCGTGACCTTGATCTGGCCCGGATACGTCAGCTGCTCCTCGATCTTGCGCACGATGTCGCGCGCCAGTCGCATTGAGGCGAGGTCGTCGATCTCCTCCGGCCTGACGAGGATGCGCACCTCGCGCCCGGCCTGGACTGCGAATGACTTCTCGACGCCCTCGAAGCTGTCCGCAATCGCCTGCAGCTCCTCAAGTCGCTTGAGGTAGGTCTCCGAGGACTCGCCCCGAGCGCCGGGACGTGACGCGCTGATCGCGTCCGCGATCTGGACGATGGGCGCCTCCACGCACGCGTACTCCACCTCCTGGTGGTGCGCGGCAATGGCATTGATGACCTTCATGGGCAGGTTGTGGCGCGCCGCGATCTGGGCGCCGATCGCCGCATGCGGCCCTTCGACCTCATGGTCAACCGCCTTGCCGATGTCGTGCAGCAGCCCGCCGACCTTGGCGATCTGTATGTCCGCGCCGGTCTCGCCGGCAATGACCGCCGCGAGGCGAGCGGTCTCGATCGAGTGCTTGAGCACATTCTGGCCGTAGCTCGTTCGAAACTTGAGCCGGCCCAGGAGCTTGATCAGCTCGGGCGGCAGGCCCGGAACGCCAGTCTCGTAGGCGGCTGACTCGCCCGCCTGGCGCATGACCAGCTCGACCTCCGCCTTCGACTTGGCGACGACCTCCTCGATCCGTCCAGGATGGATACGGCCGTCCTGGATGAGCTTGGTCAGCGACAGGCGGGCGATCTCGCGACGCACCGGATCGAAGCCGCTGATGAGCACCGACTCTGGCGTGTCGTCGATGATCAGGTCGATGCCGGTGGCCTGCTCCAGGGCACGGATGTTGCGCCCCTCACGACCGATGATGCGGCCCTTCATCTCGTCGCTGGGCAGGTGCACGGCAGACACAGTCATCTCCGCCGTGTGGTCGACCATCACGCGCTGGATGGCCGTGACAACGACGTCGCGCGCGCGGTCCTCTGCCTCTTCCTTGGCCCTGCGCTCAACGGCACGGGCGAGCTTGACCGCGTCGTGTTCGGCCTCCACGCGGACCTCTTCGAGCAGGATCTGCTTGGCCTCTTCCTGGCTCATCTGGCTGACGCGCTCAAGGGCCGCGATCTGCTCCATTCGGGCGCGTCCCAGATCCTCCTTCGCCTGGTCGAGCTCGCGCTCGCGGGCAATCAGCTTGCGGTCGCGGTCCTCGAGCATGTCGGCACGCTGGTCGAGTTGCTCATCGCGCTGAAGGAGGCGCCGCTCGAGGTTGGCCAGCTCGGCGCGCTTGGCGCGCGCCTCATCATCCGCTTCTCGCCCCAGCCGGACCTGCTCGTCCTTGGCCTGGAGGATCAGCTCCTTCTGCTGCGCCCGCGCTTCGGCGACGATCCGCGCGGATTTGTCCTGCGCCGTGCGGATGGCGGTCGACGTCCAGATGCTGCGCACTGCGAATCCGATGGCAAGCCCGGCGCCCGCGGCGACGAGCGCCACCACCGCCAGGATGACGGGATCGTTCATATGTATCTGCCTCCCATCCAGCCCCTAACTGGAAGGACATGTGCAGGTTCGCAGGGTCCTCAGCCACGGTCCTCTCGACCGTCCGCCGAAGGCCCGACTGTCTCGCTGGGCGGCGAGACACCTCTCCTTTGCGCCACCGCCGATCGTGGGTCGGGCAGCCCGGCCGTTGAGTCGGCGACGACAGTCGCGTTTCCGGCGCGAAGCCTACGCCGGTTTGGAAATTCAGGTCAAACGACGCGCCGATCGGAGGCGCGGCGGCCGAGGCGCCCAATCGAGTCTGACTTTGGTCATGTTTCGTCAGCGCACCGCCCCTAAGCATCATCCACTGAGATGGGCGGAGAGAGGCAACCCGTGAGCCGCGCGTGTGCGCGCGGGCGACCCCGCGGGCGAGCCGCCCGACCAACGCCCGAGGACGCGCTCGACTGCGTCGTGACAATTGACGAGCACGGCCTGATCCGCGAGTTCAATCTGATGGCCGAACGGACGTTCGGCTACGAGCGCGCGGCAGTTGTCGGTAAGCCGATGGTCGAGCTCCTCGTTCCGCCCGCGCACAGGGCAGCGCACGCCGAAGGCTTTGCCAGGCACCTGGCCACCGGCGAGCAGCGCATCATGGGCCGGCGCATCGAGATCCAGGCCATGCGCAGCGACGGATCGCTCTTCCCAGTCGAGCTGGTCGTCAGCCGCGTCGCTGGCGGCTCGCGGCCAATCTTCACCGCGCACATCCGCGACCTGTCCGATCGAGTCCAGGCAGAGCAGCGACTGCTCGCCGCCCAGCGGCGCTACCGCGAGCTGATGGAGAGCCTGCCTGTCGTGATCTACGAAGCGGACTTTGGCGCCGACGGCGCGTGGCGCTACGTCAGCCAGCAGATCGAGCAGCTGCTCGGCTTTCCGGCCGATGAGTGGCTGGACGATCCCAACCTGTGGTTCCGCCAGATCCATGGCGACGACCGAGAGCTCGTGCTTGCCCAGGAACGCGCGCTCCGAACTCGTGCGGTCGGCGAGCGAGTTGGGTGCGAATACCGGATGGTCACCCGCAGTGGCGGCATCCTGTGGGTGCGCGATGACGCCGTTGTCGTGAGCGGAGATGGCTCCGCTGACGTTCAAATGCGCGGCGTCATCATCGACATCACGGAGCGCAAGGATCTCGAGGAGAAGCTCAGCCGGCATGCGTTCTACGACGCGGTGACCGGCCTGCCCAATCGGGCCTTGTTCATGGATCGGCTGGAGCAGGCTCTTGCCCGCGCGCCGCGCGACGGCAGCGGCGCAGTAGCGGTCCTGTTCCTGGACATTGACGACTTCAAGATCGTCAACGACACGCTCGGTCACGCGGCCGGTGATTCGCTGCTCGGCGAGATTGGCGCGCGCCTGGTCCAGCAGCTGCGGCCGTTCGATACCCCGGCCCGCTTCGGGGGCGACGAGTTCACCGTGCTGCTCGAGCAGATGGGCAGCACCGAGCAGGTACTCGCACTCGCCGCGCGCATCGCCCAGGCCGTGACCGAGCCGATTCGCATCGCCGGCCGCGATGTGACGGTGACATTGAGCGTGGGCGTCGGGATCAGCGGCGCCCTGCCCATCTCGGCGCACGAGCTGGTCAGCCAGGCGGACATCGCCATGTACCGCGCCAAGGAGAACGGCGGGGCGTGCGCCGAGATCTTTGATGCGCAGATGAGCGCGGAGGCGTGGCGTCGCCTGGATCTGCAGAGCGACCTGCGCCACGCTGTCGAGCGGCGCGAGCTCATCGTGGATTACCAGCCAGTCGTGGACCTCTCCACGGGTGAGATGATCCAGGTGGAGGCACTCGTTCGCTGGCAGCACCCGGAGCGCGGCCTGCTCATGCCGGCCGACTTCATCTCCTTCGCCGAGTCGTCAGGCTTGATCGCGCAGATCGACCGTTTCGTCATGCGTGAGGCGTGCCGCCAGCTGGCTGAATGGCAATCGGTGCTGCCCGCCGCGCGCGACCTGAAAGTGGCCGTCAATGTGTCGCCGCGTGAGTTTCGCGACGAGTCGCTGGCCACGGAAGTGGCGCGCATCCTGGAGGAGACGGGCATCGCGCCCGCGCGACTCGTGCTCGAGATCACCGAGAGCGCTTCGCTCGCCGGCGCCGGTGTGGTGCCCGCGGTGATGGAGCGACTGGCGGACATGGGTGTAGGCGTCGTCGTCGATGACTTCGGCATCGGCTACACCGGTCTTGACTACTTCAAGCGCTTTCGCCTGAACGGATTGAAGATCGATCGGTCGTTTATCGCTGGAGTGGCGCGCAGGCGAGAAGATCTGGCCATCGTGACCGCCGCCCTGGCCTTCGGCAAGGCGCTCGGGCTGTCCATCGTGGCGGAGGGCATCGAGACGGACGAGCAGCTCCGTCGTTTGCGATCGCTGGGCTGCGACCACGGCCAGGGCTATCTCATCTCACGTCCAGTATCGGCGCCCGACATCGGCGAGCTGCTGCGCTCCGAGCGGCGATTGCTCAACATTCGCCCGCGGCGTGTTGGCGGAAGCGCGCCCGTCGATCCCCTGGCGCTGCCTACGTCCGCCGCCTGAGCGCACGGAACCACGGCGCCCTTCGGCGCGTTATTGGGCTGTGAGGCCTCGACGGCTGCTGGTTCCTGCTGCCACGCTGCTGCTGGGCGCCGCCATGGCATCGTGTGCATCCCCCAGTGCTTCCATCACGCCGAACCCGACTGATCCGCGCCCCAGCGCGTCAGCTGCGACCGAACCTGCGCCGCCGACTGCGCACCCGACCACTTCCGCGGCGCCAAGCCCCACCAATGTTCCGACTCTGGCGCCGACTGCGCCGCCAAGCAGCGGCCCGCCTGCCCATGTGGAGATCCTGGGCGAGGCGCCCGTCATCCTCCCCTCCGATCTGGGCGACTACTCGTACGCCCTCGTTGCCGCCTACTTCATCGACGAAGGTGAGCACCACGCGTACTTGGTTGTCTTTCCCGACCAGCCCGGTGGCCAGCGCACGGCACACATCTCTTCGGCGGACGGATCGGAGTGGGTGGCCAGCGTGGACGATCCGTTCCGCGACATCGGCATCGAATTCAGCCCTCCCGGGCCGATCCCGACCTCGATCTTTCAGCTGCCCGACGGATCCTGGGCGATGTACCTTTGGGGCATCCGGGCGCCGCTGACGGACCTCTCAGAATTGTTCCTGGCCAGGTCCACATCACCCGATGGACCGTGGGTCTCGGACGGCGAGCCGATCATGGAGGTCGGGCCGAGGGGTAGCTGGGACGACCGAGCGATCGATTTCCCGTCCGTGGTGCCCGACGACGATGGCTACGCGATGTTGTACAGCGGAGTGCCGTGGTCGGACCTCAACTCGTCACGTATCGGCCTCGCCACGTCGCCGGACGGGATCGCCTGGACAAAGGAGGCAGAGCCGGTCGTGGGTCCCGGCACTTGCGGTGACCCGGGATCACGTCAGGCGGCCCTGCCGCGCCTGATTGATCGCGGCGATTCGTATCTCCTGCTCTACGACTCGGAGCGCCGGACCGTGGCCGCAACGAGCACCGATCTGCGCAGCTGGACGTGCGTCGGCGAGTCGTTCGTGCTCGAGCCGACGGATATCCCGCCAACTGACTCCGGTAACAGCCAGGGCATCCACTCGTTTGCGGTGGCCGCCGATGGTGACGAGATCAATCTGCTCGTCGAGTCACTCATCACCGACGGGTCACAGGTATGGCAGGGCCGCCTATCAGCTCTTCCCTAGACCCGAGGGCGGATCTGGCGCGCTGGTGCCTCCGTGTCGTCCGTCAGCTCTACGAGTGCCCAGCGCGGTGTTGGGCTGGGCGCTGACGCTCCATCGACGGTCAACGTCTTGAGCACGCTTTGCACGACCTTCGAGATTCGGTCTCGCTCGTCCTCCGGCTGAGCGGCGAGGATCTCGGCGATCCTCCGCTCCACGACCCTGGTCGCGATGGTCGGCGCGCGATCATCACGGTGTAGGCGGACGAGTGCGTCCGCATCGGTCAGACCTTCCTTCTCTAGCGCCCTGATGAGCGCCCGTGCTGAGGCCGCCTCCTTGGCCGGGAGACGATCGAGCCATGACTTCGGCGGAGGCGGCTTGGACTTCTTGCTGGCCGTGGTCGTAGGGCGGCGCGGCCTTGATCGAAGCAACGGCTTCACGTCCCTGGCGCCGGGCAGCGCTTCCCGCGCCTGCTTGAGCGAGCCGAATGGCCCGTGGATGAGGTCCTGGCCGAACTCATTGGCCTGTTGGAGATCGACCAGGAACCAGCTCGCGTCCGATTGGCGCACCTCGAACCTGCCGTCTCCCGACGTGTAGCTGCCGGCCTCCTGTCGGACTACTTCATCCGGGCCAGGCGGGGGCTTCGGTTGCTTCTTCGCCTTGGCCATCACCCTTGATCGTCCGCCGCGGGTGGGCCACCCAGGACACGGCGGGTCTGCGTGATCGCGAGGATCGAGAATGCGCCGATCGCCGTACCGAGCCCGTTCAGGATGACGTCGTCAACGTCCGTTGAGCGGTATCCAAATCCCACTCCAAGCGACACAGCGAGCTGTCCGAGCTCGATAGCCGCCGAGAGCGCCAGGCCCGCCATGAGCGCCAGGATCACTCCGTAGCGGCGCCGTGCCAAGGGCACGAGCATGCCGAGCGGGATGAAGGCGAGCACGTTGCCGACCATCACGCGGAACGAGAACGACCGCGGACCCGCCCGCAGGGCTGGCGTGATCGTTGCGAACGGCTGCATGTTGATGCGCAGGTTCGGTTGCGTCTCCGCCGAGCCAGCCGGGCGAAATGTGAGCGTGCCCAGCAGCGCCAGATAGATCACGAGCAGAACCGCGACCGTGGATCGGGTGCTGGTCATTCGTCCTCGTCGGAGCTGCCGACGCCGTCCGCGAAGGTGCGGCTGACGTCGCGACAGATTTCCGGGTCAAAGCCGTTGCGGGCCAGCAGGGCGTATGCCTTGACGCGTGTCTTGCGCGCGTCCTGCTCGCGCTCCAATGCGGACCGTCGTCGTTCGAGCAGCGCGAAGGCCGCGCCGCGATCCGAATCCCCGGCCGCCTGCCCGACATCCCGCTCAGCCAGTATTTCTTCCACGAGGGGGCGCGCCACTCCCTTGAGGGTCAGCTCGCGCCTCAGGGCCGACTCGCCCCGGGGGTTGGCGCGGTCGCGACTCTCGACCCACGCTCGAGCAAACGCGGCGTCGTCCAGGTAGCTCATGTCAATCAGGCGCGCCACGACCTGATCCACGAGCGCCTGCGGATAGCCCAGGTGGCGCAGCCGACTGGTCGTTTCGCTCACCGAGCGCGCGCGCACCGCCAAGAAGGACGCCGCTGCATCCATCACCGGACCAGTTTCCGTCAGCGCGGCACGCTCATCAATCCGCTTGGCGACGCGCGCCGCGCGCGTCGCCCCATCAGGTCGCTTATGCACTGACCAATCGCGGCTACTCGGCCTCAGCGATGCCCTCGACAGGGACCTCGATCGTGGCCACCTTGCCGCGGATCTCCGTCTCCAGCTTCTGGGCGATGTCCTGGTTCGCCTTCAGGAACTCCTTGGCCTGCTCGCGACCCTGGCCCAGGCGGACGTCGCCGTAGTTGAACCACGCGCCGGTCTTGGATACGGCGTCCGAGGCGACGCCCACATCGAGCAGGCCGCCTTCGGCGCTGATCCCCTCGCCGTACATCACGTCGAACTCTGCGACCCGGAACGGCGCGGCGACCTTGTTCTTGACAACCTTCACGCGCACGCGGCTGCCGATCGAGTCAGTGCCGCTCTTGATCGTCTCGATGCGCCGGATATCCAGCCGGACGCTGGCGTAGAACTTCATTGCGCGGCCACCCGGGGTGGTCTCCGGATTGCCGAACATCACGCCGATCTTCTCGCGCAACTGGTTCGTGAAGACGAGAGCCGTATTTGAGCGGCTCACGGCTCCGGTCAGCTTGCGCAGGGCCTGGCTCATCAGTCGCGCCTGCATGCCCATGGACGAGTCGCCCATCTCCCCTTCGATCTCGGCACGGGGCACGAGAGCCGCCACCGAGTCGACAACGACGCAGTCCACGCCGCCCGACCGAATGAGCGTCTCCGTGATCTCCAGCGCCTGCTCGCCCGTGTCCGGCTGGCTGACCAGCAGCTCGTCAACGTTGACGCCGCAGGCGCGCGCATAGGTCGGGTCAAGTGCATGCTCGACGTCAATGAATGCGACCACGCCGCCGCGCTTCTGGGCTTCCGCGAGGACGTGCTGACAGAGGGTCGTCTTGCCCGACGACTCGGGACCGAAAATCTCCGTGATCCGGCCGCGCGGGATGCCGCCGACGCCTATGGCCAGGTCAAGCGCGATGGAGCCGGTGGGGATGGCCTCGACCTGCTGCCTCTCCGACGAGCCGAGCTTCATGATCGAGCCGCGCCCGAACTGCTTCTCTATCGCCAGGATCGCCGCGTCCACCGCGCGTGTCCGCTCCGCGCCCGCTCTGTCCGGTCGCTCCACTCCGTTGCCCTCGATGCCGGCAACCTTGGTCCCCGTGATAGTCATGCCTGGTTAACCTCCTGGCTCTGACCGGGGACCACGAGGACTACTCCTCGTCTGCCTCCGGCTCCTTCTCGTGACGCGGCTTGCGCTTGGGTTTGATGAGCTCCACCGATTGCGGCGGTGCCTGAAGCAGCGACTCGAGTCGCGGCTTCGCGTCCTTGGCCTTGGCCTTCTTCTTCTGTTCCTTGCCGGGCCGATCCCTGGATCCCATGTGGTCCGCCTCCGCGGCTAATTCGGCAGGCTAGCCGACGCCACTTGCCTGCCACTTCACTACGACTTTGCGCCAGCTTGTGTGTCACGCCTCAACAGCGTCCGTGGCGCGATTATCGCGTATGGCGCCCTGCTCGCGGACCAGCTGGGCAAAAGTCCCGGCAGCCAGCGCCGCGCGGATGGCGGCCATGAAGTCGAGCAGGAAGGTCAGGTTGTGGAGCGTGGCCAATCGGTAGAAGAGCAATTCCTCCGCACGCAACAGGTGGGCCAGGTAAGCGCGCGAGAAGGAGCGACAGGCGCGGCAGCGACAGCCCTCCTGGACGGGCGCGGGATCGTCCATGAACCGTGAATTGCGCAGGTTCAACCGGCCCCCGGGCACCCACAGCGTGCCATTGCGCGCTACGCGTGCGGGCAGCACCGAGTCGAACATGTCCACGCCGGCGTCGACCGCGTCGAGCAGGTCGGCCGGCGAGCCCAGGCCCATCAGGTAGCGCGGACGCGGATCGTCCGCCAGCAGCGGCACGCAGACGTCCAGCGCGGCTCGTCGCTGAGCGGCGGATTCGTCGCCCGCCAGGCCGCCGATGCAGATGCCGTCGAAAGGCAGGGCCGCTGTGGCGCGCGTCGATTCGGCGCGCAGGTCCGCCTCCAGTCCACCCTGGATGATGCCGAACAGGGCCTGGTCGGGCCGCTTGTGCGCTGTCAGGCAGCGCTCTGCCCAGGCGTGCGTGCGCACGACGGCCTCCGCCACCTCGCGCCGGGTAGAGGCGTGCGGCGGCACGGGCTGGTCGAGCACGACCGCGATGTCCGACCCGAGCGCCTCCTGGACGGCGATCGAGTGCTCCGGCGTGAAGCGATGGATGGAGCCGTCAAGGTGCGAGCGAAAGGTGACGCCATCGTCGTCCACGGACCTGTAGTCGCCCAGGCTGACCACCTGGTAGCCGCCCGAATCGGTCAGGATCGGCCGGCGCCAGGCCATGAATCGGTGCAGGCCGCCGAGGCGCTCCACGCGCTCGTGGCCGGGGCGCAGGTAGAGGTGGTAGGTATTGGCCAGGATGATCTGCGCGCCGACCTCATCCAGGTCGTCCGGATCGAGCGCCTTGACCGTGGCGTTGGTGCCGACGGGCATGAACACCGGCGTCTGGATGTCACCGTGGGGCGTGTGCAGGTGGCCCAGTCGGCCGCGCGTGGATCCGTCCGGCGGTGCCGGCTTGAGCACGTCGAAGGTGATCGGACGCGCCGTGGTATCGATCACGCGATCTCCTGGCGTCGGAAGGCGACGATGGCGATGCTCATCGCGACGACGAGGTAGATCATCACCGCGGCGAGTGCCTGCGGCAGGGGCACTGGGCGGATCAGGAACTGCTCGACGATGGCCGCGATGCCGGCCGATCCACCCGGTGCTGAACCGATCGCGTAGTCACCCACGCTGATGGGCAGGAACTGGTACCACTCCGGGCCGATCAATCCGGTCGCCGGTCCGTCCTCGCCCAAAAAGCCGCCTGCGCGCTGGGCCAGGCTCACGCCGAGCATGGTGAACTTGACCACCGATTCACCCAGGAAGAGCACAATGCCCACCACCGCCCCTGCCAGCTGGCTGCGCAGCGCAACGGCCACGGCAAAGCCGATCGCGGCCCGCTCGAGCAGGACCGGGTAGCCGATGACCATGTTCTCCACGAGATCCATGAGGCCACGACCGCGCAGCGGGCTGGCCACGGGAAGGTTGAGCAGCAGCCCGCTGACGTAGGCCATGACGATGCCCACCGCGTAGATCACCACGACGAAGATGGCCAGCACGATCGCCAGCGCGGCCGCCTTGGCGAGCAGGTAGTTGGTGCGGCTCTCGCCGCGCGCGACCACGTTGCGGATCACGCCCCAGTTCCAGTCCGAGCCGACGTACATCGCCGTGTACACCACGGCCAGCAGCCCGCCCAGGCCAAAGGCGAACTGGCTGATGCCGCCGTATGCGGCGGGAAACTCGATGATGCCGGCGAAGACGAAGGCCAGCGAGCCGAGCACGTACAGCAGCGCCATGAGCACGACCGAGAGGATCAGCATCACCCACGTCGCCTGCCGCCGGCGGATCTTGAGCAGCTCGGCGCGTACCAGCCTCATTGGCCGGTGATCTCCAGGAAGAGGGTCTCGAGGTCGCTGCCCGGCTCCAGTCCAGAGGCGTAGATGCCCGCGGCGGCCAATGCTGCATTCACTTCCGCCGCGCGATTGGGCGCGATCTGGACCGTGAACCAGCCGGCACGGTCGCCGCTGTCAACGCCGAACAGCTGCCGCTCCTGGGCGAGCGACTGCAGGATCTCCGCGGCGCGCGGCATCTCATCCAGGGCGACGCGCACGCGCACCCGCCCGGCGTCCTCCAGCAGTTGGGCGAGCGAGCCCTCGCGGATGAGCCGGCCGCGGTCGATGATCCCGACATCGTCAGCGAGCTGCTCGACCTCATGCAGCAGGTGGCTGGAGATGACCACGGTCTTTCCCAGATCGTGGGTGAAGTAGCGCAGCGTCTCGCGCATGGCGACCATGCCGCCCGGGTCCAGCCCGTTGGCCGGCTCGTCCAGCAACAGCAGATCCGGGTCGGACAGCATCGCCCCGGCAATGCCCAGGCGCTGCTTCATGCCCAGCGAGTAGGTCTGCACTGGATCCCGGGAGCGGACGGTCATGCCGACGTAGTCGAGCACCTGGTCGATCCGGCCCGGAGCCGTGGGCGGACCGGATGCGCCGAGCACGAGCAGATTCTCGCGGCCGGACATGTACGGATAGAAGGAGGGCGTCTCGATCAGCGAGCCCACCCTGAACAGGCGCTTGCGATCGCGCCACGAGTAGGGCTGGCCGAACAGCCAGATGGCACCCGCGTTGGGCCGCAGCAGCCCGGTCAGCAGGCGCAGCGCAGTGGTCTTGCCCGAGCCGTTCGGTCCCAGGAAGCCGTACACCCGGCCGCGCGGCACGGAGATGTCCAGGCCGGTCAGGGCGACGTGCCGCCCGTAGCTCTTGGAAAGGCCGCGCGTGGCGACAGCAAGATCATCCGTGGGCTCGGCCAACGGTGGTGCAGGAGCTTCCGTCACGCGATGCTTTCCGACTCTGCCCTGCTGTCAGCCTCCGTCCTGCCCTCAACGGTGATCCCATCCCACAACCCGGAGTCCGCGCGATCAGCGCGGCGCGGTGGCGGAACGTCGTAGCCCAGCGCGCGCAGGTGGTCGCGCGCACGCTCCGTCGCGACGCGGCCCTGAGGCGTGCGGTCGAGGAAGCCGATCTGGAGCAGATACGGCTCGTACACGTCCTCGATCGTCTCCACCTCCTCGCCGATCACCGCCGCAACGGCAGCACCGCCGACCGGGCCGGATGCGAACTTCTGGACGATGGCACTCAGCAGGCGCCGATCCGTGGTGTCCAGGCCCTCGTCATCAATGTCCATCGCGCCCATCGCATCCACCGCCTCGCGCGCACCGATGTGCCCGTCCGAGCGAACCTGCGCATAGTCCCTGACCCGGCGCAGCAGCCGATTGACGACGCGCGGCGTGCCCCTCCCCCGGCGTGCCAGGACGTCCACCGCCTCCGCATCGATGTCCACGCCGAGGATGCCCGCCGAGCGCTCGATGATCGTGGCCAGCTCCTCCTGCGCGTAGTAGTCGAGCCGATACACCGCGCCGAAGCGGTCTCGCAGCGGCCCGCCGATGCGCCCGGCGCGCGTGGTGGCGCCGACCACGGTGAACGGCTTGAGGCCCAGGCGCAGGCTGCGCGCACTGGGGCCGCGGCCGATCATCACGTCGATCGCGAAATCCTCCATGGCCGGGTAGAGGATCTCCTCCACCGAGTGGTTGAGCCGATGGATCTCGTCGATGAAGAGGACGTCGCGCTCCTCGATATTGGTCAGGATCGCGGCCAGGTCGCCGGGACGCTCGATCGCCGGGCCGGAAGTCGCGTGCAGATTGACGCCCAGCTCGCGCGCGATGATGTTGGCCAGCGTTGTCTTGCCCAGCCCGGGCGGCCCGTAGAGCAGGACGTGGTCAGCCGCCTCGTCGCGCTGGCGGGCCGCCGCGAGAAGGATCTCGAGGTTCTGCTTGACCGTGGGCTGGCCGATGTACTCCGCCAGCGAGCGGGGTCGGAGCGAAGTCTCGACCGCCACTTCCTCGACCGTCAGCGTGTCCGCTGCGACCGGGCGATCCGGTCCCTCCATCGCGTCCTGCATCGGGTCGAAGTCTAGCAGGTTGAGCCACGTATAGAACGCCTGTTCGACATTCCCGGCGCCCGACAACGTGAGACTCTGCGACTGTTCAGCTCGCTGGCTGGGTTCTCATCGGAAGCCGACGAAGCAGTGCTCCGAGCACCAGCGCCGCAACGACCAGAGCGCCGAGGCCGGCGACCCACGGCACCCACCCCGTGGCAGCCTCCTTGACGACGATGCCGACGTAGGCCCACACGATCACCGCGCCATATGCCACATCGGCGGTACGCAACATGACGGTCACCGCGATGGCCAGCCCCACGAGCAGCACGGCCGCTGCGATGAGCGGCTCCGCCACTCCGAACGTGGGCACACCGGCCCAGTTGCCCACGGCGGCGACGTTTGCGATCGTAGCCACGGTTATCCAGCCCAGGTAGAGCGACCAGGGCACCTGGACCAGCCAGCGATCGTCCCTCGCCACGTTCGAGCCCGGTCGCGCCGTCGCGTCAAAGTCTGCCCGCCTGTACAGCCAGATCAGCGAGAGCAGCAGGGCGGCCATGACCACGACCGTGGCCGCAAACACTTCGTAGTGCCAGAGCAGGATCCAGACGCCGTTGAGCACGCCGATCAACGCCGGCAGCAGCCCGATGCGGCGCAACAGCGGGTCCGCCAGGTGGCTCGGACGCAGAGTCTGGGCAAGGAAGGCGAGCTGGCCGAGATAGATCAGGCCCCATATCGCGAACACGTAGCCCGCGGGCGTGACAAAGACCTCGAAGCGGTCGGAGATCTCGGCGGTCGTCTGGCCATTGATCGGCAGCACGTTCGCCGCGCCGTTCAAGACAAGCGCAAACAGGATGCCGGCGAGCACCAGGACCTGACGCATACGGTCGTTGCTCATCGGCTCATCCTCCGCTAGACGCGCTTGTGGACCATCCGTTCGATCGCCTCGGCAGCGTCCTCGCCGGCGTCGATCGCGTTCTCCATGCCAAGGTAGATCTCGCGCCACTTGATCACCTCGAGCGGGTCGCCCTTCTCCCTGAACAGCCGCGCGATGGCTGCGCGCGAGATGCCGTCGGCGCGATGCTCGAGGTCATGGATCTTGGCCAGCGGCTCGGTCAGGCCCTTCATGCCCTCCAGCCTGCGCAGTGCCGCCGCGATCTCCGTGCCCTGTTCGGCGAGGAGGCCGGCCAACTGGCGGCAGTCCTCGGTCGGTGCCTTGACGTCGTAGATCAGCACGCTCTCGGCCACGGCCTGGATGTAGTCGACAACGTCATCGAGGCGGACCGTCAGCTCGTGGATGTCCTCGCGGTCGAAGGGGGCGACGAATGCCGCCTCCAGGCGCTCGTTGATGCGCCGGTCGAGCTCATCGCCCTCCTTCTCCAGCGCCTGGATCGCGCTGATGCGCTCCTCGAGCCGGTCGAATTCAACGATCAGCTGGTGCAGCTCACCGGCCGCGGCGGCGAGGTTGTCTCCCGCGGCCGCGAACAGGTCCAGGAACTTGATGTCCTTCGGGATCAATCGGCCAATCACAGAGCACCTCCTGAGCGAGAAATCATCGTAATGGCGCCATCAGCCGACACCCAGCAGGCGCAGAACAAACCACGTCGCTGCGGCGACGATGGCCGAAGCCGGAATGGTGATGATCCAGGCCAGCAGGATGCTGCGCGCGACTCCCCACCGAACGCCGCGCACGCCGCGCGCCGATCCCACGCCCATGATCGCGCTGGAGATCACGTGCGTCGTGGAGACCGGCATGCCCAGATGGGCGGCCGTGATGATCACCGTCGCCGCGGTCGTCTCGGCCGCGAAGCCATGAACCGGTTCCAGCTTCACGACCCGGTGGCCCATCGTGTGCATGATCCGCCAGCCGCCCACCGCGGTGCCCAGCGAGAGCGCCGTGGCGGCCACGATGATGACCCAGAAGGGCACGTCGATCGAGCTGATCAAGCCCGCCGAGAACAAAGCGAGGGTGATGATGCCCATCGTCTTCTGTGCGTCGTTCGAGCCATGCGAGAAGGCCATGAAGCCGGCTGACACGATCTGCAGGCGGCGAAAGGCGGTGGTCATCGGCCGGCGCGGCGCCCGGCGGAAGAGCCAGAACAGCAGGATTATCAGGCCCAGTGCCAGCACGAAGCCGATGAGCGGCGAGCTGATCATCGGGATGACCACCTTGTCCAGGATGCCCTGCGGCTTGAAGGCCTGCGGCCCGGCGGCCACCAGCGTCGCCCCAAAGAGACCGCCGATCAGAGCGTGACTGCTCGAGCTGGGCAAGCCGCGCCACCACGTGATCAGGTTCCACGTTATCGCCCCCACGAGCGCCGCGGCGATCACACCGGTGGTGGTGGTGCTCTCCTCAACGAGGCCGGCACCGATCGTCTTGGCCACGGCAGTCCCAGCAAACGCGCCAATGAAGTTGAACGCCGTGGCCATGGCGATCGCGGCGCGCGGATGGAGAGCACGCGTCGCGACAGACGTGGCGATCGCGTTGGCCGTGTCGTGGAAGCCATTGATGTAGTCGAACGCGACGGCCAACACGATGACCACCACGAGCATGAGCGTGACGCCTTCGAGCACGTTCGAACCCTAGTCCCGGCGGAGGACGCGCAGCGCGCCCTTGACACGATCTTCGAGCGACGCCCCGACCGGAAGCGCGGCAACTGCGCCGCGGGCGGCGTCGCGCGCCTCCGCGACGCTGTATCCGAGCGCCTGGAGGGCAGCTACGACCTCCGACTCGGCCGACGCCGGCGCTCCCCCGATGCCCGCCACGGCGCCGGCGGCGGAAACCTTCTCCTTCAGCTCGAGGATCACCCGCGCGGCAAGCTTCTTGCCCACGCCCGATACGGCGGTCAGCACGCCGTCGTCACCCTGCAGGATGGCCAGCTGAAGGTCGATCACCGGTCGCGACGAGACGATCGAGAGCGCGACCTTGGGTCCGACGCCAGTGACGGTGGTGAGCATCTCGAAGAAGCCCAGGTCCTCCGTCGAGCGGAAGCCGTACAGCGCCTGCTGGTCCTCGCGCACCAGGTGGTGGGTGAACAGGCGCACGGTCGCGCCTTCGCGCAGCGGGCTCAGCGTCGCCGGGCCACAGAAGATGCGATAGCCGACGCCGCCTGCCTCGATGACCACCGAATCCGGGCCGACCACGGCAATCCTGCCCTCAACGAACGCGATCACAGCGAAATTACGGTTGGTACGGGAACGCTAAGCGGCAGGCCGCAGCCCGTGGGCCACGCAGATGGCCACCGCCAGGGCATCGGCAGCGTCATCAGGTCGCGGCAGCGTGGGCAGCCCGAGCACCACCTGGACCATGCGCTGGACCTGGTCCTTGGCCGCCCGCCCGTAGCCCGTGACCGCCATCTTGACCTCGTGCGGACCGAACTCGAAGACGGGCAATCCCGCCTCCGCCGCCGCCAGCAAAACCACGCCGCGAGCCTGGCCCACGGCGAACGCTGTCTGCACGTTCTTGTTGAAGAACAGCCGCTCAACGCCCACGCATTGCGGCTTGTGCGAGGTGATCAGCTCAGTGATGCCCCTGTGGATCTCCAGCAGGCGCACGGGCGCGGCCTGGGTGGAGAGAGTCTCCAGGCAACCGTAGTCGATGACGCGCAGCTTGCTGCCGGTGCGCTCGACGATGCCATAGCCGGTCGCAGCTGTTCCCGGGTCGATGCCCAGAACGATCAACGCGACACCTAGACCGCCGCGGCCTCCGCCAGGACTTCGCTCGGCAGATCAAAGTTGGCCGTGACGCGCTGCACGTCATCGAGGTCTTCGAGCGCCTCGATCAGGCGCAGGTTCTGGCGGGCGACGTCGCCACTCACCTCGATCGGCGTGGTCGGCTGCATGGTCACCTCGGCCGACTCCACGGCGACTCCGGCTCCCTCCAGGGCGAGGCGCAGCGCTTCCAGGTTGGCCGGCGAGGTGACGACCTCGATCAGCTCGCCGTCCGTGTCCACATCGTCCGCTCCAGCGTCGATGGCCGCCAGCGCGACATCGTCCGGGTCGATCCCGTTGCGCGGCACGACCACCACGCCGCGCGGCTCGAACTGCCACGCAACCGCGCCGGCGCCGGACAGCTGGCCGCCGCTGCGCGTGAACAGCGAACGCACGTCCGCCACGGTCCGGTTGCGGTTGTCCGTGGCCGCCTCGACCAGGATCGCGACGCCGCCCGGGCCGTAGCCCTCGTACACGATCTCCTCGTACTGCTCGGCCGCGGAGCCGCCGGCCGCCTTCTCGATCGCGCGCTTGATGTTGTCCGCCGGCATGTTCTCCGAGCGTGCCTTCTCCATGGCCAGCCGAAGGCGGTAGTTGGCGTCGGGATCGCCGCCTCCCTCACGCGCAGCAATGGAGATTTCGCGCGCGATCTTGGTGAAAATGGCCCCCCGCTTCGCGTCGTTGGCGCCCTTCTGGCGCTTGATCTGGGACCACTTGGAATGACCGGACATCGTGGGTGATTCTATATGCTGGCTCCATGACCACAGTCGACATGTCGCGCCTCAGAAACGTCGTCCTCGCCGGTCATTCCGACTCCGGCAAGACCACGCTCGCCGAGCACCTGCTGCATGGAGCCGGAGCGATCAGCCGGATCGGCAAGGTGGACGACGCGACCGCTCTGCTGGACTTCGAGCCGGAGGAGCACAAGCGCAAGCAGTCGCTCTCGCTGGCCCTGGCCACCTTCAACCACGACGGGCATGAGGTGACCCTGATCGACACGCCCGGCTACGCCGACTTCGCCGGGGAGGTCGTGCAGGGCTTTGAGGCGGCCGACGCCGCGCTGCTGACGATGGACGCCTCAGGCGGCGTGGAGGCAGGCACGGAGCGCGCCATCGGACTCGGCCGCTCGCACGGCACGGCGGCGCTGTTCGTCATCACTCGCTGTGAACGTGAGAACGCCGATCCCACGGCCGCGCTGGATGCCCTGCGCGCGGCATTCGGCAGCAAGATTGCGCCACTCCATCTGGCGATCGGCAAGGCTGACGGCTTCCGCGGCTACATCGACCTGGTCCATCGCAAGGCGTACGTCTACGACGGTGGCGAGCGGACCGAGACGGCCATTCCGGAGGACATGGCGGACGAAGTGGCACGCCGGCGCGACCAGCTGCTCGAGGCGGCCGCCGAGGCCGATGACGACGTGCTGACCAAGTACCTCGAGGGCGCCGAGGTCAGCGATGCGGAACTGGAGGCGTGCCTCCACCGCGGCGTGCGCGACTCCATCCTGGCGCCGGTGATGCTCACCTCCGCCCACCGCGACATCGGCATCGACGGCCTGCTCGATGCCATCGTGCGCTACCTCCCCTCGCCCGCGGAGGAGCGGCCCGTCAAGGCGGTCGACGGGGCCGGCAAGGAGACGGAGGTTGAGCAGGCGGCTGAAGGCCCGCTACTGGCTCGCGTATTCAAGACGACTGCCGACCCGTTCGTCGGACGGCTGACCTACTTTCGAGTCTTCTCGGGCAAGATCGCCTCGCACGACCACATCTGGAATGCCGATCGGGGCGAGGAAGAGCGCGTCGGCCAGGTGCTGCGCGTCAAGGGCAAGGACTCGGAGCCAGTGGGCGTAATCAGCGCGGGCGAGATCGGCGCGGTGGCAAAGTTGGTCCACACTCACACGGGTGACGCGCTCTCGACGCGCGAGAAGCCGTTCAAGCTGGCCCCGATCGAGTTCCCGCCGGCCAGCCTGCCCGTCGCGATCGAGCCTCAGACCAAGGCCGACCTGGACAAGCTGGGCGCTGCGCTCAGCAGGCTCGTGGAAGAGGACCCGAGCGTCCAGGTGGAGCGCCAGGCTGAGACCGGCGAACAGTTGCTGTGGGCGCCAGGGTGAAAGCCACATCGCGGTCATCGTCGAGCGGCTCAAGCGCAAGTTCGGCGCCGCGGTCGTCACGAGAGCGCCGCGCATCCCGTATCGAGAGACCATCCGCGCGGCAACCAAGGCGGAGGGCCGGCACAAGAAGCAGACCGGCGGGCGAGGACAGTTCGGGCATGTCTGGATCGAGATCGAGCCAAACCCGGGCGCCGGTGTCGAGTTCCACACGCGCATCGTGGGCGGATCCGTGCCGCGCCAGTTCTGGGCGGGCATCGAGAAGGGCGTGCGCGACGTCTCCGAGAAGGGCCCCATCGCGGGCTACCCGGTGATCGACTTCAAGGCCACGCTGTACGACGGCTCGTTCCACACGGTTGACTCAGACGAGCTGTCTTTCCGACTGGCCGGCCAGCTCGCGACGCGCAAGGGCATCCAGGACTCTTCGCCCGTGCTGCTCGAGCCGATCATGGACGTCGAGGTGCACGTGCCGGAGGAGTACATGGGCGACGTCAACCGCGACCTCAATACGCGTCGCGGGAGGGTGCTCGGCATGGACACCTCTGATGGCGTCCAGGTCGTCCGCGCGCACGTGCCGCAGTCCGAGCTGTTCACCTACGCGACGGAGCTGCGCTCGCTGTCGGGTGGGCGCGGGCATGTTCTCGGCCACGCCTCGATCACTACGAGGAGGTCCCCTCTCACGTGGCGCAGAAGGTGATCGAGGCGCACCGGAAGGACGAGGGCGCCGCTCACTAGGCGTCTCCCGTGAGCACTGCCTCGCAGGTCTACACGTGGGAGCCGTCCAACGCGGCTATCGCGGCGCGCTACGGCCTGCGGCCTGAGGACGTGCTCCGTTTCGACACGAACACGTCGCCCGTTGCGCCGGGCCTGTTCCCGTCCTGGCTGGCGGAGCCGGTCGACCCGCCCGTCAACGAGTACCCCGATTCGTCCTATGCCGAGCTGACCCAGGCGGCGGCGGCATACGCGGGCGTGGCGCCTGAGCAGATCGTCGTCGGCGCAGGCGCGGACGAAGTGCTCGACCTGGTCGGCAAGGCATTCCTGGCGGCCGGCTCCGCGGCGCTGGTGCCGATTCCCACGTACGCCATGTACGGCGTCCTGACCACGCAACGGTCGGCCCGGATCGTCGCTGTGCCACGCATGAGTGGCGAGCGCGGCTTTGCGCTGGACGTCGCGGCAATGGTTGCGCGGCTGGCGGATGCGTCCGTGGTGTGGCTGTGCTCGCCCAACAACCCAACCGGTGCGCAGGACTCGGCACTGGATCTGGAGGCGATCGTTGACGCCGCGGCGCAATTGCCCGCCCGCCCGCTGGTCGTGATCGACGAGGCGTACCGCGAGTTCGTCGAGCTCAGCGCCGTGCGCTGGCTGAGCAGCTACCCAAATCTGCTCGTCGTGCGCACATTGTCGAAAGCCTTTGGCCTGGCCGGCGTGCGCGTGGGATATGGCATCGGCGGCCGATCGGTCATCGAACGGCTCGAGCGCGTCCGGCCGCCAGGCAGCGTCTCGAGCATCTCGGCCCACATCGGCGCCCGCGCACTGCGTGCTCCTGAGTACGCCGCGCAGAACGCGCGCGCCCTCTCAGAGGAACGAGGCTGGCTGGCCGACAGGCTGGGCGGACTTGGCTGGGCGGCATGGCCCAGCGTGTGCAATTTCTTGCTCGTCCGCATCGGCGACAACGCCGCGGCCGAGCACGCGGCTGATGGCTTGCTTCGCACGGGGATCGTGCCGCGCACCTTTGGGCCGGCAAACCCGCTGCGTGGCCACCTTCGCCTCACGGTGCGCAGCCGGGACGAGAACGAGCGGCTCATCGAGGCCGTTGGACGGCTGCGCTGATCAGGCGCGCTCCACGGCCTCCCGGTAGTGCGGTAGCAGCGAGCCCCAGCCGGCCAGGTTGCCCGCCCGGCGCGGGATAGCCGGCGCCCCCAAACGGTCCCAGCCGCGGTGCTCGATGGCAACCTGGGTGCCGCCTTCGCTCCGCTCGATGAAGCGGATCTCCACCTCTGTCGCGTCGGCACGATCGACGCGCAGATGCCACGTGTACACGACTCGTCGGGGCGGCTCCCATTCGAGCACCTCGCCCCAATCGTGCTCCTCCCCTGCCGGGGTTCGCTCGTAGATCCGGCCGCCGACGCGCGGCTCGAAGAACACGTCCGCAGCGGAGTCCGCAGAAACGGTGTGCGAGGTGGGCCACCAGACCGATATGCGCTCCGTCCACGTCCTGAACGCGTGCTCGCTGTCGCACTCGACGTCGAAGGCGATGTTGAGCGGCTCGAGTCCTGCCGGATGACTCACTTTGGGCCACGCTTGCGACCGCCGGACAGGTTCTCGGCGGCCAGCGTGAAGCGCCGCGCGGCGTCGCCCCAGATGCTTTCCAGGTAGTCCTGGACGGCACTGATCCCCTGATCGTGGAGCCTGTAGATGCGACGCGTACCGAGCGGCTCTTCGACCACGAGCCCGGCCCCCTTCAGTACGGCCAGGTGGCGCGACACCGCGGGCCGGCTGATGGGCAGCTCGTCGGCGATCGCCTGGACGGCCATGCCGCCCGTTCTCAGCAGCTCGACTATGGCCCGCCGCTGCGGATCGCCGAGCGCCGCGAACGGGTCAATCTTGAGCGACGCGGATCGTTGGCTCGGCATCGCCGGAGGCTAGCAGCGACCAGCCCACTCCGTAACGCAGCGATTACGGTCTTGCATCTTCCGTAACGCGGTAGTTACAGTAACGCGACCGTTACCGAGCCGCAATGGAGGGCGCGAGAATGCGCAGCTACAAGACGAGCAAGAGCATCAAGGCGACTCCGGATCGCATCTGGAAGCTACTGACGGATGCGCCGTCATATCCGCAGTGGAACCCGGCAGTTGATCGCATCGAGGGCCGCATCGCGCAAGGCGAGACGATCAAGGTCCATGTGCCGGTCAACCCGGGGCGCACGTTTCCGGTCAAGGTGACTGCCTTCGAGCCCGCGACGCGCATGGTCTGGACCGGTGGGATGCCGCTGGGCCTGTTCAAGGGTGAGCGCACGTTCACGCTCGAGCCGGGAACGGATGACACGACGCGGTTCACAATGCAGGAGGTCTACAGCGGACCGCTGGCTGGCATGATGTTCCGGCAGATCCCTGATCTGAGCGGTGCATTCGAGGAATTCGGCGAGGCAGTCAAGAAACGCGCCGAAGCGGCGTAGAGGAGGCACGACATGGCCAACGGAAGCGGCACCAAAGAGGACCCGTGGCAGCTCAAGACGCCGCCCGGCACCTCGGAATACACGATGTACCGCGATGACGCGGCCGACCCGCCGATCATCGTCTGCCAGGTTGGTTCGACCAAGCTGACCTACCTGGCGCGCGCTGTGGACGACCTGCACGCCATGCTCAAGGCACACGGCGACTGGATGGATCTCGGCGCTGCGGACGAGATGAAGGCGGCTGCCCCGGGAACCGTCGAGGGCTGGGGCCGCGCCGAGGACAACCCGGTCGGTGGCTGGTACGGCCAGCGCAAGGGATACCGCGGTCGGTTCGGGATGTACATGCCGCCGCTCATGGAAGCGCTCGGCCTGGTCGAGCTGACGCACGATGCCCGGGGCAACAAGATGAGGGCAATCTGACCGCGTTCTGACGGACGATCGTGGCCAACACTCAGAGTGTGGCGATCGACGTTACGGGGCAGCCGGGCACCGATCCTGGGGCCGAGAACCCCTCCTGAATCGAACGGCGAGCGTGGCTGACCCGCTTGGTACCCGCTTTCGGGGCCGTCGCGCGTGGCCCAAGCGCCCAAAGCTAAATGGCCACACTCAGAGTGTTGGACAGTGCGGTACGCCGCGTCTCAGGCCAGGCCCAGGTGCTCCAGGATGAACTCGCGACGGTCGGCGCGGGCCTGCTCGCTGCGCAGCGCATGGTCCGCCTCGTAGCGCTCGAGCCGCTTCGGCTCCGCTGCCGCGTTGAACAGCTCTGCCCCATCCATGCCGGCGATGAAGTAGTCGTCACTCGCGAACTGCATCAAGAGTGGTCGCGGGGCTATCTCGCCAACGCGCTCGATCGGGTCAAGGTCGCGCAACGCACGGCCGTAATCGAAGCGATCCTCTGAAATCGGCCAGAAGCGCAGGAACCAGTCGGCCCAGCGGTTGGCGGGCGCGATCAGCACGCCGGCCTCTATGCGCTGGTCGCGCGCCATGAGCAGCGCGCCATGCATCGCGCCGAAGTCGTGGCCGACGAGCACGATCCGATCGGCCCGCCGGGCAAGGTGATCGACACCCGCGCCGAGGCGCTCGAGCTCGGCCTCGATCTGGACCCTGTCGGCGACCGAGCCGCTCGGGTCGACGGACCACGGAAAGGCCAGCTGCGGCAGGAGCACGGCCACGCCCCGTCCGGCCAGCGCCTCGGCCTCGGCCAGGAACTGGGTCCGGTTGCCGTCTGGCGCTTGGGGATCGAACCAGTGCAGGTACAGCGCCGCGCCCTTGATCGGTCCGTCGGCGGGCAGGACGTGATAAGCGTCATTCGCGTCGTGGACACGGGCGTCCGTGGTCACGATCGGCGGCGGCCGATGATCAGTCGCTTCTTGCCGGCGCGGACGACCAGGTAGCGCCCGCCAACGGGTGCCGGCAGCGTGGCCTCGATCGAGTTCACGCGCTGGTCGTTCACGGACAGGCCGCCCTGCTCGATCAGGCGGCGCGCCTCAGAGCGCGACGCGAACACTCCTGAAGACGCGACCATGCCCAGCGCGTCCATTCGGAGCTCCTCGTCGCCGAACTCGAAGTGCTCAACCTCCTCGAAAAGCACGTCGAGCACAGCCGGATCGGTCAGTGGACCGCCGGAGAACACGGCTTCCGCAACGCGCTCCTGGCGGCGTGCCTCGTCCGTCCCGTGGACGCGCTCGGTCATCTCCGACGCCAGTCGGCGCTGGCCGGGCCGCGCCTCCGGCGAACGCTCCTGCTCCTCCGCCAGCTGCGCGACCTCATCCTGGGAAAGCAGCGTCAGGCGGCGCAGCATCATGGCCACATCGCGGTCGTCCTGGTCGATCCAGTACTGGTAGAAGGCGTACGGCGACGTCATTTCGGCCGAGAGGTAGACGGTCCCCTCGCCTGTCTTGCCGAATTTGGCCCCGGTCGAGGTCAGCAGCAGCGGGCACGAAGCGCCGAAGGCGCGCGACGAGCCGTCCTCCGCCTGGCCGGCCACGCGCCGGATCAGCTCGGCACCGGCGGTGATGTTGCCCCACTGGTCCGCGCCGCCCATCTGGAGCTCCACGCCGTGGTCGCGGTAGAGATGCAGGAAATCGGTCGCCTGGAGGGTCATGTACGCGAACTCGGTGAATGAGATGCCCGTCTGCAGCCGGGTGGCGACCGAGTCCTTGGCGAGCATGTAGCCGAGCGGGAAATGCTTGCCGATGTCACGCAGGAACTCGATCAGGCCGTACCTGGTCAGCCAGTCGCGGTTGTCGTACAGCTGCGCCCCACGCTCGCCGCTGAAGTCCAGGAAGCGCTCCAGCTGCGCGCGCATGGCTGCCCGGTTGCGATCGAGCGTCTCGTCATCGAGCAGGTTCCGCTCGGCGCTCTTGCCTGACGGATCGCCGATCATGCCCGTGCCGCCGCCGACCACCGCGACCGGCACTCCGGCGCCCGTTCGCTGAAGGTGGGCGAGCATCGCGATCGGCATCAGGTTGCCCACCTGGAGTGACGGCGACGTGGGGTCGAAGCCCACGTAGCCACTGATCGGGCCCTTGGCCAGGCGCGCGGCTAGTCCCTCCGACTCGTCCTGGAGAAGGTCGCGCCACTCCAGCTCGCGCAGAAAAGCATGCCGCTCCGCGGCCGGGACAGGGGGGTTCGTCACGCTGCCTATGCTAGAGTCGAGCGCAGATGCAGACCAGCCGCGACGGCCGGCAGGTCGGGCGCAGCAACCACCCGCGTGCACGGCGCAGCACGGGGATCGGGCGCCGGCTGGCAGTCGCCATTCCCATGTTCGTCTTCACGACGATGGCCCTCCTGGCCGTGCTTGGCCTGGTGGCGACCGTTGGCGTGTTCGCCTTCTACAGCCAGGGCCTGCCCGACACAGATGAGCTGGACAACCTCCAGTTCGTCTCCGAATCGGTCGTGTATGACCGCAGCGGCCTGGTCGAGCTGGCCCGCTTCAACGCCGGCGAGGCGCGCCAGCCGGTCACCTTCGACCAGATCCCGCCGATCCTGATCGACGCCGTCACATCCACCGAGGACCGGTCGTTCTGGACCAACACCGGCGTGGACCCGGTGGGCATCGCCTCGGCCATGATCGACACCATCCGGGGCCGGGAGCGCGGCGCATCGACGATCACCCAGCAGCTCGTTCGCCAGCGCCTGCTGGATCCGGAGCTGGTGCGCGATCCCGACCGGGTCATCGAGCGCAAGCTCAAGGAGATCATCCAGTCGGTGCGTGTCACGGACGCGTATCCGGGCGATGCCGGCAAGCGCCAGATCATCACCGCCTACCTGAACCAGAACTACTACGGCAACGGCTCGTACGGCATCAAGGCCGCGGCCCGCGGGTATTTCGGGATCGAGGATCTCCGTGACCTGACCCTGGGCCAGGTCGCACTGCTCGCCGGACTGCCCCAGTCGCCGTCGTCGTATGACCTGGTGCGCAACGCGGTCGATCGACGATGCGGGCACGCTGTACGTGCCGCTCGACGAGGAGATCCCGATCGTCGCCCGGCGCAACTTCATCCTGGAGCAGATGGCCGAGGACACCAGCCGGCTCGTGCTGACCGGCAGATCAGTTCTCGGCCGACCAGCTGCTCGCGGCGCGCGACGAGCCGATCATCCTCTCGCCCCAGGAGCCGGTGCTCCGCCAGTGGCTCGCACCGCACTTCATCTGGGCGCTGCGCGACGAGCTCGCCGCGCGCCTGTGCGGTGACGCGGAGACGTGCCCGGAGCTGGAGCAGGGCGGATTGCGCGTGACCAGCTCGCTCGACTGGGAGCTCCAGCAAGTGGCCGAGAAGTGGGTCACAGCGGCCGTGTTCCTGCCCAAGGACGCAGATCCCGAGGCGTTCGCTGCCGAGCTCGGCGTCCCGTACCAGCGCTGGATGCGCCGCCTGACGGACCTGGAGGTCAACAACGGCGCCATGATCGCCATGGACTACCAGACGGGCGAGATCCTGGCCTACGTGGGCAGTGCCGGCTACTACCGCGACACGGACGCGACGCCCCGCTTCCAGCCCCAGTTCGACGTGCTGGGCGACGGCTGGCGGCAGCCCGGATCGGCCTTCAAGCCATTCAACTACGTCACCGGCATCAACGACGGGACGATGACCGGAGCGTCCATGTTCATGGACGTCACGACCACCTTCGACAACTCCAACGGCTACACGCCAAAGAACTACGACCTGCTCGAGCGCGGGCCGATCCGTATGCGCAACGCCATCCAGTGGTCGCTCAACATTCCCGCCGTCAAGGCACTCGTCATCAATGGCGTGGACCGCGTCTTCGAGACAGCCCAACGCTTCGGCATGTCCTTCCAGGGCACCCGGCCGAGTGCCGGCCTGTCGCTTACGCTGGGCACGGAGGTGAGCCATCCGCGTGACGTGGCCGTGGCGTACTCCACGCTGGCCAACGGCGGCGCGAAGGTGGGCTACACACATGTCCTCAAGATCACCGACGCGGCCGGCACTGACCTCGTGCCGCCATACGTGCCGCCCAGCGGCGAGGTTGTCGTGTCGCCCCAGGCGGCATACGTGATGACGGACATCCTGGCCAGCAACACCAATCCCAACCTCAACCCCATCTGGGGCGACTTCGCTGTGCTTGACGCGTCGGGCACTCGCCGCCCGGCGACGCTCAAGACCGGAACGAACAACGACGCCATCGACCTCGTCGCGTTCGGGTACCTCCCGCCGCCCGATCAGGCTGGACGTGAGAGTGGCGAGTACGCGCTGGCGGTCGGTGCCTGGAGCGGCAACAGTGACGGCTCGCCCGTGCTCACGCCGGAGAATCCCGTCCTCTCGACGGACGTGGCCGCACCCATGTGGAGCGGCTTCCTGACCGAGGTCACGGCAAGCTGGCCCGTGCGCGACTTCCAGCGCCCGCCTGGCATCGTGGATGCCGAGGTTGACGCGTGGAGCGGAATGCGCCCCACGCCGCTGACCAACGAACGTGTCACGGAAGTGTTCATCGAGGGCACCGTTCCGGGCGACGACAACACAAAGGTGGGCCTGCAGGTCGTGGCCAACCCGAATGCGGGCGAGGACGACCCGAACCGCTTCTTCCTGTGGGCGGAGGGCTGCGTGGGCACGCCAGAGACGCGTGGCTTCCTGGCACTCGAAGGAGTCGAGGCCGGGCGTCCCGACTGGCAGGCGGCGAACCTGGATTGGATCAACCGCGCGCGGACTGGTGGACCGAACACGCCGGGCGGCCCCGATCCCGATACGCGAACTCGGACCAGCTACATCTTCAATCGCAGCTTCACGCCCTACGGCCGCTCCTGGGGCGCGCCCTTCCCACCGACCGAGTCGTGCGCCGCGCTCCCCTCCCCGTCGCCGTCGCTGTCGCCGTCGCCCAGCCTCTCGCCATCGCCCTCCTTCAGCCCGAGCGTGGAGCCGACGCTGCCACCGACCGATCCGCCCACGGGCCCCCCGCCGACCCCGACCGACCCACCGCCGACGCCCGGGCCCACGCAGGGACCCACGCCCACGCTACCGATCGAGACGCCGACCGCGGCGCCGGCCTAAAGCGCGATCCGGCGAGCCTCCGCCGCGGCTGCCTGCGTCGCGCCTGCCTGCCGGGACCGAGTTGTCAGATCTGGCACTGGCGCGGCCTTAAACCGGTGGCTGCCCTACTTGTCGCGTCGCGCGAGCGTTCGCCACGCTCAGTTGCCGCGGAACGAGCCAGCTGGGGGCTGCAGCGGCTGGCATAAGGCCGCGTGGACGGCGGAAATGGCAGGACATCGGCCAAATGCGGCTACAGCTCGACGATCGTTGCTCCGTCGCCGCCCTCGCCCCGTTCGCCGGCGCGCCACTTCTTGACCAGCGGGTGGCTGCTCAACCTGGAACGCAGGGCGTCGCGCAACGCTCCGGAGCCGTGACCATGGATGACCGTGACGCGCGGCGCGCTGGCGACTGACGCCTCGTCCAGGTAACCGTCGAGCATCTCGAGCGCCTCCTCCACCCGCGCACCGCGCAGGTCCAGGCTGGTCGGTATGACGCGGTGCGGCTGCGGCCGGATCGTCTCGCCGGGCAGCGGCTCCGGTGCGCTGCCGATCACCTGCAGCTCGTCGAGCGGCACGCGGATGCGCATCGCACCGGCGACGAGCATCGCCGTCGCGCCTGCCGCGTCGACTTCGGCCACAGTGCCCTGCCACCCGTCGCGAGAGCGCACCGTGGCGCCCACTTCGACGCGCGGCGCCTCCTCTGCTTCGGCCGCGGACGTCCCGTCCGGCACCTCATCGAGCGACGACGACCGCTCGCCCAACCGCGCGACAGACTCCTGCAGCCGCACGTCCGTGAGCGTCTGGCGCGCGAGCAGCTCACGCGCGAGACGTATCTCCTCGTGCACCTCCGCCAGCGCCCGTTGTGCCTCCGATCGAGCGTCAGTCATCGCCTGCTCGCGCTCATGGCGCGCGCGCTGGCGCTCCTCTTCCGCCTCACGCCTCGCCGCCCGAGCGCGTTCCTCCGCCTCCGTCGCGCGGGCGAGCGACTCCTCGGCCGTGAGCTGCGCTTCCTTGATCGAGACGAGCGTTTGCTCGAACTCGGCGTCCGCCCGGCTCAGGCGCGACCGGGCGTCGTCAACCAGCGCGCCGGGCAGGCCCAGCCGTTCGGCGATGGCAAAGGCCTGCGAGGTGCCGGGCAGGCCGATGCGCAGGCGGTATGTGGGCGACAGCGTCTCGATGTTGAACTCGACCGAGGCGTTCTCCGTCTGCGCGGAGTTGTGCGCGAACGCCTTGAGCTCGGCGTAGTGCGTCGTCGCCGCGACGAGCGCCCCGGCAGCGATGAAGTGATCCAGTAGCGCCTGGGCAAGCGCCGACCCCTCGGTCGGATCCGTACCCGCGCCCAGCTCATCGAGCAGCACGAGGCAGCCCGGGCCGGCCGCCTCCACGATGCGCACGATTGAGCGCATGTGGCCGGAGAACGTGGACAGCGACTGGGCGATGGACTGCTCGTCGCCGATGTCGGCGAACACGTCGCGCAGAACGGGCAGCCGCGAACCGGGCGCGGCGGGCACGTGCAGGCCCGACTGGTGCATCAGTGCGAGCAGACCCAGTGTGCGCAGTGCGACTGTCTTGCCGCCCGTGTTGGGCCCGGTGATGATCAGTGCCCGAAAGTCGGTGCCCAGTCGGATGTCGATCGGCACGACCCTGCCAGTCAACCCGGGATGGCGCGCGGAGAGCAGCTCCACATCATCGCGCGTCGACTCCTGCGCCCGAACCGCATCCATCTCGCCCGCCAGACGGGCGCGGCACATCCAGAAGTCGAACGTGGCCAGCGCAGCGAGGGCATCTTCGAGCGGCCCGGCCTGGCTGCTGACCAGCGCCGAGAGCTCGTCGAGGATGCGCTCCTCCTCCGCCTCTGTTGCCAGTTGCGCCTCGCGCCAGGCATTGCCCAGCTCGACCACGACGAGCGGCTCGATGAACAGCGTCTGGCCACTCCCCGACTGGTCGTGGACGATGCCCTTCACCTTCCCGCGGGCGTCGGCGCGGACGGGCACGACGTAGCGCCCGTTGCGCAGCGTGACGATGGCCTCCTGCAACGCCCCGCCGATGTCGCTGCTGTGGACGATCGACTCCAGCCGCGCTCGCAGGCGGTCGTATGCGACACGCACCGCCCGACGCAGCCCGCCCAATGCCGGGGATGCGCCGTCGAGCAGCTCGCCGGCCGGATCTAGGCTCTGCTCCAGGCGGTTGCGCAGCACGGGCAGCGGCTTGATCGAACGACCGAGCTCGTGCAGCAGCGGCGGCCGCTCGTCGCGCAGCGCTTCGGATAGGCGTCCGGCAGCAACCAGCGTGTCGAGGATGCCCAGCAGCTCCGTGCCGGCCAGGCGCCCGCCGCGGCTCGCCCTGAGCACGGACGGGCCGATGTCGCGTGCGCCCCCGACCCCCACGTCCGGCCGTCGTGAAATCAGGTCGCGTGCCTGATCGGTCTCGTCGAGCAGGCGGCGAACGACGACCGGGTCCGACGAGGGCGTGATCGATTCGGCCAGCTGCTGCGACGGGCCGAACGCTGCCAGTGCAGCCAGCCTCGCGCGGATCAGCGGAAATTCGAGCAGCTCCTGGCTGCGCGCGTCAGTCACGGCCGCGAAACTGACGGGTGGCCGGCGAGCCAGAAGCGCACCGGGCGAGTGGCCCACTCGCCGGCATAGTCGACGCCTACGCGCGGCCCGCTCGCGATCCGGTCAGGCTCGACGGGAATATCGGGCGAAGCGAGCCACAGCCGCGAGCCGGACAGCAGGTCGTGCCCGTCGAGCGCCCGATCGACGCCGAGCGCCTGGCACAGGCGCGCGGGGCCCGCACACAGGCGCGCATCCGGATCGTGCGGCCTACCTCGCCGGGCGCGCATCAGGTCCAGCCCCACGCGTGGCTCAACAGCTCGGATCAGCACCGCCCCGGCCACGGCTGGTGGCGCGAAGCCCACGACGTTGAGGCACTCGTGCATGCCGTAGACGAGGTAGACATAGGCGTGGCCCACCGGTCCGAACATGGCGGCCGTTCGCCGCGTACGGCCCGCCCGTGCATGTGACGCCAGGTCTTCCGGGCCACCGTACGCCTCCGTCTCCACGATCGGGCCACCAGTCAGGCCGTCGGGCGTCTCGCTCATGACCCACATGCCGAGAAGGTCGCGCGCCAGCTGTGCCGTGGGTCTGGCAAAGAAGCTCCTGTCGAGCGCCTCGGCGACTGACCCGTGCGCCTCAGCCGGCAGCGCGGACATCGGCCGGCAGCAGCGGGCTGAGCAGTCCAAGGATGGCCGGATTGACCGCCTCGCGCAGGAAGTGGGCGATGCCCGATACCTGGAGAGCCTCGTACAGCGTCTTGGCCAGGGCTATCTGCGGCTCGCCCGGAACGGCGGCGGCGTAGTACGTATCCAGCGCGATGACAACCGACGAGACAGCCAGCACCGCGACGAGCAGCATCAGCGCACCGCCGAGCAGCTCGTCAACGTACGGCCGCATCGTGAGCTGGACCTTGATGCCGGTCGCCTGGATGAGGATCAGGGCGACGCCGAACAGGACCAGGAAGGCGACCACGAAAGCGGCCATCTGGGCGTGCTCCGCGGATACGTTCGGGAACTGGTCGCGCAGCCAGCCCACGACCGGCGAACGAGCATGCGCGGCAAGGACGAAGGTGACCAGCCAGGCTCCAAGGGCGAGCAGCTGACGGACCGAGCCGCGCAGCACACCGAGCAGCAATGCGCCGATGAACAGTACGAAGAGCAGGAAATCAGTCAGCACTGCGGATCTGCCCACCGATCTCGCGCGCAAGGGCGGCGCTGACTTCCTTCATCGCACCGTCAATCACGGCGTCGGCGAGCGGCTCGTCAAGCGGCTGGAAGCGGAGCCGGTAGGCAAGGCTGACCTGGCCCGGGCTCAGGGGGACGCCGGTATAGCGGTCGAAGAGCGCCAGGGCGGCCAGATACGGCCCGGCGTTGGCCCGGATGACCTGCTCGACCTCGATCTGCGGCACCTCGCGCGTGACCAGCACGGCCAGGTCGCGCTCCACGACAGGCAGCCGTTCCAGGCGGCGCACGCGGCGCGTGGAGACCGCCAGTCGGGCCAGCGCCTCGATCTCGATCAACGCAAAGGCGGCCCGTTCGGCGCGCACCTCGCACGCGACCAGGTAGCGCGGATCCAGCTCGCCTACGCGGCCCAGGTCGACGCGCATCCCGTCCGCTTCGGCGAACACGTCGGCGGTACGGCCGGGGTGCTCGACGCCGCTCATGACCACTGCCGGCCGATAGCCGATGCGCGCGATGCCCAGCCGCGCGCCGATCAATTCGACAACGCCCTTGAGGTCGTCGATCGAGGCCTGTCGGCTGGGCTCAGCCCACGATGCGGGCAACCAATCGCCGGCGGCGAGCAGGGCGAGCATCTCCGTCTGTGCCGGCCGGCCGTCGCGCATCTCGTGCGTGGCGCCGATCTCGAAGATGCCCAGATCTGTCTGGCGCTGGCGCTCGTTACGTGCCAGGACGGCGGCGAGGCCGGGAACCATCGATCGGCGCAGTTCCGAGTGATCCACGCTGACCGGGTTCTCGAGCCGGATCGTGGCCTCGTCGCTCGCCGCGTGGCCCAGCCGTTCGTGGTCGAGCGGCCCGATCAGGGCGTTGGTGACCACCTCTGACAAGCCACGACCGGAGAGCAGGTCGCGCAGCCGGTCGACGAGCAGTCGCGGATCTGGTCGGTAGGCGGGCATGATCGTGGCCGGCAGGCGCGGCGGCACGGTCTCGTAGCCGCGGATGCGGCAGATCTCCTCGGCCACGTCCGCCTCGATCGAGATGTCGCGCCGGTGGGGCGGCACCAGGGCGACGAGCTGCTCGGCGCTGTCGCCCGGCTCGGTGGCGATTCCGATGCGGTTCAGCGCGTCCACCGCGTCGGCCGCCTCGATCACCTCGCCCAGCAGGCGGCTCACGCGCTGCGGCCGAAACGGCACGCGCCTGGGTTCCTCATCGCCGGGGTTGGTGTCGACCACGCCGACAGCCACGCGCGCGCCGGCCCACTCTGCCAGCAGCTGCGCGGTGCGGTCGGCGCCGACTCTGGCCAGGCGCGACTCCTGGCCCTTCTCGAAGCGCAGGCTCGCCTCGCTGCGCAGCGCGAACCGTTGCGCCGTACGGCGGATGGAAACCGGATCGAAGACGGCCGACTCCACGATCGCCGCGCTGGTCGACTGACCGACCTCGCTCCCCGCGCCGCCCATCACGCCGGCGATGCCGATCGGACCGGTCGCGTCGGCGATCACGAGCGTGTCCGGGGTGAGTGCCCGCGCGACATGGTCGAGCGTCTCGAGCGTCTCGCCTTCCTTGGCCGGTCGCACGACGATCACGCCACCGCTGACGGACGCCGCATCGAACACGTGGATGGGCTTGCCCAGCTCGAGCATCACGTAGTTGCTGGCATCGACCGCGTTCGAAATGGGGCGCATGCCGGCCGCGGCGAGCCGTAGCTGGACGCGCAACGGGGATGGGCCCACTTTCAGGCCATCCACGTAGCGGCCAACGAAGCGCGGGCACAGCCTCCGATCGGCGACCTCCACCCAAAGATGATCGTTGGTCGCATCGCCCGACTCGGGCACCTTGATCTCCGGCCAGCGCAGCTGCGAGCCGCTGATCGCGGCGACCTCCCGGGCCAGGCCGATCAGCGACAGCGCGTCGCCGCGGTTGGGCTTGACGTCGACGTCGATGACCGTATCCCCGGCGACTTCGGCCAGCTCTCGCCCGAGCTTCAGGCCGGGGAGGTCGTCAGCGGCGCCGGCGGCGTGGCCCAGGATCATGATCCCGTCGGCATCGGTGGTCAGGCCCAGTTCGGCACCGGAGCAGAGCATGCCCTGGCTCTCCGTGCCCTGGATGCGTCGTGAGGCCGATCCGCCGGCCACCGGGCAGGACCGCTCCGGGCAGCGCAACGGGCACGCGCTGACCGACGGCGATGTTGGTCGCGCCGCACACGATCGAAAGTGGCGCGTCCGAGTCAGAGACGCGCACCTTGGTCAGCGACAGGCGGTCCGCGTTCGGATGGGGCACGACCTCGAGCAGCTCACCAACCACGACGGATGCCCAGTCGGAACCCACCTCGGTGATCGACTGGACCTCCATGCCGAGCAGCGTCAGGCGTTCGGCGAGCCGCTCGATGGGCAGGTCAAACTCGACGTAGTCACGCAGCCAGGAAATGGGCACGCGCATGTCTAGAAGCTCTCCAGGAAGCGCATGTCGTTCTCGAAGAAGGCGCGAATATCCGGCACACCGTGGCGCAGGCCGGCAATCCGGTCCACGCCCATCCCGAAGGCAAAGCCCTGGTAGCGCTCGGGGTCCACGCCGCCGTTCTGGAGGACCACGGGATGGACCATGCCCGCGCCCAGGATGGTCACCCAGCCAGTGCGCTTGCACGAGGCGCAGCCGATCCCGCCGCACACCAGGCAGCTCACGTCGAACGCCACCGACGGCTCCGTGAACGGGTAGTAGCCGGGCCGGAAACGGGTCCGCTTGTCGGCGCCGAACATGGCGTGCGCGAACTCGTCGAGAAGGCCGCGCAGCGTGGACATCGACGTGCCCTCGTCGATCATCAGGCCCTCGACCTGGAAGAACTCGAAGTTGCGGTCAGCGGCCACGTTCTCGTAGCGGAAGCAGCGGCCGGGCAGGATCGCGCGGATGGGCGGTTCGTATTCGCGCATGATCCGGATCTGGCCCGGCGAGGTGTGCGTGCGCAGCAGCAGCTGATCGGTCCGTGCCGGCCACGTAGAGCGTGTCCCACAGGTCGCGTGCCGGGTGATCGACGGGAATGTTGAGCAGCTCGAAGTTGAGCTCGTCGGTCTCCACCTCGGGCGACTCGTAGACCACGAAGCCGAACTGGCCGAAGATGCGCGCGATCTCGCGCTGGGTCTCGATCAGCGGATGCAGGGAGCCGCGCGACAGTGTCCGGCCGGGCAGTGTCACGTCGAGCTTCTCGCGCGCCAGGCGCACGTCGAGCGCGATCTCGCTCAGGCGCGAGCGGCGCGCAGCAAAGGCAGCCTCCAGTTCTTCGCGCACGGGGTTGGCGAGCGAGCCCACCGCGGCCGGTCAGGGCCGGGAAGCTGGCCGATTGAACCGAGCAGCGTGCGCAGCTCGCCTTTGCGGCCGAGATAGGCGGCCTCGACCGTGTCCAGCTCGGCGGGGTCGTCTGCCGTCGTGATCGCGGCCATGGCGCGGCCGCGCAGCTCATCGAGTTGAGTTTGGAAGGACTCGAGGTCCACGGCGAGCTGTCGCCGCTACCTGGACCGCGCGACCTCGGCGATGCTGGCAAACGTGGCCGCATCGCGCACCGCGATGTCGGCCAGGATCTTGCGATCGAGAGCCACGCCCGCCTGCTTGAGCCCGCTGATGAGCTTGCCGTAGGTAAGGCCTTGCTCGCGCGCGGCAGCATTGAGGCGGACGATCCACAGCGCGCGCATCTGGCGCTTGCGCTGCTTGCGACCGACATACGCGTAGGCCATCGCGTGAAGCAGCGCTTCGCGCGCCGGCTTGATCAGCTTCGAACGCGTGCCTCGTCGCCCCTCGGCCGCCTTCAGCAGGCGCTTGTGACGACGATGCGCGGTTACCCCGCGCTTGACTCGAGCCATGTCCCGCCGCCTAGAGGTAAGGCAGCAGGCGCTTGACCTGCTCCTCGCTCGTTGGGTGAAGCACCGCCTTGCCGGCGTAGCGCCGCGTTCGGCTGGACGACTTGATGTCCAGGTGGTGGCCACGCCACGCCTTGACCCGATACGATCTTGCCGCTACCGGTCGCTCGGAAGCGCTTCTGGGCTCCCTTGTGTGTCTTCATCTTGGGCATGTTCTGCGTCCTGTTCCTCTAGGCTCCGGCGGACTTGCCGGCTTCGGTGGCCGCCACTCGGGGCGGCGCCGCAACCTTGGTCGCCGGTGTTGCCGGGGGCGGCGTGGGCTCGGGCGAAGGCTCGGGCTCCGGCGCGTTCTCGGCTCCGTTTGCCGCCTCTTCGCGGCGCTGCATCTTTGGCTTGTGGTTGGAGGTGATCACGAGCGACATCTGCTTGCCTTCCAGCAGCGGCTGGCGCTCGACCGTGCCGTTCTCGCCGATCTGCTCGGCGAACCTAAGCAGCAGGTCGCGGCCAAGGTAGGCGTGGCTCACTTCGCGGCCGCGGAACTGGACGGTCACCTTGACCCGGTCGCCGTCCTCCAGGAACTGGATAGCACGGCGAACCTTGGTGTCGAAGTCACCCCGGCCGATCTTTACCTTGAGTCTTATCTCCTTGAATTCGACCGACCGCTGATGCCGCCTGGCTTCCTTCTCACGACGGGCCTGTTCGTACTTGAACTGGCCGTAGTCGAGGAGTCGGCAGACCGGTGGCGAGGCCATCGGCGCGACTTCGACAAGATCGTAGCCCCGTTCCTGTGCGAGCCGGAGAGCATCCGGAGTGGACAGCACGCCCATCTGGGTACCCTCTTCGTCCACGACCCGCACTTGCGGGACGCGGATCATCTCGTTTACTCGCAGCTCTCGACTCAGGCCTGATCCCTCATACGTGCGCCGCACGGTCCGCGGCCCGCGGGACTATAGCACAAAGACCCCCTCGGACCGCCCCGCGGAGCGTGGCCGTCAGAGGTTCGGGCCGCCGTCCACCCAGTTGGTGTATGTCGACGTGAACGAGCCGTCGAAGTCGACCGCCGAGGCCAGAATATTGAGTCGATCGTCAGTCCAATCGAAGCGGAGGCCGACCTTCTGCTCGACGCACAGGATGCGACCCACATCCTCGTCGCCGATCGTGTACGTGTGCTCACCCGAGCCGTCCTGGCAGGACGGGCCATTCGCACCGGTGCCGAACGTCTCGACCCTGTTCTGGTAAGCCAGGTCCATGTCCGCCTTGGAGTCGAACTGGGCGTACTCGACCACCTCCGCGCCGGTGCTTCCCGGCTGACCAAGGAAGCACACCAGGTTGGCCGTGGCGAAGTCGGCGTTGAGCGCCGGGACCGGGCTCTGGAAGCAGCTCTCCTGCCAGTCATCTGGAACGTGGGCGAGCAGCTCGTCCCCGGCCGTATCAAGCTGGCCGCCAGCGCCGGTCACACCGAACGCGTGAACCTGCTCCAGCCGCGCGACGAACTCGTCACCGGCCGCCTCGACGTAAGCACCTACTCGATCAAAGTTCTCCGGACCCTCATCGGACTCGTAGATGCCGACCGGGCCCGTGCCGATCATCCATAGCTGCATCCGGAACGAGCCAGTGGCCACCCCGGCGCATTCCAGCACGAAGCGTGTTGGCGTGCCGGCGGCAACATCCAGGCCGGCCGCCTCGTCATCGGCCAGGATCTCGGCGCCATCGGCGCCGATGCGCACGAAGCTATAGCCGCCGCCGGTCGAGACCATCGCCCCGTAGAGCAGGTCGCCCGACACGCACAGCAGGGCAACGCCACCGTCCGCCAGCAGCGTGAACTCACCCACGATGCGGACCGTGCCGTTGATCTCACCCGTGTTGCGCCGCGACCAGATCCAGTTTCCGTTGGCCGGCAGGCTGAACTGGAGGGCGCCGTCGACGTAGGCGATGTCGCCGCCGGGCGTGTTGCCCACGCCCCAGCCACTGCTGTCGTCGTCGAACGCATCCTCGAAGAGCAGGTCGCGCGGATCGAAGCCCGTGCCGGAGGTCGGCGAAGGATCCGCCGAGGCCGACGACGTGGGCTGCGCCGTATCGGTCGGTGCCACGCTGGGCGAGGACGTCGGCGATGGGCTCGCAGTCGGTGCCGGCGTCGCAGAGGGTGAGGCAGTCGGCGATGCGCTGGGCGAGGAACTTGCCGGCCCGGGCGTGGTCACGACCGGGGTAGACGTGGCGGCTCCCGGCGATGCGCTGGGTCCGCTGACCGAGACACAACCGGCCAGCAGGCCGGCCACGAGCGAAAAGACAAGCAGCGGCTTCAAGATCAAGTGTGGGGCCCTCCTAGGGCTACATCCTACGGGCTTACGAAGACAAAGCTGCCCGACCATGCACCCCAGCTGCTCGACGTGATTCCGTTACGCGTGCTGGTCTGGTACGAATCAAGGCCCGGCCGAATCTCGATCGTGACTTGACCGCCCGTGGCGAGCGTGATCACCCCGGCATGGACCGCCGAACTGCAGATCGAGGAGTCGTCCGTGTACGTGTCCGTGCCATAAACGCCGCCGGGCGTGCCGTTGGCGGCGCAGGTGAAGGTGAACTGCTCGCCGTTCCTGCCCCGAAACTCGGTCGCACCGTAGTTCCAGGCGGCTGGCGAGGTGCCCGGGCTGGGCAGCACCTGATCGGGCGGGTTGGGTCCGGCCACCTGCCACGCCGCCCAGAACGCGGGGTAGTCCTCCGCGTAGAGCACCATGGTGGACTCGATGAGGTACCCCTCGTGGGTCCAGAAGGAAATGAGGCCCATGCTCCCGTCCGGATTGCCCGGGTCGTACTGGGCACACATCAGCTGGCCTGCGCGCACGCCGCCGATCGTGTAATTGCCCGCGCTGGGCTCTGTCTGGCACGAGGTACCTGTCGCTCCGTCGCCGAAGAAGTCGACGTTGGACTGGAACGACGCGTTGAGATTTTCAAGCGTGTCGAACAGGTAGTAGGTCACGTAGCCCTCGATCGCGTCGGGCAGGCACTGGACGCCGACGATGAAACCACCGTCAAACGACTGGACCTGGTGGCACGGCTGCCGAAAATCGGGCGGGATATGGGCCCACAGTCGTTCGAGGTCGGAGCCTGAAGGCGGGATCGCGATCGGCGTCGGCGTGGGCTCCCCTACGGGTGTCACGACGGGCGTTTGCGAGGCGACCGGCGCCGTCGGCGTGGGTGACCCCGTCCCGATGAGCGTAGCTGCGTCGACCGCCGCGGCCAACGCGGCATAGTCCGCGCCGGTCAGCCGGAGTCGGCCGAAGACGTTGTTGCGGCCCTCGAACCAGACCGCGATCAGCCCTCCCGGCTGGTCCGGATCTGGCGCGCACAGCAGCCTCCCCTCGACCAGCCCGTCGAGCTCGTAACCGACCAGCGACGGACCAGCGGCGCAATCCTGGCCGGTCTGGTTGCCGATGCGGGCCAGCTCTGCGAACCACCTGTCGGACGCCTCGCCATCATCGGCGTACAGGACGAACTCGACCGTGCCCGCCGCGCCCGCGGCGCCACCCAGGAGGCCAGCCGCGTCGCAGCTTGCGGCCACCAGCGCCGGGGGGTCGGCGCTTGCCGGCGTACAGCTGGCTACCAGGATCTGCGGCAGCAGCGCGATGAGCTGGCCCAGCGAACCCCCACCAGGCAGCGTGCTGCTGGGTGCAGGAGTAAGCGCCTCAGACGAGGTCGGAGCCGGCGTGGAGCCGTCCGTGGGCACAGGGCTGGGAGTGCCCGACACCGTGCTGGCTGACGGCGTGTCCCCCGGGGGCGCCCCGGAGCAGGCGGTGATCAGCAGTACGATGATCCAGAGTGCCACCCGCGTCACGGTTCGACCCTCTTACGAATGGAGGCAGCTGGGCCGATCATAGGCCCACCCCGCAAGACGGAGATCAGCTCGGCTGCCTGGACGCCGCTTCCTGGGCCAGCCGCGCGGCCAGCTCATCCCAGCCCTGGGCGGGCTGCTGCTCCCCGGCGCGGGTGCGCGGCGCGGCCGTCCGCGCCTCGATCTCGCGATCGCCCAGCACGAGCATGTACGGAACCTTCTGCTCCTGGGCAAGCCGGATCTTGTTCTGCATACGGTTGGACGAGTCATCAACCTCGACGCGGATGCCGCTCTCGCGCAGGACCGTGGCAAGCTGTTCGGCTGCCTCGTTGTGGCGATCGGCGATCGGGATGACCATCGCCTGGACCGGCGCGCACCAGAACGGAAAGGCGCCCGCAAAATGCTCGGTCAGCACGCCGATGAAGCGCTCCAGCGAGCCATATATCGCCCGGTGGATGGCCACCGGACGCTGGCGCTCGCCGTGCTCGTCGACGTATTCCAGGTCGAAGCGCTCGGGCAGCATCAGCCGGTCGACCTGGATCGTGGCGGTCTGCCACTCGCGCCCCAGCGCGTCCTCGATCTGGATGTCTATCTTGGGCGCGTAGAACGCGCCGTCACCTGGCTTGACCCGGAAGCGCATGCCCGATTGCTGGAGCGCCTCCAGCATCATCCCTTCCGTCTCACGCCAGATCTGCTCGTCGCCGAGCGCCTTGGCCGGGCGCGTGCCGAAGGTCAGCGTGGGTTCCAGGCCGAACCATGAGTACGACTCGCGCACCTCGCCCATAAGGGCCAGGATCTCGTCCCGAATCTGGGCCGGCGTGACGTAGATGTGGGCGTCGTCGGTGACGAAGTGACGCACTCGGGTCAGGCCGGAGAAGACGCCCGACTTCTCCGAGCGGTGCAGCACGCCGTACTCGGACAGCCGCAGCGGGAAGTCACGGTACGAGCGCACGCGGGCGCGATAGATGTATGTGCTCTCCGGGCAGTTCATCGGCTTGAGGCTGTACGACTGATCGTCAACGTCGACCAGGAACATGTTGTCGCGATAGTGCTCCCAGTGGCCTGACTGCTCCCACATCCGCTGGTGGACCAGCGGCGGCGTGTAGATCTCCTGGTAGCCACGCTTCGACTGGAGGTCGCGCATGGCGTTGCGCAGCGTCTGGTAGAGGGTCCAGCCCTTGGGATGCCAGAACGCGGCGCCCGGGCTGATGTCATGAAAGCTGAACAGGTCGAGCTGGACACCCAGCCGGCGGTGGTCGCGCTTCTTGGCCTCGGCGCGCCGCCACAGGTACTTGTCGAGCTCCTCCTGCGTGGACCAGACCGTGCCGTAGATGCGCTGCAGCGCCGGCCGCGCCTGGTCGCCGCGCCAGTAGGCGCCAGAGACGGCGAGCAGCTTGAATGGACCGATGGCGCCCGTCGACTCGACGTGCGGGCCGCGGCACAGGTCTATGAACGGACCGTGCTCGTACGTGGAAACCTCAGGCTCCGGCTGGCCGCTGGCCTGGGCGGCGGCGCGCAGGTCGTCCAGGATCTCCACCTTGTACGGCTGGCCGTGCTCGGCGAAGAAGGCCCTCCCCTCCTCCGGCGCCAAGACGTGGCGCTCGAATGGATGGTCGGCCGCGACAGATTCGGCCATGCGCGCCTCGATCGCGGCGAGATCGTCCACGGATACTGGCCGGGGCAGCTCGAAGTCGTAGTAAAAGCCATTCTCGATCGCCGGGCCAATGCCCAGGCGCGCGCCTGGGAACAGGTCCATCACCGCCTCGGCCATGACGTGCGCGGCAGAGTGGCGCATGGGATCGAGCGGATCGCCCGCCTGTGCGTCGAGCAGCTCGTCCGCCGACGATCGCGCCGGCGCCTCGAAATCCAGCTCGTCCTGTTCTTCCACGTCCCGGTCCACTTGCGGCGTGACCATCGCTTTCACCTCCGGAGAATCAAAAGACCCCTCGTCCAGCGCAGGACGAGAGGCCGATCCTCCCGCGGTTCCACCCGCATTCGCATCCGCCGGCATGATGCCGCGGGTGCGCTCTCAGAAAGGCCGCGCTAACGGACGGCAGCCGTACCGGTTCACCGGTCGCTCACGGGCGGTGCGCCCTCGGCCGATTGACCACCCGGACTTCCAGTCCACCGATCCGGGCTCCCTGCGATCAGGTTCCGAGCGCGCGCGTCCCGATCGACGCTTTCGCTTTGCGGCGCAGTATACGGGCGCCGCGCAACCGCGAGGGAAAACCTAGGGGCAAGCCGGCCCGATTCCGCCTGTCGCTCCCAGGGGACCAGCCGCCCCGCTACTTCCCATCGTGGTATTCGTGATCGTGACGTTGCTCAGTGAGAGGCTGCCGCCCTCGTCGACGATCGCACCGTCGCCTCCCTGGCCGCCGAAGGAGCCGCCACTGCCGGTGCCGAACGTGCCTTCGCAGCCCGGTGTTCCACCCTCGCCGGCATCCGGGCTACCCACAGGACCGGCGTTTCCGCCGCTGTTCGAGTCGGCGGTAACAGTCTCCATTGCGGCCGATCCGCCTGGCATGTACAGGATTCCTCCGGTGCCCCCGTCCGCGCCGTCAGTGTTGGCGTCGCCGCCCGTGCCGCCGTTGCCATGCGCGCCCCCGGCATCCCCGCCGCGACCGCCCGTTGCGTCGCCGCCCTGCCCACCGTCGCCCGCGCTGTTGCCGTCGATCGTGCTGTCGTCTACGAAGAGAGTGCCGCTATTGAAGATGCCGCCTCCGTCGCCGCCCGGACCGCCCTCGCCGCTGACAGCGTCGCCCCCGTCGCCGCCGCTACCGCCGGTCGTCGTACCGGTTCCGCCATCGCCACCGCGTCCGCCAAGGGCGTCCCCGCCTGGACCACCCAAGCCGGCGGTGTTGCCGGTGACGGTCGAGTCGGCCAGCAGCATCCAGCCCGCGTTGTAAATGGCGCCGCCGTTGCCACCCGCTCCGCCGGTACCGCCGGTTGCGGTCAGGGCGTCGTCGCCATTGCCGCCGGCGCCGGCCGCGTTGTCGGCGCCATCGGCCGCCTGCAAGGTCGTGGATGATCCGCCCGCGCCGCCCGCGCCTGCCGTATTGCCCGTCACCGTCACGTTGTTGAGCGTCAATCGGCCCTGGTTGTGCACTCCCCCGCCATTCCTGCCGGGGGTGCCGTGGCCGCCATCTCCATTGCTGACGTTTGCGCCCGCACGACCTTTGCCCGCGAGTCCGTTCGAGATGGTGAGGTTTTCGAGGGTCAGCCTGCCCTTCGGGCCCACGCTGACGATCCTGAACGGCAGCGCCGATGCGCTGCGGGTGATGGTCGCTCCTCGGCCCTGGATGAGAACGTGGCGGCGGACGGCGGGCAGCCCACTCGGTCCTGTTTGCGTAAACTCGCCGGCCCTTGTCAGGGTGTACGTGCAATTCTCCCCGAGCCTGAGCACCGTAAGCTGGGACTGCTTGCGCCAGTTGGCCTGCTTGAGCTCACGAACCAACGCCTTGGCGTCGCCGACGCCCGCCGTGCACCCGACTCGGACAGAAACGGCTCCCGCGGCGTTTAGCGCGAGTGCCTGCGTGGCCAGCAATGCCAGGGCAGTGATTACGGCGCCGCGGGTGAGCCTGGCCATCTATCCCCTCAGAAATTGATTTGGCGCATTGACGATAGGCGGCCCGTCAAGGGCAAGGATCTCGCCGGGACGCACAGGATCACCGTGACGCTCGGCGATGCGGCGCGGTATACGATTCGCCGCCTGATGCGACGCGCCGCGGTTATCGCCTGGCTCACGACGGTGGTTGTCACCACCGCCTGCGGCGGCGATACGCGACCAGCGCCGTCAGACGCCCCCAGCCCCTCTGCCACCACGCGCGCCACCGCGGCGGCGACCGCGGTGGCCGTCTCGTTCGAGACCATCGCCGCGCGTGCTGCGCACACCGCGACGCGACTTGCCGACGGACGAGTGTTCGTGGCCGGCGGCTGCGTCGTCGACGGCTGCTCGGACGCGACGACAGAGACCTTCCTGATCGCGGCCGACGGTTCGCGTGCCGTCGCCGGGCCCACGCTGGCAGGCGCCCGGGACGCGCATACGGCGACGATCGCGAACGGCGACGTCGTGCTCACCGGTGGCTTTGCCGGCGAGGGCATGGGCGCCCTCGCATCAGTAGAGGTCTATCGCGCCGCCCTGGGCGAGATGGACCCTCTGCCGCCCCTTACCACGCCGCGCGGCGGTCATGCGGCCGCGGCGCTGCCTGACGGCAGGGTGCTGATCGTTGGCGGCTGGGTCCGCTCACGCACCTACACGCCGACCACGGAGATCGTGGACCCGCAGAACAACACTGTGACTGCCGCCGCTGACATGCCCATCAGCGCCGACGCGCTGGACGCCGTCACCCTGGCAGACGGCCGCGTCCTGGTCACCGGCGGGCAGGTCGCGTCCGGCCAGGCTACGGATGCGGCGCAAGTGTTCGATCCCTCAACGGGAGCCTGGTCGGCGGTCGGCCGTCTGCTGACCGGGCGCTTCAAGCACGCCTCCGTCGCATTGCCTGATGGACGGGCGCTGATCATCGGCGGCACTACGGACGACAGGACGCTGCTCGACTCGACCGAGCTGTTCGATCCGGCCAGCGGGCAGTTCAGCGCCGGCCCACAGCTCGTGGAGCCGCGCTACAAGCTGGCCGGCGGAGCAGTGCTCGTGGGCGATCGAGTCGTCGTTGCCGGCGGTGCGCCGACTGTCGAGCTTGTCGACCCGGACGGCACGTCCACAGTCATTGCCCGCTTCGAGCGGCGCGGCTCGTTCTCGACCGCCAGCACCCTGGCCAACGCACAGGTGCTCGTCCTGGGCGGCTACGACGAGCAGATCAACCTGCGGCGCGACTTCATCCTGCTGGATGCCGCGGCCTTCCCGGAGCTGGCCGTCAGATCTTGGCCGGTGCTTCCTCGGGCCGCCGGGCAGGTGCGCTGAACCACGTCCAGAGCAAACCGGCAATGGCGATCAGGCCGACCATGGTCCACACCGCGGCGGGCGGCGTGAAGGTCTCCGAGAGCACTCCGGCAAGCAGCATCGAGGCTGAGATGACGAGCGTCACCAGGCCATAGTCGAAGCTCAGCATTCGGCCGCGGATGCGGTCAGGCGTGGCGCGCTGCAGCCCATAGCTGGACAGCATCCATTGCGCTCCCCCGCCCAGGTGCGCGGCAAAGACGAGCAGCGCGGCGACCCAGATCGTGGGCGCGAGCGGGAACAGCCCGTACGCGACGACCACTGTCGCCAGCGCACCGCTGATGCCGATGATCAAGCCTCGGTCGTGCAGGCCGACCAATGAACGGGCCAGGAACGGTCCGACCAGCGCGCCCAGCCCGCGCGCCGCGAAGAGCAGCCCGATGCCCACGTCTCCGGCGCGGAAGACGTCGTGGGCGAACACGGCCAGCATGAGCACCACTCCGGTGCCGACGCCGAACATCGTCTTGGACAGCAGCAGCGACGCCACGAGGCGGTTCCGCCGCGCGAAGTTGAACACGACGCGCAGTGAGCCAAGGAAGCCACCGCCGCTGAACTCGTCGCGCTGCCCGTCAGGTGGGCGCGCCTGCTGGAACCGGCCGCGAATGCCAACGATGAGCAGGCCCGACACCGCGAATGTCGCCGCGTTGACCACGAACGCGGCGTCCCGGCCCAGCGTTGCAGCGATGAGCCCGCCCAGGCCCGCGCCAACAGCGAGCATCACGCCCCAGGCAGAGCCGATGAGCACGTTCGCCTCGCCCAGTTCGTGCTCCTCGACGAGATTGGGCAGTGCCGCGGACGATGTAGGCTCGAAGAACGCGGCACCCACGGAGAGCAGGAACACTCCGAGGAGCGCGATCCAGAACGTGTCTGGGTCGCGCGCGAGCAGGAATGAGAGTGCCACCGGGACGCGCGCGAAGTCCGCCACGATCATCAGGCGGCGGCGGTCGAGCCTGTCGGCCAGGATGCCCGCGATGGGCGATGCGAGCGCGAACCCACCCGTCTGCAGGACGAGCACCAGCGAGGCGACGGCGGCCGATCCAGTCGTCTCGAGCGCCAACCCGAGCAAGGCCACGGTGGCGAACCAGTCGCCCGCGAAGCTGATCAGCTGGGCCACGTAGAGCCGCCTGAAAGCCGGGTTGCGGCGCAGCAGCGCTACATACGGAGCAAAGCGCGCGGTCATGCCGCGCCAGCCAATGACATGGGTTCGGTCAGGCTAGCGGCGTGGGTTGGTAGCCGCCGTCCGGACTGTCTCGGACATGTCGGGCCGGCCATCCGCGGCCAGACCGTCGATGACGCCGGACACGTCCGCCTCGCTCCGGTTCTGGCTGAGCTTGAACTTGGCCTCCACGCGGGTGATCACGAGCTCCAGGCCCACGATCGCCCGCAGCTGCCCGGCCACGTACTCCGGTGGTGCGTCCGTCACTGCCCATGGGTCACGCCGCCCACCCTCGTACTTGGCCGTCAGCGCGGTCACGTTGCGCGCCAGCCAGTCGACGTCGTCACGGACGATGAGCTCGCCGTACACGTGCGCCGTAACGTAGTTCCAGGTGGGCACCACGCGGCCGTGGTCGCGCTTCGTCTGGTACCACGATGGGGTGATGTACGCGTCCGGGCCACGGACGATGGCCATCGCCTCGCCCAGCACCGCTTGGCGCCAGTGGTCGTTCTTGCGCGCCACGTGGCCCAGCAGCCTGTCGGCGTCGTCCTCCCCTGCCACGGCCTCTACGAAGACCATCGGCAGCATCGTCGCGCGCAGTCCGTCGGGCGTCGCCGTGACGAGGTCCGCGGCGCCCATGTTGAGCAGCAGGTCACGCACCGACTCCCGATCAGGCTTGAAGTACTCAGGTACGTACAACTCAGGTTCCTGCAGTCACAATTGAGCGATGCAGCGCAGCGAGGTCACGCCAGACGAGTTCCTGGCCTCTCTACCGACTGACGTCAAGGCGGACATGGACGCGCTCGATCGAGAGATCTCAACGGTGATGACGGGAGCCGAACGAGTGCTCTGGGAAGGCAGGTTCTGGGGCGGGAGCGAGCAGCGCATCATTGGCTATGGAGCGTACCGATACGAGGGCCGATCGGGAAGATCGGGCGATTGGTTCGTCGTGGGCCTGGCCGCGCAGAAGAACTACCTGACCGTCTTCGTCAATGCCGTTGCAGACGGCCGCTACCTGGCTGAGAGCCACGCCGGAACGATCGGCAAGGCCAAGATCGGGCGCAGCAGCATCAGCTTCAAGCGCCTGTCTGACATCAACCTCCCGGTTCTGCTCGAGCTGGTTGGGCAGGCCCGCGAGGTCACGCCACCCGGCCAGTGACCAGCCACGCGCGCGCGGTTAGCCGGAACTGCTCGCCGGACACGTTGAGCAGGCGACGGTATGCATCCCGGAGCGCGGCGCGGCCCTCGGCGTCCAGCGCGACGACGTAGGCGCCTGCGGGTCCGACCCCGGCCTCGAGCGGCTGCCAGAGATCGTCAAAGCTCGCGTAATCGGCCGACACCACCGCTTCCGCCAGCTCGACCTGCTGGAGGCCACAGTCTTCCCACAGCGCGTTGAGCTCGTCGGGCGTGGCGAAGCGCATGGCCCGGCCCTCGTCAGCGTCCGCACCGCCCGGGTCTGTCTCGATGACGGCGTCCCAGAAGCGACGCAGGAGGGTCATCTGGCCGCGGTAGTCCCACACGGCGGCCGATACGCCGCCCCCCGGCCGCGTCACGCGCGCCATCTCAGCCACGCCCCTGTGCGCGTCGGCCATGAAGTTGACGACCAGCTGGGCGAGCGCGTGATCGAACGCTGCGTCATCGAAGGGCAGTGCCTCGGCCGTGCCGGAGCGGACGTCAACGCCCGGATTGCGCTCCCGGTTGGCCGCCACGAATGGTGGCGAAGGGTCCACGGCGGCGACGTTCTCGGCGCCCAGTACCGCGACCAGCTCGTGCGTCAACGCTCCCGGACCGCTGCCCACGTCCAGCGCGCGCTGGCCTGCCCTGACTCCGGCCGCCCCCATCAGCTGGCGCGCAAGCTCAGCGCTGTAGCGACCCACCCACCGGTCGTACTGGTCGGCCGGCGCAGCGCTGAACAGGGACGCGCCACTGATCGTCTCGCTCACGCCGAAAGGTTAACCCGGGCAGTGCCTACGATCTCGCCATGGATGAGCGACGACAGTTCGATTTCTGGCTGGGCGAATGGGACGTGCGCACGCCTGACGGCGCGCTGGCCGGGCACAACCGCATCAGGCGCACGGTCGGCGGCGCAGGTCTGCGCGAGGAGTGGCGCGGAAAGGGCGGCCTGCGCGGGACCAGCCTCAACGCGTGGTCAGCCGAGCGCGGGGTCTGGCACCAGACGTGGATCGACTCGTCCGGAACGGTGCTGCTGCTCGAGGGCGGGCTGCGCGACGGCGTGATGGTGCTCGAGGGCTCGACCGCCGACGAGGATCGTCCCGGCGAGACGCTCCGTCATCGGATCAGCTGGTCGGTCGAGGACGGAGATCCAGGCCGAGTTCGGCAGCACTGGCAAACCTCGGCCGACGGAAAGGCCTGGGAGACTGCGTTCGACGGGCGGTACCGGCGGATCCGCTGAAAGGTGGTGGGCGACACTGGACTCGAACCAGTGACCTCTTGCATGTCAAGCAAGTGCTCTAACCAGCTGAGCTAGCCGCCCGAGAGCGGGAATTCTAACCGAGCGCAGCGTACGATCCACGCGATGGGCGGATTTGAGGTCGTACTGGCTCATGCCGGCGGCATGATGCCCAGCCACGATCAGATCATGCTGCTCATGCCGATCGTGCCGCTGCTGCTCATAGGCTCGGTGCTGCTGGCCAACGCGCTCGACGGGCGCGGCGCTTTTGCCGGACACGCGCAGATCGTGGGTTTGGGCGTGCCGCTGGTCGCGATTGCGGCGGGGCTGTCACTCGGAGCCGCGGCGATCCACTTCTCCGTGGTCGAGAGCCATTTCGACGAGTTCGCCCCTTACGGCCTTGTCTTCCTGGGCGTGGCCTCGTTCCAGGTCATCTGGGCGCTGGTCTACCTGCTCCGTCCCGGCTCACGGGTGGCGCTGCTCGGCGCCGCTGTCAACGCGGGCGTGGTCGTCGCATGGCTGGCGTCGCGCACGATCGGCCTGCCGTTCGGGCCGGAGGCGGGCATTCCCCAGGCGCCGGGCTTTGCCGACCTGCTCGCCACCGCATTCGAGCTGCTGCTGATCGGCATCGTCGTCGCGGCCATGTTGCCCGCCGTCACGCGCAGGATGGCGGCACGCGAGATGACGGTCCAGAAGGCGTTCGTGCTGGCCGCGTTCTGCACCGCGACGGTGATCGCGATGACTGCGGTGGCCCTGCTCACCAGCCCGCAGGGAGCGGTGGCGAGCCTCTAGACCGGTTCTGTGCGACTGCCGGGCGTCCAGTACGCGGCGATGAAGGCCCAGATCGCCACGACGAGATGGAGCAACGTGTCGCCGAACTCAAGGTTGGCGAGGCCGAATGTGTTGAGCGCACCCGGGCGCCCAGCCGGCAAAAGAAAGCCATACATGGCAAAGAAGAGGGCAACGAAACCGACAAGGAGCACCAGCCAGCGCTGGTATTCAGCCATTGCCGAACGCAACCCGGGCAGGAGCACGGCCGCAAGTGCCACCGCTCCAAGCGCCAGATGGGCCACGTTCTCGCCGGTGGTCAGCCACAGGAACGAGTTGCTGGGGTCATTGAGGATCACGAAGCCGAGCAGCCCGAGCGCAACCAGCACGATGCCGCCGCTGATCAGGAAGCCGCGCGGCGTGAACAGTGCTCTGCGAACGCTCATGCCGCCATTATCCCGGGTCGAAGGCCGGGTCGCGGTGGACTGGCGCACCGTCGAGCAGCGTCGCGAGCGGACGTGCTGACGCGAGCGCAGCCGAATCCGGGACGCGCTCGTCCAGCGCGGCTGCGGGCACCACCAGGAGGTCTGCGCGAGAGCCAACGGTCAGGCGTCCCAGGTCGTTCAGGCCGGCGACCTGCGCCGGATCCAGGCACGCCGCCCGAATCGCGCGCGCCAGGTCGATTGCGTGAGCGGCGCCCAGCGCAGGCCGATCGGTCGCAAATGGGTCGCGCCGGGTGACGGCCACGGCAATTCCCGGCCACGGATCGACCGGCTCGACCGGTGCGTCAGTGCCGAACGGTATGAGCGCGCCGCCATCCAGCAGGCCGCGCAACGGAAAGGCATGCGCGGCGCGCGCCCCCCACGCGAGCACAGCCTGACGAGCGTCGCTGCGCAGATGGACGGGTTGCACGGACGCGGCCACGCCCAGCTCACCGAAGCGGTCCTGGTCAGCCGGATCCACCAGCTGGGCATGCTCGATGCGCTGCATCAGGCGCGCCGCACCGTTAACGGGCACCACCGGCGGCGCCGCAGCGAGCGCGTCAAGCGCAATGCGTGCTGCAGCGTCCCCGATCGCGTGCACCTGGCCCACGATCCCTGCCCGCGCAGCCGTGGCGAGCAGCTCTTCCAGCTCGGCTCGGTCAGTGACGAACATGCCCGCCGGTCCGCCGGTCGGCGGATTGATGTGCGCGTCCTCGTACGGCGCGAGCAACGCCGCGCTGCGCGAGCCAAGTGATCCGTCCGCGAACAGCTTGAGCCAGCCGAGGGTGAACCGACCGGTACGCTGGCCACTGCGCAGTCCCTGCGCGGCGGCACGTTCGAGCTGCGGCGCGCGCACTGAGCCGTGCACGCGCAAGGGAAGCTCGCCACGCTCGGCGAAGCGGCGGTACATGAGCGGTCCACGAACCATCTCGCGGTCGTCGGTCAGCTCGCCCGGATCGTGGCAGCCGGTTACGCCAAGAGTGGCCAGGGTGGCCGCCACGCGCTGCAGCCCGGCTGCAATGTCCGCTTCGGGCGGGTCCGGGATGGCGTGATCAACAAGCGATGCGGCCGACTCGTGCAGGATCCCCGTCGCCCGGCCCCGCTCGTCGCGCCGGATCAGACCTCCGGCCGGTGCCTCGGACGCCTCGAGACGCGCTCGGCGCATTGCCGCGCGGCTGACCCAGCGGGAGTGGTGGTCGTGCGCGTACAGCGCGACTGCTCGGCCGGGGGCCGCCGCTTCGAGAGAATCGGCATCGGGCCAGCCGCCGAGCTCATGGGCCGACCAGCCGTGGCCCAGCAGCCAGCCGTCCTGATCGCCGCTCTCGTTCATCTTGCGGTGGCGTTCGCCGATCGCCGCTAACGCTTCGGGTAGCTCCATTCCCGTCAAGTCGACCTGCTGCTCGGCCAGGACGAGCGTCATCAGGTGCATGTGGGCATCGGTGATGCCGGGCATGACGGCCAGGTCAGGAGGCAGTTGCCAGCGCTCTGTCCGTGGCCCGACAAGGTCGGACAGCTCCACGTCCGATCCAACGCTCACCACTCGCCCATCGGCGATGGCGATGCCGGCCGACCAGCCGAATCCCGATTCGCCCGCCAGCGTCGCGATCCGGCCGGTGATGACGAGGTCGGCGGGCGTTCTCACGGACCGATCAGGCGTTGCAGCCCGGCGCGGTCGAGGCCCGCGCCGATTCCCAGCGCCAGGGCCACCCGCGTGCGCGGCCCATCGAGCGTGGAGATGAGCGCGCCGGCGCGCTGCCACGTGACGCCGCCACCCGGGAACGCATAGCTCGGCGCGACGGCGCCCGTAGGGCAGCGCGTGGTCAGTGCCACGCTCGCGCCCAGGGCCATCAGTTCCTGCGCCGCTGAGAGAAGGTCCGCGGACGTGTTGCCGCTGCCGGTTGCGGCAACCACAACGCCGCTTGGTCGCGCCGGCGCTACGCCGCGCAGGAGCGACCCATCCATGCCCGTTACGACGGTCACCAAATGGACATCCTCCACCGCAGTCGCGGGCAGCGCGGGCAGCCGGCGGCCGCGCGTGGCACTCGGCTCAGCGCGTCCCGAACGCGACCGGAAGGTGTCGAGCGCGGTGGGATGAGTCTTGACAGCGTCATCTGCGGCCAGGACTCGGCCGCCCATAACGACCACGGCACCAACGTCCGCCGCGTCGACCGACGCCGCCCAGCGCACAGCGTCGGCAAGGTTGCGCTGCCCGTCGAACTCGGCTGCAGTCGAGTCACGCATGGCGCCCGTGACCGCGACCGGCTTGGCGGACCTCAGCAGCAACGCGAAGGCAAACGCGCTTTCCTCCATCGTGTCCGTTCCCTGGACCACGACTGCGCCGTCGACGTCGTCGCGCGCGAGCTGGTCGTCGACCAGCTTGGCAATGTCCAGCAGCTGGCTGAAGCGCAGGTGCGAGGCCGGAACCAGGCCCCAGTCGATCGGCTCCAGATCTGCGATCCGGGTCAGCTCCGGCGCGAGACCCAGGATCGCCGCGCCGTCGAGCGCCGGCGTGTTGCCGCCTGCGGCGGCGTCGGGCATGGTCGCGATCGTCCCGCCGGTGAAGACGATCGCGACGCGTCTCATTCTTCTTCGGCCGGTCCGGCCTCTTCGGCCGGTCCTGGCTGGCCGGGCCTGACCCGCGACACGACCGTCTCCACGTTGGGCGTGTCGTCATCTGGCGCGTCCACGATGCGAATCGAGATCGGCCGCGTGAGCGAGCGCTGGGCGAGGGCCACAGGATCCGCCGCGTCAACAAGGTGGCTGTCAGTGCGGGTGCCGGGCGAGGGTTGGGCGCGCAGGATGGAGCCTGCAGCCACGATCAGGGTCACTATGGCCGCACCCTGGACCACGGCGGAGGTGCCGACAACGTCAGCGATCGGGCCGACGATGATGATCGGCAGGAAGCTGGCGATGCTGACGAGCATGTTCAGCACGCCGAAGACGCGGCCGCGAATGGCCGCGGGCAGCTCCTCCTGGAGCTGCGTCTGCGCCGGCACGGCAACGAAGGCATAGGCCACGCCTGCCGCAAAGGCGACGACGATGACGACCGACAGGAGCGAGATGACCGGGCCAAGCGACAGCCGCGTGGTCAGCGGCTGGGCGATGGAGAGGGCCAGCAGCGTGACACCGAGCCCGATCATGCCCGCCTCTATGCCGCGCCGGCGCGAGAAGAGCCGCCCGTAGACGTTGAGCACGAGGATGCCCATCACCAGGCCCACGCCAAGGGGCAGGACGACGACCACGAAGTCGCGCTCGGACAGGCCCAGCACCTGCGTCGCGAAGCCGGGCCCGAGCACGCCGAGGACGCCGATCAGCGAGGCCGTCAGCGCGAGGTAGGTGAGTGGCCAGAAGATGTTGCGGCTGCCGCGAATGAACTTCAGGCCGTCGACCAGCTGGCCGAACGTGGTCGCCACGGCAGTGCCCGCCTCGCCCAGCGCCTGGGCCGGGTCCGGCGGGCCGGTGCGCGGCTTGTAGCTGGGCAGGAACCAGCACAGGGCGGCGCCGATGAAGTAGCTCGCCGCGACCACGATGAGCAGCACCGTCTGGCTGGCCAGGTTGACGACCAGCGGTCCGAACAGGGCGAAGCCCAGGAAGAAGGCGGCCTGGAGGGTGAGGATGTGGAGCGAGTTGGCCGGCAGCAGCTGTTTGCGGCTGACCACGACCGGGATCATCGCCGCCTCCGCCGGCCCGAAGAACGTGGCCAGGGTCGAGATCAGGATGAGCAACAGGTAGATCAGGCCGATGTCTGACTGGACCGCCAGCAGGACCAGGAAGAGCACCGCGCGCAGGGCGTTGGTCCAGATCAGGATCAGGCGCCGGTCGAGCCGGTCGACATACACCCCGGCCACGGCGCCGAAGAGGACCGCCGGCACGAGGAAGGACAGGATCAGCAGGCTGACCGAGGTGCTCCGCCCGGTCAGCGCGAAGACCTGCACGGTCAGACCGAACAGGACCATGTTGCCGCCCACCTGGGTGACCACCTGGGCGATCCAGAGCGCCAGGAAGCGCTTGTTGCGCAGGACGGCGATGGGTGAGTCGGTCTCGACTGGAATGGCGGTCACGCCACACCCCGCTCAACGAAGCCGCGGAATCTGCGCTCAAGCTCGCGCCGCTCGAGCATCACCCTGCGCTGGCACCCGTCGCAGGCGAGGCCGATATCCGCGCCGAGCCGGGTCACGAGCCACGTTCGGCCGCCACACGGATGCTGCTTTGCGAGCGTGACCCTGTCACCCACGCGCAGGTCGAGCGGCAGCTGCATTGCCATTACCGGCGGCCTCAGACGAGCGGCGGCCGGCGCGGCCGGCTGCGTTGGTAGACGAGGACACCGATGAGCAGCGCGACGATGAGCGCGATGCCGGCGACTGCTCCGATCACGAGCCCCGGCGTGGAGTCGCCGCCGGCCGAAGTTCCGGGGCTCGCGCTGGGGCGTGGACTCTGTACCGGGTCGTCGCTCGAAGCGGGGCTCTGACCCGGGCTCGCCTGGCCGCTTGGCTGCGGGCTTGGCTGGCCCACCGGTTGCCACGCGTCCGGCGTCGGGCCCGCTGGCCCGGGCCGCGGACCGACCGGCTCGGGCACCTCCAGGTCGAGCGACGCAAACCAGGCGGCGTTGAATGCAGCGACATCCTGGCCGGTCGCAGCGATGAACGCGTCGTCATCGGACAGGCCATTCTTGTAGCTGCGCACCAGGGCCCAGAGCGTCTCCTCGTCGTAAGTGCGCGTGAAGAAGTCGATAGCTGCCGTGCTCTCCCCGTAGGCGAGGTAGAACTCGTCGGCCGAGGATGGGAAGAGCGCGCTCAGGCCGTCGAGCGGGATGAGCGTCCGGTTGCGCACGGCGGCCGCCACAGGGGCGCTCCAGGTCTGGTTGTAGCCCTCCGAGAGGTAGACCGCGACGCCTTCGTCGATCCAGCGCGGGACACCGTGAAAGGGGTTGTCAGTGGCCTCGTTCATGACCAGGTGGGTCAGCTCGTGGGCGACCAATGGGCCGGCAAAGCCGGCCGCCGACTGGCCCGGCGGGATCCACACGAACATGGTGTCAATCGACGAGTGCGCCTGGCCGGCGACGTTCTCGCGGTTGGGCGAGATGGCGCTGCGCATCGCCTCCTCGGTGGCATACACGAACAGGTCGACCGGCTGGGGCAGGGTCGTGCCAAGCAGCTCCGCGGCGCGATCGATCGCACCGTTGGCCACGTCCAGCGCCGCCTGCGCGAACGCGGTGTCGCCCTCGTACCAGTGAACGCGGACGAGGTCCTGCTCGAGCGTCTGCCAGGTGAACCGCTCGTCGCTGACCATGCCCTGCGCCACCGGCCCGAGCGTGGCACTGCCGTCCGCTGCACGAGCCCTGAACTGGAACTCGAAGCGCGTGTTGGGCGGGCTGTGACCGTCTGCCAGGCACGCGCACAGGCTGGACGTGGGGATGTCGAGCTCCGCAGTTGCCCGCCACGTGTTCGCTTCGCCACCCGGCTCCGCCGCGAGGACCGCTGCGGTCTCCTCCCCCGCCAGGCGGACGAGCACCTCGACCTGGGCGACGTCGTCCCCGGTGACGGTCGAGGTGAAGACGAGCGGCTCGGAAAGGGCCGTCGCCACGCTGGGCTGGTCGAAGGTCGGTTCGGCTGCGGCGACCGGCATGATGCCAACCGCGGCGCCCATGACGGCGCCCAGCAGCACGACCGCGCCCACACGGCGGACGATACGGATCATCGGCCCGTGCCCGGCTGCCAGGCGAGACCCGCGTAGCGGATGATGCCAACGCCCGAGTCCAGCGCACCGAGCAGCCCCTCCCGGCTGAGCGCCCATGACTCGCCGTACTCGATCGGGATGACCGGCGCGTCGCGCTCCAGGATCTCCTGCGCGAGGGTGTAGATGCGCGCCTGCTCGACCGGATCGGTGGTCGCGGCCGCCTGCTCGATCAGCGCGTCGTATTCGGCGTTGCTCCAGCCGCCGCCGTTGCTCGTGCTGCCCGTCTCGAGCAGCAGGCCCAAAAAGTCGTGAGCGTGGGGGTAGTCGGCGCTCCAGCTGAGCGTCCAGATCTGGGGCGCGCCAACGTCGTCCAAAAAGCCGATGTATGGCTCGAAGTCGTAACCCTCGACGTTGACCTGCACGCCCAGGTTCTGCTCGAGCTGCTCGGCGGCGACCTGCTCGTAACCGATGCCGTACGTGGCGATCGTCACGACGGGAAAGCCTGCGCCACCCTCGAAGCCGGCACCGGCGAGCAGTGCCCGGGCCGCTTCTGGGTCATACGCCGGCCGGTGATCCTCTTCGTCTCGGCCGGGAATGCCCGGCGGCACGAGCGATGTTGCGGACTGGCTCTGGGCCAGCACCGTCAGCCGGTCCCAGTCGACCGCCTGGGCGAAGGCGAGGCGCACGTCCGGGTCGTCGAACGGCGCGGCGGATGTGTTGAAGCCGTAGTAGCTGACGCTGAAGCTCTCCGTTCGGCGCAGCTGCGGACCCAGGCCGGCGTCGTACGCGATCCACGATGCATCAGCGGCCCCGATCGAGGTGTAGTCCAGCTCGTTCGCGGTGAACAGGTCGACCGCGCCACGACCGCCGAAATCGGTCACCAGCTCAATGGACGTGAGCGCCGGTAGACCGGCCCAGTAGTTGGTGTTCCCGGTCAGGGCAATGACGCCCTCCCCGGCCAGCGTCGGCACGTACGCGCCAGAGACGACCGTGGGAGGCCCGGACCGGACCTGCTCGGCCATGCTGGGTGGCACGACCGCCAGCGACGGTGACGCCGTTACGGCCAGGAAGTACGTCGCCGGCCGGCGCAGGTCAACGATGACTCGATTGTCATCAGCTCGAATGCCGACCGCATCGCGGCCAACCCTGCCGGCGGTGTAGTCGGACGCGCCGCTGATATCCGCGACCAGGCTGGCCAACGGCCCCGGCCGCGCCGGGTCGATCAGCCTGAACCACGAATCGACCACGTGCTGCGCGGTGATCTCCGAGCCGTCGCTGTAGGACAGGCCGGGCCGCAGCTGGAACGTGATCTGTCGGCCGTCGTCCGAAGCCTGCCAGCTCTCGGCCAGCGCGGGTTGCACGTTGCTGCTCGGATCGAAAGTTGTCAGGCCCTCGTAGACCTGCGCCAGGACACTGGCCGAGCCCGCGTCACCGGCAAGGGCCGGATCCCACGTGAAAGGCTCGGCAGAGGCAATCCGGGCATCAACCGAGCCGTGCTGGGCAAACGTCGTGGAGCAGGCTGCGCCGCTGAGCATGGCCGCGGCCAGCAGGATCAGGAACAGCGCAGAACCGGCTGTGGCACGCGCCGGGGTGCGGCTGTGCGCACGGAGGAGGATCGACACCGGCGCGAAGTCTATCCGCTGACGCGCCCAACTGAGTCAGCCCACTACGGGTGTGACGTATCCCGCTCGGTCACGAAGAGTGTGCCGTCGATCGACACGCCTTGCGAGAAAGTACCCACCCAGATGTCGTAGCGGCCACCCTCCGCAGCCTCGAAATCGACCGTGGGATTGAGCGTGTCAAAGAAATCGTCATCGCACTCGTACGCACCGGAGGGCGTGTTGACGATCATTGTGGTGTCCCCCGAGGAAGCCACGAAATAGAAGCGCAACAGGCTTTCCCTACCCGCTGTGTACCTGACACTGAAGGTCGGCGCCGACGTGGTGAACCCGCCGCAACCACCGCCCAGGTAGCTGGCGCCGGCGTCTCCGCCCGCAGTCACGGCCACCTCGTGCGGGTCGGGCAGGAAACCGGTGCTTAGTTCCACCAATCCAAAGATTGCCGGGAGCGAAAAGTTGAGCGTGGGCGCGGGGCTGGCAGTAGCTTCCGGCGTTGCCGTCGGCGTGGGCGCGCTGGTTGGCGTGGGCGCAGACGTCGGTGGAGCAGTCGGCGCAGCGGTTGCGGTTGGCGTCGGCGCTGCGCCAGTCGGCGGGCTCGATGCGAGCGGCGTCTGGGTTGGAAGCAGTGTTGGCAGCGGTGTTGGGAGCGGAGTCGTGATCGGCAGAGTCGCGCTGGTCGAAGGCAGCGGCGACCCGCTGCCGAGCGGAGCGATGCTCACGCAGGCCGAAAAGATCAATGCCGCCGACGCGAGCGCGGCCACCCTGCGAACGCCGATCTTCACTGTTTACCCCTCCACTTCGTTCGCCGCTGGCCGAGTGCGCGGCCCGGCGCGCGCAGAGCATACGCCTATCCTTTGAGCATGAAGGCTCTCGATTCGAGCGAGCTGCGCGCTCGGCTTACACCCATCCAGTACGCGGTCACACAGGAGGCCGTCACGGAGCGGCCGTTCACCGGCCCCTTCCTGGACAACCACGACGACGGCATCTATCGCTGCGTCGTCTGCGCGGAGACCCTGTTCGACTCGGGCACGAAGTTCGAGTCGGGCTCCGGCTGGCCATCCTTCTATGACGTCGTGTCCGGTGGCAAGGTGGAGGTCCGGCGTGACGTCAGTCACGGCATGGTGCGCGAGGAAGTCGTGTGCGGAAACTGCGGCGCGCACCTCGGCCACGTCTTTCCCGACGGCCCGAACCCGACCGGCCTGCGCTACTGCATAAACGGCGCCGCGCTCGATTTCGTGGGACGCACGGACAAGTGAAGTCTGCACCCATCATCCTGGTCCCCGGCTTCTGGCTCGGCGCCTGGGCGTGGGACGAGGTCGCCGGAATGCTCCGCGCAGAGGGTCACCAGGTGTCCGCCCTGACTCTGCCCGGTCTTGATTCGGCCGACACGGACCGATCCGCGATCACCTTGGAAGACCACGTCGCCACCATCGTGGAGGCAGTGCGCGCGGCCGGCACGTCGGTCGTGCTCGCAGTGCACAGCGGAACCGGATTCTCCGGCTACGCCGCGAGCGACCGCGTCCCGGAGCTGATCGCCGCAATGGTCTACGTCGACACCGGCGCCGGCATTGGCGCGATGGATGCCGATTTCAAGGAAGCCGAGAAGCCGATGGTGTGGTCGGAGATCGAGGCCGGCGAGAACCTGGACGGCCTGAGCGAGGAGCAGCGCGCAACCTTCAGGGAGCGTGCGGTGCCGGAGCCGGGCGGCGTCTTTCGTGAATCAGCGGAGCTGGCCAACGACGCCCGGCTTGACATTCCCAGCACCGTCATCGCGACCGGTTACACGGTCGACGAGTACAAGGACGCGGTCGAGAATGAGTACGACTTCGTCGCCGGCCTGAAGGACCTCAGGAACCTGGAGTGGCTCGCGCTGCCCACCAGCCACTGGCCCATGTGGTCACGACCCAGAGAGCTCGCCACGATCATCGGCGACATCGCCAAGAGGCACAGCCGGGACAGCTGACCGGTGCGTCAGGAAGGTTTCGTCAGCTGACAGCTTTCCTGATCAGCTCGGCGATCTTCTTCTCATCGGCGGCCGTCAGCTTGGTCAGCGCCCAGGACGTGGGCCACATGTTGCCCTCATCGAGATTCGCGTTCCCGTCGAAGCCCAAGGTGGCGTAGCGCGCCTTGAACTTGGCGGCTGCCTGGAAGAAGCAGACGACCTTGCCGTCCTTGTAGTAGGCGGGCATGCCGTACCAGGTCTTCGTCGTGAGCTCGGGGGCGGCCTCCTTGACCAGCGCGTGGATGCGCTCGGCCATGGCTCGGTCGGAAGGCGGCATGTCGGCGATCTTGGCCAGCGTGTCCGCTTCACCGTCCGCCTTGCCCTTCGACGCCTTCATCTCGCGCGCGTGCTCTTTCATCGCTGCGCGTTCTTCGTCGGTCCAGACCTCGGACGTGGTGTCACGCCCCTTGGCGGGACTGGCGGGCTTCTTCTTGTCGGTCATTGCAGGCTCCCCTGACTGGCTTCCACTTGGAGACTCGATGTTATTGGCGGCGCCCGTCTTCCAGCAGATTCATTCGCTACGCTCGCAGAATGAAGCTCCTCCTCACCTCGGCTGGCATCAAGAACCCCAGCATCCGCGACGCGCTGGTGGACATGCTCGGCAAGCCGATTGCCGACTCCAACGTCCTGTGCATTCCCACGGCGACATATGGTCACCCCGCGACCAATCCTGGCCACGCGTGGCGGTTCACCAGCGGGCAGGAGCCGCGTACTCCGATGGTCGAACTGGGTTGGCAGTCGGTGGGGGTGCTGGAGCTCACGGCGCTGCCCAGCATCGACAAGGAGCGTTGGGTCCCCTGGGTCCAGGCGGCCGACGCGCTGCTCGTGAACGGGGGCGATCCGCTGTATCTGTGCTACTGGATGCGCGAGTCAGGCCTGGCGGACTTGCTGCCCTCGCTCGACTCGGTCTGGGTGGGACTGAGCGCCGGCAGTCTGGTGATGACCCCGCGCATCGGGGAGGACTTCGTCCACTGGAAGCCGCCCACCGGTGGGGATGAGACTCTGGGTATCGTCGATTTCTCGATCTTTCCGCACCTCGAGCACCCGGAGATGCCGGGGAACACGATGGTTGACGCCGAGAGGTGGGCCGCCGGCATGTCGTTGCCCGCCTACGCAATCGATGACGAGACAGCCATCAAGGTCACGGACGGAGCCGCCGAAGTCATCTCCGAGGGCCACTGGCGACTCTTCTAGAGGCCGGGGCTAGCGGTTGTTCTTGATCCGTATCGGTGCGAGCGTCTGGCCGTTGAACAGGTCTTGATCGACCCAGCCTCCGATCCCCGGAACCTGCGCCGTACCCGTTTGCCACAGAGTCCAGCCTGAGCCGCCCCAGTTGTTGGCCGGCAGAATCGGGGCATCGGCGCTGTCCCAGTCGCGCACCCAGAAGCGATACCCGTGGTCGGCGAACCACGTCGTGTCGCCCATCCATTCGATCCAAAGGTGCGTCGGCGCGTAGATCATCGGTTTCACGCCCAGGCGCTCTTCGACGCGGGCGAGCCAGAGCCCTGACCCACTCTTGAAGCTCTTCGGAAGTCAGCTCCCCGTGGGTCTTCAGGTCGAGCGCCGGCAGGAGGTTGCGACCATTGAGCCGGGCGACGTCGACAAAGTGATCCGCTTCTGCGATTGGATCGCCGATTGCCGAGTCCGGCCCTGCGTGGTGGTAGGCAGTGAACGGAATGCGCTTGTTGCGGAGGACCCGTCGATTGCGCTCGTACTGCGTGTCCAATCCGTCATTGCCATAAGTGGCACGGGCGATCACGAACTCGACGCCAGCGTTCTTGACCTCCGCCCACCGCGGCGCGCGCTGCCATTTGGAAACGTCAATGCCGCTCATGAACGGGTCTCCGGCTGCTGCCGGCTGTGCGGGGCTGGCCAAAGTCGAGGCCACCGCAAGCGCAACTCCTAAGAGGATCGCCCCGAACCTGGGAAAGGAATGCATCAGGCGCCGATTGTCCCACGCGCAGCCCGGCGCAGCCGCACTTACGATACCGGCGTGCCTGTCCGTACCGTGATCGACCGCGGCCCTAAAGGGAAGCGGGCCGTTGCCTTCGCCCTCGACTGGCCGGGCTGGAGTCGGGGCGCCAAGACGTCCGACGTTGCCGTGGAAACACTCGAGTCCTACCGCGAACGCTATCGACCGGTCGCAGAACTGGCCGGAATGGAAGCCGAATTCGACGCAGCCGGGCCGCTCGAGATCGTGGAGGAGAAGGTCGGAACGCCATCCGTGGACTTCTGGGCCATCTCCTTCTCGCCGTCTTCCACGGAGCTGGATCCCATGGACGAGGCCCAACTGGAGCGCGGAATCACCTTGCTGAGTGCGTGTTGGGAGTTCTTTGACGGCGTGGCCAATCGCGTCTCGCCCGAGATGCGCAAGGGCCCGCGCGGGGGTGGCCGCGAACGCGACGAGATCATCCGTCATGTCTTCCGCGTAGAGAGCCTCGACTTCGCCAAGCAGGTCGGCCAGCAGATGACCGATGGCCCGACGCTCACCGGGGAAGAGCTACGACGGTATCGCGCGGACTACGTCACGGGCATCCGCGCGTACAACGCCGGTCAGATCGAGAAGCGCATGAGAAAGACGACTCTGCCCTTCCTCATTCGCCACTCGGCCTTCCATACGCTCGACCACGCGTGGGAGATGGAGGACAAGGATCTCTCTGACTGAAGAGCGCCCCCGGAGAGGTCCGGGGACTCGCTACCGGCGCAGCGGCGATGATCGACCCGCTCGCTTGGTACGCGGCCTAAGGGCTCTGTGGCCCTTGGGCCGGATCGTCGCTCCATCCACGCCGGTGTCGCGGCCGATGAAGCGCCCTAGGACCGGTCATAGGGGCGGGCAGCTACAGCCTCGCGTATTTCAGCTTGACTGAGCTTGAATCTCGAGAGGACGTCGAAAGCGCGCTCACTGACATGAAGGACCGCTCTGATGATCGAGCCAAAAGTCGTCACGCGGCACCACCGATCGCTCGAAGCCATCTCCATTCGGGCAGCGAGGCCGCCTGATCGGGGAAGAATGTCTCGAATTGAGGGTCCTTGGTCACGAGAACATCTGCGAGTTCAACGACCCGTCAGACTCGCTCTAAGAAATGGCGTCCGCGAGTTGGCCCGTGACGATCTGAGACGGAAATGACTCGACGATGTCATCGCCGCTCCAGCCCGAGAAAGACGTACGTGCAGCCGGCCTCACGCGCGGCGGATGAACACTCGAATCCAGATCCGTCTGGTCGCCGCAGCCCCCCAGCTACCTCGGCCGGAGGTTGCATAACTTCGGCTCCATCACATCACCGGTGCGGTTCGAAGAAGACGCCAACCTTCCGATCTATTCTTCCGTGACATCGCGGCCGAGGACGAGGCTGCGCTGGTGTGGCGCCCCCGGAGAGATTCGAACTCCCGACGCAGGCCTTAGGACGGCCTCGCTCTATCCACTGAGCTACGGGGGCGGGGCACCGATTCTACGCGGAACACCCGCCCGGACCGAGCCGTCCCTAGAATCCCGGTGCTCCCCATGACCCACTCCCCCACTGTCCCCACGCTCGACTTCTACACGCGCGACGGCTGCGACCTGTGCGCCGAAACGCGCCTCACGCTCCAGCACGTCCTCGAGCAACGCGTCAAACATGGCGACCCGATCGTCCGCGATACGCGAGATCAACCTCGCCAGCCAACCCGATCTCGAGCCTCGCTTCGGCGCGCTACTGCCCGTGCTGGCGCTCGACGGCCAGGAGCTGACCCTCGCGATGGGCACGCGAACGATCGAGCGCTTCCTGGACCGCGTCCTGGGCCGCGCGGCGTAGCCACGCAACGATGGAGCTGACACTCGCGGCCGCGCTCTTCGCCGGCTTCGTTTCGTTCATCTCGCCCTGCGTGCTGCCCGTCGTGCCGGCGTACCTCGGCCAGATCGGCGTCGTGTCCGTCGCAACCGCGGGCATGGTCGTTACCCCGATCGCCGGGCCGCCCGTCCAACTGGCACCGTCGCAGATGGCGCGCCCTGCCCCACGCGATCGCCTTCGTGCTTGGATTCGGCGCCGTGTTCACGCTGCTCGGCGTGACCGCCTACGTGGCCGCCGGGCCGCTGCGCGAGAACCTGCCCTTGCTGCGCCAGGTCGGCGGGATCGTGCTCATCGTGCTCGGGCTCAACCTGATGGGCGTGCTGCGCATCCCGTTCCTGGCACGCACCTTCCGGCCCGGTCAGACCCAGTTCGGGAAGCAGCCGCTGGGTGGCGCCGCGGCGCGCAACCCGCTGGGTGCGTTTGCGCTCGGCTCCGTCTTCGCCATCGGCTGGACGCCGTGCATCGGGCCCACGCTGGGCGCCATCCTCACCCTGTCGCGCCGTGTCGGCCAGCCCGCAGGTCGTCCTCCTGCTCGTCGCCTACTCGATCGGCCTGGCCGTGCCCTTCCTACTTCTGGCGCTGGGCATGGATCGGCGTCACCCGGCTGTCGCGCTGGTTCATCGCCCATGGTCGCCAGATCGAGCTGATCGGTGGTGCGCTGGTGGTGATCATCGGCCTCGCCATCCTGTTCGACTGGCTGGCCATCTTCGCCCGGGCTTTCAGCTTCCTGTGGCCGCAGGTATGACCGACTGACCCCGCCCCGACCGAGTCTCCGCGGTCAGCCGACAGATGGCGGCGGCCCTTTCTTGGCCCGTTCAGCCTGCGCCAGCTGGTGCTGGTCCTTGGCGCGGTGGCGGTCACGGCGGCATTGCTCGTCGTCCTGTCGTCGCCGCATCGCGCGGCCGACCGATCCCACGCTGCCGAGTCCGGGCAGCAGCTTCGTGCCTGTCGGGAGCGCGGTGCCTGGCCTGAGCATCGGCGATATCGCGCCCGAGTTCAGCGGCGTCATCGACGGGGAAACCGTGCAGCTGACGCGACCTGGACGGCAATCCGATCGTCCTCGCCGACCTGCGCGGCCGGCCGGTGTGGATCAACTTCTGGGCATCGTGGTGCCCGCCGTGCCAGGAGGAGACGCCCGTCCTGCGCGACCTGCACGAGGCGTACGCGGACGACGGGCTGGCGATCGTGGCGATCAGCGTCCAGGAGACGACGATCGACGACGTGCGCGCCTACGTTGATCGCTACGACCTGGAGTACACCGTGGGCTTCGACGGCACGTCGGCCATCTTCCACACGTACCAGGCGTTCGGGCTGCCCACCCAGCTCTTCCTTGATCGCGACGGGGTGATCCGCCAGGTCGTGCTTGGCCCGGTCAACCGCGCCCAGGCAGAGCAGATCCTCGCGCCACTCATCGCCGGGACCTAAGCCGGCCGATTATCCGCCACGCCGATATGGGCGCGGCAATCCCTGCCCTATGGGGTGGCTACGGGCGAAACTCGCCAGTTTCACGCTCGTGCCGGTGGGCCAGCGGCCGGGCGTGGGGTGCTTGGGGCGCTGCAGAGCCACCCCTATCAGCGTGGCTGATATCCGCAGCGCCAGGCCCGCGACGTCGCCAACGACGCGCCTGAGCGAGCGGCGCGGCTCGGTCCAACGTCACGGCCGCAGGGTGCCGGCGAAGACCTGCCAGGCGAGGAGTGATTTGGCCAGCAGGCTGAGCAGCATGTACGTCTTCTCGCCGACCAGGTAGTCACGCCAGCGGCCGATCTTGCCGTACTGCAGGACCATCGTGATGGCGAAGACGTTGAAGGCCAGGAAGAGCGACACGAAGATGACGATGACGAAGGTCGGGATGGCTACCGCCGCCGTCGCCGTGGCCGACGACCAGAGCGCGATGCCGATCACCAGCCAGGGCACGATGCCGGCGATGACGCCGAAGACGTAGTGGTTCCACTGCACCTTGGCCCGGCCCAGGTTGGCCGATTCCATCGACCAGCCGAACAGGTTCATCGCCGCGTTGGCGCCAAAGATGGCGATCAGGGTGCCGATCTCCTGGATGCCGGCCAGGGTGGCGATGACCACGATCATCACGCTCGAGCTGAGCGCGTACTCGATCCAGCGCATGGGCTGGATGCCCTCCCCGAGGCGCGCCTCGTACCAGCGCCGCAACGGCCACGCGAGCAGGGCGTGGGCCACTGCGCTCATGAAGAAGAACGTCGCCACGGCGGGGCCGATGGGCAGGTCGAACAGCGGCCGCTGGGCCTGGATGAGCGTCTGCGTGGCGCTGTCGAAGCTCAGGTAGCTGCTGACGATCGGAGCGCTGACGATTGGGTCGCGCGTGAAAGAGAGGGCCAGGATCGCGCTGCCCTGGACGGCGTGCAGGACAGCCAGGACTGCGTTCCAGCGAAACAGGTTTCTTGCGCGGTCACGCGCGATGGGCTCCGCGTCGATGCTACCGAGGACGGGATTGGCGGTCTCCATTGGCCGCTCCTTTCTGAGCGGGGTGTGCTGCCCGCCTCTAACCAGCGTAAGGGACCCAGTAAGTGCCGTTCGGCCCCTGCCGGCTGTCGCGTCGGGCCACGCCGACGCCGGGTACTAGAGCGTCGGCTCGAAGCGGTAGCGGTCGCGGTCGGCTACGAAGCGGCCGACCGGCCGGCGCGGCTCATGCGACAGCACGACCGTCCAGCCCTCCTCTGTCGCCTGGCGGAAGAGTGACGCCTTCACCTCGACCGAGGTCAGCGGGAAGTCATCGAATGACGGCACCCAGCGCGGGTTGGCACTCCACGGCCGCATGCACAGATCGCCAAAGAAGCCGACTGTCTCATTCGGGCCGCGCACGACGATGGCCTGGTGGCCGCCGGAGTGGCCGCCCGTGCGCACGACGGTCACGCCGGGCAGCACCTCTTCGTCGCCGCGTGGCGACCCCGGCCGCGCCCACGTTCTCGGCCATGCGCAGGTCGTCCTGCTCATACGATGCCTGGAGGCGCGGGTTCGTGCCCAGCGCGAACTCCCACTCGTCGGCCTGCGCGACGATCCGAGCGCGTGGGAACGCGCGCCCGCCCTGGGCGGTAAGGAAGCCGCCGGCGTGATCGAAGTGAAGGTGGCTGACCGCGACGACGTCGATCGTGTCCGGCTCGAACCCGGCCGCGCCCAGAGCGGGCAGGATGGCGTGGCCGGCCACTCCCCGGTGTTGCCTGCGCGTCTCGTCCATGTGCTCGCCGATGCCCGTCTCGACCAGCACGCGGCCGGCCGGCGTCTCGACCAGGAGGCAGTTGAGCGCCTGGGTCAGCGTGTTGTCTGGGTTGATCTCGGCCTCGACAAGGCGCTCCCACATGATTCGCGGCACGGGACCAAAGACCGTTCCCGCGTCAGAGGTGAACGTCCCGGCCTGAATCAGCGCGATGCGCACCCCGCCACCCAGGTCTGCGCTCCAGTCGACGCTCTGGCTCAGCACGACAGCGTCAGCGTCGCGGGCCGCCCTTGGGGACTGCCTTCTGGGCGTCGAAGTCCTTGTAGAACTGCGACTCGGTCGGGCTCGACTGGCCCTGGTACTTGGAGCCGAGCTCGCGCGAGCCGTACGGCCGCTCGACTGCACTGGACATCTTGAAGAAGGAGATCTGGCCGATCTTCATGCCGCGGTACAGCGCGATGGGCAGGTTGGCCACGTTGGACAGCTCCAAAGTGAGATTGCCCTTCCAGCCGGGGTCGACGTAGCCGGCAGTCGAGTGGATCAGCAGCCCGAGCCGGCCCAAAGAGCTCTTGCCCTCCAGTCGCGCGACCAGGTCGTCCGGCAACTCCACCCACTCCAGCGTCTGGCCAAGGACGAACTCGTTTGGGTGCAGGATGAACGGCTCGTCCTCGCCGATCGAGACGAGCTCGGTCAGGTCCGGCTGCGGCGCGCGGACGTCGATGTACGGGTAGCGGTTATTGCGGAAGACGCGGAAGTCCGCATCGAGGTGCAGGTCGACCGACGACGGCTGCAGGCAGGTCGCGTCGTAAGGGTCGATGCGCACGCGCCCAGCCTGCAGGGCGGCGCGGATGTCACGGTCGGAAAGGACTGCCACTGGATCCGATTATGGGCGACGACGCGGGATCAGCGCTTGGGGTAGCGCTTGCCACCGGCGCTGCCGCCACCGCCTCCCGCGCGACCGTCCGTATCCGATTCGATCTCTTCACGCTCGGCGAGCAAGCTGTCCACCTCGCGCCGCAGCTGCTCGATGTCCTCGAAACTCTGGTAGACGCTGGCGAAGCGGATGTAGGCGATCTGGTCCAGCTCGCGCAGCTTGTCCATGGCCATCTCGCCGATCAGACCGGACGGCACCTCGGACGTGCCGCGGGCACGCAGGGCCACCTCTATCTCTTCTGCCGCAGCGTCCGCAGCGTCGTCCGCGACGGGGCGCCGGGTGAGCGCCTTCGACAGGCCGTCGGCGAGCTTCTCGCGGTCGAACTCCTCGCGCCGCCCGTCACTTTTGACCACCGTCAGGCGCGCCGCCTCGACACGCTCGTACGTTGTGAAGCGCGCCGCGCACAGGTTGCACTCGCGGCGCCGGCGGATGGCCGCGTCATCAATGTCGCGCGAGTCGACTACGCGGGTGTCTCGCTCACCGCAGCTGGGACAGCGCACCTTGTGGCATTTCCTCCTGTCAGCCACTACCGCTAGTGGCGCGAGCACAGCGTACCACTACATACAGGCCACAAATGAGCAGTCGCGCGTCTTGTCGCAGTCGCTAGTCTGGCAACTTGATCTGCTCGAACTGCGCTACTGAGAATGAGGCCGGCCGGAAGTTCTGCAAGGAGTGCGGCACTCCCCTTTCAGCGGGCTGCCCGAGCTGCGGAGCGAGCAACTCGCCAGACTCGAAGTTCTGCGGCAACTGCGGCAACTCGCTCGTCAGCGGCGGCGGCGGCTTGGTCCTGGCGCCGACGAAGACGCCGACGGCCGAACGGCGACTCGTATCCGTCCTGTTCGCCGATCTGGTTGGGTTCACCGCGCTCAGCGAGGATCGCGACCCGGAGGAGACGCGCGAGCTCCTGTCGAGCTACTTCGCGCTTGCCAGGGAGGTGATCTCGCGCCACGGCGGCACGGTCGAGAAGTTCATCGGTGACGCTGTGATGGCCATCTGGGGCGCACCTGTGGCACGCGAGAACGATGCGGAGCTCGCCGTTCGAGCCGCACTCGGCTTGGTTGACGCCGTCAAGGGCCTGGGCCCGGACATCCGCGCCCGCGCCGCGGTCCTGACCGGCGAGGCTGCGGTCACAGTGGGCGCCACTGGTGAGGGCATGGTCGCCGGTGATCTGGTCAACACGGCCAGTCGTCTGCAATCAATTGCGCCGGAGGGCACGGTCCTGGTCGGCGAGGCGACCGAGCGTGCCGCGAACAGGGCAATCCAGTTCGAAGCCGCGGGCGAGCAGATGCTGAAGGGCAAAGCAGCGCCCGTGCCGGCGTTCCGCGCGCTTCGCGTCGTCGCCGAGGTCGGTGGCCGCAATCGAGCCGATGCCCTCGAAGCGCCCTTCGTTGGGCGTGAGGAAGATTTCCGGCTGCTGGTCGAGACTTTTCACGCCAGCGCCCGCGATCGCCGGCCAAGGCTGGTCTCGGTCACCGGACCGGCCGGCATCGGCAAGAGCCGACTCGCATGGGAGCTCTCCAAGTACACCGACGGGCTCGTTGACAACACGTACTGGCATACCGGGCGCTGCCCGTCGTACGGCGAAGGAATCACGTTTTGGGCTCTTGGCGAGATGGTCCGTCGCCGATGCGAGTTGCAGGAGGGCGACGACGATTCGACCACGCGCGGGAAGGTTGGCGCGGCCGCCCTGGAGTGGGCGGCCGATGACGCCGAGCGGCGCTGGCTCGAGGCATCGCTGCTCGCACTGCTCGGGCTGGGCGATGCGCCGGCGGGCGGCCGCGACGAGCTGTTCGCCGCATGGCGCACCTTCTTCCAGCGCATCGCCGAGCGAGGCACGACCGTGTTGCTGTTCGAGGACCTGCAATGGGCGGACAGCGGCATGATCGACTTCATCGAGTTCCTGCTGGACTCGACGAGGTCGCTGCCGCTCTTTGTGGTCACGCTCGCAAGGCCCGATCTCTTCGATCGCCGAGCCGACTGGGGTGCCGGACGACGCACCTTCATGTCCATGGTCCTCGATCCGCTTCCAGACGAAGCGATGCGTGATCTGCTCGCCGGACTCGTTCCGGGTCTGCCCGAACAGCTTGTCTCCGCCATCATCGGTCGCGCCGACGGCGTGCCGCTGTACGCGGTCGAGACGGTGCGCATGCTGCTCAGCGAGGGCAAGGTCGTTGCCGAAGGAGACAGCTATCGCCCAGTGACGGATCTCACCACGATCGCGGTGCCCGAAACGCTGGCCGCCCTCGTGGCCGCGCGACTTGACGGTCTCGGAGCGCGCGAAAAGTCGATTCTTCAGGACGCCGCCGTGCTGGGACACACCTTCAGCGCCGAGAGCTTGACGGCGGCGTCAGGCGCCGACGAGGAGGTTGTTCGTTCGACGCTCGTCACCCTGGTCCGGCGCGAGCTGCTCGCAATCGACAACGACCCCCGCTCCCACGAGCGCGGCCAGCACAGCTTCGTGCAGGCGATAGTGCGCGAAGTTGCCTACAACCAGCTGGCGCGCGACGAACGCAAGACCCGCCACCTGGCCGCCGCGCGCTGGTTCGAGAGTCGCGGCGATGATGAGCTGGCCGGTGTGCTGGCCGAGCACTACCTGGCCGCGCAGCGGAATGCGCGGCCGGGGCCCGAGGCAGACGCGCTGGCCGGGCAGTCCAGACTGGCCCTGAAGGCGGCCGCCGACCGGGCCGCCAGCCTGGGGTCGCACCCGCTGGCTGAGACGTACATCCTGAGCGCCCTCACTCTGACCAATGAGCCGGTCGAACAGGCTGCGCTGTATGTCAGGGCCGGCGACGAGGCAACGGACGCCAACCCCTTACGTGCTCGTGAGCACTATGAGAAGGCGGCTGACCTGTATCGCGGCGCGAACGACCTGCGCGGTCTTGCCGAAGCGGTGACAGGAATCTCGGTCGCTCTCCAGATGGTCTATCGGCCCGCTGAGGCGCTGCCGCTGCTGGAGGAGGCGGTCGCTCTAACGGAGTCGCTCGAAGAAGAGCCTGAGGTCATTCGACTCGAGTCCGAGCTTGGGCGCGTGTATGCCAACCTGCGCGATCCCCGAGCGCTGGCAATGGCCGATCGAGTGCTGGCCAAGGCCGACCAACGCCAGTTGGTTCCAGTCATTGCCGAAGCACTGCTCAACCGCGCGCTGTCCATCTACCACCAGGGCAGGCTGTACGAGACGATGGCCATCGTCATTGGCGTCGTCGATCTTGCCGACCGGTACAAGCTGCGCCGGACACAGTGGCGCGCGATCAACAACCTGTCGGCCGGCTTAGCCTACGAGGACATGGCCGCAGCCGCAACCATGCTGCGCTCAGCGATCGAGCGGGCGGCGCAGGTTGGTTCACCGGGCCAGGTCAACTACTTCCAGGGCCTGCTCACAATCCCATTGATCTACCTCGGCGAGTGGGACGAGGTAGCGCGGATCATCGCTGAAGCCGAGGAAACGGAAGGGCTGGGCGGCCGCCTCGGGCTCGCGCAGACGACGGCACTCTTCCTCGCCCTGCGTGGCGACTTCGACACGGTGGACCGCCTGCTCGAAGGACTGCGGCCTTTGCTGGCCAAGGCCAGCCTTGCCACCATGAGCGTGAACGCGAAGCTGCTCGAGGGTCAGATACTGGCGCTGCGCGGAGATCTGGAGCAGAGCGAGATGATCCTGGCCGAGGCCATGAACAGCGACATGTCGCAGTCGGCCGCCGAGGCCTCAACGTGGGCGGCTAGCGTTGCCTTCTGGATGGGTAAGCCAGAACGTGTGCGCGAGGCATCGGAGCGGTTCGTGGCATTGCCTGCACCAGGCCGGATGTTCCGGCTGCTGCGCACCCAGGCATACGCAAATCTCGCGGCAATCGACGGCCGAGTTGACGAAGCGCTGGCGCTTTTCCGCGAGGCGGCCAACGGCTGGCGCGAGAGTGGCGTGGTCCTGAGTCTTGGCCTGCTGCTCACGGACATGGCCGTCGGGCTCGATCGCTCCATTCCCGAGGTGGCGCAGGCCGCAGATGAGGCCCGTGAGCTGTGGACTCGCCTGGGCTCGCCGCCCCTCCTCTCCCGGCTGGATCATCCCATGCCGCTCAATCGAGCTACGCCAGGAGCCGCCGCGCACAAATCGCGCGCGGATGTCCGTGCCGAGGAGTCAGCCTCCGCCTGACCTGCGCGCCTGGATCGCCTCTGTCAGGCGGGGCAGGATCTCGAGCAGGTCGCCAACCACGAAGAGGTCGGCAAACTCGGCAATCGGCGCATCCGGGTCGCGGTTGATGGCCACGATCGTGCCCGCCGTCTGCACGCCGACCTTGTGCTGGATCGCGCCACTGATGCCGCACGCGACGTATAGCGCGGGCTTGACGATCTTGCCCGTCTGGCCGATCTGTTGGCCGTAGCCGATCCAGCCCGAGTCGACCACCGCGCGCGTCGCACCCACTGCTCCGCCCATTGCCTGGGCCAGCTCCTCGACCAGCTTGAGGCCGTCGGCGCTGCCGACGCCGCGCCCGGCACCCACGATGATCCGCGCGTCCTCGATGGGCGCGGCGGCACCTTCCTCCTCAACGCGCTGCGTCACGCGCACTTCGGCCAGCTCGGCGCCGGCGTTCACCGACACGCTCTCGACGCTGCCCGGCGCATCGGCCTTCTGGGCCGCCACCGTGCCCGGCCGGACGACGACCATGCCCCGCTCGCCGACGAAGGTGCTGTGCGTCACGAGCTTGCCGCCGAAGGTGCTCATCTCCACCTTGGGCGCGCTGCCCTGCCACTCGACACCGGCCGCGTTGGCGAGCATGGGCAGGTCCGTCAACCCGAGCAGCAGGCCGCAGACGTCCTTGCCGTCGTTCGATGCGCCGATGAGCAGGAAATCAGGCTTGTGCTCTGCCACGAGTGCGGCCACGCGCGGCGCCACGACGGCGGCCGACGGCCGATCGGCGAGTGCCGCGTCCACCTCAACTGCCAGCACGCCGGGTCCGTACGCGGCTGCCTCGGCCGCTGCCTGTGCCGTGTTCTGGCCAACGAGCACCGTCCGCGCCTCGCCGCCCGCGGCCTCCGCCAGCTGGTGCGCGAGAGTGGCGAGCTCCAGGGTGAGCTTGCTTGGCGCGCCATCGACGATCTCGCCGACAGCCCACACGACGGCCATCAGATGAGCCTCCGCGCGGCGAGGAAATCCACGACCTGGGCCACGGCGACCTCTGCCGGCTCGCGCACGAACGTTGCGCCGGCGCGCTGAGGTGGTGCGTCGGCCCCGATCGTGCGCGTAGTCGCCGCGCCACTGCCGACGTCCGCGGCGCCAATGCCCAGGTCGGCCAGCGACCAGGTCTCGATCGGCTTGGAGCGCGCCTGCATGATGCCGCGCAACGATGGATAGCGCGGCGCTCCGAGCAGCTGTGTGCCCATGACCACCGCCGGCGTGGGCGCCTCGAGCACGTCATATCCCGCCGCGCTCAGGCGATGGACGCGCAGCCCGGCCTCCGTCGGCTCGATCTCTGACGCGTAGGAAAGGTACGGCTGACCCAGTCGGGCCGCGATCGCCGCGCCCAGGACGCCGCCCTGGCCATCGGACGTGTCGGCGCCGGCGAACACGGCGTCGTACGTGAGCTTGCCCAGCGCGGCCACGAGCACGTCCAGCGTGGCGCGCATGTCAGAGCCTTTGAGCGCCTCGTCGGCAACGTGGACGGCGCGCGTGGCGCCCATTGCCAGGGCCTTGCGCAGCGGCTCCGTGGCGTTCGCCGGGCCGACGCTCAGCAGCGTGACCTCACCGCCGTGCGCCTCGGTCAGCTTGAGCGCCTTCTCGAGCAGGTACTCGTCGTTGCCATTCGCCTCGAGCTGCGTGTTGCGCTCGGTGAGCAACTCCGGCGACAGGCGCTCAGTGCCCACAACCGGCACGGCCTTGAACAGAACGACGATATCCACTGGTCCTCCCTTGCCGCCGAAGGGTAGCGAAACATGAAGAAACAGGGCCGGCGAGGGGTGCCGGCCCTGTTTCAGGAGTGGGAGAGCGAGCCTAGCGCGAGAGGTCTACGCGCAGGTATGCCTTGAACGGCTTGTTGATGCCCTTGACGCTGTGCACGGCAACGCCGCTGGTCAGCGCGCTGAGCGCCATCGCCCGGCCATTCTTGTAGCCCTTGAAGATGCCGATGTGGCTGACGCGCTGGCCCCTCTTTGCCCACACGACGAGATCGCCCGGGCGCGGGTTGCTGGTGATCCGGCCACGCTGCTTGAACCAGTTGTAGTAGCCGTTCGCGGTGCGGTTGCCGCCGATGCGGTTGACCAGCCCGTTCTCCGCGTATGTTCGATAGACCAGACCCGAGCAGTCGAACTTGCGCATCCCGTTGGCGCCCAACTGGAACGGCTTGCCGAGCTGGCGCTGGGCGAACGAGTAGACCGAGCTCGCCTGAGCGTCGCTGTACGTCTCGGCCGCGGCGACGGACTGGATCTGGATGCCCACCAGTCCCACGGCGAGGGCGACGGCGGATAGAAGTATTCGAAACCTGGACAACTTTGACTCCCCTTTGACAAAACGGTTATGTGCCGCTGGTGCCGCCCACGATCTGGCGCGCAATCCGCTGGGGCGGACCTGATCCCGCTGGGGCGGGAGCGCAGTGGTCGGCGGTGACCTGTGACGGAGGCCGGCTGGGGCCGGGTCCGCAGTCAGTCTGCTGGCGGCGGGCTCGCTGAGGCACGTGAGACCGTCACGGCGCAGCCACGATGCGATTCATTGCTCCCCTTTCATGGGCGCCCAGAACGGGCGCATGGTTCGAGGAGTCACTGGCATGACCGAGCACACACCTTGATACGGCCTGTGCGCGCTCTGGTCGATCGGCTCGCAAGTTCACGGCCCCGAGCCGGCCAACTTCTCCCCTTACACGGACCGCGCCAGCCTAACGGGAGTGTTGCAACCTGACAAGCCCGGACCATCCGGCATTGCCGTCGCGCTAGCTGACCGAGTTGATCAGGTCGCGCGCGATGATCAGTCGCTGAATCTGCTGAGTACCTTCGTAGAGCTGGGTGATCTTGGCGTCACGCATCATCCGCTCGACCGGATACTCGGTCGTGTAGCCGTAGCCGCCCAGCACCTGGACGGCGTCAGTGGTGACTGCCATCGCCGTGTCCCCGGCAAAGAGCTTGGACATCGCGGCCCAGCGCGTGGCATGCGCGTCGCCTGCCTCGATCCTCTCCGCCGCGGTCCACAGGAGCTGGCGTGCCGCCTCTGTCCGAGTGGCCATGTCGGCGAGCATCTGGGCCACCATCTGCAGCTCGCCGATCCGGCGCCCAAACTGCTTTCGCTCCGACGCGTAACGCGTGGCGACGTCGAGCGCGCCCTGGGCGATGCCCACCGCCTGGGCGGCGATCCCCGGGCGCGAGCGCTCGAACGTCTTCATCGCCAGTGCCCAGCCATCACCCTGCTCGCCGACTCGATTGGCATCGGGCACGCGTGCGTTGCTAAATGCGAGCTCGGCCGTGGTCGAGCCACGGATGCCCATCTTGTGTTCCACGCGCGGGGCGCTGAAGCCGGGCGTGCCCTTCTCGACGTAGAAGCAGGTCATGTGCCGGTGTGCCTTGACCAGCGCCGGATCCGTGTCCGTCACCGCGAAGACCGCGACCAGGCCGGCCACGTCGCCCTGGCTGATGAAGCGCTTCTCGCCGTTGATCACCCAGTCGTCGCCGTCGCGCGTGGCGCGCGTCCGGGCGTTGGCGGCGTCCGAGCCGGCACCCGACTCCGTCAGCGCGAACGCGGCGAGCATCTTGCCCGCGGCCAGGTCGGGGATCCAGCGCTGTTTCTGCTCGTCCGTCCCGGCGTTCAGCAGCGGCAACGAGCCCAGCTCCTGGACGGCAGGGATGAGGCCGCTCGACGCGCACACCCGGCTGAGCTCTTCGATAGCAACCAGCGTGGTCAGCATGTCCGCGCCCAGGCCGCCGTATTCGACCGGGAATGGCAACGCAAGAACGTCATGCTGGGCCAGCAGCTCGACGATGTCGTGTGGGAACTCGCCGCTCCGGTCGATCTCCGCGGCGCGCGGCGCGACCTTCTCCTGGGCCAGCTCGCGCACCGCGTCGCGCAGCGCGGCCTGCTCGTCGTTGAGTGTCGTCACGCGGCCGATGCTAGCGGAGGCGCGATCGGCGCAGCCCCGCGTGCTAGAAGCTGGAGTCCCGCTCCGCCTACTGGATGACCGGCAGCGATCGCGCGTTCGTGCCCGGGGCGGCCAGGCCGGCGGCGAAGATCTCGGCAATGTCCTGTACCGCCACGCCCTCGCCCTTGGCGCCCGAGTCGGCCACGCCATCGCGCATCATGACCAGGCAGAAGGGGCACGCGGTGGCCACCGCCTCGGCGCCGGTGGCGAGCGCCTGCTTCGTCCGCTCCGCGTTGATCCGCACGCCGCGCTTCTCTTCCATCCACATCCGCCCGCCGCCGGCGCCGCAGCAGAACGTGTCGCGGCCGTTCTTGTCCATCTCGCGCAGCTCGATGCCGGGCACCGCGTTGAGCACCGCGCGCGTCTCGCTGATGACGCCGTTGTAGCGCGTCAGGTAGCACGAGTCGTGCAGCGTGACGCTCTGCTGGCTGCGCTTGTCGACGCGCAGGCGGCCCTCCTCCACCAGCCGCGCCAGGTACTGCGAGTGGTGCACCACGCTGTATGAGCCGCCCAGCTGCGAGTACTCGTTGCCGATCGTGTTGAAGCAATGCGGGCAGGCGGTGACGATCGTCTTTGGCTTGTAGCGGTTGAGCGTCTCGACATTGCCGCTGGCGAGCATCTGGAAGACGTACTCGTTGCCCATCCGGCGTGCCGGATCCCCCGTGCACGATTCCTCCTGGCCCAGCACCGCGTACTTCACGCCGGCCGCATTGAGGCATGAGACGACTGCGCGGGCGACGCGCCGATTGCGGTCGTCGAACGATGCTGCGCAGCCCACCCAGTACAGGCACTCGAGCTCGCTGACCGCGTCCGCGCCGCCTTGCTTCCACGACCGACGCCGCGGTGGGCACTTCGAACGCCAGCCCCTTGGCCCAGTCCAGGCGCGCCGACTGCGGCTGGCCCCAGATGTTCGAGTAGCGCTCCAGGTTGTTGAACGACGCGGTGAGCTCCTCCGGGAAGCGACTCTCCTCGAGCACCAGGTTGCGGCGCAGGCCAACGATCTTGTCGACGTGCTCGATCATCACCGGGCACGCCTCCACGCACGCCCCACAGGTCACGCAGTCCCACACCGCGTCGTACGGGATGGCGTTGTCGACCACCGGCCGGGCGAGCTGCTCAGTTGCCGGCTTGATGAACGGGATGAGCGGTACGCCGACCTCTGCCTCGACGGCCATCTCACGGATGCCCATGATCATCGTCTTGGGATTGAGCGGCTTGCCCGTGACCCACGCCGGACACGCCTCCTGGCAGCGTCCGCACTCGGTGCACGTGAACCCGTCCAGGAGGTCCTTCCACGAGAGGTCCTCGATCGTCTTGATGCCGAAGCGGGCGTCCTCCGCTTCCAGATCGATCGCGGGCAGCTCGCCGCGCGGCTTCATCTTGCGCAGCGCGGCGTTGAAGAAGGCGGTCACGATGTGCAGGTGCTTGGAGCCCGGCAGGTAGACCAGGAAGCCGCTGACCAGCACGACGTTGGCCCAGAAGAACACGCCGTATCCGGCTTCCTGCGCCCCAGCCGGCACGGCACCGAGCACGGTCGCCAGCGGTGCCGCGGCGACCGCCCAGCCCGCGTCCGGGTCGCCGAAGCGGGCCAGCCGGAATGCCTCGGCGAACCACTCGGTTACGACTACGCCACCGATGAGCAGCAGGATGAGCACGCCGTCGCGAGACAGCGTCGTGCGCCGCGGGTAGCGCCACACCAGCCGGCGAAAGAGGGCGTAGCCCACACCGCCCAGCACGCCCAGGATGAACATGTTCTGGCCGAGCACGAGCAGGCGCCACAGCCAGCCGTCCAGCTGCGGCCGGACAAGGTGCTCGACCAGACCGAACGCGACGCGATCGGCTGTGCCGATGGTCAGGGTCACGAAGCCCCAGAAGATGGCCGCGTGGAGCAGCCCAGCGTCCAGGTCGCGAAACATGCGCACCTGGGCCACGGCGTACACGAACATCGACTGCAGCCGGCCCGGGTCGTCGCCGATCTGTGCCGGGCGGGCCACGGCGAAGACCCGCAGGTGGCGGGCCATGAGCAGGCCGAACAGGACAAGCGCGAAGGTGAACAGGAGCGGCGCGAGCGGATAGAGCGGAACGTGCTCGGTCATCGGCCGGCCATCAGTCGGTATGCCCGGGCTCTTGCGCGTGCTGCGTGTGGCCGCCCAGGGTCTGGAGCGCGTGGTCCAGGATCGGCTCCACGGCGGTCAGTGAGTCGAGCGCTCCGCCGGGGCTGCCCGGCACGGCAATGACGAGCATCGAACCCAGCACGCCGGCCAGGCTGCGCGAGAGGTCAGCCATCGGCGTTCGTGAACGCCCGTAGGCGCGCATCTGCTCTCCGAATCCCGGGATCGGGTAGTCGAGCAGCGCGTGGAGCGTCTGGGTCGTGCGGTCGCGCGGACCGAGGCCTGTGCCGCCGGTGCTGACCACCAACGCGAAGCGGCGCGTGGCCTCGCTCACGGCGCCCGCGATCTGTTCCATCTCGTCTGCAACCACAGCACGCTCGACCTCGAAGCCCAGCTCGTTCAGGCGCCGGGCCAGCGCCTCGCCGCTCTCGTCCTGTCGCGTTCCATTGGCCACCCCGTCGCTCACCGTCAGCACCAGCGCAGCCCTCGTGCCGCTCACGGTCGCTTGCGCCACGAGCCGCGCTTCTGCGGCTGGGGACGCTCCTCCCCCGCCGGACGCCGCCAATCTCCTGACTTGCCACCCGACTTCTCGAGCAGCTGGACGTCGCGAATGGCCGCGCTGCGATCTGCGCTCTTGACCATGTCGTACACGGTCAGCGCGGCCACCGTAGCTGCGGTGAGTGCCTCCATCTCGACGCCCGTCGAACCTACGGTCGCAGCGCTGGCCCTGATGCGCAGGCCGCCCGCGGCACGCTCGGGCGTGATCTCAACGACCAGGTCCGTGAGCGCTATCGGGTGGCACAGCGGGATGAGCTCAGACGTCCGCTTGCCGCCCATCACGCCGGCCATCTCGGCCACGGTCAGAACGTCGCCCTTCGTCATCTGGCCGTCCACGATGAGCGTGATCGTCTCCTGGTCCAGAGTCACGAACGCCTCCGCGACTGCCCGCCGCTGGGTGGGCGGCTTGGCGCTCACGTCGACCATGCGCGGCCGCCCGCCACGACTGACGTGCGTCAGCCGGCGGCGCTCGAAGCGCGGCTTGTCACCCCTGTCGCCACTCATCGCAGGCGAATGACCTCCACTTCGGTGCCCGGCTCAACCGTGTCGACCGCCTCCGGGATGATGGCCAGTCCATCGGCCGCCGCCAGCGCCCTGAGCATGTGCGATTCCTGCCCGCCGGCGAGCTCGGCCAGCCAGCCGCTGCCCGAATTGACCAGGCGCACGCGGAGAAAGGCGCGCCTGCCCGGAGCCTTGCTCACCCTGTCACTCATCTGTGCGCGAACGATCTCACGTCCGAGGACGTCATGGTGGCCCGCCATGCGCCGCAGGGCCGGGCGCACAAAGAGCTCGAAGGTGACCTGGCTGCTGACCGGATTGCCGGGCAGGCCGAAAAGCAGCACCTCGCCGCTCCCCTGCCTGCGTGGGGCACGCCCGAAGGCAACCGGCTTGCCCGGCTGGACCGCGACCCGCCACAGGTCGATCCGGCCCACATGGCCGAACGCGTCCTTGACGACGTCGTGCGCGCCGACCGACACGCCGCCACTGGCGATGATCACGTCCGCCCATTCCAGCCCCCGCTCAAGGCGCCCGATCACGTCCGCGAGAGAGTCGCGACCGATGCCCAGCGAGCGTGCCTCCGCCCCGCACGCCACAGCGAGCGCAATCAGGCTGATCGAGTTGCTGTCCGGGATCTGCGCGGGACCGAGCGCCTCGCCGGGCACGACGAGCTCGTCGCCGGTGCTCATCACCGCGACACGAGGCCGCCGATGGACCGTCACGCGACCGTGTCCGCCGGCGGCGATGAGGGCCAGCTGAGCCGGCGTCAGCTCCGTGCCGGCGTCCAGCAGCGCCATGCCCTCGCGCAGGTCGCCACCTGCGCGTCGGACGTGTGCCCCGACCGGTCGCGGCCGCCTGATCGACACGTGGCCGGGCAGCTCGGCGGCGCCCATCGGCGCGTCCGTGTCCTCCACCGGCACGACCGTGTCCGCGCCTGGCGGCATCGGCGCTCCGGTCAGGATGCGAACGGCCGTGCCCACCTCGACTGACGCGTCCAGAGCGCGCCCGGCGGCCGATTCACCGACCACGGGCAGCACCACCGGCGCGTCAATGGTCGCGAACTCGACGTCTGCGGCGCGCACGGCAAAGCCGTCCATCGCGCTGTTGTCCCACGGCGGGACGGTCAGCAGGCTCGTGATCGCCTGGGCCAGCACGCGGCCCGCCGCTTCCGCCAGGGGCACTTGTTCGGACGGCAGAGCTGTGACGCCGGCCAGCATCTGCTCGCGCGCCTCGTCCAGCGTCAGGAGCGCCTCTGCCCCGACCATCGTGGTCACGTCCAGATCTGCCGGCGACCCTGGCGCCGGGCATACATCCAGGTAAGTGCCGCACCAGCCAGGGCCAGCAGACCCAGGGCGCCGGCGCTGAGCTGCCAGAAGGCGTACGGGTACAGCTTGATCAGGTTCGAGTCGGCCGGAAAGGCCCAGTTACCGCCCGGGAAGAGGATGCGATGGAAGAGCTCGAACGCGACTCCGAAGGCGAGAAGGCCAACCACGCCAAGGACGATCAGCGCGGCGGCGAGCAGGACAGCTCCGCGGCGGATCGCGTGCCACGTCGCCCGCTCCGTTGAGTAGCGCGTCGCGGCATAGGCCACGATCGCGGCGCTGGCCGCACCCAGGGCGAGGAACCCGTACAGCACCAGCCGAACATCACGCATGTGGCCCCGCTCCTCAGCGGTGTAGAGCGGCGAGCCGTCCGGCGCGGCAACGTCGAAGCTGCCGCCCAGCACCAGTTGGCCGACCGTCGCGTCAGAGGCAGCATGCGCCGCGGCACGGTCCCCGCCGGCCACACTGCCACCGGCCACGTCGAGCGCCGCGTGGACCCACAGCGGAGTGAGCAGCACGAGCAGCGGCACGGCAAGCAGCACGATGGCTGTCGCCAGCGGCAGCGTCACGCGCAGCCAGCGCAGCGATCCCGGTCGCGTCCCGGCCTGGCCAACGACCCCGGCGCGGGCGTCGGCGGTCGTCGCTACTCCTCGCGCAGCGTGTGCGCCTGTTCCCACCAGCCCTCAACGATCAGGTCAGTAGCGGGCTCTACGCCGAGCACGCGCGAAGAGCGCGCAAGCCGAGCCCGAAACTCTTCGAGGTCGAGCATCAGCAGGTCGGACAGTCCCACGATGCCGGCCTGCGTGAAGAGCGCCTGCTCGTCGGGCCCGAAGTTGGCCAGGTTGAGCAGCAGCGCCTCGTCGCGCCAGGCATTGACGTCGTTCGTGTCGGCATTGATCTGGTCGGCCAGATACTGGCGCCGGGTGGCGGTCTCGGAGACCTCGAGCAGCAATCCAGTGGTGAATATCCCCTGCCGCTCGAGCGCCTCGAGGTGGTAGAGCGGCACGCGCTGCAGGTTCTCGATCGGTGGCATCGGCGCGATTATCGGTGGTTGGCTCAGGCTTCGAGCGTCGCGTTGACGCTCAGCTCCACGTTGTTGACCAGCGCGCGCGAGATGGGACAGCCGTCCTTGGCCCGGCTGGCGGCATCGGCGAAGCCAGCCTGGTCAAGTCCGGGCACCTTGCCGCGCACGGTGATCTGGCTGCTCAGGACGGTCCAGCCGGCCTCGCGCTTGTCACCGGTGACCTCGACCGAGGTCTCCAGGCGCTCTGCGGTGAAGCCATCCTTGAACAGGATGTTGGAGAACGCCATCGAGAAGCACGAGGCGTGGGCCGCGGCCAGCAGCTCCTCGGGACCGGTCATGCCTTCCGGCGCCTCTGTCCGGGCCGACCAGCTGATCGGTGAGTCGGCCAGCAGGCCTGAAGTCATGCTGACCGTGCCGCTGCCCTCGGTCAGGTTGCCCGACCAGGTGGCACTTGCGGATCGAATCTGGGCCATGTCCTGTTTCCTCCGTTGATGGCCGTCGCTCCTCGCTTGTCCGGCCCGTAGCGCACTTTTCTGCCCGGTTAGTCTACGAGTGTCACCGGCATTGACCATGGAACCGCCGCGCGAGATAGAGCGTCAGCCGCGCGAATGAGGGCTATGAACCCATCCCGTCCACAGCCATGAAGCCAGCCGTGCTGCTCAGCGGCGTTTTCGTGGTTGCGATCGCGGCCGCTGTTCTGGTGCTTTATGGCGGCCCTGGCCGCATCGGCGCGTCTCCTTCCCCGACGCCCTCGCGCTCGCTCGCATCGAGCACGCCACCTGCCGTCTCGCCCTCTGCCACGACACGACCGACCCCAATCCCCACCCCGCGCCCGACGCCTTCACCGGTCGATACGTCCATCCGCGCCGCGGCGATCGTTGTCCCCCAGCGCAGCGCCGAATTGGCCCTGCCCGTGAGCGGCGTCATCGGCGGCCTCTATGTGCGCGAGAACGAGCAGGTCATCCTGAACAGGATCCTGCTCAGACTTGACCAGTCCACGTATGTTGCCGCGCTCAACGTGGCCGAGGCGGACGTGCGCCGTGCGGAGGCGGCCCTGGTGCGTGCGCAGCTGCAGGTCGACCAGCTGCCCCCGGACGCCACTCCCGGACAGGTGGAGTCCGCGCAGGCGGAGTTGCGCCTCGCCCAGGCCGAGCTGGAGCTGGCCCGGACGAATCTCACCGACGCTCAGGTCGCCCTCCAGCAGACCGAGCTCCGCGCGCCGTTCCCGGGCACGATCGCCGAGGTCAACGTCGAGCTGGGCGAGCAGGCCATTGCCGGCCAGCCGCTCGTCGCGCTGGGCGATATGAACGGCTGGCTGATCGAGACGACCGACCTGTCAGAGCTGGAGGTGGTGCGCATCGCGGTTGGCGATCAGGCCAGCGTGACGTTTACCGCGTTCCCGGATCTGGTGCTCAACGGCCGCGTCGACCGCATCCAGGTGCGCGGCACGACGGAGACCGGCGGCGTCAGATTTGCCGTCTCGATCAGACCTGACGCGCACCACCCCGAGCTGCGCTGGAACATGAGCGCCGAGGTGCGCATCACCCCCAGCCGCTGACCCAGATCAGAAGGGCAGGTTTGGCCACACTTCGTAGCACCCGCCGTAGATGATCCAGCCGGTCTTCTGCCCATTGACGTACATCCAATACGGAGTGAGGAGCTCACGCTCCACACGGCGCAGGGTGCCGTCGCTCGAGTACCAGTAGAACTTCGCGAAGGCGCGGTAGAAGCGCCCGAACTGGAGCGGATGCTCGACCGCTCCATCCCAGATGATGCGCGCCTGCTTTTGGGTGAACACGCCCGGCTGGCTAACCGTGGCCGGCGAGGTGTGGATGCGTCCGGCAAAGATGCGCTCGAATGGCCAGCCGTTCTTCAGGCTGTCCTGGACCACGAAGCGCCAGCCCACGGTCTGGCCCGGGTTGCGCGCGAGAAGACTCGTTGGCGGATCGACCACGATGCGCGCCAGGCGGTAGCCGGGCGTGGGGCCGGAGATGTGCGCCGTGCGATACATGCACGAGGCCTGCGTGCCGTACTCGGCCGGATCCTGGCCCGGCAGGCCACCGGCTCGACCAGGCGCGGCGAGGGTCAACACCAGCAGCAATGCCAGCGGAAGCGCGGCGAACCTGCGCCGCGGAATGCGTGTGAGCGAGCCCATACGGGCCATCCCTTCTCCACCCCGGCAACATCCAGGCGAACGTTGCATCGCGACGGGTCGGCCCTGACCTTGGGTCAAGCATGAATCCCGGGCGACCCGTACAGCGGGTGGGTTCAGGCTGGTGGGACCCTAGTCCTGATCAACAGGTCGCACAACCGCCAAAAGCACGTAAAGGGTTACCCAGCGATGACCGCGGGTACGTACCACGAGACCCGCCGAGGATGGAGAGCTGAGAGTGAGTCTGGATGGTCGGGGCGAGAGGATTCGAACCTCCGACCTCTTGAACCCCATTCAAGTGCGCTACCGGACTGCGCTACGCCCCGAAGACCGCTGAGTCTAGCAGCGAAGGGTCCGAGAGCCGGGTTCGACGTGCGGAATTGGTTGGGCGACAACCGGGCCTGCCTCGACGCCGGCGGCTCGATTTTGGCGAGCTGCGCGACCCGACGGAGCGAGACCGGAACCAACGTGCTCCTCTGCGACGAAGCGGTGGTACCCCACGGCTGGGGACACGGCGCCGCTTCATTGATTGGCTCCCACCTGGCTATTACCGGTTGCCTCCCCAACCGCACGTTATGGCCACAGCCTACGTCCGCGCCGGCCCGTTGCACAGAGGACGACCCGGTCAATTGGCGTGGTCAGTCGGTACCGCACGAGGGGCGGCAAGGTGTGGTCTGGTGCGGTCCGGTGCGGTTAGGTGGGCCTTGCAACGACGTTGCGGACTAGCTGATCTCCATCTGGGCGAAGGCGCGCCGGGCCCAATCCTCTATCCCGGCAAGCTCGTCCTTCTGCTCTCGTGACAGCAGGTCGATCAGGCATCGCTGCACACTCTTGCCCTCGAACAACGCGTTGTGAACCTCGCGCGCGATGGGCATCTCCACGCCCAGCTCGTCGGCCATGGCCAGCGCCGAGGTCACCGTGTAGGCGCCCTCGGCCACGCCGGCCAGGGTGCCCTCGATGTCCGGCCACGAACGGCCCTTGGCCAGCTCCACGCCAAGCGCGTGGTTGCGCGATAGTGCCGAGTAGCACGTGGCGATGACGTCGCCCAGACCGGCCAGACCGGCAAATGTCAGCGGGTTGGCGCCGGCCGCGATGCCGAGGCGGGTTATCTCGGCCAGGCCGCGCGTGATCAGTCCGGCCTTGCCGTTGTCGCCGAAGCCCAGGTGCTCCGCCGCGCCGGCGGCGATGGCGATGATGTTCTTGAGCGCGCCGCACAGCTCGACGCCGGTTACGTCCCTGTTCGTGTAGAGGCGGAACGAGCGCGTGCCGAGCATCACCGTGGCGCGCCGGCTGACTTCCTCGTCCTCGGCCGCCACGACGGAGCTGGCCGGCAGGCCGCGCGCGATCTCCAGCGCCAGATTCGGCCCTGACATGGCCGCTATCCGGCCGCGCGCGTCAGGCAGCGTATCGGCCAGGACCTCTGTCATTCGCTGGCGAGTGCCGTGCTCGATGCCCTTTGACACGGAGAGCACGACGGCCGACCCGGGCACGTTGCCGGCGACTCGCTCGGCGGTCAGGCGCATTACCTTGGCCGGCACCGCGAAGATGACCAGGTCGGCGGCAGAGCCGATTGCCGACGGATCCGCGGTGATCTCCATCTCTACCGGCAGGTTGATGCCGGGCAGGTAGCGTTCGTTCTCGCGCGACGAGGCGAGCGTGCGCGCTTGATCTTCGTCACGTGCCAGCAGTACGACGGGACCCTGCTTGGCCAGGTGCAGGGCAAGCGTCGTGCCCCACTGTCCGGCACCTACGACCGCGCGGCGAGGGTGCAGCTCCATGTACTCGAACGTTAGCGCGGCGCGCTCAGCGCCGTTGCGCCGAGCCTTCGCGACGGCGTGACCTGGGCCGTCCCGTGCGGCGGCGCTCCAGGTCCTCTCGTTGGCGCTCGCGAATCACGAGGCGGAGCGGCGTCCCATCGAAGCCGAAGGCCTCCCGCAACCTGTTCTCCAGGTAGCGCCGATACGAGAAGTGGATGGTCGACGCGTCGCTCGCGAAGAGCACGAACGTGGGCGGTTCGATCGAGACTTGCGTTGCGTACAGGAAGCGCGGCTGCTTGCCGCGAACTGACGGGGCCGGCCGACGCGCTGTTGCCTCACGCAGCCAGGCATTGAGTGCCGGTGTCGGCACGCGGCGACGGCGCTCGGACGCGATCTCGAGCGCCGCCTCGAGCACGCGTCCCGCACGCTGGCCGGTCTTGGCGCTGATCGAAAGGATCGGGGCGAGGTCAAGGAACGCGGCCTGCTGGCGGATCTTCGCCGCGAACTCGTCGAAGGTGTCCTCGTCCTTCTCGACCAGGTCCCACTTGTTGATCGCGATCACCAGCCCGGCGCCTTCCTCGAGCGCATAGCCGGCGACGTGCTCGTCCTGGGTGGTCATGCCGTCCTGGGCGTCGAGGACGAGCACGGCGACATCGGCCCGCGTGACCGCCTTCATGGCGCGCAGCGTCGCGTAGCGTTCGGCTGCCGGTCCCGAGGCAACCTTGCCGCGGCGCCGGATGCCGGCCGTGTCGATCAGCCGGACCGTGCGTCCGGCCCACTCGAATGCGGTGTCAATCGCGTCGCGCGTGGTACCCGGAATGTCAGAGACGATCGCCCGTTCGCGGCCCACGAGTGTGTTGAGCAGCGAGCTCTTGCCCACGTTGGGCCGGCCGATGATGGCGATGCGAGCAGGCCGATCGTCCATCGCGAAGGCGGCTTCCTCTGGCGCGTCGGCGGCCATGAGCGGCTCGGCGTCAATCTCCGCCTCTGCTCTCTTGCGCTCCTGCTCCTCAATCGACTCGGGCGGCAGCGCCCAGATGACGACATCGAGCAGGTCGGCCACGCCGCGACCGTGGAGGGCGCTGATGGGATGCGTTTCGGGCCAGCCCAGCGCGTGAAACTCGGCCGCCTCCAGCTCGCGTTTCTGGTTGTCAGCCTTGTTGACCGCAACCACGACGGGTGTCCGGGCGGTGCGCAGCAGGTCGTTCGCTTCCTGGTCGGCCGGCGTCATCCCGGTGGCCGCATCAACCACGAAGACGATCACATCGGCCTCTTCGATGGCCAGCCTGGCCTGGTCCTGGACGCGCTCCTCGATCGCGTCGCCGGGGCGAGTCTCGAGTCCGCCCGTGTCCACTGCGATGAAGCGCCGGCCATTCCACTCGCCGACGTCGTACAGGCGGTCGCGCGTCGTACGGGCGCGATCCTCGACGATCGCCACCCGCTCGCCCACTACGCGATTGAAGAGCGTGCTCTTGCCCACGTTCGGACGGCCCACGAAGGCAACTACGGGCACTCCTTCCGTAGGTGCATCCTCGGTGCGCCCGCGGGTCGGCCGGCGTGCCCTCCGCGTCGCCATGAGATCAGGCTCGCGCGGCTGCGGGCGTGCGCTGCCGCGGCCGGCCCTGGGCGTCGAGCGAGCTGCTCCGGTAGGCCGGCTCAGCGACGGCGGTGAGTGCGGCGCGGGCCAGGTCGGCGGCACGCTCCCGGGCTTCGTCCGTGCCGCCCAGCTCGTAGACGCGCTGGGCGACCTTCTCGAGATCCTCGATCGGAGTGGACGTTCCGCCGGTGACGCCGACGATGCGCGCCCCCTCGAACTGCGCACCATCGGCCATGTCGCGCTCGCCCTCGACCTGGACCACGGGCTTGCCAGCGATCTGGCACAGCCGGGTGAGCTCCTTGGTGTTGGCGCTGTTGCGGCCACCCACGACGACCATCATGTCCACCTGCGCGGCGAGGTCCATCGTGTCCTGCTGACGCCTGATCGTGACCGGGCACACGGTGTTGACGATCTTCAGCTCGTGCGCGCGGCTGACAAGGTGCGCGGCCAGCTTCTCGAACTTCCAGGGCGGCTGCGTGCTCTGGCTGATGAGGGCCATGCGCTTCGTGCGTGGAATGCGGTCCCAGTCCTCTTCCTCGTCGACGACGATGGCATCCGGTGCGAAGCCAAGCAGGCCGACCACCTCGGGATGATGGGGAGTGCCCAGCAGGACGATCGTGTAACCCTCGTCCACGAGCTGCTTGAGCTCCTTCTGCTCCTGGATGACCCACGTGCACGTGCCGTCGATGACCTCGAGCCCCTTGTCCTCCGCGCGGGCCATCACGCCGGGCGTCACGCCATGGGCGCGAATGACGACGGCCGATCCCTGATCGACATCATCGAGCGTGTCGACGGTGCGGATGCCCTGCGCCTGGAGCTGGGCGATGACGCCCTCGTTGTGCACGACCTGGCCCAGGGTGTGCGTCTGCTTACCCTGCGCCGCGGCCAGCCGCGCATAGTCGATCGCCTCGCGCACTCCGTAGCAGAACCCGGTGCGCCGCGCGATACGCACCTCCTCGACTGATCCCATGACCAGCTCAAGTATGGCAGCCGGGCCGGCTGGCTCCCGATCCGCGCCGTCAGCGCGGCATGCCGGTCAGGATCCGGACGGGCTGGCCGAAGCGGGCGTTCCGGCGCGCACCGGCGCGCTCATCTTGGCGTTGTCAGCGCGGCTGATGTAGCACGTGAACTCGCGATCGCCATCGGCCCAGCCGGTGAGCGTCGGACGGAAGTAGCCCAGGTCGTACTCCGTGTCCGTCTGGAAGTCGCGCCCGGTGTAGGTCGCGAATGCCGGCACGCAGTTCTCTCCGATGTAGTCGTCGAAGCCGGACACGACCGGATAGGCAACCGTCGCGTCGCCCGGGTGCTGGAGGACGAGGAAGACCTCCGCGTCGTGCGGCTGGTCGCACGGCTGGTGCTGCACATCCGAAACATCACCCTCGGTCGCCGGCTCGTCGAAGCAGTCGCCCGCGGCCAGGTCCGCCACCGCTCCAGGCAGCAGCGTGCACCCTGACAAAAGGGCGAGCGCGACCGCGGCGGCAAGTCCAACACGAATCACTCTGATCAACGCCGTATCTCCCCTCTTGAATGGCACACCTGGGCACCAGCGGTCCGAATGCTAATGGCTGGGCGGCTCTCCGAATCGGCCCCGATGACGCTCGTCCACGAGCGCCCCGATGCTGCGCATGAGCTGGTCGGACGCGGCCGCGGTGGCCTCGCGGCGGCTCAGCGCAGGGTCCGTCTCGAGCACAAACGGGCGGCCGATGCGCAGCGTTACCGGAGCCCGCAGGCGCGGCAGCATCCGGCCACGGCCCAGGAACTGATCCGTTCCGGAGACGCCGACGGGCAGGATCTGGACTGCCGAGCGCAGGGCGAGCATGGCCACGCCCGGCTTGGGCTCGATCAGGGCGCCGGTATTGCTGCGCGTCCCTTCGGGAAAGATGCACAGCACCTCGCCGCGGTCGAGCACGCCTTTGGCCACGCGGAATGCCTCCATGTCGCTTCCGCCTTTGCGGACCGGGGATGCGCCGAGCGCGCGAAAGAACATGCTCAGCGGACCAACGAAGAGCGACTCCTTGGCCAGGATGTGCAGCTGTCGGTTGAGCGCCGGAGTCAGCCAGCCGGCAACCAGCGGCGGATCCGCGTTGGAGAGGTGATTGGCGATGACGATCAGCGGCCCCTCACGGGGGAGTTGATCCAGGCCCTCGACGCGCACGCTGGCGGCCAGGCGCAGGATCGTACGTGCAACCAGGGCAGCAAAGCGCGTGAACAGCGGCACCCCGCGCCGTGGCGTGTCAGCCGCCATCAGCGCCTCGCTCCGTGGCCCGGATGATGTCCACCACTGCGGCAACGGTCTGGTCAAGGGTCCAGCCGTCGGAGCGCACGATCGTGGCGCCTTCTGGCACGCGCAACGGGCTCGCCGCGCGGCTGGAGTCGGTCTCGTCGCGCAGGCGGAGCTCGTCCGCGATCTGGGCCAGCGCCCGATCGTCGTCATTCACTCCCCTCTCCGTTGCGCGCCGGCGCGCGCGCTCCGCGACAGAGACGTCCAGGTACAGCTTCAGGTCCGCGTCGGGCAGCACGACCGTGCCGATGTCGCGGCCGGCCATGATCATCCGGCGCGGAGCAGCCAGCGCCCTTTGGACCGGCAGCAGCGCGGCGCGCACGGAGGCGTGCTGGGATACGCCGCTGACCTCGCGGTCCACCTGTGCCGTGTGCAGCTGATCGGTGATCTCCACGCCATCGGCGCTCAGCCGCACGTAACGGCCCTTCTCGTCCGGCGCGAGCTCCATGCGCGGCACGAGCTGGGCCAGGCCGTCTTCGTCCGTCGCCGCCACGCCATGGCGCATGGCCAGCCAGGCCAGGCCGCGATAAAGGACGCCCGTGTCACAGAAGCGGTAGCCGAGCTGCTCGGCTGCGCGAGCGCCGACAGTGCTCTTGCCGCTGCCGCCGGGCCCGTCGACGCTGACGATCAGCCCGCCGTCCAGCTCGGGCTCATCCTGCGCCAGGCGCTCCAGGTCGCGACGCTCGACCGTGGTCAGCGGCCGGACGTCAGCGGCTTTCATGTCGCCAAGCATGACGGTCCCGAAGCGGACGCGAATCAACCTGCGCACGCTCAGGCCCAGTGCGCTGAACATGCGCCGCACCTGGCGCTTGATGCCCTGGCGCAGGGTCACGCGATACCAGACCAGTGGCTGTTCGCCCGATCGGCCGCCGAACCTGCGCGTCTCGACCGATGTCTGCGGTCGCAGGCCGACCAGGCGCGCCACTCCCTCCTCGACCCGGATGCCGAGCTCCAGCTGCGAGCGCTCGCCGGCAGTCAGCGGACGCTCTACGGCGACTGCGTACTCGCGCTCCACTCCGTGGCTGGGATGAAGCATCCGTTGCGCCCAATCGCCATCGTTGGTCAGCAGCAGCAGGCCCTCCGATTCGCGGTCCAGGCGGCCCACCGGGTAGAGGCGCGCCGCGCCGTGGCGGTACTCAGCGGGCACCAGGTCGAGCACGGTGTGCCGGGCGTGGCGATCCTTGACCGTGCTCGTCACGCCGGCTGGCTTGGCCATGACAAGGTAGACCCGGCGCTGGCTCTGGCCGATGTCGCGCCCGTCCACGGCAAGCACGTCGCGCGCCGGATCGACGGTCTGTCCGACGCTTGCGGGTGCGCCATTGACCGTCACGCGGCCACTCTTGACGAGCTCCTCCGCCTTGCGCCGCGACGCGACACCGGCGTCGGCCAGCGCCTTGTGGACGCGGACGCGATCACTCATCCAGGCGCTGCGCGGCCTCTATCTCGAGCGGCGGCAGGTCGTCCAGCGAGGTCAGCCCGAAGCGCTCCAGGAAGTCGAAGCCAGTGGCGTACAGGATCGGCCGTCCGGGCGCGTCCGCGCGGCCCTGCTCGACGACCAGCCGCCGGTGGAGCAGGCTGCGCAGGACGTAGTCCGAGTCGACTCCACGGATGCGCTCGATCACGCCGCGCGTCACCGGCTGGCGGTAGGCCACGATGGCCAGCGTCTCGAGCGCCGCGGGCGACAGGCGGCCGCCGTCGGCGCCGACGTAGCGCGCGATCAGCGCTCCCGCATCGGGGGCGGTCACGAGCTGGACCTGCTCACCGGACGATACGAGGCGCACGCCACGGTCGCGCAATGCGACCTCCAGATCGCCGAGCAGCTCGTCGACACGTGGCCGGTCGATGCCGGCCAGGGCGCCGATCTCGCGCCGCGTGAGCGGCCGCTCGGCCACGAAGAGCAGCGCCTCGAGCTGGATGACGCTCAGCTCGCCCGGCGGGGCCGGCGCGAGGACGTCAACCGACTCTTCGGCGGCGGGGTCGTCGGCGGCCACGTCTTCGAGCGTGGGCTCGTCAGCCAGCATCGGCTTCCCGGTCGGGCTGGATGGCAATCGGTCGGACGTGGATGGGACCCCACGGCTCGTGCTGCTCGACGACGACCTCGCGACCCTTGGCCAGCTCGAGCATGGCCAGGAAGGTGACCGCGACCACGATCCGATCGGTCACGTCGCGCAGCAGCTCCTGGAGCACAAACTGCGGCGCGGCGCGGAGAGCCGAGCGGATCACCGCCGCCCGCTCCTCGAGCGTGATCGTGCGGGCGATGATCTCGGGCGGCGGAGCGGCCGGCGGGACGAGGCGGACGGAGGCGAGCAGCGCGTCGGCGAGCAGCTGGGCGGGCAGTGCGGGACCAGGATCCGGTCGTGCCCCGGCCCTGCCCGCGGCGAGCGCGGCACCTGCCTCGCGATGGAACAGCGACGTGCCTGCGGCCAGGCGCGCGCCCAGTCGGAGGGCAGCGTCGCGGTACTGGCGGTACTCGACCAGGCGACGGCGAAGCTCTTCCTCGGGATCAGCCTCGATGCCCTCGCCGCCCGCCTCGGCCGGCGCGGCCGGCGGGCGCGGCAGCAGTGCGCGCGACTTGATCAGGATGAGCTGCGAGCAGACGGTCACGAACGAGCTGAGCATCTGCAGCCGGCCGCGCTCGATGCGCGCGATCGCGTCCAGGTAGGCGCCGGCGAGGTCGCCCAGGCGGACCGTCAACACGTCCAGCTGGCGCTGCTCGATGAGCGACAGCAGCAGTGCCAGCGGCCCATCGAAAACGTCCAGCCGGACGTGTGTCGCGTCTTCCGGGCGCGGGCTGTCGCCGAAGCTGATCTCGACCGACTGTGTGGCGGTGGGCGACGTGGAGGCGTGCACGCTGTTCATGGGATCAGTTCGCCTGGTCGGCGAGCAGCAGAGCGTGGCCCAGCTCCGAGTCCGCTGGCTCGGCCTGGTTGAGGATCAGTTCAGCGGTCACGGGGCTGACCCCGGCCGCCAACGCGAGCTCGGCCGAAACCCGAGCGTGATCAGCGATGGTCGCGAACGCCCGTGCGAAACCAGGCAGGCGCCGCAGCAGGCGCTCGACACGCGCCCCGTAACGCTCGCCGAGCGACCAGCCCACGCGATGCCAGACCTGCAGTTCGCGCCCCTTGCCGCAATCGTGCAGCAACCCGGCCAGGAGCAGATCCGGCTGGTGATGGCGCGCCGCGACCAGGGCGGCGACCACGTCCAGGCCGTGGCGCTGGTCGGCACGGTGCATCGAGTCGAAGAGCGCCATCTGGGCCGGCGTCAACCAGGCGAGAAGGTCACGCCGCTCGGCTGCAGAGGCGCCCGGCCGGAAGTAGCGGCCAAATCGCCTGATCCTGCTCGCCCACCAGCCCATCGTCAGAAGCCCAGCAGGAATTGCCGAATGGTGAACACGACCTGGCTAATGAAGGGCGCGCCGGCCAGGAAGATGACGAGGATCAGGATGAAGCCGTACTGCTCGAACTGGCGGAGCGTGTACGACGTCCGCGCGTCGATCAGGCCGAGCAGCACGCGCCAGCCGTCGAGCGGCGGGATGGGCAACAGGTTGAAGACCATCAGGAACAGGTTGATGAGCACGAAGAAGAGGGCGACGTCCAGGAAGAACGCGGCAATCGGGTTGGCCAGCATGTCGAACAGCAGCAGCTGGTTCATGGCCACGATGCGCAGCGGCACCGCGACCGCCGCGGCCATGACCAGGTTCGAGAGCGGACCGGCGAGCGCCACGATCGCCTCGCCGCGCCGGCCGTAGCGAAGGTTGTAGGGATTGACAGGTGTGGGCTTGGCCCAGCCGATGAAGAAGCCGCCGGCCACCGCACCGATGGCCAGCAGGGCGCCGCCCAGCGGATCGAAATGCTTGCGCGGGTCGAGCGTCAGGCGACCCTGGTAGCGGGCAGTGGAATCGCCCAGCTTGAAGGCCGCGAACGCGTGGCTGAACTCATGGACCGGGAAGCCGACGAGCAGGAAAATGCCCACGGCAACGAGGGCGCTGATGAGCTGCTCGTCGATGACCATTACAGGCGGCCGAGCAGCTCGTCCTTCTTCTGCTCGTACTCCTCCGGCGTGATGGCGCCCTTATCGCGCAGATCGGCCAGGCGGGACAGCGTCTCGGTCACCTCGAGCGATTCGTCCACATCCACGTTCGCCTGGGCAATTGGGCTCGCCAGCTCGGCATCTGGTGCGGCAGCCGGCGCAGCGGCCACGGCCACCGGCGTCGCGCCCTGGGGCGCAGTCTGTGGCTCGGCAGATGCAGCCGACGCGCGCATCGGCGGGCTGGGCGGCGCGGTGTACTGGAAGCCGCTCTCGAGCTGATGCTTCTGGGTGAGCATCGTCTTCTTGAATTCCTTGGGCGCCCTGAGCATGTGATAGCGGTCGTTGGCCAGCTCAGCTGCGGTCAGGATCTCAAGGTCGCCGTAGTTGAGCATTCGACCCAGCACGGGCTGGATCAGAATCGCGTCGTTGATCTTCTCGAGCGAGCTGTCGCCCGAACGCTTGTTGAAGATGCCGGTCACCTTCAGCAATCGCCGATTGGTGACCATGTAGTCCTGCGCCCACCAGTGCCACGCCCGGTACAGGAAGATGACCAGGCCAAGCACGAGGAAGATCGCGGCGACGCCGCTGGTCACATCACGGACCGTGCCCGGCGCGACGTTGAAGACGATGATCGCCGCGAGGAGCAAAATGCCGAGCAGCCACAGCAATAGCGCGGCGCGCGCGCGGACGAGCAGGGCCAGCCAGTGCTGGCGCGTGCGCAGGACGACGATCTCCCCTTCCGTGAGCAATGAATCCGCGTAACGCGACATGCCGACCTCCCTCGTCCTCTACGCCCTGGGGTGCGCCCGCGCGTAGACCTGCCTGATTCGTTCCCCAGTCAGATGCGTGTACAGCTGCGTGGTCGTGATGCTCGCGTGTCCGAGCAATTCCTGCACGACGCGCAGGTCGGCGCCGCCCTCCAGGAGGTGCGTGGCGAACGAGTGGCGCAGCGTGTGCGGCGTGACGTGGCCCGTTACTCCGCTGCGCAGCGCGGCGAGGCGGATGACGCGCCACGCGGCCATGCGCGAGAGCCGCGTGCCGCGTTGGCTGACGAACACCGGTCCGCCACGCTTCATGGCCGCGGCTTCCGGCCGTCCAGTCGTCGTCGCAGTCGAGCCACCGGCAAGCAGCATTGGGCGCGCACTCTCGAGGTAGGCGGCCAGCGCCTGCAGGGCGACATCGCCGATCGGCAGCCGTCGCTCGCGGTCGCCCTTGCCGATCACGCGCACGCTCGCCTCGCCCAGGCTGAGGTCATCCATGTCCAGCGAGAGCGCCTCGCTGATGCGCAGCCCGCAGGCGTAGAGCAGCTCGAGCAGGGCCCTGTCGCGCAGGCCGAGTCGGCTCGTCGGCGCTGGGCGCGTCGAGGATCGACTCGACCTGGCTCACGTCGAGCGTGTCAGGCAGCTGGCGGGATGCGCGGGGCAGGTCGAGCAGGCTGGCGATGTCGCGCTCGATCAGTCCTTCGGCAAAGCAGAAGCGGTAGAAAGCGCGGATGGCGGCCGCCTTGCGCCGGTGGCTGGCCGGTTTCAGGACGCGCGGCGGGCGGGTCAGGGCGGCGAGGTGATCGGTGGCAACCGCGGAGTCAGAGCGCCAGTCGGCGCTGCCATGGCCCTCCGCAATGGCTAGCCCGCGCAGGTCGACGCGATAGGCGGAGATGGTGGCCGCCGAGAGGCCACGCTCGACGCGCAGGTAGGTCAGATAGCCGTCGATCGCCTGTTCGAGCGACAGCGGGTTCTCGCTCACGCCGCGGCCAGCTCCACGCGCGCCGCCGCTGCCCGGCTGAGCAGCTCGTCCGCGGCGGCCAGGGACGCCTGCGCATCGGCGCTGCCGCCGAGCATCTGCGCAAGCTCTGCGCGCCGCTCCTCCTCGTCGAGTGGCGCGACATCGGTGGCCGTGCGGCCGTCGCGCTCGGACTTCTCGATGCGCAGATGCGCATCGGCGTAGGCCGCGATCTGGGGCAGGTGCGTGACGCAGATGACCTGGTGGTGGCGAGCCAGGCGCCAAAGCAGCCGGCCGACGGGATCCGCCGAGCGCCCGCCTATGCCGGCATCCACCTCGTCGAAGATGAGTGTCGGCGTCGAGTCGGCCGCGGCAAGCACGGTCTTCAGCGCGAGCGCGACGCGTGACAGCTCGCCGCCCGACGCGATGCGGCCCAACGGACGCGGCGGCTCGCCCGGGTTGGGCGCCAGCAGGAAGGCCACTGCGTCCGCGCCGCTCTCGTCGAGCGCGGCCTCATCGAGTCGAATCTCGAAGGCGGCCGCGGGGAAGCCCAGCTCGAGCAGGCGATCCGTGACGGACGCTCCGAGAGCGGCTGGCGGTGGTTGCGCGCCGGGCGTGCAGCTCCGCCGCAGCGTCGCGCGCCTCAGCCAGCAGGCGCGCACCGTCCGCGGCGCGACGGGTGCGCTCGTGCTCCACGTCGCGCAGCCGGTCTGACTCGGCCCGAGCCTGCTCGGCGTACTCGAGCAGCGCTTCCTCCGTGTCGCCGTACTTGCGCATCAGGTCGTACAGGCTGCTCAGTCTCTCCTCTGTCGCCTGCGAGCTGAAGGCCGACTCGGCGACCGACTCTCCGCGCCGGCGCAGCTCCAGCGCAACATCCGCCGCCTCAGCCTCCAAACCGGCCAGCCGGTCGGCCAGCGTCCTGGGCCGAAGGGTCGAGCCGGGCCAGCTCGGCAGTTGTCCGAGCGGCGAGGGCAATCCGATCGCGTGCGCCGCCGCTCTCCGCGGCGAGCAGCTCGTCTGCCTCGCTGATCAGCGATGCGATGCGCTGGGCATTGCCGGCCAGCGCGAGCCGGCCGCGCAGCTGCTCGACCTCGCCCGGCTGCGGCGCGGCCGCCTCGATCTCGTCCGCGGCGATGGGCGGCCAGCTCCAGGCGCCGGGTCCAGCTCGATCGGGTCCATCTCCAGCTCGCGCAGGGCCGCCTCGTTCTCGCGCCAGAGCGCGAACACGGTCGGCGACGGAGGCGCGCAGCTCCGCGTGACCACCGAAAGCGTCGAGCACGTCGCGCTGCCAGGCCGCGCCGAGCAGGCGCTGCTGCTCGTGCTGGCCGTGGATCTCGACGAGTGGCTCCACCACGGCCGCCAGGCGCGCCGCGGTGACGCGTCTCGTCGTCGATGCGGGCCACGCTGCGTCCCTCGGCGGACACCTCGCGCACGCAGATCAGCGGCTCGTCCGCCGCGGCGCGCTCGAAGAGCGCCTCGACGCGCGCGCCGGTCGGCGCCGTGCCTGACCAGGCTCGACATCCGCGCGCGCGCCCATGACCAGCCCCAGCGCGTCGATCAGAAGTGACTTGCCGGCACCTGTCTCACCGGTGATGACGGTCAGTCCGGGCTGCGAACTGGACGCGCGCACGCTCGATCAGCGCCAGGTCGCGGACGGTCAGCTCGACGAGCATCTGTCACAGCCAGCGTGGCAGATCAGGCAGGGAGCAGTGCGGCCTTCGGCGCAGCAGGTCCCAGAAGGGCAGCGCGTGGCGCGGCTCGATGAAGCGCAGCGGGCGGTCAAGGGCGCGCACGGTCACCGCTCGCCGACCTCGAGCGGGTAGTCGTCGCGTCCGTCGATGCTGACCAGGCAGGGCGGCCCGTCGATCAGGCGCACGCGTACCTCATGGGCCGGTCCGACCACGATCGAGCGGATGGACGACAGGTACGCGGCAATGGGCGTCACGATCAGGTTGCGCGCGGTTGGGTCGAGGATCGGACCCCCGGCGCTGAACGAATACGCCGTCGACCCCGTGGGCGTGGCCACGACCACGCCGTCGGCCACGTACGTCGCCAGGTGCGTGCCGTCGATGACAACCTCCAGGTGCAGCACGCGCACCGCCGCGCCGCGCACGATGGCCGCGTCGTTGAGTGCCGCAAAAGGACCCACGGAGGCGCCGCCTGCGCCGCGCTCCAGGGTGCCGCCTCGAGCATCATGCGCGACTCGATCGTGTAGTCGCCCGTCGACGAGCTCGGCCAGGGTCGGCTCGAGCGCCTCCGGCTCGATCTTGGACAGGAAGCCGACACGGCCGGAGTTGACGCCCAGCACGGGCACGTCCACGCGCGCCAGCGCTCGGGTCGCGCGCAGGAACGTGCCATCGCCGCCCAGGACGATCAGGCAGTCGGTGTCCGGCCAGTCGCGCGACCAGCTCCTCGGCTCGCCTTCGATTCGGTCGCCCAGCGCCTGCGCGCCGTTCGCCGCGCACCACGCCAGGGCACGGTCGCGCAGATCCATCGCGTCGGGCTTGGTGGGGTTGTAGGCGAAGCCGAGCGTGGCCATCACGCGGCGGCCGCCGGCGCGCAAGGTGAATGAGGAATTCGCGATTGCCCGCCGGACCCGTCAGCGGCGACTCGATCTCGCCCAGCACGTCCAGCCCGATGCTCCGCGCGTGACCCGCGACCGGTCCACCGCAGCGCGTTGGACTCGGGCATCTCGCACGACACCGCCCGGCGCGTCCGCGCGGAGCAGCCTCGAACTGCGGCTTGACCAGCGCGACGATGTGCGCGTCCGCCGTAAGCGCCCCGGCGACCGGCGCCAGGACGCGTGCGAGCGAGATGAACGAGACGTCGATCACGGCCAGGCTACGGTTGTTCCGGTAGCGGCACATGGTCCTTCGAGCTGGGATCCAGTCGGGCGACGTGGGTGCGCTCCATCGACACGACCCGCGGATCGCCGCGCAGCACCTCAGCGAGCTGTCCGCGGCCCACGTCGAGAGCATAGACGCGGCTCGCTCCGCGCTGCAACAGAACGTCGGTGAAGCCGCCGGTAGACGCGCCGACATCCAGGCAGACCCTGCCGCTCACGTCGATCTGGAAAGCCTCCAGCGCCGCTTCCAGCTTCTCGCCGCCGCGCGAGACGAAGCGTGGCCGGTCGCGCAGCGTGGCGACCGCGACGTCGGCTCGACGAGGTCGCCCGCCTTGCGGTCGTGTCGGGCGCCGTCGCCCTCGCCGACGGCGACCTGGCCGGCCATCAGCAGCCGCGCGGCGTGGTCGCGATCGTGGTGCCAGTCCGTTGGCCGACGAGCAGGTGGTCCAGGCGGACGCGCGGCGTCCGCGTGGCGCCACTCAGGCTGTCCGCGCCTCTCGCGCGCCCGCCGGCGATGCGCCGACGCTGGCGGTCAGGCCCAGGGTCGCGAGCGCCTCGCGCACCTGCTCGGTGATCCCGGCCGCGTCGAGGCGCAGCATGCGGCGCAGGTCGGCCACCGAGCCATGATCCACGAAGTGGTCGGCGGGGAGTCCGATCACGCGCACCGGGACCTGGCGCAGCGTCGGGCTCGGCCAGCCCCGCCTCCGTGAGCGTCTCCAGCACGCCAGAGCCGAAGCCACCGCCGACCACGCTCTCCTCCAGCGTCACCACCAGCTTGCTTGCCGCGCACGTTGTCCAGGATCAGCGTCGCGATCGAGCGGCTTTGCGAAGCGTGCATTGATAACACCGACCGACCAGCCGTCGCCGGCCAAGGCATCGGCGACCTCGATGCGCACGGACCACGATCGGACCGAAGCCGATGATCATGATGTCGTCACCCGACCGCGCGCAGCTCGCCCTGGCCGACCGGGATCGGCGTGGGGTCCACTTCGGCGGCAGATCGAATCCGGGGTCGCGCGGGTAGTGCAGGGCGAACGGATGGTCCTGGCCGAACGCCGTGTGCATCAGCCGGCGCAGCTCCTGCTCATCGCGCGGCGAGGCGATGACGAGGTTGGGCAGCTGGCGCTGGGCGCGGATGCGTGAACATGCCCTGGTGGCTGGTGCCGTCCTCGCCCACGAGCCCGGCCCGGTCGACGCCGATCACCACCGGCGCGTCGTTCTGGCAGACGTCGTGCACGGTCTGGTCGAAGGCGCGCTGCAGGAATGTCGAGTAGAGCGCCACCAGCGGCCGCAGTCCCGGCCGAGCGCGAGCCCGGTGGCCAGCGTCACCGCGTGCTGCTCGGCGATGCCGACGTCGTACATCCGGTCCGGGAAGGCCGCCTGGAACTTGCGCCAGGCCGGTGCCCGTGGGCATGCCTGCCGTGATGGCCACGATGCGCGGGTCCTGTGCCGCCGAGCGCGATGAGCTCCTGCGGCCATGACCGAGGTGTAGTTGGGCGGCTTGGAACGCGCCGCAACGGCCTGGGCCATCGGATGGTGTCGCGTCACCGTCTCCGGCGCGGATGGACCGTCGCGAAGCGCTCCGCTGGCGCCGCCGGGCACGACCGTCATCGGCGGCAGCGCGGCGCCATGGAACCCGATCTGGTCGGCCACGGCCGGCTGGTAGCCGCGCCCCTTCTGGGTGCGCACGTGGACGAGCACCGGGCCGTCGATGTCGCGCAGAGCGCGGCGGAAGACGCTGTCTCCAGGCGCGCAGGCTGTGGCCCGGCACGGGGCCGACGTAGGTGATGCCCAGGTCCTCGAACAGCTGCCCGGGCTGGGCGAAGTTGACGACCGACTTGCGCAGCCGCCGCGACCACTCGAGCGCGGTCGGGCCCACGACGGGTAGCTTCTCGACCATGTCGTCGTACAGCGCGCTTGCTGCCGCGCCAGGTGCGCGAGAGCTTGATCCGGCTCAGGTACTGGCTCGAGCGCCCCGACCGTCGGCGAGATGCTCATCTCGTTGTCATTGAGCACGATGAGCAGCTGCGTCCGACGATGACCGATGTCGTTCAGGGCCTCGAGCGACATGCCCGTGATGAGCGCCGCGTCACCCACGACCACCACGATGCGCTCGTCCGTGCCGCGTACCTCGCGCGCCAGCGCGAGCCCCTCAGCGATGGACAGGCCCGTCCCTGCGTGGCCGCCGTCAAAGACGTCGTGCTCGCTCTCCGAGCGGCGCGGGAAGCCACCTATGCCGCCCAGCTGGCGCAGCGTGCCGAAGCCGTCCAGGCGGCCGGTCAGCAGCTTGTGGGCATAGGCCTGGTGGCCGGTGTCCCAGACCAGCTTGTCGGTCGGGGCTGTCAAGCAGGCGGTGCAGGGCGACCGTCAGCTCCACGACGCCGAGTGAGCTGCCCAGATGGCCGCCCGTGTCGGCCACGGTCCGAATGATCGCCGGCGGATCTCTGCGCACAGCTGGCGCAGCTGCTGCTCGTCCAGCTGCTTGATGTCGCGCGGGCTGTCGATGCTCGACAGAAGGGACAAGTGGCTCTCCAACTGGGGGTCCAAACTAGGACGAGCGCGGTCCGCGTCGTGTTATGCCCGATTCGTCACGCTCGATGCCCGGGACAGGGATCGACCGCGAGCTCAGCTCGGCTCCTCCGCATCGGCGAGGGGCAGGTCGGTTGCGCGGATCTTGCCGCCGGCGGCCTCGACCAGGCGCTGGAAGCGCAGCTCGGCCTCGCTGAGCATCTTCTCGCAGCGGCGCTGGAGCAGCACTCCCTGCTCGAACAGCGCGATCGAATCCTCCAGCGGCAGGTTGCCCGCCTCGAGCTTCTCGACGACCGACTTGAACTCGCCCAGCGCACGGTCGAAGGGCAGCGCGGCGATGCGCTGGCGCTCCGAGTCGAGATTGGAGGGCGCGTTGCCCGGTTGCTCCGTCACGAGCCGGAGTCTCGCACCGAATCGACCCTCGCACCGATCTCACCGCGCTGGAGCTTGACGACGATGGGGTCGCCCGACTTGACCGAGCGCGCGTCGCGCAGCACGACGCCGTTCGGGCCGCGCACGATGGAGTAGCCGCGCTCGAGGGTCGCGTACGGACTGAGCGCGGCCAGATCGCGGCCGATTGCCTGGCCACCTCCGCTCGGGCCATGCCGACTCTCGTCGCAGACGAGCGCCGGCAGACGCTCTGCGTCGCGCGCGAGGATGCTCCGATCGACCTCCAGCCGGCGGGCCAGCACGCGCGCGGCACGGTCGAGCAGGACACCGACGCGCTCGCGATCGGCCGCTATCTGCGCCCTGCGGGTGGCGCCCCTCGAGCGCGCGGCGACTCGTTGGTCAGCTGCTGGCGGCGATCGGCGAGCGAGCGCGCCAGTGGCGCCGTTGAGCCGGCTCGACGAGCTGTCCTACAGCGAGCCATCTCGTCGATGCGCGAGGGCACGATCAGCTCTGCCGCCACGGACGGTGTGGCGGCGCGGACGTCGGCCGCGAACTCGGCCAGGGTCACGTCCGTCTCGTGGCCCACGCCGACCACGATCGGGCACGGATGGGCCGCCACGGCTCGGACCACCGCCTCGTCGTTGAACGGCCACAGGTCCTCGAGCGAGCCGCCGCCGCGGGCGAGGATGACCACGTCAGTGCGCGCGGCCGGTCTCCTCGTCAGTCCAGCGGCTGATTCGACGCAGCGCGGCAACGATCGTCTGGGCCGCGCCCTGGCCCTGGACCTGGCAGGCTGAGACGACGACGCGAGCCATTGGCCAGCGTCGGGCGATCACGCGGCGTATGTCGTGCAGCACCGCCCCGGACAGGCTGGTGACCACGCCGATGGTCAGCGGCATCGGTGGCAGCGGCCGCTTCCTGGAGGTCTCGAACAGTCCTTCCGCGGTCAGCTTCGCCTTGAGTGCCTCGAACCTGAGCGCCAGGTCGCCGTGGCCCGACGGCTCAGAGCTGCTTGACGTAGAGCTGGTACGCACCCTGGGGCTCGAAGACGTCGATGCTGCCCTGGGCGACCAGACGAAGCCCGGTGCGTGCCTCGAACGGCATCATCAGCCGGTCGTCGCGGAAGATCACGCAGCGCAGCTGGGCGCGCTCGTCCTTGAGCGTGAAGTAGCAGTGGCCGGCTGCGCTGATGCTGACCTGGCCGACCTCGCCCTCGACCCACACCTCGCGCAGCCGGGGCGCGGCGCGCAGCGTCGCTCCTGATGAGGCCGCGTCACATCGCCCACGGACATGATCGGCAGGCTGGCCGCCTCGGAATTCGGGCGAAGCGGATCCACGAGCGGCTTCTCCGCGCCCTGCTCTCTCACGCGCCTAGGCTATCCCGCCCTCAAAGGTCGGCGAGCGGTCAGACGCGGGTCTGGTACTCGCCGTTGCGCGTGTCGACGCGAATGGTGTCGCCCGCCTGGACGAACAGCGGCACCTGTACGACGAGGCCGCTCTCGGTCGTCGCCGGCTTGCGCGCGCCGCTCTGCGTGTCGCCGGCGAAGCCGGGCTCCGTCTCGACCACCTTCTGCTCAACGGACACGGGCAGCTCGACGCCGATGGTCTCTGTTTCATACGAAGTGCGGTCGAGCATCATGCCGTCAGTCAGGTACTGCGCAGCGTCGCCCAGCTTCTCCTCGGTCAGTGAGAACTGCTCGTATGAAGTCGTGTCCATGAAGTGGAAGTCGGACCCATCTCGATAGAGGAACTGGACCTGGCGCGTCTCGAGGAATGCGCGCGGCCATTTTTCGCCCGCCTGGAAGGTGCGCTCCACCGTCTGCCCACGTCGGATGTTGCGCAGCTTGATGCGCACCTGGGCCGAACCGCGACCCATCTTGATGTGGTTGTACTCGAGCACCTGCCAGATCTCGCCATCGATCTCGATGACGATCCCCGGCGCAGATCGCCGGTCGAAATCACGTCCGAATGCTACCGGACGAACCGACTCAGTCGCCGACGATGGTCACGTCGCGCGGGAATCGGGTGAGCAGCTCTGTCCGCCGCGCTCCGGCATCGAACAGCACCAGGTCCTCGATGCGCACGCCCATCTCGCCCTCGAGGTAGATGCCCGGCTCGACCGAGAAGACCGTCGGCGAGGTCAGCGGCGCTCGGCGGTGCTGACGGCCCAAGGCTGGGCAGCTCGTGCGTCGCCAGGCCGATCCCGTGACCCAGGCTGTGCCCGTAGTGGTCGCCGTGGCCGGCGTCCCTGATGATCGCCCGCGCGACCTCGTCGATCGGGCGTCCGGCCGGACGCTCGCCGGCCGCCAGGGCGTGCGCGAGCGCATCGATGGCGGCCTGCTGAGCACGCGCGACGACGCCGTAGATCTCCAGGTCCCTGGGCCGCGGCTGGCCCACGAACAGGGTGCGCGTCATGTCAGAGCGGTAGCCGCAGACCTGCGCGCCGAAGTCGAACAGGAGCACCTCGCCGAGCGCCACCTGGCGTGCGCCGGGCGACCCGTGCGGCAGAGCGGCGCGCGGACCGGAAAGGCAGGTAACGTCAAAGGCGAGCGCCTCCGCGCCGTTGGTGCGCATCTCCCACTCGAGCTGGAGGGCCAGGTCGGCTTCGATCGCGCCCGGCCGGATCGCGGGCAGGAGGCGCTTCAGTGCAGCGTCGGCCACGGCGCAGGCGGCCGCGATGCGCTCGATCTCGGACGGCTCCTTGGTCTGGCGAAGATCCTCCACCCAGTTCTCGGCGGCGACCAGCTCGACAGTCGGAACGGCGGCGGCAAGCCGCTGCCATGCGGCATGGCTGACGAAGCCAGCCTCCACCGCCACGCGGCTAGTGACACCGAGCGAGGAAAGCAGCTCGGGCCAGCGCGCAACGAAGTCCTGATAGACAGGCTCCACGCGCGCTTCGAGACATTCCTCTGCGGCCTGGATCGTGTAACGCGAGTCGGCCAGCACGACGAGATCCGTGGCCGAGACCAGGAACTGGCCGGAGTTGCCGGCGGACTTCTCCTCCCCTTCGGCCAGCACGAAGCCAGTCAGGTAGCGGATGTTCTCGCGCCTGACGCCGAAGTAGGCCTGGACGCCCTCACGCTCCATCCGCTCGCGCAGCCGCGCGAGGCGCTGCGGGCGAGCAAGGGCGTCCGCGGCGCGCCAGCGCTCCAGGTCGTGTGCGGTTGGGGCCGTCAGCATCGCTTCGCCGAGCGTCATGTCGCCGGCACCGCGGTGGGCAGGCCCGGCGTTGGCGTTGCGCCGCCGCGGAAGTAGATGTCGATGTTCTGCAAGTGCTCCTCGTACGTGCGCGCAAAGGCGTGCGCGTTGGTGCCGTCGCCCTTGGCCAGGAAATAAAGGTATTCCTCGGCCTGGTCGGGTTGGAGCGCGGCCTCCAGCGAGGCCGTGCTGGGCGTCGCGATCGGGCCCGGAGGCAGGCCACGTGATCGGTAGACCTGGTATCCGGCCAGGTCTGGCGTGACCTCGAAAGCGGCCACGCTGCCCAGCCCCTCGAGCGTCCAGAAGGTGAAGTCGGGCCACTCGATGATGTGCTGGTCGCGCAGAGCCATCGTGTCCTTGGCGTAGATGACGACCGGGTCGGCGTTGAGCAGGCGCGTCGGGAGCAGGCCGTCGAGCCGATTCTGATAGACGCCGGCAATCAGCGGACGCTCCTCGTCCAGGATCGCCTCACGCTCCACGATCGAGGCCAGGATGACCATCTCGTAGAAGTCCTTGCCCTCGACCTGGGCCTGCTCGATCAGGGCAAACGACGGGCTGTCCTGCCAGCGCTGGAGAAGCAGCTCGAGCATGCCCTGGGCATCGATGTCGAGCGGTACGTCGAACAGGCCCGAGCCCAGGAAGCCCTCCACGCTCGCTCCCTCCGGGATCACGCTCAGCCACTCGAACTGTTCGCGCAGCGCCGCATCCGGCGTTGTGGCGCGCTCGTAGAACACAGTTATGTCCAGGTTGTCGAGCGGCAGCGTCTGCAGATAGGCCACGATCTGTTCGAGGCGCAGCCCCGCGCGCAACGCGATCGGCACTCCCCCATTGCTCGGCGGCGGCACGCCCTGCAGCGTGGCTGCCACCTGCCGTGGCGACATCGTCCGATTGAGCGTGTGCGTGCCGGCACGCAGGTTGTCCAGGCCGCCCTCCGTGGACAGGACCCAGTAGAAGGCGAGCTCGTCGGTCACCAACTCGCGCTCGAGCAGCGCATCAACAATCTCGCGGTTGCCCGTGCTGGGCGCGACGACGAATTCGACCGGAGCCGGATCCGTGCCCGCCGGCTGGTCAGGCCGGTCGCCCATGACCGCGCCGACCGCCTCTGACACGACGCCGAAGCGAAGCAGGTCGGGGTTGCCCTCGGCCATTGATCGGAGCAGGCCGCCGAAGACGGGCGGCAGGACGACCCAGCCGATGAGCACGAGGCTGACCAGCGTCGCGAGCACGATCGCCCAGCGCCGGGTCGAGCGCGGCTTGGAGCGCGAGCGGACCGGCAGGCCACGGACGGACGCCTGTAGCTGGCGCTCGCGTGCCCGTTGCTCGGCCGCGGCCACGTGCCGCTCGCGGCTGCGCACGTGCGCCTCCACCTGAGCGCGGTCGCGTCGCGGCAGGCGGCTGCGGTCGTCTGGCGTGCGGCCCGAGAAGCGTTCAGTCATGAGCGGCCTGACGCGGCCGCGCGCGCGTCCAGCTCGGCCTGCACGATGTTCGCCGCAGCCTCGCGGTCGATCCGCGCGCGGTGGGCGTTGCGCGCCGCGGGCGAGGGCGCGCCACCCGACCGGCCGCGCCGGGCGGGCCCGGTGCGGGTCTCGGCCGCCGCGCTTGTGAGGCGCTCATCGCGCCAACCGAGGGGCACCGGGAGCAGCGCGGCGATGGCCACTCCCCACTCTCGGGTTTCGGCCGCTTGGCCGCCTTCGCTGCCATCCATGTTGAGCGGCAGGCCCACGATCAGCTCCTGGATGCGCTGCTCCTCGATGAAGCGCACGAACCGTTCCGCGTCGCGCGCGACAGACGGCGCGCGGCGCAGCGTGGCGAGCGGCTTGACCTCACCCGTGGCAGTGTCGCCCACGGCCAAACCTATCCGCCGCGTGCCCAGGTCCACGCCCAGCAGGCGGGTCACGTCCGGGCCACCGGCGGAGCCACCGTCACGCTGATGCGCGCGGCCTGGTCTGGGATGCGATCAACGAATTCGGGCCAGATCACGATGTCCACGCGACCGTAACGCGCCAGGGCCTGCTCGGCTTCGGCAATCGTCAGCCCGCGCACCAGATTGACGACCCCGGATGTCTCTGGCAGGCGATAGACGAGCGCGGTTGGCGTGATGTCGTAGACGATCGAATCGCCAATCACCCGGCCCGCCGAGCGCCCACTCTGGACCTGCTCGCCCACGACACGCTGGTCGGCCTCGAGCTGGTCGCCTACGCGCTCGGCGGCCAGCTCGTCGACGAGCGTCTCGTTGACCGCGAGCAGCTCCGCGCTGGCGTTCAGGCCCAGGCTGAAGATGGGCGCCACGACATCGATCACGGCGTTGGGCGGCTGAGCTGGTGTGGCCTCGCCCAGCTCGGCCGTCTCGACGAAGGCTCTCAGCCCCTGCGGTATCTGGTTCGGGTCGGCCACGACACTGGCCAGCGCATCGGGCAGCTGCGCCGCGAGGTCCGCGACGGCCGCGTCGTAGTCCTCCTGGGTGACGATCTGCTCTTCAATGCGCCGTCCGCCGTCCGTGGGCTGCGGGTTGCGCACGGTGATCAGCTGCGCTGCGAGCGAGTTGGGCACCTCGCTGATCGCGTCAGCAAGGACGTTGCCGCGGGGTCCCGGCCGAACGGCGCGCACGGGCACCTCTGCCGTGCTCGGGCCACTCTGGAACGAGGCGCGCGCGACAGTCACCGGCTGCTCCGTCACGAACTCGATGCCGTCCAGGGTCCGGACCACCGTGTCGGCCGGAATGGCAACGTCGTTGAGCGTGTTCTCGCTTCGGAAGCGGACGATGCCCGCCGATCGAGTCTCACGCGTCTGGACGCCGGTGGCCGGGAAGTCGCCCTGGACGTGGATCGGCAGCTCCAATCTCTGGGCGGGCACGATGCCGGCTGCGACATCGCTCACGGCGACCGCCGGATCGGCCGCAACGGAGAACTCCTGGAAGCGCGTCGTTGATGTCGCGGGCGTGATGGTGATCGTGGCCGTGGGCAGGAAGACGTACGCGCCGTAGGCCACGCCGCCCACGAGCAGAGCGAGCAGGCCGAGAACCACGAACGGCGCCAGGCCCACACGGCGTCGGCTGGCCCGGCGGCGCGCCGCGGCCACGGACGCCCGATCCTTGGCGCTCGCGGGCTGGACGGTTGTCTCTGCCGAAACGGCCGAGCGCTGGCGCGGCATGCCCGGCAGCACCATCGTCGCGTTCGGAACGTCAGCCGCCTTGCCGATGCGCGCGGCGAGCCGGCGGTCGTTGTCGTTGAAGCTGATCAGCGCCATCTGCGCGGCGGCGAGCGTGTCGTACGTGGGCAGGCCGGCAGAGATCGCCATCGCCCGTACCTGCGGCTCGTCGCTCACCGCGGCCACGTTGAGCTGGCGCTGGGCTGCCTCGCGCACGATGAGCTTGAAGTTGATGCGGCTGGTGGCGATGCGCGAGCCGGGCGGGACGACGAGGATGACCTCGCCATCGGCCACGCCGCGGACGCGGTTGATCGCACTCGTTACCTCGTCATCAACCTCCAGGTAGCAGACCGTCATCGGCGGGCGGCGGCCATGACTGCCGTTAGCCGACAGGCGTCATCCACGACCTAGACCTTCATCTGGCGAAGGACGCGACGCAGGGCGCCGTCGAGCGGTGACTCGGGCATGCTCATCTCGATTGCCTGGTGGGCGAGCGCCATGGGCGGAATGTCCTGCTCGTCCACGAGCAGCCCGGTCACGTCGCGCAATTGGGCGACTTCAGTGACGGTGATCGCCTCGACCTGCGGCGGGCGCGCAAACGGCAGGTGGCGCGAGAACCCGGGATCGCGCAGCGCCGCAGCGAGCTGCGGTAGCCGCGCGCCGCCACCGCACAGGTACAGCCGGCCGGGCAGCATGCCTGTCTTCGAGAACTCCTCCAGAACGAGCTCAACGCCGGCCGCCCAGACGGCAGTGTCCTCGCCGATGATCTGCGCCACCTCGTCTGCGCGCTCCACCTGGACGCCCTTGACGAAATCGACCTTGATCTCCTCGGCCCGGGCGAAGGGCAGCTCCAGCCGGTCGGCGAGCGACTTGGTGAAGGCGCGCCCGCCCAGCGCGAACATGCGCGTGCCCTCAATGCCGCCCTGGCGCACGAGGGCGATGTCCGTAGTTCCTCCGCCCACGTCGATGAACAGTGCTCCAGCCTGCTGAACCTGGTCGTCGTCCATGCAGCGCGCGACGGCGTACGGCTCGGCCACGATGGCCACCAGCTCCAGGTCCAGGTTGGCGGCCACCGTCTGCAGCGCGCCAAGGTGAACGAGCGGCGCGAAGGCATTGAAGATGCTGATCCGGACGTGGCGGCCGTGGAATCCGACCGGGTTGGTTACCGCGTAGCCGTCGATCGTGGCGCCGGTCACGGCGGCATGGACCAGACGGATGTCCACGTTGGGCAGGCCGGTTTCCCAGGTGACCGTCCGCTCGGCTTCCTTGAGTGCCTCGCGCTGGACCGTTTCGATCAGGTGATCAAGCTCGCGGGCAGAGATCTGCTGATCGGGCCTCTTTCGCTCCTGGCTGACCCCGGTAGTGAAGCCCTTAACGAGCTCACCCGCGATGCCGATGATGACCTGGTCCGAGCGGAAGCCGGCCATCTCCTCCGCCTCCGACAGCGCGGCATGGCAGTTGTCCACCACGGCACCGATGTCAGCCACTGTGCCCGACTGCATGTGCGCCAGGCCCTGGCGCTGGCGGCCCACGCCGCGCACGATCGCCTCGCCGTCAGGGGTGACCTCGAAGACGAGCGCCTTGGCGAACTCCGTGCCTACATCGAGCGCGGTGCAGGCGGCAAGCCTGTCGTCCTCTGATCGTTGTAGAAATCGGCGCCAGAAGGCCACGTGGTCAGGAGTTCGGAGTGCCGTCAGCGCCGTCGCGCAGCGCCGCCTCGAGTGCCTCGCGAATCGCGGTCAGCGCGCTGGGCAGCCGGTCGCGGCGCGTCCCGCGCGCCTGGGCCATCTCCGGCCGCCCGCCGCCGCGTCCTTCGATCACCGGCGCGCCCTGGCTGACCAGCACGCCGGCTGAAACGCCGCGCGCGACCAGGTCATCGCTGACTGTCACGAACAACTGCGGCTCCTCAGACTCGAGCGCGAGAGCAATCACGCCCTGGCCCATCTCGGCGCGCAGTGCGCGAGCGAAGCTCTGCAAATCCTTCATCGAGTCGAACGGTGCGGAGTAGCCCAGGAATCGCGTGCCGTCCACGGACTGCGCGCTGCGTGCCAGCTCCGTCGGCCGCGTCGCTGCGCTGCCACCGCCGGCGCGCATGCGCCGCTCAAGCTCGCGGTTGCGTTCCTGCAGCTCAGTGATGCGCTCTGGCAGCGCGTCCGCTGAGCGAGCGCCGGCCTGCTCCGCCGCGCGTTCAAGCAGCGCCACGCGTGACGCCAAGTAGTCGTCCGCCACGTCCCCGGTGAGCGCCTCGATGCGCCGCATGCCACTGCCTATCGACCGCTCGCCGGTGATGACGAAGCCGCCGATCTGGCCGCTCGCGGCGCAATGCGTACCGCCGCACAGCTCGCGCGAGTAGCCGTCAACGAAGATGACGCGCACCTTCTCGCCGTACTTCTCGTCGAAGAAGGCGTCGGCGCCCTCGGCGATTGCCTCTTCCATGCTCATGAAGCGCGGCGTCACGGTCCGGTTGTCGCGCACAACGCCGCGGACCTCCGCTTCGATGGATCGCTTCTCTTCGCCGGTGAGCGGCCGGTCGAACGGAAAGTCGAAGCGCAGGTAATCGGGCGTGACGAGCGAGCCCGCCTGTCGCGCGCGCTCGCCGACGGTGTTGCGCAGAGCACGGTGGAGCACGTGCGTGCCGGTGTGGTTGCGCATCGTGCGCGCGCGGCGCTGCGTGTCCACGTCCGCCGTGACCTGGTCGCCCACGGCAATGCGGCCGTGGAGCCGGCCGCGCTGGACGATCAGGCCGGGCACGGGTCGCTGCGTATCGGTGACGTTGAAGAGCACCTCCCCGTCCGCGGAGCGCAGCACGCCCTGGTCGCCCACCTGGCCGCCGCCTTCGGCGTAGAAGGGCGTCCGGTCGAGGATGATCTCCGCCTCCGCATCGGCCAGCACGCGCAGCTCCGCCTCCGGCACGGCGCGCAGCTCCTGGTAGTCCGTACCGTCGCGCAGGATGGCCACGACTCGGGCGGACGTTGATGTCGTCTCGTAGCCCAGGAACTCGACTCCACCGGATAGGCGCGTGGCGATGTCCTGGTACAGCCCGCTCATCTCCGCGTGGCGGGCCAGCTCCTGCTTCTTGCCGCCCCTGCTGCGCACACGCTGCTCGCCGAGGGCCTCCTCGAAGCCCGCGCGGTCGACGCGTACTCCGTACTCGGCCGCCAGCTCGACGGTCAGGTCGATCGGGAACCCGTACGTGTCGTGGAGCCGGAAGGCGACGTCGCCGGGAAGGACGGGCGAGTCGGACGGAAGGTCCTCAGGGCGCACGCCGCCGACCTGGCGCTCCGACACCCCGGTGATGGGAATGAGCGCCTCCTCGAAGTGGATCACGCCCGCCTCCAGCGTCCGCTGGAACTGGCGTTCCTCTGCCGCGATCACGCCCTGGATCTCGTTGCGCCACTCGTCCAGGTAGGGATAGGCGACCTTCATCGTGTCGACCACCACGGCCGACAGGTCGGCCAGGAACGGCTCATTCCGACCCAGCAGCCGGCCGTGCCGCACGGCGCGCCGCAGCAGGCGGCGCATGACGTAGCCGCGCCCCTCGTTCGAGGGGCGAATGCCATCCGGCACGAGGAAGGTGAGCGCGCGAATGTGATCGGCGATGACCTGGTAGCTGAAGCGCTCGGCCTCGAACTTCTCCGGGTCGTGCCCGAGCAGGCTGCGCATCTGTTCGTGGATTGGGGTGAAGACGTCAGTGTCGTAGTTGGTCGGCACGCCCTGCAGCACGCTCGCCAGTCGCTCGAAGCCCATGCCCGTATCAACGCTCTTGAACGGCAGGGGCACGCGCGGCCCATCCGGCAGCTGGTCGAACTCCATGAACACCAGGTTCCAGATCTCGAGCCAGCGTGGGCAGTTCTCGTCGTGATCGGGGATGCAGTGCGGCCCCTCGGACAGGTGGGCGCCGCGGTCGAAGTGGATCTCGCTGCACGGCCCGCACGGACCGGTGTCAGCCATCCGCCAGAAGTTGCGGTCGTCACCGATGTCCACGTCGCCCCAGATCGCCATGCGCTCCTCCGGCATGCCGACCTCGCGCCAGTACTGGCGGGCCTCCTCGTCGTCCTTGTACGTCGTGGCGCCCAGGCGCTCCCAGGGAATCTTGTAGACCTCGGTCAGGAGCTCCTTGGCCCACATGATCGCGTCGCGCTTGAAGTAGTCGCCGAAGCTCCAGTTGCCCAGCATCTCGAAGAACGTGTGATGGCGCGTGGTGCGCCCGACCTCCTCGAAATCGTTGTGCTTGCCGGCCACCCGCAGGCAGCGCTGGACGTCCACGGCACGGTTGTAGCTGCGCGTCTCCTGGCCGGTCAGGACCTCCTTGAACTGGACCATCCCGGAGTTGGTGAAGAGCAGCGTCTGGTCGCCGCCGGGGACAAGCGACGCGCTGGGCACGACCGTATGGCCACGCTCGGCAAAGAAGTCGAGGTAGCGCTGGCGAATCTCGGCGGCCGGTATCCAGGGGATCGGCGCGCCATCCTCTCGGAAGGTGCGTTCCGACATGGCCTAAGAGTAACGAAAGGGACGCTCGGCGCCGGATTGCCCACGACGTCGCAGTCGGGCACGCAGCGGCCTCCGCATCTGGGACATGGGTGCGCGACGTAACATGGAGCCAGATGACGGATCAGTTTGGGGGGTCAAGCTGTCCGCGCTGCGCGGCCGTGGTGCCGGCGGACGCCCGGTTCTGCGCAACCTGCGGCGCGTCGCTGCAGCCGCCCAGTGCCGCCGCCAACGCCGCGACCGGCGATCGTCAGGCGCTGATCGCCGCCGCGATCCCGGCGCCCCTGATCGAGAAGATGCGCGCCGCCAAGCTGACCGGCGAGCGAAAGCCGGTCACGGCGCTGTTCGCCGATGTTGTCGGCTCGACCAGCCTGGCCGAGCAGATGGACGCCGAGGACTGGACGCAGATCATCAACGAAGCCTTCGAGCTGATGTCCCGGGCCATCTTTCGATATGAGGGCACGATCGCTCAGCTGCAGGGCGATGCGCTGCTGGCTTTCTTCGGGGCACCCGTCGCGCACGAGGACGATCCCGAGCGAGCAGTCCGGGCCGCGCTGGACATGGTCCGCGAGACGGACGAGTTCGCCCGCCAGCTGAAGCAGGAGCATGGCATCGAGTTTCGGATCCGGGCGGGCGTGAACACGGGCCCGGTCATCGTGGGCAACGTGGGCAGCGACCTGCGCTACGAGTACACCGCGCTGGGCGACGCGGTCAACGTCGCCGCCCGGGTCCAGTCGTCGGCCGAGCCGGGCAGCGTCGTCATCTCAGGCGCCACGCAGCAATTCGTGAGCACCACGTTCGACTTCGCGGACCTGGGTGACGTCGAGCTGAAGGGCAAGGCGGATGCCGTGCGCCTCTACCGCGTGCTTGGCCTGCGCGCCACGCCGGGCCGACGACGAGGACTGGAATCAGTCGGCCTGTCCAGTCCCATGGTGGGCCGTGCAACAGAGTTGGACACGTTGCGCCAGCTGCACACCGTGGCCGGAGCCGGGCGGGGCAGGCTTGCAGCATTGCTCGGTGAGCCGGGTCTGGGCAAGACGCGCCTGCTGGCCGAGCTGCGCGCCCTGGTTCAGCGCGGCGGGCCGGAGGGCCGAGCTGCCCAGCGCGGCTGGGTCGAAGGGCGATGTGTCACATACGGTCGCGGCCTGCCCTACCACCTCGTCCTGGACCTGCTGCGCTCCATGCTCGACCTGCCCCTGGCCGGAACCGAGACGGACCTCCGTCCTGCGCTCGAGGAACGCCTGAGCTCGCTCCTCGGGGAGGACGCGTCAGACGTCGTGGCGTACCTCGCCCATCTCTTCGCGTTGCCGCTCTCTGTCGCCGAGGCCGAACGGGTCCAGCTGGACCCGGAGACGCTTCAGGGCCGCTATGTGGCGGCACTGGCGCGTGTTGTGCGCGCCCTGACCGCCGAAGGGCCGCTCGTCCTCGTGCTGGAGGACATCCATTGGGCAGATCCCGCGTCGGTAGAAGTGATGGCCCAGCTTGTCCCGCTGCTCACGACGATGCCGGTCCTGATGCTCTTCGTGGGCCGGGCGGAGACGGACGCACCCGGCTGGCGGCTGGTGACCCAGCCGCGCAGCCTGTTCGGCGATGCAATGACGGAGATCCGCCTCCAGCCGCTCGGCAACGAGGACAGTCGCGAACTCGTCTCGAACCTGCTCGAGATCGAATCGCTGCCAGAGAAGGTGCGCAACCAGATCCTGGAGCGCTCAGAAGGCAACCCGTTCTTTGTCGAGGAGGTCATCCGGATGCTCATCGGCCGCGGCGCGATCGTGCGCTCGGGCGATGGTTGGACGGCTGACGAATCCATCTACCGCGTGGAGATCCCGGAAACACTGCACGGGCTGCTGCTGGCGCGCATCGACCAGCTCCCGGACAGCGCCAAGCGCAGCCTGCGCGTGGCGTCCGTGATCGGCCGCCAGTTCCCCGTGCGCGTCCTGCAAGAGGTACTGGCCACCGCCGGGCCTGGTTCGGAGATCGCCTAAGTGACCGACGCCGTCGCTCGCCCGCCCGATCTCCAGCTCGATACGCTCGAAGCGCGTGGACTGATCCGCATTGCCACCGTCGAGCCGGAGCTCGAGTACCTGTTCCGTCACGCGCTGCTCCAGGACACCGCGTACGAATCGCTGCTCAAGCAGGAGCGGCGCGCTCTGCACCAGGTAGTGGGCCACGCCCTGGAATCGCTCTACCCGGATCGCGTTGGAGAGCTCGCGGCCGTGCTGGCGCTGCATTACGAGCAGGCCGGCGACACGGAGAAGGCGATCGAATATCTGGTCGCGGCGGCCAAATTTGCCGGCGAGCGCAACGCCATCACGGAGGCGGTCGACCTGTACACCCGGGCGCGCGCCCTGCTCACGGTGCAGGTCGACTCTTCCGACCCGACCGCACTGCGCAGGCTGATCGAGATCGACCTGGGCCGCGTGCGTGCCGGGTTCAGCTTCATGCCGGAGGCGGAAGTGCTCGGGATCCTGGAGCCCCTCGCCGATCCTGTGCGACAGCTGGGCGATCTTCGCCTGGAGGCCGAGGTACAGATGCACATCGCGCTGATGCGGCAGATGCGCGGCGACAGCTCGGCGACCAATCAGCAGCTCCGCGCGGCGCTTGATCGGGTGAGCGAGATCGCAGTCGAGCTTGACGACCCGACCATCGCCGCACTGCCGCAGTCGATCGTGGGGCTGTTCCAGGTGTTCAGCGGCCAGCTGCGCGACGGAGTCGCGAAGCTGGAGGCCTCCTCCGCGCTGCTCGAGCAGAAGCATGACTTCATCGGCTCTGCCTTCGCGCTCGTCGCACTGGCGATGGGCTACGCGCGCCTGGGCGAGTTCGACAAGGCGACCGAGGTTGCCCACCGCGCAACCGCCCTGGGCGAGCGTGGCGACCTGATCGCAAAGCTCGATTCGCTGATCGGCGAGAGCACCGTCCAGTCGATCCGCGGCAACCTGGCCGAAGCCATCCCGCTCGCCCAGCGCTGCACCAACATGGCCGAGGAGGCGGGCGCCACGGCCTGTGTCGTGGCCAGCAACTTCGTGCTTGGCGACGCACTGATGCGCCAGGGCAAGTTCGGCGACGCGCAAATCGCCTTCCAGCGCGGCAGCGAGGTGGCCAACGCCGTCGAGATGCGTATCTTCAATCCGTCCATCGCGGCGTACATGCGCGCCAATGCGGCGAACATGGGCGACTTCGGCTCGACCGCACGGCCGTTCGATGAGGCGCTGGCGGAGACGCGGGCGATCAACGACCGGTGGGGCGAGGCGAACGTGATCTGGAAGCGCGCCAACACGGAGGCGCAGCGGGCAGCGCGCGACACGAACCAGATGCTGGCCGACTACTCCGCCGCTGCGACGGCCTTCGAGGAGATGGAAGCGCGGCCCTTCACTGCGCGCGTGTCACGCGACTGGGGATCGGCGCTGCTCGACCTGGGCCGGCGCGACGAGGCGGCCGAGAAGCTGAACCGAGCGGCCAGCATCCTGCGCGAGCTGGGCATCCAGGCCGAAGCGGTCGAGGCGGAGGCCCTGCTCGCGGCCTGACTTCGCGCGCCAGCCACTTCTAAGCGGCCGCCTGCCGCCGGCCAAACTGTCTAGCGGCTGCGGCCGGTACGATCCTCGACCGACTTGACCAGCTTCTCGGCGCCGCGGGCGAGACTCCGGCCGGCGGCACTGGCCGATCGCCGGGCGCGCTCCACGGCAGCAGCGGGGCCACGAACGATCTCTTCTGCGGCCTCGATCGTGGCGCGCAATGAATGCACGGACGCGTCCGCCTCGTCCAGCAGCGCGTCGATTCGGTCCAGCCGCGGCGGAAGCTCCTCGGCCAGTCGCATCAGGCTGGCCGATGTCGCGCGCAGGTCGCGCAGGGTGGGCGGCAGCTCCTCGTTGAGCGTGGCGGCTGTCTCGTTGAGCGATTGGGCGAGACGGCCCACGTCGCGCGCCATCCGGCGCAGAGATACGACGGCGAGCAACGCCGCGAGAGCGAGCACCGCGAGCGCCGCGACCGCGGCCACGGCAACGATCAGGTTGGCCGCGTCTCCGGTCATCGTTCGACCGTCCCATCGCGCGGTGCGCGCGAAGGCGAGAGCGCTGCCGCGGCAACGATCAGGATGATTCCCAGCCAGGCGAAGAGCGACGCCCAGACGAGCCCGAAGTCGCCGATCTGGACCGGATCACCCAGGCGTGAGCCGAGCGCCTGCCCGCCATATGCCCCGAGCACGGCGGCGAGGGCGACGAACGGCAGGCGGAAGCCGGCCGAGCCCCGTATGACGAGATACAAGCCCGTGTGGAAGAGGCCGACGAGCAGGGCAAGGATCGGCGCCGGTTCGATCGCGGGCATGGTGCTCTATCCCTGCTCCGCTACGACGCCGGCGCGATGCGACCGCCGCCCACGACCTCGTCCGCGGCGTAGAACACGGCCGCCTGGCCCGGAGCAGGTGCCCACGCATCGCGATCAAGCGAGACGGTCCATCGGTCGGATCGGCCGCCAGGCTGTGCGCCGTCCGACCGACTCACGCTTGCGGGCACCGGGTCGGCGCGGTGGCGGATGCGCACCTCTGTCCTGAACGTGTCGGCGGGTGGCCCTCCGGCTACGAAGGACACGTCACTCATCTCGAACTCGCGCCGGTAAAGGTCCTCGCGGCGGCCCAGCGTGACGACGTTCGCGACGGCATCTATGGAGCTGACGTAGCGCGGCTCGCCCAGCGCGACGCCCAGGCCCTGGCGCTGGCCGATCGTGTAGGCCGCCGCGCCGCGGTGCGCGCCGACGAGCTCGCCGTCCACGTCGAGCAGCGGACCAGGCGTCTCACGCCATCCGGCACGCGTGGCCAGCGCTGTGCGGTAATCGCCGCCGGGAACGAAGCAGATCTCCTGGCTCTCAGGCTTCTCCGCCGTGGCCAATCCGTGGCGCCGAGCGACGTCCCGTACCGCCGCCTTGGTCATCGAGCCAAGCGGGAAGCGCACGTGTCCCAGCTGGTCCTGGCGCAGCCCGTAGAGGAAGTAGCTCTGGTCCTTGTCCGCGTCGGCGCCCTTGAGCAGGCGGTAGCGACGGCCGGTGGGCGCGTCGGCATCCTCGATCGCATCGACGCGGGCGTAATGGCCGGTCGCCACCGCCGCGCAGTCGAACTGGCGCAGCGCCTTGCCCAGCAACGCGCCGAACTTGACGTACGAGTTGCAGTCCACGCACGGGCTGGGCGTCCGACCATCCAGGTACGCGTCCATGAACGGCTGCATCACGCCGGCACCGAACTCGCGCTCCAGGTTGAGAACGTAGAACGGGATGTTCAGCTGGGCTGCCACGCGGCGTGCGTCGTCGGCCGCGTCGAGCGAGCAGCAGCTCTTCTTGAACTCGCTGTACGAGTCGGCCACGTCGTGCAGGCGCATCCACACGCCGACGGTCTCCACCCCCTCCTCTGCCAGCAGCGCAGCGGCGACCGAAGAATCGACTCCGCCCGACATCGCCACAAGGACGCGACCGCCAGCCTGGGTCGCCATCAGGCGCTGACCTGCGCGCTCAGCGTGGCGCCGCGCAACCTGGCGATCTCGGCCGGGATCAGCTGCGCCGCCTGGTCGATGTCCGCCTCTGTCGTGATGCGGCCGAGCGAGATGCGCAGCGATCCGCGCGCTTCGTCATCCGGGAAACCCAGCGCTATGAGCACGTGCGACGGTTCGGTCGAGCCTGTCGTGCATGCCGCGCCAGTGGACACTGCAACGCCGGCCAGGTCCAGCTGCACGACGAGATCGGCGCCCTGGGCCTCGCGGCAGATGACCGACAGATGTCCGGGCAGGCGCCGGCGCGGGTGCCCGGTGAGCTCCACGCCGGGCACGGCCAGGATGGCGTCAGCGAGCCGGTCGCGCAGCGCGGCCAGGCGCGGCGCAGTGTCTGCCTGCTCGTGCCTGGCCAGCTCGTACGCGACGGCCATGCCCACGGCCCCGGCCACGTTCTCCGTTCCGGCGCGCCGGTAGCGCTCCTGGGCGCCGCCCTGGACCTGGGGCAGCAGGATGGTCCCGTGGCGCAGGTACAGCGCGCCGGTGCCCTTGGGGCCCTCGAACTTATGGGCAGAGAACGAGATCAGGTCGGCGTCCACGTCATTGGTGTCGATGGCCAGGTAGGGCGCGGCCTGGACCGCGTCCAGGTGGAGTGCCACTCCCCGGTGAGCGCGGACGCGGCGAATGACGTCGGTCAGCGGCTGGACGGTGCCAACCTCATTGTTGGCCATCATCAGCGAGACGAGGATGGTCCGTTCGTTGATCGCAGCATCGAGCTGATCCGGGTCAACGAGCCCATAGCGATCAACCGGCACGGTCACGATCTCGAAACCGAACTTCTCCAGGTGGCGCAGCGCGTGCAGCACCGCGTGATGCTCGACCGAGCTGGCCACGATGCGGTGACCGCGCGCCTTGCCGGCCCAGGCGATGCCCTTCAGGGCCAGGTTGATGGCCTCTGTTCCGCTCGCCGTGAAGATGATCTCGCGCGGCTCGGCGTTGAGCGGCGCGGCGAACCGCTCACGGGCGTCGTCGAGAGCAGCTCGGGCGCGCCGGCCATAGCCGTGCACGCTGGATGGGTTGCCGAAATCGTCCGTGAGCAGCGGCAGCATCGCTTCGAGCGCTTCGCGGCGCAGCGGAGTAGTCGCAGCGTGGTCCAGGTAGACGGGCATTGCGTGGATTGTAGGAGCGCTAGCGCAACCTCCGGCGCACGAGCGGGATGGTGAGCGCGGCAGCCGCCGCAAGCATGGCCATCGCGGCCAGCGCCACGGCGGCAATCGGGGAGTCGCGGTCCGGAGGGGATGCATCTGCAGGCACCGGGCTCGCCGACGCCGCCGCCGCCGAAGCTGTCTCCGTCGCGATCGCCGTCGACGGTGAGGCGCTGCCATTCACGGGCGGGGCGAGAGTTTGGCTGGCGTCGGGCACCGGCGTTGCCGAGATGGAAGGGGGCGGCGACGCCAATGGCGTCGGCGGGAGCAGCGGGGTGGGGCTGGGTTCGACGGTTGGAGTTGGCGTGGGTACCAGCGTCGGCCCCGGTGTGGGCGATGCCGTGGGCACGGGCACGGCCGGGAACGGAGGCCGGGCTGGGCCGTGCGGGCCACTCAGCCGGCGCCACATGCGGGCCAGTCGGAGCGCCATGTCCGGTTCGTCCAGGGCAAGGTCGTTCAGCTCCCAGCGATCATCCTCGGTCTGGTACAGGTGAGTGCCGCGCCAGACGACGAGGCGCCACGATCCCGTTCGAATGGCCCACCACGGGCCGGTCAGGTCGCCCAGCCCGGTTGGCCCGCCTACCGGATGGTCCTGGAGCATCGCCCGGCGCCGGCCATCCTCCCCGCGCAGCACGCGCTCGAAGCTGATGCCGTCGGCGCGGGGCATCTCCACGCCGGCCAGGTCGGCCAGGGTCGGGGCGAGGTCGATGTTGGACACGAGTGCGGACGTTTCGCCACTGATCACGCCGGGGCCCGTTACGTACAGCGGCAGCCGGTCGGACGATGGCACGTTCTTCTGGGTGAATCCATGAGCGCCCCAGGCCATGCCGTTGTCCGACGTGAACAGCCAGTACGGGTCGCGGCCCTGGCGTTCAACCTCCGCCCGGACCTGGCCGACCATGTCGTCAGCCGTCAGAAGCGAGCGGCATACGTCGTCGAGCGGAAAGCCGTCCGGCGCGCGCGGCAGGGCATAGCCCGGCGGCTGGAACGGCCGAATCCCGTCGCAGCGTGGATCGGACACGTAGCGCGGTTCGATGTCCGTTACCCACTCCTCCGGAACTCCGTCTGCCTTGTGCGGCGCGTGCGGTGTCAGCCACATGAACAGCGGCTGGTCGCGCGGCGCGCCATGGAGCCATTCGAGCGCTCGGTCCGCCGCGAAGCGATCGAAGAAGCCGGCCGTCTGCGCGAAATCCTGGACCCACCATTCGCTGGTCAGGTTGCGTGACCAGGTGTCCAGCATCGCCACGCGGTCCCAGCCGGGCGGCGTGCGATCGGCCAGCGCCCCCACGCCGTTCAGGTATTTGCCCGACATGACCGTGAAGTAGCCGGCCTGGTCAAGCGCCGTGGCGATCGTGTGCTGAGGGTCCAGAAGTCGCGCGTCATTGACCACCACGCCATGGCGGCGCGTGTGCTGCCCGGTCAGGAAAGCCGCGCGTCCGGGACAGCACAGCGGCGTCTCCGAGTACGCCGCCTCGAAGCGCAGTCCGCGCTCGAGCCACAGTGAGCGGATGTTCGGCAAACGCTCCAGGACGCGGTCGCCAACCATGCCCAGGTCGTCAACCATCACCACGATGATGTCCGGCCGATCCTGGGGCGTTTCGTCGGCCACGACGTGGACTGCGTGGAGCGACAGGAAGACGAGCAGCGCGCAGGTGAGGACGACTGAGCGCCTGACCATCAGACGTTCCCTTTCGCGTGGGGCATGCGGAGCGCGATCAAGCGCGTGGCGAACGCTATTCACCCGGCAGACGAGTGAGGCGCGCTTGGGGTGACGCTGTCAGCCGCCCTCGGCGCCCTCGGCTCGCTCTGCGCGGCGGCGGTCGTCGTATGCCTTGCCCGCCTCCCGGCGCCGATCGTGCTGGCTCAGCGCCCTCTTGCGCAGGCGCAGGTTGAGGGGCGTGACCTCGACCAGCTCGTCCTCGGCGATGAACTCGATCGCCGCCTCCAGGGTCAGCGGTGGCGGCGGTGTCAGGCGCAGCGATTCGTCGTGCGAGTGGGTGCGGATGTTGGTCAGCTTCTTCTCTTTGGTCGGGTTGACGTCCATGTCGGTCGGTCGGCTGTTCTCGCCGATGATCATCCCTTCGTAGACCTCTTCGCCGGAGCCGATCAAGAGTTGTGATCGCTCCTGAAGGTTGAACAGGCCGTACGCATTCGACGAGCCCGACCGGTCGCTGACCAGCACGCCACTCGTGCGATGGGCGACCTCGCCCGCCCATGGCCCGTAACCGGCACCGATCTGGTGCATCAGCGCCGTCCCGCGCGTCTCGGTCAGCAGCTGGCCGCGATAGCCCACCAGGCCACGCGTGGGGATCAGGTACTCCATCCGCGTCCGACCGTCGGCATCGGTCGACATCAGCTCCAGCTTGGCGCGCCGCTCGGCGAGTGACTGCGACACGGGGCCGATGAAGTCGGGCGGGATATCGATCGTGATCCGCTCGTACGGCTCCTGGACCTCGCCGTCCACTTCGTGGAGCAGCACCTCCGGGCGCGAGACCTGCAGCTCGAAGCCCTCGCGGCGCATCTGCTCGATCAGCACGGCGAGCTGCAGCTCGCCGCGACCGCGCACCTCGAACGTGTCCGGCGTGGCCGTGGCGTGAACCTCGATCGACACGTTGCCCAGCACCTCGCGGTCCAGGCGATCCCTGATCTGGCGGCTGGTGACGAACTTGCCGTCACGGCCGCTGAGCGGCGAGGTGTTCACACCGAACGTCATGCGCAGCGTGGGCTCATCAACCTCCAGCCGCGGCAGCGGGCGCGGATCGCCCGGTTCGGTGATCGTGTCGCCGATGGTCACCTCGGGCAGTCCGGCGATGGCGACGATGTCGCCCGGGCCGGCCTCGGCGATGTCCACCCGCTCGATGCCCCTGGCGGTTGTCAGGCTGGTGACCGTGCCCGCGAGCGTCACCAGCCGCCCGGGCTCCACGCGGCCGTCAGTGTGAATCGGCATCGTCCCTGACAACCGCGATGCGCTGACCCATGCGCACAGTTCCGTTCCAGATGCGGCCGACGGCCATGCGCCCCACGTAGTCGTTGGCCGACAGGTTGGTGACCAGCAGCTGGAGCGGGTGATCGGGCGCGTAGGTCGGCGCCGGCGTCACCTCGACCAGCGCATCGAGCAGCGGCCGCAGGTCTGATCCGGGTGATGCGAGGTCCGGCGTGGCCGTGCCCAGCTTGGCGTTGGTGTACAGCACCGGGAAGTCGATCTGGCTGTCGCTGGCGCCGAGATCGATGAAGAGCTCGTAGATGGCGTCCAGAACTTCGGCCGGCCGAGCGTCGCCGCGGTCGATCTTGTTGATCGCAACGACCACGGGCAGGCTGCGGGCGAGCGCCTTGCTGAGCACGTAGCGTGTCTGCGGAAGCGGCCCCTCCGCCGCGTCGACCAGGAGCAGGATGGCGTCGACCATCAGCAGCGTGCGCTCCACCTCGCCGCCGAAGTCGGCGTGGCCGGGAGTGTCGACGATGTTCAGCCGTCGCTCGCCGTACTCGATCGTGGTCTGCTTGGCGAGGATGGTGATGCCCTTCTCGCGCTCCAGATCGCCCGAGTCCAGGATGCGATCGACGACTTCCTCGTGTGCCCGAAACACGCCTGTCTGCCTGAGCAGGGCGTCTACGAGCGTCGTCTTGCCGTGGTCCACGTGGGCGACGATGGCGACGTTGCGCAGGTCGTCGCGGACCACGAGTCGTTCAGGTGCAGTTGCTGCCATTGCGCCGATTGTTGCACTGAAACCAGCGAAGGCCGGTTGAGGGCCCTTCCGACTGCCTGCGCGCCTGCAAGTAGCATGGGCGGGTGACCGTTGCTGCAGTAGTCCTGTTCGCTCGCGCCGAGGGTGCTCTCGCTGATGCGGCCGGCCGTCTCGCCGCGCGGCGGATCGTCGAGTCGGCGTGGGCCGGTGGCGCGACGCCGATTGTCGTCGTCGTGCAGCGATCCCGAAGGCTCGGTAGCTGATGCGCTCGCCGGCTCACCGGCCGTGCTGGCCGAGCCCGCACCGGCCGAGACCGGGCCGGTGGGCCAGATCGCGCGCGGAATGCGCGTCGCCACTGACAAGGTCACTGAGACGGACGCCTGCCTCATCTGGCCGGGCCGCATGGCGTGGGTCGACGCCGAGACCGTCACGTCGATGATCGAGGCGCACGGCGCCCACCGCGAGGCAATCCTGCGCCCGCGCTACGAGGAGACGATCGGCTGGCCGGCGCTCATTCCGGTTTCGCTGCTCGATTTATTCGCCGCGCAGGACGCGACGCTGATGCCCGATGAGCTGCTGGCCGACATGATCGCCGCCGGTGCCGCGCTCGAGGTCATCGACACTGGCGATCCGGGCACGGTCCACGACATGGGCACCGCGATGGATTCGCTACCCGATTACCAGGGACCACCGCAGCCGGTAGCCGGTGCCGCCCCCGAATGGGGTGCCGCAGCCGCCGATATGTCGGATGACACGCCGCTCGAAGGCCCCGCCCTCGCCCCTTACCCGCAGGCGGCCGAAGAAGGCGACTAGGCCGGCCTGGCGGGCTCCTTTGGCGGGGCCATAAGGAGGCCGAGCTCTGTCAGCTGGGCGGGTTCGGCCGGTGACGGCGCACCGAGCATCAGGTCGGAGCCGTTGCCGGTCTTCGGGAACGCCTGGACCTCGCGGATGTTCTCCTGGTTGGTGAGCAGCGCGATCCAGCGGTCGATGCCGAGGGCGATACCGCCGTGCGGCGGCGCGCCGTACTCGAACGCGTCGAGCACCGCGCCGAACTTCTCCTGCATCTGTTCGCGTGAGTGGCCCTGGAGCAGGAAGGAGCGCTCGAGCAGATCGTGGCGGTGAATTCGGATCGAGCCGCCACCGAGCTCCCAGCCGTTGAGCACCAGGTCGTGCTGGAGCGCGCGTGCCTGGCCCGCCGGATCGGTCGGTGACAGCTGGGCAAAGTCGCCCGAGGCCGTTTCGAGCAGCTTCTCGTCGTCGGGCTGGACGCCGCTGAACGGGTTGTGCGTGGCATCCCAGCGGTTGCCGTCCTTGTCCCACTTGTACATCGGGAAGTCGTAGACCCACAGGTAGGACAGCTCGTTGTCGTCCTTGATCAGGCCCAGGCGCTGGCCGAGGACCGCGCGCAGGTCGCCCAGCGCCTCCTGGGCATGGATGTCCGCGTCCGCCACGATCAGGACGAGGTCACCCGGCGAGGCGCCCACAGCCTCGACGATCTGGTCGGCACGTCCCTCCCCCAGGAACTTGAGCACGGGCGAGGTGACGGCGCCCGACTCATCGACCGCCATGTGGACGAGGCCCTTGGCGCCGGCCCGCTTGGCCATCGTGGTCAGCTCGTCGATCTGTGATCGCGTGGCCCCGCCCAGGCCGGGGGCGGCAAGTCCGACCACGCGACCGCCCGATTCGAGGACGTTGTCGAAGACACCGAAGCCTGAGCCGCGCACCACGTCGCCCAGGTCCTTCAGCTCCATCCCGAAGCGAACGTCCGGCTTGTCCGAGCCGAATCGGTCGATTGCCTCGCGATATGAGAAGCGCGGGAACGGCGTGGCCCTGAGCGGTCGGTCGGGCACGACGGCACGCGTGACCTCGGCCACGGTCATCTCCACGAACGACATCACGTCTTCCTGGGTGACGAAGCTCATCTCGATGTCGAGCTGGGTGAACTCCGGGCCGCGGTCGGCGCGCGCGTCCTCGTCGCGCATGCAGTGCGCGATCTGGTAGTAGCGGTCGAAGCCAGCGACCATCAGTAGCTGCTTGAGCTGCTGCGGCGACTGCGGCAACGCGTAGATGTTGCCCGGCTGAAGGCGCGACGGAACGATGAAGTCGCGCGCGCCTTCAGGCGTGGACTTGATCAGGATCGGCGTTTCCACCTCGACGAAGCCGTGCGCGTGGTGGACCTCGCGATAGTGCGCGCAGCAGCTTCGAGCGCAGCACGAGCCGGTTGTTGATGGCGTCGCGGCGCAGGTCCAGGTAGCGGTACTTGAGACGCAGCGTCTCGTCGGTGTCCTCCGACTCGTTGATCGGGAAGGGCGGCGTCTTTGCCGTCGACAGCACCTCCACCGAAGTGGCCCGAACCTCGATCTCGCCCGTGGCCAGCTTAGGCGTTCTCGGTGCCCTCGCGACGCTTGGCGACGGTGCCGCGGACGCGCAGCACGAACTCGTTGCGCACGGCGCTGGCCGCTTCGTGCGCGGCGGGCGATTCTGCAGCGTCGATGATGATCTGGGTCAGACCGTGGCGGTCGCGCAGGTCGATGAAGATCAGCTGGCCCAGGTCGCGCCGGCGATTGACCCAGCCGGCGAGCGACACGTCCGCGCCGACATGCTCCGGGCGCAGGTCGCCGGCCGTGTGCGTACGCAGCGCCGTGGCGAGAGAGGCGGTCGCGGAAGCAGGGCCGTTGGTCGGGGGCATGGCCGCATCGTAGTCGATGGTGGGCCGTAGCCGCCCTTCTGGTCGCGCACCCGACTTTCGTCCGCTGCCGCGGCTGTACACAGCGCCTAAGATCGACCTGGACCGCACCATTCGCACTCGGGGGAAGGATGCGCAGGGCACCAATCGCCGCGACCGGCGTCGCGCTTCTATTGTCGATCCAGGCCGGTCTGGCCTTCGGCGCAGGAAACACTGCGGCACAGGCGCCGGCCGCGCTCCCGGTCGAGCAGGGCCGACTTGTCGAAGTTGTTGCCGGCCGGACCCTCGAGCGCCACGACCCAATTCTTGCGCCCGAACGGTTGACCGCGAGCGCGCCGACCGCGGACATCCAGGTCGACTACAACGGATTTTCGAGCGAAGCCGAGGCAACCTTTGAGGCCGCGGTGGAGGTTTGGGAAGCGCGCATCGTCTCGTCGCAGGTCATCCATGTCGATGCGACCTGGAGGCCAATGCACCCGAACATCCTGGGTGGCGCGGGGGCCACGTTCAATGTCCTGCACCCTGACAACCGCTGGTATCCCATCGCGCTGAGCGAGTCGCTGTGCGGTTGCAACCGCAATCCAAGCTGGCAGCCGGCCGACATCACCGCCGACTTCAACTCGTCCTTCCCGAATTGGTATTTGGGCGCCGACGGCGCTGCTCCCAGCGGCAAGTGGGACTTCTTCACCGTCGTGCTCCACGAGATCGGCCACGGCCTCGGGTTCTACAGCAGCTTCAGCGTCGCGCCCTCTGGAAAGGGGTCGTGGGGCATCTCGGACGGATCGACGAGAAGTCCAATGAGGTTCGACACATTCGAGTGGAGCGCCGCGACGGGCGGCAACTTGCTGACCAACAAGTCGGTCTACGCGAACCCGTCCAATGCCTTGAAGACGCAGATCACCGACGGGAGCGTCTACTTCGGCGGCCCGGAGGTCGTCGCCGAGCTGGGTGCTCGTGCCCGGCTGTACGCGCCGAACCCATGGCAGCAGGGCTCCAGCAACTCGCACTTCGACGAGTTCGCGTTTCCCACGGGTACGCAGCATGCATTGATGACCCCGTCGCTGGCCAACGGCGAGGTGATCCACGATCCGGGCCCGCTGACCATGGCGCTCTTCCGCGACATCGGCTGGGAGACGTCCGGTGGCGGCGGCGCTGACGTCAGCCCACCCATCGTCCACCCGCCCGCCGCGTCATTCGTGCAGCCGCAGACGGTGGGCTCGAAAGTAGGCGTGGAGGTCACCTGGCCCGCAGCGGACGACGAATCAGGGATCGGCAGCTACGACTTGCAGCGCAAGAAGGGCAGCGGCGCCTGGATAAGCGTCACGTTGACCTCATCAACCGCGACGAGCGCCGTCATGAATCTGGCCCCGGGCAGCAACTATCGCTTCCGGCTTTCGGCAACCGACACGGCCGGCAACACGAGCGCGTACGTCATGAGCGCCACCGCCAAGCTCGCCAGAGCCCAGGAGACGGCCGGGTCGGCCAGCTACGCCGGCTCGTGGAAGAGGGTGAGCGTGGGCGGCGCGAGCGGAGGCTATGTGCGCCGCTCGATCACGCCGGGCAATACCGCCAGCTACGCCTTCAATGGGTCGGCGGTGGGCCTCATCTCAACCCTTGGGCCCGATCGCGGCGTCGCTGAGCTGCGCCTTGACGGCGTGCTCCTTGACTCGGTCGATCTGTACGCACCGACTCTCACTCCGGCCCAGCTCGTGTGGAGCTCGAACGTCGCCTCCGCGAGCCACGTCTTCGAGGTGCGCGTCACGAACAACGGCAATCCGTCCTCCACCGGCACTCGGGTCGACATTGACGCGTTCGTAGCCTGGAAGTAGCTCCTAGCCGTGATGGTGGCTGCCGTGAGCACGCTCCAGCTCACGCGCGAGGTCGATCAAGTTGACCGTCCGTTGCGTGCCCGCCTCGAGGTCGCGTAGCTGAACCTGGCCGTCGGCCATCTCGTCGCCGACGACGATCGCAAAATGCGCGCCTTCCTTGGCGGCCGCCTCAAGCTGACGTCCCAGCTTGCGCGGCGCGAGGTCGGCCGTCGCGGCGATGCCGGCAGTGCGCAGGTCGGTCGCCAGCGCCAGCCGGACGTCAGTCGCCCCCGGGTCGGCGCCCACGACCACCGCCACCGGCCGGCCCTCCACGGCCGGCTGCGCTCCGTCATCTGCCGCTGCGGCAAGCGCCGCGATGCGATCGATGCCCAACGCAAAGCCGATGCCCGGGGTTGAGCGCGCGCCGAACAGCTCGATCAGCCCGTCATACCGGCCGCCGCCGCCGAGCGCCGACTGCTGGCCATGCGCGCCGCTCTGGTAGAGCTCGAAAGCCGTGCGCGTGTAGTAGTCCAGGCCGCGCACCAGGCGCGGCGCGCGGCGAACCTCGACACCCAGCCTTTCCAGATGCGCAAGAAGTGACTCGAAGTGGTCGCGGCACGCGGCGCACAGGTACGAGTCGATCGTGGGCGCATCTTCGAGGATGGCCTGCACCTTGGCATCGCGCGTGTCCAGGACGCGCAGCGGGTTGGCCGCCAGGCGGTGGCGCTCCTGGTCGGGCAGCTCGTCGGCGTAGCGGCCCAGGTACTCGACCAGCGCGGCGATGTACGCCGGTCGGCAGGCCGCGTCGCCAATCGAGTTGAGCTGCAGCTCCACGTCCGGCACGCCCGCGTCGCGCACGAAGCGCAACGCCATCTCCACGATCTCCGCGTCGATAGCCGGGCCGGGATCCCCGATCGCTTCTACGTTCCACTGCCAGAACTGGCGGTAGCGGCCGGCCTGCGGCCGGTCGTAGCGGAACATGGCGCCGAAGGTAGACAGGCGCACTGGCTGCGGCAGCGTGTGCATGCCGTGCTCCACGTAGGCGCGGCAGATGCCCGCGGTCGCCTCTGGGCGGAGCGCCCAACGATCCTCGTCCGAGCCGGGCGAGCGGAGCCGGAAGAGCTCCTTCTCGACGATGTCCGTCACGGCTCCGATGCCGCGCTCGAAGACGGCGCTGTCCTCGAACAGCGGCGTCTCGATCGGCTTGTAGCCATACAGGGCGGACAGGCGGCGGGCAAGGTCGGACAGTCGGCGGAAGACGGCCATGTCCGCCGGGAGCAGGTCGCGCGTACCTCTCGGCGCCTGGAGCTTGGGCATGTCGCGGAGTCTAGCGAGAGTGGGTCACAATCCGGGCATGTCGGACGGCCAGGTCGGCGGCGGCGAGGCGCCACCGCACAGGGTGATCGTGCTGGGCTTCCTGAAGGCGGCTCGGCCAGCGCTTCATCATGCCCGACTGGCTGGCAATCACGATCTCGCACTGGATATTCGCCTGGCGACCGCTGGACGATGTGGAGCTGGCCCACGAGCTCGCCCACGTGCGCCAGTGGCGCCAGCACGGGTTCTTCGGTTTCATCGTCAAGTACTGGCACGAGTCGTCACGCGCGAAGCAGAAGGGCCTCGATCGATACAGGGACAACAGCTTCGAGGTGGAGGCGCGGGCGGCCGAGGACGTGGTCAGGGCGCGGCGCAGCGGCTGATCCTCCTGTGCGCCGGGCGTCCCCCGTGTGCGCCTCGAGTCTCCCGTGTGCGCCTGGCCGTGCATTTTGGCCACACAAAGGCCGGATGCTCCGCTCAGCGTGCAGTTTGACCACGCAGCAGGACCCGATCCTGGCCAGAGGGATCAGTACGCGGCGCATTCAGCCAGGACGTGTCCAGAATGCACGCCAGATTGCACATCCGGAGAGCCGGGCGAGCGGGCCGCGCTAGGTCAGCTCGCGCTGGACCGTGTGGACGTCCTTGAGCTGCTCGATGCGCGACAGGACCTTGGCCAGCTGCGCGACCGACGAAACCTGCAGCGTGGCCTGCACGGTCGCCGTGTGGTCCGGGTGGACGCGGACGTTGGCGGCAATGATGTTGACCTTGTCCTCGGCGACCACCTTGGTGATCTCCGACAGGAGCCCGGTCCGGTCGTACGCCTCGACGCGAATCGCGATGGGGTACGTCTGATGGACCGAGCCCTCCCATTCAACGTCGATCAGCCGCCCGATCTCCTTCTCGTTGACCACGGTCGAGCAGGTCGGCAGGTGGACCGTCACGCCCCTGCCGCGGGTGATGTAACCCACGATCGGGTCACCGGGAATGGGATGGCAGCAGCGCGCGAAGCGGATCATCAGGTCGCCCACACCCTTGACGCGCACGCCGTCCGTGCGTGACGGAATGGCCGGGGCGAACTGGGGCAGGACCTGTTCGTTTGCGTCGTCGACCACGTCCAGCCTGGTGACGACCTGCTGCGCGGACACCGCGCCGTAGCCGATCGCGGCAAAGAAGTCGTCCACGGACGCGTACTTGTAGAGCTCAGCCATCTCCGTGATTCGTTCCGGTCCCAGCTTCTCAAGGGATGAGCGCGCCAGGCGGCGCAGCTCGCGCTCGAGCGACTCGCGCCCGTGAACGATGTTCTCGTCCCTCTCCTGGCGCTTGAACCACTGGCGGATCTTTTCCTTGGCCTGGTTGGTCTGGACGATCTTGAGCCAGTCGCGCGACGGGCCGCGCGCGGCCTTGGACGTGACGATCTCAACGATGTCGCCGTTGTTCAGCTTGTAGTCGAGCGGCACCAGGCGGTTATTGACCTTGGTGCCGATGCATGCGTGGCCCACGTCCGTGTGGATGCGGTAGGCGAAGTCAAGCGGCGTCGAATCGGCGGGCAGGTCCTTCAGATCGCCGCGCGGCGTGAACACGAACACCTGGTCGCGGAACAGGTCCAGCTTGAGGCCCTCGACGAAGTCCGTCGCATCGACCACGTCGTTGTGCCAGTCCATCAGCTGACGCACCCAGGCCAGCTTCGCGTCGTAGCTCTTGTCCGTCCGGCCGCCCTCCTTGTAGCGCCAGTGGGCGGCGATGCCCATTTCGCTCTGGAGGTGCATGGAGTGGGTCCGGATCTGAACTTCGAGCGGCTTTCCGTCGAGAGCCATGACCGCCGTGTGCAGGCTCTGGTAACCGTTCGTCTTGGGCACCGCGATGTAGTCGTCGAACTCGGACGGAATCGGCCGCCACAGGCCGTGCACCACGCCCAGGCTGCCGTAGCAGTCGGCCACTTCGTCGACCAGCACACGGATGGCGTGCACGTCGTAGATCTCGGACAGGCTGGCGTTCTTGCGCTGCATCTTTTTCCAGATGCTGCTGATGTGCTTGGGCCGGCCCGACAGCTCGGCCTTGATGCGCGCCTTGCCAAGCGACTCGCGCAGGACGGCCATTGCTCGCTTGACGAATGCCTCGCGTTCGCGCCGGTGCGCCTCGAGCTGCTCCGCCAGGCGCCGGTACTCCTCCGGCTCAAGAACCTTGAACGAGAGATCTTCGAGCTCCCACTTGATCTGCCAGATGCCCAGGCGTTCCGCGAGCGGCGCGTAGATCTCCGCCGTCACGCGCGCGATGCGCTGCTGCTTGGCCGCCGGCAGCGCCGCGATGGTGCGCATGTTGTGCAGCCGGTCGGCGAGCTTGATGAGCACGACGCGCACGTCCTCTGCCATCGCCAGGAACATCTTGCGGATGTTCTCCGCCTGCAGCTCGTCCGGCGTCCGTGAACCGAACTTGGACAGCTTCGTAACGCCGTCCACGAGCTGGGCGACGGACGGCCCGAAGCGCTCCTCGATGTCCGTCAGCCCGTACTCGGTGTCCTCTGGGATGTCATGCAGCAGAGCCGCCTGGATGGTCTCCGGGTCCAGGCCCATCTCGGCCAGCATCCGCGCCACCGCGAGCGGGTGGCTGACGTACGGCTCGCCGCTCGTGCGGCGCTGGCTGCCGTGGGCCTCGATCGCAAACTGCCACGCGTCACGGATGCGCGACGCGTCCGCCGTGGGGTGATGCGTCAGCAGCTCCGCCTCGAGCCGGCGCTCGGCAGCGTTCAGCGCCCGTCGGCTGTAGCCGATCTGAAGCGCGCCGCCGGCCTTCTGACGGGTGGCCGAACCCGCGCCCGCGCGGACCCGCGGCGGGCTCAGGGGTTCAATGGACATTCCTTGGCCAGTGTACCGTGATGCCTGGTCGGCTCCGGCGTGCTCCAGGGAACCGGTCGCAAGCGTCACGCAGTCCTCGGGAAACCATGTCGAAGTCATTGCCACGCTCGATCGCGCTCCTTCTCGTCGCGCTGCTGGCAGCGTGCAGCGTCCAGGCTCCGCCGACATCGTCGCCGCAGCCCACGCAGTCCCCAGCTCCGGCAACCGCGACGCTGCCCACCGCTGCGCCAAGCCTGCCGCCTACAGCGCCGCCGACGCCTGCGCCGACAAACCCATCGCCCAGCACGGCCCCGCCCAGCGCCACTCCCTCCACGGAGGCGAGCCCGACCACCCAGCCCACGCCGAGCGGCCCGCCGGGCACGCCGATCCCGATCGAGAGCCCCGTTCCGGACACGGGCCTCGCCGCCGACCTGGCTGATCGCCTCCAGGCCGCGATCGACGCTCAGCGCGAACAGCGCAACATCCCCGGCATCGGCGCGGCGGTCATCTTCCCCGACCGCAGCATCTGGGCCAGCGGCAGTGGCAACGCGTCACTGCTCTCCGGAGACGGCGTCTCCGGCGACACGCTGTTCGTGGTCGGCTCGATCACCAAGACGTTCATCGCCGCGGCCGTGATGCAGCTCGCCGACGAGGGCCGCCTCTCACTCGATGACCCAATCGCGAGCTGGCTGCCCGACTACCCGCGCGCCGGCGTGATCACCGTCCGCCAACTGCTCAACCACCGGAGCGGCATCTACAACTACTTCGAGCATCCGGATTACGACGTCCAGGTATTCGCCACGCGGCGCGGGCACAGCTGGACGCCGCAGGAGATCCTCGACACCTTCGTGCGTGAGCCGTATTTCGAGCCGGGCAGCGGCTACCACTACAGCAACACCAACTTCATCCTGCTCGGGTTGATCATCGAAGAGATCACCGGGCAGACCGTCGGCAGCGTGCTCGACGAGCGCTTCTTTGCGCCGGCCGGCCTCGCGGACACGCACTTCCAGGGCGAGGGCCCGCCACCCGTGACGGACGCGGCCACCGGCTACCTGCTGCGCGTGGCCGGGTTCCGCGAGGTGGACGACGCGACCGACTACCTGCCCACCGTGTCCGCGGCGACGGTCGCCTGGGCGGCCGGCGCAATAGCCGGCAGCGCACGCGACATGGCCAGCTGGGGCGACGCGCTGTACGGCGGCCACCTGGTTAGTCCCGCGGCGCTGGCCCAGATGGAGGACTGGACCTACTACCCGGCCACGGACGAGACATACGGCCTGGGCACGCGCAGCCGCGAGTTCGATGGCGAGCGGATGTTCGGACACACCGGGTCGATCCGCGGCTACGCCGCCGCGATGTGGCACTTCAAGCAGACGGGCATGACCATCGTGGCGCTGACCAACCGCGGTCGGATCGACGCCAACCCCGTTATCGACGCGCTCGCCGAGGTCGCCCATCCAGCCGCCCTGGGATTCGCGTCCGCACCCGCGGCGCGCGGATCGGCCGTGGCGTCCTCGGTCAATGCCGCCTCTGAGGCGGCCGACGAGGCGCCGCGGCTGCGTGCCATCCTTGACCAGCAGCGCGTGGCGTTGCGCATCCCGGGCGCGTCGGCCACGGTCATCTTTCCCGATGGCAGCGTCTGGAAGGCGGGCAGCGGCAACGCCAAGCTCGTCCCGAATACCAAGGCCACGGGCAAGACGCCGTTCGTCAGCGGCTCGATCACCAAGACATTCGTCGCCGCGGCTGTGATGCAGCTCGCCGAGGAGGGCCGGCTGTCGATCGACGACGCGCTCGCCCGATGGCTGCCCGACTACCCGCGTGCCGACCAGATCACGCTGCGCCACCTGCTCAGCCACACGAGCGGCGTCTTCAACTACTTCGAGCACCCGAGCTACAACCAGCGCGTTTTCAAGACGGACAAGGGCCGCTCCTGGACGGCACAGGAGATCCTCGACGAGTTCGACCGGCCGCCCTACTTCGCGCCGGGCGGCGGCTACCACTACAGCAACACGGGCTACGTCCTGCTCGGCCTGGTGCTCGAGCAGGAGACAGGCCAGCCAATCGGACAGGTCCTCCGCCAGCGCTTCTTCGGACCGCTCGGGCTGGGGCGCACCTACTTCCAGGGCGACGGTCCGCCCCCGGCGTCGTCCGCTCACGGCTACCTGTACAGCTCCGGGACCTGGCACGAGTGGTCGGACGAGACGGGCTACCGCCCCACAATCTCAGCGGCAACCGTTGCCTGGGCGGCAGGCGGCCTGGTATCGAGTGCGCCGAACGTGGCGCGCTGGTGCGCGGCGCTGTACGGCGGCGACATCCTGAGTGACGCGTCTCTGCTCGAGATGACCGGCACCGACTACTCGAACGGCGGCACCAAGGGCTACGGGCTGGGAACGTACATGCGCATCTCGAACGGCCGGCCCACGGTTGGCCATACCGGCTCGCTGCGCGGCTTCAACGCCGCCATGTGGTACTTCCCGGAGAGTGACCTGACTGTCGTCGTGACCACCAACCTTGGCCGCTTCAACACGAACGGCTTGATCGACGCGCTCGCCGCCGAGGCGCTCGACTAGACCTTCGCGCTCCTGTAGCCCAGGCCGTGGAGCGCCGCACGGGCGAGCGCGGCCTCGTCCCACGGAATGGGCCCGGCCGCTGACGCGAGGGTGGGCTCGTGGCCTTTGCCGGCGAGCAGCACCACGTCGCCCGGGCGGGCCAGCTCCAGTGCATATGCGATCGCCTCGCTGCGATCCTCGATCAGGAACAGGTCGCGATCGCGGCGCCGGCCGGCCTCCTCGGCGCCGGTAGCGATCTGCTCGAGGATGCCCATGCGCTCCTCGTCGCGCGGATCGTCCTCGGTCAGGATCACGATCCGTGAGCGCTCCCCTGCGGCGCGGCCCATCATCGGCCGCTTGGCGATGTCGCGCGCACCGGGCGAGCCGAAGAGCGAGATCAGTCCGCCTCCGCGCGCGGCGGCTATGGGCGCCAGTGAGTCGAGCGCGGCGGCGAGTGCGCCCGGAGTGTGGGCGAAGTCGACGTACACGCCGAATGGCTGGCCCTCATCGATCGGCACCATCCGCCCGGTGACGTGGGTCAGGCCGGCCAGCCCGGCGCGCATCGCTTCGGGGTCCAGGCTGAGCGCCTCGCCCACACCGAGCGCGGCAAGCGCGTTGAAGGCGTTGAACCGGCCCACGAGCCGGATGGCGACCTCGTCCTCCCAGCGCGGAGTGCGCACCCGCAGGCGCAGTCCGTCGGCCGTGTCGCGCACGGTCAGCGCGGTCAGGTCGGCCGGCACCTGGGGATCGACCGCGTAGGTGATCACTCGCGCGCCGACGCTCCGTGCTGCATCCGCGAACTCGGCCGCGCGCGCATCCTGGGCGTTGATGATGGCTGCCTTTGGCCAGCCCTTGTCCGGATTGCCGTCAGTCACGGCGAGGCGCTCAAAGAGCGAGCGCTTGGCCGCCACGTACGCCTCGTACGTGCCGTGCAGGTCGAGGTGCTCGTGGGTGATATTGGTCAGCACGGCCACGTCGTAGGCGACCTGCGCGACGCGTTCCAGTGCCAGCCCGTGCGAGGTTGTCTCGACCACCGCGAAGCGATCGCCCGCTGCGACCATGGCGCGCAGGTCCGCCTGGATGACCGGAGCCTCGGGCGTCGTGTGCCCGGTGTAGCCCCGGCTCTGGCCGCCGACGATGACCTCGATCGTGCTGATCAGCCCGGCCGGCAGCCCGCTCCCGGCGAGCATGGCGCGCGCCAGGAAGGAAGTGGTCGTCTTGCCGTCCGTGCCGGTCACGCCCACGACGCCCAGTTCGCGGCTGGGAAAATCGTGCAGCCACGCGGCGGCGACGGCGAGAGTGGCGCGTGACGAGCCGACCAGCACCTGGGGCACTCCCAGGCGTGCCACCGCGCGCTCGGCAATGACTGCCACGGCGCCGCGCTGGACGGCCGACGCGGCAAACTCGTGGCCGTCTGCCTCCGCTCCGGGAACGGCCACGAACAACGAGCCGGGCTGTGCCGAGCGCGAGTCGAAAACCACGTCGCGCACGGTCAGCGCGGCCGCGGACGTGTCGGGCTGCGTCAGCAGCGAGCGCAGCATGCCGCGCTGCTCCAGCTCGCGCACGAGGTTGCCCAGCGCGCGTCGGTCGTTCGTGGTGGCCATGAGCTAGACGCCCGCGCCCCTGTCGCGCCGGACCATGGAGCGCAACAGGTCGACCACCTGGCCCAGCTCGGGGATCCCGAGCAGCCTGGTGTACGCGCCATACGCGAGCGCCGCGCCGGTGGACGCCGCCAGCACCTGGAATAGAAGCGCGATCTTGTTGGGCGTCACGCCCGGAGCGGCGCCGATCAGCGGGTCGGTCAGGCGGACAATGAGGAACGCGGCGCCGGCGGCCAGCACGGCCCCCACGGCAAACAGGGCGAGTGGCCGAACCACTCGTTCCACGCCCGCGCCGGGCGTGCGCCGCCAGAGCAGGATGCCGAGCGCGGTCGCCTCGACCCATGCGCCGGCGGACAAACCCAGGGCGATGCCGGACAGCCCGAGGCTGCCCACTGTGGCCGCGCTGATCAGGACCGCCACAGTCATGTCCGTCAGGGCGGTGAGCACGGGGGTGCGCGTGTCCTGGCCGCTGTAGAACGCGCGCGCAAAGACGATGACCATCGAGTGAGCGGCAAGGCCGAGGAGCAGGAACGAAAGCGTGTCAGAGGTGAGCGATATCGCGCGCTCGTCCAGTCCGTAGTCGAAGAGCAACGTCACGCCCTGGCGACGCAGGACGATGCCGACCGCGGTCACGAACAGGGTCATGTACAGCAGCAGGCGCACCGAGCGCACGACGAGCTCGCCGAAATCGCGCGTCGACTCGGCCGCAACGGCGCGCGCCATGGCCGGCAGCAGCACCACGCCAAGCGGGAAGACGATCACCCCGAGCGGAATCTGCATCACCGTCCAGGCAATGTTGTACGACGTGACTGCGCCCACGCCAACCCCGGTCGCGAGCAGGGTCGCAACCATGAACGTGATCTGGTTGGCGCCCAGGCCCAGCGCGCGTGGCGCCATCAGCAGCAGAACCTGGCGGGCCTGGGAGTCACGCAGGTCGATCGCGAACGAAAGCCGGAATCGCTCGCGCATCAGCGGCCGGATCTGGATGCCCACGTGTAGCAACCCACCCAGTACGACGCCGATTGCCAGCGCCTCCACACCGAGCACCGGGCCAAGCACGAGCGCCGCGGCGATGATGGCGAGGTTGTAGAGCGACGGTGCGACGGCCGCCGCGGCGAAGCGGCCGCGCGCGTTGAGCACGGACGATGCAACCGCGCCGAGCGCGAGCAGGATGGGCGAGACGAGCATGATGCGCGTCAATCGGACGGTCAGATCTGTTCCCACTGCGTCGAAACCGGGGGTGATGAGCGGCACGATCTGGGGCGCGAAGACGGCCACGAGCGCGGCCAGCGCGGCGAGCGCGAGGAGCATGACGTTGATCACGGTCGATACCACGCGCCAGGCACGGTCCTCCTCGCCGCGCGTGAAAAGGCCGGCGAGAACCGGGATCATCGCCGACGACAGCGCCCCGGCCGCGACCAGCTCGAAGATCGCGTCGGGCAGCCTGAAGGCGGCGAAGTAGGCGTCGAGCTGGGTGCCCGCGCCGAACAGGTTGGTGATCACGACCAGGCGCACCCAGCCCAGGACGCGCGACACGAAGAACGCGGCGGCCACGATCAGGCCGGCACGCGCCAGGTTGCGTGCCGTCACGGGGTTGGCGAGCCGGCCGTTCGGGTCGATCGCGGGTGGGCGGCGCGGTAGGCGCTGCGCAACCGGGCGGGCGAGACGTGGGTGTAGACCTGGGTCGTGCCCAGGCTCTCGTGGCCGAGCAGCTCCTGGACGACGCGCAGGTCCGCCCCGCCCTCGAGCAGGTGGCTGGCGAATGAATGGCGCAACGTGTGGGGAGACGATCCGGACGGCAGTCCCGCTGCGCGCATCAGCCGATCGAGCCGGTAGCGCATGCCGCGCACGCTCAGCGGGCCGCCCTTCGAATTCAGGAAGATGACCCCGGGATCCGCTCCCCGGCTGGGCGCGGGCGCCACTTCCGAGGGAGTGGTTGCGCTCTGTGCCGCGAGCACCGGCCGGGCGTCACGCAGGTACGCCTCGAGAGCCGCCCGGGCCGGGCCGCCGAGCAGCGTCACGCGCTCCTTGCGCCCCTTGCCCATCACGCGCAGCTCGCCGCGCCCCAGGTCCAGGTCCGCGATCTTTGCCGCCACGAGCTCGCTCACGCGCAGCCCGGCGGCGTACGCCGTCTCCACGATGGCCAGGTCGCGCAGCGCCAGGGCGCGGTTCGCGCTCGATCCGGGCACCTCCTCGATCAGCCGCTCCACATCGTCCACGGCAAGCACGGCGGGCAGCCGGCGCGGCTGGCGCGGCGTGAGCGCGGACGACCACGGGTCGGCATCCACGAGGCCCTCGCGGCGCGCGAAGCGATAGAACGACCGCAGCGCGGCCAGGCGGCTGCCAACTGAGCGCTTGGCCAGGCCGCGTTCGGCGAGCTCGGCCATGTAGCCGCGGATCAACGGTCGCGGCGGGGCGCGCCAATCGGCGTCGCGCAGCGCCAGGAATTCGAGGTACTGGCCGATCGCTGTGCGGTACGAGCGACGGGTGTGCTCCGACGCATCACGGGCGGAGAGTCGGGAGAGGAACGCCTCGAGCGCCTGGGCACCGGGCAGCTGCGTGGTGCGCTCGGCGAGTGGGTCCCTCACGCCACGGGCGGCCGTCGAGTCACGCGGCCGGCCGCGCTTTACGACGCCCGTTGCCTGCCGCTCCCCTCCCCGCCGGTGGCCTTCGTCCGCGACGCGGCGGAGCGAGTGCTTCCGGGTTGGGCGCGCCGCCGGCCAGCTTCGTGCCCGGCTCCACGCCGTCGCGCATCTCGATCGGGGCACCACACTTGAGGCAGATGGCGCCACTCTCGCCCTCGCGCGCAACCGGCCCGTCGTCCGTGTCATGCACGGGGCCGAGTGGCTCGCGCGACGAGGTGAAGTCGCATTTCGGGTAGCGAGAGCAGCCCCAGAAGACGCTGCCCGTGCGTCGCGCTCGGCGCGCGGTCAGCCGGCCCTCGTTGCACTTGGGGCAGGCGACCTCGAAAGCGAGCGGATCTGGCGGGGGCGGGCCAGTCTTGCGGATGTAGTCGCACTCGGGGTAGCGCGAACAGCCGGCGAACGGCCCGAATCGGCCGCGCCGGGCAATGAGCGATCCCTCGTTGCACTTCGGGCACACCTCGCCGACGCCCTCGATGGTTACCGGGTCTGGTTCGTCACCGGGGAGCGGCCGCGTCTCCTTGTGCTCGGGATACTTCGAGCAGGCCAGGAATCGACCGGTCCGTCCGAGCCGGATGAGCATCGGGTGGCCCTCGGAGCAGACCTCGTCCGTCTCCTCGGTCGTGAAGTCGCTGCGCTTGAGCTCCGTCTTCTTGAGATCGACCAGCTCCACGAACGGCGTGTAGAAGTCGCGCAGCAGCGGCACCCACTCGCGCTTGCCGGAGGCGATCTCGTCCAGGCCGTCCTCCATGCGCGCCGTGAAGTCGTAGTCGACGAACTCGCCGAAGTGTTCGACGAGCAGGTCGGTCACCTTCTCGCCGACATACTCGGGCCGCAGGCGCCGCTCGACCACGGTCACGTAGCCGCGGTCGGTGATCGTCGAGATCGTCGCCGCATACGTGGACGGACGGCCGATGCCGCGCTCCTCGAGTGCCTTGATCAGCGCCGCCTCCGTGTAGCGTGGCGGTGGCTGCGTGAAGTGCTGCGTGGGCGTGACGTCGAGGACGTTCGTCTTGTCCGCCTCGGACAGCTCGGGCAGGCGGCGTTCCTCCTCCTCGGCGGAGTCGTCAAATCCCTCGGTGTAGACCGCCGCGAAGCCGTCGAAGAGCGTCCGCGTCGCCGAGGCGCGCAGGTCGTAGCGATCGGCGCCCAGCTCGACCGTCGTCGTCTCGAGCTCCTTCTCGGCCATCTGCGACGCGATCGCGCGCTGCCAGATGAGCCGGTACAGGCGCAACTGCTCGGGCGACAGCACGCTCTCCAGGCTGTCCGGGTCACGGCTGAACGAAGTGGGCCGCACGGCTTCGTGGGCCTCCTGCGCGCCCTTCGCCTTCGACGCGTACTGGCGACCATCGGGCACGACATAACGCAGGCCGTAGCGCTGCGCCACGACGTCGCGCGCCTCGCGGATGGCGACCTGCGCCATGCCCGGTGAATCGGTACGCATGTAGGTGATGAGGCCGACCCGACCCTCGGCCAGGTCCGCGCCCTCGTACAGGTCCTGCGCGACGCGCATCGTGCGCTTGGGGTTGAAGCCCAGCTTCCGGCTGGCCTCCTGCTGCAACGTGCTCGTCGTAAATGGCGGCGCGGGCCGGCGCTTGCTGGTCTTGGTCGTGATGGTGCGCACTTCGGGCCGCGTGTCGCCCAGCGCGGCGGCGTGCTCCGTGGCCGTCTTCTCGTCGCCGATCTGGAGGCCCTCATCCTCGCCCTTCTTGAGGGTCTCTCCGTCGATCCTGACCAGCTCTGCCTCGAATGTCTCGCCACGATCTGTGGACAGCTGCACGGAGATGGTCCAGTACTCGCGCGCGGTGAAGTCGCGGATCTCGCGCTCACGCTCGACGACCAGGCGCACTGCGACCGACTGCACGCGCCCCGCGGACAGGCCGGCATGGACCTTGCGCCACAGCAGCGGGCTGAGTGTGTAGCCCACCAAACGATCCAGGATGCGGCGCGTCTGCTGCGCGTCGACCAGGTTGTGGTCTATCTCGCGCGGATTGGCGAAAGCTTCGCGGATGGCATCCGGGGTGATCTCGCTGAAGGTCACCCGGCGCGCCTTGCCGGGCTTGACGTTGGCCGCCTCGGCGACGTGCCAGGCAATTGCCTCGCCTTCGCGATCAAGGTCAGTGGCCAGGTAGACAGCGTCGGCCGTCTTGGCCTCCCTCGCGATCGCCGCAACGTGCTTCTTGCGGTCCTCGCTGATCACGTACTCCGGCTCGAAGTTGTGCTCGACGTCCACGCCGAGCTTGTTCTTGCCAGGGTTCTCGGGCAGGTCGCGGACGTGTCCGTAAGAGGCAAGGACGTGGTAGTCCGGGCCCAGGTAGCGCTCGATCGTGCGCGCCTTGGCCGGCGATTCCACGATCACAAGGTTCTTGGTCACATTTTCGAGTCTACTCCGGGCGAGACCCCGGATCGGGCATCAGACGGAACGGACGCGTGCCAGGAGGTCCTCGTCGGGCTCATCGTCCCACCCGGCGAGCGGCTCTTCGTGTGCCGCGCCGTCACTTGGCGGGCCTGCGTGGCCGTCGATAGTGGCCAGCGCGGTCTCTGTTGAGCGGCCGGCCTGGGCGGGCACTTCGATGAGCCGGATCATGGCCAGCGGAAAGACGAAGGTCGAGTTCTTGTCGTGCACGAACGATGGCCGCTTGCCGTCCACGGTGCGCACGTTCGTGCAGCGGATGCTGCGATCCGTTCCCGCGGGCATGTCCTCCAGGTCGGCCATGATCGGAAGGTCGTTGTTGAGGTGGATGAAGACATTGCTGATCACTCGTGCAGTGTTGCGCCCGGTGGCGCGGCCGGGCAACGGTACGGAGGTCCCGCTCTGGTCGTGCTTGCCGCGGCTCCGTTGTGCTTGTTCGCCCCCACCGAAGTAACGGCCAAGTTTCCGGTCGCACGGCGCATTCCGTGGCCGGATGTTCGGCGTGGGCGAGCAAACCGCGAGGTTCTGCCCGATTTCCGGCTGTTGCGCGCGCATTTGGCAGCCTTTTAGCGGCCTGCCGCGGCGATCGTGGCCGATACTTCGCCCGGGGCGAACAAGGATGATTCTGGCGTGCAGTGCGTGGGTTGCGCGCGCTCAACTTGCGAGTGGGCCGCTGGCGACGAAGGCGGGGCCGTGCGCCTGGATCCAGCCTCGCATCAGGAGCAGCGTTATCGCGCCGGACACGACTCCGGGCGCCAGACCGGTCTGCGCCACGAGCAGGTCCAGCCCGGCCGGTGCGGCGCACAGCCGTTCGGCCACGGCACGCTCGGCAGGGCCCAGCATGGCCAGCGCGGGCTGCCGCTCGTCCGCTCGCTGCGCGCCCGCAGCGGCCTGGGCGGGCTCAAAGAAGCCCAGGTCAGCGATCAGCTCATCGAGCCCGGCGATCGGGCGCGCCGGGGTATCACGCAGCAGCGTCAGCGAGCCTGCCATTGACCAGTCGCCCACCCGCCCGGGCGCCACGAAGACCGGCCGGCCCAGGTCCAGCGCGTGCGTGGCAGTGTTGAGCGCGCCGCTCTTGCGGGGTGCTTCGATGACGATCAGCGCGTCAGAGAGAGCGGCGATGATCCTGTTGCGCCGCGGGTACGTGCCCTTCGTTGCAGTGACTGACGGGTGGTGCTCGCTGATCACAGCACCGCCGCGCTCCACGACCTCGTGGCGCAACCGTTCGTGCGCGCGGGGACCGGGCGAACCGTGGCCGGCGCCGATGACGCCGACCGTGATCCCGTCGCGCTCCAGCGTCGCGGCGTGGGCCGCGCCGTCTATCCCGAACGCGAGACCGGACACCACGGTGGCCCCGCACTCGACGAGACGCGCGCAGATCCTGGCCGTCAGTGCCCGCCCGGCCGGCGTGGGCCGGCGCGTGCCCACGACTCCCACCGTGCGCACCACGGATAGGGTCGTCGCGTCGCCCAGTCCATTGATCATCGCCGGTGGCATGGCCAGATCCCTGAGCCTGGCCGGGTAGTCCAGGTCGAGCGGCGTCGACGTCCACAGCCCGTGCTCAGCGATCGTTTGTAGCGCCGCAGACGGAGACGTCGCCGCCGCGCGCAAGTTCGCCGCCGTCCGGCTCGACAGAGGCGGTCGCCCGTCCAATGTTTGCCTCTGGGTCACCCAGGCGTCCAGTCGACCGTCAGTGGCTGCGCAAATGACCGCCGCGGGATCTCCGAACGCGGCGATCAGCGTGGCGAATGTCTCTTCGCCAACGCCGACCACCGACGCCAGGCAGATCCACGCATCACGCGGCGAGCTGTTCATCGAGCGTTGCGGCAGGGTCGCGCAGGGCACCAGCGGCCCAAACGTCATCTTCGGCCACGTTCTGCTGGGCGGAGAGATCGGCAATGGTTCGAGCGACGCGCAGGACACGGTGCACGGAGCGCGCGCTCATCTTGCGGCTCGCGGCCAGGTCGTCCATGGCGCGCAGGCCACGACTCGTCAGCGAGCACGCCCCCAGCACGGCCGAGCCCGGCAGCCGCGCGTTGGGCCGGCCACCGTTGCGCGCCAGGGCGAATGACCGGGCGCGGGCGATGCGCGCCGCGACCGTGGCACTGTCCTCTGGGCGCCGCTCATCGAGCAGCTCCGCGGGCGGGACGCGGGCCATCTCGATGCGCATGTCGATGCGGTCGAGGAACGGGCCGCTGATGCGGCGCACGTAGCGCTCCGGCTCACCATTCGGGCAACGGCACTGGCGATCCGGATCGCTGTGGTAGCCACAACGGCACGGGTTCATCGCGGCGATGAGTTGGAATCGGGCCGGGTATCGCACGCGGCCGGTTGCCCGGGCGATCGTCAGCGCGCCTTCTTCGAGTGGCTGGCGCAGAGCGTCAAGTGTGGGCCGATCGAACTCCGCGAGCTCGTCCAGAAATAGGACCCCATGGTGGGCGAGTGTCGCCTCGCCCGGAAGGAGGTACGGCCCGCCACCCACGAGCGCCGCGTACGAGCTGGTGTGATGCGGCGCCCGGAACGGACGGCTGCGCGTGAGTCCGCCTTCGTGGAGCAGCCCGGCGACGCTCTCGATGACTGTCACTTCGAGGGCCTCGTCGTCGTCGAGCGGCGGCAGCAGCGACGGAATGGCGCGAGCCAGCAACGTCTTGCCCGCTCCCGGTGGACCCACCAGCACCAGGTTGTGGCCGCCGGCGAGGGCGATCTCGAGCGCCCAGCGGGCATGGTGCTGGCCGCGAATGTCGGCCAGGTCGACCGGGTCGGGAGCACCTGCGCGCAACCCACCTGCACCTGCGCCCGGCTGCTCCGAGCGTGGCCCCGAGAGCTCCACGGCGCTGCGCCGGGTAGCGCGAGCGGCCGTCCTGCCGCGCGGACCGGCGATCAAGCGGGCGGCGTCGTCAAGGCCGTCGACTCCGAACGCCTCCACCCCGCTGACAAGCCGCGCCTCTGCCTCGTTCGCGGTGGGCACGATGACCCGCCGATAGCCCTGCCGGGCAAGCGTCGCCACCATTGGCAGGACGCCTGCAACTGGCTCGACCGTGCCCGACAGGGACAGCTCGCCGAGCAGCGCCCACGTTCCGCCGCCGCGCCGGATCTGCCCCGACGCGACGAGGATGCCGATCGCTATGGCGAGGTCGTAGGCGGCTCCACGCTTGCGCCGATCCGCCGGCGCGAGGTTGACCGTGATACGCGAGACGGGGTACTCGAAACCGCTGTTGCGGATCGCGCCACGGACTCGCTCGCGCGCCTCTGACAACGCCGCGTCCGGCAGGCCCACGATGTGGCACACGGGCAGCCCCGGCGCGACATCGATCTCGACGCGCACGAGTTCACCACGCAGTCCGTTGATCACCGCGGTCACAAGAGTTGCGAGCACGCGACCACGCTAGTCGGCGTGACTTGACCAACGTTTGCCGGGGACTTAGCCCCGACTTATCGCCGGCGGACGGCGATGGCGCAGGTCTGGCGACGACGGCCGCCGACGGGCGCGGATCTGGCGGAGGCTAACGCGCCGGAAGAGGCGTGAGATCCAGCCTGGCCAGGCCGGTGCGCTCTTCGACCTGGGGCTCGACCTTGGTACCAACCAGTCGGGCGAACTCGCTGACGGCGCGTCCGAGCGCCGAATCGGGCTTGCTGACCATGAACGGCGTGCCCGAGTTGAGCGCGCTGATGGCCGAGCGGTAGTCGTTGACGATCTGCTGCGCGAGCGGGTGTCGCAGCACGCTCTCCACGCTCTTGCTGCTGATGCCGGTGAACGCGTTGGCCCTGTTCAGGACGAGCATCAGCCGCTCGTCGGGTACCTGCAGCTGGCCCATGGTGGCCAGAACAAGGCGGACGTTCTTGACGCACGACAGGTCTGCGGTCATGACCACCACGAGCCGATCGGCGGTGCCGATCACGTCCAGCATGTGGTCGTCGAGGTGCTTGCCCATGTCGACGATGACGTAGTCGTACATCGTTCGGAGCAGCTCCACGATGCGCAGGAAGTGGTGCTGCTCCCGGTTGACCAGCTCGGCGTTCTCTGGCGTGGCCGGGGCGAGCATGAGGTCGACGCCGCTGTCATGGCGCACCACGATGCTCTTGATGACCTCGGCGTCGATCGCCGTCGCCGTGGCGACATCAACCATCGAACGCAGGTCGGGCCCCAGGTCCAGGAAGACGCGATGGTCGCCGAACTGGAGGTTGCCATCGACGAGAACCACCTTGCGGCCCATCTGCTTGTGCAGCGCGATGGCCGTGTTGATGGCCAGCGTCGTGGCGCCCACGCCGCCCTTCGCCCCGTAGTAGGCGTGAACTTCGCCGACCGCTGCCTGGGGCGCGGGCGTGACCGGCAGTGGCCGCGCGAATCGCCCCAGGAGGCTGCGCACACGGGCCGACAGCTCCTGCGGATGGACGGGCTTGGCAAGGTAGTCGTCTGCCCCGTTGCGCAGCGCGGTGACCTTGGCGTCGACCTCAGCGCTGCCACCGATCAGGATGAGCGGGGTATGCGCGTCCGGACGCTGCGTCTGGCGGATGCGGGCCGCGAGCTGTAGGCCATTGGGACCGGGCAGTTCGTGCTCGACGACCATCAGATCGGGCTTGTCGCTGCCCCACCGATCGAGGCCGGCCTGGGCGTCATTGGCGAGCAGCACCTCGTGCCCATCTCGACGCAGGGTATTACCGATCTGCAGGCCAACGGCGGGCTGGGCGGCGACCACAAGTACGCGTGCGGGCATGTTTCTCCCTGGAGCCTGTGCGCTGGCAATCTATGTCGATGCCGATCCTATGCAGCCCGGACGGCTCTACCCACGCTGCGGTGGTACCCCCCAGACCAATCCGGAAGGACCATTACCGCCCACGCTGCACGAGGGACTCCTGTACCCCGGTGTGCCGCAATTCGGCCCGCTGCGGCGCTTTTGTTCGCCCACAGCGAAGCAAAAGCCAACTTCGACCGATCTCGGAGCCCATCCTGCCCACGCGTTCGCTGCCGGCGACCAACTGGCCAGCCTGAGGACCATAAGCGGCACGCAAAAGGGTTTCGGCCGCGCCTCAAGTGCCGATGTTGGCTTTTACTTCGCGTGGGGCGAACAAGCGACAGGTTGAGCGCCGGGCTTATCTCCGGTTACTGCCGCGAACCGCCTCGAACCGCCGCTAGCCTCCGCTGCCGCCACCGGAATTCAGGCTGCGCTCGGTGTAGCCCGAGATCTTGGTGGCCAGCTCGACCAGCTCGACCGGGATGACGAACTTCGTCGACGGCGAGGCGCCGAGGCCCTTGAGTGCCTCGAGGTACTGCAGCGTCATGGTCTTCTCGTCGACCAGGTGAGCGGCGGAGAAGATGCGCTCGAGCGCCTGGCTGAAGCCCTCCGCCTCGAGGATCTGCGCCTGGCGCTTGCCCTCGGAACGCAGGATGGCGGCCTGCTTCTCGCCCTCGGCGACGTTGATGTTGGCCTGCCGAGTGCCCTCCGACTCGGTGATCACCGCGCGCCGGTTGCGCTCGGCGGAGAGCATCCGGTTCATGGCCTCCTGGACGTCGCGCGGCGGGATGATCTCGCGGATCTCCACCGTGGTCACCTTGCCGCCCCAGCGCTCGGTCTGCTCGTCCAGCTTGGCGCGCAGCACCTCGTTGATCTGGTCGCGCTTGGACAGCACATCGTCGAGCAGGATGTCGCCGATCACCGCGCGGAGCGTGGTCGTGGCAATTCCCTGAAGCGCGCCGGCGAAGTTCTGGACGTTCACCTCGCTGCGCAGCGGGTCAACGATGTACCAGTAGATGAGGAAGTCGATGTTGATCGGCGCGTTGTCCTTGGTAATCGTGGTCTGGCTGGGGACCTCGATGAACTTCTCGCGGATATCGACCTTCATCGGACGGTCGATGAGCGGGATCAGGAAGCGCAGGCCGGGCCCGCGGACCAGGGTCGGGTCTGTCCGACCCAAGCGGAAGATGACCATTCGCTCGTACTGCTGGACGATGCGCACCGAGAGGTACAGCGCGACCAGGATGAAGACGGCGATGGCGACGATGATCGAGATGGTGACGGTGTCGAACGGCATCGAATTCCCTTTCTAGGTGCCCGTTTGCTCAGCCGGCTCGACCACGAGGGTGAGGCCCTCCTGGCGCACGATGCGAACCGGTGTGCCGCGTGACAGTGGGCTTTCGTCTGCCGTGCGCGCGGTCCATTCCTCTCCCCCAGCATAGACGGAGCCTGTCGGGGTCAGCGGCCGGCGTACTTCGCCGACCGAGTTGGCCGGCAGTCCGGCACCAATCAGCCCGTCGGCGGTGCGCAGGTGCCTGGTCCTGATGGCCGCGAAGACGATCAGGATCATGAAGATGCTCGTCAGCAGGGTCATGGTCACGATGACCGGGATGGCGACTGACACGTCAGGCGCCGTAGGCGTACCCGGTTCGGTGTACAGCGCGGCGGCGCCCAGCACGAAGCAGACGATCCCGGCCACGGTCAAGAGGCCGTGGCTGGTGACGCTGGCTTCAAGGATGAACAGCACCACCGCAAATCCGATGAGCAGCAGGCCGGCGATGTTGAGCGGCAGGCTGCCGAAGCCGATGAAGGCGAGGATGATCGCGATGCCGCCCAGGATGCCGGTGACCCAGTTCGGGTTCTGGAGCTCGAAGATCAGCCCGTAGAAGCCGATGGTGAACAGGATGAAGGCGATGTTCGGGTCGGACAGCAGGTGCAGGATGGACTGCAGCGGGTTCATGGGCAGGTCCGTCGTCTGCGCGCCGGCGAGATCGAGCGTCACCGATTCAGCGCCAACCTGGACCGTCCGCCCGTGTGCGAAGGCGATCGCCTCGGCAACCGATTGGGCGGTCCCGTCCACGCCACCCTCCGCTACGGCTTCCTCGGCCGTGTACGAGCGCGCGTCGGCAACTGTCGTCAGTGCCCACTCTGCGTTGCGCTGGCGCAGGTTGGAGATACTGCGCAGCAGGGCATTGGTGTCCTCGAGGATCTTGGCGCGCAGGTCCTCCGGGATGTCCTGGCCGTCGCCCGAGATGGGGGTGGCGGCCCCGATGTTGGTGCCCGGGGCCATGACCGCCACGTGCGCCGACATGGTGATGAACGTGCCCGCGCTCGCCGCGCGTGATCCTGCCGGCCCAACCCACGCGATCACCGGCAGCGGCGCGTTGAGCAGCGTGCCCACGATGTCACGCGTCGCATTGAGGTCGCCGCCCGGCGTGTTGAGCTGGATGACCACGGCCGAGTAGCCCTCGCGCTCCGCCTTGGCAATGCCGTCGCGCAGGTAGCCGGACATGATCTGGTCGACGATGCCGGTGGTCGGCATGACGTAGACGCGAGCGTGGTTGGTGGCCAGCGCCTGGCCGGCCAGCAGGAGAACAAGACCCGCGGCGAATGACAGGCCAGCGAGCCTACGCAGCCGTGACGCGAGCCGCGGGTTCTTCATGTTGATGTGCTGATTATCGCCTAACGGGCGCTGGATGCCCTTTCTGAGCGCAGGTGCGTGAAGAGCAGCTCGCTCCACGTCTCCAGGCGATCGACCACCGCGGCCACCTCCGCGTACGTGGCAAATGACCCGGAGAGCTTGTCGCGCTCGCGAATGGCCACCGGCCGACCCGTCGCCTGGGCCACATAGACGAGCCCCAGGTGAACCAGGCCCACCCCGTTGCTGTCGTCGTTTAGGACGCCCATGGCCTGGAACTCAGGCGTGAAATCGGCCTCCATCTCCTCCGCCCATTCGCGCGCCAGGCCACCCAGGACGTCGCCGTCCTGCGGGTTGATGTGGCCACCGACGCCGATCGAGTAGCGGTCGTGCAGGCGCTCGTCGGCGCCGGCGCGCGTGCGCCGCATGAGGAACACCCGCTCCCCGTCGAGCAGCGCGAGGTAGGGAATGATCTGCTTCCAGGACGGATCGCTCTCGACCTCGTCGCGCGGCCGGAACGTCCCGTGCTGCGTGACGGCGTCCAGATACGCTTCGAGCGGGAAGCCGCGCACGCCGCGAAAGGAAAGGCCGCCGGGTACAGCGGCGCGGGGCAACCCCAACACCAACTCTCCCGGCGACCCCATCGCCGCTGATCCTAACTCGGCGCCAGCGGCCGAGCGCAGTTCGCTTTCGCTGAGTACCTTCGCGCGATCATCCGATCACGCGACCGTTCTCACGCGATGACGGCGATCACGCGGCATCGCGCGCTACCAACCGCGCTAAGCGGCCGCGCCGGCGAGCTCCTTTGCGACTGGCACGTACTCGTAGTCCTCCAACTTGCCGGACAGATACGACTCGTACGCGGCGAGATCGAAGTGGCCGTGGCCGGAGAGGTTGAAGAGGATTGTCCGCTGGCGTCCCTCCTCGCGTGCCGCGAGCGCCTCGTCGATCGCGACGCGAACGGCGTGGTTTGACTCGGGCGCGGGGACGATCCCCTCTGCCCGGGCGAAGCGCACACCAGCCTCGAAGGTTGCGACCTGGTTGACGGCGCGCGCCTCGACCAGCCCGTCATCGACGAGCTTGCTGACCAGCGGCGCCATGCCGTGGTAGCGCAGCCCGCCGGCGTGGATGGGCGGCGGCACGAACTCGTGGCCAAGCGTGTGCATCTTGACCAGCGGCGCCATCTCGCCGGTGTCGCCGAAGTCGTAGCGGTACTCGCCGCGGGTGAGGCTCGGCGTAGCCGAGGGCTCGACCGCGATGACCCGGTATCGACCCTCTCCGCGCAGCTGGCGACCGATGAACGGGAAGGCCAGCCCGGCGAAGTTGGAGCCGCCACCCACACAGGCGATGATCACGTCCGGCTCCTCGCCGGCCATCATCATCTGCTCGATCGCCTCCTGGCCGATCACCGTCTGGTGGAGCAGCACGAAATCGAACACAGACCCGAGCGAGTACTTCGTGCCCGGGTGCGTGACGGTGTCCTCGATCGCCTCGCTGATGGCAATGCCCAGTGAGCCCGTGTGATCAGGCGTCTCTGACAGCAGCCGCTGGCCGTAGCCCGTGTCGGGGCTGGGGCTGGCAACCACCTGGGCCCCGTACGTCTCCATCAGCACGCGCCGGTACGGCTTCTGGTCGTAGCTGGCGCGAACCATGTAGACCTTGACCTCGATCCCGAACATCGCGCCGGCAGAGGCCAGCGCGCTGCCCCACTGGCCGGCGCCCGTCTCGGTCGCGAAGCGCGTCACGCCTTCCTGCTGCGCATAGAAGGCCTGGGCGATGGCCGTGTTGGGCTTGTGGCTGCCCGACGGGCTGACGCCCTCGTACTTGTAGTAGATGTGGGCCGGCGTATCGAGCGCCCGCTCCAGGCGCCGCGCGCGGTACAGCGGCGATGGCCGGTACAGCGCGAATGCTTCACGCACCGGGTCCGGGATCTCGATCTCGCGCTCTGTGCTGACGACCTGCTTGATCAGCTCCATCGGGAACAGCGGCGCGAGGTCGCCCGGCCCGATTGGTTGGCCCGTGCCCGGATGGAGAGGCGGGGGTGGTGGCTCAGACAGGTCTGCCGCGATGTTGTAGAAGGCGCGCGGCAGGCGATCCTCGTCGAGCACGAACTTGGTGCGATCCATTTTGGCGGTACCTCCAGGTGCGCTTCGGCCTCGTTCCGGAGCCGAAAACACGTAATCGGCCTTCGTCCTGCCGGGACGAAAGGCCGATCCTTCCGCGGTACCACCCGTTTTCAACGGCGATTCTGATTGCCGTCGCGCTCTTCCCGACGGGGCAACGTCTGCCCGATCGGTACCGCCCAGATAACGCTGGCGGGCCTGCGCCGGAGCCTACCTCGACTGCCGGCTCCCCCTCCAAAGCCGGCAATCGAATCGGTCCGGGGCTCCCGGGTCCATTCGCGCTCGATACCGTCCCGGCTCGCACCTGCCGCCGGTTCTCTGAAACGGATCTCGAGCGTTACTACTCCCGGTCATCGCCGGTATTCAATTGCTCGGCGGAGTCTAGGGCCATGCCAGCAAACGGGTCAAGGCTGGCCGAGGCAAGCTCCTCGTAGCGCGAGCCGCGCGGATCGGAGTGGCTGCGAAGGAGGACGAGGCGATCTACCGACCAGGTCAGGGGTTGCCGCGCCGCGGACCACTGGCGGAGCGCGGAGATCGCCTCCTCCGAGACGCCGCGGGCGACGGTCAGGTGCGGACGCGGGGTGCGGCGCTCGTCGTAGGTGGCACTCCCCATTGCCGCGTCAAGATCGAGCGCGAGCTGCGCGACTTCGTGCGCACCTGCGCCGATGCGCAGCCAGGCCACGCCGCCACGCAACTGATTGGCGCGCCCGCCACCCTCCCCTGTCGCTACCTCGAACGCCTCGCGCGCCGCGCCGACGCTGATGAGTGCCTGTGCGAGCGTGCCTGCCCGCGCGGGGTCGGTCGCGCCCAGGAAGACAAGCGTCAGGTGGAGCTTGGGGGGCGCGACCCAGCGCGCCTCGGGGAAGCTGCGGCGCAGCGGCTCGAGCGCCGCGAAGACACGAGCCGCAGCTTCCGTTGGGAGTGGAGCGGCGACGAACAGGCGCCAGAGATCAGTCAGGGTCGGGCAGTTTCAGGCGGGTTCGCAGGGTCAGGCCGGCGCAATCGCGGGCCGCTCGATGCCCAACTGGTCGAGCAGCTCCATCAGGTCGGTCACGACCACGAGGTCATGATCGCCGTGTTGATTGCGCAGCGCTTCTGGGTCGCTCGTGTCGCGCGCGATCATTACGCCGTGCACGCCAACGCGGCGCGCACCCAGCACGTCGGCTCGGTATGAGTCGCCTACGTGCCATGAACGCGAGGGGTCGGCGCGCATGATCTGCAGGGCGTGCCGGAAGATGCCCTCGTTCGGTTTCTGGAAGCCGACCCTGGCGCTGACGACCAGGTGCTCGAAATGACTGGCGAGCTCAAGGTCGTGGAACAGCTCCACGCCGCCCCACACGAAGTTGCTGATGATGCACATGCGCACTCCGTTGTCACGCATCGCGTCCAGGCAGGGCAGCACGTCGGGGTAGACGTACCAGGCGGATCGACGCGCGAAGGCGTCCTCGATCCGCCGGAAGACATCATCGGACAGGTCGTCGTGGCCCAGGCGGCGCAGTACCGCCGCGTCGAACTTGACGATGCGCGCGAAGGACTCCTCAGGCGTCGCCTCGAACGGGTCCTCGCTCAACCACCACGCGTCGTTCTGCGTCTCCTGGAGCAGGGCACGTTCGAGATCCTTCTCGTCGATGTCGATACCCACCTCGAGCAGGCCGTGGCGGTAGACGCCCGCCCACGATGGATGGGCGCGAATGAGCGTGTCGCCGACGTCGAGAAAGACAACTTCGGGGCGTGGCTGGCCACTGCTTATGGGATCGATCACGCCCCAAGTCTAGGCATGACGTGAGCCTGGCGCGGCCGCCTAGGTGTCGTTGTAGAGCCGCTCCTCGATGAGCTTCTCCTGGACCTGACGGCCCTCGGGGTTGAAGCACGAGAACTCGAAGTGCTTCTCGAACTCGAGGTCGACCGCATCGCGACCGGCGCGGTTCTTCTCCACGGTCAGGATCGTCCAGTCGCGGAAGCGCTGAGCCTGGTGCGGGTTGAACTCGATGTTCACCTTGGCCACGATGTTGTACTTCTCGTTCAGGATCAGGATCACGTCCGACTCGTAGTTGAGGGCCGACGATCCGCGCAGGTGGTGGTTACGAAGTCGGGCAGCCTTCAGGCCCTCCTTGTCGGCGGCCACGATCGTGATCACGGCCACTCCAAGCGAGAGCGCCATGTCCTTCAGCTCGGCGACGACCTGGGTCACCTTCTCGGACTCCGTGCTCGGCTCAGGCACGACCGGCATGCGCTGCAGGTAGTCGACGAACACGACCAGCGGCCGTGTCGGCGCGCCGCGCCGGTAGTCCTCCACCAGGCGGCGCACGTTGCTCGCCGTGGTCGAGGCGTTCGTGCCACGCATCAGGTACAGGCTCTGCCCATAGCGAGCGATGCGCTCGAGTGCCGGCCGAAGGCGCGGGTTGGCGCGCAGGTCCACGTTTGCTTCGCCACCCTGGGCGAGCCACGTGCCGAGCACTTCCTTGCGCACATCCTGGATGCGCACGCCGCTGTTGGGCGTCGGCGGCATGGGCCCAGCGAGCGCCGACTCCATGGCCATCAGTCGGTTGAGCAGGTACTCCTCGTCATGCTCGAAGCAGATGTAGAGCACGTTGGCCTGGCCGCTCTGGGCGATGTTGCGGCCCATCTGGAGCGACATGGTCGTCTTGCCCGTGCCCTGGGCACCGCCGATGAGCATCAGCTCGCCGCTGCGGATGCCACCGCCGAGCGTCCGGTCGAGCGGCGAGAAGCCGAGCGGCACGGGCTGGTATTCCGCCATTGCGCCCTGGCTGACCTTGTCGGACAGGCCGGTCAGCACGTCCATCGCCGTCTTGGGACGCAACGTGGCCCCTTCGCCCTCGGACACCCAGTTGTGCTGCTCGTATGCGTCTGGAGCGCCATAGCCCGCCGCGCCGCCTGCCTCGGGCGCGGCGTATCCGCCGACCGCGTTGAGTGGCGCCACCGGTGGCGCGTCGCTCGTCAGCGGCGGGAACGCGACGTTGGCCACGCCGTCGGGCGCGAACGGACCGGAACGGGTCGGATCAGGTGGCTCCCAGCGACTGGACACGCGGCGAGGCTACCCGCGCTTGGAGCCCGCCGGCACCAGCCGATGCTCCTACAGCGACCGTTACCAGTGGTCCGGTCGGGCCATCCTCAGAGCGCGGTCTCGGACAGCCTCTGCCAATAGCGAACGATTGTGCGCACGCCGCCTTCCATGTTGTCGAGACGCATGTTCTCGTTGGGGGCGTGCGCCTGATCGTCGGGCTGTATGAAGCCGAGCAGCACGACGGGCAGGCCGAGGACCCGGCTGAACGTCGCGCCAGCCGGGATGGAGCCACCCTCGCGCAGGTAGAACGGCTCGGCGCCGAAAACCTCCTCCAGGCAGGCCGCGGCCGCTTTCGTTGCCGGGTGGTCAATCGGCGTCAGGCTCCACATGCCGTCGTTGAGCAGGCGCACGTCAACCTTGACCCCGTCCGGCGCAATCGACATCACGTAGTCGTGCAGTCGCTGGAAGGTGCTCGCCGGCTCCATGTCGGCCACCAGCCGGCAGCTGACCTTGGCGTGCGCGTGGGCCGGGATGATGGTCTTCGAGCCCTCGCCCTGGAAACCGCCCCAGATGCCGTTGACATCCAGCGTGGGCCGCGCGCCGCGCCGCTCCAGAGGCATGAAGTTGGGGTCGCCGAAGACCGAGTGGAGCCCGTAGTCGGCGACGAACTGCTCATCGGAGAACGGCATCCGCTCGAACTCTTCGCGCTCGCGCGGCGAGAGCACGCGGACCTCGTCGTAGAAGCCGGGCACGGCCACAGATCCGTCGTCGTTCTTGAGCCGCGCGACGATCGACGCGAGCGCGTTGGCCGGGTTCTGGACATTGCCGCCAAAGGTGCCCGAGTGCAGGTCGAGCTGCGAGCCGGTCACGTCAATCTGGGCGTAGATGAGGCCGCGCAGGCCGATCGTGATCGCCGGGCGGTTGCCCTCGTAGAAGCCACTGTCGCTGATCACGGCCAGGTCGGCGCGGAGGCGCTCCTGGTTGGCCACTATCCACGGATCGAAGTTGTCCGAGCCGGATTCCTCTTCGCCCTCGAAGATGAACTTCAGGTTCACCGGCAACCTGCCATGAGTCTCCAGCCACGCCCGAGCGGCCCACATGTGCACGATCACGTGGCTCTTGTCGTCCGCCGCGCCACGCGCGTAGACGCGGCCGTTCTCGACGACAGGATCGAACGGTGCGCGGTGCCACAGGTCGAGTGGGTCGACCGGCTGGACGTCGTAGTGCGCGTAGACGAGCACCGTGGGCGCCCCTTCGGCATGGAGCCAGTCGGCATAGACGATGGGGTGGCCGCCGGTGGGCGAGACCTCGACGTTCTCGAAGCCCATCTCATCGAGTCGCGCGGCGATGAGCTCAGCCGTCGCGCGCACGTCCCCGTCATGCGCGGAGAGTGTGCCGATCGACGGCAGGCGAAGCAGCTCCAGGAACTCGGCCAGCCGGTCGTCCGCCGTGCGTTCGACGAAAGCGTCGAGCTCGGAGATGTTCGCCAGCGCGCGCTCGGTAGCTGGTCGCTCGGTAGTCAGATCCGCCATGGCCCAGCCCTACGCGGGCTGGGGCGAAGGCTTGGGTGCCTGGGCAGGGCCGGCTGAGGGACCCTCCGCCGCGCGCCGGGCGACCGGTCCGTCGAGCGGGGTCGGCGTGACGTTGGTGTCCTTGCGCGGGTCAGGGATGTCCGCGAACATCTGCTCGAAGGCTTCCTGTTCGATCGTCTCCTCGGCCACCAGGCGCTCGGCGAGCTCGACCAGGCGTTCCTTGTAGCGCACGAGGACGTCCATCGCACTTGGCGTAGCCGCGATCGATGATCGCGCGCACTTCCTCGTCGATCTGCTTGGCGACATCGTCCGAGTAGTTGCGCTGCTCGCCGATCTCGCGGCCCAGGAAGACGAGCTCGTCGCGCTTGCCGAAGGCCAGCGGCCCGAGCTTGTCGCTCATGCCGAACTCCGTCACCATCCGGCGCGCCAGCGTGGTCGCCTTCTCGATGTCGTTGCTGGAGCCGGTGGTCGTGTCACCAAAGATGAGCTTCTCCGCGGCATTGCCGCCGAGCATGCCCGCGATCTTGTCCTCGAACTCGCTCTTGCTCTGCAGGTAGCGGTCTTCCGTGGGCAGGCCCATCGTGTAGCCGAGGGCCATGCCGCGGCTGATGATGCTGACCTTGCTGACCGGGTCCGTCTTGGGCAGCACGCGCTGCACGACGGCGTGACCGCCCTCGTGGTAGGCGATGATCGCCTTCTCCGCGTCGCTGATCACTCGGCTCTTGCGCTCCGGTCCGGCGATGACGCGTTCGAGCGCCTCGTTGAACTCGCCCGTGCCGATCACCTTCTTGTTGCGCCGCGCGGCAAGGATGGCTGCCTCGTTGACGAGGTTGGCCAGGTCCGCGCCGGAGAAGCCGGGCGACTGGCGCGCGACAGTTGTCAGGTCGACCTGCTTGTCGAGCGGCTTGCCCTTGATGTGCACCTTGAGGATCTCGAGGCGGCCCTTCATGTCGGGCCGGTCCAGGATCACCTGGCGGTCGAAGCGGCCCGGGCGGAGCAGCGCCGGGTCGAGCACGTCGGGTCGGTTGGTGGCGGCGACGACGATCACGTTGGTGTTCGTGTCGAAGCCGTCCATCTCGACCAGGATCTGGTTGAGGGTCTGCTCGCGCTCGTCGTGCGAGCCGCCCAGGCCGGCGCCGCGCTGGCGGCCGACGGCGTCGATCTCGTCGACGAAGACGATGCACGGCGAGTTGCGCTTGGCCTGGTCGAACAGGTCGCGCACGCGGCTCGCGCCGACGCCAACGAACATCTCCACGAACTCGGAGCCCGAGATGCTGAAGAAGGGCACACCGGCCTCGCCGGCGACGGCGCGCGCGAGGAGCGTCTTGCCCGTGCCCGGAGGTCCAACGAGCAGCACGCCACGCGGAATTCGGGCGCCGAGCTGGTTGAACTTCTCTGGGTACTTGAGGAACTCCACCACCTCCTGGAGCTCCGTCTTGGCCTCATCGACACCGGCCACATCGTGGAAGGTGACGACCGTCTTGTTGCCCAGGAACATGCGCGCGCGGCTCTTGCCGAAGCTCATCGCCTGGTTGTTGGTGCCCTGCGCCTGGCGGAACATGAAGAAGAGCAGCGCGCCGATGAGCAGCAGGGGTAGCAGCGCTGTGAGCGCCACGCCCAGCCACGCGCCACTGTCAGAAGCTGGCGCGCCGACGAGCGTGGGCGGCCCCAGGCACTCGGCCGAGGCACCGCACGCGGTCAGGATGTCCTGGTGGACATTGGTCGCCAGCTCGCTCGGGACCAGCGTCGTCTCGATCTGCGGCTTAGTGGTCGCTGGGTCGATCGCCTTCAGCTCGATCTCGAGGGTCTGACCGCGCTGGGTGACCTTGGAGACCTGGTTGCGCTCGACGAGCTGCAGGAAAGACCCGTCGCCCACGTAGGGGATCGGCTTCTTGGCGTCATTGGGAAAGATGACCATGTACAGCAGCGCGGCGGTGCCGACGACGAGCACCAGCGTCACGATGCCGTTGCGAAGGAAACGAGTGTTCAAGGGGTGAGTGGCCTCCGGGTGACCGAGCGCGGCTGGCGCGCCCCGGTCGGCCGATTATAGGCTGCGAACACAGTGAAGCCCTCCGCGTCAACCGCGGAGGGCTTCGTGTCGCTCGTGTTGTGGAGCGTGCGCCGCTTACAGCGCGCGGCGGCGACCGGTGAAGAGGTTGACAACGAGCACCACCAGCACCGCGCCAACGATGGCCACGATGATGGACTGCAGGTTGACGATGTCGCCGCCCTCGCGGCCGCTGCCGAAGCCGAGCAGGTTGGCGACGAAGCCGCCGACCAGGGCACCGACGATGCCGAGCACGATGTGGCCGATTACGCCCATGCCCTCGTCGCCCTTGATGAGCATTCCGGCAATCCAACCGGCGATCGCGCCGAGCACGATCCAGGCAATGATGTCAACGATCATGTGCGGGTATTTCCTCCTGCTTCCTCTGTTGTTCCCCCGGGAGGAGACAATCGCAGTACGGAGGAAACAGACGTTCTAGAGTCAAGGCCCCGCGCCTTTCGACTCGATTGCAGTGCAGCCCGGTCAAGCGCGAATTCACGCTTGGCGGCGCGTCGACCGCTGAGCGATCCAAACGTCCGCCGAGTGCGTCAGCAAGGCCGTCGACTGCCGCGTCTTGTCCTTGGATCGGTCTGGCTGCAGGCAACGGGCCGCGGCCGCCCTTCGGGGCGCGGCACTCCCGGGCCCGGCGGACAGTGGACCGCTCAGCGAACGAATTGGGTCGGAAGGTTGGTAGCGGAGGGCGGATTTGAACCACCGACCAAGGGCTTATGAGTCCCCTGCTCTACCACTGAGCTACTCCGCCGTGACGGGATTTTAGCGCAAGGCACTCTTCGGCCGTCCCGGGCACGAACCGGCTCGATGGGGCAACGTATGGGCATGGCAAAGATCGTTTTGAGCGAGTTCCTGACCCTTGACGGCGTGATGCAGAGCCCAGGTTCGGCTGACGAGGATCGGAGCGATGGCTTCGCCAGGGGTGGCTGGCAGCTGGGCTACGCCGACGAGACGCTGGGCAAGTTCGTCATTGGCGGCTTGACGGACGCGGGTGGGTACCTGCTGGGCCGGCGGACGTACGACATCTTCGCCGCGTACTGGCCCACGCAGGCGGACGACAATCCAGTCGCCGGGCCGATGAACGCGCAGCCCAAGTTCGTCGTGTCGCGCACGTTGAGCGAGCCACTGTCCTGGCACAACTCGACGCTCATCAACGGCGACGTGCCAGCCCGTCTGCGGGAGCTGAAGGGGCAGGTCGAGCGGGACATTCTGGTCATCGGCAGTGGCGACCTTGCCCAGACGCTGATGGAAAACGATCTCGTCGACGAGTACAGGTTGATGGTCTATCCGATCGTGCTGGGCGAAGGCAAAAGGCTCTTTCGCGATGCCGAAGCCACCCGCCGGCTGCGCCTGACGGACTCCGTGACAACGAGCTCCGGCGTGATGCTCCTGACCTACGTCCCCGAACCCACGACCTGAGCCGTCACCGGCGACCGCCCGGGAGGCGGCCGCCGGGACATCAAACCGGTCGGGAGCGCTAGTCTTCGATAGCCGTGACAACTGAAGATCACCCCGGCGGTGTGCCGCGGGGCAGGCGCCGTGCTGCCCGTCCGCGCAACGGCCGGATTCACCTGCTCATCGTTGACCAGCACCCGCTGATGCGTGCCGGTGTAAAAACGCTGCTCGAAAACGAGGAGCGCGTTGAGGTCGTGGCCGAGGCGGACAACGTGGCCGACGCCCTGCTTGCCGCCCGTGAGAGCCAGCCCGACGTGATGCTCCTCGATGTTGACGAGTCGACTCCAGAGACGGTCGCGGACATGCGCCGTCTGCGCCGCGAAGTCCCCGACGGCGCGCTGGTCATTCTTGCCCGGCGCGAGGACGACGAGGACCTCTATCAGGCCGTCGTTGGTGGCGCGGCCGGCCACGTTGGGGAGAACGCCCAGCCGGGCGAGCTGGTCGAGACGATCGAGCAGGCTGCCGACGGACGCGAGCCGATCCGCCAGACCCTGATCAACCGCCCCAACGTCGCGCGTCGGGTCCTGGAGACGTTCGCCGAAATGGCGCGCCGACGCCCAGCGCGCGACGACACGAGGCTGGCCGAACGGGAGCTGCGCATCCTCAACATGGCGGCTCAGGGCATGACCAATTACCAGATCGGCGCGTCGCTGGGGCTGAGTGAGCACACCATCAAGAGCGCCATTTCCCAGATCCTGGCGCGCCTCGGGCTGCGCCACCGGACAGAGGCGGTCGTGTATGCGCTGAAACGGGGCTGGATCGCGCCGCCGATGAGCCGCCACGATGAGGCGGACGCTCCGGCCACCTAGACAGCCCGGGCCACTAGGCCTCCTGGGTCACCTCGGTGACGCGCCCGGTCTCCACGTCGTAGACGAGACCTCGAACATCCTGGGCCGATATCCAGCGCTGCTCGCGCACGCGGGCCACCTGGCGCCGGACGTGAACGGTCAGGTCGTCGAAGCTGCCGAAGCCGATGTCGCTGCGAGCGCCGGTGGCGCGCTCGAGGCGAGCGGCGAAGCCCGCTTCATCCAGGTCGAGCAGGCCGCACCGGGTATGGCCCATGACGACAATGCCCGTGGTGCCCAGCAGCTGGGTCGAGATGACCAATGAGCGAATGGCGTCGTCGCTCGCCACGGCGCCGGCGTTGCGGATCACGTTGGCATCGCCCGGGCGCAGCCCGAAGATGTCCTTGACTGAGATGCGCGCGTCCATGCAGGTCAGGATGGCCAGCCCTGACAGAGGCGGCGCCTCGAGCGATCCCCGATCGAATTGGCCGACGAATTGCTCGTTGCCCGTCAGCAGACGGGCAATCTCGCCCGCCGAGCCCCCCTTCTCCGCGTCGCTCAATTGGTTCGCGCACTGCCTCCCGAGCCGAAGCGCGCCAGCAGCTCGCCGACCGTCAGGCCGCCGTACTCCGTTGCCAGGCGGCCGCGGCCCAGGCGCCACGCCGCGCGCATCGCGCGCGGCCCGCGTCGCTCCAGCTCGAGCAGCGGCATGGCCAGGTGGTTCTCCACGCCGGGGATGAGCCGCATCCGCTCTGCCAGCAATGAGGCTGCCTCTGCCAGCGGCGTGTCAGCCGAGATGGCCGGCGCGGACGGTGACACGGGCGGCATGGCCGGCATATCGGGCATGGCCGGCATTGGCCCGACGGCGGCAGTGGCACGCTGCGACGCGCTCTTGATCGCCTCCGAAGCACGCTCCATTGCCGCGTCGGCCTGATCCGTCGTCTCGATCACCGGTCCCGCGTCCGAGCGCGGCGGCGTCGTTGTTGGTGGCGTTGGAGCGCTCGGCGTCTGCTGGCGACGCGGACCACGCGAGCCTCCGCCGCTCCCACCGCCACCGGCCGGACCCTGGCGGCCGCCGGTGCCGCCGCCCGTGCCGCTGCCGTTCGAGGCGCGCCCCATGGCATTGCTGATCAGTGCCGGCACGTCAAGCCCGGTCAGGCCCTTGACCGTGGCACTCGCCTCCGTGACGGTGCGCGTGGTGTTGCGCACCAGCTCCGACGCGCCGTCGTTCGAGAGCACGGTCAGGTTGTCGATCTGGCTCATCGGCTCCGCCGCGGCGCGCACGATCTCGGGCAGCATGCCGAGCACGGTCTGGATGATCGCCGCCTCGTTGAACTTCTGGAATGCCTCGGCACGCAGCGCGAGCGCCTTGGCCTCCGCCTCGCCCTTGCTGAGCGTGATCTGTGCCTCGGCGTTGCCTTCGAGGGTCACCCGCTGGGCCTCTGCCTTGGCGTTGACCTCGACCACGCGAGCGTTCGCCTCGCCCTTGACCTGGATGACTGCGGCCTCCGCTTGGCCGGCCAGCTTCTGGCGCTCTGCCTCGGCCTGGGCGGCCGCGATCTTGGCCTGCCGGTCGCCCTCTGCGCGGCGCACCACGGCCTCCGCCTCTGCCTCTGCCGGGCGAACGGTCGATGCCAGCAGCTCCTTCTGGGTCCGTGCCGCCTCGAGGTCGGCCAGCTCCGTCTGGCGACGCGTGACCTCCTGCTGCGCCTCGGCCTGGGCCAGCGGTCCGGCCTGGCCTGCGCGCGCCTGGGCCGCGGCGGTCTGGGTCAGCACCTCCGCGCGGCGCAGCTCGACATCGCGCTCGGCATCGATCTTGATCTGGTTCGCCTCCGCCTCGCGCACGGCGGCCTCCTGGTCCGCGCCGGCCTTGGCCACGCGCGCGTCGCGCTCGACGATGGCCAGCTTCTGCTGGCCGAGCAGGTCGACGTAGCCCGACTCGTCGTTGATCGACTGGATGGTGAACGCGTCGATCTGGAGACCGGAAGTGGCCAGGTCGCCCTTCGCCGAATCCTGCACCTGCTGGAGCAGCTTCTGGCGATCCATGATCAGCTCCTCGATCGTCAGCGTGCCCACGATCGAGCGCAGCGAGCCCTCGAGCACGTTCTTGACGATCGAGTCGACCTGCTCGTCGCGTGCCTCCAGGAAGCGCTCGGCAGCGTTGCGGATTGATTCGACGTCGCGGCCGATCTTGAACGTGGCCACGCCCTGCACGGCGACCTTGATGCCCTGGCTGGTGACTGCGTCAGGCAGCGCCACGGAGATCTGACGCGCGGTCAGCTTGAGCCGGCCGACCTTGTGGATGAGGGGCAGCACGAACGTCCCGCCGCCGACCACGACGCGGATGCCCTTATCCGCCGCCTGGACGGTCGTCGCGGCGACCTCGCCGCGCTCGTCGCGCACCTTGGACCCGCGCGACCCGGCGACGATCAGCGCCTCGTTCGCGTTGGCCACGCGGTAGCGCGACGCGACGTAGAACACGAGCAGCCCGATGACCACCACGAGCACGATGGCCAGCAGAGGGCCGGTGCCCACGAAGTTGAAGATGTCAGGCATCTGCGGATCCTCCCGTGGCGGCGCCCGGCGCGGCCAGCTCGACGATGAGTGTTGAGCCGGCGACGTCCGTGACGTTGACCACGGAGCCGACGGCAATGTTGGTGTCTGCGGTGGCGGTCACGTCGTGCGTTGAGCCCCCGTAGCTGAGCAGCACGGACCCGGCGTGGCCGGCCTCGATTGATACGGACACGCGGCCGCGCTGGCCGACGAGCTCCTTGAGGCTGAACTGTGGCGGCGCCTCAGCCCGGCGCAGCAGGCCGAACATGCCCCATACGATCCCCGCGCCGACGATGCCGAAGACGATGCCGACCAAAGACGCCATCCCGGCGCTCAGATTGAAGACCTGGGTGCCGAAGAGGCCGCCCACTCCGAACATCGACAGGAAGCCCAGCAGCAGCGGCATCAGCGTCACGCCGCCCAGATCGAAGCCCAGGTGAAGCGAGTCGAGCAGTCCGCCGACGATGTCGTCGAGCAGGACCGTGATCAGCAGAAGAATGCCGCCTACGGCGAGACACAGGATGAAGATGGAGTTGGCGAGATCGATGGTGATCACTGGCTGGGACTTCCCTCCCCGCCGGCTCGTGACGCGGCCGGTCCTCCAAGTCTAGGGCGCAACGGGCTGAGCCCGATAGTCCCCATCGCTCAGGGCCCGGCGGCGCTGCTCTTGCGTCACGCGCACGACTGGGACGAGCTCGCTAACCAGCGGCCCCGTGAGTGGCTGATCGGGGTCAAGATTTGCTCGGCACGCAAAACGAGCCCGGCTTTGGGCGCGTTCATGACATATCGAGGGCAAACCCGTCCGGGTCGGGCGCTTCGCGCAAAGCTGAAGTCAGGGTCGGTTCGCGTCCGGGTACAGCAGCCGTGATGCCTCGTCCATCAGTCCGCGCACGGCGTCGGGCACGACCAGGGCGACGATCAACGCCCCGCCCAGGATGATCGCCACGGCGACCGCCAGGTAGCGGGCGCTGACGGCCGATTGCCAGCCCGGCACCAGTGCGCCACGGTCGCCCAGCCGCGCGAAAGGGATTGCAGCGAGAGCCAGGGTCAGGCCGTGCGGCCAGATGATCGGCAGGGCCGCAGCCGCCGCTACGGGCACCGTCCAGGGTCGATCGGTGCGCGCGCCCCAGGTGACCAGCAACGCGGCGAGCGGGACGCGGATCCAGGCCGGGGGAGGCACGCTGTAATGCTGCGGCTGATGGAGGTTGCTCAAGAGTGAGTCGACCCAGGCGCTCCAGTAGTGGGGCGCGGCCACGGCCGAGATCAGCGACACGATTGCGGTCGCGCCGAGGGCGATGGCCAACGAGCGCCACTCCCGGCGCACGGCGAACCACAAGAGCCCGACTCCGGGGGTGATCTTGGTGAGCACAACGAACGACCATGTCCACGGGTGCCGGAAGCCGAGCGCAACGGCCGCTGCCATCAACAGGTGGACATTGCCGTGGTACAGCTCGAGCGCGACCGGCGGAAGCGCTAAGGCGACGAGCGCCCAGCGCCCGCCAAGCCAGGTGACCAAGGCGAGCATCAGCGCCACCCACAGCCACACGAAGAGCCACCACGGCAAGGCACCGAGCGGGCCGAACAGGAAAGCGATGGGTGGCGCGTAGCGGAACGCGCCCAGGGCGAAGTTGTTGGCGACGGTTCGTCCGTACAGGTCGCCAAAGTCGATCGACCAGTACGAGTAGGCGTCGTAGCCGAAGCTGTGCGCGGCGGCCGTGACGACGATCAGGGTAAATCCGGTCGCCAGCCAGCCGCTGATGATCAGCCCGTCGCGCAGCGCTCGCAGGCGAAGGGCGCGATCTCGCGCGGGCAACGCCTCGAACGGCGGCGGCCGGTCCACGGCGCGAGGCTACCCGACCGTACACTCAGCCTGATGGACGAAATGCCGGGTCGCTTTCCTCCGCCGCCGGACGGCAATCCCGCATGGGCCGCGGCCCAGCCGCCGCAGAACCGGATGCCGGGAGGCTGGGTGGGCTATCCGCTGACCATCGGGCGAGTGGTCGAGTTGACCTTCAGCCTGCTTCGCTTCCGGCCGATGCCGTTCATCGGCGTGGCGCTGGTCCTGATGGCGCCCGTGTTCGTCCTCATCGCGCTGGCCCAGCTGCTCGTGGGCGACGAGCTGGCCGCCGCCCAGCAGGCTCAGCTCGACCTGTCGCGTGGGCTGCCGGTCGACTTCAGCCGGCTGCTGCCGATCGGCACGGTCCTCGTCAGCTACGTCTCGATCGCGCTGGTTGCGCTGTTCGGGTACCTGGCCCTGGGCGCCATCGCCCACCTGACTGGCGAGGCATTTGCCGGCCGCGTTCCGTCGGCGCGCGACGCGCTGCGCTCGACTTTCGGCCGCTTCCGCAGTCTGCTTGGCGCGGGCCTGCTGACCCTCCTCGTGACCTACGGGCTGGTCATCGCGGGCGTCGCGATTGCCGCGTTTCTGCTGCTCAGCTCGGTAGTCGGCGGCCAGCTCCAGCCGGGCCTTGCCGTATTCGTCGGCCTGGTCGTGATCGTGGCCATGGTCGTGCTGCTACTGCTCGTCGTGACGCGGCTGTACTTCGTTCCCCAGGCGGTCATGCTCGAGGGGGCTCCGGCGCGGCCGTCGCTGCGCCGATCGTGGCAGGTCGTGTCCGGGTCAACTCTGCGCGTTATCGGCTACACGCTCTTCTTCGGGCTGGTGACCGGCGTGTTCGCCCTGCTGGTGGAAATCGTGCTCAGCCTGATCGTGGGCTCCGGCTTCAGGGTCAACGGCGGCACGGTCGTGTTCCAGCCGGTGCCGTTCGTCATCACTGCCATTGTCCAGACGCTGATCACTGCCGCGCTGCTCCCGGTGACGGCGATCGGCATGACGATCCTGTACTTCGATCTGCGCTTCAGGCGCGGCGAGTCACCGCTGCCGAGTGCATACGAACCCCCCGGCCCGAGTGTGGCCGCGTCAGTCTCCGAAGAGGAGGGTCAGCCAGGCGTCGAGCGCTGACACGTCGGCCGGCGCGTTCGAGGCGCCACCGAGCGGCGTGATCGACGTCGCCTCAGGCGATCCGGGCAAAAGTCCGAAGGCGATCTCGCCCGTAGCGCCCATGCCGAACGAGCGTGCCTGCATCTGCTGGAACGCGTCCGTCTGGACCAGGACGAGCTCTCGCTCACCGGCGTCGAGGCGCTGACTGAGCGCGGCGACCTCCGCGGCCACGACTGCCTGACGATCGGCCGCCTCGTTCAGCTGGGCAAGGCCGCGGCCGAAGACGACCAGCAGCCACGCACCAAGGATGATCACGGCGAGCAGGATGAAGTGGCCCGGCCGCGGCCTGAAGCGGCGTCCGTAGACCTGGCGCCGAAGCGAGCTGAGCTGCTGCTGGAGGTCCTCGCGCGGCTCAGCCGGGGCGCGGCCAGACGGATCGATCGTGCTCGCGAGGGCCGCGCCTGCTCTCGACATCGCGGCCAGCGTAAGCGCCACGATTCCCGCGTGTCAAACCAGCGCGCACTCTCATCCATGGCGGGCGGGCCCGATTTGACTGGCCGTTGTTCGCCGGCAGCGAAGTATCGGCCAACTTCCGACGCCGACGGGCCGCTACTTGCCCATGTGTTCGCGGGTACCGAACAGGACGCGAAGTACGAGCCACTATGGGCGCTTTCGGCGCTCCTTCTTGGCCGCTACTTCGCCCGGGTCGAACAAGCGCGACGCGACGCGAGCGCGACGCGAGCGCGACGCGAGCGCGCTAGCGCCCCGCGTCGGCGGCCAGGCGCAGCACGCCGGTGCCGTTGAAATCGAGCACCCAGCCGTCGCCCAACAGGCCCTCAGCAACGAAGATGCCCTGCTCGCCTGTTTCTATCGTGCCGATCACCTCGCCCAGGGCCGGGTCCACGAGCGCGATCGCGCCATCGCTTTCCTGCGGCACCCAGAACAGGCCGCCCACGAATCCGGGGTCACGCGGGATCGACCCGACGTCGATGTGCCGTTGTACCTCGCCCGTGGCGATGTCGATCAGAGCCACGGCGCTGTCGTCGGAAAGCGTGACCAGCAGCGAATCGGTGCCCACGGCGAACCAATGAGGCGCGCCTTCCAGCTCGATCTCGTCAACGACCTCGTTGGTTGCCGGATCGACGCGCATCACCGCGTCGGACAGGAGGCTCGCGACCCAGACCGAGTCGTCCGTCACTGCCACGCCCGACACCAGGCTGCCGATCTGGATCGTGGCCTCGATCTCTGCCGTCTCCGGGTCGACTCGAACGAGCTCGCCAGAGTCGCGCACTGCCACCCAGACCGAGCCGTGGCCGGCCTGGACGTCCCACGGATCACCGTTCAGGTCCACCCTGTGGGTAACCTGGGCCGATTCCGGATCGAGTCGAACCACCTCGTCCGTGCCAAGAACGGCGACCCACAGCGCGTCAGCGGCCACGGCAATGCCACACGGCTGTGAGCGCGGTCCAAGCTCGGCGAAGACGCTGTCCGAGTCGCCGTCGATGCGAGTGACGCTGCCGGGCCGGTAATCGGTCACGAAGACCTGGTCACCCAGGGCGGTCACCGCACACGGAGCACCGCCGGTGGAGAGCCTTGCCAGGAGGCCGTCGATAGGCACGGTCGGGCTGGGGCTGGGCGATGGAGCCGCGGTCGCCACCACTGAGGGCGTGGGCGAGGGGCTCGCCGTCGGAGCAGGACTCGCCGTCGGCGAGGCGCTCGCGGTTTGAGTGGGGCTCGAGGATGGACCCGGGCTCTCTCTTGGGCTGGGCGCGGCAGTCGAGCAAGCCACGGCGAACGCTGCAATGACTAGTCCCAGAAACGGCAGGTCCGCACGTGGCATTGGGTCAGGCTATGCGCGCGCCAACTCCGCGCGCTTCCATGATCCTGCTCAAATCGGCTCGACTGCGCAGGCCCTGCCGCCAGGCCTGTGGCGAGACCCCGTAGGCGCGCCGGAAGCGATCGGTCAGATGGGCGTGGCTGGCAAAGCCAAGCTCGGCCGCGACTGCGGAGAGCTCGCTGCCGGCCGCAATTCGATCGAGGCTGGCGCGCAGCCGCACGTCCGTGCGGTAGGCGTTGATGGAAGTGCCGGTCAACTCGCGGAAGACGCGCGACAGGTGGAACGGCGACAGATGAACGGAAGCGGCCAGCTCGTCCAGCGCAAGCCGGGCCGACAGATCCAGGTTGAGCGCCGCGCGAACGCCGTCGACGGCCGCTGCGTGCAGGTCTGACGTGGCTGCGCGCCTGCGCTTGGGCACGGCGGCGGCCTCGTAGCCACTGGCCACGACCTGCGCCACGTGCCAGTACAGCGCTTCGCGCCACGCGTCAGCGTTGGCGATCTCCTGCCCTGCCCGCCCACGCAGCTGTTGATGAAGCTCGTGCACGACCGTGCTCACCGGTGCGACCGAGAACGGGAAGCGGTACGTGGCCGGATCGTCTGCCGCGGGATCGAACGCGATCGCAGCTTCAGCCGCCAGCTGCCGGCTGAAGCCGATGAACGAGCACGCATCGCCTTCGGGCGACACGAGCCGGCGCCGGTAAGCCTGACCAGCGTGGTACAGGACCGCCCGCGTGGGGTCGGCCATGACCTCGCGCCGTCCCTCGTGCCTGATGCGAACCAAAGTGCGCGGGAAGGCGATGACCGGGCCCGGACCTGCAATCTGATTCGACCTCGTCCAGACCGGATCGCCGGGCAGGCAGCGGAACTCGCCGAGCTGCAGGTCATCGGCCACAAAGATCCACCGTTCAGTCGGCACCGGCGAATGCTATGCTGCCGCCAAATCGAACGTTTGTGCGATATCGAACTCGGAGGCCCGAAGGATGCGCATCTATCAGCCGGCCGCCACCATCGAGACGCTCGAGCGGTTGCTGGCGGATCCCCAGATCGCGGCCGCGCTCGTCGAGCACCGCGTGCTGCCCGAGCGCGAAGCGCAGGTAGTGGACGTCCCAGCGTGGCTCGACAAGCGCCTGGTCCGCGCGCTGCACGCCCAGGGCATCGAGCGGCTGTACACGCACCAGTCGGAGGCGATCGAGAACCTCAGGGAGGGTCGGGACATCGTGGTCGTCACGCCGACCGCCTCGGGCAAGTCGCTCTGCTTCAACTTGCCCGTCCTCCAGGCCGTCGCGCAGGACCCGGCTGCACGCGCCCTTTACCTCTTCCCAACGAAGGCGCTCAGCCAGGACCAGCTGGCGGCCTTCCGCGACCTGGCCACGGCGGCCGACATAGATGTCCAGGCCGGTGTCTACGACGGCGACACGCCGGGCCCCATCCGGACCAACATCCGTTCCGCCGGCCAGGTGGTGGTGACCAACCCGGACATGCTCCACTCGGCGATCCTGCCCCATCACACCAAGTGGTTCCAGCTCTTCGAGCAGCTGCGCTACATCGTCATTGACGAGACGCACAGCTATCGCGGCATATTCGGCAGCCACGTGGCCAACGTCCTGCGCCGCCTTCTCCGGCTTTGCGCGCACTACGGCAGCACGCCGCAGATCATCTGCTGCTCGGCCACGATCGGGAATCCCAAGGCGCTGGCAGAGACGCTGACCGGGCGCGAGATGACCGTCGTCGATCGCAACGGCGCGCCGGCCGGCGAGAAGCACGTGGTCATCCTCAACCCGCCCGTGATCGACCAGCGCAGCGGCATCCGGCCCGGCGCCGCTCGGCCTGTCCCAGCACCACGGCCCTCGCCTTCCTGCGCGCCGGACGGCAGACGATCGTCTTCTCCAGGGCGCGCGTCGCGGTCGAGCTGCTGCTGACCAGCCTGCGCGAGTCGTTCCGCGAAGGACGCGGCCCGCTGAAGAGGATCCGCGGCTACCGCGGCGGCTACCTGCCCACGGAACGGCGCGCCATCGAGGCCGGCCTGCGCAGCGGCGAGGTGCTCGGCGTGGTCAGCACCAACGCGCTCGAACTGGGCATAGACATTGGGCGCCTGGACGCAGCGATCCTGGCCGGCTATCCGGGCACCATCGCCGCCACGTGGCAGCAGATGGGTCGGTCGGGCCGCCGGCGCGAGCCATCAGTGGCAATCCTCGTCGCCGGATCCGGCGCCGTGGACCAGTTCGTCGCCACGCACCCCGAGTACATCTTCGATGCGTCGCCCGAGGAGGCCCGCCTGGACCCGACCAACCTGCACGTCCTGCTTGCCCACGTTCGGGCCGCTGCCTTCGAGATGCCGTTCGACTCCGGCGCCTCGCTGTCCGGCGTGCCAACGGACGACCTGCTCGCCTTTCTGGCCGAGGAAGGGCACGTTCGACTGGCCGACGACGACCGCTGGTATTGGGCGTCCGAGAACTTCCCCGCATCGGAGGTATCGCTGCGCGTGGGCGCGCCGGAGAACGTGGTCATCATCGACACGACGGGCAGTCCGCGGCCGGTGGTGATCGGCCAGGTTGACCTCTTCGCTGCGCCGGTGCTCGTCTACACGAACGCGATCTATCTGCACGAGGCGCGCCAGTACCACGTCGACCTGCTCGACTGGGACGAGCGCAAGGCGTACGTCACGCCGGTCGATGTCGACTACTACACCCAGGCGCTGCTGGCCGTGACACTCAAGCCGCTCGAGGAGTTCGCCTCTGATCAGGCTCTGCGATCAGAGCGGGCGCACGGCGAGGTGATGGTCTCGTCCATCGCCACGCTGTACAAGAAGCTGCGCCTGGAGACGCACGAGAACCTGGGCTGGGGCAAGATCCACCTGCCCGAGATCGAGCTGCATACGACGGCGTACTGGGTCGCGCTCGATTCTTCCTTCGACTCGTGGCGGCGCGACGAGCTGGACATCGCCCTGACCGGCGCCGGCCGCGCGATGCAGACGGTGGCCAGCATCCTGCTCATGTCTGACCCGCACGACATCGGCATGGTTGCCCAGGTTCGCTCGCCGCACATGGAGCAGCCCATGGTCTACCTGTACGACTCCGTGCCCGGCGGCGTTGGCCTCGCGGCGCGGCTGTACGAGCGCCACGAGGAGCTCGTTTCAGGCGCCCTGGCGTTGGTCGAGGATTGCCGCTGCGAGGATGGATGCCCGGCGTGCGTGGGGCCGCGCGTCGAGTCGGAGGGCAAGGGCAAGGTTCTCGCACTGCGACTGCTCAGGCTGCTCGTGGAGTCGGCTGCAGCGCAGGCGGCGTGACACGCTAGCTGGCACTGGCGCTGGGCAACCTCGTGCCGTGGAGACAGCGACAAGCCTGATCGGTCGGCGGCTGGACCGGCTCAGATCAACTGGCCCACACGCGCCTCTGGCGCCGGCAACCGTGCGCCCCCGGCATGCCGAGCCGCTCGCGCGCTCGCTCGGGGGCGAAGTGGCAGGCACGGTCGTAGTCCTGGAGCGGTCGTTCGCGCTATCGGTCGATGCACGGGTGCTTGCCAGGCTCCCCTACCCCATCGAGGCCGGCCGCCCGCTCGTGCTGCTCGACCTTGAGACCACGGGGCTTGGAACGGGAGCAGGGACAGTGCCGTTCCTGGTTGGCCTGGGCTTCCTCAGCGATGGCGCGCTCACCGTTCGCCAATTGCTTCTGCCGGACCACGCGGACGAGAGCGCGCTACTGGACGTGCTGGCAGATGCGATCCCGCATGACGCGTGGCTGGTCACGTACAACGGACGCACCTTCGACTGGCCGCTGCTGGTGACGAGATTTCGCCTCCACCGCCGGGATCCGCCGGTCCACGCGGGACACCTTGACCTGCTGCCCGTCGCGCGCCAGCTGTGGAAGCATCGGACCGGCAGCGCGCGTCTGGCCACGATCGAGGATGTCGTGTGCGAGGTGGCTCGCGAGAACGACCTCCCCGGGGCGCTCGTGCCGGAGCGGTACTTCGGCTACCTTCGCACGCGCGAACCGGACGGGCTGCGCCAGGTCATCGAGCACAACCGCCAGGACATTGTCTCGCTCGGCCTCTTGCTGGCCGTCCTGCAACGCGACGTCGCTACGCCCTCTGGCTGGGCGCGCATGCATCCCGGCGACCTTGCCGGCCTCGCGCGCGGCTACGCGCGGCGGGGTGCCTTGCCGGAGGCGCTGCATTGCGTTGAAGGGGCGCTAGCGCATGCCACCTGGGCGCAGGGCATCGTGGACGGCGCTCCGCTGCGTCGCCACCTGTCCGCGGAGCGGGCTCGGCTGCTGGCGCGCATGGGGCGCGGCCAGGATGCGTACCAAGCCTGGATGGAGATAGGTAGTGCCGGTGGGCCGGGCGCGGCTGCGGCGTGGCTGCACGTTGCCCGGCATCGCGAGCATCGGCTGCGCGATCTTGCCGGCGCCATCGACGCCTGCCGGGAAGCGGCCGCCGTCGCCGAGCGTGCCCGTGCGTGGAGCCGGCCCATGCACGACGTGGAGAGCGACCTGACTCGGCGGCTGGCCCGGCTGAGGCGACGCTCTCTGGCCGCGCGCCGCTATGGAGGTGGGGTCAGCCGCGCTGCCTGATGAGCGCGGCACACAGCTCACCGGCGGTCGGGATGTCGGCCAGCCCGTAGCGGCCCACCTTGAGGCTCGGCCAGCGTCGCCGCGACATGGAGATGCGCGGCAGTTTCTGACGCAGCCGGAGCGAGCAGGCGAGCGGCAAGCCATCCGGCCAGGAACACGTCGCCGGCGCCGGTCGTGTCGCACGGGCGCGCTGGAAGCGATGGCCGGAACGGCGCGGCCATACAGGCGGCCGCGGTCCATGCGCAGTGACGCCGCTCCCCTGTCGCCGTGTGTCAGCAACAGCCGCTGGCCGTCGCGGATCAGGTCGCGCACTGGCGGCGCCCCGCCGGCCGTGTCCTCGGAGCTGAGCAGCAGCACGTTTGCCCGGGCCACCAGGGCCGAGCGTGAGAGCGGCGTCATCTCAACCGGTCTGCCCGGCTCCAGCCGACGCAGCAGGCCCTGCCAGGTGAGTGCGACGAGAACGGGATCCGCGAAGACGGTGGCCCAGTCCTCCCCGGTCTCGTCCGCGATCGGGCCCAGCAGGACGGCGTCCGGGCGTCGCCAATCGTCGGGCAGCGCTGTCGCCGGGATGCGATCACTGGCCTGCAGCGCCGTCTGCACGCGGCCGCCAGGCGTCTGCCGGTTGTCGAACACGGGTCCGCGCTGGAGCGGTACGAGGTGAACGTCGACGCCTGCCTGGCGGAGCAGGTCCAGCTCCGTCGCGCCCTCCGCCTCCGTATCCACGCCCATCAGGGCCCTGACCTTGAGCCCCAGCCGCGCCGCAGCGAGCGACGCATACGAGACGCTGCCGCCCAGCCTCCACCCGCGCGGGTCCGCCTCATCCATGTCGCGTGTCGCAGCGCCGACGACAAGAAGGGTTGGGCGGCTACCCACGCCTATACTCGAAGCGATGTACTTCTACGAGCTTTCCGAGGCGGACGACGAGATCTTCGCCAACGTTCTGCTCGGCCACGACGCCGAGTATGACGAGCAGGAATACCTGGAGATCGTCCAGGAGGCGCGCGAGAACGTGCTCAAGACGTTCGAGGAGGACTCGCTCATCGAGGCCATCGCGACCGAGCTCGAGAAGCGCCACGGCTTCGTGCACATCGAGGCCAGCCTGCGCGCATCGATCCGCGTCTCGGCCGAAGAAGGCGAAACCGTGATCACACCGGTCGACGAGCGCCAGGCACTCGCGCCGACAGAAGAAGACGACTTCCGCTCCATGCTGATCGAGACCGAAACCGAGGACCGCCCCTACCGCGACAACTGACCGGCGCCGCCGTGTCAGACGTTGAAGAGGACCTCGAGTGTGTCGCCGTCCTTGACCTGGTAGGTCTTGCCCTCTGAGCGGAGCTTACCGGCCTTGCGCGCCTCGGCCATGGAGCCAAGCTGGATCAGGTCGTCGTACGGCACGACCTCGGCGCGGATGAAGCCGCGCGCCAGGTCGGTGTGGATCGCCGCCGCGGCATCGACGGCGGTTGACCCGTCGGGAATGGTCCACGCCCGCGTCTCATCGGGTCCCGCGGTGAAGAAGGAGATCAGCCCGAGCAGCTGGTAGGAAAGCCGGATCACGCGCTCCAGCGATGACTCAGTCAGCCCAAGGTCGGATCGGAAGATCTCCGCCTCCTCGGGATCCAGCTGGCCGATCTCCATCTCGATCCGGGCCGACAGCGCTTCGATCTGCGACTGGCGATGCTCGTAGCGGGCGCTGAAGTCGGCGACGATCTCGGACGCGCGCGCAATGTCGGACTCGCCGATGTTGAGCAGCACCAGGACGGGCTTTTCGGTCAGGAAGCGGAAGCCGCGGATGCGCTTCTGCTCGTCGTCGCCCAGCTCGATGTCACGGATCGGCTTGCCCTCGCGCAATGACGGCGCCAGCTTCTCCAGCACGGCCAGCTCACGCTCGTTGGCCTCGCGCTCGGCCGGCGTGCCGTGCCGACCCGAGGTGGAAAGCTTCTCGATGCGCTTCTCCATCACGGAAAGGTCGGCCAGCACGAACTCCAGGTCGAGCTGCTCAAGGTCGCGCCATGCGTCGACCGAACCGTCCGGATGCGGCACGGACGGGTCCTCAAACGCGCGCACCACGTGGAGCAGCTCGTCCGCGGTGCGCAGCCGCGCGAGCTGGTCGGCCGGAATCTCGGCCGCGACCACACCGTCCGCCGACACCGGGGGCGCGGGCAGGTCCACGTAGGTCACATCGGCCGGCACTTCGCGTTTGGGCTTGAACAGCTCCGTCAGCCGTGTGAGGCGCTCATCGGGCACCTTGACCACGCCCACGTTGACGGTCATGCCGCCGAAGCCGCCGGTCTCCGCCTCGCCACGCGTCAACGTGTTGAAGACGGTCGTCTTGCCCGAGCGGGCAAGCCCAACTATCGCTACCTGCATGTCCTGGCCGACGCCGCGCTAGTAGCCGGCGCCGGGGTCGACGAGGTTCAGCAGCGGCTCGCCGCGCGCGAAGCGACCCAGGTTGTCGCAGAAGAGCTCGATGCTGCGGTCCAGCACGCGCCCGGACGACCACGAGGTGTGCGGGGTGACGATGACGTTCGGCGTGGAGTACAGCTCCGAGTCGGACGGGAGCGGTTCCTCGCGAAACGCGTCCAGCACCGCGCCGCCCAGCCGTCCGTCACGCACGGAGCGGATCAGCGCCCTGTCATCAACAAGGGCGCCGCGGGCGACGTTGATCAGCCACGACCCAGGCTTGGCATGGGCCAGCATCTCGGCATCGAAGAGATTGCTGGTGCCCTGGGTGAGCGGCAGGGCCAGCACGACGAAGTCGCTCTGGGCCATCAGCTCGGGCAGCCCGTCGGGGGGCAACGTCTGGGCAATGCCGGCGATGCCTGTGTCCGCGCCGGGGTTGCGGCGGGTGGCGACGACGCGGCTGCCGAAGGCCGCGGCGAGCTCCGCCACGCGGCGGCCGATAGAGCCGAGACCGACCACGCCCACGGTCAGGTCCGCCATCTCGCGCCCCTCGAGTGGCTGCCACGTACGTTCGCGCTGCAGCTCGAGCAGCTGTGGCAGCCGGCGACCGATGGCCAGGATCCACATCAGCACGTACTCGGCGATCGGATCTGAAAAGACGCCGCGCGCGTTGGTGATGGCCAGCCCGCGCTCCAGCGCCGCCGGGGTCAGCACTCGTTCCACGCCAGCCGTTGCCGAGTGGACCCACTTCAGGTTCGGGCAACGGGTCAGCAGTCGGTCGAAGTTGCCCTGCAGCATCGGCCCGCGCAGCAGCACCTCGACATCGGACAGTTCGCCGTCAGAGAGTCCCTCGAGCGAGACGGTAACCAGGCGGCTGCCCGGCGAGGCCAGCGCGATTCGCTCCAGGTCCCGCTCCCGATATCGGGCCGAAAGGATCGGCGAGAGCCCGATGGCCGCGGGGACGCCATTCGGGCCCGAGCCGGGGCCGCTGACCCTGGGTGCTGTCGTGATCACGCGTCTGTGCTCAAGAGGTAGAGGTTCAAGCGCCGACGCCCGCGGGCAGCGCGGCCGGAACGACGCGCCGCACCCACGCAGGCGGGTCGGCCATCTCCGCGTCCGTCGGCAGCGCCCATGGCCCGCTCCATAGGGCGGCGATCGCCTGCTTGCCGCCGGCTGCGGCGACGCCGGAAACGAAGCGCTCGCCGCGCCGGTACTGCTCCAGCTTCAGGTCGAGTCCGGTCAGGCGCGCGACGATGCGATCGAAAGCGCCGCGCCGCTGGTTGCGCCGTGCCTCGAAGCGGGTGCGGATCGCTTCCACGTCGGGCAGCACCTGCGCGCCGACCTCGTCCATGACCCAGTCGCTGAAGCCTTCGAGCAGGCTCATCACGCGCTGCGTCTCGTCGAAGAGCTGTTTCTGCTCGGCGACAGGAACGCCGCTAGCGGGTTGTTCGAGGATTCGCGGACGCGGCGGATGAGCGTCGCGACTCCCTCCGACTGGAGCGACTTGGCCTGGTCCAGGACGCCGGCAAGCTGGCGCTCCAGGCGATCCCGGATGTACGGCCGCAGCCATGAGTTGGCCTCGAACTCGAACGCATGGGTCGCCTCATGGAGCACTATCCATGTCCGGAAGTCGTCGATCGGCACGTTGAGCGTCGCTGCCGTGCCGCGGATGTTCTCCTCCACGAAGAGCAGCTTGCCCGGATTCGCCTCGGCCGACAGCAGGGCGATGTCGTACTGGCCCAGCACGCGTCCGCCCAGGTAGCCGAGCAGGAAGCCGACCTGCTGCGTGGTCAGGAATCGGTTGGCCAGCCGGGTCACGCCGGACGCGAAGCCGCGATCGCCGGTCGCGGCGCGAACGTGGGGCTCGAGGTGGCCGATCAGCTGGGCGAAGGTGGCGATGTTCGCGCGCGCCCAGCCGGCCCGATCCACGACGGCGTGGCGCTCCACGACACCCGGCAGCGGCATGCCCAGCTGGCGCTCGAGCAGCGGCACGACCTGGGCCATGGCGCGCTCGTAGGCCGGCTCGGCCGCGCGCAGCTCCGCTCGCGACAGGGCACCCGGCACTCGGCTCAGCCGTGCCACGGCAAGCTGTTCGGCGCGCGGCCAGTCAACGAGGCCGTCCGCAGCCGCGTCGTGGGCGCGCTTGGCCAGGTAGCGCGATGCGATGGCCAATCCGGCGGCGCCGACCGCCAGCCCAACCCCGATCGCCTTCTCGTTACGTCGCCGTGGCGGCGCCTGCGTATGACCGCTCACACCGCTCCGGCAACGGCAATTCTTTCCACGCTCGACACAGTTTCGTCGAAAAGGCGACTTGCCACCGCCTGGAACGCTTCCGGATCGCCCGTCGTGAGCTGGACGTGAGTGGGCACAGCATCGGCGCGGTGCGTTCAGGGCGTGCATCTCGAGCAGCGCGGCAAGAGCGCTGGCCGTCGCCGAGGCAGAGTCGATCACGGCGACATCCGGGCCCACCACGCGGCGAATGACGGGTGCCAGGAGCGGGTAGTGCGTGCAGCCCAGCAGCAGCGTGTCAATGCCCAGTTGCGATCCGAGCAACGGCCCGAGCTGCTCGGAGACCACTTCCTCGACCAGTCCGCCGTCGAGCTGGCCCGCCTCCACCAGCGGCACGAGGCGCGGCGTGGCGTGCTCGTGCACCTCCACGAACGGGTCCTCTTCCTTGATTGCCTGGAAGTAGGCGCGCGAGCGGACGGTGGCCTGGGTGGCGATGACGCCCACCTTCTGGTTGCGCGTGGCCAGCGCTGCCGCCGTCGCGCCCGGCCTGACCACGCCGAGCAGGGGCAGCTCGTAGCGCAGTCGCAGCTGTGGCAGGGCCAGCGCGGTGGACGTGTTGCAGGCAATGCACGATTGCCTTCACGTCGCGCAGGGCGAGCTCGTCGAGGCACTCCCCGGAGAAGCGGCGGACCTCCTCGTCACTGCGCGGACCGTATGGCGCGCGTGCGTTGTCGCCCAGGTACAGCGTCGACTCGCTGGGCAGACGGCGCATCACCTCGCGCAGGACGGTCAAGCCGCCCACCCCCGAGTCGAAGAAGCCGATCGGCCTCGAGTCGCTCAACTGGCCCTGGAGCCGGCAGCGACTGCGCCCGAGTCGGCGCCCTGGCCGCGGGCCAGCTCGGTGGCGATGTTGTTGATGTCGGTCGCAATCGCGGAGTCCGGATCGAGCTTCACGAACGGCTCGCCGCGATTGTTGGCTTCGACGACCAGCTTGCCGTCGGAGACGACGCTGAAGTCCGGCGCGCGGCCCACGAGCTGGCTGATCGCGTCGCGCGGCAATCCGCCGAGTGAGTCGGCGCGGTTGACCAGGAAGCGGATCTTGTGCGGCGCGTAGCCGATCGCGGTCAGCGTCTCCGCCATCGAGCGCGCCTGGTAGAGCGCGGCCGACTCGTACATCAGCACCTCGACCAGCGAGTCGCTGTGGTCGATGAATGAGAGCAGCACGTCGTCAAGGCTGGAGCCGGTGTCCACGATCACGACGTTGTAGACGCGCCGCATGAGGGCCAGGATCCGGTCGAGATCCTTGGGCGTGATCGTCTCCGCGAGCTCCATCCGCGGCGGCGCCAGCAGGATCTCGATGCCGGACTGGTCGCGATACATGACCTCGGCAAGGTCGCTCTTCTGGACGTGGCTGATGGGCAGGTTGATGATCGATGGCGCATCGTCCGGCGCACGCACCAGCGCGCGGACATCGCCCTTCTGGAGGCTGCCGTCGACGAGCGCGACGCGAAGCCGGCCCTGCTGGGCGATCGCGACGGCCACGTTGTAGGCCAGGGTGGTCGTGCCCATGCCGCCCTTGGCGCCGTAGAAGACGTGGACGCGCGACAGGCTCTCAGGCGCGTGGGCGCGATGCTCCTTGTACAGGTCCTGCAGCAGGCGCATGAAGTCGAAGCCGGAGAAGGGCATCGACAGGACCCGCGTGCGGCCCATCCCCTCGCCCACCGCGACCGGCTTCTGGGGCACCGTCAGGCAGATGATCGGGATGTCGTGGCCGGCCTCGCGCAGGTCCGTCGCCACCTGCAGGCCGTTGATCTTGCCCTGCAGCAACGCGTCGACGATGACCACGTCAGGTTGAAGCTCGACAACCTGGTCAATCACCGTCCGGCCGTCTGTGACCACGTCGAGCAGGCGGATGCGGGTCTGGGTGTCGAGCAGGCTGCGGATGTACTGCGCTACCTGGGGCATGTCCTCGACGAGGAGCAGGCGAATCTCCGAGTCCGACGACGGGTTCCCAGCCACGAGCCGACTATAGCAACCCAACCGCTGCCGAACCCCTCCCTGGGGTCCCTAAGCGGCGGCCGATCTACCCACTCGACGAGGGGCCCGCGGCGCTGCTTCGGCAGACCAGGATGATCCGCTCGCTGTCCGCGTCAAACGGCCCCAGGGCGTGGTCGCCGGCCATCGTCTCGACGCGCAGGCCGGCCTGCTCGGCCACGGCGACGAGCTCGTAGGCGCCGACAAAGGAGATCCGGTCGCGGCGCATGGAGCGGCGCGCGGGCTCGCCGTCCGACCAGGCGTCGAAGAAGGTGGTCACCAGGGCCAGCTGGGTCGCGGGATCGTGGAGCGCGGACGTTGTCTTGGACACCCACTCGCCGCCGTCACCCTGGCGGACCCAGTCGAGCGACAACCGCCCGTCGTAGATCTCCAGGTCCGCCGGCGTTGGCAGCCAGACGTCGATCACGGCACGGCCGCGCGGGGCCAGGTGATGGGCCATCGTCTCCAGCGCCTGGTGTTGCGCGGTACGGCTGTCGAGCTCCAGCAGGCTGTTGAGGGCCAGGATGACCAGGCCGAATCGACGAGTGCGTGCGGAAGGTCGTCACGTCGTCCGTGACGAGCTCGAGCTCTCCACCGCTCTTGCGCTTGCCCGCTGGCTCTGCCCAACGTTGTGCGGCGCGCTCGAGCATCGCCGGGTTGTTGTCGACCGCCGTCACTTTGTGTCCCGCGGCAGCCAGCGGCACGGCGATGCGACCGCTGCCGGCGCACAGCTCCAGGACGTCCCCGGCGTGCGTGTCGGCCAGCGCCAGGTAGAGCTCGAGATCGCCCGGATCGTCCATCAGGTCCAGGTCGTAGTAGCGCGCCAGATCCGCGCCGCGCGGCACGCTGGTCATGTGCGAGCGGTCGTGCCGGTCACCCGGACGAGTGACCGGCGTGCGCGGGTGCCGCCGACAGGGTCGCGGCGCCGGCTGTTGGCTCGAAGCGAACCGGGTGACCGTCGCGCTTGCGCACCGCGAGCGCGCTGACGGCCTCCAGCACGCAGCGATGGGCCGCGGCCGCGGTGATGTCGGCGTGGTCGTAGGCGGGCGCTACCTCGACGACATCCATGCCGGCCAGCGGCACGCGGCCGACGATGCGGCGCACGGCGCGCAGCAGCTCACGCGTGAGCATGCCCCCCGGCTCAGGCGTGCCGGTCCCGGGAGCCATGCCCGGATCGAGCACGTCGATGTCGATCGACAGGTAGATCGCGTCCGGTCCGTCGAGCGCCTCGTCGATCGCGGCGTCAATGACGGCCTCGGCGCCACGCTCCTCGATCTCGCGCATGAGGTGCCAGCGCATGCCCTGCTCCTGCATCCAGGCAAAGACGTCCGGCGGCGGCCAGTAGCCGCGCAGCCCGACCTGGACGAAGTTGCGCCCCTTGACGGCGCCCGACTCGATCAGGCGGCGCATGGGCGTGCCGTGGCCGTGGAGCGCCCCGAAGTCCAGGTTCGCGGTATCTGCGTGAGCATCGAAATGCACGATGCCGATCGAACGCGGGGAGCGCGCCTGGGCAACGGCCGTGGCGGCCGGCCACGTGATCGAGTGGTCGCCACCAAGGATGATGGGCACGGCGCCCGTCCCGGCGACCTCGAGCACCTTGCGAAAGATCATCGCGTGCCCGCGCTCCAGGGCAGCGGGCGCCACGTTGGCATCCCCGGCATCCACGACATCGAGCACCTCGAACGGCTCCACGTCCAGCTGGAGGGAGTAGCCGCCCTGGTTGTAAGTCGCCTGACGGATCGCACGCGGCCCGAAGCGCGCACCGGGCCGGTAGCTGACGCCCTCGTCGAGCGGCGCGCCCACGATCACGACGTCTGGGGCGCGCTGCGATAGCGCCGCGGCGTCCTCTATCACCTCACGGTTGCAGAAGCTGAGATGCACGCCCGTGTACGCGGGAACCTCTGGTCGCTGGAACAGCTCGTAAGGGCGGTCCCAATGGTTCATTCGCGCGAAATCGGGCGGAGCGTGCTCGTCGGTCATCGCACGTCCCTCGCGGGCGAGTCGCCGCCGGTTCCGAGCCTCGGTCCAGCAGGGCGCCCGCAGCAATCCTACGCTCGTCGGAGCGACAGTGTCACTTCCACCAGAACGGCCATGGTGATGACGAAGATGGTCAGTGGCGGGCTGAGCGCACCCTGGCCGCGCAGCAGGACCAGCAGCAACGCCACCAGCCCGACCAGCGCGGCGCGCCGAATGGCCCGCCACCAGTCGCCGCGATACGCAATGCGTTTGTTGCGCGCGAACGTGGCGAGCCACAGCAGCGGCGCCAGGGTGAGCGCGATGGCACTGCCGAGCAACAGCGCGCCGCTGACCACCGTGCTGGCGTTGCCGCGTGGATCCATCGTCGTGAAGACGTATGCGACCGCCACCCACGCGCTCGCGGCCAGGGCCAGGAGCACGAAGTTGGCGAGGCGATCGGCCCGGTTCACGGACCGGATCGTAGACCCCGACGAGTGTCATGCTGCGCTCGCAGTGCAGACCTGCCGATACGGGCAGTAGCCGCATGCGACCGGGTTTGGGCGCGGCTCGAAGGCGCCGCGGGCCATGCCGTCCAGCGCCGAGCTGATCTTGTCGCTCGCTCGTTCCAGGCGCGCCGCATCAGGCGTTGCGCGGCCCACAACTCCGGTCCCCAGGAAGTGCAGCGCAACTTCGCTGGGCGGCTTGCCGGTGCGGTTCTGGTGCGCAATGGCGTAGACCTGGAGCTGCAGGGAATCCCGCGCACGCGCGTCAGCCTTGGCCTGGTCGGCGACGTCCGACGACTTGTAGTCGATGATCACCGGCCCCGCGGGCGTCTCGTCAACACGGTCAAGCCGACCCCGGATTCGCACGCCATCGTGCACGAAATCGAATGGACGCTCGACGGCCACGACGTTGGGCTGCTGTTCGAGCTGCGCGTCGCGGAACGCGACGAGGGCCTGCCTGCCGGCCTCGAAGCGCGCCTCCTCGTGGCGCCGCGACAGATAGCCGTCCGCCGACCACGCCCGCCGATACGCGGCGATCAGCTCCTCTTCCGAAGGCGGACGCCCGCTCCCAACGGCCGAATGGAAGAACGCGACCGCTTCGTGCAGCGCGCGCCCGTAAGACAGGGCGTGGTGGGCGGGCGTGGGCACGTTGAGGACGTGGCGCAGCCGGAACCGCTCGGGGCAGTCGATGTACTCCTCGATCTGCGAGAAGCTGAGCGAATCAGGTCGCTGCCACGGGGCAGCCGGCTGGGCACTGTCACGGGGCACGCCCCATGCTGCAATTCGTGACAGGGGATCCGACGGAGCGGGCTCGCCAGCCTCGACAACCTCTACCGGAAGATCCAGCGCCTCCGCCAGGAATGGCGACGGTCGGCGCCGGATCCGCCCGCCGGACGCCCGGCGATGATGGGTCAGATAGAGCTCGTCACGGGCGCGGGTCATGGCGACGTAGAAGAGGCGCCGTTCGTCATCCAGCCGGTCGTCAGCGGGCTCTGCCTCGCCGCGGATCTCTGCCCAGGGCAGATCCAGCGTTGCCGGCCGATCGCGCGCGGGGAACCGGCCGTCGACGAGCCCTGTGACGTAGACCACGCGGAACTCGAGACCCTTCGCGCGATGGACCGTGAGGATGGATACCGCATCGTCATCGAGCGGACCGTTGTCATGCCACTCGTCCGCCGAGTCGATGTACGCGTCGAGATGTGGGACCAGGGCTGCCACCCGTGCGTCGCGCAGCAGCGATGCCCGCGAGCGCACGATCTCGAAGAAGCGAGCCACGGCCTGTGCCTGCCTGGGATCCGATTCGCGTGCCAGCCGCGACAGCCAGCCGGTTCGCCGCAGGTGGTCGTAGAGCAGCTCGCCGCTGGATCGGCTGTGCGAATCATCGATCGCAGCGCGCATGTCACCCACCAGGCGCTGCACGGACGCTGCGAAGTGGCCGGCGCGGCGCCGTCCATCGGTGGCGTCTGCGATCTCCGTGAGCAGGCGCCAGGGCGTCGTGTGGCTCCGTCGCGCCCGGGCCAGCAGCTCCGTCAGCTCTGGTCCACCCAGCTCGTACGGCCAGGCGCTGGCGACTACGTAAAGCTCCAGCGACTGATCCGGATCTGCTGCGACGCGGAGAAAGGCGAGCAGCGGCCGCACCGCACGCTGGGCGAAGAAGTCACTCGCCGTGTGCGTTCGAACCGGTATGCCGCGGACGGTCAGGCTGCGCGAGAGCGTCTCGATCTCCGAATTGCTGCGCGCCAGGATGGCGAAGTCGCGCGCACGCTCGCCAGCCGTGACGCGCTCGCTGATCCGTTGCGCGACGGCGTCAGCCTCATCCGCGGGCGATTCGTGGACGAGCACGCGCACTGCCCCGCCGGCCCGCCGGCGGGCTGCGATCGTGCCCTCATCCGAGCTGTCGACGTGCCATCGCGTTGCATGGCCGATCAGCCTCTGGGCGGCGCCAACGATGGGCGCCGAGGAGCGGTAGTTGCGGCGGAGCAGTACCCGCCGCGCCCCCGGATGGAGGTCCCCAAAGACGCTCAGGTTGCGTGACGCCGCGCCGCGAAACGCATAGATGGACTGGTCCGGGTCGCCGACCACGGTCACGTCCGGCCGGACCGCTGACAGCGCCGCCACGAGCCGGAGCTGGGCCGGATTCATGTCCTGGAACTCGTCAACCAGGATGTACTTGAAGCGGGCGACTATCGCGTCACGCGTGGCCGGTCGTTCCAGCAGGCGCAGTGCCAGGGCCAGCTGATCCCCGTGGTCGATCAGCCCACGCTCTCTGATCAGCCGCTCGTAGTGTTCGAACGCACGGGCAAGCTCTGCAGCGGCCTTGCCGGCATCGATTGCGGCCTCTGCCTGCTGAAGGGCTGCGAGCCGACGCGCGTGATCAGCCACCTGCTCCGGGGTAACGCCCTCGTCCTTGGCCCTGTTGAAGAGGTCCGCCAGAGCGCCCAGGAATCGCGTGGGGTCGCCCAGCGGCAGGTACCGCTCGAGACCCAGCTCGAACATGTTGTCGCGCAGCAGCACGACCGCCTCCGCGCGGGAGAGCAGGCGCAGGTCGCCCGACAGTCCGAGCTCGAAGGCGTGCTCGCGAATCAGCCGGTCGCCATATGCGTGGAAGGTGTGGATCTGGGTGTCCGCCTGGCCGTATGGCACGAGAGCGTCGACGCGCGCCTGCATCTCCTGCGCGGCGTTGTCCGTGAAGGTCAGCCCGAGCACCTCGCGCGGCAGCGCACGCCGCGTGGCGATCAACCAGGCGATGCGCCGGGTGACGACCTCCGTCTTGCCAGTGCCCGGACCGGCGAGCACGATCTGCGGGCCCTCGCGATGCGTGACCGCCTGGCGCTGTTCGCGGTTGAGACCGGCGAGCAGCCGCTTGACCACATCCAGGTCCACCGGCGGCGAGCTGATCGCGACGGCAGGGTCGTAAAGAATTCGCTCTGCGCTGATTGCCATGGCGCCAATCTGGCACCCGGCTGTGTCAGCTCACGTGGCACGCTCTAGGCCTGGCCCTCGCCACTCTCGCCGCTCATCGCGCGCTTGATCGCTTCGCTCTCCTCGGCCGACAGCTGCGTCTCTGCCCGGCCGGCACTGAGCGACTTCAGGAAGATGCGCGTGGCCTGGCGCGAGTGCTGGCTGGACATCACGAAGCCGTCGCCCCTCGAGTCGAGCAGCGCGAGCACGAAGCTCTGGTTCGAACCGGTGTCCTCGAACGGGTTATAGCGAACGACGCCCAGGCGCTGCATCGACCGGTTTCCCTGCGCCGCGACTGCCTCGACCTGGCGCGAGACTGACGCCAGCTCCGCGGTCAGGCGATCGATGCGTTCGACCTCGGCGCGCAGCGAAGGCTCGACGAAGGTGCTCGACGAAGCGACGGGCGACTGACGTCCCCGCGCGCGGGCGAGCGCAAGAAGCGCGAGCAAAAGGGCCAGCGCGGCGAGGCCGACGGCGGCCAGGGCGAGGAGCGATGGATCGGGAATCGGAGACCTCCGCTATATCGGCCAGCCAGCCTGGCGGCGCCGATTCTACGGCTCGGAGCCACAATCGGGCGGCCCGGGCGCCCCTGCTAGACTCGCCCGCGTGACCAAGCGTGTACGCGGCGCCGCACGTCCGCACCACCGCCCCGGGACCCGTCCTCCGTCCGAGCGTGGGGTGCCTCGCAGGCGGCCTGCGCCATCGACGAGCCCAGTCAGCTCGAGGCCGCGGCGGAGATCGCAGAGAGCGTCGTCGAGGAGCGTCCCCCACGTGCCGCGGAGACTGTCCAGCGAGCTGCGCGCCAACCGGCCGCGGCACTGCCGGCCGCGCATCCGCGGCATCGACCCAAGCCGGGCAGCCTGCTCGCCGAGCGCGCGGCGAATGAATACGTCTACGTCGCCCAGGACATGCGCCGGATCCTTATCGTCGCCAGTGGGCTGACGGTGATCCTCTTCACGCTCTGGCTGCTGATCGTCGTCCTGCGCGTCATCGAGCTGCCCTTCTATTAGGGTCGCGACCGCTCTCTAGCCGCTCGCCTCGCGCTTCTGCCGATCGGCCAGCTTGCGTCGCTTGTCGTCGCGCTGGGCCATGACGTTGCCGGCCGTCTTCATCGCATTGCCCTTGGGCCGCGCGCCGGGCTCGGGCACTGCGCCGCCTCGCTCGGCTGCCGCCGCTCGGGCCTCGCGCCGTACTGCCATCCGCTCGCCGATGACCTTCTCGTAACCGTGATCTGACGGGTCGTAGTAGCGCCTGACAGCGAGTCGGTCGGGCAGGTACTGCTGCTCGACATCCGCGCCCGGTAGTCGTGCGGAAAAACGAACCTTAGCGAAACCAGAGCCAACGATGGCAGCCAAGAAGACTGCCGTCCCGGAGGACGGGCCGTACGTCGAGCACGTGAAGGCGTGGCGCACCAAGTCAGCGGCGTCGAAGCCGTGGACCGCGACGGAGCGTCCGCCCGCCGGGTTCTGCCGCCGGAAGGTGGACGGCAAGTTCCACGGCGCGGGATCGACGCCGAGCACAGGGCGAAGGGCTGGACGTGGTGCGAGCCGTGCGTCCGCGAGAACGCGGGCGCCAAGCGCGCCGCCGCGAAGCCGACGGCGAAGGCCGAAAGCCGAAGGCGACCAAGGCGGCCACCGTCAAGCCAGCGCTGCCGCGATCGCCGCGCCAGCCCATCGCCCGCGCACCGTTCCCCGAGCCGCAGCGCGCGATGGTCCAGCTCGTCGCGCACCACGACGACCGCCGCACTTAGAAGCGCCCGTCCCGTTCATCGGGACGTGCGCTTTCGGTTGCTTGCCGGCTGCCGCGCCTACGGGTCCTTGCGGTGCACTCCGAGCACCGTGGGAGGCCGCCTGTCCCTTCGCGCCCGATTCTCCTTCTCGATGTTGTTGCCGGTGTTGCGCTGGGTGCTTTGTGCTTAAACGTCCACCTGGTAGGTGGCAAGAAATCGGGGATGGCTCTTCTGCGAATTGCAGCAGTCGCGCGGCGAAGCTACTCCGCGTTCAGCTGCTCGAATCTCTGCGAGAAGTCGGCCACCGTCAACCGACCATCCTCAGGCGTCACGATTCGACCCTCCTGATCGACCGTCCATAATGTAAGCGTGGCGCGAACCTCCTCGAGACCGGCTCGGTCGGGGCTGCCGCGGAGAAAGACCGCGAACTGCTTGCCAGGAACAACCTCCGGAACCTCATCGGACGCGAAAGTCCAGCATCCGATCGTCCCGCCGACAACCGTGGCCGTGAAGGTATCGTCTATATCGCCGCTCCACACGTGATCTGCGGACAGACGCACCAAACGCATAACATCGCTCGGGCCAACAGCCTGAATGTCTGACGGCGGCCTTCCGTCCGAAGTGTTCCACTGCGCAGGTCCGACTTCAAGGACGGTCGCGAGCACGGCTCCATCCTGAATTTTGACCCTGCCTTGGAGGGTCATCGGCGCCCTGTCGATGGAGGACATCACCCTCACGCACTCTGAGGTTGGTGGCTGCGCCGGAACGTCTGGCGATAGAGGCGGCTCCTCTCCGTCGTCCACGGCGATCGGGGGGACAGGCGCCGCCCACTCAACGGACGGCTGGGACGTGGGCGGCACGTCCAGTGCAGCGGTTCCGCCGGGTGCAGCGCCGGCCGGCGTCGGCAGGCGGAATCCGGCGGCCAGCGCTATGACGGCAACGAAAAACGTCCCGGCGACGATTGCAGCGACGAGCTGGATGAGCCTGCTCATGGGTTGTACGCTCCATAGACATCCACGATGCCGTCCTCATCATCGTCTCGCACGTGGAAGTAGTCCAGCCAGCCCTGACGCATCACAGCCACAGTCGGCGACGTCTCGTGCGCGAGCCCTTGAGCGTGGCCCATCTCGTGGTTTGAGGTCTTTCGCGCGTCTTGGGTACACTCCCATTCCGTGGCGCCAGGCGGGTCGAAGCAGGTGCCGCCAATCGAAGTATGCCACTTGACCAAGGTATTGAACCTGATCAGCGCGTACGTGATCGTACTGCCCACGACTGTCCTTTGGGCAGAGGCGAAGACCTCAGGATCGCCGAAATCAAAGGTTTCGACGAATATTTTCTCGTTGTTGTCGTTAGAGATTTCGTCCAGCCACGGGTTGAGGGCGGGCAGAGCGTTGAATTCGTCGATCGTGTCACGGACAACCGGCTTAAGGTTAATTTCTTGCGCGGTGAGTGAGGAGTGGAGGTAAATCTTCACGACGGTGCTCGGTGGGCCGCCGACCTTCGGCCAGTAGGTCCCATTCAGGACATAGGCGTAGGCATTCGGCACCGTCGTAAGCAACGCTGAAATAGCCAGGGCGGATGTAGCTGCAAGGGCGCGATGCGATCGACCGGTGGACCTTACGAGCATGTGGCTCCTCCGGACACCTAACGTTCTAGATCCAATTGTCAGACGCCTGAGTTTGCCGATCAGTTCCGACGGCATACGATGAGTTTGCGTATCTCTGGACGGAACAGCAGCGAAGAATGCGACGCCGGAGGAATATCTTGGCAAGGAATCGCTCGGCCTGCCAAGTAGGCTCGTGACAGTCGAGTTTTGGACCCCCTTCCATGGATACGACCACGAGCAACGTGTCGTCGGCTCCTTATACCACCTCGGTCTAGCGCGGCGCTCCTTCGACGTCAGCTCTCACTCGAGGACTCAGTCGCAGGCCCAGTGGAGCCATACGCTGCCGGCCGCCAAGCGGTCCGCGACTTTCGTGGACCAAAGCGGATTCCTTATGCAATCGGCGATCAGCGGCGGCCGACCAGACCGCTCCGGGGCGTCGCGGCCATTTACTCCGTAGCGTCCACGCGCGCTCCACTGGGTGTCCACCGCGTGTCCACGGCCGCTCCACTCGACCACAACATGTAGCGTTAGGAAACGGCGGATTGTCCCACAGATTGTGGTCTGAGGCTTGACGAGTGCGCATCGAGCCTGCCGTCGAACCTGCAGGGACTCTACGAGGTTCGGTACTCAGGTGAGAGCCTCGACGCCGCCGTCGCGATGCGGCTGCTCGAAGCCATCGCCGAAATCAAGAACCATCCGCTTCCGGGGTCCGCGGCTTAGCTTCGGCATCGCGCTTCTGGCGATCGGCCAGCTTGCGTCGCTTGTCGTCGCGCTGGGCCATGACGTTGCCGGCCGTCTTCATCGCGTCGCCCTTGCCGCGCGCGCCCGGGTCGGGCACCGCGCCGCCCCGCTCCGCTGCTTCCGCGCGAGCCTCGCGCCGCGCCGCCATTCGATCGCCGATGACCTTCTCGTAACCATGGTCTGACGGGTCGTAGTAGCGCCTGACAGCGAGTCGGTCGGGCAGGTACTGCTGCTCGACGTCCGCGCCCGGATAATCGTGTGGGAGGAGGTAACCGCGGCCGTGGCCGAAGTCCTTCTTCTCGCGCCAGGTCGCGCTGCGCAGGTGGTTGGGCACAGGCAACGAGCCGTGGCGCAGGACGTCGTCCATTGCCGTCCAGTACGCCGAGCCGGCGCGGTTCGATTTCGGTGCCGCCGCGATGTACGCGGTGGCCTGTGCGAGCGCGTACTGCGCCTCGGGCAGACCGACCCATTCGAGGGCACCTGATGCGGCCACCGCCACCTGCAGGGCGTGCGGGTCGGCATTGCCCACGTCCTCTGACGCGGCGATGATCAGCCGACGACAGATGAAGCGCGGGTCCTCGCCTGCGGCGACCATCGTCGCCAGCCAGTACAGGGCCGCGTCGGGATCGTTGCCGCGCAGGCTCTTGATGAACGCGCTGACCGTGTCGTAGTGGCCGTCGCCGGCTCGGTCGTAGGCGAGCACGCGTTGCTGGGCCGCCTGCTCGATGTCCTCGACGGTCGGCGCGTCGCTCATCACCGCGGCCGCCTCGAGCACGTTGAGCGCGGCGCGTGCGTCGCCGCCGCTGATGTCGACCAGGTGCGCCACGGCCTCATCCGCGACCGTCACCGCGCCGGCCAGGCCGCGCGGATCGGCCAGCGCGCGCTTTACGACCGCGCGCAGCTGCTCCTCGCCGAGTGCCTCCAGCTTGAAGACACGCAGTCGCGACAGGAGCGCCGAGTTGACCTCGAAGTAGGGGTTCTCCGTGGTCGCGCCGATGAGCGTGATGGTGCCGTCCTCGACCTGCGGCAGGAGCGCGTCCTGCTGGCTCTTGTTGAAGCGGTGGATCTCGTCGATGAAGAGCACCGTCGATCGGCCGCCGTTGGCGATCCAGGCGCGTGCCGTCGGCGATGGCGCCACGCACGTCGGCGACGCCGCTCATCACCGCCGAAAGCGTTGCGAAGGGCGCGTCGATCTCCTCGGCGAGCAGTCGGGCGAGGGTCGTCTTGCCCGAGCCGGGCGGTCCCCACAGGACCATCGACGCCAGGTGGCCACGCTCGATCATCCGGCGCAGGGCGCCGCGCTCGCCGACGAGATGCTCCTGGCCCACGTACTCGTCCAGGTTCTGAGGACGCATCCGCGCAGCCAGCGGCGAGTGCGCGGCGGTGCCTGAAAGGTCGAGCGCCTGCTGCGCTACTGGCGCCGGCTGGCTGCTGCGCGCGGGCATGGGCAGATGATTGCACGACGAGCGGATACCATCGCCCGGTGGACGCCGTGAACCTCCGCATCCCAGGCCCCACCCCACTCCCGGACCGCGTCCGCGAGGCCGGTGCGCGGCAGATGGTCAACCACCGCGGACCAGAGTTCAGGGAACTGATCACGCGCGTGACGGAGCGCCTCCAGCGGGCGTTCGTGACGCGCAACGACATCCTGATCCTGACCTGCTCGGGCACCGGCGGCCTGGAGGCCGCAATCGTCAACTTCCTGTCGCCCGGCGACCACGTGCTCGCGGTGAGCATCGGCTCCTTCGGTGATCGTTTCGCGAAGATCGCATCGACCTACGGCGCAAACGTGCAGAAGATGGACGTCGAGTGGGGCCACGGGGCCGACCCGGCGGCGGTCGCCGAGGCACTCAGCGCCATGGCCCGCGACGGCCGCCCGGCAAAGGCGATCCTGCTCACCCACAACGAGACATCGACCGGTGTCGAGAACCCGCTGTCCGACCTGGCCCGCGCCGCGCGCGACGCGTCGCCCGAGACACTCATCCTGGTCGATGGCATCAGCGGCCTTGGCGCGGTCCCCTTCTCCACCGATGAGTGGGGCCTTGATGTCGTCGTGACCGGTTCGCAGAAGAGCTGGATGGCACCCCCGGGCGTGGCCATGGTCAGCGTGTCCGAGCGTGCCTGGGCTGCCGCCGAGCGATCAACGATGCCGCGCTTCTACTTCGACCTGGCCAAGGCGCGCAAGTCGCTCGCCGGCGGCGAGACGCCGTGGACGCCGGCTGTCGGCGTCCTGTTCGCGCTCGACGAGGCGCTCGACATGCTCGAGGCAGAGGGTCGCCGAGGGCATCTTCCGGCGTCACGAGGCGTGCGCCCGGGCCGCGCGCGACGGGGCTGATCGCGCTCGGCTTCAGCCTCTTCGCGGATCCTCGCCACGCATCGCGCACGGTGACCGCAGCCTGGGTGCCGGACGGCGTGGAGTGGAGTGCGCTCAACCGCGAGATGCGCTCGCGCAACCTTGTCCTGGCCGGTGGACAGGATCGGCTGAGCGGCAAGATCATGCGCATCGGCCATCTGGGTGACGTGACCGTTGAAGACGTCGTGCGCGCGATCGAGGTGATCGCACAGTCGGCCGCCGCGGTGGGCATGGACGTCGACGCGCAGGCGGCGGTGAGGGCGGCGCGCGAAGCCGGCGAGCTGGACAGAGCGGCCGTCGCATCGGGGGCGTGAAGGTCCTCGTTGCCGAACCCCTCAGCGAGGAGGGGCTGGAGCTCATCCGTGGCGCGCACGAGGTCGATTACCGCACGGGCCTCACCCGGGCCGAGTTCCTGGACTGCCTGCCTGAATTTGACGCCGTCCTGGTGCGCAGCCAGATGAAGCTCGACGCAGAGGCGATCGCCGCGGGCAGCCGACTGCGTGTCATCGGCCGAGCAGGCGTTGGCCTGGACAACATCGACGTCGACGCAGCTCGCTCAGCTGGCATCACCGTGGTCAATGCTCCCGATTCGACGACCACCGCCGTCGCCGAGCTGACCATCGGCCTGATCTTCGCGCTGGCCAGGCACGTCGCCGGCGGAGATGCGTCACTTCGTCGCGGCGAGTGGCGTCGCTCCGAGATGGTCGGCCTGGAGATCTCGGGCCGCACGCTGGGCATCCTGGGCCTGGGCCGGATCGGGCTTGCCGTGGCCGACCGTGCCACGGCACTGGGCATGACGTGCATCGGCAATGACCCGTACGTGGCAGAGGGCGTGGCGCAGGCTCGCGCGGTCCGCCTGGCCGAGATCGATGCGCTGCTGGCTGAGGCGGACGTGATCACCGTGCACGTGCCGCTGACCAGCGCGACGCGGGGCATGATCGGCGCCGCGGAGCTGGCACGGATGAAGCCTGCGGCGATGCTGGTCAATGTCGCGCGCGGCGGGGTCGTTGACGAGGCGGCGCTGGCCGATGCGCTCCAGGGCGGTCGCCTGGGCGGCGCTGCGATTGACGTTTTCGAACATGAGCCGCCGCTCAACTCGCCACTGCTCGATGCGCCCAACACCGTGCTGACGCCGCACCTGGGCGCATCAACCGCAGAGGCCCAGGCGAGAGTTTCGGTTGAAGTCGCGCAGCGCGTGCTGGAGGCGCTGTCAGTTTCGTGACGCTGCCTGCGCCTGCTGCCCTGGTCAGCGGCTCGCTCGTCCTGGTGCGCCATGGCGAGTCGACCTGGATCGCGGAGAACCGCTTCCAGGGCCGCCAGGACCCGCCGCTCTCCGATCTGGGGATACGCCAGGCCGAGCTGGTCGCCGATCGACTGGCCAGGCGCACGGAGCAGACGCCACTGCCCATCCCGGCCGGCACGCCGGTCGGCGTCTGGCACTCGCCGCTCAGCCGCGCAGCAGAGACCGCGCGGCGCATCGTGGAGGCACAGCCGTCAACAGTCCCGGCCCACGCCTTGGACGAGCTGACGGAGATTGCGCAGGGCGAATGGGAAGGCGCGCCACATGCCGAGGTGCGCACGCGCTGGGCGGCGGAGCTCGCCGCGTGGCGCCGCTCGCCGGAGACGAGCCACGCGCCGGGCGGCGAGCCTCTCGTACAGGCATCGGCCCGCGTAGCCGCGGCGATGGCCCAGATCGGGTCGAACCTGTGGCAGGGACCGGCAGCGAACGAGTACGACCCGGTGCCCGGCTACCGCGCTGCCGGATCCAGCGACGCGCGCGCCGAGCCGTGGGCAGTGCTCGTCGCCCATGACGGCATATTCCGCCTCGCGCTGCTGCACCTGCTTGGGCTGCCGCTGGGCCGCTTCTGGAGCTTCCCTTTCAGCCTTTGCTCGATCACGGTCGTGACGCTGCACGAGGGCGTGCCGGCCCTCCGGGCACACAACCTGTCTGAGCACCTCGCGCCGCTGGCGGTCGAGGAGCGCGCCGCGGCCGAGGCGCGCGGTGACAGGCGCGGCGCGCTCTAGGGCTAGCGGCGGCGCAGGGAGCGGCTAGCGGCGGCGCAGGGAGCGTGGCCGGCCGGGCGAGCTGGGCCGCCTGATCAGCAGGCGCAACAGGCTGAAGCGCACGCGCCGGTATGCCTGGGCGAGGCTGCGCAGCAGCGATTCGCCCGGACGGCGCTGGGCGTAGGTGGCCTCAACCTTGGCCGTGGCTATCAAGCGCAGGTCGTCGCGCGCGACGGGCATCAGGTCGCCCAGGCCCGCCGCGAACTCATATGCCGTCTGCGCCGGCCGCGGGCCGTGGCCCAGGCGTGCCGCGAGCCGAGTTATGCCCCAGTAGGCAACCTCGGGCTCTGCCGTGGGCACGCGGCGCCAAGCGGCCCAGATGCCCAGAACTGAGAGCCCGACAAGCACCGCCACGATCACCAGCAGCGGCGCCCAGCTGGTCGACTGTGGCGCGACCGGTGGCAGTGGCGGCGTCGCGGTCCCCGGCGACTCGGCCGGGAACTCGCCCTCGCCTTCCAGCTCGCCCTGGCCGATGAAGCCGCCTTCGCCATCGCCCCCAGAGCCGACTGGATCGCCGGGTTGGAGCCGCGTAGGCTGCTGGCCATTGACCTGGTTGCCCGGGGTGGGGTCGAACTCGACCCAGCCGAAGCCTGGGAAGAAGACCTCAACCCAGGCGTGAGCAGCACTGCCGTTGACGCGCCACGAGCCGTCATCCTGCTCCTGGCCGGGCAGGTATCCGAGCACATAGCGTGCGGGCACGTCCGCGGCGCGAAGCATCATCACCATCGCCGTGGCGAAGTGCTCGCAGAAGCCCTCCTTGATGCGCAGGAAGCAATCAATTCGGTTCTCTGCTGCGCATTGGCCGCGCAGGTCCGTGTTGTAAACGAACCCGCCGCGTCGATAGAGGTAGTCCTGGATGGCGACAGTGGTGGTGTAGGGCGTGCGCCGCGCGGACGAGACGCTGTTGGCCAGCGAACGCGCGAGGCGCGCGACATCGTCGCTGATCGCGCCGGGCCGGACGTCCAGGTAGCGCTGTACCCACGTCGGGTAGTTCGTCCCGGCCGCGTTGAGCTGGCTGGCGGTAAGGCCCTCGCGGCCGGTCACGTCGCGTACGAGTGAGCGGACGGTGAAGGGCACTCCCGTTTCGACGCCCTCGGTCAGCTTGCCCACCACGAACGGACCGCCGGCGCCGTGGAACACCATCTCCGTAGACTGGTCGATAGAGATCGGCGTAGCCGGCGCGACGAAGACGTTGCCGCCGTACGAGCCGGGCAGGACCGTGGCCACGACCTCGTCCCAGCCGCGACCCGGATTGACCACCTCAGGCGTGCCGCTCAGCAGCCTGTCGCCCGAGGCGATGATGGCCGACTGCCGGTCGAGCTGCTGCCAGGTGCGCCCATCGAACGAGTCGTACGTCGCGCCCCGCCAGCGATAGCCATTGCCGTCGCTCGTTGTCGCCCTGAAGACCTCCTCGTTTGACGACTGCCACACGTCGCGGATCGTCTGGCTGGGCGTGAACAGCACGTTCGGCCCGCGCGCCTCACCGCTCACGCCGCCCAGCAGCCTGTTGATCGTGTATCCGATCTCGAGCAGCTCGTCGTCCACGTTCGACCAGGCGCGGGCGAGCGGCGCAGAGCTGGCGTTGACCGCCAGCACGGAGGCGCCAACGATCGCCGCGGCGACGAACATGGCCCCGTTGCGCATGAACGCGCCCGAGATGTCTGACACGTCGCGCATGCCGCGCAGACGCCACTCGCGTGTCTGATCGAGCAGGTTCAGGCGCATCAGCAGCACGAGCGCTGCGGCCACGAAGACCACGAGGTGCGCGTACTGCTCGCGTACGGTGACGGCCACGTTGAGCAGCAGCATGAAGCCGGTCAGCGCCACGACGGGCAGCGGACGGTGGCGTCGGAAGACCGAGTACGCGCCGAACATCCCAGCCGCCCAGATCGCGGCGCCGATGATGAGCAGGAAGACAGATGTCTCCGACGAGCGGATGCCCAGAACGTACGACTCGTTGATGAAGGTGGACACCGACAGGTTCAGGTCGCGCATGCGCTGCTCGAAGACCGGTGACGTGGAGATGATGCTGCTGATCGTGAACAGCAGCAGGGCGGCGCCCAGCATCGAGCCGATCAGGTAGCCCCTGGTCACGGTCAGGCGCGACTTGGCAAGCAGGATGCCGACGACCACGCTGAAAAGCGCCGCGAGCGGCAGGAATCCCGTTTGCGAGATCGGCGAGCCGGGGATCGTGCCCGCCCAGGACGCGTCATTGATGGCGACCGCTACGGCAGCGATCATGACCGTCAGGGCGAGCACGCTCGTCCAGCCCTCGCGCGGCGTGTAGGGCAGGTCGTGCAGCTCCTCGCGGTCGACGAGCGGCTCCCACTCACCGCGCCGATGATGCTGCCCCTCGGTCGTCGTGATCGTCGTCATCGTGCCATCACCACAGCTCGCCCGGCGCGTGTCACCAGCTGCGCCGCGATCGGCTCGCCGGGCCCGATCGAGTGCCACATCATGTCGTGCTCGGCCAATGCGTGGCGCAGTGCGCGCGCAGCGCGTGCCTCGGTCGCCAGCGCTTCCGCATCGGGCTCGGGCAGGTCGTGCACGCGGCGTGCGTGGGCAGCGAAGGCCGGTGCGTCGAGCAGGATCACGACCGTGGTGATGCCCCTGCCGCGCAACCCGCTCAGCAGCCTGATCCAGTTGCGCTCGATCGACGGCGTGATGATCACCGCGGTCATGCCGCGTCGCAGGCGCGGTACGCCCTGCACCAGCACATCAACGAGCCCCTCGTCGCCGTCAGCCTTTACGGCGGCCAGGACCTGCATCACCTTCTGATACTGGCGCGGGCCACGGTCAGGTGGCAGTCGGCCGATGCGCACGCCCGACGCGGTCATGGCCACGTTGCGGTTCTCGAGCAGCGCCCGGGCCGTGATCGCCGCGGCAACGCGCACGCCGTACTCGATCGTCGACTCGTCGCCCTCGCCGGCGTGCCCCGTGGCCTCGAGGTCAACGAACACCCAGACGTCGGCCGTCTGCTCCAGGTCGAACTCCTTGACCTGCAGCTCGGCCTGGCGAGCGCTGCTGCGCCAGTGGATCCGGTTGTAAGCGTCACCCGGCGCATATGGCCGAATGCCCGTCGCGTGCGGGGTCGTGTGCGGCGTGCGCACCGGACTGGCGTGCGAACCCTCGATGAAGGCGGGCGGCAGGCGCCAGGCGGGCAGCTCCTCCACGCGCGGATAGACGATCACGGTCGAGTGGCTGCCAACCGTGGCATGCGACTCGAACAGGCCGAGCGGATCACCGGTGCGCAGCGCGAGTGGGTCGACCCGGAAGTGGCCGCGCCGGGCGAGCGGCACGCGGACGGACCACGACTGCTCACCGCGCGGACCAAGGGTGACTGCCTGGCCGGGCAACGGAGCGGGCAGCGTGGTCGGGTTGTGCACCTCAAGCCAGAGCTTGGGCAGACGACTCGTGTTGCGCACGGTGTACGAGGCACGCAGCATGTCACCCGCCTGGGCGTGAAGCCGGTCGAGCACGTAGCCCGCCTCCAGGTCGGCCAGCCCGAAGCGGGTCAGCACGTACGAGCCGCCCACGATCAGGATGCCCAGGTAGACCAGGAAGAAGAGGAACGGCGCGCCCGTCGAAAGAGCGGCGATCAAAAGGATCGCTGCAACGATGATGATCTCAATGCGCCTGATCATTGCCCCAGACCCCGCGTCAGGCCGGTCGTACTGCCGACCGCTCTGGCTTCTCCGTGCGCGATTCAACCGGCACGCTGTCGAGCAGCTCGCGCACGATCAGCGTCGAGTCGACATCGCGCACGGTCGCGGCCGTCTTGACGATCAGCCGATGGGCGAGAGCGGGCACGGCCAGCGTCTTGATGTCGTCCGGGATGACGTAGTCGCGGCCGGCCAGGGCGGCGTAGGCCTGCCCGGCGCGGTACAGGGCGAGCGAGCCACGCGGCGAAGCACCGAGGTAGATGTCGGGGTGATTGCGCGTGGCATTGACCACGCGCACGATGTAGTCGCTGATGGCCGAATCGACGTAGATCTCGCGCACCTGATCCTGAAGTTCGCGCAGCTCGTCAACGCCGGCGACCTCGGCCAGATCGTCGATCGGATGTGTCCGCTTCTGCTCATCAAGGATGACGATCTCCTCGAGCGGCTGCGGGTAGCCCAGCCGGAGGCGCAGCATGAATCGGTCGCAGCTGAGCCTCGGGCAGGGCGAACGTGCCTTCGTACTCGATCGGGTTCTGGGTGGCGATGACCATGAACGGTTCGGGCATCATGTGGGTGATGCCGTCGACCGTCGCCTGGCGCTCCTCCATGCACTCGAGTAGCGAGGACTGCGTCTTGGGCGTGGCGCGGTTGATCTCATCGGCAAGAACGATCTGGGCCATGATCGGACCCGGCCGGAACTCGAACTCCTGGGTCTTCTGGTTGTAGATCGACAGCCCAGTCACGTCTGAGGGCAACAGGTCCGGCGTGAACTGGATGCGCCTGAAGCTGCAGCCCAGGCTCTTCGCGATCGCCTTGGCCAGCACGGTCTTGCCGGTACCCGGCACGTCCTCGATCAACAGGTGGCCCTGACACAACAGGGCAACGAGCGCGAGACGCACCTCCTGGTGCTTGCCGACGATGACCCGCTCGACGTTCGCGAGCACCTTCTCGCCGGATTCCTGGACCTTAGCCACGGTGACGGCCTCCTGCGGGTTCACACCCTATGGTCAGCCCCACTCCCCGTCTGGGCCCGGCGATGGACGGCGTCCGCGAGATACTACGCCCAGAGGCACGATCCGGCGTCAATCCGTCCCGAGGTAAGCGGCCATCAGCCGGCCGGCCATGGGCACGGCGCGCTGCGCGCCGGCGCCGCCGCCTTCCACGATCACCGCAATCGCGATACGCGGCGCGTCGGCCGGAGCGAAGCCGATGAACCAGCTGTGCGGTGCGGCGTCGCCGCCTAGCTGGGCCGTACCGCTCTTGCCGGCGGTGGGCACGCCGGGCACCTTGGCCGCTCCGGCGATGCCCTCCCCGAACGGGCCCTCCACGGCCAGGCGCATGGCGTCAGTGATCACCTGCGCAGTGCCGAAATCGACGATCTGGCCCCATGCCTGCGGATCGAGACGCGTGGAGCTGCCGTCCGCTGCGCGCAGCTCGTCAACCAGCTTTGGCCGGGCCAGGAAACCGTCATTGGCAATCGCGGATGCGACGAGAGCCATCTGCAGCGGCGTCACGAGGAGCTCCGCCTGGCCATACGCGGCATTGGCCAGCTCGACCTGGTCGCGGAATCCGAATAAGGGTCCGTCGCCGCCATTGACCTGGCTGGGCGACGTGGGCAGCTCGAACGGGATGCGCTGGCCGAAGCCGACCCGGCTGGCCCAGTTGAGCAGGTTCTCGGGACCGGCATCCAGGCCGGCGTGCGCATACCAGACGTTGCTCGACACCTCCGTCGCCTCGTACATATCCAGCGGATGGTCGAGCTGGACGCGACGTGGGGCGTCGCGGATGCGGAATCCCTCGACCAGGAAGCCTGATTGCGACTCCTCCGGCTGGTCCTCGTACGTTGTCTGGGGGGTGATGGAGCCGGAGCCAAGGGCCGCCATTGCGGTCACGATCTTGAACACCGAACCGGGCACGTATAGGCCCTGCGTGGCGCGATTGAGGAGCGGCGAATCGGTCTGTTCCTGCAGGGCGGCAACGTAGCGCCGGGCGCCCGGGCCGACGACCTGGTTGGGATCGAATGTGGGACTGGAGACGAGCGCCAGCACGCGGCCGCTGGCAGGCTCTATCGCCACCACCGCACCGCGCTGACCGCCCAGCTCCTGCGCCGCGGCCTGCTGGAGCGCGATGCTGATCGAGGTGTAGATGTCAGACGGGTTGTACGGCTGGGCCCGGAACTTGCGCAGCAGATCGTCGCCCGCGCGCAGCGTGAGCAGGCCGGTCAGCTGCGCGTCGTACGTGCGCTCCAGCCCAACGGCGCCGAAGATCGTGCTGCGATAGCCCACCACCGGGGCCACGGCCGGGTAGGGATAGTTGCGCTGCGGATCGTCTGTCGTGCCCACGTTGCGGGCGAGCACGGTCCCGTCGCTGGCGTAGATCGTCCCGCGCGGAGCCTGGCGCGCAGCAAGCAGCACGAGCGGGTTGAGCGGATCCGATGTCAGGCGCGACGCCTCGATCACCTGCCAGTAGCCCAGCCCGCCGGCCAGCGCGGCATATGCGATCGCCAGCGCCATGAACAGCCGCGTCAGCGTGCCCGCCACGCGCGGTGGACCGACCGGGACGGCCGACGGGCGAAGCTGGCCCATGGGCGGCACGCTGGACCGCGCCGCGACCCCGGGCCGCGACCGACCGCCCAGCCGCCTGACGCTCACAGCGATCTTGCGCCACAGGCGCGGACGCGGGTCGCTCACGAGACCGCCTCCTCGATGCGTCCGCCCATGGCCCGTGCCCGGCGACCCAGTCGGCGGGCCACTCCCCCGCGACCGGCAGCGGGCGGAGGCGCCTCTACCCCGCGATCGCTGAGCGCGAGGAGCAGGCCGATCACCGCACCGTTGACGAGCAGCGATGAGCCTCCGTAGCTGACGAAGGGCAGCGTGATCCCGGTCAGTGGCACGACGCGCAGGTTGCCCCCGCAGATGATCGCGGCCTGGACCACGATGACCAGCGTCAGCCCGGTCGCAAGCAGCGCACGGAAGTCGTCGGCGGCGAGCGCGGCGATGCGGAAGCCGCGCTGGGCGATCAGGCCGTACAGGCCCAGCACGGCCAGCGCCCCGAGCATGCCCATCTCCTCTGCCAGGGCGGCAAAGATGAAGTCGGTGTGGATGGCCGGGATCGAGGGCACCGAGCCAACCTGCGGCAGCCCGGCGCCGAGTCCGGTGCCCACGATGCCGCCCCGGCCGTATGCATAAAGGGCGCGGATGATCTGATAGCCCGCTCCCTGTGGGTCGGAGAACGGGTCGATCCAGATGTTCACGCGATCCTGAACGTGGGGGAACAGCCCGTACAGCACGGCTCCGCCGCCGATGAACATGAACAGTCCAATGACCACGTACGACATTCGCCTGGTGGCCACGTACAGGAGCGCCAGGAAGACCAGGAAGTAGAGCAGCGCGGCGCCCAGGTCGCGCTGGACGATGACGATGGCCAGCGCGATGCCCCACATCGCGAGCATCGGCAGGAGATACGGCAGCGGCGGCAGGCGCAACGGACCCACGTGCGTGGAGGCGGTCGACAGGAGCGCCCGGTTCTCGGCCAGGTAGCCCGCCAGGAACACGACCAGGATGACCTTGAGCAGCTCGGACGGCTGGCCAGAGAATGGCCCCAGACGGAGCGTCAGCCGCGCGCCGCCGGTTACCTCGCCGAGCACGAAGACGAGCAGCAGCAGGCCGATTCCCAGCGCTGCCCAGGTGTACTTGTAGCGGCGCAGCCAGCCGTCGCTGCGGACGAAGATGGCAACTGCGGCAAGGACCAGGAAGCCGAGCAGCATCCAGGCCAGCTGGAGCGGCGCCAGGGCAAGCTCGCGACCGGCCACGACCTGGGTCACGAGGTCCTGCGGCAGGCGCTGCATGAGCAGGATGGAAATGCCCGCGAGAAGCGCCGCCGTCGGGAAGAGGATCTGGTCCATGCGCCGGCCGGTGATGACGAATGCGCCATGAATGGCAAAGATCGCGATCAGGTACGCCACCAGCAGGCTGGCATTGCCGAGCTGCAGCGCTGCGGCCCGATACGACTCGAGGCTGGCCCAGCCGACCGTGAGGGTCAGCGCGACGACGCCCAGCAGGGCCAGCTCGCGACCGCGGAAGTGAGGTCGAATGCCGACCCTGGAGAGCGCTCGGCGCGCCGCTACCACTGGAGCGGCTCGCGTCCGGAGCTCAGTTCGTCACTCTCCACGAGGGCGCTCCAGTCGGAGCCGGACCTGTCCGATCTGGATCTCGTCGCCGTAGCCCAGGGGCATCATCGCGGCCACCTGCTGACCGTTCAGCCACGTCCCGTTGGTGCTGCCCAGATCCTCCACGTACCAGGCACGGCCGCGGAAGGTGAGCAGCGCGTGCTCCGCGGAGACGAACGAGTCGTCGAGCACGATCGAGTTGTTCACGTCGCGCCCGAGCGAGTTGACCGCATCGAGCGGAATCGAGCTGCCCGGTTCGGGCCGGCCCTCCACTGCCGCGACGACCACGAGTCGAGCAAGCGGCCGCCCGGCCCCGGCCACGCCCGACCGAAGGTCGCGCCACATTGCCCGGGCGACCATGAACAGGAAGGCATAGATGAGCACCACGAACAGGATCCGAAGCGCCCAGAGGCTCAGAGTGAAGACGTCCATCGCGGACGGCGAGTCTAGGGCTGAGGCTCGATCGTCACCGTGGAGCTGCCCAACTGAAGCGTGTCACCCGGCCCCAGGGCTATCTCGCTGACCACCGATCCGTTCATGAATGAGCCGTTCGTGCTGCCCAGGTCGGTGTAGACGAGCATGCCCAGCCGGACGCCGATCTGGCCGTGGTGGCGCGAGACGCGATCGTCGACCAGGACGACGTCGTTGTCCAGCGAGCGTCCGATCCGGATCGTGCCCGGGCGCACGGGCAGCCGCGCCACGGGCTGCTTAGGTGCCCGGATTGCGAGCTGGGCGCGCGGCGTATTCGTATGGGGAGCTGCATACACCGCCGTGTTCTGGGCCAGCTGGGATGGGTCGAAGGCTGCCAGATCGGATGCCTCCAGCTTCGCCTGCCCCGTCGAATCCGGCGCTCCAGGTGCCGCACGGTGGCGGCCGTTGGCTGCCTCGTGCGCCGGTGGCGTGAACGGCTGGGCGTAGACGCGCACGTCACCGGGATCGACCGCGGCTGACGGCTCGATCTCAAGGGCGGGCCGAGCGAGCAGGACGTAGCCGCGAGATCGGGCGTACGTCCGGACCGATTCCGCAAGGTCGCGCAGGAGGATCTGGCGATCGCCGTTGAGCGCGGTCAGGTCAGCTGAATTGAGCAGAACGCGGAACGCGCTCGGTGCGTAGACCCGCCGAGCGACTACCTGTCGTTCGGACTCGATCGCGCGCTCCAGGCCGCGTTGTATGTGAACCGGCTCTACCGGCGCCTGGAACAGGCGTGCCGCGGGCCGCTCGAAGAGGCGCTCGAAGAACCGCTCGACTGCGGCGAGTGGTCCGGCCATAAGGCCGCCGAGTCTAGCAGCCGTCGCTCAGGCTCCTGATCGGCGGGCGCGGTAGCAAAGGTGCGGTCAGGGACCATCTGCGCAGCAGCGCGGTACTGCGGAGCCGCTCGCAATCGACGCCCGCGCACCCGATCCTGACTCCATGCCCAGCATGAACGCGTTCTGTGAGCGCTGCGGTGCCCGCCAGCCGGCCAACCCGCCGCGGCGCGGCTCGCCGTTCTCGAGGCTGCTCGACACCGTCGGCCTGACCGTGCCCCCCAGCCCACAGCACGAACCCTATCTCCGGCTGTGCTTCTCCTGCCGCGGATATTCCTGCCCAAACTGCTGGAATGACGCGCTCGCCGTATGCCAGACCTGCGAGCCACTGCCCGAGCCGGTGGTCATAGCCGAGCCCGAGCCCGTCGTCGTGGTCGAACCCGAGCCTGAGCCGGAGCCTGTGACCATGGCCGAGCCCGAGCCCGAGCCCGTCGTCATGGCCGAGCCCGAGCCCGAGCCGGTGGTCATGGCCGAACCGGAGCCGGAGCCCGTCGCAATGGCTGAGCCCGAACCCGAGCCGATCGTCATCGCCGAGCCTGAGCCTGTCGTCATGGCCGAGCCGGAGCCCACACCCGAGCCGATCGTCATCGCCGAGCCTGAGCCCGTCGTCATGGCCGAACCAGAGCCGGAGCCCGTCGCAATGGCTGAGCCCGAACCCGAGCCCGTCGTCATGGCCGAGCCTGAGCCCGAGCCGGTGGTCATCGCCGAGCCCGGACCCGTCCTGCCAGTGCCCACCGTGCCCACCAATCCGTTCGGTCCGGCCCGCCCGCTGCCCCCGCCGGTCCGACCCCGAATTCGAGTTCGACCTCCCGTCACCGCCCCCCGCGTTCATGCTCAGTCGGGACCGGCGCGCCCCGCTGCCTCCGCCCCCGGTGCCGCGCGCGCCGCTGGACGTGGCGGCCGCCGCTCCCCAGACCAAAGAGTGCTCACAGTGCCAGTTGCCCCTCTCTGCGCGAGCCAACTTCTGCCGACGCTGCGGCACGTCACAGCCGTCCGCCTGACGAGCGGCTAGGCACCCACGATCAGCGAGCGCGACTCTTCGCGGTCGCGGCGGACCCGAGCCCAAGCGGCGCCGTAGAGCATCACCTGGTAGCTCAGGTTGAGCCACACGAGCGCGCCGAATACCGTGGCGATCACGCCAAACCCGGACAATCCGCCTATAAGCAAGGGCGTGAGCACGCTGAACAGGCTGGTCAGCAGTCCTATGGCCACTCCGGCAACGATCGCGGGCAACAGGGCCGCTCGCCAGCTGGGTGGTTTGGTAGGCACGAGCAGATACACGGCCAGGACCACGGCTGACATGACCGCGAGCGCCATGGCCGGCGCCGCGTAGCTCCACAGGCCGAGCCCGCCGACCACCTGGTCGAGCAGCGCCCACAGGCTGCTTAGCGAGATCGTGCCGACGATGAGCACGATCAGGATCAGGATTGCAGCGACTCCGCGCGCCCGGCGGGCCAGCTCGCCGCGTACGCCCCCGCCCGGGAATATGCGCCGCATTACCTCGTCCAGGCCGCCGTAGAAGGCACTCGAGCCCCAGATCAGGCCGACCAGGCCGACGATGGACAGGGCACCACGCTGGCGAACCGCGCCCTCCAGCGATTGCTCGAGCACGTCGGCCAGGGGCGGCAGGTAGCTGACCAGCTGGGCCAGCAGGGCGCTCCTCTGCTGCGGGTCTTCTACCAGCCAGCCGAGGACACCGGCAAGCAGCAGTGCAAGTGGGATCACCGCGAACATGGTGCTGAAGGCAAGAGCGGCGGCGAAGAGGGGCGCGGCGGCTTCGTTGGCCGCGGCGATCGTCCCGAGCAGCTGGACCACCGCGCGATGCGAGGTTATGCGGGTGGCGATCCGGTCCAGTCGCCGGCGCCACGCTGGGGCACGGTTGGGCATCGGGACCTTGCTCGGGACCGACTGCTCGGGGCCCTCTGCTTCAGGCGGCGTCGCCCGCTCCGGATTCTGACGAGCCTGTCGATGACTGTCCTTCTGATGCCTTCGACTTGCCGGCATCGGCCTCCTTGGTGCTTGGCGCGGCTGACGAATTGCCTGCCGACGAGTCGCCTGGAGCGTCGCTCGACCCGCGATCTCGGCTTGCCGAGTTCGCTTTCGCCAGAGCCGTGGACCGCTCCTTCTTGGCCCAGCCGGAGCCCTTGAACACGATCGTCGGCGACGACAGCATCTTGCGCTGCGGGCCGCCACAAACAAGGCAGGCGCCAGGACCGGAGTCGTTGACTCCGTGCATCACTTCAACCCGGTTGCCGCACTGCGTGCAGGCATAGTCATAGAAGGGCATCGCTCAGCGGGGCATGCGCATGCCGCACTTTGGGCAGTAGAACGCGCGCCGGTCGATCGCCTGGAAGCCGCAATGCGGGCACGATGCGTGGCGGTCGCCGGCGACGGCCACCGGACGCTCGACCCGGCCCAGCTCGGTGGCGCCCTGGCTGGCCAGCAGGTTGCCCAGCAGCCGCGATACCAGGCGCTGCGCGACGCGCGCGGTGTCGCCTCGCACGCCCTCGCCGCCCCAGCCCACGACCATGCGCACGATCAGCTCGCCGGATGTCTCGTCCCAGTAGCTGATGGGTCCACCGACGATTGCATCGAAGCGCGGAAAGCCCTCGCCATCAAGCTCACCCTGGAGCAGCGCCACGGCAAGGGTCTCGTAGGCCAGGTCAACCGCGTCGAGTGTCTCGAGGATGAGCAGCGCGTGGCGCACCAACGGCGTCCGCCCGTGATGGACGTTGATCCAGTGCAGAGCGGGCTCCGGTCGAAGGATGCTTGGCGCGGCGTCCTGGAAGTCGATCGGCAGCGGCTCGATCAGCTCCACGGGCGAGATGTTGAAGCCCTCGAGCAGGTTGGGCAGCCGAACGGGCACGTCATGCACGGCGGGCGTGCGCACTCCATGGCTGCTAAGCGAGCGATAGTGGATGCTGAGCGACTGCCCTTCAAGCTCGAGTGTGTCGAACGGCAGTGCCGGGCGAACCGGGCCTTTGGCCTGAGTGCGGCCCTTACGCCGGCCGAGGAACGGTATCGGCACGATCAGTCTCCCTCCAGTCTGGCCCGCAGCGCGGCGGCCAGCTCTGTCAATTCTGTTCCTCTCAAACGAGCCTGTTCGACCACCTGCGCCGGTGCGCGAGCGGTGAAGGATGCGTCGGCCAATCGGGCTTCCACGCCCTGGAGCTGCGCCTCTGTGTTGCGCAGCTCCTTTGCCAGCCGCTCGCGCTCTCGCTCGCGATCCGCTGCGGAACGAGACAGGCGCGCCTCCGCATTGGTCGCGATGACAGCCAGGCCGTCAGGTGATTCTTGATCCAGCTCATCCCGTCCGACCACAAGGCGCGGCTGGATGCGCGCCAGGCGGCTGAGGGCTGTGGAGAGCGGCCCGAAGGCGGCACGTGCGTCCACATCCGGCAACCAGATCAGCGCCGGCAGCCAGTCGGCTGCAGGAATGCCCGACTCGGCGCGCGCGGTGCGGATGGCACCCGTCATCTCGATCAGCTCGCTCACCGCGCCGGCGAGGCGCACATCTGCGGAGATGGCGCCGTCACCCGTCTGCGGCCAGCGAGCGACGATAAGCAGCGCCGGATCCTCTGCGCGGTGCGGTAGGTGGCTCCAGATCTGTTCGGTGACATGGGGCATGATCGGATGCAGAAGCCGAAGGTACGTGTCGAGCACCCAGGTAAGGGTTTGCCACGTCGCGCGTTTCCGTTCGGGCGACGCGTCTCCGTCCGAGAGCGTTGCCTTGGCCAGCTCGAGGTACCAGTCGCAGAAGTCGCTCCAGATTGCGTCGTAGAGCAGCCGCGCTGCCTCGCCGAACTGGAACTCGGCGTAGGCGCGGTCGACTGACTCGATCGTTCGCGCGCAACGATCCAGGATCCAATGCTCGGCCGGCCCAAGGTCTGTATCCGGCGCGACCAGCGCCTCCCCGGCCGCAACGGATTCGGGGCGCGTGCTGACCACGAAGCGGGCCGCGTTCCAGAGCTTGTTGGCAAAGTTGCGCGCACCCTCCAGGCGCGCCGCGCCCATGCGCTGGTCGCCTCCCACCGCCGAGCCGTTGATCAACGCGAAGCGCAGCGCGTCTGCGCCCGTCTCGAAGATGACCGACAGCGGATCGACCACGTTGCCCTTCGTCTTGGACATCTTGCTGCCGTACGGATCACGCACCATGCCGTGCAGATAGACGGTCTCGAAACGGCTCGCGACCGGTCAGCCATTCACCAAGCATCATCATCCTCGCTACCCAGAAGAAGATGATGTCGTAGCCAGTCTCCATGACTGTGGTCGGGTAGTACCGGTCCAGGTCGGCAGTCTGCTCCGGCCAGCCCAGGGTCGAGAAGGGCCACAGCCCGCTCGAGAACCACGTGTCGAAGATGTCGTCTTCCTGGCGCAGCTCGGCCGCCGAGCGCCCACATGCGTCGCACGCAGCGGGACCGTTCGGCTCGTCGGAGACGGTCGTGTGCCCGTCCGGGCAGTACCACGCCGGGATGCGGTGTCCCCACCACAGCTGGCGGCTGACGTTCCAGTCGTGGATGTTCTCCATCCAGTCCCTGAACACTCGCTCGGCCGGATAGCGGCCCGGGACGAACGTCGTTCGTCCCTCACGCACTGCGGCCAGCGCCTTGTCCGCCATTGGCCGGACGTTGATGAACCACTGTGTCTTGAGTCGCGGCTCGACGATGTCATCGCTGCGCTGGCAGCGGCCTACGACCATCTCGTGCGCAACCGCCTTGACCAGGTCGCCGCGCGCCTCGAGGTCGGCCACGATGCGCTGCCGGGCGTCCTCGCGCGTCAGGCCGGCGTACGCGCCGCCGTTGTCGTTCAGTCGCCCGTCATCGGTCATCACGTCGATCATCGGCAGCTCATGGCGCTTGCCGGTGGCGAAATCCTCGGCATCGTGGGCGGGCGTGATCTTGACTGCGCCAGTGCCGAAATCGCGCTGCACGACGTCGTCGGCGATGAGCGGCACGATGCGGTCCACGAACGGGATCAAAATGCTCCGGCCCACCAGGTCCGCGTAGCGCGGATCGTCCGGGTGCACGGCCACGGCCGTGTCGCCCAGGATCGTCTCGGGCCGCGTGGTGGCGACAGTGATCGTCTCGTCGGCGATCGGCCGGTTCTCGTCATCGACGAAGTGGTAACGCACATGCCACAACGTGCCCGTCATGGGCGTGGCCACGACCTCCAGGTCGGACAGGCTTGTCTGGTCAGTCGGGCACCAGTTGACGAGCTGCTCCCCGCGATACGCGAGTCCGTCGTCGAATAGCCGCTTGAACGCGACGCGGACCGCGTGGGCCGAGCCGTCATCCATGGTGAAGCGCATCCGGCTCCAGTCGGCCGAGATGCCCAGCCGGCGCTGCTGGTCGGCAATCGTGTCGCGCGTCTCATTGACGAACTGCCACATGCGCTCCAGGTAACGATCGCGGCCAAGGGAATCACGCGTCTCGCCGTCTGCGGCGATGATCCGGTCGAGCACGAACTGGGCGGCGATCGACGCATGGTCCACGCCGGGCAGGAAGAGGGTCGGGTGGCCCAGCATCCGCGCACGACGGATCATCAAATCCTCGACGGTGGAGGTGAGGGCGTGACCCATGTGCAGCGCGCCGGTCACATTGGGCGGCGGCTGGATGATCGTGAACGGCTCCATCTCCGGATCCGGCCGTGAGCCGGCGCCATCGGGGGCGAAGACGTCCGCCTCCAGCCAGCGTCGATAGATCTCCGGTTCCACGTCCTGTGGCCGGTAGACGGACGGCATGGCCGGCTGATCTTCAGTTGTCAGGCGAGGCTCCGCAGTCACTCATCGCTCCAGAAAACGAAACGCCCCGGCGTCCAGCGGACGACGGGGTCGTGGTACCACCTGCTGGTTGATGCCCTCCGGCGGCTGCGGTCATCCCGCGTCCGTAGGCCCGGCCGGCTCTCTGTGCGTGCTAACGGACGCTTCCGTCACGACTCGCGGGCGACGTTCGTGGCCCATCTGCTGGTCCGGCTTGCAGACTCGGCCGGACGTCTCTGCTCAGCGGGATCGGGGGCCCTACTCTTCCCGGTCGCTGTCGTGAGCGCCGAGTGTAGCAGCGTGAATCTGGCTGCCGACGCAGTTACGATCGGATCGATGTGCTTCGACCTCGCCGCCCGACCGCCGATCCCGCCGCTTGCCGGTGCCGCGATTGACGGCAGTCGGATCCAGCTGAGCTCAGCCGACGGCACCCGATTCACCGCGTTCCACGCGCGCCCGGAGACACCCTCCGGAGCGGCCATGCTCATCCTGCCCGATGTGCGCGGCCTGCACACGTTCTACGAGGAGCTGGCGCTGCGCTTCGCTGAGGCGGGCGCGGAGGCACTTGCGCTCGACTACTTCGGGCGCACGGCGCCTCCACCTCCGCGCGGAGCCGACTTCGAGCACAACCCGCACGTCGAGCAGACGCGTTATGCAACCGTGCTCCAGGACATCCGCGCCGGGCGCGACTTTCTCGCCGCGCAGCATGGCGTGCGTGCCCTGTTCAGCGTCGGCTTCTGCTACGGCGGCCGGCTGGCGTTCCTGACGGCTGGCGTGGAGCAGCTCGGGCTCGCCGGGGTGATCGGCTTCTACGGACACGTTGGCGGCAAGGGGCGCGTGGACCTGCCCGGGCCAACGGACATGGTCGAGCGCGGCCAGTCGGCTGTGCTGGGCCTGTTCGGCGGGAACGATGCGTCGATCCCGCAGGAGAGCATCGAATCCTTCCGGAACCGGCTTGAGGCGGCGGCCGTGGACCACGAGCTGGTCACCTACCCCGGCGCTCCGCACTCCTTCTTTGATCGCAACGCGGCCGCCTGGGCAGAGGCTTCTGACGACGCGTGGCGTCGGGTGCGCGACTTCGTTGGCCGGCTGACCCCGCGGAGCTAGCCCGTTCAGCGGCTGAAGGCCGACCAGACCTCGCTCATTGCGCCGACTTGGGGATCATTCGACCTCTCGCCCCTGATCTGCAGGCAGACCGTGTCCGCACCGGCGTCCAGGTGGTCGCGCACGCGCCGGACTATGGCGTCGACGTCGCCGATGACGACGACTGCCTCAATCAGCCGATCGCTGCCGTCGCTGGCGATGTCGTCGTCAGTCCAGCCCAGGCGGCGCAGGTTGTTGGCGTAGTTGGGCAGCGCCAGGTAGTGCCGGGCGAATGCGCGCGCGGTGGCCATCCCGGCCGCCCGGTCGTTCGTCAGCACAGCGGTAACCTCGGTCACCAGCGCGGGCTGTGCGCCCATTTGCCGGCGCGCGAACTCGGTGTGCTCGACCGGGACGAAATACGGGTGCGCACCGTCGGTGCGCTGGGCGGCCAGCTCGAGCATCCGGGGCCCCAGCGCGGCCAGGACGAGCGGCACCGGCTGGTCCGGCTCGGGCGACGCGTACTGGGCGCTCTCCATCGCGTCCAGGTAATTCGCCATCTGCTCGATCGGCCGCCCGTAGTCGCCGCCGCGCATCTGCACTGACGGGGCGTGGCTGACGCCGATGCCGAGCACGAAGCGGCCGGGGTAGGCCTCGCCCAGTGTTCGTGCGCCGTTAGCCATGGCCATCGGGTCGCGAGCGTGGATGTTGGCGATGCCCGTTGCGACGAGCGTCCTGGTCGTGTTGGCAAGCAGCAGTCCGGCGTGGGCGAGCACTTCCTTGCTGCCGACGCTCTCAGGGATCCAGATGGCCGGCAGGCCGAGCTGCTCCATCTCCCGCGCGGCAGCGATCTCGTCGCGCGCCGCGAGCCGCTGGAGGGCGAAGCTCCAGACGTTGAGCGGCCCCAGTGCGCGCGCCAGCGCACGCCCGCCAATGCCGGATATGCCGCTCATGGTCCGCCGATCCCCGCTGGGGCGTCAGGCGCCGAGCTGCTCCTGGTAGTTCGTTTCGTCAACGCCGCGATCGATCTCTGCCTTGGTCAGCAGCAGGGGTGCTCGGCCGCTGCGGATCGTTTCCTCGGTGATGATGCATTTGCGCACGTCGGTCCGCTCGGGGATGTCGAACATCACCTCGAGCAGCGACTCCTCCACGATCGAGCGCAGGGCGCGCGCGCCGGTCTTGCGGTTGAGCGCCAGCTCCGCGGCGGCCTCGATGGCGCCCGGCGTGAAGTGCAGCTCCACCTTGTCCAGCTGCAGGAACTTCTGGAACTGCCTGGTCACGGCGTTCTTGGGCTCGATCAGGATGCGCATCAGGTCGTCGCGCGTCAGGGCCGAGAGCGACACGATGACCGGCAGCCGGCCCACGAATTCGGGGATCAACCCGAACTTGAGCAGATCCTCGGGCATCATCTGCTCGAGCAGCTGCTCGCGCACGACCTTGTCCACCTGGGCCTGTGAGCCGAAGCCCATGGTGCGCTTGCCGACGCGTTCCTCGACGATCTTCTCGAGACCTTCGAACGCGCCGCCGCAGATGAACAGGATGTTCGTCGTGTCGATCTGGATGAAGTCCTGGTGGGGGTGCTTGCGTCCACCCTGGGGCGGCACATTGGCAACGGTTCCCTCGAGGATCTTGAGCAGCCCCTGCTGGACGCCCTCGCCAGAGACATCGCGCGTGATCGACGGGTTGTCCGACTTGCGCGCGATCTTGTCGATCTCGTCGATGTAGATGATTCCGCGCTGGGCGCGCGCAACGTCGAAGTCGGCCGCCTGGATCAGGCGCAGCAGGATGTTCTCCACGTCCTCGCCGACGTAGCCGGCCTCCGTCAGCGACGTCGCGTCAGCGATGCAGAAGGGCACGTCCAGCACTCGCGCCAGGGTCTGCGCGAGCAGCGTCTTGCCCGACCCGGTGGGTCCGACCAAAAGGACGTTCGACTTCTGCAGCTCCACGTCGTCAACGACATGACCGGCCCCGACGCGCTTGTAGTGGTTGTAGACGGCGACCGCGAGGACCTTCTTGGCCCGGTCCTGGGAGATGACGTACTGGTCGAGTGCCGTGTTGATCTGGCGCGGATTGGGCAGCTTGGCCGCCTGGGGCTTCGCGCGCGGAGCCTCCAGCATCTCCTCTTCGATGATCTCCTGGCACAGGTTGATGCACTCGTCGCAGATGTAGACGCCCTGGCCCGCGATCAATTTGCGCACCTGTTCCTGGCTCTTGCCGCAGAAGCTGCAGCGATAGGGAACCTTGGTGCCCTTGCTGGTCGTGCTGCTCATCGCTCGGTCGCTCGCTTCCGGCCGTGCTCAGCCCTTGGCTGGCTTGGCGCCGTTCCCTTCTGGTGTGGCACTCGCCGACTCTTCTCCGGCTGCCGCAGCGGCACCCTCGCCGCCGAGCATCCCCTTGGCGCGCGCCTCGCTGATGAGTGACTTGTCGGCGGCGGTGTAGACCTCGTCAACAATGCCGTAGCTCTTGGCATCCTCGGGCGACATGAACAAGTCGCGCTCCGTGTCGCGCACGATCCGCTCCACCGACTGACCGGTGTGGCGCGCGAGAATCTCGTGGTTGATGTTGATCAACGATTCGAGCTCCTTGACCTGGATCAGCACGTCAGGAGTGTTGCCGCGGAAGCCGCCCGAGCCCTGGTGGATCATGATCCGGCTGTTGGGCAGCGCGTAGCGCTTGCCCTTTGCGCCCGCGGCGAGCAGCACCGAGGCCATCGAGGCGGCCATGCCGATACAGATCGTGGATACCGGCGCGCGCAGGTACTGCATGGTGTCGTAGATGGCCAGGCCTGCGGTCACCACGCCGCCGGGCGAGTTGATGTAGAGCGAGATGTCGCGCTCCGGGTCCTCTGCCTCAAGGAATAGCAGCTGGGCAATGATCAGGTTGGCCATGTGATCTTCGATCGCGTCACCCAGGAAGATGATGCGGTCCTTGAGCAGGCGGCTGTAGATGTCATAGGCGCGTTCGCCGCGGGCAGAGCTCTCGATGACCATCGGGACGAGCATCAGCGAGCCTTCCCGGAGAGCAGGGCGGAGACAGCAGCACAACGTTCGGGCATGGGACGGGAAGTATAGGCTCGGAGAGCCGTGCGCGAGGCGCTAGGAGGACGCGCCGCCGGCCTGCGGATCGTCGCTGTGCAGGTGCTGCACGTGGGCAAACTCCGGGTGCTGCTCGATCCAGCGGTCGATCAGCTGCTCGACCGTCTTCGACCGGCGCAGGATGGAGCGCGTGTACGCCCGGCCGCGGGCCGACTCGAGGTACGCGACCAGGCGCTGGTTGGAGGCATAGCGCTCGCGCGAGCCGGCCACTTCCTCCTCCAGCTCTTCCTCCGTCACCTGCACGCCTTCGAGCTCGGCGATCTCGGACAACACGAGGAGCGTCTTGACGCGCCGCTCGGCGTCGGGCTTGAACTCCTCGAGCACCTTGGCCTCGTCGCGGTCCGTCACGCGCAGGTAGTCCTCGTAGCCGATGCCCTGCTCGGCCAGCCGCACGCGCAGCTCATCGAGCATCACTTCCAGCTCGCGCTCGATTAGCAGGTCGGGCAGCTCGAGCGTGGAGTTGGCGACCGCAAACTCGATGATCCGGTCGGCGAACACGTGCCGCGCCCGATCGAGCGAGTTGCGCTCGAGGCGACCCTGGATCTCGCGGCGCAGGGCGGCCAGGTCGTCGTACGCACCCAGGCCGCGCGCGAACTCGTCGTCCGCGTCCGGCATGCGCTTCTCGCGCAGCTCGAGCAGCTCGACCTCGAAGTCCGCCGCCGCGCCGGCCAGGTCCGCTTCCTGGTAGTCGTCCGGGAAGCGCAGATTGAACGTCTTCGTATCGCCCTCGCGCAGGCCGGCGATCTGCTCTTCAAAGCCCGGGATGAAGCGTTCGCGGCCCAGGATGAGCGGCATCCGTTCTGCCTGTGCGCCTTCGATCGGAACGCCGTCACGGCTGCCGCTGAAGCGGATCACGGCATAGTCGTCAGCCTGAGCGGCTCGTTCTTCGACCGGCACCAGTGAGGCCTGCTGATCGCGCAGCTGCTCGATGACCTTGTCAACGGACGCATCGTCGATCTCGTCGATGGTGATCGCGAACGGGTAGTCCGTGTAGGCGCCCAGCTTGACCTCGGGCCGAACGGGCAGCGTCACGCGGTATGCCGCCCCGGCATCCTCTTCGAACGAGAGCCATTCCGGAGCCGGGATGGACAGCACGTCGAGCTCCTTCTCCTGCACGGCCTGGATGACCGAGGCCTCGAAGAGGTGCTCCTTTGCGTCGTCATAGAGCGGATTGGGCGCCGACGGGTCATCGCGCCGGATGCCCAGCTCACGCTCGAGCATCGCCCGCGGCACCTTGCCCGGCCGGAAGCCGGGCACCTTGGTCCGGCGCGCGAGATGGCGCACGGACTCGTCGACGGAGCGGCGCACCCGCTCTGGCGGGAACGCGACCTCCAGCACCACGGCGGAGCGTTCCGCGGGGCGCGAGGTAACTGTCATCTCGCCGGCGCCCTGGCCGGTCTGGGCATCGATCATAGGAAGGGCCGAGTATACGGTCGTGGGCGCATTTCTCCGCTTCCTGGCGTTTTTCGTGCTGTTGGCCGCCGTCCTGATCCTGGTCGCGCTGCCCCTGGCACTGTCCGCCCTGCTCACCCAGCAGGTGCGCGACGCCGGGCTGCGCTCGGAGACACTTCAGGTCAACCTGGCCCTGTTCGATCCGTCACTGCTGTTCGGGCGATCGAAGCGGATTTCGCTCGACGCGACCAACGTGCAGGTCACCGGCGGGCAGATCGGCTCGATGAGCCTGGGGCTGATAAACGCTGACTACTTCGATCAGTCGTTCGAGACGGTGAGCGGCACCCTGGGCGACATTCGCGTGACGATCGGCGGCGAAGCCCTGAGCGCGAGCGAGATTGCCCTGGAGGGGCCGGCCGATGCGGCGGGTGCGGTTGCGCGCCTGTCAGCCGACGAGGCCGAGCGACTTGTCCGCGCTGCGGCCAGACGAGCCGGCGTAACGCTTGATGACGTGACGCTCGATCAAACCGGCATGACCGTCCAGATCCGTGGCGTACAGGCGACGGCTGGCGTGGCCGTGCGCGGCGGTGCGTTGCTGCTCGAGCCACGCGGCCTGACGGAGATCGTGCTCGTCCAGGCTGCCCCTTCCGATCCGTGGCGGCTAGAGGAGGCGTGGGTGTCCGACGCCGGCCTCAACGTTCGGGCCACGATCGACTTCGCCACGATCGCCACGGAGCTGCGCTCAGGCACCTGACCGGCGGGCCTGGGGCCTGCAGGTTGACCGCTGCTGGTGGGCAAGGTCGGATTCGAACCGACACGCCGCTCACGCGGCACCAGCTCCTAAGGCTGGCGTGTCTACCGTTCCACCACTCGCCCGAGGCAGCAATTCTCGCCGATCGATCAGGCCGGTGGCTGGAGCACGGGTAGCGCTCGAGCGGGGAGCGGCAGCGACTGGGTTTGGCCAAACGGTCCGCTGAGCTGGCGGGCGAGCTCGGCGAAGCGGGCAGTGGCCTCCGGTCGGAGGCGGTAGTAGATGAACGAGCCGCGCCGCTCGGCATCAACCCAGCCGGTCTCGCGCAGCACCTTCAGGTGATGGCTGACCGTGGGCTGACCGACGTCACAGCAGGAGGTGAAGTCACACGCACAGACCGACTCGCATTCGGCGAGCTGGCGCAGGATGGCCAAGCGCGTGGGATCGGACGCACCGTGGAGCAGTTTGTGGTCGGGATCGGTCGGGCGCTTCATTTCTCGGCGCACGATATTGACAACCTTCGATATCGTCAAGTATCAATACGCTAATCAAGCGCTGGAGCCAGGAGCCGAGATGACGACGCCAAATGCAATCACGATCCACGATGAGGTCCGCGCGCACTACGCGGCCGCCGCGACCAGGGCGAACAGTGGCGGGGCCTGCTGCGGCCCAGAGAACGAGGTCATCGGCGGTGGGCTGTACAGCGCACTGGAACGCGACGAGCTGCCGGAGGCCGCGGTTCTTGCCTCGCTCGGTTGCGGCAACCCGATCGCCGTGGCCGAGCTGCGCGCGGGCGAGCGGGTGTTGGACCTTGGCTCAGGCGGTGGCATCGACGTTCTGCTCTCGGCCAAGCGGGTCGGGCCCACGGGAAGGGCCATCGGGCTCGACATGACAGACGAGATGCTCGCCCTGGCGCAACGCAATGCTGCCGCCGCCGGCGCCGACAACGTCGAGTTCGTGCGCGGCCACATAGAGGACATCCCGTTGCCGGCCGAGTCGGTCGATGTCGTCATCAGCAACTGTGTCGTCAACCTGGCCGCGGACAAGCAGGCCGTGTTCCGCGAGATCGCACGCGTCCTCAAGCCGGGCGGCCGGATCGGGATCACCGACATCGTTGCCGAGGACCACCTCTCCCCCGCCGAGCGCAGTGAGCGCGGCTCGTTCGCGGGATGCATCGCCGGCGCCCTCTCTTTCGCCGAGTACCGCGCGGGCCTGGAGGACGTGGGCCTGACCGACATCACGCTCACCCCCACCCACACCGTCGTCGAGGGCATGATCAGCGCAATCGTGAAGGCGACCAAGCCGGCACGCCGGCAGTCTTGAATGGCCCGGGAACTTCGGTCGCGAGTGACCGGGCTCTGCCTGTCACCGTCGGCGCATGCGGCTGTGGAACCGGAGGGTGCTGCTAGCGGGAGCGCCCGCGCCAGGTCGGCGGATTCCGCGCCTCAGTCGGAGCTTTGACGGGTTTCGCCCAACGAGCGCCATGGATGGCCGATTTTCCGGTCCGAGCTCGGCTCCGGAGTCGGAGTTCGTCCTGATTCGGTCGCGCGGAAGCCTAAATAGGGCAAAGCTCCGACTGACAGTCGGAGCCGGGTGGAGCGCTGCGCGCAATGCCTCCGAAACAGGGGTGTGCTGCTAGCGCGACCTCGCGTCGGCGATCTTCTCTTCCGCATCGGCGACCGCCTCCCCTTCCTCCTTGATCGCGTCGATCTTGGTCTCCTGGGGGATCTCGAACAGCTTCTTGACCAGCTCGCGCGCGGCGGCTGCGCCAACGATGCCCACGATCAGGTCGTACGTCTTCCATACCGACTGACGCGCGTTGACCGGCTCCTTCGCATGCTCGCGGCGCAGATAGGTGGCGAAATCGCGTTCGAGCACGCCGCGGACCTGGTCGCGGTCGTCCGCCGGGACGTTCTTGAGTGACTTCTCAACTTCCTTGGGCAGCAGCGTTGGCGGCCGCGCGGCACGGCGTGGGAAAAGCTTCCTCTCGACGGCCTTGGCGGCTCTCTTTGGACCGCCCAGCAGGAGGAACGCGGCGCCGCCCGCAACGCCCGCGGTCTGCACCGGGTTGCGTCGGATCTTGGCCGGGATGTCGAGTGCCTGGCGCGTCGAAGCTCCGAGCTGGTCGAGCTCGGTGGCGATTCCGCGCCGGGCGGCCTCTACTTCTTGCCGGGCATCGGCCGTCGACTGGCCCATTGCTCCTCCAGGAACGTGCGCGTCTCTTCGAACGCCTCGATGGACTGCTTGGGATAGAGCCGCGAGAACCGTTCGCCAGGATCCAGCCCCGGCCAGGCGACCGCGACGGTCAGGATTGGCCACAAGATCAGCCCGACGCTGATCGCCATGCCAACGGCCGGCGGCCACGTCCACGGCGCGCCGCCCACGAGCCAGCCAATCAGCGCGCCGAAGATCGCGCCCACCACAAGGCCACCGATCGCCCCGCCGCGGCCGGCCATGCGACCGAGCATGAGCATGAACAGGGTTGCGCCAACGAGCGCGCCGGCGACCAGCGCGATCACGCCCGGGCTGCCGAATGGCTGGGCGATACCCGAGCCTAGCTGCACGGCAGCGTTGTAGGCGATGTTCGAGCCGCACAGCACGGCGATGCCCACGGTCAGCACGACCGCCACCAGGAAGCCGATCAGCGCCGCGCGGGCGGGCGCGCCCACGATGCCAAGGCCGAGCACGACGATCAACGCCAGGGCGAGCAGCACGCCATGGGCCAGGCCCCATCCGATCGAGCCGAAGAGCCACTCGCCCAGGAAGAGCATGCCACCGATGTAGAGCATGTTGCCCATCAGCAGGGCCAGGGCCAGGATGATGCCGGCCAGCGTGCCGATGACCTTGATCTGGTCGACGATCTCGCCGATCTCGGCCTTGAGCAGACCCACGTGAGCGCTGGCCAGCCGGCCGAATGACGAACGGGTGCGCCCGATCTGCTCGGCCAGGCTGGCCGGCGGCGTGCTGTCACCCGGAGCTCGATGGTCAGTCATTGGACAACTCAGGCGGCCAGGAAATGAGATCCGCTGATTCGCGCGGCGGTGTCGAAGAAGCCGTACGTGCGCCGGTAGCTGCCGTCACCCAGGCGCGCCCGGCGACGGGTGGCGATTGACCAAACGCTGCGCTCAAGCTCCTCGATGCGCTCGGCGAGCTCGGCCGCGCCACGCGGCGGCAGGATGTCGGCGTAGGTCCGCCGCCCGACCGGGTAGTGGACGTCTTCCTGGGCCGTGGCCGGAAGGAGCGCGAAGACGAGGCGCGCGTGCTGGATCGCGGCGATGGCGCGCGCCGGTGCCGGAACGAGCCCGGGCAGCGTTGCGGCAAGAGCCATATCGTGCATCGTCTCAACCAGCGCGGCGCGCGCTTCCGCCGCGCTGCGTGTTCCACTGCCCAGCATCCCGCCACGGCCGATCAGTGCGCGCAGCTCGTTCAACTCTGTCGCTCCCGCGCGCAGCCAGACCCGGAAGCCCTGCTCGATGTCCTCGACATGGGGCAGCGTCTCCGTAGCGAGCACCTCGGTTGCCTCGTCGGGCAGCGCGCCCGTCGCGGCGGCCACGTCAAGCAGCTCGCGCGTTCGCCGGAACAGCACGGCCAGGCGATCGAACTCGGAGAAGCCGGACGCTTCGATGCGATCCATCAGGGCCATGCTCCCCTGTCGGACGACGATCGGTCAAGCGCACGAGGGCCCGGCGCCGTTGCAGGTTCGCTGCGAGTGCCCGTCTACGGACCTGCCGAGCCGTCGAAATGGGCGAGCGCCGATGTCCAGGCGGCAAGCCCGCACTCGGCGCCGACTCGTCGCCCGGCGAGGTCGTCAGCGCTGATGTGGATGCCCATGTACAGCCGGCTGAGACCGGCCGCGTCAGCGGCATCGAAGTACGTCGCCCACTGCAGGGCCACGTCCGACGTGGGGCCGAGCTCGTGGATGAGGTCGCCTTGCGAGGTTCGCCACTCGTAGACGCCGCCCGGGAAGAAGTCGCTGCCGGTGAAGGCGGCCAGGACCTCGGCCGCCGCTCGGCTGAACGTGCTGTGGCCAGACACGTAGCCCGCGAACGCTGGCGTCACGAATGTCGCTCGCTGATAGGGGACCCAGTCGATGCCCAGGATCCAGCCAACTCCGCTCGTCTGCCTTGCCGGATCGGCTGGGAAGCCGCGCCAGCCGCGCACGGCGATCTCGCCCACGTGACCGGCCAGCCCGGCGTGTCGCTCGCCGGGTCTTGCTGATTCATTGGTGATGATCTCGACCAGGCCATCGGACAGCGGCAGTCCCTGCTCGTCGAACGATGGCAGGCCGCGATCGCTGGACTGCCCGCGGCCCGCCATGTAGCGGATCATCGAGATGGGTCTGGCCGAGTCGTAGTGACCCTTCAGGCCCCAGGCGGCCACCGCGGCGTCATGCAGCGCGCCGTTGATGGCGAGGTAGAGCTTGACGTCCCACTCCTGCGCATCTACGACATCCCCGACGCCGCCGATGCGGCGCTCCAACTGGGCCGCGTCCGAGACGCTGTTGGCAATGACGTTCCAGTGCCCGGGCGGAGTCTCTGAGCGCGGCCCATCGGCCCAGTATTCGGCCATCGCGCGCTGGTAGTCGGCGCGGAGTGCCGCGTTCGGTTCGTAGCTGCGGCCGGTGAATGGATTCAGGTCGTGGCCTCGGCCATCGTTCGTGCCAAGCGGGTTCGACCCCAGTGAGCCCGGCCCTGTGTCGAGCTTCACTCCGTCGGCGGGGTCGATCTGGCTGCTGAACTCGAGCACTTCGACGGCGGCGGCCTTGTATTCGTCGTCAGTCGCCGGATCGCCCAGCCGGGGCGGCGGGCCGGGATCGATCAGCAGGCCGTTAGCGTCAGCGGCGAGTCCGAAGGGTCTTACGTATCCCCACATTGGTCCGACGAAGGCCTGCGCACTTGTCGATGATCCGCCGACCGGCCGGCCGGATTGATCGGTTTGCCGGCCGCCCTTGAAACCGATCGGCTGCCATCTGTTCGGGTCAACCATGGTCGTCCCTGACTTCCAGATCTCGAGGGGCTCATTGACCGCTTCGTAACCGATCTCGTCGGACGGTCGATGGGCTCCGTCGGTCCGTGCGCTGCTCAGTACGGCAGCTGCGATTCGGCGGCCGTAGGTGATCGGTGAGAAGCGCCCGGGGTAGCCGGCGGTGACCTGATAGCAGAGGGCGCCCAGCGCATCGCCCGCATAGTCGTCACCCGTTTCCGAAACCAGGTAGCGCTCCTGCAGCACGAAGTAGGCCGCGAAAGCGATCGTCGCCTCGCGCTCGGCGGCCAGATCGCCGTCGACGGACAGCTTCTCAGTGAAGGCGTGGCCGTCCGCGTCCGGCTCGAACGCTGCCCACGCATCCCACATGGCCACGGAGAGGTGGAAGAGGTTGCGCGCGTGGATGGTGGGCGCCGGAGACTGGTCGCGAATGGCCCGCAGCGCGGCCTCGTTCCAGACCCTGGCGACCGACCAGTGTTCGGGGTAGCGGCGCAGGCAGACGCGCTGGACATACGGCGCGAACGGAGGACGACGAACCACCGGCGAAGGCGACGTCGATGGCGTGGCGCTTGGGCCAGGCGTCGGGCTCGGGCTGGTTGTGGCAGAGCCGCTGGGAGCGGGCGAGACCGTCGGCTCAGCGATGAGCGTGGGAACGTTAGTCGGGACGGCGATCGGAGTAGGCGTGTTCGGGACACTGGTGCATGCCACCAACAGCCCCGCCACGAGTAGCCGCCAATTCCGCCGCAAGCTCAACTCCAGAAGTGTCTCAGCCCGCAATCAGACGGCAGGGCAGGCCTCTATGTGACTGAAAGCAGGTGACCGGCAGGGGAATCAATGAGCCCGGCCATTCGACCGGGCTCAGGAGCGGCGACGATGTGGGCCTAGAAGTCGCCCATTCCGCCACCCATGCCACCCATGCCGCCGGGCGGCATCGCGGGACCGGCGGACTTGGGCTCGGGCTTGTCCGTGATCATCACCTCGGTGGTGAGAACCATGCCGCCGATCGAGGCTGCGTTCTCCACGGCGGAGCGCGTGACCTTGGCCGGATCAACGATGCCGCGCGCGATCATGTCGGTGTACTCATCCGCCAGGACGTCGTAGCCGATGGTCGTGGACGACTGCTCGGCCTGGCGCCGGCGCACGTTGTCGAGCACCACCGAACCGTGCATGCCGGCGTTCTCAGCCAGCTGACGGAGCGGCTCCTCCAACGCGTTGCGCACGATCGTCACGCCGATCTGGGCGTCCCCCTCCAGGCTCAGCGAGTCGAGCGCCGACTGGGCGTTGATGAGCGCCACGCCGCCACCCGGGACGATGCCCTCCTCCACGGCCGAGCGAGTCGCTGACAGCGCATCGTCGACGCGGTCCTTCTTCTCCTTGAGCTCCGTCTCCGTACCGGCGCCGACCTTGATGATCGCCACGCCGCCGGACAGCTTGGCCATCCGCTCCTGGAGCTTCTCCTTGTCGTAGTCCGAAGTGGTCTCCTCGATCTGGGCCTTGATCTGCTTGATTCGGCCCTGGATCTCCGATTCCGAGCCATGGCCTTCGATGATCGTGGTGTTGTCCTTGGTCGCCACAACGCGCCGGGCACGGCCCAGGTCCTCCAGGTTGACCGAGTCGAGCTTGCGACCAACTTCCTCGCTGATCACGGTGCCGCCGGTCAGGATGCCGATGTCGCGCAGCATCTCCTTGCGCCGATCGCCGAACCCCGGGGCCTTGACGGCGAGCACGTTGAGCACGCCACGCAGCTTGTTCACGACGAGTGTCGACAGCGCCTCGCCGTCGACGTCCTCGGCAATGATGAGCAGGTCCTTCTTGCCCGACTGGAGCAGCTTCTCAAGCGCGGGCAGCATGTCCGCGATGGCGCTGATCTTCTTGTCCGTGATCAGGATCCCGGGATTTTCCAGGACCGTCTCCATGCGGTTCGTGTCTGTGACGAAGTACGCACTGGTGTAGCCGCGGTCGAACTGCATGCCCTCGACGTACTCGGTCTCGAAGGCCATCGTCTTGGACTCCTCGACCGTGATCACGCCGTCCTTGCCGACCTTGTCCATTACCTCTGCGATCAGGTTGCCGATCGCCGGATCCGCTGCGCTGACGGTCGCCACCTGGGCGATGTCGTCGTGACCCTTGACGGGCTGAGCGGCGGCGCGGATGGCGGCCGACACGGCGTCTGCGGCCTTGTCGATGCCTAGCTTCATCTGCATCGGATTGGCACCGCTGGCGACGTTCTTGAGGCCCTCGGTCACGATCGCCTGGGCCAGCACTGTCGCCGTGGTCGTGCCGTCGCCGGCTACGTCGCCCGTCTTGGTCGCCGCTTCCTTGAGCAGCTGCGCGCCCATGTTCTCGAACGGGTCATCAAGCTCGATGTCGCGGGCCACGGTCACGCCGTCGTGAGTGACGGTTGGCGCTCCGTACTTCTTGTCCAGGGCAACGTTGCGGCCCTTGGGGCCGAGCGTCGACTTGACCGCGCCGGCCAGCGCGTCGATGCCGCGCTTCATGGCGGCTCGCGCTTCCTCGTCGTAGGTGATCAGCTTCGACATTGACTGTGCGTCCTCTCCTCTTGGATTCGCGCGGGAATCCGGCTGTGGGCCTCTTCCGGTGCGTCGCGCCGCGACAGGCTTGCGGGCAGCGCCGACGGTTAGCACTCTCGGTAGGAGATTGCTAACACAACGGGCCCACAGCGTCAACAAGACGGGGCTGTTCGGGGTGCGGGCCTGTGCCATGATGCCTCGCGGGGTGGCTGGGGGCCACGAGGGTCTGCCCGATGTGACTGGTCTGGCGTTTGGCGGTCACGTGCACTGCTGGTGGCCTGGGCGTCGCGCTGGGGGTCGCCTTCGCCTCGGCGCGGCATCGTCAGCCGGACCTCTCGCAGCGCTCCGGCACTGCGCCAACTGCCGACCACTGACGCTGGAGTGCCTAGTGGCCTCCGCCGGTGGGCTGGGCGTGGCGTGGCCTTCCATCCTGCCCCCCTATGGAGAGCATTCCCGACCCGACCCGCAACGACCGGGAGTACGCGCCGGATCCGCCACCTGGATATGAGCCGCCGCCTCCGCGCAGCCCGCAGGACGCGGTCAACGACGACCGAGTTCACGACAGGTCAAGGAGGACTGGGCGCGAAGAACGCGGATCGCATCTGCCACCACGACCCAGGCCGCGACGAGCGCCGGGGCTCGACCGCCGACGACATGCTGGTCAATCCATCCGCAGCTAGGACGCGCCGGTGTTGAGCCGGCGCCATCGGCGCGTGGACGCGGGCAGGTCTGCGTATCGGTAGACATCGAACTCCCCGTGCGTGCGCGTGATCGCCGTCGCCGGCGTCACCTGTGGCTGCTCCTGACCGCCTGCTGACGGGGTTCGACACACCCTCTCCGCCTTTGCGGCGAACGCCGGGTTCGTGGCCGGCCTATTCGTCATCGCGTCGCTCACGCGGACCATCGGCTGGCTGACCATTGTGCGAGCCTTCGCCCTGGGCGCGCGGCGATGGCGATCATGCTGCTGCTCGGCCAGCCACTCGGCTGGATTGGCGAGCGACCCGGCGGACACGATCGACCGCCGATAGCGGAAGATCTGCTCAAGCTGGCGCCCCTGGCGCTGATGCTCTGGCAAGGTCGGCGCTGTCCGACCTGGCAGCTCGGGGCGACGGACATGCTTCTGATTGCAGTCGCCGCGGGGGCCGGCTTCGCCGTCGTCGAGGACGCGTACATCCGCATGAACGAGGGCTGGGGCGAGAGCCTCCCGTTCCTGCCGACGACGGAGCTGTACTCGGACCGCATTCGCGGCGACCGCTAATTGCCGGCCACGCAGTCTGGACGGCGCTCTCGGGCATGACCACTCGGGTTGGCCTGGCTGATGGTGCGCATTCGACCCGTTGCTGGCCCTGGCGCCGCTCGGCTTTCCTGATCGCCACGGCCGACCACCTCGGGGTGAATGGCAGCAGACGAACCCGGCGCTCGGACCGCTGGTCATCATCCTCTTCCTGGCTGGCCTGGTCGGCCGTGATCGCGGTCGACCTGTACGTCCTGACGCGCAAGCTGCCGCCGGTGCCGGAGCTCGACGCCGCTCTGAGCGCACCGGCCACACCGGTCGCGCGCTGGCGACGGAACCTCGAAAGCCGCCGCATGCGCTTTGCAGCCCATCGCCTCGACCGTAGCGAGACGGCCGGCGTGAGTGGCGCGGAGCGCGGCCTGCGCCAGAGCGTGGACGCACTCGTCGATCGCGCGCAGGGCTGATCGGCCGCGACGCCATACGCTAGGCGGCGTGACTGACCGCCAACTACGGCCACTGCGGAGCGCCTACATCCTTGCCGTGGGCAGCGAGCTGACCACTGGCGCTACGCGCGACACAAATTCAGGCGACCTGGCCGCCGAGCTCACTGTCCGCGGAGTGCGCGTCATGCGCTCGATGGCCCTGCCGGACGATCTGGACGCGGTGCGCAGCGCATTCGAAGAAGCCCTTTTGAATGCTGACATCGTCGTCTCCACGGGCGGCCTGGGCCCGACGCCGGACGACCTGACGCGCGAGGCAATTGCCGCCGCGTGCGGACTCGAGCCGTATGTCGACCCCGACCTTGAGGAGTGGCTGCGCGGGCTGTTCACCCGGCGCGGCCTGCCCATGCCCGAGGCCAACCTCAAGCAGGCGTGGCTCGTGCATGACAGCATCGCGCTGGCCAACAACCACGGCTCGGCGCCGGGCTGGTGGCTGGAGCGGCCGGACGGACGGGTCGTCATCGCGCTTCCCGGGCCACCGCGCGAGTGGCGTGCAATGTGGCGCGACGAGGTGTTGCCACGGCTGGAAACCGGCCGCCTGGGCCGCCACAGGGCTGTTCGGACGCTGCGCCTGAGCGGGATCGGCGAATCTGCGCTCGTGGATCTGATCGGCGAAGAGGTGCTGCGCGCGCCACGTCCGCAGGTCGCAACCTACGCACGCATGGATGCCGTCGACGTGGTGGTCAGCGCAGAGTCGGACGACCGATCAGAGGGCGAGGGAGTCGTGGATGCGATGGTCGCCAGCCTGAGCGAACGGATCGGCCGATACGTCTTCGCCGAGGGCAACCAGACATGGGCCGACGCGCTTGCCGCGCGAATCAAGGGACGAACCCTGGCCATCGTCGAGATCGGTACGGCGGGTCATCTCGGCACGATCCTCGGCGGCGCTGAGTTCGTCGTCCATGCCGAGCTGGAACGCGGTGATCCCGACCTCGAGCAGCGCGCCATGAAAGCGCGCGACGAGTGCGGAGCCGACGTCGGATTGGCCGTCAGGGCAGAAGAGAGCGGCGGCGATACGAGCGTGACGGTTGCGATGGCCACAGAGGCCGGCGCGCGCAAGGTGACACGCATGGCGTTCCTCGCCGGCGACGAGGGACGCCGCCGCGCTGCGCTCGCCGCCTGCGCCGCTCTCTGGGCGTGGCTGGAACCGGGGACTGGCGATGAATGAACCTGAGCGTCCCGGGCGCTCGCGTGAGGCGTGCCCGAATTGCGGCCGGCACGCGTTGGAGCTCATCTACTACCCGACGATCGACGTCAAGGGCATCAAGCCCTATGACGAGCTGATCGGCATGGGCGACGTCCGCTCGGACAGCCCCCCGGGCATTGGCTGTGGCGCGTGCGGCGCGGATTGGCCGGACCTGGCCGCGTTTCGCGCGGCCGCGCGACCGCCTAGCTGATCGTGATCGCCGGTGCCTGCTGAGCGGCACGCACGCTCATCCGTGCCGCCACCGTCCGGGCCAGGGTGCGCAGCACGTCGGCGGCCATGCCCGGCTCACGCTGGGCGACGGCAGGCACGCCCGCGTCGCCGCCCTGGCGAACCTTGATGTCGAGCGGAATGCCGCCGAAGTACTCGAGCTCATTGCGCTGCGCGAAGCGCTCGCCGCCGCCGCGGCCGAAGATCTCGGTCGGCTCGCCACAGTGCGGGCAGATGAAGTTGCTCATGTTCTCGACGAGGCCCATAACCGGCACGCTCATGCGCCGGAACATCGCAAGTGCCTTGGAGACGTCGAGCACGGCCACGTCCTGCGGGGTGGTGACCAGCAGCGCGCCAGAGATAGGCACGGCCTGAGCGAGCGTGAGCTGAGCGTCCGATGTGCCCGGCGGAAGGTCGATCACCAGGTAGTCCAGCTCACCCCAGTCCACGTCGCGCAGGAACTGCTGGATGGCACCGCCCACGAGCGGGCCGCGCCAGACGATGGGCTGGCCCTCGGGCACGAAGAACTGGATGCTGATGATCTTGACGCCGTAGCGCTCGAGCGGCGTGATCTTGCCATCGGCGCTGGCCGTCGGCGCACCCTCCACGCCGAGCATGAGCGGCACGTTGGGACCGGTGATGTCGGCGTCCAGGAGGCCCACCGTGGCGCCTTCCATGGCCAGCGCCACGGCCAGGTTGGCCGCGACGGTCGTCTTGCCCACGCCACCCTTGCCGGAGGCGACGGCGATGATGTTCTTGACGCCCGGCAGCAGCTGCTGTGCCTGGGCCGGCTGGGCCCGGCGGACCATGGCGCCCCACGTAACGGCGACCTCGCTGACTCCCAGCGGCGCCAGGGCGGAGTGGACATTGCGCTCGATCTCGTCCTTGAGCGGGCAGGCGGGCGTGGTCAGCTCGATCTTGAGCGACACGTCCAAGCCGCTGATGACGACGTCCTTGACCATGTTCAGGGTCACGATGTCGCGCCCGAGCTCGGGTTCCTGTACGGCGCGCAGCGCGTCGATGATGCTGGTTTCAGTTAGCACGATGGGCTGCTCCCCGATCAGCTCGCCGCGGCCTGCATGCGCGGGCTGGCCTGTGCGGGGCGACCGGCATGGCGGCTGCGGTAGGCGCGACCCTTCATGCGGTTGCCGCACACGGCCATTGAGCACCATCGGCCGGAGCGGTTGCGCGACGCGTCGTAGAACGCCTGCTGGCACTCCTCGTTGGCGCACACCTTCAACCGGCGCCACGTTCCAGCCGCCATCGACGCCGTGACGCTGATCAGCAGCTCACCGATGGGCCGGTCGATGCCGACCCCCTCTGCCATCAGCCGGTAGCCGTCGTCCGGGTGAAGGCGGACGCCCAGGCGGACCCGCCGGGCGGCCTCGTTGAGCGTCGTCACGGCCCGGCGCTGGAGGCCCTCGCCGCCATCCGCGACCAGGTCGCGCAACGCCGCGCGCAGCTCTGTCAGGCGCTGCAGGTCTGCTGCGTCGTACTCCGTGCCGCGTGACATCAGGCGCCTGTCGGCGAGCCAGCCGTGCATGCGCTCGGTCGACTCGAGCTCGTCCCGACCAGACTCCAGGTCGAGCGTGTTCAGGAATGCCTGGACCAGACCAAGCTGGCCCGGCGCCATCACGGTACGCGGGGTGGCCAAGGAAGGAAGTACCTCGAGAGAACGGCTTCGGTGGTTACGTATTGAGTGTACCCACGGCCCTCGGATCGCGCCGTCAGCGTGCCGACATCGCACCGGAAAGGGCGCTCGGCATGGGCATCGAACGTCGTTCCGCGCTGACGTGGCGCTCGACCATGGCGCGCGTGCCGGCTATGCCGAGCTGCTCGAACAGGTAGCGCAGTTTCTGCTCCTGGGCGGCCATGATCTCGTCCTTGGTGGGCAGCTCCCACAGCTCGCGCTTGTACGGCCCGAGCGCCTTCTTGCGCGTCTTGTACAGGAACTGCGTGTCGCTCTCGCCGTCCTTGCGCTCGTCGGCCGCGTTCGTGCGGCACCAGCCTTCGATCTCGGCCAGCAGGTCGGACGGAAAGGCCGTGTGTTCGTAGAGCAGGTTCTGGAATCCGGTGGCGAGATGGATCTCGGCCGTCTCCACCTGCGGGAAGCGATGGAACAGCTCGTCCGGCAGCGTGGAGGCCCCGTGCTGGACCGCGCCGGCCATGCCGTATTCGCGGCACACCGCCGACAGCCGCTCGAGCGTCCCGAAGTCGAGGCTGACCTCGGCCACGCCGCCGCCCGGAAGCGGCACGCCGCCATGCGACGTGCCGGTCTGGACGCTGACCTTGGACAGGCCGGGAGCGCCGCCGGCCAGCCGGCGCAGCTCGGCCTGGTACCCGTCCAGGTAGGCGCGCAACTCTTCCTCGGTCGAGTTCTGCTTGCCCACCTCGCCGATCTCGCCGCCGATGCTGACCGTCATCCCGTCCGGCTCGCTATCGCGGATGAGCGCCGAGATCTCTGCCGCGCGCTCGTAGTTCGTGCGCTGCTGCTCGTCAACGGTTGGCTGGGCCAGGTCGACCAGGGTGGAGGAGTCGATGTCGATGTTGCCGTAGCCAACGGCGATCGCCTCGCGCGTCAGGCGGCGGATGGCCTCTGTCGTCAGCTCGGCATCGGCCGCGTACTTCTTGGCGTTGAACTGGTAGTGATCGCCCTGCACGAACACCGGCCCGCGCCAGCCGGCAGAGATGCAGCCGGCAAGGACGCTGGTGATGTACTCGCCCGGACGCTGGTACGTGTACTCCTGCTCGCTTCGGGCGAGCTCGAAGACGATCGGGCCCGCGTCGAGCGATTGGGCGGCGCGGCACATCGCGGCGGCCATGTCGAAGACCTGGGTGCGGATGTTGACCGCTGGGACGGTGAAACCGCCGACCTCGCCCCGGCCACGGGCCATGTACAGCTCATGGATGCTGGCCGACGGAGCGCCGAGCGCCTGTGACGCCTCCCACACGATCCAGCGCGCCACCTCCACGACCTGGGCGTCGTCCGAGAAAGTCGCCGACCACACGGCACTGCGCACGCCCTCGGCACTGAAGCGCTGCTCGTCGACGATGACAAGCCCGTCAGGCTCGATGCGCGCACTCGTTTCGAGCGAGCTCAGCAGCTCGTCCACCGACTGGGCCGGCGTGGGATGGGTCATTTGCTCTCTCGTCTCCTCTTGCCTCTCTGTCGAAATGCTACTTGGCCTGAAATGAAACGAATGGGCGCTTAGCGTGGCGCGCCTGCAATGCCTCTACCACGATGATTTTGGCCTCATGCCGGTCCGCGCTCCGGGGGGACGCGGCCGGCTCCAGCACATGGGAGGTTGAAGTGGGCATCATCGGACTGCTAGTGGTGATCATCCTGGTCATCCTGCTGCTGCGCCTGCTGTAGCGGCCAAGCGACAGGAGGAGGAGAGATGGACGTGGAGCGAATTGACGTGGAACGCACTGAGACCGTGATGGTCGACCGGCCCGACGGCTACGTCGGCGGAGTTGATGTGGCGCGCAGCGACCTGCTCAGCTGGAGCTCGATCGTGGCCGGCGTGCTGACCGCCTTCGGACTGTTCGTGCTGTTCACCGTGATCGGCCTGGCGGCCGGCCTGGAGGCGGATACGCCGCGCTTCGGGCGTGAGATCGGACTGATCATCACCGGCATCTTTGGCTTGCTTGCCTTCGCCGCCGGTGGATTCATCGCGGCCTGGACGGCGGACGTGAACGAGCCCGAGTCGGCGATCATGCACGGCTTCCTGACTTGGGCCCTGTTCGTGGTCCTGCTCCTGGCCATGGTCGCGGCCGGGCTGGCCGGGGCGCTGGGCTCGGCGGCCAACTTCTTCGGCGGCGACTTCGGCGCCGGAGATGCGGAGGCGCTGCGCGAGGCGGCATGGAGCAGCGTGTTCGCGCTGGTCCTGGCTGTCGCGGCGTCAATCCTGGGCGCGCTGCTTGGCGCGAACGACTCGATCCGAGGTCGCTTCGGCTTCCGCAGCCGCTGATCGCCCTCTCCTTTTGAGTCGCAACCTGGGCCACGCCTCCGCTTGCTAAAGTGGAGGCGTGGCCGATCGCGTAGAGGTCCTGGTCGGGACCAAGAAGGGCGCGTTCATCCTGGACAGCGACGGTTCGCGGCGCGATTGGCGCATCCGTGGTCCGTTCTGTGAGACATGGCCCATCCACCATTTCATCCGAGCAGCTGACGGCACGCTGTACGCGGCAGGGGGCAACGCGTGGTACGGGCCGTCGGTCTGGCGCAGCACGGACGACGGGCTGACCTGGACCCAATCCAGCCGCGGCCTGACGTACGGCGAGGGCGGGCCGAAGGTCACGGCGATCTGGCACCTCGCGGCGTCCAACGGGACGCTCTACGCCGGGGTCGAGCCGGCTGGCCTGTTCCGCAGCGACGATGGCGGCGATTCCTGGACGCACGTCGAGAGCCTTCGCGCCCATCCCTCACAGCCACATTGGGAGCCCGGAGCGGGCGGGCTGATCCTGCATTCGATCGCCCTCCATCCCAGCGACCCGCAGCGGATGTGGATCGCGATCTCTGCTGCTGGCACCTTCGAGACAGCGGACGGCGGGAGCACATGGGAGACGCGCAACAAAGGCGTGCGCGCCGACTTCATCCCGGGCCCCACGCCCGAGTTCGGACATTGCGTCCACAAGCTGCTGATCCACCCCGGCCAGCCGGACTGGCTGTACCAGCAGAACCACTGCGGCGTGTACCGGACCGATGACGGGGGCCGGCAATGGACCGATCTGTCTGCCGGACTCCCCTCCGAGTTCGGCTTCCCGATGGCCATTCATCCCCACGATCCGTCCACGATCTTCGTCATTCCGCACAACGGGCCCGAGCTGGGTCGTTACGTTCCCGACGGCCAGGCCGCCGTGTGGCGCAGCCGCGACCGGGGCGATACGTGGCAGCGCCTGGACGCCGGCCTGCCCCAGCAGCACGCCTACCTGACCATCCTGCGCGAGGCAATGGCGACCGACCAGCACGAACAGGCGGGCATCTATTTCGGCACCAGCGCCGGCCAGGTGTTTGCCAGCCCGGATGAGGGCGAGCACTGGCAGGTAGCGGCCAACTTCCTGCCCTCGATCTGGTCGGTCGAGGCCGGCCCCAGGGACTGACCGTGGCCACGGTCCATCTGCCGCGCTCGCTGGTGACGCTGTTCCCGAGCGAGCCACCGCGCCGGCTTGACCTGGCCGTTGCGAGCATCGCCGAGCTCGTGGATGAGCTCGACCGGCGCTGGCCGGGCATGCGCGATCGGCTATGCGAAGCGGGCCCGCAGCTGCGCGAGCACATCAACGTCTATGTCGACGGCGAGCGCGAGCGCGACCTGGGCACGACGCTGGGCGAGACGTCAGACGTGCACGTCATCCCGGCCATCGCAGGCGGCTAGATCGTTCGAGCGCGGCGGTCGACGTAGTCGTGCAGGACGAACTCGCCCAGGTGCTCGGGCGTGGCGAAGAAGGCACGACCGCGGTTGAGGCGGGTCATGCGCTCCACGAACTCGGTCAGCGCCCGTGAGCGCTCGAGCATGAACGTGTTGATCGTGATCCCCTCGCGCGTGCAGCGCACCACCTCGCGCAGCGTCTCGCGCACCGTCTGGCGCGTGGGCGGGTAGCTGAACTCGACCTCGCCGTTCTCGAAGTGAGCGGTCGGCTCGCCGTCCGTGACGACGACCACGGAACGGTTCGCGGCCTGGCTGCGGCCGAGCATCTGGCGCGCCAGCATCAGCCCGTGCTGCAGGTTCGTGCCGTACTCGTAGCCGTGCCACGAGAGGCCGATCAGCGCCGTGGGCGGTATCTCGCGAGCGTAGTAGGCGAAGCCAACGACGTGCAGCTCGTCGCGTGGGAATTTGGTCCGGATGAGCATGTCCAGCGCCAGGGCCACCTTCTTGGCCGCGACGAAGCAGCCGCGCAGGAGCATCGAGCGGCTCATGTCCACCAACAGCACCGTTGCTGCGCGCGTGGAGTCTTCGCTCTCGTAGATCTCGAAGTCGGTCGGCCGAAGGCGCAGTCCGGGCACGCGCTCACCACGCGCCAGGGCATTGCCCAGCGTGCGCGTCAGGTGCAGGTCGAACGGCTTGCCGAACTCGTACGCGCGCGTCCCCTCCCCGCGCTCGCCGAGCGCGCCACTCGCGCGCCGCGCGTGGCCGCCGAACGCATCGGAGCGCATCTTTCCGAACAGCTCATCGAGCACCTTCTGGCCCATCGCGCGCGCACCGCGCGGAGTAAGCGACAGCTTGTCCCCCACGCGCTCTGCATAGCCGGCCTGCTCGAGGCTGCGCGCGAGTTCCTGCAGCCGGCGCAGGTGCTCCGCGGCCTCGGCGTCGAGCAGCTCGCGCAGCTCACCGGGGTCGATCTCCGCGAGTGCCGCCGGCGAATCGATGCCTTCCAGCTCTGCCGCCGCCTGATCGAGGCGTGACAACCGGCCGAGCTGGTCCAGCGCGCCGGTGAGCGACAACTCGTCCGTGCCGCGGAACTCGAAACGCTGCCCCAGTCCGCCGGGCAGCAACTGGTCGAGCGTGGCGGCGAGCTGGGCGAGATCCCAGCGCAGCCGATCGTCCTGGAGCAGCGCGTCCATCATGTCCTGCAGCTCGCGCCGCTGCTCCGGGCTGAGCGAGGACATCAGCGACTGCATCGCTGCCATTCGCTCAGCCAGCTGGTCGATGATGTCGTCCAGCGTCCGAGCACCCGGGAAGAGCCCGCCGTAGCGCGACAGGAAGCCCGACGCGTCGGGCTCATTTCCCGCCAGCCGCTCCTGGAGCAGCGAGTTGAGCTCGCGCACCATCTCGCGGTTGGCTGCCAGCTGTTCCGGGGTCGTGCCCCGGATGGCATCGGCGAGGCCGCTGAACTGCGCGTTAAGGACCTGGCCGCGAAGCCGGTCGAGCAGCTCGTCGAAGTGGGAACGCGCGGCAGGCTCCATGAAGTCGTAGTCGGACAGCGCCCGGATGCGGCCACCCACGTCTTGCGGCAACGCGTCGAGCTGCGCCTGGCGCCGCGCTGCAATATCGGCGGCGAGGCCGTCCAGATTCGTGCTCTCCGGCGACATTGCCGGTCCGGCCGCTGCAAGGCGCCGCTCGAGCCCGCGCCGCTCCTGGGCAACGACCTCCTCCAGCTCGCGCCGAATGTCGCCCAGCAGGTCAAAAAGGTTGTGCTGGGCGAGCATCTGGTCGCGCGCTTCGGCGAGTCGCCTGAGCAGGTCGTGCACCCCTGGCAGCCCGGCCTCGCCCGGCTGACCGCGGATACCGCGATTGAGCAGCCGCCTGAGCGCTGAATCGAGGTCCGCCTCGGCCAGCAGGTCGTCAGAGAGCTCACCCAGGACGTCGTCAGCGCCAGGCTCGTCGAGGCGCTGGCTGCCGTCCCATCGGGCATAGCGATAGGGCCCGCCGCCGGCCAGTCCGGGGGCGCGCGGCGGCGTTCCGTCAGGCTGGATTTGGGCCACGCGGCGCTCCTGTCAGCGGCGGTAGCGGCCGCCGCCCTCCGTGCGGTCCTTGTTCAGCCGCCGGTTGAGATGGAGTCCCTCCAGGATGAACTCGGCCGCCGCGGCGGTGGCCTGGGGCGAGCCGCCCCCGTCGAGCCGGGCGATTGCGCCGGCCAGCCCAGGAGTCTCCTTGACCCAGCGCGTATAGCCGGCCGATTTGACGCTGGCCCCGGTCTCGACCACCAGTCCGGCCTCGAACGCTTCGACCAGCTCGTCCAGGTCATCGACTTCGATACGCCGGCTGAACACGGCGAGCACGGCTCGATTCAGCAGCCGGTCGACGATGCGCTGCTCGGGCGCCTCGTCGGTGAGGGTCTCAAGCTCGATCTTGCCTGCGGTCGAGGCCACAACGGCGGGCAGGTCGCTGATGCGGGGCACGGCGACTGCCTCACCCAGCCGAGCTGCGCGCTTGACCGCGCTGGCACTGACCGTCTCCAGGTTGGCAATGCTGACCCTGACGCTGACTCCGGAGCGCTGGCTGACTTCCGGTGAGCGGCGCGCAAGATGGCTCAGCTCGGCGATCGTCTCGAGCATGTACCCGGGCACGATCAGCTCCGGCATCCCGTCGCCCGCCAAAGAGGTCCGCTCGCTGAGCATGATCGCCATCTCGTCATCTAGCGACGCCGGATAGTGCGTACGGATCTGCGACCCCAGGCGATCCTTGAGCGGCGTGATGATCCGCCCACGGCTGGTGTAGTCCTCCGGATTGGCGCTCGCCACGAGATACAGGTCGAGCGGCAGGCGCAGCGTGTAGCCGCGGATCTGCACGTCGCGCTCCTCGAGGATGTTGAGCAGGCCAACCTGGATGCGCTCGGCCAGGTCGGGCAGCTCGTTGATCGCGAAGATGCCCCGGTTGGCACGCGGCACGAGCCCGTAATGGATGGTCGTCTCATCGGCCAGGTAGCGCCCTTCGGCGACGCGGATCGGATCGACCTCGCCGATCAGGTCGGCGATGGTGATGTCCGGCGTGGCCAGCTTCTCCGTGTAGCGCCGCTCCCGCGGAAGCCATTCAACGGGCGTCGCGTCACCCTGCTCGGCAACCATCGCTCGCGCCGTGGGCGAAACCGGGTCGAGCGGGTCATCGTTCAGCTCCGAGCCGGCGACAACCGGGATGTGCTCGTCGAGCAGGCCGACCAGCAACCGGGCGATGCGCGTCTTGGCCTGGCCGCGCTCGCCCAGGAGGCACACGTCATGGCCGGCCAGGATGGCGTTCTCGAGCGCCGGGATGACGGTCTCTTCGTAACCGGTGATGCCCGGCAACAACGGCTCCTCTGACGGCAGTCGGCGGAGCAGGTTGGCGCGCATCTCCTGCTTGACGGTGCGCGGCTCGTAGCCCGCCGCGCGCAACTCCCCGATCGTGCGTGCCGTGGTCATCAGGCGTGCAGTTTGGCGTATCGCGCGCTAATGCTCGCTCGAGCTGACGGCGGGGACGGCCCCGAGGCGCGCCGTGCGCCGGCGGTGCTCTTCATCGAACTCGTCGCGACCCATGCCGGAGCGCGTGGCGAGCTCCTCAGTGAACGCCCAGTAGAAGTGGTCGATTCGCCGCTCGCCTTCGCCGTACGCGCTCAGGATGGCCGGTGGGCGGCGCTGAATGTGCCCCGCGCCGTCGCGTTCGACGGGTCGGACATAGTGCGCCACTCGGACCTTGCCGTCGCGCATGACGAGCACCACGCCCAGATCGCGGGCCGAGTCGGCCACTTCTCCGTTGGGCCCGTCGGGCAGGGCGCCCGTGAGGCGCAGGATTTCCTCGAAGGAGTCGGCCACGAACGTTCCGCCACTCAGCGCCATGTCCGCCGCCCGGCGCTCGTCGGGCAGCAGGGCGCCGATCGCCGAGCGCAGCAGGCGTGCCTGCTGCGCGTCACGCGAGGCAACGATGAGCGGCACTCCATTCTCTGCCAGCAGCCAGACCAGGGCGGCCAGCTCGGCATCGATCACGTCCGCCGCGATCAGGCCGGCGAGTGGCAGCTGCCCGGGCGGATCACTGCCGGCCGCCGGATCAGACATCGCTCGCCCGGCCCAGCCCAGCGTCCGGCGCGAAGCTGTCGTCAGCGCTTCCCTCGGAGACGAGCTCCTCGCGTTCGACTTCTGTCGCCTCACGCTCTTGCTGCGCAGTGCGTTGCTGCGCATGCCGGCCACGCCCGCCGCCGCCACCCCTGCCCCTGCCCTTGCCCTTGCCGCGCCGCGCGAGACCCTCGGGCAGGGTGACGCCCAGCCGTCGCGCGACGGCCTCGCCACCCGGCGCCGCCTGGAGGAAGAGGATCAGCACTTCGGCCAGCAGCGCCCGCTCGATGACCAGCATCGCGCCGATGAACACCGTCACGCCCACGATCGATTCCACTCCGAGCAGCGCGGCCGGCGCGAGCCCGGGCAGGGCCAGCTTGACGGCGATCACCGCGCCGGCCATGACCAGCGTCGCCAGGACGGGCGTGCGCAGCTCGCTCAGATGGGCTGAGAAGGGAATGCCGGCGTACTTGCGCAGCCACCACAGGATGAGCGGCATGACCAGGTAGCCACGGATTACGAAGGCGGCGGCGACGGCGATGATCGTGCCGAAGAGCGCCACCGCGATCAGGAATCCGGCCACATTGACGACCGAGGTGATGAGCCGGATGCGAAAAGTCACCTCGGGATGGCCAACGGCGTTCATCAGCGCGCCGCTGAACAGCTGCACGGTCAGGACAGGGCCGATCAGGAACAGGATGGCGGCCACCGGTGCGCTGCTCGTCCAGCGCTCACCGAAGATGAGCGGGATGGCCTCCGAGGCGACCAGGGCGAGTCCCACATAGGCGGGCATGGTCACCACGCTCAGCGCCCGATTGACCCGGGAGTAGGCGCGCCGCATCCGGTCGTGGTCGTGCTGGAGGCGCGAGAAGACCGGGAAGGCGAGCTTGCGAGCGGCGTTGACGAGCAGGACCTGTGACGTGTCCAGGATGCGGTAGGCGACGGCGTAGAAGCCGAGCGCCCCGGTCCCCAGCGTGGCGCCGATGAGCAGCTTGTCCGTGTTGCGGCTCAAGAAGTTCAGGATGTCTCCGCCCACGATGTGGATGCCGAATGAGAAGAGCGGCCAGAACTCGGCGCGCGATGCGTGGCGGCCCGGGCGCCACGGGCTGACCGCCCACAGCGCGACGACGGACACGCCTGCGGCTGCGAGCTGCTGGCCCACGAGCGCCCACGGGCTGGGATCCAGGACGGCCATCGAGATGCCCACCACGCCGCCCACGCCGACCGCGAGCAGCTTGCGGATGGCCAGGCTGCGGAAGCGCATCTCGCGCCTCAGGAGCGCCATCTGGATGCTGTTCAGGGCGACCATCACGAAGGTCAGCGACAGCACCTGGATGATCGGCGCCAGGCGTGGCTCGCCGAGCAACCCGGCGATCGGACCGGCGAGAACGATGCCGGCCACGGTCAGCAGCACACCTGTGAACACGGCGACCCAGAACGCGGTATCGATCTGGCTGCGCGTCAGGCTGGGGCGCTGGATGAGCGCGTCGCCCAGGCCCTGGTCCACGAGCAGTTGGGCAAAGGCGACGAACACCGCAGCCAGGGCGACGAGGCCGAAATCGACCTCAGTCAGCAGGCGCGCCAAGAGGATGAAGACGATCAACCCAAGCAGCTGCGAGCCCCACGTGTCGATCAGCGTCCAGGTCAGGCCGCGCGCCACGCGCTTCTGAAGTGCGCCCTCTTCCGAGTCGTGGTCAGACGGAAGCCATTGCTCGCTCAACCGATGGGACCATCTTGCACGCCGTGGGCGAGTGTACCGGCGAGCGGCTCTTGCGCCCGGCTAAGGCAGAAAGCGCTTGACCAGCGCTCATCGACGCGCCACACTGCCTGTGCCCGAAAGGAGTACGATCGGGCGAGAAAGCCCGTCGATACGGGCACGAATATCGCCGGTACGCCACGACGCTCCCTCTCACGGATCTCGCGAGAAAAAGTCGCGAAGTCCGGCTCGAGAAGGAGTTTTTTCTTTGCAAGCAGATCGAACGCTGACCTGTGCCGATTGCGGCCAGGAGTTCGTCTTCACGGCGAGCGAGCAGCAGTTCTACACCGACCGTGGATTCTCGGATCCGCGCCGTTGCCGCAACTGCCGCGCGGCGCGCAAGGCCTCGATGGGCGGCGCTGACCAGGCCGGTGGCTATGGTGGTGGTGGTGGCGCTGGCGGCTACGGTGGTGGTGGCGGTGGCTACGGTGGCGGCGGTGGCGGCTACGGTGGTGGTGGTGGCGGCGGAGGCTTCCGCGAGCGTCGACCGCGCGAGATGTTCGAAGCGACGTGCTCGAACTGCGGCAAGGCCGCCCAGGTTCCGTTCCGCCCAACGAGCGGCAAGCCCGTCTACTGCGACGACTGTTTCAGCCGCCGTCGCGCCTAACTCGCTTACCGAACCCGTCTGACGGCCAATGCCGTCACCCGGTCACGAACCGAGCCCCGGCCGCAAGGTCGGGGCTTAGTTCGACCCGCAGCTGGTAACAGAACTATGTTTTCGTGGACACTCACCGCCGACCAAAAAGAGCTCGTGGCCTGGGCTACCGAGTTTGCCCGCACTGAGATCGAGCCCGTGGCCGCGCAGTCGGATGTCGCCGCCAGCCTGGTGCCCCAGGTCCAGGAGCGCTTCCACGCGTCTGGTGTGGCAGCGCGATTCCTCGAGCCCGTCGCCGGCGATGACTTCGTATTGAATGCCTGCCTGATGGCGGAGCAGCTGGCCTACTCGTGCGCCGCGTATGCCAGCCACCTGATGCTGCCCGTCTTCTTCAACCGGGTGGTCGCCTCGTACCTGGAGGGCGAGGTGCGCGACGAGTTTCTGGGCCGCTGCCGCGCGCAGCCGATCATCACGTCGTTCGCGGCTTCCGAAGCCGCCGCGGGCAGCGACCTGCTGGCGCTCGAAGCGACGGCCACCAGGACGGACGATGGCTATGTGCTCAATGGGCACAAGGCGTACAGCACCAACCTGCGCCACGCCGACTACGTCGTCGTCGTTGCTCGAACGGGCGCGGCGGGCGAACGGGCCACGGATGCGATGAGCTGGTTCCTGCTGCCCACAGACGCGCCGGGCGTGGTCATCGGCGAGCGCTGGCCAACCTTCGGGCTGCGCGCACTCGACGTGTCGGCGCTCGAGCTGAGCGATGTCAAGGTCCCGCTCAGCCACAGGCTCGGCGCCGAGGGTCGCGGGCTGCCCATGATGGGCGGCAGCCTGTCCATGTCGCGCACCGGGATCGCCGCGCTGGGGGTGGGCATTGCCCGCCGGGCGCGGGACCTCGTCTTCGAGCACGGCCGCACCAGGAAGATCTATGGCGGCAAGCTCAACCGCCTCCAGGATTACCGATTCCGAATCTCGGACATGGAGAAGAACATCGCGGCGACTCGTGCCCTGGTCGGCGTTGCCGCGGGCAAGTCGGACGCCGGTCTGGACGCGAGCAAGGAGGCCAGCGTGGCCAAGCTCACCGCGGGCGAGATGGTGATGGCCGTCACCACGGCTGCGTCAGGGATGCTGGGCAGCGTCGGTTACACCGGCCAAACGCAGGTCGAGAAGCTCCTCCGCGACGGCCGCCACGTGGGCATCGTGGAGGGACCCGAGCCCACCCACAAGGAAGTCATCTTCGCCCACATGCTGCGCCACGGCGCGTACTGACGGCTGACCCGGCCACGCCGCGGCAAGCGCGGCGCGCGGGGCTACTTGTCGCGCTCGGCCGCTCCCTGGAGCGCTGCCTGGGCGGCTGCCAGCCGGGCCACCGGCACGCGGTAGGGCGAGCAGCTGACGTAATCCAGGCCGACCAATTCGAAGAAGGCGATCGACTGCGGGTCGCCGCCATGCTCGCCACACACGCCGATCTTCAGCCCGGGGCGGGCAGCGCGACCCTTCTCGACAGCAGTACGCACGAGCTGCCCGACGCCCTCGACGTCGAGCGTCTGGAAGGGGTTCGTGGGCAGGATGCCGCGCTCGACGTAATTGAGCAGGAACCCGCCCTCAGCGTCGTCGCGGCTGTAACCGAAGGCCATCTGGGTCAGGTCGTTCGTGCCAAAGCTGAAGAACTCGGCATGGGGGGCGATCTCGTCCGCCGTCAGCGCCCCGCGGGGGACCTCGATCATCGTGCCGAACTTGAAGTCCACCTCCAGCCCGGCAGCCTCCTGGACCGTCTTGGCCTCCACGTCCAGGATGGCCCGCGTGGCGGCCAGCTCGTTCACGTGGCCCACGAGCGGGATCATGATCTCCGGGTGCGGATCGCCACCGGCGCGCTTGCGCGCGATGGCCGCGTTCAGGATGGCTCGGGTCTGCATCTTGATCAGGTCGGGGATCATCAGCCCGAGGCGGATGCCGCGCAGTCCCAGCATCGGGTTCTGCTCCTTCAGCGCATCGATCGCGCGCAGCAGGTCGCGCTGCGCGGTGTAGCGCGGATCGTCGCCAGCAACGCCGGTCGCCTCCATGCGCGTCACCTCGACCAGCACCTCGGCGTGATTGGGCAGGAACTCGTGCAGCGGCGGGTCGATCAGGCGGACCACCACGGGCAGGCCGTCCATCGCCTCGAAGATGCCCTCGAAATCGCCCTGCTGGAGCCGCTCCAGCTTGCCCATCGCATCGTCAAAGCGAGCGACCGCGTCCGCGTCATCAGCGCCGAGCTCCGCTCCGGCAGCGCTCTTCTCCTTGGCCCGCGTGGCCTGGAAGGCGACAAGGATGGCGTCGCGCACGATGTCCAGCCGCTCTCCCTCGCGGAACATGTGCTCCGTCCGGCACAGGCCGATGCCCTGCGCGCCGTAGCGCCGCGCCATGGCCGCCTCCTCCGGCTTGTCCGCATTGGTCCAGACCTGCAGCCGGCGTGCTCGGTCGGCCCACTCGAGCACCTTCTGCAGCTCGGCCTGGTCCTCGAAGCGCGCCTCCGTCGTGGGCAGCGCGCCAACGAACACCTCGCCGGTCGTGCCGTCCAGGCTGATCCATTCCCCTTCACTGAAGCCCAGGCCGTTGACGCGCGCGGACTTTGTTCCGTAATCGATGATCAGCGACGCGCAGCCGGCCACGCACGGCTTGCCGATCTGGCGCGCCACGACCGCCGCATGCGACGTGGCTCCGCCGCGCGCGGTCAGCACGCCCTGTGCGGCGGCCATGCCGTGGAAGTCGTCCGGCGACGTCTCGATCCGGACGAGGATCACCTTCTCGCCCTGCTGGGCCATCTCGAACGCTCGGTCGGCGTTGAACACGGCCTTGCCGACGGCCGCGCCGGGCGAGGCATTCAAGCCTGCGGTGAGCTTCGTCGCCGAAGTCTTGGCGGCCGGGTCGAACTGGTCGCGCAGGAGCTGGTCGACGTGTGCCGGCTCGATGCGCGCAAGGGCCTCCTGCTCGGTGATGATGCCCTCGTCGACCATGTCTGCCGCGATGCGCACTGCAGCCGCAGCGGTGCGCTTGGCCGAGCGCGTCTGGAGCATGTACAGCCGGCCGCGCTCGATCGTGAACTCGAGGTCCTGCACGTCCTTGTAGTGCGTCTCCAGGCGCTGACCGATGCGCTCGAACTCCGCGTACGCCTCGGGCAGCTCGTCGCGCATCTGGCTGATCGGTTGTGGCGTCCGAATGCCGGCCACCACGTCCTCGCCCTGGGCGTTGGTCAGGTACTCGCCGAATAGCACCCGCTCGCCGGTGTTCGGGTCGCGCGTGAACGCGACACCTGTGCCCGAGTCCCCGCCCATGTTGCCGAAGACCATGGTCACGACGTTGACCGCGGTACCCAGATCGTGGGCGATGTTGTTGTATTCGCGGTAGTCGCGCGCACGCTTCCCGAACCACGAGGCGAAGACCGCCTTGATGGACAGGTCCAGCTGCTCGTTCGGATCGGTCGGGAACTCGCGCCCGGTGTCGTCGCGGACGATCTGGCGGAACCTGCCCACCAGTTCGCGCAGGGCTTCCGCGTCAAGATCTGTGTCCGCAGTGACTGATCGGTGCTCCTTGGCCTCGTCCAGCGCCTCGTCGAAGCGCGCCCCGTCGACGCCCATCACGATCCGCCCGAACATCTGGATGAAGCGTCGGTAGGCGTCCCAGCCGAATCGTTCGTTGCCGGTCAGGGCAACGAGCCCGTTCAGCGTCTCTTCGTTCAGGCCCAGGTTGAGGACGGTGTCCATCATGCCCGGCATGGAGAACTTGGCCCCGGAGCGAACGCTGACCAGCAACGGATTGGCCGGGTTGCCGAACCCCTTGCCCGTCTCGCGCTCGACCCCCGCGATCGCATCGAGCACGTCGTCCCACAAACCGTCGGGCAGCCGCTCTCCGTTCGCGAAGTAGTCGTTGCACGCCTCGGTGGTGATCGTGAAGCCGGGCGGCACGGGCAGTCCCGCCTTGGTCATCTCGGCCAGCCCCGCACCCTTGCCGCCGAGCAGGTCGCGCATCGACGCGTCGCCCTCGGCCGTGCCGCCGCCCCACGCGTAGATGTATCGCTCGGCGGCGCGATGGGCACGATGAGCAGGGGCAGCGGCGGTATCGGTCATTGGTACCTCGGGCATCAGCAACACCGGATCCGGGCCGGCGCTCGGTTCTTCTGGGTCACCCGATTGTAGTCGCCGCCTCCGTCTGGGCCCCGTCGACGCATGTATCGTGGGCCCACGATGAGCATGGCCAGCGCCATCCGCGCCACGCTCGCGGTGGCCGTACTCACAAGTGCCTGCGCTCCAGCGGCCGACGCGAATCCTCCGCCCGAGCCGAGCGTTACGCCGACCATCGCGGCACCTTCCGAGGCGCCGCGCCCGACACCGGGGTCGACGCCGACAGCGACGCCGACAGCGACGCCGGCCTCCGCCACGCACGTGCCGCCGGCGGCACAGCGCATCGTGATCAGGGACATCGACGGGCGCCGCGTGCTCTACGACACGTACGCCGGCGCTCCTTTCGTTGCGCGCGGCGTCAACATCCTGCGCAAGGAGTTCATCGGCGGCCAGGTCGAGGACCAGCTCTTCGGCAGCGCATACGACGCAGACTGGGTAGACGTCGAGCTCGGCCGGCTGGCCAGCCTGGGCTACAACACCGTGCGCGTCTTCATCGACCTCTGCCGCTCCGACTGCATGGCCGGCCCGGAAGCGTTGAATGACTCATTCCTCGACCACCTGACGGACTTCATCGGTCGCGCGCGCGACCACGGCATGGTCGTGCTGCCCACTTCCAACGACCTGCCCGATGTCGCCCGCTACGGCAACGCCGTGCCGTGCTGCGAGCCGTTCGGCGGCTATCGCAACTCGGTCTATCTGACCGCCGACGGTCACGCCGCTGCAGAGCGCTACTGGCGCGATGTCGTCGGCGGATTGATCGAGCGCGGGGCAGCCACGGACGCCGTGCTCGGCTGGCAGCTGGCCAACGAGCAATTCATGCTGAGCGACGTACCGCCCCTGTCACTGCGCGGCGGCGTGGTCACGACCGCTGACGGGCGCAGCTGGGACATGGCCGATGCGAGCCAGCGCCGGGCGATGGTCGAATCGAATCTCGTCGTCTTCGTCGATCGCATCGCCGCGGCCCTGAACGAGCTGGACCCGGGCGGACTGGTGACGATCGGCTTCTTCCCGCCCAACGAGCCGCTCGAGTGGCGTCCGGGCGACACCCGCCTCGTGCTGGTCGATGCCGTCTTGCGCAGCTCCAGCCTCGACTTCGTCGATTTGCACGCCTACCCGGGCGGAACAATGACCATGGCCGACATTGCCGCCGCCTATGGGCTCGATCAAGTGCGGCTACCCATCGTGATGGGCGAGATGGGCGGCTTCCGGCGCGACTTCGCTACGCCGGCCGACGCAGCCGAGGCCCTAGCCGAGTGGCAAGTCCAGTCGTGCGAGCATGGCTTTCAGGGCTGGCTGCTGTGGCTCGCAGCGCCGACCGATGACGAGGTTTGGACGGGCACCGAGGGCGACGCCGTGATCGACCGCGCGTTGTCGCCTGCCGAACGGCCAGACCCGTGCATCGGCAACGGCTGGGTACGCACCAATCTGGCCCTCGGGAAACCCGTGCTCGCCTCCATCTCCCTACCCGACCAGGCACCGCAAGCAGCCGTCGACGGCAACGTGGGCAGTCAGTGGGGTGCCGGCGCCGACGCGCCGCAATGGCTCGAGATCGACCTCGAGGCGCCGGCCGACGTGGCCTCGATCGAGCTCGTAGTGGCGCAGTTCCCGGCCGGCACGACGAGACACCGCGTGCTGGTTGGACCGCGCCGGGGTCAGCTCCAGCCGGCCGGCGTCATCGAGCAGCGCACGAATGAGGGCGACGTGCTCGTCATCCAGCTTGACGCGCCAGGCGGCGAGGGAGTGCGTTTCGTGCGCGTCGAGACGCTCGCCAGCCCATCGTGGGTGGCCTGGCGCGAGGTGCGCGTCTTCGCGCGCTGACCACCGAGCGGGCCCGACTTGTACCATCGGGCGCAATGACTGGTATCGCTCTCGACGACCGGCCCATCGCCCCCGAGTCGGCGCACTACAACGCCCACATCAGCCGCCGTGAGGACCTGACCGAGTCGCTCGCCTTCATCTGGGTCAAGTACAACGAGGAGCCGGTCGGCTTCGAGCCGGGCCAGTACCTGACCATCGGCGTCGAGTCGAACGGCAAGCTGGTCCAGCGTCCGTACTCCGTGGCCAGCTCGCCGCGCGACGCGGCCGACGGCTACGAGTTCTACATCCGGCTGGTCAACGGGGGCATGTTCACTCCGCTTCTGTGGCGCCTCGAGGAGGGCCAGGGCATGAGCATGAAGGGGCCCAAGGGCAAGTTCGTGCTGGATCCGGTGGACGATCGCCAGCACGTGTTCATCAGCAGCGGTACCGGCATCGCGCCGTTCATCTCGATGATGAAGACGCTAATCCACGATGGGGCGCCAAGGCCGGCGATCATCCTCCATGGTGCGTCATACGAGTACGACCTGGGCTACCGCGAGCTGCTCGAGGAGTGGCAGCGCGACGGGACGTATCCACTCACCTACGTTCCTTCCGTCTCGCGCTCGTCGGCGCCCGAGAACGCATCGTGGAGCGGTCGCATCGGCCGTGTCGAGACGATCGTGCCGCAGATCTACGACGAGCTGGGGCTGACGACGGACAACTCGATCGCCTACATCTGCGGCAACCCGGACATGATCAGCTCAGTCGACGCACTGCTGCTCGAGCGCGGCTTCCCGGAAGGGCAGATCAAGAAGGAGCTCTACTGGCCCAAGGGCAAGGAGCCCACGCAAGCGAAGCGCGAAGCGACGCCGTAGGCGACGGATCGCGCGCAGCGCGCAGCAGCGGCCAGCGGCCGATGCGAAGCCAGATGCAAGTCCCGGCGAAGCGCGAAGCGACGCCGTAGGCGACGGATCGCGCGCAGCGCGCAGCAGCGGCCAGCGGCCGATGCGAAGCCAGATGCAAGTCCCGGCGAAGCGCGAAGCGACGCCGTAGGCGACGGATCGCGCGCAGCGCGCAGCAGCGGCCAGCGGCCGATGCGAAGCCAGATGCACTGGCGTTGCTTTCGTGCGATCCGACGCGTTCCGGGCTGGGCAACGGGGTTACGATGGTTTGGCCGGCATGGCCGTGAGCAATTTCGTGCGGTGATGGACCGGCGGACCTTGAGGAGGTAACCATGACCAGAGCGGCCATCGTGTCGCTTGCGCTGGGAGCGCTCATCTTCGGTGCCTGCACGACAGCGACGACGCCCACGGCCAGCCCGTCGGCCGACGCGAGCGCCACGGCCGGTACCACACCGGCGCCGGCCGGCCAGCGCTTGGCGGCCGTGCAGAGCCGCGGGTCGCTCATATGCGGCGTCAACGGCGGCCTGCAGGGCTTCAGCTTCCTTGATGAAGGCAGCAACACCTGGTCGGGCTTCGACACCGACTTCTGCCGCGCCGTCGCAGCGGCCGTCCTGGGCGATGCGACTGCCGTGGAGTTCCGCGCCCTGAGCGCCGACGACCGCAGCACAGCGCTGCAAACCGGCGCCATCGACGTCCTTATCCGCAACACGACCTGGGCGTCGAGCCGCGACGCATCCTGGGGCAACTTCGCCCCGACCACCTTCTATGACGGCCAGGGCATGATGGTCAACACCACGCTGACCGACGCCACCGCGATGGAGGACCTCGCCGGAGCCACGGTGTGCGTCCAGACGGGCACCACTACCTTGCTCAACCTGGCCGACCAGATGGCCGTTCGGGGCATCGACTACGAGCCGCTCACGTTCGATGACATCGACGCTACCTACAGCGCTTATACGGAAGGTCGATGTGATGCGGTGACCAGCGACCGATCGCAGCTCGTTGGCCGCCGGTCGGGCTTCGCTACTCCTGACGATCACGCGCTGCTTGACGTGGTCCTGTCCAAGGAGCCCCTCGGCCCGGCCGTTCCGGGCGGCGACGACCAGTGGTTCGACGTGGTCAAGTGGGTCGTCTTCGCGACCTTCCAGGCCGAGGAATCGGGCATCACCGCTGCCAACGTGGCCGACATGGCCGCGTCGAGCGAGGATCCCGTCATTCGACGCCTGCTGGGAGTTCAGCCGGATGTCGGCGAGCTTGCCTCGGCGCTCGGGCTGGAGGACAGCTGGGCAGCGGAAATGATCGCGGCCGTGGGCAACTACGGTGAGATCTACGACCGCAGCCTGGGTCCGGACACTCCGCTCGCGCTTGATCGCGGTCCGAACGACCTGTGGACCAACGGCGGCCTGCTCTACTCGCCGCCATACCGCTAGGCAGATCGGGCCGCTGGGCGGGCGCCAGCCCAACCAGCGGCCCTGACCGCCCTGACCATCAGCGCGTGAATTGAGCTCCGCGCCGGCTCAGCGTCGATCGGCGCGCCATTCGCCTGTTCCGCCATGGCGCAGCATTCGCGTGCTGCGCATCGTGGCCCAGTTGGTCGTGCTCGGCGCCGTCCTGGTGATCGGCTGGTGGCTGCTGAACAACCTTTTCACCAACCTGAACCGGATAGGGCTGGGCATCAGCTTCGGATTCCTGGAAACGTCGGCCGGCTTCGATATCGGCGAGACGGTGCTCCCCTATTCGGCCCGCAATACCTACCGCGAGGCGCTCGTGGTGGGCCTCGGCAACACGCTGCTGATCAGCTTCCTGGGCATCATCCTGGCGACGGTCCTGGGCATCATCACCGGCGTCGCCCGCCTTTCGCGCAACTTCCTGGTCAGTCGCATAGCCGCGGGCTACGTCGAGCTCATGCGCAATACCCCACTGCTTGTCCAGCTCGTGCTGATCTACGCCGTGATGCTGCAGCTCCCGGCGGTATCGAACGCGATCGATTTCGGTGGATCCATCTTCCTGAGCCAGCGCGGCCTGTTCATGCCACGGCCCATGGCCACGCCTGGATTCGGGCTGTGGCTGCTCATCGGGCTGGCCGCGCTGGTCGTGGCCGTGGCGATGTTCGTTGCCGCCGCGCGGCGCGAGTCGAACGGCGTGTCGCCCGGACGAATCAGGCTGGCTGGAGTGCTGGTCCTGCTCGGTTCATTGGTCGGCGGGTTCTTCGTCGCCGGTGGCCCGATCGGCTTCGACATCCCCGTGCGCGAGCGATTCAACTTTGTCGGCGGCCTCAGGGTGTCACCCGAGCTGACCGCCCTGCTCGTGGGTCTCGTCGTGTACACCGGCGCATTCATCGGTGAGGTCGTCCGGGGCGGTATCCAGTCCGTGCGTCGCGGGCAGGTAGAGGCGGCTCACGCGATCGGCCTCTCTGACGCTCAGACGCTGCGCCTGGTCGTCTTTCCGCAGGCGTTGCGCGTGATCGTCCCGCCGCTCACCAGCCAGTACCTGAACCTGGCCAAGAACTCCAGCCTGGCCATCGCCGTGGGCTTCGCCGACCTGTTCAGTGTGGGCCGCAACATGGCCAACCAGACCGGCCAGCCGATTCCGGTCATCGTGCTGGTGATGACCATGTACCTGCTCATCAGCCTGGTCACCTCGCTGGCCATGAACCTCTACAACCGACGCGTCCAGGTGCTCGAGCGATGACCGTCGACAGCGACCGATTGCCGCCCCCGGCCTACTCAACCGGACCTGCCGGCTGGCTGCGCATGAACCTCTTCCCGTCGTGGGTCAGCGCGATCGTCACGCTGGTCTTCGGCACGCTGTTGGTGATCGTTGCGCTGCTCATCGCCCAGTGGGTGCTCAATGCGCGCTGGGGTGTCGTGACGGACAACCTGCGCCTGTTCCTGATCGGCCAGTACCCGTTCGAAGCTGCGTGGCGGATCTGGCTGACGCTGGCCGCGCTGTCCGCGCTGTCAGGCGTTACAGCCGCGCGTTCGGGCAGCGCGGTGCGCACGCTGGCCGTCTGGCTCGCCGCCGGCCAGGTCCTGCTGGGACTGCTGGTCCTCTTCTCCAACATGGGCCCGGTCGTCAGCGGCGCGCTCGTCTTCAATGCCGCGCTGCTATCGATTGCCTATGCCGTCGCGCTGCGTCGGCCGCCGCCGCGCCGCGCAGTCACCATCTCATGGCTGGCGTTCGTGCCCGCCGCGTTCCTGATCGTGCACGGCCTGGACGGAACCGGTCTCGTGCCGATCGCCACCCGGCTGTGGGGCGGCCTGTTGCTGACCTTCGTGCTTGCCGTGGCGGCCATCGTGCTGTCGTTCCCATTTGGCGTGCTGCTCGCCCTGGGCCGGCGCAGTGACCTGCCCGTGATTCGCCTGCTGAGCACTGCCTACATCGAGATCGTGCGCGGCGTCCCGCTCGTCACGATCCTGTTCATGTCCGCCATCCTGCTGCCCTTCTTCCTGCCCACAGAGCTGCGCATCGACGCTCTGGCCAGCGCGATCGGCGGCTTGACACTGTTCACGGCGGCGTACGTGGCGGAGAACGTGCGCGGCGGACTGCAGGCCATCCCGAGCGGACAGATCGAGGCGGCCAACGCAATCGGGCTCAACGCCTTCCAGCGCAACCTCTACATCGTCCTGCCCCAGGCGCTGCGGACAGTGATCCCGGCCAATGTCGGCCTGTTCATCAGCCTGCTCAAGGACACCACGCTCGTATTCGTGGCCGGCGGAGGGCTGCTCGAGCTGCTCGCCATCGGGCGTTCCGTGCTCGCCCAGCCGGAGTGGTTCGGTGCGCACGTGGAGGTGTACGTCTTCATCAGCGCAGTGTTCTTCGTGCTCTGCTACACGATGTCGCAGGCAAGCTACCGATTGGAGGAACAGATGGGCGTCGGCACGCGATGACCAGCGAACGCAAGCCGGCCGCAAGCCGCCGACGCGCCGGACGACAGCGAGATCATCGTCTGCCGCGACGTGCACAAGTGGTTCGGCGCGCTGCACGTGCTGCGCGGGATAGACCTGACCGTCAAGTCGGGCGAGGTGCTGGTCATCTTCGGCCCGTCCGGCTCGGGCAAGTCGACCTTCATCCGGACGCTCAACCGGCTCGAGGAGCACCAGCGTGGGGAGATCTTCGTCGATGGCATCGAGCTCTCGAACGACATCCGCAACATCGCCCAGATCCGGAGCGAGATCGGCATGGTCTTCCAGTCGTTCAACCTGTTTCCGCACCTGACCGCGCTGGAGAACGTCACCCTTGGGTCCGATCCGGGTGCGCAGGCTGGCGCGGGCCAAGGCCGACCAGAAGGCGATGGAGCTGCTCGAGCGGGTGGGCATTCCCGAGCAGGCGCACAAGCACCCGGCACAGCTGTCGGGCGGTCAGCAGCAGCGCGTCGCTATCGCCCGGGCACTGGCCATGCAGCCCAAGATCATGCTCTTCGACGAGCCCACCTCGGCGCTCGATCCCGAGATGATCAACGAGGTGCTCGAGGTCATGCGTGAGCTGGCCGAGTCGGGCATGACCATGCTCTGCGTCACGCACGAGATGGGCTTCGCCCGGGCCGTGGCTGATCGGATGGTCTTCTTCGACGAGGGGCTGATCGTGGAGCAGGGCCCGCCGGCGCAGATCTTCGAGGACCCGCAGGAGGAACGGACCAAGGAGTTCCTCTCGCAGATCCTGCACTAGGCCGCTGGGCTTCGGAACTCCGTGTTCCGACCACCGGTCGGAGCTTTGCCGCGTTCGTGCCGTGAGCGGCGTCGCAAGGGTCCATTAGCGACGGGACTCAGTGCCCCAGTCGGAAGTCGCGCCATGTCGGAGCTACCGGCGACCGATTGACGCGAAGCTCCGACCCACAGGCGGAATCGCCTGATGGCTTCCCGCTACCAGCGCGGTACGGGCGCGGCTAGGGGGCGATGGGGAAGGTCAGGAATTGCTCCGGCGCCGGCTGGTCGAGAAAGGCTACGTTCTCGGCACTGAGCGTGATGGTGAACTCGTCGCGCAACGGCTGGCCGGTCACTACGCGATCGGCGACCAGCGTGATCGAGTAACTGCCCGGCGCGAAGTGCCAGCCCTCCGGCGCGTCGTAAAGCGAGAGTGGCGCGGCCGCTTCGCGCGGTCCCACGATGAGCGGCACGGCGTCCGCGACATACTCGTAGCTCAAGCCGCCGCCGTCAGGGTCGCTGACCAGGCGCAGCTGCTGATCCCAGCGGAACTGCACGCTCTCGCCCCCGGCGGTGGGCGCGACGTCGAGGTACATGTCGCGGATCACCTCGACGCGCTCGTTGCGCCCTGTGCTGACGAACGCCGGCTGGAGGTAGACGTACGCAGAGCCTGACTGCCGGCCCTGGGCGACCCGGATCTGGTCGGGAAGGATCAGCAACACCTCTGGCTGTTGGAGCGAGAGCAGCAGCGCCAGTCCCGACAGAGGCAGCGACAGGAGTGCCGCAGTCAGCGGTACCCAGCGCAGGCCGACGAACTGCCTGAGAAGCGCCCGTCGCCGAGCAGCTGCATCCTCGGCATCTCGGCGGCCTGCTTCGGCCCTCTCCGCCGAACGCCCTTCAGTGTCCAAGAGTCGTCGTCCCTACTCCGGCAGGCTGGCCGCGAGGCGATCCATGATCAGGCGCTTGACGCCTTCGACCGGCACCCGCTCCTGGCTCATCGAATCGCGGTCGCGGACGGTCACCGCGCCGTCCTCGAGCGAGTCGACATCGACCGTGACGCACCACGGCGTGCCGATCTCGTCCTGGCGCCGGTAGAGCTTGCCGATCGACGCCGTGTCGTCGTAGACGGCCATCATGTCGCGCTTCAGGTCGGCCACGATCCTGTGGCACAGCTCGACGATCTCGGGCCGCTTCTTCAGGAGCGGCAGCACGGCCACCTTGTACGGCGCGAGCTGTGGATGCAGCGCGAGCGAAACGCGCTTCTCGCCGCGCACCTCCTCCTCGCGATAGGCGTCGATCAGGAAGGTGAAGGCCGCCCGGTCAGGCCCGCCGGCAGTCTCCACGATCCACGGCACGAATGACTGGTTCGTGACCGGGTCGAAGTACTCGAGGTTCTCGCCGCTCTCCTTCTGGTGGCGGCCCAGGTCCCAGTCGCCGCGGTTGTGGATGCCTTCAAGCTCCTTCCAGCCGAACGGGAAGCGGTACTCGATATCGATCGCCTTCTTGGCGTAGTGCGCCAGCTCGTCGGGCGCGTGCTCCCGAAAGCGCAACCTATTCTCCGTTGCGCCGTATGCCGTGTACCACTCCCAGCGCCGCGGCAGCCACTCCTCGAAGATGCGCGCCGCGTCGTCCGGCGGGACGAAGTACTGCATCTCCATCTGCTCGAACTCGCGCATGCGGAAGACGAAATTGCCCGGGCTGATCTCATTGCGGAAGCTCTTGCCTACCTGGGCAATGCCGAACGGCAGCTTCTTGCGCGTCGTCTGCTGGACGTTCTTGAAGTTGACGTAAGAGCCCTGCGCCGTCTCGGGCCGGAGGTAGACGATCGCGGCGTCGTCCTCGACTGGGCCCATGTACGTCTTGAACATCAGGTTGAAGCGGCGCGGCGCTGATAACTGGCCGCCGTCGACAGGGCACTTCAGGCCCAGCCGCTCGACGATGTTCGGGTCGCGCTTGTCCGTCTCAGTCAGCCCGTCAGTGCCGGGCAGCTCGTCGAGCCTGAAGCGCAGGTTGTCATTGGCGCACTCGACCATCGGGTCGCTGAATGAATCGACGTGACCGGACGTGACCCACACCTGGGGGTGCATCAGGATCCCGGCATCAACGCCGACTATGTCGTCGCGCAGCTGGACCATGGCCCGCCACCACGCGCGCTTGACGTTGTTCTTGAGCTCCACGCCCAGCGGGCCGTAGTCCCACACGGCGTTGATACCGCCGTAGATCTCCGAGCTGGGAAAGACGAAGCCGCGCCGCTTTGCGAGCGAGACGATGGTGTCCAGCGCTGCGACGGCGGGCGCGGGATCGTTAGCCGGGTCTGACGCCCGGTCGCTGGTGACGGTCAAGATATGGCACTCCTCGGGGCGCCGGCCATGGCACGGCCGGTCGCGGGAGCGGAATTCTCGCAGACCGCGACGCAGTGAGGCCCGGACGGTCTCCCGTCCGGGCCCTGTGCTGCTCCCCTGGCCTGTCAGGCGGCGATCAGTGGAACTCCTCGCGGCAATAGCCCATGTTGGACCCGTCGCCGAAGTCCTGGCCAATGTCATAGGCAGCCGATGCGTCTGGCGGCATGTGGCGGTACACCTCGAAGTAACCACGCGACTCGCCGATCACGGTCGAGCCATTCGGAGCGAAGTACCTGATGATCACGCGCGCCCGCCACAGGGCGATCGGGTCCTCGGGAACCTTGTACGTCCACGGTCCGAAGTTCCGCGGGTTGGCGTTGTTGTCAGCGTTCTTGTAGATCCACGGGAACTTGTAGTAGTCGACGAAGTTGTTGTCGCCATGGGGCGGCCGGTTGCGCTGCAGGATGACTCGAACGCCCACCTTCTGGAGCGAGCTCGACGGGTGGTGGACGAACATGAGCTTCTTGACCGTGATCTTGTCAAGCTCGTCATCCATCTGGCCCGGGTTGTTCTCGAAGCGACACTGGACCATGGGCTCCGACGTCTGGAAGCTGTCAGTGCTGCCGCTGTCGTAGTACCTGTAGAACGCGCTGGTCGTGACCGGCGTCGCCAGGGCTGTGACCGCCACGGCCACTGCCAACGCGAACCTGAACCGGGATCGAGCGAACATCCGCGACTCCCTCCTCGCAAATCGGTCTATGTGCCGGCCGGGGGCCGGTATCACGCGCGATCATGCGCCCAATCGCCCGGCGGGGGAAGTACCAAACAGACAGCGCTTTTGTCACCCCGCCGTCACTGGACGAACGCGGCCGGGCCGCGAACGTACCTCGTCGAGGAAGGCCAGCGACCGGGCGTCACGTTCGAGCACGTTGCGAATGAAGCGGCGCAGGGCGGCTTCGACCTCCGCCTCCACCTGGGGCGGCAGGCGCAGGCCGGCGATGGCCTCGATATCCAGCCGGCGGTAGGCGCGCAGCAGCTTGAGCGCCTCGAGCGACAGCGGCGATTGCTCGGATGGCGGCGGCAGATGACGCGAGCACATCGTGCCGCCCAGCATGGGCACCCAGCGGAAGGCCTCGTCCTGCTCGAGCACCCGATCGCACTCCACGCAGCGCTCCACCTCGGGCCGCATGCCCAGCGCGTCGGCCAGGCCGAACTCGAACCAGCGCGCCACGCGTGACGGAGCCATGCCGTCATCGAGCAGCTGGTAGGCACGCTTGAGCAGCGCGTACACCGGGTAGGCGAAGGCGCGCTCTTCCACGGCGCGCTCGGAGAGCTCGGCCAGGTACCACGCCGTGGCCGTCGATTCGAGCTTCTCGCGCAGGGACAGCCAGGCGTGGCCGACGCTGGCCTGGGTTATGACATCGAATGTCCGGGCGCGCACCAGGACGAGCTCCAGCTCGGCAAAAGGCTCGACCACGCCACCCAGCCGGCTGCGCGGCTTGCGTACGCCCTTGGCGATTGCCTTGAGCTTGCCGTCATGCGGCGTCAGCAGGGTCAGGACGCGATCCGCCTCGCCCAGCTCGAAGCGCGACAGGACGATCGCCTCGGTGTGGTACATGCGTGGCGCAGGCATCGTCGGAAGGCTACGCCGACCTGCTCACGGCCGTGGAGCGGCATTACTTGATACGTTGCGCTACCATGTATCACGACATGAGCGAACGCGCCTGTATCCTCCGGCCGTGCTGACCTCGCCCGACCTGGACGCACTGATTGCCGACACCGAGTCGGAGATTCTGCGCGTCATAGAGGCAGCCGAAGACGAGCGCACAGGGCCGCTGTACGAGATGGCGCGCTACCACCTGGGCCTGGATGGCGGCGGACCACGCGGCAAGCGACTTCGGCCGCTGCTCGGCCTGCTGGCCTACGAATCGATCGCCGGCGATCACCGCGCCGCACTGCCCGGGGCCGCCGCCGTCGAGCTGGGCCACAATTTCAGCCTGGTCCACGACGACATCGAGGATCGCGACGTCGAGCGCCGCCACCGGGCCACGCTGTGGAAGGTATGGGGCATACCGCAGGCGATCAATGCCGGTGACACGCTCTTCACCCTGTCGCGGATGGCGCTCCACCGGCTGAGCGAGCTCGGCTTCTCGGACGCCAAGGTGCTCGCCCTGATGAGGCTCTACGACGAGACCTGCCTGGCCCTGTGCGAGGGCCAGTTCATGGACATCTGGAGCGCCGAGCGCGACGAGCAGCTGTCGGTCGACTTCTACTTCGACATGATCGGGCGCAAGACGGCGGCGCTGATCGCTGCCTCGGTCCAGGCCGGTGCGCTGCTGGCTACGGATGACGAGCACGTCATTGACGCGTATCGCGGTTTCGGATGGTCGCTGGGCATCGCCTTCCAGCTCAATGACGACCTGCTCGGCATCTGGGGTGACGAGCAGGCCACGGGCAAGGAGCCATCCGACCTGGCCAAGCACAAGAAGACGTTGCCGCTCATCTTCGCCCTGGAGCGCGCGAGCGAGCCGGACCGCACGCGCCTGCGCCAGATCGTGACGGCCGCGGCCCTGTCCGAGGCGGACATTGACGAGGCGCGCCAAATCCTGGAGCGATCCGGTGCACGCGACTACACCCGCGAGCGCGCCCGTGCCGAGCGCGACGAGGCGCTGCGCCGCCTCGAATCAGCGGGCGTCGTGGACCACGAGGCACTGGGCCGGCTGCGGCTGATCATCGTCTCCGCAATCAGCGCCTGACACGCCTGTCGATTCCGAGACTCACGGTTCGTTGTGGTGGTGCAGGAAGCATCGACAACGGAGGCTGACATGGACGCACAACGCCGCGAAATAGCCGTCACCATCTCGGCCACGCCGGACCAGGTCTGGCGGGCGATCACCGAGCCCGAGATGACGCGCCGCTACTACTACGGCACGGACATCATCTCGACGTGGGAGCCGGGCGCCGAGTGGACGAGCGTCTCAGGCGATGAGCTCTACCTCAGGGGCCGGATCGTAGAGGTCGCCCCGCAGCGCAAGCTGGTGCAGACCTTCCACGTCGAGACCGACGAGGCGGCAGCAAGCGATCCACACTCGACAGTCACCTGGGAGCTCACACCGGCAGGCAATGCCACGCAGCTGAGGCTTGTCCACGAAGGACTTGCGCCGGCCACCTTCGAGTACACCGACGGCGGCTGGGAGCGCATCCTGGGCGGCTTGAAGGCGTTGGTCGAGCAGGACGACCAAGCGTCGGAGTGACATCGCGCAACGCTGGGAGTGTGGAGAGGGCGGCTAAGTCCGCGTTTCGCGCCGAATCTAGGTCGTCCAGCGCCTGAATTGCTCGACATGAAGCCGCCGCGAGAGGCACGTCGAGCATTCTGACGCGACCTCCATGAGCGAGATGCTCCGTAACAGCCGATTTCAACACTGGGAGTGTTGCGCGACTGCGCTGTCTCGCTGGGGGCCGGTGGCCTAGTCGACCTCGCTGCCCTCGTCATCATCCTCGGGTCGCGGGCGGCGGACGACGAGGACCTTGCCCACGCGCCGGCCGTCGGTCGACTCGACGGTCAGGGTTAGCCCGTCGACCTCGACCTTGTCGCCCACGGACGGAACGCCGCCGATCTGGTGGTACACCAGGCCGCCCACAGTGTCGTACTGCTCCTTGTCCTCGCTGTCGAACTCGACGCTGAAGTGCTCGGCCAGGTCGTCCACCGACGCTCGACCGTCGACCCTCGCTTCCGAGTCCGAGATCACTTCGATCATCGGCTCCTCGACGTCGTATTCGTCCTGGATCTCGCCCACGATCTCCTCGATCAGGTCTTCGATCGTGACCAGTCCTGCCGTACCGCCGTACTCGTCGAGGACTATCGCGATGTGCACCTTGCGCCGCTGGAGCGAGTGCAGCAGGTCGTCAACGGTGATCGACTCGGGCACGAACAGCGGCGTGCGCAGGAGCGACCGAATGTCTGGCGTCTCGCCATTGGCAAGATACGGGAGCAGATCCTTGGCGTAGAGGATGCCGACCACGTTGTCGATCGTCTCCTCGAAGAACGGGATGCGCGAGTGGCCCTCCTGGACGATCGTGTTGATGATCTCGTCGAGCGTGGCGGCAGCCGGCAGGGACTTGATGTCGATACGCGGGACCATGACCTCGTGCACGCGCTGCTCGCCCAGCTCCAGCACGGCGCCGATCATCTGCTGTTCCTCGGCCTCGATAACGCCCTGCTCTGAGCCTCTCTCGACGAGGATCATCAGCTCCTCCGGCGTAACCCTCTCCTGCTGCTGGTCGGTGATGCCGAACAGGCGCGTGATAGCGCCGGTGACGGTGGTCAGCAGCCAGACGAGCGGGTTGAGGACGCGTCCGAGCAGGTCGATCGGCGCAGCGAAGATGAGCGCCAGCCGCTCTGCGTGTGCGAGCGCAACAGCCTTGGGCACCAGCTCGCCGAAGACGATCGTGAACAGGCTGACCAGTCCAGTGATGACAAAGAGCGCGATCAGTCCCGCCTGCGGGGCCAGGAAGGCGACGTTGAGCAGCACGGCCTCGAAGTCCTTGACGATGCTCGCGCCGGCGAACGCTGCGGCCAGGAAGCCCACGAACGTGACGCCGATCTGGATGACGGCCAGGAAGCGACCCGGCTGCGAAACAAGCCGGTTGACGCGCTTGGCGCCGCGGTTGCCCTCGTCGATGAGCTGCTCGATACGCGTGCGGCGAACGCGGATGAGAGCAAACTCGGCCGCCACGAACAGCCCGTTGATGATGATGAGTACGGCAATGACGAGGAGCTCCACGGCCGGCTAAGCCTCTTCCGTCCCGGGTTTCTCGAGCCGCTCCCTGATGCGCGCCGGGACGCCGACGGCCAGCTTGCCGTCCGGCACGTCCCTGGTCACGACGGAGCCGGCGCCCGTGTAGGCACCTTTGCCCACCGTCACGGGCGCGCGCAGGATCGTGTCGGAGCCGATGAACGCGCCGTCGCCGATGACGGTCCTGTGCTTGCGCCGGCCGTCGTAGTTGGCGGTGATCGTGCCCGCGCCAATGTTCACGTCGTCGCCGATCTCGGCATCACCCAGGTACGAGAAGTGGTGCTGCTTGGAGCGCGCCCCGAAGCGCGTGTTCTTCTGCTCGGCGAAGTTACCGATCTCCGCGCCGTCGCCCACCTCGCAGCCGGGCCGAATGTGCGCGAAGGGCCCGATGCGTACGTCATTGCCAACACGCGAGCTCTCGATCACGCTGGCCCATACGACCGACCGCTCGCCGATCACCGCATCGATGATCTGGCTGCCCGACTTGACCGTCGACTCGCGGCCGATGCTCGTGGTACCGCGCAGGCTGACGTTGGGCTCGATCGTCACGTCGGGCTCGAGCTGGACCGTGGCATCCACGACCGCCGAACCGGGATCGTGGAACGTGACACCGTCCTCCATGTGGCGCTGGAGGATGCCGTACTGGAGCACGAGCTGGATCTCGGCCAGGTCGGACCGATCGTTGATGCCAGCGAGCTCAGACGCCCAGTCGGCATCCTCGGGAGCATCGACCACGATCGCCGCCCGTCCGTCAGCCGCGGCCACCTCCACGAGCTGGGTCAGGTACAGCTCGCCCGTCGCCGGTGACGGCGTCAATCTGCCCACGGCTCCACTCAGCCAGCTCCGCTCGAAGGCGTACAGGCCCGAGTTGACCAGGGCGATCCCGCGCTCTTCCTCAGAGGCGTCCTTCTCCTCAACGATCCGGCCGGCTGCCCGTCCGTCGCTGGTCAGCACCACGCGGCCGTAGCCACTGGCGTCATCCAGTTGCGCTGCAGCGAGTGCCATGGCGGCCGACTCGTCGCGCCGTGAATCAAGCACGCGAATGATGGATTCCGCCTCGATCAAGGGCACGTCGCCCGAAAGCACGACGACCTCCGTGACATCGGCGGGCAACGCCTCAACCGCGGCGCGCAGCGCATCGCCCGTGCCGCGCGGCGTTTCCTGGAGGCAGAAATCGGCTTCTTGCGCGAAGTCCTCGCAAATCTGCTCCGTCTGCGGGGAATACACGACGAGCGGCCTCTCGCCGGTCGCCGCGCGCGCGGCATCGATGACATAGGCCAGCATGGGCCGGCCGCAAATCGGGTGAAGCACCTTGGGCAGGCGCGACTTCATGCGCGTGCCCAGGCCGGCGGCAAGTATCACGGCCCTGGTTGTGGAACTCGAAGGCGTCACGACGGTCGCGGACCGCCGCAGGGTGATGGGGGCTGTTTGGGCGCCATGTAGTGCGCTGACTCTATTCGGCCGCCGGAGAGTGTCAAACGATCCAGCCGTCAGCTGCGGACGGCGACGGCCTCGATCTCGACCAAGGCGCCTTTCGGGAGTGCCTTGACGGCGAACGTGGAACGTGCCGGCGGCGGATCCGCAACGTGGCGGGCATATACCGCGTTGAACGCGTCAAAGTCGGCCATGTCGGAGAGGAAACAGGTCGTCTTGGCCACGTCGGCCATCGTCAGGCCGGCCGCGTCGAGTACGGCGGCAACGTTGAGCAGCACCCGCTCGACCTGGGCATCGATGCCCTCGACAAGCTCGCCCGTTGCCGGGTCGATCCCGACCTGACCGGCCAGGAAGACGAGGGTGCCCGTGTCGATCCCGGGGCTGTAAGTCGCAAGGGCCGCCGGCGCACCGGCAGGCTTGATGGCGCGAAAAGTCATTGATGCCTCCATGCTGGATCTGGGCCGACTAGGTCGACCGCGTTGATGACAGCCAATTCGAGCGCCGGCAACCGCCTCGCGACGAGCGACTGGCCCGCAACGGCTGCCTCCTCGACCGAAGGATAGAGGGCGAAGAGGGTCGATCCAGAACCGGACATCAGCCACGGCACGCCTGTTTGCTCCTCAAGGGCAGCGCGCAACGCAGGGAGTGCCGGTTCTAGCGACGCGGCCGCCGGCCAAAGATCGTTCGGCATCGCGCAGCCTGCCCGAGTCGGCAAGAAGGTCGACCGGGTCAGGAATGTGCGCCACGGTCGCTCCTTCTGCTCGCGGCAGGTCGTCGAAACGTGCGAAGACCGTCCCTGTCTGCAGTCGAATGGGCGGCGTAACCAGCAGCAGGCCAACTGATTCGACACGTAACAGAGGCGTGATCCATTCGCCACGCCCCTCCACCAGGGCCGCTGCCGTATCGGCCGCGAAGAATGGCACGTCCGAGCCGATATCGGCGGCAACCGAGAGGACATCGTCAGGATCGAGGGTGATCTGCCACGCTGCCTGAGCGAGAGAAAGTGCAGACGCAGCGTCGCTGCTGCCGCCGCCCAATCCGGCCGCGGCTGGAATTCGTTTTTCGAGCGTCACGTCGAGCGGTGGAAGATCGACGCCCAGGTGTCTGCGCAGCGCGTCGAGCGCTTCGAGCACCAGGTTGCCTTCGGTCGGTATTCCGGGTAGCCCTGTCACCGTCAGTCGGTCGGCTGGGCCAGTGCCCGGGGCCATCGTCAGTCTGTCGGTCAATCCGACGCGCAGGAAGATCGAGCGCAGCTCGTGGAAGCCGTCGTCGCGCCGGCCGACCACCTCGAGCGTCAGGTTGACCTTGGCCGGCGGGCGCGCCTCGAGCATCAGTCGATCGGGCCGATCGTCGCGGCGAGGGCCATCCATTCCTCGACGCTGACCGTCTGTGGCCGGCGGTCAGGCGCGATGCCGACGTGGGCCATGGCCTGCTCGAACCGTTCGCGCCCCACCTGGGGCAGCTGTCGCGGCAGCACGTTGTGGAGCATCTTGCGCCGCTCGCGGAAGCCGGCCTGGACCACGCGCCAGAGCTGCTCCTCGCCTTCCTCGTCCAGCCGCCTTGGCCGCGTTTCGCCGACCAGCACGGCCGACTGAACCTCCGGCGCGGGCTCGAACGCGGACGCGGGCACGATGCGGGCGACGCGTACGGCGGCGTGGTACTGGACGAAAACGGACAGGTAGCTCATCTGCCCGGGCGGGGCCGCGATCCGCTCGGCGACCTCGCGCTGGACCATCAGCACGAAGCGCTCCGGACGCGGCTCGTGGCCAAGGACGTGATGCATCAGCGGACTGGTGATGTGGTAGGGGATGTTCGCGACAAGGTCGTATGGCGGTTCAACCAGCTCGGCGATCGGGATATCGAGCGCATCTCCCTCGACCAGTCGGAGCCGGCCGTCGGCAATTGGCTGGTCGAGGCGCTCGCGAAGGTGCCCCACCAGGCGCCGATCGACCTCGACCGCTGTGACGCGCGCCCCAAGCGCCAGCAGGGCGCCGGTCATCACCCCCAGCCCCGGCCCGATCTCGAGCACCATGGCGTCCGGGGCTGGCGCGGCCAGTTCCACGATCTCCTCGAGCAGGGCGCCGTCTACAAGATGGTTCTGGCTGCGCCGCTTGTTGGCCGCCAGCCCGTGGCGCCGCAGGTAGCGCTCGATGCCCTCCGCGGAGAGGCGCTTCGGATCGAGCTCGTCGAGCTTCTCGATGCTCAGGACGCAGGTACCGCGAGCTTGAGCGACGGCTTGGCCGCGAGGTCCATCCCAGCTCGCTCGCCTGCCCCGGCTCGCCAGAACGCCGCCGCACCGATCATCGCGGCGTTGTCCGTGCACAGCCCCGGACGCGGCACCACGACGCGGATGCCGCGCGCCAAGGCGAGCTCCTCTATGCGCGAGCGGAGCACGGAGTTCGCGGCCACTCCCCCACCAACGACGATCGTTCGCGCGCCGATGCTCTCAGCCGCGCGGAGCGTCTTGGTCGACAGCACGTCGACGACCGAGTCCTGGAAGCCGAAGGCGAGCTCAGCCACGGTCGTCTCGGGCAGAGTCTCACCGTCGCCGTCCACATCGCGGTCGCTGACGCCAAGCTCGCGCGCCACCTCGCGCCGGGCGGCGGTCTTCAGGCCGCTGAACGAGAAGTCGTACGTGTCACCCAGCCACGCGCGCGGGAACACGCGATCGCGCTGCTGCGCGCCGGCCGCGGCCTTCATGATCGCCGGGCCTCCTGGATAGGACAGGCCGAGCAGCCGGCCGACCTTGTCGAAGGCCTCCCCCGCCGCATCATCGACCGTCTGGCCCAGCAGTCTGTAGCGCAGGTGGTCGGTCATCTCGACCAGGAAGGTGTGGCCGCCGCTGACGACCAGCGCGATGAGCGGGAAGTCGGGCGCCGGCTTGTCCTCCTCTCCCGGGTCGAGCAGCCACGCGGCGTAGATGTGGCCTTCGAGGTGGTTGACCGGCACCAGCGGCAGGTCGTGCAGCCAGGCCAGCGTCTTGGCCATCGTGATACCGACCAGCAGCGAGCCGGCCAGACCCGGGCCCTCTGTCACGGCGATGCCATCGATCGCGGACCAGTCGTCGATGCCCGCGTCGCTGCGCGCCTGCTCGAGCACCGGGATCATCCAGCGCAGATGGGCCCGAGCAGCAACCTCGGGCACGATCCCGCCCGTTGCGCTGTGCAGCGCGACCTGGCTGGCGACCACGTTGGTCACGATGCGCCGGCCATTCTCGACGACCGCAACGGCAGTTTCGTCGCAGGACGATTCCACGGCGAGGATTCGGCCGCTGCCGCTCACGTGCTTGACTCCCCGTACTGCCGGTCGAGCTGCGCGAAGAGCTGCTCCATGTCCGTGGACGAGAGCGCAGCCGTGGTCATGATCAGCGCGTCCTCGCCGTTGTCCGAGTAGTAGCGCGGTCGGACGCCGACGGGCCGAAAGCCGAAGCGGGCATACAGCGGCGCGCGCGGGCTTGTTGGAGAGGCGCACCTCGAGCGTCATCACGTTTGCCTGCAGGTCGCGCGCCAGGCGCATCAGCTCGACCATCAGCCGCCCGCCGATGCCGCTGCCGGCGCCAGTCGGGCAGCACCGCGAAAGTGGTGATGTGCGCTTCGTCGACCATCAGCCACAGGCCGCCGTAGGCGACCACCTCGTCGCCGTTGCGTACCACCAGGTAGTGCGCCAGGCGGTTCGTCTGAAGCTCCTGGCGGAAGGCGTAGTCCGGCCACGGCACGGGAAAGCTGGCCCGCTCGATCTGGTGCACCGCGGCCACGTCGTCGAGCGTCATGGGCTCGACCGCGACCCTCAGCGGAGGTCGGGCGACCACTGCATCTCCGCCGCTGCCTTGGCTATTCCGCGCGGTAGTGCCACGTACGCCGGCACGAGCTGTGCTGGGTCATCGTGCCGGCCCGCACTGAGCTCTGCCGCACCCAGGCGGGCCATTGCCGCGGCTAGGAACTCGAGCGCGATGCGGCCGGGCTCCGCGGGGACGCTGCCATCGTCCAGGTCCACGGCAACTATCGTGGCGTCTCCCACGGCCGCGGCGAACGCATCCGCGCCTGCGACGAGCTGCGGCGAGCCCTCCTGCGCTATGGAATCCCCGTCGATGCTCGAGCCGATGCACGTACCGATCCGCGGCTCCGGCGGGCAACGTGACCGCCGGCTGAGCGCTCTCCGGACGCAAGCGCGAGGGCACGCGTCGTGGATATGCCCACAAGCGGCACACCGAGCGAGTAGGCCACGACCTTGGCCGTGGCCAGCCCGATGCGCAGACCGGTGAAGCTGCCCGGCCCGGTGCCCACGATCACGCCGCCGAAATCCCGCCTCCCGACGCCGATCTCCGCGAGCAGTCCGTCGAGCTCCTCGAGCAGTCGCTCACCGTGCTGGTGGCGGCTGGCCCAGCGCCGCTCACCGACGAGCGACCCATCGCGTCGCGCGACGGCAATCGAGCGGCGACCGGGTGGCCGTGTCAAGGACGAGAAGGGCGTCAGCCATCCGAGTCACTCGTTGCCGACCAGCGCCGGGCGGCGTCCAGGTATGCCGCGTGTTCAGGTCGCCCGGGCAGGATCGTGATCGACCGCTCGTCGCCCTCGTTGACCTCGATGCGCACCGTAAGCCGCTCCTGGTCAATCTCGGCCGGCAGTCGCTCCGCCCACTCGGTCAGCGTGACGCCGTCAAGCTGGCGCTCGTCGACCAGGCCGCCGCCCAGCGCCTCCTCCGCGCCGGCCAGGCGATACAGGTCCTGGTGGAAGAGCGGCAGCCGACCGGCGTACTCGGCCATCAACGTGAAGCTCGGGCTGTTGACGATCTCGCGCACGCCCAGGCCGGCCGCGAAGCCCTTGGCCAGCTGCGTCTTGCCCGCGCCAAGTGGTCCGAGCAGCGCGATCCGGTCGCCGGGGCGCGCCGCTTGGGCCAGAGCGGCTCCAAGGGCGCGCGTGCCATCGACCGACGTGGTCAGCACGGACACCGGTTCCAAAAGTTGTGCGGTGTTCAGGGTCACGTGGCCACGTTACCCGAAACGCTTACACGGCCGCCCGCTGAGCGAAATGGTTGACTGTCGGCGTTCTCGGGCGATTGCTGAGATCCCGGCCGGCCGCATCCCCACCAGGAGCGGCTGGGTCAGCCTCTAGCCTGAAGCTCAGGCGTCGCAGCCGGCCTCTTCGTCTATCTCCTCGAGCCGCTCGATGAGCCGCTCGACGCCGCCCTCTTCCGCCATCACGCGCTGCATGGCATCCGAGCCGCTGCCGAAGATCGTGCGCAGGGTGGGATCGAAGAAGAGCATCGCCTGGCCATCCAGGGCGTGGTACGGGCGGCTGGCTTCCAGGAACATGACCGCAGGAGCGGTCGCGCCGTATAGCTGTATCTCGCGCGCCATGGACTCAACGGGGTCTTCGTAATGAAGGTCTGGCTCGGACATGCCCTGACTCATCGTTGCTCCATCGTGACGGTGCGGGCCTCTCCGCCAAGTGTCCGAAGGCCCAGAAGTACCGAGTCGCGATGGTACACCCGGGGTAACCGGTATGCCATGTTCGTTACCACCTCCCACGGAATCGTGGTGCGGAGACGCGCCAGCTCGTTTGTCACGATTTGCCCTTCATGTGAGCCGCCCATGAGCGTGAACTCATCCGACAGGGCGATTCCTGGGACGTCCGACACATCGGCCATGACGGCATCCATGGCGACGGTGCCTACCAGCGCCACGCGCGTGCCACGAACGAGCGCCATTGCGCCCGGCGAATAGGCCCGGACGAAGCCATCGCCGTAGCCGATGGGCAGCGTGGCGACAATCGAGTCGCGTGGCGCCACCCAGCGCCCGCCGTAGCCCACCGGCGTGCCGGCCGCGAGCCTCTCGATGCGCAGCGCGCGGCACTTGACGGCCATCGCCGGCCGCAGGCGTTGGGCGGCATCTCGCTGCGCGTCACCGATGGGCAAGTCCTCGGGCAGCAGCCCGTACAGGCACAGTCCTGGCCGAACGCCTTCGAGGTACCCCGCACGGCCGGTGAAGATGCCGCCCGACGCGGCCACGTGGCGCGGCGGCAGCGGGATGCCCGCCGCGGTCAGGGCATCAGATGCCGCGTCGAACGCGTTGAGCTGCATTTGGGTGGCGGCGGCGCTCTCCGGGCTGGCCAGGTGAGTCCACAATCCAGCCAGTCGGGCGCCGGGCGTGGCCACGATTCGGCCGGCGAGCTCGGCCGCGGCCGGGGGCATCACGCCGGCGCGCGACAGGCCAGTCTCGACCTCCAGGTGGACCGAGAGCGGCGCCTGGCCCTCTCGCGTGCGCGACCAGCTCTGGAGCGTGGCGGCCGCGGTCTCTGCCTCAGCGGCGACGATTTCAAAGCCTTCCCGCGCAGCGAGCGCGGCATCACCCGGCGGAATGGCGAAGAGGATCAGGATCGGCAGGCGCAGGCCGCCCTGGCGCAACTCGGTTGCCTCATCGAGCGATGCCACGCAAAGCCGATCTGCGCCCGATGCCTCGAAAACGCGTGCCACGGGCACAAGGCCGTGCCCGTATGCGTCAGCCTTGACCACGGCGTTGATCGCGACCCTCGGGCCGACCAGGTCGCGGATGGCGCGCAGATTGCCCGCCAGCGCTTCCTCGTCCACCTCCAGCCAGGCCGCCCGCGGAAGGGCGGGCAGCCCGGCCGCGGCGAGCCGCTCGTCGATGCTCACGTTGAGTGGGCTGCCAGCTCGCGACGCGCGGCCGGAATCTGGTCGGCGATCTCGCTCGCCAGCGCGCCGCTGTCGCCGAAGCTCTCCGACAGGCGCTCGCCGGCGCGGCCGTGCAGATAGACGCCCAGGCACGCGGCATCGAAGGGCGCCGCGCCCTGTCCGAGCAGGGCGCCGATCAGCCCGGCCAGGACGTCGCCGCTGCCGGCCGTGGCAAGCAGCGGATTGGCGAACGGCGCCACGGCGCGCCTGCCATCTGGCGCGGCGACGACTGTCCGGGCGCCCTTGAGCACGAGAACATGGCCGAATTGGCGCGCGGACTCCCCGGCACGAGCCAGGCGCTCGCCGTCAGTCGCCCCCGCCTGCTCGCCGGTCAGGCGAGCGAACTCGCCCGGGTGCGGCGTCAGCACCAGCGCGCGCCCCGTGCGGCGAAACCAGTCAGGAGTCTGGGCGAGCATGTTCAGGGCGCCCGCATCAATAACCGCCGGCGGTCCCGCACCCGCGATCAGGTCGAGCACCAGGCGCGCATTGCTGGCACTCTCCTCCAGTCCCGGGCCTACGACGAGCGCATCCGGCTTGTGCTGCTCGATCGCCCGCAGCGCTGCCTCGCTGTCTATTTCGCCCCTGTCGTCCACCGGCATCCCGACGAGGACTGCCTCAGGCAACCGTGCCGCCAACACCGGCCTGAGCGGCGTTGGCAGCGCCATGACCACCAGGCCGGCCCCACCGCGCGCCGCGCCGAGCGCGGCGAGGTAAGCGGCGCCTGCGAAGTCGAGTGACCCACACACGGTCGTCACCCGTCCGAAGCTGAACTTGTGGCCGTCCGGGTCCCGACGCGGGACGAGCGGCGCGCAGAAGGCCGCGTCCATGGGGATCGGGTCCACGTCAGCGAGCGTCCTTCTCCATCTGGCGCAGGCGCTCCATGCGCGCCAGGATCTGGCGCTCGCGGCCTGCCAGCCGCTCGTCAATGTCGGGCGGAAAGACGAACGCGCCACCGGCGGTCCTGATGCCGAACGCGATCGCGACCGCGTACTCGCCCTCGTGGCTGATGGAGACCGCGATGCGGCCCATGCCGAGCTGCTCGGCGCGTGCCTTGGCCCGGTCGTGGAGCGCGGACGGTGGGCTGCCCGGTCGGAAGCCGGACAATCTCGATCTCCCGCCAGCCAACGCCGCGCACGCCCAGGCCCAGGACCTTGGACACGGCTTCCTTGGCCGCCCAGCGGCCGGCGAAATTCTGCGGCCGGTTGCGCACGTAGCGCTGCTCAGATTCGGTCAGCACCCGGTTCGGGAAGCGTTCGCCATGGCGCTTCAGCGCGGCGGCGATGCGCTCGATCTTGATGATGTCGATGCCCAGCTCGGTCGTGCCTTCGGGGACGGCGGGCACTCCTGGTTGCGCCATAGGCGGCTGAGGCTACTCGACCGTCACCGACTTCGCGAGGTTGCGCGGCTGGTCCACGTCCGTGCCGCGCGCCACGGCCGTGTGGTAGGCGAAGAGCTGCAGGGGGATCGCCGCCAGGATCGGGCTGAGCTCCTCGATCGTCTCGGGCACCCACATGATGTCATCGGCGTAGTCGAGCATCGAGTCGTCACCCTCTGTCGCGACGGCCATAACGCGTGCATCGCGCGCGCGGCCCTCCATCACGTTGCTGATCAGCTTCTCCTGCACGGACGAGCGCGTCGCGATCGCGACAAGGGGCACCTCGGCGTCGAGCAGCGAGATCGGTCCATGCTTCAGCTCACCCGCGGCGTAGCCCTCGGCGTGGACGTAGCTGACCTCCTTGAGCTTGAGCGCGCCTTCGAGAGCGACCGGGTACGTGACACCGCGGCCGACGAACATGAAGCCGCGCGAATTGACGTAGCGCCGCGCGAGCTCCCTGGCCGGCTCGGCCATGGCGAGAGCGCGCTCGGCCTTGTCGGGCAGAGCACGCAGCTCCTGCACCAGCTGCCGCTCCCGCTCGCGCGGCAACCGGCCGCGCTGCTTGGCCATGGCGGCGGCAAGCAGGACGAGCGTCGTGACCTGGGTGGCGAACGTCTTGGTCGCGACGACGGCGATCTCGGGACCAGCCTGCAGGAACAGGACCGCATCCGCCTCGCGCGTGATTGCCGAGCCGACGGTGTTGGTCACGGCCACGATCGGGCAGCCCTGCTGGCGGGCGTAGCGCGTGGGGGCGATGGTGTCGGCCGTCTCGCCCGACTGCGACACAGCGACCACGAGGGTGCGCTCGTCGAGCGGTGGCGGACTGTAGCGGAACTCCGAGCCGATGTTCCATCGGGCCGGGATGTGCAGCCAGTCCTGGATCAGGTACGCGCCCACGGCAGCGGCATAGTTGGCCGTGCCGCACGCCACGAACTCGACGCGGTCGATCTGGGCCAGGCGCGCAGCAATCGGCTCCAGCTCGTCCAGCTCGATCGTCTCGTCGTGGACTCGGCCGGCGATCGCTGCCCGCAGGGCCTCCGGCTGCTCGTGCATCTCCTTGAGCATGAAGTGCGGGTAGCCGCCCTTCTCGGCCGCCTCGATCGACCAGTCGATGTCGTGCACCAGACGTTCGCGCGGTCCGCCGTCCACGCCGGTCACGGTCACCGATTCGGCGGTGATATCGGCCACGTCGCCTTCCTCGAGGAAGATCACCCGCCGCGTGTGGGCGAGCACGGCCGCCACGTCAGAGGCCAGGAAGTTCTCGCCCTCGCCGAGGCCAACGATGAGCGGCACGTTCATCCGCGCGCCAACCAGCCGCTTGGGCTCTGCCGCGTGCATCGCGGCCACCGCGTAGGCGCCGTCCGCCTGGCGCAGCGCAACGCGCGTGGCCTCGGCGATGTCGCCCGCGTAAGCCTCCTCGATCAGGTGTGCAAGCGCCTCTGTGTCCGTGTCCGAGCTGAGCTTGTGGCCACGATCGCGCAATCCATCGCGCAGCGCCTTGAAGTTCTCGATGATGCCGTTGTGGATGACCGTGATCTGGCCCGAGCAGTCCGTGTGCGGGTGCGCGTTGAGATCGTTCGGGCGTCCGTGCGTGGCCCAGCGCGTGTGGGCCAGCCCGATTGCGGCCGACGGAGTGCCATCGATCAGGGCAGTGCGCAGATTGGCGAGCTTTCCGGCGCGCTTCTCAACGAACATGTCGCCGTTCGTGGTGACCAGCGCGATGCCCGCCGAGTCATAGCCGCGATACTCGAGCCGGGCCAGGCCCTCCATGAGGATCGGTGCCGCCTGACGCGGGCCGATGTAACCAACGATTCCACACATTCCGGTTATTTCCTTCCGCGCACACCCGGCTCCGTGGGCCGGCCGGTCAGTTTAGTCGCTGGGTAGCCAGGCCAGCGAGCTCATCGGCCACCGATGACACCCGGCCCGGGTCCTCCCCTTCGACCATGATCCGCAGCGCCGGCTCTGTCCCCGACGGCCGCACCAGGATCCGCCCCACGCCATCCAGCGACCGGCGCGCATCCTCGACCGCACGAGCAAAAGTCGGATCTGCCTCCCACTGATCCTTGTGACGAACGTGGATCGTCCGCTGTTGCTGCGGAAACAGGGATATCTGCCGGGCCAGCTCGCTCAGCGTCCGGCCGGTACGCGCCACGATGGACATGACCTCCAGCGCGGTGAGGATCCCATCGCCGGCGTCGGCGTGCTCGCGAATGATCACGTGACCGCTCTTCTCGCCGCCCAGGGTCGCGCCGGACACGATCATCCCCTCCAGGATGTACTTGTCACCCACGGGCGTGCGCACCAGCCGGCCGCCGGCCGTGGTCAGGGCGTGCTCCAGGCCGCCATTGGACAGGACGCTGGCCACGACGATGCTGCCCGGCAGCTTGCCGCGCGACAGCCGGTCGAGGGCGATGATCCCGATCAACTGGTCGCCATCGACCACGTCGCCGTGCTCATCGATGGCCACGCAACGGTCGGCATCGCCATCGAGCGCGAAGCCGAGCTGCGCCCCGGTGTCCGACACGATGCGAGCCGCCGCCTCGGGCGCTGTCGCGCCACAGTCGAGATTGATGTTCAGTCCATCCGGCTCATGGAATCGCGCATCCACTGTCGCCCCGGTTGCCGCCAGGATCAGCGGGCCGACAGCACCGGCCGAGCCGTTGGCGCAATCGACGACGATGCGCGTCGCCAGTTGGAAGGAGCGCGCCACGGCAGTCCGGTGGGCGACGTACTCGTCAAGGCGGTCGTGCACCACGGCCAGGCGACCGAGCCCTTCGTTGCGTGGACCGACGAGTTCGTCGGCGCGCAGGATGAGCGACTCGATCTCGTCCTCGACCACGTCATCCACCTTGAGGCCGCGACCATCAACCACCTTCAGCCCGTTGTCAGGGGCCGGGTTGTGCGACGCGGAGACCATGATTCCGGCACCGTAGTCACCGGTCGTGGTCAGGTGGATCAGCGCCGGCGTGGGGCATACGCCGAGCAGGTCGGCGTCGGCGCCCATGGACATTGCACCGGCAGCGACGGCTGACACGAGCATGTCGCCCGAGCGGCGGGTGTCCTGGCCGATTAGCAGGCTGCCTCCCTCACCAACGAGGTGCGCCGCCGCCGCGCGACCGAGGTCGAAGGCGAGGCGCGGCGTCAGGTCCTCGTTGGCCACGCCGCGGATGCCATCCGTGCCGAATAGGCGCGTCACTGGGGGGCGGCTGGCGAGGCGGGCTGGACGCCGACCGTGAGGCGCGGCGGCGTCACGGTCACCACCTGCAGGCCGCCCGGCGCGGCGACGACGATTGGCACCGAGTGGCTGCCCGGGTCCAGGCCTGTGACATCGAACGTCGCCTGGAGCGACGCGGGGTCCATCTCCTGGAGGGCGGTGGCCGAGCCTGCGAAAGTGACGCTCACGGCAGCGGTCGGGATCGAGTACAGGCAGTCGCATCGAGTGCCCACCTGGCGCAGGCCCACGAGCAGGGTTGCCGTTGCCTCGTCGGCCACGATGGTCAGCACCACGCGCACCTGGTCACTGCCGCTCACGCTTATGTCCGCGGGCAGCCCGAAGCCGACCATCGCCTCCAGGTCGCTCGTACGGCCGGACACGTCGATCGGATCGGTCGGCGCCTCCTGCAGGCCGGCGACCGTGGCCTCTTCGCCGCTGACCGTGACGATAAGCGGCTCGACCACGACGCTCGCGATGCGGTAGCCCGGCGCCGGCTCGCCGATCAGGCGAGGCACGACCGGCAGCGTTCTGGTGGCCAGCTGGCGCGCCACGGCCACGCGCACCCGCGCGCGCTCAGGCGTGAGGTCGACGTTCGTCACCTGGTTGCCGTCCGCGTCGACCGGCACGAGCTCCACATCGCGATCGATGTTCAGCGCACTGGCGTCGATGGGCACGCGCGCGATAACCGCAGCAACGATCTCCGTGCGCGAGCTGGCCCCGCGGACCGTGACGTCGGACGGCTCTATCTGGGCCACGCCCACGTCGAGTCCTTCGGGCACGGTGCCGTGGGTGACTGTGATCGGCAGCACCCGCTCAGCGATCGGATCGAGACGGACCTCGACTTCGCGTGGCTGGAAGTCGACGATCTGGATGCGCTGGTCAAGCGCGATCAGGATCACCGGCACGGTGCGCGGCGGCCCGCCCGCGAGTGGCTCGATGCGCGACAGATCGACCGTCGCCCTGAAGTCGTCAGGCGCAATCACGCCCACATCGAGTGGTGCGCGATAGCGAATCACGGTCACCGCGTCGATGACTGAAACGAGCGTCGCATCGGCCGGCGGTCGGATGCCCTCGACCGGCACGGTGCCCTCGAAGATGCGCACGTTCTGGCCCAGGACGAGGCCGCTGTACAGGACGGTGGCGAGCAATATCGCCCCCACCTTGAGCGGCCAGTTGCGGACCAGGAAGTTGGCTGCGCGCCTCACTCGACTCGGCCGGTCGATGTGGCCGCGGACGGGGGCGTCACGTGCGTCTGGGCCTGCGTCTGGGCCGCCGCGTCAGCGGCGCGCCGGTTGCGCGCCCGTCGCCGTAGTGGCAGCGAGCGCCTGATGGCCGCCGTCCTGGCGGGCAGTCGCGCGGCGCTCATAGTGTTGTGCTCGAACAAGTCGACCAGGGCCCGCGTGAGCCGCTGCTCGTCCATGTTGCGCACGATCCGGCCGCGCTCGACGAGGCTGACCGAGCCGGTCTCCTCGCTGACCACGATCGCAACGGCGTCTGTCTGCTCGGTGATGCCCAGGGCCGCGCGATGGCGTGTGCCGAAGCGCTCGCGATAGACGCCCGTCTCGGAGAGCGGTAGGAGCACGCCGGCCGAAACGAGCCGCTCGTGGCGCACGACGACCGCACCATCGTGGAGAGGAGAACGTGGCGTGAAGACTGTCTCAAGCAGCTCCTGGGTCAATTCGGCGTCGATCATCACGCCCGTTTCGGCACTGTCCTGGAGACCCGTCTCGCGCTCGACCACGATGAGCGCGCCAATCCGCTCGGCGCCGAGCGAGACGGCGCTGCGTGCGATGGTCGCGGCAACCCGCTCCGCCGCCCGGCGAGCACCGGGGGCAAGCAGCCAGCCCATCGATCCGAAGCGCCCGATGCGTTCCAGGGCACGACGCAGCTCCGGTTGGAAGACGACGACGACCGCGAGCAGGCCAACGACGGCGCCCGCCTGCAGGATCTGCGAGAGGAGCTGCAGGCCGAGGGCCTGGGCGATGACATAGATCGCGTACAGCACGGTCACGCCGATGACCAGGCGTACCGCTCGCGTGCCGCGGATGAGGCTGAAGAGCCCGTAGATCAGGAGGGCGGTCAGCGCGATATCGAGCAGTGCGACCGGCTGGACCGCGAAACCCTTGACCAGTTGGATGAGCTGGTCCATTGGCACGATTGTAGCCGCGATCCCCCTTCTTCCGGCAGGCGAGCCGCCAACCGGCGTCAGGCGCGGACCGGTTGGCCCTCTGTGGTCGGCCTGGGCTGGACCAGGCTGTCCAGGGCAGCCCTCAGCTCGTCATCGGGCGACAGCGTCAGGACACGATCGAGCAACGTTGTGCGCTGAGTGGCGCGATCATCCCAGCCGCGCGCGAAGTAGATCCGAATCATCTCGAGGTGGACGCGCAGGGCACCTGAGTCGACTGCCAGTGCGCGCAGGCATGCGTCGAGGGCTGCGTCGAAGTGGCCCGCCCGAGCGTGCTCGGACGCCTCGATCAGCCATGCATCAATGGCGCCGGCGGCGTTGCCAGCCGCGCGAGCCTGCTCGCCGACGGCCGCGTTGGCCTCCGCGCCGGCGACGGGCGACGGTCCGCCGTGCATGACGGGCTCCTGGTGCGGCTGCGCCCGGAGCACGGTGATGCGGTCCCTGATGGAGCTTGCCTCAGCGCGCCGGCCGGTGGCGAGCAATGCCGCCGCGCGCCCGCTGAGCGCGTCGATGTTGTCCGGCTCCAGCTCGAGCGCACGCTCGAAGGCGGCCAGCGCCTCGCGGGGCTGGCCCAAACGCAGGTTCATCGCGCCCAGGCCGACATGAGGCAGCGCCCGTTCCGCGACCGCGGCAGCGGCTCGGTACTCGCGCAGCGCTTCATTGAACTTGCCCTCGGCCGCAAACTGGTGGCCCAGGCGCAGCGCGTCGCGGTAGCGGCTGTAGATGTCTTCGGTCACGGGCCTAGGGTCGCGAGCGTCGCGGCGTCCGACTACTACCCCGTTGGCCGGTGGGTTATGGGGATATTGGTGCAATCGCGCGCGCTCGGACAAGCGCGGCACGAGCCCGATATCAGCGCTTGGTGTACTGCGGCGCCTTGCGTGCGCGCTTGAGGCCGTACTTCTTGCGCTCCTTCATGCGCGGATCGCGCGACAGGAAGCCGGCCTGGCGCAGCGGCACTCGCGCGCCGTCCGGATCAGACTGGAGGAGAGCACGCGCGATGCCATGCCGGATCGCTCCGGCCTGGCCATGGTGACCGCCGCCCTCGACCTTGATCATTGCGTTGTAGCGGCCCTCGGTGTTGGTCACCTTGAAGGGCATCGTGATGTCAGCCAGGTCCACCGCGTTGCCGAAGTGCTCCTCCAGCGAGCGCCCGTTGACGACGATCTCGCCCTCACCCTGGAGCAGGCGTACGCGGGCGATGCTCGTCTTGCGCCGGCCGGTGCCGTAGAAGAAGGAATTAGTGGTCGCCATCAGCGCGAGGATCCTCCAGTCGGCAGCGGCTCGGGCCGCTGCGCCTCATGCGGATGCTCTCCGCCCGCGTAGATCTTGAGCTTGCGCAGCTGCTGCACGCCGAGCTTGTTGCGCGGCAGCATGCCCTTGACGGCGCGGCGGATCACCTCTTCCGGCCGGCGCGCCAGGAGCTGTCCAAGCGTCTCCTGTCGCAGGCCACCGGGGTAGCCGCTGTGGCGGGAGTACATCTTCTGCTCCAGCTTGCCGCGGCCGATGTCCACCTGGGCGGCGTTGAGCACGATGACGTGATCGCCGCTATCGATGTGGGTCGCGAAGGTGGGCTTGTGCTTGCCCTCGAGGATGACGGCGATTCGTGACGCGAGCAGGCCGAGACGCTGACCCGTGGCGTCCACCACGAACCAGCTGCGCTCGATGTCATCTGCCCGAGGGCTGTATGTCCTGCTCATCACTTCTGTTCGTCTCGTTCCCTTTGGTTCTTCTTGTTCGTTTCGTTGCTCTTGCTACTTTTCCGGCGGCCGCTCGTGCGGCGCGCCCATCGGCACCTTCCACAGCGTCAGGCCGTGGGCCGGTGCGGCTTCGCCTTCAAAGGCGGGGCGCTTCCCCGCCAGCGAGCCGCGCACCGCTTCAGCATCCGCACGACCGAGGCCCACACGCACCAGCGCGGCCACGATCCGGCGGACCATCCCACGCAGGAAGGCGTCACCGACCACCTGGATGGTGATCAGATGGCCTCGCTTCCTTACATCCACCCGATGCAGCGTCCGGACCGGTTGCCTGTCCCTCCCCCCGAAGGCGGAGAAGTCATGGCGCCCGACGAAGACCCGCGCCGCGTTGCGCATCGCCTCGAGATCGAGTGGCTGGCCTTCCCAGAGCGCATGACGCTCCCGAAGAGGGCTCCTTGGGCCGTTCCAGATCAGGTATCGGTATTCGCGATACCTGGCCCGATAGCGGGGCCGAAAGTCCATCTCCCTCCGGCGCAGCGGCCCGATGGCGATGTCCCGCGGCAGGATCGCCGAGAGCGCCTGGTGGAGCTCTCCGCGGTCGAGGCGGCCGCGGTAGGTGAATGCGATCACCTGCTCGCGAGCGTGGACACCGGCATCCGTGCGTCCCGCTCCCTCGACGCGCACCCGGCGACCTGCCGAGAGTTGGGCGAGGGCCGCTTCGAGCTCTCCCTGGACGGTCCGAGCCGTGGGCTGGACCTGGAAGCCTGCGAAGTCAGTGCCGTCATATTCGACCCGTGCGCCATACCGAACGGGGCCGCCCTTTCGGGCGAGCTTTGCTATGTCTGCTAGACCAGCTCGAGCTGGACCATCGGCGCTGCGTCGCCGGCGCGCGGGCCGAGCTTGACGATGCGCGTGTAGCCGGAAGTGCGATCGCTGTACTTGGGCGCGATCTCGTTGATCAGCTTGTCAATGACGAGCGGCTCGTCGGGCAGCTCGGCGACGATCTGGCGCCGTGCGGCAAGCGTGCCGCCCTTGGCCAGGGTGATCATCCGCTCGACCTGACCGCGCACCTCCTTGGCGCGCGCCTCCGTCGTCTTGATCTGCTCGTAGCGCAGGACCGAGACGATCAGGTTGCGGTAGAGCGCCAGCCGCGGCGCAGTCTTGCGACTTAGCTTGCGGCCGCCGATGCGGTGAGCCATTACTCCTGGTCTTCCTCGTCCATGGCCAGCCCGTCGAGACCGTCCTCGGCGTCGTAGTCGGTCGCCTCGGCGCCGTCATCGGGCGGCAGGAAGCCGCGCATCTGCAGGCGCTCCTTCATCTCGTCGAGCGACTTCTTGCCGAAGTTGCGCATGCGCAGCAGGTCCTCGTCCTGGAGCTGCAGCAGCTGCCCCACCTTGACGATGTTGTTGCGCTTGAGCGAGTTGTACGCCCGCATGGGCAGGTCGAGCTCCTCGATCGGCATGTCGAGCATGTTCGGCGGCAGCGTCGGGCTGCCCGCCACGCCACGCTCACCGGCGACCATCTGCTTGCCGGCCGTGGTGAACAGGCTGAACTGGCCGACCAGGATCTCCGCGGCGCGCGAAAGCGCTTCCTCCGGCGACAGGGTGCCGTCAGTCTCGATCTCGATGGTCAGCTTGTCGAAGTTGGTCATCTGGCCGACGCGCGTGTTCTCGACCGTGTAGTTGACCTTGCGCACGGGCGAGAAGATCGCGTCAACCGGGATCACGCCGATGGGCAGCTGCTCGGAGCGCTCTGCGGCGAGATAGCCAACGCCGCGCTCAACGGTCATGTCGATCTCGACCGGCACGTCGTCGTTGTCCAGGGTCAGCAGCTGCTGATCGAGATTGACGATCTCGACGTCCGCGTTGGGCTCGATGTCGTGCGCGGTGACCACGCCCGCCCCGGTCTTGAGCAGGCGCAGCTGCACCGGATGCGGCGCATAGCTCTTGATGCGCAGCTTCTTGACGTTGAGCACGATCGCGGTGACGTCCTCGACGACGCCCGGAATGGTGCTGAACTCGTGATACACGTCGCGGATCTGGACGGACGTGACCGCCGCTCCCTCGAGCGACGAGAGGAGCACGCGGCGCAGCGCGTTGCCGATCGTGACGCCGTAGCCGGCGGGCAGCGGGCTGGCCTCGTACTTGGCGTACCAGTCCTGTGGCTCGCCTACCGGCTCGATCTGCGGGTTCTCAAGTTCGATCATCTGTTTACCTCGAGTAGAACTCAACGACGAGCTGCTCGTTGAGCTCGATGGGCATCTGGTCACGACGCGGGAGCGCGGTCACGTCGCCGGCCAGGCCGTCAACATCGACGGTCAACCAGTCGGGTCGCTGTGCGCCGCGCAGCGCATCCTTGGTGTTCTTGAAGTACTCGCTCTTGCGGCTGCCCTCGCGCACGGCGATCTTGTCGCCCTCGTTGACGTGGTGCGACGGGATGGTCGTGCCGCGGCCGTTGATTGCGAAATGGCCGTGGGCCACGAGCTGGCGCGCCTGGGCGCGGCTGCTCGCAAAGCCCATCCGGAAGACGACGTTGTCAAGGCGCGTCTCGAGCAGGCGCAGCAGGTTCTCGCCGGTCACGCCGGGACGGCTCTCAGCCGTGTCGAAGTAGTTCTTGAACTGGCGCTCGTGGACGGAGTAGATGCGGCGCATCTTCTGCTTCTCGCGCAGCTGAATGCCGAACTCGGAAACCTTGCGCCGGCGCACGCCGTGCTGGCCGGGCGGGTTGGGCCGGCGCTCGAAAGGGCACTTCTTGGTGTAGCACTTGGCGCCCTTCAGATAGAGCTTCATGCCCTCACGCCGGCAGAGGCGCGAAACGGGACCGCGATAACGTGACATGTGGCTGCTCCCCTTAGACCCGGCGCCGCTTGGGCGGGCGGTTGCCGTTGTGCGGGATGGGCGTCACGTCCGTGATCGCAGTGACTTCAAGCCCGGCGGCCTGGAGCGAGCGGATCGCCTGCTCACGGCCCGCGCCGGGACCCTTGACGAACACCTCTACCTGGCGCATGCCGTGCTCCATGGCCTTCTTGGCCGCGCCGTCGGCCGACATGGCGGCGGCATACGGCGTGCTCTTGCGCGAGCCCTTGAAGCCGGCCACGCCGGCACTCCCCCAGGCGACGGTGCCGCCCGCGAGATCGGTGATGGTGATGATCGTGTTGTTGAAGCTCGCCGCGATGTGGGCGTGGCCGACGGGCACGTTCTTCTTCTCGCGCCGACGCGTCTTGACCTGCTTCTTGCGTTCCGCCATGTGCTGTCCCGACTACTCCCTACTTCTTGCGCCGGACGCCGACCGTGCGCTTCGGTCCGCGGCGCTGACGAGCATTGGTCTTGGTTCGCTGCCCGCGCGCGGGCAGGTTGCGCCGATGACGCAGGCCGCGATACGAGCCGATTTCCTGGAGGCGCTTGATGTTCAGGGCCACCTCGCGGCGCAGGTCCCCCTCGACCTTGTGGCGCCGATCGATGATCTCGCGCAGCCGGTTGACCTGGTCCTCGGTCAGATCTCGGACGCGCGTGTCCGGGTTGACGTTGGCCTGGCCGAGAATCTTCTGGCTGGTCGGCAGGCCGATGCCAAAGATGTACGTGAGCGCGATCTCAACGCGCTTCTCGCGCGGGATGTCGATTCCGGAGATGCGTGCCATCTGGCGCCTAGCCCTGCCTCTGCTTGTGCTTGGGATTCGTGCAGATACACATCACGACGCCATGGCGCCTGATGATCTTGCAGTTATCGCAACGCGTCTTGACCGATGCCGAGACTTTCAACTCTTCCTCGTCCGAACTACTTCAGCCGATAGGTGATCCGACCGCGCGAGAGGTCATACGGCGACAACTCGACACGGACCCGATCACCGGGCAGGATGCGGATGAAGTTCATCCGCAGCTTGCCGCTGATGTGGGCCAGGACGCGGTGCTTGTTCTCCAACTCAATGGCGAACATCGCGTTTGGCAACGGCTCGATGACCGTTCCCTCTACTTCGATTGCGTCCTTCTTGGCCACAGGCGGCGGCAAACTCCCGATTACGTTTCAATGGTGGATGGGCGCCCTCGAGGCGCTGGCCCTGGGAGCCTGCACCGAGCGCAAAAACGTGCGTGGCTTGGCCACGAGCACGATCGCGAAGTGTAGCAGAAAGAAGCCAAAGGTCGCAACCGTCTCAGGGCCGCCCAGCCGTCGCGCTCGGTACCACCAGGGTCGCGTCGGCGGGCGCCTTGGCGGAGGCGGTCAGGATGCGTGGGCCGTCGCTCGTGACGGCAATGGTGTTCTCCCAATGGGCGGCCAGCGAGCCATCCGCCGTCACCACGGTCCAGCCGTCGTCAAGCACGCTGACCTCGTGTCCACCGAGCGTGAACATGGGCTCGATGGCCAGGCACAGCCCGGGTTCGATGCGCCGGCCGCGGCTGCCGGTGCGGTAGTTGGTGACCTGCGGCTCCTCGTGCATCTCGTTGCCGATACCGTGGCCAACGAAGGCGCGCACGACGCCGTAACCAGCCGCCCGGGCGACGTCCTCGATCGCGGCCGAGATGTCCGACAGGTAGTTGCCCGGCACGGCCGCGGCAATGCCGGCGTACATGGCCCGTTCGGTGGCCTCGACCAGAGCGCGCGCCTGATCAGGCACCTCGCCCACCATCCAGGTCCGCGCCGCGTCGCCGTGCCAGCCGTCGACGATGGCGCCGGCGTCAATCGTCAGCAGCTCTCCGGCGCGAACGCGACGCTTGCCCGGGATGCCATGGACGACCTCGTCATCGATCGACACGCAAAGCGAGTGGCGGAACGGCGCCAGGCGCCCCGGGACGCCGATGAACGATGGGGTCGCACCCGCCGAGCGGATCATCTCCTCGGCGATCGCGTCAAGCTCAGCCGTTGTGACGCCCGGGCGCACCTCGCGCCCCATTCGGTCCAGAACATCGGCCACGAGGCGGCCGGCGACGGCCATACGCTCGATCTGCGCCGCGCTCTTGAGCGTCACTCGCCGCTCGGACATCAGCGCGCCGGCTGGGCCACCGTGCGCAACAGGTCGTCGGTGACCTCGGCCACGGGCCGGTCGCCGTCGACCGTGCTCAGCACGTCGCGATCGGTGTAGTGATCCACGACCTCGAACATTGGCGGCAGCTGCTGCTCGAGCCGGGCGTTGATCGTCTCAGGCTTGTCATCGTCGCGCTGGTAGAGCGGCGCGCCATCGATGTCGCACACGCCGGCCCGCTTGGGCGGCTTGGCAATCTCGTGATAGACGTGATCGGCCGTCGCGCTGCACAGCCGGCGCCCCGAAAGGCGTCGCAGCAGCTCGTCACGGCCGACGTCGACGTACAGCGCGGCCGCCACCTGGCCGCCCTGCTTGGCAAGCATGGAGTCGAGCACCTCGGCCTGGCGGCGCGTGCGCGGGAACCCGTCGAGGATCACTCCCGCGCCGGTGTCGGGCTGCGACAGGCGGTCACCGACGAGCTGGATGGTCAGGTCGTCCGGCACCAGCGCACCGGAGTCGAGGTACGACTTGACCTTCTTGCCGAGCGGGGTGCCCCGCTTGATGTGGTCACGAAAGATGTCGCCCGAGGCCACGTGGGGAATGTCGAGGCGCTCTGAAAGAAGCGCCGCCTGCGTGCCCTTGCCCGCACCCGGCGCCCCGACCATGACGTAAACCCTCAACGAATGAAGCCCTCGTAATTGCGCATCATCAGCTGCGCCTCGATCTGCTTCATCGTCTCCACGACGACCGACACGACGATCAGCAGCGCGGTGCCGCCTAACGCGAATCCGCCCACTCCGCCGCCGGCGAAGGCAGACGAGAGGATGATCGGCGACACCGCGATCAGGGCCAGGAAGATGGCTCCGGCCAGGCTCAGCCGGAAGACGACGCGGGCCAGGTAATCGCGCGTAGGCGATCCGGGTCTGATGCCCGGTATGAAGCCGCCGTTCTTGCGCAGCTGGTCGGCCGTCTCATCTGGTTTGAAGGTGAACGCCGTGTAGAAGTAGGTGAACCCCATCGTTAACAGGAAGTAGCCCACGATGTAGGCAATCCCGTTCGGGTTCAGGAAGCCGACGATGCCGTCGGCTATCTGGTTGGCCAGCGTGGGGTTGAGCTCACCCGGCGGTGTCGCGAAGTAGGACGCGATCTGTGTCGGGAAGAGCAGGATGCTGACGGCGAAGATGATCGGGATCACGCCGGCCTGGTTGACGCGCAGGGGCAGGAACGTGGCACCACCCTGGTACATGCGCCTGCCGCGGACGCGGCTCGCGTATTGGATCGGGATGCGCCGCTGCCCTTCCTGGATGTACACGATGACCGCCACGACGACCACGGCGAGGACCACGAACAGCACGCCCTCGGCGATGTTCGGGCTACTCAGGTAGGCGGCCACGCCCTGTGGCACGCCGGCCACGATGCCGGCAAAGATGATGAAGCTGATGCCGTTGCCGATGCCGCGTTCGGTGATCAGCTCACCGATGAACATGGCCAGGATCGTTCCCGCCGCGAGCGTGATCATCTGGCTCAGCGTGGCGAAGCTCAGGATGTCGAAGTCCGTGATGATGTTCTGCGAGGCGAGGATGGCCAGGTAGCCGTACGCCTGGAGCAGTGCGAGCGGCACGGTCAGGTAGCGCGTGTACTGGTTGATCCGCGTCCGGCCGTACTCGCCTTCCTTGCTCAGGGCCTGCAGCCTGGGCACGACGCCCGTCATGAGCTGCATGATGATCGAGGCGTTGATGTACGGGTTGACGCCCATCGCCACGATCGAGAAGGAGCTCAGGCCACCGCCCGAGAACAGGTCGAGCAGCTGCAGGAAGGTCTGCGACTCGATCAGGCCGCGCACTGCCTCCTGGTCCACGTTGGGCACCGGCACCACGGCCAGCATCCGGTAGATGACCAGCATGCCCAGCACGAACAGGATGCGACGCCGGATATCTGGCGCGCGGAACGCATTGATCAGCGCCTCGAACATGGTCAGTGCCCCTTGTTAAGAATCGCGGCGTTGAGTGGCGGCGGTAGGCGGTGTTGCACGCGGCGAGATCAGCGTGGCTGATATGGGCCGGGCATGCGACCCGTCATCCGACTTCGACCCAGCGGGAACGGCCGAAAGTGCCGCTGTCGCTGGCACATCCGAGCACGCCCAAGCGGCGTGACGCATGGCAGCCCGGACGTTATCGGCATGTGGCCGTGCCTGTATCACTGAGGCCGATATCGCAATTGCCAAACTAGGACTCGTCCGCGCTCTTGGGCGAGCGCTTGCGCGCCGGCTTTGGTGCGGGCTCCGCTTCCGCTTCAGGCTCCGCTTCCGCTTCAGGCTCGGCCGGGGAGGCCTCATCTGACGCGGTGGCAGCCGCAGACGCTTCGGTTGGCGTTGACTCGTCGTCGCTGGCGGCCTCGGCCGGAGCTTCCGCAGCTGGCGCATCCTTTGACGGCGCGACCTTCTCCGGGGCGAGGACCTGGACGAAACCGCCCGCTTCCTCGATCTTGCGCCGGGCCGACGCACTGAACGCGTCCGCGGCGACGAAGAGCTTCTGGTTGACCTCGCCCTGGCCGAGCACCTTGACCGGCTTGTCGTCCTTGCCGATCAGCCCCGCTGAGGCAAGCGACTCGGCGTTGACGGTGACCGGATCGCCCTTCTTGCGCGTCTCGACGCCAAAGCGACCGGCTTCCGCGTAGGCCGAGATCTGGCCCACGTTGACCACCGCGAACTCGATCCGGAAGCGGTTCTTGAAGCCGCGCAGCTTGGGTACTCGAATGTGGATCGGCGTCTGGCCGCCTTCGAACCAGGCCGGGATGCTCGCGCCCGCGCGAGACTTCTGGCCCTTGGTGCCACGACCGGCGGTCTTGCCCTGGCCGGCGGCGATGCCGCGACCGACACGCGTGCGCGGCCGGCGCGAGCCGGCGGCGGGGCGCAGATCGTGAAGCTTCATTCCGGGACCTCCTCCGTCCGCAGCAGGAAGCGAATGCGGCGGGCCATGCCGCGCAGCTCCGGCGTATCGGCGATCTCGATCGTCTGGCCAATGCGGCGCAGACCGAGAGCGCGCATGGTCGCACGAGTCTCGCGCGTGTGGCTGATGGGGCTCTTGATCAGGGTGACGCGCAACTTAGCGGCCATCAATCGGAGCCTCCGACGAGCCGTTCACCACGTCCCTGGGCTGGCCGCTGATCACGCTGTGCAGCGTCTTACCGCGACGCTCGGACAGCTCCGCCGCGCTGTGCATGTTGCGCAGCGCCTCCAGCGTGGCGCGCACGACGTTGACCGGGTTGGTCGAGCCGAGCGACTTGGACAGGACGTCGCGGATGCCCGCCGCGGTCACGACCGCGCGCACCGAGCCGCCGGCGATCACGCCCGTGCCCTGCGACGCCGGCTTGAGGAGCACCTTGCTCGCCCCGAACTGCTGGGTGACCTCGTGCGGGATGGTGGTGCCCACGAGAGGCACCTTGATCAGGTTCTTCTTCGCGTCCTCCACGCCCTTGCGGATCGCCTCGGGCACCTCGCCCGCCTTGCCCAGGCCGACGCCGACATGGCCGGCGCCGTCGCCGACGACGACCACAGCGCTGAACGAGAAGCGCCGGCCGCCCTTGACGACCTTGGCGACGCGGTTGATCTGCACGACCCGCTCTTCGAGCGTCAGGCGGGCGGGATCGATCCTAGGCAAAGCGATACTCCTATCTGGCCGGGACTAGAACTCGAGCCCGGCTTCGCGCGCCGCGTCGGCGAGGGCCTTGACCCGGCCGTGGTAGCGGAAGCCAGCGCGGTCGAAGACGACCGCGCCGACGCCGGCTGCCCGGGCGCGCTCTGCGAGCAGCCGGCCAACGGCCTTGGCGTGCTCAGTCTTGTTTCCGGAGGTACTGCGGACGCCCGACTCGAGCGACGAGGCACTGGCCACGGTGCGGCCAGTCGAGTCATCGATGACCTGGGCGTAGATCTGGTTGAGGCTGCGGAAGACGGCCAGGCGCGGCCTGCCTGTAGTGCCCGTCATGCGCAGGCGAATGCGGTGATGGCGCTTGAGTCGTGCCGCGCCGCGGCTTGCCACGAGGCTCACTTCTTGCCTCCGATCTTGCCCGCCTTGCCCGCCTTGCGGCGGACCTGCTCGCCCGCGTAGCGGACGCCCTTGCCCTTGTACGGCTCAGGCTTGCGCTTGCTGCGAACGCGCGCGGCAACGTGGCCGACGAGCTCCTTGTCAATACCCACCACGGCCAGGCGCACGGGCGACTCGACCTCGAAGGCGATGCCGTCGGGCGGGTCGATCTCGATCGGGTGGCTGTAGCCCAGGTTGAGCTGCAGCTTCTTACCCACGAGCTGGGCGCGATAGCCGACACCGGTGATCTCGAGGCCCTTGCGGTAGCCCTCGGTCACACCGATAACCATGTTTGCGATCAGGGTGCGCGTCAGGCCGTGCAGCTCGCGCGCGCGCTTCTCGTCGTTCGGCCGCTCCACCTGAAGCGATCCGTCCGAGTGCAGGATCTTGAGAACCGGCGAGACGTCGCGCTCGAGCTTGCCCTTGGGCCCGCTCACCGCGACATGGTTGCCGTCAATGGCAACCTCGACGCCGGAAGGGATGGGAATGGCCATGCGGCCGATACGTGACATGAGCAGCCCCTACCAGACGTAGGCCAGGACTTCGCCGCCGAGCTGCGCCTGGCGCGCTCGCGAACCCGTCATGATGCCGTGACTGGTGCTGACGATGACCACGCCCAGGCCGCCGAGCACGCGCGGGATGTCCGTCTTGGTCGCGTACACGCGCAATCCGGGCTTGCTGACGCGCTTGAGGCCGCTGATCACGGGCACCTTGCCGACGTACTTCAGCTGCAGACGAAGGGTCGAGCGGGGTCCGTCCCTGCCCTCCTCGAAGGAGTCGATGAAGCCCTCGTCGCGCAGGATCTCGGCAATCGCCTTCTTGGTCCGCGATGCAGGAATGGTGACCTCAGTGTGGCGAGCACGGCTTCCGTTGCGGATGCGCGTGAGCATGTCTGCGATGGGGTCGGAGATGTTCATCTGGCTACCAGCTCGACTTGGTCACGCCGGGCAGCTCGCCCAACAGGGCGCGCTCGCGGAAGCAGATTCGGCACAGGCTGAAACGGCGCATGAAGCCGCGCGGGCGACCGCATACGAAGCAGCGGTTGTATCCCTGCACCGGGTGGTGCGGCTTGCGCTTTGCCTTGGCGATGAGTGATTTCTTGGCCATCAATACTCCTTGGGTCTGCCCGTTCTGCTCAGCTTGCGAAGGGCATGCCGAGCAGCTGCAGCAGCCGCTTTGATTCCTCGTCCGTGTCGGCCGTGGTGACGATGCTCACTTCCAGGCCGCGCAGGCGGTCGATCTTGTCGAAGTCGATCTCGGGGAACGCGAGCTGCTCGCGCAGTCCGAGCGAGAAGTTGCCGCGTCCGTCGAAGGACTTGCCGGGCACACCGCGGAAGTCGCGGATGCGCGGCAGCGCCAACCTGGTCAGGCGCTCGAGAAAGTCCCACATGCGCTGGCCACGCAACGTGACCTTGGCGCCGATCGGGTTGCCCGTACGCAGACGGAACTGGGCGATCGAGCGGCGCGCCTTGGTCACGATCGGCTTCTGGCCGGTGATCGAGGCCAGGTCGCCGACGGCAGCGTCGAGCGCCTTGGCGTTTGAGAGTGCCTCGCCCAGTCCGATGTTGACCACGATCTTGGACAGCCGCGGAACCTCCATCGGGTTGCCGTAGCCGAATTCCTTGAGCAGCGCGGGGACGACCTCGTCCTGGTAGCGCAGGCGCAGGCCATACACGCCGGTCGGCATGGGGGCCGGCGGCTCAGCCGCGGCGCGCTTGCCACGGCCACCCTTGGCCGGCGGCTCTGCTGCGGCATCCTCGGCCGGCTGGGCGGCTTCAGGCGTGGCCTCTGGGGCAGCGTCGGCGGCCTCCTCAGCCGGCTGGGCAGCTTCAGGCGTGGCCTCGGCTGCCACTTCGGTCGACTCGGTCGCTTCGGTCGTCTCCGTCGTCTCCGTCGTCTCCGTCATCTCGTCCTCGCTCGCGGCCTCGTCGGCCGGGCGTGTCTTCTCGGCGGTCACTTCTTGACCTCCCTGGTGAGCAGCTCGCCACAGTTGGCGCACAGCCGCGTCGATCGGCCGTCGCCGCTCTTGCCATGGCGCACGCGCGTGGGCTCGCCGCACTGCGGGCAGACGATCATGACCTTGCTGGCCAGGATCGGCTGAGCCACCTCGATGATGCCGCCCTGCTGGATGCGCGGCTGGCGCTCAGTGCGGCCCTGCTTCTGGCTCGGCTTGGTGTGCCGCTTGGCAATGTTCAGGCCCTCGACCACGACAGCTACGCCGGCCAGCGGCGACATTCGCCGCCAGGCCGATCCGTACTTGGCCACGGTCTTCTTGAAGCCCTGCTTGTTGCGTACCACGCGCTCGACCGTGCCGCGCTTGCCTGCGTCCTTGCCCGAGAGGACGAGTACCTCGTCTCCCTTGCGGATGTCCGGCACGCGCGGCGCACGAACGCGCGCGACTGCGACTGCCACTACAGCACCTCCGGCGCGAGCGACACGATCTTCATGTAGTTCCGTTCGCGCAGCTCGCGCGCGACGGGGCCGAAGATGCGCGTACCGCGCGGGTTGCCCTGATTGTTGATGAGCACCGCGGCGTTCTCGTCGAAGCGGATGTAGGAGCCGTCCGGACGGCCGTACTCCTTGTTCGTGCGCACGATCACCGCACGCACCACGTCACCCTTCTTGACCGCCGCATTGGGGATCGCCTGCTTGACGCTGGCGACGATGACGTCGCCCACGGCAGCAGTCCTCTTCTGCGACCGGCCCAGGACGCGAATGCACTGGATCACCCGTGCACCGGTGTTGTCGGCCACCTTCAGGCGGCTTTGCTGCTGGATCACTTAGGAGGCCTCCTCCACGCCGGCCGCCACTGCGACTGCGTCCTCATCCTCTGCCGCGCGATCGCGACCCGGATGAGCGGCCATGTGAATCGCCTCGCTGGTCGCCGCTTCCTCGGCCACGACCGACTCGCCGGCACCCTCGTCGGCGCGGGCAACGATCTCGACCATGCGCCAGCGCTTGGTCGCCGAGAGCGGGCGCGACTCGACGATGCGCACGGTGTCACCGATGTGCGCCTCGTTGCGCTCGTCATGCGCCTTGAACTTGGTGCTCAGGCGAATGACGCGCTTGTACAGCGGGTGGCGCGACAGGCGCTCGACCGAGACGACAATCGTCTTGTCCATCTTGTCGGACACGACGCGACCGACCTTCTCCTTGCGCATCGTGCGCACCGGGCGCACAGCAGCGCTCATTCCTTACCTCCCGTGCCGCTCTTGGCGGATGTCTTCTTGGGCGCGGCCTTGGGCTTTGCCTTGGCCGCGGCCGGCTTGGTCGTGCTCCTGGCACGGCGCAAGGCGGGCCGCGCGGCCTCTACGCGCGCCGGCGTGGCCGCAAGCGCAACCGCGTTCTCGTCCAGGCCACGCTCGGTGATGACGGTCAACAGCCGCGCGATCGAACGACGCGTGTTGGTCAGCTGGCTGTGATCGGTCAGCTGGCGTGTGGCCAGCTGGAAGCGCAGGTCGTACAGATGGCGGCGCGCCGTAACGAGCTCCGTGCCGATCTCGATGTCCGTCAGCGCGCGGACCTTATCGATGTCCATCGCCACTCACTCCTTCGCGAACCAGGAATTTGACGTCGACGGGCAGCTTGTGGCTGGCCAGGCGCATCGCCTCCTTGGCTTCGTCCTGGGGCACACCGGCCATCTCGAACAGGATGCGGCCGGGCTTGACCACGGCCACCCAATGGTCGGGCGCGCCCTTGCCCGAGCCCATGCGCACCTCGGCCGGCTTCTTGGTCACCGGCTTGTCCGGAAAGACGCGGATCCAGATCTTGCCGCCGCGCTTGACGTAGCGCGTCATGGCGCGTCGGGCGGCCTCGATCTGGCGCGCCGTGATCCACGCCGGCTCCTCAGTCATCAGGGCGAACTCGCCAAATGCGATCGTATGGCCACCCTTGGCCAGTCCGGACATGCGCCCGCGCTGGACCTTGCGGTGCTTGACTCGACGAGGCATCAACATGGCTACGCGGCTCCTGCGGCTGCCGCGCCGGCGGCCTCTGGCGGTGCCTGCTTGTCCGGGATCACGTCGCCGCGATAGATCCAGACCTTGACCCCGATGCGGCCGTACGTCGTATGCGCGTGGACCTGGCCGTAGCTGATGTCGGCACGCAGCGTGTTGAGCGGGATGCGGCCTTCCTTGTCCCACTCGCGGCGGGCCATCTCAGAGCCGCCGAGGCGGCCCGACACGGCGATGCGCACGCCCTTCGCGCCAGCCTTCATGGTGCGCTGGATGGACTGCTTGATCGCCTTGCGGAAGGCGATGCGGCGGCTCAGCTGCTGGGCGATGTTGCTCGCCACGAGTACCGCGTCAAGCTCCGGCTGGCGGATCTCCTTGATCTCCAGCTTGACCTTGCTCGTGGTAGTGCGGCCAATCTGCTGGCGCAGCGCCTCGACGTTCGCGCCGCCCTTGCCGATGACGATGCCCGGCTTGGCGGTGTGCACGGTGACGGTGACATGGTTGATGCCGCGCTCGATGTCAACCAGCGAAACGCTTGCGTTGGACAGCCGGCGCGAAACCAGCTGACGAATGGTGATGTCTTCCTTGAGCAGCGTCGTGTACGACTTGTCCGCGTACCACTTGGCATTCCACGTGCGCGAAGTGCCAAGCCGGAAGCCGTACGGGTGAACCTTGCGACCCACTGTGCTAGGCCTCCTTGCTTTCGAGAACGACCGTGACGTGGGTCATCGGCTTGTGGATTGAGAAGGCGCGTCCCTGGGCGCGCGGACGGAAGCGCTTGATCGTGGGACCCTCGTCGGCGGTTGCCGCGGCGACGACCAGGTCCTCAGGCGCGAGGTCGTGATTGTTCTCGGCGTTGGCCGTGGCCGAGCCAAGCACCTTGGCCACGTCGCGCGCCGCGCCCTGCGTCATGTGGCGCAGCACGGCCGCGGCCTCGGGCACGGGCATGCCGACGATCGCCGATGTCACCAGGCGCGTCTTGCGCGTGGAGTGGCGGAGGTACTTGGCCGTGGCGGAAACACGCATCTCTTCAGCGACCTACTTCAGCGCCGACGAGCGCTCGGTGTGCTTGCCGTGCCCGCGGAAGTTGCGGGTCGGACTGAACTCACCCAGGCGGTGGCCGACCATGTTCTCAGTGACGTAGACCGGGATGTGCTTCTTGCCGTTGTAGACCGCGATCGTGTGGCCCACAAAGTCGGGGAAGATCACGCTTGCGCGCGACCACGTCTTGAGCACCTTCTTCTCGTTCTTTCGGTTCATGCCCTGCACACGCGTGAGCAGGCGCGACTCAACGAACGGACCCTTCTTCAGCGAACGTGACATTGGCTACCTCCTCTCGCTCAGCTCTTGCGGTGCCGGGAACGGACGATGTTGCGCCCGGTGGTCTTGTTGCGCCGCGTTCGATGGCCCATCGCCGGCTGGCCCCACGGGGTCTTGGGCGGCATGCCTGTCGGCGACTTGCCCTCGCCACCACCGTGCGGGTGGTCGCGCGGGGTCATGGCCACGCCGCGCGTCTCCGGGCGGCGGCCCATGTGACGCGAGCGACCGGCCTTGCCGATGTGCTGGTTCTCGTGGTCGAGGTTGCCCACCTGGCCGACGGTGGCCATGCAGCGCATGTCCACGCGGCGCACCTCGCCGCTGGGCATGCGCACCTGGGCGTGGTCGCCCTCCTTGGCCAGCAGCTGGGCTGAGGTGCCCGCGGAGCGGACGACCTGGCCGCCGCGGCCGGGGACGAGCTCGATGTTGTGGATGGTTGTTCCGAGCGGGATGTTGCGCAGCGGCAGGGCATTGCCCACGCGCGCCTCTGCCTTGGGCCCGGCAACGACCTCGTCGCCCACGTTCAGGCCGTTGGGCACGAGCATGTAGCGCTTCTCGCCGTCGCGGTAGTGGAGCAGGCCGATGCGCGCCGAGCGATTCGGGTCGTACTCGACCGTGGCCAGCTTGGCCGGCACGTCCCACTTGTCGCGCTTGAAGTCGATCCGCCGATATGCGCGCTTCTCGCCGCCACCGCGATGGCGGACGGTCATGCGCCCCTGGCCGTTACGGCCGCTGATCCGATTCTTGGACTCGAGCAGCGGCTTGTGCGGCTTGTCCGTTGTGATCTCCTCGAAGGTCGAGCGCGTGACGAAGCGGCGACCCGGAGAGGTTGGCTTGTAAGAACGCAGTGGCATGACCTAGATCCCCTCGAAGAACTCGATCTTCTGGCCGGCGGCCAGCGTCACGACAGCCTTCTTCCACGGCGACGTCCAGCCCTGCTGGCGGCCGCGACGACGGTTGCGCGACTTCTCCTTGGCCTTGGTCGTGGAGACGTTGACCTCGAGCACCTGGACCTTGAACAGCTCCTCGATCGCTTCCTTGACCTGGAGCTTGTTGGCACCCGAGTGGACGCGGAAGGTGTACTTGCCGCGCTGTGTCTCGTCCATCGACTTTTCGCTGACAACCGGGCGCAGGATGATCTCCGCTGCAAGCAGGGTCACGCGTACACCTCGGCCATCTTCTCCAGCGACGGCTGGGTGATGAGCAGCACGTCCGCGTTGAGCACGTCGACTATGTTGAGCGAGTCGGCCCGAATGACCGAGACGCGGGGCAAGTTGCGCGCCGAGAGCTCAAGGTTGGCGTCGCCGCCGATGGCCACGACGAGCACCCGGCCGGCGGCCTTGAGTGCTTCCAGGTAGCCGATCAGCTCCTTCGTCCTGGGCGCGTCCAGGCCCAGCTCGTCGACCACGCGCAGCGCCCCATCGCCGAACTTGGCGGTCAGCGCGCCGTGCAGCGCGAGTCGCTTCATGCGCTTGGGCAGACGCTGCTCGTACGAGCGCGGGTGCGGACCGAAGACCACTCCGCCGCCCGCGTAGTGCGGCGCGCTGCGCGAGCCCTGGCGGGCTCGGCCGGTGCCCTTCTGGCGGTACGGCTTGGCGCCACCGCCGCGCACCTCACCGCGCGTGCGCGTGTCGTGCGTGCCGGTCCGGCGTGCGGCGAGCTGTGCGATCGCTGCCTGGTGCATGACCGCCTCGTTGATCTCGGCGGAGAAGAGCGCCTCGGGCAGCTCGACCGTGCCGAGCTCCTTGCCTGCCTTGGAGAAAAGGGTCGTGCTGGGCATCACTTGGTCTTCCTGATGATCACGAGGCCGTTGATGGCACCTGGCACCGGGCCCTTGAGCAGCAACACGTTGCGCTCGGCATCGCTGCGCACCACGGCGACCTTCTTGACAGTTATCCGGTCGCTGCCCATCCGGCCGGCCATGCTCGTGCCCTTGAACACCTTGCCCGGGTACGTGCCGGCGCCGACAGAGCCGGGCTGGCGGTGCGAGTCGGATCCGTGCGTCTCCGGGCCGCGCCGGAAGCCGTGGCGCTTGATCGTGCCGGAGAACCCCTTGCCCTTGCTGACGCCGGTAACGTCGACGATCTCGCCCGCCTCGAAGAGGCTGACGTCGAGCGTCTGGCCCAGCTCGTACTCGGACACCTCGTCCAGCCGGAACTCGCGCGCGTGCTTGACCGGCGGCAGGTCCTTGAGCTGGCCCGCGCGAGGCTTGGTCAGGCGCTTGGCGGTGCCCGCGCCGACCTGGACGGCCGTGTAGCCGTCGCGATCGGTGGTCCGCAACGCGGTCACTGTGTTGGGCTCAACGGACACCACGGAAACCGGCACCATCGTGCCGTCCTCGGCGAAGATTGACGTCATTCCGACCTTGCGGCCGATCACTCCAATAGCCATCTACATCTTGATCTCGATGTCGACACCAGCCGCCAGGCTGAGCCGCATCAGTGCGTCGACCGTCTTGGCCGACGGGTCCAGGATGTCGATCAACCGCTTGTGAGTCCGGATCTCGAACTGCTCGCGGCTGTCTTTGTCAATGAACGGTGAGCGAATCACGGTGAACTTCTCGATCCGGGTAGGCAGCGGCACGGGACCAACGACGTCAGCACCGGTGCGCTGGGCCGTCTCCACGATCTGGAGAGCGGACTGATCCAGCAGCCGGTGGTCGTATGCCTTCAAACGGATGCGAATGCGCTGCCTTGCCATCTGACTATTCCTGGATCTCGATGATCGCGCCGGCGCCGACGGTGTGGCCGCCCTCGCGGATGGCGAAACGCTGGCCGGTCTCGAGCGCGATCGGGGTGATCAGCTCGACGTTCATGTCGACGTTGTCGCCGGGCATGACCATCTCCGCCCCACCGGTCAGCCCGATTGAGCCGGTCACGTCCGTGGTGCGCAGGTAGAACTGCGGCCGGTAGCCGTTGTAGAAGGGGGTATGGCGGCCGCCCTCCTCCTTGGTCAGCACGTACACCCGCGCGGTGAACTTGGTGTGCGGCTTGACCGAGCCCGGCTTGGACAGCACCTGGCCGCGCTCGATCTCCTCGCGCTCGATGCCGCGCAGCAGGAGCCCGATGTTGTCACCCGCGCGGCCCTCGTCGAGCAGCTTCTTGAACATCTCGACGCCGGTCACGACGACCTTGCGCGTGTCCTTGACGCCGACGATCTCGATCTCTTCGGAGACCTTGACGATGCCGCGCTCGACGCGCCCGGTGGCAACGGTGCCCCGGCCCTTGATCCCGAAGACGTCCTCGACGGGCATCAGGAAGGGCTTGTCGACCGCCCGCTCGGGCGTCGGGATGTAGCTGTCGACGGCGTCCATCAGCTCCTGGATCGGGGCGTACGCCGGATCGGACGGATCATCGGGCGCCTCGAGCGCCTTCAGCGCGGAGCCACGGATGACGGGCACCTCGTCGCCCGGGAACTGGTACTTGCTGAGCAGCTCGCGCACTTCGAGCTCGACCAGCTCCAGCAGCTCGGGGTCATCGACCATGTCGACCTTGTTCAGGAAGACGACGATGTAGGGCACCTCGACCTGGCGTGCGAGCAGGATGTGCTCGCGCGTCTGGGGCATCGGCCCGTCGGTCGCGGCGACGACCAGGATCGCGCCGTCCATCTGGGCGGCACCGGTGATCATGTTCTTGATGTAGTCGGCGTGGCCGGGGCAGTCGACGTGGGCGTAGTGGCGCGCCTCGGTCTCGTACTCGACGTGGGCGATGGCGATGGTGATGCCCCGCTCACGCTCCTCGGGCGCGTTGTCGATCGAATCGAAGGCGCGGTACTCGGCCGAGCCCTTCAGGGCCAGGTACTTGCTGATCGCCGCGGTGAGCGAGGTCTTGCCGTGGTCGATGTGGCCGATCGTGCCGATATTGACGTGCGGCTTGTTGCGCTCGAACTTCTTCTTGGCCATCTCTTGCTATCTCCTCTCTCGTCGACTGGGATCAGCCGCGGGACTTCTGGGCGAGCTCCTCGGCGAGGCTCTTGGGGACTTCGGCGTAGTGCGAGAACTCCATCGAGGACGACGCGCGGCCCTGGGTCATTGACCGCAGCTGGGTGACGTAGCCAAACATCTCGGCGAGCGGCACAAAGGCGCGCACAACCTGCGTCCCGGTGCGGTTCTCCATGCCTTCGATGTGGCCGCGACGTTTGTTCAAGTCACCTATGACGTCGCCCATGTACTCCTCGGGCATGGTCACCTCGGTGCGCATGATGGGCTCGAGGACGGCCGGATCGGCCTTCTGAACGGCATCCTTGATCGCAAGCGAGCCCGCGATCTTGAACGCCATCTCCGATGAGTCGACATCGTGGTACGAGCCGTCGAAGAGGGTGACCCTTATGTCAACCATCGGATAGCCGGCGTAGATACCCGTCTGGAGTGCCTCGCGGATGCCCTGATCTACGGGCTTGATGTATTCGCGTGGGATCGTGCCGCCGACGATCTTGTCGACGAACTCGTACCCGCCGCCCTTTTCCAGCGGTTCGACCCTGATGACGGCGTGGCCGTACTGCCCCTTGCCACCGGTCTGGCGGACGTGGCGTCCGTTGCCTTCTGCCTCACGCCGGACTGTCTCGCGATACGACACCTGCGGCTTGCCGATGTTGGCCGCGACTTTGAACTCACGAATCATGCGGTCCACGAGCACATCGAGGTGGAGCTCGCCCATGCCCGCAATCAGCGTCTCGCCCGTCTCCTCGGCGGTCTTGACCCTGAACGTCGGATCCTCCTCGGCGAGTCGCTGAAGCGCGATGCCGAGCTTGTCCTGGTCGGCCTTGGTCTTGGGCTCGATCATGACCTCGATGACCGGCTCGGGGAAGGTCATCGACTCCAGGACGACCGGATGGTCCGGGTCACACAGCGTGTCCCCGGTGAAGGTGTCCTTCAGGCCCACGGCCGCAGCGATATCGCCGGCAAAGACCTCTTCGATTTCCTCGCGGTGATTGGCGTGCATCTGGAGGATGCGGCCGATCCGCTCCTTCTTGCCCTTCCCGGGATTGAGCACGTAGCTGCCAGATTTGAGCGTCCCGGAGTAGACGCGGAAGAACGCAAGCTTGCCCACGAAGGGGTCGGCCGCGATCTTGAACGCGAGCGCGCTGAACGGCGCGTCGTCGCTGGGCGGCCGTACGGACTCAGCGCCGGTTCCTGGATCCGTGGCCACCATTGGGGGTACATCGAGTGGCGACGGGAGATAGTCAACGACGGCGTCGAGCATCTTCTGGACGCCCTTGTTCTTCAGCGCCGAGCCCGTCAAAACCGGGATTATCTTGGTGCTGAGGGTACCCAGGCGCAGGCCGCGCTTGATCTCGTCGGTCGTGAGTTCGTGGCCTTCGAGGTACTTATGCGTCAGCTCGTCGTCCATGTCGGCGACGGCCTCGATCATCTCGTGGTGATACTTCTGGGCCTCGTCCAGAAGGTCGGCCGGAATGTCGACGACATCGATCTGATTGCCCAGGTCGTCGCGGTAGTAGACGGCCTTCATCTCGACGAGGTCGATGACGCCCTCGAAGTGCTCCTCGCGCCCAATGGGGATCTGGATCGGCACGGCGTTGGCGCCAAGGCGGTCCTCGATCGACTTGACGCAGCGCCAGAAATCGGCGCCTGTTCGATCGAGCTTGTTGATGAAGCAGAAGCGCGGCACGCCGTAGCGATCAGCCTGGCGCCAGACGGTCTCGGACTGCGGCTCGACACCTGCAACGCCATCGAAGACGACCACGGCCCCGTCGAGGACACGCAGGCTCCGCTCGACTTCGACGGTGAAGTCCACGTGCCCGGGCGTATCGATGATGTTGATCCGATGATCGCCCCAGGACGCGGTCGTCGCGGCAGCAGTGATCGTGATGCCACGCTCCTGCTCCTGTGGCATCCAGTCCATCGTCGCGGCACCCTCATGCACCTCGCCGATCTTGTAGATCTTCTTGGTGTAGAACAGGATGCGCTCGGTGACCGTGGTCTTGCCGGCGTCGATATGGGCGATGATGCCGATGTTGCGGGTACGCGCAAGAGGCACCTGTCGCGAGCCGCTGCTGGTGGCATCCCTGGGATTGGTCACGGTCGCGGTTACCACTTGAAGTGGCTGAAGGCCTTGTTCGCCTCGGCCATCTTGTGCGTGTCCTCGCGTCGCTTGACGGCCGAGCCAATGCCATTCATGGCGTCGACCAGCTCAGACGCGAGCTTCTCTGACATTGACTTGCCGCTCCTCTTGCGGGCGGCCTGGACCAGCCAGCGGACGCCGAGCGACATGCGCCGATCGCCGCGGATCTCGACCGGAACCTGGTACGTGGCGCCGCCCACGCGGCGCGGCTTGACCTCGATTATCGGCGTCGCGTTGCGCAGCGCAGCGTCGAGAACCTCGAGGCCGGGTCGGCGCGCGGACGCCTCAGCGCGTGCAAGCGCCTGGCGCAGGATGCGCTCTGCGAGACCCTTCTTGCCGTTCATCATCAGCTTGACCACGAAGCGATCCGTGGTCCGCGTCATCGTCGGCGCGTACTTGGCCTTGCGCGGGATCTGTGCTCGTCGGGGCATCTCTGATCGCCTACTTGGGCTTCTTCGCGCCGTACAGCGAGCGGCTCTGCTTGCGGTCGCGCACGCCGGCGGCATCGAGCGTGCCGCGGATGATGTGGTACTTCACGGACGGCAGGTCACGCACGCGACCGCCGCGCACCAGCACGACGCTGTGCTCCTGCAGGTTATGGCCGATGCCCGGGATGTAGGCCGTCACTTCCTGCTGGTTGGAAAGCCGCACGCGGGCGATCTTGCGCAGCGCCGAGTTCGGCTTCTTGGGCGTCATCGTGCGCACCTGGAGGCAGACGCCACGCTTCTGCGGGGCGCCCGAGATCGACTCCTGGCGCTGCCGGAGGCTGTTCCAGTTCTTGCGCATGGCAGGCGCCTTTACCTTCTTGATCGAAGGCTTGCGGCCCTTGCGCACGAGCTGGCTGATCGTCGGCACGAACGGTGACTCCTGTTGTGTCTGCTGGCTGGTGGTCTGCCATCGGTCCGCGCGCGCCCCTCCCCCGCGGCGCGCGCCAACCGATGGCTTATTGGCTTTGTTGGGTGGGCCCGATGCTCAGCCCCACCGGCGATATGAACCGGTGGCGCCGCTCCCGCATCGGGATCGGCACGCGGCCCTCAGGCCACGATCGCGGAGTGTACCAAAAGCGCCGATTCAGCGCAACGGAGCGTCGGCCTAGAGGCGCCGGCTGGCCGCGCTGCAGACGCTATGTTCGCACCCCCGGCTGCGAAGGCCGTTTGAGACCCCATCTTGCCTACCCTCGGTCGCGGTCCGAGCCGATGACACGCGACAAAAGGTCGAAACCGTCCGACGAACCAGTCCAGCGGCGCCGCAGCTCGACCGCGCCCATCCTGCGCCGGACGTAATGCAGGCCGCACGACGTTTGGCACCACCCGGACCAGCTCGCGCAAGGACTGAGATTTCGGAGGTCAGGGTGTCGACGATCAGCCCTGCGTCGCCCGCGGCGCGAGTGCGCCGACAGTGATCGCGAGGATGATGCCGCAGATGGCGATCACGGCGAGGCTCTCGACGAGTGATACCACTGTCCAGGGCCAGGCCGCGTCGGTACCGGCTCCCCGCGGCCACGGCTTCACATGTCGGACGTGCCACGTCAAAACGAAACCCGCCGGGTGATAGATCCGGCGGGTTTCCTGAAAAGCGATACGGAGCTTACGCCTTGGCTTCCTCGCCGACCTCGGCGAGCGAGGGCAACTCGTCGTCCTCTTCGTCCTCTTCGTCCTCCGCGGCGAACGGGTTGGCGCCACTGGCACCTTCGCCGTCAGCCGCGCGGGCGGCGGCTTCGCCGAGCAGCGGGTTGTACTCGCCGCTCGAAGCCGCCTCGGCCTCTGCGCGTGCCTGCGCCTCGGCCAGGAAGATGTTGATCTCTTCCTCGCCAAAGCCCTCGGGCAGCTCGCCGCCGGCAAGTGCCTCAGCCGCGGCCCGTCGCGCAGCAGCCCTGGCAGCGGCCAGGTTCTGCGGCGCGCCACTCCCGGCCGGGATGAGCTTGCCGATGATCACGTTCTCCTTGAGCCCGAGCAGGTTGTCCTTGGCGCCGTTGATGGCCGCCTCGGTCAGCACCCGCGTGGTCTCCTGGAAGGACGCTGCCGCCAGGAACGACGACGTGTTGAGCGATGCCTTGGTCACGCCCAGCAGGACGGTCTCTGCCGTTGCCGGCTCGCCACCCTCGGCCATGACCCGGTTGTTGAGCTCCTCGAAATCGAACTTGTCGATCAGCTCGAACGGCAGCTGCTCCGAGTCACCCGGCTGGTCGATGCGCACCTTGCGCAGCATCTGCCGGACGATGATCTCGATGTGCTTGTCGTTGATCGTCACGCCCTGGCTGCGGTACACGCGCTGCACTTCCTTGACCAGGTAGCGCTGCACGGCATCGCGGCCGCGTGTCTCGAGGTACTCCTGCGGGTTGATCGGCCCATCGGTGATGGGATCGCCGGCGCGGACCATTGCCCCGTTCTCGACGAGCAGCTTGGCGTTGTGCGGGATCGCGTACTCGCGCTCGACGACGTCCTCGCTGCGCACACGCAGCCCGTCGCCGGCCTTGAACATCATCCCTCGCTCGGGCGAGCGAATCTCGTCGACCGTGCCGTCCTTTGCCTCCTTGCGCGCGACGACCTGGTTTGCCTCCACGACGTCGCCCTCAGCGGCGAGCATCTCGTGGCCCTTGGAGATGCGCAGCGGAGTGTCGAACTCTTCGCGTGAAGTGACCTTCACGCGCCGTCCGCCGTTCTCCGTCTGGATGATCTCCACCACGCCGTCGATGTGGCTGATCTCGGCCTTGCCCTTTGGCATGCGCGCCTCGAACAGCTCCTCGACGCGCGGCAGACCAGCGGTGATGTCCAGGCCGGCGACGCCGCCGGTATGGAACGTGCGCATGGTCAGCTGCGTGCCCGGCTCGCCGATCGACTGAGCGGCGATGATGCCGACGGCCTCGCCGATGCCGACCAGCTGGCCGGTGGCAAGGTTGCGTCCGTAGCACGCCCGGCAGACGCCGTGGTGCAGCTGACACGTCAGCGGTGAGCGGACGAGGACCTCCTCAACGCCCGCGTCCGCGATGCGCTGAGCAATTTCCTCGGTGATCTCCTGGTTGCGCTCGACGATCGCCTCGGCGGCCTTCTTGTTCGCCTTGGGATCAGTAACCGGACCGGCCGCATACCGACCCACCATGCGTCGCTGGAAGGCGTCCTCCTCCGGAGCGAACTCGGTCGTCTCGGAGCGCGTGATCCAGGTGCCTTCCTCAGTCCCACAGTCGTCCGCGCGAGTGATGACGTCCTGGGCAACGTCGACCAGGCGCCGGGTCAGGTAGCCCGAGTCGGCGGTTCGAAGCGCCGTGTCGGCCAGGCCCTTGCGCGCGCCGTGGGTCGAGATGAAGTACTCGAGCACGGTCATCCCCTCGCGGAAATTGCTCCGCACGGGGACGTCGATGATCCGACCGGTTGGGTCGGCCATCAGGCCGCGCATGCCGCCCAGCTGACCGATGTTGCCCTTGTTTCCGCGGGCACCAGAGCTGGTCATCATCGTCACGGCGCCCGTGGGATCGAGCGCCTCCATCATCGAGTCGCTGACCTGCTGGGTGGTGTCCTTCCAGATCGAGACGACCTGCTCGTAGCGCTCGTCCTCAGTGATGAGGCCGCGCTGGAACTGCTTGTCGATGGCCTCGACCTGGTTGTCCGCCTCCTTCAGCAGCCCGACCTTGGCGGTCGGGATGGTGATGTCGTCGACGGCGATGGTCATGCCACCGCGCGTCGCGTAGTGGAAGCCAATCTGCTTGATGCCGTCGACCAGGTGCGCCGTTTCAGTGGGGCCCAGCAGCCGATAGCAATCGGCAACCAGCTCGCGCAGCGCGGTCCGGTTCATGGCCTTGTTTACGAAGCGCAGCCGGTCGGGCAGGGCCTGGTTGAACACAACCCGGCCGACCGTCGTGCGAATCGGCTTCTGGACGGACTCACCGGTCTCCTCGTCCCACGTCTGCACGGTCACCTCGATCGGCGAGTGCAGCTCGAACTTGGGCACCGAGTGATTGGCCAGCTCGACGTCCTGGCGGGTGTCGATCTTGCTGACGTCGTAGGCCAGCATGGCCTCCGTCTCGTCAGAGAAGCTGGCCAGCGGCTTCTTGTCCTGGGTGTCCTCGCGCTCGATCGTCAGGTAGTAGCAGCCGAGCACCATGTCCTGGGTCGGAGCCACCACCGGGCCGCCGTCGGAAGGCGACAGCAGGTTGGCGGTCGAGAGCATCATCCGCCGTGCCTCTTCCTGCGCGGCGCGCGAGAGGGGCACGTGGACAGCCATCTGGTCGCCGTCGAAGTCGGCGTTGAAGGCGAAGCAGACCAGCGGGTGGATCTGAATCGCAGAGCCCTCGACGAGCACCGGCATGAACGCCTGGATGCCCAGTCGGTGGAGCGTCGGCGCGCGGTTGAGGAGCACCGGGTGGTCCTTGATCACCTCTTCGAGAACGTCCCACACCTCGGGCCGGCTCGACGCGCGCTCCACGATGCGCTTGGCGCTCTTGATGTTGTGGGCCAGGCTCTTGTCCACGAGCTGGCGCATGACGAACGGCTTGAACAGTTCGAGCGCCATCTTCTTGGGCAGGCCGCACTGGTGCAGCTTGAGCTCCGGGCCGACAACGATGACCGAGCGGCCGGAGTAGTCGACGCGCTTGCCGAGCAGGTTCTGGCGGAAGCGGCCCTGCTTGCCCTTGAGCATGTCGGACAGGCTCTTCAGGCGGTGATTGCCGGTGCCCACGATCGAGCGGCCGCGGCGGCCGTTGTCGATCAGCGCGTCACAGGCTTCCTGGAGCATGCGCTTCTCGTTGCGGATGATGATCTCCGGCGCGCCCAGCTCGAGCAGCCTCTTCAACCGGTTGTTGCGGTTGATCACGCGGCGGTACAGATCGTTCAGGTCGGACGTCGCGAAGCGGCCGCCGTCGAGCTGGACCATTGGCCGCAGGTCGGGCGGGATGACCGGCAGCACGGACAGGATCATCCACTCCGGACGATTGCCCGAGCGACGGAAGGCCTCGATCAGGCGCAGCCGCTTGATCGCCTTCTTGCGCCGCTGGCCGGAGGTGGTGCGCACCTCGCTGTGCAGCTTCTGGCCGAGCTCATCGAGCTCCATCCGCTGGATCAGCTCACGCACTGCCTCGGCGCCCATTCCGGCGCCGAACAGGCGCGCGCCACCGCGCACGCCACTGCCGTACTTGCGATCCAGCTCGCGGAAGCTGAAGCCGTCGAGGGTGGTCTCGGGCAGCATGACACCGGGCTGGATCTTGTTGATCTCGTCGCGGGCCTTGCGGATCTCGTCCTTGGTGCCCTCGGCCTCGCCCTTGAGCCGCTCGCGCTCTGTCTCCAGGGTGGCGTCGAGCTGCAGGCGCAGGTCTTCCGACTGGCGCCGGACAGACTCGGCCTCGCTCGCCTCGCGCTCCTGGATCTCAGTGTTGACGCGCTCGACCTCTGCCGCGGCGGCCTTGTTGAGGCGCGCAATGGCGGCCTTGTCGCCCTTGTCGCCGGCGGCAACGATGATCTCGCCGGTCGGCTCGAAGACGATCGCGTCAGCAGCCTCGTCCTTGCCCAGCGCCTTGATCAGCGCCTCTGTCGCCTGCTGCTTGTCGACCAGCTCGGCGGTGCGCGCGGTGCGCTCCTCCTCGCGCTCGCCCTTGAACGTGGCCAGGCCTGCATTCAGCTCGTCCGTGCTGCGGTTGAGCTCAGCACGAAGGCCGTCTTCCATCTCCGTCAGCGCCTTGCCGCCGCGACCGCCGCGGCCCTCGGCCTCCTCGTCCAGCTGCTGAAGCAGCCGCTGGCGCGCGTCCTCGTCCACCCAGGTGACGATGTAAAGCGCGAAATAGAGGATGCGCTCCAGGTTGCGCGGGCTGATGTCGAGCAGGATGCCCAGCCGGCTCGGGGTGCCCTTGAAATACCAGATGTGGCTGACCGGGCTGGCCAGCTGGATGTGGCCCATCCGCTCGCGGCGGACCTTGGCGCGCGTAACTTCCACGCCGCACTTGTCGCAGATGATGCCCTTGTAGCGGATGCGCTTGTACTTGCCGCAGTAGCACTCCCAGTCGCGCGACGGGCCAAAGATGCGCTCGTCGAACAGGCCGTCCTTCTCCGGGCGGAGGGTGCGGTAGTTGATCGTCTCGGGCTTGGTTACCTCGCCCTTGGACCAGTCGCGAATCTGCTCAGGGGACGCGAGCGAGATACGAATTGCGTTGAAGTTATTGACTTCGAGCATGTTTCTCCTTAGTCCTCGAAGCCGGCGAGATTGATCCCACCGAGATCAGGCAGCGGATAGGCCGAGGCGTCCTCGGCGAAATGGATCTCCTCTTCGTTCTCGTTGAGGATCTCCACGTTGAGGCCCAGGCTCTGGAGCTCCTTGATGAGCACCTTGAACGACTCGGGCACACCGGGCGGCTGGATGTCCTCGCCCTTGACGATTGCCTCGTACGTCTGGACGCGGCCCATGACGTCGTCTGACTTGACCGTCAGCAGCTCCTGGAGGATGTTCGCCGCGCCGTAGGCCTCGAGCGCCCAGACCTCCATCTCGCCGAAGCGCTGGCCTCCGAACTGCGCCTTGCCACCCAGCGGCTGCTGGGTGATCAGGCTGTATGGGCCAGTCGAACGGGCGTGGATCTTGTCCTCCACCAGGTGGTGGAGCTTGAGCATGTAGATGTAGCCGACGGTGATCTCACGGTCGAAGGACTCGCCCGTGCGGCCGTCGTGCAGCTTGGCCTTGCCGCTTTCGGGCAGGCCCGCGGTGCGCAGCTCGGCCTTGATCTGATCCTCGTTGGCGCCGTCGAAGACGGCCGTGGCCGCCTTGATCGGAGCGCCGCCGTTCTTGCGACTCTGCTCCACGAGCGCCCAGCCAAGGTGCGTCTCGAGGATCTGGCCGATGTTCATACGGCTGGGCACGCCAAGCGGGTTGAGGATGATGTCGACCGGCGTCCCATCGGGCAGGAAGGGCATGTCCTCCTGGGGCAGGATCTTGGCCACGACACCCTTGTTGCCGTGGCGGCCGGCCATCTTGTCGCCGACGCTGATCTTGCGCTTGGCCGCGACGGACACGCGGATCAGGCGGTTGACGCCCGGCAGCAGCTCGTCGCCACGCTCGCGATTGAACTCGCGCACGTCGACGATCTTGCCCCGCTCGCCGTGCGGCAGGCGCAGGCTTGAGTCCTTCACCTCGCGCGCCTTCTCACCGAAGATCGCCCTCAACAGGCGCTCCTCGGCGGTCAGCTCAGTCTCGCCCTTGGGCGTGATCTTGCCGACCAGGATGTCGCCCGGCTGGACCTCAGCGCCGATGTAGATGATCCCGTCCTCGTCGAGGTCCTTGAGCGACTCCTCGCCGACGTTGGGGATGTCACGCGTGATCTCCTCGGGACCCAGCTTGGTGTCGCGCGACTCGATCTCGTGCTTCTCGATGTGGATGCTGGTGAACAGGTCGTCGCGCACGAGGCGATCGCTGATCACGATCGCGTCCTCGTAGTTGCCGCCCTCCCAGCTCATGAACGCGACCAGGATGTTGCGGCCCAGGGCCAGCTCACCCTTGTCCGTCGAGCTCGAGTCGGCCACCGGCTGGCCGGCCTCTACCCAGTCACCGACCTTGACGATCGGGCGCTGGTTGATGCACGTGCCCTGGTTGGAGCGCACGAACTTGTCGAGCTTGTACTCGTCCAGCTCGTTGGCCTTGCCTTCCTTGGGCTCGATCTGGATGCGCTCCGCGGTCACGGACAGGACCGTGCCCGAGCGACGCGCGACCTGCACCTGGCCCGAGTCGAGCGCGGCGCGGCCCTCCATGCCCGTGCCCACCACGGGCGACTCGGGCTCGAGCAGCGGCACCGCCTGGCGCTGCATGTTCGAGCCCATCAGGGCACGGTTGGCGTCGTCGTGCTCCAGGAACGGGATGAGCGCGGTTGCGACGCTGACGACCTGCTTGGGGCTGACGTCCATGTACTCGATCTGGTTGGGACGAGCCTCCGGGAAAGCGTCGCGGTAACGCGCCGGGATGCGCTCGTCCACGAAGTGGCCGTTCTCGTCCAGATGCGCGTTGGCCTGGGCGACGTGGAACTCCTCCTCCACCTCGGCATCCAGGTAGACGATCTCGTCCGTCACCCGCGCGCGAATGGGGAACGCGCTTGCCTTCTGCTTCTTCAGCTCGGCAATCGCCTCCTTGGTGAAGGTCTTGCCCTTCTTGAGCACGACCGTGCCGCTCTTGGTGGCCACGTCCACTTCGGCGATCTCATCGCCGATCTTGGGATCGTCATACGAAACGGTTCGCTTGACCTTGCGGTACGGGGTCTCGATGAAGCCGTACTCGTTGATCCGGCCGTACGTCGCGAGCGAACCGATCAGTCCGATGTTCGGGCCTTCCGGCGTCTCGATCGGGCAGATGCGGCCGTAGTGGCTGTGGTGCACGTCGCGCACGTCGAAGCCCGCGCGTTCGCGCGACAGGCCGCCCGGCCCGAGCGCGCTCAGCCGGCGCTTCGAGGTCAGCTCCGCGAGCGGGTTGGTCTGATCCATGAACTGGCTCAGCTGGCTGCCGCCGAAGAACTCCTTCATTGCCGCCACGACCGGGCGGATGTTGATCAACGCGTTGGGCGTCGCCTTCTCCGCTTCCTGGATCGACATGCGCTCACGCACGACGCGCTCCATGCGCAGCAGGCCCACGCGGAATGCGTTCTGGATGAGCTCACCGTTGGCACGGATGCGCCGGTTGCCGAGATGGTCGATGTCATCCGAGCGGCCGACGGTGTTGTTGCGCGAGATCAGCTCGCCCACGATCGCGGCGATGTCCTGCTTGCTGATGGTCCGCTCGACGGGCAGGGTGATGCCCATCCGCTCGGCGACCGGGGACAGCTTCTTGTTGAGCTTGTAGCGGCCCACTCGGCCGAGGTCGTAGCGGCGGAAGTTGAAGAAGAGGCTCTCGACCAGCTTCTCGGCGTTGTCGCCGGTCGGCGGATCGCCCGGGCGCAGCTTCTTGTAGACCTCGATCAGCGCCTCCTGGCGCGTGTTCGTGCTGTCCTTCTCGAGCGTGCCGGCGATGTACGGGGTCTCACCGGTGTCGATCTTGGAAAAGAGGGCGCTGATCTCGTCGTTGCTTTCGTAGCCCACGGCGCGCAGCAGCTTGGTCGCCTCCAGCTTGCGCTTGCGGTCCACCTTGACGTACAGCTGACCGCGCGCAGCAGTCTCGAACTCGAGCCAGGCGCCGCGGTTCGGGATGACCTTGGCGTTGTAGAGCATGCGCCCGGTGGCCAGGTCCTCGACGTTGGTGTAGTACACGCCCGGCGAGCGGACGAGCTGGCTGACCACGACGCGCTCGGCGCCGTTGATGATGAACGTGCCCTCTTCGGTCATGAACGGGAAGTCGCCCATGTACACGCGCTGGCGCTGGATCTCGCCGGTCTCCTTGACCAGCAGCTCGACCCACACGTAGAGCGGCTTGGAGTAGGTCAGGTCACGCGTTCGGCACTCGAGCTCGGTGTACTTGGGCGCTTCGAACTCGTACTCCTTGAAGCGCAGCTCCATGACCCGGCCGGTGAAGTCCTGGATGGGGCTGATCTCGTCGAGCAGCTCACGCAGGCCGCTCTCGATGAACCAGGTGAACGAGTCCAGCTGGAGCTGGATCAGGTTCGGGATGGGCAGGACTTCGGGGATGCGGGCGTAGCGCTTGCGCTCGACGGAGGCAGCGACGTTACGCCGACCGGGATCCAAGACAGACAGCATCAATTGCTCCTAGCGACGGCGGCGATGGAACGTGAGACGAACACGGGCAGACCACGGCGGGCATGGGCGCCCGCTGAGAAGGTTCCGGAGATAAAAAGGACCGCGCTCAACGACCGCACATAGTATCGACTGCATCGAGGACTGTCAACGGCGCCGGCGGCCCAGAAGGGTGGGTCGCGGGCCCTGGCGAGCGGTCAGTCAGTCAGAGGCTGAGCCGCCGCTGGCGCGCTTGCGCGGCCTGCGCCGAGCGGTCGGCGGACGTGGATCGGTCGACGCGAGGGCCGCTTCAGCGGCGGCCGAATTCGGGGCCATCGGCGCGGGCGGCCCACGCTTCCCGGTTGTTGGCTTGCCCTCCTCTTCGTTGCCCGCCTTGCGGAACAGGTAGCGGTAGACGTCGCGCGCGGCGGCGGTGATCGGAATGGCCAGGATCGCGCCCAGCAGGCCGCCGATTGCGCCGCCGATGATCAGCACGAAGATGACCAGCGAGGGATGCAGCTCAACCGCATCGCCCTGGATCTTGGGCACGAGCACCGCGTTCTCGAGCTGCTGCACGGCGATGTACAGGATCAGCACGCCCACGAGCGCGGTCGCCGGGTCGCGCGTCGTCAGCGCCAGGAGCAGGGTCGGGATCATCGAGATGATCGGGCCGATGATCGGCAGCAACTCGAACAGCCCCGCGATGACCGCGAGCAGCACGGCAAACTGGATGAAGCGCGGATCGACCAGCCAGCCGAGCAGGAGCAGACCTCCGAAGGTCGCCCCGCCCACGATCAGGCCGAGGATGATCTGACCACGGATCCAGCGCCCGAAGACATGCTCGACGATCGTGATCACCTCCCACACCTCGTCGCGCCATGCGACCGGAAGGGAGCCCAGGAAGCTCTGCTGCAGTCGAACCCGGTCGCGCAGGATGTAGAACGCCCAGATGGGAATGATCAGGAAGGCGAAGAAGCCCGCGGCGGTGCCCAGGAGCGTGGTGGCGATGGGCAGCAGCGACCCGAAGTCGATCGATCCGGCGCCCTCGCCCAGGTCCGTGAACGCGTCGTCGATGAATGCCCGGACCGGCTCGGGCAGATCGAGCGCCTGGTAGGCCACGGCCAGCTGTCCGAGTGCGGCGTCGAGACTGGCCAGCAGCGCGGGCAGGTCCTGGACGTACTGCAGGATCTGGCTGACAAGTGGCCCCAGGAGCAGCCGCAGGCCCTGGTAGACGAGGATGACCGTGATGACGTAGACGATCAGCACGGAGAGTCCGCGTGGGATGGTGCGATTGGCTATGCGCACGCGCGCCACCCAGCTGACGGCCGGGTCGAGCAGGTACACGAACAGCGCGCCGATGATGAACGGCGCCAGGGCGTGGCGGGCCAGGTAGAGGACCACGCCGATGACGATCGCGGCGGCGATGACCAGCGCCACGCGCGGGGTGGGCGGCGCCAGCCGGCGCGGCTCGGGCGGTGGGCTGGGCTGCTTCGGCGGAGCGGCTTGAACGGTCGTGGCGCTCATCGGGCGGCGAGCCTACCAGTCGTACTCATGGCCCACGGCAAAAGGAAAGAGCCCGCCGGCTAACCGACGGGCTCTTTGGCTGTACGAATGTGAGAGGCCTACTTGACCTCGACCTTGGCGCCCTGCTCCTCGAGAGCGGCCTTGATCTTGTCGGCCTCGTCGCGGGCAACGCCTTCCTTGACCGGCTTGGGCGCTGCGTCGACCAGGTCCTTGGCCTCCTTGAGGCCCAAACCGGTCAGCTCGCGCACGACCTTGATGACCGGAATCTTGTTCGGGCCGACCTCGGTCAGCACTGCGCTGAACTCGGACTGCTCCTCCGCGGCGGCGGCCGGCGCGGCGGCGCCCCCGGCCGGGGCAGCGGCGGCAGCGGCTGCCGGAGCGGCGGCGGTGACGCCGTAGCGCTCCTCGAACTTCTTGATGAACTCGGACAGCTCGAGCACGGTCATGCCGTCAATTGCCTCGAGCAGCTGGTCCTGGGTGATTGCTGAAGCCATGTGAATGGGTCTCCTCTCAGTCGGGAAGTGTTTGGGTTCTCAGTCGGTGGTTGGTCAGGCGGCCTGCTGGCCCTTCTGCTCAGCCAGCTGCGACAGGGCGTAGCCCAGGTTGCGCAGCGGCGCGGCGAACAGTGAGGCCATCGAGGACAGCGGCGCCGCCATGCCGCCAGCGAGCTGGGCGAGCAGCACGTCGCGCGATGGCAAGGTCGCCAGTCGCGTCACGCTGTCAGTCCCGACGCGCTTGCCGTTCAGCACAGCGCCACGAACGACGACGGTCTTGAACGGCCGCACGGCGTCCAGGAAGGTACGTGCGAGCACGACCTCGTCGCCAGAGCCCATGGCCAGTGCGGTCGGACCCTCGAGCATCTCGCTCAACTCGGTCTGGCCCGCTTCCTGGGCAGCGATCCTGGCGAGGCGGTTCTTGACGACGCGGTAGGTGATGCCCTCGCCCCGCAACGCGCGGCGAACGGCCTGGATCTCTGACACGGTCAGGCCGCGATAGTCAGCCACGATCGTCGCCTTGGCAGCAGAAAACTCTGCTTTCAACTCGGCGACGGTGGCTTTCTTGGCCTCCGTTGGCATATTGCCTCCTTTCCCGGTGACGCCCGGCTGCGCCCGGCGACGACCTCGCTTGGTTCCGCGAGGGCCGCTGGCGCTGCATCTGCAGCGTCACCCGGGTGGAAGCCCGGTGATCCCTTTTCACCTCGGCGTGCCCGTCAACATGGCCCCGTGTGGGACTGGCCGACGATTTAGGTCCTTCCGACTACCGGCCTCTCGGCCGGATCACCCTGGGACGCAAGCTGTCTGCGGCGGAACTGTTCTTCTGTTGACCAGGCGCGTTGCCTGGGTTCGCTCTACGCGGCTCCGGCGGCGAGTACCGCCGGGACGTCAACCCGGATACCCGGGCCCATCGTCGAAGCCACGGTCAGGCTCCTGAAGTATTGCCCCTTGGAGGAGCTCGGCCGGGCGCGGTTGATCGCGTCAACCAGCGCGGCCAGGTTCTCGCCCAGCTGCTGAGACTCGAAGCTGGACTTGCCGAAGGACGTGTGGATGATACCGGCCTTGTCGACCTTGAACTCGACGCGGCCTGATTTGACTTCCTTGATCGCGCGCTCGACATCGAACGTGATCGTGCCCGACTTTGGATTGGGCATCAGGCCGCGGCGGCCAAGGATGCGCCCCAGTCGACCCACGACACCCATCATGTCCGGCGTCGCGACGGCCAGGTCGAACTCCAGCCAGCCACCTTCGATGCGCTTGGCGAGATCGTCGCCACCGACCTCGTCGGCGCCGGCCTTGAGTGCTTCCTGCGCCTTCTCGCCCTGGGCGAAGGCGATCACGCGAATCTTCTGGCCGGTGCCGTGGGGCAGGACGACCGTGCCGCGCACCATCTGGTCGGCGTGACGCGGGTCCACGCCGAGACGGATGTGCGCCTCCGCCGATGCGTCGAAGCCAACGTAGGTGGTCTGCTTGAGCAGATCCATCGCCTCGGCCAGCTCGTACGGCCGGCCATGCTCAACGAGCGCGGCTGCCTGCTGGTATTTCTTGCCTCGACCTGCCATGTGATTCTCCCTTGCTGGCGGCTCCCGGTCGGAGCCTCCCCTCTCTGCCGCGGGGTGTGCGGTCGCCGTTACCGACGATTTCGATGTGTGAGCCTTGCGCTTGCTAGCCCGTGACCTCGATGCCCATCGAGCGCGCCGTGCCCTCGACGATCTTCGACGCGCCGTCTATGTCGTTCGCGTTGAGATCGGACATCTTGAGCTCCGCGATCTCACGGATCTGGCTGCGCGTGACCTTGCCCGCCGTCTCGCGGCCGGTCGTGGCCGCACCCTTCTCGACTCCGGCCGCCTTGCGCAACAGGTCAGCGGCGGGCGGGGTCTTGAGGATGAACGTGAACGAGCGATCCTCGTAGATGGTTATCTGGGCCGGGATCACCTGGCCGCGCTTTTCCTGCGTCTTCTCGTTGTAGCTCTTGGTGAACTCAACGATGTTGATGCCATGCGGGCCGAGCGCCGTGCCAACGGGCGGCGCAGGCGTGGCAGCGCCGGCGGGCAGCTGCAGGGTCAGGACTATTCGGATCTTCTTAGCCATCTGTCTCTCGGTTCCTCTACAGCTTCTCGACCTGGAGGAAGTCGAGCTCGACTGGTGTTTCGCGGCCGAAGATGCTGACCAGCACCTTGAGCTTGTTGCGCTCGGGGTTGACCTCGTCGACCGTGCCGATGAACTCGGCGAACGGGCCGTCCGTCACGCGCACGCTCTGTCCCTTCTGGAAGGCGACGCGGTACTTGGGCGTCTCGACGCCCATCTGGCGCAGGATCTGCTTGACCTCGTGCTCCTCGAGCGGCACCGGCTCGTTACGCGAGCCGGGGATGTTGCCGCCGCCCACGAAGCTGGTCACGCCCGGCGTATTGCGCACGACGAACCAGGAGTCGGGGTCGAGGATCATCTCGACCAGCACGTAGCCCGGGTAGACCTTCTTCTGAACGGTCACGCGCTGGCCTGAGCGGATCTCGATCTCGTCCTCTTCGGGCACCAGGACCTGGAAGATCTTGTCCTCCATGCCCATCGATTCGATGCGGTGCTCGAGGTTGGTCTTGACCTTCTTCTCGTAGCCCGAATACGTGTGGATCACGTACCAGCGCTTTTCGGGTGCCTTGACCGGCGCCTCTGCCTCTGACATCACAGCAGCTCCACCCGCTGGATGATCGCCGTGAACAGGATGTCGAACAGCGCGATGTACGCGCCGACGGCTGCGCTGATCACGAAGACGAGCACGGTCAGGTTGCGTACCTGCTCGCGCGTCGGCCAGGTCACCTTCTTCAGTTCGGACCAGCTTTCTTCGATGAAGCGCCGGATGCGGCTCACGGATCGACTACCTCTGGATTAATGGTTCTGGCTTCGCAGTCGGCCTGCGGGCCGCTGCTGCGCGCCCTCCACGAGCTCCCGCGTGACGGGTTCTAGTGTCGGCCTTGCAGGGATGGCAGGCGCGACAGGACTCGAACCTGCAACCGCTGGTTTTGGAGACCAGTGCTCTACCAATTGAGCTACGCGCCTCTGCCTGTCACTAGTTTAGTTGTACCTCCGCCGTGGGCGAGCTTGCTACTTGGCCTCGCGGTGGAGGGTATGCCTCCGACAGCGTGGGCAGTACTTGCGAAGCTCGATCCTGCTCGGGTCGTTCTTCTTGTTCTTGGTCGTGCTGTACGTCCTCTCCTTGCACTCAGTGCAGGCGAGGTGGATGACCGGCCTGTTCGCGGCCGCCTTTGCCACTCAAATGCTCCCGACTATTCCTGGATCTCGATGATCGCGCCGGCGCCGACGGTGTGGCCGCCCTCGCGGATGGCGAAACGCTGGCCGGTCTCGAGCGCGATCGGGGTGATCAGCTCGACGTTCATGTCGACGTTGTCGCCGGGCATGACCATCTCCGCCCCACCGGTCAGCCCGATTGAGCCGGTCACGTCCGTGGTGCGCAGGTAGAACTGCGGCCGGTAGCCGTTGTAGAAGGGGGTATGGCGGCCGCCCTCCTCCTTGGTCAGCACGTACACCCGCGCGGTGAACTTGGTGTGCGGCTTGACCGAGCCCGGCTTGGACAGCACCTGGCCGCGCTCGATCTCCTCGCGCTCGATGCCGCGCAGCAGGAGCCCGATGTTGTCACCCGCGCGGCCCTCGTCGAGCAGCTTCTTGAACATCTCGACGCCGGTCACGACGACCTTGCGCGTGTCCTTGACGCCGACGATCTCGATCTCTTCGGAGACCTTGACGATGCCGCGCTCGACGCGCCCGGTGGCAACGGTGCCCCGGCCCTTGATCCCGAAGACGTCCTCGACGGGCATCAGGAAGGGCTTGTCGACCGCCCGCTCGGGCGTCGGGATGTAGCTGTCGACGGCGTCCATCAGCTCCTGGATCGGGGCGTACGCCGGATCGGACGGATCATCGGGCGCCTCGAGCGCCTTCAGCGCGGAGCCACGGATGACGGGCACCTCGTCGCCCGGGAACTGGTACTTGCTGAGCAGCTCGCGCACTTCGAGCTCGACCAGCTCCAGCAGCTCGGGGTCATCGACCATGTCGACCTTGTTCAGGAAGACGACGATGTAGGGCACCTCGACCTGGCGTGCGAGCAGGATGTGCTCGCGCGTCTGGGGCATCGGCCCGTCGGTCGCGGCGACGACCAGGATCGCGCCGTCCATCTGGGCGGCACCGGTGATCATGTTCTTGATGTAGTCGGCGTGGCCGGGGCAGTCGACGTGGGCGTAGTGGCGCGCCTCGGTCTCGTACTCGACGTGGGCGATGGCGATGGTGATGCCCCGCTCACGCTCCTCGGGCGCGTTGTCGATCGAATCGAAGGCGCGGTACTCGGCCGAGCCCTTCAGGGCCAGGTACTTGCTGATCGCCGCGGTGAGCGAGGTCTTGCCGTGGTCGATGTGGCCGATCGTGCCGATATTGACGTGCGGCTTGTTGCGCTCGAACTTCTTCTTGGCCATGGTCGGTCTGGTGATTCCTTGCTGTTGTTGGGGGATTTGCGCTGGCGATGGCGGTGGAAGTGGAGCCCACATTGGGACTCGAACCCAAGACCTCTTCCTTACCAAGGAAGTGCTCTGCCAGCTGAGCTATGTGGGCGCCGTGGACGTTGGGAAGGTTAGTCCAAGGAGTGGTGGGCAGGGAGGGAATCGAACCCCCACAGTCGAAGACGGCTGATCTACAGTCAGCGGAGCTCACCACCTGCTCAACCTACCCAGTGGGTCGTCTGCGCGCCCGCCGGCAACCTGGAGCGGTGCCCCGGACGCCCGTTGGCGCGCAGCGCTATTCAGTTGCATTGACCTCTGTTGGAGCCGCCGATGGGACTCGAACCCGCAACCGGCGGTTTACAAAACCGCTGCTCTACCAATTGAGCTACGGCGGCGACGTCAAAGGATACAGCAAACGCTGTTATCGATTCGCCGGGTCCGTGACCAGGACACGCCCTGCAGCCCAGCCTGCAAGGCTAGGACGTGCGCTTCTTCGTCGCCCGTGCCTTTCTAGCCGGCACTTCGGATGCTGGCGTCGCGTCACCAGGCAGCAGCTCGTCTTCGGAATCCGGCGCTTGGGCGCTGGTTGCGCCGGCGTCAGATCCTGATCGAACCCTCTTGGCCGCCCGTGCCGATGGTCGGCGCTGCGCCACTTGTGTTCTCTCATCGTCGGTGGGCGCCTCGGGCGCTGCCGGCGGATTCGGAACGGCCCTCTTAGCTTGCGTGCGCGACGCCTTCTTGACGGGCGCCTCGGCGGGCGCCTCGGCGGGCACCTCGGCGGGCTGATCTCCGGGCTGGGCAGCTCCCGACGTCTCGGCCGGACGCTGACCGGCCGCGGCGAAGAGGAGCAGCGACCCAGCGACCGACGCGTTCAGCGAGGCTAGCTTGCCGCGCATCGGGATACGCACACTGAGGTCGAGCCGTTTGCGCACAGGCCCGGAGATGCCCTTGCCCTCGCTGCCGACGACGATCGCCAGTGGCCCGCGCAGGTCTGCTTCGGCGAAATCGAGCGCGGCGTCCTCGTCGGCGCCCACGATGCGCAGGCCATGCCCGCGCAGGTCGACCAGCGCAGCAGCGAGGTCATCCACTGGAGCTAGCAGCAGGTGCTCGGTTGCGCCGGCCGAGGCCTTGATCGCGGCCGGAGACAGGGGTGCGGCACGACGGGTGGGGTACACGACACCGTCGATGCCGGTCGCCTCGGCACTGCGCAGCAGGGTGCCGAAGTTTTGCGGGTCCTCCAGCGAATCGAGCACGAGCACGAAGGGCGCCGCGCCGCGCTGGCGGGCGTGGGCAACGATGTCAGCAAGGTCGGCCTTCTGTCGCGGGCGGGCTACGAGCGCTACGCCCTGGTGGCCGTCGAAGCCCGCCAGCGCGGTGAGCGAGCCGCCTTCCAGCTCGACTACCGGGATGCGCAACGTGGTCGCGTGGATCACCAGCTGGTCGAGCGCGGCGCGCCGTTCAGGAACGACGAGCAGCCTGACCGAATCGCGGCGCGCGGCAAACGCCTCTTCCACGGGCCGGCGACCGGCAATGAGCTCGTTCTCTTCCTCGAGCAGCCCGGTCTCGTCGGGCGGCGTTACAGGACCCCGGTAGCCCGGACCGCGGCCGGCGCGACGGTCGGGCGGGCCGAAGTCACGACCGCCGCTGGGACGCCCCGGTCGCCTGTCAGGCGGCGCGGCGGACCATGGCCGTCGCGGCGGGCGCTCGCCATAGCGCGGGCGCTCGAAAGCCGGACGGTCCGCTCCGGAGTCGCGCGGTGGGCCGAAGTCGCGCCGCGGGGCATCGCCGCGCGGTGGGCCGAAGTCGCGCCGCGGGGCATCGCCGCGCGGTGGGCCGAAGTCGCGCCGCGGGGCATCGCCGCGCGGTGGGCCGAAGTCGCGCCGCGGGGCATCGCCGCGCGGTGGCCGGTCGCCCGGGGGTCCCTGGCCCTGCCGCCGCGGACCGCCGTACTGGGGCCGATCATCGCCGCGCGATTGGCGCGGTCCGTCGGGCCGCGGTCGATCAGGGCGCCACGGCCGATCCCCGCGGCCACTGCCACCTGCCCCTCCCCTGTCGTTTGGTCGGCGCCCGCCCGGCGGACGCCCTCGTTCAGCCACTTCCGCTCCTACTCAGCATCCGCCAGCGCTGGCCGTCGCGTGAGTCCTCGACCGCTACGCCAAGCGCAGCCAGCTCGTCGCGCAAGCGGTCGGACTCGGCCCACTCGCGCGCGTTCCGCGCCGCCACGCGACGATCAAGCAGGGCCTCTGCGCCGGGCGGGAGCTCCTCGTCGGCGTCGAGCACACCCAGCACTCGGTCGAAGTCACGCAAAGCCGCGGCCGCGCGCGCCGCGTCAGCGGTGGACATGCTGCGCGCGTCTACGCGCTTGTTCAACTCGCGCACCATGTCGAACACCGCGGCCAGTCCGCCCGACATGTTCAGATCGTCGTCCAGCGCCGCCCGGAAGCGCTCACGGGCGAGGTCGATGACCTCGTCCAGCGAAGCGTCATCAGTTGCCTCCTGGACGTAGCCATCGAGCGCCGCAACCGCGCGCCGAAAGGCGCTCGACCGCCGCTCGCGAGTGATCCATGGTTTCGTCGCCCCACTCCATAGGCGCACGGTAGTGGGTTGCGATCAATGCGTAGCGCAGCGCTGCCGGCGAGTAGCCCGCCTCGTACACCTCGGACGGGCGAGCGATGTTGCCGATGCGTCGGGCCATCTTCTGGCCGGACTGCTGCAGGTGGGCGTTATGCAGCCAGACCTGCACGAAGCGCAGGCCGGTCGCACCCTCGGACTGGGCTATCTCGTTCTCGTGATGCGGAAAGATGAGATCCACGCCGCCAGTGTGAATGTCGAACGACGGGCCGAGGTACTTCATGCTCATCGCCGAGCACTCGACGTGCCAACCGGGCCGGCCTGCGCCGAAATCCGCCGGCCATGACGGCTCGCCCTCCCGGGCGCCCTTCCAGAGCGAGAAGTCGCGCACATCGTCCTTGCCGTAATCGTCGGCCGCGACGCGGTCGCCAACACGCGCCGCTGATGGGTCGACGCGCGCCAGCCGGCCGTAGTCGGGCCAGGCCGAGATGCGGAAGAAGATCGAGCCGTCATCGGCCCTGTAGGCCAGACCCTTCTCGAGCAGGGTCGAGATCAGCGCAGTCATCTCGCCCACATGGGCCGTCGCCCGCGGCAGGACGTCCGGGGGGCCGATGCGCAGGTCGGCCAGATCGGCCAGGAAGCGCTCGATGTGCGGCGCGGTTAGCTCGTCCAGCGTCGATCCAGCCGCCTGCAGGTCGCGGATGATCCGATCGTCGACGTCGGTGATGTTCATCACCCAGGTAACCCGGTACCCGCTCCAGAGCAGATAGCGGCGGACCAGGTCGCCCAGCATGAACGCGCGAAAGTTGCCAACGTGGGCCGGTCCGTAGACGGTCGGGCCGCAGCTGTAGACGCGCACATGCCCGGCTTCGAGCGGCGTGAATTCCTCGATCTGCCCGCCGAGGGTATTGGTCAGGTGAAGCGCCATGCACTCCGCATCATCGCCTATGGCGCTCTATCGGACGCGCAGCGCTGGAATGCTGGCTCGCCGTTTGGCGCTACCGCTCGCGCGTGACGCTGATCAGGGCACGGGCGCTGACGACGCGACCGGCCCCTTCCGCACCCGCCAGGTTGCCCGACGAAGCGGTCAGCGCGACCGCGTCCGCAGGCAGGCGGCAAAGCTGGGCGATGCGATCGCGCATCATGTCGAGCCCTGTGCCCAGGCGCGGACGCGCACCAAGCACCGACACCTGCGCCCGGCTCAGGCGCCAACCAGCATCAGTGGCGCGGCGAACGACCTCCTCGAGCATCACCGCGCTGGCAATCCCGGCCGTGGCCCGATCCGTGTCCGGAAACATGCGGCCCAGGTCACCCAGCCCGCACGCAGACAGGATGGCCGTGCTCAGGGCGTGGAGCACGACATCCCCGTCCGAGTGGCCGTGCAGCCGCGGTGCCCGCTCAAACGAGACGCCACCCAGCCACAGGCCGTCAGCGGGGCCAAAGCCGTGGCTGTCCTCGCCGAAGCCGAACCTGGTCTCGTCTGCGCCGCTCGAGTGGCGCGCTGTAGCGATGGCGCGCACAAGCTCGAGATCGGCCGGCTCCGTGACCTTCACGTTGGCCGCTTCGCCGGGAACCGTTGCGACGCGTATGCCGCGACTCTCGAGCAGCGCGGCCTCGTCCGTGAAGCTCTGGCCACCCGTCGCGCCAAGTGCTTCGACCAGGAGCTCGCGCCGTGCGCCCTGCGGCGTCTGCGCGCGCGACAGGCCTGAGCGATCGACGGATTCCTGGACGACCCCGGCCATTTCGCGCTTGAGCGAGTCGACCACGGGCAGCGTGGGCACGGCTGCGCCGTGCTCGGCGGCCGCGTGCGCGATCGCGTCGGCAAGCGCCGGGCTGGCCAGTGGACGGGCGGCGTCGTGAACGATGACGACCGGGGAAGTGGCCGCGTGCACGCCGGCCCTGACCGATTCCAGGCGTTGCTCACCGCCCGCGACGATCTCCACGTCGTGCAGCCAGTCGTGCGCTTCGAGCTCGCGGATGCGGTCCGGCCGCGCGACGAGGATCACGCGCGCCACGGACTCCGCGCGTCCCATTGCCTCCACCGCCCAGCGCAGAAGCGGGCGCCCGAGCAGGGCCTGATCGAGCTTGTCCATGCCGCCCATGCGCGTGCTGGAGCCCGCGGCCACCACGACCGCGTCCGCGAAGGGCGCGCTCAAAGGTTGCGCCGTGCGCTCAACCGCGGGGCTGAGCGAACACCATTCGGCCGGCTACGGTCTGCAGCACTCGAACCACGTTGACGTCCACCTCGCGCTCGATCATAGAGCCGCCGCCCTCCACGACGATCAACGTGCCGTCGTCCAGGTAGGCCAGGCCCTGACCGGGCTCCTTGCCCTGCTGGATGACCTTGACGCGCATCGCGTCGCCGGGCAGGAAGGCAGGCTTGAGCGCGTTGGCCAGCTGATTGAGGTTCAGGACGCGGACATCGTCGAGCTGCGCGACGCGATTGAGGTTGTAGTCATTGGTCAGGATGCCGGCTTCCCGCGCGCGCGCCAGCTGCAGCAGCCGGCTATCCACCGGCTCGTCGCCGGGCACGTCCTCGTCGGTCAGCTCGACGGCCACGCGCGGATCCTTCTGCAGCGCGTTGAGCACCTCCAGGCCGCGCCGGCCGCGAACGCGACGTGCCTGATCGCGGCTGTCGGCGATCTGCTGCAGCTCGGCGACAACGAAGCGCGGCACGACCAGCGTCCCCCACAGGAAGCCTGAGGCGACGACATCGGTCATGCGGCCGTCGATCAGGGCGCTGGTGTCGACGTAGGTCAGCGGTCCGCTGATCGGTCGTGTCGGATCGGGCTCGACTACTTTGAGCAGACCGTAGTGGCGGCCCGCGTCGGCCAGGTCGTGGCGCTTGGCGACCGTGAGGCCCATCATGCCCAGCCCAGTCACGGCGACAGTGCCGATGGGCATGATCCAGCCATACGGGTCGGGCAGGTTGGCCATCGGCAAGCCGAGCAGCAGCCCGATCAGGAGGCCGATGATGAGTCCGGCCACGGCGCTCACGAACTCGCCCGTTGACAGGTCGACGACGTGACCGATCAGCCAGCGCGCAGGCAGGATCGTGACGTAGGGCAGGATCGAGAAGCCGATGACGAACCATGCGCCGATCCACGCCGCCAGGAGAACGACGCCGCCCAAGCTGGACAGGTCGAGCGGTGGAACTCCGGAGCCGGCGGCAAGTACGACTGCGACCAGCGCCCCGATTGCGCCGCCGAACAGCCGAGCAAACTTGATCACGTGACGGCGCCTCCAACGCGAAGAGTTGTTGTCCGGCCCTCGCTTGACCGGTCGGCCAGCAGCGCAGCGGCGATCGCCTCGCGCAACGTACCGACCCGGATGATCTCCATCTCCACCCCGTCGAGTCCATCATCCGTTCGTCCTGCCCTGGGCACCACCGCCCGGGTAAATCCCAGCCTGGCGGCCTCGCGCAGGCGCCTGCCCAGGCCGCTGATGGGACGCAGCTCGCCGGTCAGCCCGATCTCGCCGCACAGCACGGTCCCGGCGATGAGTGGTCGGTCGCGCAGTGATGACGCGAGCGCCAGGGCGAGCGGCAGGTCGATTGCCGGCTCATCAACCGTGAGGCCGCCCACGATCGCGGCGTAGACATCGTGACCGGCTAGGTTGAACCCGGCGCGCTTGCCGAGCACGGCGATGAGCAGAGCGAGGCGCTGCTGGTCCAGGCCGGCCGCCGTCCGCCGGGGCGAGCCGTGTCCCTGCGGCGCGACGAGCGCCTGGACTTCGACGAGCAGCGGCCTGCTGCCCTCCAGCGTCGCTGCGACGGCAACGCCGGGGGCGTCGAGCGAGTCGCGCTCGATGAACGCCGCCGCCGGATCGGCCACCTCGAGCAGGCCGCTGGCGACCATCTCGAACACGCCGACCTCCTCGGTCGACCCAAAGCGGTTTTTGCTCGAGCGCAGCAGGCGCAGTCCGGAGAAGCGCTCGCCCTCGAGGGTCAGCACCACGTCCACGATGTGCTCGAGCGTCTTGGGTCCGGCCAGCGTGCCGTCCTTGGTCACGTGCCCGACCAGGATCACCGGCACGGAGTGCTCCTTGGCCAGGGCCTGCAGCCGTGCGGCGGCCGCACGCACCTGCCCGACTGATCCTGCCGGACCTTCAAGCTCGTCGGCGGTGAGCGTCTGGATCGAGTCGACCACGAGCAGTGCCGGCGAGGCGGCCTGCGCGGCAGCAAAGATGCGCTCAACAGACGTCTCGGGCAGCAGGTCGATGCCCCCGCCCGGGCCGCCGTCGGCTCCGGTCAGGCCCAGCCGCGCCGCCCGCAGCCTGATCTGCGCCGCGGATTCTTCGCCCGATGCGTACAGGACGCGTCCGTTCGATCGCGCCGCGACGGCGGCGCAGACGGCCAGCACCAGCGTCGACTTGCCGATGCCGGGCTCTCCACCGAGCAGGATCAGCGATCCGGGCACGATGCCGCCGCCGAGCACGCGATCTACTTCGCGGATCCCCGTTGGGATTCGTCCCGCGTCTTCGTCAGCGACTTCGCTGAGTGGCGTGACGGCTGGCGCAGCGACGGGAGCGCGGCGCGCGGCGGCGCGCGGGCGTGCCTCTACGGCCGTCTCAACGAGGGTGTTCCAGCTGCCGCACGCGCGGCACTGACCTTCCCAGCGCAGGCTCGTGGCGCCGCACGTGCCGCACACGTAGCGGCTCTCGAGCCGCGCCATGCGTTTAGGCCGTGGCCTCTACCGCGACCTGCTCGGTGACCTGCTCGATGGTCAGCCCCGTGTCGTCTGACTTGTCGACGAGGATGGTCATTCCAGACTGGAAGCGGCCCAGCAGCAGCCCCTCCGCCAGCTGATCCTCAACCATGTTCTGGATCACCCGACGCAGCGGCCGGGCGCCGTAGTCAATGTCGTAGCCCAGCTTGATGATGTGATCCTTCGCCTCCTGGGTCACCTCGAGGTCCATCTGCTGAGCCCTGAGCTGGTCGCGCACGCGGGCCAGCATCAGCTCGACGATGGAGCGGATCTGCTCGATCTGGAGCGAGCGGAAGACCACGACCGAGTCGACGCGGTTGAGGAACTCCGGCCGGAACTGGGTCTTGAGCTGGTCGAGGACCTTCTCCTTCATCCGGTCGTACTGCTGCTCCTCGAGCATGGCCTGGTCGGAGGCGACCGGCCGGAAGCCGAGGCTGGTGTCCTTGAGCAGCGACTTCGCGCCGACGTTGCTGGTCATGATGATGACCGTGTTGCGGAAGTCCACGCGGCGCCCCTTGGCGTCCGTCAGGTGCCCATCCTCCAGGATCTGGAGCAGGATGTTGAATACCTCGGGGTGCGCCTTCTCGATCTCGTCGAGCAGCACCACGCTGTAGCTCTTGCGCCGGACCGCCTCAGTCAGCTGGCCGCCTTCCTCAAAGCCCACGTAGCCGGGCGGCGCGCCGACCAATCGGCTGACGTTGTGGCGCTCCATGAACTCGCTCATGTCGATCTTGATCAGTGCGTCCTCTGATCCGAACATGAACTCGGCCACGCTCTTGGCCAGCTCCGTCTTGCCCACGCCGGTGGGTCCCAGGAAGATGAACGACCCGATCGGGCGCTTGGGATCTTTGAGCCCCGCCCGGGCGCGGCGAACGGCGCGGCTCACGGTCTGGATAGCCTCGCCCTGGCCGATCACGCGCTTGGTCAGCGAGTCCTCCATCTGCATCAGCCGCTCGGATTCCTCCTGGGCGATGCGCATGACGGGGATTCCGGTCCACATCGCGACGACCTGGGCGATGTCCTCTTCCGTGACTTGGGCCATCTCGGCCTGTTGCGTCGCCTGCCACGCCGTCCGGATGTTGTCCATGTTTTCCTTGGCCGACGCCTCAGCGTCACGGAGGTTGGCGGCGACCTCGTAGTCCTGGTCGTTGATCGCCGATTCCTTCTCCTTGGTGACCCGGTCGAGCTCTTTCTGTGCTTCCTTGAGCTCGGGCGGAGAAGAGGCCGTGCGCAGGCGCACTCGGCTGGCCGCCTCGTCGATCAGGTCGATCGCCTTGTCCGGCAGGTGGCGGTCCGTTATGTAGCGGATGGACAGGTCGGCGGCCGCCTTCACCGCTTCATCCGTGATCTTGACCTTGTGGTGGTCCTCGTAGCGCGAGCGGATGCCGAACAGGATCTCGATCGTCTGCTCCAGCGTGGGCTCCTCCACCATCACCGGCTGGAAGCGCCGCTCGAGAGCTGCGTCGCGCTCGATGTACTTGCGGTACTCGTCGAGCGTGGTCGCGCCAATGCACTGGAGCTCGCCGCGCGCAAGGGGCGGCTTGAGGATGTTCGCCGCGTCTATCGCGCCCTCGGCGGCACCGGCTCCGACCAGGGTGTGCAGCTCGTCGATGAACAGCACCGCGTCGTTCGTGTTGCGCAGCTCCTCGATGATCTTCTTTAGCCGCTCCTCGAACTCGCCGCGATACTTCGTTCCCGCGACGAGCGAGCCGATGTCCAGCGTGAGGACGCGCTTGTTGGCAAGCGTCTCCGGCACGTCACCGGCGACGATGCGCTGGGCCAGGCCCTCCGCGATGGCCGTCTTGCCCACCCCCGGCTCGCCGATCAGCGCCGGGTTGTTCTTGGTCCGGCGCGACAGGATCTGGATGACGCGCTCGATCTCCTTTTCGCGGCCGATGACCGGATCCACCTTGCCTGCGCGAACCGCATCGGTCAGGTTGATGCCCAGCTGATCGACCGTGGGCGTCTTGCTCGCGCGCTTCGTTTCCGTCGTGGGACCGGCGGAGCTGGACTGGCTCAGGACGCGGATGACCTCGTGGCGCACCTTGTCCAGGTTCACGCCCAGGCTCTCCAGGACGCCGGCGGCGATGCCTTCGCCTTCGCGCACCAGGCCCAGCAGCAGGTGCTCCGTGCCGATGTAGTTGTGGCCCAGGCGGCGCGCCTCGTCGATGGCCAACTCGATTACGCGCTTGGCGCGCGGAGTCAGCCCGACTTCGCCGACGACCGGCCGATCACCCCGCCCGATGATGAACTCGACCGCCGTGCGCACCTTGGCAAGCTCGACGTTCATGTTCTCCAGCACGCGGGCAGCCACTCCCTCGCCCTCGCGGACCAGGCCGAGAAGGAGGTGCTCTGTGCCGATGTAGTTGTGGTTGAACCGCTGCGCTTCGTCCTGAGCGAGTGTCAGAACCTTGCGCGCGCGATCCGTGAACTTGTCGAAGCGATCCATTGCTTGCGCCTTGATAACCGGTACCCGACGCCCTTGCGCCAGTCTGTGAATCCTAGCATCGGCAGGCTGCCCGCCGACCCCCCTCACGTCCCATGGGCAAATCGCCGATCGGAGCGGAGAGTGTGAGCGTCGATCATCGCGCGCCGGGGACGGCGAAGCGACCTCGGCGCGGGACTAAATCGCTAAAGAAAATCCAACGTCGCGCGAGCTGCGCGACGGCTGCTAGGCCTTCGGCTCCTCGGCGTCGGGCTCGGCCTCGGGCTCGGCTGCGGCTTCGGCTGTGGGCTCGGGCTCGGCTCGGGCTCGGGCTCGGCTGCGGCCGCCTCGGGCTCTGGCTCGGCTGCGGCTTCGGCCTCGGGCTCGGCTGCGGCTGTGGGCTCGGGCTCAGCCTCGGGCTCGGCTGCGGGCTCCGGCTCGGCTTCGGGCTCCGGCTCGGCTTCGGGCTCCGGCTCGGGCTCCGCTGCGGGCTCCGGCTCGGGCTCCGCTGCGGGCTCGGCTTCGGCATCGGCTTCGGCTGCGGGCTCGGCTTCGGCTGCGGCCTCGGCCTTGGCCTTCGTCGCTCGCTTCTTGGCGGGCTTCGCCTCCACCGCCTCGGCCGTCGCATCATCCGCTGACTCGGCATCCTCATCCGTGTCCGTCGAACGGGCCGCCTCAGTCTCCTCTATCTGCTGGCGAACCTGGGCGAAGGCAGCGGCAAGCGTGTTGTCGATGCCACCTTCCGGCTCCTGGACGGCCTGGCTCATGTCATAGCTGCGCTCGCCGCCGGCGCCACGCGGCCGTCGTTCGCGGCGCTCCGTGGGCTCAGTCCGGGCGGGAGCCTCCTCGGCCTGCTTGAGCGACAGGCCCAGGCGATGCCGCTCCTGGTCGAGCGAGATGATCTTGAGCTTGATCGTCTGGCCCTCGTGGACCACGTCGCCCGGATGTGCGACCCGCGCATGCGAGAGCTCCGAAATGTGGATCAGGCCCTCGAGTCCGTCGCGCACACGCACGAAGGCACCGAAGTTGACGATCTTGGTCACCGTGCCGTCGATCACATCGCCGACGTTCATGTCGGCCACGGTCGAGTGCCACGGATCCGGCTGCAGGCGACGGATCGAGAGGCTGATCCTGCCGCGCTCATGGTTGATATCGATGACCTCGGCCTCAACATCCTCGCCGACGCGATAGCCGGACTCGGGGTTGTTGACCTTGTTCCACGAGAGCTCGCTCTTGTGGACCAGTCCATCGATCCCGCCCAGGTCGACGAAGACGCCGAACGGGGCGATCGAGCGCACGGAGCCGGTCACCTTCTGGCCGACTTGCAGGCTGCTGAACAGCTCGTCGCGCTTCTCGCGACGCTCCTCGTACAACGCGACCTTCTCGGACAGGATGAGCCTGTTCGCCTTGCGATTGACCTCCAGGATCTTTAGCCGCAGCTTGCGGCCCACGTAGGGCTGCAGCTTCTCGGCGATCTCCTGGGCCGCGTCGCGCGGCTGCTCGTTCTGCGGCCGGCGCGGGAAGTCCACGATCTGGCTGATGGGCACGAAGCCGCGAATGCCGCAGTCGACGATGAGCCCGCCCTTGTTGTGGTCGATGACCGGGGCCTCGATGATCACGCCGGCGTCGAGCTGCTCCTGCATCGAGCGCCACTTGCGCTCGAGACCGGCTCGGCGAAGCGACAGGACCGCATGGCCCTCGGGCGACTCGGGCTGGAGCACGTACACCAGCACCACGTCGCCGATGCTCAGCTGGGGCTGGCTCTCCGCATTGCGGCCGTACAGCTCGCGGTTGCTGATGACGCCCTCTGACTTGGCGCCGATGTCGACCAGGATCTCGTCCTTGTCGATGCGCACGACGTTGCCCTCGACCACGTCCCCGTGCTTGAGGCTGCGGATCTCCGTCTGCTGCTCGTTGAGCAGCTCTTCCATCGTCGTTGGCTCAGGGCCTTCGTAGACGCGCGGTGCGGGCGGAGCCGCGGCCTGGACGGCAGGCGCCTCATCAGAGGCACTCTCGTCGGTCGAGGCACTCTCGGCGGTCGAGGCACTCTCGGCGGTCGAGGCACTCTCGTCGGTCGAGGCACTCTCGGCATCCTCGGGAGCGTCAGCAGTTGCGGCCTCGCTGGAAGCGTCCGCTGCGGGCGCATCGTCCGCCTCGTCTGCGGCCGTCGACGTCTCGTCGGTGGTCGCATCTGCCGCAACGCCGTTGGTCGCATCTGGCGTGACCTGTGCGTCCGCGACGGGCTCCGTCTCGTCCTGCAGAGCCTGTTCCGGCTGCTCGGTCTGCTCCGGCTGCTCAGCCATCGCCTGTGCTGAGTCGTCGGCCACCGCGGGCGGGTCGTCCGGCGCCTGCGCGTCATCGGCGGCAAGGGCCGTCTCGGGCGCCTCGTCGGCCGCATCAGCGGGGTCTTCTGCGGCAGCGGCCGCGACAGGCTCGTCCGCCGGCGTCGCCGGCGTGGCTGCGGTTGCCTCGGATGTCTCGGATGTCTCCGAGGCGGTCATCTCCGCGGCCGGGGTCTGGGCTTCCGATTCGGGCGTGTCCGTCGCTGAAGCGGCGGCATTCGCCTGCGTCGTCTCGGCCGACTCAGGCGACAAATCGTCCGCCTCGTCGGTGCCCTCCATGCGCTCTACGGTCAATCTAGTGGTGTCCTCCGATCAAATACTCCCCGGACAACAACAAGACCCGAGCAGCACGCCCGGGCCTCCGCGATCTCTGGGTGTCGTCCGTGTCCTGGTGGGCTCGTCAGACTCCTTCCGTACCGTAGGCACGCGTGCGCTCTTCTTGATGCTCCCCGTAGGGCCGGCGCATCTTACCATGCACGTTCTGCGGGCTACAATCGCCCGCCGGTGCCCGAACTGCCTGATCTGGCCATCCTCGCCGACGCCCTCGACACGGCGCTCGCCGGGCGTACGGTCGCCGCCGCGGAAGTCCCGCAGTCCCTGGTCCTGCGTGGCACATCGGCCGAGCTGGACGCCCTGCGCGGGCAATCGCTCAAACGGCTCTCTCGGCGTGGCAAGTTCCTCGTCCTTGAGCTGGAGCGCGATCGGGCGATCATCAATCCAATGCTCACCGGGCGCCTGGGCCTGGCCGGGGCCGGCGCAAAGGCATGGCCCCAGGTCGCAGCCGTCATGACCTTTAATGCTCAGGCTGGCGCGCCGCGCACCAGGCCGCCGCTTCCAAGGTGGCCGGGGCGCACTGCGGGCTGGCTGCCTGCGGGCGATGAGCCGGTCGAGATGCGCTACCGCGACGCGACCAGGATGGGCAAGATCTACCTGCTGCCCGCTGGCGGACCGGAGCGCGTCGTCGCCGGCTGGGACGAGCAGGGGCCGGACGCTGACGACAAGGGACTGACGATTGACATCTGGCGGGCGCGCATAGCTCGCTATTCCGGCGAGCTCAAGAGCGTGCTGCGCAACCAGCAATTCGTCGCCGGCATCGGCAACGGCTATTCGGACGAGATCCTCTGGGAAGCGCGCCTGGCGCCGTTCCGCAAGCGTTCGTCGCTCGCAACCGGCGAGGTTGATGCGCTGTACGAGGCGACACGCAGCGTTCTTGCGTGGGCGATCGCGGAACTGCGTCAGCTCGTGCCGCCACGCCTCGAGGTGGAGCAGCGCGCATTCCTGCGCGTGCACCGCAAGGGCGGCGAGCCGTGCCCTCGCTGTGGAACGAAGATCAGCGAGGTGTCCGCCGGCGGCTTCGTGACCAGCTACTGCCGGTCGTGCCAGCGCTGACGGCGCTCAAACGGTGACGGGAATCAAAAAGGATCCCGGCGACGACCTATTTTCCCGAGGAGCTACCCCCTGAGTATCTTCGGCGCTGGAGAGCTTAACTTCCGTGTTCGGGATGGGAACGGGTGTGGCCTCTCCGCTGGAGTCACCAGGATCCTTTATGAAGTGACGACGTGATCAGCGATCTTCGCATTCGGCCGTGCGCGACGCTTCCGCGGCACACGACAAGTATTTGATCCGAACCTCCGCGCCACTATGGCGCACAGCCAGCCACTTGGGTCAGCTGTTGAAAGAGGTCAAGCCCTCGACCATTAGTACGGCTCAGCTCCACTGGTTGCCCAGCTTCCACATGCCGCCTATCAAACACGTCATCTCCGTGTGGTCTTACCCGGTTGACCCGGTGGGGAACCTCATCTTGAGGCGAGCTTCGCACTTAGATGCTTTCAGTGCTTATCCCAACCGAACTTGGCTACCCAGCGATGCCCTTGGCAGGACAACTGGCACACCAGAGGTTCGTCCACTCCGGTCCTCTCGTACTAGGAGCAGCTCCTCTCAAGTTCCCTACGCCCGCGATGGATAGAGACCGAACTGTCTCACGACGTTCTGAACCCAGCTCACGTACCGCTTTAATTGGCGAACAGCCAAACCCTTGGGACGTACTTCCGCCCCAGGATGCGACGAGCCGACATCGAGGTGCCAAACAGGGTCGTCGATGTGAACTCTTGGACCCTATAAGCCTGTTATCCCCGGGGTAGCTTTTATCCGTTGAGTGATACCCCTTCCACTCGGAGGTACCAGATCACTAAGCCCGACTTTCGTCTCTGCTCGACTTGTAGGTCTCGCAGTCAAGCTCCCTTATGCCTTTGCACTCTTCGGCTGGTTTCCATTCAGCCTGAGGGAACCTTTGGGCGCCTCCGTTACATTTTAGGAGGCGACCGCCCCAGTCAAACTGCCCGCCTGACACTGTTCCGCGCCCGGATCACGGGTCGCGGTTAGAACCAAAATCCAACAAGGGTGGTATTTCAACGTTGGCTCCACCGACGCTAGCGCGCCAGCTTCACAGCCTCCCACCTATCCTACACAAGCTGAACCCCAATCCAATGACAGGGTGCAGTAAAGCTCCACGGGGTCTTTTTGCCCTATCGCGGGTAACCTGCATCTTCACAGGTACTTCAATTTCGCCGGATCCCTCGTTGAGACAGCGCCCAGATCGTTACGCCATTCGTGCGGGTCGGAACTTACCCGACAAGGAATTTCGCTACCTTAGGATCCTTATAGTTAGGACCGCCGTTTACCGGGGCTTCGATTCAGAGCTTGCACCCCTCCTCTTAACCTTCCGGCACTGGGCAGGCGTCAGCCCGTATATGTCAGCTTTCGCTTTAGCACGGACCTGTGTTTTTGCTAAACAGTCGCCTGGGCCTTTTCACTGCGGCCTCGATCAATCAACCGACAAGCGGCCAACTGCGAGGCGCCCCTTCTCCCGAAGTTACGGGGCCAATTTGCCGAGTTCCTTAACGAGGGTTCTCCCGATCGCCTTGGTATTCTCTACCCGCCTACCTGTGTCGGATTGCGGTACGGACACCTTTGATCTCGCTAGACACTTTTCTTGCCAGCTTGGCTCACTCGAATTGCAGCAGATGCCGCTTTCATTCGCTTCTCGGCGTTGAATGGGGGGACGGATTTACCTGTCCTCCCCGCCTACCTGCTTAGACGCGTATAGCCAAAACGCGCTCGAACTACCATGCCGGGTCATGCCCTTGCTCTCACCTGGGTTCAGCGCCCCGATTCGGTCGAACTTTCGTCCGACCAACCACGGATTGCCTCCGCCAGGCGACACCTTGCGGTGCAAACGATCTCTGGTGGTTCCGGAATATCAACCGGATGTCCATCGCCTACGACTTTCGTCCTCGGCTTAGGCCCGACTAACCCTGAGCGGACAAGCCTTCCTCAGGAAACCTTAGGCTTACGGCGTGTAGGTTTCTCACCTACATTGCGCTACTCATGCCGACATTCGCACTTCCGTCCGCTCCAGCCGTCCTCACGGTCGACCTTCGCAGCTGAACGGAACGCTCCCCTACCGTCCTATGGTCGGCGAACCGACCATCTGACTCGTAGCTTCGGTACCAAGCTTGAGCCCCGTTGGATCTTCGGCGCAGAATCACTTGACCAGTGAGCTGTTACGCACTCTTTCAATGGTGGCTGCTTCTAAGCCAACATCCTGGTTGTCTGTGCAACTCCACATCCTTTACCACTGAGCTTGGATTTAGGGACCTTAGCTGACGATCTGGACTGTTTTCCTTTTGACCACGAAGCTTAGCCCTCGCAGTCTGACTCCCGGGCTATGAAATCACGGGATTCGGAGTTTGATTGGGTTTGGTAAGCGGGAAGCCCCCTAGCCCATTCAGTGCTCTACCCCCGTGATTGAACGCCCGAGGCTAGCCCTAAAGCTATTTCGGGGAGAACCAGCTATCTCCGGGTTCGATTGGCATTTCACCGCTATCCACAGCTCATCCCCTAGCTTTTCAACGCTAGTGAGTTCGGTCCTCCACGAGATATTACTCTCGCTTCAACCTGGCCATGGATAGGTCACCCGGTTTCGGGTCTACTGCATGCGACTGAACGCCCTATTCAGACTCGCTTTCGCTACGGCT
>OY969885.1:0-2087500 GCA_963704325.1 uncultured Chloroflexia bacterium | reverse complement strand
TGGGGCTGGGTCCGACCTCGGCGTGGATGCCGCCTTGGAAGTCGACGGCGCAGCGCTGCCCCGAATCGGTTCTGTTGACGCAGGCTCGGGTTCGATGCGCACGGCCTGGCGCGGGGTCGTAGCAGGCTGGGGGGTCGAGCCATCGAGCAGCGCCAGCTCGAGCTGCAGCCGGTAGCCGCCGGCGGCGCCGCGATTGACGTCAAGGCCGGCCAGCCGCCGCGCCGCCCGGGCCAGGCGCTGCGCTCGGTCCGCGCCGCGGTTTCCCTCCGACAGGGCCGCGACGAGCTGTTCGCGCAGACGCGCGACGACCTGATCCGCAAACGCGACGAGATCGCGACCATCACGTTCGAGCTCATCGAGCAACCTGATCCCGTCCAGGGCGTCGCCACCGGAGAGGGCGGCCACGAAACGGTCGACGCTCTCCATCTCGGCCAAGCCGAGCAGGTCGCGTACAGCGTCGCGCATCGATCGCCTCGACGCCGCTCGACAGGACCTGGTCCAGCATCGACTCCGCGTCGCGCATGCCGCCCGCGGCTCGTTGCGCGATCAGGTCGAGCGCCTCGTCGCTGACAGAGCGGCCTTCGGCGTCCGCGATGCGGCGCAGCTTGCCGATGATCTGCCGCTCGGAGAAGGGTCGGAACGTGAACCGCTGCAGGCGGGAGACGACGGCTGGCCGGATGCCCGATGGGTCGGTCGTGCAGAAGATGAACAGGACGTCGGGCGGCGGCTCCTCGAGCGTCTTGAGCAGTACGTCCCAGCCTTCCTTGATCCGCTGGACCTCATCAATGATGAAGACCTTGTGCTTGAGGTCGGCCGCGGCGGTGTAGACGCGCGGCAGCAGCTCGCGCATGTCGTCGACGCGGTTGTTGGACGCGGCGTCCAGCTCCACGACATCCAGCGCCCGGCCGTCGCGGATGGCCACGCACGACACGCACGTGTCGTCTGGCTCGCCGTCGACCGGGTTGAGGCAGTTGACCGCCTTTGCAACGATGCGCGCGGTCGATGTCTTGCCCGTGCCGCGCGGGCCGACGAACAGCAGGCCATGTGACAGGCGGTTCAGCCGGACGGCGTTGCGCAGCGTCTCGATGATGGCGTCCTGGGCCACGATCTCGCCGAAGCGCTGCGCACGCCAGCGCCGATAGATGGCCTGGTGAGGCGTAGCTTCGGCCGGGGTCGCGGACGCGTCGGGGGTCATGGGCACTATCGCTGTCGCGGACGGGTCTGGGGGCACCAAGCCAGTTTAGGGCCGCGCCGCCCCGACGCTGACTGAGCGCGCGGAGGTGAAGTGCCGTGCACCCACCGTCGACCGGAGACGTCCGCGTGCCCAACGAAGCGATCGACTCGGACCAGACCGATCCGCGGCACCCGGCGAGCAGCGCTTATCGCTGCTTCCTTCCGGACCTGACGAGGTTCACGCGTCACCGGTGCGCGGGACCCGATCCTCAACGTCGATCTCCCCGTCGGCATCCGCGAGCGCGGGCCTCGGGTGGGAATTCAGCCCTGCTGGAGCGGATTGCAGGTACAGGGCACCGCTAGTTCCCCGCCTAGCACGGCGCGCCAATTCTACATCGAGCCAAGGGGGCGTCCTGATACGTCAGAGGGATGACCCGTCCGTCCAATCGGCGCTTGGAGCCTGGATTCGTCCGATCTGGGCGTTCAGCCGACTTTTGATGCATGCAGCGCATGGAACGCCGGCTGGAGGCACCGATTCGGCGCCTGGAGTGCCCCGCGGCGGACAGGTGATACCCCAGAGGAATGGCGGAGAGGGTGGGATTCGAACCCACGATGAGTTGCCCCATACGGCATTTCCAGTGCCGCGCCCTAGGCCTCTAGGCGACCTCTCCAGTGGAGAGCAGTGTGGGTGGCGGAGAGGGTGGGATTCGAACCCACGGTGCTTTCGCACACCGCTTTTCGAGAGCGGCACCATCAACCACTCGGACACCTCTCCGCGAAAGAGGATAACCCGGGACGCCGTCCGGCGGCCTCCGGTCAGCGGCGGACGAGGGTTCCGGCACGAAGCTCGGTCGCCTCGCGCTGCATGATTCCCGACACGACCGAGAGCCGCCCGGAGGTCACCGATCCGGTAGCGCCCGACCTTGCATCAGGCATGGCGTAGACCACGCCATCGACGTCGGCCTCGATCAGCGCACCCACGCACATGGCGCACGGTTCGACCGCCGCGAACACGACCAGCCCGGCCAGGTTGGAGCGACCGAGTCGCCGCGCCGCCTCGCGCACAACCGTCATGACGGCATGGGCGGTTGGGTCGCCGGTGCTCTCGACCTGGTGCCTGGCCCGAGCAACGAGCGCTTCATCGAATACGGCGACTGCGCCGTCCGCGGCATCGCCGTCCTGGGCAGCCCCGCGCGCTTCGGCCAACGCCGCGCTCATGTACAGCTCGTAGTTCACGAGCCCGATCCTAGCATCGGACATCCGGCAAACGAGACTGCGGAAGTGGCGCGCCCGGCGAGACTCGAACTCACGACCTTCAGGTCCGCAACCTGACGCTCTATCCACTGAGCTACGGGCGCACGCTGGCGGAGAGGGCCCATTCTAGGGCCTGTCCGGAACGGCGGCCTCAGGGCCGGTCGAACACCTCGTATCGCATCGGGCGCGTGGCGCGCGAGGCGCTCAACTGGATACTCGCCGCCGAGGCGGATTCGTAGACGTTGAAGTGAGTCGGCGCTATCTCGGCTACGCAGTCCGCGTCCGGCTTTGACCGTGGGTCGGCCAGAAAATCCATTGCGATCGCCCGGGCACACGTAGCGTCCTGACCAAAGACCTCGTGCAGCAAGCCGTGCCCTCGGTTAGGAAATGAGTACGCCCAACCGCTCTGGAAATGACGTGCCTGCTTCATGATCCGACCGGCGTCGACCGAAGGTGAATCCCACTCTGCTCGCAAGGTAAGCACAGGCAAGTCGCTGTCGATGTATCCGTAGCCATTCGGATCAGACCGACCCACGCGCCAGCTACTGCACAATCGTCGGTCCTGGCCTAGCCCGAAGAAACGCTTCATGAGTGGGGCTTTCGCGCGCGCCGCTTGGAGCATCTGGTTCGTCTGGTGGGCGAAGCTGTCCCGGCAGCCCGAGGCGGAAGTTCTCGCCTCGGCGATGAAGTCATTGATGGGCGCTGGCGGCTCGAGGACGATCTCGGAAACCCACTCGAGGACGTTGCCGTTGGCGAGGTAGTCGGCCACAGACGGCATGTCCACGACGAGGTCCGGGAATCCAGCGAAGAACGCGGCTTCGTCGAGCAACAGGCCACCGTCGATGACCCAAGTCACAGTCCCGCCCCCTTCGACGGCGATCTCTGCCGTGACCGGGTGCTTGTCCAGTCGCCGGACTTCGTCGTAGAAGCGGCGTCTCAGATTCGGATACGCGGCCGCACAATCGGGCTGCTGCGCGCACATTCGAAACGCACGCTTGGTGAGCATGTCTCCGTTCAGCCAGTAATCGAACGTGGGCCGATGTGCCCGCGTGACTGGCGAATCCAGAACCACAGACCTAATTCCGTCGGGGTCGACGCGCATCAGCTCGAGCGTGGCCTCAGCTCCAGCCGAGAAGCCGACGACGTTCCATTGCTCGATGGCGAGGGCCAATCGCAGATCGCGCAGGTCGGCTGCAACGGCGGCGGCGTCGAACGCCTTCAGATCGATGCCCCTCGCGGCCAGCCTATTGCGACAGGCAACGACCCCCTCGATCTCCTCTTGAGGAGTCGGATCCTCGGGGAAGCTCTCGATCCGGACGTCGTCCAGTTCGTGGCAACCGAGGTACGGCCGGGAGGACCCAACCCCGCGCACATCGACCAGGATGAGGTCACGCTTGCGCACGTACGCAGCACCGCGGAAGTACTCGACGCTGAATTGGTCGACGCCGGGATAGTTCGGGCCACCCATCAGCATCAGGATCGGGTCGGGCAGAGGGTTACGAGCGTGAAGGATCGCAACCTGGATGCTGATGCTGCCCGAGTTGATGTCGCCGCGGACGTGTGGGACACGGAGTTTGAAGCACTCGACACGGCGAGAAGTGTTCAGATTGACCGGACAGTGTCCCGGCTTGAAAACTGCCGTCGGGACATGTTGTGACGCGCTGGCCGTTCCGAGCCCAACGGAAGCGACGAGGATGGCCGCCCCAACCGACGCGATGACCCGGAGTACTCGCACGATTCATCCCTTTCATGAAGCGCGCTGGCGGAGAGGGAGGGATTCGAACCCTCGAAGCAGGTTACCCCACTTAGCGGTTTAGCAAACCGCCGCACTAGGCCTCTATGCGACCTCTCCCTACTCGGGCGACCAATGGTAGCATCGGGCTTCTTCCTGTCGCCCTCGACGGGCCTCATTCGGGGTATTCCTGTGCCCAAGCGGGTCGTTCTTGTCGGTCATCCGGTAACACAGTCCATCTCCAGCTCGCTGCATCAAGCGGCGTTTGACGAGGTGGGCATCGACGCGCGCTACGAGCCGCTCGACGTGCCGCTCATCCAGCTGCCAGAGACGGTCGAGTCGATCCGCGGCGACGCCTACCTCGGCGCCAACATCACGGTTCCGTACAAGGAACGCGTGGCGCCCATGGTCGATCGCCTCACTGAGGAGGCGCAGGCCACCGGAGCGGTCGACACGCTGACCCGCGAAGGCTCGCGGTTGATCGGCCACAACACGGACGTGATCGGCTTTCGCGCCGCGCTCAATGCGCTCGTCGGTAAGCAGAAGATGCCCAAGGCGGCGGTCGTGATCGGTGCCGGGGGCGGCGCACGGGCGGCCGTCTATACGTTGATCACCGAGGGCTTCCAGCGCGTGATCGTCTTCAACCGCCACCTCCACCGGGCCGAGGGCCTGATCCGCCACTTTGGACGCTCTGCGTCGCACATGGAGCTGCGCGCGATGCCCTGGCACGAGTCGGTCATCGAGGCTGAGCTGGCCAAGACCAAGGTTTTCATCAACGCCTCGGCCGTCGCCGACGCGGAGACCATGACGCCCGTCCCGGGCGAGCTGCTCGCGCCCGACCTGCTCGTGCTCGACCTGATGTTCGTGCCGCGTGAGACGAAGCTGCTCAAGGACGCTCGCAGCGCGGGCGCGGCCGAGATGATGAACGGCGACACGATGCTCGTCCACCAGACGGCCGCGGCGTTCAACCTGTGGACCGGCCGCGAGGTTTCGCACGACCTGCTGCGCGCCAAGCTGGACGACGTGCGCGGGGCTGCATCGGCGCCGGAGCCGGCCGCTCCCGAGCCGGCCACTCCCGAGCCGGCAGCCGCGACAAGCGGTGACTAGTCCGTTCGCACCGGCCTAGCCCGGACCGGAGCGAGCAAGTGCTACCGCTCGCCGACGAGAACCTGCGTGGCCGCGGCTACGCGCTGGTAACGCTCGCGTTCATCGCGCTCAATGTCATCGTCTTCGTTCTGCTGCAGCTTCCCAACGAGGCGTTCACGTACGGCTGGTCGACAGTCCCGCGCGAGATAACCAGCGGCACGGACATCATTGGCCGCGAGCGGATCGGCGACGCGTTCATCGAGCTGACGCGCGGACCCAGCCCCATCCAGCTGACCCTGCTGTCAAGCATGTTCATGCACGGCGGCTGGCTTCACCTGCTGGGCAACATGCTCTTCCTGTGGATCTTTGGCGACAACGTCGAGCACGCCATGGGCTCGCTGGCGTACATCGCCTTCTACCTGCTCGCGGGGCTGGTCGGCTCGCTCGCCCACGTGTTCGTGGACCCCGAGTCGATTGTCCCCTCGCTGGGTGCGTCGGGCGCCATCTCCGGTGTGCTCGGGGCGTACATCGTTCTCTTCCCGACCAACCGCGTCCTGGTCGTCTTCGGCTACTTCGCCACGTGGGTGCCGGCGCTGCTCGTTATCGGCCTGTGGGCAGTTCTTCAATTCGTCAACGGGATCGGACAGATCGCGGTCACTGAGCAGACCGGGGGCGTGGCCTACATGGCCCACATCGGCGGTTTCGTGGCCGGTGTCGCGGGCGGGCTGATCGCCCGCTCGCTGGGAAGGCACCGCTAGCTGGGCCTGCTCAGCCGGCTGGTGGACCGGGTCGTCAATCGCACCGCACAACCCGGCCGGCTGGCTGCTTCGCAAGCCGCGCACGACCTCGTGCGCACGGCGCCCGTAGTGGATCTCGTGGTGGGCAGCACCATCTTCCGAGACACGTTCCTCATCGGTGGCCGCGGGCACGTCGACCTGCCGCGCCTGCGTTCCGTGGGCGTCAACGTGGTGGGCCTGACCGTGGCCACGGCCTGGCCGGAGCTCAACGGATCGCTCTCTCGCTGGCACTTCCGCTCACTCGGTCTGCCCGGGTCGGCAGTCGGCTCCAACATGGCCATCGCCGAGTGGCTGATCGGTCGCATCGAGCGCTGGGTGGCCGAGTCGGACGGTGGTCTTCTGATCGTTCGGACGGCGGACGACCTTCGCGCGCTGCATCGCTCCCCACGGACCGGTCGGCGTGCTGATCGGCGTGCAGGGCGCGCACGTTCTTGACGGCCGGCTCGACAACGTTGCCCGGCTCCATGCGCGTGGCGTGCGCATGCTGGCGCCGGCTCACGTGATGGACAACGCGGCCGTGGGTTCCGGTACCGGCCGTGTCGCTGGCGGCCTGACGAGCTATGGCCGCGAGGTCATTGCCGCTCTCGAGGAAAGTGGCGTGTGCGTGGACCTCGCGCATATGTCCGTGCCCGGCGTGGAGCAGTCACTGAACGTCGTGCAGCGGCCTTTCACTTTGAGCCACACCGGTCTGACGGAGATCAGCAGGCGCGCCTCGCGCTTGCGGCGCTACTCGCCCGCGACGCGCAACATCCCGGCGTCGCTCGCAGCCCAGGTCGGCGCGGCCGGCGGAGTGGTCGGGATCGTGCTCTCAACGGAGCTGCTCGGTGGCTCGACGCTGGAAGCGGCTGCGCGCACGTTCGAGCTTGCCGTCCGTTCTGCCGGCGCCGATCACGTCTGCCTGGGCTCTGACATGGACGGGGCGCTCAAGATGCTGATTGACGTGGAGGGGCTTCCTGCCCTCGCCGATGCCCTGATCGGAAGCGGCCTCAGCACAGAGACAGTCGAGCGAGTCCTTGGCGCCAACGCCGTTGCGCTCATGAGCCGGACACTCACGACCAGAGCGTGATTGGGCCTGGTGACGCACGACGCGCCTCACGCCGCCGCGCCGGAAGCTGGATGACGTCCACGCCGTCGTAGGCGCCCGCCCAGTCGTCATCTCCCCAGCGAATCCAGATCGCGTCCAGGCCGGCCGCTGACGCGTGGCGCAGCTTGGCCAGCGACCATTCCTTGTCTGTGCTGTCGATCTCGATCGCAAGGTCAGGACGGCCGTTGCCGCGCCTGACGATGGCGTCGATGTAGCCCAGGCGCGATTTGGCCGTGGCGCTGATCGGCAACCCGACGCGCGCCTCTGTCCGGACCGGCCAGCCGTGTCTCAGCGCCCAGCCGACGATCGTGCGCGTGATCAGTGTCGTGCCGTCCGCCGTCGAGATGCCTTCGAAGTCCAACCGGAACAGGACCGCGGCGAGCTCGTCAACGTCTTCGCTCATGTGGCCGATGCTGGCCCCGCCGCGTGCCAGCTCGTGTGTCAAGACTGCGCCTGGACACGGCGTGCGATCACCGGCCCCGGTCACTCCCTCCACGGACGAGCGTCAGTCCTGAGCAGCGAGTAGACGCCCTACAAGCATCTGTCGAGCATCGCCAATTGCCGGAGCTGACGGACCGCCGGCAACTGATACTGGGGAGCGTTCCAGAAGGCGACGGAGGGTAAGAGTGAGCGCTGAACCAACGGTCAATTCCACCCCCGCGGCGGCATCGCCAGAAGCGGCGGTTGAGCAGGAGACTTTTGCGGCCCCGGCCGGCCCAATTCGTTCCTTGAGCGACCCGCGCGCCGTCCAGATCATGGCGACCGAGCATTGGAGCCTGCTGGCCAGCCGATCGCTCGCCTACAACGAGTCCTTCATCCGCGGCGGGATGTTCCTGACCTTCTTGTCCATGTCATTCGTGGGTCTCGCGTTGCTCGCCCAGGCACTGTCATTCAGTGACCAGTTCCTCATCCTTACGGCCGTTGTCCTCGCGTTCGACTGGGTTATCGGCGTGCTGACCTACGTGCGCATGTCCGGCGCGGCTGCCGACGACCTGCGTTCCGTACATGGCATGGCTCGCATGCGACACGGATACACGGAGATTGCGCCCATGGTCGAGCCCTACCTCACGAGCCCAACGCACGATGACATCTCATCGGTGATTACCGCCTACGGCCCTCCCTCAACCAGCGTGTTGGGCGACCTCCTCTACGGACTCAGCACATCGCAGGGAATGATCGGACTGATCGCGGCCATGGTTGGCGGAGTGCTCGTCTCCGTCGTCGCGCTGCTGGGCGACGCAGGTGGCGGAGTGGCCCTGGCGCTCGGGGTCGTGGCGATGCTGATCGAGCTGGTCCTGATGATCGTCCTGACGTTTCGCGCCGCGGCCCGACATCAGGCCCTGCTGGTTGTTCGCTTCCCCGCACCGGCCCGCCAGAGCGAGACGCCAGTTGAGGAGCCACCTGTCGTCGAGTGACCGGGCCCAAACTCACAACTAGACCCGAACATTCCGGCCGCATCCCGGATGCGCCCGCCTTCCGTGTAGGTGGCGGAGAGGGAGGGATTCGAACCCCCGGAGCTTTCGCTCAACGGTTTTCAAGACCGCCGCCATAAACCGCTCGGCCACCTCTCCGTTTGGAAAGAATACCGGCGGGTCAGCGCCTCGACGACTGAAGGGTCGCCCAGGCCAAATAGGCACCGCCGGCCAGGCAGATCGCCCCAGCCACGGCCCAGATCTGCTGGCTGGTCATGAAGCTGCCGGGGATCAAGCCAAGTCCCTGGCCAATGAAGACCAGCCCAATCAGCACGAGCGCGACTGCGGCCGCGTAGCGGAAAGCAATCACTAGGCGAGCGGACCCACCTGCGAGGCGAGCGGCTCGGGCAGCGCGACGGACCCGTCCGGCTGCTGGTAGACCTCGAGCAGCGCGGCAACTGTGCGCGCCAGAGCCAGGCCTGACCCATTGAGGGTGTGCAGGATCTCCGGCTTGGCGCCGGGCTCCGGCCGCCAGCGGATGTTCATTCGTCGCGCCTGGAAGTCGCGGAAGTTGGACACCGAGCGAGACCTCGAGCCACTCCCCCACTCCTGGCGCCCAGACCTCCAGGTCGTACGTCTTGGACTGGGTGAAGCCCATGTCACCGGTCGAAAGAAGCCGCACCCGATAGGCCAGCCCCAGCCGCTGCAGCACCGTCTCCGCGGCCACGGTCAGCGATTCGAGCATCGCGGGCGACTCTTCGGGGCGGGTGAAGGCAACCATCTCGACCTTGTCGAACTGGTGCACGCGCAGGATGCCGCGCGTCTTGGCGCCGGCCGCTCCCGCCTCGCGCCGGAAGCTGGGCGAGTAGGCGACGTAGCGAATGGGCAGGCGGTCAGCTTCGATGATCTCGTCGCGGTGGATGTTGGTGACCGGCACTTCCGCGGTCGGCACGAGGTACAGGTCGTCGCGCGTGACGACGTACATCTGCTCTTCCTTGTCCGGGATCTGGCCCGTGCCGCGCGCCGAGTCGGCGTTGACCAGCGCCGGCGGCCAGATCTCCGTCATGCCGTGCTCGTTCGAGTGGATGTCCAGGAAGAGGCTGATCAGCGTCCGCTGCAGGCGGGCGCCGGCGGCTCGATAGATTGGGAACCCGGAACCGGTCACCTTGGCGCCGGCGGGCAGGTCAAGAATGCCCAGCTGCTCACCGATCTCCCAGTGCGGCCTGCGCTGCCAGCCGTCGGCGTCGCTGGCGACCGGCTGGCCCCACTCGCGCACGGTGGTCGTGGCAGTTGGCGGTCCCACGGGCACGTCCGCATCGGCCGGGTTGGGAATGCGCAGCAGGGCCGCTTCCAGGTCCGACTCTACGCGGCCCAGCTCGCGTTCCAGATGCTCGATGCGCTCGCCGATCTCGCGCGACTCCACGCGCAGCGTCTCCGCGCCCGCCTCGCCCGCCTTGAGTGCCGTGCCCATGCGGGCGCTGACGTCCTTGCGCTGGGCGCGCAGAGCATCCGCCTCGCCGGCCACGTTGCGGCGCCGCGCGTCGAGCTCGATCGCCTCGTCGATGGCCGCCTCGTCGTGCCCCTTGTCGCGCGCGCCACGCCTTATGGCTTCAGCGTCCTCGCGCAGCCGCTGGATGCCTACGCTCATGAGTGGCCTCCGCCGTCACTCGCCTCGCGCAAGCGCCCGACCACGAACTCATGCGGCAGCGACGCCAGGAGCCAACCCGCACGCGGGCCATTTGGCCGGCCCAGGAACGCCTGGTAGAGGGCGTTGAACCCGTCAGCTGGTCGGCCTTCGTCCCGCTTGGCCACATCAAAGATGAGTGCCTGCCACGCGTCTCCACCGACAGGTTCCTGCGTAGTTGCCTCGTCAGCAAGCCGGCCCATGAAAGTGCGCTGGCTGTCCGTCAGGTCGACATCTGGAAGTCGGTCGTATTGAACGGAGAGCCGCGCCGAGTCGGGCGCGAAGGACTCCAGCCACGCCTTCGCCGCCGCGATGCGTTCGAGTGCGACGCGCTTCTCGGCATCGTCCAGAGGCGCGCCCTTCTCCGCCGCCAGGCGATCCATGATGTCCGGCCCGGGCACCTGCAGCAGCAGCGCCAGGTGGGCGAAGGGCGGCCGATAGCGGGCCGCCTCGACCTGGGGGTCGACGTCCGCGTCGACCAGCGAGAGGGCGAAGATGCGCTCCGGATCCGCCGGCAGCTCACCGCGCACGGGCTTGCCGGCCACGCCATCAGCGATCCGGTCGAACTCGTCGAAGAGGCGCGGGATCGTGTCTCCCGACGGGTCGAAGTTGATCGCGTGGTTGGGCCTGTGACGCAGGAACAGGAAGCGCAGCAGACTCGGCGGCAGCACAGCGGCGATCTCGTGCGCCGCGGCGCCCTCGCCACGCGACGTGCTCATCTTGCGCCCACCGATATTGAGGAACTCGTAGGGCACGTTGACCGGCGGCTCGCGTTCGAAAACGCGGCGCGAGATCGCATCTGCCCGGTCCCTTGAGCCGCCGGCCGTGGCGAGGTCCTTGCCGCAGCCCTCGATCGTGGCGCCAACCAGGCCCCAGCGCGCCGCCCAGTCCACGTTCCAGACCATCTTGGCGCGGCCGCCGAAGGGCGCCACGCGACCTGAATGGCCGCAGCCGCGCGCCCACTCGACGAGATCAGGGCGGCACGTGTACGAGACCTCGCGCCCGTCCCAGTCGCTTGCCGCCGTGGTGCCGATCCGGCCGCAGCTCTCGCAGATGACGCTGATCGGCAGCCAGCCCGCGGGATGGTTGACGGTGGAGACGGTGCGGTAGATGTCGAGGATCACGTCGGCCTTGTCGAGCGCCTTGGCGATGTACGGATCCATTGCGCCAGAGGCGTACTGCTCGCTCATCCAGTACAGCGTTGGGTGGATGCCCAAATCGGCGAACGTGTGCAGGAAGAGCGTCACGAAGTGGCGCGCGTAGTTTTGATGCGAACTGCCCTCAGGCGCCGGAACGTGGGCCAGGGGCACGCCCATGTACTGCTCGATCGCGTCCGGCGTGAGGCGTGCCTGCGAATCCATGGGGTCGAGGTCCTCGACGCCGTAGCGGAACTCGACCTCGTTGCCATGTTGCGCGACGGCGCGACGGATGGCGTCATGAAGCACGACGCCGCGCAGGCTGCCCACGTGGACCGTGCCTGACGGCGTCTTTGAATCGTTGACCACCTGCCGGCCGACTACCTGGCCGGCAATCTCGTCGGCCCAGTAGGCCTGCGCCGGCCGGGTCTGTGCCGGCATCAACGCGTCGTGCTTCAGCTGATGCTGAGGATCTTGTACTTGCTGTCGCCAGCAGGGACGGAGACGGTGATCTCATCGCCCTTCTTGCGACCGAGCAGGGCCCGGCCGACGGGTGATTCGTTGGAGATCTTGCCGTCCGCCGGTGCCGCCTCAGCGGAGCCGACGATCATGAAGCTCTCCTTGCCGTCCTGCGACTGGATGGTGACCGTCGAGCCAATCTGGACGTGCGTGGTGGAGTGGTTCTCGTCAATCACCACGGCATTCTTGATCAGCGCCGACAGGGCCTGGATTCGCCCCTCGACGAAGGCCTGCTCGTTCTTGGCGTCCTCGTACTCAGCGTTCTCGCTGATGTCGCCGTGCTCTTTCGCCTCGTGAATGCGCCCGGCTACCTCGGCACGCCGAACGTTGACCAGCTCTTCGAGCTCCTGGCGCATCTGCTCGAGGCCTTCCTTGGACAGGTATGCGGGCTTGTTGTTCATGGCGATTCAATCCATTGAAAGGTTGGGCTCAGAAAGTGGGCTCCCGACGCGACGCCCATGGGTCGTTAGACACCGGGGGTTCGGGGTCCGCGGATTGTAGGCGTGGCCCTTTGGAGCGTCAAACGCGCAGGCGCCGCTCCGAGCCGAAATGGCCTACTCGTCGGCGAGCAGCTCAGCCAATCGAATGAGCCGCGCATGAAGACGATCCAGGGCGGCTCGATCAGGGCACGCCACGAAGACCGTGTCATCGCCGGCGATCGAGCCACTGACCTCAGGCCAGCCCGTGCGGTCGAGCGCGGCGGCGATGGGATGGGCTGAGCCGGGCGCGGCCTTGATGACCAGGATCAGTCCTGCGACGCGGATCTCGAGCGGTAGATCGCGCATGATCAGCGCCAGGCGCTGATCGCCGGACGTTTCGGGCTGGCCGCCGCGCGGCGGCAGGGCGTAGGCATGGGACCCGTTGCGGCTGACCTTGATCAGCCCCATCTCGGCCACATCGCGGCTGACCGTTGCCTGGGTCGCCTTGAAGCCCCGATCGCGCAACGCGGCGGCGAGCTCGTGCTGCGTTCCGATCGGCCGCGACCCGAGCAGATCCCTGATCTGCTGTTGGCGCAGCCGCTTCATGACTTCCATTGCTGACGATTGTCCCCGCGCGTGGCGCGCTCCGCTAGCGGAGCAGGATCAGCCCAGCAAATACGGCCGCGGCGATGACGCGGTAAAGGCCGAACACGTCCGTGCTGTAGCGGCGCAGGAAGGCAAGCAGAACGGCGATGGCGAGCAGGCCCGATACGGCCGCGGCGATCATGCCCGCCGCGAGCACGACCGGATCAAACGCGGCGATGCTGCCGTCGAGCAGCTCGCGCGACTTCCACAGGCCGGCACCGGCGATGATCGGGGTGCCCATCAAAAATGCAAAGCGTGCGGCGGCCTCGCGCTTCAAGCCCAGCATCAGGCCGGCTGAGATCGTGATGCCTGATCGGCTGATGCCCGGGAACAGCGCGAGTGCCTGGGCGAGGCCGATCAGCAGCGCCTGGCCCACTCCGAGCTCGCTCATCTCGCGTGTCCGCTGCGCAACGCGCTCGGCAAAGAACAGGATCGCCGCGCCCACGACGAGCAGGGCGCACACGACGAGCAGCTGCTCGCGGAAGAATGTGTCCACGAAGTCCTCGAGCACCACGCCCACCAGCGCCGCCGGGATCACGCTGGCTGCCAGCAGGACGGCCATTCGGCGCTCGGGGTCGTTGCCCACCCGTCGCTCGCGCAGCACGGCCAGCCCGGCCACCGCGTAGCGAACCAGGTCGCGCCAGAAGTAGACGAGCAGGGCCACCAGCGTGCCGAGGTGGAGCATGACCGTGAAGGCCGGGCTGAGGATGAACTCGTCGCTCCAGCCCAGCGCGCGTGGCAGCAGGATCAGGTGCGCCGAAGAGGAGACGGGCAGGAACTCGGTCAGTCCCTGCACGACCCCAATGACGATCGCCTGGATCAGCTCATCCATGCCTGTACCTGTGCGCGATGCCGGCGCGAGCCGCCAGGCGCAATGCGACTAGCGGATGAACAGCGGTGCCAGGACGAGCGTGATCGTCGCCAGCAGCTTGACGAGCACGTGCAGCGACGGACCGGCGGTGTCCTTGAACGGGTCGCCGACCGTGTCGCCCACAACTGCCGCGGCGTGGGCTGGCGTGCCCTTGCCGATGACGTTGCCGTCGTCATCCTTGAGCTGGCCCGACTCGATGTACTTCTTGGCGTTGTCCCACGCACCGCCGCCGTTGTTGAGCACGGTGGCGAGCAGCACGCCGGAGATCGTGCCGACCATCAGCATTCCGGCGACGGCCTCATGGCCGAGCAGGACTCCGACGATGATCGGTGTGGCCACGGCGACGGCGCCGGGGAGCACCATCTGGCGCAGGGCGGCGCGGGTGGTGATGTCCACGACGCGCGCATAGTCGGGCCGCTGCGTGTAGTCCATGATGCCGGGCATCTCGCGGAACTGGCGGCGGACCTCGACGATGATCGCCTGTGCCGTCACGCCGACCGCGCGGATGGCGAGCGAGCTGAAGAAGTAGACCAGCATCGCGCCCATCAGCGCGGCAACGAAGACGTCCACGTTGGCCAGGTTGACCGCCTCGAGCAGCGTTCCTGCTTCGCGCACGCCGCGCTCGATCTGGTTGCTCAGGATCAGGTTGACCTTGTCGATATAGGCGCTGAAGAGCAGGAATGCCGCCAGCGAAGCTGAGGCGATTGCGTAGCCCTTGGTCAGTGCCTTGGTCGTGTTGCCCACGGCGTCCAATCGGTCGGTGATCTCGCGTGCACCGGCCTCCGCCTTGGAGAACTCGGCGATGCCGCCGGCGTTGTCGGTGATCGGGCCGAAGGTATCCATGGCCAGGATGTAGGCCGTGGTCATGAGCATGCCCATCGTCGCCACCGCGGTGCCGAAGATGGCGCCCACGTTGTCCCCGTTGGCGTTGATCAGGCCCGCCTGGGAGCCCAGGAAGGCGCTCAACAGGAGCGCGATACCGATCGTGATGGCGGTGACAAAGGTGGTCTCGAAGCCGACTGCAGTGCCGGAGATGATGTTCGTGGCCGGGCCGGTCTTGGATGCCTCGGCGATCTCCTTGACCGGGCGCCATCCGCCGGCGGTGTAGTACTGGGTGATGTAGACGAATGCAACGCTCGTGGCCAGTCCGACGATGCCGGCCATGAACATCCAGATCCACGACGGCAGGTTCATTGCGCCGACAACGTCGTTGCCGGTCTGCATCATCACGTAGGTCGTGATGCCCAGGCCCACGACAGACAGGATCGTGGTTGCCCAGTAGCCGCGGTTGAGGATGTTCATGGGATCCTCGTCCTCGCTGCCGCGGACGAAGTACATCGCCACGATCGTGGCCAGCAGGCCGAAGCCGCGCACGACGAGCGGGAAGAAGATCCACGCCTCTGGGTTGGGCCATCCCGCGGCACTCGCGATTGCGAAGACCGCCACGCCCAGGATCATCGCGCCGATGTTCTCGGCGGCGGTCGACTCGAACAGGTCAGCGCCGCGGCCGGCGCAGTCGCCCACGTTGTCGCCGACGAGGTCGGCCACCACGCCCGCGTTGCGCGGGTCGTCCTCGGGAATGCCCGCCTCGACCTTGCCGACGAGGTCCGAGCCAACGTCAGCGGCCTTGGTGTAGATACCGCCGCCGAGCTGGGCGAAGAGGGCCACGAATGAAGCGCCGAAGCCGAAGCCCACGATGAGGAACGGGGCCTCCGCGATGGTCACGTCACCGACGAAGGATTCGTAGGCGACGAAGATGCCCCACACGCCGAGCAGGCTCAGGGCGACGACCAGGAAGCCGGACACGGCACCGCCGCGCATGGCCACCTGGACTGCCTCCACCAGGCTGCGCCGCGCGGCGGCAGCGGTGCGCACATTCGAGCGGACGCTGATGTACATGCCGATGATGCCCGAGGCCATTGACGCGACCGCGCCGACCAGGAAGGCGATCGCGGTCATGATTGCGATCGGCATCCCCGCCAACTCAGGCACGTCGGCAACGTCCGGCGTCTCGACGAAGAAGATGATGATCCCGATGACCACCGCGCCAACCAGGGCAAGAACCCCAATCGTGGTGTACTGGCGCCGAATGAAAGCGACCGCACCTTCGTGAATCGTGCTGGCAACGTCGCGCATGGCGTCCGTGCCTGTGTCACGACGCAGGACATCGCGGGCCAGGTAGCCGGCGAACAGAATGGCCGCAATGCCGGCGATCGGGATGATCCAAAGGATGGTGTCCGCGAGATCCACGCTTCGAAAGGCCTCCTGCTCGAATTCGTCTTGTCGGCGGGCGCAAGTTCAGACGGCGTCCGCGAGTTTGGTCCGTGACCGGACATGGAAGCAGCCCGGGCATGGGCGGCCCGGCGGCTGATGAAAGCGGCGGGAGTGTAGCAGAGCAGGACGCGCACGCGGCGGCGCCGTCAGAGCCGACGGCGGACGGAGCAGGCCCATACACTCGCAAGCCCGTGAAAGGACGTCCACTCGGCTGTCTGATCGAGATCGCCGAGACCTTGATCCTGACCATCGTCATCTTCTGGCTCATCCAGACCTTCGTGGCGCAGCCCTTCCGCGTGGAGCAGGAGAGCATGCGCACGACGCTCGAGCCGGACCAGTACGTGCTGGTCGACAAGCTGACGCCGCGCTTCGATTCCTACTCGCGCGGCGACATCGTGGTCTTCAGCCCAGTCCAGCGCGACGGGTCCTGCACCGATCCGATCGGGGCCGACGCGATCGTGGATCCCACGCCGTACATCAAGCGTGTCATCGGCGAGCCGGGCGACACGGTCGAGCTGAGCGAAGGCGAGGTGCTGGTCAACGGCGTGATCGTCGACGAGCCGTACATCCGCGGCGTTGAGACGCACCCGCTGAGCGAGCTTGAGGCATGGGACGTGCCCGAAGGTCGCCTGTTCGTGATGGGCGACAACCGCAACAACTCGACCGACTCACGCTCCGACTCGATCGGCATGGTGTGCGCCAACGACGTCATCGGGCGGGCCTGGCTGCGCTACTGGCCGATCACCACCTTTGGCGTCCTGCCCACGCCCACGTACCCCAACGTTCCGCCCGCCACTTCACCGGCGCCGGCGCCCGCACCTACGCCTTGACCGTCTGGCGGCGTCCCTAGCACCGCCGGTTATCGATCAGGCTGATACGGGCGGGTCTGGCAGGGTCCAAGGAGAAAGCCGCTGTCCGGCAAGCACGCGGAATTACCAGTCTTCGAGCGTGACGGGGCGATCAGGAAGCTCTTGCGCGGTCCGCGGCGGTTCGTAGAGGCTCCGCAAGCGGCTGCACATCAGCCTGGCCGATACGGGTGCGCTAACCGTCGCTGTCGAGCACCCAGCGGTCGATCTCGCGGTCGTAGTCGACCAGCTCTTCCGGCTTGAACCAGAGCGCCAGCTCGCGCGCCGCGGTCTCGGCACTGTCCGAGCCGTGGACCAGGTTGTGCCCCGTGTCGAGGGCCAGGTCGCCGCGGATGCTGCCCGGTGACGCCTCGGACGGGCGCGTCGCACCGTTGATCTCACGGCACACGGCGACCGCGTTCGGGCCCTCGAGCGCCATGGCCACGACCGGACCGGACGTGATGAACTCGATCAGGCCGGGGAAGAACGGCCGCTCGCGGTGCACGTCGTAATGCTTCTCGGCCAGCGCGCGGTCGGGGCGCATCAGCTTCATCGCCACGATGCGCAGTCCGCGCTGTTCGTAGCGGCCGACGATCGTGCCGACCAGCGCGCGCTGGACGCCGTCGGGCTTGATCAGGATCAGTGTTCGCTCGGCCATCGGTTCTCCTGTCGACATTCGGTTGTGTCCGTTACGAAATGTGGAGCGCCTGCTCCAGGCGCGACGTTGTGCGCGGCGGCGCGATGACGGCGAGGCACAGCCGGTCGTCGCGGAAGAGCCGCTGGGCAAGGGACTGGATCGCGTCCGGGGTCACCTCGTGCAGCTCGGCCAGAGCCTGGTCCAGCGTCAGCACCCGGTCGTGGAGCGCCTCCTGCACGCCCAGCCAGGCGGACAGGTGGCGGCTCTCCTCGAGGCGCAGCTCCAGCCGGCCGGCCGCGTACGTGCGCGCACGATCGATCTCCTCCATCGTCACGGGCTCGTCCGCGAAGCGGCGCAGCTCGGTGATGATCGCCTCGACAGATTGGGTCAGGTCGGCCGGGTCGACCCCGGCGTAAACCTGGAGCGTGCCGCAGTCGGCATAGTCGGTGGCAAAGCTATGCACGTCATAGGCCAGGCCGGCCTCCTCGCGCAGCTGCTGGAAGAGCCGCGACGACGAGCCGTCGCCCAGGATCGTGTTCATCAGCTCCAGCGTCCACTGCTCCGGGTCGTCGCGCGGTAGTGCCGGCACGCCCAGGCAGATATGCGCCTGGGCCAGCTCGCGGTGCTCCACGCTCAGCCGCTCCACGGGCAGCTCGGGCGCGGCAACGTAGCTGGGCACGACGCCATTGCCCGTGCCAAAGGAACGCTGGACGGTGTCGACGACGTAGTCGTGGTCGATGTCGCCCGCAACGGCGACGACGATGTTCGCCGGCCTGTACGTGTTGGCCCAGAAGCCGCGGATGTCGTCCACGTCCAGCGCACGGACGCTGTCCTCGTCGCCTGCGATCTCCCAGCCGAGCGGCGTGTCGCCGAAGAAGGCGCGATCGAAGATGTTGAACACGAACTGGCCGGGGTCGTCGCGATAGGAGCGAATCTCCTCGACGATGATGTCGCGCTCGCGGGCGATGTCCGTGTCGCGCAGGAGCGGGCGGCAGACAAGCTCGGACACGACGCCGAACGCCCGCTCGCGCTCGCGCACCGGGATGCGCGCCCAGTACACGGTCGACTCGCGATCGGTGGCCGCGTTCGAGCTGCCGCCACAGCCCTCGATCGCATCAGAGACAGCCTTTGTCGTGGGGTACGCCCTGGTGCCCTTGAACGTCACGTGCTCCATGAAGTGGGCGACGCCCGCCTGGGCCGCGGATTCCAGGCGCGAGCCGGCGAGGACGTACGCCGCCACTGACAGCGAGCGTGTTCCCGGCAGGCGGGCTGAAATGACGCGTGGCCCATCGGGCAACGCGGTGCGTTCGAACATGGGCGTCGAATGCTACACGCGATGGCACGTCGGGCCTGGCGCGAGCCGGACACACGTCGGGCCCGGCACAAGCCGGGCCCGACGCGCGGTAGGTTGCGCGGCCATCTGGGGCTGGCCGCGGGGTTGGGTTTCGGCTAGCCGGCCGGCACCGCCGGTGGCGGGCTGACGATGCCCGTGATCCAGGCCGTCAGGAAGTAGATCAGGAACGCCGCGGCGACAAGCCACATCAGCCACGGGACCTCTGAGAACTTGCCGCGCACGACCTTCAGGAACACCCAGGCGATGAAGCCGGCGCCGATGCCGACCGTGATGTTGAACGTGAGCGGCATCAGGATCATGGTCAACAGCGCCGGGAGTCCGTCTTCCACGTTGTCGACCGGGATGTCCCGGATGAGCGTGAACATCAGGTACCCGACGAGCACCAGTGCGGGTGCCGTGACAACCACCGGGATGAGCTGGGTCAGCGGCGCCAGCAGGATGGCAAGAAGGAACAGGACCCCGGTGACGACCGACGCGAAACCAGTTCGCCCGCCCTCTGCGACACCAGCTGAACTTTCAATGTATGACGTGTTCGACGACACGCCGCCGGCGCCACCAGCAATCGCCGCGACGCTGTCCACCGCCAGAACTCGGTTGACGCCCGGCACTGAGCCGTCGTCGCGAGCGAGCCCGGCCTGCTGCGCGAGGCCAGTCACCGTGCCCATCGTGTCGAAGAAGTCGGCCAGCATGATGGCGAAGATCGTCAGAAGCGCGACGATGATGTTGAGTCGGACGAAGACCTGGAACGGGTCTTGCAGGCCCAGGCCCAGGGTGGCGAAGCTAGGCGCCAGCGTCAAATTCGGGGGTGCCTGCGTGACCCCCGCCACGAAGGCGAGCACCGCGGTGACGGCGATGCTGATGATGATTGCGCCCTTGATCTTCATCGCGTACAGCGCGAACGTGAGCAGCAGCCCGATGACGAACACGAACTGCGACGGCGTGCTCGGGAAACTCTGTGTTACGAGCGTTCCGTTACAGAACCCGAGAGTGGCCGAGTCGGGAGCGCACCCTGAGACGATGAATCCCCCGTCGACGAAGCCGATGAACAGGATGAACAGGCCGATGCCCACGCCGATGGCGCGCTTCAAGGAAAGTGGCACGGCGTTCATCACCGCCTCGCGGAAGCCGACGAGGACGAGCACCAGGATGACAATGCCCTCGAGCAGCACGACGCCCATCGCGCCGCGTGCGTCGAGCCCCAGGCCAGTCAGCTGGAATGCCACGATCGCGTTCAGTCCGAGGCCGGCCGCGAGCGCGATCGGGTAGCGCCCGATGATGCCCATGGCAATCGTCATCACGCCGGCGATCAACGCCGTGCCTGTCGCTACAGCAATGCGATCGAGCCCGAGTGGCGCGGCGATGATGTTCGGGTTCAGGAAGATGATGTAGGCCATGACCATGAACGTGGTCACGCCCGCCCGCACCTCCGTGCCGAACGAAGTCCCGCGCTCGCGGAACTTGAAGTAGGAAGCGATCGCTTCCAAGGTCCCTCTCCTTCCCTATGTGGCGCGCGCTGAGCGCGGGCCCTTTCCCTCTCTCCCGCGGCTGCGTTGGCAGCCGTGCTCCCAGAGCCTCTCCCTAGCCCCCCTCGGAGCCCTCGCCCGCCTGGTCCGAGCCGTCGCCCCCATCGAGCGTGCTCAGCTCCATCTGCACGTAGTCCGCCGTGGCGGGGAAGGCAAAGCGCTGCTGCTCCGGCTCGTCGGCGGTGTTTCGGCCGACCGGAGCGAACTCGACCACGATGCGCTCGTCGCCCTGGACGAGCGTGTAGACAATCAACTGATCAGGACGCGTCTCGAACTCGAGATGCTCGAACGAATCGATGTTCAGGCAAATGGACAGCGGCGTGAAGAAGGTCGACACCTCGGGCCGGTCAACGACGATGCGCTCGACCCAGCCGGTGCCATGCGAAATCACCGTGCTGCCACGGAAGTAGCGGTACGAAACGGTCTGCTTGAGCAGCGGGCGCAGCAGGTTGTAGATGTCGGTGGGACTCGAGACAAGGCCGCTATTCACGAAGAACTTCGCTGGCGGCTCGAGCGACACGTCCCTCCTTACCGATGCTGCGCGCATGGCGCCGATACCCATCCGGCGCGCGGTTCGGCAGATGGTAGCGCAGCCCGGCGGCGCCGCGTAACCCCGAATCGCATGCTCCGAACCGGCCGGCGCGGCGGGCGCCAGGCGCAGGGCCAAGGGGCGCCGCGCGTATGATCGGAAGCGTGCTCGTAGCGATTGACGTGGGCAACACGAACATCAAGTACTCGCTCGTGGACGATGGCGAGGCGCTGACCATCGGCCAGCTGCCCACGCCGCTGTCCGATGCTCGCGCCGCCGTGAACGATTGGTTCGGGCAGCTGATCGACAAGCGTGCGCACGACGCTTCCGGCACTGAGATCGCGATCGCCAGCGTCGTGCCGACGGTCACCGAAGCGATACGAGCAGCGGCCGCCGAACGCTCCATCCCGGTCCTTGTCGCCGACCAGACGACCATTCCGATCGAGATCCGTGTCGACAACCCGCAGGCCGTTGGCGACGACAGGTTGATCAACGCCTACGCCGCGCTTCGCTTCCACGGTGCGCCGGCGATAGTGGTCGACATGGGCACGGCGACCACGTTCGACGTGGTGGACGCTGACGGGGCGTTCATCGGCGGGGCGATCGCCGCAGGCGCCGGCCTTGGCATCGAGGCCCTCGCCCGTCGTACGGCGCTGCTGCCGAGCGTGGCCCTGGTCATGCCGCCGACGGCGATCGGGCGCGACACGATCTCCGCCATGCAGAGCGGCGCGGTGATCGGCCACAGCGGCCTGGTGCACGTGCTCATCCGGGCAATCGCCGATGAGCTCGTCGCGGCCGGCGGTGCGGCTCCGCGCGTCATCCTGACCGGCGGCTGGTCCTCCGCTGAGTGGGCACAGGCCATCCCCAACGTCGACGTGATCGACCCCTACCTGACCCTCGAAGGGCTGGCCCGTCTGCACCAGGAAGTGGGCCAACAGGCGCAGGTGGCGCGCGCATGAGCAGTCTCGAGGGCCGGCTGATCCTGCTCGGCGTGACGGGCTCGATCGCGGCCTACAAGTCGGCCGAGCTGGCTCGCGCACTGACCGCTGCGGGGGCAGAGGTCCAGCCGCTGATGACACATACCGCGCAGGCCTTTCTGGGTCCGCTGACGCTCCAGACGCTGACCCGGCACAGGCCGATGGTCGACCCCCTCGAGCTGCTGCCCGACCAGCGCATAGCGCACATCGTCGCGGCCGACACGGCCGACCTGATCCTGGTCGCGCCGGCCACGGCGCGCTGGCTGGGCGCGATGGCCAACGGGCTGGCCGATGACGTTGTGACCGCCGCCTGCCTCGCGTCAACGGCGCCGGTCGTGGTCGCGCCGGCGATGGACGGCGAGATGTACGCCCATCCGGCCACGACCGCCAACGTCGAGAAGCTGCGCTCATTCGGCTACGCCATCGTGGAGCCCGAGCACGGCTCGCTTGCCTCGGGCCAGGTGGGCCAGGGCAGGCTGGCCGAGCCGGGAGTGATCCTGGAAGCGGTGAGTCGGGCATTGGACGGCCGGCCGATCAGGCAGCCCGATCCCGCGCAAAGGCCACCGCGCGAATCGAGCTCAAACGCCGGCCTGGCCGGCTGGCACGTGGTCGTCACCGCCGGCGGCACGGCAGAGCCGATCGACCCGGTGCGCTTCATAGGCAACCGCTCCACGGGCAAGATGGGCGTCGCGATCGCCGAGGCGGCGCTTGCGCGCGGCGCCCGGGTGACGCTGATCCACGGCATGACGTCCGTGCCGCTCCCGGAGGCGGCCAACCTCGTCCATGCGCCGACCGCGTCCCAGATGCGCGACGCCGTCCTTGAGGCGCTGGGCGAAGCGGACGTGCTCGTGATGGCCGCAGCCGTGGCTGACTTCCGGCCGCGCGCCGCGTCGGACGTCAAGATCGCCCGCTCCGACGGGCCTGACGCTGGAGCTCGAACCCACGAGCGACATCCTGGCCGAGGCGACGCCGGCTGGCGCGGCGCAACGGCCGCGACCCGGTCATCGTGGGCTTCGCGGCGGAGACGGGCTCGCTGGAGCGCGCGCGCGAAAAGGCCGAGCGCAAGGGCGTCGACCTGCTTGTCGCGAACGACGTCGCCGAGGAGGGCTCGGGCTTCGGCACGGACACCAACCGCGTCACGATCGTCGAGCCCGGCCGGCCGGACGATGAGTGGCCGCAGATGTCCAAGCGCCAGGTGGCCGAGCGACTGCTCGACCGCGTGATCGAGCTCCAGCCGCGCAGGCCGTCCAGCCGCGTGCGGTGCATCATTGGCAGGCAGATGAGCGCCCCGACACAGCCCACGCCGGATCCCAAGACCAGCAAGCCCGTCCGCCGCGTGACCCTGTCCGACATCGCCACGGATGCACGCCGCGGACAGCGCGCATCCCGATGCTGACGGCCTACGACTACCCGACCGCGCGGATCGTGGACGAGGCGGGCGTGCCGCTCATCCTGGTCGGCGACTCGGTCGGCATGGTCATGCTCGGCTACGAGGAGACCGTGCGCGTGACGATGGAGGAGATGCTCCATCACACGAAGGCCGTTGTGCGCGGCACGCGGCGTTCGCTCGTGGTTGGTGACATGCCCTTCATGTCGTACGGCGTGAACGTCGAGCACTCGCTCGCCAACGCGGCGCGCTTCATCAGCGAGGGCGGCGCCCAGGCGGTCAAGGTCGAGGGCGGCGTGCGCAGCGCGCGCACGATCGAGGCCATCGCGCGCGCCGGCATCCCGGTCATGGCCCATATCGGCCTCACTCCACAGGCGGTGCACGGCCTCGGCGGCCACCGGGTCCAGGGCAAGACCGTCGAGTCGGCGCGGCGCCTGCTGGCCGACGCATTCGCGGTCCAGGAAGCCGGTGCCTTCTCGGTCGTGCTCGAGCTCGTTCCTTCGGAGCTCGCCGCCGCCGTCACGGAGAGACTGCGCATCCCGACGATCGGCATCGGCGCCGGCGCGGGCTGCTCCGGACAGGTACAGGTGATCACGGACCTGCTCGGGCTTGACCTACGGCTTCGTCCCGCGTCACGCCAAGAAGTACGAGAACCTGGCCGAGAAGATGGCCGCGGCGATCGGCTCGTTCGCCGACGAGGTTGGCGCGGGCACGTTCCCCGGCGCAGAGCACGCGTCGTCGATCGACCCGGACGTGCTGGCCGAGGTGCTCGGCGCGGGCGACCTGGATCGCGCCCCGGTTGGCAGCCTATTCGCGTCGACCTGCCGACCGAGCCCATTCCCCTGGACCGCGATCTCTAGACCGGCGTTGCGATGATCGATCGCAGCAAGGTCGTGGTTGGGCTGTTCGCCGTCCTGGCGGCTGCGTCGGCTATCGGCTTCGGGCTCATGTTCAGCCGGCTCGGCGGCGATGCGTGTCTCGATCGATTTGGCGAGGGTGCCGCCTGTCCAGCCCTCGCCGTCGTCAACGGGACGCGCTACAGCGTTGGGGTTCCAACCGAGCTGGTCGGGGTTGAGAACGCTTTGACTCCGTACGCCGAGATAACACGTACGAATGTTCCCGAGCAGTTCGCGGAGCTGACGGCATATGCGCTCGCCGGTGTTGACCCGACCCTGGCCCTGGTCGCATATACCCAGCCGGGCCCGGGCGATCCTCCTGGCTCATACAGGCTCATGTTCGTCACCGGGGGCGACGACGCGGATGGTGCGTGGCCGGCGATCCGTCCATACCTGCCAGCGGTGCATCGCTGCGCGGACGAAGAGTGCACATAGCCCGCACCCGCGCCGAGATGCGCGACCAGCGCGGGGCACTCCCCTCCCCGGTTGGATTCGTGCCCACCATGGGCGCGCTGCACGAAGGTCACGCCAGCCTCGTCCGCCGCGCGCACGAGGAGAACGAGGCGGTCGTGGCGAGCGTCTTCGTCAATCCCACCCAGTTCGGGCCGAACGAGGATTTCAGCAGCTACCCACGCGACGAGGCGGCGGACCTGGCGCTGCTCGAATCGCTTGGCGTGGACGTGGCCTTCGTGCCCGCGGTGGACGAGATGTACGCGCCCGGCGCGCTGGCGAGCGTGGACGTCGGTCGGCTGGGTGAGGTCCTGGAGGGCGCGGTTCGCCCCGGCCACTTTCGTGGAGTGGCCACGGTCGTGACGATGCTGCTCAACCTGGTCGGGCCGGACAGCGCCTACTTCGGCCAGAAGGATGGACAGCAGTCGGTCGTGATCCGGCGCGTGGTGCGCGACCTCGCCATCCCGACGCGGATCGTGGTATGTCGCACGGTGCGCGAGCCGGACGGGCTGGCGATGTCGTCGCGCAACAGGTATCTCACGCCCGAAGAGCGCGCGCAGGCTCCGGCCCTTCACCAGGCGCTCCAGGCCGCGTCAGCGGCGCTCGCGAACGGCGCGTCATCAGCCGACCTGCTGCGCCAGGCGATGCTCGAGCGCCTGGTGGTGGCGACGCTGGGCGAGGTGGACTACGTCAGCGTGGCCGACGCTGACACGCTCGAGGAGCTGGACGCCGTCGACCGGCCGGCGCTGGCCAGCCTTGCGGTCAGGTTCCCTTCGGCCCGCCTGATCGACTGCCTGCCGCTCGACCGGCCAGGCGGCCAAGCCCGCGCAGGCTCGACTCGGCCAGCTTGACCAGCTGACCCGCCGGGCCCGCGTTCGCATCGCCCGGCGCCGCCACGCGACGAACGGTGCGTGGCTCGGCGAAACGATCCAGGATGCGATCGATGTCGAGGTGCTCGCTGACCAGGCGCCGCGTCAGCTCGATCTTCCCGCGGTCGGCTGGGTGGGTCTTGACCAGCAGGTCATGCACCTGCGAGGCGGCCTCGTATGTGTCCAACTCGACCAGGAAAGCAAACATGCTCTCCTGGACGATCGCGTCGAGGTCGCGCGGACGCGGCCGGTAGCCCCCGGTCAGCACCAGTCCGGCAAGCTCCGTGCGCGTCGCGTCCTCTGGCGCGCGGCCGAACACCTGCCGCCGCCGCGCGAACAGGCCGCGCCTCTCCCCTCCCTCGCGCGACGCTCGGTTCGCCGCCACCACGGCATGGATCACGTCCGTCCGGTCGCCGGGGATGATGAGCAGTGAACCCGGGCCCACGCGTTCCACCAGGTGGCGCGGCTGCATGGCGCCGATGGCCACGTGCTCGATGACGCGATCGAGGTCCTCGCCCTGCGACAGAACCTCCCCCTTGACCTGCTCGACCAGCATCGAGAGTGTGGGGTTGGACAGCAGCGGCCGGTAGGGCAGCATGCCCAGCAGCTCGATGCCGTGGCGCGCCAGCCCATCACGCAGCACATCGGGCAGCGACGGATGCGCGTCGGCATCAACCTTGTTGACGATCGCGCCGACAACCTCCACGCCGTGCCGCGCGAACAGTGCCCGGTTGAGCACGATCTCGTCGATCGGGCGCCCGACTCCCGCCTCCGCCACGATCGCCGCGGGGGCACCCAGCATGCGCGCCACCTGGGCGTTGGAAAGGCCCACGACCGAGCCCACGCCGGCGTGGCCCGTGCCCTCGACGAGCAGCAGGTCGTGCCGTTCGGACAGCTCCGAGTGGCTGCGCCGGATGCGTCCGGCGAGGTCGGGCGTGACCTCGCCCTTGATGTACGCCTTGGTGAAGCCGCGCGGGATGTGCACCGGGCTCATCAGTGACAGCTCGTCAGTCAAGCCCCAGCGCGGAGCGCATCAGGATCGCGTCCTCGTCGGCTGGCTCGCCATCGACGATCGCGTAGCGCTGGCCGACCGGTTTGGTGAAGCCGATGTCGAGTCCCCGCTCGTGGAGCGCGGCCAGCAGCCCGAGGGCGACCGTTGTCTTGCCGCGGTTCATGCCCGTTGCCGCCAGGTACAGCTGCCGCATCGGGTGAGAGTAACTAGAGCGGGTGGAGCAGGACCGTCGCCGGTGGCCCGCCCGGCTGGGCGGACGGCAGTCGCGCCACGACGACGATGGCACTGCCGTCGGGCGCCATGGCCGGCGGCGGACCGGCGAGCGTGCCCGGACTCTCGAGCACGGCAAATGAGTCCGCGCGCATGACCTGCATCGGCGGCTCGTCCAGCTCGCCGTCGTAGAACAGCAGCACCGCCCCGTTCGCGGCTGAGACCACGTTCGGGCCGGCAACGTCTTCCGTGGCCAGCACGGATCCGGCCAGGTCGTAAACCGTGGCGCGCGAGCTGTCGAAACCGACGACGACCATCCGATCACCGGCGAGCCAGGCAAATGAACCGTTCTCGAGCGCGGTGAAGCCGCCCAGCTCGCCACTTCCGAGGTCAGCGATGCGTACCGTCAAGTCGAACTCGGGCACCTGGCGAGGGGGAGTTGGCCGCTCCGCGAACTCTGGGAATGCGACCAGGCCGCCCGTGGGGTCGAAGGCGGCCGAGCCGATACGCACCTGCTCGTCGCTTGACCACACGTTGTCCAGTCCGGGCCAGGCGACGACCTCGAGCCACCCTTCGGCGGCAGGACCCGAGTCCCGCGCGTGGATCACGGCCAGCCGGTCTCCAGGCGCCGACCACGTTGACGGATAGCCGGGCCGCCAGGCAGTCAGCTCCCCGTCCGCCCACACCGCAAACTCGGCGTCGCCACCACTGGCGAAGCCGGTCAACGCCAGCGCGCCACGCCCGTTGGAGATGGCCGGGTCCAGCGGTAGGCCGGCAGCCTCTGTCAGCTGCGCCGAACCGATCTCGCCGATCAGCGCACTGCCCAGCCGCTCGCCGTTTGGCCCGGTCTGGGCGAACCAGTCTCCGGCCTCATCCTGCTGCCAGTCGAGGCGATAGGCGATGAAGCGGCGCTCGTCGAGCCAGACCGGCTCGGTCACCGCTTCGTGCGATTGGACGAGGGTGCCCGAGCGATCGATCACCCGCACGGAGAAGCTCTCAGGAGGCGCGCCGGGCGTTCCGAGCCAGACGAGCAGGTGCTGGGCGTCCACGGACCAGGCTGCCCCGGCGTCTGGCGCCTGGGCCAGCGCCAGCCAGCCGGCAACGGGTGTCGCGCTGGGCGATGAGCTGCCGGCGGGCGTGGCTCCGCTCGTGGCTCCGCTCGTCGGCGATGCATTCGGGGAACCGGCGCCGGGCGAAGCGGATGGGCTGGGGGGCGCGTCACTGGGACTGACCAGCGGCTGCGTGGCGCAGCCCACTATGAGCGACGCAACCACAAGCGCCGCGAGGGCTTTCGCTCGACTCCCGAGAACGGGCATCGAGGAGAGGCTAATCGACCGCTCGCGTGGTGGGCGTCAGGCCGCGAACGAGCTCGATCCGGCTGGTGATCCCGCCGGGCGTCACGAATGCGGCGCGACCGTTGGCGCTGGTGCCGGCCAGGAACGGCGCGTAGTGCGGGACGCGGTCATCGGTCCAGCCCCAGACCAGCCTCACGTTGCGCTCGAGACCATGAGCGGCGGCCTGGGTGCGCAGCGCGCTCGTGCTGGGCAGGCGCACGTCACCGGTCGTGGCACGAAGCTCACCAAATACGTAGCCGCGCGCCGTCCGGTTGACGGTCGCGATGGCGCGCACACGGTTGTTGACGCGCAGCTCGACGAGCATGTATGACGGCATCTCCGCCGCGAGCGATTCCACCGCAACGCTTGTGCCGATGGTGTAGCCGGCGGGCAGGTTGCCGAGCTCGGCGTCGCCCAGCAGGTCATTCCGGCGCAGCCCGTCTTCGATGGCCGCGGTAACACTGCGCGACGGAGAGGCAGCGGCGGCCTCCGGCTGCTCCTCAGGCGCGGCAGTGGAGTTGGCGGCTTCGTAGGCGACCTGGCCGTAGCTGTGCGACGGGCTGTCGCTGGGGGCCTCGACGGCGGACGTCGGCAGGACACCTACGAACTTGCCGTAGTAGTACGGGCCTTCGTTGACGTCCTTGCGGAAATACTTCTGGTTCCAGTCCTGGATAGTCACGTAGGCGTTGCCCGAGAAGCCGCCCGCCGGCCAGCCTGACCAGTTCCCGAAACCGGCCTGGTTCCACGGGTCCCACACCCGGAATCCGTACAGGCTGTTCTTTTGGCCAAATTCCGCGAACGGATCCAGCCTGGTCTTGTAGCCCACGACCAGGATCAGGTGCTGTCCTGAGGCGACGATTGCGCCGACGGGCGCGCCGGTGGCGCGGATGTTGCGCACGAATTGCCAGTTCATCGCCTTCGCGGCATTGGTGAAGTAGTCGTTGAAGCCATAGGGCAGTTCGGCCGGTCGGTGGTTCCACAGGGCCCAGGCCATGCCGCGCCCATCGTGAGCGAAGCTGGGACTGGGCGACCCGCCAGTGCAGCGCATGTAGAAGGGAGTGCTCGGGTCGGTCCAGTCGTTCTTGTCCTTGGTGGTCATGAACTCGTTGAGCTGGCTCTGCTTGATCGTCAACGACGGGTCCAGGTGGCGCAGCCACGCCCGCGTGCCGGCCACGACGCACCAGCAGTTCGTCTTCTGGGGCTGGACGACGGCGCTGTTGTAGACGGACTGCTTGTACTTGGGTGCCGCCGCGTTTGCGACTGGCGCTTGGTCGAGACGCGGCGCCCGGAGCAATGGCGGACCCTGTCGCGGAGCTCGACGCCGCGGCGGATCCCTTGCCGTCACCCATCTCCTCCAGGAACCACAGGATCGCCTTGCGGTTGCGCGCGAAATCTGCATTCAGCTCGGACTGGCTGGGGTAATAGCGCTTGGCGCTGCCCTTGGCCATCTCGATCGTGAAGCCGTAGATGCCGTGCCTGCCGTAGACGTCGTCGTCCTGATCGCCGTCCACGATGTAGAGGTCGCTGCCCTGTTCGGCGCGGTAGCCGTTGCGCTGGGCCATACCCCGTCCCAGCGCCACCATCCGCTGGTGGTCGGCGGCATTCATGTCGCTCGGCACGTCCTGCTTGGTATACGCGTATGGCCAGAGGACAAGCCGGCCGGCGGAGTGGAGGCTGAGCACGCCTGCCAGCCGGTTGGCGCGGTCGTCGACGAAGTTGCGGTATGCGCGCGCTTCCGGCGCGAAGAACGGATCTGGCCCGCGATAGAAGTCGCTCGATGGGTTGCCGCTCGAGCCACCGCAGCAGCCCCACGTGTAGCCGAACTGGCGATTGAGGTCGACCCCCACCGCGCTCGAGCCCGGTATCGGCTGGCGGTTCTTGCGCCACTTGTGGAAGCGGCCGCCCTGGAAGTCGAACTCGGCGCCGTCCGGATTCATCATCGGCGCGATGTAGACGACGGTCGAGTTGAGGATCGCCGTGACGCGCCGCCCAAGCTGCGTGTCCTGCCCGTAGTTGTTGGTCAGCACCTCGATCAGGTGGATCGCCAGCTCGCTCGTGGCCCGCTCTCGAGCGTGCATCAGGCCGTTGATGAACACCTCCGGCCGGCCCTGATTGCCGGCCGCCGCATTGGCCGTCAGGCGTACGACTTTGATGGCGCGGCCCTCGTAGCTGCGGCCGATGGAGAATTTTCTGGCGACGTAGGGGTGCTGGGCGACGGCGCTGTCGATCACCGCATTCGTCTCGGCGTACGTGTGGAAGTACCCGAAGCCGGCCGGCTCGGCAGCCGCAACCGGGCTGGGCGCAGGCGCGAGGGCGGCAACAAGACTCAGGACCAGCCCAAAGAGCAGGCCACTGATCACACGGCGGACGGCCATGTGACCGAGGGTATTGCCAGAACGCAACGGGTTGCTATGGCCCGATCGGGTTATCGGACACTCAAGAAGGTTGCAGATGCATTTCGCGCGCGCGTGGGCTAGGGACGCTCCCGGGCTATCTGCTTGCGCTCGATCACCGCGATCGCTTCCTTGATCCGGGTCAGCGTTTCGGCGTCGATCGTCTCGTCATCCGTCTGCGGCACGAGCCGGTCAAGGACGTCGGCGATGAGCCCGTAATAGACCGACGCGTCGGCGACGAAGAATTGCGGCTCGTTGTTGTAGCGCACGAGCGTGAGGCGGCCCTGCAGTACGCGCCGGTCGTCCACGTGCGCGATCTGGGTCGAGAAGTTGTGGCCCTGGATGCCGTCCGGGTTGTTCAGGAAGTTGAGCGCGTTGTCGATGGCCAGCCCGAAGCGCGCTCGCCAGGCGACCAGTCGCTCGTGGATCTCGGGCTGGATGCGCACCTCTGCGACCTGGTCGAAGACCTCGGGCGTGACGGTCAGCAGCCCGACCAGCGTGGTTCCGGCGCGAGCCCCGAGCATCACCTGCAACGAGCGCTCGAGCGTGAACACTTCCGAGTCGAAGCGCGGGCTGGTGATCACATCGGTCAGCAGGTCCTCGACGTTGTCCAGCATGCCTCCGTCGGCAACGGCGGTCGCGAGATGGAGGATCTCCTCCTTGAAGAGGAATTGTTCCTCGTGGTCGAGCATGCCGGCAGCGTAGCATCAGCCCTGATGGGGAGGATCAAGCTGGCCGGCGTCACCCTCTTCTACCTCGCCTGCCGCGCGATCGCCACCCTCCCGGCCGGCGTCGGATACATGGTGCTGATGCCTTATGGCGTACTGCGCGGATTCCGTCCCGCGCGCTCGGATACGGCCCAGCCCGTCCTTCGACTGCCGGCAACTGAAGCGCCCGGACGACCCGACTTCCTGACTCGCTGGCGCTTCCATGCAGGCATCCACCAGCGCTGGCCGTTGCTGTTCTGGGTCGATCGCTGGCACGAGCCACGCTGGGCCAGCCGGTTCACGGCGCGCGGCACGGAGACCATCGATCGCATCTCCGCCGAGCGTCCGATCGTGATCCTGACCGTCCACACCACCTCGATGATCGTGCTCGGCGGGTGGCTCATGAGTCGGGGCCTCGGCGTTGGCACGGTCATCGTCGATCCTCGCGTCTGGGCTCGCTCTGAACAAGCCAAGCGGTCGCGGCTGCTGGGCCGGCGCTGGGCGAACGTCAAGGAATCCCAGTCGTTCCTGCGCGGCGACGCCCGCGCGATGGTGCGCTACCTAAAGCCCGGGCGATGCATGTTCCTGCCCGCCGACCACGTCCGCGGGCGCGTCGTCGAGGGATCCTGGGCGGGCGGCAGGCTGCGCCTGGCCAACGGCGCCTTTCGACTTGCCCGGATGACCGGCGCCGCAGTCGTCCCGGTGATCGTCACCGACGCCGGCCGCTGGAAGCACTCCATCCAGATCTGCGAGCCGGTCCCGCAGATGCTTATCGACACTGACGACGATGTGGCTGCAGCCAACCATGTCGCTGCCCAGTTGATGCCCATCGCCTTGGGCAGGCCCACGGAAGCGGCCGTGACGTTGATCGAGGCCGTCTTGCCGCCCGAATGAGCGCGCAACGGACGGTCAGGCTTCTGCCACCGCTCCCTCGCGCACGGGCAGCGGCACGGAGCCCGGCGTGGATGCCCACTTTCGCACTGGGTCGCGCTGGATCTTGAGCGTGTGCGTGCGCGGAAAGTCGGCCTCAGGCCAGATTCGCCACGCATCGATCCGTTCGTGAACGGTGAGCCGTGAGTTCGCCTCTGCCACCGCCGCTGCGATGTGCGCATTGAGCGCCGCGCGCCGATCAGCCTGGCTGGCATCCGCGGCCACGTCCGTGCTGGCCATCTCGCGCGCCGGCTCGAGGATGACCGCCTCGATCCTGCCCGGCGCCGTCTCGAGCACCACCGACTCGCCCAGGCCAGCGGCGTGAAGCTGCTGCTCGATGTCCTCCGGATAGACGTTGAGCCCGCTGCCCAGCACGATGATGTTCTTCTTGCGCCCGATCAGGACGAGGTTGCCCTTGCTGTCGAAGTGACCGACGTCGCCGGTGTGATAGCGACCGCCCTCGTCCCAGGCGTTGCGCGTGGCATCCGGATCGCGCCAGTAGCCCGCCGTTACGCCCGGGCCGGAGACGAGGATCTCACCGTCCGGTGCGAGCTCGACAGTTGCGCTGCGCGACTTGCGCCCGACCTTGCCGCGCGGATGGCGCAGGTAGTTGGTGCCAGCGACAGAGCCGCATTCGGTGGCGCCGTAGCCCTGGAGCACGGGCAGACCGATGCTTTCCCACGCGGCCTGGACCTCTGGCGGCAGGAACGCGGCGCCCGAGCTGAAAGCTCGCAGGCGGCCGCCGAGCAGGGCCAGCTCGGCGCGGAACATGCGCCGCCGGATCCAGTACGGGTAGCGCGTGGCACGGGCGCGGCGACGCTCGAAGGCCTCCAGCCGGCCGGCAGCAGCAAGTTCGCGCTGAAGCTGGTTCCAGAGCAGCTCCACGAACCGCGGTGCCACCCCGAGCGAAGTCGGCCGGTAACGGCGCATGGCCTCCATCAGTGCGCGCGGCGAACGGCCGAGCGGGTACGCGATGCAGCCGCCGAACATGGGCATGGCCAGCAACTCGCTCAGTCCGAAGATGTGCGACATGGGCATGACGGACACGGATACCGGGTTCTTGGGCAGCAGCAGGCGGATGAGGATGCGCGTCATCGGCGCGGACATGGTCAGGTGCCATGGATCAAGGAAATTCCGATGGGCGAGCATCACCCCACGCGGCTGACCGGTGGTGCCCGACGTGAACATGATCGCGTACAGATCGTCGCGGCCCGGACGGGGCAGTGCGTCGAGCTGTGCTGACCAGTCGGCCGGCAGGTCCGCCTCGTTGTCGGCCACGAAATCATCGATCTGATGAATTTCCAGGCTGCCCAATTGGTCGCCGCCTGCGACTCCCTGCCCAACGAACAGAACCTTCGTGTCCGCCCGCTCCGCCACGCGCGCGACGACGTCGGGGGAGAAGCGCAGGTCGAGCGGCACCGGAATGATTCCAGCACGCCATGCCCCGATATAGACCGCCGCGAGCTCCGGGCCATTGGGCGCCCACGTCAGGATCCGATCCCCGCGATCCAGTCCCGCGGCGGTCAGGCGATAGGCGGCAAGTTTGGAGCGGCGGTCAAGGTCCTGGAACGACCAGGTAACAGGCCCCTCGGGTCGGTCGGCAATGAAGACAGGCCGGTTCCCGTAGCGCAAGGTCGCGCCGTCGAAGACATCAACCAGTGATTGCTGCGCGAGCAGGTCAGCCACTTTGGCCACGGGTCCCCTCCAGGGCCGCCGGCGCGCCTGTGACACAGGCCGATGCTCGGCAGGTGGAGTCTAGATTGCGCGACCGCCTACGGGTAGAGGCCGCGCATGGCGGTGGCGTCGGCGACGCGCTGGACTGCGAGCAGGTACGCCGCCATGCGCATGTGAACCTGCTCGCGCCCCGCGATCTCAAGCGTCTCGGCGAATGCCCGGGTCATGATCTCGTGCAGCTTGCCGTTGACGGTGACCTCGCTCCAATGATCGCGGTTGAGGTCCTGCACCCACTCGAAGTAGCTGACCGTGACGCCACCGGCGTTGCACAGGATGTCCGGGATGAGGAACACGCCGCGCCGGAAGAGGATGTCGTCCGCCTCAGGCGTCGTGGGACCGTTGGCCGCCTCGGCCACGATCTTGGCGTTGATCCGCTCCGCGTTCGAGGCCAGGATCTGGTTCTCAAGTGCAGCCGGAATGAGCACGTCGCACGGGATCTCGAGGATCTCCGCATTCGACACAGCGCGCGCGCCCGGGAAACCGACCACGGTCCCGTGCTCTGCCTTCCAGGCCATGACCCGGGCGATGTCCAGGCCATCCTCCGCATGGATGCCGCCAGTCGAGTCGGACACGGCGAGGATCTTCGAGCCCTGTTCGGCCATCAGTTGCGCAGCGATAGAGCCGGCATTGCCGAAGCCCTGAACGACCACGGTGGCGTGATCCAGGTGGATGTCCAGGTGGCGCGCGGCCTCGATGACGCAGAAGACGGTTCCCCGTGCCGTAGCCTCGTTGCGACCTTCCGATCCGCCAAGGCTGATCGGCTTGCCGGTCACAACGCCGGGCACGGTGTAGCCCTGGTGCATGGAGTACGTGTCCATGATCCAGGCCATCGTCTGCGCGTTGGTATTCACGTCAGGCGCCGGGATGTCGCGCTCGGGACCGATGAGCACCTCGATCTCCGTCGCAAAGCGGCGGGTCAGGTTCTCCAGCTCGCGCCGGCTGAGCTTCTTTGGGTCGACCACCACGCCGCCCTTGCCGCCACCGAACGGGATCCCGACCACGGCGCACTTCCAGGTCATCCACATCGCCAGCGCCTTGACCTCGTCGAGGCTCACGTCCTGGTGGTAGCGGATGCCGCCCTTGGCGGGCCCGCGGCCCAGGTTGTGCTGCACGCGATAGCCGGCGAAGACCTGGACGCTGCCGTCGTCCATCTTGACCGGGAAGTGCACGGTCAGCTCACGGCGCGGCTCGCGCAGCACCTGGCGCAGCCCGGGATCGAGATTGAGCCGGTCGGCGGCGCTGTCGAACTGCTGCTGCGCGACGTGCCATGGGTTGATGGACGGCGCGGCTCGCTCAGTGGTCATCGGGATCGAAATCCTCCAGGGCGCGAGAAGTCGAGATAGGCCCGAGATTCAAGGGCCGGAAGCGGCCGAAGTTTACACCGCGCGGCGGCTGGAGCCGAAGGATCCGAAAGTCACGCCGGGCGCGACATCACTACCGCCCCGTAAGCGCCGGGGCCAAGGTGGGGACCGACTGACGGCCCGATCAGGTACGTGGTCATGCTCTCGCGCGGGACTCCAGTGAGCGCCGCGAGCTCGTCTTCGAACTCGGCTATGTCCGGCGCCTGCCCGTGCAGGATCGCCACTCGTTCCGGGTTGGTAGCCGCGAGCAGCTCGAGCAACCGGGCACGCGCCTTGCCCCTCGTGCGCGGCCGGTCGGCCGTCTCGACCAGGCCGTCCTCGACAGTGATGATCGGCTTGACGGACAGGACGCTGCCGATCGCGGCACGGGCCGGACTGATGCGCCCGCCGCGCTTCAGGTACTCGAGCGTCTCGAGCACGACGTAGAGCTTGATCCGCTGGCGCTGCTCCTCTGCCTCGGCAACGATTTCGTCCGCCGAGGCGCCGCCGCGCGCACGTTCGGCAGCGGCCAGCGCCAGCAATCCGATGCCCATGCTCGCCGACTCGCTGTCGACTATCCGGATCGCCTTGCCGGGCAGCATCTCAGCCGCGACACGCGCGCTGCCGATCGTGGCCGACAGCTTCGATCCGACGCCGATGTACACGATCTCGTCGGCGCCCTCGGCGAAGAGACGCTCGAACGTGTCGCGGAACGTGCCCGGCGCCGCAGCCGCCGTGCGCGGGAAGGGCGCTGAGGGTGCAGTCAGCTCGTGCCAGAAATCGGTCACGGAGAGGCTGACGCCGGCGGTGAACTCGCGTTCGCCGAAGTAGACGAGCAGCGGGACCACGGACACTCCGGCCGCCCGCGCCTCCGCGGCGGGCAGGTCGCTGGCCGAGTCGGTGACGATCGACACGCCGCTCATGGCGCGTCGGTTGTCAGGTCGCGGATCGCGTCACACCCGCTCGAGCGCCATCGCCACGGAGCCGCCGCCGCCCAGGCAGAGAGTCGCCAGTCCATAGCTCCCTTCCCTCCTCCGCAGCTCGTACAGCAGGGTTGCAACGATACGCGCGCCGCTGGCACCGATGGGGTGTCCGAGCGCAATGGCGCCGCCATTCACGTTGACCCTGGACCAGTCGAAGCCCAGCTCCCGGCCGTCAGCCAGCACCTGCGCGGCGAACGCCTCGTTGATCTCGATCAGGTCGAACGCCTCGATCGGCATCTCGATCCGAGCCAACAGCTTCTGCACTCCCTTGACCGGGGCCAGGAAGAGCCACTTTGGCTCCACTTCGGCCTGCGAGTAGCCCACGATGCGCGCCAGCGGCTGCAGGCCGAGACGCTCCACCGCGCGCTCGCTGGCCACGACCGTGGCCGCCGCGCCGTCAGTGATGCCCGGCGCGTTGCCCGCCGTGACGGAGCCGGCGGCCAGGGCGCTCGTCTCATTCCGCTCTGGTTCGGGCAGGTCGAAGACGGGCTTCAGCCTGGCCAGCGCCTCGAGGCTCGTGTCCGCGCGCGGGCCTTCGTCCGTGGTGAACTCGACCGTCTCGCGACCCTTCTGGACGGGCACCGGAACCAGCTCATCGTTGAACCTGCCACTCTCGATCGCGGCCAGCGCCTTGCGGTGACTGTCCAGCGCGAACTGGTCCTGGTCAGCGCGGCTGATCTGGGCCTTCATCGCGACACGTTCGGCGTGCGTGCCCATGTGGCACCCCTCCGTGCTGCACCACAGCCCGTCGTGCACTGTCGAGTCGATCATCTCCGCGTTGCCCAGCCGATAGCCGAAGCGCGCCCGGGGGATCAGGTACGGGCCCTGGTTCATGTTCTCCATGCCGCCCGCGACGATGATCTCGGCATCGCCGGCCCTGATCTGCGCCGCGCCGAGCATGATCGACTTGAGGCCCGAGCCGCACACCCGGTTGATCGTGGTCGCGCTCGTCGAATCAGGCATCCCGGCCTTGAGTGCGGCCTGGCGTGCCGGGGCCTGGCCGACGCCGGCCTGGAGCACCTGGCCCATCAGCACTTCGTCGATCGGCGTGTCCGCGGGCAGGTTCGCTCGCTCCAGGGCCGCCCTGATGGCGACGCCGCCGAGTGTTGTTGCCGGCACGTCAGCCAGGCTGCCGTTGAACTTGCCGATCGGCGTCCGGGCCGCCGAGACGATGTAAACCTGGCCACTGGGGCCGTTGAAGCCATTCGCTCCGTCGTGGTCGTTGCTCACCCCCAGATGGTACGACCGCGCGGTCCCGCTAGCCTCGAATCATGCAGTTCCTGAAGTCGGCCTTCTACCGTGCCAGCCGATCACTTGAGGGCGTGCTGCCGCTTGGCGCGCTGTGGTTGCTGATGTGGCCCGTGTCGGCACTGGTCGCCGCGCGCCATATGCGAGTGAAGCGAGAGCGTGTGCCTTCCTCCTCGCTGCCGGCCGCATCGGTCCGGGAGCCGAGCGCCTGGGCGCGCTGGCGCTACCTGACCAAATTCCAGGAGCATTGGTGGCTGCTCGGCTGGCTTGACCGGCTGACCGAGACACGCTGGCAGCGTCGGCTGACTGTTCAGGGAGTTGAGCACCTGCGCGCTGCGATCCGGGATCGGCCGGTCGTCGTGGTCACGCTGCACACGACGTCCATGGTCACGCTGGCGGCCTGGATCCGGTCACTCGGCATCGTCACCGCCGCCGCGCCGGCCGACCAATCGTGGTTCAGCAGCGCAGCGCGGCGGCGCAAGGTCGAGCTTGCCGAAAGCCTGGGCGCGGCGGTCTTCAGGACCGGCTCCGCGCGTGACGTTCTCGGCTACTTGGTGCCCGGTCGGTGCATCGTGCTCACTCTGGACCACGAGAGCAGGCGCGCCGTCTTCGTCGAGGCCCCCGGCGCCTCGCTACGTGTCGCGACCGACGCATTTCGCCTTGCGCGCGCGGCAGGTGCCGCGGTCGTGCCGGCACTCATCACTCGAACTGGACCGTGGCGCTACGACGCGCTGATTCTGCCGGCGCTGTCCCAATCGTTGATCGACGCAGGCGACCTGAATGCGGCGGCCGAGAGCGCCGCGGCACAGCTCCTGCCGCTCGCCTCGACTGTGCCCGAACAGGCGATGGGGACCCTGCTCGAAGCGCTCGTGGCGCGCTGAGGGCGCCCGGCCGTGGCTAGACTCGGAGCCGTGATCGCCTGCCCCCGTTGCGGCCAAGCCAACAGCAGCGCAGCGCGCTTTTGCTCGAGCTGCGGAGTGGCGCTCGACCTTGCCACTCCAATGGCCGAAACACGGAAAACGGTGACGGTCATGTTCATGGACGCGGCCGATTCGACGGCGATCACCGAGCGCACGGACCCGGAGGCCATGCGCCGCGTCATGTCGCGCTACTTCGACGAGATCCGCACGATCGTCGAGCGCCACGGCGGCGTGGTCGAGAAGTACATCGGCGACGCGGTCATGGCGGTGTTCGGCGTGCCGATCGTCCACGAAGATGACGCCGTTCGCGCGGTCCGTGCGGCTGACGAGATTCGCGCCCGGCTCGCGGTTCTCCGCGAGGAGCTCGAACGTGAGCGTGGCCTCTCGATCGCCTGGCGGACGGGCATCGACACCGGCGAAGTAGTCGCCGGCGATACCGGCAGCGGGCAACGCTTTGTCTCCGGCGACCCGGTCAACGTGGCCGCACGACTGGAGCAGGCCGCTGCCGCCGACGAGGTGCTCATCGGCGTCGAGACGTACCGGCTGGTGCGCGACGCCGTGTCGGCCGAACCCGTCGCACCGGTAGCTGCCAAGGGCAAGACCGAACCGATTCCGGCCTATCGCCTGGCCGACGTGGCGCTCGGAGCAGAAGTCAGCGCACGTCGGCTCGACGCGCCGATGGTCGGCCGCCTACGGCAGCGCCGGCTGTTGGCCGATGCGTTCGAGCAGGTCGTTGAGGAGCGCGTCTGCCACCTCTTCACGATCCTGGGTGCGGCCGGCGTTGGCAAGTCCCGCCTTGTGAGCGCGTTCCTCGACTCGCTCGATGCCAGCGTGCTGGTCCTCCACGGCCGCTGCCTGTCGTACGGCGAAGGGATCACGATGTGGCCCATCGTCGAGGCCGTGCGCCAGGCGGCGGGGCTGGGCGAGATGGACGACGATGCGGTTGTGCGCAGCAAGGTGGGCGCACTGATCGACGATGAGCGCGAGCGCGGCATGGTCGTAGAGCGCGTCGGTGGGCTGTTCGGCCACTCGACCGGCGGCGCGGCGGCCGAGGAGACCTACTGGGCGGTACGCACACTTCTCCAATCGCTTGCTCGGCGGTCGCCGGTCGTCCTGTTGCTCGATGACGTCCACTGGGCGGAAGAGGCTCTGCTGGACCTGATCGACCACCTGGCCGAGTGGACGCGCGACACCCCACTGCTGCTCATCTGCCTGGCCCGCCAGGAATTGCTCGAAGTCAGGCCCGGGTGGGGCGGCGGCAAGCAGCACACGACGACGCTCACCCTGGAGCCACTCAGCGCGTCGGAGACCGGTGAGCTGATGGTGAACCTGCTCGGCCCGGTCGGCTCGGGCTCGGGGCTGTCGGCCAAGATCGCCGCCGCAGCGGAGGGCAACCCCCTGTTCGTCGAGGAAATGATCGGCATGCTCATGGACACCGGCGCGCTCATCAGGCGTGATGGCGGCTGGGCGGCGGTGGGCGACCTTGCCTCTGTGGCTGTTCCGCCCACGATCCAGGCCCTCCTCGCCGCTCGACTCGACGGACTGACGCGCCCGGAGCGGTCGGTCATCGAGCGCGGTGCGATCGAAGGCCAGGTCTTTCATCGCAGCGCGGTAGCCGAGCTTGCGCCGGACGACGTCCGCGGGGCTGTCACGGACCACCTGCGCTCGTTGTCACGCAAGGAGCTGGTGCGTCCGGACCGATCAGACTTTGCCGGCGACGAGGCGTTCCGCTTCCGCCACCTGCTGATCCGTGACGCCGCGTACTCCGCGATGCCCAAGGAGGCGCGGGCCGACCTGCACGCCCGATTCGCGCGCTGGCTGGCGCGCATGGCCGGTGACCACGTTGGCGAGTACGAGGAGATCCTGGGCTACCACCAGGAACAGGCGTACCGCTACCGCTCCGAGCTTGGTCCCCTGGACGCAGAGGCCCGGGCGCTGGGTGCCGAAGCGGCGGGCAGGCTCGCGATCTCCGGTCGACGAGCGATACAGCGCGGCGACATCCGTGCAGCAACCAAGCTCCTGCGCAGCGCGACGGAGCTCGCGCCGATTGATCATCCAGAACGGACCAAGATGGTCGCCGAGTTCGGGGCAGCGCTCGTGCTCGGCGGAGAGCCACGGGAAGCCGACGAGATGCTGCTAGCGGAAGCGGCCCGGTGCGCAGCGGCCGGTGACGAGATCGGCAAGGGCAGGATCGAGGTCGTGCGACTGGCCAGCGCGACCACGATGGGCACGATGAACATTGGCCAGGTCATCACTGAATCGGTCAGGCTGCTCGATCTGGCTGAGGCGAGCGGTGATTTGTTCATCGCCACCCGTGCTGCATTCGAACTTGCGCGCCATCAGTTCTTTGCCGGCCGGGCGCGACTAGCAGAGGATCAGCTGACCGCGCTGGTGGCGCGGTACCCGGCCGGTGAGGTCCCGGCGCAGGTCGTCGCGATGAGGATGGCTGCGATGTTCTGGGGTCCGCGTCCACTCCACGAGGCAGTGGCCGAGACAAAGGCGTTGATGGCCGGGGCAGCGACCCGGATTGCCGAGGCCGTGGCCCTGCGCGTCCTGGGCGGAATGCACGCTCTGCTTGGCGACTTCGACGTCGCTCGAAAACTCATTCGCCAGTCTGTAGACCAGGAGTTCGAACTCGGACGCATGTTCATCGCGAACTCGACACTGGGACAGTTTCTGGGACCCGTCGAAATGGACGCCGGCAATCTCGCCGAAGCCGAGGCGCTCATGCTCGAGTCCTACCAAACCATGGCGGCGGCCGGCGATCGGGCGTTCTCGAGCACCGTGGCAGGCAACCTCGCCCATCTATACGTGCTCATGGAGCGCTGGGATGACGCAGATCGGTTCGCCCAGATCTGCGTCTCGACGGCCACTTTCGACGACGTTGAGGCGATCGGGCAGGGCACGTCGATCGACGCGCGCGTGCTCTCCGCACGAGGTCAGCACGATGCGGCGGAGGCGCAGGCCAGACGTGCCGTGGAGATGTCCGAGAACTCCGACTACCTCCGCCGTCGCGGCTTCGCGTGGGAGCAGCTCGGCGAGGTATTGCACGTCGCCGGCAAGTCACGGGAAGCAGCAGAGGCGACCTCGCGCGCCGCTGATTACTTCGAAGCGAAGGGCGCCACCTTCCCTGCCTCGCGGCTGCGGCGGCGAATCGAGCGAGATGGCGCCTAGCCCTGGTTCCTGACGCGATCGAGCAGGTGCTCGGCGACGATCAGCCGATGGATCTGGTTGGTGCCTTCGTAGATCTGGGCGCCCTTCGCGTCGCGCATGAAGCGCTCGACCGGGAACTCGCGCGAGTAGCCGCTGCCGCCGAGCAGCTGCACGGCGTCCGTGGTGACGCTCATCGCCGCGTCGGAGGCGGTCCACTTGGCCAGTGACGACGCTTCGGCGATGTTCTCGCCGCGATCCTTGGCATCCGCCGCGACTCTCGTCAGCGCCCGCGCCGCGGCGACCTTCTGGGCCATCTCGGCGAGCATGAACTGGAGCCCCTGCATCTCTGACAGCGTCGTGCCGAAGGCGCGCCGCTCCAGAAGATGGCGCGCCGCCGCGTCGAGCGCAGCCTGGGCCACGCCCACGCACGCTGAGGCGATCGAGATGCGCCCTTCGCTCAAGCCGGACAGCGCGATCTTGTAGCCCTGCCCCTCCTCCCCCAGCCGGTTCGAAGCGGGAACCTGGGCACCGTCGAAGATCAGCTCCGACGCGGTATCGGAGCGAATGCCGAGCTTCTTCTCGCGCCGGCCGAAGCTGAATCCGGGCGTGCCCTTCTCGACCAGGAAAGCGGTGATGCCCTGCCGGCCGGCGGCCGGGTCGGTCGTGGCGAAAACCAGGTAGCGCTCGGCCTCGATGGCGTTCGTGATCCAGATCTTGGTGCCGGTCAGCCGGTACGCCGTCGGGCCGCCGTCGCCTGCGTCGCCTGCCACCGGCTCGGCGCGCAGGCGCAGAGCGGACGCGTCGGAGCCCGCCTGCGGCTCGGTCAGCGCAAAGGCGCCCAGCCTTGTCCCGGCGAGCATCTCCGGCAGCCAGCGCTGCTTCTGCTCGTCCGTGCCCCAGGTGATGACCGGGTACTGGCTCAGGATGTGGACCGACAGCGACACAGCCATGGCCATGTCGACGTAGGCGATCTCCTCCATCACCAGCGTCCAGGCGCGGTACGAGAAGCCGGCTCCACCGTCCTCCACCGGGAACGGGACTCCGGTCAGGCCCAGCTCGCCCATGCGCGCGAACAGCGAGCGGTCGTAGCGCTCCTCTTCGTCGCGTTGCGCGGCGCCGGGCGCCAGCTCGCGCCGTGCGAACTCGCGCACCGTCTGCTGGAGGAGGCGCTCCTCTTCGGTCAAGTCGCTCATGGGCGCGGATATTCGTAGAAGCCGCGCTTGGTCTTCTGGCCCAGGTGGCCGGCAGCGACCAAATCACGCAGAACCGCGGGCGGCGCGAAGTGCGCCGCGCCGAAGCCGTCGTGCAGCACTTCCATGATGTGCAGGCAGACGTCCAGGCCGATGAAGTCGGCCAGCTCCAGCGGGCCCATGGGATGGTTCAGGCCGACCCGCGCTCCGGCGTCGATGTCCTCCGCCGTGCCCAGGCCCTCCTCGTAGGCGCGCATCGCCTCGCCCAGGAATGGCATCAGCACCCGGTTGACGATGAACCCCGGCCGATCGCGGCTGACGATGACCTGCTTGCCCAGCTCCTGGGCGAGGTCGCGCACGTATGCCTCTGTTGCGTCGTCCGTCTCCGCGCCACGGATCAGCTCGATCAGCGGCATGACCGGCACCGGGCTGAAGAAGTGAATACCCACGAAGCGAGCGCGGCGCTCGTGCTGGCAGCGCGGCAGCCAGTCGAGTGATGCTGATCGAGCTCGTATTGCTGGCCAGGACGGCCGACTCGGGCGCGGCCGCGGCGATCTCGCCGAACAGGGCCTGCTTCACGCGCCTCGTCCTCGAAGACCGCCTCCACCACCAGCTCGGCATCGCGGGCGGCGTCAGCCAGCGACGCGGCGACGGTGATGCGCGCGAGCTGGGCGTCGCGTTCCTGCGCAGAGATCTTGTCCTTTGCGACAGCGCGCTCGAGGTTGTCGCCGATCCGCTCGCGGCCGGCCTCGTGCCCGCTCCGTGTCCGGCTCGTAGAGCGTCACGCGGTGCCCGGCCGCGGCCATCACCTGGGCAATGCCGTGGCCCATCAACCCTGCGCCGCAGACCAGCACGCTTCGCTCTGCCACGTGCCTAGCCTACCGATCCACGCCGCTGCCAAGCGCGGCGAGGAGCTCGTCGGCGGCCGAGTACGGATCCTGCTCGTGGCGCGCCACGCGGCCCAGGATCTCGTCCGTCCGGCCGTCGTGCGCTTCGTCGCGCAGGCGCGCCCTGAGCCGCTCGGCCAGGATGCCCGACAGCTGCGCCTCCGCGCGCTTGAGCGCGGTACGCCCGGACGACGAGCTGTCCCGGGCCGACTCGGCGCGGCGAGCCTCTTCCCGGCGATCCAGCGCGGCCAGCAGCTCGGGCACGCCGGCGCCCGTCAGCGCGGAGGCGAGCAGGACCTGTGGGCGCTTTGGCCGTGGCCGGTCGCCCATCGCCCGGTCGTGCTGCGCGCCGACGGTGAGCATCGCGCGCAGCTGTCCGGCGGCCCGGTCGGCGCCCGGCCGGTCGGCCTTGTTGACGACGACGATGTCGGCCACCTCGAGCAGGCCGGCCTTGATCGCCTGGACCTCGTCGCCCATTTCGGGGGCCTGGACGACGAGTGTCGTGTCGGCTATCGACGCTACTTCCACCTCGCTCTGGCCGGTGCCCACGGTCTCGATCAGGACCAGGCCGAAGCCGCACGCGTCGAGTACTGCGGCCGCGGCGACAGTCGAAGTGGCCAGGCCGCCCGCGTGGCCGCGCGAGGCCATCGAGCGAATGAACACATCGGCGTCGCCGGCGTGGTGCTGCATGCGTACCCGGTCACCCAGGATCGCGCCGCCGGTGATCGGAGAGGAGGGATCTATGGCGATCACCGCCACTGGCCGGCCGGCCGTGCGCGCGGCGCCAACGATTGCGGCAACGAGCGTGGACTTGCCCGCAGCCCGGCGCGCCGGTGACGCCGACGAGGTGCGCGCGGCCGGCCTGCGGGTAGAGCTGGCGCAGCGCCTGCTCGCCGGCGGCGGTGCGGTTCTCGACCTCGGTCAGCAGCCGGGCCAGGGAACGCCGGTCGCCCGCGCGGGCCTTGTCGACGAGCGCGGCGGCATCGGTCGGCGCGGCGGATCGCGCCTCGCTCATCGCCGGACGTTGGCGCGAAAGAACTCGCTCACCTCGCGGATGGTCGTGCCCGGTCCAAAGACGCGCGTCACGCCGGCCTGCTCGAGCGTGGGAATGTCAGTCGTCAGGAATGATCCCGCCGGCCGTGACCAGGACGTCGTCCATGCCCTGCTCGCGCAGGCCGGCGCAGATGCGCGGAAGGAGCGTCATGTGCGCGCCGGACAGGATGGACAGGCCAACGACGTCAACGTCTTCCTGGAGCGCGGCGGACACGACCATCTCCGGCGTCTGGCGCAGCCCGGTGTAGACGACCTCGAAGCCCTCGTCGCGCAGGCCACGGGCGAGCACCTTTGCGCCGCGGTCGTGGCCGTCCAGGCCGGGTTTGGCGATGAGCACCTTGATCGGGCGGTCGGTCACAGCCGGATCATACGTGTCGCGCGCGCTCTGCCGCCCTCACGCGCCGTCAGCGCCGGCGCTTCTGTGCCTCGACCGGTTCGGGCACGTAGATGTCGGCCATGTGCTCGGCGTAGTGATCGTGCGTGTTGCCGGCGATGATCCCGACTGCCCACGCCCGGTGGGCGGCCAGCTGCGCATCGGTCATCCCGAGCAGCCTGCGGCGCAGCTTGTTGTACGTGGCCTCCATGTCCTTGAGGACCTCGCCAGCGGTCTTGCCGATGGCCTGGCGCGCAACGCGCGCGTTGATAGTGTCCTCATCGACCTCGAGTGGCACGGGCTTGCCGCCGATGGCGAACTTGCCCAGGCGCTCGGTGGTCAGGTCGTGCCAGGCCGAGATGTGGGCCAGCATCTGCTTGCGCGTCCAGCCGCCATCGGTCAGGTGCTCGTCCATGCGCTCAGCCGGGAAGCGCGCCGCGGAGTCGCGGAAGGCGACCCAGGCCGTGTCCATGACCGCGACCGTCTCGCGCACGGTCGCAGGCGCACGCCGTACGGGTGGTGCAGGCTGCTCGGGCGCGGCGCCCGCCACGGGCGCGGCGTCCGGCAAGGACGGAACTGACTCTGGCGGAGCCGTGGGCTGGACTCGCGCGGTCGGCTCCGGGTCAGTGACCTTCTTGGCCATGGTCGGCAGGCGCTCTGGTTCGGTCATGGCATCCTCACAGGGTCGGCGGCTTGCGCTCGAGATGGCTGAAGAACTCGGCTCGAGTCTTGTCGGCTTCGCGGAACAGGCCCAGGACGTGGCTGGTGGTCATGATCGTGCCCGGCTTGCGCACTCCGCGCATGGCCGCACACAGGTGTGACGCCTCGATCACGACGCCCACCCCGCGCGGCGCCAGGCGCGTCATCAGGAAGTCGGCGATCTGCTTGGTCATGCGCTCCTGGACCTGCAGCCGACGCGCGTACATCTCCACGATGCGCGGGATCTTGGACAGGCCGATCACTCGGCCCTCGGGGATGTATGCCACGGCCGCCTGGCCAAAGAACGGCAGCAGGTGGTGCTCGCACAGGCTGTAGAACGGGATGTCCTTGACGACCACCATCTCGCTGTAGTCCACGTCGAAGATCGCGTTGTTGACCAGTCGCTCGGGATCCACGTGGTAGCCCGCGGTCAGCTCGCGGTACATCCGCCGAACGCGGCCCGGCGTCTCGATCAGGCCCTCCCGATCGGGATCCTCGCCCACCTCGACCAGGATCTGGCGCACGGCGGACTCAACCGATGGCCGGTTCGATCCAGTCTCTCCCGTGGACGACGGCAGGCCCAGCCCATCCACGGCGTCGTCGCCCACGTCACGCTCGATCTCCTCGACGATCGCGCGGACGTCGGCGGGCAATGTTCGTTTCATCAACGTCGAAATTGTGACACGCGTGGGATAACGGTCCGGGGCGGGCGGCCACGACCTAGACTCGCGCCGATGACCGTCCCCGATGGCCCCGGCCAGCCCAGCCTCCAGGAGCGCTACGGCCCGCACACGATTTGCTTCGGTTGCGGCCCGGCCAACGAGCGGGGCCTGCACATCCGCAGCCTCCCGGAAGGCGACGAGGTTGTCGCCGAGTGGCAGCCGGAAGCGCACCACCAGGCCTTCGAGAAGGTGCTCAACGGCGGGATCATCGGCACCCTGCTCGACTGCCACTCCAACTGGACCGCAGCGTGGCACCTGATGCGCCGCCTTGGCGCCGACCGCCCGCCGACCACGGTCACTGCTGACTTCCACGTTCGCCTGCTCAAGCCGACGCCAATTGATGGCCTGCTGCGCCTGCGCGCGCACGTCGTCGAGGCGACCGATGAGCGCGCCACCGTGGAGGCGACGCTGGCGGCGGGCGATACGGTCACCGCAACCTGCCGCGCAACGTTCGTCGCCGTGCGGCCCGGGCACCCGGCCTACGGTCGCTGGTGAGCCTGCTCGCGCGCGAGATCGGCTAGCTCCAGCAGGGCGGCACTCAGCTCCGCCGGCCGGTAGCGCATCAGGTTGTGGCCGGCGCCGCCGAAGGTGCACACGTCAAGCGGCCGCAGGCCGGCCTCGCGCCTGAGCTGAGCGACGTCATCGAGCGCCAGCCGGCGTTCGCGGACCGTCTCGTCGTCCGCGGCGCCCGTCTCTGCCACGGCGACCAGGGTCGGCACCGCAATCGCGCCCAGGGCCTCGCCGGGGCGGTACTCGAACATCGCCTCAACGATCGCGCGCAGCGCGTGCGCGCGAACGACCGACGTGACGTGGCCGGCATGCTTCTCATCGACTGCCGCGCGGGCGGCCCGTTCCTGGTCGGCGTCCCACGAACCCGGGTCGTACTCGCGCCGGTCGGCCAGGTAGGCGTCCATGGACGCCATCACCTCGGGCGGGTCGCCGATCGTGCGCAGATAGTCGGCCGCACTCAGGCCGGTCGCCTCCTCGAGGTTCTCCCAGCCGGCGTCGACCAGCGCCAGCGCAGCCACGCTCGTCGGCTGGAGGCGGGCGGCGGTGGCACCGACCAGCGCGCCCAGGCCGTGCCCGCCCACGACGGCCGGCGGGCCGCCGGCGTCCGTGCCGAAGCCGTTGGCAACCAGCACCGTCAGCGCGTCGAAGGCAAGCGACTCCAGGTCGTAGCCAGCCCGCGGCGAGTCGGACAGGCCGTGGCCGCGCAGGTCCAGCGCCAGCACTCGCATCTGCCGGCTCAGTTGGCGCGCAATCGGCAACCACGACCAGGCGGTCGCTGACAGGCCGTGCACGAGCAGCACCGGCGGCCAGCCCGGATCAGCCTCGGCGTCGGCCGTGCCCCAATCGAGATAGTGGATGCCCACGCCGTCGTCCGTCGTGACGACCAGGGATTCAGGATCGCGCTGCGACATGCCGACTAGCATAGGAACGTGGCCCTGAGGCGCCGCGGCAGCCAGTCACGCCGCAATCCCACCAGGCGCGTGGAGCTCGCGCCGACGCCCGAGCGCCTGCATCAGCCGTTCGAGGTGCTCGTCCAGCAGGCGCTCGACGATCTGCCCGACGGCGTCCGTCACCTGCTCGAGAACGTGGCCGTTGTGATTGACGACGAGCCGTCGGCCGAGCAGCGCGACGAGAACGGGCTGCGCGCGCAGGACACCCTGTACGGCCTCTACGAGGGCGTCTCGCCGGTGACGTATGGGGCGGGCATGGTTCCCTTCCCGAACAAGATCACGCTCTTCAGACTGCCGCTCGAGGAGGACTTTCCCGACCCGAATGACCTGGCCCGCGAGGTCCAGAAGACGGTCGTGCACGAGCTGGGCCACCACGCCGGGATGAACGAGCAGCGACTGCACCTGCTCGGCTTCTGATCTGGCAAGATGTGCGCCGCAACAGTCTTGATGGAGGCGAGCTGATGGCGGGCTTCACGCCGTTCACCAACAACTACAGCGACATGTCCGACCAGCACGGATACCAGTTCGAGTTTCGCTGCGACATCTGCGGCAGCGGATATCGAAGCGAGTACCAGCGTTCGGCGCTGGGCACGGCCGGGTCGCTGCTCGGGGGCGCGAGCAACCTGATCGGCGGCCTGTGGGGCGCGCGCAACGCGGCCGACACGATCCAGAGCGTGACCGACCGGGGCGCGCGCGACGAGGCGCTCAAGAAGGCCTCGAACGAGATCATGGTCCTGTTCAAGCAATGCCCGCGCGACCACCGCTGGGTGGACGAGACGTGCTGGAACGAGGAGCGCGGGCTGTGCGTGTCGGATGCGCCCAAGCTGGCCACGGAGATGGAAGCGGAGCGCGCCTCTCTCCAGGTTCAGCAGATGCGCGAGAAGCTGGCCACCGAGACGCACTTTTCAGGCGACACCGCGACGCGCACCACGGTCTGCACGAACTGCGCCAAGCCGGTCGGATCGGAGAAGTTCTGCTCCAACTGCGGCACTCCGGTCGGGCTGTCCAAGTGCGCCGGCTGCGGCAACGACCTTGCCCCTGGAGCCCGTTTCTGCGGCAATTGTGGGGCCGCCGCCTGACGCGCTAGCCGGTGAGAGTCCCGCACACGGTGCAGAAGCGCGCGCCTGCGGCGAGCGGTGCGCCACAACCGGAGCATTTGCCGGGGGCCGGTGAGCCAGGTGCTGCCGGGTTCGGCTGCGGCACCGTGCCGGAGGCTGCCGGGTCCGACTGAGCAGCCGCCAAGTTCGACTGCGCAGCTGCGGCCGGCTTGGCCAGCGAGGTTCCACACTTTGGGCAGGCCGCCCACGCAGCATCCTCGATCACCGTCCGGCAGCTTGGGCAACGCGCCGGGGCGAACGGGTCGGCCACGCCGCAGAACGGGCACGTGGCCACGTCACGCGCCACGTATTTGCCGCAGTGAGGACAGGGATGCTTGAACGTGGGCATCAGTCAGATGCCTCGCGCTGGAGATGCTCGTCGAGGGATTGGGCCCACGAGTCCTCGTCGGTGTGGATCAGCCGGTCCACGAAGCGCGCACGCGCAGCTCGCAGCGAGGGCAACGCGGCGATCGCCAGTCGGTAGCGCAGGTGCTGCGGCTCGCCCAGGGCCGACTCATCCAGGTAGATGGGCTCGCGCAGGAAGCGAGCGTCGATGAGGTACTCGGAGACCTCGCGCACCGCCGTCTCGAGCGAGTCGCCGGCGCGGAAGAGATATGTCGCATGAGCGCCTTCGGACACCAGCTCGAGCGCCAGCAGGCCACCCGGCAGCGCGACGAGGAACCAGGCCATGTGCTCGCGCGTGTCGCCCGGCCGGCGCGGTGCGAGGGCCAGCCAGCGCGGAGCATCGGCTCCCTCGGCGGCCGATTTCTGCAATAGCGTGGCGTAGGTGGAGGCATATGTCGGGTCGGCCAGGACGGCGCGCTCGATGAGCGGCGCAGCCTCGCCCATCTCGGTCACCGAAATAGGGCGACCGTCGATCAGCAGCGAGCCGGCCAGCGACCGGGCCTCCACCGGCGCGCCGGGCATCAGGCGCTGAACGATCTCGGCCGCATCAACGAGCGCCCGGTCGCGCAGCCCCTCGAAGCGCTGGGCGAGCCGGATGGTGTCGAGACCCAGGCCGCTGAAGGTGATCGAGTCGACGCGCAGGCGGCCGGCCGATTGCTCGGCCTGCACGGCCTTGATCTCCGCCCGTCGGACGAGCCGCCAGCCGTTGCGTTCGTCGAGCGGGATAAGGGCAAAGCCCCACGAGTGGAATGCGAGCAGACCCACGCCGTGCTCGGCCGGCGACGAGTACTCGACCATCTCCAGTCGATCCTGCGCGGGCAGCTCGATGAGCCGGTCGGTCAGCATCTGCCGCGCACGACGCTCGCGCATCTCGCGCACCAGCGCGCCCAGACCTGTGCCGAGCTGCTCGGCCATCAGCCGTGTACCGCCACTGATGTGGAGCAGGACCCTGCCCTGGTCGACGGCGATGGTGGCGATGTCGCGATACGCGGCCACTATCGGCAGCTGCCCCTGCAGGCTGATGGTGAAATCGGCCGAGCGCAGCTCAGCGCGCATCGACGCCGGGTTGCCGCCGCCACCGATGTTGCGGCCTATCCCGGTCACGATCATTGGCGCTTCAGTTACCCCCACCATCGGCCGCATGTTAGCGAACCGCCTGGCTCGGACCCGCTCGCCGAGCGCGTCAGAGTTTGCGTGTTTGCGCAAGTAATGAGAGAATGGCCGCTCGTGACGAACGCAACATTGGCCAGTGGTGATTTGGAGCGGCAGCGTACGGCCATCGTGGCCCGCGCCCTGTCGGACCCAAAGCGCCTGTGCGTCCTGGAGACGCTGGCCACCGGGGAGCGTTCGGTGAGCGAACTCTCGCGTGATGTCGGGTGCCAGGTGCCCAACATGAGTCAGCACCTTGGGGTGCTGCGTTCAGCCGGCCTGGTCGCCGCACGGCGTGAGGGAACCACTGTTTTCTATCGGCTGGCCAATCCGCGCGTCATCGACGCATATCGGCTGATCCAGAACATCTCCCGCTGACAGCGGAGCCGCCGATTTCGGCGGAGAAAGGTTGCCCAACAATGGCAGAGATCAAGATCGCGACAGACGCCAACTTCCAGGAGCTCGTACTGGGCAGCGACAAGCCCGTGGTCGTCGACTTCTGGGCCGTCTGGTGCGGACCGTGCAAGATGGTCGCGCCGGAGATGGAGAAGCTGGCTGAGAAGTACGGCGACGCAATCCAGGTCGTCAAGGTGGACGTGGATGCCAACCCGGTGCTCTCGCAGGCGTTCAACATCATGAGCATCCCCACGATCGCCTTCTTCCGTCCGGGCAAGGACGAGAACGGCAATGCCTATACGCCACAGGGCGTCGTTGGCTTCCGGCCGCTCGAGCAGCTCGAGGCCCAGTTCGGCCTCAAGCAGTTCGCTGCAGCGCCGGCGTCGGCCCCAGATCAGGCGTCCAACACCGCCGCGTGATCCGAACGCGGCCCGGCCGCGTATCAACCATCAAGGAACATCGCAGGGGCTTCCCTCCTCCGGCCCCTCAATCCTCGCGAGGCCTCGGCTGCAAGCCGGGGCCTCGCTATATGCCGGCCCTGGCCGACTGGTGTCAGGAGCGACTTGGATCGAGGTACGCGAGAACGGCGAGCACGCGCCGGTTATCGTCGGGGTCAGGTTCCAGCTCGAGCTTCGAGAGGATGATGGCGATCGCGGCCTCGACCGTCTTGATCGAGAGCACGAGCCGATCGGCTATCGAGCGGTTGGATCGGCCTTCCGCGAGCAGCCCCAGGACCATCCGTTCACGCTCCGTCAACCGATGGAGGCGGTCCTCCCGGCGCCTGGCGCGAACGAGCTCGCCGACCACGGCGGGATCGACTGCCGACCCGCCGCCGGCGACTCGGAGCACTGCGTCAACGAGCTCGGACGAGTCAGCCACGCGGTCCTTGAGCAGATAGCCGACGCCGCCCATTCCATTGCCAAGCAAGCGCAGCGCGTAGTCCGGCTCGAGGTACTGGCTCAAGATAAGCACGCCGATGTCACCTCCGTATTCGTCTCTGATGCGCTCGGCCGCACCCAGTCCGGCATTGCCGTGGGGCGGCATGCGAATGTCGACCACCGCGAGGTCCGGCCGGAGCTCCGCAACGAGCGCGGTCAGCTCGTCAGCGTCTCGCGCTTCGCCCACCACCTCGATGCCGGCCTCGCCCAGGATGCGCACTACGCCCTGCCGAATCAGGGCCGAATCGTCGGCCACGATCACGCGCATGGAATTACGGCCGTAAGGCGCGTTCCCCCACCGGACGGACTGTCAATCTCCAGCCGGCCGGCCACCGCATCAAGCCGATCGGCAAGTCCGCGCAAGCCACTGCCTGCCGCGACGTCCGTGCCGCCGGTGCCGTCGTCCGCTATCTCCACGTGGAGGTTGTCGCCACGTCGAGCAATACGTACGTTCGCGCTGCGTGCCCTGGAGTGCCGGCTGACGTTGGTCAGCGCCTCGGCGACGACGTAGTAGCCCGTCGCTTCGACGGCCGCAGGAAGTCGTCCATTGATATTGATGTCCAGCTCGACAGGCACCGACGAACGACGAGCCAGGGCAGCTATGGCCACGCCAAGTCCCTCTTCGGTGAGCACCGCCGGATGGATGCCGCGGGCCAGCTCGCGCAGCTCGTCGACGGCGCTCTTGAGCTCGTCGGACGCTTCGTCCAGCCGCTGAACGAAGGGCGAGAGTGGAGAACCGCGGCGCGCTTCCGCAGAGGCTTCCTGGATCTTCAACGCCACGCTGACCAGCCGCTGCTGAGCGCCGTCATGGAGGTCGCGCTCAATCCGCTTTCGCTCCGCGTGGGCCGCCTCCACGAGACGAGCGCGCGACGCTCGAACTTCTTCAAGCTGTGCGCGCACGTCGGCTGTCAGGCGCTCGTTCTCAATGGCAAGGCGCAGCACGGCGGTCGCCGCGGCGATCAGTCCGGGATCCTCGCGCAGTGCCTCGTCGTGCTCCAGGATGGCAATCTCATCTCCGTCGCGATCAAGCTTCGTGATCGCGCGTGAGTGCTGCAGGGCTGGGTAACGCAGGGTGGCGCCGCTTGAATCTCGCCAGTCGTTGGAGTCCCGGCTCTTCGTCAACAGCTTCAGCGATGGATCCCCAAGTGCATGGCGCAAAGCTCGTTCCAGGTTGCCCGAGTCACTGGCTCGATCGAGCTCAAGGGCGAGCGGCGCGATGGCGCCGTGGCGCAATCTGGTTCGCAGAGCTCCGAGCAGGAAGCCAATTGGCACGAGTGCGACTGCCACGAAGAATGACCACGCAAAGACCGCATCCCACGGTACGGGGAGCGTATTGAGGGCCTGACCTGCAATCCGACCATAGGCCAGCTCCGCCGCGTCGTATGCCGCCGACAGCGAGGCGAGCACGCCCGCGGCTGCCACCGGGCGCAGCACCGCCCTGGCCGCCGGAGTGGCGGACATGGCACGCCGACCCGCGAGGGCTGCGATGCCGAGCGCGAGGGCAACGATGACCAGGCTCGACAGGGCGTCGGACGCGCCGACGACCGCCTCGTCGTCCAGCGCCGCAATCGGCCCGGGCGCGCATCCGCACACGAAGGCAAGCCGGAACGCGGTTCGCACCAGGAAGGCAACGAGCAGAGCTCCAACCAGCAGCCTGGCGGTGCTCGAGGGAATGCGTCTTGCCGGAAACGAGAGCGCGAGGAAGGCCAGCAGGGGGTCGTAGTAGCGCTCGAAGCTCCAGGCGATCCCGGCGACGGGCTCGTACGGTGTGAGCGCGTAGCTGCCGGCAAACCAGAGTGCCCCGGATAAGGTCAGGATCGGACCTGTCAGGGCTTCCGGTCGTCGCTCCCAGGCCACGAGACCGGCGACCACGAAGAGTGTTCCGAGCGTCGTCTCCAGGACCAGGAACTCGATCGGCGCGCCCGCCGCTGCGTGGACCAGAAGCGTCGCGAACGCGAACGCCAGCGTGAGTGCCACGACAGCCCTGCGTAGCAGCGGCCGAAACCCGTTCACAGTTCGATCGTCGCACAGCGTGAGCAACGCACGAACAGGGAAAACCCTCTGATTGGACGCGGGATCGCTCCGTTGGCGAGCGTCCATACCGGCCCTAAGTTGCGCGCATCAACTCGCCCGAGGACCTGAACGAGATGAATACGCTTCGCATGAGCGTTGCGGCACTGGTTTGCTTGATCGCCGGTGGTTGCAGTGCATCAGCGCCGGCCGGGACCAACCCGCCCAGCGCGGGATCGGCTGCGACCGCTACTCCCTCTGCGACCGCCTCATTGCCCCCACGACCGACCCACTCGCCCACGCCGGAGCCCACGCAGAATCCGCTCGCCGGACGCCTGGAGGCGGAAATCTCGGTTCCCGGAGGGCCCGACTTCCCGGTACAGGCCTTCGACGCCTTGTGGGTCCTGGCCCCAGACTCCGACGAGCCGTCGGTCACGAGACTGGACCCCACAACGAACGAGGTCGTAGCGACTATTCCGGTCGGTACCAGGTTGTGCCAGGCCATCGGCGCTTCACCGGACGCCATCTGGGCCTGCGGCAAGGACGGACTCGTGCGCATCGACCCCGCGACCAACGAGGTGTTAGGCACGATCGAGTTCCCCACCGCCCAGTTCTTCGGCTACCTGCCGTTTGGGGCAGGCTCCCTCTGGGCTCCGAGTGGGGAGGTCACGCTGACCGACGAGCTGGTGCGCATAGATCCGGTGACCAATGCGATCACAGACACCATTCCGCTCGGCTTTGATGCCGAGTGGATCAGCTTCGGTGAGGATGCCATCTGGCTGACCGACACGAAGGCCGGCATCCTGTGGAAGCTTGACCCGGACACACACAACTTGACTGAGCACGCAACCGGCTTGACCGATCCGTCCGTCAGCGCTGTCGGTGCGGGAAGCATCTGGCTCGCAGTCAATGCAACTCGCGAGGGGGCACCGGATCCGGCAGACACGACTGTGGTTCGCATCGATCACGCCACTGGGGCCGTCCAGGCGGAGATCGCCACCGGCGGGACAATGTTCGAGGGCATGCTCTATGCAGACGATGAAACGGTCTGGGCGCGATCCTCGCGGCTGTTCCTGGCCCAGATCGATCCAACGACCAATGAAGTGGTCGACAGGATTGACTCAAACCAGGCAGGCGGGAGCGTGATCGTTGCATTCGACTCGCTATGGGCTACTGCACTGGAATTCGGCAGGGTGTTCCGCTTGAGTCGCTGACCTGGTCTCGTGGCACGGCCGAAGAGACCAAGCGCCCTGGTGCCAAGTCAGCCTCCGACGGTGCCCGCTTCCGCCACTCTCCAAGAGGCTCGTCCGATGTTTGGTCCGATCAGCGAACCAACGGTAAGCGGCGGAGGCTGTCAGCCGCCGTCGGCCGCCCTGCGCCAGGCGACGCGGAACCATGCCTGAAGCCGATCAGCAGCGTGGTCGTCCCACGACCTGGCGGCGAAGCTCACCCAAGCGTCGCCACGCGATGAAGCGTGAGTGTCCGGCGTGCGCCGGGCAGCCTCGCCGATCTCCGGACCCAGCAACAGGTCCATCTGGTCTGGGCTCGACCGGACCGCAAAGACGACTTTGCCCGCAGCGTACTGGCCGTCCTTCGCGGTGACGCTGGGCGTTTCGGCCAGGAGCTGTACCAGGACCTCGTCGAGACCGGATATCACCGCGCGCTGATTACCCACCTCGTCAGACCGCGACCGGTTCGCGGTACTCCCCGAACACCGCGCGGAAGACGCCGCACATCTCACCCAGAGTGGCGTATGCGTTGGCACATTCGATAAGTGCGGGCATGACGTTGGCCTCGGTTGAGCCCGGCCTCGACGAGTAGTCACGCAACCGGCTCAGCGCCTCAGCCACTCTGGCCGGGTCTCGCTCCGCGCGCACTCGGGCCAGCCGCTCCAGGTGGCGCTGCTTGGACGCCTCGCTCACTTCGAGCAGCGGAATGGCCAGCTCCTCGTCCGGATCGACGTGGACGTTGACGCCAACGATCTCCCGTTCGCCGGCATCGAACTCGCGCTGGAACCGATACGCCGCGTCGGCGATCTCCTTCTGCGGATAGCCCGCGGCGATCGCGGCCACCATGCCGCCCAGTCGGTCGATCTCGTCGAGGTACTGCCACACCTGGCGCTCCACCTCGTTGGTCAGCGACTCGACGAACCACGAACCGCCCAACGGATCGACGGTGTTGGTCACACCCGTCTCGGACGCGATGACCTGCTGCTGGCGCAGCGCGAGCAGCGCGGCCTCCGCCGACGGCACCGCCCACGCCTCGTCGTATGCGTCGGTGTGCAGGGACTGCGACCCACCGAGCACGGCCGCCAACGCCTGGATGGCCACTCGAGTCAGGTTGTTGAGAGGCTGCTGCGCGGTCAGGGAAACACCCGCCGTCTGGGTGTGGAAGCGCATCCATGTCGACCGTTCGTTCTCGGCCCGGTAGCGCTGGGTCATCAGCTTCCACCAGATCCGCCGCGCGGCACGGAACTTGGCGATCTCCTCGAAGAAGTCGTTGTGCGAGTTGAAGAAGAAGGAAAGGCGCGGCGCAAACTCGTCCACGCGCATGCCGCGCTTGATCGCCTCCTCCACGTAGGCCATCCCATCGGCGATGGTGAAGGCAAGCTCCTGGACCGCGGTCGAGCCCGCCTCGCGGATGTGGTAGCCGCTGATCGAGATCGTGTTCCAGCGCGGCAGCTCGCGCGTCCCGAACTCGATCGTGTCCGTTACCAGGCGCATCGACGGCTCGGGCGGGAAGAGGAACTCCTTCTGGGCCACGAACTCCTTGAGGATGTCGTTCTGGGTGGTGCCCTCGAGCGTGGCGCGCGGGAAGCCGCGCTTTTCGGCCGCGGCGATGTACATCGCCCAGATCGGGGCGGCGGGCGAGTTGATCGTCATCGAGGTGGACACCTTGTCGAGCGGTATGCCCTCGAGCAGGACCTCCATGTCGGCCAGCGAGCTGACCGCCACGCCGCACGTGCCGAACTCTCCCTCGGCCTCCGGATCGTCAGTGTCATAGCCGTACAGGGTGGGCATGTCGTAGGCGATGGACAGCCCCGTCTGGCCGGCCCGGAGGAGCTGCTGGAAGCGCTCGTTGGTGTCCTCGGCCGAGCCGAAGCCGGCGAACATGCGCATCGTCCACAGCCGGGTGCGATAGCTCGTGGGATGGATGCCGCGCGTGAAGGGCGGCTCGCCGGGCAGGCCGATGTCGCGCACCGGGTCGAACTCCGACCAGGCGCCCTGCCCCGTGCGCAATGCATCGCCCAGGTGGTCCACGGCCGTCGGCCCACCCGGGCCGGCACCGGGTCGGTGCAGGTCCAGCTCCGTGTACAGCCGCTCGATCTCCACGTCGCTGATCGTCGAGAAGCGCGTTCGGCGCTCGCCGCGACCCTCCTGGCCGCCCGTCACGCGGGCCAGCGTCTGCTCGTCCCAGGCCCTTTTCCTGGCCTGCCACTCGTCCTTCATCTGCTCGACTCTAGCATCGGAAGCGGCCGCCGCCGCTGGCCCGCCCGGGCGGGTGATATGCGCCTGAAATGTCCGTCCTGATCATTTATAGCGACTCGACGGTGCGTCGCCGCAGCGTTGCCGGCGGGCAAGTCATTTTCGTATGCCCGCACCCAGTACGACGGCGCGATGCAACCGCCCGGCGCGGCCGCCGTAACGTCTGGCGTGCCAGTCGAGCTCACTGGCGTCCGGGGTGTCGACCACGGGCCCAGGCGACGAATGCGGACCTCACCACTCGGAGGCGGCAGCAATGCCGCAATCAGGAGGACCGCCGCCGCCGGGCCACGAGTCGAGTAACTGGGTGTGCGGCCCCGGATGTAGTTATCCGGCCGAATCATTCGGCCAGACTGCGGATCATCCCGCGGCGGCGCTGGAATCGAAACCAGGCGCCGCCGCATGCGACCGGCGATTGACCCCCTTTTGATCCAGCTCCGCCTGGATGATGCGCGCCTTGACGACCAGCTCCCTGTCGCGCGTGATCGTGCGCGCGACCCAGTCGATGTAGGCCGGCTCGATCAGCTCCACCTCACCCAGCGTGTAGCCGTGGAAGCGCCCGAAGTTGAGCGTCGTGTCGCGCGACTCCTGCAGCGTGGGCAGTGGCTCGGCACGCTTGCCCTCGCGTCGCTCAACCGGCCCGGTAGGAGTGCTGGCGCGCAGGTCGCGCTCCGTCTCGAATGCGCGCCGATCGCGCGGCCGGTGGCCACTCATCCGTGGACGCGCCGGCTCACCGGTGCGCGAGTTGCGCGGCCGGAACGAGGCCGTGGTGTCGAAGCGTGCCGTGACCGGCGCGGTCGGAGGTGGTGGCGGCGGGCCCGACCGGGGCGAGTCGAAGCCATCGTCGAACTGCCCGCCGGCCGCGCCGGCAGCAGCGCTCTGACGCGCCCGGCGACCTTGGGCGGAGCTGTCGTACGTTGAGCGTCGGACCGGATCGCGGAGCAGGTCGTAGGCGGAGTTGATGCGCGCCATACGCGACGTGAGCCGCGCCGCCTCTTCACTGTCGCCCGCGGCACGGTCGGGATGATGCTCGCGCGCAAGCTCGCGCCAACGCCGCTTGATCTGCATGTCGCTGGCGTGGTGGGCGACGTCCAGGACCTGGTACGGATCGCCTCTAAAACGTGGCTCTGGCATCAACCAGCGACGCTACCACACGCTCCAAGCGAAGCCCTTCACGGCCGGGCCTATAGTCCGGGCGATGCGCCTGCCCTTCGAACCACCGCTCGAGCCGATGCTGGCCAAGCTTTCCGCTGGCATGCCCGAAGGCGAAGGCTGGCTGTACGAGCCCAAGTGGGACGGCTTCCGGGCGATCGTCTTCCGTGACAGGGACGAGGTGTACATCCAGAGCCGCGACCTGAAGCCGCTCGATCGCTACTTCCCCGAGCTGCCGCCGGTGCTGCGCGCCAACCTGCCCGAGCGCTGCGTGGTGGACGGCGAGATCGTCATTCCCGGCACTGGTGGGCTCGAGTTCGAGTCGCTCCTGCTGCGCATCCATCCGGCGGCGTCGCGAGTGAACATGCTGGCCGAGCAGACACCGGCGTCGTTCGTCGCGTGGGACCTCCTGGCGCTCGGCGACGAGGATCTGCGATCGACGCCGCAGGGCGACCGGCGCGCGCGGATCGAGGCCGAGATGGGCACGGCCCAGCCGCCGGTCCACCTCACCCCGGCGACACGCGACGTCGCCCTGGCACGCGACTGGTTCGACCGCTTCGAAGGGGCGGGACTGGACGGGGTCGTGGCCAAATCGCTCAGCGCGCCCTATCAGCCGGGAAAGCGGGCGATGCTCAAGATCAAGCACGCGCGCACCGCTGACTGCGTCGTCGCCGGCTTCCGCTGGCACAAGAATGGTCCGGGCACGCACGTCGGCTCGTTGCTGCTGGGCCTGTACGACGACGACGGCAAGCTGCACCACGTGGGCATCACGTCGTCGTTCTCCTGGGAGCGCCGCGCCGCGCTGGTCGAGGAGCTGGCGCCGCTGCGCACGGACGCCACCGAAGGGCCATCCCTGGGCGGAGTGGGCCGAGTGGTCCAGCCAGGGCCAGGCGGACGCGAGCGGGCAGCGCATGCCCGGCGCGACCAGCCGCTGGAATCGGGGCAAGGACCTGTCCTGGGAGCCGCTGCGCATCGAGCGCGTGGTCGAGGTTGCCTACGACCATCTTCAGGGCGACCGGTTCCGTCACGCCACGACATTTGCCCGCTGGCGGCCCGACAAACGGCCCTCGGATTGCCGCTACGACCAGCTGGAGACAACGGCGCCGTTCGAGCTGGCCCAGATCTTCGGAGATTCCGCGTCGTGAACCCGGTGCGAGGCACGCCCGCGGTTCGGTACACTCGCGGCGTCTGATTTTCGCCGATCCGCCTCATCGCGGCCGAGGGAGTGGCCGCGTTGAGTTCGGGAGGGAGTAGCAGGAGGAATCGTGGATCAGCAGCAGCCGGGCTATACGCCCCAACAGGCACCACCGCAGCCGCAGTGGTCGCCCCCGCCGCAGCAACCCGCAGGCTGGGGAGGCCCCGGTTACGGAGGCCCGCCGCCGCGCCCGACAGGGGTGACGCTGGCGTCGATCTTTCTCATCGTGATGGGCATCCTGACGTCGCTCCTGGGCGGCTGCGTCGCCGGGCTCAGCGGACTCATCGGCTCCGCCGGTGACCAGCAGGGCGTCCCGGGATTTGGCGCGATCGCGGCATTCGGCGCGGTCTTCGGGTTGATCATCGTCGTCGTTGGCATCCTCGGCATCGTCGCCGGCGCCGGAGCGCTGGGCGGCAAGGGCTGGGGTCGCTGGCTCGGAGTCGTCGTATCGGTCATCTTCGTGATCTTCGGCGTGCTGGGGATCGTCGGCGGCATCGGCTCGATGAACGATCCCGCGTCCGGCGGCGTCACGTCGCTCGTGTTCAGCCTGGTGCTGACGATCGGCTACGCGCTGTCAGCGTGGGCGCTGGCATCGGCGAGCACATTCTTCTCGTACCGCCGCTAGAGGCGGCTTGAACCTGGCCCAGGTGCGCCGGCCGCCCGCAAGGTCGGCCGGCGCTTCCCTTTCAAAGGGAGTGGAGTGACAGATGTCACAGCCTGAAGACGAAGAGACCCGCGAGCAGCCGGCATACGACGTGCCGCCCGAAGCTCCCGCCATGGCCGACGAGCCCGTCGCGCCAGAGGCTCCGGCAGCGCCCGAGCCGCCGGAGGCGATGGCGCCCGAGCCCGAGCCACCGGCAGCGCCCGAGCCGAGCCACCGGCAGCGCCCGAGCCCGAGCCACCGGCAGCGCCCGAGCCACGGCTGCGCCCGAGCCACCGGCAGCGCCCGAGCCCGAGCCACCGGCAGCGCCCGAGCCTGAGCCACCGGCAGCGCCCGAGCCTGAGCCACCGGCAGCGCCGGCCTTCACTGCCGCGCATTCAGTTCAGGACGACCAAACGACATCCATGCGGCCGTCCGCGGCACCAGGCGCGACGTGGCAGGCGGCGCCGCAGCAGCCGGTCGTGCCGCCCGCCCAGCAGTGGCAGCCGTCGGCCCCGCCCGCGCCCCCGCCGCAGTGGCAGCAGCCGCCTCAGGGCCAGCAATGGCAGCAGCCCCAGCAGGGCCAACAGTGGCAGCAGCCCCAGCAGGGCCAACAGTGGCAGCAGCAGGGACCGCCTCCGGGCTGGCAGCAGCAGCCGCCCCCCTACGCTCCCCCACCGCCCGGCTACGCCCAGGCACAGCAGTGGAGCGGCGAGCCGCCCTATGGGTCGTCCGCACTCGCCGCCGTGGGCGGACTGATCCTCGTCCTGTTCGGTCTCACCGTGGCCGCGCTGGGCGCGTGGAGCTTTACCCAGGGACCGGAGATCGCGCGCTTCATCCTCGTTAACGACATCGCCGTGTTTGGCACCCAGATCGGCCGCGAAACGTTGCGCACGGTTCTCAGCGTGACCCCCGCCATCGTGGTTGTCGTGGGCATCCTGCAGCTTCTCTCAGGGGCGGGCATCTTCGCGCACAAGGGCTGGGCTAGAGCCCTGGGCCTGCTGCTCGCCCTGTTCGGGCTGCTCGTGTCACTTTTTGGAGTGAGCATGGCCCTCGCCCTGGCCCGCGGGACGTCGATCCCGGTGATCATCGCGATCGTGCTGCTCGTGGGCTACGCCTTCACCGTCCTGGCGTTGATCGCTGGCGGCGGCCACTTCAAGCGGAGATACCCGCCCGCCCGATAGACCCCGGGCCGCCCTACGCGGGCTTGGCCTTCTGGCGCGGCGCGCGCTCTGCCTGGCCCGAACGATCCGGCCACTCATAGCCGGCCCACGGGTCGTAATCCACTTCCAGTGATTCCTGCTCGGGACGAATCTCAGCCGGCACGTTCGAAAGGTTGAGCCGAACGCGCGTCCAGGTGGTGGAGCGGCCGCGCATCGAGTCCACCAGCACATCCGCCGGGCGCAGGTGCTCGACCACGTCCGGATGGCGCTCCTTCCAGCGCTCCAGGCCGGCCAGCGCCTCGTCCTTTTTCGCGGCACGGGCGATCTCGACTACCGGAATGGTCGAGCGCCGGCGGCCCGTAGGCGTGGGCCGCGATCCGGCCCTGCCGGCCGCCTTGGCCGCGGCGCGTTCCTGTTCCATCGCGCGTGAAGCGCTTTTCCATTGCCGCGCGCGACTTCTCGCGCTCCGCCTCAGCCTTCGGCGTGTCGTACTCCTCGTCAGGCTTCTTCTGGCGCGACGGCTGGACGCGCGGCGGCTCACCCTCCTGCTTGCGATAGTTCGGCGGCCACGGAGCGTCACCCTGACCCTCCACTTCGTGCTTCGCCGACAGCTCCAGCAGGGCCTCCAGCGAGCCCACGGCGTCATCGATGCCGGCGTGCCTGTCGCCCTCGCGGGCGAAGATTTCCGGCACCGTGACGAGCGTGTAGTCGGTCGCCTCAACATCGGCCGTCTGGGCCCAGGTCAGAGGCATCGAGACGCGTGCGTCCGGCAGCGGCCGGACCGAGTAGGCCGAGGCCACGGTTCGATCCTTGGCGTTCTGGTTGTAGTCCAGGAAGACGCCGTGGCGCTCCTCCTTCCACCACTTGCTGGTCGCGATCTGTGGCGCACGGCGCTCCACCTCGCGCGCCAGAGCGAGGGCCGCGCGGCGCACCTCCGGGTACGTCCAGCGCGGCTCGATGCGCACGTTGACGTGAATGCCGCGCGATCCGGACGTCTTGGGCCAGCCGACCAGGCCGAAGTCGGTCAGCACCTCGTGGGTGACCAGCGCGACGCGTCGGATGTCGGCCCACTCGACTCCGGGCACGGGGTCCAGGTCCACGCGCAGCTCGTCGGGGTGGTCCAGGTCCTCGGCGCGCACCGGGTGCGGGTTGAGGTCGATGCAGCCCAGGTTGACGATCCAGGCCAGCTGGGCGGCGTCGCGCAGGACGACCTCGTGCGCAGTCCGACCGGATGGGAACGACAGCTCAACCGTCTCGATCCACTCGGGGCGTGATTCGGGCGCCCGCTTCTGGAAGAAGAACTCGCCGGCGGCGCCGTCAACGAACCGCTTGAGTGCCATGGGCCGGCCGCCGGCGCCGCGCAGCGCACCGTCCGCGACGGCAACGTAGTAGCGCACAAGATCGCCCTTGGTATAGCCCGTCTCCGGGAAGTAGACCTTGTCCGGGTTGCTGATCGATACGGACCTTCCGCCGATCTCCCACGTCTCCGGCTTACGGGCCATCCGATTCGTCCGCCCGGCCCCGGGAGCGCTCGTCGAGCCAGCGCTGACGGTCCTCGATCAGCAGCGCAAAGGCCGCCTCTGCGTCAGACCAACCGTAGACCTCGACTTCCTTGTCCTCGAGCAGCTTGTAGGTGGCGAAGAAGTGCTCGATCTCGCGCAACCGGTGCGGCGACACCTGGTCGAAGCGAACGACGTGCTCCCAGAGAGAGTCACCCAGCGCTACGCACAGGACCTTGAAGTCGTCGCGTTTCTCGTCGCGCATGCGCAGCCCGCCCACCGGCCGTGCCCAGATATGGCAGCCCGGGAAGCGTGGGCTCGGCCAGCAGCACCATCGCGTCGGTGTGGTCGCCGTCATCGGCGCGCGTGCCGGGGATGTAGCCGTAGTCGAAGTTGTAGAACACGGCGGACGACAGGACGCGGTCGAGGCGGATCACGCCCGCCGCCTCGTCGAACTCGTACTTGTTGCGGCTGCCCGAGGTGATCTCAACGACCACCTCCAGCACGCGCGGGAAGTCCTCGGTTCGCTTCTCAGCCATCGCAGACCCGAGTCTAGACTGCGCTCGATGGAGGTCGAGGACGCAGTCCGCCGCTTGCGCGTGGTGCGCCGCTTCCGACAGGAGGCACTGCACGACGATGACCTGCACGCCATCGTCGAGGCCGCGCGTCGGACGGGGTCGTCGAAGAACCTCCAGCGCTGGCACTTCATCGTCGTGAGCGACCGCGCTCTGCTGGCGGAGCTGGCCCAGGTTGGGCCGTTCGCGGCACACCTCGCCGGCGGCGGCACTGCGATTGCCCTGGTCACGCCCGATCCCGCCGCGGCCGACTCGCCCCACTCCGTCATGTGGGACCTTGGGCGAGCGGCGCAGAACATGACCCTCGTCGCGTTCGCGCGGGGCGTGGGATCCGTGCCGGCCACGGTCTACGAGCAGGAGCTCTGCCGCGCGCCTGCTGGACTATCCGCACGACGCAGCACTGCGAGTACATCCTCAACTTCGGCTACCCGGCGAGCGAGGAATCGATGCATCGGCCGCTGCGCGCCGAGGGCCGCAAGCCTGCTGTCGGACATCATCTTCTACGAGCGCTGGGGCATTAAGGTTGCGCCGGGCACGGTCGGGGGGCCACAATCGCCCACCTAACCGTTGAGGAGGAGACAGCCGTGCGTATTTCAAGGGTCCGGTTTGGCGGGAAGCCAGCGGCGCTGCTCGGCGCCGGCGCGGTGCTTTTGTTCGCGGCCGCTTGCAGCAGCGGACCCAGTGTCGCTACGCCTACACCGGCAGCAGCCGCTTGTTCGGGCAGTGGCGGCACGGCCGTTGCGGTGGTCGACTTTGCGTTCGAACCGACCGACGCCACGGTCGCCGTGGGCGGAACGGTCACCTGGACCAATACCGGCGCGGCCGCTCACACGGTCACTTTCGCCGATGGCCCCGACTGCGGCCGGATGAACTCGGATTCGTCGGTCAGTCGGACCTTCGACGCGGCGGGCACGTTCGCCTACGTGTGCACGTTCCACCCGGGGAGCATGACCGGCACCGTCGTAGTCCAGTAGCAGGGCCGCTGGCGCACTCGGCTAGTGCTGTGCGCCCGGCTAGTGCTGTGCGCCAACAACATCAGTGTTGCCTCGCGCCTTTCCACGCTTCTCGGGTGTTACGGGACGCGTCTGGCGGCTCAACTGGGCTGGTGCCACGTCCGTTCACGCTCGTGATTCGGGCCTGACGGGCCGTCGCGTCATCAATCCGGGTGAGCAGCAACGCGGAAACCGCGTCCCCAACAATCGGAGTGTTGCCGCGGACGCTTTGGCCGGCTACTCCAGTCCAACGACTCCGGTCAGCCGGGCTCGAAGCCGGGCGCCGGCAGCGGCGGGCGGCGCAACGGCTTGTCCGTCCGGTAGCCGAGCAGGTAATCGGCCTGGATGAGCGTGTGCAGCTGGCTGGTTCCCTCGTAGATGACCGCGGCCTTCGAGTTGCGCAGGTAGCGCGCGACCGGATACTCGTCCGAGTAGCCGTACGCGCCGTGGACCTGGATCGCGTCCAGCGCGGCCTGCACGGCGTGCTCCGTGGCGAACCACTTGGCCAGGCTCGTCTCACGCGTGTTGCGCATGCCGCGGTTCTTGAGCCACGCCGCTTGGCGGCATAGCAGCCGTCCCGCCTCCGTGCCCGCGCCCATCTTGGCGATCAGCTCCTTGACCAGCTGGTGCTGACCGATCTCCTGGCCGAACGTCTTGCGCTCGTGCGCGTACTTGACCGAGGAGTCGATGCACGCCTGGGCGAGGCCGACCGCGCCCGTGGCGACCGTGTAGCGGCCCTGGTCAATGGCGCTCATGGCGATGGTGAAGCCCTCGCCCTCCTCGCCCAGGCGGTTCTCCGCCGGGACGCGGACGTTGTCGAAATAGACCTCGCCGGTGTTGCCCGCCCAGATGCCCAGCTTGCCGTGGATCGTCCGCGTTGACAGGCCTTCCATGCCGCGCTCTACCAGGAACGCGGTGATGCCCTTGTGCTGCTTCGACTTGTCCACCGTGGCGAAGACGAGGAAGTGGTCGGCGATGTCGGCCAGGCTGATCCAGATCTTCGACCCGTTCAGAATGTACGAGTCGCCGTCGCGCTTGGCAGTAGTAGCCAGGTTGGCCGCGTCAGTTCCAACGCCCGGCTCGGTCAGCCCGAAAGTGGCCAGCTTCTCGCCCGTTGCCTGCGGGACGAGCCAGCGCTGCTTCTGCTCCTCTGTCCCCCACTGCAGGAGGGTCAGCGAGTTGAGTCCAACGTGGACGCTCATCACGACGCGGAAGGCCGTGTCGGCCCGTTCGAGCTCCTCGCACAGGATGCCCAGGCTGACGTAGTCCATCCCCGCGCCGCCGTACTGCTCGGGAATCGGCGAGCCCAGGAAGCCCAGCTCGCCCATCCGCGTGAAGACCTCGCGATGGACCTCGTGCTTCTCGTCCCACTCGGCGATGTGAGGCTCGATCTCCGCCGCGGCGAAATCTCGAACGCTGGACTGGACGAGTCTGTTCTCGTCGGTCAGTGAAAAATCAATGCTCATCGCGTCGCATTGTCGCGTTTCGGGGCCAGATCAGCGGACGGTGACGGCGACCTCCTGGACGAGGTTGTTGCCGTAGCCACCGTGGTTCCACGGCGCCTCTGTGGGCTGCACGTTCCCGGCCGAGTCGGTGGCACGGCAGGACAACCGATGCTCCCCGGGCTGCGCGTCCCAATCGAACGACCAGCCACGCCACGCGAAGTCACCGATCTCCGGCTGCAGCACGGCGTCGTGCCACTGCCCGCCCACGCCGACCTCGACCCGCTCGATGCGCCCCTGACCCGACCATGCACGGCCGATCAACCGCGTCCTGCCGCGCTCGACCAGGCGCGTACGGCTGAAGAAATCGGGCATTCCCGGCGGCATCATCAGCGCCCGCACGCGCATTCGCCGCACGGGCTCGCCGTCACCGTCCGGCCCGTCGCGGTAGACGTAGCCGCTGGCCTGCTGGTAGCCGGTGAACGGACGGGTGACAGCCTCGACCGAGGTCAGCCACTTGACGCTGGTCATGCCGTACCAGCCGGGCACGACGAGGCGCAGCGGATAACCGTGCTGTGGCTCCAGCGGCCGTCCATTCATCTCGTACGCGAGCAGGACCTCGTCGCGCATCGCGTCGGCCACGCTCAACGAGCGTTGGTAATCGTGCTCTTCGCCGCCCTGGATGCCGCGATCGGCGCCGCTGAATACGACCTCGAGCGCATTCGCGGTCAGCCCGGCGCGCTCGAGCAGCGGCCCAAGCGGCGTGCCGGTCCACTCGGCCGTTCCGATCGCCTCGTACAGCCATGGCTGGCTGACCGGTCGCGGGCTGAGCCGCGCCCGGCCGTTGCCGGCGCATTCCATGGTCACCGCGCGTGAGACCCGGGGCTGCGCGCGCAGCTCCTCGAGCGAAAGATCGAACGGCCGATCCAGCGCTCCCTCGAACCGCAGCCGCCAAACGCGCGACTCGACATACGGAATGTCGAAGTGGGTGAGCAGGTAGTGCAACCCGGTCGGCGTCGTGTCGTAGCGCAATGCCTCGAGCGGCATGCCGCGGTTGCGCGTGGCGAGCTGGAGCTCCTCGAAGGTGAGCGGGCCGGTGGTCGGCTCGAGCGAATCGTGGGGTGCCATGAGCAGATCCTAAGCCGGTCGGAAAACCAAAGAACCGCCGGCGTGACCGGCGGTTCGGAGCGATGATCGGGGAGCGATGACTGCGGCGGGTCCGCCCCAGTGACCCGCCAGGGAGAGAGAGAGATAGGCGTTGGTTCGGGACCTACCTGTTGCGGGCCAGGAACTGCATCACGTCGTCAAGACGAAAGCGGCGATCGCCACGCTTGCATACGCGATAAAAGGGCAGCTCGCCGCGGTCGCCGAGACGCTTGACCGTGTTGACGTGAAGGTGAAGCAGGTTCGCTACCTCGCTCGCCGTCAGCATCGGCCCGATCTCGTTGACTGCCATTGAAGCCATTCGTGTCCTCTCAGGATCGTGATCGCGGGTAATGCGCGTTGGTGTGGTTCTGGGTCGAATGCTGTCCTCCGGGAGGGACACCGGCAAGCCGTACTTTGGAGAGCAATTACCGGTACGCGGGGTGTTGCGGGATGTCAACGAACGGGGTGCGCTGGCCGGCGGGCGTCGGGACCCAACGCGTGATCCGCAACACTGGGAGTGTGGGGACCACACGTAGCTGCGCAGAATGGCGCGTCGAGCAGGCACGAGCGACCATCAACACGCCGGCTCTCACGCTCGCCGCCCACGCGCAGAGGCGCGAGGTGGTGCAATCAGTCGGTATGGACAACTTGAACGGGCGCCGAAGCCGCGCTTGGAACACTCGGAGTGTTGGAGACGCGTCCAGTTGAGCGAGCTGCGCCTCAGATCGGTTGCCACCCGCGGCGTGGCCGGCCTGCCCGACATGACCGTGGAGCTGCAGCCAATCACCGCAGTCATCGGGCCGCGCGGCGCAGGAAAGTCGCGCCTGCTGGCGGCCATCTCGTGGCTGCTGGCCGCCACTCCCCCGCTGAGCAATGAGATGCCGGAGCCGGAGGTCAGCGCCGAGTTGGTCGGCCCCGGCGGCGGCCGAAGGATCGCGCGTGGGCCGGCGGAGTTTCCGAGCGGCGACCTGCCGCCTGTCCTCTTCCTGACCGCGCGTGACCGCCTGCCCGTCGTGGCACGCAACGCGCTGCCCGGTGGCGACGCCGCGCCCGCTGAGCAGATGGTCGCCGCGATCGCTGAGCGTCGGCTGTCGGGCGTGGAGGGCGAAGTGCTCCTGATCGAAGAGCCGGAGATGATGCTCACGCCGCAGCAGCAGCGCCACTTCTACGCGCTGCTGCGCCGCTACGCGGAGAAGAACCAGGTCATCTACTCGACCCGCGCGCCGGCGATGCTCGACGCTGTCCACTACAGCGAGATCGTCCGCATCGATGTGCGTGCCGAAGGGACAGCAGTCCGGCGCGCGCCTGCGGACCTGCTTACGGACGAGCAGCGTGTGCGGCTGGAGGCGGAGTTCGACCATGAGCGAACAGAGATGTTCTTCGCCACGGCAGTCGTGCTTGTCGAGGGCCAGACGGAGCGGCTGGCGCTGCCCCTGATCTTCCGCCGCCTGGGCCACGACCCGGATGCGCTGGGCATCTCGATCGTGGAGGTCGGCGGCAAGGGCAACCTGGTGCTCTCCGCGCGCGTGCTGGCAGAGCTGGGCATCCCCCACGTCCTCGTCTTCGACTCGGACCGCGGTCGAACCGGTCAGCGTGAGAACGCCTTCATCCGCGAGTCGGTCGGAAAGGCGCCCGTGTTCATGCTGAATCCCGACTTCGAAGGCGCCGCGGGCATCCGCGACCAGGACGAGAAGGTGCTCAGCGCCTGGCGCAAGTTCTCCAAGATCAAGGCAGAGCGCATTCCGAAGGTGTTCCGCGACATCGCCCAAAAGACCGTGGACCTGGCCAACAACAACCCGGGCGGGTAGCGCGTCCAGACATGAACAGAAGTAGCCGAGAGGAGCATCAATGAGCGAGAAGAGAACGACGGCCCGAGCCTTCCACGACGCCGACGGCGTAGAGGACTGGCGGATCATGTTCTCGGGCGCGCATGCGCACTTCCGCGTCGCATCGTTCGCTGAGGGCGCCACATTCGTCGCTGCGATCGCCGAGGTTGCCAGCGCCGTTGGCCACTTCCCGGATGTGGACCTGCGGCCCGAGGGAGTGACTATCCGCACCGCCTCCGGAGAGTACGGAGCCTTGAGCGAGCGTGATGTGGAGCTCTGTCGCCGGATCTCGGCCGAGGCTCGACGGCTGCAGATCGAGCCAGACCCTTCGCAGGTTCAGGTAGTGGGCATCGCCGTCGCGCAGGATGCGGGCAGCGACGTGGGTCCGTTCTGGGCGGCCGTCATGGGCTATCGGCACCTTGGGCCCAACGAGGACGCGGTCGATCGGCACCGACGCAACCCGCACGTGTCGTTCCAGCAGCTCAAGCCACCCCGGCCGGGCCGCGGTCGGACCCACATCGATGTCAGCGTTCCGGCAGATCAGGCCGAGGCTCGTGTCGCCGCTGCCCTCGCCGCCGGCGGACGACTGGCCGACAATTCGCGTGCGCCTCACTGGTGGACGCTCGCTTCGCCTGAGAACCACAAGGTGGACATCGCCGCCTGGCCCGACTTCGACGATGACGAGGACTAGACGCAGCGCTCTGAGTAGCTGGCGTCCCCGGCAGGATTCGAACCTGCGACCCGCTGCTTAGAAGGCAGCCGCTCTAGTCCACTGAGCTACGGGGACGCGCCACCACCAGTTTAGGCGCGACCACGGTCGATCAACTCGGGTACCGAGCTGATCTGACTCGTCGTCAGAGCGTCAGCATGGGATCAATTGCCCGGAGCATGTCGGTCAGGGTCGCCACGACGGGCTCGATCGCCTGTTCTTCGGGTAGCTCAAGGACCTGCAGTGTGACGACGCGGTCGCCTCGGTGGGCCATCACGTAAAGGTCGTTGGCGTTGGGGGCGTTACAACGCTTGATCACAACATCGGCAAGCGCCGTCCCTGGCACCGGGAGCTCATCGCATCCAGTCCGGCGCAGCGGCAAGTCGGCTGCCGCCCCGGCCTCGGACTCGAAACGATCGATGCTGATGCTGGCGGCCGGCGTGGTACCCAGTTCTACAAAGCCTCGCTCGACCAGCCCGCCTTCGATGTACCTATCGATCTCATCCTGGACGCCCGGAAAGTCAGCAAACTCTTTCAAGTTGGGAAATGATGTCCTCGGCCGTGCGGACATTAAGGGGACCGGCGCTAAACGGAGCGAGGGCGGGTGCCAGTGATCCGAAGAGCTCAGCGAGATCGCCCTCGGCGGCAGCAGATGGGCTCGCCGATGCGCTGGGTGCAGCGGTTTGTTGCTGAGCGCTCGCCGTAGGTGGCAAGGTCGAACTGGGCGCGGGTGCCGATGCTGTCCCGGTGCTCACGGCCGATGTACCGGCTGTCGGTGTCGGCGATGCGAGACCACCGGTTGGTGTCGGTGATTGGGTGCAACCCACAAGGATCAGTCCGCCGATGGCGAGTAGGGCCACGGCACGCACCGGACGAAGAGAAGTTCTACGCATCGAGGTGACCCCCCCTTTTTCTTGCGGCGCGCTGCCCTGTGGCGGCGCCACCGGTGTCGGACGTTACTAGTGCGCGTCCAGGACGCATAGCCCCAACATCGTTACAACGAGGTCCGACCCCTGACCTCGGGTCAGGTAGCTGACGGGGCGGGTTCCTGCGACGGCGGCGCCAGCGTTTCACTTGGTCCCAGAGTGTCCGGCGAGCCGATGGGTCCCGGAACGGCGAGCGGATCGATATCGCCGATCGTGTGAATCGAGGTGTGAAACCCGGGCTCATATGGCAGGCCCGGGCGATCGTCCGACAGAACCTGCAGCTGGCACGAGATCGCCTCGAGCGGGAAATTGCTCTTGAGCTGGCTGCAGATCTGCTGGTTGAGCGTCTCCCAGTACGGATTCAGCGATGAGTCCACGTCCTCGAGGAACTCGAGCATCTGCGTGCGCAGATCGACGTAGTTAGGTATGTCCTCAGTGGCGATGCCCGGGTTGTAGCGGTAATGGACAAAGATGTTCAACGTCTGTCCGCCCTGGTTCTCTGTCTGGTAGCCCGCAATCTGGAACATGAAGTCACGCTTGGCGGCGTCGTTCTGCGCGCGGCCCTGGTTGGTGAACAGCACCCCTCCGTAGAACGAGGCGGCCGCAAGGGTAAGAAGCGCGATTACGAAGATGACGGCTCGCGCGCTCACCTAGAGGTTCTCCACGCTCAGCGTGGTGTCGGCCCATCGCCACGCGCCGTCGAACTGCGCACGCACCTCGGCGCTGTCCTTGCCCTGAGCGTCGAGTGCCTGCCACAGGCCGAAGAGTGACCGGCCGTTGTTCGGGAACGCGACAAGGTCTGCGCGGAAAACGGCCTCCGCTTCTTCGGCCCGGTCCGTGCGCAGCAGGAATCCACCGTAGGTTTCGCGGACCGGATAGTAGAAAGGTGGCGGTTCGTCGTAGTCGAGGCTGTCGAATAGCTCAATGGCTGACTTATAGAAGCCCTCGGCGGCCTGCGCATCTCCGCCGACCTCGGCGATCCTGGCCCGCAGAAGATCCAGATCGAGCTCGATGAGCTGGGACGCAGGATTGTTCTGGAACGCGTACTGCGGATCGTCGAGACGTGGTTCGTCCGTCGAGCTGAGCACCTCTTCCGCTGCAGCAAGCTCTGTCGACGCACCGTCCAACCGGTCCGTGGCGGCCATCGCCAGGCCACGGTTGATGTGCCAGAAAGCCAAGGTGGCCTTGAACCGACGTTCGGGCTGCGGATAGTCGATGACCTCTTGCCAGCGCCCGAAGCGCACCAGGAAGCTGTGCTCCATCGGCAGCAGGTATTCCTGGGCGGGCGTGACGCCAAGTTGATCCTGGACCTTCTCGGCCAGGTGTTGCGCCTGGTCGGCCGTCTCACGTTGCCGACCGCCGTTGGCGAGGACGCTGCACAGGAAGTACAGGTTGTGGTCGGAGTGCGCGACGGAGTAGAGGTCGCTCGTCCCCACCCGATCTCGATATTGCTCGTCCTGGTAGACGGCATCGTAGCCCGAGACCATGGCCGAGCCCCAGTCGCCCACCCGGGCGTAGATGTGCGACGCGGCGTGGACAAGGTGAGCCTGGCCCCAGGCGACCGACTTGATTCGCTCGGCCGCCGGCAGCGCCAGCTCCGGTTCCTGTGAGGCCTCTACGGCGTGGATGTAGTAGTGGAGCGCACCGATGTGATCGGGATCACGCTCCATCACGTCTTCCAGGATGGCCTTGACCTCGAGAACCTCCGGGATGGCCGGCGTTGCGGTATCGACCACGGGCAGAGTCGGCTTATCGTCATAAAGCCATGCCTTCCATGGCGCAAGATCCAGACCTGCCTCGGCGGTGAGCGTGGCCACGTGCACGTCATCGGGAAAGGCAGCCATGACCGCCTTCATCCGCTCCCAGTACGCGCGATCGAGTGGCGCCCGCGAGCCCGGGCCCAGGGGATCGATGTTCGGATCCGTGGAATAGCGAACCGTGAGGGAATCAATCAACGCTCGCTCCAGCGCGGTAACGCCTCCTCCCAGGTCGATCGCTCTGGCCAGCGCCTCGTTGGCGCGGGTCGCTCGCCAGGCATCCATGCCCAGGTTGATATTCGGACCGTAGGCGTACGCAATTCCCCATTCGGCGATTGCCAGCGCTGGGTCGAACTCGAGTGCCTTCTCGAACGAACGGATTGCGTCTTCGTGGGCGAAACCGAACAGCTGGGCAAGGCCCTGATCGAACCATTGCTGCGCTTCGGGCCGCTGTGTCGAAACAGTCATGTGTATTGGCCCCAGGCCCGACTGCAGCATTGGCGCGCGGGAGTGCTGGCCAAAAAGCGAGTCCCATTGCGCGGGATCGTCCGGATTTGCGAGCGGTGCGCGAGTTCCGCCATCAGCGGCGCCTCTGATGAGCACCACCCCGGCGAGGACGACGATCAACGCAGCCGCGACGACGGTGATGGGAATCGGAAGCTGGCGCCTGCCCGCGGCGGCCGTCGGCCTGAGTTCGCCCCCCTCACTCACCCTTCAACCATACCCAATCTGCACACGCTCACGCAGGACCCCCTACAGCACAAAAGCCCTCCCGGCCGAGGCCAGGGGGGCCTGCGCGGTTGAAGACAGGCTATGGGGCGCACTCTCCGATCGAAGGTCCACCCACCGTGTTGCGGGCATGGACCGGGTCCGGATTGTTGGCAAAGCAGCGCAGTTCGCCAACGATCGTGTTATCGCGGACGAAGTGGCGGTGGGAGGTCAATCGGTTGTCGCGATCGAGGACGTAGCCGCTGACAGTGTTGCGGCTTATCCACAGGCCGTACCCGCGGGTGCCCTTGACGATCAGGTTGTGCGTCACGAAGTTGTCGAACAGCCCGACTGCCGCGTGGCTCCGCTGAACCACAAGGCTTCTGCCGATTGACATCTGGCACACGGCGACGGTGCCCCAGCTGTCGAGGATCCGGATTCCGCCACCTACGATGGGATCGACCGAGCAGCCGTTCGACCCGATCACGATCTGGCCCTTCGTGTAACGGAGGTCCACATCTCCGTAGATGTCGGTATCGATCAGATGGACCGAGCGGGCGCGGACGGCAACGACGTCCCCGCCGATCTGCGTGCCATCGCTCGTGGTCAGTCTCGAGTTCTGCCCAACGTCAACATCACCCTCGACGATGACACCGACGAGCGAGCAGGTCGCGCCGTCAGGCACCACGATGTTCGAGTAAGCACCGACGTCTATCGTGCCCGTGCATTCGGTCGTGTCCGGGTCGTCGCACGTGGCTCGGGTGATGTCGTTGGTGTCGAGCGTGACCGCGCCATTGCGGGCCAGCGCGCGGCCGTAAAGATCGGCTCCGGTAGTCAGGGAGATGGACGTCAGAGCCAGGATGTTGCCGACGAAGTCCGTCGCGGTGCCCAACGTGGCAGAGCTGCCCACCTTCCAGAAGACGTTGCACGCCTGAGCGCCGTTGATCATGCTCACGCTGCTCGACGACGCCGTCGTCAGAGCGCTGCCGATCTGGAACAGGAAGAGCGCTCCGGGATCACCCTGGGCGTTGAGCGTCACCGTTCCGGTCAGCTGCGCCGCGCTGTCGAAGCAGTAGACGCCGGCGGTCAGCGTCAAGCCACCCAGATCCTGGTCGGTGAGATTCGTGTTGCACGCCTGGCCGGCGACGTTGTTGTAGGCCGTCGTCAGATCTGACTGGGCCTGCAAGGCAACGGCATCGGCCACGTGCATCGTGCCGAGCACGATGCCCGGCGGAAAACCGGTGACTGAGTTGTCGGGACTGACCCCCAGGTCGCCAATCAGCACGCTGGGGCCGGTGTTGGTGACGGCCGAGCCACCCAACACGGAAAACTGGCTGGCCGTGCCAAGCCCAACGGGATCGGCCGCGGCCACACTTCCGGCGACCACGAAGCCCAGCATCAGGGAAAGAATCAGGGACAAAGAAATGCGGCGCTTGGCCACGTTGGATACCTCCACGGCCCCCACTGCGCGAAAGCGGCGCCTCCGTGGTGGATCTGATAGCGGCCTCGAACTCGAGTCCGAGAGCACCGGCTGTCTGTGACGCTATCCACGGACGTGTTGCTCGTCTATGGCACTTGGGTACGCCACGCCGGCGCGAAGGTCAGCGAGGTTGTGCCTGTCGCGCTTATACTTCGGCCGTGTCTAACCATTCGGTCGCGTCAAATGATCCGGTAGCGTCCAACAAGTTGGTCGAGACGGCGCTCGCGGGGTATCGCGAGTTGGTCGAGCGGCTGTCAGCCGCACAGAAGCCGGAGTTCCCCGACCCGTCCGTGACGATGGCCCAGATGCGCGTGCTGATGCTGCTCAGCGTTGTGGGCGAGGCGCGCATGTCTGATCTGTCGCCCAAGCTGGGCATCTCGCTCTCCACCCTGTCGTCACTCGTCGACCGGCTTGTTGACGCGGACCTGGCCAGGCGTCGTGAGGACGCGCGCGACAGGCGCAACGTCCTGGTCTCGCTCACCCCGGCCGGCGCGGCCGTGCTCGACAACCTGCAGGAGCTCGGCGCGCGTCACCTGCGCGAGCTGCTCGCCCACCTCGATGAGGCGGAGCTTCGCTCCGTCAACGACACGATCGCGCTGCTGGTTTCCGCCGCACGGCGGCTGACCGAAACACGGCGGCTGACCGCCACACCCCAGGAGGACCTGAACCCGTGAGCCGACTCTCCAGTCTTGCGCTGAGCCAGCGCAGCGTCGTCCTGCTGCTGTCGTTCGCGCTGTTCATCGCGGGCATCTCTGCCTGGGGCTCGCTCAAGCAGGAGCTGCTGCCGGACGTGGACTTCCCGGTCATCACCGTGATTGCGCCCTACCCGGGTGCCGGCGCGACCGACGTTTCCGAGCAGGTCGCCGCACCGCTCGAACGCGCCATCCAGGGCATCCCCCGCCTGGCGCAGCTCCAGTCAACGTCGGCCAACTCGATCGCACTGGTCGTGGCCCAGTTCGAGTTCGGCACGGACGTGGATGCGACGCGGACCGCGATCGAGGAGAGCATCGCCGGATTGGGCCTGCCCGCGTCTGTCCAGCCGCAGGTGGAGGCGCTCAACATCAACGCGTCGCCGGTCATAGTCGCCTCTGTCGCGGCGACCAGCGAGGACGGCCTCGATGCGGCGGCTCGCATCACGACCGACGAGATCCTGCCTGCCCTCCTGGCGATCGACGGCGTCGCCGGCGCGGACCTGACCGGCGGACGCGAGTCGCAGGTGATCGTGACCCTGGACCCGACGCTGATGGCCGAGGCCGGCATCACCGGCCAGCAGGTGATCGGCATCCTGCAGGCCAACAACCTGACTCTGCCTTCCGGCCAGCTCCCGGCCGACGGCCAGAAGATCCCGGTCTCCACGATCGGCGAGCTGACTTCCGTTGACCAGATCCGCCAGCTTGTCGTTGGCGTCCGACAGCCCCTCGTTGCCCAGCCCGGCCCGGGCGCCTCTCCCCTGCCGACTGCCCCGCCGGCGGCGCCGGCACAGCCGCTGCCGGTGATGCTCGATGACATCGCCGACGTTGAGCTCGAGCGTGTCGCCACGACCGGCTACGCGCGAACGAACGGACAGCCGGCGCTGTCCCTGACCGTGACCAAGACGTCAGATGCGAACACGGTCCTGGTCGCGCGCGCCGTCGAAGAGGCGCTGGCGAGCGCAGCCGCGGCCCACCCTGACGCGATCCAGGTGGACATCGTCCAGAACCTGTCCGCTTTCATCCTCGAGTCACAGGATGGTTTGCTCAAAGAGGGCGGTCTGGGCTCGCTCTTCGCAGTGCTCACCATCTTCCTTTTCCTGTTCAGCCTGCGCTCAACGCTTGTCGCCGCGATCAGCATCCCGCTCTCCGTGCTCAGCGCGCTCGTCGCTGATGCAGGTCGCGGACATCTCGCTCAACGTCATGACCCTGGGCGGCCTGGCCGTGGCCGTGGGCCGCGTGGTTGACGACGCGATCGTCGTTTTGGAAAACATCTACCGCCACAGGGCGATGGGCGAGGACCAATTCACCGCGGTCACCAAAGGACCGGCCGAGGTGGCTCGCGCAATCACCGCCAGCACGCTGACGACGGTCATGGTCTTCCTGCCCATCGGCTTCGTCGGTGGTCTCGTCAGCCAGCTCTTCCTGCCCTTCGCGCTGACCGTGACCTTCGCCCTGATCGCCTCCCTGGTCGTCGCGCTGACAGTGGTGCCCGTGCTGGCCTTCCTGTTCATCAATCGGGTGTCCGGATCAGTCGACGAGACGGGCGAGCCCAGGAACTCCTTCTGGGTGCGCGTCTACACGCCGCTCATCAAGGGCGCGCTTCGCAACCGCTGGACGCGCTGGGGCGTACTCGCCATCTCTGCCCTGATGTTCGTGGCGTCACTCACGCTCGTCGGGCGGCTGCCAACGCAGTTCATTGACACCGGCTCTGAAAAGATCCTCGCCGTCACCCTGATCCCGCCGGCCGGCGCTTCCTCGGAGGCCGTGCTCGACTGGGCCACCCAGGCCGAGGACATCCTGATCGGCCAGCCGACCGTCCTCCTTGTCCAGACCAGCGTCCCGGGCGAAGGGGACACGGGCTTCCAGACCATCGTCGCCGCGCTGCAGGGCCAGCCGGCCAACTCCGCGACATTGACCGTGCAGCTTGATGAAACGGTCGATCTCGACGAGCAGACGGTTGCCCTGTCCGAGGCCCTCGACGCCGGTCAAGACGAATGGCTTTGACGTCAACGTGGCCCAGACCGCGGGCTTCACCTCGAACAACCTGAACGTCATCGTCAGCGGGCCCGACACGGAACGGGTGGGCCAGGCTACGGACACGGTGCTGGCCGCGATCGCGGGCCGGACCGACCTGTCCAACCTCAAGAGCGACCTGGTCAAGGCGACGCCTGAGATCCAGGTGCGCGTCGACCCGAACAAGGCCGTAGCCATCGGCTCGACCGCGGCCCAGATCGCGGCCGAGATCCGATCGCTGCTCAGCCCGACCACGATCACTACCGTCACGCTCGCCGATTCGGGCGTGGCAGAGCTGGTCGTTGCCTCTGACCCCAGCCTGGCCACGTCCGTCGAGGCGCTCCGCGCGCTGCCGGTCGGCACTGTCCAGCGTGTGCCGCTGAGCGCGCGTCGCCGACGTCCAGCAGGTCGACGTGCAGGGCAGCATCACGCGCATCGACGGTGCGCCGGCGGCCCAGATCAGCGCCGAGATCACGAGCGAGGACACGGGTGCCGTCTCGTCCCAGATCGAAGCGACGATCGATGACCTGGTCGCTGCCGGGCAGATCCCGGCCGGAGTCGAGGTACGCCTCTCCGGCGTGACCGAGCAGCAGAATGAGGCGTTCAGCGGCCTGTTCACCTCGATGGCCGTGGCCATCCTGCTCGTCTACGTGATGATGGTGCTCGCCTTCAACTCGCTCATCACGCCGTTCATCATCATGTTCAGCCTGCCGCTGGCGACGATCGGCGCCTTCCCGGCACTCTTCCTGACCGGCCGGCCGATCGGCGTCAGTGCCCTGATCGGCTTCCTGATGCTGATCGGGATCGTGGTCACCAACGCCATCGTGTTACTCGACCTTGTGGAGCGGCTGCGCCAGCAGGGCCACCCGTTGCGCGAGGCGATCATCGAGGGCGGCCGGACGCGCGTCAGGCCGATCCTGATGACGGCCTTCGCCACGATCCTGGCCCTCATTCCGCTTGCGGCCGGGTTCAACGAGGGCTCGATCATCGCGGCCGAGCTGGGCACGGTCGTGATCGGCGGGCTGTTCAGCTCCACCTTCCTGACGCTCCTCGTGGTGCCCGTCGTCTACTCGCTCGTCGAGGGCGGCAAGGATCGAGTCCGGCGCCGGTTCGGCGGCGGCGGCGAAACCGCGGCGATGTCGATGACCACGCCGGCCGCAATCGACCCATTGCCACGACCGGTACCTGCGCCCGTCCCGGCGCCCCGGCCAGTGCAGGCTGCAGCTCCTGGGTCGGCGCCGGCTTCGAGTCGGCCGGTGGCGGCGCGGCCGGTGGCGGCTCGTCCAACGCGGCGGCGGCGCCCACTGCTTGGCCGCATGCTGGCCGCCATCGGGCGACTCATCCGCGGCCGCTGAGGAAACTTCTTCCTCGCGTCTGCAGGGCCATCCGTGGCCCTTGTTCGCGTAGGGCGAAGTAACGGCCAAGGACAGCGCCCGAACGCGCCCAAACGGGCACCAGACGGCAGTTCGCCGGCCGCCAGTTCACCGTGGCCGAACAAACGGCCAACCTGGGCCGCCTGGGCAGCGTTCGGCGGCAGCAAGTTGGCTTTTACTTCGGCTGGGGCGAACAACGGGCGCGGCTGGGGCGAACATCGGACGCGGCTGGGGCGAACATCGGACGCGTGCAGTGGCCGGCGTGGCCCGTCACGCCAGGGCCCGCTTCCGACCTATACTCGGGCCGCCCGATGAAGCAGATGTACCACCCCGACGACCTCGCCGCGATGGACCCGCTCGTGCTCATGCGCAACCTGGACCACGTGCGCATGACAAGCCGACGGCTGAGCTACATCCTTCAGCAGCAGGTGCACCTGTACACGCCTGAGGCGAACAAGCTGCGCACGGAGATCGACACGTACGTCGAGGCGGAGCGGCAGATCGAATGGGAGATGGCGCGCCGCGCCCTGCGCTCCTAGGCGGAGATCGCCCTCAGCGTCGTAGAAGCCGCCGCGCCCGTGGCTGCGTGATCCTCCGCGACGACGAGCTCGCTCAGCTCCACCAGCCTGGGCAGGTCGCTCAGGCAGAACGACACGCCATGCTCGACCAGGTCGCCGAAGCCCATGCCGCGGAATACGCCGCGCGCGGCCACTGCGCACATCTCGTCGTACAGCGCCGGCCAGGCAACGCTCCGGCGGCGATAGCAGAAGCGCACGAACTCGAGCGCAACGTCCGCGTCCGCTGAATGGATCCTGTCGGCGATCTCATCGCGCTCAAGCGGCCGGGCGCTGACGGAGCGCACGACGGGCACGATAGACCGAACGGCAGGTTCCAATACCACGATAGCCCTCTCCCGCGCCCCGCCGCCGTGCCGATGGGGCGGCGCGCAACTCCATGCTCCACGAGCGCGGCGTCCGAATGATTCCGGCCGCCAGGCCCCCGAAGTCTCCTCTCCCGCGCCGTCCGCTGTATCTGAAGGTGGACCGGCGATGACGGCGAATACTAGGAGCCGCGCACCTTCAGCGGTAGCCCCTCTGTCCACGAATCTGTCCACCTTCTTGTCCACACGGGCCTGCCGACCAGAAATTGAGACGCCCCCGGGGCGCGGTCCGGGGGCGTCGGGAAGTTCAGGATTTGGTACCGCATATCGGATTCGAACCGATGATCTCCGCCTTGAGAGGGCGGTGTCCTGGGCCTCTAGACGAATGCGGCACTGGCGAGGCGTCCGCGCTGCTGGTGCGGGCGCGTCTGCGTCAGTTTACCAAGCGTCCGGGCGAGGTCACAACCGATGGGCTTCGATGAAGCCGCGGATGCGGTCGGCGATCGGCTCGTGGCTCTCCTCGCCGGCCACCAGGCCGTAGTGGGAGTGCTCGTCGAAGCCGGCGAACTCGGCGCCCAGCCACTCGGCCAGGCGCTCGCTGTCCGGGGCCGGGAACATTCGGTCGGCACCGCCGCCAATGACCAGCTTGGGCACCTCGGGCAGGTCGGCCGGCTCAACGGCCACACCCTCCAGCATCTGGCGTCGTGCGCGGCCTGACTCGGCGCCCATCAGGTGCTGGATGCGCAGGACGTCGGCCAGCGACAGGTCTGGGCTCTGGCGCTGGAGCGCCTCTGGCTGCCCGTCCCAGCCCAGCAGCTCGCGCCGGTACTCGCGCGGCAACAAGCGCACGACGTGCGGCGAAGGCGGGTCGAGCAGCTGCGCCGGCAGTGCCGGGCTGATCAGGATGAGCGCCGAAACAGGCACGCGCGCCGCCAGGCAGAGGGCCAGCAGGCCGCCCATGCCGTGGCCGATGACCATCGGCGGGCGCGACATCATCTCCGCGCCGGCGACCACGTCGTCGATGTAGGTGTCGAAATCGATCTCGGCGAAATCGGCCGTCTCCGACCAGTAGTGCCCGCGCAGGTTGAGCGCATGGCCCTCCCAACCGCGCGGCGCGAAGTAGCCCAGGAAGCGGTGCCACAGCCACGAGCCGCCCAGCTCGCCGTGAAGCAGGTAGAGCGGCTTGCGGCGCGACCGCCGCTCGGGCAGCCACGACTCGATGTACAGGCCGCGCGAGCCGACGATTCGCTCGTCCTTGCGGATGGGCCGATGAAGCGGTCGCTCGCCCAGCTCGATCGGTGAGCTGCCACCGTCCGTCGCCTGGTTGCCGTTGCCGTCGATCGAATCCATGTCGCTCATCGCGCGCCGTCCATCAGTCGGCCAGCTCATTGAACACGAGGCCGGTCGCGGCCTTGGGATGGAAGTAGGTCGACTTGGCCGGCATGAACTCGCCCTTCGTGGCGATCGACAGCACGGACTCGACCGGCGTTGAGGCCATCAGGAAGCAAACGTCAGCGGCGCCGCTGTCAACCTGACCCACGGCGTCGCCCGGATCGCTCGTGTAAGAGATGCGACCCGCCTGCACCAGCTCCTCGCTCGTCGCTCCGACCATCTCGGGCAGGGTAGCGGACAGCACGTTGACGTCCAGCCAGCGCAATTCTCCGGACGCCGCCGCGCCCACGACCGATTCCAGTCGCCCTCTCTCCACGTTCAGGATGCGCCCGCCTTCGCGCGTCCACAGACCGATGATCCCGGGCCGGCCGACCTGTGCGCGGAGCTCCTCCAGGCCGGCCACGGTGCGAGCCTCGAACAGCCGCTCCGCTGCGTCGAACAGTCGGCCGAGGTCGTCCACCTGGCCGATGAGCCGATGCCAGGGCAAGAGACTCAGTCCGCCCGAGTGCGCCTCGTACAGAAGGGCTAGCACATGCTGTGCGCCGGGCGGCGCGTCCGGTTGCTCGCGATAGCGCAGCGCGGTCTCGTAGCGATGGTGGCCGTCAGCGATCGAGAGTGGTCGCGCCGAAGCGAGCTCGAGCAGCGCCCGCGCGGCGTCGCTGGATGCCGGATCGGCCAGCCACAGGCGCTGGCCCACGCCGCCCGGGCCCAGCGCGTTGATGATCGGCTCGTCACTGGTCAGCTCGTCGAGCAGCCCGGCGCTGGCCGCGCCAGTCGCGCCGTCGTCGTAGAGCAGCAGCACCGGCGACAGGTTCGTCCGCGTGGCGGAGAGAAGCCGGAAGCGGTCCTCCTTGGGCCCGCTCATGGTGTGCTCGTGGGGCAGCACGGACGAACCGGCACCGTACGGCTCCAGCAGCAGGCGGCAGAAGAAGGAGCGCGCCACGCGCTCGACGCGCTCGCCCTGATCGCCGCCCACGCCGGGCAACGTGTAGCGCTGCTCGTAGACGTAGACCAGCGGTCGCGCGTCGCGCGCCAGCACGCCCTCCTCGATCCAGCGCGCCAGGGTCTGCGCAGCGACCGCGTATGGGTCACCGTCGTCGGCGCGGGGCAGCTCGAGGTGGATCGCGTTGTGCTCGCTGAGGTGCGCCAGGCGCCGCTGCTCGGCAGCGTCGATGACGTCGTACGGCGGGCAGAGCAGCAGTGAAGGGTCCTCCGCGGCGCCTGGCGTGAAGCGCAGCGCGCGGAACGGAGTGAGCGTGGGCACGTGGCGCGATGGTATGCGCTGCACGCGCCATGCAACTTATCCGTGGGTGCGCACGTCTTGCGTTCACCCAGCGGCGGGGAGGTGCCGTCGCCACACACGTAGTCTGAGGATTGATGCACCGACCGCTTCGCGTCACCGGGGCGCTCGCCAGCGCGCTCATCTGGGCGTTGCTGACGATTGGGCCGGCGGCCGCCGAGACCCCCTCCCCGTCCGCGTCTGGCTCGCCTGTGCCCAGTCCGGCCAGCGCCGAGGTGACCATCAACGCCCGCGCGCTGCTCGGCGGCAACGTCCGTCCGGGTGCATGGACGGCCGTCGACGTGGAGATCGCCAACAACGGGCCCGCCGTCACCGGGGAGCTGCGCATCCGCGGCCAGCGCGAGGGCCGCTCCCAGTACGGCATCGTGGTCGAGCTGCCCACCGGCGCTCGGCAGCGCTACACGCTGTACGCCCAGACGGCATTCTTTGGCCGGACCGTGCTGGTCGACTTCGTCAGCGCCGAACAGGCCGTTGCCAGCCAGACCGTGCAGATCCAATCGCACGACGCGTACAGCCCGATCGTCGCCGTCATCGCCGAACGCCCTGAAGGGTTGCTGGGCCAGGTTCGCGACGCGATGGTCAATCCCAACGCGGGCCAGGCCACGGTCATCACTCTTCAGCCGGCGGACCTGCCGGCACGCGTCGAGGCATGGGCCGCGATCGACCGGCTGGTGTGGCAGGACGTTGACGCCGCGCTGCTCACGGACGCACAACTCGAAGCGCTCAGGCTGTGGCTGGGGGCCGGCGGCCGGCTCACCATCCTGGGCGGCACGACAGGCGCAGCAACGGTCGAGTGGCTTCGGCACGGACCTGCTGCCATTCGATCCGCAGGGCTTCGTGGACGCGCCGGCGACGGACATTGCCTCGCTCGTGGGCGTTGCGCCATCAGGCTCCGCGCCCGTTCAAGCGCTCGGCGGGCCGCTGCTGCGCGGCACGATCCTGGCCCGAGTAGGTGACGAAGTGATCGCCGCCGAGTCAGGCTTTGGCCGCGGCGTGGTGTCGCTCATCGGCTTCAGCCCGGCCGCGGGCTGGATCGCCGACGGATCCGCCGCTGACCTGCTCTGGCGACGCCTGCTGCCCCAGGAGTCAGGCCCGGCGCTCAACCCGCTGAACCTGCCCGATGACTCGCAGATCGTCTATGCGCTGCAGAACCTGCCCGCCATCGACCTGCCGCCGATCGAACAGCTCTTCGCCCTGCTGCTCGCCTACATCGCGCTGGTGGGACCGATCAACTACCTCGTCCTGCGCCGGCTCGACAAGCGCGAATGGGCGTGGGTGACCATCCCGGCACTGGTCGGCATCTTCGCAGTGGGCTCGTACGGACTGGGCGCCACGCTCAAAGGCTCCGACGTCATCGTCAACGAGATTGCCGTGGTGCGCGCCGCGGAGGGCAGCGAGCGCGGCATCGGCCAGGTCTACGTCGGCATCTACTCGCCCAGTCGGCGCACCTTCGATGTCCGCATCCCGGGCGGCGCGCTGATCTCCAACCCCACCAGCCAGGCCCAGCAGGGCCAGGCAGAGACTCCGCTCGACGTTCTGTTCGGCGAATCGTCCTCGCGTCTGCGCAACTTCGAGGTTGGCTTCGGAGTGTTGCGCGGTTTCCGCGCCGAAGCGCCCGCCGCGGCGCCCCTTATCGAGGCCGACCTGCGCCTCACTGAAGGCCGCCTGATCGGGACGATCATCAACCGATCGGACACAACGCTCGAGAACGTCGCAATCATCTTCGCCGGCGGCGTCGAAGTGCTGCCCACTGTCGCGGCCGGTGAGACACGCGACATCGAGCTCGACGTGAGCGGCTCGAGCGTCCTGGGTTACGGCCTCTCAGAGCGCATCTTCGGCTCCACCTTCCCGCGCGACCCGGCCCAGGCGCGCGCAGTCAGCACGCGCCGCGCGGTGATCGACCAGCTCTTCCCGTACGGCACCACCTCCAGCGCGGAGTCGCCGCTGCTGCTCGCGTGGCGACCGGGCGCGGTTCTCGACGTGGAGCTCCCGGGCGATATCCCGAACCGTGTCGGCGAGGGCCTTTTCATGATCCCGCTCTCGATGCGACTCGAGAGTCGGCAGGTGTTCACCGACCAGGCCATGCGGCGCACGATCGTGGAGTCCACCGCGGCCCAGGGCTGGGGCGACTCGAGCGGGCTGTATCTCAGCCGCGGCACGATGACCGTCGAGGTCGCCCCGCCGCGCTTCGACGGGTCGTTCCGCGCAACGTCCTTCGAGATCGCGCTGACCCAGGGCGACACGCGCACGCTGCGCGGCAACGGCGATCCGCTGGCGCCACTGCCCGATCAGCCCGACCAGGACGATCCGGTGGGCGATCCGCCTTCACAACCTGAACCTTCTGGCGCTCCCGGGGCAACCAACGCGCCGGGCGGCTCCGATCCGGGCGGAGTGCCGCCCGTCGACCAGCCGGCACCACCCAAGCCAGAGGATCCAGTTGCCCTGTTCCAGACGTTGCCGTCCTTCCAGCTGCTCGACAGGACCACCCAGCAGTGGGTCGAGTTTGCCCGCCCGGACGTCACCCGGACCTACATGATCCAGAACCCGGAGCGCTACGTGGACTCCTCAGGCGCCATCCGGATGCGCTTCGTCAACCGCAACGACGCCGGACAGTTCGGCGAGGAATCCGCCTACTTCCAACTCCTGCTGCGCATCGAGGGCACGATCGAATGAGTCTCGCGGTTCGGACCGAGCGACTGACCAAGCGATACGGACGCAGCCTGGCCGTGTCCGGCGTGGAGCTTGAGATCGAGAGCGGCGAGATTTTCGGCCTGGTGGGACCCAACGGCGCGGGCAAGACGACAACGCTCAAGATGCTCGCCACGCTCCTGCCACCGTCAGCCGGCGATGCGGAGATTGGCGGCCACTCAGTGCGCCGGGAACCCGACGCCGTGCGCAGCGTCATCGGCTACATGCCCGACACGTTCGGCGTATACGACGACATGCGCGTGTGGGAGTACCTCGATTTCTTTGGCCGCTGCTACGGCCTGTCCGCGGCTCGCCGGCGGCAGATGATCGGCGACCTGCTCGAGCTGGTCGACCTGGGCGACAAGCGCAACGCCTATGTCCAGGATTTGAGCCGGGGCATGCAGCAACGGCTGTGCCTGGCCCACGCGCTCGTCCACGAGCCGTCCGTGCTGCTCCTCGACGAGCCAGCCTCCGGCCTGGACCCGCGCGCTCGCGTCGAGTTGCGCGAGCTGCTGCGCGAGCTGCGCACGCTGGGCAAGACGATCGTCATCAGCAGCCACATCCTGCCCGAGCTGGAGGAGCTGTGCACCTCCGTGGCGATCATCGACCACGGTCGAGTGCTGGCCAGCGGCCGGGTGGAGGACATTGCCGAACGCTTCCGGGTGGGCGGCGTCTACCGCGCGACCGTGCTCGGTGACGAAGTCGCCATCGCAGGAGCAGCGGAGGCTCTCGCCGGGCTGCCCCAGGTGGCCTCGGCCGTGACCAGACCGGGCGGCGTCATCGAGCTTGCCCTGCGTGGCGACGCCGAGGCGGCGGCCGGAGTACTCGCGGCCGCGGTCAAGCGCGGAATCAAGCTGGCCAGCTTTGCGCCGGCGGCGAGCGACCTCGAGGAACTCTTCCTTCAGATCACCGACCAGGAGCGGAGATCAGGCGACGCACCGGAGGCCCACGCATGAGCACCATCGCGCGGTTCTGGTCGGGCATCAGCGCCGTCAGCATCAAGGAGCTGCGTGGCCGCATGCGCGGCCGGCGCGCATTCGTGGTGATGACCATCTACCTGCTGCTGCTCGGGCTGTTTGCCTTCGGCATCTACGTCTACCTGAAGCAGCAGGCGGGCCAGTTCCAGGTCGGCCTCGGCGACGGCGGCATAGGCCGCCCATTCCCCCTGCCAAACACTCAGACGCTGGCCAACGGGACGGCCCTTTCAGCCGCCATCGGCCACGGCATCTTCGGCGGCCTGATCTTCCTGGAGACGTTGCTTGTCCTTGTGCTGGCCCCGGCGTTCACGACGGGCGCCATCTCGCTCGAGCGCGAGAAGCAGACGATTGACATGCTCGTCACGACACCGCTCAGCACGCTGGGCATGGTCATCGGCAAGCTGTTCTCCGCGCTCATCTACGTCTTCCTGCTGATCATCGCCTCGGTGCCCCTGGCCAGCCTCGTCTTCGTCTTCGGCGGGGTGGGCCCGGAGGACCTGTTCCGTGCGTACGTCTTCCTGTTCGCGCTTGCCTTCGGCATGGGCGCCATCGGCCTGTTCATTTCCGCGCTCGTCAAACGGACGCAGACCGCGACCGTTGTGACTTTCGTGGTCGTGCTGCTGCTGTCGATCGGCACCGCCGCCGGCCACCAGTTCTGGCAGGTAGCGGGGCGCCAGACGACGACGGGCGGGCTGCTACTGACACAGCGCTCCAGCCGCGCCCCGGAAGCACTCGTGTGGCTGAATCCGTTCGTGGCCGACCTGGACATGGTCTGCGCCACGGCACCTGACACGTACCACGCGTCGTGCGAGTACATCAGCGGCGTCACCGGGCGACCGTACTTCGGCACGCCATCGCAGCCCCAGCCGGGCTTCGACGCGCCCCTGCCCATGCCCGTCGAGGACCTTCTGCGCCGGTTCGTTGAGGGCAACGGGGAGGCAGGGCCGGCGATCATCGACGGCTGCACTCCCGAAGAGTGCGGCCTGCTGGACGCCGATCCGCCAGTTCCAGCGATCGCGGCGGAGGCGTGTCCGCCGAATGCGCGCTGCGTCGCACCCGGCAATGAGATCACCCAGGCGGTGACCTTCGGGTTCCCGCGCGACACGTTCTGGCCCAAGAGTGCCGCCGCCTTCGTCGCGCTCGGCGTCGTGCTTACTTTCCTGTCCGCGCAACTAGTGGCGCCTTCCCGGCGTCTGAGGCTCCCGCGCCCGAGCATCCGGCGGCCATCGAAGCCGGACTCAGGTGCTCCAGCGACACCAATCGACTCGTCCGATCAGCCGTCACCGGAGGCCGTGCAATGAACCTGGACCCGCAACTGATCGAGCTGCGCCGCTCGCTGGGACGCTTCCGCCGGCGCGTATGGCTGCGCCGCGTGGTGCGCGACGGCAGCCTGATCCTCGCCGTCGTGATCGTCGCCCAGCTGGTGCTGGCGGTGGTCGCGCGCATCACGCCGATCGAGTGGCACGCCCTCGCGGCGGCGCTGATCGGCCTCGGTGGCCTGATCGCCTTCGTCGTGGATGCCGTGCGCGTCCGTCCGACACTCGCCCAGGCGGCCCTTGCGGCCGACTCAGAGGACGACCTGAGCGACCGAGTCTCCACCGCCCTCGCGCTGGCCACATCACGGCCCGAGCTGTCTTCGGACACTGCCGACCCGATCGAGGCAGGAGAGTCAGACGGTGCCGTCTACGCCCACCTCGTTCGACTCCAGCGACGCGACGCTCTGGCGACGCTTGAAGGGGCCGACCCGCGCGCGCTGCGTATCCCGCTGCCGCGCCGCCAGACCGCAACGACCATGTTCGCCGGCCTGATGCTCATCCCCGCACTGCTCCTGCCCAACGCGCAGAACGACGTTCTCAACGATCGCCAGCGCATGCGCGACGCTGCCCAGACCCAAGCCGAGCAGCTTGATGACACAGCTGAGCGGCTGGCCACCGGCCGGACCTCGCCCGACCCGCGCGCCGACCTTGCCGAGGAGCTGCGCCGGCTGGCGCGCGAGCTGCGCGACCGTCCGGAGGACCTCGAACGACATCTCGCGCGCCTGGGCTCGCTGGAGGATGCGTTGCGCAGCCAGCTCGACCCGGCGAACGAGCAGCGCGCCGCTGCACTCTCATCACTGTCACGCTCGCTGAGCCGTGCCTCGACCGGTTCGGACAGCAACCCGCAGGGCAGCCCACAGCAGACGCAGCGCGATCTTGACGACCTCAAGGATCGACTCGGTGAGATGACTCCAGAGGAGCGCGAGGCGCTCGCCCGCCAGCTGGCCGAGATGGACAACACTGCCCGCCAGGCCGGAGCCGGTGCGCAGACCGCACTTTCCGATGCTGCCCGCGCGATCCGCGCGGGCGACACGCAGGCCGCCGGCGAGGCGCTCGACCGACTCGGCGATGCGCTCGAGCGCGGCCAGCAGCAGGTCGACGTCAACAGGGATCTGGCGCGCGCCGCCGGTGACCTGCAGCAGGCCCGCCGCGCGCTGGCCAATGCCGGCCAGCAGGGCCAGCAAGGTCAGCAAGGCCAGGGTCAGCAGGGCCAGGGCCAGGGTCAGCAGCCCGGTCAGAGTCCCGGCCAAGGTCAGGGCCAAGGGCAGGGCCAGGGTCAGCAGCCCGGTCAGAGTCCCGGCCAAGGTCAGGGCCAGGGCCAGGGCCAGGGTCAGGGCCAGGGTCAGGGCCAGGGCCAGGGCCAGGGTCAGGGTCAGGGCCAGGGTCAGGGCCAGGGCCAGGGTCAAGGTCAGGGCCAGGGTCAGGGCCAGGGTTCCGGCTCGCTCGGCACCGGCGGCTCGAACGCCCGCTTCCTGGGCAGTGGCAACAGCAGCGGCGCGTTCAACGGGCCCACCCAGGGCAACCGCCAGTTCGGCACGGGCGACCTCGACGACGTCTTCGCACCGGTCGATCGGCTGGGCAACATCGGCGACCCGTCGTACATCCCCGGCCAGGGCGGCGACGGCCAGACCCAGCAGGGCCAGGGCCAGGGCCAGGGCACGAACAACAACCCGGTCGTGCCGTACACCAACGTCTTCCAGGACTTCTTCGACTTTGCCATCACCAGCCTGGATCGAAGCTACGTCCCGCTCGACGTCAAGGACTACGTGCGCGACTACTTCAGCTCGCTCAACCCGTCCCAGCAGTAGGAGAGCCAAGTGGCCCAGCCCACGCTCGAGCGGCCGCCCGCTGAGCTGACCGTCGAAGAATTCGCGATCGCGCGAGGGCGATCGAGACGCAGATCAAGACCGTCATCGTGGGCCAGGACGACCTGGTTCGCCAGACGCTGATCTGTCTCATCGCCAACGGGCATGCCCTGCTCGAGGGCGTGCCCGGCCTGGGCAAGACGATGCTCGTGCGCACGATCGCGGACGTCATCGACTGCACCTTCAACCGCATCCAGTTCACGCCGGACCTGATGCCGGCCGACATCATCGGCACGAACATGCTCGTCGAGCAGGACGGCCAGCGCGCAGTTCCGCTTCCAGCCCGGCCCGGTCTTCGCCAACCTGCTGCTCGCCGACGAGATCAACCGCGCCACGCCCAAGACGCAGTCGGCGCTGCTCGAGGCGATGCAGGAGCAGCAGGTCTCGGTCGCCCGCGACCGTCACAAGCTGGAGCCGCCATTCTTCGTGCTCGCCACGCAGAACCCGCTCGAGATGGAGGGCACGTATCCCCTGCCGGAGGCACAGCTCGACCGCTTCCTGTTCAAGCTCTGGGTGCCCTTCCCTTCGGAGGAGGACCTGGTCGAGATCATCGAGCGGACGACCGGCGCGAGCACGCCGCGCGCGAGTGCCGCGGCCGATGCGCGTGAGATCGTCCAGATGCAGCGCCTCGCACGCAGCGTGCCGATTGCCCCGCATGTGACGGCCTACGCGGTCTCCGTCCTGTCAGCCACGCATCCCGACGCGCCGCGCGCGCCGGAGCTCGTCAAGCAATACGTGCGCTACGGCGGCTCGCCGCGCGGCGCGCAGGCGCTCGTGCTGGCGGGCAAGATCCATGCGCTGCTCGAGGGCCGCTACAACGTGGCCGTGGACGACGTGCGCGCCGTGGCAATGCCCGCGTTGCGCCACCGCGTGATCCGCAACTTCGAGGGAGAGGCAGAGGGCATCACCAGCGACGCAGTCGTTCGTGCGGTGCTCGACGCAGTGCCGGCGCCGTCGGTCGATTAGCGCGCGGGCAGGCCAAAGTCCGGCGACTTTTCAATGACAGTGAACACGGAACTCACCAATCATCCGTTCGGCACGCCGCGCGCTGCGATTCTCGCGAGCGCCGCGCTCCCGCCGCGCTCAGTGAAGCTGTGCGCTGGCCGCGGCGCTGAGGGCGGAGCGCAACTCGAAGCCGTAGTGAGCGCCTCGTGTTCACTCACGTTGAAATGCCTGCGGTTGGCCGCGTGAACCGGGACCTGCTGCCCTCCGCCGTCGACCCAACCGTGTTCGACGAGGCGTTCCTGCGCCAGCTCGAACGGTTGATGCTCGTCACGCGCAAGGCCGTGCATGGCGGGATGAAGGGCGTGCGGCGCAGTGTCAAGCGCGGACAGTCGGTCGAGTTCACCGATTACCGCGACTACACCATGGGCGACGACCTGCGCGCGCTCGACTGGAACCTGTATGCGCGCCTCGAGCGCCTGTTCATCAAGCTGTTCATCGAGGAAGAGGATGTCAACGTCCACATCCTGATCGACGCGTCAGCGTCCATGGAGGGTGGCTCGCCGGACAAGCTGCTCTTCGCCAAGCGTGCCGCGGCCGCGCTGGCCTACGTGGGCCTCGCCTCGTACGACCGCATCTCGATGGCCGTGCTGCAGGGCCGCGTGGCGCGACGCTACCCGTCCGTGCGCGGCACGGGGCGCATCTTCCAGGTGCTCGCCGACCTGTCCGCGCGTTCAGCCCGCGCCCGGCCCCACCGACCTCGCCGCGGCCGCCCGCCACTACGCCGCGCAGATCACCCAGCGCGGCCCGCTGCTCCTGATCAGCGACCTGTTCGACGAGAACGTGGACCGCGCGATCAGCGAGCTGGCCGGCACGCGTTGCGACGTCGCCGTGCTGCACACCCTCTCGGCGGACGAGCTGGACCCGCCGCTCGAGGGCGACCTGCGCCTGGTCGACCGTGAGACCGGCGACGGCGTCAACGTAACCGCGGATCTCTTCACCCTCGACGCGTACCGCGAGCGGCTGGCGGCGTGGGCAGGCAGCACCTCGACGAGGTCTGCACCAAGCGCCGCGTGGCGCTACGTGCTGACGCCAACGACGCTGCCCCTGGCCGACCTCGTCTTCGCCGAGCTGCGCCGGCGCAACGTGGTCGCGGCGTGAGCAGACGATGGGCAGCCAGCTGACCTCCGCAGCCGGCCTGCCGGCCGCTGCGCGCGTCTGATGGGCGTGCTCGCGCCGCTGGCGCTGATCGGGCTGCTGTCCGTGCCGCTCATCGTCGCCTTCTACATGCTTCGCCTGCGCCGGCCCGAGCGGCCCGTGGGCAGCACCTTCCTGTGGCAGCAACTCGTGCGCGACGTTGAGGCGAACGCGCCGTGGCAGCAGCTGCGCCGCTCGCTCCTGCTGCTGCTCCAGCTGCTCCTCGCGGTCCTGCTTGCCGTGGTCGTCGCCCGGCCCTTCACCGAGCAGACGGCCGGCCTCGCGCGCGACCTGGTCCTGGTCGTCGACGCGTCGGCCAGCATGGCCGCCACCGACGTCTTCCCCGACCGGCTGACCGCGGCCAAGCGGCTCGCCATCGAGCAGATGGCGCAGCTCCCGGCGGACGGCCGGGTGAGCGTCGTCGCCGCCGACGGAAACGCGCCCGCGTGGTGGCCAATGAGGCGACCGACCGCGGCCGGATAGCGCGCGCGATCGAGTCGATCGAGCAGTCCACGTCCGCGTCAGACCTGACCGACGCGCTCAAGCTTGCCGGCAGCCTCGCCGAACGCGCGCGCGGCGCCGAGGTGCTCGTGGTGACCGACGACGCGGGCACGACCGTGCCGCTGGTGGCTCTCGACGTGCCGGTGCGCGTCATGACCGTGGGCCGCGAACGCGACAACCAGGCCATCGCCGCGCTCGCCGTGCGCTCCGACCCATCCGGCCTGAAGCGGACGCTCTTCGTCAGCGTCGCCAACTACTCGTCGTCGCGCGTCGTGCGCACGCTCCAGATCCTCGCCGACGGCACGCCCGTCACCGCGCGCGACCTGCCCCTGGAGCCGCTCAGCCGGGCCGACATCGTGATCGACGAGCTGCCCGCCGGGACGCGCGTCGTGGAGGCGCGCATCACGCCCGCCGGCGGCACTGGCGGCATGCCCGGAACGCAGGACTACCTCGCCGCCGACGATGCCGCATGGGCGATCGTGCCACCCGACCGGTTGCGTCGCGTGCTGCTCGTTGGGCCGGGCAACGTCTACATCCAGAACGCCTTCTCGCTGCTGCCCAACGTGGAGCTCTACGGCGCAACGGCGGCCGAGTATCCGAACACGACGGGCAAGGAGCTGTTCGACCTGATCGTGTTCGACGGCTACCTGCCGGCCGAGCTGCCGCGCAAGCCGATCCTCGCCTTTGCCCCGCCGCAGACCAGCCCGCTGGGCGTGGTCAACGGCACGCTCGATGAGTTCGGCATGGGCCAGCTGCCGGCCGACGATCCGATCCTGCGCGGCGTGGACCTGACCCGCCTGCACATCGCCCGCACGCAGTCGATCGACCTGCCCGAGTGGGCTCGTGCGGTCATCCCGGGCTCGCCCGGTCCGCTGCTCTACGCCGGGCTGCGCGAGGGCGTGCCCAACGCCGTCTTCGCGTTCGACCTGCGCCAGAGCGACCTTGCCCTCCAGGTGGCGTGGCCGATCATGGTCTCCAACCTCGCTGGCGAGCTGCTCGGACTGTCCGCCCAGGCGTTCGACCCGCTCGATCCCTCGTCTCCGGTTGACATACCCATCTCCGCCGACGCACAGGGCGTGCGCGTCACGCTGCCCGACGGCTCGGTCGAGATCATCCCGCCGGCCGCGACCGGAGCCTCCACGGTGACCTTCGTGTCCACCCGCCAGCTGGGCGTGTACCGGGCCGAGGTGATCCCCGCACCGGCGCCGAGCGGCTCACCCGGCGCGACGCCCACGGCCTCGCCGACCGCAGCGCCGAGCGGCTCACCATCCGGCTCTCCCGCGGCGAGCCCATCGCCCGGCGTGGGCACGGCTGACGACCCGCTGCTCTTCGCCGTCGACCTCTTCGCACCGGAGGAGTCGAACATCCGGCCCGGCGACGGCGCGCGAATCGCGTCGCTCGGCCGCGACACGCCGATCGATCCGGCCGCGGTGGGCGTGTCACGCAACGAGTTCTGGCCCATCCTGGTGGCGCTGACGCTGCTCTTCCTCGTAGCCGAGTGGCTCGTCTATGAGCGCGACGGCGCGCGCCGGATCATGAACAAGCTGCGCGCCGCCAATCCGCTGGCCGGCCGCCGTCGCGCGGACGGGACGGGGCGAGCCACGTGAGCCTGCCCTTCAGCGTCAGCCGGCCCGAGCTGCTCATCGTCGGGCTGCTCCTGCTCGCCGTCACGCTCGGCCTGAGCATCGCCGCGCGCCACCACCTGGCCCGCGGCCGGCGGCGCGTCTCGCTGCTCCTGCGCACCGTCATCCTGAGCTCGCTCGTGCTGGCGCTGGCCGGCTTCGCCCTCGTCTGGCCGGTGGACCGGCTGACAACCGTGTTCGTGGTCGACCTCTCGGACAGCGTCGGCAATGCCGGCCGCGAGGCCGCGCTGGCGTTCGTGCGCGACGCGCTCGAGGAGCGCCCGGACGGTGACCGCGCGGCGATCGTGGCCTTCGGCGGCGAAGCACTCGTGGAGCGCCTGCCGGCGGAGTTCGAGGACCTTGACCGATTCGCATCCGTGCCGGCCACGAGCGCCACGGACGTGGGCGGCGCGCTGCGCCTCGCCGCGGCGCTGTTCCCGGACGAGACACAGAAGCGGATCGTGCTCGTCAGCGACGGCAACGACACGACCGGGCGCGGACAGTCGGAAGCGTCGCTGGCCGGCGCGCGCGGCGTCCAGATCGAGACTTTCGAGGTCGGCCTTGGCGCGGCCGACGAGGTGATCGTGCAGCGCGTCCACTCTCCGGCCACGGCGCGCGTGGGCGAGGACATAGAGGTCGAGGTCACGATCAGCTCGACCGTCGCCCAGGCGGCCACGCGTGCGGCTGTTCGGGGACGGCGCGCAGATCGGAGCCCAGGACGTGAGCCTTACGCCGGGCATCAACCGAGTCGTCTTCACGACGCGCGCAACCGAGCCCGGCTTCCACACCTTCCGCGCCCTGGTCGAGGCGCCCAACGACACGTTCGCGGCCAACAACAGGGGCGATTCGCACACCGTGGTCAAGGGCGATCCGCGCATCCTGCTCATCGCCGGCAACGCCACGGCGGCGGCCAACCTGAGCGCCGCGCTGGAGGCGGAGAGCCAGGACGTGACCGTGGTCACGCCGGAAGCAGCTGCCCACCGAGCTGACCGGCTTTGCCTCGTATGACTCGGTCGTCGTGGCTGACGTGGCCGCGGGACGACTGGGCATGGCGCGCATGGTGGCGCTGCAGGTCTTCACGCGCGACCTGGGCCGCGGCCTGGTGATGATCGGCGGCCCGTCCTCGTACGGTGCCGGCGGCTACAAGCAGACGCCGCTCGAGGAAGCGCTGCCGGTGGACATGGACGTGCGCGACCGCGACCGCCAGCCGGACATCGCCCTCGTCGTGGTGATTGACCAGTCGGGCTCCATGGATGCCTGCCACTGCAACAACGCCGACCGCGACAACGGCGTGGCGATCAACGGCATCCCCAAGGTGGACATCGGCAAGGAGGCGATCCTGCGCGCCGTGTCGGCGCTGACCGAGCGTGATGAGTTCGGCGTCGTCGTCCTTCAACGAGAACGCGCACTGGGTCATCCGCACCGCGCCGCTGGGCAACGCCGGCAATGTCGAGCAGCAGATCGGCGGCATCCGAGCCGACGGCCAGACGAACATCTTCGCCGGTCTCTCCGAGGCGGTGACGTCGCTCGAGGACGCGTCCGCGACGCGCCGCCACATCGTCCTGTTCACGGACGGCTGGTCGAGCAGCGGCGCGTACGACGACCTGCTGCGCCGGATGGGCGCGGCGGGCATCACGCTCTCGACGGTAGGCGCCGGCGGCGGCGGTGCCAACGACTTCCTGTCCGAGCTGGCCCGTCGCGGTGGCGGCCGCTTCTACGCCGCGACCAACCCTGCCTCCATCCCCGACATCTTCCTGAAGGAGACGCAGCAGGTCTCCGGCCAGCAGATCGTGGAGGAGGACTTCTTCCCCATCCTGACCTCGTCCTCGCCCATCCTGCGCGGCCTCGAAGAGGGCATGCCCCAGCTGCGCGGCTACAACGGGACGACCTCGAAGGCCGCGGCGCAGACCGTCCTCGTCTCGTCGCGCGACGACCCGGTCCTCGCCCAGTGGCAGTACGGCCTGGGCCGGTCGGTGGCCTGGACGTCCGATGCTCACGCGCGCTGGGCAACCAACTGGGTGCCCTGGGAGGGCTTCAACCGCTTCTTCTCGCAGCTCGTGTCGTGGACCTTCCCGGGCGACGAGTCGGAGGGCATGGAGGCGGAGTTCGTGACCGACGGCGATCGGACGCGGCTGCGGCTGCGCTCGGTCGAGTCGGACGGCAGCCCGCGCAACTTCTACGACACGGTCGCCGGCGTCACGGATCCTGAGTTCCGCGTCCTGGAGGCGTCGACTGGACCAGGTCGCCCCGGGCGTCTACGAGACAGAGCTGGGCTCGCTCGTGCCCGGCGCTTACGCACTGCGCTTCCTGCAGACGAAGCCGGGCGAGACGCCTCTGGCGCGGACGGTGATGCTCGTCGCACCCACGCCGGCCGAGTACCGCCTGCTGGGCACCAACGATCGCCTGCTCGCGGCGCTCAGGTCGGCCACCGGTGGGCGCGCCCTTGAAGAGGGCACTGACGCATGGCGCCACGACCTGGGCACGACCACGGCCGCGACTGACATGGTCCCCTGGCTGCTGTTGCTGGGGATGCTCCTGTGGCCGCTCGACGTGGCCGTTCGGCGCGTGTCACTCTCGCGCGGCGACCTGGCCCTGGCGCGTGCCTGGAGTGGCGCTCGCTGGCGCTCGTGGCGCGGCCCGGCGCGGCGTTCGCGACCCGTGGGCGAGATGCTCGCCGCGAAGGAGCGTGCCGGCGGCGCCGCGTCGCGGGCGTCGTTGACGCGGTCAGCCGACATGGATGCGAACGCGGCCGCGACGGCGCGCACGACCGGGAAGCCCGCAGCTGCCAAGCCGGTGCCAGCCCGACCGGCCCCCTCCACCGCTCCTGTCGCGCCGCCCACCGCGCCCCCGCCCACGCCCGCGGCGACGAACACGCCCGCCGAGCCAGTGGACACGATCGCCCGCCTGCGCGACGCAAAGAAGCGCGCCCGCCGCTGAACCTCGCGCGCCGCGAGAATGGCGCTGTGCAGCGCATCGATACCGCCGAGCGACGCCGGCGCATCGCCGTTCGCCAGCACCTGGCACCCGCGTGCCGGGCCGCGGACGTCACCACCGTGGCGGGCGACCTCGTTGGCATTCATGCCACGGATCCGGCGTCGGTCTACCTGGGCGCGTGGGCGCGCGTCACCGGGCTGACGCACGACGAGGTGGCCGCGGCCCTGTACGAGGAACGCAGCGTCCTGAAGGTCGTGGGCATGCGGCGCACGATGTTCGCCGCTCCGCGCGACCTGGCCGGCGTCATCAACGCCGCCGCCGCTCGCGCGATCGGCGTGGCCGAGCGCAAGCGACTGATCCAGATGCTCGAGGGCGCGTCCGTGGCGCCCGATGTCCCGGCATGGCTGGCCGAGGTCGAGGCGCAAACGATCGCCGCACTCGACGAACTGGGAGCTGCCACGGCCACGCAGCTGACCAGGCGGGTCCCGGGCATGCGCATCCAGATTACGTTCGGGGAAGGCAAGAAGTGGGCGGGCAAGGTGGGCGTCTCGACGCGGGTGCTGTTCATGCTCTCGGCTGAGGGCCGCGTGATCCGCGGCCGTCCGCGAGGCACGTGGCTGAGCAGCATGTACGAGTGGTCGCTCATGGAGCGCTGGCTGGGCGGCACGCTTATCGATCCGCCGCTCCAGGAGGCGCGCGCCGATCTCGTGCGCCGCTGGCTGGAGACGTACGGGCCCGGAACCGTCCGTGACATCAAGTGGTGGACGGGCTGGACACTGGCGGCGGTCAAGCAGGCGCTGACCGACGTCGAGGCGATAGAGGTGGAGCTGGACGAGGGACAGGGATTCGTGCTGCCGGACGACACGGCTGCCACGATCGATCACGGCGAGTGGGTCGCCCTCCTGCCAGCGCTGGACACCACGACGATGGCCTGGAAGGACCGTGCCTGGTACCTGGGCGGACTGGAGCAGCGCCTGTACGACAGTGCCGGCAACGCTGGACCCACGATCTGGCTGGCCGGCCGGATCGTGGGCGGCTGGTCCATCTCCGCCGCCGGCCGGGTTGTCTACCAGCTGCTCGACCAGGTCAGCCGGGAATCGATCGCAGCGATCGATTCCGAGGTTGCCAGGTTGCAGGAGTGGCTCGGAACTTCGCGCGTCATTCCACGTTTTCGCACCCCGCTCGAGTTGGAGCTAACGGCAGCATGAGAGCCTTCATCCTGGTCACTGCCCTGGTCGGCGCACTGTTAACCGGCGCGTGTACTTCGGGCACCACCCCCACGCCAACGCCGGGTGGCATGGACGATGCGATCGCGAACCTTGTTCTGCGCGGCATCACCGTCCACCGCCTGGTCAGCGGCGATGCCGGCTGCCCCTCATCAGACCTGCACAACAACGCCGTGCACCTGGAGGTCTCGTACGGCTCGCTCAGCTCGGTGCGCCAGATCTACCTCTTCCAGTGGCGCCGCTCGGCCGACGTCGATGAGGCGGCGGCCGCCTTTGACGACTGCGTGGCCGAGTTCGCCGAGACGGCCCCGGGCGTGGACGTCAGGACAGTGCAGGTGTCTCCTTGGCGCGCATACGGGCCGGGCTGGACGGACGAGCTGGAGACCATGGTCCAGGACGCGCTGCGTGAAACCGTGGGTGGCTGATCCATCACGACCGCGGGTAGGATGCGGCCGGTGAGCGACGACTGGCCCATCTTTGGACGCGAGGCCGCCGATGTCGCATGGCGGCCAGGCGAACACGCCGCTCATGAGACGCGACTGGGCCGCTTCATCCGCGCTACCGGCGAGCCGGACCTGGAGGCGCTCCAGCGGCACGCACAGCGCGATCCTGCCTGGTTCTGGGGCGCGGCTGCGGACGACCTGGGCCTGGCCTGGCAGCGCCGGCCCCAGCAGACGCTGGACGTCAGCGACGGCGTGGAGTGGTCGCGCTGGTGGTCGGGCGGCGCATTCAACTACGCCTCCGCCGCGATCGACCCGCGCGCGGCCGGCCAGCCCGACGGTCCGGCTCTCACCTGGGAAGGCGAGGACGGCTCCGTCCGTCGCCTGACCAACGCCCAGCTGCGCGCCGAGGTGGATCGCGCAGCGCACATGCTGGCCGGCCTGGGCATTGGCCGGGGCGACCGCGTAGGCATCTTCCTGCCCCTGCTGCCCGAAACGGTCATCTCCGTTCTTGCACTTGGAAAGCTGCGCGCGATCTACATCCCGATCTTCTCCGGCTACGCCGCACCCGCGGTTGCGAGCAGGCTGAACGACGCCGGTGCCACGTTGCTTGTCACGGCTGACGGGACGTTGCGCCGCGGAGCACCGGTGAACATGAAGGAGACCGCCGACGCCGCGCTGGCCCAGGCGCCCGGCGTTGAGCACCTGCTGGTGGTCGGCCGGCTGGCGGAGAATCGGCCGTCAAAGGGCTGGGTGGAAGGCCGCGACCGCTGGTGGTCGGACGAGATGGCTGCCGTGCCGGAGAGTCGGCCCTTCGAGACCCCCGCGACGGACCCCGAGACGCCGTACATGATCATCTACACGTCGGGCACGACCGGCCGGCCCAAGGGCGCCGTCCACGTGCACGGCGGCTTCCCGGTCAAGGGCGCACAGGACCTCGCCCACTGCTTCGACCTGGGCGCCGGCGACCGCCTTTTCTGGTTCACAGACCTGGGCTGGATGATGGGACCGTGGGCGATCAGCGGCGCGCTGCTGCTGGGCGCCGAGCTGGTGCTCTACGAAGGGGCGCCCGACTACCCCTCCCCCGACCGACTCTGGGCGCTGGTGGCCCGCCACGGCGTGACCCACCTGGGCCTCTCGCCGACCGTGATTCGCGCGCTCATGGCGCACGGCAGCGAGCCCGTGCGCGGGCACGACCTGCGCGCGCTGCGCGTGCTTGGCTCGACCGGCGAGCCGTGGAATCCCGAGTCATGGTGGTGGTTCTTCAACGAGATCGGCGGCGGACGGCTGCCGCTCATCAACTACAGCGGCGGCACGGAGGTGAGCGGCGGCATCGTCTGCTGCAACCCGCTCACGCCGATCAAGCCGTGCTCGTTCGGTGGCCCATCCGTGGGCGCGGCAGCGGACGTCATCGCTGCCGACGGCGCGTCAGTTCGCGGCGAAGTGGGCGAGCTGGCCCTGCGCCAGCCATTGCCGGGCATGACGCGCGGCTTCTGGAACGATCGCGAGCGCTACCTGGAGACGTACTGGTCGCGCGTGCCGGGAACGTGGGTCCATGGCGACTGGGCGATGGTCGACGCCGACGGCTACTGGTTCATCCAGGGCCGCTCGGACGACACGCTCAAGGTCGCCGGCAAGCGCGTCGGCCCGGCTGAGGTGGAAAGCGCCGCGGTCGCACATCCGCGCCGTGCTGGAGGCTGCCGCGGTAGGCGTGCCGCATGCCGTGAAGGGCGAGGCGATCGTTGTCTTCGTCCGCCTGCGCCCCGGCGAGACAGACGACCAGGAGCTGCGCCGCTCGATCAGCGACAAGGTGGTCGAACAGATGGGCAAGGCGCTTCGCCCGGAAGGGATCCACGTCGTCAGCGACCTGCCCCGAACGCGCTCGGGCAAGGTCATGCGCCGCGTCGCGCGCGCCGCCTACCTGGGCACGGACCCGGGCGACCTGTCCGCGCTCGAGAACCCGTTGGCGGTCGAGTCGATCCGCGGCGCGGCCGGCCGAGACTGAGCGTGGATTCGCGCGCCACTGACCGTCGCATAACGAGCCCGGCCAATCCTCGGCTCAAGGCAGCGGCAAGCCTGCGCGGCCGGCGTGAGCGAGATCAGCAGGGCCTGACGTTGATCGACGGCGTGCGCGAAACGCTCCGCGCGCTCCAGAGTGGCGCCACGATCCGAGAGGTCTTCACGCTCCCGGAGCTGCTCGTTGAGCCCGAGGCCAGGGCGTTGCTGAAGCGCCTGCGCGAGAAGTCGGTGCCGGTGGTGGAAGTCGGGCGCGAGGCATTTGAGCGGCTTGCCTATGGCGACCGACTGGACGGCCTGATCGCGGTCGCGCAGACGCCGTCGCGCACGCTGGACGACCTGACACTGCCCGCCGAGCCGCTGATCGCAGTCATCGAGGGCGTGGAGAAGCCGGGCAACCTGGGCGCTGTGTTGCGCACCGCCGATGGCGCCGGCGTGGACGCGGTCATCGTGGCTGATTCGGCGACGGACCTGTTCAACCCGAACATCATTCGGGCCAGCCTGGGCACGGTTTTCGCTGTTCCCGTGGTCGTCGCGTCGACCGGTGACGTGCTCGCCTGGCTCAAGGAACGCGGCATCGCCATCGTCGCCGCGCGCGTGGACGGCTCTGTCGCCTACACGGACGCCGATCTGCGTGGCGCCGTGGCGATCGCCCTGGGTAGCGAGGCGCGCGGGCTGTCCGACGCGTGGGCTGAGCTCGCCCGCGCTTCCGTGCACGTGCCCATGAGCGGCGTGGCCGACAGCCTGAACGTGTCAGTCACGGCCGCAGTGCTGCTCTACGAGGCCATCCGCCAGCGCGGGCTGGCCAGAAGCTGAAGTTGGATCAGTCCTCGAGCACGAAGGTCACGACCATGACCACCTTGTAGCCGGTGATCTGGCCGTTGTCGATCATGACCTCCTGATCCTTGACCCACGCGCCCTTAACGTTGCGCAGCGTCTTGGTGGCGCGGCCGATGCCCTGCCTCATCGCGTCCTCAAAGCTCTGTGACGAGGTTGCGCTGATCTCAGTGTTGCGGGCGACAGTCATGTCACTTCTCCTTCTGCTCTGAGCTGCGAGCGCGTGCCTACTCGACCCTGAGGCCGAGCAGCTTGCGTCCGATAACGAGTCGCTGGATCTGGCTCGTGCCCTCGCCCAGCTCGGTCAGCTTGGCGTCGCGCATGAAGCGCTCGACCTTGTATTCCTCAACGTAGCCGTAGCCACCATGAACCTGGATGCCCATGTTCGTGGCCCGTTGTGACACTTCCGATGCAAACAGCTTGGCCTGCGCCGCAGCCGTGGTGTAGTCGCGGTCGTTGTCCTTGAGCCACGCGGCGCGCCAGACCATTGCCCGCGCCGCCTCGATCTCCGTGGACATGTCCGCAATCATGAACGCGACGCCCTGGAAGGAGCCGATCGGCTTGCCGAACTGCTTGCGCTCGCGGGCGTAGACAAGCGACGCATCCAGCGCTGCCTGGCTGAGCCCGACGGCCATCGCGCCGATGCTGATGCGCCCACCGTCGAGCGTCTTGAGGAAGACCTTCCAGCCCTCACCCTGCTTGCCCAGCATCTGCTCGGCGGGCACACGACAGTCCTCGAAGTGCAGCTCGCCGGTGGCGCTCGCATGCAGCCCCAGCTTCTCCTCCAGGCGGCCAATGGTGAAGCCGGGCGTGCCCTGCTCCACGATGAACGCGCTGATCTCCACCGAGCCGTTGTCGCGCTCGCCGGTGCGCGCCGTGACGATGTACGTGCCCGCCTGGCCGGCATTGGTGATGAAGCGCTTGCTGCCGTTGATTACCCAGGTGCCGCCGTTGCCCCGGCTGGCCTGCTCGAAGCGCGCAGTTGTCCGCGTGCCGCCCGAATCGGACCCGGCCTCAGGCTCGGTCAGCCCGTATGCGCCAAGGACCTGGCCCTGGGCCATGGGCACCAGGAAGCGCTGCTTCTGCTCCTCTGTCCCGGCCAGGTGGATCGGGTTGCAGCCCAGGCTGGTGTGCGCGGCGACGATGATGGCCAGGCTGCCCCACACGCGCGCCATCTCCTCGATGGCGATGGCGTAGGCGAGCGTGTCCAGACCGGCGCCACCCTCTTCCTCGGGAAAAGGGATGCCAAGGAGGCCCATCTGGCCGAGCTCGGCGACGATGTCTGTCGGGAAGCGGCGCTCCGCCTCATGCTCGTCGACCTGGCTCTCGACCTCTCTGGCAAGGAAGTCGCGGATGGTCCGGCGCAGCAGCTCATGCTCTGGGGAAAGGTCGAAATCCACGAGCAGTCAGGCTACCAGCCCGGCCAATTCCGTGGCTATGCAATGCGACGACGGACGCCTACTCTCACTACTCCGATGGAGCAGCCAGCCACGTGCTGTGTGTCGGTCGCATACGTCAAAGGGGAACCGATGCGTCGCCGACTGCCATTGGATTCGATGCCTATCGCCGTTGCTGTGCTGGCGGTCATCGCACTCGCTGCGCCCACCGCGCTCGGGATCCAGATCCCTCGGGACGCTGCAGGGCCGGCTCCACTGGCGACGAACCTGAGTTCCGCTCTGGCGGCAGACGGAACGTTTCTGGGCAACCAGGGCGTCCAGGGAACCGTGGACACGAGCGCGTGGCGCTTGGTCAGCGATCTGGCGGCCGGTGAAGCGCCGCGCTTCGCGCCTGTTGATCGTGTGACCGTGACCGGCTCGGCGACCGAGTGGTACGCGCTGGGCGGCCAGGCAGACGGAGCAGTTCCCCCTGGTCAATACGTCTTTGCCGTCGCGGTGTGGGGCACGGACGTCTACATTGGCGGCGCTTTCACGGACGTCAACGGGATTTCAACTGCGGCGCACATCGCCCGCTGGGATGGTGAGAACTGGCACGGCGTGGGAACCGGTGCGGGGGGTGGTGGCAGTGCCGCTTTGAACAACAACGTCCTGGCACTGAGCGTCTGGGGCACCAAACTCATCGTCGGCGGTCAGTTCACGGATGCGGGCGGCCACGACGCAGCCGATTTTGTGGCCACTTGGGACACGGCGAACTGGGCACCGCTTGACACCAACGTAGGCGGCGGTGGGGTCGGAGTGCTGAATGGCTCCGTCCAGGCAATCGCAATATCCAACACCGACATCTACCTCGGGGGCTCTTTCACGAACGTGGATGCAAACGCCAACGCCGACTACGTGGCCCGGTGGGACGGGTCGGCCTGGTCAGCACTAGGCTCGAATAGCGACGCGACGGACGGCGCCCTGAACGCTTATGTCCTAGCCCTTGCCGTAGAAGGGGGCGTCGTCTACGCAGGCGGCACCTTCACGAACGCGGGCGGCAATAGCGCCGCCGACTACGTTGCACGCTTCACCGGCTCGAGCTGGTCCGGACTCGGGGCCAGCGATCCCGCTGAGGGACCGGTCCAGAGCTATGTAGCCGCGCTCATGTTTTTCGAAGGCGATCTCTATGCAGGCGGCAACTTCACGGACGTGGCCGGAAACCTAGGTGCCGACTACATTGCCCGATGGGGCTCCGACAATGCATGGGCGTCCGTCGGTAATGCAGCCCTCAATCAACCGGTCAGCGCATTCACCATTTGGGGCACTGAGCTGATCGTTGGCGGCCAGTTCACGGACGCCGGCGGCGAGTTGACGGCGGACCGCGTTGCCCGGTGGAATGGGATCGCTTGGTTGGCGCTCGGCTCACACGCTTCGGGTGGCGGCGCGCTCACGGGTCCGGTCCATGCCGTGGCTGCCTCTGCGGCGGACGTGTACACCGGTGGCTCGTTCTCCAACGCCGCGGGCATCGACCAGGCCGACTACATCGCGCGCTGGACTCCTCCGCCTCCGCCGACCAACTACCAGCCTGATGGCCGGATCAAGAAGGGCAGTGGCGCGTTCGTTGGCAACAACATCTACAACTCGGACGGCACCAACCAGACCAAGATCGGCTCCGCCGCGCGCGGCAAAAACATCACCTTCACGATCTCGATCCAGAACGATGGGGACGCGACCGACCGCTTCACCATGGCGGCCAGTGGCAGCGCGACCACCAAGTACACGGTGCGCTACTTCCGTGGGACAACGGAGATCACCACCGCGGTCGGCGCAGGCACGTACGTGACGCCGGTGATCGGGGTCGGCGGGAAGCTGGCCATCACCGTGAAGGTCAAGGTCAAATCGACCGCCACCGCCGGGTCGAGCGTTACCCGTCTGGTCACGCTGACATCGTTTGAAGACTCCGGCCAGGTCGACACCGTCAAATTCGTGGGAAAGCGCACGTAGCGACGGCCTCGAAACTCCCTCCGCCTGCGGGCTCGGTGCTGACCTTCGCCTAGGCCTCTTCGCGTTCGATCTTGCGTCTTGCGACGGGCTTGCCTTGGGGCAATGGAACCTTGGTCACCGACTCTACGAATGAAGCCTGGCGCGCCCACTCGGCCGCCTGCTCCTGCTCCTCCACGGACAGGATGCCCAACCGCCCCAGGGTGGACATCTCGTCGCGGATGTATGTGCGCAACATCTCCGGACCGTCGGTGTTGATCGTGAACTTGACCTTGTTGCGCCGGAACGTGTCGAAGATCCAGCGGAACTCGTCCCAGCTCGAGACCACCCGCGTGTTGAGGTTGCTCGTGGGGCACACCTCAAGGGTGATGCCGCGCTCCCTGATCATGGCCATCGTGCGCGGGTCGAAGGCCGCCTTGACGCCGTGACCTATGCGCGCCGGCTCGAGCTGCTCGATGACCTCGGCGATCTCCTCCACCGGCCCGGCCTCGCCGGTATGGACGGTGACGCCCAGGCCACGCCGTCGCGCGCGGTCGAACAGGCGCCTGTAGTCGGCCGGCTTGAAATCGGGCGATTCGGGGCCGGCGATGTCAATGCCCACCACGCCGCGATTGCGGTAGGCGATCGCCTTCTCGGCAATGATCTCGTTGAGCTTGTAAGGGAACGCGCGGTCTAGGCAGAAGATCAGCCCGGGCGATACCGGGTACTCCAGCATCGCCCGATCCATGCCCCGGATGGCGGCGCTGATGATGTGGTCCAGGTCCTGCTCGCCGCCGCGGTTGCGCTTCATGGGGTTGAAGCGCAGCTCGATCGTGGTGATGTTGTTCTTGCGGTACGCGCCGCCGATGACCTCGTACACGCTGCGCTCAACGGCAAGCGGCGAGGACTGGATGAGCTCCGTCCAGTGGAAGAGCTGCAGGTAGCCCTCAAAGGATCTGCCGCGCCGCGCGCCGACCGTGATCAGCTCGCGGAACTCCCAGTAGTCCTTGGTCGGCAGGCGGATGCCCTGCGAGTGGGCGATGCCCCACATGATTGCCGGCGCGACCGAGCCACCAAGGTGGGTGTGCAGCTCGGTCAGTGGCCGGCTGCGGGGAAGGACGGTGGGCACGCCCCGATGCTATCGGAGCGCACGCGGGCCGCGAACTGTCAGTCGGTGTTGGTGGGCTTGTTGGGCTCCAGGATGGTTCCCGGCGGCGGATCGCCCGGCGACCAGCCGATGCGGACGTGGCCCACAACGCGCCGATAGCTGGAGTCGAACGTGTCCTCGTGCAGGATCGTGCCGTTCGCGGCGGTGACGGTTCGCGTCACTGACGATTGGAAGCCGTCAAACGGGAACTCGACGCGATCGGACTGGCCGGGCTCAAGCTCGTCCGTGTACTCGTAGCGCGTCCACGCTTCCTTCTCCTGCCACACCCGCGCCTCAGAGAGCTGTACGTCGCGCCCGTCCGGGACGCCGTAGATCTCGTACGTGACGCGGCCGGGCCGGTTGATGCCGCGGATAAGGATGGGGTACTCGGAGTCGTTGACGAACGTCATCGTCTGCACGTAACTGCCGTTGATCCAGATCGTGGCGTCCAGGCCGACCGGGTAGCGGTCAATGAAATAGGCATGGTTGCGGCGCGCGCCCATCTCGAAGCCGGCGCGCAGCGCGGCATTGAAGATCGTCGTGGAGGCGGAGCACAGGCCGCCGCCCAGCACGCCATCGAGCTGCGTGTTGCCGTGGATGATCGCCGCGCCGTCCGTGTAGCCGTTGGCGCGCGTGATGGGTCCGGCGATCTCAACGAAGTCGAACTCCCCGCCGGGCTGGATGACAGTGCCGTCGATCAGGTCCGTGGGCCGGCGAATGTTCTGGCCGAAGCCGTTGCTGATGCCGGAGGCGTATGAGGTCGTCCAGCGCGAGAGTCGCTCGATGCGCGAGATGAGCGCCTGTGCCTCTGCCGCGGTGAACTCGGGCGCGATGGGCACGACGGCCAGGTTGAGCGACGCTGCGGGCGTGCCTTCAGCTCGGCCGCGCAGCGCATCGACGATGGCGCTGATGGCCGGCGCGCGGTCGATCTCCTGCCCGTCTGCCTCCGGGATGACGACCGGATTGGCCAATTCGAAGGTGTAGCTGGCATTCGTCGCCGGGACGTCAACATCGAACTTGAACTGGTCCACGAACTGGACGATCGGCGCGTCCTCCAGGACGACGTTCCACTCGCCGACACCCGCCGGCTCCAGGCGCACCCAGCCGTTGATCGTGTCGGCGTCAATGGTCATCGTGGATCCGGCGGCCGAGATACGCAGCGGCTCCGCGCCAACGGCATTGGCCCTATCGGCCGCGGCCTGGGCCTGCTCCGTGGTAACGGTGGGCGGCACGGCCGCGGCAGCGACGGTTATCTGGGCATTTGCCGGCGACACGCCGTCCAGCGCAGCCATGGCCATGCTCAGCGCCTCAGCCTCGTCCACGGCGACGCCGCTCGCAGATGGCGTGACCTCGTACGCGCCTTCCGGCCTGATGAGCGCGGCATCCACCGGCTGCGCCTCTGCGGCGGCGGCGATCGCGGCGATGCGCTGGGCGAGCTGCTCGGCATCCCACGTGGCGACAACCGGCACGGTCACGCCGTCCATCAGCGTGCGCATCTGGCTGGCCAGCTGATCGAGCGGGTGGCCGGCGCGGCCAACGCCGAGCGATTGGTTGAGCATCGCGTCCATGTCGTAGTCACGGCCGAGCTCTGCGTAGCTGACCGATGCAGGAGCCGTACCGGCGATGCGGACGGCAAGACTGCCCTCTGACAGGTCCGGCAGCGTTTGGCGCAGCTTTGCCTCTGCCTGGGCGCGGGTCAGGCCGCCAACCGCCACTCCGCCGACGTCCACGCCGGGCAGCATGCGACCGTCGTGGACGCGCGCGTAGCCGAAGGCGAAGGCGGCGCCGAACAGGAACAGCGCGAGGAGCGTGACGGAAAACCACGCTGCGGCGCGGCGCCAATCGAACGCGCGGAAATCGATGGTCGGTTGCGCGGCAACCTCAGCCTGAGTGGTCATGGAGTCCCGATTGTGGCATCTATCGTGAATTTAGGCACTGACCGCGAGGCCCCAAAGCCTTGCGAATACACGGCTGTTGGCGATTAGGCGGTTAGGCCGGCTGGTGGCGCTAAGGACTTGCGGGCTGGAGGCTCGGTTGCGACGGCGGCTCCGGTACGGCGTCGGCGCGTCGGCGTCTGGCGTGGGGGACTTGGTCGGCGGAGGATTGGTCGGATTCGGGCCTGGCGGATTGGTCGGTCGCGGAGTGCCCGGCGGATCGGTCGGTCGCGGGGCCGGAGGCAGGCCCTGGCCGGCGGGGATGCGCGTGCCGGCCGGCGGGTCGCCCGCCACGCGGCCGACGAGGATGATGCCGTCCACGCGGCGGTAGCTGGAGCGGATCGAGTCGGTGTGGATGATGTTGCCCGCGGCATCGCGCACGGTGCGCGTCACGACTGACGTGAAGCCGTCGGCGCGGTACTCCTTGCGCTCCGTCACGCGCCCGGGGAGCGAGTCCGTGAACTCGTAGAACTCGCTCGCCTCGCGCTCGTTGGTCACCACCGCGTCAGAGAGGGTCACCGTGCGGCCATCGGACACGCCCCAGATCTCGTACGTGACCTTGCGCTTCTTGTTGATGCCGCGAATGACGACGGGGTACTCGCTGTCGTTGAAGAACTCGACCGTCTGGCGGTACGAGCCGCTGATCCAGATCGTGGCGTCCAGGCCGACCGGATAGCGGTTGATGTAGTAGGCGTGATTGCGCCGGGCGCCAATGTCGAAGCCGGCGCGCAGCGCAGCGTTGTAGATCGTGGTGGAGGCCGAGCAGAGGCCGCCGCCCAGCACGCCCTCTTCGCGCGTGTTGCCGCCGATGATTGCCGCACCGTCGCCGTAGCCGTTGGTGCGCGTGATGGGGCCGGCGACGTCGATGAAGTCGAACTCGCCGCCGGGCTGCACGACGAACCCATCGATCAGCTCCGTGGGCCGGCGGATGTTGATGCCGGCGTTGTTGCGCGTGCTGGGCACGTAGTTGGTGGTCCAGGTGCCGAGCAGTTCCACCCTGCCCACGAGCGCCTGGGCCTCTGCCGTTGTGAATGCGGGCTCCGTGGAGTCCACGGGCAGCGTCACCTGGCTGGCGGTGCCGCCGTCAGCCCTGGCGGTCAGGGCGGCGACGATCGCATCAACCGAGCCGATTGCGTTCAGCTCATGGCCCACCACGCCGGCGACGGCAACTGGCTCGGTGCCATCGAAGTTGAACTGGGCATCCACGGCGGGCTGGTCCACCTGGGCCTTGAGCTGCGCGACGAGCGCGGCAACAGCCTCCGAGTCGGTCATCAGCGTCCAGGTGCCGGGGCTGGTCTCCTCGAGCGTCACCCACTGGCGCAGCGTGTCCATGCTGATCGTGGACGACTGTGATGCGGCGGTCAGGATGAGCGGGCTGGCGACGACGAGCTCGGCACGGGCAACGGCCGCCTCTGCGGCCGGAGTGGCCACGTCGGCCGGGATGATCGTGGGCTGAATGACCACTGACGTGTCGCCGGTTGCCGCGCCGCTGACCGCAACCAGCGCCTGAGCAACCACGGCCTCAACGTCAACTGCCATGCCGTCCTGGCCGGGCGTGACGACGTAGCTGCCATCCGTAAGGGTGATCGTGGCGTTGGTCGGCGTCACCTGCGCGGCGTGAGCGATTGCGGAAACTCGGCCGCTGAGCAGCTCCGAGTTGAAGCTGACGGCGGGCTGGAGGTCCACGCCGCCGAACATGCCGCGCAGCTGGGCGATGAGCTGCTCAACGGGATTGCCGCCGCGGCCCACGCTCATGGCCTCCGCCACGATGGCGTCCATGTCGTAGTCGCGGCCGATCTCCGAATACGGAACGGCGTGCTGGAGCGGGCCGATCTCCAGGTTGAGCGCGCCACTGCGCACGTCAGGCAGCTGCGTCCGCAGGCGCTGCTCGGCGGCTGCCGGATCCAGCCCGGCGACGGAGATACCGGCGATGTTCACGCCGGGCAGCACCTTGCCCGAGTTGAGCGCCGCGTACGTGAAGGCAAGCGCGGCGCTGACGACGATCAGCGCAATGAAGCCCAGGCCAATCCTGAGCGCGAGCCGGCGCACGTTCTCACCGCGCAGCGGCTGGGTTGCCTCGAGGGCGGGGGTGTCCGTGGTCATCTGTTTCCTGTGGGCGTCAACTTAGGCCGTTGGCGGCGAGTGCGGCCTGGTGGGCGCTACGCCGGCGGCGCGCCTCCGCCGGCACCTGGTCACGCGCGTGGTAGCTCGATCGAACGAGCGGACCGGACTCGACGTGCCTGAAGCCAAGACCGATAGCCTCGGCCTTCATCTCTTCAAATTCAGCGGGATGATAGTACCGCTCAAGGGCCAGATGAGCCTCCGACGGGCGCAGGTATTGGCCGATGGTCAGGATGTCGCAGTCGACCGCGCGCAGGTCACGGAACGCCGTGCTGAGCTCCTCGCGCGTCTCTCCCAGTCCCACCATAAGGCTCGATTTCGTGTGCACTGTTCCATCCCTGCCGCTGATCTGACGGCCGAAGTCCTTGGCTCGCTCCAGCACTTCCAGAGAGCGCTGGTAGCGCGCCCGCTTGCGGACCGGCTTCTGCAGCCGCTCGACCGTCTCCAGGTTGTGATTGAGGATGTCCGGGCCGGCCTCCATGACGGTCCGCAATGGCTCGTCCTGACCGTTGAAATCCGGTATCAACACTTCGACGCCCATGCCCGGCGATTCGTTGCGCAGCGCGCGGATTGTTTCCGCGAAAATGTGTGCGCCACCGTCCGCCAGGTCGTCGCGCGCGACGCTCGTGACGACGACGTGCTCCAGGTTCATCTCCGCCACGGCCTCGGCAACGCGGCGCGGCTCGTCGGCATCGTTCCAGGTGGGCCGGCCGGTCTTGACCGCGCAGAAGCCGCACGCGCGGGTGCACACGTCGCCCAGGATCATGATCGTCGCCGTGCGCTGCTCCCAGCACTCCCCGATGTTGGGGCAGCGGGCCTCCTCGCACACCGTGTTGAGCGTCAGGCCGCGCAGGATGCGCTTGAGGTCGTGGTAGTTGTCGCCCGTCGGCAGGCGCGCCTTGATCCAGTCGGGGTGGCGGCGGAGCGCAGTGCTGCCGTCGTTGGCGGGTGCATCGAACGAGCCGCCGCCCATCGCGATCGTGGTCGGCAGGTGCGCACCATGAGCGCCGGCGTCCGGCGCCTGGAACATCGGCAGTTCGCGGCCCATCACAGCCGAGTTTAGGGCCGCAGGCCGTCCGGCGTCGCGTGCGGTTGGGTTACGGATTGGTTGAGACGGTAACCAATGGTGTGCCGCGGACCGGTTATCGCGCGGCGAGTGGTGTGCGGCGGTGGCTGCGCACCGGCGGCTGTGCGCCGGGTGGCGCTACCAGATCGCCGTGTTCGAGTCGACCGCCTCCAGCCAGCGCTTGACGTCGGCAACCATCTTGCCCGCCTGTGCGCCGTCCGTGGCTCGGTGGTCGAAGCCAAGGCACATGTACATCATCGGCTTGACGCCGATCAGGTCGCCGTTTGGCGTCTCCACCACCACGGGTCGCTTGACGATCGACTCCATGGTCAGGATGCCCACCTCTGGCGCGTTGATGATCGGCGCGGTGATGATCGAGCCGGTCCAGCCGGTGTTGTCCAGGGTGAACGTGCCGCCCTGGATGTCATCCAGCTTGAGCTTGCCGCCGCGGGACCTGTCGGCCAGGTCGCGGATCTGCTGGTTGAGCCCGTGGATGCTGAGCGTGTCGGCGTTCTTGATGACCGGCACGACCAGGCCGTCCTCAACGGCCACGGCCACGCCCAGGTTGATCCGCTGGCGGAGCCAATGGCCCTCTTCCGTGTAGTGGGCGTTGAAGTCGGCGTGCTTCTTGAGCGCCTCGACCGTGGCCTTGGCCACGAACGCGTCATAGGTCAGGCTGATGCCCTCCTGGGCCTGGTACTGGCCCTTCGCCCTGGCGCGCAGGGCGACCACGCCGGACATGTCCACCTCGATCACCGTGTACGCCACGGGGACCTGGAGCGCCTTGGTCATCTGGGCCGCGATCGCCTTGCGCATTGGCGACGGCTGCTTGAGCGAGTCACCCTGGGCGACGGGCGACGGTTGCTGCGCAGCCGACTCTGCGGCCTGAGCCGGAGCGACCTGTGGAGTTTGAGCCGGCGCGGCCTGCTGCGCTTGAGCCTGCGCGGCCTGCTGCCCGGCCTGCTGCCCGGCCGAGGCGGCGGACTGTGCCCCGCCCGATTCGACGAACTTGAGGACGTCGTCGCGCGTCACGCGGCCGCCGTGGCCGGACCCGGCGACGAGGGCGAGGTCGATGCTGTGCTCGCGCGCCAGTCGACGCACCGCGGGGGTGGTGGGTCCCTTGTAGCCGTTGGGGCCGGATGCGCCGTTGCTGCCCATCTGGGTGGGCGGCGCGGCGACGGCGGTCGTGGCCGAGACCTGTGCGGGCTGGGCTGCGGGCGTCGCGGGCTGGGCTGCGGGCTGCTCGGTCGGCTGCTCAACAGATCGCTCGGGGCTTTCGTCCGACCCTGCCGGTCCCTGGCCGCCCGCTGGCTCGGCCGCTTCGTCCGCCGTGGCCTCCGCCGTCTCGACGGCTGCCGGCGCGGGCGCGGGTGCCTGATCGGTCGCCGCAGCGCTCTCGCCGGCGGCTTCGATGATCGCGATGTCAGTGTTGTTCGGGACGGTCTCGCCTTCCTGGACCAGGATCTCGGTCAGCGTGCCCTCGAAGGGTGAGGGCACCTCGGCGTTGACCTTGTCAGTGATGACCTCGACGATCGGCTCGTACTTGTCGACATGGTCACCGGGCTGCTTGAGCCACTTGCCGATCGTGCCCTCGGCGACGCTCTCGCCGAGCTGCGGCATCTGGACCTTGGGCATCTAGCGCGCCTCCGACGTCGTCTGCATCGCGCCTAGTTTCGCCGATCGCACGAAGCAGCGTCCAATCTGCGGTGCACCGAGCGATAAGTGGCGCTGGCCATGATCGTCAACGTGGACGACCAGCGCGTTGGCCGAGTCGTGCGCGCCCTGCGCCGGCGGCGTGGCTGGCGCCAGCTGGACCTGGCGCTGGCGGCACAATGCTCGCAGTCGCGCGTCTCCTTGCTGGAGCGCGGCCACCTCGCACACGTCTCCGTTCCGGTGCTCCGGCGCATCCTGGGCGAGCTGGACGCGACGCTCGCGATCGACATCTGGTGGCGGGCCGGCGCGCTCGACCGGCTGCTCGACGAGGACCATGCCCAGCTGGTCGCCACGATCGCCGAGATCCTGGCCAACCTTGGCTGGGAGGTGCACATTGAAGTCACGTATTCCCGCTACGGCGAGCGCGGCTCGTTCGACCTGCTCGCGTGGCATGCGGGGACGCGGACGCTTCTCGTGGTTGAGGTCAAGACGGACCTGGCTTCGGCCGAGGCGGTGCTCAGGAAGCTGGATGAGAAGGAGCGGCTTGGCGCGACCATCGCCGCGGAGCGCTTCGGGTGGCGCGCCGGGGCCGTCTCGCGACTGCTGGTCATCTCCGAATCCGCGACGGCCCGGCGTCGGGTTGCGCGCCAGAGCCGACTGTTCGACCGGGCGCTGCCGATGCGCGCAATCGATGTGCGGCGGTGGCTGGCATCGCCCGAAGGTCGCATGGCAGGGCTCTGGTTTCTGTCAGCTGGTCGTGTGACGACTGCAATCAAAGGCAGCGGCGGACGGGAGCGGGTCAGGCGGCCCGATTTGCAGTCGGCCAGTCGTCAGGCGGCTACGTGACAGGAACGAGGCGTGGTTGAGGCGATTTGGCGCCCCCAACTGCAGACGCTTCTTGATAGGACTCGCCTGACGACTATCTGACGAGAACGGCAGCGTCGGCGAGCGGCGGGCAGCGTCGGCCGCCGAGCACGGGCGCGAGCTAGTAGGCGGCGAGCCTGCGAACGGCGTCGGCGATGCGGTCCGGACTGGGCATGAACCAGTCCTCGAGGACGTGGTTGTAGGGCACGCCCGGGACGTCCGGGCCGGTGACGCGGACGATGGGGCCGTCGAGCGAGTCGAACGCCTCCTCCGCCAGGATGGCGCAGATCTCAGCGCCATAGCCGGCAAATCGGTTGTCCTCGTAGACAACAACCGCCTTGCCCGTCTTGACCACGGAATTCAGGACCGTCTCGCCGTCCAGCGGCCGCAGCGTGCGCAGGTCGACCACCTCGACCGAGATGTCCTCCCCCTCGAGCAGGTCGGCCGCCTCCAGCGCGTAGTGGGCCATCAGCCCGTAGCCGATGACGGTCACGTCACTCCCCTCGCGCGTGACCTTGGCCGAGCCGAGCGGCACGGTGTAGTCCGCATCGGGCACGTCGCCGCGCACGGAGCGGTACATCTTCTTGTGCTCGAAGAAGAGCACCGGATCATCGTCGCGAATTGCAGAGCGCAGCAGCCCGCGAGCGTCGTACGGGCTTGACGGGATGACCACCTTGAGGCCCGGGATGTGGGCGAAGAAGGCCTCGACCGACTGCGAGTGGTACAGCGCGCCATGGACGCCACCGCCGTACGGCGCGCGCAGCGTCATGGGACACGCGAACGCGCCGTTGGAGCGGAAGCGCATGCGCGCCGCCTCGGACAGGATCTGGTTGAAGGCCGGGAAGATGAAGTCGGCGAACTGGATCTCCGGCACCGGGCGCAGGCCGTTGACGGCGGCGCCGATCGAGACGCCCACGATCATCGACTCGCTCAACGGAGTGTCCAGCACGCGGTCGCCGCCGAACTCGTCGAACAGCCCGTCCGTGGCCAGGAAGACGCCGCCCTTCTTGCCCACGTCCTCACCGAGCAGGACGATCGACTCGTCGCGCCGCATCTCCTCGGCCAACGTGGAGCGGATCGACTCGATATAGGTCATGACCGCCACGGCTACTCGCCCTCGCCCTTCAGCACGCCCCACGCGCCACCATCGCCGATGAAGCGCTCCGACTGCCACAGCGGATCGTCCATCCGCGCCGGCGGGGAGTCGGCGTACACGTAACGCTGGGCAGTGGCCGGATCCGGGTCTGTCTGCTCCTCGGCCCAGTCGGTCGCGTCCTCCACGACCTTGCGCGACTCGGCCACCATCTGTTCCTCAGCCGCGTCGTCGAGCATGCCCGCCGCGCGCAGCTGATCGCGGAAGAGAGGCAGCGGGTCGCGGCTCTTCTCACTCTCCAGCTCTTCCGCTGAGCGGTACTTGGTGTGCTGGTCGTCAGACGAGTGCGCGGTCAGCCGGGTGACCTTGGCCTCGATCAGGGTTGGCCCCTCCCCGCTCCGCGCGCGCTCGATTGCTTCCTTGCCCGCCTTGTAGCAGGCCAGCGTGTCGGCGCCGTCGACGATCACGCCGGGCATGGCGTAGCCCGCGGCGCGAATGGCGATGTCCTCGACCGCCGACTGGAGCGCCATCGGCACGCTGATCGCGTAACCGTTGTTCTCGACCACGTAGATCACGGGCAGCTTGTGGATACCGGCGAAGTTCAGGCCTTCGTGGAAGTCACCCTGGTTGCTGGAGCCCTCGCCGATATAGGTGATCGACGACCTGCTCCGTCTTGCGCAGCTTGGCCGCCCAGGCGATGCCGGTCGCGTGCAGCAGCTGTGTCGCGACCGGCGACGAGACGCTCAGGATGTTTCGTTCGGCGATGCCGTAGTGGCCGGGCATCTGGCGGCCGCCGGATGACGGGTCCACGCCGCGCGCGAACTGGGCGAGCATGATCTCGCGCGGGCTCATGCCGAATGTGATCAGCGATGCCACGCTGCGGTAGTACGGCACCATCCAGTCGTGGCCCTTGCGCAGCCCGAAGGCGAGACCCACCTGGGCACCCTCGTGGCCCTGGCCGCTGATGACGAATGGGATCTTGCCCGCGCGGTTGAGGATCCACATTCGCTCGTCCACGGCGCGCGTGATCGCCATCAGCTTGTACATCTCGACCAGGTCGTCGCGCGACAGGCCCAGATCTGCGCCAAGCGCGGCACCGTCCGACCTGGCGGATGTCTTGGACGGAGCCTTTGCCGGAGTCTTGGCCGGCGTCTTGGCCGGAGCCTTGGTTGGTGCCATCAGAAGTTGATCGACCTCCCCTCGACCGCGAGCGCGGCCTCACCGAGCGCCTCGGCCAGCGTGGGATGCGGGTGCACGGTGGAGCCGATCTCCCAGGCCGTGGCCTCGAGCACCATCGCAGCGCTGGCCTCGCTGATCAGATCGGTCACATTGCCGCCGATCATGTGCACGCCGAGAAGCTCGTCCGTCGTCTTGTCCGCGATGACCTTGACGAAGCCCTCGTGCTCGCCGCGGATGAGCGCCTTACCCACGGCCTGGAACGGAATCTTGCCGATCTTGATCTCCAGGCCGTCGCGCTCGCACTCCTCCTGCGTCCGGCCGATCGACGCGATCTGCGGCCGGCAGTAGGTTGCGCGCGGCATCTTGAGGTAGTCCACCTTTTCCGCTTCCGCGCCGGCGATCGCATGGACCGCGGCAATGCCCTCGTGCGCGGCGACATGGGCCAGCAACAGGCCACCGATCAAGTCGCCGATGGCATACAGGTGCGGCTCCGCGGTCCGCATCCGCGCGTCAACCTGGACGAAGCCCTTCTCGACCTTGGCCCGCGTCGAGTCCAGGCCCACATTGTCCGAGTTGGGGGCGCGGCCGGTGGCCACGAGCATCTGCTCTGCGCGCAGCTCCTTGGGCTCCTCGCCTTCCTTGCCGACCATCAGGCGCACGCCGCTGTCGTCCGTGGTGACCGCGGCGGTGTCGAAGCGGGCGTCAGTGATGACCTTCAGGCCGCGTCGCCGGAAGGAGCGTTCGAGCTCCTTTGAGATCTCCAGATCCTCGAGCGGCGTAAGGCGGGGCAGGTACTCGAGCAGCGTCACCTCCACCCCGGCATCGTGGTAGAAGCTGGCGAACTCGACGCCGACAGCGCCGCCGCCAACGACGACGATGCTGGCCGGCAGCTTGTCGTTCGTGGTCGCCTCGTCGCTGGTGATGATCTTCTGTCCGTCAGGCTCAAGCCCGGGCAGCGACTTGACGCGCGACCCGCTGGCCAGGATGACGTCCGTCGCATCCAGGACGCGCTCGCCGTCGCGCTTGCCCTCTTCATTGAGCGTCTCGACGCGGACCTTCTTGCCGCCCTGCAGCGTTCCTCGGCCGCGGATGTGCTCGACCTTGTTCTTCTTGACCAGGCTGTCGAGTCCCTTGGCCAGCCGATCCACGACGGCCTGGCGGCGCCTGGCCACGGCGCCATAGTCCAGCCGGGCCCCCTCGGTGACGATGCCGTAATCAGCCGCGTGCTGCATGCGCTCGTACATCTCGGCCGACTCGAGCATCGCCTTGGTCGGGATGCAGCCCCAGTGCAGGCACGTGCCGCCCAGCTTTGGCTGGTCGTCAATGAGCGCGACCTTGAGGCCCAGCTGACCGGCCCGGAATGCGGCCGAATAGCCACCAGTGCCCCCGCCGAGGACGATCAGGTCGAAGCTATTCGAGGATCCGACTGCCACGCGCGGTCAGTGGTTCTGGAGCACGGGGGTCATCGCGGCGGATGGTACGCGGGCCCCCAGAAGGGCGCAAGAAACGCCGATACTGCCGTGCGTGATGGCGCAGCCCTGGTTGGACGTTGCCGTGATCGTCGCCGGCTATCTGCTGGGCTCTCTGCCCATGGGCGTGCTGGTCGCGCGGCTGACCGGGGCGACCGACCCGCGCAAGGTGGGCAGCGGACGAACGGGCGGCACGAACGCATTGCGAGCGATGGGCGCGCGGCGGGCGATCGGAGTGGCGGCACTCGACGTCCTGAAGGGCTTCGTGCCCGCTCTGCTTGCCTTCCTCGTCGGCGCCTCATCGCTCGGAGTGGCGCTCACCGGGGTCGCTGCCGTTGTGGGCGCGTGGGCGTCAGTGTTCCTGCGCTTCCACGGCGGCCGAGGCGTGGCCACGGCCATCGGCGCGGCGCTCTTCCTCCAGCCACTGGCCGTACTGCTCGCCGCGCCCTTCTTCTTCGGCACGATCTGGCTGACGCGCTACGTCTCGCTCGGCTCGCTGCTCGGCGTGGCCGCCGGCGCGGCGTGGATCGGCGTCTTCGTCGTGGCAGGCATGAACGACTGGCCCGACTTCCTGTTCGGCGTCCTGGGCGTGGCCGTGGTGTGGGTCGCGCACCATGACAACATCGGCCGCCTGGTGCGCGGCGAGGAGCGCCGCTTCGACCCAACCGCGCGCGGCGGCAGCTGAGCCGCTCAGCGAATCAGCGCGGCCGCATCGTCCGAGCGAGAACGAAGACCGTCACCGCGACGAGCCCCACGATGACCACCGGCGCCAGACCGATCGCGTTGTCCAGGGCCGGGATCAACCCGGTCAGCCAGGCAACGATGAGCACGCCCGCGACAACGAGGGCCGCGGCGATGACGACGTCGCGGTCACGCACGCGCGACCCGGGCTCACTCATGGTCGGCCTGCGTGGGAATGCCGATCGGCGCGACCAGCAGTCGGCCTGCATGTGCTTTGCCCGTGCGCGTCAACAGGCCGTCCTTGGGACGGTGGAAAGTGACCGTCAGGTCGGCCTGCACGTTCGGATCGGACGGCGCTCCGGAGGTCAGGTCGAGGGCCGTGGGCGTGTCGATGGCGAGCACAGGGACACCGTGCCGGCGCGCGGCGAGGCACAGCTCAACGCCCTGGTCGATCGGCTCACGAAGCCGGCCGCGGACGCCGGTGCCAAGGAGCCCGTCGATCACCAGCGCCGCTCGCTCGAGTCCGTTGAGCAGCAGCGACACGTCGTGGCCGGCGGGCGCGTGGGTGCGCTCAATGCCGGCCAGAGGCGCGAGCTGGTCCCAATTGGCCGCGGCATCGGCCGTGCCCGGTCGCCTGTCGCTGGCGACCAGCACCACGTAGCAGCGAACTCCGGCAACGGCCAGGTGGCGCGCCGCGACGAAAGCGTCACCGCCGTTGTTGCCCGGGCCGGCAAGGACGAGCACGAGACCGGAAGACGGGCGATCAATCGAGTTGAGCAGAGCGCGCGCGGCGGTCGCGACGGAGTAGCCAGCCTGCTCCATCAGCTCGCGGCCGGGCACTCCCAGGCGCTGCGCGCGGCGGTCGGCGCCGCGCATCTGCTCGGCGTTGATTGAGCGCCGCGCTGCAATCGCGGCCCAGTGCCGGGCGAGACCGCCCAGGTCCAGCGCCGGGTCGCGCAGAAACGGGTCGTCAAGCGGCAGGATCTCGTACGAAAGGCTCATCGCGGAGACGTGATTCTTTCACGCGCCGGTCACGGGCGTTGGGCGCGTCAGATCGCGCGGCGGCGACCACCAAGGAGAAGGTAGAGGCCGGCCGCGACGCAGCCCACCGCGAGTAGCACGAGCCAGCCCGCAACGGCGTAGATGGCCAGGCGCATCGAGTTGAGCGTCGCGACGGAGATGTCGATCGGCGGGCCGTCATCAACCGCCGTGCTCAGCTCGCCAACAGAATCGGCGAGCTCGGTCAGGTCTGCGGTGGTGGCATTGACGTCGACGCGATTGAGGTCGAGCGCCGTTCCTATCGCGGTCAGGTCCTGCGAAAGCAGCGCCAGCTGCTGGGCGCTCGTGTCAAAGCCCGGGGCGAGGCCAGCCAGCGGCTGCCCACCGATGATCGGGATCGTGATCAGCATCGAGTCACGCAGCTGGTACATGCTCGTGGCCACGCCCGTCGCGATCAGCGATGCACGATCCGTGGCCGCGCGCGCATCGGTCAGGCTGGTGTCCATGCCGCCCACGCCGTCAGACATCTGCTCGATGGTCACCTCAGCCTGATCGAGCGCGTCGACCAGCGCGGCGCGCTGCTCCTCGACCGATTCGGACAGCCGCCGCGCGCGCTCCAACGGCCGATTGATGGCCTGCGCAACGACGACGAAGATGGCGATGCCGATCAGCCCGTAGACGATCAGGCCAAGCCCCAGCACGCGCAGCGCCGGGCGCCTGCCGCGGCTCACACCGACCGTGTTGTGGGCGTCAGGCATTGCGCATCGTCCGGCGCAGCAGGAAGACGGTCAGTACCAGGAACGCAAGGGCCAGGGCGCCCAGCACACCGAGCTGCCACCAGGCGTTCGTGTCGCCACGCAGCATCACGTCCTGGAGCAGCTTGATGCCGTGCGTCACGGGCAGAGAATAGGACGCCAGCTGGACGCCCTCGCGGAACTCGCTGACGGGCAGCACGAAGCCGCTGAAGAAGACCGACGCGAGCAGGAGCAGCAACGCGAGCTGGACTGCCTGGCGCTCCGAATCGGATACGACCGAGATGATCAGACCCAGGCCCAGGCTGGAGATGACGAGCAGCGCGATGATCCCGGCCACGAGCCACGGGCTGCCCAGCAGTGGCACGCCCAGGGCGCCGACCATGAGCAGCGCCGAGATGGTGGCGATGATCGCGCTGACGATGCCCAGGCCGATGTACTTGCCCAGCGCGAGCTCGAGCGAGTTGACCGGCGAGATGCGAAACAACTCCATGGCGCCCGACAGCCGCTCGCGCACGAACGACAGCGCAGTCAGCGTCACGGCCATGTGCTGGAGCATGAGGGCCAGCGCGGCCGGCGCGGCGAACGCGACGACACTCGGTGAAGTGGGCGCGATGTTGACCACGTAGACAAGCGTCGGCTTGGCGATCACCTCGGGCGGCACCTCGGACAGCTCACCGCCTACGTCAATCAGGAAGCGCTGGCCTTCGGTGACGGCGCGCTTGATGATCTCCTCGTTGATGTGCTGATTGAGCACCTGGGCCATGAACTGCCCGTAGGAGGCACTTACCGGGTCGACTGAGTTGATCAGCACCTCGATCACGGCATGCTGGCCGGCGCGCAAGCGCTGGGCGGCATCGGCCGGGGCGATGACGACCACGTCCAGCTCGCGGTTGACGAGCTGTGCCTCTGCCGCTGCCCTGTTGTCCGTGACCTCGCGGATCTCGAGCGGTGCGCCGGCCAGACCCTGGTAGTACGCGGCATCGCGCGACAGGCCAACCTCGGCCGGAATGACGATCGAAGTTGCCAGCGGCTTGCGCACGCCGGTGTAGCCCAGGCCGAACACGGCCATGATCAGGAACGGACCCAGGACGAGGCTGAAGAACGCGCCCGGTCGGCGCCGGACCTGGATCAGCTCCTTGCGCACCTGGGCCAGGATGCGGATGACCGACTTGAACGGTCCTACGACGAGGTCTCTCACTTCATGCCCCCTTCGGCGGCGTCGACGCTGGGGCCGTCGGGTGGCTTGCGCTTCTCCATGTCCGCCGTGACGAGTGAAGCGAAGACCTCGTCAAAGGTGGGCCGGTACTCGCGGCTGAACTCCACCTGGCCGCCGGCCGCCTCGATCGCGTCGTTCACGAGCGGGCTGGCCAGGCCTGCGTTCTCGGCGATGACCAGTAGCTGCGCCGGCCCCGTCTGACGGACGCCGACTACGCCCTGGATTGGCGCCAGCGCCCGGGCGTCAATCGGTTGGTGGGTGCCGACTTCGATCACCTCACCGCCGAGTGCCTGCTTGCGCAGCTCCTGCGGCGGCGCGTGGGCGACGAGGCGCCCGTCCGAGATGAGCGCCACGTCGTCGCAGTACTCGGCTTCTGTCACGTACTGCGTGGTGACCAGGATCGTGACGCCCTCGCCGCGCAGACGCTCCAGCTCGTCCCAGACGCGCGTCCGGAGCAGTGGATCGATGCCCGCCGTGGGCTCGTCGAGCACGAGCAGGATCGGCTTGTGGACCAGCGCGCATGCGAGTTCCAGCCGGCGCTGCATGCCGCCCGACATTGCCGATGCGCGCCGATCGCGGGCCTCGGTCAGGTCGACCAGCTCGAGCACCTCGGCAATCCGCTTGCCTCGGCGCCATGGCGCAATGCCGAAAAGGGCGGCCATGAAGTCGACGTTCTCGCGCGCGGTCAGGTCCGGGTAGAGCACGAACAGCTGCGGCATATAGCCGATCTTTTCGCGCGTCCGGCGCCGGAAGTGGCGGGGATCCTCACCCAGCACACGCGCCGTCCCGGAGTCCGTCTCCAGCCCGCCGGTGATGATCCGGATCGTGGTCGTCTTGCCGGCGCCACTCGGCCCGATGACGCCGAGCATCGTTCCGCGCTCCACGCTGAGCGTGATGTCCTCGACACCGGTGACGTCGCCGAAGCGCTTGCTCACCTTGTCGAGCACGACGGGAGTGGTGGCAGTAGGGCCGGTCGGGGCCACGTTCGAGTTCGTGGGGGCCTGAGCCGGCGGACCGCCGACGGAAGGAATTGCCAATCGTTCTCCAGCATATAGCGGTCTGTTGGGGGCGCCGACCGGTAAGCGGACGATCGCAGCAGGCTGATCGGGCGGCAATCGCGTGCGGCGCTTGCCATGCTGCAACTCCATCCCAACGCGGCACCTGCACGCCCCGCGTGGTGCTCTGCAAGCAGGGTGCAACGAGAAGTGCAACCGGCACGCCTCGACGGGCCCGACCTGCTGCGGCTAGCGTTGAGAGCACTGATGAGCACCCCGAACGAGATGCTGGTCGCCGCGCGCGCCGTGGGCCTGCGCTACGTGGACACGAGCGACCCTGGCCTGACCCGCCGCCGGCGCGGCAAGGGCTTCTATTACCGCGCTGCCGACGGCCACCGCGTCACCGACGGCGACACCATTGCCCGCATATCGGCACTGGCCATCCCGCCCGCCTGGGAAGAGGTGTGGATCAGCACTTCGCCGCGCGGCCACATCCAGGCCACCGGTCGCGACGCGCGCGGGCGAAGGCAGTACCGCTACCACGCCATGTGGCAGGCGACCCGCGACGAGACGAAGTACGAGCGCACTATCGCCTTCGCCCGCGCGCTCCCCCGCCTGCGCCGCCAGGTTGATCGTGACCTGCGCCGCCACGGCATGCCGCGCGAGAAGGTCCTTGCCGCGGCCGTGCGACTGCTCGAGACGACGCTCATCAGGGTCGGCAACGAGGAGTACGCGCGGACCAATCGATCGTACGGACTGACGACCCTGCGCGACCGGCACGCCAAGGTGACAAGCTCCGGCCTGAAACTCTCGTTTCGCGGCAAGGCCGGCAAGCAACACGTGGTCGGCCTGCGCGACAGGCGCCTGGCGCGCGTCGTCCGGTCGTGCCAGGACTTGCCCGGGCAGCGCCTCTTCCAGTATGTGGACGAGAACGGCGAGCCGCGCAGCATCGACTCGGACGACGTCAACGAATACCTCCGCTCGGCCATGGGCGACGACTTCTCGGCCAAGGACTTCCGGACCTGGGCAGGCACCGTGCTCGCAGCGCGCGCGCTGCAGGAGATAGACCAGGCGGGCGAGGGCGCGCGATCGGCTGCCGCAGCACAGGCAAGCGAGCCCGGCAAGCCCACCGCCGCCGCGTTGAAGCGCGCAGTCGAGAAGGTCGCCGCCGACCTGGGCAACACCGCCGCGGTCTGTCGCCGGTGCTACATCCACCCCGCGATCATCGACGCCTACATGGACGGCGCCCTGGTGGGCCAGCTCAAGACCCAGGCCACACAGATGCTGGAGCGCCAGGGTGCCCTGAGCGCGGACGAGCGTTTCGTGCTCCGCCTCCTGCGCCGTCGGCTGGCCAGCGACGTTAGCCGGCGCCGCTCGGAGACGGGCCGCGGGGCACCTCGCAAAGCACGGGTGGCGTGACCTTTTCAGCGTCTCGCTCGTCACACCGACTGCATGCATCCGCCCACTGACTGACAATTCGAGAACAGGTGTATCGAGGACAGCCGGCGCGGGGTCGACCGCGCAACGGCAACGGCAACGGAAATGGCCGGCGCAACCCCCACATGCGGCGCGTCGCCATTCAGCGCATCCGCGCGCGACCAAGGGCCAAGGGGCCGCGCTACGTCTATCCGCTGACGGCGCTGTTCAGCGTGCTGGGCTTCTTCGTCCTGACCACGTTCATGGTCGTGATGGGCGTTGCGACCGGCCTGTCATTCGTCAACCAGATGGAGACGGAGCTGCCCTCCGTGGGCGGTTTCGAGGACCTGGAGTTCGCCCAGCCGTCGGTCATCTACGACCGCACCGGCACGGTGGAGCTGGCCCGCTTCCAGCTCGAGCGGCGCCGAGTGGTCAACTTCGAGACGATCCCCAAGGTCCTGCTTGACGCGACGATCGCGGTTGAGGACCGCACGTTCTGGGAGAACGAGGGCTACGACCCGAACGCCATCGCTGCGGCCGTGATCGAGAGCATCACCGGCGTGCGCGATCGCGGCGCTTCAACGATCACGCAGCAGTTCGCGCGCGCCCGGCTGCTGCCCCAGGAAGTGCTCGAAGGTGACGTGTGGGTGCGCAAGGTCAAGGAGATCCTGCAGGCACGCAACCTGACGCGCGAGTTCCCCGGCGAAGAGGGCAAGGAGCGCATCCTGACCGCGTACCTGAACCAGATCTATTACGGCCACCAGGCTTACGGAGTGGCCGCCGCGGCCGAGGTCTACTTCGGCGTAACGGATCTCAAGCTGCTCACGCCGTCGCAGGCGGCGACGCTGGCCGGGCTGCCCCAGGCGCCGGACACGTACGACCTCTACAAGTGGGCCGAACGTGACTCGGCCGGCCGGCTGGTGGTGCCCACCCGGTCCATCGCCGGTGAGCAGCTGCCACCGCCCATCGAGCGGCGCAACTTCATCCTGGGCGCGCTGGCCGACGGCCACGGCCACTACATCCGCCTGACAGACGAGCAGCTCGAGCAGTCGCTCAACGAGCCGATCGTGCTCATCGAGCCAGAGCCGGTCGTCTTCAAGGCACCCCACTTCGTCTGGTACGCCAAGGCCCAGCTGGACGCGTTGCTGGCCGATCGCGCGCCGGCGGATCGCGGTGGCTACCGGGTCATCACCAGCCTGGACATGCGCGCCCAGGAGCTGGCCGAGAAGTTCATCACTGCCGGCGCGGTCTACACCAACCTGCCGCCCGGGCAGATGATCGATGCGATCGAGGCGGCCGGGCTGGAAAAGGACCGGCCGTGGATCGAGGCGCTCCACGGGCTGGACATTCGCAACGGCGCGCTGGTTGCGATGGACGCCCGAACAGGCGACATCCTGGCCTACGTTGGCAGCGCCGGCTACTACCGTGACGACCTCGCCTCGCCCCAGCTGGATCCCAAGTTCGATGTTGCCGGGCGGGGCTACCGCCAACCCGGATCGGCGTGGAAGCCGCTCGTCTACGCGGCCGGCTTCGACCAGGGCGTCCTCACGCCGGGATCGCTGTTGCTCGACGTGACGACCGAGTTCGCGCGCGGTTGGTTCCCACGCAACGCCGACGTGCGCGAACGCGGCCCGGTGCTGTTGCGCGATGCGCTGACGTACTCGCTCAACATCCCGGTCATCCGCGCCCTGGACCGCGTCGGAGTTGAGACCGTTGCCGCACTGGCCAAGCAGATGGGCCTGAGCTTCGCGCGCGGCGACCGCCACCTGGCCCAGGCCGGCCTGGCCGGCGCGATCGGCACGGCGGAGACGAACATGGTCGAGCTCACGTCCGCGTTCGGGGCGCTGGCCAACTCCGGCGCGCAGGAGGATCCGCGGCCCATCCTGCAGGTCTTCGACAGCGAGGGCAACGAGCTGCCGATCGTGCCCGATAACGCCCCGCGCCAGGTTGTCAGCGAGCCGGCCTCGTGGCTCGTGACGGACATCCTCAAGGACAGCACGGACCCAGTCGTCAACAACATCTTTGGTCCGCGCCTGCAGATCGTGAACGAGTCGACCGATCCGCTCCTGCCGGGCGAGGTGCGCCGCTTCGCTGCAGCCAAGACGGGCACCACCAACGACCTGAAGGACCTGTCCGTCTACGGCTACCTGGGGCCGCCGGCAGATCCGGCGGCACCGCACATCGTGGCCTCGGTCTGGCTGGGCAACAGCGATGGCAGCCCGCCCAACGGCGGCGACATCGAGATCATCGCCGCCGACGGTCCGGGCCGCATCTGGTCGGCCTTCCTGCGCGAGCTGGCTGAGCCTTGGCCCAACGCGCCCTTCCCGACTCCGCCGCAGGGCGTTGTCGCGTCGACCATCGATTTGTGGTCGGGTGGTGCACCCGGTCCATGGACGCGCGAGACGCGTGTCGAGTACTTCATCGAGGGCACCCAGCCGGGCGGCGAGCGCGAGGTGGACGAGCGCGGCCTGCTTTATCGCCAGATGTGCAATCGGTGGTTCGTCGACATCGTCCAGGTCGAGCAGGGCCGGGCGCCCGAGCGCTGGATCCTGGCCGACATCGACTGGATGGACCGCGCGCGCCGCGGACCGGGTCGGCGCAGCGTGAACAACAGCGCGACCTCGTACCTGTTCGGAAGACGCGACTGGGGCGGCTTCATCGCGCCGGTCGACTGCGCCACGGCGCCCACGCTGCCGCCGCCAACCCTGCCGCCAATTCCGGGCCCCACACCGACCGGCCAGCCGCCCACACCACTGCCGGAACAGCCCACGCCGGCACCCACGGCCGCTCCGGGAGGCTAGAGCCCTGTAATCGGTCTGATAGAGCCCACGAGCGGTTGCCGGTGCGTTGGAAGCGCGATGAGGGTCATCATGTACCTGTCACAACTGGATACACCGCGGAGGACACCATGGCCGCTACCAAGAGCTCAAGTCAGACAGAGAACGGCGCCGACGAGCACGGCATGCTCGGAGCGCTCGGATCGAACGCACAGGATGCCGTAGGCGTCGTGCGCGATACCGCCGAGCGCGCAGCCGCACGCCTGCCCGAAGTTGCCGCCAACGCCCAGGTTGCGGCGCGCGACACGCAGAAGGCGCTCGACGCGATGCCCAGCCAGGCGCTCATCGTTGGCACGAGCTTCTCGCTCGGGCTGGCCACCGGACTGTTCGTTGGCGGCGCCAACCGGCTGCTGGTGGCCCTCGCCCTGGCGCCCGCGCGGCGCAATGGCGATGACCATGCTCGGCCGCGAGGACGCGGCGCCCACTACCGGGCGCCGGACCGCAGCCAGCTCCTGACCCTTCAATCCACACACCGGCAACGAGAAAGCGGCCCGCAACATGCGGGCCGCTTCTTTTTGTGGCACGAGATCGTTGAGCGGTCAGGCGCTGGTTGGCGCGGCCTCTTCGCCTGGCTTGTCGCCTGACTTGTCGCCCGACTTGGCGGCGTTGGCCGATGACCCCTGGTTGGTGCTGGAATCGCCCAGGTTCCCTTCCACGTCGAGCACGTAGCCAATGCCCTGGAATGTCTTGATCGGTCCCGCCTCGCCGGGCAACGCGCCCAGCTTGCGTCGAACGCGGCTGATCCATACGCGCAGGTACTGCAGGTCGTCGCGGTACTCAGGGCCCCAGACCTTGGTCAGCAGCTCCGTATGGAGCACGACCTTGCCCGCGTGTGCGGCCAGATGCTGAAGCAGCAGCCACTCGGTGCGGCTGAGCGATACGAGATCGCCGCCCTTGGTCAGCAGGCGGCGCTCGAGGTCGATCTCGATGTCGCCGAAAGCGACGATCCCGGCACCCGGCGACACGCCGCTGGCGCGGCGCAGCACGGCACGAACGCGCGCCGCGAGCTCGTCAGGATGGAACGGCTTGGCGATGTAGTCGTCCGCGCCAAGGTCGAGACCCTTGGCCTTGTCACTCGTGGAGCCCTTGGCCGTGAGCAGGATGACCGGTACCGGCCGCCATTCGCGCAGCTGGCGCATGACCTCAATGCCGTCGAGGTCGGGCATCACGATGTCGAGCAGGACGATGTCTGGGCGGACCTCCTCAGCCTTCTTGAGCGCTTCCTCGCCGCCGGACGCGGTCACGACTCTGAAGCCCTCGTCATGCAGGGTGAGTGCGACCAGCTTGGTGATACGGGGCTCATCATCGGCAACGAGCACCAACGGTTGACTGTTCAATGCGACCCTCCTGGTGGTCACCTCAGCGTACAGCCACTCCATAAGGCCGGGCCGCAGGCGCGACCTATAGGAAACCTTTCAAATTGAAATGGATATTGCAATTCGCGCGGCGGAGCGGTCCCTCGACAATCGGGCCCGTGATTGTGTGGCTGTGAAGCATTTCGAGAGGAGTGTTCGTGCGCACTGAGGCATTCCGCTGGTTCGTGCGCGGCAGCGGCCTGGCTGTCGGCGCGGCTCTCGCGCTCGGGCTGCTGTACATCCTGGTGCTGGGCGCCGAAGTCGTCGTCCTGGTATTCATCGCCCTGCTCCTAGCTTCCGGAGTGGAGCCGCTGATCGACAAGCTGCGCGCCAAGACGCGCCTGGGTCGCGGCGCGTCGCTGCTGATCGTCTATCTCGCCTTCTTCGTGCTGGTCGCCCTGCTCGCGTTCCTGGTCGTGCCCGGCGCGATCAACCAGTTCAATGACCTGGGCCCAAAGCTGGCGCCGCTGCTCGACGGTGCGCGCGACTGGGCGCGAACGATCCAGCCACGTGGCCTGTCAAGCAGCCTCGTCGGGCTGATCAACACCGTCCAGCGCGGCCTGGCCCCGCCGGCCAGCGAAGCGCCCGACCCGGATGAGCTGATCGCGCTGGGCATCTTCTCGGCCGAGATCGTGGTCAGCGTGATCAGCGTCCTGGCCCTCGTCTACTTCTGGCTGACCGAGCGCGCCCGCCTTCAACGCTTCGCTCTCGCCCTCGTGCCTGCCGAGCGCAGGGCCGGGGCGCGCGAGGCCTGGAACCAGATCGAGCTGCGCCTGGGCTCATGGGTCCGCGGCCAGTTGATCCTGATGGGCACGATCGGCATCGCCACGAGCGTGGCGTACGTGCTGATCGGCCTGGAGGGAGCGCTGCTGCTGGGTCTGATCGCCGCCGTTGCAGAGCTGATCCCGCTCGTCGGACCGGCGCTGGGTGCCGTGCCCGCGCTGATCGTGGCCGCAATGACGGGGAACATGGAGACGGTGGTCATCGTGGCCGTTGTGTACGTCATCATCCAGGTCGTGGAGGGCAATGTGCTCGTCCCGATGGTGATGCACAACACGATCGGCATCCCGCCCTTCCTGGTCTTCGTCAGCATCCTCGCCGGCGGCGCGATCGCGGGCATTTTGGGCGCCCTGGTGGCCGTGCCGCTGATGGCCTCGCTGCTGGTCGTCGTGGAGCGCCTCCAGGCACGCAAGGAAACGGTGCCCATCGGACCGTCGCCCAGCACATCAGATGAAGCCCCCGAGGAGCTCGAGCCCGAAGGCAGGCAGGAAACGGCCTAGCGCCTGGGGGTCTAGTCCCGCGTCAGCACCGCCACGCTGTCAGGCGAGAGCGTCACGGCGCCGCTTTCGATGCGCACGCCGTCAGCCGACGCGAGCGCCAATCGCTGACCGTCAGTCACGGGCACGGTCCGATCCGATGGCCCGATATTGAGCACGAGGTCTATTCGACCACGGCGCAGGCGCAGCCAGCGCGCGCCTTCGTCGTATTCGACATCCACAGCTGAAAGTCGGCCGTCGCGCAGCTCGGGGTAGTCGCGACGCAGGCCGATCAGTCGCCGGTGCCAGTCGAGCATCCTCGCGTGATCGTCCTGGCCCGGCTGCGACCAGTCCAGGCGCGACCGTGCGAACGTCTCGACAGACTGCGGATCGGGCACCGATTCTGGCTCCCAGCCGAACGCCGCGAACTCCTCGCGCCTGCCCTTGCTGACGGCCCTGCCAAGCTCCGGATCGCGATGGTCGGTGAAGTACTGGAAGGGTGTGCTCGCGGCCCACTCTTCGCCCTGGAAGAGCATCGGAACGAACGGCGCGCACATGACGAGCGCCGCGCCGGCCATCGCTCGGCCGTCGACTCATCAGGGCCGCGCTGCGTTCGCCCAGCGCGCGGTTGCCGATCTGGTCGTGGTTCTGCGCGTAGCCCAGCAGGCGCGTGCCGTCCAGGTTCGGCTGCGGCCGGCCGTGCCGCCGCTGGCGGAAGGGCGAATGGTCGCCGGCGTACCGGTATCCCTGGCGCAGCGTGATGGCCAGGTCGCCCAGGCTTCCGAAGTCGGCGTAGTAGCCGCTCCGCTCGCCGGTCAGCACGCTGTGCAGCGCGTGGTGGAAATCGTCGCTCCACTGCGCGTCCAGCCCGTACCCGCCGAGAGACCGATCGCGGATCAGGCGCGGGTCGTTCAGGTCGCTCTCGGCAATGAGAGCGAGCGGACGCCCGAGTTGCCCGGCGAGCTCGCCCACCGCGCCGGCCAGCTCCTCGAGGATGTGGACGGCGGACATGTCGAAGATGGCATGCACCGCGTCGAGTCGGAGGCCGTCGAGGTGGTAGTCGCGCAGCCACATCAGCGCGTTGTCGATGAAGAAGGCGCGCACCTCGTCGCTCTGCGGGCCATCGAAGTTGACGGCACTGCCCCATGGCGTCGCGTAACGGTCGGTGAAGTACGGCCCGTAAGAGCCCAGGTAATTGCCCGCCGGGCCCAGGTGGTTGTAGACGACGTCGAGCAGCACGGCCAGCCCACGCTCATGCGCCGCGTCCACCAGGCGCCACAGTCCATCTGGGCCGCCGTAGGCCGAGTGCGGCGCGTACAGGTCGACGCCGTCGTAGCCCCAGCCGCGCGCGCCCGGGAATTCGGCGACGGGCATCAGCTCGATATGCGTCACGCCCAGCTCCACCAGGTGGTCCAGGTGGGCGACCGCGCCCTGGAAAGTGCCCTCCACGCTGAATGTGCCGACGTGCAGCTCGTAGACCAGCCCATCGGCCAGCGGCGGCGGCTGCCAGCCCGCGTCTGTCCAGCCAAACGAACGCACGTCCACCGTGCGCGACACGCCGTCAATGCCAGCCGGCTGCCAGCGCGAGCGCGGATCGGGCAGCGGCGCCCCGCCGTCAAGGCTGAAGCGGTAATCGGTGCCCGCCGGGACGGCCTCATCGGACGCCCACCAGCCGCCATCGCGGGCGCGCATCGGCACGCGCTGCTCGCCTTTGCCGACAAGCGCATCAACGGTCTGGGCGGCAGGCGCCCAGACGCGCAGCACCTCGCCTGACTCGCTCACAGCGGCGATGACATCAACAGCGCGACCGGGAAGGTTCCGAGCAGGTCCGCCAGCAGTGCCGTGCCGCCGGAGTGGCGGACGCCGGTCAGCTGGTCCTCCCATGGACCGGCGGGCAGCTCGATGGACGTGTCGGCCCAATCGTCGTGAAGGCGCGCGAGGAGGCGGGGCACCACGACCACCGCTTCGCCGCCGCGCGCGAAAGCGACGACGTGCTCCGCGCGCGAGCCGCTGACGGGGATGGGCACGTACGAGCTGCGCTCCCCGAACAGCTCCTGGTTGCGGGCGCGCACGTCAAGCACGCGGCGGATGAGCCACAGCTTGGGCAGCCCCTCGGCGGGCTCGGCCAGCGCCTCTTCTGCGGTCGCGGTAGTGGCGCGCTCCAGGAGCTTGCGGCGCAGCTCGTAGTCGACCGGGCGGCGATTGTCCGGGTCAACCAGTGACAGGTCCCACAGCTCCGTGCCCTGGTAGACATCAGGCACGCCCGGCGAGGTGAGCCTGAGCATCGTCTGGGCCAGTGATGTGGCGTGCCAGTACGGGGTCAGCTCGGCAACGAATGAGGCCAGCCGGTCGGTGAAGGCACTTCGCGCCAGTGCCCGCTCCACGAACGTGCGCAGCGCCGACTCGTACTCCGCGTTGGCATCTGTCCACGATGTGTGCGTCTTGGACTCGCGCACGGCCTTCTCGAGATACGCGATCAGCCGGTCGCGGCTGATGGGCCACGTGCCGACGAGCGTCTGGTAGATGAAGTACTCCGTGTTCTGGTCGAGCAGTGCTCCGGCGCCTTCACGCAAGTCGGCGTTCAGATCGCGCCAGGCGCGGACCTCTTCGGCCCAGCGGTCGGGTATCTCTGACAGCAGTCCGATGCGGATGCGTACGTCTTCGCTGCGCTTGGTGTCGTGCGTCGAGGACGCGAGCATCGTCGCCGGCCAGGCGCGCTGTGCGGCGGCCATCGCGGCGTGGAAGTCGGCCACAGATGACCCGAAGCGACCGGGATCGCCACCAACTTCGTTGAGTGCACTCAGACGGTGGTAGCGGTAGAACGTCGTGTCCTCGACACCCTTGGCCATGACCGGGCCGCTCAGCTGCTGGAAGCGCATCACGAACTCCGATTCGTGATCGCCGGTAACGCGCAGCAGAAGCACGTCAGCAATGAACTCGAGCAGGTCGGCGGCCACGTCCGCGTTGCGCCGCTCGACCTCCGCGCGCGCCTGACTGACGTGGTGCTCGTCGTCCGTGCCGCTCGTCCCAGCCTCGGCGCGCACGTAGGTGCGGTACACCGGGAAGCACGCGACGAGCTCGACCAGTGCCTGGCGCAGCTGGCGCCGGGTGTAGTCGCGCTGACGGCGATGGCGGCGCACGACGGCGGCCAGGTACTCGGTCAGGCGCGTCACCTCCGCCGCCAGGATCTCGCCCAGCACCTGCTTCTTGGCCTCGTAGACAAGGTCCGGGTACGACTCCGAGCTGCCGCTGAACTCCTCGTACAGCTCCGTCATCTGCGCTTCGGCCGACGAGTCCACGTACAGCCGCACGATGTGATTGAGGAAGTCGTAGCCGCTCGTTCCGGCGATCGGCCAGTCGCGCGGCAGCTCCTCGCCCGGCTCGAGGATCTTCTCGGCCACGATCCACGCGCGCGGGCTGGCGGCCCTGAGCCGGTCGAAGTAGCCCTTGGGGTCGCGCAGCCCGTCGGGATGGTCGATGCGCAGGCCGTCCAGCACGCCGTCGCGCAGCCACTCCAGGACCATCTCGTGCGTCTCGGCGAAGACGTGCTCGTCCTCCATGCGCAGGCCGGCGAGCGAGGTCACGTCGAAGAAGCGGCGGTAGTCGAGGTCGTCGCCTGCGGCGCGCCAGAAAGCCAGCCGGTAGTTCTGCTCGCCCAGGAACGCGTCCAGCCGGTCCACGTCCGCGTTCAGCGCGGCCACGGCGCGGTCGATCTCCTCGCCGATCTCCGGGCGATCGGTGACCAGCCGGCCGAGCTGGGACTTGAGCACCTCCTTGCCCCGGTGGCGCCGCGCGACGCTCTCGCGGTCCGTCGCGGTCGACGCGGGCAGGCGGCTGAGCGACTCTCCGATGACCACCAGCTCGTCCGATCCGGCACGCCTTCCGGCGGCCACCAGCACGCCCTCCAGTGACGGCGGGGCGGCCGGGAAGGACCGGTCCGCGTAGTGCACCTCGAACGAGCTTCGGTCGCGGGCCAGGCGCAGCTCGCCGGCCTCCAGCACGCGGCCGTAGTGGTCGCCCAGCACGGGCAGCAGCACGGTCGCGTGGTACCGCGGATCGACCGAGTCCCACTCGACGTCAAAGAAGCGCGCGTAGCGGCTGGAGGGGCCGTTCTCCAGCACGTCCCACCACCACGGGTTCTCCGCGCCGATGGCCATGTGGTTGGGCACCACATCGAGCACCTGGCCCAGCCCGTTGTCACCCAGCACGGTGCTGAAGCGCTGGTGCGCGACAGGTCCACCCAGCTCGGCGTTGACGCGGCGCGGGTCGACGACGTCGTAGCCGTGCATGCTGCCCGGCGCCGCCTGCAGGTAGGGCGACAGGTAGACGTGGCTGACGCCCAGCGCGGCGAGGTAGTCGGCTACGGCAGAGGCGGCGGCAAAGTCAAAGCCCGCGTGGAGCTGGAGCCGGTAGGTTGCGCGCGGCGTTACCGGCTGCCTGTCGCCGGCCGGACTAGCCGACACGCTCGAGGAGGACGAGCGAGCGTCCGGCGAGCTCGTACTGGCCGCCGGCGCTGGGCGGGTCCGACTCTGGCGGGCCAGGCGGTGCCTGCATTGTGCTGGGCTCGGCGCCGTTCTCGGCGGCATTGGCCAGCGCCGCTTCCGGCAGCACCGACGCAACCGGTGAAACCGGTGCCGGACGGGCGGTCTGGCCGTCGTTGGTGTCCAGGACCAGCCGCCAGCGCGCTCCCCAACGCGCTTCGGGCAGGGTGAACGACACCGGATCCGCGTCAGCGTTGATCATCAGGTAGAAGCTCGAATCCACGATCCGCTGGCCACGCTGGTCGATGCCCAGATCGTCGCCGCCCAGGAAGAGGGCCACGGCGCGCGTCCAGGCCGCGTTCCACTGATCCTCGTCCATCAAGGTCCCCGCCGGATCGAACCAGGCGATGTCGGACAGCTGGCGGCCGAAGATGCGTCTGCCGTGGAACCAGCGTCTGCGCCGGAAGACGGGGTGTGCGTTGCGGAAGGCGAGCAGGCCCTGGGTGAACTCGAGCATCTGCGCGTCGGCGTGCTCCCAGTCGTACCAGCTCAGCTCGTTGTCCTGGGCGTAGGCGTTGTTGTTGCCGTGCTGGGTGCGGCCAATCTCATCGCCGCCCAGGATCATGGGCACGCCCTGCGACAGAAGCAGGGTCGATAGGAAGTTGCGCTGCTGACGGCGGCGCAGCGCGTTGATCTCGGGGTCGTCCGTGGGCCCTTCCGCGCCGTGATTCCACGACCTGTTTTCCTTCTCGCCCGACCCTTCCTCGCCTGGCCCGTTGGCCTCGTTGTGCTTGTCGTCGTACGAGACGAGGTCGGCCAGCGTGAAGCCGTCATGGGCGGTCACGAAGTTGATGCTGGCGTGTGGCTGGCGGGCGCTGGTGGCGTACAGATCGGAGCTGCCCGTCAGTCGGTAGCCCAGCTCGCGCAGCGTCTCTGGCTCGCCGCGCCAGTAGTCGCGGATCGTGTCGCGGTACTTGCCATTCCACTCAGACCAGAGCGGCGGGAAGTTGCCCACCTGGTATCCGTCCTCGCCCACGTCCCATGGCTCGGCGATGAGCTTGACCTGGCTGACGACGGGGTCCTGCTGGATCAGGTCAAAGAAGGTCGCCGTGCGCTCCACGTCGTGCAGCTCGCGCCCCAGGGCGGAGGCGAGGTCAAAGCGGAAGCCGTCAACGTGCATCTCCTGGACCCAGTAGCGCAGGCTGTCCAGGATGAGCTGCAGGGCGTACGAGTGGCCCACGTTGAGCGTGTTGCCCGTGCCGGTGTAGTCGCGGTAGTAGCGCTGGTCGTCCGCCATGAGCCGGTAGTAGGCGACGTTGTCGATGCCCTTGAATGACAGCGTGGGGCCCAGGTGGTTGCCCTCGGCGGTGTGGTTGTAGACCACGTCCAGGATTACCTCGAGACCGGCCTCGTGCAGCGCAGCGACCATCTGCTTGAACTCGGCCACCTGCTCCCCGCGACCGCTACCGCGCGAGTAGCCGTTGTGCGGGGCAAAGAAGCCGATCGAGTTGTAGCCCCAGTAGTTGGCCGGGCCGCCACTCTCTGCCCCGCCGCTGGTCACGAACTGGTGCACCGGCAAGAGCTCAACGGCGGTCACGCCTAAGCCAGTCAGATAGCGAATCGAGGCCGGATGGGCAAGCCCGGCGTATGTCCCGCGCAGCTCCTCGGGCACGTCCGGATGACGCATCGTGAAGCCCTTGACGTGCGTCTCGTAGATGACCGTTTCGTGCAGCGGCCGGCGCAGCAGGCGGTCCGTGCCCCACTCGAAGAACGGGTTCACGACCACCGAGCGGGGCATGAACGGAGCGCTGTCGGCATCGTTGCGCTCACCCTCGGGATCGTCGAAGCGATAGCTGAACAAGGCCTCGTCCCAGACGAATTCGCCGTCTATGGCGCGCGCGTACGGGTCGATCAGCAGCTTGGACGGCAGGCAGCGCTGGCCGCTCTCGGGCGCCCACGGGCCATGGACGCGAAAGCCGTAGCGCTGGCCGGGCGTCAATCCCGGCACGTAGCCGTGCCACACGAAGCCGCTCGACTCGGGCATGCCCAGGCACGTCTCCGCGCCACTGTCGTCAAACAGGCACAGCTCGACGCCCTCGGCAACCTCTGAGAAGAGCGCGAAGTTCACGCCCGCGCCGTCGTACGTGGCGCCGAGTGGATAGGGATGGCCGGGCCAGACCTGGGGCTGGGCTGCGGGCGCCGCCTCGGCTGATGTTTGGTTGGCGCTATCGATCGCCAGTGCGGGTCCCTCCTGTCGGAATTCGCGGGCCGCTCCGTGGCATCCCGCAACGTGAAACAAGACTGATAGCGACAGGGCAGTCGCCGGCCGCGAGTAGCAATCGCGGATGTGCAAGGCTACGCCGCATGAGTGATCAACGCGATTGGCAACCCAAGCCTGATGGTGACATTCCCGATGCAACCGACCTCGGCCGGCTGGGCGAGGAAGGCGGGCCGATCGGCCTGCGCGTGGGGCGCGACCCGGGCAACCTGGGTGACGACGTACCCTCTGAGGGCGACGTGACCTACCCCGGTCCCACTGACACGTCGGGAAGCGGCGAAACGCCGCACATGTGACAGAGATGGACGACCACTCCCCTGTCGATAGCGGTGCCTACGGCTCCACCTCGGGCACTGACGAACGTGAGTCGCGGCCGTTGATGGAGGGCCTGATGACCTTCGCGCTGCGCGATGAGATCGCGGCGCTCAAGGACGAGGCGCAGTGGATCGATGGCGACCGAAACGCCCGGACGCTGGCCAAGGACATCGACTTTCGCGTCTTCCTGTCCGTGATGCGGCCGGGAGCCCAGATCGATGAGCACGACGGTGACGCGCGGGCCAGCATCCAGATAGTCGAAGGCGGTGCCCAGCTGACAGTTGACGGCGAGAACGCGGACCTGGGTGAGGGCCAAGTGGCCGTGGTCGACTCGGGCCGGCCGTGGCTGCTGACGGCGGCGACCGACTGCGCCGTGCTGATCACGCTCGCATGGCCCAGGGAGAAGGCCGGCGTCTAGTTCACCCCGCTGAGCGGCCACGGCCGAGCGGCCCTGAGCGCGGCTGCGCGGCTGAAGGTGCCGCTGCGCGTGCCGCGATTCCGCGTATGGGTCGGAGCTTTTACGAGTTTGGGTGCGGGATGTGCCGATTTGGCGCGGATCCAGCGCACCGGGCGGAATCCGGCATGATTCGGCAGCGGAACGTGGCTGTGCAGCGGCAAACGGCGCAAAGCTCCGACGGTGGGTCGGAATCGAGCCCGGCCGCTGACGGCCGCTACGCGGCTGGCGGCCGGCGCGACTAACCTGACGCGCGATGTCGCTCGACACGTACAAGCGCAAGCGCGACTTCAAGAAGACGCCCGAGCCGGCCGGCGAGGTCGGCCCCAGCGCGCCGCCGCCGGAAGGGCGCCGCTTCGTCGTACAGCGCCACCGCGCCAGCCGACTGCACTACGACTTCCGACTGGAGATAGACGGCGTGCTCATGTCATGGGCCGTGCCCCGCGGACCGTCGCTCAACCCGGACGACAAGCGCATGGCGGTCCACGTCGAGGACCACCCGATCTCCTACTTCGACTTCGAGGGCGTGATCCCCAAGGGCGAGTACGGCGGCGGTGACGTCATCGTCTGGGACTGGGGCACTTTCGAGCCAGAGGAGACAGACGATCCGGGCAGGGCCGTGGCCAAGGGTGAGCTCAAGCTTCGGCTGGACGGCGAGAAGCTGCGCGGCCGCTTCACGCTGGTCAAGACGCGCGGCTCCAAGTCCGGCCCGGACGACTGGCTGCTGATCCACAAGAAGGACGAGGCGGCCGATCCGGGGTGGGACGTGGACGCCCTGCCACGCTCGGTCAAGACGGGACGCACGAACGACGAGGTGCTCGCCGGCAAGGACGCCGTGTGGGATTCGCGCGCGCCCGCGGCTGAGGCAAGCATCGACCTTGCCGGCGCGCGCGAGGCGCCGCTGCCGGACTTCATCGTGCCCATGGCCGCCACCCTGGCCGAGGGCCCGTTCGACGACGAGGACTGGCTCTTCGAGCTGAAGCTGGACGGCTATCGAGTGGAAGCGGTCGTGGAGGGTCCGCGCGTCCGCCTGTGGACGCGCAACAGGCAGGACGCCGCGCGCTACTTCCCTGACCTGGCCAACGCGAGGCCAACCTGGATCAAGGCGGAGACGGCCATTCTCGACGGCGAGGTGGTCGCGCTCGATGCCGACGGCAGACCCACGTTCAGCCTCCTCCAGGACCGCGCCGGCATGGGCCGCTTCGGTCCCCGCTCGGCCGCGCCCAGCCGGAAACGCGACGACGGTTTCGTCGCGCCGATCGTCTACTACGTCTTCGACCTGCTCTACCTGGACGGCCAGCTGCTGACCGACATGCCCCTCGAGCAGCGCAAGCGGCTGCTGCGCAGCGTGTTGCGCGACCACCCGTCGGTGCGCTACGCCAGCCACGTGGAAACCGACGGCAGGGAGTTCTACGAGGTCGTCGCCGCCCAGGGCCTCGAGGGGCTGATCGCGAAGCTGCGATCGAGCCGCTACGAGCCCGGCAAGCGCGCGCGATCGTGGCTCAAGATCAAGATCCGTCGCGAACAGGAGGTCGTCGTCGTCGGCTACGAGCCGGGCAAGGGCGCACGCGCCGATCTCGGCTCGCTGATCCTGGGCGTGTACGAAGGGGACGAGCTGCACTACGCGGGCGAAGTCGGCAGCGGGCTCACCAACCGGACGATCAAGCAGCTCAAGACAGAGCTGGACGCGCACGCGCTCGATTCGCCCTCGGTGGTCGATCCGCCGCGCATCAAGGGCGCCGTGTGGTCGAAGCCGCGACTCGTGGTCCGCGTCGAGTTCACAGAGTGGACAGACGACGGCCTGTTGCGCCAGGCGGCCTACAAGGGGCTCGAGATCGGCAAGGATCCGCGCAAGGTCGTGCGCGAACGCGAAATCTCGGCACGCAAGGCAGCCAGCGCCGCGGAGAAGGAGGCGTCGAAAGATGCGCGCGTGTCGACCGCGACGCCGAAGCCCAGGTCAGGCACCAGGTCGAAGTCGAAGTCGAAAGCCGGGTCGCCGTTCCTTGAGGACGAGGACCAGCGCTCAGACCCGCCACAGGCCGCCACGGCGGAGGAGATGGCGGCCCTCGAAGCGATGAGCAGGGACGGTAGCTGGGACATCGGCGGCCAGCAGATCGCGCTGACCAACCTGGACAAGGTCCTCTTTCCCGAGCCGGGCTTCACCAAGCGGGACCTGATCCGCTTCTACGTGACCATCGCGCCGATGATGCTCAAGTACCTGCGCGACCGCCCGCTGAACCTCTCGCGCTGGCCGGACGGGGTAAACGGCAAGACGTTCTGGCAGAAGCAGATCCCACATTGGGCGCCGGATTGGATCGCGCGCTGGGACTACCCCGAGGCGGGCTCTTCCGAGTCGCACACCTACCTTGTCGCCGACCGCGTGGCGACGATGGCCTGGCTGGCCAACCACGCGACGATCGACATGCACCCCTGGACCTCGCGCATCGATGCCTACCGCAACCCCACCTACGCGCTGATCGATATCGATCCCGGAACCAAAACGACTTTCGACGAGGTGGTCTCGCTGGCGCGCATCTATCGCACCGCGCTCGACCACCTGGGCGTAACCGGGCTGCCCAAGGTGACCGGCAAGCGCGGCATCCAGATCTGGGTGCCGATCAAGCCGACCTATTCCTACCCCCAGACCAGCGAATGGGTCGAGTCCCTTTCGCGCGCCGTGGGCGCGACGATGCCGCAGCTGGTCAGCTGGGAGTGGGCCAAGTCGGCGCGGCGCGGCCTGGCCCGGCTCGACTTCACCCAGAACGCGATCAACAAGACGCTCGTCGCGCCGTATGCCGTGCGCCCGGTGGCGAACGCGGCGGTGTCGGCGCCGATCGACTGGGATGAGCTGGACGACCCGGAGCTGCGTGCCGACAGCTGGAACATCCGCACCGTTCTGGCTCGCGTCGAGCAACGCGGCGATCTCTTCGCCGCGGCGGTCGAGCTGGAACAGGAACTGCCCTCGATCACCTGAAACAATGCGCCGACCGGTGCGGCCTGTATGCTCCGCCATCGTTCGCAGGGAGGGCGGTCGCAACTTGACTGACGTAGCGCACAGAGCGCAGCCCACGTCGCATGACGGGCGCACGCTCGCGCGCATGGTCGAGCAGCAGGCCGCGATCGCCGAGATCGGCCAGCGCGCGCTGGCCGACGTGCCGCTCGACGCGCTCCTGACAGAGGCGTGCGAGCTGGTACGCAAGATCCTCGACGTGGCCCTGGTGGACGTCCTGGAGCTTTCCGCAGACCGCTCCGAGTTGCTCATCATCGCCGGCGTGGGCTGGCGACCGGGCGTCGTGGGCGAGGCCGCGCTGCCGGCCAACACCGGTTCCATGTCCGGCTACACGCTGGTCACCGGCGGACCGGTCATCGTCGAGAACTTCCCTGCTGAGAAGCGCTTCAAGCTCCAGCCGATCATGTTCGAGCACCAGGTGGTCGCCGCAATCGCCGTGCGCATCGGAGAGCAGCAGGACCCGTACGGCGTTCTCGCCGCGTTCACCACGCAGCCGGCAACTTTCACGCGCGAGGACGCCAACTTCCTGCAGGCTGTGTCCAACGTGCTCGCCGCGGCCGTCGAGCGGCGCCGTATCGAGTCCGCGCTGCGTTCGTCGAGAGATCAGCTGTCAGCCATCTTCGGCACGATCGACGAGGGGATCACCGTCCAGGGGCCCGACGGAAGGCTGGTGTACGCCAACGACGCCGCTGCCCGGCTGACGGGCTTTGCCTCGGCGGAGGCGATGCTCGAAGCACCGCTGGGCGAGTTTTTGGACCGCTTCGAACTGTTCGACGATGCGTTTGTTCCGCTCGGGGCTGACAAGCTGCCCGGACGCCTCGCTCTCGCCGGCGAGTCTCCGCCGCCCTTGCTCATCGGCTTCAGGGTCCGGGCCTCGGGCGAGATTCGCTGGTCGATGGTCACCGCGACGCCGCTGCGCGACCCGGATGGCTCCGTGCGCCAGGTGATCAACACGTTCCGCGACGTGACCGAGGAGCGCTGGACGCGCGAAAGCAGGCGATTCATGACTGAGGCGGTCGCGGCACTCTCGACCACGCTCGACGCGTACGAAGCGTCGCGCCGGCTGAGCGAGCTGGCCGTCCCGTGGCTGGGCGACTACTGCATCGTCCATCTGCTCGAGCCGGACGGATCGATCTCTCCGGCCGCGATCGCCCACTCGGATCCGGCGCGGGTGGCGATCGCGCGTCGCCTGCAGCAGATACGACCGCTGGATCCGGCCGCGCCGACTGGGATCGCGCACGTCATCCGCGACAACACCTCCGAGTTCGTGCCCGTGATCCCAGACGAGCTGCTCGAGGCGTCGCTGATCGACGAGGAGCTGGAACTGGTGCGCGAGCTCGGCCTGCGCTCATACATCTGCGTGCCGCTGACCGGCCGCGGTACGCCCGTGGGGGCATTCACCCTAATCATGGCCGAGTCAGGCAGGGTGCTTGGCGAGCGCGAGCTGGCGTTGGCGGAGGAGCTTGGGCTGCGCGCGGGCATCGCGCTCGAGAATGCGCGCCTCTACCAGTCCTCGGACGACCGTCGCGCACAGCTCGACACCGTCCTCGCCGCACTGGCCGAGGCGGTCCTCGTGTTCGATGCGTCCGGCCAGCTGCGGCTGAGCAACAAGGCCGCCGACGAGCTGTTCGAAAGCGGGTCGCCGGGCACCATGGATGAGCTGCTCCACCACCGGCTGGGTCTGAGCCACTCGGAAGGCGACGAGGTGCCCGGTTCCGAAGGCGATGCGCGCGAGGTGCACCTGGAGCCCGGCGGCCCGTGGCTTGAGATGCGTCGCTACCGGGCGCTGCGCGGCACCGCGGGCGCCACGAACCTCCTTGCGCCGACTGTCGTCGTCCTGCGCGACATCACCAGCGCCCGCGCCGCCAGCGCGGCGCGCGACGCGTTCATGGGCGTGCTGTCACATGAGCTGCGCACGCCGGTTACGACGATCTACGGCGGCAGTCGGCTGTTGGAGCGCAACCTGAACGAGAAGCACCGTGCAGAGGTCGTTTCGGACATCCAGGTCGAATCGGAGCGTCTCGCCCGGCTCGTGGAGGACCTGCTGGTGATGACCCGCGTGGAGCGCGGGATGGTCGAGATTTCGGACGAGCCCGTGCTCCTGCAGCACCTGCTCGGTCAGGTTGCCCAATCAACCGCCGAGCGCGTGGGCAAGCCTGAGATACGGCTCGACATCGCCGATCGCCTGCCGGCCGTGCGCGGCGACGCGACGTACGTGGAGCAGGTCGTGCGCAACCTGCTGACCAACGCGGTGCGCTACGGGAGCGGCCTGGAGTCGGGCGTGGACATCCAGGCAGCCCAGGAAGACGGCCGCGTCGTCGTGCGCGTCATGGACCGCGGCGCCGGCTTCAACGGCGACGATCCAGAGCGCCTGTTCGACCTCTTCTATCGCGCCACGAGTGCGCGGTCGGTACCTGGCGGCGCCGGTATAGGCCTGTTCGTCTGCCGCCACCTGATCGAGGCAATGGACGGCAAGATCTGGGCCGCGGCGCGCGAAGGCGGCGGTACCGAGTTCGGGTTCTACCTGCCGGTGATGGAGGCCGACACGGAGGGGGCGGCCTAGCCGGCGCGCATCTCCTCCCCCACCACCTGCCGGCCGAGGGCCTGGATGTCGGCCATCTTGGCGCCCATCTGCTCGCGTTCCTCGGCGGAGAAGGCCTGGCGGATCAGCTTGAACATCTCGCCCTCCTCCTCTTCGATATGGTGCTCGATGTTCTCCTTGGCGACCGTGAACTTGGCGCCCCATTTCTCGTCCGTGACCGGCGTCTTCTCGAGCTCCTCGAGCACGAGGTCCACGACGTGGTGCTCCTCGTATGCCTCCAGCGTGAGCTCCTCTGCCTGCGGATGCGCCTTCAGGGCTGGGTAGAGGATCTCCTCCTCCATTGCCTCATGGGCGACGAGGGTCGTCTTGAGTCGCTCGAAGAGCTCGGTCCGCGTCTTCTCGCCGCGCTCGGTCGTGGAATCGCCGTCCTCGAGCATCTTCTTGATCCGGTCGTGGTCTTCCTTGAGCAGCGTCAGTACGTCCATGTGTCTCCTAGAAGGTTGGCGCGATGGGTTTGACGGTGTTTGTGGCGTCTGGTTGCGAAGGTAGCCGGGGAGCCGTCTGGCGCCGTTCACGTACTGCACCGTGGCCGTTGCGGGGCTATTGCAACGCAGGGCGTCGCTAGCGGATCTCGCCCGGATCAGGGATGTCGCGCAGGCGCAGGATGGGCGTGCCGATCAGCCACAGCACACCGGCCAGCGACGCGATCGTGGCCAGGATCAGCGTTTCGCGGACACCGATGGCGGCACCCAGGAGGCCGCCCATCAGCGCACCGACCGGGCGGACGCCGTAGTTGACGAAGCGCCACGCACCGGTGACGCGGCTGCGGATCGAATCGGGCGTCCGGGCGGCGATGATCGTGCCCGCGTTGATGTCCAGGATCATCACCCCGAACCCGGCTCCGAACTCGGTGATGGCCAGCATCGCCAGCACCACGGCCAGGTCGCCAGTCACGAGCGGGATTGCCACGAGCGAGACGGGGAACAGGAAGAGTCCCAACGCGTAGGCCGGCCCGATGCCGATCCGGCGGCCAATCCTGGCGGCCACGACGGCACCCAGCAGGCCGCCCACCGCTCCTGCGCCGAGGGCCAGCCCGAGCAGGCCCGGCTCCACTCCCAGGTAAGTCGTCGCGTACAGGATGAACAGCGCCGCGAAGGCGAAGTTGAACAGGTTGCACGTGGCCACGGAGAGCAGAGCCGGGCGCATGATGGGGTCGAGGCGGATGAATCGGAGCCCGGTGGCAAGCTGAACGCGAATGCTGTGCGGGACGGGATCAATCGGTGGCTCGTCCGCCTTGACGCGGCCCAGGAAAAGGGCGGAGGCCACGTAGGACAGGCCGTCGGCGAGCATCGCCAGCGGCGCGGTCAGGACCTGGATGAGCAGTCCGCCCAGCGACGGGCCGGCCACGTACGCCAGCGACCGGCTGCCGTTCAGCAATGAGTTGGCCTGCACGAAGTCCTGGCGCGGCGTAACGGCGACGAAGAGGGTGTTCCACGAGATATCGAAGACGACCGCCAGCGTCCCAACCAGGAACGTGACCACGTACAACTGGGCCAGGTTGAGCACGCCCATGAAATAGGCGATGGGGATCGTGGCGATCAGCCCGGCGCGCAGGAGGTCGGCGATGATCATCAGCCGCCGGCGGCGCGCGACGCGGTCCAGCCACACCCCTGCCGGCAGTGAGAAGAGCAGGTGGGGCACAAGGCCGGCCGCGGTGAGCAGGCCCATGTCCGCCGGCTGGGCGTTCAGGACGAGAACGGCCACGATCGGGATCGCGAGCAGGGTGATCTGGTCGCCCACGACAGAGATCGACTGGCCCAGCCAGAAGTTGCGGAACGGCGCGCGCTGGAGCAGCGTTGGGATCAAAGCTTCCTCGCTGCGTGGACCGCGAATGGGACGGGTCTCGCGCCGGTCATGCTACCGAGGGCCAACGTCGCGCATGTGGCGCGCGATCATCAAAGGTGCCCAGCCCCCGGGCAGCAAGGAGATGGATCATGGAACCCCGTGACGGAGCCGCGGACGAGGTGCGCTTCATCGCCTATGACCGTCCGCGGTTGGAACCGGACGAGATGCGTGACCGCGCCCGCGCGTTCCGGACAGAGATGGCGGCGCGGCGGAGCGTGCGCGCCTTCGCGCCTGACCCGGTCCCGCGCGAGCTGATCGAGCACGCGATCATGACCGCCGCCTCGGCACCGTCTGGCGCCCACCAGCAGCCGTGGACGTTCGTCGCCGTGTCAGACCCGGCCAAGAAGCACGAGATCCGGGTGGCCGCTGAGGCGGAGGAGCGGCAGAGCTACGAAGGCGGCCGCATGCCGGAAGAATGGCGGGCGGCACTCGCCCCGTTGGGCACCGATTGGCGCAAACCGTTCCTGGACGTTGCGCCCTGGCTGGTGGTGCTCTTCGAGCAGGTTCACGGCTGGTTCCCTGACGGCACGGTGCGCAAGCACTACTACGCGCGTGAGAGCGTGGGCATCGCGTGCGGCATGTTCATCGCCGCCTTGCACTCCATGGGGCTGGCGACACTGACGCACACTCCGTCGCCCATGGGCTTCCTGTCCAAGAGCCTGGGCCGGCCCAAGAATGAGCGCCCATTCGTGCTCCTGCCGGTGGGATACCCGGCGCCGGGCTGCACCGTGCCCGACCTGACCCGCAAGCCGCTCAATGAGGTCGCGCAGTTCGTCGAGGGCTAGCGAACGGGACCCTTTGGTAGACTCAGACGCTCACTGGCGAGTGGCCAAACGGTAAGGCACCTGACTCTGGATCAGGGGATTGAAGGTTCGAATCCTTCCTCGCCAGCCAACTTCCGACTACTAGTTGAGTCGATCCATCCAATCCGGCGGGACTCGGCCGGCGGGACCGGGCACTGGCTGATCGATCGGATGCTCGTGCGGCGGCGCCAGCTCTGGACCGTGCTGGTAGTCGACGGCGACGTAATCCCAGAACCAGTCCTCATCGGGCTCGAAGCTCTGCACGATCGGGTGCCCTTCCGTCAATGCGTGCCGGCTGGCGTGCTGGGAGGGTGATGAGTCGCAGCAGCCGATGTGACCGCACATCGCGCAGCGCCTGAGGTGGTACCACCAGCCACCCGAATCCAGGCATTCCACGCAACCGGTGCCACTGGGTGGCACCTCGATGTTGATCAGCCGCTCTTCCACGGCCAGAGTATTGCCCAGCGGACCGCCGGCCGTTCGGTCAGCAGCCGCAGGTGCTGTAGCTGGCCTGGATACGGACCACGTCCTGGCGCTGTGGATCCAGCACGGACGTGAGAACCACGCTGCGCATCACGGCTGAGCCGGGACCGCCCAGTCGCACCTTGACCTTGAGGAAGGCGCGCTCGCCGGTTGAAAGCGACGCCGTGCGGTAAGTGCCGTCCAGCACGGCCCTGGTCACGTCCGTTCGTCCGTCGAAGTAGGCCACCGGCCATGATCCTGTTCCGCTCGCCCGGACCGTGAAGCTGTCCCTGGCGCCGTCATTCTCGATCGCCACCACGAAGACCAGGTGCGTGCCGCGCTCGTACGCGCCCATTGCGCGCAGCTGCTCGGTCTGGCCGCGGCCGGTTGCGCCGTAAACATCGTCGCCCACCCAGGACGAGCGATACGGGTGAGTGCCGAACGGACTCTGGTAGGCCTTGAAGCGGACCCAGCCATCGGGCTGTCCCGGATGGGTTGGCGGCACGGCCGGTGACGCGGTCGCCACGGCCGTGCCCAGTGTCGTGAGTGCCAGCACCAGCGGTACGGCGAGGGCGATCCGGCCCAGTAGTCCCATGTCTCAGCTCATCCCCTGAAGTCTCGTGGCTTGATCGCAGCGACCGTGCGCGGCGCCGATCGAACAGACGTCCGACCGCACGATCGAGTTTCCCGGCCCGCGCCACGCGTGACCATCCGGCGCTCCACGGAGACCGATACTTCCCGCCGGCTACGTACTCGTACGGGACACGGAGAAGGTGGCCGGCGCCTGCAGCCTGCGCCGGCCAGAGAACTGCGGCGAGCTGGCTATGACGCCCGATAGAGCAGCCAGGCATCACGCATGCGCTGCGTCTGGCCCGGCGTGAACTGCGTGTAGCAGGTGTCGAACGAGTAATCCATGTAGTTGTGGATGGGATCAAGGCCCGGGGCCGGGCAGGTGTCCTTGCCTGCTGGGCAGCCCGACGTCGCCGTCTTCTGGGCGGGCGTGTCGGACACGAAGTCGCCCGGCTCTGAGCAGCCGCCCTGGAAGGTGTGCTCCAGGTTGATCCAGTGACCCACCTCGTGAGTCAACGTTTCGCCCAGGTCGTACTGTCCCGCGTAGGCCGTGGACGCGCCAGGAACCGTGCGCCAGTCGATGACCACACCGTCGAGAAAGGCCTGGCTGGTGTCAGTGATTGAGGGCAGATAAGCCCATCCCAGATATGCGCCACCGCTGGTGGAGTAGACGTTGAGGTCGCTGTCGTCGCCAGCCTTGAGCGCCTTCTTCATGTCGCGCTCGGCGCCACCCTTGGCCCCATACCACTTGGCGTTGTCTGTCCGCGTCACGCCTGCGAGGACGAACGAGAACCCAGTCGCGTCTCCACCCTCACCGCCACCGAACGTATTGTTGAGAACGGCGACCTGGCTGTTGATCTGGCTGGAGGTCAGGTTGCCCTCGCTGCCCTTGGTGATGACGTGGAAATAGACCTCGACGGTCGCGCTGAACCCGGCCGGCGCGCGGCCTTTGGCGGAAGCCGGCATATCGCGCCGCGCCTGGGCCAGGTCTGGCTCGCGGAACTTGCCTCCTCGCCCGGCCGGCGTCAATGCCGGGCTGCCTGCCTCGCCTGAGATCACGCCGGGCGAGCATGCCCAGTCAGGCAAGGACCTGGATGCCGCCGCGACGGGCGCAACGACGACCGGGATGGCAACCGCCATCAGCGACACTGCCAATACAGTCCTTCGGATCAAGCCCATGTCCGCTTCTCCTGCTGCGCAGCGGGCGCGGCGCCGAAGAGCGCCTCCATCGCCTGGCGCAGAGACTTTACTCCGCCCGTACAGGCCTGCTGGCTCAGCTTTCCGAGCTGCTCCGCCGGGCAAGCAGGGGCAAGGCAAACCAGAGCGCGCCCACCAGGCCCAGAGTCGCGAGAGCGATGGACAGCGCCACGCCGGCCCCGAACAGCACGTCGGCGACCACGAACAGCGAGGACGCGATGCCGAGCGCCAGGAACACGGTGCCGATGATCGCCAGGCGGTTCGAAGTGAGCAGCATCCGCTCCTTCTCGTCGACGCCCCGGCGCATGTTGATGCGGTGGTATGACGCGGGCGCGATGAAGATGATGCTCGCTATCGCCGATGCAGCCAGGCCCAGGAAGTAGACGATCCGCTCGAACTCCGTGACCTCGCCGAAGCCCTGCTGGAACGGCAGGATGAGCAGGAATGCGAACAGGACCTGGACTCCGGGCAGGGCCACGCGGAGCTCGTTGAGCAGCTCGATCAGCTCGCGATCGACTCGTTCCTTGCGGTCTTCAGCCACGGCCGGATGCTAGCCCAGCGCTTGGCAAGCCGGAGCCGGTTACGATCGGCATGTGACAACAGAGGCGATGCGCGGTCCCGGGGCGAGCGAGCTGATGCGCGGTCTGGGGCTGATGGTCGACGGTCCGACGCGCTGGGGCACCGGCATACCCAGTCGCGGACCCGGCGTTTTCGTCGTGGAGCTGCCCGCCGGCGCGGAGTCTGCGCCGATCGACGTGGTCGCCGTGAAGCGCTGGATCGACCGTGTGCCGGACCTGCTGCTCGACGGTGAGAGGCCGTCAGCGCAGGAGCTCGGCCGCTGGTTGGCCGCCATGTGGCTACCCGGCGAGCCCATCGTGTTCGTGGGGCGTTCCGCCCGCGCCATCGGCCAGCGTCTCGGCGCGATCTACGCCACGCCGCTCGGGGACAGCCAGCCGACCGCGGCTGCGCATTGGCTGAAGTCACTTGCCGTGCTCAACGACCTGCGCGTGTGGTGGGCGGAGACGGACGCCGCCGAGGAGTACGAGGACGCGATCCTGAACGAGGTCGGCGGGCGCAACGGCGGCCTGCTGCCATTCGCCAATCGATCGTCGGGCGCCCGAACGGATCCGGCAACAGTCGGCCTCGCTGGCAGCCTGCTCGCGAAAGCGGAGCCGACTCCCGATCAGATCAGTAAGGCAGCGGCCAAACGCTCGGCGGCGCGCCGCTCCATCGCAGCCGCGGCGCGCAAGCCCCGTCTGAAGGTCCCCACTCGCCCGGCGCCGGAGCCCACGCTGGTCTCGCGCGAGGGCCTGGAGAAGATGGGTGCCGAGCTCGATCACCTGCGCACGGAGGTGCGCCCGCAGGTCATCGCCCGGGTGAAGTCGGCGCGCGAATTCGGCGACCTCAAGGAGAACGGCGACTACGAGTACGCGCGCAAGGAGCAGTCGTTCGTAGAAGGGCGCATCCAGGCCCTCGAGGGGATGATCCGCACCGCGCAGATCGTTGACGACTCGACGCCCACAGAAATCGTCCGCCTGGGCTCAACGGTGGTCGTCGAATTGCAGGGTGAGGAGCTTACCTTCCTGCTCGTGGGCCCGGCCGAAGCCGACCCGAGCAGCGGGCGTATATCAAACGCGTCACCGGTTGGCGGGAAGCTGATCGGAGCGCGAATCGGCGACAGCGTCACGGTGCCTATCCCGGCGGGCAGCGTCACCTACCGCGTCGTCGACATTCGCTGAGGGGCGCTGGCCAACGCCCTTCGCAGCGCACTGCGCACTCCGGCGCAACGCAACTGTATCGCTGAGCAGTCCCGCGCCCGTGCTCCGGTGGGCGGCACTCCCGACACTGGTACAGATCGTGTCAGGAGGCTCAAAACCAATCCTAGTTATCAATCCACGCTCTGACGATGACTTCGTGGATCGTGTCCAAAGGCTGGCCGGCGGGGCCGCTGTCCCTGAGGATCTCCAGCAGACACTCAGGGATGAGTACCCGCGCGCCGTGGTCCGGGCGCGCGACCTTGAGGGTGAGCGGCGACCCGTTTGGTACGTTTACCGGGAGGGCCACTGGGTGCCTCCCGGTAACAGAGGGGCCTGATGAGCGATTCTGAGCGCGAAGACCTACAGGCGATCAGCGAGGACGTAGCCGCTGACGCAGAGCAACTGGCCGACATCGAGCGCACCAAGGCGAAGGCGGATCCGGATCATCCGGCAACCGCAGAGCTCGCCGATCGGGCCGAGAAGCTTGCCGAGGACATCGCCGACAAGGCGCGCGCCGAGCGGAAGCTAGTCGAGATGTCGAGACGCAATAGCAGTTGAGCGCCCAGTCGGCGCCACCTCCGCCGGGCGCGCCGGACGTGCCGGACTCGGCGGTCATCGTCGCAACCGGGCTGTCGCGCCGGTTCGGGCGCGTCACGGCCGTCGATGACCTGAGCTTCCAGGTCCAGCGCGGCGAGATCGTCGGCCTGCTGGGTCACAACGGGGCGGGCAAGACGACGACCATCCGCCTGCTCAACGGCCTCTTCTCACCCGACTCGGGCCACTCGACCGTGCTGGGCATGGACTCGGCCACGGCCGGCGCGCGCATTCGTGCCCGGACGGGCGTGCTGACCGAGACGCCCTCGTTGGACGAGCGGCTCACCGCGCGCCAGAACCTGTCCTTCTACGCGCGGCTGTTCGGGCTCGACGGCCGGCGGGCACGCGCGCGAGTGGACGAGGTGCTGGGCCAGTTCCAGCTTAGTGACCGGGCGAGCGACCGCGCGAGCGGTTTCAGCCGGGGCATGAAGCAACGCCTCGCGCTCGCGCGCGCGCTCCTGCACGACCCGGAGATCCTGTTCCTGGACGAGCCCACCGCGGCGCTCGACCCGATCGCGGCGCGCGACGTGCACGAGCTCGTTCGCGGCACCGCCGGGAAGGAAGCGCGAACGGTGATCATCAGCACGCACAACCTGGTCGAGGCGCAACGCCTGTGCGATCGGGTGATCATCCTGCGTGAAGGCCGGCTGGTCGCCGAGGGCTCGCCACGCGACCTCGTGCGCCGGCTGGGCTCGCCCACCTCGGTCGAGCTGGAGGTCGCAGCCGCTGATCGGCAGCGGGCCATCGCCGTAATCGAGCGCGCCGGCTACCGCGCGACAGCCGCGCCGGACGATGAGCTGGTCAGGGCGGAGGGCATAACCCGCGACGCGCTGCCGGCACTGGTGAGTGCGCTCTCTGCCGAGCGCATCTCGATCTACCGCGTCGATCCGGCCGAGCCGACGCTCGAGGACGTCTACTTCGCGCTGTACGGGGGCAAGCAGTGAACTGGCCGGCGATCAGCGGCATCGTGCTGCGCGACATCGCGGTGGTCGCGCGCAGCCGCACGGCGATGGTGCCGATCATCCTGCTGCCCATCCTCTTCTTCGTGGTGCTGCCCGCTGTTGCGGCGCTGCTCCTGCCGGCAATCGCGGGCGAGCTTGATGAGATCCTGCCCCTGATAGAGCAACTGCCGCCCCAGATGCGCGCCCAGCTGGGCGACGGTCCGGCGGTCTCGCTTGCCCTGCGCTTCCTGTTCGAGTTTCAGTTCGTGACTCTGTTCCTGCTCGTGCCGCTGATGGTCGCCGCGGTCATCGCCGCGGACAGCCTGGCCGGCGAGAAGGAGCGCAAGACCCTTGAGGCACTGCTCTACACGCCCACCACTGACGCCGAGCTGTACATCGCCAAGCTGCTCGCCCCATGGCTGGCCTCGATCGGCGTGTCCTTCTTTGGCTACGCGCTCTTCGTCTTGACGACGAACCTGCTGTCACCACCAGTCGTGACGCGACCCATCGCGCTCAGCCCGCTCTGGTTCGTGACGCTGCTCTGGCTGATGCCGGCCATTGCCGCGCTCGCGATGGGGGCACTGGTGATGGTCTCGGCCCGGGTGCGGACGTTCCTGGACGCGTACCAGACGGGAGCCACGATCGTGCTGCCGGTGGTGCTCCTGCTCGTCGCTCAGTTCACCGGGATCGTCTACCTGGACACCTGGTTCGCCATAGCGCTGGGCACGATCGTGTGGCTGATCGCGCTGGTCGTGCTGCGCGTGGGCTACCGCTTCTTCCGTCGCGAGCGGTTGCTGCTGACCGCGTGACCAGCCAGCGCGGCTCAGACGCCGCCAATGCGGCCTCCCTTTGGTGGCAGACGGGCGTCGTCTACCAGGTCTACCCGCGCTCGCTCCAGGACTCGAACGGCGACGGCATCGGCGACCTGCGCGGGATCATCGACCGGCTGGACCACTTCGTCTGGCTGGGCGTCGATGCGATCTGGCTGTCGCCCATCTTCCGCTCGCCGATGGCCGACTTCGGCTACGACATCTCCGACTACCGCGACGTGGACCCCGCCTTCGGCACCCTGGCCGATCTGGACCTGCTTGTGGACGAGGCGCATCGGCGCGGCCTGCGCGTGCTGCTCGACTACGTTCCCAACCACACTTCCAGCGAGCATCCCTGGTTTCGCGAGTCGCGCTCGTCGCGCGACAACCCGCGTCGCGACTGGTACGTGTGGGCCGATCCAAAGCCGGACGGCTCGCCGCCCAACAACTGGCTGAGCATCTTCGGTGGCTCTGCCTGGCAGCTCGACTCGGCCACCGGCCAGTACTACCTGCACCTGTTCCTGAAGGAGCAGCCCGACCTCAACTGGCGCAATCCGCTCGTCCGGGCAGAGATGTACGACACGCTCCGCTTCTGGCTGGAGCGCGGCATCGACGGGTTCCGGATCGACGTGCTGTGGCTGCTCATCAAGGACGACCGGCTGCGCGACAACCCGCCCAACCCGGCCTGGCTGGGGGCCGGCAATGGCGTCGCCTACGACGCGCTGCTACCCGAGTTCACGTCCGACCGGCCGGAGGTGCACGACATAGTGGCCGACATGCGCGCCGTGCTCGATGAGTACGAGGAGCGGGTCATGATCGGCGAGATCTACCTGCCGACTGACCGCCTGGTGACCTACTACGGCTCGGCCGACCGACTCGAGGCCCACCTGCCCTTCAACTTCCAGCTGGTGCTGGCGCAATGGTCGGCACCCGTTGTTGGCGCGGCGCTGCGCGAGTACGAGTCCGCCCTGCCCGGGCACGGCTGGCCGAACTGGGTCCTGGGCAATCACGACCAGCCGCGCATCGCGACCCGTGCCGGACGCGAGCAGGCGGCCGTGGCGGCGATGCTCCTTCTCACCGTGCGCGGCACGCCCACGATCTATTACGGCGACGAGATCGGCATGACTGACGTGGAGATACCGGAGGAGCTGCGGCTGGATCCGGCACGCTTCGAGGGGCCCACCGCGGGCGGTCGCGACGCACAGCGCACGCCGATGCGCTGGGACGGCTCAGCCAATGGCGGGTTCACGACCGGGCGGCCGTGGCTGCCGATCGGCGCTGACCTTGAGCGGGTCAACGTGGCCGCACAGCGCGCCGACGAGCTATCGCTGCTGTCGCTCTATCGCCGGCTGCTGGCGCTGCGCCGCGACGAGCCGGCGCTGCAGGTGGGCACGTGGGCGGAGGTGCTCGTCACGGACGAGTTGCTCGTCTATGAGCGCGCGCTGGGCGAGCGCCGGCTGGTCATCGCGCTCAACTTCGGTGCGGCCCGCCAGCCCGTGGCGCTCAACCTGGCGCGCGGTGGGCGCGTGCTGATCTCAACGAACACGGCGCGTGATGGCCGGGAAGTCGGGGCCGTGCTGGAGCTTGACCCCAACGAGGGCATCGTCCTGGAGGTGCCGTAGCGCCTCAGTGTGCCGGCTCAGGCTCCGTTGTCGGGCGGCTCCTGGTCCTCGTCGCCGAGCACCGTCAGCTGATGCGGCGCAACAGGCGTGTCCTCGCCGCGCCGCGCGCGCGATCGAGTGCCGTCGACGCCCATCCGCCGCCTCGTCTCCACGTCCACACCGGCGCCATTGCCCTCCTGGGCCGGGTGCTCGACCAGCGCGATGAGGCGGTTGGCCATGAAGCGGCCCGTGCGCACCGGCGTGCCCGAGCGCGTCACCTCGGTCACCTCGACCACGCCGCGCGCGGTGGTTATCTCGATCCGCCGGCCGGCGCGGCGGGCGACGATGTCAAAGGTCTGCGTGCCCTGGCCGGTGTCGACCACGGCTTCCACTCGATCGCCCTTCATGGGCGGATTATGCGCCCCACACGATGGACGGGCCCGCGTCCGGTCCGGGCCAGGCCCGCGTCCGGTCCGACTCGTGCAGATTTCATTGAGGCCACCGTTAGCTAGCTCACGGCGGCTCCTTGTTGGACTAAGACAAACCTCACGCGCAGTTAGCGTGCCTGGGCTGCAGGCGCACACGGCGCCGGCCGGCAGACACCTTGCTTGCGGTTGCTCCATTGAAATTGGCCCAGAAGGAAAGGGCGCGAATGGTCCCGCTCGGCCGGCGCAGCCAGCCACGCACCACGCGGCCGTCAGAGGGAAAGGCTGAGCGCAGCACGGCCGAGTGGGCGCGCACCCGGCGCCGATTGGTGGCCGTGTCGGCAAAGACGACCCACGCGCTCACCGCTCGGACGGACCAGCCCCGATCGCGGCCGATCTTCGCCGCATGGCGCATCCGAACGTCCATGGTCGAGAGCAGGTTCTCGAGGGAAACGAACTCGGTCTTGAGCTCGATCACGAGCAACGACCCGCTCGGCCGGTGAAACGCCAGGATGTCGATCACGCCGCGCTCGCCGTAGATGGCGAACGAAACCTCCGGTGCGTGGAGCCAGCCGGGGAGATCCGCCAGGTAGCGCGCCAGTTCCTCGTGGAGCGCAGCGTGGCCTGCGTTGAGAAGCCGCTCCAGCTCGCCATGGGGCATCCGCAGATCAATCTCCATCCGGGTGCCGAGCGCGGCCGCGACCCTGCGCAGTGCGCGCATGGAAACGTTCTCCACTTGGCCGCGCTCGATCAACGACACGACCCCGGACGAGACCCGGGCGCGCACGGCGACATCGCTCTGGCGCCAGCCGCGCCGAACTCGCACGGCCCTCAGCGAGCGCCCCAGGCGGACGTCATCCACGACCGGCGAGTCTGACGGCGCACTCTTATCGCGCGCTTGGCGGGTGCTTCACCCGGAATAGCTAGGCGCGCACCTCTTGACGCATGAAGGCGACATAGGCAACCGCAAACATGACCGCCGTGGCGGCGATGAGGGCCACGAACTGCGGCCAAACCACGAGCAGGCTCTGGTACAGCGACAGGATCGACGGGATGGCCCGGTCGGCCTGCTCGGCCGTTATCAGGCCCGGGCTGAGCGTGCGCACGCTTGGATCCAGCACTGCTGCCGTCGACTCGGTGAAGAGCTGGCTGGGCGACAGCCGCGCCAGCTGCTGCTGCAGCGCGACATTGCGCACCGCCTGCGGGCTGCCCGTGCCCGCGTCCGCCGGGACGGGCGCGATCACGCCCGCGAAGATGCCCACCAGCAGCGTGGCGAAAAGGGTGAAGAGCAGCCACACGCCGATCGCCACCAGCGCGGACGTCGCCGCACGACGCATGACGACCGAGCACAGCAGCGCCAGCGCCAGCCACAGGCCAACGTAGGCGACCGCAAGCCCGATCCACAGCGCCAGGCGCAGGACCTCGTCAACCGAGGGCAGGATGCCGAGCTGGATGATGCCTACGACCGAGACGAGTGCCGTGATGGCCACGAAGATGATCGTTATCGCGGCCAGACCGGCAACGAACTTGCCGTTGATGACGTCGTCGCGGTAGATGGGCTGCGACACCAGCCGGGGCAGCGTCCCCTCGGCGCGCTCGCCGTTGATCCCGTCGAAGCCGAAGGCAATGCCGAGCAGCGGACCAAGGAAGGCGATGAATGTGGTGAACGCCGGTATCTGGTCGCTCGAGATGGTGAACAGCTTCAGGAACAGGGCGGACGAGCCGGAGGCGGCCGAGGCGACCGCGCGGATCTCGCCCGCAGTGGCGTAGACAGCGGCCGCTGCGGCCAGGCCCAGGACGGCGGTCAGCACCAGGAAGCGGACGCTCAATACGTGATCGGCGAACTCCTTGGCCGCGATGACGCGCCAGCCCGAGCGCAGCCCGGCTTCCAGGTCCGGCCGCGCTGCGGCGCGCGCCTCCGGTTCCGGCTGCGGCTGGACCGGACGGCCAACCTTCTTGCGCCGCCGGCCGCGCGTCGTGTCGCGCGGCAGGGCCGCTGAATCCGGGCCGCTCACGCCACTGCCTCGTTGGCCACCGGCCGCTCGCCGGTCGAGAAGTAGCGTCGGTAGATCTCATCCAGCTCGTCGCCCCGACGCCGAAGGTGGAACGGCGGATGGCCGGCCTCGACCAGCGCGCGGGCCAGCTCGGCGCGAACGTCACGCTCGGCGTAGATCACGAGCGTGCGCGGATCGCGCTCATCGACCTCGACCCGGCTGACGCCGGGCACCTTGGCCGCGGCCATGCGCACCGGCTCCAGCGGCGGCGCGGCCTGGACCTCGATCTCGATCGGCCCGGTGCCCAGCTGCTCGGCCAGCTTGCCCATCTGGCCGCTGGCGACGAGCTTGCCGGATACGAATATGCCGACGCGATCGCAGATCTGCTGCACCTGGTGGAGCAGGTGGCTGGCGAGCAGCACGGCCGCGCCATCGCGCGCAAGCTCGCGCACCAGCTCGAGCACTTCCTCCACGCCGGCCGGATCGATCGCCGTGGTGGGCTCATCGAGGATGACGATCGACGGATCCTTGACCAGCACGTCAGCCAGGCCGAGGCGCTGGCGCATGCCGCGCGAGTACGTGTCCACCTTGTTGTCGCCCGCCACGCCCAGACCGACGCGGGTCAGGAGCGAGTCGATGCGCTCGTCCGCGACGCGGCGCTCGATGCTGTTGAGGCGCGCCGTATAGCGCAGGTTCTCGCGGCCGGTCATGCCGCCGTAGAAGCCGACGTTGTCGGGCAGGTAGCCCACGCGACGCTTGATCGCGAGCGGGCTGCGCGACGGATCCATGTCCAGCACGCGCGCCGTGCCGGCCGAGGGCTGGGTCAGCCCGAGCAGCATCAGGATCGTGGTCGTCTTGCCCGCGCCGTTCGGCCCGAGCAGGCCGAACACCTCGCCGTGGCGAACGGTCAGGTCGAGCTTGTCAACCGCGGTGAACTCGCCGTAGCGCTTGGTGAGCGCCTTTGCTCGGATCGCCGGAGGCCCGGCCGAGTCGGGCGCCTGCTCGACCCGGGGCTCAGCGACGGCCATAACGCTGGAAGACGAAGAACAGGCCCACGGCAACGATGGCCAGGACGGCAACGCCGATCAGGCCGCCGATGGGCGACGACTCAACCGTGGTGCGGATCTCGATGTTCTCGTTCAGGTCGCCGGCGTTGGCGCGCAGAGTGACCACGTAATCGCCGGCCACAGCATTGCCGGCAGAGGTGATCGTCGCCGTGACCGTCTCCTGCGTGTTGGGCTCGATGACCGGGATCGTCTCTGTCGCGAAAGCCACCGTCCAGTTGCGCGGCGGAGTAGCGCTCAGCGCCACGTTCTCCAGCGGGGCGCTGCCCTCGTTGAAGATCACGACGTTGACCTGCGCCGAGCTGCCCACGGTCAGATTGGTCGACAGCCGGTTGTCATCCGTCGACATGCTCATCGCGAATGAGCCCGTGATCTCTACGCCCACCTGGGCCTCGACGGGCTGCGGGCCACCCAGGGCGCGCACGATGACGATGTAGCTGCCCGCCGCAGCATCGTCCGGCGGGTCGATCGTCACTGACGCCGCGGACAGGCCGCCTGCGTCGACAATCGCGGTGGAGGCGTCCGAATCGCCACTCGGCCGGGCCGAGATGCGCCAGCCTGCCGGTCCTTCCGCCTGGAACGAGAGGGTCAGCTGCTGGTTCGTGCTATTGCGCACCTCGAGATCGACCGAGAACGTATCGGCTGCCGTGCCGCTCCGGTCGGGGAAATCTGTGCTCATCGTGACCGAGCCTGCGTCAACAGCCGCGATGGTGATGTCCAGGGTCAGCTGCTGGGTCGCGCCCGCGGCGCTGGCCTGCAGCACCACCTGGTTGGAGCCCGGCGCCGCGTCTTCAGGGATCGCGACCTCGACCGTGAACTCGGCCATGATCCGGTCGCCCTGCTCGGCGTTGGGAGAGGTGAATACGGCGGCGATCGTGGAACCGCCACCGCGCAGGCTCGTGGTCCAGCCCTCTGGCTGATTGAGCACTGACAGGTCCACCCGCTGCGACACGTCCGTGGTGACCGTGACGTTGAACTCCGCCGTGGCGCCGGGATCGGCGACGACCGCCGGGAATGGCGTGGTCAGCGACGTCACCTGGGCCAGCGCGGCTGACGGTGCGATCAGAAGAAGTAGCAGCGATGTGCTGAGTACGGCACCAACTAGGCGCATGTTCACGACACTCCCATCGTTATTGGTTTCACGGCGGGCGGAGGTCCGCAACGGGCTGCCGATGAGCAGCGTTGGTCCGCGCCGGCCGTATGGTCGCTCACCAGCGTTGCAACCGTGCAAGCAGCTGATGGCATTTTCTTCATCTGTGCAAGAGATCTTGCGCGCGGCTCCTCAGTGCTCGCGCCTACCCCCTGCGGGCTGCGATGTTAGTGGCAAGTTCGACAATCGTCCTGACCATGGGCCCCTGCGGACCCTTGGGCGAGAACGCTCGATCCTCCTCGAACCAGGCCGTGCTGGCGATATCGAGGTGCGCCCACTCCGTCTCCGGATCGACCACCGCGTCAATGAACGCGGCGCCCATGATCGCGCCGCCCGGCCGGCCGGCACTGTTCTTGAGGTCGGCGATGTCGCTCTTCACCGCGTCGCGGTACTCGTCCGAAAGCGGCATCGGCCAGAGTCGCTCGCCGGCCAGCTCGCCGGCATGGCGGACGGCGTCAACGAAGCCCTCCGGCCGGCCGAACAACCCCGTGTAGTGGTTGCCCAGGGCGATGCTGATCGCGCCGGTGAGGGTGGCCACGTCCACCACGCGCCCCGCCCCCTCGCGCTGAACGAAGGTAACGCCGTCGATCAGCACCAGCCGGCCCTCGGCGTCCGTGTTGATCACCTCGACCGTCTTGCCGCTCATGCTCGTGAACACGTCGCCCGGCTTCGTGGCATGGCCGCCGGGCAGGTTCTCCGTGCACGGCGCGACAGTGATGACGTTGATCGGCAGCCCCAGCTGCGCGATCACGCCCGCCGCGGCCAGAACCACAGCCGCGCCGGACATGTCGTACTTCATCAGGTGCATGTCCGCTGACGGCTTGATCGAGATGCCGCCTGAGTCGAATGTGATGCCCTTGCCCACAAGCCCGAGGTCGTAGCCGTCGCCCTCGCGGCCGCGGTAGCGGGTGATGATGAACTGTGCCTCCTCGTCGCTGCCGCGGGCGACCGACAGATAGCTGTTCATGCCCAGCTGGCGGCACGCCTCCTCGCCGAGTACCTCGACATCCAGCCCCACCCGCCCGGCCATCTGGGTTGCCTCTTCCGCGACACGAGTCGGGGTCATCAGGTTGCCCGGCTCATTGGACAGCCTGCGTGCCCAGTTGACTGCCTCGCCCACGGCCGTGCCGCGCTTGACCGGCCCGTCGTCCTCGATACCCTCTTCGCCGCACAGGAGCAGGACCTCTTCAAGCGGCGGCAGGCGTCGCTCTTCCTTGCCCGAGCGATGCGCCTCCGGGCGCCACATCGCGAAGGTCACGCCCTCCACGGCACTCTGGACGGCCTCGCTCGCGCCGAGCTGCTCGATGTCCAGCACGATGCCGATACGCCGCGCGGTCGATTCCCAGAGTGCCTTCACGCCTGAAGCGACGATCTGCCACGAGCGTTGGATGTCCAGCTCGTCGCGCGCCCCGGCAGCAACCACGACCAGGCGCGTGGGCCGGTTGTCACCGTCCTGCTGCAGATGCGTGGTGGCCGTGAACAGCTTCGTGGCGCCGCCCTGCTGGGCCACCCATGAAACCATCTCGCGGAGGTCATTTGATGCTGTGCTGGCCGGGTCCGCGTCCTTGAACACGGGCACGATCAGAGCATCCAGCGGCTCGCCTTCGAGCGAGGACACGGGACGGAACTGCACGCGGAACGACCTCCAGTGATTGGCGGGGCGGGAAGCCAAAGAGTATTAGAGTCAGTGCCATGCCGCGTCGCGTGTTCAGTTTCGACCAGCCCGACAGCTTTATCTGTGGCGCCATCGGCGAGCCCGGCCAGCGTACGTTCTTCCTCCAGGCGGCGAAGGGAGCTCGGGTCGTATCGGTCGCGCTGGAGAAGGCGCAGGTCGCCGTGCTGGCCGAACGGATGGCCACGCTCCTGCTCACCCTGCGCGAGGGCGGCGTGAACGTGGGCGACGAGCTGCCGCCCGCGCCGCCGAAGCTCGCGGAGCCGATCATCGAGCAGTTCCGGGTTGGCACGCTCACCCTGGGCTGGGACGCCGAGCGCAGCCGCGTCGTGATCGAGGCGCGCGAGATGGGCGACGAGGACGACGATGAGGACGACGATGAGGACCCGGTCGAGGAGGACGACCCGGCCATCGAGGCCGCCGTCGAGGCCGGCGCGGCACTGCCCCTGCTCATCGCCACGGACGTCGGCGAGGGTCTCGACGTTGTCCGCGTCCAGCTCGAGCCGCCCGCCGCGCTGGCATTCGCCAGCGGCGCCCTGGCCGTGGTCCAGGCCGGCCGCCCGCCATGCCCGCAGTGTGGGATACCGCTCGATCCGGGCGGCCACTTCTGCCCGCGCCGCAACGGCTACACCCACTGACCGCTTCGCTCGAGCTGCTGCGCAACGGCGAGCTGGAGATCGTCGGCCGGGTCACTGACGCGTCGAACGCGACCTTCCTGTGCCGCGTTGCCCCGATCGCCGCCGACGACCTTGACGCGTGGCCGGAGAACGAGCAGGACACGACCGCGCAGCTCGCGATCTACAAGCCCACGCGCGGCGAGCGGCCACTCGACGACTTTGCGTACGGAACGCTGGCCAACCGGGAGCTGGCCGCGTACCTCGTCTCAGAGGCGACCGGCTGGAACATCGTGCCGCCCACCGTCCTGCGTGACGGGCCGTTCGGCGTGGGCATGGTCCAGGCCTGGATCGAGGTCGACGAAACGGTCGATGCATACGAGCTGGTTCTTGCGGCGGACGATCGGCTGCGCGCCGTGTGCGTCTTCGACGCGCTGATCAACAACGCCGACCGAAAGGGCAGCCACTTGCTGCCAACGCCCGATGGGCACGTCTTCGGCGTTGACCACGGCATCTGCTTCTCGGCCGACCCCAAGCTGCGCACCGTTCTCTGGGCGTGGCGCGGCGATCCGATCGAGCCCGAGCTGCTCGAAGTGTCCCGCTCAATCTGCGACGCGATGGACGGTGCCCTGGGCCGCGCGCTGCGCGAGCTGCTCGAGCCGGACGAGGTGGCCGCCACTGCCCGGCGGGCGAGCGAGCTCGTCGCCGGGGGACGCTATCCGCAGCCCAGCCCGACCCGTCCGGCCGTTCCGTGGCCGCCGTTCTAGGACTCTTCGAAGCGTGCCAGGATGAAGCCGAACTCGGACCCGCCATGTGCGCGCGGGGCGGCCCACATCCGGCCGCCCATCGCTTCCACGAGCGCGCGGCAGACGTACAGCCCGATGCCTGCGCCGGCCACCTTGGCCGACGTCGCGAGTGAGCGGTAGTACAGCTCGAACAGGCGCGGCGCCTCGCCCGGATTAATTCCGGCGCCCTCGTCCAGCACGCGCACTCGAATGCCCTCGCTCGTCTCGTCGACGATGAGGCGCACCGTTGAGCCGGCGGGGCTGTACTTGGCCGCGTTGCTGAGCAGGTTGCGCAGCACCTGCTCCACGTACGTCTCATCGCCGCGCGCAGTGGCCGCCGCGGTCAGCTCGCTCTCGAATTTGACTGCCGGCCAGCGCGCGCCCTCCGAGCGGACGACGCGCTCGACGATGCGCTGCACGAGGACCGGGTCGTCCGCCCGCTCGACCGTGCCGCGCTCCGAACGGGACAGCACGAGCAGGTCCTCCACCAGCCGGTACAGCCGGTCGGCCTCCTCCTCCAGGTCGTCAAGCAGCTCCTGACGCGTCGAGTCTTCCATCACCCGGTCGCGCCGGGCAAGGATCTTGGCGCCGCCGTAGATCGCCGTGATCGGCGTGCGCAGCTCGTGCGAGACGATGCTGTTGAACGCCTCGCGCAGCTCGGCCGCGCGGCGCTCCGCGGCGACGACCCTGTCCAGCTCCTCGCGCATCTCGCCCGCGTCCTCCAGGGCGCGCCGGCGCTCGGCGGCATCGCGCTGGGCACTGCCCCGCTCTCGGCGCAGCCTGAATGAGAAGTAGGAGACGGCGATGCCGCCGGTCACGTAAGCCGCCAGCCGAACGGCGTATTCGCGAACGTCCACGGCCAGCCCGGCCAGTGGCGGCGTAAAGAGCACCGGGTCGGCCAGTGCAGCGAGAGCCGTTGCGATCGATCCGCCGAGCATGCCTCGATACCAGGCGGCAAGTGCCACGGCCGGGATGTAGATCGTGAACCCGGCGTTCTCGCCGGTCACGACGAGCAACCCGTACTTGGCCGCCAGTGCCGCGGCAACCGCCAGCGCGGCAATGCCGGATGTGACCAGCGCCGAGCGCGCAGCGGCGGACATCGGGCGGGGCACGTTCACGGCGTCCGATGACCGCTCATCAGCCTCAGCGTACCGGCGAAGGACCAGCGCGGCGACATTGTTTGACCCGCAGGACGTATCACCTGTCCGGTTTGGCCTCAGAGACCTTCGCCGGGGCCCGGCGCATCGGTCCGATGAGCCGTCCGGCGGTTCGAACGTCCGGTGATGGGCCCGCCTCGCCGCGTTGAGCCCCGGCTGGCCGCGGCGTATGCCGTCCGGCGGACAGGAGATACGCCTGGCGTGTCATGGATCAGGCAGGGCGGCGGGGCCTGCTAGGGCAGCGCGGAATCGACCGCCGGGTCGTCGGCCGTCACTCCGAAAAGGTCGAGCAGGCCGCGCAAAGGAATTGACACCCAGTCCGGCCGGTTGTTGAGCTCGTAGGCCAGCTCGTAGAGCGTCTTCTGCAGAATCGACAGCTCGAGCAGCGTCTCAAGCTCGGCATCGTCCGCAGGCAGGAAGGGCTGTCCCCTGGCCGCTTCCAGGTAAGCGCGCAGGAACGTGGCCGCCACGAAGCGATACCAGAACGCCGCCCACGGCTCCAGCCGGGCCACGTCCTCCGGGCGGACGGTGCCGCCCACGTGTGGATTGAGCAGCGTCCCGTAGGCCGCGTAGTGGAACGAGCGCAGCATGCCGGCCACGTCGGACAGCGCCGAGCGCTTGTGGCGCCGCTCTGACAGCGGCCGGCCGGGCTCGCCCTCGAAATCGATGATGACCACGTCCTTCCCGGTCCACAGCACCTGGCCGGCATGGAAATCGCCGTGCGTCCTGATGCGCATCGCCGAGGTGCGCGACGTGGTCAGCTCGCGCACGCGGGGCAACACCGAGGGGGCAAGCGACAGCGCGGCGGAGGCGGCCGGGCGCGCCTCGGCGGGCAGCTCGTCAAGGAGCCCGCGCAGGAGCGCGAAGGCGGCCGAGGTCTGGTTGCGGATGGTCTGGAAAGCTGAGCGCTGATACATCGCGCTGAACGGCTCGGGCACGAACGACGGTGAGTCGCCGATCGTGGCCAGCGTCCGGTGCAGCTCGGCCGTGCGCGTCCCGAGCAGCGCGGCCACGCTGGCGTACGAGCCGATGAACCCGGCTGCCTCGTCGCTCATTTCAGCAGCGGCCGTGGCGAGCACCTCGGACAGCGTCGCCGGCTTCGATTCCGGCGGCCCGTCGGCCCGCGCGGCGGCACGCTCGAAGAAGGCACCGACGGAGTCGAGCGTCAGCTCCCACACGTCGCCCTCGTTGGGCACGAACTGCTGCAGAATGCCGATCGCCGCCGGATCCTCGCGGCCGGCCCGGTAGGCAAGCCAGCCGCCGACCGACGGCACGTGCTCGAAGCCCGCGTCGGTCAGGCCCGTGCCTATCTCCAGGTCCGGATTCACGCCCGACTCCAGCCTGCGGAAGATCTTCAGGATGAGCCGGTCGCCGAACATGACCGACGTGTTGCTCTGCTCGCCGCGGCCCACGGTGGGCTCGAGCGGGGTGCTTGCAGGCCCGCGCAGCTTGCGGTAGGCGCGTGTCGGCGTGGCGGTCACTTCGCCGCGCTTGCCCGCGAAGCGGCGGCGGGCGCCGACACCTGCGAGCAGGGCGCGTGGTGAAGGCGGGCTCGAACAAGGCGTCGTAGAGGATCCACTGCGCGCCGTCCTCCCCTTCCGGTGCGACGTGGGCGACGAGCGCCTGCGGACTCTGGGCGACGATGCGCTCCACGTGCTCGCCGCGCGCCAGTGCGAGCGGCAGCAGGTAGGCCTCCGCCTCGCCCTCTGTGTACTCGACGTCGAAGATGGCCAGCCGCGCCTGGACCTGGTCGTCGCCGTCGAACGGCACGCGCACCGACTCACGCATGCGGACCGACTTGATACGGCGCGCCTTCGAACGGAACCAGCGCCGCGCACGCAGGAAGCCGGGCAGGACCGCCACCAGCGCCGCCTGCGATCGCCCACCCAGCAGCGCGTCGATGTTCGCGGTCACATTCAGGGTCGGGGCGCGATCGTCCGCGCCGCGCACCTCTGCGCCGCGGCCGGATGGATCGGCCTCGAGCGAGAACCAAATGAACGCGTGCGGGCCAAGGGTCATGAACATCGGCCGATCGTGGATGCGCGGGAACTCCACGCGGCCGAACATCTCCACCGGCGTCAGGCCCTGATAGGCGGACAGGTCCAGGTCGGCGTGCTGGACGAAACGCGACATGTTGGCCACGACCAGGATGCGCTCGTCCTCGTACTCGCGCACGAAGGCCGCGATGCGCCTGTTCTCCGGGTGCAGGAATGTGAGTGAGCCACGGCCAAAGGCGCGTGTCTGGCGGCGCAGTGCGATGAGCCGCTTCATCCACCACAGCAGCGACGCAGCATTGTTCTGCTGCGTCTCCACGTTGAGTGCCTCGAAGTGGTACTCGGGATCAGTGATGACGGGCAGGAACAGCCGCTGCCGGTTGGCCTGGCTGAACCCGGCGTTGCGATCGCCGCTCCATTGCATCGGCGTGCGCACGCCGTTGCGATCGCCGAGGTACACGTTGTCGCCCATGCCGATCTCGTCGCCGTAGTAGATGACCGGCGTCCCGGGCAGCGACATGAGCAGCCCGTTGAGCAGCTCGATCCGGCGCCGGTTGTTGCCCAGCAGCGGCGCCAGGCGGCGCCGAATGCCCAGGTTGATGCGCATCTGTGGATCGTGCGCATACACCCGGTACATGTAGTCGCGCTCTTCGTCGGTGACCATCTCGAGCGTCAACTCGTCGTGATTGCGCAGGAACAGCGCCCATTGCGCGTTGTCCGGGATGGCCGGCGTCTGCTCCAGGATGTCGTACAGCGGGAAGCGGTCTTCCATGCGCACCGACATGAACATGCGCGGCATGACCGGAAAGTGGAAGTTCATGTGGCACTCGTCGCCATCGCCGAAATAGGCGGCTGAGTCCTCCGGCCACTGGTTCGCCTCGGCGAGCAGCATGCGGTCCGAGTAGCGCGCGTCAATGTGCGCGCGAAGCTCCCTCAGGAACGCGTGGGTCTCGGGCAGGTTCTCGCAGTTGGTGCCCTCGCGCTCGTAGAGGTACGGGATGGCGTCCAGGCGCAGCCCGTCCACGCCCAGCTCGAGCCAGAAGTCGAGCGCCTTCTTGATCTCCGCCCGAACACGCGGATTGTCAAAGTTGAGGTCCGGCTGGTGGTGGTAGAAGCGGTGCCAGTAGTAGGCGTTGGCGACCGGGTCCCAGCTCCAGTTGGAGCGTCTCGAAGTCCTTGAAGATGATCCGCGTCTCGGAGTACTTGTCGGGGTCGTCGCTCCAGACGTAGTAGTCGCGATGGACGCTGCCGGGAGGTGAGCGGCGCGCGCGCTGGAACCACGGGTGCTGATCGGAGGTGTGGTTGCAGACCAGCTCGGTGATGACGCGCAGGCCACGATCGTGGGCAGCGCGAATGAGCGCCTTTACGTCGCGGAGCGTGCCGTACTCGTCCTTGACCGTGATGTAGTCGGCGATGTCATAGCCGTCGTCCTTGCCCGGTGACGGGTAGAACGGCAGCAGCCAGATGGCGGTCACGCCCAGGTCGGCCAGGTAGTCGAGCTTCTGGGTCAGCCCCTTGAAGTCACCCGAGCCGTCGCCATTGCTGTCGAAGAACGAGCGCACGTGCAGCTCGTAGATGATCGCGTCCTTGTACCAGAGCGGGTCGCCACCGGACGGAGCGGCGGCTGCTCGGGCTGACCGGGCGGCAGTCATTGAGCCGCACGCAGCGCCAGCACGGCCGTGGAGCGGCCGGCCGGGTCGAGCGTCACGCGCTGCGCTTGCCGCGCCAGCTGAACGTCGCGCCGCTGCACCAGATCGATGGCCTCGAGCGGCTCATCGGCGGGCAGTCCCAGGCCGGTCAGGTCGTCCAGCTCGAGCACGCCCGACTGACGCGCGCCGGTAGTCCATGTTCACGATCGTCAGCACGATGTCGGACAGGTCCTCGCTGTGCTTGGTGAAGGCGAGCAGATCGTCGTTGCCGGTCGGATGGAACCACAGCCGCTCGTTAGTCGTGCAGCGCCGGATGGTCGCGCCGGGCACGGTTGACCGCCGTGATGAGGTCGCGCAGCGAATCCGGGCTGTCCAGGTTCCACGTCCGCTGCTGGTACTTCTCCGAGTCCAGGTACTCCTCGCTGTTCGGCTCGCGCGGCGTGCCCTGCAGGAGCTCGAAGGCCGGGCCGTAGATGCCGTAGCTGGACGAGAGCAGCGCGGCCAGCACGAAGCGCGCCTCGAATGCCGGCTCGTCCGCCGCGCTGCAGATCGGCATGCAGGATGTCCGGCGTGTTGGGCCAGAAGTTGGGGCGGAAGAAGTCGCTCACCGGCGGTACGGTCAGCTCCTCGAGGTACTCGCGCATCTCGGCCGCCGAGTTGCGCCAGGTGAAGTACGTGTAGCTCTGGCTGAAGCCCGCCTTGGCCAGCCGGTACATCACCTTGGGCCGGGTGAATGCCTCGGCCAGGAAGAGCGCCTCGGGATGGTCGCGCTTGATGTCGTCGATGCACCACTCCCAGAACGGGAACGCCTTGGTGTGCGGGTTGTCGACGCGGAAGATCGTCACGCCGTGGCCGATCCAGAAGCGGAACACGCCGTTCAGCGCCTGCCACAGGCCGCGCCAGTCGCTCGATTCGAAGTCGAACGGGTAGATGTCCTGGTATTTCTTGGGCGGGTTCTCGGCGTACTGGATCGTGCCGTCCGGGCCGGGCGCGGAACCACTCGGGGTGTTCGCTGACCCAGGGATGGTCGGGCGAAGCCTGGAAGGCAATGTCGAGCGCGATCGCGCATGTCACGCCGTCGGCCGCCTGCAACCAGCGCGTCGAAATCGGCGAGCGTGCCCAGGTCGGGATGGACCGCGTCGTGGCCGCCCTCCGGGCCACCGATTGCCCACGGGACGCCGGGATCGTCCGCGCTCGGTGGACGGCTGGTTGTTGGCGCCCTTGCGGAACTGGCGGCCGATCGGGCTGATGGGCGGCATGTACAGCACGTCGAAGCCCAGGTCGCGCGACGTAGTCAAGCCGGTTGATGACGTCGCCGAATGTGCCGTGCCGATTGGGGTCAGGCGATGTCGACCGCGGGAACAACTCGTACCACGCCGAGAATCGGGCGTGAGTGGGGTCGACCACCACCTCGAGCGGCTCGCCCAACTCGGTCTCCAGCTCCCGATCCGGGTAGCGGTCGACCAGCGCGCCCAGTTCGTCGTCCAGCGCCCGCGCGGCGGTCAGCGCGGCGGCCGCGGCATGCAGACTCGCTGCGTCTGCCGCCGACGCACGTGCGGCGGCGCTTTCGATGAGCGCGGAGCCGATCTGCAGGTCAACGGTGACGTCCTGGCCGGCCTCGACGCGCTTGTCCAGGTCGTGCACCCACGTCCGCCACCGATCCACCCAGCCGCTGACGGAGTACTGGTAGCGGCCGATCCTTTCGCAGGTGAAGCCGGCCTGCCACAGGTCGTTGCCCAGCGGCTCCATCTCGGTTTCGTTCCAGGGGCCGTCACCCGCATCCGGGCCGCGCCAGCGCAGGACGACGCGCACCTCGTCATGGCCGTCACCGAACACGTCGGCCTGGACGGTCAGCCGATCCCCTTCGACGCGCTTGACCGGGAAGCGTCCGCCGTCGACGCGCGGCCGGACGTTCTCGACGATGACGCGCCGCCGGCCGTCTTCGCCGTTCCCTAGTGGTGCGGCGCCGTCCTGCTCGATCAACGTGCCGACCGCCGCGCCGCCGCATGTGAGCCTGGGCGTGCATTCTGGCCACGCTGCGGGCAGAAGCGACCGCTGGCGTGCAGATTTGACCGGTGCGCGCGAGTTCTCGTGGCGATCACGAACGGTGCCTGGCGCTTTGAGCCAGGCGGTGGCGAAATTGCACGCTCACGGTCACACCCAGCGGGGTGAGGCGGCGAATGAGGCGCGTCACTTCTTGTCCGACGCGCTGGGCGGCCGGCGCCGACGCGAGGCGGGCTTGGCGACGGGCAGCAGCAGACCCTTGGGCCGCGGGGGCTTCCGTGCCGGGCGCGTTGACACCCACGCGGCCGATGCCGCGTCGGGCGGCTGCTTCCCGGTCAGCTCCGGCTCCAACCGATCGAGACGGTAGCCCGCACGTTCTGCCGCGGCAGACAGGTCGGCGGGGCGCGGTAGATCCAGGGCGCTCACCGCATTCTGGAAGCGCTCACGATTGAACCAGGCGACGCCGTCCTGCTCGTGGACGCCGATCGCGCGACGGAAACGCTCGTCGGTCAGCAGAGTGCGAACGTCACGCTTGGTTCCGCCACGCTTCGTCCCGTCAAGTTTGAGCGCGGCCAGCTCCGGCTCGGGGATGACTCGATCGGCACGCCACTCGGCGATCCAGCGCCCTTGGTCCAGTGTCGCTGCATGCTCCGCGACGAGCGACTCAATCGCGTCGACCATCTCGCCAGGTTCGCCCTTGTCCGTGGACGAAGCCCCTTCCACGCCGAGCAATGTCGCCGCCTCGCGCAGCGCCGCATCCCTGTCACCGGCACGCAACGCGTCGTGGAACGGTGCCAGCTCCATGTCGCGCAGCGCGTCCTGGATCGATGGCACTCCCCGGCCGGCCAGCCACGCGAAGAGCCGGCCGATCCGACCGTCCGAGTCATGCACGTCTGTCAGCTCGAGATAGACCTGGCACGAGTAGGCGCGCAGCTCGACACGCAACCCTTCCTCGGCCAGTGCTCGCTGGGAGTGCAGGTACGTCAGTCCGGAGCGCTCGTCACGCATCACGAGGTAGTCGTCCGCGCCAGCGGCAAGGCCGAGTCCATCGGCCAGTGACCGGCCGGTAGCGACCGCAGTCACCAACCGCCCGCTCGTCTCTCCAAACCTGTTGTGGAAGACGACCAGCGTGCGCTGCCCGTCGCGCCGGTTCGAGTACGCGTACACGTCCTCGTTGACCGCGCCGTCGTCGGTCACGAAGTCGTACAGCGCGAAGTCGTCCACCTCCGCGAACAGGTGCCGCTGATGGAGGAGCGGGAAGATCTCGCGCTCGTGGCGGGCGATGAGCTCCGCGTCGGGCGTCTCGTCCACGTACGCGCGGCGATACTCCATGCCGTAGCGCTCGGCAAAGCCCTCCACCTGGCCATGGCCGAACATGGGCAGCCCGGGCATGGTTGCCAGCAGCGTGGCCACGCCGAAGTACTTGTCGCCCTTGCCGAACTGATCGACAGCGGTCTTCTCGTCGGGGTTGTTCATGAAGCTGACGTAGCGCTTGAGGATCTGCGGGTCGAACTCGAGCGTGTTCTTGATCACCAGCCGGTACTCGGCGTTCTCCTCGTCGCGCATCATGTGCATGAACGCGCTGTTGTAGACGCGATGCATGCCCAGGGTGCGAACGAAGTAGCCCTCCATCAGCCAGAACGCCTCAGCCAGCAGGAGCGTGTCGGGCGCCTCCGCAGCGACCCGGTCGACCACCTCGCGCCAGAACTCCTCGGGCATCGCCCGATCGAAGTCGCGCTTGCTCATCGAGTATTCGGCGCGCGAAGGGATCGCACCGGCAGATCCCGGCTCCGGGTACCAGAGGCGCTGGATGTGGCGCTTGGCAAGCGTCATCGCGGCGTCGAAGCGGATGATCGGGAACTGGCGCGCGACGTGGAGGATGGTCTGGATGACCGCCTCGCGCACCTCCGGCTTGATGTAGTCGAGCTGCGCCGTGTCGTTCCAGGGCATCGAGGTGCCGTCATTGCCGTGGTAGACGTGGCGTTCCTGCCCGTTCCACCGGTCGACCACCTTGAACGTCACCGCCGCGTCCGAGTTGTCGAAGTAGTGATCCTCGATGTAGATCCCGACGCGCTCGTCGGAGGCCAGGTTGGGGCCGTTGTACGAGTAGACCGGGTACGGCGCATCGGGCCGCTGCACGAACCAGTCGGGGTGCTCGACGACCCAGCGTGAGTCGACGCCCATGTGGTTGGGGACCATGTCGGATGCAAGCCGCACCCCGCGCTGCCAGGCGCGGTCGCGCAGGTTGCGGTAGGCCTCGTCGCCACCCAGGTCGTCCGCGATGCGGTAGTCCATCAGCGAGTAGGCGGAGGCGACCGCTTCAGGGTTGCCGCGCATCTGCTTGATCGTGCGCGACGCCTGGCTGCGCTCCCACAGCCCGATCAACCACAAACCGGTGAAGCCGCGCGCCGCGATGCGATCCAGCTCATCGTCCGGTATCTGGTCGAGCCGCCAGATTGGATGCCCGTACGAGCGCGAGAGCTGGTCCAGCCAGACGTAGGTGCTCTTGGCCAGCAGCACGACGCGCGGCATCCAATCCAGGTCGGCGCTGAAGTTCTCGACCTCCTCGCGTGGGTCCAGGCCATCGCCGCCGGCATAGTCGTCCGCAAAAGCGTGCTGGGCTGCTGTATCGGCCGTGGCGTGAGCAGCTTCTGTGGCGCCGCCCTGAGTCGCGTGGAAGCGCATCCAGACCGCCCGGTCCTCTTCCGTCAGGACGTCGAGCGAGACGAGCAAGCGATCGCCGAACTTCTCCGCCGCGAAACCCCAGCGCTCATTCATCCAGCGCAGCTGCTCGGTCAGCGAGCCGGGAGCCTCCAGCCCGGGCCGGCGGAGCATGGTGATCAGGTCCTCGTCATCCGGGCCGAAGCCGGGCTGCGCGCTGAAGTACGCCTGGAGCTGATCGATGACCGGCCGGTAGTCGGTCGCGCCCGCCAGGGCCTCGTCGTCGAACAGCTCGCGGTAGGGCGTGAACGCGGCGTTGCCGTTGGCCAGCCAGACCAGGAGCAGCTCTTCCAACGCGATCTCTCGATTGGCCACGCCGCCCGTTTCGCGGGCGAGGTACTCGGCGGCGCCGACCTCGCCGCGGTAGGCAGCGATGGCCGGGAACTGCTCGGCAAAGGCAACCAGTGTTCGGTCCAGCGCTTCGGCGCCGAGGTTCTCGCTCAACTGGGCGAGGGCGCCCGAGATCGCGGCCGGGTTGCGCTCTCGGCGGTAGCGCTCGATCACGAAATGGAGGACCTCGTCGACGAGGCCCATCGCGTTGATGTCGCCGGCGCGTGCCGCGGCGCCCGGGTTTGCGGTGAGGTCACGCTGCGCGTTGATCTGCTGCGCGAAGCGGCGCGCGGCGGCGAAATCAGCGAAGACGACGTTGCCGCGCAGGCTGAACAGTGCCTCGTCGAAGAGGTAACGATCGCGCGCGGCGCGCGAAACGTGGAACTCGAAGGTCACGGGTGGAGCAGTGCCATGCTTGGCTCAATCCTGACCGACGGCGCGGGATCGGTCCACCCGCCCCACAGCGCCCAGGCGTCAAGACGAGGTTTCATTCACCGTCCGGGGCCATTGGTGCGTGATAACTTGGCCGGAAGATGTCTGCCAGCACGCAAATGTGCGGCACAAGGGGGTTACATGGCTCGACCATTTACTGACCGACTGGGCGCCATGTTCCGGCGGGGCACAGTCGCCAGCGCTGTGCTGGCACTCGTGGCCGCGCTGCCCGGCCCGGTGGCCGCGGCGCTGCCACTGACCCAGGTCGCTGCCAGCCACGGCTTCAACCAGCCGCTGTACCTCACCCATGCCGGTGACGCCCGACTCTTCGTGGTCGAGAAGGCCGGGCTGATCAAGATCATCCACCCGAATGAGTCGGTGACAACGTACCTGGACATCTCGGGCCAGGTCGCGAACGGCGGCGAGCGGGGCCTGCTCGGGCTTGCCTTCCATCCGGGCTACGCGTCCAACGGTCTCTTCTATGTCAACTACACGCGCGCCGACGGTGACATCGTCATCGCCGAGTTCGAGGTGTCGGCCAGTCCAGACGTGGCCGACGACACGAGCGAGCGGATCCTGCTCACGATCGAGCATTCCTCGGCCAGCAACCACAACGGCGGCTGGCTCGGCTTCAAGGACGGCAACCTGTTCATCTCCGTCGGCGATGGGGGGAGCAACCCGAGCAACGCCCAGAGCCTGTCCAGTCTGCTGGGCAAGATCCTGCGTATCGACCCGGCCGACCCGGACGGCAGCGGGCCGCTCGACTACGGCATCCCCAGCTCCAATCCCTACGTCGGCAAGACCGGGCTGGATGAGATCTGGGCACGCGGCCTGCGCAACCCGTGGCGCTGCTCGCACGATATGACCACGGGCAACCTGTGGTGCGCCGACGTCGGCCAGAACAAGTTCGAAGAGGTCAATCGGAAGGGCAACGGCAAGGGCCGCAACTTCGGCTGGCCGCTGCTCGAGGGCCGGCACAACTACCCGTCCGGATCGCTGTGCAACAGCAGCTGCAAGACGCTGCCCATCCTGGAGTACAAGCATTCGGTCAGCGGCGACGACAACTGCTCGGTCACGGGCGGGTACGTGTCGCGCCGGACCGGTGCCGCACTGTTCGGCAAGTACATCTACGGCGACTTGTGCTCGGGCCGCGTCTGGTCCGTCCCGGCCAACATGGCGCGCGGTGGCTCCGTAGGCCCGGTCCTGGCCATGACCGGCCACTCGATTGGCTCGTTCGGAGAGGACGCGGCCGGCCGGATCTACCTGATGGCCCTGGGTGGTGGCGTCTACCGGCTCAACGACAGCTGACCTCGGCCGGGCAGGTCAAGCCGGCCGGGCAGGTCAGCCCGGCGCAGATCAGTGGAAGTTGCGCCAGAGGTACTCGCGCAGGGTCAATCCACTGGCGCGCACGTTGGCGGCAATATCGCGGCCCACGTAGCGCCAGTGCCACGGCTCGTAGCTGTAGCAGGTGACTGACTTCATTCCCTTCGGGTAGCTCATCACGAAGCCGTAGCGCCAGCCATTGGCCTTCATCCAGCCACCGGCGGGCGTCTGCGCCCAGTCGCTGTAGTGCCAGCCCTTCTTGCTCGAGCCACCGCTGCCGAAGTCGAGTGTCGTTCCGAGCTGGTGCTCGGAGTGACCCGGTCGCGCGACGCGCAGGCGGCCCTGCTCCACGCCGTAGCGCTCCACTTCGCGCCGATACAGGGTCTGCTGCTGGCCGTAGCTGCGGTAAGCGGACACGACGCGCAGCGGGTTGCCCGCCTGGCGCGCGGCCGACGCCAGCGCGGCGAGATCGTTGAGCATCATCCGGCGCACCCGGCCGCCACCGCTGATGCCCGCGCCGTTGGTTGAGGCGAGGCCGGGTGGGACGTACGAGCGCGAGACCATGTAGATCGTGTCGAGCAGCGTCATGCGCCACTGCCTGGTGCTGGTGTGCTGGGTCATGACGTCGTCGTAGCGGCAGGCGGGCAATGCCCCGGCGGCGGCCGCGGGGCGCGCCGCGACAGGGCTCAGCGCACTCAGCAACGCCAGGCTGAGCGCGACGAACAGGGCTACTGCGGATCTCTGGCGGCGGCCACGGAACACGGCACTCCCCCGATGTTTGTTTGGCTTGCAAAGTGGACTGTGGCGCGTCCGCGCACCACCGGTCAACCCGCCGATCGTCCTGTGGGTCGCGCGGTCGGTCGCAGCCAAAGCCTAGCCGAACAGGCGTTCCAGGCTGGGCAGAATGTCTTCGCGGCCGAACAGGAAGGCAAGTCCGATGAGCAGGCTGAACAGTCCGGCGACGCCGCCCACCACCACGTACAGGCTGCGGCGCGCCTGGCTGGCCATGAAGCCCGATGCGGAGACGACCACGATCAACGTGTTGGTGATGACCAGTCCGGCCACGAAGGCGAGCATCATCGGGATGCCCAGGCCGACCGAGCCGGCTCCACCGATCGCGGCGATGAACAGCACCTGGGTCGCGGTCTCTGCGCCGACGCCGTGGATCATGCCGACGCCGAACGCCGTCCGTGGCCCGTACGAGCTCATCTCCAGCGGCTCCACGTGCTGATGGCCGTGCAGCCAGCCCTGGAAACGTCGCCAGCCGTAGCGAACGCCGTCGAAGACGACCATCCAGCGGCTGCGCAGCCTGAAGGCTGTTCCGTGGCGCACGTAGTGGTAGAGCGAAACGAAGACCCACACACCCAGCACGACCAGGGTGAAGCCAACGATGCGGCCCATGATCGGGTCAATCCAGTCGGGCAGCTGGGCGCCGATGAGCAGTGCGACGGCGCCCAGCACGATGACCACGAAGGCGTGGCCAAGGGCGTAGAGAGTGCCCAGCATTACCGGCCGGCGGTCCAGGTCGAACCAGCGTCGTGCGGGCAGGCTGGGCGGGTCGTGCTCGCCCGCAGCGTCGTGTGAGCCACCGTCCGCGCCGTGCGCATCCAGCTCATCCTCACCGCCGTGGCCGTGGTGGTGACCGTCGCGCTGGAGATGCTCGTCCTGGTGCTCCGCCTCGGCGGCCTGGGCTGCACCGGTCGTGCTGGTGATGTCCGTGATGGCCGCCAGGTGGTCCCAGTCGATGCCGTGGCGCAGCCCCAGGACGAGGGCGGTGAGCAACAGGCCAATGGCCCCGGCGTCAGCTTCTGGCATCTTGCCGGGCATTGTTGCATGGCGTTGCAATTGCGACAAGTCGCGTATTCGTGCTAGCGTTCGCCCATGGCCAAGACGTCCGACTCGGCAACCTGGCAGGTGGCCCGGGAGGCGCTCCGCGCTCGCGGACTGCGCTGGACGCCGCAGCGCCGGCTGGTGCTCAATGCCCTGGCCCAGTCGAACGGCCATGTGACCGCGACTGATCTGCTCGAGCGCTGCCGCGCGGCCGATCCGCAGACGATCCCATCAACCGTGTACCGGACACTGGACGTCCTCGAGGAGATCGGCCTGGTCAGGCACGGCCACGGCCCGGACGGACGCGAGGAGTTTCACGTCCTGCCCGAGTCCGAGCACGGTCACCTGTACTGCAGGCAATGCGGACGATCGTGGGAGATAGATGCGCCCGAGGCGTCAGGTCTCGTCGCCGCGCTGGCGGCCGGCCGCGGCTTCGAGACGGATCTCTCGCACCTGTCCATCTCGGGCCGCTGCCGGCAATGCCGAGAAGGCGCCTGATTAGAAAGGGCAGCCTGAAGAGGGCGAGCCGAGTGGACTTTTGCGCAGCAATGGAACCAGTCGATTACGACCTGTCACGCGAGTTGACGAGCCTGGCCGCATCGAGGTAGTCCGCGGGGGCACTGCCCAGTGGCCGAATCGCCTCCGACGGCGTGGACGCGAACGGTCGACCAAGCCCGTCCACGCCGTCGTCATTGGCATCGATTTCGACGAGGCACGTGCACAGATGGCCGTTGGCGCATGGCCCGCAGCAGAAGCCGCGGTCGTGCTCGAAGACCGGAGCCGAATTGAAGTCGCGCAGACAGGCAGGGCACATTCGGCCGCGGCGGTAGCTGATCATCGGATGACTCCTGCTATGGGTAGAGGCCTCGGACGCGTGTCGCCTCGGCGACGCGTTCGACGGCAATTGCGTGGGCTGCCAGTCGCAGCCCGATCTCGTCTGATTCGGCGCGCAGCCAGACCGCGTCAGCCGCTGCCAGGATCTGGCGCCGCAGCCGGTCGTTGACTTCGTCCAGCGTCCAGGCCAGGGCGGCACGGTTCTGGGCCCATTCGAAGTAGCTGACGATCACCCCACCGGCGTTGCACAGCACATCCGGAATGACGACCACGCCCGACTCGCGCAGGATCGGATCAGCGTCCGGTGACACCGGCCCGTTGGCCGCTTCGGCCAGGATCCGGGCGCGGACGGTCGCAGCGTTAGCGGCAGTGATCTGGCCCTCCAGCGCGGCGAGCACGAGCACGTCCACGTCAAGCGCGAACAGCGCCTCGTTGTCGATCGGCTGCGTGCCATCTGCGCCGGCAATGGTGCCGTTCTCACGCAGCGCGCGCGACAGGCCGGGCACGTCCAATCCGGCCGGGTTCGCGACACCGCCGCCGACGTCGGTGATGGCCACGATGCGGGCGCCGGCGGCATGGAGCAGACGAGCGGCGGCCTCGCCAACGTTTCCAAAGCCCTGGATGGCGACCGTGGCACCGGCCAGCTTGAGACCCATGCGCCGCGCCGCGTGCTCGATCGTGTAGAGCACGCCCTGCCCGGTCGCGTCCGAGCGGCCGTTCGAGCCGCCAATGGCGAGTGGCTTGCCGGTCACCACACCGGGCACGGAATAGCCGCGGTGCATTGAGACCGTGTCCATGATCCAGGCCATCGTCTGCGCGTTGGTGCCGACATCCGGCGCCGGAATGTCCGAGTCGGGCCCGATGATCCCCTCGAGCTCAGTCGCGAAGCGCCGCGTGAGCGCCTCGAGTTCGCGTGAGCTGAGCGAACGCGGGTCGACGGTCACGCCGCCCTTGGCGCCGCCAAACGGCACATCCACCAGGGCCGACTTCCAGGTCATCCACATCGCCAGCGCACGGACGTCGTCGATGTCCGTGTGCGGGTGGTATCGGAGACCGCCCTTCGCCGGACCACGTGCCACGTTGTGCTGCACGCGATATCCGGTGAAGACCTCAACTGTGCCGTCGTCGCGAGTGACCGGGAAGCGTACGGTCCACTCGCGCTTCGGCACACGCAAAACGGCACGAATGCCGGGCTCGATGCCCAGGTGATCGGCAGCGGCCTCGAACTGGGTCACGGCCGATGCGAGCGCGCGCTGGCCCGGAGTTGCGGCATTCGTCGCGCCGTCGGCCGTGTCTGGATGAACGCCTGAAGTGGTCACCAACTTACCGTGATGCAAGCGAGTGAACATTCGGGTAGACGAGCGTGAACAGAACGTGAATACGCCCGCGTGGCTCACGACTGGTGGATGGTCGATCAGTCGAGCGCGGATCCGGGCCTATGCTCTGCGCGATGTCCGACGGCCGCGTGAGCCTGTCCCCGCTCGCATTCACCGCTCTGGGCCTGGTTGGCAAGGAAGCCGATCGCGCGTCGCTCGAGCAGCGCTTCTCCAGCGTGGGAGCGGCGCTGGGCACAGATGTGGCGCACGACCTGCTCACGCAGCTCGCCGACCTGGGGCTTGTCCGCGTGGCACGCGGGGCCAGCGGCGAAGCGACTTACGTGCCCACGAGCCTTGGAGGTGAGATCGCCGAGCGCACCAGGGCGGGTGAGGCCGCGGCGCAGCTGGAGGATCTGGAGCGGCTGCGCTCCGACCTGCTGTCCACCATCGCGCACGAGATGCGCACGCCGCTGACCGCCGTGCGGACGAGCGTCGGGTTGCTCCAGGACGGTTCCGCCAGGCCCTCCGCCGACCAGACCAAGGCGCTGCTCGACGTGATCGAGCGCAACGCGGAGCGGATGCAGCGGCTGGTCGGCGACATTCTCGACCTGAGCCGGTTTCGCGCGGGCACGATCCGGCTCCAATCGCGTCGGTTTGACGCGCGGGAGATGGCCGATGGCGTGGTCGAAGGCATCCGCCCGCTCGCCGAAAGCCGTCGCCAGACGCTCGAATTGCGTCCGGCGCGCGGGGACACGACCGTTTTCGGCGACCATCGCCGCCTCGAACAGGCGCTCCTCAACCTGGTCTCCAACGCGCAGCGGTTCGCGCCTGAGGGCGGGCACGTGACCGTGCGCGTCCGCCGCGACGCCGAAACGATGCGCTGGAGCGTCACCGACGACGGCCCGGGCATTCCCGTCGCCGACCGGCGCCGCCTGTTCGAGCGCTTCTTCGTCGGCCGCAGCGACCGCAACTCGCCGCGCGACGGCGTCGGCCTGGGATTGCCCACGGCGCTCGCGATCGCCCAGGCCCACGGCGGCTCCATCCACGTTCGCAGCCGGCCCGGCGCCGGAAGCACGTTCACCCTGGCTGTGCCGGTCGCCGGTCCCGAGGACTAGAGCGATGCGCCTGTTGGTCGTGGATGACGAGCCTGACGTCACCGAATCGGTGAGCATCGGCTTCAACCTGCAATGGCGCGACGTGGAGGTGCTCGGCGCAGCGAACGGCGAAGAGGCGCTCGACATGATCGAGCGCGAGCGCCCGGACATCGTTCTGCTCGACGTGGGCCTGCCCGACATCGACGGCTTCGAGGTGCTGCGCCGGACACGCGCCTTTTCGGACGTGCCCGTTGTGATGCTCACCGCGCGCGACGATGCGCTGGACAAGGTCAAGGGACTCGAGCTCGGCGCGGACGACTACGTCACGAAGCCCTTCAACCACCTCGAGCTGATCGCCCGCGTCAAGGCCGTCATGCGCCGCCACGAGATGCCGCCGCCAGCGAGCCGCGCACCCTCGTTCCGGTCCGGGGCGCTGCAGGTGGACTTCGCGCGCCACGAGGCGCGGCTCGAAGGTGAGCGGCTGGAGCTGACTCCGACCGAGTACCGCTTGCTCTATCACCTCGTCCGCAACGCTGGACACGTTCTGCCCCACGCATCGCTCCTGGCCAAGGTCTGGGGCCGGGAGTACGTCGACGAGGTCGACTACGTGCGGGTTTACATCAGGCGCCTGCGCGACAAGCTGCGCGACGATCCCGACCAGCCCATATACATCGCCACGGAGCGTGGGGTCGGTTACCGCTTCCTGCCGGGTCGGCTCCCGTAATCCGAACGTCACGTGCCGCGCGTAACCTGACCTGATGGACTCGGCGCGCTGGACATGGGCACTGGCCGGTGTCGCCGCGGCCGCCGCAGCGATCGGCGTGGCCGAGTTGGGCGCGACGCTCATCGGTGGTAGCTCGATCATCGCTGCGGTTGGATCCGTCGTGATCGCGCTCCAGCCGCCGGGCGCGAAGGACCTCATGGTTGCCCTCTTCGGCACCAACGACAAGGCAGTGCTCGAGATCATGGTCGGCACGGGCGGGCTGCTCGTGGGCGCTCTGCTCGGCCTCGCCTCTCGCTCCAACGGGCGAACAGGGCTGGCCGGATTCGCGGCGTTCGGAGTCGTGGGCCTCTTCCTGGTCGCGAACGATCCCCTGGCGGAGCTTCTTCCTTCGGCGATCGGCGCCGGATTGGCCGTGCTGGCCGGCATGCTCACCCTTACCTGGCTGAGCGGCCTGCTCAGGAAGACGTCTACAACGACCGGACCGGAGCCCGACCAGGACGCTTCCGCGGCGAGCCAGAATTCCGCTGCTGGCCCGAGCGGGACCAGTGCCGGGCTGGCGCGCCGCTCGTTCCTGGCCCTTGGCGCGATGGTCGTGGCCATCGGAGCGCTGGGCGCCTTCGTGGGCCGGTTGATCGGATCGCAGGCGCCAACCTCACGACCGCCGGTCGCCATCCCGCCGCCGGCCGAGACGCTCGGGCCCATTCCCGCCGGCACCGATTTCGCGCTCGACGGCTTGACGCCCATCGTGGTGCCCAACGAGGACTTCTACCGCATCGACACCGCGCTGACCGTGCCGCGCATAGATGCCGCGACGTGGAGCATGCGCGTCCACGGCATGGTCGAGCGCGAGTTGACGCTGACCTACGCCGACTTGCTGGCCATGCCGCTTTACGAGCGCTACGTGACGATCGCCTGCGTCTCCAACGAGGTGGGCGGCTATCTCGTGGGCAACGCCAAGTGGACGGGCGTGTCGCTCGTGTCCGTGTTGGAGCAGGCAGGCGTCCGGCCGGAGGCGACGCAGCTCGTGGGCCGCTCGTACAGCTGGACGTGCGGCTTCCCCACCGCGCATCTGGCCGGTGCCGGGTCAGAGGCAATGATCGCGCTGCAGATGAACGGCGAGCCACTGCCTGCCGCGCACGGCTTTCCGGCGCGGCTGATCGTGCCCGGGCTGTACGGCTACGTGTCGGCCACGAAGTGGCTGACAGACATCGAGATGACCACGCTTGACGCGTTCGATGCCTACTGGGTGCCCCTCGGCTGGTCCAAGGAGGCGCCCATCCTGACCCAGTCGCGGATCGACCTGCCCCGCCACGGGTCATCCGTCGCTGCCGGCTCAATATCCGTGGCCGGCGTGGCATGGGCGCCGACGCGGCGCATCTCTGGCGTCGAGGTCCAGGTGGACGACGGAGCATGGCTGCCGGCCCAGCTGTCAGTGCCGCTTTCCGACTACTCGTGGGTGCAGTGGCGGGTCGCCGCCGATCTCGCCGCCGGAGGTCACACCCTGCGCGTGCGGGCCACCGACGGGACAGGTGCGACCCAGGCCATCGAGCGCACCACTCCCGCGCCGGATGGGGCGCGCGGCTATCACGAGGTTCGCGTCAACGCGTCGTGACGGCGGTCTCCCCGCTGAGTGGCTCCCACGCGTCGAACTCGCGACTCTCCAGCAGCGGCACCACTTCGCGCACGTAGCGCTCGAAGTGAGGCGTCGCGCGATGCGCCGCGAGATCGGCCTGGGATCTGTACAGCTCATAGAGCAGGAAGCGGCGCGGATCGTCCGCCGATCGGTACGCAGTCCAGGCGACGACGCCTGGCTCCAGGCGCGAGTCGGCCTCGTTGAGCGCCAGTCCGGCGGCAACCGCCTCCTCATTGCCTGCGCGAGCAACAAGACGGGCGACCAGGCAGTACATGGGTTGTGGCCCTCCGCTGTGCGCCGGGCGCGACTAAAGTCGTCCGGCGCGAATGACCCGCTGCAGGAAGCGCTGCGTGCGCTCCTCGCGCGGCGTGCTCAGGATCTCGGACGGCGGTCCCTGCTCCAGGATCACGCCGTCGTCCAGGAAACAGACCCGGTTGGCCACGTCGCGCGCGAAGCCCATCTCGTGCGTGGCTATGACAAGCGTCATGCCCTCTTGGGCCAGCTCGCGGATGACGTCGAGTACCTCGGCCACCAGCTCCGGATCGAGCGCGGCGGTGATCTCGTCGAGCAGCAGCAGGTCGGGCTTCATGGCCAGCGCGCGGACGATCGCCGCGCGCTGCTGCTGGCCGCCCGACAGGCGGTCGGGGTACTGGTCGCGCTTGTCCGCCAAGCCGAAGCGCTCGAGCAGCTCCATCGCCTGCGCCTCGGCCTCGCGCCGGCCCAGGCTGAGGACCTTGCGCGGGGCGAGGGTGATGTTGCGCAGCACGGTCATGTGCGGGAAAAGGTTGAAGGCCTGGAAGACGATGCCGATCCGCCGGCGCACGCGATCGACGTTCACGCCCCGCCCGGTGATCTCGTCGCCCTCAATCCAGATCCGGCCGGCGTTGATCGGCTCGAGCAGGTTGATGCAGCGCAGCAGGGTCGACTTGCCGGAGCCGGACGCGCCGATCAGCGCGACCACCTCGTGCTCCTGCACGACGAGATCGATGTCGCGCAGGACGAGCAGGTCGTCGTAGGACTTGGTCAGGCTCTCGATGCGCAGCGCCTCCGTCATCGGGCCACACCGGCAAGCTGGCGCCGGCGCGAGCGGGCGCTGAGCCAATCGACGAAGCGCGCGGTGGGGATGGTCATCATCAGGAAGATCAGCCCGGTTGCGACATGGGCGGTGAAGTTGAAGGCCGCTCCGCCCTCGATCTGGGCGCGCCGGAAGATCTCGATCACGCCGATCGTGGAGACCAGCGCGGTGTCCTTCTGGAGGCCGATGAAGTCGTTCAGCAGCGGCGGGATCACGCGCCGCACCGCCTGCGGGATGACCACGTGGCGCAGGCCCTGGACGCGCGACAGGCCGAGCGATCGCGCCGCGGCCTCCTGCGACGGGTGGATCGATTCGATGCCGGCGCGGTAGACCTCCGAAACGTAGGCCGACCAGACCAGCACCAGCGCCACCAGGCCCCAGAAGAAGGCGTCGTTGGTGACGCCCTCGAGCCCCAGGCCGGGAATGCCGAAGCCGAGCAGATAGATGACCAGGATGCTGGGCACGCCACGGAAGAGATCGACGTAGACCACGGCCATCAGTCGGAAGGGGAAGAAGACCGGCCCGGGCAGACTGCGCATGACCGCCAGGAGCATGGCGAAGACGAGGATGAAGCCCTCCGCCAGGACGAACAGCTGGATGTTCTTCCAGAGCGCCGCAACCAGGTCCGGGAACGAGCTGGCGAAGTGGCTGGCGCTGAAGAACGTGCGCTGCACGAGCGGCCAGCCGGGCGATGCGAGCACGGCATAGCCGATCAGCCCGAAGACGACCAGCGTGCTCAGGGAGGCGACCAGCACGCCGCTCGGCCTGAGGCGGCCGATCAGCCGTGAGCTTCGGCTGCCCAGCAGCTCTGGCGGGGTCGTGGGCGCGACCCCGCTCATGCGACTACCAACCGATCAGCAACTACTCCAGGAACGGGATCTCCTGGCCGCTGACGATCCACTCGTCGAGGATGGCGTCCAGGGTGCCGTCCGTGCGCAGCTGCGCCAGCGCCTGGTTGACGCAGTCGGTGAAGGGGCTGTCCTTCGCGAGCACCGCGCCGACCTGGTCGACCTGCACGCCCTCGCCGAACTGGCCGACGATCTTGCCCTCCGGATCGGGCGTATCGAAATCTTCCAGCTCAGCGTCACGCATGTAGAACGCGGTGCCCACGTCGACGATCAGGCCGTCCACCTGGCCGTTGCGCAGCGCCGTCAGCGCGGCCGTGTTGTCCGGGTATACGCCCGGCTCCTGGGTCGGCTGAATGACGCTGTCGATCAGCTCGAAGCTGGTCGTGTTGGCCGCCGCGCCGAGCTTGAACTCCTTGAGGTCTGCGACAGAGGCAGCGCCGGTGATCGCGTTCGAGCTCAGCGCCAGGATCGACTGGTTGGCGTCGAAGTACGGATCGCTGAAGTCGACCGCCTCGGCCCGCTCGGGCCGGATGGAGATCTGGGCCATGTGGAAGTCGAACGGCTTGGCGCCCGGCGCGAAGGCCTGCTCGAACACCGCGTTGGCCAGCCAGTCGACCTGGTCGGCGCCGAAGCCGAGGGCGTCGGCGATGGCGTAGGCGGTCGCGCTCTCGAGGCCTTCACCGGAATACGGCTCAGCGCTGAAGTCCGCGGTGCTCCACTCCGAGCCGCCGTCCGGCTCGTTGTCGTACTGCTCGGCCGCGTCGCCACCCCACCACGGCGGGAAGGCCGGGATGTCCGTGCTCAGCGTCAGGCGGCCGGGGTTCTTGAGGTGCGGGCTGTCAGGGCCGCAGGCAAGAGGTGCCTCGGTCGGCGACGCCGTAGGCGCCTCGGTCGGGGTCTCAGTCGGGGCGTCGGTCGGGGCGGCACTCGCGGTCGGCGCCGCGCTTGCCGACGGCGCACTGGTGGCCGTGGGAGCGGTGGTTGGCGTGGCCGCGGGGGCCGCGCAGGCAGCCATCGCGATGGCCGTGACCGCCAGGGCGAAGGGTCGGATGATGCTCATTCTTTATTCCTCCTCGTGGTGGCGGAGGATAGCCAAGAACCCGCGACCGCGCGAAGCGAACTTCAGGCGATCGGCTTGACCTCGTCCGAGCCGTGGGCCAGCGTGGCAATGATGATCGCCAAACCGGCGACGATGAGCCCGATCAGGGCCCACGGGACGGTCCCCGCGCCGGCCGGCACGGGCACGGTGATGATCACGCCCAGGCCGGTGGCGAGCAGGATCAGCCCAAAGCCGGCCGCGATCCAGCGCGGCAGGCGCGGGACGAAGATCCAGGTCAGCAGCAGACCCAGCGTCAGCAGACCGGACAGCCACAGCACGACGACATCGATCGAGCGCGGGGTGGGCTCGGCCATGGCCAGCGCACCGAACGTGGTCAGGCCGGTGACGCTCACGCCGGTCAGCCCCAGCGCGAACCTGTGGCGGATCGGCATCAGACCTCCTTGAACTGCTCGAACGGCTGGCGGCAATCGGCGCAGTGATAGATCGCGCGGCATTGGGTTGGGCCGAACGCATTCTCCAGCGTCGTATTGCGCGATCCGCAGTATGGGCAATCGGCGACGGGCATGAGCGGCAGTATGGACAGCTCGCGGTCCTGGCCCGGAGCTGCTGCCGGCGGCGGGGCAAAGCCGGAAGCGCGCAGCGCGCGACGGCCCTCGGGCGTGATGCGCTCGCTGGTCCAGGGCTCCGCGAAGCTGATCTCGACGCTCACGTCGTCCGCGAACTGGCGCAGCCGATCCTCAACCGATGAGCGCATGACCTCGATCGCCGGGCAGCCCACGAACGTGGGCAGCAGCTCGACCCGGACACTGCCCGGGCCGGTTTGCACGCCACGCACGACGCCGAGATCGACCACCGAGATGGTCGGTATCTCCGGATCGTGCACGTCGTGGAGGGCCGCCCAGACGGCCGACTCGAGCGGGCGCGCGGCCGGGTGCGTGGCGATCTGCTGCGTGGCGACCCGCCGCGTGGCGATCTGCTGGGCTACCACTCGACGCCCTCCTCCAGCCGCGCGACGGACGTGAAATCTGCCCACAGCGCGGTGAAGGCGGCCGAGGGAACGGCGTGATCCCGACCATCCGCCGGCGGGGTGCCCTCGGCGATTGAGCGCAGGCGCAGCTCCGTGAGCCGCGGATTGACCGTCGCAAGCCACCGATCGGCAAGCTCTGACATGGGCGCGGCGATGATGCCCGCGTCGACCAGCCGCTCCTCACCGGGGAGTGGCGTGAAGACCGACAATGCCATTGGCCCAAGCTGCTTGAGCGCGGAAAGGACCTTGCCGCGCGGCATGCCCTGCCGTGCCGCCAGCCGCTCAAGCCACTTGTCGAGATGCATCAGGTGGTAGCGCTCTTCGCGGCGGACCTTGGCGACCACCTCGGCCAGTGGCTCGAACGACGAGTTGGCAAGTGCCGCGAGGCGGACCGAGTCGGCCGTGTCGTATAGCCAGCGGCGGGTGATGGTGTAGCCCCAGCCCTGTCGCTCCTGGTCGATCAACCGTGCGTGGCGGTACTCGTGCGGCTCGCGATGGAAGGCCAGGCGATCGGCGTCGCCGCCGGTGAGCTGGGCGAGCATCTCGTACCAGACCCGGGCATGGCCGATCTCGTCCTGGGCGATCGAGCTGAAGGCCACGTCCTCTTCAAGCATGGGCGCTATGCCGGTCCATTCCGAGTCGCGGAAACCGATCACGAACTCGTCATCGGCCATCGTCAGCAGGAGGCCGGTCAGCGCGTCGCGCGCCTCCGGCCTGAGTGTCCGAAGGTCGAACTGCGGGACATCGGGCTGGATCAGCTGGCGAGTCGGGCGTCGGGCCTCGGTGGTCACTTGTCGGTCGTCTCCGTGGTCCGCTCCGCGGTCCGCTCCTTCGGCTTCGCCTCGGCCGCGCGCTGCTTGGCCACCTCGAGCTTGTCGCGCATCACGTAGCCACCGGGCTTCTTGAACGAGCGATCGAGCGGCGGCTGGAGCAGGTCGGGATCGGAAAGGTCGCTGATCTCCGAGCGCGGCACGACCCAGAGTCGAACGCTTTCCTGGCGCCGGCTGTACAGCTCGCGCGCGTAGTCCACGGCCAGATCACGGTCCGGCGCGCGCACGTTGCCCGCATGACGCAGCGGATCGCCGTCCTTCTCCTGGCGAAACACCTCCCACACGTCCGGGTCGGCGCCCTCCCCCAGTCGACCCTCCTCGGCAATGCGGCCCTCCGGCTTGGGTGGCTGGGCCGACGTGGGCGCGGCAGGCGCAGGCGCGGCAGGCGCGGGCGTCTCGGGCGCGGGCGTTTCGGGCGCGGGCGTCGCAGATTCCTGCTTCGTCATCAGGATTTCACTGCGAGTGAGCAGGTCCAGCGTCCCGCGACACCCAGTGCCGGTCTGGCCGTGCGCGCAACCTCGTTTGCCATGCCCGCGCCCCGATTTGAGTCACAGAGGTGACTCGCAACGGAAGCTGAGGCGGCCAGCGCGGCCCGTCTCTGGCTCGAAGTGCTCGCGCGCATGGCAGTGTGTTCACTGACGTTGAAAAGTCGCGCGTCAGGCAGGCTCCGCGCGTCGCGAACGAGTCGCGCCGAGGCGTCGCGAACGAGCCCGCGACGTGCCGGCGCGTCGCGAACGAGCCACGCGACGTCAGCCAGCGTCATGCGGCGGCCGCAGGGGCGACAAGGATCATGTCGCGCACCCATGCCGTCTGCTCGTGGTTGAGCCGCCGGAAGGCGAGCCGCTCCTGGGACTTCGGCCCGTTGTTGGTGACCACCGTGCGCAGCTCCTGCCAGTCCGGTTCGGAGTAGCGCCACTCGCCGCTCGCCTCGTCCAGGCGCAGCTCCGTGTCGGGCGGGAACAGCCCGATCTCCCACAGTCGCGGCACGTACGTAGACAGGAACTCCTGGCGCAGCTGCTCGCCGGTCTTCTCCTTGATGCGCCAGTACAGGTCACGGTCCTTGGCCGGATCCGTCCGCGGGCCGTGCATCTGCATCAGCGGCCCCCACCAGCGATCGAGCGCCTCCTGGACCATGTCGCGCTGCATCTGGCTGCCGTTCATCATCGTCACGACCACGTCGCGGCCGTGCATGATGTGGACCGACTCCTCCCAGCAGATCTTCTTCATCGTCCGGCTGTAGGGCCCGTAGCTGGACTCACGCAGCGCCTGCTGGGCAACGATCGCCGCTGCGTCCACCAGCCAGGCGATGATGCCCACGTCGCCCCACGACTTGGTCGGGTAGTGGAAGACGTTGTGGAACTTGGTCTTGCCGTCGAGCAGGTCCTGGTACATCTGCTCGCGTGGCTTGCCCAGATCCTCAGCCACCCGGTACAGCAGCTGGGCATGGCCGGCCTCGTCCTGCACCTTGGCCGTCAGGGCCAGCTTCCGCTTGAGCGTTGGCGCACGCATGATCCACTCGCGCTCGGGCAGGATGCCCATCAGCTCGCTATTGGCGTGCATCTCCACGAAGCGCAGCACGCCGGTCCGGTACTCGTCCGGCATCCAGTCGCGCGCCTCCACCTTGAGGCCTGCGTGGACGTGCTCCACGAACGCGTCGTAGCGCGCCTCGTGAGAGAGCGCCGGGTCCGCGAAGGCGGGCGTGGGCCTTTCCTCAGGCGCAAGAATGGGAGCAAGGGAGAGCGGATCGGTCATGAGAACGTCCTCATCATGAAGTTGGGCTGCAAATCGGACAGGCCGTCGAGAAAAAGGTCGGCGAACTGATCGGCGATCGCCTCAGCGCTCAATGAGCCGTCGGCGGAGTACCAGGTGGCAATGCCGTTGAGCGCGGCCAGGATGGCCATCGCCGCCATGCGCGGCTCGACCGGGTTGAACGCTCGGGCGACAATTCCTTCCGATATCACGCGACGGAAAAGCGCCTCGTATTCGTCCCTCCGCCTTGCAATCTGATCCCGGCGCTCCTGGGAAAGGAAGCGCCACTCGTGCAGGAAGACCGCGGCGTCCTTCTGCTGGCCGGTCACCACATCGACGTGGGCACGGATCATCGCGCGCAGCCTGTGCGGCGGCGGGCCATCGGAGGCAGCGATTGGGCCGACCTGCTGGTTGAACCGATCAGCCGCGCGAAGGACTATCGACCACAGCACGTCCTCCTTGGAGGCGACATGGGCATACAGGCTGGGCCCCTGGATGTCGAGCAACTGGGCGATGTCGCGCACGCTCGTCGCGGCGTAGCCGCGCTCACGGAAGAGCGCTGACGCGGCTTCCTCGATCTGCAGTCGGCGCGGAATGGTATCGACCATGCGATCAGTCTAACTAGCGCTCGTTAGGCTGACAAGGCGACGGCTGCTCACATATCTTGCGAGTGTGCCTGACTACCGCGCCAGGGTCGACGCCGCCAGGGTCGAAGTGACGACTGAGCCTGTGTGGACGTTTTCGACCGTGCAGTCAGACCGACTGCCGGCGCTGGCGTGGATCGCGACGGTGCGCCCCAGTACGGTCGAGGTCGATTGCGGCAGATCGGTCCGCGTCGAACGTGACGGGGTCTTCGAGGGCACCTGGGCGGGCGATCCGGACCTGGCGTCGGTGGTCAGCGCAACGACCGTCTTCGGCTCGGGCGTGATCGTAGTGGGCGACGGTTTGGTCGTCGTCGGCCCCAGCCACAGCCTGGAGGCCGTGTACACCGTCGAGCGCCGGGATGAGGTTCTCGTCTCCAACTCGCTCGCCGGGCTGCTCACGCGCGCCCGGCTTGAGCTGGATCCGGGATTCCTCTACCCGCCGATCCTCCTCCAGGCCGCCGATCTCAAATGGTTCCCGCAGGACACGGCGGATGGACCGCTGCGCGGCGCGCGAGTCGCGATCCCGACCAGCGGCCAGCCGGTGTCGGCCTATTTCTACGAGAACGTGGTCATCGGGCTTGACCTGGCGACGAGCATTTCGGCCAAGCCGCGTGAACCTACTTTCAACTCCTTTGCCGATTATCGGCAGCGTCTGTTCGAGGCGACCGAGTCCGTGTTCGCCAACGCACGACCGCGCACATCGGTCGTGGCCCTGTCGTCCGGCTACGACAGCACAGCCACAGCCGCCGTGGCCGCGCAGCTCGGCTGCCGGCGAGCCGTCACTTTCAGCCGAGCCAAGCCAGCCGCTGACGGCCGGCCCATGGACGACAGTGGCATGGCGGCCGCTGCGGCGCTGGGCCTACAGCTTGAGACGTTCGATCGGCTCGCCTATCTGAGCCGCGCGGACCTGCCTGAGGCCGAGTTCCTCGCGACAGGAATGTCGGGTGAGGACGTGGTCATTACCGCCTTCGAAGCCGCACTCGCCGGGTCGGTATTCCTGACCGGTTACTGGGCCGGCCACATGTGGCACAAGTTCACGACGCCATTCGGCTGGCAATCGGCGCCGGTCGACGTTGCCGGCTGCTCGATGACCGAATTCCGGCTGCGTACCGACTTCTTCCACTTCCCCCTGCCCTACTTCGGTGCCATCCAGACGCCACGCATGAGCAGCATGGCTTTGGATCCCGACATGCAGCCGTTCACCGTCGGCGGCGGCTACGACCGGCCGGTGGCGCGCCGCCTGGCGGAGGAGGCTGGCATCGCCCGCGGCTCGTTCGCGATCAGCAAGCGTGCGGCCAACGCAACACTGCATCGAGATGGTCCGGCAGCCTTTGCACCTGCCACGCTTGAAGTGGTCAACGCGTTCGCCGCGCGCGAAGGAGCGCGGCTGAGGTTTCCGGCGCGACCCGCGATTGGCCGGCGCCAACGGGCGCTGATCAAGCTCGCACATCGGCTGCGAGCGCGCTGGCTGGTGAGCAGGCTTCTCGACCGGAGGCGATCACTCGTCCACTTCGACCCTGAGCCCGGCTCACTGCTCTTCCGCTGGGCGGTGTCCATCGTCAAGCCGCGCTACGAGGCGCTCGGTGCTACCGTCGAGGTCGATGAGCAGCGCTGAGGTGGACTCGTACATAGCCGGACTGGCTCCGGCAAAGCAAGCGCGCATGAGCGAGCTGCGCGAGTGGATCCGCGCCGCCGCGCCGGAAGCGGACGAGGTCATCACGTACAAGATGCCCGGCTTCAAGCTGAACGGGAAGTTCCTGGTCTCGTACGACGCCTTCAAGAGCCACTACAGCCTCTTCCCGGCCAGTGACGGTGTCGAGAAGACACTCGGCACGGAGATCGAGCCGTTCGTGACCGGCAAGGGCACGATCAGCTTCACGGACGCCAAGCCGCTGACCAGGGCGATGGTCGAGACCATCATCAAGGTGAGAGTCGAGGAAGTCGCCGGCGCCAACTGACAGTGGTTGTCGATTTCGCTCGTCGCCGTTCGTTGCACTTGATGACGGCGACCAGTTAGCCGACTATCCCGATTGAGGAGGCATACAGACATGCGATATGCACTGTTGATCTACGTCGAGCCGCCGACCGAGGCACCGAGCGACGAGGAAAACGCGCAGGTGATGGAGGCGTACAACGCGTTCAGCCGCGAGGTGGCTGAGGCCGGCGCGATGCGCGGCGGCGAGGCGCTGCACGAGGCCAAGATGGCGACCAGCGTCCGCGTCCGCAACGGCCAGACGCTCGTCACAGACGGTCCCTTCGCCGAGACCAAGGAAGAGTTCGGCGGCTTCTACATGGTCGAGGCGGAGAACCTGGACGAAGCCATCAAGTGGGCGGCCAAGATTCCGGGCGCGATGCGCGGCACGATCGAGGTTCGGCCGATCGTCGACTTCCCCGATCCGCAGGAGGGCGTTCCGGACGACCTCCCAGCGAGCATGGCGGCTGGCTGACGCCACTGGCGGCGGCATCGGGCGCAGTGGTCCGCACGCGTTCGATGCCGTCGATCGCATCTTCCGTGAGGAGTCGGGGCGCGTCGTAGCCGGCCTGATCCGGGCCGTCGGCGACATCGACCTGGCCGAGGAGTCGGTCCAGGACGCCTTCATCAGCGCACTCGAGCACTGGCCCCGCGATGGGCTGCCGCCCAACCCCGGCGCCTGGATCGCGACTACCGCGCGGCGCAAGGCGATCGATCGGCTGCGCCGCGCACGCCGGCTGACCCAGAAGACCGACGCGCTCGCCCAGCTGATTGCAGCCAATTCACCCGACGTTGCCACCGAGGTCGAGCAGGCGATGGACCGACCCGCCGTGGAGGACGACCGACTCCGGCTGATCTTCACCTGCTGCCACCCTGCCCTCGCGCCCGATGCCCAGGTGGCGCTGACGCTGCGCCTGCTGGGCGGGCTGCGCACGCCCGAGATCGCCCGGGCCTTCCTTCTTCCCGAGCCGACCCTTGCCCAGCGGCTGGTGCGCGCCAAGCGCAAGATTCACGATGCGGGCATTCCCTATCGCGTGCCGCCTGCCGAGGACCTGCCGGGGCGCCTCAATTCGGTCCTGCACGTGCTGTACCTGGTCTTCAACGAGGGCTACTCGGCAACGGCCGGGGCAACGCTCGTGCGACGCGAGCTGGCCGCTGAAGCGATCCGCCTCTCGCGCGTCCTGGTGGCGTTGATGCCCTCCGAGCCGGAGGCACTCGGACTGCTGGCCCTGCTCCTGCTCCAGGACTCGCGGCGGGACGCGCGCCAGGCGGAGAGTGGCGAGCTCGTGCTGCTGTCGCAGCAGGACCGCTCGCGCTGGGACCGCGCGCGCATAGACGAGGGACTGGCAGTCCTGGAACGCGCGGCGTTCCTGGGCGCGCCCGGCCAGTACCAGCTCCAGGCCGCCATCGCCGCCGAGCACGCCCGCGCACCTGTCGCGGAACAGACCGATTGGCCACGCATCGTCCGCCTGTACGACCTGCTGCTGGTGGCCGTGCCCAGCCCGGTCGTGGCACTTAACCGCGCCGTGGCCGTCGCCATGGCGCACGGCCCGGCACGTGGGTTGGCGGTGGTGGACGAGATCGGCGCCACGGGCGATCTCGACGGCTACTACCTGTTCCATTCGACGCGCGCGGATCTCTTGCGCCGGCTTGGCAGGAGCGGCGAGTCAGCAGCGGCCTATTCGCGGGCAATCGAGCTGGCCACGAACGAGGTCGAGCGCTCCTATTTGCAGCGGCGGCTGCTCGAAGTCACCCATTGACGATGCCGCGGCTACAATTCGGTGACAAATGAGCGCCATGGCTGTCTACTCGAACGAGATCAAGCGCGTCCGTGACTTCGGCATAGACAGTGCCGCCATCGCTCGAGCGACCGGCGCCGCGCGGGCCACGGTAAATTCGTGGATGCGTGCGACGCGCCGCCCGCGCGCCGAACATCGCGACCGGCTGCTGGAGCTGGTGGCCATCGCCGATCGGCTGACGGCCGTGATGGACGACGACCAGATCGGCCTGTGGCTGCAGAAGCCGTCCGTGGGCCTGGATGACGCGCGCCCGCTCGATGCCATCGCCGGCGGCCGCTACCGCGATGTCTCGCGACTCGTGGCCGAGCTCGAGAACGACTCCTTCTCCTGACCGGGTCGCCGCGCACACGCGCAGCCGGTCCGCCCGTCGTTCGGGTGGCTGGAACATGGTGGCGCGTGGCTCGGCCGGGCACAGATCCGCTGGCACTTACGCCGGAGCCGGCTGACGGCCGCTGGCAGCGTGGCGAGATAGTGCGCGCCCTGTATCTCGCTGACAGCGAGCAGACCGCCTGGGCCGAGTGGTATCGCCACTCGTCTGAGCTGGGCGTACCGCCCCAGTCGCGCCTGCCGCGCGACGCCTGGCGCTTCACGGTCGATCTTGAGAACATCGCTGATCTGACGGCGGACGGAGCCTTGGTGGCACTCGGGCTGGGCAACCTCTCCCCTACCAGGCGGCAGTGGCCGGCTACCCAGGCCGTGGGCGAATCACTCTGGCGCGCTGGCCGGCGTGGCCTGATTGCCCCGTCCGCGGCGCACGCCGGTGGCCGCGTGCTGGCCATCTTCCGGCCCGACCGGCGGCGGCCGGCTGGTGTCCGCGCCGTGCGCCCGGCGCGCCGCTACACGGAGCTGCCGCCGCTCCCCACCGGCCTGCGCACCTAGTCGGCGGCAGAACCACCGCGACGGCCACGCCGTCGTAGCCCTTCGCGCCGACCGTCTGAATGACCGTGGCTGAGACGCGCGGATCGGCCGCCAGCAGCTCGATGAACGTGCGCACGCCGAGCACACGACTGTCCGTGTTGCCCTGATCGGCGATCTGGCCCCCGCGCACCACGTTGTCGGCCACGATCAGCGTTCCCGGGTGCGCCAGGCGCATTACGCCCTCAAGGTACGCGGGATAGCCCTCCTTGTCGGCATCGATGAAGACCAGGTCGAATGGCTCCGCGCCCTCGGTCGCCATGCGCTGTAGCGATTCGCCCGCCGGGCCGACCACGACCTCTGAAACGGACGTCAGGCCGGCGCGTTCAAGGTTCGCGCGAGCGACCTCCGCGTGGTGCGCGTCCAGCTCCAGGGTCACGAGGCGCCCGTCAGCGGGCAGCGCCCGGGCCAGCCAGATCGCGCTGTAGCCGCCCAACGTGCCGATCTCCAGGATGCGCCGCGCGCCAATGGCTCGGGCCAGGACGTGGAGCAGCATGCCCAGCGGCGCCGACACGGCGATCGCGGGCAAGCCGCCCTCGTCACTCGCGCGCAGGGCCGCATTCAAGCCCTCGTCGTGCAGACCGAGCGTGGCGGTGAGGTATTGGTCTACGTCGTGAGCAGTTCGGCTTCTGTCAGTCATGGCAGTCGAGCATAGCCGTCGTGCCGCGTCCGTCCGCAAGCCAAAACTGCATACCATGGCGTACACAGAATGAGCCCCACAGGTACCAACCCAGGGACTGAGCTCGAGGTCGAGCAGATACGCCGCCGCTTCGCGCAGGGCTGGAGCGAGATGGGCGCGGCATGGGGCATTGCGCCCTCGACTGCGGCCGTGCAGGGCTACTTGCTGGTTCACGGCGGCCCGGTCACGGACGCGGAGCTGCGCGAGGCACTCGGCCTGAGCCACCGCGCAATTCGCCTCGCGCTGGCGAGCTGCGAGGAGTGGGGCATCGTGCGCCGCGCGGACGAGCCGCGGCGCAGCGGTCGGCGTGGTCCGGCCGGGAGAGCGTGGATGGCGCTCGACGATCACTGGGAGTGGTTCCGCCGCGTGATCCAGTCGCGCAAGGAGCGCGAGGGCGACCCCGTAATCGCGATCCTGGAGGAGTGCCTCATTGAGGCACGTCGACTGAGCGCCGCAGACCAGGCCGAGGATCTGATCGTGCGCGTCGAGTCGCTGCTCGGATTCGTGCGCCAGTTCGACCACGCCCTGTCGGCCGTCGTGCGCGCCAACACTGACGCGCTGCGCAAGCTGTTCGTGGTCCTGGGCAGCCAGGAGGACGAGACGCTCGACCGCCTGCTGGAAACCGTGGCCGGCATTCCCGAGGATGAGCTGGCTGACCTGGTCAAGATCCTCGCTCGCCTTCCGCCGGGGACGCTGCGCAGGATGCTGCGCCTGGCCGGACGACCGGCGGTCGGCCGGATTCTGGGCGCACGCCGCTAGGCCCACTCGAGTCGGCGCCTCCAGGCGCCCGACAAGGTGCCCGCCGTCAACGCAAAGCGCTCTCTGCACCAGTCCAGCCATGGCGTTCGAGGACGAATCCGGGTTACCCTCGCTTCGTTATGGGACCTCTGGCGACACTCGATGGTACTTTCGGCTCAGCGAGGGGCCTCCGCTGGCTGGCCTTCCTGGGCTTCATGTTCGTGCTCGGCTTCGTCGGGGCCGCGTCCACGTCCGCCCATGAAGGGCACTGCGAAGTCGAGGTTTCGCCGCGCGCGGGCGCAGGCGGTACCGCTTTCCACTTCACCGGCTCCGGCTTCACGCCCACCGTGGTCACCCTCGAGGGCGGCCCCATGAGCACCACCCACGAGCTCGACCTGGGCGCTGACGATCCATGGGAGTTCACCGTTCGATCGCGCACAGGCGATGCGGGCAGGTGGACGGCAACGTTCTCCGAGCAGGACGGATGCCAGGCGACGGTCTCGTTCCGCGTCGCGCTCAACGACACGGCCTCGGCCATTGACCCGGTCGCCGGCCGCGAGCCAGCGCCCGGAGGGGCGTGGGCGTTCGTCGTGCTCGTTGGCTTGGCGGCCGGGCTCGTCATCGGGCGCAGGGTGCGATTCGCGATCAGGCCGTAGGGTTTCGCGATGGACACGGGCGTGACCGCCGATCGCCAGGAAAGGGTCGTGCGCCACTACCGGGGAGCCACGCGCTTCGAGGTCGAGGAGTGGTACCGGCGCGATGCCCAGCGAGCTGCGGGCGCCGGTTATGTCCCGGTCAGCCACCATTGGCTGACGCGCGATGACGGCGAGCTGCTCGTCGTTGGCTACCAGCAGTCCTCCGCTTCGAATGGTCGAGAGGCCGCGCCAGGGAGCGCGCCAGTGGCCGCGCCCGCACCCGCGCAAGAGGCCGCGCCCGCCCGCGATGGGGCCACTGTGATCGGCGGCGCGCCCGCGCGAACCAGGACGACGATCGAGACGCTCGATCTTCATTGCGCCGGTGAGCCGCTGCGCATCATCCGTTCCGGCTTTCCAGCCGTGCCCGATCTGCCGGTGCTCGAGCGGCGCCAATGGGTGAGCGACAACGCCGATCACATCCGAAGAGCGGTGATCCACGAGCCGCGCGGCCACCGCGACATGTACGGCGCCATCCTCCTGCCGCCGCACGGCGAACAGGCTGATGTGTGCGTGCTGTTCATGCACAACGAGGGCTACAGCACGATGTGCGGCCACGGCATCATCGCGATCACCACGGCGCTGATCGAGGACGGCCTCTACCCGGCGAGCGAGCCGCTGACGACGATCCGCTACGAGGTGCCGGCCGGCCTCGTAACGGCCAGCGCCACAACGGCACGTGCCGCGGACGGCTCGTGGCAGGTCCAGGGAGTGCGCTTCACGAACGTGCCCGCCTATCTCGCCGCGCAGTCGCTGACCGTGCGGCCGGACGGCCTCGCGCTCCATGGAGACGCCGCCCAGCTGGGCGGCCTGAGCGTGGACATCTGCTTCGGCGGCGCCTACTACGGCATCGTCAACGCGGCCGACCTTGGCTTGCGCATCGTGCCCGACCAGGCCGAGGCGCTGCGCCGCGCCGGCGCAGCGATCACGGACGTTCTGCGCCGCGACCACACCCCTGCCCATCCAACGGACGCGGCACTCGCCTTCGTATACGGCACGATCATCGTCGACTTCGATCCGCGATCGTCACCCGACGGACGGGCCGGCGACGCGCACATCCGCAACGCGACGATCTTCGCCAACGCCGAGCTGGATCGCTCACCGTGCGGCTCGGGCACGAGCGCGATCCTCGCCCAGCTCCACGCCCGGGGGCGACTGGCCGTGGGCCAGCAGATCGTCAACGCCGGCATCACCGGCGAGCACTTCCTGGGCCGGATCGAGGCCGAGACCGCGCTCGGCCCGTATCGCGCGCTCAGCACCAGCGTGGCTGGAACCGCCCACGTCACCGGCTACTCCACGCTCGTGATCGACAGCCACGATCCGCTTGGCGGAGGCTTCCTGCTCAGCTGAAGCTGAGAGACAGGCAGCGAGCCGATAAGCGGCGGACAAGCCGCCGTCAAGCCGCCGATGTGCTCCTGACACCAGACTCTGGTGGGTGCATCCTGATGACGAACGCCTCGGCCAGCTGCTGCGCGCGATCCGCCGCCGCGGCCAGCTGCGCCAGATTGACCTGTCGCGCTTGGCCGGAGTGCCAGTCCGGGACTTGATGCGCATCGAGAGCGGTCGCGCCGGTGAGATCCGGCTCGACCGCCTGCGGCGAGTGCTGGATGCTGCCGGTGGTCGAGGCCGGTTCGTTTCGCTGATCAACGGCGCCGCAGCTGATCGGTTGCTCGATGAGCGTCACGCGGCCCTGGTCGAACGAGCCGCGCGCATATTTGCGTCGCGCGGCTGGCAGATCGCGATCGAGCTGACCTTCTCGGAATACGGCGAGCGAGGCTCAATCGACCTGCTCGGCCTCCACGAGAAGTCGGCGGTCGTTGCAGTATGCGAAGTGAAGACTGTGCTGGGCTCGCTCGAGGCGACGAATCGAATGCTCGATGTGAAGGTTCGGCTGGCGCGCAAGCTTTGCCAGGACCGGTTCGGCATTTCGGCGCGTCACGTGGCCATCGCCATGCCCAGACGATGCACCAGCTCTACCCGGCGCGCAGTCGCGAGGTCCGCGCCTGGCTGAGGCAGCCCGCAGGGCCGCTGGCCGGCATCTGGTTTCTGTCAGAAGTGCCGAATTCGAACCGCGTTGCCTCGTGAATGACCCATCTTGGTTCGGTTGCGTGGAAACTCGCGGCGTTGACGGGAAACGGCGACCGCGGCGGAGAACGGGCTGCGAATTCGGAGAACGTGACGGAAGTTGAGCTTTGCAGCGCAGGGTGCAACCCCTGACGCGCGCGCTGTGTTATTCCGATGTGCACATGGAGCAGGTAGTCGACCGGCCGGCCGAGGATGCACTATGCGCGCGGCTTGCGGACGACCTGGACGGCGGCTTCGCCGAGTTGATGGCGGCCCACCAGGATCTCGTTTTCGGAGTGGCGCTACGCGTAGTGGGCGACCACGCCCGGGCCCAGGACGTTTTCCAGGACGCGTTCGTGCGCGCGTATCGTGCTCTGCGGCGATATCCGCCCGAACGGGTCCGCGCCCTCCGGCCGCGGCCGTGGCTGGCGCGCATTGCCCTCAACGCGGCGCGCAACAGCCTTCGCACCGTCCGCCAGACGAGCGACATCACCCAGCTCGGCGACTCGATTGCCGCCACTGACGACGGCCCGTCGCGGGTCGCCGAACGGGGCGAAGAACGGCAGATGTGGTCGCGCCTGCTGGCCGGGCTGCCCGAGCGCTATCGCCTTGCCGTCGCCCTGCGCCACATCGACGGGCTGTCCTACGCGGAGCTGGCGGAGACGCTGCACAGGCCGCTGGGCAGCGTCAAGTCGGATGTTCATAGAGGAACCCAGCTGTTGCGCGCGGCGTACGACGCCGAGCAGCGCGACACCTTTCGCCAGGAGGCAATGTGATGCAGCGCCAGCCGACTTCGCGGACCAGGCCCGACGACGCTCACGACAAGGTGGTCAGCGCAGGCCTGGGGCGCCTTCGCGACCGGGCACCGGATGGATTGGCACAGGCTGTTTTGGACCGGCTCGGGCTGGGCGACGCCTACGTCAAGGTGGACGGCCCGATCGGGCCGCTATTCATCGCCTTCGGGCGCAACGGCATCTCGCTCGTGGAGCGCGCCGCTGACGCTGGCGAATTCGAGGAGGCGTTCCGCTCCGCCTTCGGACGGCCCGTGCGACTCATCGAGCGCGCGCCGGAGCTGATCGAGCGGGTCATCAACGCGCGCGTCTGGGGTCGCCCGGCGCGCAGCGCAAAGGTGCCGCTCGACCTGGCCCAGCTGCCCGACTTTGAGCGCAGCGTCCTGCTCAAGACGCTCGAGATCCCGCGCGGCGAAGTCAGGCCGTACGCCTGGGTGGCATCCGAGATCGGTCGCCCGCTGGCCGTGCGCGCGGTGGGCAATGCCCTCGCGCGCAACCCGGTGCCGTTCGTCGTGCCCTGCCACCGCGTCGTCCGCTCTGACGGGCGAATCGGCCAATACGGCGCCGGAGGGCCGGAGGCGAAACGCGCCGTGCTCGAATCGGAGGGGCTTGACACGAGCGAGCTGGAGCGGCTGCCCGCTCACGGCGTGCGCTTCATGGCGTCCGACACCACAGGTGTCTTCTGCTACCCGTCGTGTCGCAATGCGCGACGGATCACGGCCGCGCACCGGGTTTCTCTGCGCACGGCCGACGAGGCGCGCGGCGGCGGCTACCGGCCGTGCCGCGTGTGCCGGCCCGTGGACGCGCCCTTCCGCGCCGCGTGAAGTAGCCTCGCGCCGTGTTGGCGCGAGTTGCCGCCGCGTGGGTGGCGGCCGTCCTTGTTCTGCTCGGCGTGCACATGCTCCTGCCCCAGCCTGCGGGCGTGATAGCGCTCACCGAGGTGCTCGAGCCCTACATCGTCCTGAGCGCGCTGCTTGCGCTCCCCTTCGCGCTCCGGCGTCGAGTCGGTTGGCGCACGCTGCTCGCGTCCGTACTGATCGTGGTCGTCGTCATCCGCTACGGGGCTCCGCTCCTGTCACTGCCGCGCAGTGGCGCCGGAGGCCCAACACTGAGCGTCGCCACCTGGAACATGCTGTCCGCCGACGACGCGGCGGGCAGAGCAGTCGCCGGCGTGTCCGGCGTCGACGCTGACCTGGTCGCGATCCAGGAGCTGAGGATCGAGGCGGCGCGCGCGCTCGAGTCCGATCCGGCCCTGGCCGCGCGCTATCCGCATCGAGTGCTGGCGCCGGAGCAGACGGTATTGGGCATGGGCCTGCTCAGCCGGCACACGATCCTCGAGCAACAGACGTGGAGTGAGCCGCCGCTCATTCGGGCCGTTGTGGCAACCGGGATCGGCTCCGCCGTCGTCTACGTTGGACATCCGCTTCCGGCTCGCTTCCAGTCAGTGCTGCGCGTACCCATCGGGCTGGACACGACCCAACGCGATGCGGACATCGCCTTCGTGCGCTCCTTGATCGACTCCGACCTGCTGGAGCGGCGCGACGTGATCGTCCTGGGCGACTTCAACGTCACCGAGCGAGAGCCGGCCTACGCGAGCCTCGCGCGAGACCTCAAGGATGCCCATGGCAGCGCCGGTATAGGCCCCGGCTTCAGTTGGCGGCCGCCGGCCCTGCGGGCGCTTCCGTTCGGGCTGATCCGGATTGATTACGTGCTCACGAGCGAAACGCTCGAGGCCGTCTCCACCCACGTCGACTGCTCGCGGCCAAGCGACCATTGCATGGTCCTGGCAACGCTCTTCAGGGCCCTCTCCTACGGGGTGCCTGCGACCTAGCTCCTCAATGCGGCGCGTAGCCGCGCGCGAAGACGACCGGTGCGTGCCAGCGGAAGTCGCTCGGACGCAGCCTCCCGAGTCGCTCGCGCGCGTTGCGCTCGAGGCTTGCCTGCTGGTCGTCCGTGAGCAGCGCGAGCAGCGATCGCTCGTCGTAGGCGAGCTTGTACTCGAGATACGAGTCGAGCGTCCAATCGTGGACCAGCGTCTCCTCGCGCGCAGAGGCACGCACAAAGCCGGCCCTGCGCAGCTCGTCTGCCGCATCACGCGCCGACGGAACGTCGCCCGCGAACTGCTCTTCCGGGTGCTCGGGTTCGTCAATCTCAAGGTCATAGACCGCCTCGTCGAACTCGTCCGCGGCCACGAACGGCTCGCGCGCCTCGCGGTCCAGCCAGGTGACGTAGACGAGGGGCGCACCAGGCTTCAGTACGCGCCGGATCTCCGTTAGCGCAATGCGCCGGTCGGGCACCAGCTGGAGCACGAACGAGGACATCGCCGCATCGACCGATGCGTCGGGCAGAGGCAGGCTCTCGGCCGGACCGACGTGTAGCTCGAGCCGCTCGCCCGTTTGTGCCGGCAGCTGCGCGATGCGCTCGCGAGCCAGCTCGAGCATGCCCGTCGCGGCGTCAGTGGCGATCACGCGCGCCGCCGGCCACCGCTCGAGCGCCGCAAGGGCGAGCGTGCCCGTGCCAGCACCTACGTCCAGGATGCGCACGTCGCGCAGTTGTGCGCGACGTGCCGCAACCGGCAGGGCCAGCTCGACAGCGTCGAGAAGCTGGCGCGCGGTCTGCTCCAGCACGGGGCCCCAGTAGCGGGCATAGTCGGCCGCGTCGGCGTCGTAGCGCGCGACGATCCCGCTCACCGGCGGCTGATCACGTGCCCCATCGTCAGGCGCAGGCGTCAGCGGTCTTCGGCAATGAGCCGGTATACGGCACCTCCGTGCCCGACCAGGTAGATCTCGCCCGCCTCGTCCTCACCGAACGAGGACGGGCTGACGCCCGACTGGCCCAGCTCGGCCAGGCGCGCCCGTCCGCTGGACAGCGCGGATTCGGCGTCGAACGCCCAGAGCACGCCGCTGCAGTAGTCGGAAAACACGTACGCGCCAAAGAGGCTGGGGAACTGTGCGCCGCGATACACGTAGCCGCCGGTGACCGAGCAGCTGCCACTGTCGCGTCCATAGGCCACGGCGGGCGGCGTCAGGTCCCGGCGGTTGCAGTTGGCGTTCTCGTAGCAGCGGTCGGCTTCCATGATCCGCCAGCCGTAGTTGCGGCCACCCTCTCCGGCCGGCTCGACGTCGATCTCCTCGCGTGCGTTCTGGCCAACGTCGCCGATGAACATGCCGCCGGTTGCGCGATCGAATGAGAAGCGCCACGGATTGCGCAGGCCGTACGACCAGATCTCGCCCAGGCCGCCCCCATCCGCGAACGGATTGTCCTGCGGGATCGCATACGGATCGCCGCTGTCCACGTCAATGCGCAGCATCTTGCCGAGCATCGTGTTGAGGTTCTGGCCCGCGTTCAGCGGGTCGCCGCCTGACCCGCCATCACCGGTGGCGATATAGAAGTATCCGTCCGGGCCGAACGCAATCATGCCGCCGTTGTGGTTCGGGTATGGCTGGCTGACCTCCAGGAGCGAACGCTCCGTGGCGGGATCGACGTTGCCATCGGCTCCCAGGCCAAACTCGGACACGATCGTGTCGCCACCTCGATTGGTGTAGTTGACGAAGAGGCGGCCGTTCGATTCGAAGTCGGGGTGGAAGGCCAGGCCCAGAAGACCCTGCTCGCCGCCCGACCTGATGCGCTCGCTGATGTCCATGAACTGGCCCGTCTCGACTCCCGCCGCGTCGATCGTCACGACCACGCCGCGCTGCTGGACGAGGAAGATGCGGCCCGAGCCGTCGCCGGCATTGGTCAACAGGGTGAGCGGCGGGTAGCCCGAGGCCACCTGCTCGACTGAGAGCGCAACGCGGTCGGGATCGAATGCGCCCTGGGGCGGCGTTGGACTGGACGCCGGGTCGGACGGCGTGGACGAGCCGGTCGGGCTGACGGTCGGCGACTCGGCCGGCGAGGTCGGGCTGGGCTGAGGGCTGCTCGTGGGCTGCCCGCTGGCACTCGGCTGCCCGCTCGGGCTGGACGTGCCTCCCGCCGGTGTGGCTGGCGCGGCGGATGGCGTCGGCGTCACCGTCGGAGACGAGGTGCAGGCGGCCAGCAGGAGAAGGGTCAGTAGAGCGAGTTTGTTCACCCGGGGATGGTGACCCATCAGCCTGATTGGTGCTTACGGAGCCGCTCGCGACGCAACCCAACGAACAGGAGTGAGTGGCTAGGGCGCGTCCACGAAGCGAACGGCAATCAGGGCGGAGCCGTCAACGAGGTAGCCGACCTCGATCGGGTCGCCGCTGACAAGGTGCTCGCGCAGGTGCGGCGCGGGCAGGCCGCCGTTCGAGAGATCCAGCCGGCCGACGCTGAACTGGAGGACGTCGCCGCTCGCGGTGCGCAGGCTGAACGTGTCGACCTGCGCCGCACTGGGTCCGTCGGCGGTGATCACCACGCCGGTCGCGGTCGCCGACGGCGTACTGGCCGGTGCGGCGGGCGGCTGGCAAGCGCCGAGCGCGAAGGCCAGCAGGAGCAGGATCAGGAGCGCAGCGCGAATGATGCCTCCGGATCGATGCCCAGCTCCTTGATCTGCTTCTCGGCCTCGCGCCCATCGATGCGGCCGCAGCGCGCCAGCTCGGCCAGGGTGGCGGCAGTGATGTGCTCGGCATCGATCTCGAAGAAGCGGCGCAGTGCCTCGCGCGTGTCGCTCCGGCCAAAGCCGTCCGTGCCCAGCGAGCGCCACCAGCCACCCGGCACCCAGCGGCTGATCATGTCCGGCCAGGCGGTGATGAAGTCACTCACGGCGATGACCGGGCCCTGCTCGGCCGGCTCGCGTAGCAGCTCCGTGACCACCGGCGAGCGCGGCTGGCCGGCCGGGTGGAGCCGGTTCCAGCGGTCGACCTCGAGCGCCTCGTTGCGCAACAGCTGGTACGACAGCGCGCTCCAGACCTCGGCCGCCACGCCGCGCTCGGCGAGCAGCTGCTGGGCGCGCAGCGCCTGCTGCATGATCGAGCCGCCGGCCAGGAGCGTCGCGCGCAACGGCGCGTGGCCGTCGCCACTTACTTCGGGCGCCGCCTTGAAGCGGTACAGGCCGCGGATGATGTCCTCGTCGCTGACGTCCTCCGGACGGGCCGGCATGGCGTAGTTCTCGTTGTACAGGGTCAGGTAGTAGAAGACGTCTTCCGGGTTGGCGCCGTACATGCGCTCGATGCCCTCGCGCACGATGACCGCGGTCTCGTAGGCGAAGGCGGGGTCGTACAGGCGGATGGTCGGGATCGTGGAGGCGAGCACCAGCGAGTGACCGTCTTCGTGCTGGAGCCCCTCCCCGTTGAGCGTGGTCCGACCGGCCGTGGCGCCCAGCAGGAAGCCTCGGCCGCGGGCGTCGGCAAAGGCCCAGAACTCGTCACCCGTGCGCTGGAAGCCGAACATGGAATAGAAGATGTAGAACGGGATCATCGGCTCGGCATGCGTGGCGTATGCAGTGCCCGCCGCCTGGAACGAGGCAGACGAGCCGGCCTCCGTGATGCCTTCCTCGAGCACCTGGCCGTCCTTCGCCTCGCGGTATGAAAGCACCAGGTTCGAGTCGACCGGGTCGTACAGCTGGCCCAGCGCCGAGTAGATGCCGACCTCCTTGAAGAGCGGGTCCATGCCGAACGTGCGCGCCTCGTCCGGGATGATCGGCACGATCCGATCGCCCACGACCTTGTCGCGCAGCAGGTTGCGCAGGAGCCTGGCGAAGGCCATCGTGGTCGAGGCCTCCTGGGCACCAGAGCCGGTCATGAACTCGCCGTAGACCGGGTCACCGGGCAACTCGAGCGTCTTGGTCAGCACGACCCGCTTGGGCATCTGCCCGCCGAGCGCCGCGCGGCGCTCGCGCAGGTACTCGATCTCCGGTGCCTTGTCGCCGGGGTGGTAGTAGGGCGCGTCCTTGAGCTTCGCATCGGGGATGTCCAGCTGGAGCCGGTCGCGGAAGACCTTCAGCTCCTGCTCGGTCATCTTTTTGGCCTGGTGGGTGATGTTGCGCCCCTCGACACCCGTGCCCAGCGTCCAGCCCTTGACGGTCTTGGCCAGGATCGCCGTGGGCCGGCCCTTGAACTTCGTCGCCGCGTCGTACGCCGCGTGAACCTTGTTGTAGTCGTGCCCGCCGCGGCGCAGCTTGCGGATGTCATCGTCCGACAGGTGGGCGACGAGCTCCTGCAGGCGCGGGTCCGGCCCAAAGAAGTGCTCGCGAATGTAGGCGCCGCTCTCGACCGAGTACTTCTGGTACTCGCCGTCGAGCGTCTCGCTCATCTTGTCCACCAGCGCGCCGTCCACGTCGCGCGCCAGGAGCTCGTCAAACTCGCGCGCCCAGATGACCTTGATCACGTTCCAGCCAGCGCCGCGGAAGACGGACTCGAGCTCCTGGATGATCTTGCCGTTGCCGCGCACCGGGCCGTCAAGCCGCTGCAGGTTGCAGTTGACGACGAAGGTCAGGTTGTCCAGCCCCTCGCGCGCGGCAATCGAGAGCGAGCCCATTGCCTCCGGCTCGTCCGTCTCGCCGTCACCCAGGTAGCACCACACGCGACTGTTCGAGGTGTCCTTGATGCCGCGCGCCTGGAGGTAGCGGTTGAAGCGTGCCTGGTAGATCGCGGCCAGCGGCCCGAGGCCCATCGACACGGTGGGGAACTCCCAGAAGTCGGGCATCAGGCGCGGGTGCGGGTACGAGCTCAAGCCCTTGCCCGGCTGCACCTCCTGGCGGAAGTGGTCGAGCTGGTCCTCGGTCAGCCGGCCCTCCAGGAAGGCCCGGGCATAGACACCGGGCGCGGCGTGGCCCTGGAAGAAGACCTGGTCGCCCATGCCCTCCGCGTCCTTGCCGCGGAAGAAGTGGTTGAAGCCGACCTCGTACAGGGTCGCTGCCGATGCGTACGTGGCGAGGTGTCCACCGATGCCCGGCGCGCGCGTGTTGGCGCGCAGGACCATCGCCACCGCGTTCCAGCGGATCATGCGCCGGATGCGCAGCTCGAGCGCCTCGTCCCCGGGGAACTCCGGCTCCTGCTCGGGCGAGATGGTGTTGATGTAGCGCGTCGCCGTCAGCGGCGGCAGGCCCAGGTTGTGCTGGCGCGCCCGCTTCAGCAGCCGATACAGGATGAACTGGGCGCGCGAACGACCGTCCGCGTCGACGATGGAGTCGAGGGACTGGACCCAATCTGAGGTTTCCTGCGGATCGCGATCCGGCAGCTGGCGCTTGAAATCGCCGAACTGATCGAACATGTGCCACACATGGTACGGCGAGCCGACGATTCGGCCGCCTTTATGCTTGACGTGTGGCGGTTGGACTGGGCATAGACATCGGAGGCAGCGGCACGAAGGCGGCGCTGGTCGATCTGGCGACCGGCGAGCTGGCCTCGCGTCGCATTCGGGTGAACACGCCGCGCCCGTCGACGCCGGAGGAAGTTGCCAAGGCTGTCGCCGAGATCGTCGGCCGCATCAACAGCGACACCCAGATCCCGGATGGCGTGCCCGCCGGCTGCGGTCTGCCGTGCGTGGTCAAGAACGGGGTCGTGACGACCGCCGCGAACATCGACAACTCATGGATCGGGCAGTCCGCCGACGACGTCATCGGTGCGGCACTCGGCCGGCGCGTCCATGCGCTCAACGATGCGGACGCGGCGGGCATCGCCGAGATGCGCCTGGGCGCCGGCCGCGAGTGCGCCGGGACCGTGCTCATCCTGACCATCGGCACGGGTATCGGCAGCGCCGTGTTCGTGGACCGTCGCCTGGTGCCCAACACTGAGCTGGGCCACATCGAGCTCGCCGGGCGCGACGCGGAGACGCGCATCTCCGGCGTGGCGCGCGACAGGCGCAAGCTGCGCTGGAAGGCATGGGCGGTCGAGTTCAACGAGTACCTCGCCCGCCTCGAGGCGTACCTGTGGCCCGACCTGATCATCCTTGGCGGCGGCGTGAGCAAGGTAATGCCCAAGTACCGCGACCACCTGAAGAGCCGCGCCCCGATCGTGGCCGCGCAGCATCTCAACACGGCAGGCATCATCGGCGCTGCGATCTACGCCTCCGAGCAGCCCGGCAAGGACTGAGTCAGCCCGCCGCGGCCCGCATGCAGGTCCACCTACTCGACGCGACCTACGAGCTCTTTCGCGCCCATTTCGCGCCGCGGCCGCAGCACCTGGACCGCGACGGCAACCCGGCCAATGCCACGATCGGGCTGATCGACAACGTCCTCTACCTGACCCGCGAGGACGGTGTCACCCATCTCGCTTGCGCATCCGACCACGTGATCGAGTCGTGGCGCAACGCGCGCTGGCCGGGCTACAAGACGGGCGCCGGCATCGATCCCGCGCTGAGGCGCCAGTTCCAGCAGGGCGAGGACGCGCTGCGCGCGCTGGGCGTGGTGGTCTGGCCGCTGGTCGAGTGGGAGGCTGACGACGGCCTGGCGACGGGCGTGGCGCGCTGGGCAGATGACCCGTCAGTCGAGCGGGTGGTGATCATGACGCCCGACAAGGACATGGCCCAGCTCGTGCGCGAGGACGGCTCGGTGGTCATGTACGACCGCCGGCAGCGCAAGCTGATCGACGCCGACGGGGTGCGCGAGCGCTTTGGCGTGGCGCCCGAATCGATCCCCGACTTCCTCGCCCTGGTCGGCGATTCGGCCGACGGATACCCGGGCATTCCGGGCTGGGGCAAGGTGTCCGCCGGCGCCGTGCTGACGCGCTACGGGCACCTTGAGGACATCCCCGAGCGCGTCGCGCACTGGGACCTGAGCGTGCGCGGCGCAGCCACCTTGGCCGCCTCGCTGCGCGATCACCGCGAGGAGGCATTCCTGTTCCGTGAGCTGGCCACGCTCGTGTCGGACGTGCCCGTCATCACCGAGACGCTCGACGACATCCACTGGAAGGGCGCGCATCGTGCTCCGTTCGAGGCCCTTGCCGAGCAGCTCGCCGCGCCCGACCTTGTCCGCCGCGTCCACCGCTGGGCGGACTAGCGGCGGAAGGGCGCCAGCAGAAATCGCAGCGCGTCCGGCAGGCGGCGCGCCCAGGCGGTCTCGTTGTGCGGCGCGAAACGCTCCTCGACGTAGTTGAGGTCGCGGCCCTCCACGAACCCGGCGCCCACCAGCGCGTCGCGCAGCCGCCGGCCATCGGCCAGACCACCGCGCCATTCGCGGCCACCCATGTCGACGTGGATGCGCGCGGCGGGCATGCGGCCCTGCTCGATGAGCTGGACGATGCCGTAGTCGTGCCACATGATCGAGGGACTCATCGCAAGAGATAGGCCGAACACCTGCGGCTGGGCAACCAGCCCGTAAAGGCTGATCAGACCGCCCATCGAGGAACCGGCGAGGCCCGTGGCCTCGCGCTGTGTGAGCGTCGGAAACGAGCGGTCAACAAGCGGCTTGACGGTGCCCGCCAGCCACTCCATGTAGGCGTCGCCCTTGCCGCCGCTCAGCCTTCCGCTCGTGAAGCGGCTCGGCTCGCGCCACGGGTTGTATTCGTCCATGCGCTCGGCGCCCCGGTTGGGCACGGCCACGGCGATCGCCTCAATGCCCTCCTTTGACAGCGCCTCCAGCGTCTCGTCCGCGGCCCACTTGCCGACGTACGAGGTGCGCTCGTCGAAGACGTTCTGTCCGTCGTGGAAGTAGAGCACCGGATAGCGGCGTGACGAGGCGTCTTCATGCCCGTACGACGGCGGGAGGTAGGCGACGATCTCGCGCGCGCCGAGCTCGGCCGGTGAGTCCAGCGTGGGCCACACGCAGACGTTGCCGACGACCGTGTGGTCCGTCCCGTGGACGCTGGCGTACGGCTGCCAGCCTTTGGGCAGCGCGGACGCAATGTCAGCCTCGCTCACGCTCCCGTGGGCCGCGCGAGGCCGCTGCAGCCTTCGTTCATTGGAGCAGCTCCAGGACTGTCTGGTGATGGGCCGGCGCGGCACCCACCAGTCCGATCGACCGGCTCGCGCGACTGATATCGAACCACGGTCCGCCTTCGAGCGTTGTAAGTCGCGCGCCACCCTCGGTCGCGATCAGGCCGGCGGCACAGATGTCCCACAGCGAGAGACCGCCGGCCTGCACGAAGCCGTCGAAGCGGCCGTTGGCCAGGTAGGTCAGTGCGAGCGCGGCGCTGCCCATCGAGCGCGACACCCGGATCGCGCGCCGAACCTTCGTCTCGCGCGTGGCCCAGCCACGCCTGGGCAGGGCGAGTGACACCACGCAATCGGACAGCTTGTCCTTGACCGGGTGGCTGATGGCCGCCCCGTCGAGCCGCGCGCCGCCGCCCGCCCGCGCGGTGAACATCTCATCTCTGACCGGGTCGTAGACCACTCCGACCACGGCGCTGTTGCCCACGGCCAGCCCTACGGACACGCAGAACACCGGGATGCCGTTGGCGTAGTTCACCGTGCCGTCGAGCGGGTCAATGATCCAGGTTCGCCCGTCCGACCCTGGCGCAGTGCCCACGCCACCGGCCGGCGGTACCGCGTCGATCCGGCCGCCCTCTTCGGCCAGGAAGGCGTCGTGCGGAAACGCGTCACGCAGCGCAGCGATGATGAGCTGCTCGGACATCTCGTCAACTTCTGTCACGACGTCGTGATCGGACTTGTGGACGATCCGCTCGAGGCGCTCGTAGCGCTCCATCTGCAGTCGCCCCGCCCGGCGCGCCGCCTCGACCGCAACGTCGAGCTCCGCCTCGTACTCGCTCAGCTCAACACCGTGCCGCTCATCGGGGGATGGTAGCCACGCTTCGCGCTGTACGATCGCGCGGTGAACACCAGCCAGCGCTGGACTCTGATCGCGGCCGTGCTCGGCTCGAGCATCGTCTTCCTCGATTCGGCCGTGCTGCCCGTGGCGCTGCCTGCCATCGGCCGCGAGCCACGCATCTTCGTGGACGTGCTCGAAGGGCAGAACTACATCCAGTACGGCTACCTGCTGACGCTGAGCGCCTTCCTAGTGCTGGCCGGCGCGCTGTCCGACTACTTCGGCCGGGTTCGGCTGTTCCTGATCGGCCTGGTCGGGTTCGCGATTACCTCGCTCGCCTGCGGCCTGGCGCCCAACCTGGAGACACTCATCGTCGCCCGGCTGTTCCAGGGCGCCGCCGGGGCCGTGCTGATCCCGGGCTCGCTGGCAATGCTGACAACCTCGTTCCAGGGCGAGCAGCAGGGCCGCGCGTTCGGAGTTTGGGCCGCCGCCTCCGGCGTCACGCCGATTTTGGGCCCGTTCGTGGGTGGCGTTCTGGTCGACGACTTTTCGTGGCGCTGGATATTTCTGCTCAACCTGCCCCTGATCGCGATCGCGATCTGGGCCGCTCGGCGCTACATCACCGAGTCGCGTGACCCGCGGGCAAAGGGCAATTTCGACTGGCTGGGGGCCGTCCTGGTGGCGGTCGCCGTGGGCGGCCTGTCGTTCGGCGCGATCTACGGCCAGCAGCGCCAGTGGCAGGACCCGCTTGCGTTCGTGGCCATTGGATTGGGCGCCCTGGCGACCGTGATCATGCCGGTCTACTTCGCCCGTGCCCGCAACCCGCTCGTGCCATTGGGCCTGTTCCGGTCGCGCAACTTCACCGTGACCAACATCTCGACACTGCTGATCTACGGCTCGCTGTACGTGCTGATCCTGTTCCAGCCCATCTTCTTCCAGGGCACGCTGGGCTACAGCGCGCCCGCCGTCGGCCTCGGCTTCGTGCCCGGCTCGCTCGCGCTCATATTCCTCTCGACGCGCTTCGGCGCGCTGGCCAACAGGTACGGGCCGCGCATCTTCATGACCGTGGGGCCGGCGCTGATGGCCCTCGGTGTCCTGTGGCTGGCGCGCATCCCGGCCGACAGCGCTCCGTGGCAGCTCAACGTGGGCGATCCGTCCACGTGGCTGCCCACCAGCGCCTACTTCGTCGACGTGCTGCCCAACTCGCTCATCTTCGGCCTGGGCCTGTCGATGATGGTGGCCCCGCTGACCACGGCATTGATGCGCTCAGTTCCCGGCCGCCAGGCGGGCGTGGGGTCGGCCATCAACAACGCCATCTCGCGCGTTGGTCCGCAGCTCGCCGGTGCGCTCATCTTCATCGTCGTGACCGCGTCCTTCTACGCGTCGCTGGCGGCGCGCGTCCCGGGCCTCGACGTAGGCTCGAGCGAGGTGCGCGCAGCGATACCGCCGCTCAATGCGCCCGCGCCGGAAGTCCCGCCCGACCAGGTCATCGCCGCGCGCGAAGCATCCACGGAGGCCTTCCACCTGGCCATGGTCACCTCGGCCGGCCTGCTCGCCCTGGGCGCGGCCGTCAATTGGCTGGGAATCCGCAACGACCAGGCCGCCGCGCCCGACGATGACGACGAGGAGGCCGGGTCAGACGCTCAGTTGCAGCGGACGGCGACCGAACCTGTCTGAAGCGTGACCCCGTCCGTGCGCGGCACGATCGTGTGGCTCACGGAGCGCGTCTCGCCGGCCGGGATCGGCTCCGTGAAGAAGACCAGGTCGCGATAGTCGGGCGAGCCGCCGGCCGATACACGGCAGCTCGCGCCGGCCGTGCGCGTGCCCTGGTTGGTGACCTGGATCACCACGTCGAGGCCGCCGTCGGCGCGCGACGCCGCGCCGGAAACGGATGCCGGATAGGGGCCCACGCCGGCCGTGGCGGCAGCCAGCAGCGCCGCCAGCAGCAGGAAGCCAGCCAGGACGCCGATCACGATCGTGCCGTGAACCTGGGTCGCACTGGGTGACTTGATGCGCGCCGGATTGTCCTGCGCGCACAGCGACACGCCGGCTGGCGTGGGACGGCCGCAGCGGAAACACGTGTCGTGCGGCTGGTCTCCGGCAAGGGCGGGCGCGGGGCTGAGGCGTCTGGACATCAGCCGTCAGCGTACGACCAATCGCCAGTTCAGGCTGTACCGGCCCCGGTCGCCAGGCCCGCCTTGGCCGCCGCGTCCAGGAGCGCCGGCAGCTCCGCCGGGCGCACCCACGAGACGATGACCTCGTCGGCGCCGCGTTCGTGCCACTCACCCAGGAAGGTGGCCATGTCGGCGATCAGCGGCTGGCGCTCGAGGGGCACGTCGCGCGCCAGCGAAACGGCCAGCAGGTGGGCCATCTCCGCGCGCGATCGCCCGTGCGCGGCGAGCTCCTCGAGGTGAAGCGGCAGCAGCCGCTCGTAGTCCTCGGCGTTCGTCGTCCAGCCGTCGCCGACGCGCGCGGCGAGTCGCGCCCCGCCCGGCTTCTCGCCGCCGACGATGATGCGCGGCGGCGGCTGGGGCGCGGGATGTGCCCAAGCGTCGGTGAGCGAGAAGAACTCCCCCGAATGGGAGACCGGACCGCCCGACCACAGCTTGCGCAGGACCGCCACGGCATCCTCCAGCACGCGCACCCGAACCGGCGGATCTGGCTTGGCGATGCCGTACATGTCCAGCTCCCGGCCGGAGCCGCCGACGCCGATGCCCAGCTCTACACGCCCGCCGGACTGGTCCCAGATCGTGGCCAGCATCCGCGCCAGAACGGCCGGATGACGATTCATGACGTTGCTGATGAAGCTGCCGACGCGGATCCGGGACGTCAGCGCCGCGGCGGCCGTCAGCGTCGTCCAGCACTCCAGGACAGGATCGGTCTTGCGCCTGCCGCGGGTGACGAAGTGATCCCAGCACCAGAGGCTGCTGAATCCGGCCTGCTCGGCCTGGCGCGCGGACTCCAGCCACCACGCCGACGTGACGCCGATCGACGTGAGATTGAGCCCGATCGGGATCACGACCCGGTTCGGAACTCCGCCGTGCCGGCTTCGAGCGCGATCTCGATCATCGCCTGCACGGCGCGCTCCATCTCCTCCGGCGACAGGAAGTCGGCGCCGAAAGACTGGTCGTCCTTCACCAGCGTGTCGCCCACGGTCAGGATGCACGCGCCACGTACGTCTTCACCTCGGCCACGCTCGCGCATGGCCAGGTAGAAGAGGGCCGCAGCTTCCATCTCCACCGCGACCACGTTCCGGCTGCGCATCTTGGCGGCATAGTCCGGTTCGCTGTTGTAGAAAACGTCGACGGATTGCACGACGCCGACATGCGGCTCGACGCCGCGCGAGCGAGCCGTGTCGACGAGCGCCCGGGTGAGCTCGAAGTCGGCCGCCGGTGCGAATGGATCGCCACGCAGGTACGTCCGTGTGGCGCCGTCGGACGGGACCGCCGCGGTGGCAACGACCACATCCCCGGTGCGCAGGCCCTGCTCGACGCCGCCGCATGTACCGATGCGGATGAAGCGCTTCACGCCCAGCATCAGCAGCTCTTCCATGACGATTGAGAAGGACGGCGTGCCCATGCCGCTCGTCTGGACGCTGACCGGGACGCCGTTGTAGGTGCCCGTGTAGCCGAGCATCAGCCGGTTGTCGTTGACCTGGCGAGCGCCGTCAACGCCGCCGTCGAGCATGCCGGCGACGAGTTTGGCCCGGTTTGGATCGCCGGGCAGCAGCACGAGCGGGGCGTAGTCACCCTGCTCGGCACGAAGGTGGATCTGGGGCATGGCGGCAGTCTAGCCGCGGGCCGCGCGGCCGCGGTCAGCGACGGTCAGCCGCGCTCGCCCGGTCCGAGCGGCATCCGCCAGAGCGTGTGCCACGGCTGCTCCGGAGTGTGGCCGATCAGCCACGCCTCGCGGACAACGTCGCGGATGGGAAGCATCGCCGGCAGCGCATGCTCGGCCGCGGCGTAGTAGTCCTCGGGCACGTCCTGGGCGATCGTGACGTGCGGGATCACCTCCGGGTGCGCGCCGCCGTAGGGCGGATAGTCAGGGAACGCGGCGGCCAGCTCGGTGATCAGCTTGCGGAACGGCTCGGCCGGCTCCGGCGCAAGGTGGACGACGTTCGACCAGCGCACCACGCTCCTGAGCTGCAAGGGAAACGAGGGCTGCGCGGCGATGATGCGCTCGATCGTGGCGCGCACCTCGTCGGTCAGGCTCGCCGGCGGCATGAACGGATAGAGCAGGGTCACGTGCGCGGGCACGCCCTGGGCGGCAGAGGGATCCATCCGGTCGCGCAGTCGAGCCACGGCGACTGGGACCTGGACAGGGACGATGATCGCGCTCTCGCCCTCCATTGTCCGAAGCGTATACGGTGCCGCCATGGCCAACGCGGTCGAGGTCGAATTCCGCAACGTGTCGCGCAGCTACGGTGAGGTCGCTGCGGTTCAGGGGCTGAGCCTGACCGTGCCCGCCGGTGCGATCTGCGTTTTCGTCGGGCCATCCGGCTGCGGCAAGACGACCAGTCTCAAGATGGTCAACCGGCTGATCGAGCCGACGGGCGGCCAGATCCTGGTCGGCGGTACGGACGTGATGAGCCAGGACCCGATCGAGCTGCGCCGGGGGATCGGCTACGTGATCCAGCAGGTGGGGCTGCTGCCGCACCTGACCATCGGCGCCAACGTGGCCACCGTCCCGCGCCTGCTGGGCTGGGATCGGCCGCGGATCGACGCACGGGTCGAGGAGCTCCTGGCACTGGTCGGGCTCGCACCGGCCACCTATCGCGATCGGTACCCCAGTCAGCTCTCAGGCGGCGAGCGTCAGCGCGTGGGCGTGGCTCGCGCGCTCGCCGCCGATCCGCCGCTGATGCTCATGGACGAGCCCTTCGGCGCGGTCGACCCGATCGTCCGCGAGCGGCTCCAGAACGAGCTGCTGCGGCTCCAGGAAGAGCTGGCCAAGACGATCCTGTTCGTGACCCACGACATCGACGAGGCGATCAAGATGGGCGACCTGATCGCGGTCATGCGTGCCGGCGACGTGGAGCAGTTCGGGCCGCCCCAGGAGATCCTGGCCAATCCCGCGTCCGAGTTCGTGGCACGCTTCGTGGGCGCCGATCGCGGGCTGAAGCGCCTCTCGCTGAGGCGTGTCGGTGATCTCAGCCTCAGCCCTGCGCCGAGCGCGACGATCGGCCAGCCCTCCGGAGCGGCGCGCGAGCTTGCCCGCTCGGACAGCCTGGGCTATCTGCTCCTGGTCGATGACGGCGGCCGGCCGGTTGGCTGGGTGCGCGCCGCCAACGTGCCCGAGGAGGGCACCCTGACAGCCGAGATGGCCGAGCCCACCTCCCCTCTCCTCGACCGGCGCACGACGCTCAAGGATGCCCTGTCGCAATTGCTTGACGCGGACGTGATGGCGGGCATCGTGGTCGACCGCGACGAGCGCGTCCTGGGCCTGGTGACACTCGACGACATCGCCGCCGCGCTGCGCTGATGGAGCTGTCGGCCGACCTGCTCTGGATCGTCGATCACCTCGACGAGCTCGCCTACCGAACGTTCCAGCACCTGCTCCTGGCGAGCATCGCGGTGGGCGTGGGCTTCGTCATCTCGTTCGCGCTGGCCATCGTCGCGGTGCGCCGCCGGATCGCGTATGCACCCATCCTGGCCGTCTCGGACGTGCTGTACACAATCCCCAGCCTGGCCCTGTTCGCGGCGCTCATCTCGGTCACCGGCATCTCGCTGCTGACCGTGGAGATTCCGCTCGTGATGTACACGCTGGTCATCTTCGTGCGCAACATCGCCGCCGGACTGGATTCCGTGCCGACCGACGTGATCGAGGCATCGAACGGACTGGGCTACAGCTCCACCCAGCGGCTGTGGCGTGTGGAGGTGCCACTCGCGCTGCCGCTGATCGTCGCCGGGCTGCGCCTCGCGTCCGTGTCAACGATCGGCCTGGTCACCGTCACCTCCATCCTGGGCGACTCGTTCGGAGGGCTCGGCTTCTTCATCCTGGAGGGCTATCGGCGCAGCTTCCCGGCCGAGCTCTACTTCGGCGCCATACCCTCGATCGCGCTGGCCATCACCGTCGACGCGCTGCTGCTGCGCGTCCAGCGCCGGCTGACGCCATGGGCGTCAGCCGTTGATACGGCGCCGAACCTGCGCGGCGCGACATGAACCTCGTCAGCGAGACGATCGCGTGGCTCACCGATGCCACCCACTGGAGCGGACCGAACGGGATCGCAATCAGGCTCTTCGAGCACGTCTCCATCTCGGCCGTGTCGCTCGTCATCGCGCTCGCCATCGCGATGCCCGTCGGGCTGTACATCGGCCACACCAAGCGTGGTGCCTCGATCGCGGTCAACGTCGCGAACCTGGGCCGGGCACTGCCCTCGCTGGCGGTGATCGCCATCGTCCTGCCCATCACCGCCGCGATCGACCCGCAAGCCGGCTTCCGGGTCTACCCCACGGTGGTGGCCATGGTCGTGCTGGGCGTGCCGCCCATCCTGGTCAACACCTACACCGGGATCAGCCAGGTCCAGCCAGACATCGTCGAGGCGGCGCGCGGCCAGGGCGTTGCCGGCCGGCAGATCCTGACCGGCGTGGAGCTGCCTCTCGCAGTGCCTGTCGTCGTCACCGGCATCCGCTCGGCCGCCGTGCAGATTCTGGCCACGGCCACGCTTGGGGCCATCTTCGGGTTCGGCGGGCTCGGCCGCTACCTGGTTGACGGCATTGCCCAGAACGACACCGGACAGATCTTCGGCGGAGTCGCGCTGGTGGCCGGCCTGGTGATGGTGACCGAGCTCGGTTTCGCCGTCGTGCAGCGTCTGATGACGCCACGTGCCCTCCGTCTACATGCATCCGTAACGGCGTCAGGTGCGTAAGGACGGTATAGTCCGAATACATCTGGACTAACCGGATAAAGCACATGAGGAGGTTACCCAAATGCGGCTAAACCGCGTGCTGGCCCTCGGGGCAGTGCTGGCCGTGCTTGTGAGCGCGTGCAGCCTGGGTGGGGGCGGCAACACGACAGTCAAGGTCGGCTCCGTAGGATTTGACGAGGCCCGTGTCATCGCCGAGGCGTATGCCCAGGCGTTGGAGGCGAACGGCTATACCGTCGATCGTGCGGGCATCGGCCTGGGCGACAGGCCCGTCCTGGCGCCGGCCATCGAGAGCGGCCAGATCGATCTCCAGCCGGAGTACATCGGCAGCAGGCTGGGCTACGAGATCACCAGCGGCTACACCGGTTCGACCGGCCCTACTGGCGACTCGGCAGCCAACCTGAGCGCACTCCAGCAGGCGCTCGCAGGCAAGAACCTGACCGTGCTGAACTTCACGCCGGGCGTGGACACCAACGCCTTTGTCGTGCGCCAGGAGACGGCCGACCAGTTCGGCCTGACCACGCTGGGCGACACGGCGGCCGTCCAGGACCAGCTCAACTGGGGCCTGGCCGCGGACTGTCCGACCAACGCGCTGTGCGGTGCGCCCGGTGGCGCGCTGGAGCAGTACGGCATCACCCAGGCCACGATCGCGGCCTCAACGCTCCTCGGCGCGTGCACCACGCCAATGGCGGATGCGCTGCGGGCGGGCACGATCGACGTTGCCGAGTTGTGCTCGACGCAGCCGGACATCCTGGTCAATGGCTGGGTCACGCTCGAGGACGACCTCTTGACGCAACCCGCGGACAACGTTGCGCCGATCGTGCGCAACGACCTGCTGACCCGCGTCAGCGACCGCACGGCGTTCGAGAAGATCCTGAACGACATCTCAGCCAAGATCGACACGGTCACGATGGCCAACCTGTACAAGCAGGTTTCCGTCGACCGGCGCGACGTGGCTGACGTTGCGCGTGAGTTCCTGCAGACCAACAACCTCGTCCCGGCGCAGTAGCCGGCTGAGGTCCATGGACGCGTCCGAGGCGCTCCAGCTGGCCGATTGGCGACGTCGAGTCGCCGAGATGTACGCCCGCTGGCGGCGCGACTCGGACACGGATCCGGAGCAGGCGACGCTCCAATGGAGGGCCGACCGGGACGAGCTGTTCCGGTCGCACCCTCAGTCGCCAATCCGCGCACCTGAAAGAGCCCGCTTCGGCGGGCTCTCCTATTTTGATTACGACCCCGACTACCGGCTGCGCGCCGTGGTCGAGCCGGTGACCGACAGGGACGATGCAGAAGACGTCGGCGCAGGCTGGCTCCAGCTGCCCTCGAGCGGCGCCGAGCAATTCGCGTTCCGCGTCGTTGGCCGGGTACGCCTGGGCGGGCCGCTCGATGGCGCCGTGCTGCCCGTGTACTGGATGGAGGGCTATGCGGGCGGCATCTTCGTCCCGCTGCGCGACGCAACATCCGGCAGCGAGACCTACGGCGCGGGGCGCTATCTGCTCGACACGGTCAAGGGCGCCGACCTGGGCAGCGACCCCACCAGTGGCGAGATGGTGCTCGACTTCAACCTCGCGTTTCACCCGTCATGTGCATACGACCCCGCCTGGAGCTGCCCACTTGCGCCAGCCCAGAGCCGGCTCTCACTGCGCATCGAGGCCGGCGAACGACTGCGCTGAGGCGGCCGTCTAACATCGCACCGTGACAATCGATGCCGAAGCCCCGGTCCTTGCGCCCAACGTCCGCTCTTTCCTGGCTGACGAGGTGCGCCACACGACGATCGCGACCGTCAACCCCGACGGGAGCCCGCACCAGATCGTGATCTGGTTCCTGTTGCGCGGCGACGAGATCGTCATCAACTCGCTCCACGGCCGGCGCTGGCCGTCCAACCTGCGCCGCGAAGGACGAGCCAACCTGTGCGTCTACGAGGGCGACGACGCCGTGACGCTGGACGTCACGGTCACCGACAGCTACGAGGGTGAGCGCGCCCAGGCGGACATTGCCGAGATGGCCTGGCGCTTCTACCAGCCGGACGGAGCCGAGCAGGCAATCAGCCGCTTCAGCACCCAGCGCCGCGTCTCGTTCGTGCTCCGAACCACCGACATTCACATCCACGGAGATCCGCGCTGATGGCCGCGCTGCAGATCGGCTACGCGGCGATGCTCGAGCAGTTCCACCCGACAGAGCTGATCGACTACTGCGTCCTGGCCGAGGAGCACGGGTTCAGCGGCGTCATGGCCGCCGACCACCTCCAGCCATGGGTTCCGCAGCAGGGCCAGTCGGCCTTCGTGTGGGCGTTCATGGCCGCCGTGGCCGAGCGCACCAAGGGCGACGTCGGACCCGGCGTCACCTGCCCTTCGTTCCGTACCCACCCCGTCGTGATCGCCCAGGCAGCGGCAACGTTGGCGGCCATGTACCCCGGTCGCTTCTGGCTTGGTCTGGGCAGCGGCGAAGCCTTGAACGAGCACGTCGTGGCCCAGTACTGGCCGGAGGCGCCCGAGCGGATCAATCGCATGTTCGAGGCAATCGAGCTGTTCAACCGGTTGTTCGAGGGCAAGGACGTCAAGCACGACGGCCGCTTCTTCAAGATGGAGACGGTGCGCCTGTGGACCGCGCCGGAGACTCCACCGGACATCTACGTCGCGACGGCTGGTCCGATCACGGCGCGGCGCACCGGCCAGGCCGCAGACGGGATCATCACCGTCGGCGCACCCGAGGGCAAGATCGAGATGGTCCGCGAGCGCGCGCGTGCCGGACGGCAGGAAGCGGGTCTCGATCCGGACACGTTCAAGTTCATCCTCCAGCTCCACCTCTCGTGGGCCGAGACGGACGACGAGGCGCTGACCAACGCGATGACCGAATGGCCAAACGGCGGCATGAAATTCCCCAAGCAGGACATCCGCTCACCGTTCGAGCTCGAGCAGATGGCCAAGCTCGTGCGGCCCGAGGACTTCGAGGGCCGGATGCTCATCTCGTCCGACCTGGAGGCGCATCGGCGCGAAATCCAGAAATTCGCCGACATGGGCTTCGACCGCATCTACCTGCACAACGTTGGCCGCAACCAGCGCGAGTGGATTGAGGCGTTCGGGCGCGAGGTGCTGCCCAAGATCACGCGCTGAGGGCGCGCCTCAGGGCCTTTTTCGCGGTGATCGCGTCGCCGGGCTCACCTCACACCGAGTCTGAAGTTGCGCGCCATCTCCGACGAGTACGTCCGGCCAAGTGACGCGCCGTTGATGGCGATCCAATCCGTGAAGCGGGTCGGGCACGCGGCAGTTTCGTCGCGCGCAACGAGCAAGCTCTCCGATAGCTCGCGGATCTCGTCGCCGGTGAGGATCTCGTCGCGAACGAAGGTGCCCAGTAGTCGCGTCGCGGCAAGGACGAGAGCCGTTGGCATGTGGGTGACGATCGCCCGACTGCGGACCGCAGCGCGAACAGAGCCCACCAGCTCGTTGAAGGTCAGGATGTCCGGCCCGGCGGCATCCACATCGGCGACGGCGTCGCTGTTGCCCAAAGTGATGGCCAGGTCCGCGACGTCGTCGACGTGGACCGGCTGGACGCGGTACCGCCCGTCGCCGGGGATGCCGAAAATGGGCAATCGGCGCAGCGTCCAGGCCATGTTGTTGATCAGGATGTCGCCTGGGCCATAGAGGAGCGTCGGCCGGATGATCGCGGCCGACATGGACCCGCCCCCAGCGGCGCCCAGGACCGCTTCTTCGGCCGCCGCCTTGGCGCGGAAGTACGCCGTGGACGAGTCGTGTCGAGCATTGGTTACGCTGAAGTAGACGAAGCGGCGGACGCCAGCTGCCGAGGCCGCGACCGCCATTCGCGCGACGTTGTCGATCATGTGCGCCCAGGTCACGTCACCGCGCGGGTAGCGCATCCAGTACGTCAGATAGACCGTGTCGACGCCGGCCATAGCTGCCCCGAGCGGGCCTGGCTGGAAGTCGTATGGATGGCGGCTGACACGCGGCTCGAGCGGGTGTCCTCCGGGTGCGCGGCGGGTGAGCGTTCGCACCTCGCGCCCTGCGGCGAGCAGCCGCGCTGCGACGCGGCTACCGGTGAAGCCGAACGCGCCCGTGACGAGGTCGAGCTTCAGAGCCGCGCAGCCGCGGCAGTGGCCACCCCGATTGCCAGGGCGCGCGGGTCGACCGAGCTGTCGTAGACGCCGATCTGCACGGTGTAGATCTCTCCGTTCTGGCGGAACGTGAGCGTGTACACCAGGGGCACCCAGTAGCCCTCCTCGCCGACCGCGACCTCTTCGCCATCGGGAAAGAGCTCGCGTGCGTCGTCGAGGGCGTTGCTGAAGTCGCGCCGCAGCTCAACGGTGCCGAAGGGCAGGCCCAGGTCAGTCGGTCCACCGACATCCCACCGGCACAGGTCCTCGAGGTCGTAGTCCTCGCCGTACCTGGCCGGCAGCCCTGCGACAGCTGAAACCTCGTCCACCGTCACGATGTGGCACAGGTTTCCGGCCGGTTGCTCACCAGCCGGCGTCGCCTGGGCGCCGGTCGGGGAAGCGGCGGTCGGAGCCGTCGCCGCGGCGGTAGGTGCCGCTGAGTTCGCGGGCGGCACGTCAAGGCTGACGCACGCTCCCAGCAACAAGGTTGCGGCGATTAGCAACGCGCCGGGCGCCACACTCAGCTTGACCACATTCCCCTCCATTCGGTCGATCAGTACGGGCGGGGCCCTTATAGCACACACTCTGGGCGTGTCAGAACCGACCCGCGTAACTGTCCTCGCCGGCGGATTCGGCGGTGCGCGCATGGCGCACGGCTTCGCTCAACTGGAGGTCGGGCTGACCGTTATCGGCAACACCGGCGACGACCTGGAAATGCACGGCCTGCGCATCTCGCCCGACCTGGACACGGTGATGTACACGCTGGCCGGCGTGGCCAATGACGCGACGGGCTGGGGCGTGACGGACGAGACATGGTCTGCCGCTGAGATGCTCGGCGGATACGGGCAGCCGACCTGGTTCGGCCTGGGCGATCGCGACCTGGCCACGCACATCACGCGCAGCGCTCGTCTCGCGGCCGGCGAATCACTGACCCAGGTCACCGCCCACCTGGTGAAATCACTCGGGGTTCAGGCCACGCTCCTGCCGATGTCCGATCAATCGGTCCGTACCAAGGTGCGCACAGCGGACGGCTGGCTCGACTTCCAGGACTACTTCGTGCGCCGCCGGCACGCCGATCCCGTGCTCGAGCTGCGCTTCGACGGCATCGCCGGGGCCCGGCCAACGCCCGAGGTTTTGGCCGCCATCGACGGCGCGGACCTGGTCGTCATCGCGCCTTCCAACCCATTCGTCAGCGTGGCACCCATCCTGGGCCTGGCCGGACTTGCCGATGCGCTCCGGTCAAGCAACGCGCCGGTCGTGGCCGTCAGCCCGATCGTGGGCGGCGTCGCGCTGCGCGGGCCGGCAGCGGCCATGCTGCAGACGCTCGCCGGCCGGCCCGCCACCTCGGCCGCCGTTGCCGAGCATTACGCGGCCAGCTATCCCGGCCTTGTGGACGCGATGGCCGTGGACGAGTCTGACGCCGGAGATGCCGGCGCGATCCGCGAGGCGGGCATCGAGCCGCTAGTAACGCGCACCGTCATCGCGGCCGCCGCTGATCGGCGCGCGCTGGCCCAGACGCTGCTCGACGCCGGCCCGCGGCTACCATCCAACGGGTGACCGACAGCGCAGCAGCCGACCTGGCGTCATTGCACGTAATCGTGCCACTGCGCGGGAGCGGATCAGGCAAGAGCCGGCTGGGCGAGGCGCTCGACGCCGAGGAGCGCGAGGCGCTCGTGCTGGGCATGCTGTCGCGCACCCTGGACGTGCTCGCCTCGTGGCCGGCCGTGCGTGACACGTGGCTGGTAACCGAAGACGAACGCACCACCCAGCTCGTGCGTCTCGCACGGCCGCAGGTGCGAATCGTTGGCCAGCCGCTGGATGGAGGGCTCAACGGGGCCCTGCGCGCGGCGCGTGACGCGGCCGTCGCAGCCGGTGCCTCGGCGATCCTCCTGTTGCCCGCCGACCTGCCGCTGATCACGCTTGGCGCGCTCGATGGTCTGCTCGACGGCGCGGATGCCGCGCTCGCTGCCGGTGAGGGCCGGCCCGTGGTGGCCATAGCCGCGTCGGACGTTCGCGGCGGCACGAACGCTCTCCTTCTGACCCCGGTCGACATCATCCAGCCGCAGTTCGGCGAAGCCAGCCTGGAGGCCCACCTGCGCGCAGCCGAGTCGGCCGGCGCCAGCGTCCAGGTGGTGATCGATCCTGCGCTGGGCTTCGATCTGGACACGACCGAGGATCTGGAGCGGCTCGACGTGGACAGCCTGCTCGAGCTGCAACGGGCCGGTCTCGCGCTGGAAGGCGAACCGGCGGAGGTCGGCTGACAGGCGCCCCGTGATCACCATCGTGGCGCTGCCGCCACTACCCGAGATCAGGCCCGGCGACGACCTGCCGCAGCTGATAGCCCAGTCGTGGCGCGCATTGTCCGAGGCCACGCCCGAGCTCGCGCCACTCGCGGGGGACATCCTGGTCGTCACCCAGAAGATCGTCTCCAAGGCAGAGGGCTCGATCGTGGACCTCGCGACCATCCAACCGCGCGCACAGGCAGTCGAATTCGCGGCCCAGTGGGAGCGCGATGCCCGGCAGGTCGAGGTGGTCCTGCGTGAGTCGGCCGAGGTTCTGCGCATGGAGCGCGGCATCATCATCAGCCGCACACGGCACGGCTTCGTGTGCGCCAACGCGGGCGTGGACGCGTCCAACACCGGTGCCGCCAACGTGGTCACGCTGCTGCCGCGCGACCCGGACGCGTCCGCGGCACTCATCCGCGAGCGGCTCGGTGCGCTGCTCCAGCTGGACGAGGGTGCTGCGCCGGCAGTGATCGTCAGCGACTCGTTCGGCAGACCGTGGCGCTTCGGGATCGTGGACGTCGCCCTGGGAGTGGCGGGCATGGCGCCACTCGTCGACATGCGCGGCGAGCCGGACGCGGACGGGCGCACGATGCGCTCGACCGTCGTGGCGCTGGCTGACGAGATCTGCTCGGCCGCGGAGCTGGCCGCGGGCAAGACCAGCCGCCAGCCGGTCGTGCTCGTGCGTGGCGTACCGGGCACGGCCGGACCGGGCAGCGTCCAGCGCGACGTGGTGATGCCGGCGGAGATGGACCTCTTTCGCTAGCCTCCGGGCACAGTGAAGCTCGGCCTCCAGATCTCGTCCTTCACCTGGCCGGGCGGCGACGCCGAAATCGGCCCCACGCTGGCGCGCATCTGCCGAACGGCGGATGAGGCGGGGTTCGATTCGATCTGGGTCATGGACCACCTGTTCCAGATTCGCAGCGTGGGCGAGGTGGAGGAGCCCATGCTCGAGGGCATGACCGCCCTGGGCTACATGGCCGCCCACACGCAGCGCGCTCGGCTGGGGCTGATGGTCGGTGCGGTGCCCTATCGCCAGCCGGGACTGTGGCTCAAGGCGACCACGACGCTCGACGTGCTGTCCGGCGGACGTGCCTGGTTCGGCATCGGAGCGGCCTGGAACGTGGAGGAGGCGCGCTCGCTTGGCGTTCCGTTCCCCGAGCTGCCCGACCGATTCCGGCTGCTGGAGGACACGCTGCGCATGGCCCACCAGGCATTCTCGGGCGAGGGCCAGCCGGGCGAGCCGTTCCGCGGCAAGGTGGTCAGTGCCGGGCGGCTGCTCAACTCGCCCCAGGTGCTGACCCGGCCGCGTGTACCGATCCTGGTCGGCGGCGGTGGCGAGCGGACCACGCTGCGCCTGGTCGCGCGCTACGCCGACGCGTGCAACGTCTTTGGCGCCCCGGACATGCTGCGCCACAAGTTCTCAGTCCTCGAGCGGCACTGCGCGGAGGTCGGCCGCGACTACGCCACGATCGAGCGCACCAACCTGTCCACGATCTCGATCACGCCCGATGGCTCACGCGGATCGCTCACGCCGTCCAAGCTCGTCGATCGGCTGGGCAACTGGGCCGAGGCCGGCTCGCACCACACCATCGTCGCCGTCCGGGGCGTGGCAGATGTTTCCAAGCTCGAGCTGATCGGCCGCGACGTTGTGCCCCACCTGCGCGCGCTGGGCGAGCGATCGCCGCTCGACGCGTAACCCGGCACGATACCCCCTGGGAGTATGTATTGCTGGTAAAGTGGGTGGCGAATGGATAGCACCAAGCTCGGCTTCCCGAGCATCTCGATCGTCGATGACGGGGCTCCCGCCGACGCCACGTCAGAGAAACTCGCAACACCCCAGAAGATCGGCGGGAACGGCGCGCAGCCGGGCAAAGGCGGGCACTCGAAGCTGGTCATCGTTGGCTCCGGGCCGGCCGGACTGACGGCCGCGATCTACGCCGCCCGGGCCAACCTCGAGCCGATCGTCATCTCCGGCTACGTGCCCGGCGGCCAGCTCATGATCACCAGCGACGTGGAGAACTATCCGGGCTTTCCGGAGGGCATCCAGGGTCCGGAGCTGATGCAGAAGTTCCGCGAGCAGGCCGAGCGATTCGGGACTCGCTTCGTGGACGTTGACCTGCAGCGCGTTGACTTCTCCGAGCGGCCATTTCGGCTGTGGGCGGATAACAGCGAGTACACGGCCGACTCTGTCGTTGTCGCCACGGGAGCCTCCGCGCTTTGGCTGGGCCTCGACAACGAGACGCGTCTGCGCGGCCGCGGCGTGTCTGCCTGTGCGACGTGCGACGGCTTCTTCTTCCGCGGCAAGAAGGTCGCGGTCGTGGGCGGTGGCGACACGGCGCTCGAAGAGGCGACCTTCCTGACCCGCTTCGCGACGGACGTCACGCTGCTCCACCGGCGCGACCAGTTCCGGGGCAGCAAGATCATGCAGCAGCGTGCCCTGGACCACCCCAAGATCAACGTGCGCTGGAACACGGAGGTGACCGACGTCCTGGGCGACGACAAGGTCGAAGGACTCCGCCTGCGCGACACGAACACCGGCGCCGAGACAGACGAGGCCATCGAGGGCCTGTTCATCGCCATCGGCTACAAGCCCAACACGGACGCCTTCCGCGACTGGCTCGATGTGGACGACAAGGGCTACCTGGTTGTCACTGACGAGACGCATTCCAAGATTGACGGGGTGTTCGTCGCCGGCGACGTCCACGACCACCGATACCGCCAGGCGGTCACCGCCGCGGCCGATGGCTGTAAGGCGGCCATCGACGCAGAACGCTGGCTGGAGTCACAGGGCATCGCCGAGGCTGCAACCGCCACCGCCTGGTAGCGCCGCCGAGCCTGTCCGCCCGGGCGTCCGCCAATGGCCGCTGTTCGCCGGGGGCGAAGTAAAAGCCAACCCCCCGGGTTCAGCGCCGCCGATGCCCCGTCCAGGCGGCAAATACCGCCACTGGAGCAGCCCAACTTGGCCTGGTCGACGAGGCTGGCGAATGAACGGCCATGAAGTGGGTCGCTCATGGCCGGCCGTGGACGCGACGGGAGACTACTTGGCTTTTACTTCGCCCCGGGCGAACAGGCGTCTCTCGAGGGCGAACAAACGCGAGTCGACGCCAGGGTGACGCGACAGAAACTTACTTGACGTAGCCGAAGCGCCGCGCCAGGCCGCCGCAGACGCGCCAGATGAACCAGTTGGCGCCGCGGCCGATGTGTTGCCGCCAACGGTCGGCCGCTTCGGCGTCGAGGCCCTCTTCACCCCACTTGAAGCCGCGTGCCATGACCTTGACGTTGGTCGGATCCGGTGGGGCCTCGACGCCGAGGAAGGCGAACAGGGCACCGAGCGTCTCGTCCGGCCGCGTCACGACGTCCTCGAAGCGAACCAGCGTGTAGCGCCCGGGATGACGCCGCTCATAGCTGAAGTGTCGCTTGACCGCCCCGCGCCAGACCCAGATGGACTGCAAGAGGATCACCAGTGACAGCGCACCGGGAACGCGCGCCAGCCACGAGTAAGGCTTGCGCAGCTTCTGCCGGCGGCGGCGCAGGTCGGATACGAAGACGCCGCGCGGGTCGCGCAGCATGTGCACCACTCGTCCATCAGGAAACCACTCGAGCAGCGTGTCGACATACGCGACGTGCGCCGGGGTCTTCTCGCCCATCACCGGCCGGCCCTGCTGGTCCGCGTAGGCGCGCATGAACGCGGCGAACACGCCGCGCTCCGTGCGCTCGGCCGCGAGCAGGCGCGACTCCATCTCCGACTGTGGCACGTTCTCGGCCAGCCAGCGCCAGAAGATGGACACCTCACGCATTCGCGAGCGGCGCTGGAACTCGCCCGAGTAGACCATCTCCACGATCCTGCGCACCGTTTCGTCTGCCTCGAGCGCTCCCAGGCGGCGGAAGTAGAAGCGTGCCCCTTCCGACTCGCGCAGGTGGCCCAGGTAGTGGTTCTCGCGGGCAAGTGCGATGCGTGGCGAGCGCTCGAGGATGTTGCGCATCAGCGTTGTGCCGCTGCGCGCCGCACCAACGATGAAGATCGCCTCAGGCTCCGTCGGGAGCCGCTCGGGCACGTGTGCGCCCGGCTCGGACAGGGCCGCCCCGGCTGTCGCTACCATGGCCGACAATTCCCGCCCGGCGCGACGGCGAAGTTCGCGGTTGACAAAGTCTGCTCCGGGCTAGATGGGCCGGGGCCACTGGGCTCCGGCGGGGGATTCTGGTGAAGGAGCGTCAATTCTATTGAGCACGAGCCTCCTCGCGCGCAACGACGTCCGCCTCTTCCTGACCAGCCTGGCGATCCTGTTCGTGGAGCTGATGCTCATCCGCTGGATCCCGGCCAACGTCAAGTACATCGGCTTCTTCTCCAACTTCCTGCTCATCGCCAGCTTCCTGGGCATCGGCCTGGGCATCATCCTCGGCCGGCGCGGTGCGAACCCCAGGCTCAGCCCGTTCGCGTTCCTGCTCGCCGGCGTGGTGCTGCTCGTCTACCAGCTGCAGCTCAACATCCAGGTCGACTCACCGAACGAGATCTTCTTCGGGCTTGCCGAGAGCCAGGCGGCGGACCAGAACTTCCTCGTCCTGCCCCTCGTCGTGGGCCTCGTTGTGGGGCTGCTGGCGACGCTTGCCCTGCCCCTGGGACCGCTGCTCAAGAGCATGCCGCCGCTCAAGGCGTACGCGATCGATATCGCCGGCTCGCTCACCGGCATCGCCGCTTTCACCGTCCTGGCGGCGCTGGGCACCGATCCAACGATCTGGTTCGCGATCGCCATCGCGCTCGTGCTGGCGCTCGAGTTCGGCCGGAAGCTCACGATGGCCAGCCTCGTCAACGTCACCACGCTGGCAGCCGTGTTCGTGCTCGTCGTCGCTCACGCACGCGCCACGCCAAATGAAATTTGGTCGCCCTATTACCGCATCGGCAGCTTCATCGATCGCAACGGGCTGAAGCACCTCACCGTCGACGGCATCCCGCACCAGGCCCTGCATCCGCTGGGCCAGTCGAACCTGGAGCCGATCTACGACCAGGTCTACCGCTGGTTCCCCGAGCGCCAGTTCGACAACGTGCTGATCGTGGGCGCCGGCAGCGGCTCGGACGTGGCCATCGCGCTGGATCGCGGCGCGCAGCACGTGGACGCCGTCGAGATCGATCCGCGCCTGCAGCAGATCGGCATCCAGGAGCATCCCAACCGCCCGTACGACGACCCGCGCGTCACGCGCCACATCAACGACGGTCGAGCGTTCCTGCGCACGACGCCGAACCGCTACGACCTGGTCATCTTCGCCCTGCCCGACTCGCTCACGCTGGTCAGCCAGCAGGGCGGCGTCCGCCTCGAGTCATTCCTGTTCACCGAGCAGGCGTTCACCAGCGTCAGCCAGCACCTCGACGATGACGGCGTCTTCGTTCTCTACAACTACTTCCGCGAGGAATGGCTGGTCACGAAGCTGTCCAACATGCTCGAGACCACCTTCGGCCACCCACCCCTGGTCAACGTCTATGGCGTTCCGATGGCCACGCTCGCGGCAGGGCCGCTCGTCGCCGGCCTCCCTGGCGGCCAACCGCCGGGCGATTCGGTAACCGGGCCACCGGCGGTCCTCGACGGTGCGCCGCAGCCCAAGCCGGCGACGGACGACTGGCCCTTCCTGTACCTGCTCACGCCGTTCATCGCCACGCACTACCTGACCGCGCTCGCGGTCGTGCTCGTTGGCGCGCTCATCGCGGTTGCGGTCGCGGCGCGGACCACGGGCACCACCATCCGTCGCTTCAGCCCGCATTTCTTCGCTCTGGGCGTGGCGTTCCTGCTGCTGACAACGCGCAGCCTGACCAGCTTCAGCCTGCTCTTCGGCACCACCTGGCTGGTCAACTCGCTCGCCTTCTTCGGCATACTCGCGAGCGTCCTGGTGGCCATCTTCGTCAACGCCCGCTGGCCGATACGCCGGCCCACGCCGTTCTACATCGCGCTTTTCGTGAGCATCGGCGTGGCCTTCCTGCTGCCGCCCGAGTCACTCCTGCTTGACCCGCCGATCCTGCGCTACGCGGTCGCGGCGGTCGTCGCCTTCACGCCAGTGTTCCTGGCCAACCTCGTCTTCTCCTATTCGTTCCGCGACACAACCACCGCAGACATGAGCTTTGCCAGCAACCTGCTCGGGGCGATGGTTGGTGGTGCGCTCGAATACCTGGCCCTGATCACGGGCTACCAGGCGCTGCTGCTGGTCGTGGCGCTCTTCTACGCGCTCGCCTGGCTGTTCGCCACGCGCGTCAAGTTGGGAGCCGACAAGGAGCTCGCCATCGAATCGGTCGAGCCCGCGCTCTCCGGCTAGGCCTGGTCAGCCACGATCGACCGGACCGCACTCCACTGTGGCCTGGACGCCAACACCATCTTCGCCGGTGCCGTTGATTGTCCACTTGATGGTCGAGCCGTTGTCCTGCAGCGATGCTGTGCCGCTCCCCCTGGGACTGGCACCGATGGTCTGGATCTCGATACCCGGCTCAGTGGAGGTTGGTCCGCCGAACAGAGCGTTGAAGTAGAACATCGTGGGACTCGCGCCACCCTCCGCTGAGCTGAACGTGACCGTGTAGAGCCCGGTCGCACTCATGTCGAGATAGGTCGCGCCAGAGCCGTTCGGCGAGATGTTGCAGTCGACCTTCGGGCCAGTGGCGTCGTAGGTTCCCGCGCGCGGCCCGCTGGCGACCACGACATGGACAGTCGAAGTGCCCGCGCCGCCGACAGCAGTGGGCGCCGGTGTCGGCTCGATGGGGGTCGGCTGGCCGGTGGCGGGCGTGGGCTGGCCGGGCTGCTGGGTTGGCTGCCCTGGCTGCTGGGTTGGCTGCCCTGGCGATCCGCCACAGGCGGCAAGACCAATGGCCGCCGAGGCCAGGAGCAATGGGAATCGCAACTTCATGGTTCAACGACCTTTCGAGTCATGGCGTGAGCCAGACTACGGACCCCGCGCCATGCTACAGCGTCGCATCGGCGGCAAGAGCCGCCGCGCCCTACTCTCCAGAGCAGATGGCAAGCATGCGCGGCGGCGGCCGCTTCGGACACATGGGCGCTCACTTCGGACCGGAGGATGGACCGCCGGTTCCGCGCGAGCGGCGCGGCGAGACGATGCGCAAGATCGCCGCATTCTTCCGGCCCTATCGCGGCCAGGTCGTGTTCGTGCTGCTCACGATCGTCATCACCAGCCTGCTCGGGCTGATCAACCCGTACCTGCTCAAGCTGCTCATCGACGAGGCGCTCCCGCAGCGCGACTTCGGACTGCTCAACCTGTTCGTGGGGCTGATGATCGTCGTGCCCGTTATCGCCGGCCTGATCGGCATCGGACAGTCCTACCTCAACAACGTCATCGGCCAGCGCGTCATGCAGGACCTGCGCAACGCGCTCTACGGGCACCTCCAGAAGATGCCGTTGCGCTTCTTCACGGAGACGCGCACGGGCGAGATCCAGAGCCGCCTGGCGAACGACGTTGGCGGTGTCCAGTCGGTCGTGACCGATACCGCGAGCAGCGTCTTCGCCAACTTCGTGATCGTGGCCAGCACGGTCGGCGCGATGCTCATCCTGGACTGGCGCCTGACCGCGCTCAGCCTGGGGCTGCTGCCCTTCTTCCTGTACCTGACCTATCGGGTGGGCAAGATCCGGCGCCGTATCGCGACGGCAACCCAGGAGAGCCTGGCCGACATCAGCGCCATCACTGAGGAGACCGTCAGCGTCAGCGGCATGCTGCTGACCAAGACATTTGGCCAGCAGGACGCGGCAATCGGTCGCTTCCGGACGGCGAACGAGAAGCTCGCCCGGCTGCAGATCCGCCAGAGCATGGTCGGCCGCTGGTTCTTCATGATCGTGGGCGTGGTCTTCTCGATCACACCGGCCTTCGTCTACTGGCTGGCCGGCTGGCTGGCCATCCAGGGCGATCCGTCGGCGCCCACGATCGGCGACATCGTGGCCTTCACCACGCTCCAGAGCCGGCTCTTCTTCCCGCTCGGCCAGCTGCTCAACGTGCAGGTCGAGGTCCAGGGCGCGCTGGCGCTCTTCGATCGCATCTTCGAGTACCTGGGGCTGCCGGTGGAGATCGCTGACCGGCCCGACGCGATTGCCCTTCGCCCGGAGGATGTGCGCGGGCGGATCCGCTTCAGGAGCGTCTCGTTCAGGTACCGCGCGCCAGCACCGGCCAGGGCCTCATCCGCTGAGGCCGAGACCGAGCTCCAACCCGATCCGGCCGACGGCAACGGCTTCAGTCAGCCGCCCCTGGAGACCCTGCCCTTCGGCCTGAATGACATTGACTTCGAGGCGCAGCCCGGCCAGCTGGTCGCGCTCGTGGGTCCGTCCGGGTCGGGCAAGACGACGACGACCTACCTGCTTCCGCGGCTGTACGACGCGGACGCCGGGGCGATCGAGATCGACGGCTTTGACGTCAAGGCGATCAAGCTCGCGTCGCTCGGAGAGGTGATCGGCTTCGTCACCCAGGAGACGTTCCTGTTCCACGCGTCGGTGCGCGAGAACCTGCGCTACGCACGACCGGAGGCGACCGATCGCGAGCTCGAGGTGGCCGCCCGGATGGCCGCCATCCACGACCGGATCCGATCCCTGCCGCAGGGATACGACACGCTCGTGGGCGAGCGCGGCTACAAGCTCTCTGGTGGCGAAAAGCAGCGTGTCGCGCTGGCCAGGGTGCTGCTCAAGGATCCGCGCATCCTGGTCCTCGACGAGGCCACGTCCGCGCTCGACACCGTCTCTGAGCGCCTGATCCAGACCGCAATCGAACGGGTCATGAAGGGGCGCACCACGATCGCCATCGCGCACCGGCTGTCGACCATCCTGCGCGCCGACCTGATCCTCGTGTTCGACGAGGGCCGGATCATCGAGCGCGGCCGGCACGACGAGCTGCTCGCCCAGGGCGGCCTGTACGCGCGGCTCTACCGCGAGCAGTTCCTGGCCGCCACCGGAGCGCCGGCACCCGTCTGATGTCGAGCCGAACCGACTTCCTGCCCGACTAGCCCGGAGGCGGCGCCGGCGTCGCTGGTGGCGGCGGCGTGTCGCACGCACTCAGACCGCCGGCGAGTACTGCAACTGTGCGTGCCACAGGATCCAGATGGATGTCCAACCAGTAGCTGTTGTTGGCCAGGTTGTCCGCCCGTTCGCGCCAGGTCAAATTACCGTTGGTCGTGGCGCAGAAGCGATACATCCCCTGGGCCAAACCGGTCACATCCACTGACTGGTGCGCGAAGGAGGCATCGTAGATATCGCCGAAGCCGACTGAGATGCCCATCCCGGCGCTCGTGCTGGAGCGCACACCGCAACCGGTGTAGAAGTACTTGGGCATGGCACCTGAATTCGGCGGCCGGAGCTCGCCCGCCGGCGCGCGGCTCGAATCGAGCAGGCAGAAGCCGATCTTGCGCAGCGTCCGGTTGACCGGCGGATCCTGGTCCGGCGCCCCCGGAACGCGGCTCAGCCGCGCGGTCACGAAGCGGCCAATATGCCAGTGGTCGTGCCCGTCACCCGCGTAGAAGACGTTGGCGGCGACCTGCCAATTCCGCTTCGTGCCGTTGGCGCGATGAATGACCTGGACGACGTTGGTCATCACGTTTCCCGAACGCTGTCCGGCGCGGACCTCCAGCGGACCGTCGCCCACATTCCAGACGATCGTCGCGAAGCGCAGCTTGAGGCGGCCACCCGGCGTCACCTGGACCTGTAGGTCAAACGGCTCGCCCATGCGCATGTCCGGCAACAACGGCGTGGTGCCGGCAGCGGCCGCCTGGAGGGTCATCGGCAGCAACCCGAGCGCGGCAGCAAAGGCGAGAGCCAGCTGGGCTCGTGGTCGAACGCGCGATCTCTTGGGCAAACCATCTCCCTCCTGGGGAAGGGCCACAAGTTACACGCAGCGGCAATAGCAGCCGCGTGGACGCTCGGAGGTTCTAGCCGCCGAACCCGTAGACGACTGGCTCGGGCGAGTTGCAGTCACTCGCTCCGCTGTCCACAACGCGCTGGCGGTGCGCCTCAGAGTTCAGATCGATGTCCACCCAGGCGCTGTTGTTCGCCCCGTCCTGCTCCAGCCACATGCCGTTGTCGTTGACCGTCACGCACAGCCGGTACTGGCCGGACGGGAGGCCCGTGACATCCACCGTCTGGTGATTGAAGAATGGCTTGTAGTCGTCGCCGTAGCCGACCGAAATGCCGATGCGCAGGCTGTCGCTCTCGCGCACGCCGCAGCCTGAGACGGGAAAGCTGATGCGCCGGGCCGAGTTCGCCGGGCGCATTGCGGCCGGAGCGCGCACGAGGTCGGTCAGGCAAAAGCCAAGCTTGCGCAGGTTGCGCTCGTTGTATGTGGGTCCGTTCTCGTCAGCCGGCGTCGAAAACGTGGGGAAGAGCGACACCGTGACGAAACGGCTGATGTGCCAGTGGTCGTGACCGTCGCCGGCATAGAACGCGAAGCCGCCCGGCGGCCGGTGCTCTCGCGCTCCGCCGTCGCGCGTGTGAACCACCTGCATCAGTTCGTTCATGATCTCGCCCACGCGGTCGCCGGCGCGCACCTCGAGCGGACCATTGCCCACGTTCCAGACGATGGTGCCGAAGCGCAGCTTGTAGCGGCCGGAGTCGCCGCGCTCGATCTGCAGGTTGTACGGCGAGGTCATGATCAGGTCCGGCAGAAGGTCGTCTGCCGCAGTGACGGAGGTTGCCGCCGTGACGCCCAGGAGACTGAGCCCCAGGAACGCGACGACGCCGCTCCACCGGCGCCGGAGCATTCTTTGCGGAGCGTCAGCGGCCAACCGCGACCCCAGGCAGTGAGCGCTCCGCCGGGCCCACGTAGCGCACGTCGGGCCGGATGAGCCGGTTGGCGGACGCTTGCTCGAGCGCATGTGCCGTCCAGCCTGCGTGGCGGGCCAGCGCGAACGTCGCCGGGAACAGGTCCGACGGCAGGCCCACGCCCTGCAGCACGGCGGCCGCGTAGTACTCGACGTTGGTCTTGATCACGCGGCCCGGCTTCAGCTCCGCGAGCACGCGCAGAACGATGTCCTCCACGGCGACGGCCATGGCCAGCCACTCGGCCATGCTGGCCATGCCTTCGGCAACCTCGCGCAGGGCGGCGGCGCGCGGGTCGTAGGCTCGATAGACGCGGTGGCCGAAGCCCATCAGTCGCTCACCGCGATCGATCGCGGCGCGCACCCATGTCTCGGCGCGCTCGGCAGAGCCGATCTCGTGCAGCTGGTTGACCACCTCTGACGGGGCGCCACCATGAAGCGGGCCCTTCAGTGCGCCGATCGCGCCGGATACGGCAGAGGCGATGTCGGAGCGCGTCGAAGTGATGACGCGGGCGGTGAAGGTGGAGGCGTTGAAGCCGTGCTCGGCACCCACGATGAAGTACGCATCCAGGGCGCGCGCGGCGGCCGGATCAGGGGTAGCGCCAGTCAGCTGGTACAGGAACCCGGCCGCCAGCTCCAGGTCCGTGTCGGGGTCGATCGGCTCCTTGCCCTCGCGCAGGCGGGCGAAAGCGGCGAGGGCCGACGGCGCCAGCGCGGTCAACGCACGCGCCTCCTCCACCGTTGGCGGCCACGCCGGCCGGTTGATGGCACCCCAGACAGAAGTCGCCGTGCGCAGCGCGTCCATGGGATGGGCGTCCGCCGGCAGCGAGCGCAAAGCGGTCAGGACCGGCTCGGGCAGCGGCGCTGTGGGAAGGTGCGCGGTTTCGGGCCACTCACCGGTCCAGAGCAGCTCGGCCACCTGGGCGTACGTGCCGCCGCGCACCAGCTCCACGATCGGGTAGCCGCGGTACATCAGCCGGCCATTGGCCCCGTCGACCCGGGCAATGGTCGTTTCGCCGGCCAGAACCCCTTCCAGGCCAGGCGAGTAGGGGCGATTGTCGGCCGGTTGCTCCATCGCCGAAAGTCTAGCCGCGGCTCGGCGTGATCGTCGCGCGCGACTCCAGCAGCGCCCCGGCGGCGAGCATCTCCTCCACCGCCCGATCCCCGTCGCCGGGCTGAAGGTTGACCGCCCGGACCGCATGCTGGAGCACAGTTACGGGGTAGCCGCGCTCGCGCGCGTCGAGCACGGTTCCCTTGACGCAGTAGTCCGTGGCCAGTCCGCACACGACCAGCTGCGTCACGCCGGCCTCGCCGAGCATCTCGCCCAGGGCCGTCGGTGCCGTCTGGCCGGTTTGTGCATCACGCATCGTGAATCCTGAGTAGCCGTCCTCGCCGTTGCTCCCCTTGCGGACGACGGGCGGGCCGGCCGACAGATCCGGATGAAGGCTGGCACCCCACGTCTCCTGCACGCAGTGCACGGGCCAGATGCCGCCGTCCTTCTCGAAGTGCGGCGTGGAGTCCGGGTGCCAGTCCTGGGTCATGAACACCGGCGCGCCGGCTGCCCGGGCCCGGTCGATCTCGGCGTTGATCAGCGGCACGACCTCTTCGCCGCCGCTCACGTACAGGCTGCCCTTGGGGTCGGCGAAGTCGTTCTGCACGTCGACGACAATCAGGGCCGTAGTCGGATCGTAGGCAGGCATCAATCGAATTCTATGGACCAGCCCCGGCCAGCAGTAGAAAGGGTCCCCGCACGACGCACCGCGCCGATCGCGGTGGGCGTGGCCGCGCTCGCCGTCACCGCGCTCCTCGCCTGGCAGCCGTGGGCAGATCGAGCTCCGCGACCGACTGGTTCCGGCTTGACGGCTGGCGCCGCCTCTCCATCCGCGTCTACGCAGGTTGCGAACGGCACGTTCGAGGTCCTTGCCACGCCAGGTCCCGGGCCTCTGCCTTCACCGGACCTCGGCCCAATCGGGCAGCCCGGCGAGTTCGCCCTGCAGCCGCCGCCGGGCATGTCGCTCGTCGCTTGTCGTTACTCGCGCTTGACCGACGGGAGGCGCTACTTTCGCGGCCTGGAGGTCCAGCCGCCGACCGTGACTGCCTTCAACGACGACGAGGGTGCGCTCGACGTTCGCAGCGTGGCATGGCGGGTGGAGGTGCAGCAGAACCGGCTGGAATCCGTCTTCGATCGCGACTGGATCACCGTCGCTCGGTCCCGGCGCCAGGTGGCCGTGCCGGCGCGAGGCACCGCGGCAGCCTTTCGGCCACTGGCCGTGGAGCATCGCGTGACGCGCGACGACGCGACCTCCGTGCTGCGCGCCGTGGTCATCGTCGAGTGGTACACGCGCAACCTGGAGCTCGCCGGGCGGGTGGAGTCGGTCGCCAACAGCTACCTGGAGGCGAGAGATTCGCTGAGCGACATCAGGCCGGAGGGCTGCAGAGGAGTGCGCACGGCCAGTTGATACCGAGTATCATCGCTTGGTGAGACCCAGTATCAACGACGCGCTGGCCGGACAGGGACGGCGACTGACCGGTGCGCGCCGCGCGCTGGTTGACATGGTCGCCCAGCAGGAGGGCCACTTTACGGCCGCCGACCTGCTTGCCCGGGCCGGCGCGCAGCGCCTCGGCGTGGGCCGCGCAACGATATTCCGGACGCTCGACCTGCTGACCGACATCGGCGCCCTGGAACGCCTTGACCTGCCCAGCGGCGAGCACGCGTACGTGGCCTGTGCGCCGCAGAAGCACCACCATCACCACGTCGTGTGCCGACAGTGCGGCACCTCGGTCGAGGTGGAGGAAGGCGGCCTCCAGTCGGTCGTCTCCGACATCGGCCAGCGCAGCGGCTTCCAGATCGACAGCCATAGGCTCGAGCTTTACGGGCTGTGCCCGGCCTGTCGCCAAGGAGCGGCGGCATGATCTGGCTTGCCGGCGCACTCCCGTTCCTGTCCACCCTGCTGGGCGGTTTCGCCGCCTTCCGCCTGCGCCACCGCCTGCACGTTGTGATGGCTCTGGCCGCGGGCATTCTGGTCGCCACCGCGCTCGTGGACCTGCTGCCGGAGGCGATCGAGCTGATCGGCGGCGAGTCGGGTCCGCTGCTCGCCGGTGCCGCCGCGGTAGTGGGCTACCTCGTCTACGCCGCGGTAGAGACGTTCATCCACCACGGCAGCTACGAGCACGGCCACCAGCCGCACCAGGATCCGGATCAGCCGCATGAGCATCCGATCGCGGTTTCGCCGACCGCGTCACGCCTGGGCTGGCTGGCTCCGGCCGGGCTGATCGCCCACAGCCTGCTCGACGGCGTGGCCATCGGCCTGGGCTTCGAAGCGGGCGGCGAGGTTGGCCTGCTCGTCACCATGGCCGTTCTCGTCCATGACTTCGCCGACGGGCTGAACATCGTCACCCTCGCCTTCGCCGGCGGTCGAGGTCGCGGGTCGGCGCTCCTCCTCCTCGCCGCGGACGCCGCAGCGACGATCGTCGGCGTGGGCGTCAGCCAGCTGGTCTCCCTCGCGCCGGACCAGCTGGGCATACTGCTCGGCGCGTTCGGCGGCGCGTTCCTGGCCATCGGCGCAGGACACTTGCTGCCAGAGGCGGAGCACAGGCGCGGCGCGAGCGCCTCTCCGCTGGTGGCGATGACCGTGCTGGGTGCGGCGATCGTGGTCGGCGTCAGGATGGCCATCGGCTGACGCGCCGGTCGCGATGGGACAATCCACGAAGTGAGAGACGCGTCACCCGTCATCGCCGTCGCCGACCTGCGCAAGTCGTACGCGACCGTGCAGGCGGTAGACGGCGTCAGCTTCGAAGTGAACCGGGGCGAGGTTTTCGGGCTGCTCGGGCCGAACGGCGCTGGCAAGACCACGACGATCGAGATCCTGGAGGGCTTGCGGGCGCCCGATTCCGGCTCGATCAGCGTGCTGGGCATAGACGTCACGCGCAACCCGGGCGCGCTCAAGGAACGCATCGGCGTTCAGCTCCAGACAGCCGCGCTGTACCCCAACCTGACGGTCGAGGAGTTGATCGACCTGTTCGGAAGCTTCTATGCGCATGCACGGCCGACCGAGGAGGTGATGGCCGAGGTGGGCCTGACCGAGCGGCGGATGGGGATCAGCAAGGATCTCTCCGGCGGGCAGCGCCAACGGCTGTCGATCGCCCTCGCGCTGGTCAACGACCCGGAGCTGATCTTCCTCGACGAGCCGACTACGGGCCTTGATCCCCAGGCGCGCCGTGCCCTGTGGGATCACATCGGCGAGCTGCGCAAGAGCGACAAGACGATCGTCCTCACGACGCACTACATGGAGGAGGCGGAGCGGCTGTGCGATCGCGTCGCAGTCATGGACAACGGCCGCATCCTGGAGATGGGCACGGTGTCCGAGCTCGTCACGCGCCACTTCCGCGATCGCACGGTGCGCTTCCTGGCGCAGCCCGGTCTGGCCGACACGGAGCTTCGCGCCCTGGCCGGCGTGCGCCAGGTGGCCCACGAAGAGGAAGAGACCGTGCTCCACACGCAGGACGTGCCGCAGACCATTGGCGCGCTGCTGCGCATGGCTGACGAGCGCGGCATCGAAGGGCTCGACGTCGCCGTGCGCAGGCCAACCCTTGAGGACGTCTTCCTTGAGCTGACCGGCCGGGCGCTGCGCGACTGATGGGCGGCATCATGCGCGGCCTGTGGCCGCTGACGGTGGCCAACGTCAAGAGCTTCTACCGCGACCGTGCCTCGCTGTTCTGGACGCTCGCCTTTCCGGTCATCTTCGTGATCCTGTTCGGGTCCATCTTCTCCAGCAACCAGGGCCCCGAGTTCGCGCTTGGCTGGGTTGACAACGACCGGAGCGCGGGCTCAGCCAACTTGCGCGCGGGCTTCGAACAGGTGCCCGTGCTCTCGCTCGAGGACGCGGACGAGCCGACCGCGCTTGATCGGATGCGCGACGGCGAGCTGGACGCGGTCGTCGTCGTGCCCGCGGGCCTGGGAGCGGCGCTGACTCCGGGCGCGCCGCCCGGGGCGCCGTTCGAGCTGATCGTCTACACGGACCCCAGCCGGCAGACCGCCAGCGCAACCGTCCAGCAGATCGTGGGCCAGGTCGTCGGCGCGCTGAACCTGGGGCTGAGTGGGACGCCGCCGGCACTCGCCGTTGCCACGCGGCCGCTGCAGGCGGAAGAGAACCTGACCGCAGCCGCCTACTTCGTGCCCAGCATCCTGGCCATGGCGCTCATGCAGCTCGGCGTCTTCGCCGCCATTCCGCTCGTCGCACAGCGCGAGAAGCTGATCCTCAAGCGGCTCTCTGCCACTCCCCTGTCGCGCTCTACGCTGGTTGCCAGCAACGTGCTCATGCGCCTCGTGATCGCCATCGTCCAGACGGTGCTGATCATCGGCATCGGGATGCAGGTTTTCGGCGTCGAGATCGTGGGCAACCTGCTCGTCGTGGCCGGGCTGATTGTGCTCGGCGCGCTGACGTTCCTGGCGCTCGGCTACGTCATCGCCTCCTATGCGCGCACGGAAGAGTCGGCCAACGCCCTGACCAGCGTCGCCCAGTTCCCGTTGATGTTCCTGTCGGGCATCTTCTTCCCGATCGAGTTCATGCCCGACTGGCTGCAGCCGGTTGCGGCGGTCATGCCGCTGACCTACCTGGGCGACGCGCTGCGCCAAACCATGGTCGGTGGCTCGGCCTATGCGCCGCTCGGCGTGGACGTGCTCGTGCTGGGCGCATGGCTGGTGGGCTGCTTCCTGATCTCGGCGCGCTTCTTCCGCTGGCAGTGACGCCGCGGAACCCGGGAACTTGACTCGCGGAAGGCTCTACGCGGGCACAAGCGGCTTCGCCTATCCGGACTGGGCGCCGCTGTTCTACCCCGCGGGCGCCAGAGCGGGCAGCCTCCTGGCCTCCTACGCGGAGCGACTCAACGCGGTCGAGCTGAACAACACCTTCTACCAGCAGCCGAAGCCGGACAGGATCGCCGCCTGGCTGGCGGCCACACCGCCCGACTTCCGATTCGTGGTCAAGGCCCAGCGCGGCGGCAGCATGCGCGCGTTGGGCGAGGCGGCTGACCAGACCGTCGAGTGGCTGACCGCTCCGTACCGGCTGTTCGGCGAGCGGCTTGGGTCGGTCCTGTTCAGGGTGCCGCAGAACGTTCATCGCGACGTCGCCCGGCTGGCAACGCTGCTCGCAGCGTGGCCGGCCGACATGCCACTCACGCTCGAGTTCCAGCACCCTTCGTGGCACGACGACGAGGTGTACGGAATGCTCAGCTCGGCCAGCGCGACCCTGTGCGCGACCGATCTTGACGACCGCGAGCAACCCGACCTGAGGCTGACCGGCCGACACATCTACCTCCGCCTGCGCCGCACCAGCTACACCGACGCAGGGCTGTCAGCGTGGGCCGAGCGCCTGACCGCCTTTCTCGACGACGGCGTCGACTGCTACGTCTTCCTGCGCCACGACGAAACGGGCGTGTCCGCAATCCGCGCGGAAGGTCTGCGCCTGGTCATTGGCTGACGGTGAGCGTCCCTTCCATGCCCGGATGCAACGTGCACACGAACTGGTAGTCGCCCGGCGCGGGCGCTGTGAAGTTGATCGTTTCTGACATGGCCGGGGCCACGACAGTGGATGTCGCCTGATCGATCGGCGGGCCGAAGGTCACGTTGTGTGGCGCCTGCGAGATGTTCTCGAACGTCAGCGCCACTTCCACACCGGTCTGGACCTGGGCCTGGGTGGGCACGAACTCGTTGGCCGTGCCCGTGTCGGTCTGGATGAGAACCTGGTTGCCCGAGGGGCTGCCGCTCGGTCCCGTGCCGGCGCTGGCTGAGGGTGCCGGCGACGGGCCTGCCGGAAGCGATGCGGGCGGACCCACCACGTAGACCGCTCCGTTGGACACGGAGCTCACGTAGAGCAGCCCGTCCTGGGCCAGCACGATGTCAGTGATCACGCCGAAGCCGCTGCCCACGACGTAGTCGGCGCTCTCGCCGATGTCGCCCTTGGACGCGTTGTCGTCGACCAGGTCGGCAAGGCCGCCCTCGAGGGCGAGCCCGGACCCGTCCGCTGCCAATGGGTAGCGCAGCAGCGCGTCAGTCAGCACGGTGCCAACGAAGATCGAGTTCGCTGAGGAGGCGCCCAGCTCGTCCCCGAGGACAAACTCGAGCGCCGTTGCCGCGGGCGGGTAGCGCCACGCGAAGGCGGGCGCAGCGTAGGCACTGCCCTCGAGCTGGAACATCCGTTCCATGGCTTCGTCGACCGTCGCGCCGAGCTGGTCGGGCGGAAAGTCGGGATTGTCCAGACCGTCGGCCGAGTCGGATTCGATCTGGCGGTACTCATCAAAGCGCTCCGGCGGGCCCATCACCTGGATCCAGCCCGAGTTGGCGCCGGCCGTGAAGCGGTTGATCTCGTCCCACGAATCGTCGCCGTTCTCGGTCTGCCACAGGTCGCCCGTCTCAGGATGGAACTGCAGGCCGAAGCTGTTGCGGATGCCGTACGCCCAGATCTGCTGGATGTTCTCGCCGGCTTCGCCACCCGTCTCCTCGCCCTGCGCGAAGAATGGGTTGTCCTGCGGGACCGTGCCGTCGTCGTTCAGGCGCACGATGACACCGGTGAAGTTCGCGTCATCGGGCGCCGCGCCGTCAACGATGTTCTGGAGCTGGCCGCGCAGGTTCTGGTCGCCGTTCTGGACATAGAGCTTGCCGTCCGGTCCGAATTCCATCGGCCCAGCGTCGTGATTGCCGCGGATGCGACCACTGGTGTCCGTCTCCAGCGTGTTCGAGCGCAGCCGGATGATCTCCCGGTCCCAGGCAAGGGCCGACCCGTCCCAGCTGAAGCGATCAACCCGGTTGCCGAGATCCGGCACCTCCGTTGGCTCGTCGGTGTCCTCGCCCAGGAGCGAGTCGGGGGCGCTGGAGTCATCGCGCGCGGTCCAGTACAGGTACACGTAGCCGTTGTTGGCGAAATCCGGGTGGAGCTCAATTCCAAGCAGGCCGCGCTCATCGAAGAAGTTGACGGCGAGATCCAGCACTGGCTCAGCACTGACCTGACCGCCCTCGACGCGCTTGACGCGGCCGGTGCCCTTCTCGATGACGAGATAGTCGTCCTGTCCAATGAAGGCAAGGCCGGTGGGCTGGTCGAGGCCGCTCGCCGAAACCGCGGCTCCCAGCTCGGAATTGGCCATCTGGGGCGCGCCGGTGGGAGCCTGTGAGGGTGTGGCTGGCGCGCCACTCGCTCCTGGCGAGGTTGCGCTCGACGGCTCTGAAGACGCTGGCGGCGAACTGCCTGCGGGACGCGGGGTGAAGATGCGGCCCTCGGGGGCACAGGCAGAAATGGCAAGGATGGCGACCACAAGGGCCGCAAGGGGACGGGCATGAAGCATCACCCGACACTAGCGAGCGACCCGTCCGGGCAGTCCAGTCGAAGTGGACGCAGCCTATAGAAACGATTTCAGGCTACGGCGCCGACATTGTGCCTAGCGGGCAATCAGTCCGTTGGCAGCGTTGGGTAGGCCGCTCACGCCCGGCCGCGCGGTGAGCGAGCCGTTCGCGTTGATGGCGTAGGCAAGGATCCGGTCCGTGCCCGCCGTGAGCACGTACAGGAAGCGGCTGTCCGACGAGGTGTCGAGATCAATCGGGAACGAGCCGCCGCCGGTTGCCGCGGTTACTCCGTTCGCGTCGAGGATGGTCAGCGAGCCGTTGGTTCCCAGCCGGAAGCCGGTGATCGAGTGGTCGGGCGTGTTCGTCTCGTATGCGAAGCTGCCGTTGGGCGTGATCGCCACCCAGCACGCAGCGGTCTCCGTGGTCGGCACGGCCGAGCTGACCGGGGACGGGCTGCCGCTCGCGTTGAGCCGGTACGAAGACACGGAGCTGCCGTCCGGCACGTGATTGCCGGCCTCGGAGACCACGATCGTCCCATCGGGAGCGACATCGAATCCGAACGGCTCGGCGCCCTGCGACGCGGTCGTGATCGGTGCATCGATCGCCCCGCTGGCCAGCACGGCGTAGCGGGTGATGCGATCCGTGGCGCGCTCGGTGACCAGCAGCTGGGATCCGTCGGCGGTGAAGCCGATCTGGGCCGGCTGGGCGTTGCCGCTGCTCAGCGGCCGCGACGCTCCCGCGATCGGCGTCAGGTTGCCGCTCGAGCTGCGCCGGAAGCCGCGCACGCCACCGCTTCCGCCGCTGTGCAGTACGTAGACGAGCGTGCCCCGGGCGGCGATGCTGATCGGCCGGTCGCCGGTCGCCTCGACGTCAGTGCGCGTCAGCGAACTGCCGCTGGCGCGAAAGGCGGTGACCGAATCGCTACCGGCGTTGACGGCGTAGAGGTAGCCCGAGCTCAGCGCCAGGCCGCCCTGGTTGTTCAGTGCGCCGCCGGATCCGCGACCCCCGGTCGAGTGCTTACCGGCCAGGCTGAGGGTGCCGTCTCCGGCGCGCTTCCAGGCCCACACCTTGTTCCTGGCCGAGCCATTGGACATGCTGAACACCGCGCCGGACGCAGCAGCAGCGTCAGGGGGCTGGGTGAGCGTGAAAGCAGTCGTGATGAGCGAGGCAGCCAGTACGGCGACCAACAGTCTTGAGTGCATGGTCGGGCACTCTAGCGAGCCTCTTCCTCAACCGAATGACGCTGGTGTGACGGCTGCAGCCCCTGGACCGCGGGCAGGACGCGCGCGGCGGGCTGCAGTTTCATTCACTGCCTCTTGGCCATGATCCAGGCCGTGATCGCAAACCACGCGGTGCCCAACAGCAGGCCGCCCAACGCGTCGGTCGGCCAGTGCACCCCGAGCGAGACCCGCGCGTAGCCCATCACCAGCGCCGCGATCAAGGCGCCACCCACGGCGGCTCTCAGCCGCCACCGGGCAGGAACGAACAGCCAGGCCAGGACCGCGGCGAGTGCCACGGCGCGAACCACGTGGCCGCTGGGGTACGCGAAGCTGTCGATGCCCAGGAATTGCTCGACCACAGCGGTCTCGGGGCGCTCGCGCTCCACGAGCAGCTTGACGATGAAGGCGACCAGGTCCGACGCGAAGCTGACGACGACCAGGGCGGCGCCAGCCAGGCCGCGAGCGAGGGCGGTAGCAAGCCCGGCCAGGCCAATGACGAACGCCCACAGCGGCGGATTTCCGAGCGTGTTGATCGCGCCGACGACATCGCCCGCGAAGCCGGGCTGCAGAGCGATGGCGGTCATCAGTGGCGGCTCCCACGGTGCCGGCGACGCAAACCTGGCCCAGACGGCGAGGGCCGCGAAGCTGAGCACGCAGCCCAGCGCGAGCATCAGCAGCGCGCCCCGCTCGGCGGGCAGCACGAAGCGCCGATTCAAGTCAGTCGCTGAGTCGCTCAGATCCCGATCGGATGCCAGACGGTCTTCATCTCCAGGAATGCAGCGATCCATTCCGGTCGCTGCGCGCGGCGATCGTCGAGCCAGTCGAAGCGATCGTCCGCGTCGCGTGGCGGGCGCGCCACACGCTTGACGTTCTCCATGGCCGAGTCCTCGACCTGGGCGCGCATGTCGCGCGGGACGCCCCAAATGTCGATCGCGTTGACGTCCATGTGCGCGGCCAGGACGGGCACCAGCTCGCTGCGCAGGCCGGTCAGCAGGTTGATCACGCCGGCGGGCACGTCCGAGGTGGCCAGCACCTCGCCCAGCGTGACTGCCGGGAGCGGTCGCGCTTCAGAGGTGACAACCACCACGGCATTGCCGCCCACGACCGCAGGCGCGACGCGCGACACCAGACCGAGCAGCGACGACGACTCCGGCGCGACCACGCCGACCACGCCGGTCGCCTCCGGGAACGTGAAGTTGAAGTACGACGCTCCGACCGGGTTGACCGTGCCCAGCAGCTGGCTGATCTTGTCCGCCCAGCCGGCATACCAGACCCAGCGGTCTATGGCGCGATCGACCTGCGTGGTGGCCTCGTCGAGCGACATCCCTTCCGCCGCGGCGACCTCATCGGTGAACTGGGCGCGACGCCCTTCCATCAGCTCCGCCACGCGGTACAGCACCTGGCCGCGGTTCATGGCCGTCTTGCCGGCCCACCCGGGAACAGCGCCGCGCGCGCCGCGGATTGCGTCACGCAGATCCTTGCGCGACGAGCGCACGGCATTCGCCAGCGGCGTGCCGTCCGGCGCACGGACGATGTACGAACGGCCCGACTCGGAGCGTGGGAACTGGCCGCCCACGTACAGCTTGTATGTCTTGCGCACGGGGATGCGCTCGCGGGCGGGGCCGGCCGTGCGTGCCGGCACTCGATCCCGGCGGTCGGCCATCAGTGGCCCTCGCCCAGGTCGAGATACGACAGCAGGCCGTGCAGGCCGCCCTCGCGCCCGAAGCCCGATTCCTTGTAGCCGCCGAAGGGCGAGGTGGGATCGAATCGGTTGTACGTGTTAGCCCACACGACGCCGGCACGCAGCTGCGACACCATGGACAGGATGCGGCTGCCCTTCTCGGTCCAGATCCCGGCGGAGAGTCCGTAGGCGGTGTTGTTCGCCTTCTCGATCGCCTCCGCCGGCGTACGGAACGTGAGCACGGACAGGACCGGGCCGAAGATCTCCTCCTGGGCAATGCGGCTGGACTGGCTGACGTTGGTGAACAGGGTGGGGCGGAAGAAGTAGCCGCGCGCGGGCAGCTCGCAGGCGGGCTGGAACATGTCCGCGCCCTCCGCCTGGCCGACCTCGACCAGCTCCTCGATCTTGGCCAGCTGGGCGGCATTGTTTATCGCGCCAACGTCCGTGTTCTTGTCCAATGGGTCGCCCACGCGCAGAGTGGAAAGGCGCTCCTTGAGCCGGTCGATGAACGGCTCCGCAATCGACTCCTGCACGAACAGGCGGCTGCCCGCGCAGCACACCTCGCCCTGGTTGAAGTAGATGCCATTGACCACGCCCTCGATGGCCTGGTCAATGGCCGCGTCGTCCATGATGATGTTGGCCGCCTTGCCGCCCAGCTCGAGCGTGAGCGCTTTGTCCGTGCCGACGATCGCGCGGCCGATCTGCTTGCCGACTGCCGTGGAGCCGGTGAAGGCGACCTTGTCCACGTCGGGATGGCTGACCAGGGCCAGTCCGATCTCGCCCGGGCCGGTGATGATGTTGACCGTGCCCGGGGGCAGGTCAGCCTGGCGGCACACGTCGGCGAAGAAGATGGCGCTGAGCGGCGTGGAGCTGGCCGGCTTGAGCACGACCGTGTTGCCCGCGGCGAGGGCAGGCGCGATCTTCCAGGCCAGCATGAGCAGCGGGAAGTTCCACGGGATTACCTGCGCGGCTACGCCGAGCGGCTGCGGGTTGCGTGCCGGGAAGGCGTATTCCAGCTTGTCCGCCCAGCCGGCGTAATACCAGAAGTGGGCGGCCGCGAGCGGCACGTCAACGTCGCGCGACTCCTTGATCGGCTTGCCGCCGTCAAGCGATCTCGAGGACCGCGAACTCGCGGCTGCGCTCCTGCAGGATGCGCGCGATACGGAACAGGTACTTGGCCCGCTCGCGTCCGGGCAGCGATCCCCAGTCACGCTTGAAGGCCCGCCGCGCGACGCTGACGGCCTGGTTGACATCTTCCACCGTGGCGCGCGCGATCTCTGCCAGGGGCTCTTCCGTGGCCGGGTCCGTTGTCGTGAACCATTGCCCGCCGCGCGGAGCGACCTCTTTGCCGCCGATGAACAGCCCGTAGCGTGACTTGAGCTGCACCACATCCCGCGACTCGGGCGCGGGCGCGTACTCCCACGGGACGGGCTGCCCGTCGCCAAGACCCCATGAGGCCGGCATGTCCGTGCCGCGGCCCACGTCCGCCGAGCGGCGACGCTTCGCGATCGCCTGATCCGGGCTGCTGGAGCGCCGCGCGGGCCGTCGAGTCTCTGTCACCGCGAGAGGTTACACCCGCCCACTCTGCACCGCCAGCGATATCAGGTGACTACTCGGTCACCTATCACGTCCAGGATGTTCGAACCGCGGCGGATGGGACTACGCTGGCCACGGTGAAAAGGCTCGCGGACGCTCCGGAGCTGCTCGATGGCGCGCTGGATGCCGGTGTCCTGGCGGGCAACATGCGCGATCTCGCCCGTGTGAACCGCTGGCTTGGCGGGGTCAGCGTGTCGCTCCGGGCACTGCGCACGATCGCTGCGCGGCACGAAGCGTTGAGCGTCCTGGACGTGGGCACCGGCGACGCCGATCTGCCCAAACAGCTCTTCCGCCGCACCGCCTACTCATGGCCGGCCCTGACACTGACGGCGACCGACATCCGGCCCGAGATAGTCACCCTGGCGCGCCGCAACGTGGGCCGCTACCCGGTTGCCATCAAGCTCGGCGGACCGGATCGCATTGACGAACCTGACGGTTCCTTTGATGTCGCGCACGCGTCGCTCGTGCTGCACCACCTTGAGCCTCGCGCGGCGGTCGACCTGTTGCGCGAGATGGCCCGGGTGGCGCGACGCGCGGTGGTCATCAACGACCTGGATCGCGCGCGGCACTGGGTCCTGGCGGCGCGGCTGATGACTGCGGTCATGACGCGCAACACCTACACCCGCAACGACGCGCCACTTTCGGTGCGGCGCGCATACCGCCCGCGCGAGGTGGAGCAGCTCGCCGCACTGGCCGGCCTGGAGGCACAGGCGCTCCATTGGACGCGGCCGCGCTACCGCTATGCGCTCGTCCTCCGCCACGCCGGCTCACGCGAGGCGAACGATGACTGATGCCACGGACGTGGCCATAGTCGGTGGTGGCCCGGCAGGTGCCGCGCTGGCGACGCACCTCGCGCGGATGGGCGTGCACGCCATGCTCTTCGAGCGCCAGCTCGAACCCGAGTGGCGTGCATGCGGCGTCTTTTCGTCGCCGCTGACGCGACACCGACTGACCGACCTGGGCCTGGCTGCCGACGAGGTGGCCGCGCTGGCCCGGCCCATCTCCGCGCTCCGCCTGGACACGCTTGGTGGCGCTTCGTGTCGCATCGAGTACGAGCGCGGCCATGCCAATGGTTTTGACCGCGTCAGCCTGGACCGGTCGCTGCTCGAGCTGGCTCGAAGTGCCGGCGCGGAGGTGCGCATGGCTACCGTCGTCCGTTCGGTCGAGCTGCCCCGATCGCGCTCCGATGACGCCCGGCTGGGGGTTTCGCCCACCGTGGCCGGTACTGAGGGCGAGCCGCGCACGATCAAGGCACGAGTGGTCGTCGGCGCCGACGGCGGGGCGCTGGTGGCGGGCGCCGCAGGAGTGTCCGGCCGGCGCAGCCTGTTGTGGAAGGTCGGACTGACATACCACCAGGAGGACCCGGCGTCCGAGCCCGAGGGAGAGCCGATGGAGGGACGCTTCGTGTTCGGCAGAGGCTGGTACGTAGGCGTCGCGCCAGTGCCTGCCGGGCGTGTGAATGTCGGAATGGTCCTGCCCGGCGGCTGGATGACGCCGGCGCCGGGTGCGGTGGCCGACCGATTGATCGGCCTTTTTCCCGGCCCCCGGCAGCCGTGGATGAGCACGCCGATCAGCGATGGCTACCGTGTCAGAGGCACGCTGGCAAATCGTCCGTCGAGGGTCGCCGGCGACAGCTTCCTGCTCGTTGGTGACGCCGCGGGGTTCATCGACCCGCTCACCGGCGAGGGACTCCACCGTGCGCTGGTGTCGGCCGAGATGGCCGCCCCGGCGATCCGGCGCTGGCTCGCAGGCGACCGGGGTGCGTTGGCGGACTACGATCGCCGCCTACGCGCGAGGTTCCAAGCCAAGGATGTCGTGTCCTGGGTCCTGCAGACATTCATCGCCCAGCCGGCGCTGCTCGACTACGCACTCCGGCGGCTTTCGCGCCGCCAGCAGCAACGGAAGACACTGACGCTCGTGCTTACCGATCAGCTGCGTGCGTCGCGCGCCGTGGACCCCCGCTTCCTGGCCAGGTTGCTGGCGCCATGAGCACCACCCGGCTCGCCGCGTATGCGCTCGCGCGAGACGATTCGGGCAGCGTCCTGCTCGTGCGCATCGCGCCCGGCTATCCGGCCGCCGGCAAGTGGACGCTGCCCGGTGGCGGAGTGCGCTTCGGTGAGGATCCTGCTGACGCGACGATCCGCGAGCTGGCCGAGGAATCCGGGCTCGACGGCATCATCCGCAGCCTTGCATTCGTCCACTCTGGCGCCGGCACCAACGAGCTTGGCGGGCCATGGCATGCGGTGCGCATCGTGTACGAGGTGGACGTCGTGGGCGGGGAGCTGCGCGACGAGGTTGACGAGTCGACCGACATGGCAGCCTGGCTCCTGCCCGACGAGGCGCGGCGACTGGAGCTCGTCGACCTGGCCATCGCTGCTCTGGACCATCTTGAGCGGCCGCGTGCGGACTGAGCTGGGCATCACCATGGCGGCCACACCGCAGGCAGTGTTCGAGCTCGTGCGCGACCTTCGAGAGTGGCCCTCGCTGCTGCCCCACTATCGCTACGTGACCGTTCGGTCACTTCCAAATGGCCACGTGTTGGCCGCAATGTCCGCTCGGCGATCCTTTGGGCCGCTGGCGATCCCGGTCGCATGGCGCAGCGAGTACCACGCGGATGCCACTGACCTGGACGAGCTGCGCCTGCACTTCGTTCATCGCGCCGGTGTCACGCGCGGCATGCGCGTCACGTGGCGCATCCGCGCGGTCGACGGGGGCAGCCGCGTGACGATCGAGCACGACTTCGAGCGTCCCGTGCCGCTTTTGGGCCGGGATGTCCTCCCCCGCCTGGTCGACCGCCTGTTCGTGCAGCCCATCGCCGGGCGCACACTGGCAACGTTCAAGCAACTTGCCGAGGCAGCCGCATGAAGGAGGCGCAGCGCGAAGTCTGGATCACCGGGCTGGGATTGATCACGCCGATCGGAATCGGGCTGGATGCGTTCTGGTCGGGGCTCCACGCGGGCAAGTCGGCCGTCAGGCGCATTGACCGCTTCGACCCGACGGCCTTCCGCTCGCAGGTTGCCGCGCAGATAGACGACTTCGACCCGACCGACCACATGGACGCCAAGACGGCGCGCCAGACTGACCGCTTCAGTCATTTCGCGCTGGCCGCGGGGCGGCTGGCCCTGGCTGACGCGCGACTGGCGATCGGGACGCGCCGGGCGCCGCGTGGCGATCGCTTCGCGGTGTACGTGGGCTCGGCGCTGGGCGGCATCGCCTACGCCGAGCAGCAGCACGAGCGCTACATGGACCGTGGCATCAGGTCCGTCGCGCCCAACCTTGCGCTGGCCGTCTTCGGCGGCGCGGCACCGGCCAACGTGGGCATTGCGCTCGGACTGCACGGTCCGATCCTGTCGAACGCCAACTCGTGCGCCGCCGGGGCAGTGGCGATCGGCGAGGCGCTGCGCCTGATTCGCTCCGGCGCCGCCGACGCTGCGCTGGCGGGGGGCGTGGAGGTGCCGCTCAGCCCTCTCGCGTTCGGTGCCTTCGACATCATCCGCGCGCTCAGCTCGGGGCACAACGATCGGCCGCAGGACGCGGCCCGGCCGTTCGACTCGGCCCGCGACGGGTTCGTGATGGGCGAAGGTGCCGCGCTGCTCGTGCTGGAGGCACGCGACGTGGCGGAGCGGCGCGGCGCCACCCCGTACGCGGAGCTGCGCGGGTACGCCGCGACGAGCGACGCGTTCCACATGGTCCAGCCCAGGCCGGACGGCGCCCAGGCGGCACGCGCTGCGCGCCTGGCCCTGGCCGATGGGCGCATGAAGGCCGCCGCGGTCGACTACGTCAACGCCCATGCATCATCCACGCCACTCGGCGATTCGGTCGAGGCGCGCGCGATCGCCCGGGCGCTCGGACCGCACGCGCGCAACGTTCCGGTGAGCGGCACGAAGGCGTACTACGGCCACCCGCTCGGCGCGTCCGGCGCGATCGAGGCGAGCATCAGCGCGCTCGCCATCGCGCGCGGCTGGGCTCCGGGCACTGTCAACCTGGAGCAGCTCGATCCCGACGTCGGCGAGCACCTGCCCGGCGTGCGCGGCGAGCCACTGCGGGGCACAATCGGAGGAGTGCTCTCGACGTCGTTTGGATTCGGCGGTTTGAACGCGGCGCTTGCGCTGAGCGCCACGCGGTGAGCGACCTGCTGCCCTTCGCCGGCGAGCGCGTCCGGTTGCGCGACGTGACGCTCCAGGACGCGGACATGCTCGACGAATGGAACGCCGACATTGACGTTGGCGGGTTCAATGACTTCGGTCCGCGCGATCCGGTCCCGCGCGAAGCGATGGCCGTTGGCCCGCTGCGCAACGAGCGCAACGGCACGCTCATCATCGAGACGGTCGAGGACGGAACACCGATCGGCACCGTGGGCTGGCGCAAGGTCGTCGTCTACGGCCCGAGCCCGACCTCGGACACGTGGCAGATCGGCATCGAGCTCATCCCGTCGGCGCGCGGCAAGGGCTTCGGCGGCGAGGCCCAGCGCCTGCTCGCCGACTGGCTGTTTGCGACAACGGAGGTCAACCGCGTCGAGGCCTCGACTGACGTGGACAACGTGGCCGAGCAGCGTTCGCTGGACAAGGCGGGCTACTCGCGCGAAGGCGTCATGCGCGGCGCCCAGTTTCGCGGCGGCGCATACCGCGACCTCGTGTACTACTCGCGCCTGCGCTCCGACTAGGTCGCCGGCTGCAGCACCACGAAGGCGTCGATCTCGACCAGCGGCCGCGCTGGCGACCCAGCGTTGCGCACACGGATGACGTGGGCGGAGGCACTGTCCGCGGCGGGACTCAAGAAAAGCAGTCGCCTGTGATCCGCGGTCGCTCCATGCGTCTGGGCCAGCTGCCCTGGGTTTCCGTCGAGTTGGATCTGCGCCGGACCGCCGCTTGGCCCGACGCGTCCAACGAGCCCGACCTGATAGCCGTACAACTCGAGCGTGGCCATGGCGGACGTCGTCTTGCTGCGCCGGTATGCGCCGCTGAACGAGCGTGAATCCGAGCGGCGCCGCCAGCCGCCGCTGCGCTCGACGCTGACATGGGAGTCGTCAACCAGGGCGACTCGAACCCCATCGCTGATCGTCCATGCGCTGGAGTTACCCCACGAATCGGTGGCCCGCACCCGAATGCGGAACGGCTTGCCGTAGGGAACCTGGAGGCCGACGGACGAAACCGCAGCCGACACCGGCCCAAGCGCCTGCCACGCCGATTTGCCCAGCTGCACCTCCGCGTCAACCGAATTCGACGGCCGTCTCGTCGGTCGCGGTCCAGGCCACCTCGAGCGCCGCTGACTTCCGGGCGACCTTGGCTACCTCCGCCAGGGTGATGCGTAGCTGCTCGACGACCGGTGCCGCCGAGTCGAGGACCGGGGCGTCGCTGACGACCTGCAGCGCATTCGATACCGGAAGGTATTTCTCGAGCGATTCGAGGTGGCCGTTGACGTACTCCAGCCCGGTCGCGCCGGGACGGTCGACCGCCATCTGGCTCGAGCTGCCGCCGTCGAGGTTGACCGCGTCGACGGCACCCAGGTCGAGCATCAGTTGGGCCACGTCGGGCAGGGTCATGCCGCCGGCATCAAGATCGCCATTGTCGACCGCGACCATCAGCAGGCCGCCATCCGGCCGAATGCCGATCGCAATTCGGGGGTTGCGCGACGTTCCGATGGCCACGTTCAGGCCGTCATCAACCAGGGGATCGCGCCCACCGACGGCGTTGACCACGGCCCGCCAGTCCTCGCCGACGCTGGCGTCGAGGCTGATCGCGTCGCCGATCTGCAGCCCGCTCAGGGCCGGCGCGAAGGGCGAGCCATGGGCGACCGAGACGATCACGTGTCCCGGACCGATTGGCGTATCGCCCTGTCCGTGGCGTACCTCCACCACCGTGCCGCTGTAGCTGCCGGTCGCGCTCAGCGGAAGGTCGAACCCATCGACCACGTATTCGTCGCCGGCCGAGTCCGTCCAGGTGTGCGAGTCGTATCGTGGCGTGTACACGACGACGTCGGCGGCTAGGCGCTTCTGGTTGATGCGATCGACTGTGACTGGGGAGCCGCCGGGCACCGTCAGCGTCAGCGCAAGCTGCGGGTCGCCGATCCGGGCGGCACCTGTCTGGTCGATGCCGAAGGCCAGGATCGCAGCCTGCGAGACGGGCGCGCCGGCGTTGATCAGCTCGCCGTCGCTGATATTGAGCCCCTGCCCGGTCGCGCCGGGTTCGCCGCTGGGCGAGTACATGTAGAAGAAGGTGCTGCCGTTGACGGTCGCGACGACATCACGCCCGTCCGCGTCGTAGGCCAGCGCCTGGTCTAGAACGGTCCGTCGGTGGGTGGCAATTCCGTCTGCCTGGGCAAGCCGAAGCCCCACGCCCGGCCGCGACGGGTCAACCTCGACGACGTTGACGTACTGGGTCCTGCCCGTGACCAGCGTTCCCCACTCGTGACGGACGCCGGGAGCGATTGATGCGTCTCCGGCCGGCGCATACGGCGTCGTGATCGCGCCACGGACGTCCGGGACGCCGCCGGCGAGGATTCCCAGCGATAGGGCGACCGTCGTCGCGCCGCGCAACTTCATCGGGTAGCGATCCCTCCCCCAGGCGGCCGCCCCTTCGCGGCCGTGAGTCAGTCTATGGTGAAGTAGTCACCACCCTGGTAGCGGCCCGTGCGCTCCTTGCGGATCTGCATCAGAAGGTCATTCAACAGGGTGCTCGCACCGAAGCGGAAAAGGTCAGGCGTCATCCAGCGCGGGCCGAGCGTCTCATACAGCACGACCAGGTACTGGATCGCTTCCTTGGCGGTACGGATGCCGCCCGCGGGCTTGATGCCCACGATCTGGCCGGTGCGCCGATGGAAGTCGCGCACCGCCTCGAACATGACCAGCGTCACCGGCAACGTGGCTGCCGGCTGGATCTTGCCGGTCGAGGTCTTGATGAAGTCCGCGCCGGCGGCCATGGCCAGGATGCTCGCCCGGCGCACGTTGTCGTACGTCTCCAGCTCGCCCGTCTCGAGGATGACCTTCAGGTGCGCTTCGCCACACGCTTCCTTGACCGCAACGATCTCCTCGAACACCTGGCGGTAGTCGCCTTCGAGGAACGCGCCGCGATCGATGACCATGTCAATCTCGTCAGCGCCGGCGGCAACCGCCTGGCGCGTCTCGAGCAGCTTCACGTCCAGGTACGTCTGGCCCGATGGGAAGCCGGTGGCCACGCTGGCGACCTTGACCCCGGAGCCGGCCAGCGCGCGCTTCGCGACCGGGATCAGCGCCGGGTAAATGCAGATCGCAGCGACGCTGGGGATCGACGGATCGGACGGATCGGGACGCATGCCCTTCGCGCACAGGGCACGAACCTTGCCTTCCGTGTCCTTGCCCTCGAGCGTGGTGAGATCGACCATGCGCACTGCCAGGTCGAGCGCCCACATCTTCGATTCGCGTTTGATGGAACGCCTCTTCAGGCTATCGACGCGCTCCTCGACGCCAACCTGGTCCACCCCGCCGGCGCGCTCCACGATGGACTCGATCGCGTCGCCGCGACCCACCCAAGAGCGAACCAGGGCGCTTGCGCGACGCTCGGCCGACTGAGTCGAAGGAGCATCCAGCACTCTACTCACAGCCGGATGTTACACCGCTTGACATTGGCACGGTCAATAGGTGACCATCTGGTCACCATGGCGACTGATGAGCAGCTCGACCGAATCATTCGCGCGCTGGCCGATACGACCCGGCGCCGATTGCTGCGCCAGCTTGCCGCGACGCCGGGTTTGAGCACGGCTGATCTGGGCGCCCTCGTCCCCGGCATGTCGCGCTGGGGAGTGATGAAGCACCTCGACGTGCTGCGCGAAGCGGACCTTGTCCAGACCCTGCCCGACGGCCGCCGCCGGCGGCACTATGCAGAGACGCGCATGCTGGCCCCGTTGCGTGAGTGGCTCTCAGCCAACGAGCTCGCCTAGCCGCTCGGGCCACTCATCACCCAGGAGCCAGTCGGCGATGATCGCGCCGTCGCGCAAACTGGCCTCAGACGTGAGCGCCTCGTCCAGGCCGAAGTGCTCGAGCAGCGCGTCCACGATCGCGACGCCGGCGGCCATCTGCCGCGCGCGCCTGGGTCGTACGCCGAATTGGCGCATCACCTGGTCCGCGTCCAGCTGGCCCAGAGTTGATCGATCCTCGGCCAGGTGGCCGCGGGTCAGCCGGCCCAGGCGGGCAACGTTGGTCGCCGTCCCGCCCACGAACACGGCCAAGACGCGGTCATGCGCTTCGAAGTACGTGCCCGTCGGAAGAATGTCGCGCATCTGGGCCACCGCCTGGCCAAGCAGTTCGAACTCGGCCGCCGTGGGCGGGTCGTGCTGGACGTGCGCGGCAGTCAGGCGGGCGGAGCCGAGCGGGATGGCCACGATTTGCAGCGGGCCATTGGGGAGGTAGAGGCATACCTCCGTGGAGCCGCCACCTATGTCCACGACCATCATCGGCTGGGCTGGAGCGCGCCCTTCCGTGACACCGAGGAACGTCAGCCGGGCCTCCTGGTGGACCTCGATGACGTGCAGCGCCACCCCGGTCGCGTCAAACAGGTCACGCGCTAACTCGGACGTGTTCGTCGCTCGTCGCAGCGGCTCCGTACCGACCAGCGTCAGGCGCTGCGCCCCTGCCTCGCGACCGAGCGACTGATACGCGGCCACTACATCAACGATCCGGGCACGCTCGCCGGCAGGGATCGAGCCGTGCATGTCGACGAGGTCGCCCAGGCCGATCAGCTCGCTCCGGTCCACGATGGTCTGGAGCGTCCGCGCGCCGACCTCCGCGCGACCTGAGTCACGCGCCACCAGCAGGTGGACGCTATTGCTGCCGATATCAATCGCAGCGCCGGCGCGACCGGTAGCTGCCCCGGCTGCGCCGGTGCCTGGATCAACCACTGTTGCGCAGTTTGCCGCTCCGGCGTGAGATTGGGTAACGTTGGCGCAGTGATCTCCTCATTCCGCGCGCGACGATCGGCCGTGATCGCCTGCCTGACTCTTGCCTGCCTGCTCGGCGCGAGCGTGGCTCCCGTGCACGGCGCGTGGAACGGGCGCTTCAGCATCTGGCGCAACGGCGCGTTCGCGACGCAGTACACGAACTTCTCGTGCGTTGGCGCGACCATCCAGATCATGCTCAACCTGGTCCACGGTCGTTCAGACGACTCGCGCCAGAACCAGTTCGAGTACCTCGACTACGCCCAGGAGAACAGCGCCTACACGGTGACCGACCTGGGCGCCGACCCGGAGGGCTGGGCGATCGCGATGCGCCGCTACGGCGCCGGCGACGACTATGGCTGGGCCACGCATGCCTCAATGGACGCCTCACTACGCACCGCGGCGAGCCAGATACGAGAGACCGGCAAGCCAGTCGGCCTGCTCGTGCACCTGGGCCGCCACGCGTGGGTCATGACCGGCTTCGAGGCCACCGCGGACCCGCTGACGACAGACGACTTCACGGTCACCGGAGCGGAGGTCCTGGGCCCGCTCTGGCCGCATGGAACGCTCAACGGACGCCCGTTCGATCCGGGCCCGGGCACGTGGCTGGACCTGCGCGCCCTGGGCCGCAAGTTCGACACGTACGCCGAGCCTCAGCAGCCGCGCTGGTCGGGCCGCTGGGTGACCATCGTGCCGCGCGCGAGCGAGGTGGCCGTTTCAGAGCCAGGTACCAACCCGGACGGCAGCGACCTGCCCGACGTGACGTCCGCCTTCGGCTGGATGTGGGTGTTCAACGAGATCGCGGCCAAGATCGCGGTGCGCGACCTGCTCTGGCTGCCCTAGGCCCATTCTGCTGAGCTCCTTCGTCACCGGTCGCGAATACCTGGCGCCAGTACGCATCCATGCCGATCGCGGTGCGGCCACGCTGGAGCTCGAGTGGCCCGACGGGCACATCACGCGCTACGACCTGGTCACTCTGCGCTGGCTGTGCCCGTGTGCCTTCTGCCGGGGCGAGGCAGGCATCCCGGGCTGGCTCGACTCGAACCCCACCCTGAGCGACGCCCAGACGCAGCTGACCGACGTCCAGCTCGTTGGCAACTACGCCCTCCAGCCCACCTGGGCGGACGGTCACCACACGGGCTTCTACACCTTCGCCCGCCTGCGCGACGAATGTCCATGCCCGGCAGACAGCGAGCGGCGCGAGCGTGAGCGCGCCGCGCACGGGGACCACGGACCGGGAGAGCGGCGCCGCCTGGGCTGAACGCTACCGGGCAGCGAGCGAGAAGCTGTCGAACCAGATGGTGCCGGCGTGCGTCCCGAAGTTCAGGTTGAAGAGCGAGCTGGCGTCCGTCGACGGCGCCACGAAGTCGAACGAGTGGCGCTGCCAGGCCGTCCCAACGGTGATCGTCCGCTCGACGTATGTCCCGTATGGTGCCGAGGCTTTCTGGAACGCGAAGCGCATCGGCCGCGCCGCCGTGGCACGCGCCCAGAAGGAGATCGTGTAGGTCGTGCCGGCGCTGAGCGGCACGTTGGGCTGGGCGAGCTGGGCGTACCAGTCGAGTGACGCGGCAGTCGATACCTCGACCTGCGCCGCCGCGCCGGACTGGGTGTTGGCCGAGACGCGCGAGATCGTCGCCGCGGCCGGACTGCGCAGCTTCATCCGCCACGGCGCGAGCCAGCCCGGGTTGGGGTTGTCGAAGCCCGCGTTCTGGAACGCGTTGGCCGGCTCGCCCTGGGCCCGGTAGACAGCGGTCAGGGTCGTGTCGGCGCCAGGCGTCACGATCGAATGCGTGGCGGCGCCACCGTCCGACCAAGAGACGAAGTTGTACGTGGTGCCACCCATCGTCTGGCTCGCCGGCGCGCTCACCTCGCGCTGGAAGCCGACCACGCCGGTGAATTCGTGCGGCGCCACGATCGGTGAGCCGTCGAGCGACAGCGACAACCCCGCGGGCTGCGTGGCCAGCGTGACGCGCGACGTGTGCGGGTGGACGTCAAGCGTGTCGGTGTGGGTGTTGCCGTCCGAATCGGTCGCCGTGAGGTGGATGCGGTACCAGACGTTCGCTGACGTCTCGCCCGTGTCGGAGGCGACGAACGATCCCCGCGCGCTGCCGCTGAATGGCTCTACGTACGGGTGGGTGTGCTGGTCGTGATGGAACGCGACCTCCCACGTCAGCGCCGCCGCCGCCAGCGTGCCGTCCTCAGGGTCGCTCGCTGCGCCGGCAAAGCTGATCCTGTCCGTGGCCCTATAACGCGCGGGCTCGCTGGGCGCCGTGATCTGGGCCACGGGCGGTGCGCCCACCGACCGACTCACGGTCAGCGCGACGTCGTCGAGCCATATCTCGCCCGAGCTCGCCCCGACATTGAAGTTGAACAGCGCACGGGGATCGGTGACCGTGGGCGTGAACTCGATCACGTGCTCACGCCAGCCGGTCGTGATGGCCACGTTGTGCTGGAAGTACACGTCGTAGGGAGCCGAGTTCCGCTGCAGGGCGACGCGCACGGTCCGGTTCGTGGCAGCGCGGGCCATGAAGCGCAATCGATGGAGATCGCCCGCCGTCAGCGCGATGTTCGGCTGCAGCAGCTGCGCGTGCCAGTCGCGTCCGGCCGTGGTCACGGTCGTCCGTGCGGCGGCGGTGCCGCCGCTGACCACGCTCGAGTCGCGCGCGAGCGATCCCTGGGCCGGGCTGCGCACGTTGAAGCGCCACGGAGACGGCCAGCCCGAGGTGCTCTCGAAGCCGCCGTTGGCGAACAGGTTGCCCGGCACGTCAGGCGGCGGCGGCGGAGGCGACGCTCCGTAGGCGATGCGGTGCACCTTGCGCGTCTCCACAGAGAGGTAGTAGAGCGCGCCGTCAGGACCGATATCCAGGTCGACCGGGTAGAGCGCGTTGGTGGCAAAGTCGACGACCTGGCCCGAGGCCACGTCGTAGCGCTTGATGTAGTTGCCCACGTAGTCGCCGAAGAAGTAGTCACCCGCATATTCGGCCGGGAACTGGCCGCCGCGATAGAAGACGGCGCCGGTGATCGACTTGCCCGGCCCGGCGTCATGGTGGTACGCGTACAGCGGATTGACCATCCCGGGCGTGCTGCACGCGCCTTCGCAGCCAGGCCAGCCATAGTTCGCACCCGCGGCGCCGATATTGATCTCCTCCCAGGCGGAGTTGCCAACGTCGTTGATGTACAGACGCGAGCTGCCCGGGTCAAAGGCGAACGTGTACGGGTTGCGCAGGCCGTAGGCCCAGATCTCCGCCCGGCGGCCAGCCTGGCCCACGAAGGGATTGCTGGCCGGCGCGCTGCCGTCCGTGTTGAGGCGCAGGATCTTGCCGCTCAGGTTGCCCAGGTTCTGGGCGTTTGGCGCGTAGCTGGCGTCGCCGGTCGAGATGTACAGCTTGCCGTCCGATCCAAAGTGGAGGGCGCCGCCACTGTGGTAGATGCCCGAATCGATGCCGTCGACCAGAACGAGCTCGGTCGCCGGGTCGACCGCGTCAGGATCCGTGGCCGAAACCGTGAAGCGGCTGACGCGATTCTTGAGCGTCGCGGGGTGCGTGTAGTAGACATAGACGCGACCGTTGGAGGCGTAGGCGGGATCAAAGGCAATTCCCTTCAGGCCCTTCTCCGAGTCGGTCGCCGTGGAAACGGACAGGAAAGGCTGCGCGGCGAGGACGCCGTTGCGCACGATCCTGACGCTGCCCTGCTTCTCGCTCACGAACAGGCGATCACCGGGGCCCCAGGTCATCGTCGTCAGGCGTCCGGCAAAGCCTGTCGCGTACTCGGAGTCCGCGAAGCCAGTCGGGAGGCTGGCCAGTGCACGGGCCGGCGCGGGAGGCGTGGCGAATGGCGTGATCGTTGCGCCAAGCACTACGGCAGCCACCAACCACCTGGCCCAGGCAGCCCGAAAAGTCATTGGTGGACCCCCTCGACGATGGTTGAACGAGCGCGAATAGTACTATCGTCCTAGTCCCATTCGGTGCGTCCGAGCAACGGGATGACGGCGCAGGGGTCGCTAGACTTGCGGGCCCCCATGGCAGTACGACACCCCGATCAGCCGCTCGACTCTCCGACGACCGCTCGTCGCGTGTCCTCCTCGCGCGCCCGGCGCGCGGCGACCGGAGCACCCATCCCGTACATCAACCGCGAGCTGTCGTGGCTCGAGTTCAACGAGCGCGTGCTGTTCGAGGCAATCGACGAGCGCAACCCGGTGCTGGAGCGGGTGCGCTTCCTGTCCATCTTCGCCGGCAACCTGGACGAGTTCTTCCAGGTCCGCGTCGCCGGGCTGAAGCAGCAGGTCGCGGCCGGACGCTCCTCACCCACGCCGGACGGGATGAGCGCCTCTGAGACGCTGGACGCGATCAGGACGCGCGTGCTGCCCATCGTCGAGCGCCACTCGCAGACGTTCGCCGCAGTGCGCGCCGAGCTGGCCGAGGAAGAGATCCGGATAGTGGGCTACGAGGAGCGTCCGGAGCGCCACCTGGAGCTGCGCACGCGTTTCTTCGACGAGATCTTCCCGGTGCTCACGCCACTCGCCGTGGATCCGGGCCACCCGTTCCCGTACATCAGCGACCTGTCCCTTTCACTGGCCGTGACCGTGCGCGACCCGGACACCGGGGAGCGGCTATTCGCGCGGATCAAGGTTCCGCCCATCCTCCCCCGGCTGATGGAGGTGGCGCCGCTGACGTACGTGCTGCTCGAGCAGGTCATCGCCGCCAACCTTGATGCGCTGTTCCCGGGCATGGAGATCGTGGAGCACCACCTCTTCCGGGTCACGCGCAACGCCGACCTGTCGATCGAGGAAGAGGAGGCGCCCGACCTGCTCATGGCGATCGAGGAAGAGCTGCGCAAGCGGCGCTTCGGCAAGGTCGTCCGGCTGGAGATCGAGCGCTCCATGCCGCACTCCACGCGGCAGCTGCTGATGCGCGGCCTGGGCATCGAGCAGGCCGACGTGTACGAGATCTCGGGCATGCTCGACCTGAGCGCTGTGGGCGCCCTGGCCGAGCTGGACATCCCCGACCTGCACGTGGTCCCGTGGCAGCCCGTAACGCCCAGTCGGCTCCAGACCGCCGATCCGGATGACGACGCCGACGTCTTCGCCGCGATCCGCGACGCCGACCTGCTCATTCACCACCCGTACGAATCATTTGCCGCGTCGGTCCAGCGCTTCATCGAGCAGGCCGCCGAGGATCCCGACGTGCTCACCATCAAGCAAACGCTGTACCGCACCAGCGGCGACTCGCCCATCGTGCGTGCCCTGATCAGCGCTGCAGAGGCGGGCAAGCAGGTCGTCGTCCTGGTCGAGATCAAGGCCCGCTTCGATGAGCAGGCGAACATCGTCTGGGCACGCGCCCTGGAGCGTGCCGGAGCACACGTCGCGTACGGCCTGGTCGGTCTCAAGACGCACTCGAAGGTGGCCCTCGTGGTCCGCCGCGAAGGGCGCGGCCTGCGCCGCTACGTGCACATCGGCACCGGCAACTACAACCCCAGGACCGCGCGCCAGTACGTCGACATTGGTTTGCTCAGCGCGGACATGGAGCTCGGCGCGGACGTGACCGAGCTGTTCAACCTGCTCACCGGGCATTCGCGCCAGAAGCGCTACCGGCGCCTCCTTGTGGCGCCAACCACCCTGCGCAGCAGCCTGGTCGAGCTGATCGAGGCCGAGCGGCGCCGGCAGCAGGAGCACGGTGACGGTCGGATCATCATCAAGTGCAACGCCATCGTTGATCCTCAGATCATCCGCGCGCTGTACGAGGCCAGCGCGGCCGGTGTGCAGACGGACCTGATCGTGCGCGGCATGTGCTCCGTGCGCCCATCAGTCGAGGGCTTCAGCGAGACGATCCGCGTGCGCTCGGTCATCGGTCGGCTGCTGGAGCACTCGCGCATCTTCGTGTTTGGCCAGGGCGAGCGCGAGCAGTTCTTCATCGGCTCCGCGGACATCATGGAACGCAACCTGGATCGGCGCGTTGAGGCGCTCGCCCCCGTGCTCGAGGCGGACAGCCGGGCCAAGCTGCGCCGGGTCGTGGAGACCATGCTGAGCGACGATCGCCGTGCGTGGCGTCTTGGGCCGGACGACCGCTGGACTCGGGTGGAGGACACGGTCGACGAGCCGCGCGGCATTGACACGTTCGAGGCACTGATGGCGGAGGCGGCGGCCACGACCGCCCCGCCGGCGTGACGGCGGACGGGCAGCCCGAGAGGACGCCCGGAGAAGCAGCAGCGGGCGACATGGACACAGCGCCGGCCAAAGAGGCAGGGGCCCGGCGCGAAGTGGAGCTCAAGTACGCGATCGTTGACGCGGTCGCCGCGCGCGAGCTGGTTTCGGGCGCCACGGTGGCCGGGCTGCAGGCCGGCGAGTGGCGGACAATCTTCGTCGTCGATCGCTACCTGGACACGCCGTCGGCCGCCCTGGCCGGTGCCGGCTACGGCGCACGGGTCAGACGGGTCGAGGGCGAGCGCGGGCACATCCTGACCGTCAAGAGCGTGGCTCGTCGTCGCGGTCGCGGCCGGCGCGGGCACACCAAGCACGATCGGCTCGAGCTGGAGGCACCGGCCAGCGCCAGCCTGGACCCGGGCCGCTGGCCGGAAAGCGCTGCTCGCACGCTGGTCGAGACGACCGTCGCCGGGGAGCGGCTGCGCACCCTCTTCGTGCTCGACCAGCGCCGCGAGGAGCGTGACCTCGTGAGCGACGGTGAGGTGGTGGCGACAGTGTCGCTCGACGCCGGGTCTGTCCGCCGACTGGGCCGGCGCGTTGGCGAGATCAACGCGCTGGAGATCGAGGCCGCGGCGCACGTGGCTGACCCAGATGCCCTTCTCGATGCCGTCGCTGTCGCGCTCGAATTGAGCGAGGCGCTGGTGCCCGAGAGCCGCTCCAAGGCGGAGCTGGCACTGTCCATGGTCAGCCACGGCGTTGGGGCGCGATCCGTGATCCAGCCGCCGCGCAAGCCGGGCATCACGCTCGACGACGCGCTGAACGAGAGCGGCCGCAAGGTGCTGCGCATGCACCTGCTGCGAATGATCGCGGCCGAGCCTGCCGTGCGCGCCGGCAGTGATGTCGATTCAGTCAAGAAGATGCGCGTGGCCACGCGGCGCATGCGCGCCGCGTGGCGAGTGTTTGACGGCGCCTACAGAGCCCGTGACGAGCGGCGCTATGTGTCCGAGCTGCGCGACGTCGCGCGCACCCTGGGCGCGCTGCGCGACGTGGACGTCCAGATCGAGCGCCTGAATCGGCACGTGACCCGGCTGACGCCCGAGGGAGCCGCTGCCCTGGAGCCACTCAGCGCCGAGTGGCGCGCTCGGCGGGCGGACGCCCAGCGCAAGCTGCTCGACCTGCTCGGCTCGTCCGCCTATGACCGCTTCGTGGCCGACTACCTCGCCTTCGTCGAGGCATCCGGCGACGCTGCCACGCCAGGCTCGTCTATCCGCGTTCGGCACGTGGTCGGCGGCCGAATCTGGCGCGCCTACGAGCGCCTGCGCGCTCACGACGCAGTCGTTTCGTGGGCCGACGCACCCGCGCTGCACGCTCTGCGGATCGACGCCAAGCGGCTGCGCTACACGCTCGAGTTCGTGCGCGAGATCCTGCCCGCGGCGACCGATGCGCTGGTCGCCGACCTTGTCGCGCTGCAGGACACCCTGGGTGAGTTGAACGATGCCCAGATCGCGGCGGACGTGACACGCGCTTGGCTCATTGACGGCGCCGCGACGCTGTCCCGTCCGGAGCAGCTCGCCGCGAGCAACTACCTGCGTGCATCGGAGACCGAGGTGGCCCGTCTGCGGCGCACCTTCCGCAGCCCCTGGCGGCGCGTGTCGGGCGTCACCTTCCGGCGCCGGCTGGCCCAGGTCGCCGGGGCCGTCTGAGAGTTAACGACCCGTTAACACGCAGGCAACAGGCCGTTGACCTTCGCGTCCCAGATTCGGATGCGTGAAGAAGGCAACAGGAGAACGATCCAGCGTGAACCCGCGTATCGGTGCCGTCCTGGTGACGGCCGTGTTCCTCATCGCCGCCTGCGGCGGACAGTCCGGTCCCTCCCGCCCTCCCGGCACGAGCCCATCCGAGCCCGGCTCGGGGGTGAGCGGCGAGATCCGCGTCTCCGGATCGTCAACCGTGCAGCCCGTGTCGCAGGCTGTCGCCGAAGCGTTCCGCGCGGCCAATCCCGACTTTGGCTACACCGTGGAAGGACCCGGCACGGGCGACGGATTCGCGGCCCTGTGCGATGGCTCGATTGACATCGCCGACGCGTCCCGGGCAATTCGCGAGGAGGAGATCCGGACCTGTGCAGACGGCGGCGTCGCCTACACCGAGCTGCTCATCGGCTACGACGGCATCACCGTCATGACTCATCCGGACACGCCGATCGAATGCCTGACGACGGCCGACCTGTACGCCCTGTTCGGCCCTGAGTCAGACAACATCGCCACCTGGCAGGACGCCGCCGCGCTGGCTGCCGAGCTGGGATCGACAACCACTTATCCGACCGAACTCGCGCTGCAGATCAGCGCTCCCGGCGAAGAGTCCGGCACGTACGACGCTTTTCTTGACCTGGCCGGCATCGCCGATCTGGGCGTCGAGCGCGCAGTCTTCGGCGATGACGACGATCCATATCTGCGCGTGCCGGGACCGAACTACACCGCCTCGGCTGACGACAACGTCATCGTCCAGGGCGTGGAAGCCGGATCGGGCGCCCTTGGCTTCGTGGGCTACGCCTACTTCCAGGAAGCCGGCGACGCGGTCAAGGCGATCGCGATCGACGCCGGTGAGGGCTGCATCAGCCCTTCGCTCGAGACGATCGGCGACGGCAGCTATCCGCTCAGCCGGCCGCTGTACATCTACCCCAGCAACTCCAAAGCGGACGAGAACCAGGCTGTCCAGGCATGGGTCGACTACTTCCTGTCCGATGAGGGCATCGCCCAGGTGACCGAGCAGGGCTACGTCGCGCTTCCGACAGACGAGCTGGAGTCGACCCGCGACGCCTGGTCCAACCGCTGACGCCGTGACCGGCTCCAACATGGCGCCGCGGCTGAGGGTCACCGACCTGCGCGGGAGTCCCGCTCGCCGGCGGCGCGAGGCAATGATCCGCGGCCTGTTCCTCGCCGCGGCGGGCACCTCGATCCTGATCAGCCTGCTGATCATGGTCACGCTCGCGGGCGAGGCGTGGAACTTCCTGAGCCGGGTCGATCTTGGCGCGCTGGCGGCCGACGGCTGGTTCCCGCGCCGGGGCCGCTTCGACATAGCCACGCTCATCGCGGGCACGCTGGTCATCTCGTCCATCGCCATGATCGTGGCCACGCCGCTCGGCCTGGGCGCTGCGGTCTATCTGTCCGAGTACGCCAGCGCACGCATGCGCCGGGTGCTCAAGCCGATTCTCGAGGTGCTCGCGGGCATCCCGTCGGTCGTGCTCGGCTTCTACGCCCTGGCCGTCCTGGCGCCGGCGCTCATCCAGCCTCTCTGCAACGCCAACTCCATCTTCAGCATGGGTGCGGCCGGGCTCGGCGTGGGCATCCTGATCACGCCGCTCATCGCGTCCGTGGCAGAGGACGCGATGCACGCCGTGCCCGGCTCGCTGCGCGAGGCGTCGTACGGGCTCGGTGCCCGCAAGCGCTCTACGAGCCTGCGCGTGGTCGCCCCGGCAGCGGTGTCGGGCATCGTCGCCGCGCTGATCCTGGGTCTCTCGCGCGCGATCGGCGAGACAATGATCGTGGCCATCGTGGCCGGCGCGGTGGGCGGCTCGCAGTTCACGCTCAACCCGTGCTACCCGGGCCAGACGATGACCGCGGCGATGACCGCGCTGGCCACCGGTTCGGACCAGGTGCGCGGTGACGCGCTGGCCTTCCCCAGCCTGTTCTTCGTTGGCCTCGTCCTGTTCATGATCACGCTTGCCCTGAACCTGATCAGCGAGCGCTTCGTGCGCCGCTACCGGCGGGCCATCTGATGGCCGCCGAGGCACCCTCGCTGCCGCCCAGCACCACCCAGGAGGTCGTCCGCCGGGCGCTGGTCGGGCGCCGCTTCAACTTCGGCCAGGTCTGGTTCCAGGCGCTGCTGCTGCTCTCCCTGCTGATCGCGCTGGGCGTCCTGGTCAGCCTGCTCGTGGACGTGTTCGCGCGCGGCAGTGCCACTCTCGCCGAGCGCGGCACGGACTTTGTCGCCGCGCCAACATCGTCGAACGCGGCCATCGCCGGCGTTGGTCAGGGCATCTTCGGCTCGCTGCTGATCGTGGGCTTCGTGATCGTGCTCGCCTTCCCGATCGGCATCGGCGCCGCGATCTACCTCGAGGAGTACGCCCAGGACAACCGGCTGACGCGCATCCTCAACGCCACCATCCGCAACCTGGCCGGGGTGCCGGCCATCGTCTACGGCCTGCTCGGCCTGGCGGTGTTCGTCATCGCTCTGGGCGGCCTGACCGGGGAGCGCAGCGTGATCGCCGGCGGCCTGACCATGGCCGTGCTGGTCATGCCGATCGTGGTCATCACCACCGCCGAGGCGCTGCGCGCCGTGCCACTGTCTATTCGCGAGGCTGGCTACGGCGTGGGCGCGACCAAGTGGCAGGTCATCCGCCATCACGTGCTGCCCTACGCGGCGCCGGGCGTGCTGACCGGGAGCATCCTGACCCTGTCACGCGCGATCGGTGAAACGGCGCCGCTGGTGCTCGCCGGGGGCGTGCTGGGCGGCTTCGCCGCGCGACCCGGACAGGGCGTCCTGGAGACGCTGCAGGGTCCGTACACCGCGCTGCCGCTGATCATCTTCAACTGGTCGCGCCAGCCGAGCGACGAGTTCCGCGACATTGCCGCCGCGGCGATCATCGTCCTGCTCGCGATCATCCTCGTGCTCAACGCCGCGGCCGTCATTCTCCGCAACCAGTTCGAACGCAGGTGGTAGATAACATGACGACCCTTGCCAAATCCCCCGAGCGATCGATCGAGGCCCGACCGCTGACCCTCCACGAGCAGACGGCCGTCGCGCCCGAAACACACGAGCCGGTGTTCGAGCTGCGCGGTTTCTCCGCCTGGTACGGCACCTTTCGCGCGGTAAAGGACATCGATCTGGAGATCGGCGCGCAGCGCATCACGTCGATCATCGGCCCATCGGGAACGGGCAAAAGCACCCTGCTCCGTGCGTTCAACCGGATGAACGACCTGATCGAGAGCGCCCACGTGACGGGCAGCGTCACGTACCACGGGGTGGACCTGTACGCGCCCGAGGTGGACGCGGTCGAGGTCCGGCGCCGGATCGGCATGGTCTTCCAGAAGCCGAACCCGTTTCCCAAGTCGATCTACGAGAACGTGGCCTTCGGCCCGCGCGTGGCGGGCGTGCGCGGCAAGGCGCGCCTGGACGAGATCGTCGAACAGTCGCTCCAGCGCGCCGCCATCTGGGACGAGGTCAAGGACAAGCTCGATTCGCTGGGCACCGCGCTCTCCGGCGGGCAGCAGCAGCGGCTGTGCATTGCGCGCGCCATCGCCGTCTCGCCGGACGTGATCCTGATGGACGAGCCGTGCTCCGCGCTCGATCCCATCGCCACGCTGCGCATCGAGGAGCTGATGTGGGAGCTCAAGCAGAACTACACGATCGTGATCGTGACGCACAACATGCAGCAGGCGGCGCGCGCATCTGACGACACCGTCTTCCTGACCATGGACGAGGACCGCGCCGGCTACCTGGTCGAGCGGGGACCCACCGCGCAGCTGTTCACCAATCCGCAGAATCGGCTGACCGAGGACTACGTCTCGGGCCGCTTCGGCTAAGGGAGATCGAAATGGACGAGCACAGCCATCCCGAAGCCCAAGCTGGCGGCCAGAGCGAGCCGGCGGAGCGCGTGTCGCCCAGGGAGACGTCCGGTAAGCCGCGCCCGGGCTACTACCCCAGCCGGGACATGCTCGATCGGGAGCTGCAGACGATCAAGGACGAGGTACTGCGCATGGGCAGCCTCGTGGCCGCCCAGATCGGCATTGCCATCGACGCGCTGGTTACACACAACGCGGACAAGGCGACAGAGGCGATCGTGGGCGATGGCCGGATCAACGAGGCTCAGCGGCACGTCGTCTCGCTGATCACGACCACCATCGCCACGCAACAGCCGGTCGCGCGCGACCTGCGCTTCCTGCTTGCGCTCGATCACGTTGCGTACGAGCTGGAGCGGATGGGCGACCATGCCGGCTCGGTCGCCAAGCAGGCGCGCAAGCTGGCCCCGGAGGCGCCGCTCAAGAGCTACCTGGACCTGCCGCGCATGGGCGCGCTGGCGGCCGAGCAGGTACGCGGCGTGCTGCGCGCACTGGTCGACCTGGACACTGACGTGGCGCGCACCGTTGCTGCCGCGGACGACGAGATGGATGCGCTGTATCACAGCATCTTCGACGAGGTGCTCCAGCTGATGCGCTCGGACACGGCGAACGTGGACCGCGGGACGCGGATTCTCTTCGCGGCGCACTACCTCGAGCGCATCGGCGACCGCGTCACCAACATCGCCGAGGATGTCGTCTTCCTGGCCACCGGCGATGTCGAGGACCTGAACCCGTGACGGACTCGGCGCGGACCGTCCGAGTCCTGTTTCTGTGCGTTCATAACAGCGCGCGCTCGCAGATGGCCGAGGGCATGCTGCGCGCCTGGGGCGGCGCCGGCTTCGAGGCGCACAGTGCGGGCAACGAGGCAACGGAGGTCCGCCCGCTGGCAGTCGCGGCAATGGCAGAGATCAACATTGACATCCGCGGCCAGCGCAGCAAGACCGTCGATGAGTACTCCGGGCAGCCCTTCGACTACGCGATCACGGTGTGTGATGACGCGCGCGAGGCGTGTCCGTACTTTCCGGGCGCCACGCACCAGGTCCACTGGCGCTTCGACGACCCGTCTGCGGCACAGGGCTCGGAGGCCGAGCGATTGGCGGTCTTCCGGCGCGTACGCGACGAGATCGGCGAGCAGGTCCGGGGCTTCGTCGCCGAGCCTTCCGCGCCCTGAGCGGGGGCGCATTAGCATCGGCTGACCGTGGACCTGGGCTCTTCGACCGACATCGCGATCTACCTGCTGCGTCACGCGCACGCCGGCGACCCCGCCAAGTGGACGGGCCATGATGCCGAGCGCCCGCTCAGTGCGCGCGGGCGCGATCAAGCGCGCCGGCTGGGGCGCTTCATGGCCGACCGCGCGCTGAGCTTTGACTCGATCGTGAGCAGCCCCAAGAAGCGCGCACGCCAGACGGCGGAGCTGTTCGCCGACGCCTTCGGCGTGGGCGTGGCGATCGACGATCGCCTGGGCGGACCGCTGGACGTGGACTTGCTGAGTGACGTGATCGAGGGCGCGGGCGGCACGTCAATCGTCCTCGTTGGCCACGATCCGGACTTCAGCGAGCTGTGCGGCGCACTGATCGGATCCGGCTACCTGCCCATGCGCAAGGGCGCACTGGCCAGGATCGACGCCGCTGTGCCGCTCCAGGAGGGCGGCGGCGTGCTGCGCTGGCTGTTGCCGCCCGACCTTCTCCTCGACCGATCCTGACCGGCTGAGCGCAGGCACGTGCTCGAGGCCGCCCTGGCCGGGGCGATAGCCGGCTATGCCATCGCCATTCCGGTCGGCGCCATCGCGGTGCTGATCATCCAGACCGGTTTCCGTCACGGCTTCCCGATGGGCGTAGCGGCAGCTGCCGGGGCAGCTTCGGCTGATGCCATCTACGCCACAATCGCCGCTCTTGCGGGCCTCGCCCTGGCGACCATCATCGATCCGCTGATCGTGCCCCTGCGACTGGTCGGCGGCGTCGTGCTGATCGGGATCGGTGCACGCGGGCTGATCGGCCTCCGCGATCGCCTCGACGTGAGCGCGCAGCCCGACACCGGGCGCGCGCGAACGCGCTCGCGCACCTACTTACAGATGCTGGGACTGACGCTGCTCAATCCGGCCACGATCATCTACTTCGCCGCGCTCACCGTTGGGCTGCCCTTCCTGGGCGGTCTCGCAGAGCGCAGCGCGTTCGTCGTTGCGGCGTTCACCGCGTCACTGTCGTGGCAGGTCCTGCTCGCGGCATTCGGCACAACCCTGGGACGCGGCGCCGGCCGCCGCCTGCATACGCCGACGATGATCGTCGGGAACCTGATCATCATCGGCTTCGGCGTGCTCGTGCTCTCTGGCGGACTTCAACCGCCGGCCTGACCGCCCGGCGCGCGTCGCGGCAGCTCGGCCACGAACGTGGATCCGCCACCCTCGCGGCCCTCGACCCAGATGCGCCCCCCATGACGCTCGGCAATATGGCGTGCGATGGACAGGCCCAGGCCCGTGCCGCCCGGGCCGCCGCGGGCACGATCCACCTTGTAGAAGCGCTCGAAGACCCGGTCGCGCTCGGCGGCGGGAATGCCCGGACCGCGGTCCGCTACGGACACGATCAGCCCGGCAGCGCCGGAGCTCACGCCCACCTCCACTTCGGCGCCTGACGGCGAGAACTTGATCGCGTTGTCAACCAGGTTCTGGATCATCCGGCTCAGGCTTTCGCGGTCACCCGTCAGGTCGGTGGCCTGCCCGTCATCGGATGTCCGTGCAGACAGCTGGACACCGCTGCCCTGCGCCTGCGGCCGCAGCCGCTCCAGCACGTCGTTGACGACGCCGGCGAGCTCAACGTCCTCGCGGCGCAGGGGCGCCTCGCCCTGCTCGATCGCGGCCAGGTCGAGCAGCTCGGTCGCCATCTGCGCCAGCCGGGCCGTCTCGATGTCGATCTTGCGCGCGACCTCACGGGCTCGCGCCGGAACATCGGCGCGGTCCAGCTCCAGGGCGAGCAATTCGCTGAGCAGCCGGACGGAGGCCAGCGGAGTTCGCAGCTCGTGGGCCAGGTTGTCGATGAACTCGGCGCGGATCCGGCGCAGGCGCTGGATCTCAGTCACGTCCTGGACGGCGATCCACGCCGATCCAGCGCCGGATGGCCACGAGCGGACCTCGAGCATGAGCCGCGGCTCGCCCAGCGTGCTCACCTCAAGCGGTCCAGCCCCGTCGCGCGGCGCTCCGGCGACAAGCTCTTCGATGCGGTGGTCCAGGAACGCTTCCATGAGCGTTCGCCCGACCAGGGTCGAGGCGCCAAAACCGAGCAGGCGACCGGCCACATGATTGGCGCCCACGATGCGTCCGGTGCGGGTCAGCAGCAGGCCGATGCCCAGCCGCTCGCCTGCGTCGAGCACCATGCCGGCAGCCGTGTCGAACGGGCCCGTGGTCACCGATCGAGTCTAGGCCGCAGCCGCGCGGCGGAGCGAGGGAACACACTCGATGGCGAGCGCGTCACAGGTACCGATGCGCGCCGGCTTGCTGATGGCGGTCCTCCTCCTCGCCGCCTGTGCCGGCGCGCCTCCCTCCTCCCAGGGTTCATCCTCTCCCGTGGACCCTGTCCGCATCCTGGCCACTGACCTGTACCTCTCATCGGTTGACCACTTCGGCGTTGCCGCGGCGACGGACGAGGCGGAATGGGTCCAGCTGCGCGGCGAGATCTCCGGCGCCGGCCAGCCGGAGCCGCCCGAGCTCGACCTGGGCCGTGACATCGCCATCTTCCTGGGCATGTCCGGCAGCTCCAGCTGTCCCGAGACCTTCGAGGGTCTGGTCGTGGACCAGGACACTTCGCGCGTCTTCGGTGAGTGGCGGTCGGCGGCGATTGGTGAAGGACGGGCATGCACGGACGACCTGCAGCCACAGGGCATCCTGCTGGCGGTCAGCCGGACCGAGCTGCCGGCCGGAGCGTTCACCCTCTCACTGCGCGACCAGCTCGTGTGTGCCGAGTGCCCGGCGCATCCCGACCAGATCGTGGTCGACCCGACCGACTAGATCTCCGGCGGGCGGAGAACGTAACCCACCCCGCGCACTGTCTCCAGGATCCTGGGCACGCGCGGATCGTCCTCGATCTCCGCGCGCAGCCAGTGAACGTGCACGTCCACCGTCCTTGATTCGCCACCGAAGTCGTAGCCCCAAACGTTGGCCAGCAGCTGTTCGCGGCTGAAGACCTGGTTCGGATGGCGGGCAAGGAAGCTGAGCAGCTCGAACGCTTTCGGCTTGACCGCGCGTGCCTCGCCATCGCGCAGCACGCGGTGGCCGGCGAGATCGACCGTCACGCGGCCGATCGCTATGTGAGCCGCGCCCTCATCGACTGTCTCCGGGCGCTCGCTCCGACGCAGGAGCACCCGTACCCGGGTGAGCAGCTCGCGCAGGCTGAACGGCTTGGTGACGTAGTCGTCGGCCCCTAGCTCCAGCCCCACGACCTTGTCCGTCTCCGTCCCGCGCGCCGTGAGCACCAGGATGGGTACGTCCAATTCGCGGCGCACGATGCGCAACACCTCCATGCCGCCCAGCTTGGGCAGCATCAGGTCCAGGATGATGAGGTCCGGACGCTCGCGCCGAAATGCCTCGAGCGCCTGTGCCCCGTCCGCCGCCACGACGACCCGATGGCCGTCCTGGCCAAGCTGGTAGGCAAGCTCTTCGCGCAGCGTCGTCTCGTCCTCGACGACGAGGACGGTGGCCGGCACTACGCCGTGCCTTTGGCCTGTGTCTTCAACTTCTCCTCGTGGCGCTTGCGGAACTCTCGGTTCTGGATCCAGTACTCGATGAACTCCGTGCACTCGCCGGCGTCGTTGAAGCGGCAGATGTAGATGTTCAAGTATTCATCACTCATCTCGCCGTTCTCGAAGTAGCGGCTCCATCCCTCCGCCACGTGCACGTCACCGTCGATCGCGAGCACCTTGTACTCCGCGTCGTACGTGCCCTTCTCCTCCGGCTCGTCCATCCACGCCTCGACGATCGCGTCACGGCCGCGCCTCCGGCTCGTCCTGGGGATGGAAGCGATACGTCGCGTCCTCGCTGAACAGGGCTCTGATCTGCTGCTCGTCGTAGCTCTTCCATGCCTCTACGTAACGATCCAGCCAGCCCTGGAATGACTGTCGGTCCACGGTCGCCTCCCGATCGGTTACCTCTTCGCCAAGTCTTTGTCATCTGCGCCCTGGCTGCGCATTATCCCGCCACTTCTCACCCTGTGGCCGTGCGCAGGGTTCGTGCCGCGCTCGACTGAGCGTGAACCTCATCGCGGACCTGCTCATTTGCGCCGCGCGGCGACCTTAGGTCATCTGCGGCTTAAGCCAGATGGGATAGTGCGTCACCGGCACGCATATGACGACCGATCCGACCGATCGAGCGAGTTACTGAAGGCCCCGCGCGCGTATGACCAGGTCGCCACGTGCGCCATCCAATTAGTGCGCGCATTCGCGGCATTTGCCACCAACGGACCGTTCACGCGCTGCCTCAGATTGTGGCGAGTGCCTCGCGCGCAGCGTCAACGCGGGCCAGCGTCCGCTCGTAGCCCAGCGCGACCATCGTGTCGAAGAGTGGCGGAGTTGCGGTCCTGCCGGTGATTGCGACGCGGATGGCCATGAACAGGTCGCCCGCCTTCCAGCCGCGCTCCTCGGCCAGCGCGCGCAGCGGCGGCTCCAGCTCGTCCGCCTCGAAGCTCACCTGGCCCATCTCGGCGATCACGCGCCGCGCCTCCGTCAGCGCACCTCCCGTGGTGGCCGCGTCCCAGCGCTTGGGCACGATCAGGTCTGGCTCCACGCGCAGGTCCTCGATGAACAGGAAGTCGAGCAGCGGCCCGACCGCGGCGAGCGTGGACATGCGCTCTCGAACCATGGGCATCAGCGGCCGCAGATCGTCCCCGGTCGGCCTGCGCACCATTGCGCCGGCCGCCGCTGCGCGCTCAACATCGGCCACCAGGAAAGGCAGGCAGCGCTCGACCAGCTCGTCATCCGAAAGCTTGCGGATCCACTGCCCGTTGAGCCACTCCAGCCGCTCGCGATCGAACACCGCGCCACCGGACTGGACCCGCTCGAGCGAGAAGCGCTCGGCCAGCTCGTCGAGCGTGAAGATCTCTTCTTCCGTGCCGCTCGACCAGCCGAGCAGCGACAGGAAGTTGACGAACGCCTCGGGGATATAGCCCTGGGCGCGGTAGTCGGCAACGGCGGTCTGCGACTTGCGCTTGCTCATCTTGGTCCGGTCAGGGTTGAGGATGAGCGGCAGGTGCGCGAATTGCGGAACCTGGGCGCCCAGTGCCTGGAACAGCAGGATGTGCTTGGGCGTGTTTGAAAGGTGATCCTCGCCGCGGATCACGTGGCTGATCTCCATGTCAATGTCGTCCACCACGACCGTGAAGTGGTACAGCGGCGTCCCGTCTGAACGGACGATGATCAGGTCGCCACCCAGCGCGGTCTTGTCGATCTCCACGTGGCCACGGACGATGTCGTCGAACGCCACAACGCCCTCGCCGACACGGAAGCGCACCACCGGGCTGCGCCCTTCGCCACGCAGCGCCGCCTGCTGCTCGGACGTCAGATGCGCACAGCGGCCCACGTAGTGTGGAGGCTGGTGAGCTGCCTCCTGACCGGCCTTGTCGGCAGCCAGCTCCTCCTGCGAGCAATAGCAGTGATAGGCCTTGTCCTGTGCCAGCAGGCGCTCGGCGGCCGCGGCGTAGCGATCCAGCCGCTGCATCTGGCGATAGGGACCGAACGGACCGCGCGCGGGCAGCCCGGCGACCTCAGGTCCCTCGTCCCAGTCGAGCCCCAGCCAGTGCAGGCCGTCCAGGATGTCCTGCTCGAACTCGAGCGTGGACCGCGCAACGTCCGTGTCCTCCAGGCGCAGGATGAACGTGCCGCCCATGCGCCGCGCGAACAGGTAGTTGAAGAGCGCCGTGCGCGCCGTGCCGATATGGAGCGGCCCGGTGGGGCTGGGCGCGATGCGGCAGCGGACGGTCATCGCGGCGTCGCCCAGCGCCACGGTCCGCCGCGGACAGTGACGACCAGCACGGTCGTGACATAGGCGACGCCCATTACCACGCCGAGGACGATCAGCGCCGCGGTCGCGGGCGGCAGCGGCGCACGCATGTAGGCGAGGACGCCGGTGGCCACGGCCGCGCCAAGGAGCATCACGATCGTCCCCAGCGCGCCGGCGTAGGCAACCTTGGGCAGCGCCACGAGCAGGACCAGCAGGAGCCCGACGAAAGCGATCAGCCCGACTTCCATGGCGGGCGGGCAGTCAACCGCGGAGACTCCGCAGCCGGCCGATGCGAACGCGCCGTACCCGACCAGCGCCGCCAGTGGCAGCCAGGCGACGAGCGCGTAGAGCAGGCGCTGCCTGAGCGAAGGCCACGCAAGTGCCCGCGTTCGGCGCATGTACTCCTCGCGCACGTGAGCCACACGCTCCGGGTCGCGCGCCACGCCCGCGCTGGCGTACGCGTAGGCGGGCGTCGCGCCGCGTGATGGAGGCGGCGTCTGACGCTCTGCGCCGTGAACGTGATCGACGGGGCGTGACGATGCAGCCGATCTTGTCGCGCCACGCACCGGCGGAGGCGCCGGTGCGGCTGCTGCCCGCTCGCGTGCCTCCGCTTCCGCCGCAGCTCGTGCGCGCGCGGCGGTGAGGGGCTGGGTCCCCTGATGGCGAAAGGCCCCGCGGCTGGGCAGATCCTGGTCGCCGCGCCGGAAGTACTTGCGCGCGGCCATTGACCAGGCCGCGCCGCTCGATCGGTTGTAGACGTCAAAGTCCTGGACCGGCTCCGCCGGCCGACCATCGCCGCTGTCGCCCGGCGTGGGTCCAGGCTGCTGTCCGTCCTGCGCTGGCTTCGCGCGGCTCCGACCCTGCCGTGCACTGCCCTCCTCCCACCACGGGACCTCGGCCGCGGTCCAGGTGTAGGCGCGCGCGCTGCGTGGCCGGCTGCGCCCTGCGCGCCGTGAAGCCGACTCTTGCTCGGCTGTTTCTGGACCGGCCTGTGGCGCGCCGCGGCCGGAGCGCGCTTCGGTTGCCGCCTCCGCCGTCTCCGCCGCAGGTGGCCGCGCCGTGCGCGTTCGGCGGGGTCGGGCAGTGACCGGCCGATCGGCGCGCACCGGCCCGGCGTGGGCCATGTCCCACTCTCGCCGGAGCAGCGGGTCGGACAGCACGCGGTATGCCTCCTGGATCTTCAGGAATCGGTCCGAGTCACCACCGGCCGCGTCCGGGTGATGGCGCTTGGCCAGGCGGCGGTGGGCGGCCTTGATGTCCGCATCTGTAGCGCCGCGGGGGACGCCCAGGGCGCGATACGGATCCTGGACTGGCTGCATCCTCGAGGTCTGCCCTCAGCCCAGCTCGGACAGCGGGGCGAGCCGAAAGCCGGGCAACGCAGCGGCGATCTCCTGGCGGCGGGGATCGCGCGACGGCGGCCGATGGACATCGTTGAGCCGCTCGACGGTCACCGCATCGAATGCGCCGAGCTGGGCCAGCGACTCGACGCTGACCGACCGATTGGCGCGCCCGAATCCATCACCGTCTTCAATCTTTATCGCGACGCCACATGCCTTCACGTCCTTGCCGCGCGCTCCGGCGAGCAGCCCGATTCCGCGCAGCCCCTCGGCGCCGCCCTTGCACACCAGCCGGCCAGGCTTGGCGCGCATCAGCCGCGTGTCGGTCGAGACGCGCGTGCCGCCGACCATTTCCGGCGCGGCGAGCATCGCGTCACGGATGCGCGTCAGGCCCGGCACGAGCTTGGCCTGGGCGGCGCTGGCGCCCTGTTCCGGGTCGGCCAGCAGCGCGAAGGCGCGCGCGATCATCGCCAGCGGGAACGCGTAGGTCAGAACACCACAGTTGTCTACCGCGCTGACCAGCGCTGCCGGCTTGACGGCGAAGACCCGCGCCACGGCGTCCGCGGTTGCAATCTGTGATGGGTGATCCGGGCGCCAGTAGTCGGCCAGCGGCCAGCCGCCGATGCGTGCCAGGAGCAGAGCGGCCGTATGGAATCCGGAGCACATGTGCCTGATCGCGCTGGGTGTCTCTCCTTCGCGCGCCAGCCGGGCCGCAGTCAGCGGATCGCTTGGCGCGTCCTCCGTGCCGCACGCGAGCAGAGATTGGCTGATGCCCGCCCGGCGCAGCACCGCCTGGATCGTGCGCACGTGGGCGTCCTCGCCGTTGTGCGAAGCGGTCATCACGGCCAGCTCTGGATCAGTCAGGTGGAATGACTCGACGGCGCCCGCCTCGATCAGAGCGAGCAGCGCGAACGGCTTCACCGCAGAGCGCAACGAGGTCATGAAGTCCGGATCGCCGATGCCCTGTTCAACCCGTCCCGCCGAGTCGACGACGACCACGTGGCCGCGATGGCGGCTTTCCAGGATGGGGCCGCGGCGGATTTCGACGAGCACCGGAGCAGCCGCGCCGCGCGGGTAGCGAGCACGCGGCAGCGCCGGCCGGGTGGTGCTGCGTACGGGGGCGCGAGCAGTTCCCGGCGCGTCGATTGCCGCTCTCATCGGGGTCCTCGCCATGCCCGGCGATGGTAGCGCGTCGCCTGCCTTGGTCCCGCGCGAGGGACCCTACAATCGGCTCGCCCATGTCCGCTACCCACCCCGATCATCCCAGCCTGCGCGTCTCGTCGCATCCGGCCGTGTTGCACAAGCTGGCCGTGCTGCGCGACGAGACGACGGAGCCGCGCAAGTTCCGCCAGCTGGTGCGCGAGATCAGCTGGCTGCTCGGCTACGAGGCGCTGATGGACGCGCGCGTGGCGCCGCGGCCGGTGATGACGCCACTCGAGGAGATGGAGGGCGCGCGCCTCGCCGATCGGATCGGCCTGGTGCCCATCCTGCGTGCCGGGCTGGGCATGGTTGACGCGATGCTGGAGCTGATGCCCACGGCCGAGGTTTGGCACCTGGGCCTGTTCCGCGACGAGCGCACGCTGCGCCCGGTCGAGTACTACAACAAGCTGCCCGACTCGGCCACGGTCGACCTGTGCCTGATCCTGGACCCGATGCTGGCCACCGGCGGATCCGCCACGGCCGCGATCGAGGTGCTCAAGAACTGGGGTGCCACGCGGATCAAGCTGATCAACCTGATTGCCGCTCCGGAAGGTGTGCGCACGGTCCAGGCCGCGCACCCTGACGTGCCTATCCACATCGCCGCGCTCGACCGCCAGCTCAACGAGCGGGGCTACATCATGCCCGGCCTGGGTGACGCCGGCGACCGCCAGTTCGGGACGGGCAAGACCGACTAGCCGGCGCGCCCGCCCAGCGCGCTGTGGACCGACTGGACGGCACCGACCAGATCGGCCGGCAGCACGCGAAACCCGGTCTCGCCGCCGGCTACGGCGGCGGCGGATCTACCCCCGAGTGAGATGTCCAGTTCCGGATGGCTCGTACGCAGCGCCTCGGCGACGCGGACCGCCTCTTTTCGGTCGGCGGGCGTCGCGACGCCGATGACAGCGGCGCGCGCGGTCGAAGCCGCGATGCGCCAATCCTCGACCGGCAGATCTGCGCCCAAATAGGTGACCGGCAGCCCGGCGCGCCGGGCTGCCGTGGCAAAGGCGAGGGCGCCGATCTCGTGACGCGAGCCGGGCGGCATGCCCACGATCACGCCGCGACCGTGACTCTGCTGACGGCCGGCCGCGTCGAATGCGGCCGCCAGGCGGCGCACCACGGCGTGGCTTGCCGCGTGCTCGGCGGCGACGCTGATCTCCGAGCGCGACCAGGCATCGCCGAGCTCCTTGAGCGCGGGAAACACCTGGTTCTCCATGACCTGCTCGAACCCGCCGCGCACGAACATCTCGTCCAACGCACGATCCAGCGCCGCGACGTCGAGGCCCTGTGCCGCCGCGACGAAACGTGCCGTGAGCACGTCGGCGCCGCCGGCCTCGGCATGGGCGCCCGGCGCCCGAGGCGGCTCATCGGGGGTGGCAAGCCCGGCCGCGGCCTCCGGACCGCGAGCTATCACTTCCTCCGCTGCCAAGCGCGCCGACCACCCGTTGCGTGTGAGCTGGCGCATGGCGGTCAAGCGGGCGATCGCCTCGTCGTCGTACAGCCGATAGCCGCTCTGGGTACGGGCGGGGTGGACGACGCCGTAGCGCCTCTCCCACGCCCGCAGCGCGGCAACAGAGACACCCGCGCGGCTGGCCGCAACCTTAATTGTGTACATGGTTTGTGCAAGATACCACGTACTGAACACTTGACAATCCCTACGCGATACGACTAGTCTGCCACCAGACGTTGTACAAAGGTTGTGCAACCAAGGACCCGGCCACCGAGAGCCGGATACAGAGGAGCTTGAAGACCATGCGCTATGTGAATGCCATTGCCCTGCTTCTGGTCATCGTCGGCGCAGCCAACTGGCTGCTCGTTGGCCTGGCCGGGTTTGACCTCGTCGCCGCGCTGACCGGCAGCACCTTCGGCGAGACGAACGCCATCTCGACCGTGATCTACGTGCTTGTCGGACTGAGTGGCCTGTGGCTGCTCCCGACGCTCGCCCGGTGGATTACCACCTCGGACGATCGAACCGCAGTCTCCGCACGCTGACTCGTGCTTTCCCCTGGACCCGCCGGATCCCTCCCGGCGGGTCCTTCTCTTTCACTTTTGCGACCTCTCAATGCCTGGTGCTACGCGGAGAGCCGCTACATCCGCTAGCCCACGAAGATCAGCTTCAGCCCGGCCACAACCAGCACGGCCGCAAGGGCGAGACGCAGCCGCGGCGGCCGCCAGCGCCGCGCGCCGAGCTCCGACCCGATCACGGCCCCCAGGAGCACCGCTCCAGCCCACAGTGGTATGTCAGCAGGAACGGAGCCGACCGTGCTGACGTTGCCAAGCAGACCCGAGATCGAGTTGGCCAGGATGAATCCCGCTGCAATTCCGGACGCCTGGCGGGTCGTGGCCCAGCCGGCGGCGATGAGCAGCGGCGACAGGAAGATGCCGCCGCCCGTGCCGGTCAGCCCGGACAGCAACCCGATCGCCGCGCCGGCCAAAGCGGCCGGCAGCACGGGCAGACGGGGGGGCGGCGCATGCTCGTCGGTGGTGACCGTGCGTGAAGTCCGCGCAAACCCAGCCGCGGCCACCAGCAGGACCACCCCCAGGAGAGGCTTGTAGACGGTCGTCGGCACCTGGATCGCGCCGCCGATGAAGGCCATTGGGATTGACGCCGCGACGAGCGGCAGAAGTGACCGGAAGCTGACCAGGCCCGATCGCCAGTAACGAACGGTGACGAAGCTGGCGACGAGGATGTTGAGCGTCAGCGCGGTGGGCCGGGCCACCTCCGGGGCAAGGCCAACCAGGGCCATCGCCGCAAGGTAGGCAGACGCGCCGGCATGACCCACAGACGCGTACAGGAGCGCGGCCACGAAGAAGAGCGCCGCGAGAAGGAAGGCGTCAGGCACGCCCAGAGATTACGAAATGACGCGCACTACAAAAGACGCGCACTACAAAAGAGGAGGCCGGCTCTTGCGAGCCGGCCTCCCTGATTTGCCGCTTCGGGCTGGGCGACTAGTTGCCGCCGGCGGTCACCTGGACCGTGCCCTTCTGGAAGCCGGTTCCGTTCAGGTCGCCCTGCATGCCCTGGCGGGCGCGCTCGGCGAGGTCCGTCCGGAAGGCGTCGGCGCTGGGCGCATTGGCCACGATGCCGGCCTCAAGGGCGATGTCCACCGTCTGCTGGTAGGTGTCACTGGGCATCTGGCCGATGCCGTTGGGCGACGGCCAGATCAGCGGGTTGATTTCGTTCATCATCCACGCCTGGTGACCGGCACCCAGCGTGGAGCCGGCCGCGACGGTGTGCTGGATGCACTCGGCCGGGTTGTCCCGGCAGAACATCCAGCCGCGGAACGAGGCACGCAGGAACCGGACTGCCACATCGGCGTTGCCGGTCTCGCTCAGCCACGCCGCCCGGGCGAAGATGCCGTCCTGGAGCATGGCCGTCCCGACCTCGTTGTAGTTGATGACGTTGAGGTCTTCGGGCTGGTACAGCTCGCCCGTGTCGGGGTTGGTCGCCTCGAGCACCTGGGCGTACTCGTTGTAGATCATCGCCTCGGCGACATCCACGCAGTTGGTTGCCTCAGGCGCGCAGCCGTTGACAGCCGCCAGAAGCAGGGACATGTCGAAGGGCTGGGTGACCTTCGTGTAATCGGTGCCCTCAGCGAGGCCGGCCTGGCTGGCCGCCGCAGTGACCTCGTACTCGTTGCCGAACGCCCACGCGCCGACCTTCTTGCCGGCGAAGTCGGACGGATCGTCAATGCCGCTGTCCGCCCACGCCACTGAGAGCGTGCCTGAGCGCTGGAACATCTGGGCGATATTGACCAGGTCGGACTGGCCCTTGTCACGCACCTCGAGCACCTTGGGCAGCCACGAGATGGTGAACTCGGGCCCGTTGGCCTCAGAGCCGACAACCTGCGGGATGACATCCGGGCCGCCGTCGAGAATCTCCACGTTCAGGTTCTCCGCGGTGTAGTAGCCCTCCTGCACGGCCGCGAAATAGCCGGCGAACTGTGCCTGGGGCGCCCATTGGAGCTGCAGGCGGACAGTTGCCGTGGTTGGCGCCGCCGCCTGGCACGCACCGAGAACGCTCACGGCCAGCACGCCCAACAGCGTCACTGCCGAAAGCCCACGCATAGGCCTCATTTGTGTCCCTCACCGTACGGGCCGGCCCTGGGCGCCGGCCTCCTCCTCCGCCATCACAGCCGATGACCGGCTCAAGATAGCGCAAGCGCAGCGCTGTTACGCCTCGCTCGGCCGAAGCGCCCGGTACCACGGAATGGCCACCCTCTCGAGAACGACAACAACCACGTAGGCAGTGATTGCGCCAAGGGCGCCGATGATGATGCCGGCCCAGGCGGCGTCGAAAGAGCCGCTCGCCATGGACGTCAGGATGACGTGGCCGAGCACCTCTGACGTGCCTCCGAAGTACTCGCCCACGATGGCGCCGATGAAGGCCAGCGTCGTCCCGACTTTCAGGGCGGTGAAGAAGAACGGCAGCATGTTGGGGATGCGCACCTTGCGCAGCACGGCCCACTCGCCGGCGGCGTAGGAGCGCATCAGCTCGATCGCCCCGGGCTCCACATTCACCAGGCCGCGGGTGACGTTGATCATCACCGGGAAGAAGACCAGCAGCGCCGCCATCATCATCTTGGAGGCCGGGTTCAGGACGCCGAACCAGTTGTTCAGGATGGGCGCGATGGCGATGATCGGGATCGAGTTGGCCGCGATCGCGATGGGCATCAACGCTCCCTGCACGGTTACCCAGCGCGCCGTGGCGAACGCCACGAGAAGGCCGGCGACGGTGCCGATGGCGAGCCCGCCGAGCGCCTCAATGAAGGTGTTGCGCGCGGCCGTCGTAAGCAGCATCGAGTTCTCCGCGAAGGCGTCAACGATGGAGCTCGGTGGCGGCAGCACGCGGCGGCCGACGCCGGCGGTGGCCACTTCCCACAGCACCAGGCCGAACACGAAGACGGCAAGCGCGGGCACGTAGCCGCGCAGCGCACGGGCCAACGAAGTGGCCCTGCTCTCACCCCCACTGGCGGCTCCGCGGGCGAGAACAGTCATGCGCCGATGCCACCCTCGGCGCGCTGCCTCGCGGTCGGCCCGCCCGAGCCATCGTTCGCCGAATCAAGCGCGGCCGTGCCATCCGTCCGGCCACGAAGTGCCTCGCGCACCTCTGTCACCAGCTCGTAGTAGCGATCGCTCTCGCGCGTCTCCTCTGTTCGTGGCTGGGGCAGGTCAATGTCGATGACCTTCGTGATGCGGCCGGGACGGGCGGACATGACCACCACGCGCGTGGACAGGAATACCGCTTCCGGGATCGAGTGCGTGACGAAGATCACGGTCGTGCCCGTCTGGGCCCAGATCCGCAGGACCTCGTCGTTGAGCCGCTCGCGCGTCATCTCGTCCAGGGCGCCGAAGGGCTCATCCATGAGCAGGATGGCCGGCTCGAAGCACAGCGCGCGAGCGATGGCGACGCGCTGCTGCATGCCGCCTGACAGCTGGTGCGGGTAGTGGCGCAGGAAGCCGCTCAGCTCGACCAGGTCGAGCATCTCGCGCACGCGCTTGTCGCGCTCCGCCGAGGGAGTGCCCATGACCTCGAGCGGCAGGCGCACGTTTGCCTCCACCGTCCGCCAATCGAACAGCACCGGCGCCTGGAAGACCATGCCATAGTCGCGGTCGCGGCGCGCCTGCTCGGCTGTCTTGTCATTGACCGTGACGCTCCCTGCGGACGGCCGGATGAGGTCGCCCACGATGCGCAACAGGGTCGACTTGCCGCAGCCCGAGGGGCCGATGAGCGACACGAACTCGCCCGCGGCGATTTCCAGGTTGATGTCCTGCAAGGCCACCGTGCGGCCTTCTCCGCCGCGCACCTCGAAGACCTTGTCGACGCCCGACAGGCGAACGGTCGACCTGGAGCCGCGCGCGGGCTGCGCGAGTTCTCCCTGCGCGCGTTCCCCCTGGGCCTCCCCTGCCCTCCCCTCGATCACTGGCTCCTCCACTCTTGGTCGGTATCGCCCGACGCTATTGGCTGACGCGCTGCCGGCCGCGCATCACCAGGCTCTCGCCCAGCCGCACCAGGCCAAAGAAGACGAGGCCCAGCAGCGAAGCGATAAGAATCGTCGCCCACAGCTTCTCCGGGCCGGTGATGTACTGCTGGTTGAAGTTGATGATCGCCCGACCCAGGCCGGCGGGCACGCCACCCGGGCCCTCGCCGATGATCGCGCCGACGATGCTCGCCGTGGCCGCGATCTTGAGCGCGGTGAAGAGGTAGGGCACCGACGCGGGCAGTCGGACCTTCCAGAAAATCGACCAGCGTGACGCGGCATACGAGCGCATCAGCTCGACCGCGCGCGGGTCGGGTGAGGAAAGGCCGCGTACTGCGGCAATCGTGACCGGGAAGAAGGTCAGGTACGTGGCGATCATCACGACCGCGGTAATGCCGCGGCCGAAGCCGACGACGATGAGCGGCGCGAGGGCCACGATCGGGATCGTCTGGCTGGCGATGACGTAGGGCAGGAACGCTCGTTCGAGCAGGCGGAAGTGGACGAACAGCGCGGCAAGCACGAGGCCGACCAGCGCGCCGACCACGAAGCCGGCAATCGCCTCCACCCAGGTGAACAGCGCCGCGCCGATCAGGAACTGGCCGAGCGACTGGGTCTGCCCGCGCTGAACTGGCTCGAGCAGCGCACCAACGATCTCCCAAACGTGGGGCAGCTGCAGATCGGACAGCTGCTGGACGCGGAATGGCGGATCGTGGAAGAAGCTGAAGCCGGTTCCAAGCACGTTCGGATAGCGCCACGGGTCGCCGCCGATCAGCTTGGCGACCTCCCACACGACCACCAGCAGGAGCAGGAGCAGGGCCACGGAGAGCGCGACCCGTCGTCCATTGCTGCGCTGCCCCTCGCCGGCGGCACTTTCCGTGGACGCAACACCGTCCGCGGCGGCCGTCGACTGTGCCTCGCGGTCGCTCTCCGAAGTCACCAATTCACTCTAGCGGCTCCGGGCGGCACGCCGACGAGCGAAGAGGCGCGTGGCACGTCCGTCGCACCAGATGAGCCCAGGCTGACCGGGCATGTCCGTGGCTTCGTCCGTGGCTTCGTAAGTAAGAGCCCGGATCCAGGCCACTGACGATCCCGGGAAGCGGCTGGCAAAGATGTGCTCGTAGCGGGCCACCAGTGCGCGATTGGCGGCCGTGTCGCGCACCACCCAGCACAGCCCCACCTGGAACGGTCGCCCGCCGCCGGCCGCGGCAACGGCGCGTTCCAGCTCATCGGTCTGCTTGCGGTCGCTCGAGCGCACCGCGCCACCCAGGTCACCGAACGTGTTCCAGCACTCCACGATCACGATCCGTCGTCGCTGCGCGTCGAGGAGGCGCACGTCGATCGAGCGGCCGGGCTCGTATGCGCGAGTGGCGGCCTCCATCGTGCCGCGCCAGCCGGCCAGCGCGGCTGCGCGCAGCACAAGTTCCTGCATTGCCAGGTGGCCAGCGTCGCGCAGCTCGGCTTGAGGGTCTCGGCCGAACTCGAAGCGCAGGTAAAGGTCGAGTGCCTTGGCCAGCGCGAACCAGGCTTCAAGTGGCGCGCCGGCGCCGGCGCCGGACTCGATCGCCGAGAGCCGCGCCTGACTCATGCCGGCCTGCGCCGCAAGGCTGGCCTGCCTCGTCCGGCGCCGGACCCGGGCGGCTCGAACGGCATCGCCGGCACGCATGGACGCTGCCCTGGCGAGCTGCTCGCCGGCGATGCGCGCCGCCGGGCGCTTCCTGCCTGCCATATCCGCCAGCCTGATACGAGCGGCTTACCGGACGCTTAACGCCCGCAATCGCGGCGCTCAACCAGGCCCAATCAGCGGTCGCCTCGGGGCGCCACGCAGAGATTCAGGATGGCCGGTCGCGCGCGGGATCGCTCAAGGCTGCCGATGGCCGCTTCCAGTCGGGCGTATATCAGCCTGGCGAATATCGGCGCACCCAGGGGCCAAGAGAGGCCCAGGCGCGAAGAAAGATGCCCGGCGCTAGCCCTTGACGGACTTGTCGGCGGCGGTGAGGGCCGCGTCGATGATCTCGAAGCCCTCCGCCAGCTGCTCCTCGGTGATCACAAGCGGCGGGTTGGTCATGATCCCGTTCCAGCGCACGAACGTGTACAGGCCGTTGTCGCGCAGGTGCTTGCCGACCGCCTTCATCTCGTCCGAAGTGCCGTTGTACGGCGCCATCGGCTCGTAGGTGGATCGGTTGCGAACCAGCTCCACGATCCCGAACAGGCCGATGTTGCGCACGGCGCCGACTGACGGGTGCGACTCGTACAGCGCCTTGTGGTGACGGGCCATGACCTCGCCCATTGCCCGCGCGCGCTCGATCAGGTTGTCCTCCTCGTACACCCCGATCGTGGCCAGTGCCGCCGCGCAACCCATGGGGTGCGAGTTGTAGGTCAGGCCGCCGTAGAAGATCTTGTCGCGGAACTCGTCGGCGATCTTGCGCCGCATGCCGACCGCGCCAAGCGGCAGGTACGAGGCAGTCAGGCCCTTGGCCATCGTGATCAGGTCGGGCACGACGCCCCAGTGGTCGACCGCCCACCAGGCGCCTGTTCGGCCGAAGCCGGTCATGATCTCGTCCGCGATCATCAGGATGCCGTGCTTGTCGCAGATCTCGCGCACGCCCTGCATGTAGCCGTCGGGCGGGATGAGGATGCCGTTCGTGCCCACGATCGGCTCGAGCATGAAGGCCGCAATCGTGTGCGGCCCCTCGTACATGATCACTTCCTCGAGCTGGCGCAGTGACTCGTCAACCGGCTCCGGCTCAGCCTTGGCCCAGCGATGGAAATCGGGCGCGCGCACGACGCCCCACACGCCGTTCTCGGCCGCCCAGCGGCGCGGGTCGCCCGTGGCAGCGATGACGCCGCCCGTCGCGCCGTGGTACGAGCGGTAGCGGGCGAGGATCTTCTGCCGTCCGGTTGCCTGGCGAGCAAGCTTGATCGCGTTCTCGTTCGCCTCGGCGCCGCCGTTGGTGAAGAAGAAGACGTCTATGTCGCCGGGCGTGATCTCGGCCAGCTTCTCGCCCAAACGGGCGCGTGGCTCCGTGGCCATGAACGGGTTGGCATAGGCGAGCTGATCGGCCTGGGCCTTTATCGCGTCTATCACGCGCCGGTCCCCATGGCCGATGTTGACGCTCATCAGCTGGCTGTTGAAGTCGAGGTAGCGCTTGTCGTCCGGCGTATAGAAGTAGACGCCCTCGGCACGCTCCACGGGTATGGGGTCCACGGCTGACTGGGCCGACCACTCATACAGCGTGTACTTACGCGAGAGGGCAACGATCTCGGCAGCGGACATGGTGCCGGGCGCGACGGTGATGCTCATGTCGGGCGAGTTTAGCAACGTGGCCGCCCGATCAGGGTGAGGATTCGGGCGAGCCCGACGGAACCGCCGACGAGGACGACTCGGCGCTGGGCTCAGCGCCCGACGGCACAGCCGACTCGCCCGCTGGCTCCGACGCGGGCGGCGGAGCCGAGGCAGAAGGCGCGACCGATCCCGACGGGACGGCTTCTGCCGGTATTGAGGCCGACGGCGCAGAGGACGGGGCGGGAGTTGGGGTTTGGGGCGCGAACGTCCAGGTTGGCTCGCCGCCCGCGCCGCAGGCCGCAACGAAGGCGGAACTGACAAAACAGACAAACGCCATGGGGCGGCGGGCGGAACGGCTGGTCAATCTCGGCACGATGGGAGGCATGGTCGCAGCGATCGCGCGACAAAGGTGCGAAATGACCATGCAAAGGTATTTCGGCCTCGCCATACTGCTTCGAACGGCACCGCACCGGCGCCGTCTGTGGACAACTGAAGAATTGCGGAAGTTCTTACCGCCCCAGCGGATGACGTGCCCTCGCCGTCCAGGGACACCGCAAGACGACCGTCGTCGTGCCCCGTCGGTCTCGAGCCAGGGAGGGAAAACTCGGGATGCCGCACAACCGACGCTCGGCCAGCATGCTCCTCGTATTTGCGCTCGCACTGCCTGTCTTCGCGCTCGTCTACGTCACGTCGTTCGCCAGCCGTCTTTGGGCTGCGCTTCGGCCTGCCTTTGCGACTGTGCTTGGAGCGACGGTCATCGGCTCGGTCTACGCAGAAGAGGCCTACCGACGCGCGCCCGCAACACCGCTGCGCGCGGGAGTCGCGCTAGCCCTGGCGGTTGCCCTGGTGGGACCAGGGATCGCGTCGCCGCGTGCCGTCAACGCGGCTGATCCGGCAACGGCGGTCGTGCAGGCGGCGCGCGAGTACATCGGCACTCCATATCGGTTGGGCACTGAGGGACCGCGGACGTTTGACTGCTCCGGCTTCCTGTTCAGGGTCTTCTCGGACGTGGGCGAGCTGCCGCGAATCAGTGGCCTGCGGCTGCGCGCTGCGGGCTATATGCGCTGGTTCACGTCGCGCGGCCTCTTCTCGCGCACAGCGGAAGACGCCGAGCCTGGCGACCTGGTCGTGTGGGACAACGGCGAGCACATCGGCATCTATCTGGGCGACGGCAAGGCAATCAGCGCGCTCGTCAATCCGTGGGGCATCACCGTCCACGGGCTGCACTCCATTCACCGCAAGGTGACCCACTTCCTGCACGTCAACTGGCGCCACGGCGACGGTGAGGGCAACGGCAACGGCAACGGCAACGGCAACGGCAACGGCAACGGCAACGGGAACGGGAACGGGAACGGCAACATCCCTGAAAACCCGAACGGCAACGGGAACGGCAACGGCAACGGCAACGGCAACGGCAACGGCAACGGGAGCCCGAACGGCAACGGCGAAGGCCCCGGCTCGCAGGGCACCGATCGCAACGCTGATGCTCAGGCGACCGGCACCATGAACCTGCGCCGATCGGCCGACCCAAGTGCCCGGATCATCGGCTGGATCGGCAAGGGCGGACAGTTCAAGATCATCGGACGTGGCAACAGCCCGGCCGGCTTCCTGTGGTACCAGATCCGGACCAAGAACGGCAAGGAAGGCTGGCTCTACTCGCGCTGGGTGCAGCCCCTCAACTAAGCGCCCTCTTCGGGCGGCGGGACTGCCCTGCCGTCGGCGTAGTCGGGACCCACGATCACCTTCAGGCTGGCCGCCCTGACCTGACACTCCAGAGGCGTCGTGCCAAGGTCGTTGGAGTCCGCGCGACAAGGTAGGGGCCGCCGGCTCTCGATACGAACCGTGGCCGAGCGGTACGTCGTGACGTGCGGGATGTAGCGCCGGCGCCCAAAGGTGATCGACGCAAGGTGGCGCATCAGCTCGAACTTGGAGTAGTGGCGGAAGATGCGCACGTCGAAGCGGCCGTCATTAAGGCGCGCATCCGGTGCCACGGTCATGGCCACGCCCGTGTATGCGCCGTTCGAGACGGTGGCCATCAGTCCGCGCGTCGAAACGATCTCGCCGTCGTCAAGTTGGATCGTCATCCGCGCCGGGCGGTATCGAAACGCGGCGACGATCGCGCGCAACGGCGAGCTGCGCACGCCCTCCTCGAACTGCTGGGCCTCCTTGAAGATCGCCGCGTTCAAACCCACGGACGCCGTTTCGAAGAAGACCTCAGAGTTCGCCTCGCCGACGTCGATCGAAGCCGAGCGCCCAGCTGCGATGGCCCTTGCCGCACCCTCCAGGTCGCGCGGGATGCCGAGCATGCGCGCTATGTTCATCACACTGCCCAGCGGCAGCAGGCCCAGCGTGACGTCCGAGTCGAGCAGCTGGCGACCGATCCCGCCGATTGTGCCGTCGCCGCCTGCGGCCACGATCAGCCGGTGGCCGTCCCGTACCAAATCGGCCAGGATTTTTTCCGCCTGCTCCGCAGATTCCGTGGCGTGGATCGTCGCCTCGAGGCCAGCCTCGGACATCGCATGGCGCAGCTGTTCGTCATCGGCCGGAGCGAGCGGGCCCCGCACCTTCTGGCCGGCGCTCGAGTTCCACAAAACGGGTACGGGCCTGCTCACCCGAAGCGCGCCTTGGCTCGTCGGTAGAGCGCCATGAGCGCGATCAGATAGGTCGTGCCGAGCAGGTAGGAAGCGGCGACATCGGTCGGCCAGTGATGACCCTGGTAGATACGGCTCGGTCCCACCAGGCCAACCATGGCCAGCAGGCCGAGCGACAGCGGCCAGCGAACGTGCGCCGGGCGGACGGTGGTGTACACGACGAAGGCCATGAAGCCGTAAGTGCCGACGTAGGTCAGCACGTGGCCGCTGGGAAACGACGAGCCACCGAGCGGCGCCAGGACGACCCGGACCTGCTCGGGCAACGGCCGCGGCCGGCGGACAAACCCCTTGAACACGGTGGAGATACCGCCCGTGCCCCACGCCAGGAGCTGGAAAAGCGCTTCCGTGCGCAGGCGCATGACGAACATGGTCGCGATCGCCAGCGGCGGGATGACCCGGCTCTGGGGTGGGAATCCGGGCCACGACACGACCTCCATGACGCGTGCCAGGGACGGGTGGCGGCGCGCCTGGAGCTGGAGCGTGATGGCCACGTCGACCGCCTCGCTGCGACGCGCCTTGACCAGGCCAAAGAGCCCGGCAAAGCCGGCCAGCGCAAGACCGCCCACGATCATGCCGTTCCGTCCGCGGAGGAGCGCCATGCCGCGCGGGACCGTGTTGCGCGCGCCGGCGACTCCGGCCGTTTCGATCAGTTGTGCCACGAGCAGCTATTGGACAGGCTCAGCGGCCGGGGAACAAGCCCGCGCGGTGGGCGCCGCGTATCAAACGCGGTCCATCGCGGACTCAGATCCAGTGAGTGGCGCCTTCCTGGCCGGGCAGCACTTCGAGCCCGTCCGGAGCCAGGCGGCGCGCCTCGGCCAGCATCTCGTCGAGCTCCTCGTCGTTATGCGACGGATCGTGATGGAAGGTGACCAGCCGCCTGGCGCCGGCCAATCCAGCCAGCGCGACCGCGTCGCCGATGTGGCTGTGGCCCCACCCGATCCGCCCCTCGTATTCCTGGGCCGTGTATTGCGCGTCGTGGATGAGCAGGTCTGCATTGCGCGCCAGGTCGTAGCCCGACGCCCACTCGGGCGTGACGAGCTTGCCGTCAACGCCGAGCGCCGGCTCGTGATCGGGCAGATAGGTCATCGTCGACGCTCCGTCGGAGAGGCGATAGCCGACCGTCTGGCCGGGGTGGATGACCGTCTGCGCGGTCACTTCCAAACCGCCGACCTCGAACGTGCCCATGGGCACGTCGTGCAGCTCCAGCCGGGCGGCCACGTCACGCAGCCGGACCGGGAAGAGCGGCGGCGAGAGGTAGCGCGTCAATCGCGTGCGCAGGTCCTGGGTCGTGGACGGCGGACCCCAGACGTGGACCTCGAACTCGTCCTGGAAGAAGGGCGCGAAGAAGCCCAGTCCCTGGATGTGGTCCATGTGCAGGTGGGTGAGCAGGATGTCCAGCCGGCGTGGCTCGTCATAGGTGTCGCCCACCCGTCGAACGCCGGTCCCGGCATCAAGGATGATGACCGTCCCGTCTCGTCCTTCCACCTCGGCACACGACGTGTTGCCGCCGTAGGCGACCGTGTCCGGGCCTGCGCTGGCGATCGAGCCACGCGTGCCCCACAGGCAAACGCGCAAGTCAGCCGGCCACGTTGGGCTGCTTGCGCTCCCAGAACATGGCCACTCCCCCGATGAGATGGCCCCCGCCGCCGAGCAGCGGAAATGCGGTGACCTCGATCTCCCGGTCGCGCCCGTCGAACCCGCGCATCCACACGCGCCGGTGAACCGGGCGCAGCTCGCGCAGCGCGACTATCAGCGGCGGCTGGTCATCCGGCACTGGGTTGCCGTGCTCGTCACGAAAGGCGAGCATCTGCCGCCTCTCGTCGAGCTGCAGCTCGCCGACCTCGTCGAAGCGCCGTCCAAGCAGGCGTTCGGCGGCCTCATTGAAAAAGAGCAGGTCGCCGTCCTGGTCGGCGAGCAGGATGGGCACGGCCATTCCCGACGCGAGCTGGCGCGTCAGGATCAGAGCTACCTCGCGTTGCGCCATGCGCGGATTGTGGCGCGTTGCGCGCACGCGCGCCGAACCCATTGCCGTCTATGCTCGCGCCGCGATGAGTGAGGACATGCTCGAGCAGACGGTCACGTGCACGTTGTGCGGGAGCAGCCTGGACGGCAGCCCGGACGACCAGCCCGACTGGCCGACAGGGCCGATGTGCGGCAATTGCTACCAGGCGCGCGAGATGGACAACGAGCTGTGGTGGACGGAGGACGCGGCGGAGAACGGATGAGCTACGACGTCATCGTCATTGGACTGGGCGCCATGGGCAGTGCCGCGGCCTATCAGCTGGCCAGCCGCGGCGCGCGCGTGCTGGGCATCGAGGCCTTCACGCCGGCGCACGAGCTGGGCTCGTCGGGCGGCATGACACGCATCATCCGACTGGCCTATTTCGAGCATCCCGCCTACGTGCCCATGCTCCGCGCCGCCTGGGAGCTGTGGCCCCAGATCGAGGCCCAGGCGGGCGACGAGCAGCTGCTCCTGGTCACGGGCGGCCTGTACGTGGGCCGGCGCGGCAGTGGCGTCCTCGATGGGTCGCTGCGCAGCGCGCGCGAGCACGGCCTTGCCCATGAGCTGCTCGACGCTGATGAGACGCGACGGCGCTTTCCGGCCCTGGCGCCGGATGAGGACATGGCCACGCTTCATGAGCCACTGGCCGGCATCCTGTTCGCCCCAAACTGCATCCGCGCGCACCTCAAGCTTGCCGAGAGGCACGGCGCCGAGCTGCGCTTCGAGGAGCGCGTAACCGGCTGGAAGGCCAATGGCTCCGGGCTGTCAGTCACAACGGATAAAGGAACGTACGACGCGGACCGGATAGTGGTCGCCGCGGGCGCGTGGCTGCCCAAGCTGGCGCCCGAGCTGGCCCTGCCCCTCAGCATCGAGCGCAACGTGGTCATGTGGTTCCGGCCGGAGATGTCGGCCGAGGTCTTCGAGCCCGACCGGCTCCCGGTGTGGATCATGGAGCTCGACGAGGAGCACGCCTTCTACGGCTTCCCGGCGGTGGCCGGCCAGGGCCCCAAGATCTCGCGCCACCACGGCGGCACGCCGGTCGATCCGGATCGTGTCCAGCGCAGCGCGACGGACGTCGACGAGCGTCCCGTGCGTGAGTTCATCCGCCGTCACATGCCCGCTCGCCGACGGGCCGCGCACGGACGCGCGCGTGTGCATGTACACGAACACGCCGGACTTCAACTTCGTGATCGACTTCCATCCTGCCGACGAGCGCGTGCTGATCGCGTCGCCGTGCTCGGGCCACGGCTTCAAGTTCTCCAACGTGGTCGGCTCGATCGCAGCCGACCTGGTGCTCGACGGCACCACCGCCTACGACATCGGCTTCCTGTCCGCGGCCCGCTTCGCGACCGAGCCGGCCGCCAGTTGAAATCGACCACCGTCAGCTATTGACCGCGGTCATCGCGCAGGAGTAGCGTGGCCGCCTCGTCGGCCGCGTTAAGCGCTGTTCCGCAGCGCGTCGACGTCGGGGGGATGAGGAGGCACTCCTGGCGGCCCAGAATGCCGGGATGTATTGGAGGGAGAACGTCCCTATGCGACGTTTCTTAGGAGTGTTCGGCATGGCTGCCATCATGGCTGCGTCGGTCGCAGCTCCGGCAGCCGCGCGCGACCCAATTCAGCGCGGCAACATCAGCGATGCCGGCTTGACACCAATCAGGGTTCTGGAGGGCAACAAGTCCCCCAGCGGTCGGCTCGCCCAGAGCGACCCTGAGCTGCTCTCACGACGCGACGGCCAACTGGTCAACATCATGATCAAGTTCGACGTGGATGCTGTGGCCAGCTATCGCGGCGGCCTGAACGGCATGGCCGCGACCAGCCCGGCGGTCACCGGCAAGACGCTCAAGGAGAACGGCGGAGCTGTGGGTAGCTACCGACGCTTCCTTGATACCCGCGTCCGCGGGATCAGGACCCGGCTCGGTCAGGTCCAGGGCCTGCAGCTTGGTCGCAGCTTCCTGACCGCCTTCGGCGGCGCAGTAGCGCGCGTGCCGGCCAACCGCGCCAAGGATCTGCTCAAGATCGACGGCGTCGCGGCGGTCATGTATGACTACGTCGCTCAGCCGCTGACCGACGCGTCACCAGACTTCATCGGCGCGACCCCTGTCTATCCCAGCCTGGGCGGCAACGCCAAGGCGGGCAAGGGCGTCAAGGTCGGCATCATCGATACCGGCATTTGGCCCGAGCATCCGTCGTTCACGGACCCCGGCATTCCCCATCCGGGCGGCACATACAGCTGCGACTTCGGGGATTCGGGCGACGCCAACGACGATCCCTTCACCTGCAATGACAAGCTCATTGGCGCATACGCCTTCCTGGAAACACAGCTGACCTTCAGCGGCACCACCGCAGAGGCCTACTGCAACACGGCCGACAACACCAACGTGGACGGCGACTCGTGCAGCGCGCGCGACGCTGACGGCCATGGCACGCACACCTCCAGCACCGCGGCCGGCCGACGGCTTACATCGGCCGTCCACTTCGGCGTCGAGCGCGGTCCGCTGAGCGGCATCGCACCGGGCGCGCACGTGATCCACTATCGAGTCTGCATCGCGGGCTGCTACAGCTCCGACTCGGTCGACGCGGTCGAGCAGGCAATCGACGATGACGTCGACGTCATCAACTTCTCGATCTCAGGCGGAAGCAACCCGTACAGCGACTCCGTTGAGCTCGCCTTCCTCGACGCCTATGCGGCGGGGATCCTGGTCAACGCCTCGGCCGGCAATGACGGTCCCGGCGCAGCAACGGCCAACCACGGTGGCCCCTGGGTCAACACGGTCGGCGCATCAACCTCTGACCGCCACTTCGTAACCACTTTGCACATGACCGCAGACGGCGGCGCCACGCTTGACATGGAAGGCGTGACCGTGACCGCCGGCATCGGCAGCCCGACGCCGGTCGTGCTCGGCAAGGACACCGAGTCAGGTGAGCTGTGCACCACTGAGGCAACCCCTGGTGAGTACACAGGCGAGATCGTGGCCTGCCAGCGCGGCTCAATCGCGCGCGTCGAGAAGGGCTACAACGTCCTTCAGGGCGGTGCGGACGGCATGATCCTCTACAACGTCTCCGTGACAGACCTGGAGACGGACAACCACTACCTGCCAACCGTGCATGTCAATGACCAGGCGGAGACCATCGAGGCCTTCGTCAGCACCCACACCGGCGTGATGGCCTGGTGGGACACCGGCGCGGCCACAGAAGTGCAGGGCGACGTCATGGCGTCGTTCTCGTCACGCGGTCCGCTGGGTGACTTCATCAAGCCTGACGTCACCGCACCCGGCATCCAGATCCTCGCCGGCGCCTCGCCGGAGCATCTGGACGACCCCGCGGAAGGCCTCGGCCCTGACGGCCAGCTCTTCCAGGCGATTGCCGGCACCTCGATGTCCAGCCCGCACGCGGCTGGCGCATCGGCACTGCTCAAGGCCGCTCATCCCAGCTGGACACCCGGCCAGATCAAGTCGGCCCTCATGACCTCGTCCCTCCAGGACGTGCTCAAGGAGGACGGCGCGACGGCCGCGGATCCGTTCGACAGGGGCGCGGGCTCGATCCGCGTCAACCGCGCGGTCAACCCCACGGTCACTTTCGAGGCAACCTCAGCCCAGTTCTTCGCGGCAGGGGATGATCCGTTCGCGCGGATCGACCTCAACATCGCGAGCATCAACGCGCCGGAATTCCCGGGCGTCATCAATACCCGCCGCACGGCCCGCAACGTGACCAGCGTCACCCAGACGCTGAACATCACGACCTGGTCGCCGTCCGGTGCCAAGATCACGGTCAGCCCCAGCAAGCTGGTGCTCGCACCGTTCCAGTCCAAGCCATTCGACATCCGGATCGAGGGCGCCGCGCTGGCGGACGGCCAGTACTTCGGACACATCACCCTCAACCCGAAGACTGACGGCTACATCAACGCCGTCCTTCCGGTCGCCTTCAACAAGAACCCAGGTGACGTGACGCTGGAGCACGATTGCGACAGCCCGATCGCCAAGGGAACAGAAGCGGACTGCGAAGTGACGGTCACCAACTACGCCGGAGAGGATGCGCACGTCAGCGTGCGCGTCAAGGGCGAGAACGCCAATGCGCTCAAGATCAATGACTGGTCAGCGGGCAACAGGGCGGGCAACGGTTTCGTGTGGAACGGAACCCTTGGCCCATCGCTGCCGCCCGAGGTCGTGGACATCACGTCGCCCGGAGACGGCTTCATCGACATCAGCTTCCTTACCGGTCAAGGGTCGTACGGCGATGAGACGATGGGCATCTACGACGTCTCCGCCTATGGTGGCGGCGTCCAATGGGGCGACGTGACCTATGACGCGATCAGCGTGACATCAAACGGCTACCTGATCATGGGCGAGGGATCGGCGGCTGACGTCGACTTCGTCCCCCAGGACATGCCTGATCCGGCACGTCCCAACGCGGTCCTGGCTCCGTACTGGACGGACCTTGACCTGGGTGATGGCGGCGATGTCCACATCGGATTGCTGGATGACGGAACCGATGTGGAGTTCATGATCATCCAGTGGACAGACGCTCCCATCTGGGGCTCATGCCCAGGGGCGTGCGAGAACCGGACCTTCCAGATCTGGATCGCAACCGAGTACGGCGCCAACAAGTACAACGGAGGGATGAGTTACATCACCTTCGAGTACCCCGGCGCGATGGGTCCGGGGGCCGGCAATGACAACGGTGTGATCGAGGACGACGGCCTGATCGTCGGCGCAGAGGATGCGGTAGGCCAGACGGCAGCCACTCTCGGCGTCGACAACGAACCGGGCGCCCTCGGCTACTACATCGACATCGGCCCGTCCCAGGCGGGCGGCTCGATGACGATTTCCTACGACGCCAAGGGCAAGAAGCTGGGCACGTGGCCTGTACGGGCAACGATGACCAGCGACGTCACCCAGGGCACCGCCAAGGATGTGGAGAACATCCAGGTCGTACCCTGACGGGACGGCATCAAGCCTGACATTGAGGGCCGGCGGCAACGCCGGCCCTCTTCTTTTTTACCCGCCGCTCGCTACGCTGCGGTGATGAAGGCCCTGCTGTCGATCGCCATCCTGGCCATGGTCGCGGCCCTCGCCTCCTGCGCGCCGGACGCTTCGCCCAGCCCGACCGCGGCCCCGACCGTCGCGCCAACGCCGCGCCCGCCGGACGGCCCGAACATCACTCCGCCGTCAACTTCGAACAGTGTCGTGACCGGCGCCCGAGCGTTGACAGCTGGCACCACCTAGCGTCCCCGCATACGCCCTTTTGCGCACGGCGCTGGCGTAGACGCGTCAGCACTTCGAGCCTATATTCGGGACGCGAAGCCGGCCGGGAAGCGTCGATCACACCGTCGCGCATCCCGTCACCCCAGCCGCCGGCCCCGCGAGAGGCAGGGAGGTGCCAGCGAGCTTGACCGCCATCCGAGCGTGCCACTGCTAGAGGGAGGTTTCCACCGTTCTTGACGTCTTCACGTGGTTAGCCCATGCCAATAACCCAGAGGAGGGGTAAGTGAAGCGCAGATCCATCGCGATGCTGGTGGCACTGACGGCGTCTCTCGCCGTTGGCCCGGTCGCCAGCGCCGAGCCCGCCACAGTGCTCGATTCGAGCTCCGTTGCAAAGGGCGAATACAACAGCTACGTCGTGATCATGAAAGCGGATCCGCTCGTCACAACGGACGGTGATCGGCTCACTTCAACCAAGGCCAAGAACCGGGGCCAGGCCCTCAAGGCCAGCCACCGCGAAACGCTGAAGGACGCAAACGTCTCCGCCTCGCGTGTGACCAACGACTACGTGAGTGCCCTGAACGGCTTCTCCGTGCTGGTCAACCACGAGTCGGCCGTACGCCTGGCCGCCCACAAGGACGTTGCCCTGGTCCTGCCCGACGAGCTGCTTCAACCGCAGACGGACGAAAGCGGCGATTTCCTGGGCCTGACCGGCGGCGGCAACGCCTATTCCAGCGGGATCACCGGCAAGGGCGTCGTCGTCGGCGTGATCGACACAGGCATCTGGCCCGAGCACCCCAGCTTCTCGGACAACGGCCTGCCCGCGCCGGGCGGCGTCAACGGCCCGATTCCGTGCGAGTTCGGCAACACCGGCACGGTCGCAGGTCACCACAACACTAACGACGCCGCTTTCACCTGCCAGGACAAGCTGGTCGGTGCGCGGCAGATGCTGGCCACCTACCGCGCAGTCATCGGCGCCGCCGCAGACGAGTTCGACTCAGCCCGCGACGACGACGGACACGGCTCGCACACCGCCTCCACGTCTGCCGGCAACTCCGGTGTTCAGGCGGTCATCTACGGCGCGAACGTCGGCGATGGCACGCTCTCCGGCGTGGCGCCGCAGGCTTCGATCATCGCCTACAAGGGACTCGGCAACCTGGGCGGCTTCACCTCCGACCTGGCCGCCGCGATCGACCAGGCCGTGGCCGACGGTGTTGACGTGATCAACTACTCGATCGGCGGCGGCGGCGGCACGCTGAGCGCCGACGACATCGCCTTCCTCTTCGCCAACGATGCCGGCGTGTTCGTCGCCGCTTCGGTCGGCAACTCCGGCCCAGGTGCAGGCACCATCGGCAGCCCGGGCGACAACCCGTGGCTCGTCGGTGTGGGTGCCAGTACCCAGGATCGGTTCCTGGCGGGGACAGTCGAACTGGGCAACGGTGCCACGTACGAAGGTGCATCTATCACCAATCCGACCCCCGGCAGCGGGCTCTTCCCGCTGGTGGATGGCGCCACTCTGGGCAACGAGTTCTGCCAGAGTGCGGTGCCGTTCAGCGCATCGATCGCAGGCAAGATGGTGCTATGCAAGCGTGGCGTCAACGCTCGCGTTGACAAGAGCCTTGCCGTAACCAACGGCGGCGGCGTGGGCACGATCCACTTCGAAGCGTCCGACCAGGGCAACCTGTTCACTGACACTCACTGGGGACCGACCGTCCACATCGACAACACCCCGGGCCTGGCGATCAAGAACTACATCGCCGCCAACCCGGGCACCGCAACGGCCAAGATCCGAAACACTCGCGCGATCAGCACCTGGCCCCTGGCACCATCGATGACCCAGTTCTCGTCGCGCGGTCCCGCCGCCTGGGCGGATGTCCTCAAGCCGGACGTCACGGCGCCCGGCCTCCAGATCCTGGCCGCCGCCTCGCCGTTCCCCGGCGCCGGCGTCGTGCCCGGTCAACTGTTCCAGGCCATCGCCGGAACGTCCATGTCCAGCCCCCACGTGGCGGGATTGCTCGCCCTGCTCAAGCAGGCGAATCCGGGATGGAGCGCGTCGGCGGCCAAGTCGGCCCTGATGACCACCGCCCACCAGAACGTGCTCGATAACGATCGGGTCACCGCCGCCGATCCCTTTGACATGGGCGCCGGCCACGTCAGGCCGGGCAGCCCGAATCACAAGGGCTCGTCGTTCCAGCCGGGCCTGGTCTATGACGCCGGCATCAACGACTATCTCGCCTGGATCTGCGGCGCTCGGCCGGCCAACATAAGCGCAGGCACGTGCTCAGCGCTGGCCGGATCCGGCTACTCGCTCGATCCCAGTGACCTCAACCTGGCATCGATCGCAATCGGCGAAGTGGCCGGTACACAGACGGTCACACGCACGGTAACGAGCGTGGCCAAGGAGAACGGCTGGCGCACCTACACCCCCACGATTGACGCTCCCGCCGGGTACACAGTGTCCGTCTCTCCGTCTTCCTTCTCGCTCAAGAAGGGAATGTCGGCGACGTTCCAGGTGACGATCACGAACCAGTCCGCACCAATCGGCGCGTGGCGGTTCGGCGCACTCACCTGGAATGACAACACCGGTCACTACACGGCGCGCAGCCCGATCGCGGTACGAGGATCGCAGTTCAATGCACCCACGGCCGTCCAGGGAAGCGGCGTCAGCGGTTCGGGCAGCATCGACGTGTCCTTTGGCTACACGGGCGACTATGACGCGGCCGCGTTCGGCCTCGTGGCCGCCAATGTCATCGCGGACACGGTCGATCAGGATCCCAACGCCACGTTCGCGCCAAGCGACGTCGGCAATGGCGCGACCGCGCACACGCTGACCATCGCCAACTCGCAGCTGCTGCGTATCAGGATGCCACCCGATGCCGTCAGCGACGGTGACGTGGTGGACCTCGATCTCTTCCTGTACGACCCGTCCAATGTGCTGGTCGCTTCCAGCACCTCGGGTGGGACGGACGAGACGATCAGCGTCAACAACCCGGCTGCGGGCAATTGGACGCTCTATGTCCACGGCTGGGCTGTGACCCAGGCCGACGAGCCGTACACCGCGTATGTCTGGTCGATCCCTGCCTCGCCGCCTGATGCAGGGTCGCTGGTGATCACCGGCGAACCGGCCAACGCGACGATCGGCACAGTCGGCCAGATCAACTACAGCTGGTCGGGCGCCACCGCCGGTCAGTGGCACTTCGGCGCCATCCAGCACCTGACGGGCGCGACGATCATGGGTCGCACCCTGATCGAGATCGACAACCGCTAGGAGATGAAACGCCCGGGCCGCTCCGCTTGACGGACGGCCAACGGCGTGGGAAACGAGGAGGGCCGGCGAAAGCCGGCCCTCCTTATTTGTGTGCGGCTGCTTTGTATGCGGCGCCTGCCCGGCCGGGGCTATCCGGCCAGACCCAGCGCTTCCGTCAAGGCGTAGAGGTCGGAGCGCGTCTGCTCGTCGAGCACTGGACCGGGCGCGCGCACCTTGTCCGACGAGATAGCGCCGCGACGCATGTAGATGTGCTTGCGTATGGGCAGGTTGAGCAGCTGCTGATTCTCGAAGCGAATGAGCGGCGTCCAGCGGTGGAACGTCGCGGTCGCCTGCGCCTCGCGACCGGCTGACCAGTCGCGCACGATCTCGACCAGCACCTCTGGATAGCCGAAGCCGGTCATGGTGCCCACCGCGCCGCGGCGCAGCTCCTCGATCAGCATCTCGCCGCCCAGTCCGCCAAGCACGCGCAGGTCGGGGTTGGCTGCAAGCAGGCGGCCCACCTTGGGCGCGGTCGGCTCCTCCTCCAACTTCACGACGCGCAGGTTCGGAGCCTCCTGGCCCAGCCGCCCGATCAGCTCTGCCGTCATCCAGACACCCAGTGAAGGCAGATCCTGGATGACAACGGGCAGCTCCGGCACGGCCTCCGCCACGCGCAGGAAGTTGCGCCGCACGGCATCCTCGTTCGGTCGCTGGAGCGGCGGCGCGGAGAGCATCACGGAGTGGGCGCCCTTGTCCATGGCCTCGCGCGCGTACTCCTCGCTGCGCCTGCTGGACGCGGCGCTCACGGTCACGCACACGGGCACGCGGCCGGCCGCCTGGGCCAGCGTCACGTCGATCACCTCCGACCGCTCGCGGTCAGACAGCTTGGCGCCCTCGCCGAGCACGCCCAGGATGGTCATGCCCTGGACCCCGGATCCGACGACGAAATCAGTCAGCGTTCTCAGGCTGTCCGCGTCGAGCGACTCGTCAGGGAGGAAGGGCGTGGGGACGATGTTCCATACGCCGCGCAGTTCATCGATCCGCTGTGCCAGGTCGACTGTCACGTCAGTCTCACGGCAGCAGCTGGCGCAGCGCGAAGACGATGTTCGCCGGCCGCTCGGCGAGGCGGCGCATGTACCACGGATACCAGTAGTCGCCGAACGCGATCAGCACGCGGACGCTGAAGCCCTCCTTGTTGAGCCGGCGCTGCTGGTCGACCCTGATGCCGTACAGCATCTCAACGTCAAAGCTGCTGCGCGGCAGGCCGATGGAATCGGCGTGCTGGGCCACCTGCGCGATGAGTCGGACGTCGTGCGTACCCAGGCCCAGGAAGAGCTCGTTGCCTGCCTTGACCGCGGCAAGCATGGAGACGCACAGCGCGAGGTAGTTGGCATCCACCTCGCTGCGCGACTGGTAGGCAATGTCCGCCGGCTCGGCGTACGCCCCCTTGACCAGGCGGATGCGTGGCTGGAGCGGCAGCAGCCGCTCGATGTCGCTGTAGGTCCGCTTCAGGTACGACTGCAGACACAGGCCCACGTTCGGATACGTCCGCTTGAGCCGTTCGTAGAGCGCGATCGTGGGCTCCGTGTAGGCCGAGCCTTCCATGTCGATCCACACCGTCTGGTTGTCCGTCTGGGCCGCCTTCTGGAGCAGGCTGACCATGTGCGCGTAGGCGCGCTCGTCGTCGATGTCCAGACCGAGCTGGGTCAGCTTGACCGACTCCTCGGCCACCAGGCCCTCCTTGTCGGCCAGCTCCATCAGCTCGAGATAGGCCTGGAGGTTCTCGTCGGCGTCCTCGACGCGGGTCAGGTTCTCGCCCAGCCTGGTGAAGATGACCGCAACCCCCTGGCCCTTGAAGGCGCCCGCCGCCTTGATCGCCTCGGCAGCGGTTTCGCCGGGCATGAACTTGCGCACCGCGCGCCGCGCGAACCACAGTCGCGGCACGTTGCGGCGCATCCAACCATTGCTTGCCATCCAGAGCAGCACCCGCCTCATATGCGGCGCTAACGTTAGCGCGTGGACCTTGGAATTTCGGGCGCGCGCGCGCTGGTCACCGGCGGATCGGCCGGACTCGGCCGCGGCGTGGCCACGGAGCTGGTCGCGGAGGGCGCGCGCGTGGCTCTCGCGGCACGCGACGGGGATCGCCTGAACGAAGCGGCGGCGGCAATCGGCGCGCTACCGGTCGCGGTCGACCTGGCCGCCGCGGACGGGCCGGCCGGCGCAGTTGAGCGCGCGGTCGCGGCACTCGGCGGCCTGGACCTGCTATTGGTCAACATGGGCGGGCCGCCGGCGGGCAAGTTCAGCGATCTTGACGACGCCGACTGGCAGCGCGCGCTGGACGGGACTCTCTGGTCGACGCTCCGACTGGTGCGCGCGGCACTCCCCCACCTGGCCGCGTCAGACCGAGGATCGGTGTGCGTCATCCTCTCCTCTTCCGTGCGTGAGCCGATCCCCGCACTGACAACGTCCAACTTCCTGCGCCCGGGCCTGGCCGGTCTGATCAAGTCACTCGTGCCGGAGATCGCGCCCGTGCGCATCAACGGCATCGCGCCCGGCCGGGTCGCCACTGATCGCATCGCAAGCCTCGACGCGGGCCGCGCACAATCGGCCGGCATCAGCGTCGCGGAGGTCCAGCAGCAGACCATCGCGCGCATCCCCCTGGGCCGCTATGGCGAGCCCGCCGAGGTGGGCCGCGTGGCCGCCTTTCTGTTGTCGCCGGCCGCCTCTTACGTGACCGGCGTGATCGTCGCCGTGGACGGCGGCATGGTCCGCTCGCTGCCCTGACCTTTCGCTAAACTCTGGCCCGTAATTCAGGGGGGATGCAGAGGGCAGAGAGGCAGCGATGGATCCGTTGATGGTCGTGTTGCGCGTGGCCCACATCGGGGCCGGCGTGATGTGGGTTGGTGCAGCTTGGATGATGTACCTGTTCGTGCAGCCGTCGCTCCAGACTCTGGGGCCTGACGCTCAGCGCGAATTCATGGGCAACCTTCTCCGCCGCCGACGCCTTGCCCACACGATCCTGGTCGCCACGGTGGTCACGGTCGGCGCCGGCGCTGCAATGCTGGCAATTGACATCAGCAGATACGGCGTGCAGTTCTGGTTCGGCAGCAGCTTCGGCATCGGCATCACCCTGGGTGCGGTGGCCGGCATCAGCAGCTTCATCATTGGACCGGTGCTCATCGTGCCACTGACCAACCGGTTGGAGAAGATGAGCGAGGAGATTGGCCCCGGGAGCGAACCCACTCCAGAGCAGACGGAGGAGTTCGGACGCGTTGGCCTGCGCCTGCGCCGCGTCCTCATGTGGGACAGCGCGCTCCTGGCAGCCGCCGTCGTGTTGATGGCCATCTCGCGCTACCTGTGAGCCGCGAGGAGATGCGCGCCAAGCTGCAGGGCGCGGTGGAATACCTGAACGCGAACCCGGCCGAGGCGCGGTACACGGATTCGCCGGCGACCGCCCGGCTCTCCGATCCGTCAGGGTTGTCGGTCCAGGTCGAAGGTCCCGATGGCGCGCGCATGGCGACGGACATGCCCACCTCTGTGGGCGGGTCGAATAGCACGGCGTCGTCGGGCTGGTACCTGCGCGCGGCGGCGGCGTCGTGCGTCGCGACGCTGATCGCGATGCGCGCGGCATCGCTCTCGATCCAGGTGGCAGACATCGAGGTCACCGTTGACTCCGAGTCGGACGATCGCGGCATCGTTGGAGCCGACGAGAGCGTGCCGGCAGGGCCGCTGAGCACGCGCGTGGCGGTGCGCCTGGGTGGCGCGGACGCGCCTCAAGAGGTACTCAAAGCGCTGGTCGACTGGGCTGTGGCCCACTGTCCGGTGACCGATGCAGTACGCCGTGCCATCCCGATGTCGGTCGAGCTCCACACGTCCGGGTAAGCACAAACCCGTACTCAGGTCCCGCTAGACGAACATCTGGCGACGGGGCTAACCTTGGCCCAGACACATGGAAGCAACGTCGACTCGTCACGCGACGTCCGCGGCCGCGCAGGAGGTCATGCCTGCCTGCTCCCAGTGCGGTTCCGCGATGATCGTCCGTGCCCAGCGCAACGGCGAGGTGATGCAGGGCCTGATGTGGGCATGCCGCCGCGCCCCGGGCTGCTCCGGTTCACGCCGGATCAAGCAGCCCGATTACGTGCGCCCGATTGCCCACGACGGCAGCCTTCAGGCGATCTTCGAGTGGCAGCAGGCGCGCGACATGGACACCGCGCCCACGGTGGCCGTGCGTGGGCTGCGCGGACTGTTCGGCCGCGGCTCAGCCAGCCGCCCCGAAGCAGAGACAGAGGCACCCAACGAGTGGGACGCGAACCATTTTCAGTGGCTGATCGAGCACGGCTTCGTGGTTCTCGACAGGCGCGCCCTGCCCTCCGCGCGGATAGCGATGGACAACGTTCTGATCGGCCCCTCGGGCGTGTTCGTGGTCGAGCGCAAGAATTGGCCGGGCCAGATCAGCACCACGTCCGACTCGATCTACGTCGACGGACGCGAGCGGCCAACGGCGACGGAGGCCGTCGAGCGCGCCAGCACGGCACTTGAGCAGACGCTGGCTCACGAGCTCAAGCCTGTTGGAGCCACGGTCCGTCCGGCGATGCTCTTCGAGGAGGCGGCCAACAAGGCGTTCGAGACGTCAGTCGGCAAGGTAATCATCGGTGGCCCGCGCGGCCTGTCGAAGGCAATCCGCGGGACCGCGGAGCCGGTGCTTGGCCCGGAGACGGTTGTCCGCCTGGCCATGGCCGCGGACCGACTGCTCGACTAATCCCTCCGGGCGAACGCCCGGCAGGTTGAGGGCTACGGCGCCGGCGAGGGAGCGCCGGTTTCCGACGGAGTAGCGCTTGGTTCGGGCGTGGGCGTCGGCGTGGGCGTCGGTGTGGGGCTGGGCGTGGGCGTCGGTGTGGGCGTTGGCGTCGGTGTCGGCGTGGGGGTCGGATCCGGCGTGGGGGTCGGATCCGGTCCGCTGCCCAGCGGGACATGTCCGAAGCTGTGGAAGCGGACGTCCAGCCGGTCGTACTTGTGCTGCGCGACGCCGCTCGTCAGCGCGCTGGTGACGAGGGGCTTGCCCCGCTTGGAAAAGCCCGTGACCAGCCCGGTGTGCTTGGCCGGGCTGCCGTAGAAGACGAGGTCGCCAATCCTGGGTGTGCCGGCGTCGAGCAGGCCACGGTCGCGGAACCACTGCTGGAACTCACGCGCCCGCTTGCGCTTGCCGCCGATGCGCTCGGCCAGGCCGGAGTTGTTGTAGACGTACCAGACCAGGCCCGAGCAATCGAAGCGCGACGGGCCTTCCGCTCCCAGCTGGAAGCGCGACCCGATCGTGGTCGAGGCGACCGAAACGAGGCGTTCACCTTCAGCCGCGGCGGACGCGCCATGCACCGGCGTCGTCGTGAGCAGCAGCGAAGCGGACAGCGCCACGAGCGCGCCGCGGATTGGCCTGAGGCCCAAAAGTCTCCTCCAAGGCCCGCTGGGGCAGGCCCTCCTCTTCGCGGCAGTCGCTGGGGCGACGGCACGCGAGCGGCCATTGTGCGGTCTGGCCCGCTTGAGTGCAATACCCGTGCAACGTGAATCGGTTTTTTGAAATCCGTGCCGCAGGCGTTTTGGTGGTGGACGATCAGCGCTCCAGCCGCCACCCGCCGCAGCCGCCAGAGGTGAATCCCGCGTCCGTAGACGTAACTGTCACGCGTGGCGGGCCCGCAGGATCGGCAAAACCACGCTCGATCACCTCTGACTCCGTGGCTCCGAACCCCGACAGCCGCGCCCACTCGCAGCTCTCGCCCCCAGTGGCGACGTACGTGCCCGGATCCATGTCCACGCCCACCACGTAGGTCCCCTCGCCGAACTGCCCTTTCGTCGCCGTCACCTGGAGCAGCTGGTCCGTCCAGCCGCCACAGCCGACCGAGTCGAAGCCTGCGTCTGACTCGTAGATCGTGGCCACCTCGTAGCCGGCCGAGATCCGGCTCGCGATCAGGTCGCCCAGGCCGCCGGTGAAGCCGCCCAGTCGCGTCCAGTAGCACTCGTCAACGGGCCGGAGGGTGCGGTACGTGCCCGGCGCCACCTGGTCCGGCACGCGCAACGTGCCGTCCCCGAAGACGATCTGTGGGCTGACGCCGGGCGTGACCGCATGGGGGCTGGTGGAGGGCCCGGCCGACGGTGGCGGCGTTGCGCTGCAGCCGGCGGCGGCGCAGGCGGCGGCCAGCAGCATGCTCAAAAGGGGCAGTTGCCGGGCGCTCACGGCGCAAGCGTACCGGCTCACGATGCTCGGCGGCACTTGACAGTGGGACGTTGCACTGTCACGATAGGCCACCTGATGCCGACCGAATTCACGCTCTCAGACCTGTCCAAGCTGGCCGACGTGACCACCCGGACGATCCGCTACTACATTGCCCAGGGCCTGCTGCCGTCACCCAGTGCGGCAGGTACCGCAGCTCGCTACTCGGAGATCCACCTTGAGCGGCTGCGCGCGATCAAGAGGCTGCAGGCAGCGCACCTGCCGCTGGCGGAGATCCGCGCGATCCTGCGCCGCGGCGAGAGCACTCCCCATCAGGTAGCGGATACGGCGTCCGTCGAGCCGCCGAGCAGTGCGGCCGACTACATCAACGATCTCCTGGGCCAGACGACGTTCGCCCGCCGCGCACCCTTCCAGGCTCCGACACAGGCACCGTCCCCGTCAATGGCGACGTCGATACCCTCCGTGCCGCCTTCGGCGCCGCTGCCTACGGCCGAACCGGAGCGCGGCACGTGGGAGCGCATCGCGCTTCATCCGGACATAGAGCTCCACGTCCGCCGGCCGCTGAGCCGGCTCCAGAACAAGCGGGTCGAACGCCTTATCTCGATCGCGCGCCAGCTCCTTGAGGAGGAATAGCCATGCCCTGCACAACCCTGAAGCTCGGCGCGCGCACCGATCGACGATTCATCCGCTCCACGTACCGAAGCAACCGCTTCGTCCTGGCCGAGATCACCGCGCCCCACGCCCACCAGCGTGACGCAGGCGAGCGGCAGCGCCCGCCGGTCAACCTCGCCCTGGTCATCGACCGCTCCGGATCGATGTCGGGCGAGAAGCTGCGCCTGGCCAAGCTGGCCGTGGAGCAGTCGATCATGCGCCTCCAGTCGGACGACCGGTTCGCCGTCGTTGTCTACGACGACGTGATCGACGTCATCCAGCCCTCAGTGACGGCCTCGGCGGGCAACCGCCAGGCGGCCGTCGCGGCCCTGGCCCGCGTTGATGCACGGGGCACGACCAACCTGGGCGAGGGCTGGCTGCGCGGCTGCGAGCAGGTGGCGGCACAGCTCATGAGTGCCGGCATCAACCGTTGCCTGTTGCTGACCGACGGACTGGCCAACGTGGGCATGACCGACCGGGACGAGCTGGCCACCCACGCGGCCGCCCTGCGCGCTCGCGGCGTGTCGACCACGACCTTTGGCGTGGGCACCGACTTTGACGAGGTGCTCCTGCAGGCCATGGCCACTGCCGGCGGCGGCAACTTCTACTACATCGCAGAGGCGGCCCAGATCACGGACCTGATCACGTCCGAGGTGGGCGAGGCGCTCGACGTGGTGGCGCGCGAGGTGGCGCTCGAGATCGATACGCCAGAGGGCGTGGTGGTCGAGCCACTGTCGCCGTTCCCGGTCACGACCGCGGCAGGTCGAACGGTTGTGTCGCTCGGGTCACTCGTGGCCGAGCAGGTCGTGCAGGTCGTGCTGCGCCTGAACTTCCCGTTCGGCGAGATCGGCCGCGAGACCGGGGCAGTCATTTCGCTCTCCGCCGCGGGCGACCGCGATGGAGTCGCTTCTGGCGCATCAGTGGGTCTCGCGTGGGAGTACGGCGACGGGAAGCTCAACGATCTCCAGCCGCGCGACGTTGACGTGGACCGGGCCGTGGCACGGGTCTTCGCCGCGCGGGCCCGACAGGAGGCGACCGGCCTCAACCGCGTCGGCCAGTTCCCTGCCGCGCGCGCTGCATTGCTGGCCGTGGCCAAGCGCATCCGGGGCTATGCCGGTGCAGATTCGGAGATGCGCACGGTGGTGGCCGAGCTTGAGCGCGACGCCACGGAGGTGGCCGCGCCGATGGAGGCGCAATCGCTCAAGTCGATGCACTTCCGCGCTTACGCGTCGGCCAAGATGCGCACTATGGATGGGCGCGCCAGGCGCTTCTCCGACCCGGACGAGGCGTAGCCGCCGCGCCGGCGACACCACGGAGGACGGAAAGCGGCCGCACAACATTGGGAGTGTTGCGCCACTGCGTTTGGCCCGCGGACGACGCGACCGGCTGATCGCCGGTAATGTAGGAAAGCCGTGTCGGGGGGCCGAGATCCAGCGAGGTAAACGCGCGCCCATGGACGCCATCCAGGCTGAAGGCCTGGTCAAGATCTACAAGTCACGCCGCTCCGGGACGACCAAGGAGTCGCGCCTGGTGCGCGCCCTTGACGGCCTCGACCTGACAGTTGCCGAAGGGACCGTCCTCGGTCTGCTCGGCCCCAACGGCGCGGGCAAGACCACCGCTGTGCGCATCCTCACCACCCTGCTCAAGCCGGACGGCGGCCGAGCCACCGTCGCCGGCTTCGACGTCGTGCGCGAGGCGCAAAAGTTGCGCCAGGTGATCGGCCTGTCGGGCCAGTACGCGGCCGTGGACGAGAACCTGACCGGGCGCGAGAACCTGTGGATGTTCGGCCGGCTGTACCAGCTGAAATCGGCTGAGGCCAAAACTCGCGCAGGCGAGCTGCTCGACCAGTTCGATCTGGCCGACGCCGGCGATCGAGTCGTGAAGACCTACTCGGGCGGCATGCGCAGGCGACTCGACCTCGGCGCCGCCCTGATCGGCCGGCCGCGCATCCTCTTCCTGGACGAGCCCACGACCGGGCTTGACCCTCGCTCGCGGCTGGGGATGTGGGACGTCATCCGCAACCTGGTCCGCGAGGGCACGACGCTGATGCTCACCACCCAGTACCTGGAGGAAGCGGACGAGCTGGCCGACCAGATCGCCGTGGTCAACAACGGCAGGATCATCGCCCGGGGCACCTCGGACGAGCTCAAGAGCCAGATCGGCGGAGAGCGGATCGAGGTTGTGGTGGGCAAGGCCGCGGACATCCCGCAGGTCAGGGAGCTGATGCTCAGCCTGGACACCACTTCTCCCCGGGTGACGCTCGACGAGCACACCCGACGCCTGGCGATGGCGACCAGCGGTGGCTCGGAAGCGTTGATGGCGCTGGTCAGGCAGCTTGCCGAGAGGAACATCGCGATCGACGACATCGCCCTCCACCGGCCCACGTTGGACGACGTCTTCCTGGCACTCACCGGCCACGAGGCGGCGGACACAGAGGTCGCCCCGGCTACGGAGAGCGCGGCATGAACCTGCGCCGTGACCTGGACGACGGCCTGGTGCTGGCCTGGCGCTACCTGAAGAGAGTGCCGCGCATCCCCGAGCTCGCCATCTTCGCCATCATCCAGTCGATCATGTTCGTGCTGCTCTTCGCGTTCGTGTTCGGCGGTGCGATCCCGCTCCCCGGCGGCGGCAACTACCGGGAGTTCCTGATGCCCGGCATCTTTGCCCAGACGATCACCTTTGCCATCGCCACGACGGCCATCGGCATGGCGGACGACATGAGCAAGGGCATCATCGACCGCTTCCGCTCGCTGCCGATGGCCCGGTCCGCGGTGCTCAGCGGACGGACGATGAGTGACGTCGTCTACAACGGCGGCATCCTGATCGTGCTCATGCTTGCCGGAGTCGCGGTCGGCTGGACCGTCCGAACGGGCATCCCAGAGCTCCTGGCGGGAATGGGACTGCTGCTGCTGTTCACCTTCGCCATGTCGTGGGTCGGCGTATGGCTCGGGCTGTCCGTGCCCAACGTGGAGGTGGGCCAGCAGGTCGTGTTCACGGCGGTCTTCCCGATCACCTTCATCTCGAACGTTTTTGTTCCGCCCCAGACGCTGCCCGACTTCCTGCGCCCGATCGCCGAGTGGAACCCGGTCAGCGTTCTGACCGCCTCCCTGCGCCAGCTGTGGGGTAACCCAAACCCGTTCGTGTCAGGCTCGGGCCTGCCTGCCCAGCAGCCGATCCTGGTCACACTGATCTGGGTGGCGATCATCCTGGCCATCTTCATTCCGCTCGGCGTGCGCAAGTACCGCTCGGTCAGCCGCTAGCCCGGGCCGCGCCCCCGACCCAGCGCGGCGCTCCCCGAAATCCCCTCCGCACCTGGCACGTCAATGCCCCGTCAGCCTGCCCTGCTGTGGGCCAGCGTGGATGGCGCGCGGCTGTTCCCCGCGAGCTGGGCGGCTAGGCCTGGATGACCGCCACGACGTTGCGCGCCGGATCCGTGAACCAGGCGATGTCCGGGCCTCGGCCTGGCTCGCCTCGAGCGATGCCGCGCTCGTCCTGGTCGATGTCCGGGATGTCGTCGTAGCGCTCCATCGTGATGCCGGCCTCGACCAGCGCATCGACCGCGGCGTTCAGGTCGGCGACCACCAGGTTCAGCACGGTGAACGATGCCGGCTCATGGTCGGGCTTGGGGTAAATGAAAACCTGCGCGCCACCCGGCAGCTTGATCCCCAGCCCCATGTCTGTCATCTCAGTCTCCAGGCCAAGCTTGCCGCCGTAGAACTCCTGCGCGGCCTCCATGTCGTCCACGGAGAAGCTCGAGAACCCGGACTCGACGCTGAGCATGCTGCACCTCCTATTTGGTTACGCACATATTGACGCCCCCAAACAGCACAACTAATCGGTCAGTCGAACCGCCTGAGCACGACCAGCTTGTCGACAGCTGATTCGGCACCCCACAGTTCGCGGTCGCGGCCCAGCAACTGGCGCACGGCGGCGTTCGCGGTCGGGAACGGGAACGATTCGAAGGTCTCTGTCGAGGGGTGGAAGCGGACCAAAGCGTTCGACCCGAAGTCCGTCACCCAAACAAGGTCCAGCTCGTCAACGTAGACCGCGTACGCCATGGGGTTCTCGCCCGGCAGCGGCCACTCGCGCCACTCTCCGCTCGATGGGTCGTACATGCCCAGCTGACCTGCATTCCATTCGCTGACCCACAGGCGGCCTTGCGAGTCGGACCACACGCGGCGCGCACCCTGACCCGCGGTGGGCGGCTCGAACACAGTTGCCTCGCCGGAGGACGTGTCGATCTGGGCCAGGTACGAGCCGGCGAGCGAGACGAACCAGACGTCACCGGCCGGAGTCGCGTCGATGCCATACGGCCCGGGCCCGCGGGGAGCGTCGTACACGGTTACCTCACCGGAGGCGGGATCGACGGACCCATAGACGCCGCCGCTCTGTGCTGTGAACCAGAGCATGCCGTTGCCATCGAACGCGGCCGTGTTGAGATTGGAGCGCGGCGGCCGCGGCAGCGGATAGATGGTGATCTCGTTGTCGGCCGGCGCAAGCTCGGGCGTGACCGGGAAGACGCGCACGATCGCGTTCAGGCCACCGTCCGTGATCCAGGCCGCGTTGTCCGGCCCCACGATCACGCCGTGCGGCGCGGATCCCTCGCCGAGTGGCAGCTCCGTGACTTCACCAGTCGCAGGGTCCAGCCGGCCAAGCCGTCCCGTGTTCTGCGCCGTGTACCAGACCGATCCGTCGGGCGCCGGTGCCACGTCGTGCGGATGCGTGCCCGGCGGAACATCGAACTCCTCGTACGCGTAGGCCGAAACAGGCGGCGCAACGAGACTCGGCCGCGCCGTTGGATACTCCGTCGGGGTGGGATCGACGTTCGCCGTGCTCGACGAACTGGGCGAAGGGGTCGGCGATGAATCGGGCGCCGTGGTCAGTGTTGGTTGCCCGCTCAACGTTGGTCGTGGCGTCAGGGTCGACCCAGAGCCAGGCGAAGCCGTGGGCTGCGCCGGCGTCGCACAGCCAGCCGCGACCATCAAGGTTGCGACGAGGACGCGGATCGCGCGCATGGCCCGAAGGTAGCACGGGTCTGGGCTGCTAGGTCCCGATCGCTCCTGTGTTGTCGACGCGGCCACCTGGCGCGCACTTGCTCTTGCTGCCCCGGGCGAGGCAGCCGTAGTACTGGCCCTTCCCCTCGCGTACGTTCCAGCCGCCGATCGACATTCCGTCCAGGTTGACGTGCGAGCCGTTGCGCAGCAGCGCGAAATGGACGTGCGCACCGGACGCGGACCCGCCACAGCCGGCCTGCGTGGAGGTGTAGCCCAGCAGCGCGCCCCGATCGACCCGCTGGCCGGCCCGGACGGTGACGTTCTTGAGGTGGTAGTAAGCCGTGGTCCAGCCGCCGTCGTGGCGGATCTGGACGAGGTTCTTGCACGGCCGGGACACCACTCCACCGCGCGCGGCGCGGACCTTGGCCGCGGCACCGGACGCAGGAGCGGCGAAGTCGAGCGAGCTCCACGGATGGGCACGGTTGCCGTAATGGTTGTGCGGACCGCCCGTCAGGCGCCAGGCACTGCCCGGGTTCCAGGGCAGGCTCAGGGCGGCCGAGTCACTCGCTGCTGCCAGGCTCAGCGCGCTCAGCATCTGCGACCCGTTCACGGCAAAGGAAACCAATGAGGCCACGGCGAGCGGCGCGCCCAGTGACCCGGTCGCGGATCCTGGGGCGGCGGCTATCGAACTTTGCGGCTGGAACGTTGCGGCGGCCACGGCAAGCGCCACGGCGACCGCCGCGCGACCAACCCAATGCTGGGGCAATGGGCACTCCCTCGCGGACTGACGTGGCCAGGATCGTACGCCGCGGAGTCAACGGTGGGGAATGTGACTTTTGGGTGAAAGGGGGCCATAAACTCCGGTTAATGGCGATCCTGAGGCGTTTGCTGCTGGCCGTTGTCTCCAGCGTGATCGCCACGTCCTGCGCCGGCCCCGTGTTACAGCCGCCGACCACGCCAGCCGGCACTGCCACGCCAGCCACCGATCCCACGACCGGCCCCTCGCTCTTGGCACTGGCTCCGATCAACCCGACAGAGGCGGCCGTTGTCGTCTTCGTGATCGACGGCGACACGATCCGCGTCGAGAAGGTTGGCGACGAGTTCAACGAGTACGCCGTGCGATACATCGGCATCGACGCGCCCGAGCGGCAGAGCGAACCCTTGTGGCAGGAAGCCACCGAGGCCAACGCCGCATTCATCGCTGGTCGCGAGGTGTACCTGGAGAGGGACACTTCCGACACCGATCGGTACGGCCGACTGCTGCGCCACGTATGGCTGCCGACGGACGATGGCTGGCTGAACATAGGCGCGGAGATCGTCCGCCTTGGCCTGGCGGAGGCGCGAACATATCGGCCGGACGTGCTGTGGGACGCGCGGTACGCAGCGGTGGAGGCGGAGGCACGCGCGGCAGAACGCGGCATCTGGAGGACCGAGTGAACGCTGAACCGGATCTGGTCGCGCTGAGCGACGCGGGGCTGCACGCCCTGGATCAGGCGATCCCGCTGCGCAGCGGTGGCCGGGTCGAGGAGCTCGACGGAATGATGTTCGCCACCTCGCCCGGGCACGACGCACCTTTCATCGTCAACGGCGCCATTCGCCTCGACCCGCGCGTGCCGGCCGCGGATGCGATCGCGCGGACGCTCGCCTACTACTCCGCGCTGGGCCGGACAGCTGGCATGACTACGCACGCCCAGGACGACGACTTGATGGAGGCACTCACCGCGCAGGGTTGGGACGAGCTGGTGGAGCTGGCCGGCATGGTCGCCATGGGGCGCGTCGAGCGAGTGGCTCCAGGCCCGGGCGTGACGATCAGCAAGGTAGACACGAGTGAGGGCCTGGCGGACATGATCAGCGTGCTGGCCGAGTCGTTCGGGCCCGAGGAGCCGTGGCCCAGCATGTGGTCGCTCGTGTTCCGCGACCTTTCCACGATCGACCCGTCCACCACGTCCACCGTGATCGCCTATGCCGATGGCGAGCCGGCGGCCGCCGCGGTGGGCTACGCGTTCCAGCCGGTGGGCGTCGTGGGCATGGTCGGGACCATCGCCCGCTTCGGCCGGCGCGGACTGGGCGAGCTCGTGACGCGCGAGGTAACCGCCGGCATCCAGGAGATCTCGGGGGCGCCCGCCGCGCTGCAGTCGTCGCCCATGGCGCGCGCGCTGTACGAGCGCATCGGGTTCCGTCCCGTCACCAGCTACCGCCTCTGGTCGGCTCCGTAGCCCTCCCGTCCTAGCGAAGTGGGCGCGCGTACCAGGCTGCCAGCCAGCCCGTCTGGCCGTCGGGCAGGCCCACCTTCAGCCACGCCTGTCCGCGCGGATCGGCCGCCTTGGCCAGGACGGTGAGCCGAGTGCCGCGTTTGACGGTGCCCAGCGCGGCGCCCTCGTAGCCCGGGTCGCGTCGGATGTAAACCCGGCCGCCCTCGACCAGCACGCGTGGGCGTGGGGCCAGGCGGATGGTCGGCTCCTCGAACTCGATCGGGAAGCAGCCGATAGGCACCTGGTCGCTCGTGCGCGGGTTCGCGCCAAGGGTCGCCCAGCGGATCGCGCGATCCACGTAGCGCCGGGAGGCGTCACTCCACGTCGACTCGTCGCGCTCGGCGTTGCCGGTCCGCCACCACTTGGCCACCAGGCGCCAGCTGCCGTGCTGCTCGAACAGGGCACGCACCCTTTCGCGCGCGACGAACTCCTGGTTGCGTGGCGTTGGCGTTGCCCAGCGGTTGCGCAGGTATCGGCCAGACCAGGCGACCCAGTTACGGGGCATGATCTGGTACTTGCCGATCGCGCCGCTGCGGCGGTTGGTCGCGCTGAAGCTGCCCTTCGACTCGACACATGCGAGCCCGGTCATGAACTCCTGGATCGTCAGTCGGCGCTGTCCGGCAGCGAACGCGTCGCCCGTGCTGGACACGGCTATCGTCGAAACGGCGAGCAGGCCGGCGGCAAGGATTGATGCCCGGCGGCCGGTCATGATGTGTTTCGTCTCCACCCCGATTTCTCCCTGTGCATGTGCAGGCACGGCAAATTGATCCTGCCGCGGACGACTCGTCCGCACTGCGCTCAGGGCACTGGAGCGTGGGGTAAGGATACCGCTCGTGCCAAGCTAGCTGGCACGGCAGTCGAATAGAGTCGTTTCGATGCATCGGCGTGATGGGAAGCTGATCGTTTCAGCTACGGACCTGGTCGGCTTCCTCGAGTGTGGACACCTGACCCGGCTGGAGCGCGCCGCGGCGGCTGGGCTGATCCACAAGCCGGATCGCAGCGAGGATCCGGAGGTAGAGCTGCTCCAGCGGCGCGGCGAGGCGCACGAGCAGCGCTACATCGACCACCTTCGTGAGAACAGTCGCGTGATCACGGACCTGTCCGGGCACAAGGACGAGCCGTACGAGACGCAGGCTGCGCTGACTGAAGAAGCGATGCGCCGCGGCGATGACGTCATCTTCCAGGCCACGGTCTTCGACGGCCGCTGGGTGGGCCATCCCGACTTCTTGCTCAAGGTGCCCACGATCACGCGAACGTTCTCAGCCGGACAGGGCAGCCCCGGGCGACCCAGCGGCCTGGGAGCCGACTGGCACTACGAGGTTTCGGACACCAAGCTCGCCCACAGTGCCAAGGCGAGCGCGCTGATCCAGATCTGCTCGTACGTGGAGCAGATCGAACGCATCCAGGGCGTGCTGCCCGAACAGGTACACGTCGTCACCGGCGGCGCCCAGATCGAAATCCACTCCTTCCGCTCGGCGGAGATGATGGCCTACTTTCGCCACGCCAAGGCGCGCTTCGAGGAAGCAATTGACGACGCGATCGCCGGTCCGCCCGTCCATCCCATCGCGCGCGAGACCAGCTACCCGGATCCCGTGGATCACTGCGCGGTGTGCCGCTGGTTCCCGCACAACTGCCGAGTGCAGTGGCGCAGTGACGACGCCCTGCCGCTCGTCGCCGGCATCAGCCGCACGCAACGCACGGCGCTGACCGCGAACAGTGTCACGACCATGCGCGGGCTGTCTGAGCTGACCCAGCCAATCAGCTTCGAGGGCCTGAAGCGCGGCCAGTCGGAGTCGCTCTGGCGCGTCCGCGAGCAGGCCCGACTCCAGGTTGCGACCGGCGCGAGCAAGGTGCCAGTGTTCGAGCTGCTTGCGCCAGAGCGGGACTCGCTCGCACGCGCTGGTCGCCGACCGAGGCCTGGCCGCCCTGCCGCTGCCGTCGGAGGGCGACCTGTTCTTCGACATCGAGGGCGACCCGTTCGCCTTCTGGGAAGGGCTCGAGTACCTCTTCGGTGTCTGGGAGCGGCCCAAGGGCGACGGGCTGTGGGACCAGGACGGCTACCAGGGCATCTGGGCGTTGGATCGGGAGGCAGAGAAGCGCGCGTTCGAGCAGGTGATGGACCTGTTCGCGGAGCGCTGGGCGCGGTTCCCGGATATGCACGTCTACCACTACGCGCCGTACGAGCCGACCGCGCTGAAGCGCCTCGCCGGCCGCCACGCGACGCGCGAGGAGGAGCTGGACCGGATGCTGCGCGGCCACTTCTTCGTTGACCTGTACCGCGTCGTGCGCCAGGGGTTGCTGGTCGGCGCGGAGCGCTACTCGATCAAGAACCTGGAGGCGCTGTACGGGTATCAGCGCGAGATCGAGCTGCGTGACGCGAACTCGAGCATCGTGGAGTTCGAGCGCGTGCTGGAGATGGGCGATGCGGACGGCAGCATCAAGGAGCAGATCCGCCTCTACAACCGCGACGACTGCATCTCCACGGAACGGCTGCGCGACTGGCTGGAGGAGCGCCGCGTCCAGGCCGCGGAGCAGTTCAACCTGGAGCTGCCGCGGCCCATGCCGGGCAACCCGGAGATCCCCGCGGAGGAACTGTCCGCGCGCATCGCCGCGGTGCAGGACCTCGAGCGCCGCCTGACACAGGGGATCACGCCAGTCGAGAGCGAGCAGGGCCCGGAGGACAAGGCGACCTGGCTCGTGGCCCACTTGATCGATTGGCACCGGCGCGAGAGCAAGTCGGCCTGGTGGCGCTTCTACGACCTGATGACGCACTCGGACGACCAGCTGCTCGAGGAGAAGGAGCCGCTTTCCGGGCTCGACTACGTGGGCATCGTGGAAGGCGGTGGGACGCGCCAGTCGCACGATCATCGTTACCGATTCCCGGCGCAGGAATACGACGTCGAGGGCATCGAGGTCCATGACCCGCAGCTGCCCGAGGGAGAGACGCGGACCGGCCTGGCCGTGGCCGTTGACGACACGGCGCGCACGGTGGACATCCGGCGACTGAAATCGTGGAGTGGCCAGCATCCCAGCGCGATCGTGCCACTCAACATCTTCCGCGCCGCGGCGCAGCAGGACGCGCTGATGCGCTTCGGGGATTGGGTCGCGGCGAACGGGATTGCCTCTGACGCGCCGGAATGGCGCGCGGCGCGCGACCTGCTGCTGCGCCGGCCACCGCGCGCGGGGCAGGACACCGGGGAGTGGCTCAAACGAGAAGACGAGCCGGGCAAGGACGCCGCGTGCCGGCTGGCGCCACTCCTGGACGGCACGACGCTTGCCATCCAGGGGCCGCCGGGATCGGGCAAGACCTACACCGGTGCGCGGATGATCGTGGACCTGGTCCGTGCCGGCCGCAAGGTGGGCATCACGTCAAATAGCCACAAGGTGATCGGAAACCTGTTGCGCGCCGTGTGCGACGCCGCGCAGGAGGCGGGCGTCCCGGTCCGTGCGATGCAGAAGGGCGATGAGGGCGAGGTCATCGAGCACGACTACATCGAGGTCAAGCGGGCCGCGAGCAACGACCAGGTGGACGTGGCTCTCGCGGACGGCGGGGTGGACGTGGTGGCCGGCACGCCCTGGCTGTGGGCGCGCAACGAGCTGAGCGGCATGATCGACACGCTGTTCGTGGATGAGGCCGGCCAGGTGTCGCTGGCCAACGTCGTGGCCGTCTCGGGAGCGGCGCGCAACCTGGTCCTGCTGGGCGACCCGCAACAGCTGGACCAGCCCACCCAGGGAGTGCACCCGGGTGGCGCAGCGGGGTCGGCCCTGGGCCACTTTCTGGGCGACGACGAGACCGTGCCGCCGGATCGCGGCGTCTTCCTGGAGAAGACGTGGCGGATGCATCCCCGGATCACCGACTACACGTCGGAGCTCTTCTACGAAGGCAGGCTGGCGTCCGTCGAGGGGTTGGAGCGCCAGGGCCTATCGGGCGTGGACTGGCTGAGCGGCTCCGGCCTGCGCTGGGTGCCGGTCGAGCACGACGGAAACACGAACGTCTCGCCCGAGGAAGCCGCACGGGTGGCCGAGATATGGGACTCGCTGATGGGTCGGACATGGACGGACGCGAAGGGCGTCGCTCGACCGATCGCTGCGGGCGACATCGTCATCGTCTCGCCCTTCAATGCGCACCGGCTGCAGATCCAGGAAATGCTCGGGCCCAGCGCACGTGTCGGCACGGTTGACAAGTTTCAGGGCCAGGAGGCACCGGTATCGATCTACACGATGGCCACGTCGCGGCCGGAAGACGCGCCGCGCGGGATGGGCTTCCTCTACTCGCTCAACAGGCTCAACGTGGCGACGTCACGGGCGCGCGCACTGGCCATCGTCGTGGCCTCGCCCCGGCTGCTGGGGGCCGTTGCGCGCACGCCAGACCAGCTGCGCATGGCCAACGGTCTTGCCGCGTTCGTGGAGACCGCCAGCGCTCGCCCCTAACCACCGACAGGGCTAGGATGGGCCGCACAATCGGTCCCAGCCGCACAAAGGGGATCAATATGCGTCCGGTCAGATCGTCCGCCCTGTTGGTTGTCGTTTCCGCCGTATCGATGGGATGCGGCACAGCCGTGCCCGGCGCCGGCACGCCGTCGCCCACGGCGCCCGGCTCGTCGGCCAGCCCGCAGTCGACACCCACCCAGCCGCCCGCGGGCACGCTCCCGCCCGTGGCTACGCCGACGGCGGGCGCCACGGCGCCGCCGGCAACCACCTTCGCGCCGGCCGATTCCAACAAGATCACTTACGAGATATCCGGCGAGTACGAGGCGTCCGGCGAGGCGGTCTTCAACGAGCAGGCGAGCATCTACTGGGAAGAGGGCCAGTACGACAGCCATGAAGGCTGGGTCGCCTACTTCGACGCCGGCAACATCAGCATGCGTGTCTCAACCCGGCCCGAGAATGAGAGCATCGAGTTCAGGGACGGAGAGCGCGTGGTGGTGGCCAACTCATATCCCGATGCGGGCTACGGGTGCACGTTCACCCTGACCAGGAACACCCCGAGCGGCCCGGTCGGCAGTGCCGTTTGTGAGCGCGCCATCGTGCACCCGAACGGCTCGACCTACGTGAACGTCGAGCTAGAGTGGGAAGTCAACCTGTAGGCGATGAGGAGAGCCCGAAAGTGACCATGTACCTGACCCGCTTCAGCTACACGCCCGAATCGTGGGGCCGACTGACCAGGAGCCCAGAGGATCGGCGCGATGTGGCGCGGGCCGCGATCGAGTCCGTGGGCGGCAAGCTCCACGGCTTCTGGTACGCCTTCGGCGAGTACGACGGCTACACGCTCTGGGAGGCGCCGGACAACATCTCCATGGCCGCAGTGGCAATCGCGCTGGGCGGCGGTGGCGCACTGTCCAAGTCGGAGACGACCGTGCTGCTGACCGTGGAAGAGACGCTTGATGCGCTCGGTCGCGCCGGATCAGTGGGCTATCGCCGCCCGGGTGAGCAAGCCGGCCAATAGTCGGGTAACCCGCTCACGGGCGGGCCAAGCCTCACGGCTGACGTGCAGGCTGCCTCCCCTTCTTGAGTCACTCAGCCGTGGTGGCGGACACGGGCACGGGCACGGACACTCCGGTGGCCTACTCAGTCGCGTAGGCGCAGAATGGCCTGATGCCGGCGGTCGGCGACAGAATTGGCAGCTACGTCGTCACGGGCACGATCGGTCGTGGCGCGATGGCGAGCGTGTACCGCGCCCACGACGAGCGGCTGAATCGCGACGTGGCGCTGAAGGTCCTTGATCAGGGGTACTCGGTCGACTTCATCTTCCGCGCGCGATTCGAGCGCGAGTACGGCGTCACGGCGCGGTTGCGCGGCGACCACAACATCCCGGTCTACGACGCGGGCGCCTGGAACCACCAGCTGTACATCGCGATGATGCTGGTCGATGGGCCCAACCTCGGCGAGGTGTTGAAGGCAGACGGGCAACTCGAGCTGTCGCGCGTGGTCTCGATCGTGAGCCAGATCGCCGACGCCCTGGACGAGGCGCACGGGCAGCGCGTCATTCACCGCGACGTCAAGCCGGCCAACATCCTGCTGACGCACCACGGGTCGACCGGGGCCGAGCACGCCTACCTCGCCGACTTCGGCCTGACCCTGGGCATGGAGGGCACCCACCTCACCCGGACCGGTGGATTCATGGGCACATTGGCGTACAGCTCGCCCGAGCAGCTCAACTCGGCGCCCATCGACGGCCGAGCCGACGAGTACGCCCTGGCGGCAACTGCGTACCACATGCTCGCCGGCAAGCCGCCCTTCCGGCGCGACAACGAAATGGCGCTCATCAACGCCCATCTCTTCGACCCGCCACCCGCCCTGAGCGAGTCGCGACCGGACCTGCCCTCGCGCGTCGGGGACGTGCTGGTCCGCGGCCTCGCGAAGCTGCCCAGAGGATCGCTACCGGACGGCCGGCGAGTTCGCGAAGGCGTTGGCCGCCGCGAGCGCGCCGGGCGCGGCCGTGCTTCCAAACGCGGCGTTTGTTCCGGGCACTGCAGCACCCGCCGCCAATGCCCGCGGCCGGCGTCGCGCGGGCACGCCCATGACCGGTGCGGCTCTCCTTCTCGCCGGCGGCCTCGGCGGCGCTGTGCTGGTCGCGATGCTGTCTGCGAACGCAAACCAGGCCACAACTCCTACAGGCTCCGCGGGAGCGACGGGCACCCTGGTGGCCGTCGGTGAACCAACTCCAACGATTTCAGGGCCGTCCCTCTCTCCCGGCGCCGCGACTGCTTCGCCGCTCCCGACTGGTCCCGAGCTGCCGACTCCCCGCCCCACGATTCGGCAAACCCCGACTCCTCGTCCTCGACCGCCAACGCCCACGCCGACCATTCCGCCGAGCCCTACGGCGCCGCCGGCCGACTTCCTGCTCGTCAGCGAGGGCACCTGGCTGGTGGACAACTCACCCAGCGGAGTGTCGGGCGACCCGTACGTGGCTCTGGGCCAGCACGGACGCCGCTACCTGCTCGATTCCCGCTGTGCCTCTGAGGGCAATTGCCGGCTGGTGGTGGAAACGTTCGATTCGGAGAGTGGCGCCCGTCTCGGCTCGGCCACGTTCCGGTGGAATGGAAATGCATTCGTCTTTCGCGGCACTCCGCGCTCATACGGCAGGTCCGGAGGCACGACGTGCGAAACGTCCTCCGGCGAGCTCATCGAGGACGCCTACACGGTCGGCGAGGAGATCCGCATTGCGCCGCCATCGAATGATGGGCTGATCGTCGAAATGAGCGGCATCAAGTCAATCTCGGGCACCGTGACGGCAATCGGCGACGCGGCCGGCTGCGAACCCTTCGAGATGACGTACGACGTGCACATGAGCGGCCCGAGCAGCTAGCGCCATCAGTCATCGTCCGCGGTCTTGGCGCGGTCTGGCTCGTCGTCGCTGGGCCGCAGGCTCGGGTACTGGGTCGGGTAAAGGCCGGCGACGAAGGCGTAGACCTCCTCCCCATCTCGGGGCAGGCTGGAAAACTCGCGCGTGAGCTCGAAAACCTTCTCCCAGAAGGCGGCGGCGTGCTCCCTTCCGATACGGGCGTGTCGATGGATGCAGCGAAGTCGATCGGCATCGTGGGCCGTACCAGACTCGGCGGCGGCGACCTCGAGCCCGTTGGAGACGAGCGCCAGGTGCTCACCCTTGACCTGGCCGACATAGAAGATCGCCGCCGTGCGGCCGTAGAAGCGCTCCTCGATGGCGCGCACCCGACGCGTGCGCACGACTTTGACCAGCCCCGCCTCGAGCAAAACGTTGACGTGGTAGGCGACGCTGCTCTGCGGTCGGCCAACCGCATCAGCCAGCTCACCGACCGTGGCCGCTCGTTCAGCGAGCAGGTCGAGCAGGGTGGTCCGGAGCGGGTGGAAGCAGGCGCGCAGCTCCAGCGGCGTGGTGATGATCTTGAGGTCGTCCATCTCGTAGTCGGACCCCTGGCGATCCGCCACCTGCTCGGTCATGGCCTTATTGCTCGAATTTATTCGATCGTTCTAGAATGGTGGTTCATTGAGACGGAACCTACCACAGAACGGAGACCAACCATGACCGAAGTCGTCATCTTCCATCACGCTCAAGGCCTGACGCCCGGCATTCTCGAGCTGGCGAGTGATCTACGTGACGCCGGCCACACGGTCCACACGCCGGACAGCTTTGACGGACGTACGTTCGAGACGCTCGACGACGGGATCAAGTATGCGCGCGAGGTTGGCTTTGGCACTGTCCTGGAGCGCGCCGTCAAGGCCGCCCAGGAGCTACCCAGTGATGTGGTCTATGTCGGCGTCTCGCTGGGCGTCATGCCGGCTCAGCAGCTCACCCAGACTCGGCCGGGCGCCCGCGGGGCCGTCCTCCTCGAAGCGTGCGTTCCCGTCGAGGAATTCGGAGAGTGGCCAGCGGGAGTACCCGTGCAGATCCACGGCATGGACGCGGATCCGTTCTTTGCCGAGGAGGGCGACCTGGAGGCTGCGCGCGTGATCGTCGAGAAGGTCGGGGACGCAGAACTGTTCCTGTATCCGGGCGACCGCCACCTGTTCAGCGATCCATCATTGAGTAGCGGCGATGCTGACGCAGCGGCCCTGGTGCGTCAGCGCGTCAAGGATTTCCTCGCCCGACTGGATAGCTGACCCGAGATCTGGTCGGTTCCGCCCGGAGCTAGCTCCGGGCGACGATGGCGAGGATCTCTGGCCCGTACGAGTCGAGCTTGACCGGGCCCATGCCCTTGACGCGACGCAGCTGGGAGATCGACTGGGGCCTGTCCGCGGCGATGGCGACGAGCGTGGAGTCGTGCGCGACGACGTAGGCCGGCACTGCATCCTGGCGCGCTCGGTCGCGGCGCCACACCTGGAGTGCCTCGAGCAACGGGTCGTACTCGCCTGAGGCGCCCATGTCCGACGAGGGCTGTGCAGTCCGCACTGCGGACGGAATGGTGCGCACCGACTGGGGGCGTATCTCGCCCAGGAAACGCGACGGCTTCCGGGACCACGAGACCGCGAGGTGAGTGCGGGCGCGGGTGATGCCCACGTACAGAAGGCGTCGCTCTTCGGCCACCTGCTCGTCCGTCTTGGCCTGGCGGATGGGCAGCGTCCCCTCCTCCACCGCGGGCAGGAAGACCGCGTCCCACTCGAGCCCCTTCGCCCGATGGTAGGTCAGCAGGTTGACGCCCACTCCCTGCGCGGCCGCTTCAGCCGCGTCCCGACGATCCAGCTCTGCCGTCAGGTCAGCCGCCGTTGCCTCCGCGTTGGCTTCGACCAGGTCTGACGCGATCGTCAGCAGCAGCTCCAGTGACGCGGCTCGCTCGCGCGCCTCGTCGCCGATCGAGTCGGCCCCGGGCTCGTAGCCCAGGCGCTCAATGAACAGGTCGCGCAACGCGATCACCAGCGCGGCGCCGGTCTGGGCGAGCTTCGCGCGCGCGAGCAGCTGTCTTGCCTCGCGCACTTCGCTGCGTTGGTAGAAGCGCTGGCCGCGCACGGTGTACTCGACGCCGGCCCGGGTCAGCGCATCCTCGATCGGCGGCAGCTGGGCATTGATCCGAACCAGCACCGCGATCTCCGACGTGGCCACGCCATCCGCGATCAACCGGCGGATGCCCGCCACGAGTGCGTTGAGCTCCAGCTCCGGGCCGGCGAATCGATCGATCGAAGGCTCGGGGCCGGCCGGTTTGATGGCTGCCAGGGCGCCGCGTGTACCGCTCGCGGTGAGTCGGTTGGCCAGTTCGAGCACCTGTGGGCTGGACCTGTAGTTCTGGGTCAGCGCGATGGTCCGGGCGCCCGGGTGCTTGTCGGCGAAGCGGAGCAGGTAGTCGGGCGTCGCGCCGGTGAAGGTGTAGATCGTCTGGTCCGGATCGCCCACCACCGCGAGGTGCGGCGAGTCGCCCAGCCAGAGCTCCAGCAGGCGCTCCTGGAGCGGGTTCGTGTCCTGGTATTCGTCGACGCTGATCCAGCTCTTCTGCGACTGCACGAGGCGGGCGGCGTCGGGATCCGTTTCGAGCAGGTCCACGGTCAGCGCGAGCATGTCCTCGAAGTCCACCCTGCCCGCGCGCTGCTTGGCGCGCTCGTAGCCGGCGTAGATGCCGGCGAACAGGTCGGCCGGGATGGGCGCCCGGTCCGTGGCCTGGGGATCGTGCTCCCACCGGTCGGGCGCGATGCGGCGCACCTTGGCCCACTCGATCGCGTCAGCGATGTCCCTCGTGGGCGTGAAGCGGTAGTGGCCGGGCAGGTTGCGCGCAAGCGGGCTGATCAGCGGCAGCTTCGAGTTGAGCACCTGGGGCGGGTCGTCGCCGCCATGACGGCCGGGCCAGAAGTGGCGCAGCTGGCGCACGGCGTGAGAGTGGAACGTGCGCGCCATGACGCCCGGGTGGCCAAGCGCCGCCATGCGTTCGACCATCTCGTTGGCCGCCTTGTCCGTGAAGGTGACCAGCAGCACCTTGCCGTGTGGGACGGCGCCCGTCTCGATCGCGTGTGCCGCGCGCCGGCTGATGACGCGCGTCTTGCCCGTGCCCGCACCGGCCAGGATCACCAGCGGCCCGCTCGCGACCTGAACAGCCTCGCGCTGAGAGTCGTTCAGATCTTCAAGTAGCACGTCCCGGTAAGTGTCCTCTGCATTGGTGACACCTGCTTGTCACGCACCGTCGACTGGCAGGTCGAGCCATCCTTCGCGCAGGGCACGGGTCGCGAGCTCCGTCCGTGACACGACCCCGAAGCGCTCGAAGATGCGGCGCAGGTGCGACTCCACGGTCTTGGAAGCGATGCCCAGATGGGTGGCTATCTCGTCGTTCGAGCGGCCGTCCACGACCAGGCGCACCACCTCCAGCTCACGTTGGGTGAGCGCAAGCCGCTGGCCGGGCCGGACGCCGAAATGGAGGCCGCCCGCTGCCGCAGCGCGGATGGCCGCCAGCAGGTCGTCCATCGGACCGTTCTTGAGAACGAAGCCCGCCGCCCCGAGTCGGAGCGCGGCTTCCGCGTACTGCGGGTAGTCATAGGCGGTCAGCACCACCACCGCCGGCCCGCCATCGGTCCTTCCGGTGAGTGCCGTCAGGCCACTCTGCGTGCCCAGGCGAACGTCCAGCAGGAGCACGTCCGAATCTGCGCCGGCCATGATCGTCTCGGCGTCCTTCACGCTGTCGCCCAGGATCACGACCTCCATGTCCGATTCGCGGGCCAGCAGCGACGCAATCCCGTCGCGCAGGACCGGATGGTCGTCCACGATCGCGACCCTGATCCGCTCGCTCCCCTCTTTCACAAGGTCCCCTCCTTCACGAGCGCCACTCCAGCGTCACCCTCGTGCCGCCCGACGGCCACGCACGAACATCGAGCAGCGCCCCGATCTGCTCCGCGCGCTGGCGCATGTTGAGCAACCCGAAGTGGCCGGCCGCGGCACCAGCCGCGCCTGCCGCGCCGCCCGCGCTCGCCTGAGTCGGGCTTATGCCCGCCCCGGAATCGTCAATGGCAAGCGACGCGCTCGATGGAGTGGTCCAGTAGCGCACGGTGACCGGCGGCCGCCCGTGCCGGACGGCGTTGGAGAGCGCCTCCTGGGCGACGCGGAAGAAGGCCAGCTCCACGTCCGGGGGTGGCCGGACCGGGTCCGAACGTTCGAGTCGGACCTCTCCGCCTGAGAGCCGGCCGACTCGATCCACGAGCCATTCGAGCGCGGGCCCGGTGCCCAGGTCATCCAGGATCGGCAGGCGCAGGTCGCCCAGTATTGCGCGCAGTCGGTCGGCGACTTCGCGCGCGGTGGCTGCGCTCTGACTGTCGCCCGAAGCGTCCAGCCGCCAGCCGAGCATGGTCAGCTCCTGCAGCGCGTCGTCGTGGATGTCCGCCGCGATGCGCGACCGCTCGGCCTCCATGGCGGCCACGATCTGATCGCGCTGCTCGGTGGCCACACTCGCGTTGCGCGCCAGGGGTCGCACGGCGAAGGACTGCGCCGCGAGCACGACCACGATCCAGAGCAGTACGGGGATGACGGAACGCGGATCGCCGCTGCCCCAGGTTGCTATGACCGAGATCGCCGGCGTGATGCCGAGCACTGCGAGCTCCAGGGAAGCGACGACCGACTCGCGCCCGCGCCGCGCGGACGGCAGTGTCTGGCGCAGCACCGCGGCGATGATGCACGGCACGGCCGTGCTGGCGGCAAGCAGGAACATGGCCACGACGCGCAGGGATTCCTGCCCGTCGAACATGGTCGGCGCCAGGATGCCGAGCGGCGCCGCGATCGCCGGGAGCGCGGCCGAGAGCAGCATCACCCGCGTGCGGTACGGGTGAGGCACCGAGTCGGCTGCAGTCAGTCCCAGTGCGGCTGCGGCCGATGCTGCCAGGGTCCAGGGCAGCAGTCCGGACATGTATCCAATCTGGTCCAGGCCGGAGCCCACCAGGAACGGCACAACGGTAGCTACGGAGGCCGGCACTGCCATCTCGCGGAACGGTGTCCCCGGCGTCTGGCGGGATAGCCACCAGCCACCCACGAGGAGCATGGCCAGGCCAAGGGCCGTGGTTGCGAACACGGCGAGCCCGAGCCCATCGGTTACCACGCGCGCAGCGGAAAGCACGAGCGCACCGACCGCGATGAGCGCTGCGATTCCGTTGACCGGGCGTTCGAGCATTGGCCGATTGTCCCATCGGCCCACGCTCATGCCCATAAGGGACATCCCTTAACGGAGGCGCGGGAAGCCGAGGATTTTCCTGGGCTGTGTGCGGGCCCAACGTTGGGCCATGTTCAACTCATCCCCACCTCGAACCCTTCTGGCCCGCATCGGTGCCGCCGCACTCGCGACGGCGGCCGTGACCCTCACCCTGGGCGCAGCCTCACCCCCACGAACCGCCCCACCACAGGGTCTGCCCGCGTGCGAGGTGGCCGAACGCCCCGCGCCGCTGAGCGACTACTCCCACTGGGACCGGACGGTGCTGGATCCCGGACTGACCCTGGGGCGCGGCTACCTTCCTCCGGACCTGCGCGAGCTGGCCATCCGTGGTCAGCAGGTGGTGCTCCGCGGATTCGTGATCGGCCCGCTTCGTGCTCTGCTCGAGGCGGCCGCGAGCGAGGGCGCACAGGTGCACGTCACCAGCTCGTACCGCTCGTTCGCGGATCAGGAGACGCTGTTCGCTGCCAATCCGGGTTCAGACGACATGATTGCCCGTCCCGGGCACTCGGAGCACCAGCTGGGCACGGCCGTGGACCTGGGCGGGGACAGGGCCTGGCTGCGCCTGAACGCCTCTCGTTTCGGGTTCCTCCTGAGCTATCCCGCCGACCGCAGCCCGGAATGGACCTGCTACAGCGCCGAGCCGTGGCACTTCCGCTACTTCGGGCTGGAGCGGGCGCAGCTCATCGAGCAGTCCGGGCTCAGCCCGCGCGAATGGCTGTGGGCTGAGCAGTCCCAGAGCGTTTCGATCTAGAGAGCCGAACCGGACTACGATCGCGGCAATGTTCGATCTGATCGTCATCGGCGCCGGCTCTGGCACGACCGTCTCTGCAGCCGTAGCTGACGCAGGCTGGAAAGTGGCGGTAATCGATTCGGGACCCTTCGGCGGCACGTGCCTCAACCGCGGCTGCATCCCGTCCAAGATGCTCGTCCATGTGGCCGATGTGGCGCGCACGATCCGCCACGCCGACCGCTTCGGCATCCAGGCGAGCATTGAGCGGATCGACTGGCCGGCAATTGTTGAGCGCGTCTTCGAGGACATCGACCGCGACGCGGCCCAGATCGAAGCCGGCAACCGCGACGCGCCGAACATCACCGTCTTCAAGGGCGAGGCGCGCTTCGATGGCGACCCCCACCGCATCAGCGTCGACGGCCAGACGATCGAGGGCAAGCAGGTGGTCATCGCCGCCGGCAGTCGGCCCACGATGCCGCCCATCCCGGGCCTTGAGCAGATCACGGTCCATACCTCGGATGACGTCATGCGCCTGGAGCGGCAGCCACGCCGGCTGGCCATCGTGGGTGGCGGCTTCGTGACTGCCGAGCTGGGCCACTTCTTCCGCGAGCTGGGCACGGAGGTGACCCTGCTGGTGCGCGGCGATCGAATGCTCGCCGAGGAAGACGACGACATCTCCGCGCGCTTCACGGAGGTCTATCAGCGCCGCTTCGACGTCCGCCTCAAGACAGAGATCGCGCAGGCTGCGCAGGACGGCGACGATGCCGTACTGACGCTCGCTGGTGATGGGGTTGACGGTGAGGGCGCCGAGCTACGCGTGGATGCCGTGCTGATGGCCACCGGCCGCCAGCCGAACACGGACACCCTTCACGCAGCAGAGGTCGGCATCGATCTCGATCAAGCCGGCTTCGTCAAGACGGACGAGCACCTGCGCACGTCAGTCGAGGGTGTGTGGGCGCTGGGCGACATCGTCGGCGAGTACCTGCTCAAGCACAGCGCCAACATGGAAGCAGCGTACGTTGCCCACAACCTGCTCAACCCGAATGAGCAGGCGGCGGTCGATTACCACGCCATGCCTCACGCGGTCTTCGCCTCGCCGCAGATCGGCAGCGTGGGCCTGACCGAGCGCGAGCTGAAGGCGTCCGGCCAGCCCTACGTGGTGGGCAGTTACGACTACAACGACACGGCCTACGGTGCATCGATCGAGGACAACGACGGCTTCGTCAAGGTGCTGGCCGATCCTGAGACACGTGAGATGCTCGGCGTGCACATCCTGGGATCAGATGCGTCGATCCTCGTCCAGGGGCCGGCGACGCTGATGCGCTCACGCTCCAAGGTGGACGTCATCCAGCGCGCGATCTTCGTCCATCCGGCATTGCCCGAAGTCATCCAGCGTGCGGTGGGCCAGCTCGACCTGTAACTCCGTTCTTCAGGCACGTCATGGCAATAACATTTGCGCGTGACCGAAGATCAGGTCGAAGGCACTCAGGCACGCGTCGCCGCGCGCGCCGAGATCGAGCTCTTGCGCGCGCAGAACAAGCAGCAGGCAGCCGAGCTGGCGATCGTCAACGAGGTCGGGCGCGCACTCGCCGGACAGCTCAGCTTCGGGCAGATCGTGGAAAAGGTTGGCGAAGGAGCAGTAGCCGCGTTGGGTGTGCGCGGACTGTCAATCTCGATCGTGGACCCCCTGACTGACAACCTCGTCTTCTACTACTGGATCGATGAGGGGGAGCGAAATCGAGATAGGGAAGGCAGCACCCTCGGCGATCCGTTGTCCGTCGAGATCGTGAGCGGCAACCGGCCGGTGCGAATCAATAGCGCCCGCGAAGCTGCAGCACGCGGTACACCGTTCAAGATCGGCGGCACGGAGTCGTACGTCGGCGTACCTATCCCCGTTGGCGACAGGGCGATTGGCGTCTTCGCGATCGGCACGCACGAACCACACGCGTACACCGATTCAGAAGAGCGACTACTGACGACCCTCGCATCGACGATGGGCGTCGCGCTGGAGAATGCACGGCTGCTTGAGGAGACGCGCCGCCTGTTGGCGGAGATGGAGCAAGCCAAGCAATCTGCTGAGGCAGCCAACGAGGCGAAAAGCACGTTCGTTGCCAGCGTCAGCCACGAGCTGCGTACGCCGCTGACGTCCGTCGTGGGATTCGCGAAGCTGATTCGGCGCCAGCTCGACGAGCAGATACTGCCCAACGTGGACCTGGCAGAGCCCAAGACGCAGCGCGCCGTGGACCATTTGCGCGGCAACGTGAGCATCATCGTGACCGAGGGCGAGCGACTGACAACCCTGATCAACAACGTGCTCGATCTGGCCAAGATCGAGGCTGGCGGCGCGCAATGGGACATGCAGCCGATATCGATGGGACAGGTAATCGATCGTGCCGTGGCCGCGACCATGGGTCTCTTCGAGGATCGGACGGTGCAGCTGCAGCGCGAGGTGGCCGAGGATCTCCCCGAGGTCGTGGCCGACCACGATGCGCTGCTCCAGGTCGTCATCAATTTGATTTCCAACGCAGCCAAGTTCACCGAGCATGGTGCGGTGACTTGTTGGGCGCGATTGACTGACGGCGGCGTTCACGTCGGCGTGACCGACACGGGCATCGGCATTGCGCCGGCTGACCAGGCCCTGGTCTTCGAGAAGTTCACGCAGATCAGCGACTCGCCGTCGAACAAGCCGCAGGGGACGGGTCTGGGCCTGCCCATTTGTCGCGAGATCGTCGAGGCGCACGGCGGCCGCATCTGGGTCGAAAGCACACCTGGCCGCGGCAGCACCTTCGCTTTCGTCCTCCCCGTACAGGCATTAACACGTTGAAAAGCGTCCAGTCCCAGAACGTTCTGCGCATTCCCGCGGAGGTGAGCCAGCTGGCGTTGGTTCGCCAGTTCATTCGCGATCAAGCAGGTCGGGCCGGTGCAGGCGGGCAGGCGACCAATGACATCGTGCAGGCGGTCGACGAGTCGGTGACGAACGCCATCGTCCACGGCTATCGGGGCAGCCCGGGCCTCGTTGAAGTCGAGGTCACCGGGAACGGACGGTCACTCGTTGTGCGGCTGCGCGATGATGCGCCCGTCTTCGATCCCACGTCCGTGCCCACGCCTGACGTCACCCGGCCACTCGAGCAACAACGGCTCGGCGGGTTGGGCGTCCTTTTGATGCGCCAGCTGACCGATTCCATGAGCTACACACAACTGGGAGCCGCGGTGGGCAACGAGTTGACACTGACCAAGGTCGTCACGTCTAGAGGAGGAAGCGATGCTCAACATCACCGTGGAGCATGAACACGGCACGCATAACGTCGCCGTCATCGGCCTGGCGGGGGAGCTGGATCAGTCCAATTACCTCGACGTGATCAATCGAGCGCGTGAGGCTCGTGCCGCCGGCGCGACAGCCGTGCTGCTTGACTTGACCGAGCTCACGTATATGGGGAGCTCGGGCATCTTTGCGCTGCGCAGCATTGCCATCGTTCTGGGCGATAGCGAACCGCCCGATCCGGAGGGCGGCTGGGGCGCTGTCCATGAGATGGAGGGTCGAAGCACAGACACCAGCCGAGTCAAGATCCTCAACGCGCAGCCGCCGGTGGATCGAGTCCTGGAGCGGAGCGGGATGAAGCGCTACTTCGAGACGTACACAGATCGGGCAGCGGCGCTCGCCGCCTTCTGACATGTCGCTCGCAGGGCTCGACGACACAGAGCTGAGACAGCTCGTCCGGGACCTGGCGCGGGAGACCCTGGAGCGTTATCGCGAGATCAATCTCCTGTATCGGGCTTCTGAAACCATCGGCGCGTGCCTGAACACGGCCGCCGTGCCGGCACTTGTCTTGCAGGAGGCGGATGGCGTCATCTCGGCTCCTGCCGCGGCCGTTGTGCTGGGCATCGATCGTGCGGTGGTAGAGAAGCGCGGCGAATACGAAGCGGTCTCGTCGCTGTTGACGGCCTCGCAAGAGCTGGTCGAGCGCGTGATCGAAAGCGGTCGGCCCGACATCGAGGTCTGGGACAGCGCAAAGGGCAGCACCGCGCAGATCTCTTCGGCTTTGTGCGTTCCCATCCGGGTCGGTGAAATCGTTCTAGGCGCTGTTGTCCTGGGCCGTCCGGCCCACCAGCCACCCTTCACCGCTAGCGACGAGAAGTTGCTACTGGGCCTCGCCAGCCAGGCGGGCGTCGCGCTGGAGCGTGCGCGCTTTCACGAGCAGGAGATGCTTCGTCGAAGCATGGAGGAGGAGCTGGCAGTCGCCCGACGCATACAGCTGTCCCTCCTCCCCGCCCGCCTGCCCAGAATTGAAGGCTGGACGTTCGCGGCCGCCTACTCTGCCGCACGACAGGTCGGCGGGGACTTCTACGACTTCATGGATCACGCGCTCGATGAGCGGCGGTTGGGCTTCGTGATCGCCGACGTCGCCGGCAAGGGCGTGCCGGCGGCCCTGATGATGGGCTTTTCGCGAGCCGTGCTGCGTACTGAGTCGATGGCCGGTCGCGCCCCCGCGGAGCTGCTTGACCGGGCCAATCGGCTGATCCTGAGCGACGGCCAGGCGCGACCGTTCGTGAGCGCCTTCTATGCCGAAATCGACCTTGAGAGCGGGCTGGTGATGTACGCCAATGCCGGTCACGACGCGCCGCTCCTGCTCAGTCGGGTCGGTGGGTCACGCTCGCTCGACGCGCCCGGCGTGATCCTGGGTGCATTCGACGGCGTTGAAGCCGAGCAGCACGAGCTTGTGCTCCAGCCCGGGGAGGCACTCGTCTTCTACACCGATGGCGTGACGGAGGCGCGCGATCCTACCGGCGGCTTCTTCGGCGACGAGCGCCTGCTCGCAGCCGCCGCAGCCGACACAGACAGCGCACAGTCAGTGCTCGACTCCGTCGTCAGCGCGGTCGCTCACTTCACAGGCGGCGCGGAACAGGCCGACGACCTCACCATCGTCATCATTCAACGCAGCTTGGGGGAAGCCTCATGGAACGAGTGATCGTCGTGGCAGACGACGAGCCCCATATCCGATGGCTCATAGAGCAGACACTGGAGGAGCTCGTCGACGACGGCGTCAAGCTGTTAGTGGTGGGCGATGGCCAGACGGCGCTGGAGACGATCAAGGAGCATCGTCCGCAGCTCGCGATCCTGGACGTGATGATGCCCAAGATGAGCGGGTTCGACGTCTGCGAGGCGGTGAAGAACGACGCCGCAGTGCGCGACGTCTACGTCATCATCCTCACCGCGAAGGGCCAGGAGTACGACCGCCAGCGCGGCGACGAGGTTGGCGCGAACCTCTACATGACCAAGCCCTTCGACCCCGATGAGCTGCTCTTGAAGGCGCGCGAGGCGCTCGGCTAAGCGTCTCTGTCCTGCTCCCGCGGCGGTTGGCGCACGTTGGTCGTGAAAGCGCCTCCTCAGAGGAGCTCGTCAGAGGAGCTCGGCCAGTAGGTCGGCGGTGCGCGTGACGCCGTCCTGGTCCGCGGGGCCGCTGAAGGTGAGGTTGTCCTGGGCCCAGTCGCGGGCGCGTGGCAGGTCGGCTCCAAGTGGGTCATTCGGCAGGTCTGTGGGTGCGCCAAGGAAGACGGCGCGATCGCGGATGCGCGGGTAGCGCTCGATCTGCTCGACCATCTCCGCGTTCGCGTCCGCCATCAGGAAGCGGCGCCGGTCGTCCGCGTCCAGGCTCCGGGAACCAGCCGACTTCATCGGTCAACCAGGCGTAGGCGAAGCGCTTGAGCTCCGGGTTCTCGTGGAGGTAGTGGTCGACCCCCCAGGCGCCGTCCGCCACCACCAGGTCGATCGGCTCCTCGGTCGCGATGTCGTTGACGATCATGAACGTCAGGAAGTGGACCTCGTCGCTCGCCCGCCAGTGCGCAAAGGCGTCGTCGACCTGTTCAGGTCGCGGGCATGGCCGGCAGGTGCGCGCTCGCGGGATGGACCGACTCGCCGGCCTGGAGCAGCTGGCTTCGCGCCGGCTCGGGCGTCAGCCAGTCCACGTGTAGATCCGGGAAGCGCCGGCGCAGGGCGGCTGCCAGCTCCAGGTCGCGTTGCACGGCGCTGGCACTGCCGGGAACCATGAGCACGCGCCGCGGGCGGCTCCGAGCGCGGGTCCAGGTGGTGGTCTGCGGGCGCCAGCCCAGGATCGACTCGGTGAATTCGCGGATCATCAGGTTGTAGCGGACCGGGTCGCGGTTGCCAGAGCAGTGGCCCGCCTTGCCGAACGTGAAGAAGCTGCCCTTGGTCTCCTGCGCGAGGCGCTCGGCGCGCGCCCACGGCTGGAGCTCGTCGCCTTCGCCGTGGACCACCAGCCAGGGACAGCGGGTGCGGCGGATGAGCTCGATCGCCTCTTCGGCGGACATGTAGTTGTTGCCGATGGTCCGGGTCAGCGTGTCCGGCGAGATCTGCAGCGCATTCGCCATGCACGCATCGATCAGCGTCTCGGAGTGCGGCTCAGTCCAGACCTGGGCGAAGAAGAAGCGCAGGAAGCCCTCGTAGTCGTCGTGCCAGTACGCGGCGTTGAACTTGGCCCAGCCCTGCGTGGTCTGGTACGGCTCGTCGAACTCGCCCATCTCGCTTCGGTCGTGGGGCGGCGCGAGGGGGAGGTTCGTGCCGCTGGCAACGACGCCCAGGACTCGCTCGGGGTGCTCGGCGGCGAGTCGGAGCAGCCAGTGGGTTGCCAGCGAGCAGGCCACCACGACCGCGCTGGCGGTTTCCGTCGCGTCCAGCACGGCCACCGCGTCGGCGACGAATTCCTCGCCGCGGTACGCCGCGTTCTCCTCCGGCCGATCCGATCGACCGTTGCCGCGTGGGTCGAACGTGATCACCCGATAGTGGCGCGACAGGTCCGCGAGCTGGAAGCGACCGTGCGCCGCGTCCAGCACGCTCCACGTGGGCAGGATCAGGATCGAGGTTGGGCCGCTGCCGTGGACCTCGTAGTGGATCCTGACGCCGTCGCGGGTGACGTAGCCCGTTACGTCTGCTTCTCGCGCTCGCATCATTCCCCGCTGCTGGTTCGTGGCGATGGCGGTGGTACCGGCACAGTTTGCCGCGCTGCTGGGCGGCGCGCTACAGGTTCAGGCTCCCGCGGCTCACCGGACCTGTGAGGGCGAGGATGGACCCGATCACTGGGGCGAGCTCAGCACCGACTACGAGGCCGGCGTCAGCGGACGTTCACAGTCACCCGACGACATGGCCGACCCAACCCAGCCGACCTCGCCAACGTCACGGTCGACTACCCGTCGGCGCCGCTGGAGATCGTCAACAACGGCCACACCGTCCAGGTCAACTACCCACCGGGCAGCTCGATCACGGTGGACGGCACGAGCTACGAGCTGCTCCAGTTCCATTTCCACGCGCCGAGCGAGCACCACGTCAACGGCACTCCCGCGGCCGCGGAGCTACACCTGGTTCATCGCGACGCGGACGGCGCCCTCGCGGTGATCGGCGTTCTTGCTCACCGGGGTCTGGTCGCAGGGATCGCCATCCACCATCGCGGGTTCGCTAGAGTCGCGAAATGGCCATACCCCGCGGCATATCGCGAGACGACGTTCTTGAAGCCATTCGCGACTTCAACGCCGGGATCGCACATCCCTACCGCGACTCGACCCGCTACGACTTGAACTACGAGGGTCAGGTATACCCGCCAAAGGCGATCGTGGGTTTGGCTGCGCGCCGGGTGAACGGCGGGATGTTGCTCGACCCCCAGCGCGATTTCAGCGGCGGCGAGGGGAGCTCCGCAGCAAACCGCGTATTACGAGATCTTGGCTTCGAAGTGGTCCCAAAGCGCTCGTCCGGTGACGTCGATGACTCAAGCACCGTGTACGGACAGGTATGGACGGCGGTCGAGAATGAAGCACTTACCGCTGCCTACTTCGAAATGCTCGCCGAGGAGCAGGCTGGTCGGGCAGTCGTCAAGCGAACCTTCACGCGGCAATTAGAACTTACCCTCCCGGGTCGAACGCACAAGTCAATCGAGTTCAAGCTTCAGAACGTCAGCGCGGTGCTCTTTCAGGAAGGGTTTCCGTGGATCGACGGCTACAAGCCCGCGGCCAATTACCAGCGCGTGCTTCGCGACGTTGTGTTCTCGGCCCTTGACGGCCCGAAGGACCTTCGAGCGATTCTGGAAGCGAAGGCCACCGAGGTCCCCATCAATCCTGTCACGGACGCCCTCTTGGAAAGGGAGATTTCTCCGCCGCTCGTCGCAAAACTCAAGCGAACAGGGATCGGCCAGCCGCGCGAGTCGGTCTGGAGGGGTGCGATGCGCGACGAAGCAAACCGGGCGCTGGGCCGCAAAGGCGAGGAGTGGACCATGGCCCTCGAGCGCGAACGCCTCACACAAGCTGGCCGCGCTGACCTGTCGGATAAGGTCGACTGGGTATCGCAAACGAAAGGCGACGGAATGGGATTTGACGTTCTCTCGTTTGCCCCAGACGGGAGCGAACGGTGGATAGAGGTCAAGACCACGAACGCCGGGCCGTCGGCGCCATTCCTCCTAACTAGACACGAACTCGAGGTGTGGGAGTCCAACGTGGATCGATACCGACTTCGTCGGCTGGTCTCTTTCTCGAGTGACCCTCACTTCTACACTCTGGAGGGCGCACCTGACCGTCGGCTTAGTCTCAGGACGGCCGTCTGGGAGGGCACACCGATCTAGTGGAAACTGAGCACCTGGACAAGTACGGACTTGGACGGCTGGTCCGCGCACCGGCCCGGGGAGTGTGGGCCCGCGAAGCAACCGACTTTAGCCCATGGCTCGCTGACAATCTGGACGTCCTCAGTGCGGCCCTGGGTCTCGCGCTGACACTGAGGGCCCGCGAACACCAAGTAGGTCGGTACTGGCTTGATCTCCTGCTAGAAGACGCTCGAGGCCGCACGGTCATAGTGGAGAACCAGTTCAACCTGACCGATCACGACCATCTCGGGAAGTTGTTGACCTATGCGGCCGGCACTGAAGCGGACCTAGTCGTCTGGATCGCTGAAGCTTTCACGGAAGAGCACATCGCCGCACTCGAATGGCTCAACTCAAGCACGGTTCCGGGTGTCGGCTTCTTCGCCGTTCAGCTCGAGGTACTTGAGATCGCCGCTCAGCGAGCGCCGCATTTCCAAGTCTTGGTCAGACCAAATGAGTGGGTGCAGACGGCCCGACGCGAAACAGCGAAAAGCGTGGAGTGGAGCTGGGAGACCTACGCCGCCGAAATGCAACTACCGGCGGATAGGCTCGAAATCGGCCAGCGTCTGGTCGAGGCGTTGGAAGCAGCCATCCAGGAGCGCGAGTTGCCCTGGCAGGCCCGGTTTCGTAAGGGCTACGTTGCCTTCCAGCGGCCAGGTGGCTATAACGTGGCCATCGTCGACCTGTATTGGGCGAAGCCGGCGCGTCTGGCCGTCAAGCTTCCGGGGGATGCTGCCACTCTTGGGTTAGTAGATCCTTATCCGGGATTAGTTACGCACTGGATCGAGAAAGATTGGGAATACGGGTGGACCGTCCCGAGCGTAGACAAGATCCCCGACGTCGGCGCCGCCATCGATCTAGCAATTCCTTTCCAGCCAGCAGCCGGACCTATGAAGTTTCTGTCGGCAACAGGTCAGGCTGAAAGCAAAGGCTGAACCCCCCACGGCTGGGCATGGCCCAGCATGCGTTAGAGAAGTAACTTGTCACTCGACCGCCTCGACGGTACCTGTACCGAGCTGTTCTGCCTCCGGAGGTACCTCGTCGATAACCTGGGCATCCGCTTCTCCAAGGCTCTGGAGGTAATCCGATCGGACGTCGTCAAGAGTCTTGGCAGTACCCGCTACCCCCCAGAACTTCCACCCGTTGACCTCGGCGCCCCCGTTGATGGCCTTTGCAGCTCCGGTCGGGGTGTCGTAGGCAACATCGTCGACAAATACCCGGCCATCCTGCGCCACTGCAGCCTCGCGGTCGGCGAGTGCGGTCGGCAGGGCCCGGAGCTTGGCACCAACTTCGAGCCAGCCGTTGGCCAGGAGTTGCGCGATGTCCACGCTGACCGTGGCAGGCTGCGTCATCGGCGCGACTACAAGGCCCACGTGTCCTGCCGGAACTGGCCAGACGTCGAGTATCTGGTCCGTCAGCAGGATTGTCCGCTGCTGAACAGTCGACTCGTCCCAAATCGCTCCGGCGAACTGAACCGCCTCATTCGTCATTAAGACATCGTTGACTTGCTGAAAATGCGCACGCTTTGTGTCCCAGGAGCCGTTGGACACGGTGCTGTTTAGCGCTTGAGTTGTAAGCGTGAGGTTGCCGAGCTGTTGGAGGATCAGGTCACGGCTCGCTTCCTGCTCGTCGGTCAGCTCATCGACCCAGGTTTGCCGCCACGTCTGGGGCATTAGGTGTTCGACGGTGCCCTTGACGCGAGCCACCGGCCCCATCGCCAACTGGGCGCCGTTTGGGTAGCCGCGCTTCGCGTCTTCGAGTGCTTCGAGCACCATGCGAAGGCGTCCCCGGACGAACTTCCAATAGGCCGGTGCGTCGATAAGTGAGGCCCGGACCTCGTCATCCCCGGGCCAATAGCCAATCGCAGTGTGGTTAGCGACAAGGTATTCCTCGACAGCCCTCGGGAGAGCGTCTGCCGGTTGGCGACTCAGGTGCTTAAGCAGGTCGACCATGAAGCGGTTCGTGCCCGCTGAGGGGGCCTTCACTAGCGCGCGGCGAACAAACCAACTCTCCAGCGTTTCCAGGATGCGTTCTTTGTCGGTCTGGGAGCAGAAGCCTGCCCCGGTTCGTCGAGCCAGATCAGTAGAGGGCGAGCAATCTCAGAATCAAGCGTTCCGACTCGGTAGCTGAAGAGCTCAACGCGACTCAACGGTCCGCTCACCCGCGACGATCCCTCGATGGTCGCTCGGTACCGGTCGGCTGCCGCCTTGATACGTGGCAGCAGGGCCGACACGTCGGGACTTACTGTTGCGACATAGTGCTTGAACTGGGTGAAGACTTCGCGGATCGGGAAGTCGATCAGCATCCGCGCTTGGAGCCATTGCCACATGAAGAGGGACGCTCGCGAGTTCTTGATTCGCCCGGTCGTGATTTCCGCTTCCCACCATGGCGTTTCGAAGTCGGCCCAGCACTGCGAGTACATCCTCTCCGCCTCTAGGTCGGAACCGCTTAACCTCTGGAAGACAAAGTTCTTGATCAGGTCAGCTGCGCTGAGCGGTGTACCACGCGCGTTCAGAGTCTCGAAGATCGCCTGAGCATCTTCCTGCGCATCGAGCCGGATGCTGGCGATCTCCAGCCTGTCCATAACGGTGGCGACCAGCATCCGCGCGCGTCGCTCGCTGTCGCTGCCTTCGCCGAGCCACGTGACGATTGACTCTCCGAAGAACTGATGAGCGTCTGCGAGGCGGGATTTCAAGACCTTCGAGTAGTCCACTGGAGTCGACGCGGTCATGACGGAGCTGAAGCCTGCTCGATCACGATTTGTGGGCCAAAGCTTGTAGCGATCGTTATCGTCCTCGCGGAAGGCTTGCGGGTTCTCAATAAGGGGCTCGATCTGCTCGGCAAGTGCCGTCCATTCGCGCCGAACAAGCTCGGAGTGAAGCGCGTCCAGCAGGAGTTGCAGGGTCGTAAGGCGCTGTTGACCGTCGATGACGCTCCAGGCCGGCAGGCTGCCCAACGTCGTAGGCACCTGTTGGATTACGATCGCGCCGAGGAAGTGCGTCGCACCCGGTATGTATTGGGAAATTACTTCGATCAGCCGGACTATGTCCTGCCATAGCGGCTCCCACTGATCCTCCTTCGACCAGACATAGGGCCGCTGGAATAGGGGGACCACAAGGCGAGTCGGGTTGTAGAAAACGTCTCTCGGCTTTACAACATCGGTCTTCACGAAGGTGTCTCCCGTGTCGAACTCGGCGCCTCGAAACTACTCCCCGCCAGAAAGAGTCGGCGCGGTGCTATGCACACGGGGAGGCTCTACGCCATATCGACCTTGCTCCTCGCGGGCTGGCGCACAAATTGGCGGTCCGACCTGGCGCTTATCGCATCCTAACGCGCCGCAATGCTGGCAATTGCCACCCTTCCCGCCGCGGTGGCGGATAACTCGACCTCAGGCGAAGTCCGCAGCCGTTGGACGGCGAGGTCCAGCGTGAAAGGAAACAGGTCCGGAAAGTGCTGCATGTCGTCCACGGCGACCGGCCGCCCGCCTTCGGCGAGCAGCCGAGCCCGCGCCACCAGCAGCGATGCATCGGCCGACACGGTCATGCGTGCACCGACGCCACAGGCACCGCGATTGCTTGCGGCGACCAGAACTCCCCAGACCGCCAGGTTCGAGCCGCTGATGTTGCGGCGGGTCTGCCCGCAAGGATGCCCCGAGCCCGTCAGAGACCTCGTCCGTGACGGTCGATGTCCTGCTCGATCAACTCCACCTGCAGCACATGTCCAAAGCGCTCTCCCCAGGTCAGCGCGGGGCCGAGCGACCATTCGTACGCGCCGACGATGCGAAAGACCGAGAGGCGACCGTATTGAGGAAGGTGCGGGGCAACGACGATGTCGCCGACCTGCATCCTTCCGGGCCAGCTGGACACCATGCGCAGTGCTCGCCGCGCCTCTTGCTGGTGGGCGGACAGACGCCGACCGTTGCGCACTGCTTCTGCGATCACGTAGAGGTTCTGCTCGTCCGCCGCTCCCCATCCCTGCCGCAGCCGACCTTCGACTGCTTCGGCCCAAAGGTAGGAGCGCTCCACGGACTGGTGCGCATCGCCCAATAGCCGCGCCCGGTTTGCCTGGCAAACCCGGTGGGCGTATCGGCGGAAGACGCCCGATCCTCGACGCGAACTTGGCGGGCGATACCCGAGGTTCGCCAGCGACTTGTCCGCATCTTCGCTCTGGTGGGGCGGCCGATCCGATCGATCTGCGATCGGATCGACTTCCGAAACGCAATCAGGCTCTGCGTCGCGTGCCCGCGCGAGCAAACCGTGAAATTCGCGGGTCACCGTCCGGGTTCCGCGTTTGGCTTCGGCTGTAACGGGCCGGCCTCCGCTCCATCCGGCCGCGAGGTGATCACCGCCCCATTGTCGTAGAGCCGCGGCCACAGCTAGACCACCTCGCAACGATCTACCCGGCGGCCGAGGTCAATCCGGATTGCGGCCGCCAGCGCATCAACGGATTCAGGCGGCAGCACGGGCGGCGCGCGGCGCATGCGTTTGACCAGACCTCGACCGGACACGATCTCGATGCCATCCAATCGGGAACCGAACAGCGGCAGGTCTGCGTTGTGGACGCAGATCATCGGCGTCACGGTCGCGCCCAGGCGAGCGACCTCCCGGCCGATCGCACCAGTGACCGCGGCAGCCTCTCGACGGACCTCGTCCAGCATCTGGGTACGCGTTCCGTCCACTCACCAACACGTCGCCGTCGTGAATGCGTAGCTTGCCCTGGTACGACTCGTCTCGACCACGAACACCCCCGGGGGCCCGATGACCACGTGGTCGATGTTCGCGCGCGATCCTGGATCCGAAGGTCGTTGAGTACCCGGAATCCGTCAGCCTCAAGCTGCCGGAGGGCATCGGCGGTGCGGACCTCTCCGTCGGAGCCTTTCCGCCACGCGCTGATCGAGTTCGGCGTCTCGAACAGACCCAGCAACGAGCTGACTCCCAGTGCGATGGCGACCCAGCCCAGCGCATAGCCGAGGCCAACGGCCAGGGCACCCGTGATGGTCGCGATGCCTGCAAAGGCCAACACAATCGGCGCGCGGCGACGGACTCGTGCTCGATGGCGCGCAAGGCGGCGGTCGTACTCGGCTCGCGCCGATCCTCCCGCCAGAATTCCCCTCAACCACGATTGCGACGCTAGCGCCAGGCCAGCGGCTTCGCTGAAGGGGCCGGAGGTGCTATCTGGGTGCGACCTCTTGGCTGGCAACAACGGTGACGGTCGCGTCGACGCAGCACCATCCGACCGGCCAGCAATCGTCTCGCCTCGTGGCTAGCTCGTCCGCAGCCTGGATGCACGCATGCGCATACCGATGACATCGTGCGCATTGTGCAGTCTGATTCCATCCCAGATCGACCGGTCGTTGTCTGACCATTCTCGATACTGTTTGCCCCGACGCAGTGGCGGCTCGAAGACGCCCTAACCCGACCCCGGTTTGACCCGCCTTAACCGCGTCCTGGGCGGGAGTCGGTAGCCGGTGACCGTGAGGAAGTCTGCGAGCCGATACCTCGTCCCATTTCGCCGTTCAAAATTCCACTCAGCGTGCCTTGCGTTTCTCCAGTGCCGTGCGACATCTAGTCCGTTGACGTAGTGCCTCTCAAAGTGCTGCAGCTTCGGAAAGCCGGCGAGAAGTCGCTTCGCAAGGTTGAGTTCATGATCGCTCCAGGCGACGATCGATCGATGTCCGTCCAACGCTGCCATAGCGAGTGCCGCGAGAGATGTCTCGGCTAGGTGAGTTATCAGGCCAGTCGCGTGTGCCACTGGCCGGAATGCCTCGTCGACCACGGCTTGGTGGACGTCCTCGATCGTGGCGACCCGATCGCCTCCCTCGTAGTAGCCAAACAAGACTGGGTCCTTGTTCTTTCGACCCTCATAGTCGAAATAGATGGCCTGCCTAGCCTCGTACGGGGTCAGGCGATTGTGGCGTCTCTGCACGTTAAGTCGTTCCTCGGTTGAGACTTGAACTGTGCAGGGGCGGTCGGAGCCTCGCGCATGCGGGCAGGGCCGCACCCGCCAACCGGTCACCGAGTGAGATCGCGGTACCCATCAAGCTTCACCTTCGCGATTGACTCGCCGTATGTTGAGGCGTACGCTTGGACGTACGATGAAGGCTATTCCCGTGACTGAGCTGCGCCAGCGAACGGCAGAGGTCCTGGACGACCTGCACGCGTCAGACGAACCGTACGTGATCCTGCAGCGCTCACAGAAGGCCGCGTACCTGGTGGACGCGGACCAGTACGACGCCCAGATGGCAGAGCTCAAATCTGCCCGGCGCCAGCTCTTCCTACGTGAAGTGCGCGAGGCGGAAGCGGAGTACGGCGCCGGAAGAGCGCAGGAATTCGAAACCATGGAGGCCCTGCTCGCCGAGCTGCGCGACTGACGCGCTGACGTGCGGGTCACTGCCTCGTCCCACTTCATGCGCCGAGCGCGCAAACTCAAGCCTCCCCGCGACGAGTTGCTGCGCGCCGCTCTTCGTCGTTTCGGGGCGGATCCCCGGGATCCCCTGCTGCGCACGCACAAGCTGAAGGGCGATCTGGCCGACTACTGGGCCTTCAGTGTCGACGACGACCTGCGCGTTCTCTTCCGATGGGTCGCTGACGAGTGCTTCCTGGTCTCAGTCGGTAGCCACGACGAGATCTACTGAGCGTCTACCGCGATGGTGTCCGTGAAGTCGCTGCGGTTGCCCTGGGCGTCGACGGCTCGGATGCGGTATTCGTGCACCTTCGCCTTGTTGGGCTGGTCGACGTAGGTCGTGTCGGTCGTCGTGCCAACCTTTCGGCCGTTGCGGAAGATGCGGTACGAGATGGCACCCTCGCCGCCCTCGCTGGCGGTCCAGGTCAGTCGGACCTGCCGATCACCCAGGGCCTCGCCGGCCAGGTTTGCCGGCACTGACGGCGCCTCCCCCGTCGGCGGCGGCGGCGGGTCGACCGGGCCGCCATTGCCGTAGCCCTGGCGCCACAGCCACTCGCGCGTGGTGAGCCCCGAGTTGTGGATCTGGCGCGCCACGTCGCGGCCGAAGTAGCGGTAGTGCCACGGCTCGTACTTGTAGCAAGTGGTGCCCGGGCTCTGGCCCTTGGGGTAGCTCATGATCCAGCCGTACTGCCAGGCGTTGTTCTTCATCCAGTTGCCGGCACCCGTCCTGGCCCAGTCGCCGCCGTTCCACGGCGCGCTGCCGCCGCGGCTCTTGAAGTCGATCGTGGTGCCCAGCTGGTGCTCCGAGTGACCCGGCCGGGCACTCACCAGCGCGGCCGCCCTGAAGCCGCTGCGCTTGACGTAGCCGCCGAACAGCGACTGCTGCCTGCCGTAGCTGCGGTACGCGCTCTGGACGCCAATCGGCTTGCCGGCATCGGCCGCGGCGCGGCCCATGGCGCGCAGGTCGTCCAGCGCCAGGCGGCGGACAGTGCCGCTGCCGCTCAGGTTGGCCTGGCCCACGCTGGCCAGGTCATTGGGTGAGTAGCCCCTGGGCAGCATGAAGATGGGATCGAGCAGCGACTGGTCCCACTGGTGGTAGTCGCGCCGCGCCGTGAGGATGTCGTCATAGCGGCAGTCGGGCAGCGGGCCGGCGGCGTAGACGGCGGACACAGGCGCCAGAATGACGGCCGCTCCGGCGAGTTGCACGGCGAACACCATGGCCAGCGTCAGGTGGCGTACACGGCCCAAGATCGACCCCCTCATGTCCCCTGCCTCTGCGCCGCTTCACGGCTGGCGGTCGCCCTGCGCTACATGGTCGGGTACGGCGTCAAGGGTGCGCGAATCCGGGTGGAGTGGCCGGGGAATGGAGGTACGGTAGCCACAGCATGCGAATGACCGATTTGATGCCCGGGTGGGCTGTGGTTTCCAACGACGGTGGCCGGCTGGGCACGGTCAAGGAAGTCGGCCAAAACTACGTTCGAACCTCCCCGGCCGGCTCCGGCACGGACATGTACGTCCCGGCTTCGGCGATCGCCAATGTTGCCGATGGAGTCGTCCACCTGAACCTTGCCCTCCGAGAGGCGCGCGGCATGGGCTGGCAGCAGCCGCCCAGGGGCGACGACACGCTGGAAACCTCCCCCGAGCCCGATCGGGAACGACACGTCTGACGGTCCCCCTGAAGTACGGCTGACGCTCGTCAGTTCAGTAGCTCGATGACCTCGATCACGGGTTGATCGCTCTCGATCCAGCACCGTCCGCGCTGCCCGTGAGTCCCTCAGCGTGATCAGCGGCGTTGGCCGGGCCGCTGAACGAGCGATCGACGAAGAGGACGAGACCAGCCAGCGCCGTCGTGCCCAGGCCCAGCATCAGCGCGGCTTCGAAGCCAAAGGCGGCCACGATCGGGGCGGAGCCGATGCTGCCGATCGCGTACGCCGCGCCGGAGACGACCGAGAAAAGGGCGAAGGCACTGCCCCGATCGGCCTCGCCGCTGCGGTGAGTCAGGGCGAGCAACATGGGCGTCAGCACCAGCCCCGCGGCCAGCCCGGAGAGCGCCCCACCGACGACCATCGTTGCTGCCGTGGGCGGGAGCATCAGGGCCATGATCGAGCCGGCGCTGACGATCAATCCGAGTGACACCAGCGGGCGCGCATTCTGGCGGTCGGCCAGCCAGCCGGCAGGCAGCCGGGAGACGATGACCGACAGCCCGTAGCCGACGAAGAAGTAGGCCGATGTCGTCCCCGCCAGCTCAGCCCGCGGCGGCAGGTAAGCGATGACGATGCCCCAGTAGGCAACGGACAGCAGGGTGATCGCCAGCGGGCCCAGCCACGCGCGCCGGAACGCGAGGCCGTATCGGCGCCGGGCAGAGGTTGGCAGCTCCGCCCACGAGCCGTCTTCGGTGATCTGGCGAGCGGGGCGCAGAGTCATCAGGAAGCCAAACGCGATCAACGCTCCGACGAAAGCAGCCACGGCAGTCAACGAAGCCGTGGCCAGCAGCCACAGGCCGATCGCGGGCATGACGGCGAGGGTCATGTTCTGCGACAACAGGGCGATCGCGAGCCACAGCCCGCGCCGGCGGCGCGGTGCGAGCAACGGGACCAAGGTCAGCACGGCGGGCAGGACGATGGCGAAGGCAAGCCCCTGCAGCACGCGGGCGGCGATCAAGATCAGCGGCGGTTGGCTGGGATCAAGCGGCGCCATGCCGATCAGCACCGCCGCGGTCAGGTAGGCCACCGCGCCGACAAGCATCATGCGCTGTGGACCGACGCGGTCGATCAGCGCGCCGGCGAGTGGCGCAGCGGCTATCTGCGCGACCGACGCGCTGCCCACGATCAGGCCAATGCTGACGTCGCCGTAGGCGGCCGCGGCAAGGGCAACCGGCAGTGCGCCGGTGAATCCGTGGAAGCCGGCCTGGACCGAGAAAGCTGCGGGCAGCAGCCGGTACAGCGAGCGGCTGGTCAAGCCTGGCTGCGGATGAACATCGTGCGCGTCTTGGTGTAGAAGTCACGCGCGGCACGGCCCTGCTCGCGCGGGCCGTAACCGGACGCCTTCTCACCGCCGAACGGGGCGTAGAAGTCGACCCCCGTGGTTGGCGCGTTGACCCGCTGGAGACCGGCGTCGAGGCGCGCTGCGAGCGCCGCGGCACGATCGATGTCGGTCCCAAAGACCGAGCCGGCCAGGCCGAAGCGGGTAGCGTTGGCGATCGCCACGGCTTCGTCGTCCGAACTCGAGATCAGGATCGCCAGCGCCGGTCCGAAGGTCTCGTCCTGGGTGAACTGGTCGCCCGGATCGTCGACTTCGACAACGGCCGGATCGACGAACCAGCCTTCGTCGAGCGGCCGCTCGCCGCCGGCCAGGAGCCGCCCGCCACGCGCCACGGCGCCGGCCACGGATTGCTCCACCTCGTCGCGCGCGCGCTGGCTGATGAGCGGACCCAGATCGACCGCAGCATCGTCCGGGTCGCCCACGCGCAGGCCGCGCACCGCATCCACGACCAGCGGCACGAAGCGCGACGCGACGGCAGAGCTGACGATGACTCGCCGCGTGGCGGTGCACTTCTGGCCGGCGAACTCCATCGCGGCGCGGGCGATCGTCGTAGCCGCTGCCCCCAGGTCCGCGTCATCGAGCACGATTGCTGCGTTCTGGCCGCCCATCTCGGCCTGCACCAATCCGCCCCGCCCGGCAACACGGCGGACGATGTCGTGGCCTACGGGGACCGAACCGGTGAACGAGACGCCGGCTACACGCGAGTCGTCGATCAGCGCCGCGGCGGCATCGGCCGACGCAGGCACGATCTGGAGCACGCCCTCAGGGAATGCGCCGGCGGCCGCCTCGGCCAGTGCGTGGCCGGTCGCCAGGGCGCTCGACGATGGCTTGAACAGGACCGTGTTGCCGTAGGCCAGTGCCGGCGCAAGCTTCCAGGCCGGAATGGCGATCGGAAAGTTCCACGGGCAGATGGCCGCGACCACGCCCAGCGGCCGGCGCTGGACGCGGATCTCCGTGCCCGACGAGGAAGGCAGGATCTCAGCCACCGGATCCCACACTGCCTGCGCGTAGTAGCGCAGGATCGCCACCGTTCGACCAACCTCGGCGCGCGCCTCGCGGCGCGGCTTGCCCACCTCGCGCACGAGCAGGTCGACCAGCTCGTCGCTGCGTGCCGCGACAGCGTTGGCCCAGTCCTGGAGACCGGTTGCTCGCGCCGTCGGATCGGCCAACCAGCCGGCCTGCGCCGCGCCGGCGCGCTCGATCCGGTCGGCGACCGCAGCCGCGTCGAGCAGCTCGAACGTGCCCACCACCCGGTCGGGCCAGGCCGGCTCGCGGCTGATCACCTGCCCGGCCATCAGGCCGCCGCCTGCCAGTCGAGCTCGCGCTCGAGCACACTGGCGACGCCCATGACCAGGTCGTCGCGCCTGACCGGCCCGGCGATCTGGATGCCGATCGGCATGCCCGCGCGGTCCAGCGCGCAGGGCAGCGTCACGGCCGGCCCACCGGTCAGGTTGTGGATGCCGGTGAACGGCGTGCGGTGTGGCGGATTGCGCTCGAAGTCCGCCTTCCGCGGCGCGACCTGGAGCACGACCGGCGAGGCGATCACGTCGACCGAGTCGTACAGCTCCGCCATCTGGGCGACCACCTGGTCGCACAGCCGGAGGGCGTTGACATAGTCGGCGCCGGTCAGCGCAAGACCAGCCGACAGGCGCTCGCGCGCACTCCGCCCGAAAAGCTCCGGGTGATCGGCCAGCGCGGGCATGTGCGAGGCCAGACCCTCTGAGCCGATGATCGTCATCAACGCCGCCTCGGTCAGGTCGTTGTTGGGCAGCTCGAGCGGCACCCGTTTGGCGCCCAAACGCTCGAGTGCCTCGACTGCCGACCAGAAGCCGCGCTCGACGTCCTCCTCTATCTCAACTCCGGCGATGAGCGTTTCGGGCAGCCCGACACGCAGGCCGCCGATCGAGTCCGCCAGGGTCAGTGGCGCCATGCCGGCCGCGCCGGCGAGCAGCGCGGCGGCGTCAGCCACCGTGCGCCCGATCGGCCCTACGTGGTCGAGCGTCCATGACAGCGCCAGCACGCCGGCGCGGCTGATCAGGTCCGTCGTCGGCTTGAGGCCGACCACGCCGCAATAGGCGGCAGGACCGCGGATCGAGCCGCCCGTGTCTGTCCCGTAGCTGCCGCTGCACAGGCCGGCCTGCACGGCGGCGGCCGAGCCGGAGCTGGAGCCGCCCGGGATGCGTTCGAGGTCCCACGGGTTGCGCGCCGGGGTGGGCCACTCCCCCGGCATGGGCAGGCCCATGCCCAGCTCGTACAGGCTGTTCTTGCCCAGCACGATCGCGCCCCCGGCGCGCAGCGTGGCCACCATCTGCGCGTCAGCCTGGGCCACTTCCGCCGCGCGCCGCGCAGCCGAGCCGCCCGTGGTGCGCACGCCGGCCATGTCGATCAGGTCCTTGAGCGCGACCGGAATGCCCTCCAGCGGGCCGCGCCTGCGACCGGCCATCAGCTCGGCCTCAGAGCGGCGCGCCTCTTCGCGGGCACTCTCGGCAGTCACCTCCAGGAAGCTGTGCAGCTCGCCGTCGATCTGTTCGATCCGGGCCAGCATCGCCTCGACCAGCTCGACCGGTGACAGGCGGCGCTCGTCGTATTCCCGGGACAGCCAGCTGATCGGCTGCCGGGTCAGCTCATCGGTCACCGCTCGAGCAACGGCACCAACCGCAGCGGCGTGCCATTTACGGCACGAGCCAGCGCAGCGGTCGCGGGGCGATAGCGGGCGGCGGCTGTGGCGACATTGCGCCAGTCGGTCTGGTCGGTGCGCATGTCGTGCGCCCGGGCAACGGCCTCGAGGCGGGCGGCGAGCTCCTCGTCGGCGGCCATCAGCGGCCCGCCGCGACCGTCTTGCGCCGGGTGAAAAAGTCGACCGCGCCGGGGCCCTGCTCACGGATGCCGTAGCCGGACGCCTTGGTCCCGCCGAACGGCGCGTGGGCCTCCCAGCCAGCGGTGGTCACGTTGACACCCACGCAGCCCGCGTCGGCCCGCCCGGCGAACTCGTCGGCGTGGGCGATGCTCGAGGTGTGGATGACCGCGACCAGGCCGTAGTCGGTGGCGTTGGTCAGCTCGATCGCCTGGTCCAGCGTGCTGCAGGTCATGACCGCGATGACAGGGCCGAAGATCTCCTCGCGCGCGATGGTCATTCCCGGCTCGACCTGGTCGAAGATCGTGGGCGCGAAGAAGTAGCCGTCCTCGACGCCGGCCGGCCGGGCGCGCTGCCCGCCGGTCAGCAGGCGTGCACCTTCCGATCGGCCGATCTGGACGTAGCGCTCGACCTTGTCGCGCGCCGCCTCCTCGACCAGCGGCCCGACGAACGTCTCCACGGAGCGCGGGTCGCCCACGACGAGCCGTTCGGTTGCTTCGACCAGCGCGGCCGTGAACACGTCGCGGATCGAGTCGTGCACGATGACCCGGCTGGTCGCCGTGCACTTCTGGCCGGCCGAACGGAACGCGCCGTCGACGATCAGCGCGACGGCGCGCTCGATGTCGGCGTCGTCCCAAACCACGGCCGCGTTCTTGCCGCCCATCTCGGCCTGGATCGAGGCACCCCGCCCGGCGGCCAGGCCGACGGTCTGCCACCCGACGGGCGTCGAGCCGGTGAACGAGATGGCGCCCACCCGGGCATCCTCGACCAGGGCCTGCCCGGTCGCGTCGCCCGGGCCGGGCACGAATCCGATGACGTCCCTGGGTACGCCCGCGCGGTGCAGCACGTCGACTATCCGGCCGGCGACTGTAGGCGCGCGCGAGGCGGGCTTGAGCACCGCAGCGTTGCCGAAGGCCAGCGCGGCCGAGAGCTTCTTGGTCGGAATCGAGATCGGGAAGTTCCACGGCGTTATGAGCCCGACCACGCCTATCGGCTCGCGGATCGACTCCAGCCGGACGCCGTCGCGGACCGAGGCGAGCACGTCGCCCGAGATGCGGATCGCCTCACCGCCGAAGTACTCGAGGAAGCCGATCGCGCCCCCAACCTCACCGCGCGTCTCGCCGATCGGCTTGCCCATCTCGCGGCTCTGGAGCATGGCCAGGTCTTCAGCCTCGTCGCGCAGCAGGCGCGCGGCAGCGAACAGGATCTCGCCGCGGGTGATGGCCGAGACCGCGCGCCACTCCCGCGCACCCTCCTCGGCTGCGGCCACGGCGGCGGCGACATCGGCCCGGCTGCTTGCCGCAACGTTGGCCACGACCTCTGCCGGTCGGGCCGGATTACGAACTTCGAACGTGGCCCCGTTGTCGCTCATCGCGCCTCCCCGTCCAGCGCGACGGCATCGGCATGGGCCACGATCCGCTCGCGCAGGCGCAGCAGGGCGGCCGAGATCTGCTCCTCCTCGGCTCGCGTGCGGCCGACCGCGGTCACCGTCGTGCTCGCCGCGTAGCAGAGCCCGATGGCCTGGAAGAGCGGCACGCCAAAGCAGCGCAGGCCCGGAGCGCTCTCCTCGTCGTCGACGGCCAGGCCGCCGCCGCCGCGCACGCGCCGGATCTCAGAGAGCAGGCCCTCGAGCGTCTTGATGCTGCGGTGGGTCATGCCCGGCAGCGGGCTGATGCCCCTGTAGCGGTAGGCGATCTCGTCATCGGAGAGCATCGACAGAGCGGCCTTGCCCATGGCCGTGGTCGAGGCTGGAATGCGCGTGCCCACGCGCGACGCGAGGTGGACGGCTCGCTCACCGTCCAGCCGCGCGACGTAGACGACCTCGATCTGCTCGAGGCGGCCCATCTGGACCGTCTCGCCCGTGTCGGACACGAATTCCCGCGCCGCATCCAGGAAGAGCTCGTTCAGCGCGTCGCTCTCCAGGAAGCCGCCGGCCAGCTCCAGCACGCGACTGCCGAGGATGTACTCCCTCGTGGACGACAGCCGATAGGTCAGCCCGACGCTGGCCAGCGTGGCGAGCAGGCTGTGGGCGGAGCTCTTGGGGATGCCGGCCAGTCGGGCAAGCTCGGATACGCCCACTGGGCGGCGCCGCTGGCTGAGAATCTCGAGCAAGGTGGCTGCCTTGAGCACCGCCGGGCTGCGCTCCGCGCCGGCCCGTGAGCCACCATTTCGTTCGTCGGACGTTGTCAGCTCTTCCGTTCCCACGTCTCCCTCTGTTCCCTGCTTCGAACAATAGTCCCGCCCCTCGACCGCAGTCAATCCACGAGATTGTGTCTTGACCTCTGGCGGAACAGGCTCATATGATCGGGATCGGTTCGGTACACCGTCGCCTTGTTCCATATACCGAACGCGGAGGAGTCGGATGCACAACACCGTCGCCGCCATTGGGATGAACCTTTCGGCCGACGCCGAAGCGCGGGCGGCAAGCCTGCATCAAGACGCCATCGTGATCGACGGCAGCTCAGTCGTAAAGCAGGAAGATGCCCACTTCGAGCGGGCTTTTGCGGGCGGCGTGACAGCCACGAACCACACCGTGACCGCGCCGTCGTCCGACTTCGAGACGGCAATGCTGGACATGGCCACCTGCAGCCGCTGGATCAGCGCGAACAGTGAGCGCGGGTTACTGGCCACGACCGTCGCGGATATCCATGAGGCCAAGCAGTCGCGCCGCGAAGCGATCATCTTCGGGCCCCAGAACAGCGAGTTCATCGGCACTGACCTGCGTCGGCTGGACGCGGCGTACGAGCTGGGCATGCGCATCATGCAGCTCACCTACCAGCGCCAGAACTGGGTCGGCGCCGGCTGCGGCGAGGCACGCGACGCGGGCCTGACCACCTTTGGACGCCAGCTGGTCAAGTCGATGGACGACCTGGGAGTTGTGGTCGACCTGTCGCACTGCGGCGCCGAGACTTCGGCCCAGGCGATCGCCGAGTCACGCCACCCGGTCATCTTCACGCACGCCCATCCGAGCGCCGTGACGCCCCACATCCGGGCCAAGAGTGACGACCTGCTGCGAGCGCTGGCCGATCGCGGCGGCGTGGTCGGCATCACTGCCCTGTCGGCCTTTCTGGCCGATCCGGCAGAGCCGCGTCGCCGGCCCGGGCTGGAAGCCTTCGCCCGGCACATGGAGTACCTGCTCGAGCTGATCGGCGAGGACCACGTCGCGATCGGGCTCGACTTCGACGAGACCAACACGCCTGACAAGTTCGCTGCCTCGCGGCTCGAGCATCCCGAGCTCGACACCGGCTTCGGCTGGGACGACAAGCGCATCCACGACCTGACCCACGCCGGCGAGGAGGGCGCCGTGACCCGCGTGCTGGTCTCGCTCGGCCTGGCCGACGAAGCGGTCAAGAAGATCCTGGGCGGCAACTTCCTGCGCGTCTTCAACGAGGTCTGGGGCCGCTAGGCGCGCGCGCCTGCCGACCCCCTGTGACATGAACGCAACTGCCCCGTCCCATCCATTCCTGTCGCGCGAGCTGACCGCCGATGAAGAGGCGCGCGCGCTCGAGCTGCACCGCCGCGCGATCGTGGTCGATACGCTCGGCGCTCTCCAGCCTGACGAGGACTACATCGCCTCGCTCGAGCAGGGCGGTGTCAACGCGGTCGGCCTGACGCTGGTCGCCGAGAACCACGCCTTCCGGGACGCGATCGACTGGATCGTGTGGTGGAACGACGCCATCCGGCGCTGGGAGGATCGCCTGGTCGTGGTCACCAGCGCGGACGAGATCCGGCAGGCCAAGGAGGATGGCCGCATCGCGGTCATCTACCTGTTCCAGAACGGACGGCCGTTCGAGGATCAGCCGGGCCACGTCGAGCTGTTCCGGCAGTTGCGCGTGACCTCCAGCCAGCTGACCTACAACGATCGCAACCTGCTCGGCGACGGGTTCGTTGAGCCGGGCAACGCCGGCCTGAGCGTGCTCGGCCACCATGTCGTGGCGGAGATGAACCGGGTCGGCATGCTGGTCGACCTGTCGCACGTCGGCGAGCACACCGCGCAGGATGCCATCCGCGCCTCCAGCCGACCGGTCTACTTCTCGCATGGCGGCGCGCGGTCGGTCTTCGAGACGCTCCGCTTCGCGAGCGACGAGACGCTCGAGCTGCTGCGCGCCAACGGCGGCAACCTGTCGGCCACCGGCCTGTACCAGACCAATGACGCGGCGGTCGAGCCCGTCCTGCGCAGCGTCGTCGATCACGTCATGTACTGCCTGGAGTTCCTGGGCGACGACCACGTCTCGCTCTCGACCGACTTCCTCAAGGCGCCCGACTGGGTCTACCGCAACGCGTTCCTGGACGGCGAGGGCTATCTGAACCTGGAGTACCAGGGCATGCTCCGGCAGCAGCGCTACAAGTGGACGGGCAAGGACAAGTACCAGTCCTATCCGTGGTTCATCTATCCGCGCGGGATACGCACCTATGCCGACTACCCCAACTTCACGCGCGAGCTGGTCGTGCGCGGGTTGACCGACGAGCAGATCGTCAAGGTGCTCGGCGAAAACTACCTGCGCCTGTACCAATCGGTCGTGGGCTGATCCGGATGGCCGATCACCAGCCGCTCACGTTCCGCTACCTCTCCCAGGAGCAGGTGATCGACCTGGGTGGACTCGACATGGCCAAGGCGATCAACGACGTCGAGGAGGTCCTGCGCCTGCACGCCGCGGGCGACTCCGTACTGCCCAGCAAGACGGTCATGCGCTGGGGGGACGTCGACTCGGAGACGACGCGCGGGCGGATCAACGCGATGCCCGGCTTCATCGGCGGGCGCTTCCAGGCTGCCGGCATCAAGTGGATCGCCAGCTTCCCGTCCAACATCGACCGCGGCCTGCCGCGCGGCTCGGCCGTGACCATCCTGAACGACCCGCACACCGGCGTCCCACTGGCCGTCATGGATGGCACGCTGATCAGCGCCATGCGCACCGGCGCCGTGTCGGGCGTGGCCACCCGCCTGCTTGCCCGCGCCAAGATCGAGACCGTCGGCATTCTGGGCGCCGGCGTCCAGAGTCGGACCCAGCTGCTCGCCGTCCGCGTCGCCCGGCCGCACCTCAGCCGCGTCGTTGTGTACGACCCGCGGCGCGACCGGGCCGAAGCGTGGTGCGCCGACATGGCCGCGCGCGTCCCGGCCAGCTATGAGCTGGTGGACTCGCCGCGTGAGGCGGCGGAGGCGGCCGACATCCTCGTCTCTGCCACCACATCCAGCGAGCCGATAGTCGAGCAGGGCTGGGTCCGCCCGGGCGTGCTCTACCTCCAGGTCGGCGGCCTGGAGTGCCGAGTCGAGGCGCTGGCCGACTTCGACCGGATCGTGGTCGACAACTGGGCCGAGATGAAGCATCGCGCGGCTCAGACGCTGGTCGATGCTCACGCGCGCGGCGTTATCGGTGACTCGGACATCTCGGCCGAGCTGGCCGAGATCGTCCTCGGCCGGCAGCCCGGCCGCAGCACTCCGGACGAGCGGATCTACTTCTCGTCGGTCGGCATGGGCATCGAGGACATCGCCATCGCCTCACGCATCTGGCGCTCGGCGGTGGAGCGCGGGATCGGCGCCGAGCTCGACCTGTGGCAGCAACCGGCGTTCGTGTGAGGTGGGTGGCGTGAAGCAGGCGATCATGTGCGATCAGCTGATCGACGGCAGTGGGCGCGAGCCCGTCCGCGACGGTGTGCTGGTCATTGACGATGGGCTGATCGTGGCCGTCGGCGCGCGAGCTACGACCCCGGTCCCGGGCGATGCCGAAGTGCTCGACTGGTCCGGCTCAACGGCGCTGCCCGGCCTGATCGACTGCCACGAGCACCTGGGCATTGACCTGGGCGACGAGGAGGGCCAGCTCGAGCAGCCGGTCGAGTACACCGTCGCGCGCTGCGTTGCCACCGCCCGGCTGATCATCGGCTCAGGCATCACCACCATCCGCGACTGCGGCGAACGCGGCATCGTCGGCCCGGTCATGAAGCGCGCCATCGACAACGGCGTCGTGCCCGGGCCGCGCATGCTGGCCGCCGGGCGCAACATCTGCCGTACCGGCGGACACGGCTGGAAGATGGGCCGCGAAGCAGACGGCCCGGACGGGCTGCGAAGCGCCGTGCGGCTGACCTGTCGCGAGGGAGCCGACTTCATCAAGATCATGACCTCGGGCGGCATCAGCACGGCCGGCTCGACGGTCATGGCGCCCGAGCTGACCGACGCCGAGCTCGAGGCGATCATCGACGAGGCCCACCGGCGTGGGCGCAAGGTCGCCGCACACGGCCATGGCGGTCCGGGCGTTGCCGCCGCGGTGCGGGCCGGCGTGGACTCGATCGAGCATGGCCTTTTCCTGACCATGGACGACGTCGCCCTGATGGTCGAGCACGGCACCTTCCTGGTCGTCACGGCCGGCTCGTTCTACGTGATCCGCGAGAGCCCGCACGTGCCCCAGTTCCAGAAGGACAAGGTCGGCGGCGCGATCAGCGACCACCGCGCGCTGCTCGCCCAGACCGTGGGCAGCGGCCTGAAGGTAGCCGTCGGCACGGACGAGAACCACGGCAAGCTGTGGTTCGAGATCAACCTGCTCAACGAGGTCGGCTACGAGCCGCTGGCCGCCATCGCCGCGGCCACCTCGAGCGCGGCTGAGCTGCTTGGGCTGGCCGATCGGATCGGCACGCTCGAGCCGGGCAAGGTGGCCGACGTGATTCAGGTCGAGGGCGATCCGCTGGCCGACCTGACCGGCCTGCGCAAGGTGCGCGCCGTGCTCAAGGACGGCGTGGCCCAGCCGCTCGACGCCCAGGCCGCATGGTGACCGACGATGGCTGATCAGCCTGCCCTGCGCCGCGTGCCCAGACACAGTGCCGTCGTGCGCGCGCTGTCCGAGGCGAGCTTCGACTTCGAGCCCGAGGACTGCCGGGGACGTGACAGCCACGCGCGCGGCTTCGCCAGCGAGAGCGTGGTCGAGGTCGTCGCCGGGCCGCCGCTCGAGGTGACCCTGCTGTTCAGCGCCAGCGAGCGCCGCTCGAGCGTCATTCGCGCGACGCGCAGCGTGGTCGCCCTGGCCGCGGTGATGGGCATCGACTACGCGGGTTGGCTGGCACGCGAGATCAAGCTGCGCGGCCTCGAGCAGCCGTGGGAATCGAAGCGCGCCTTTGGCCAGGCCGACGTGTCAGCGATCCACCTGACCGGCGACGCGATCCTCCTGACAATCCGCGCCTGAGATGCTCGACACAGTGTCCAACACGGTCTCTTTTGAACACCATCGGACGGAGCCACCGCTCATGTTTGGTGATGTAGAGTCGAACAATTCCATAGCCCAATTGGAGCTTTTGATGTTCGATGACACGCTTCAACTACCGGCACCCGACTGGGCCCTGAACGGTCAGTCCCGACGCGCCCTCACCACCCGGTCTGCGCGGCGCAGGGCGATCCGGATATCGCTCGACGCGCCCCACTACGCGGCGATCGAGCAGGTCGCGGCGGAAGTCAATGCCTCGGTTGAGCAGGTCGCTGCACTGTGGCTCCGTGATCGCATCGACAGCAGCCTGAGCGCCAGCGGCATCGCCCGCTTGATGGAAGCAATGGCCACCATGCGCAGCACTGGCGTTCAGGCGCCGGCCGGGCCCGGGCGCGAGCGGCGCGGCCTGCACGATGAGATCGTGTCCGTGCTCAAGCAACGCGGCCAGCCCATGACCGCATCGGAGATCGCGGCCGCGATCCGTGAGCGCGATTCATACCGCGCGCCGCGCAGTGGGCGCCCCATAACCGGCGCCTCCGTCAGCCGCCGTGTGGCCAATCCCTACTACCGGTCCCTCTTCGAGCGCCAGGGCCGACAGGTCGCGCTCGCGGAGGGGGACAGCGACTGAGCGAAACTCGAGTGCGGCGGACGTTCCGGGGGGCACGTACCGAGTTGAGCTCGACGCTCGACGCGGCGTAGTCCAATGCTTGGCTACGCGATCCGCCGGTTGGCCTATGGAGCGCTTGCGCTGCTGGGCGTCTCGCTGATCACATTCCTGACCGTCTTCGCCGCGGGTGACCCGACCCTGCTCATCCTGCCGCCGGGGTCGCACTCGCCCGAGGAGATCGCCATCGCTCGCGCGGCGCTGGGCCTGGATCGACCGCTGCCAGTGCAGTACTTCGAATTCCTGTCGCGCGCCCTGCAGGGCGACTTCGGCCGTTCGCTGCGCTTCTCGATCCCGTCCATGCAACTGGTCATGGAGCGCCTGCCGAACACGATCCTGCTGGCCAGCAGCGCGGTCCTGCTGGCCTCCATCGTGGGCATCCCGCTCGGCCTGCTGGCCGCGCTGCGCAAGGGCTCGAAGCTGGACGACGTGATCGTGACCGTGTCCAGCCTTGGCCTGGCCGCCCCGTCGTTCTGGATTGGAACGATGCTGATCGTCATCTTCTCCATCCACCTGGGCTGGTTCCCGCCCTCGGGCACCGGGTCGTGGCTGCACCTGGTGATGCCCACCCTGACCCTCGCCGCGGCGCCGATACCGGTCCTGATGCGCTTCACCCGGGCAGGCATGATCGATGTCCTGTCGCGCGAGTACATAACCACGGCCCACGCCAAGGGCCTGGCGCCGCGCACCGTGCTCTACCGCCACGCGCTGCGCAACACGCTCATCCCGGTGGTGACCATCCTGGGCCTCGAGATGGGCGCACTGCTCGGCGGCGCGGTGGTGACCGAGAACGTCTTCGGTTGGCCGGGCATCGGCCAGCTGGTCGTCGCGTCGGTCATCAATCGAGACCTGCCGGTGGTCATCACCGTGGTCCTCGTCGGGTCGGCCATCTTCATCTTGGCCAACCTGATCGTCGACATGCTGTACGTGTTCCTCAACCCCACGATCAGGGTCCGCTGATGGGCTCAATCGCGACCCTCGACTGGCGCAGCCCACTGCGCTGGGTGCGCGCGCGGCTGCTCAGCGAGCGCCGGCGCGGCTCAAACCGGCTGCTGTGGGTCGGCATCGTGATCATCGCCCTCGCCGTCTTCGTCGCCGTGCTGGGCCCCTTCCTGGCGCCGTACGACCCGCTTGATGTCCAGCTCCGTGAGCGGCTGATGGCGCCGAGCGCCGAACACCTGCTTGGGACCGACCAGCTCGGGCGCGACATCCTGAGCCGCATCCTGCATGCCGGTCGGGTCACGATCGCCATTGCCCTCGTGGCGATGGTCCTGTCGGCCGGCATCGGCATCGCCGCCGGCGTCGTGTCTGGCTATATCGGCGGCCGGATGGACATGATCCTCCAGCGCATCGTCGATATCCAGCTCGCATTCCCCACGATCCTGCTCGCCATCACCGTCGTCGCCGTGCTCGGCTCGTCGGTGCCGATCCTGATCTTCGCCTTCGTCCTGGCTGGCTGGGCGCGCTACGTGCGCGTCATCCGCGCCCAGACGCTCGTCCTGCGCGAGACGCAGTACGTCGAGGCGGCGCGGGCGATGGGTGGCACGAAGGTGCACATCCTCAGGCGCTACATCGTGCCCAACCTGCTGACCGAGATCATCGCCCTGATGAACCTCGAGGTGGCCCGCATCGTGCTCCTCGAATCGGGCCTCAGCTACCTCGGCCTGGGCGTCCAGCCGCCGCTGCCGACGTGGGGCAACATGCTGGCCGACGGGCGCCTCTACATGACCACGGCATGGTGGTTCGTGACCTTCCCGGGCCTCGCGATCATGATCGTGGTGCTCGGCATGAACCTCTTTGCCGAGGGCCTGCGCGCCTTCTACGACCCACGCGAGCGGCGCGTCGCCGAAGCGACTGTGAGCTCCCAGCTATGAAATCTGTTGCACGCAGGGGGGCCTCATGAGCGTCGTTGCCCAGGATCGTGGTTTGAGCCTCAACATCGAGCAGGAGGAGCGCGCGGCGCGCCTCCACAGCGAGGCGGTCGTGATCGACTGCAGCTCGGTCGTGAAGCAGGAGCCGGCACACTTCGAGCGCGCCCGTTCGGGCGGCGTGACGGCCACCAACCACACCGTTACCCATCCGGCGAGCGACCTGGCCCGGGCGCTGCGCGAGATCGACGCGTGCCGGCGCTGGATCGAGGCCAACCCGAACGACGCCATCCTGGCCACCAGCGTGGCCGACATCGAGCGGGCCAAGGAGTCCGGCCGAGAGGCGATCATCTTTGGCCCCCAGAACACCGAGTTCATCGGCCTCGACCTGGCTCACCTGGGCACCGCCTACGACCTCGGCGTGCGCATCCTGCAGCTGACCTATCAGCGCCAGAACTGGGTCGGCGCGGGCTGCGGCGAGCGGGTGGACGGCGGCCTGTCGACCTACGGGCGCGAGTTCGTGCGCGCCATGAACCAGCTCGGCATCGTCGTGGACGTGTCGCACTGCGGTCAGCAGACCGGCCTCGACGCGATGGACGTGTCGAGCACGCCGGTCATCGTCAGCCACGGCCACCCGAGCGCGGTGGCGCCTCACGCGCGGGCCAAGGACGACGATTTCCTGCGCGCGCTGGCAGCGCAGGGCGGGGTGATCGGCCTGACCGCCATCTCGATGTTCCTGTACGACCCGGCCGACCCGCACGTCCGCCCCGGACTGGCCGACCTGGCCCGCCACTTCGAGCACGTCATCAACCTGGTCGGCGTCGAACACGTCGGCATCGGGCTCGACTTCGACGAGACCAACACGCCGCAGAAGTACGCCGCAGACGCGGCCGCGCATCCCGAGATCTACACCCAGTCGGCGGCCTTCGGCTGGGACGACAAGCGCATCCATGGCCTGACCCACGCGGGCGAGGAGTTGTCAGTCACGCGCACGCTCGTCTCGCTCGGCCTGGCCGACGAAGAGATCCGGTCCGTCCTGGGCGGCAACTTCATGCGCGTCTTCAGGACCGCGTGGCGCACATGACGGCCGCCACGCACGAGCTCGAACAGCCAGCCGACGCCGGCGCCGGTGCGCTGCTCGAAGTGCATGACCTGCGCACCAGCTTCGTGACCGGCGACGGCATCTTGCGTGCCGTCGACGGCGTCTCGTTCAGCCTGCGCCGGGGCGAGGTGCTTGGCCTGGTCGGCGAATCGGGCTGCGGCAAGAGCGTCACCGCGATGTCGATCATGCGCCTGCTGTCCGAACCGCCAGCCAGGATCACCGGCCGGGTCATGTTCGAAGGGCGCGACCTGCTCAGCCTGTCGCCGGCCGAGATGCGCCGCGTGCGCGGCAATGACGTGGCCATGATCTTCCAGGACCCGATGACATCGCTGAACCCCGTCCTGCCCATCGGGCTGCAGCTGGTCGAGGCGATCCAGGTTCACCTGGGACTCAACCGCGGCGCGGCGCGCTCACGTGCGGCCGACCTGCTCGACCTGGTCGGCATTCCCTCGGCGCGCGAGCGCCTGAACGACTACCAGCACCAGTTCTCAGGCGGCATGCGCCAGCGCGTGATGATCGCCATGGCCCTCAGCTGCGACCCCAAGCTGCTCATCGCTGACGAGCCGACGACCGCCCTCGACGTGACCATCCAGGCCCAGATCCTGGACCTGATGCGCCGCCTGCGCGATCAGCTCGGCATGGCCGTGATCCTGATCACCCACGACCTCGGCGTTGCGGCCGGCATGTGTGACCGGATCAACGTCATGTACGCCGGCCGGATCGTCGAGACCGGCTCGGTCGACGTGACCTTCGAGCAGCCGCGCATGCCCTACACCTGGGGCCTGCTCAAGGCGATGCCGCGGCTCGACCAGGAGGGGGGCAAGATGATGCATACGATCGAGGGCGCGCCGCCCGAGCTGACCGATGCGACCGATCGTTGCCGCTTCGCGCCACGCTGCGACTACGTGCGCGACGTTTGCCTTGAACGCGAGCCGGCGCTCACCCAGCGCTCGGAGCCGGCCCACTCCGCACGCTGCTGGGGTACGGAGCCGGAGGGCTGGATCAATGATCGCTGAGGCCCCGGCCGATCGGCCGCTGGTCGAGGTCGCCAACGTCGAGGTTCACTTCCCCATCCGCTCGGGCATCCTGCTCCGGCGCACGGGCAGCGTGCGCGCGGTGGACGGCATCAGCTTCGCGATCCAACGCGGCGAGACGCTTGGGCTGGTGGGCGAGTCAGGCTGCGGCAAGACGACCACTGGGCGGGCCATGCTGCGCCTGATCGAACCGACCGCCGGGTCAGTCAAGTTCGACGGCCAGGAGGTCACCACGCTGGGCGACGACGAGATGCGTCGCATGCGGCGCAAGATGCAGATGATCTTCCAGGACCCGTACGGCAGCCTCAACCCGCGCATGCGCGTCGAGGACATCGTCGGCGATCCGCTGTCGGTCCACGGCCTGGCGCGCGGCGCGGAGCGCAAGGCGCGCGTCGGCGAGCTGCTCGAGATGGTCGGCCTGAACGACCGCCTGGGGCGGCGCTACCCGCACGAGTTCTCGGGCGGCCAGCGTCAGCGCATCGGCATCGCCCGGGCGCTTTCAGTTGACCCCGACTTCATCGTGTGCGACGAGCCGGTCTCGGCGCTGGACGTGTCGATCCAGGCGCAGGTGCTCAACGTGCTGACCACGCTGCGCGAAAAGATGTCGCTGACCTACCTGTTCATCGCCCACGATCTGGCCGTCGTGCGCCACTTCAGCGACCGGGTGGCGGTCATGTACCTGGGCAAGATCGTCGAGGTTGGCCGGCCACGCCAGGTCTACGCCGCCGCTGGCCATCCGTACACGCGGGCGCTGCTGTCGGCCATCCCGGTGCCTGACCCGAAGATCGAGCGGCGCCGCCAGCGGGTGATCCTGAGCGGTGACGTCCCGTCGCCCATCTCGCCGCCGCCGGGATGCCGCTTCCACACCCGCTGCTGGCTGTACCAGAAGCTCGGCAACCCCGAACGCTGCCGAACTGAAGAGCCGCTCTTGCGGCCCATCGAGGGCGACCAGCAGGCCGCCTGCCATTTCGCTGAGGAGGCAAAGCAAAGCACAGTTGGAACGCCGGCATGATCCACTTTGGCACTTCGCTTGGCGCCCAGATTGTGTCCAAAAATAGTTCCAAATTGTTGGTCACGTTGATAACTCGGCGATATAATCCGCCGAGTCCAATAACAGAGGAGGTTTGATGGATCCCAGACGTTTGCAGCTGCCGGCCATTGCGCTGACGGCGATGCTGATCGTCGCCGCGTGTGCGGCGACGCCAGCCCAGACACCGGCGCCCGGCACTCCGGGCGCGACCGCGACTGCCGGAGCGACTGCCGGAGCGACAGCAGGGCCGACTGATGGCCCGGGCGCAACCGAGACTCCGGGCACCGATGGTCCGAGCGGCACGCTGACCGTCGCCCAGCAGCAGATCCTGCCGCGACCCGACCCGTACTCGCTGACCACCAACATGGAGCACAGCGTCGTCCTGTCGATGTACGACCCGCTCAGCAGGGTCAACGAGGAAGGCGAGCTGACCTACTACCTGGCCGATTCATACGAGCCAGAGTCGGACACGAGCTGGATCGTCAACCTCAAGCAGGGCGTGATGTGGAGCGACGGCACCGAGTTCACGGCCGACGACGTTGTCTTCACCATCGAGCGCATGCTCGACCCGGAGACGGGCACGATCTGGACCGCGGTCTACTCGTACATCGAGAGCGCCGAGGCCGTCGACACGCACACAGTGCGCATCAACACGACGCGCCAGGTGGTCAACCTGCCGCAGGACTACGGGCGCATGTCGATGATGCCCAGGGCCGCTTTCGAAAGCATGGGCGCCGATGCCTTCTTCGCCGACCCGGTCACTTCGGGACCGTTCAAGTTCGTCGAGTTGGTGCCCGGTGAGAGGCTCGTGCTCGAGGCCAACATGGACTACCACCTTGGGCCGCCAATGGTCCAGAACCTGATCTTCAAGCAGGTGCCCGACGCGACGACGCGTGTCGCCGAGGCGGTCACCGGCGCATCGGACATCGTCTTCGACATCCCGCCGACGGAGCGCGAGACGATCGTAAATAGCGGCGTGGCCGAGATCCTGGCTTACCCGGGCGTCGGCCGCATCGTGCTCGAGTTCGCCATCGCCAACACGCCTGAGCTCGAGGACCCGCGCGTCCGCGAGGCGGCCTTCCTGGCGATCAACGCCGAAGAGATCAACGACGCCATCTACGACGGCGCCGGTGGCCTCCAGACAGGCTGGATGGACCGCCACACGTTTGGCCAGAACACGGGGCTCGTGGGCCACGGCTATGACCCGGAGCGCGCCCGCGCGCTGCTGGCCGAGGCCGGCTACCCGGAGGGCCTCGAGATGCCGTTCACGATCCGCTCGCCAGACGGCCTGCTGACCGAGGACGTGGGCCTGGCCATGGACGCGATGCTCAACGAGGCCGGTTTCATCACCACCTTCGAGACGCTCGAAGCAGCCGATTTCGTCAAGCGCACGAACGACGCTGCCCATGTCGGACTGTTCCTGCGCGGTTCGCGCAACAGCACCGGCGATCCAGACCAGATCCTGCGCGCCTACGACCCGAAGCGCGAGGACAAGTACCTGCTCAACGCAGAGCTCGAGGCGTTGATTGACGCCCAGGCGGCCGAACCCGATCCCGCGGTCCGCGCCCAGCTGGTGGCCGACATCGACGAGTTCATCCACACCAATTTCCTGGGCTATAACGTCCTCACCTGGCCGGGCATCGAGGCGATCAACAACCGTGTTGATGGCTTCATCCCGAGCCCGTTCGAGGTGCGCAACTTCCACATGGTTTCAGTCAGCGAGTAGCTCGCTCGGCTGAGACCCAGGTCCTCCTCGAGGGGGCGGCCATGACAATGGCCGCCCCCTCACCTTTTACTGAGAGGAAGGCGATGACCCTGACTGTGCTGCTTGCCGACGCGATCGCCAGCGAGCACCGCGAGCGCCTCGCCGACGAGTTCCCCGCGCTGCGCTTCGTGGTCCTGGCCAAGGACGGCAGCGTGCCGCCCGATGCGCTCGATGCGCAGGTCCTGTTCCGCTGCGCGATGGGCAAGGCGGAGCTGAGCCGGACGTTGTCCGAGGCGACCGCGCTGCGCTGGATGCACTCGTGCTCGGCCGGCTTCGACCAGTTGATCGTGCCCGAGGTTCTCGACGGGCATCTCGTCGTCACGCGCAGTGCGGCGACCCACCACATCCCCATTGCCGAGTGGGTCCTGGCCTTCATCCTGTCCATGGCCAAGCGCTTCCCGGAGCTTTGGCGCGCCCAGGTTGAGCACCGCTGGGCGCCGCCCGACAGCCAGGAGCTGGGTGGCAAGACGGTTGGCATCATCGGCGCCGGCGCGATCGGAGCCGAGGTCGCCTGGCGCTGCTCGGCGCTCGGCATGCGCGTCATCGGCACCAAGCGCAGCCCCGCCGAGCTGCCCGACTACGAGCGCGTGATGGCGCCCGAGCGGCTGCCCGAGCTGCTCGCCGAATCGGACTTCGTCGTCCTCGCCTGCCCGCTCACGACCGAGACGCGCGGCATGATCGGCGCCGAGCAGCTGCGGACCATGAAGCCCAGCGCATATTTGATCAACATTGCCCGCGGCGGCCTGATCGTGGACGACGACCTGTACAGCGCCCTGAACGAGGGCCTGATCGCCGGCGCGTGCCTTGATGCGCACCACGTCGAGCCCCTGCCGCCCGACAGCCCGGTGTGGGATGTGCCCAACCTGTTCGCCACACCCCACGCGTCATACAAGTCGCCGCGCTTCCTGGAGCGCTCGACGACCGAGTTCGCGGCCAACCTGCGCCGCTTCATGGCCGACGAGCCACTGCACAACGCGCTGCGCGACGCGGCCCTCGGCTACTGAGGAATCACGAATGACAATCCACACCCAGCTGGCCGATGTACCGGCCAATCCCGGGCGGCATCTGGCCAGGCTGCCGATCACGACCGATCTGGACGGCAGCGAGGTCGTGCTCTGGACACACGTACTGAACGGCGCCCGGCCGGGGCCGACGCTGCTGCTGCTGTCCGGCGCGCACGGCAACGAGTGGGGCCACATCGAGTTCCTGCACCGCTTCGTGGCTGGCTTCGAACCTGACAAGGTCAGCGGGCGGGTGCTCGTCGTACCCGTCGCCAACCAGGTCGCCCTGGGCGCCCTGAGCCGGGCCGTGCCGGACGACTCGGATCAGCCCGACGTCAACCGCTCGTTCCCCGGTGAGGGCCGGCGCTTCACCTGGCTGGCCGAGCAGATCGCCACCCGCCTGGCCGACGACGTCCTGCCCCAGGCCGACGCGATCATCGAGTTCCACGTCGGCATCTGGGGTTCCGCGATGGGCTCATCGATCGTCGGCAGCGACTACACCGACGAGCGCGTACGGACCGGCTCAATGGACCTGGCCTACGTCTTCGGCACGCCGCTCATCTTCGCCACGCGCGCGGTGGGCGGCTTCCCCGGCCCACGCTCGCTGCTCGGCTATGCCGGCGAGCGCGCGGGCATCCCGACCAGCGGCAGCATGATCGGTGGCGTGGGCTTCGAGCGCGCGATCGAGGAGCGCTTCCAGGCGGCGAACCTGCGCGGCATCGCCAACGTGATGGCCCACATGGGCATGATCACCGGCCGGCCCGAGTTGCCGGCCGAGTACCTCGTCTATGAGACCGTCCAGCGCGTCAACCCGCGCGTCGGCGGCCTGCTCGTGCCGCGCCGCTCAACTGACGAGTTCGGCCGCCGGGTGACGGCTGGCGAAATCCTTGGCGAGGTCGTCAGCCCGTACACGCTCGAGTCGATCGAGACGCTCAGCGCGCCGACCGACGGCTATCTGGCCTACTGGGCGCGCGACTATCCGGTCCGCCCGGGTGACTGGTCGTTCGGGGTCATTCCGGCCGACCATCCCGGCACGCGCCAGGTGACGCTGGCGCCGGACGACCTCGCGCCGTGGAAGGCGTGAGCGGCGAGGTACTGCGCCGCCTCGAACAAATCGTCGGTCCCGGCCATGTGCTGACCGACCCAGGCCAGCGTGCCACGTACGAGGTCGACTGGACGCGCCGCTGGCGCGGCACGGCGCTGGCCGTCGTCCGGCCGGGTACGACCGACGAGGTGGCCGCGGTGCTGGCCGCCTGCCATGCGGCCGGGCTGGCGGTCGTGCCGCAGGGCGGCAACACCGGCCTGGTCGGTGGCGGCGTGCCGCGCGCCGGCGAGCTGGTGCTCAGCCTGGCCCGGCTGCGCGATATGGGCCCGGTCCAGGAGATGGGCGAACTGACCGTGGGCGCCGGGGTGACTCTGGCCGTGGCGCAGGCCCACGCTCGCGCAGCAGGCTGGGATGTGGGCGTCGACCTGGGCGCGCGCGACAGCGCCACGATCGGCGGCATGGTCGCGACCAACGCCGGCGGCATCCGCGTGCTGCGCCACGGCACGATGCGCGCCCAGGTGCGCGGCCTCGAGGCCGTGCTCGCCGACGGCACGGTCGTGCGCCGCCTGCCGGGCATGATCAAGGACAACACCGGGCTGCACCTCCCCTCCCTGCTGGCCGGTAGCGAGGGCACGCTGGCGGTCATCACCCGTGTCACGCTCGGGCTGGTGCCGCCCATCACGCGCTCGGCTGTGGCCCTGGCAGGGCTGCCCGATATGGCCGCCGCGGCCTCGATCGCGGCCCGCCTGCGGCGGCGCATTCCGAGCCTGGTCGCGGCCGAAGTCTTCACCGACGCGGCGCTCGAACTGGTCGTGCGCCACGCCGCCGGTGTGCGGCCGTTCAACGTCGGGCACCAGGTCTACCTGCTGGTCGAGTGCGCCGACGAGCGCGACCCACTCGGCGTGCTGGCGGACGAGCTCGACGCGCTCGCGCTGGAGGACGTGGTGGCCGGCGAGGACGACGCCACCAAGCGCCGGCTGTGGGACCTGCGCGAGCGGCAGACCGAGGCTGTCGCCGTGGCCGGCATCCCGCATAAGCTCGATGTCGCCGTGCCGTTGGGTCGGCTGGGTGAGCTGGCCGAAATGCTGCCGGTGGTGGTCGAGCAGGCGGCGCCCGGTGCGCGGACGATCCTGTACGGCCATGTCGGCGACGGCAACCTGCACGTCAACGTGCTCGGTCCGGACCCGGACGACATGGCCGTTGACGATGCCGTCCTGCGCCTGGTGATCGAGCTCGGCGGGAGCATCAGCGCCGAGCACGGCATCGGCGTGGCCAAGGCACGCTGGCTGGTCGCCGACCGCGGCGTGGCCGACGTGGCCGCCATGCGCGCCGTCAAGCGCGCGCTGGACCCGACGGGCATCCTCAATCCGGGCGTGCAGCTGCCTCCGGAGTAACGCGACTCCCGGACATCACCGCGGTTGTCACTACCAATGACGACTGGCGCCGCCCATCTGTTCAAAAGACTCGGCCGCCATACTTGACCCATGACGCGAGTCCTGATCGTTGGCGCCAGCGGCTACATCGGCAGCCGGCTGGCCGAGCGCCTCACCAAGCGCGACGAGCAGCTGACGCTGATGAGCCGCGACGTGCGCGGCATGAGCGCACGGTTCCCGGGGGCCGCGGTGGTGGCCGCCGACCTGCTCGACCCAACGACGCTTGCTCCGGCCCTGGCGGGCGTCGAAGTTGCCTACTACCTGGCGCACTCCATGGCCGCCGGCGAGCGCGGCTTCGCCGAGCGCGACAAGAAGGCCGCGCATGCGTTCGCCCAGGCGGCGGCGAAAGCCGGCGTGAACCGCATCGTCTATCTCGGCGGCCTGGGCGAGGACTCTGCCCAACTCTCCGCCCACCTGGCCAGCCGCCACGCGACCGGCGCCCAGCTCGCATCTGCGGGCGTGCCGGTGACCGAGTTCCGCGCGGCGGTGATCATCGGCTCGGGCAGCGCCAGCTTCGAGATCCTGCGCTACCTGACCGAGCGCCTGCCGGTGATGATCACGCCGCGCTGGGTGAGCACGCGCAGCCAGCCGATCGGAATTTCAGACGTGCTCGACTACCTGGTCGGCGCGCTCGACCATCCAGAGGTGACCGGCGTGGTCGAGATCGGCGGCCCGGAGATCCTGACTTATGGCCAGATGATCCAGGCCTACGCCCGCCAGCGCGGCCTGCGCCGGCTGATGATCCCGGTGCCGGTGCTCACGCCGCGGCTCAGCTCGTACTGGGTCAGCCTGGTCACGCCAATCCCGTCCGGCCTGGCGCGGCCGCTCATCGAGGGCATGCGCAACGAGGTCATCGTGCGTAACCCGGGACCGGCCGCGGCGTTCGGCATCCAGCCGATGCCGTTCGAGGAGGCGCTCCGCCAGGCAATCGACCGGACGCGCGACCACCAGGTGGAATCGACCTGGTTCGACTCGTTCAGCCTGCCCAACAAGGCTGAGCTGCCGCCGATCAGCACGCGCGAGGGCATGATCATCGACCGCAAGCAGATCTCGGTCAGCGCGGAGGCCGAGCAGGTCTTTGCCCAGGTCGAGCAGATCGGCGGCCAGGCCGGCTGGCTGTATGCCAACTCACTCTGGCGCCTGCGCGGGCTGGTCGACCTGATCGTGGGCGGCGTGGGCATGCGCCTGGGCCGACGCGACCCGCGCCTGTTGCGCGTGGGCGACGCGCTCGACTTCTGGCGCGTGGAGGAGCTGGAGCGGCCCTCGCTGCTGCGCCTGCGGGCGGAGATGCGCGTGCCCGGTCGGGCATGGCTCCAGTTCGAAGTCGGCCCGTCGCCCAAGGGCCCGGGCGACAGCAGCGTTCTGACCCAGACAGCTTTCTTCGAGCCCAAGGGCCTGCCCGGTCTGGCCTACTGGTACCTGCTCTACCCCATCCATGCCCTCATTTTCCGGGGCATGATCCGCGCCCTCGCCCGACGCATCGGCACGGCCTCGACCAAGGGCTAGACCCAGCGCGGGCTAGACCCCAGCGCGGGCTAGGTCCCGGTCCTGACCACCGCGTCGTCGCTCGCGCTCGTCCGATAGAGCACGATGATCTTCGTCGCGCTGGTCACGCTGGGGCTGAACGCGCTCGAGGAGACGAGCTCTGGCGGGCTCCAGCTGATGCCGTTCGAGCTTCTTCGGTAGAACACCTTGCTCGGCGTGCCGCGGCGAGTGAAGACTGCGTGCGCGACCCCGTTCCTGAGCCAGATGTCGGGCTCCCACGTCTTCCATTTTGGCGCGGCAAGATTGCCCGGGCTCGACCAGGTTGCCCCCTTGTCAGTCGTGCGCCGGAACTTGACCGATCCCCAGGCCGGGTGGTGAGCGTTGTCATCCGTGTACGCGATCATTGCCGTGCGCCCGGCGGCGCTGATAGTGAGGTCGTACGGCGAAACCGCATAAACATCCGTAGAGATCGTCGCCGTGCTCCAGGTCGCGCCGCCGTCAGTCGAGCGCTGGACTTCGAGCGTGTCGTAGTCAGGGGTGTACGCCACGTACACCACGCCGTTGCCGGCCGCTGCGCTGATGCCGAGGTCCACGACGCCGGACAGCGTGGACGTTGCCCCGAAGCTGGCCCCGCCGTTCGTGCTGACGCGGGCGTTGACCACTGAAGTGCCGTAGTTCATCCAGGCCACAACGACCAGTCCGCCCGGGCCGCGGCCCACGCTCAGGTTCGTCTTAAGCTGATGGGGGCCGCTCAGGCCCATGGGCGCGCCGTAAGACAGGCCGCCGTCAACGGAGCGCGCGTACATCACGCGATTGTTCTCAGACCACACGACATCCACGAACGCGTCGCGGCCGCCGATGGCCATCGGATAGCCGTCCGACGAAAGGACCTGCGGCGCGTCCCAGGTCGTGCCTCCGTCCATGGTGCGCCGGACCGTCACGTTGTACCAGCTGCCGTTCCACTGGAGGTAGCCGGCAATCGCGGTCGATCCGCCGAGAGAGACGACATCCTCTACGTAGGCATCGTCCGACGCTGTCAGCGGGATGGGCGCGCTCCAGGTGGTGGCCAGCGCCTGGCTGGCCAGCAGGAGCGACAGGAATACAGCGCCTGGCACGGCAAACGCCGAACGACGAGTCAATCGGTGCATGGTTGGCACCTCCCCTGTTTGCGATGCGGCCAGCCCACGTTCCTCTGGCGCAATTCTGCGAGCCCGGGAGCCAATGTCAATAACCACCTTGACCTATGGGTTGGTTACTTGAAGGCGCGGATCGCGGCGGCTACCAGCCCTGCGTGCCGGGCTCGCCCTTGAACGGGCCGACCACCTCGCTCGTGATCCAGCCGCCGTAGAAGCCACCGGCCTGCGCGCGGACCGGCTCGCCGTCCACGGTCGCCTCGTCCACGCGCGCCGGATAGAACGCGATGTAGCCCGCGATCTGCTCGTAGCCAGGGCTGGGCGCCGCGTACGACCAGGCCGCACGGCGCGAAGCGTTGGCGCTGGTGTTGGCGTTGGCGCCGACGAGGAGGTCGAAGTGATCGGCGACGCCTTTCCATTCGCAGACGGTCTGGTGTCGGGCGGGCTGGAGCAGGTCCATGCGCACGTCGTCGGGCGGGAAGTAGATCGTGGGCGGGCTGGCCGTCTCCAGCACGCGCAGCCCGCGGCGAGTCTCCGCGACCACCTGCCCGGCAAAGGTCACGCGCAGCAGCCGAGTCGTGGCCTCCACGCGCGGCGGCCGAGGGTAGTCCCACACCGATTCCTGGCCCGGGCCGACCGGCTCGGGTTGTGGCCTGCCGCCGAACATGCCGCTCATGCGTTCTAGGCTAGTCGCGAGTGCTAGTCGCACCTGGTTTTGGCAAATGCCGTCGTGGGGCGCACTAAGTTGGTCCGTGTCGCGCGAACCTGGTCATACGCCGGCGTGCGCGGCACTAAGTGGCCCGGCTCGGTCTGATGGGGGTCATACGCGCCAGGGAGCGGCACTATCCCAAGTACGACCGGGCGGACATCACTTAGTGCAGCCCCGCGGCGCGTATGACGGATGAACGGGCAGCCCTAGCCGCGTGAGAGGCGTGGCCACGCTCAGTCGACCGTTGCGCGGCGGCGTCGAACGCGCTTGACCGTGGCAAACCCAGACTTAGTGCGCGCATTCCCGGCATCTGACCAGAAAGACAGGCAGGCGATGCTGCCGCGCGGCTGAGCCAGCCAGCCACGGACCGCGCGGCCGTCGTCGGGCAGCGCGGCGCGGAGGGTGGTGCCATGCGCGGCCACGCGGCGCCGGTTGGTGGAGCTGTCCGCAACGACAAGCCAGGCCGCGACGGTGACCGGATCCCAGCCGCGCTCGCGCGCCACGAGTGCCGCCAGGCGACGCTTGCGGTGGAGCGTGCCCATCAGCTCGCTGATGTCAACGATCTCAGTCTTGAGCTCGATCACGAGCAGCGTCCGCGTTCCCGCGTGCCAGGCCAGGATGTCGATCACGCCGCGCTCGCCGCGAATGGCAAACGACACTTCCGGTACGAGCTCCCACCCGGGCAGCATCAGGAACGAGCGCGCCACCGACTCGTGCAGCGCCGCGTGCCGCGCATTGAGCAGCCGATCCAGATCGCCCCCCTGCCAGCGCGGCACGAACTCCAGCCGCCCGCCCAGCGCGACGAAGATGCGCGCCAGCGCGCGAGACGAAGCTCGTGCCCACGGCCGCGCTCAAGACGCGACACGTCGGCGCGCGATACCCCAGCCATGCGCGCAACGTCCGCCTGGCGCAGATCCTTCCTGATCCGTATCGCCCGCGCCGTAGAGCCCAGCCGCGCTAAGTCCATGCCACAAGACTCGCGCGGGTGGCTTGCCTGCCCCTTGGCGGACGCTCACCTGGCGCTCACCCGGTACAGTGACTCTGGCGCGGAACGATTACGCCGCGCCGAACATTACGAGCGAGGACGAGTTGGCCAAACATTCGAAGGCGGAGCGCGAGAAGCGCAAGGAGCAGCACGAGGCAGTGGCGCGGATCGAGGCCGCCTGGCAGGCGAGCGTGCCCGCGGCCAAGGCCAAGGAGTTCGCGGCGGCGGTGGCAGCGGCCCGAGCGCGCGGCCCGGAGCCCAGGCGCCCCGACATGGAGCCCGGCACGGCCCCCAACCCGCCCCGACCCGGCCGCGAGCCCAAGCCGCCCAAGGAGCAGCCGCGGTCGCGGAAGAAGAGCTGGTGACCAAGCGCAAGAAGACCTACCCGCCGGCCAAGACAGCCAATCGGCGGGCGCCCATGCCGGGCTCCGACTCATCACCCGAGCGGCCCAACCTGGCCACGATCAACCTCCAGGCAGGTGCCGGTCGGGCTGGCCTGAAGGTGGGTGACCGAGTGCGCATCGAGGCAGGCGGCCTCTATTCGGGCGAGACCGCGGTGATCGAGCGGATGAGCGGCGGCGTGATTCCGTCCGCGCTGGTCAGGACCGAGGGCGGCAATACGCGCCAGGTGCGCACGATCGACCTCGTCCCTGCACGCGACGAGCCACCGTCCCCGGCGCGCGACGAGCCAGCCGCCGTTGCGGAGCCGACCGAAGCCTGACCCTCTAGCCGGTCGCGGCGTTCAGAAGCGCGGTCAGGTCACGGCGCAGACGCTCGTAGCTGAAGTGCGCGCGCCCAAGGTTGAAGTTGTGCTCGGCGTCCGCGGCCTGGCGTCGTGGATCGGCCAGCGCGGCGCGCATGTCGTCGACCGCCTCGTCGGTCACCTCGCCCGATAGCTCGACGAAGCGGAAGCCGAGCGGGCGGATGTCCGCGTCGTAGACCGAGTAGCGGTTGACGAGGATCAGCTTGCGAAAGAAGACCGATTCGATCAGCGCGTTGCCGAAGCCCTCGTACAGGCTGGGGTAGGTGATCACGTCGGCCGCGATGTAGCCGTCGGCGAGCTCGTGCGCCGGGGAGTCGGGCCGCGCCGACGTGCCCGGGTAGAAGCGGCCGGGCTGATAGAGCACGTCCACGTTGCGCCGCACGGCGAGGTCGAGCAGCTGCTCGAGATAGTCGTGGCCCTCGTCGCCCGCCGGACTGGTGATCAGCAGCGCGCTGTTCGGATGATTGAGCCGCGCGACCATCTCGATGGCCAGCTCGATCCCCTTGCGCGGCACGACCCGGGTGGGCTGGACGAAGAGGAGACCGCCGCTTGCCAGGCCGAGCTCCTTGCGCAGGCGCCGCGCGGCCGACTCGCTGCCAGTGGGCAGCGGCTGGTCGAAGTCGAAGACGTTGGGCACCACGGTCGAGGCCAGCCCGCGCCGCTTGAGGAGGTCGGCCGCGGCCAGGGAATTGATGCTCACGTGGGTCACGTTGGGCAGATCAGGCGGGAAGGCCTCATCGAGCACCTCGGGGACAACGCACGACTGGAAGCGCTCGCGCTCCCACCAGTAGTCGTGATGGTGGCCGATGACCGGGATGCGGGAATCGCGCGCCAGCCTGGCCAGGGCCACGGCAAGCGGTAGCTGCATGGGGATCGCCCATGCGTTCTGGACTATCAGAAGGTCCAGCCCGACCGCGTCGATCCAGTCCTTGATCCTGGGCTGAAGGTCAGCCGCGAGACGCTCGAGCGCTTCCCGAACGTGAGCGGCATTGCTGCGCGGGTTGAACGCGGCCTGCGTTACTTCGAGCGATGCCGGGTGGTCGAAGCGCATCTGGGGCAGCGTCCGGTCCAGTGGACCGCGCGACTCGCCAAGTGAGCCAGCGATACGGACAACTTCGTGGCCCATCTGGGACAGCACGGTCTGCCACTTGAGCGCCTCGAATGAGACGCCGTCCACGTCGCCCAGGCGCGCGGCGGCAATGCCAATCCTCATCGCCGGAGCCTAGTCGCGCAGGTCGCTCGCTGCTGGTGAGCACATTCGCGTGATCGGACGGCCGTGTCAGTGGCGCGTAGCGAGTGTCAGTGGCGCGCGAGCCACTCCTCGAGTGAGCGGCCACGTGGCGGCTGGCCGGACTGCTCGGCCAGGCGGTCGACACGGCCGAGCATGGCCTGCGCGAACCTGACGCCCATCCAGCGCAGCGGCTCAGGCTCCCAGTTGCGCGGGCGATGCCCGACGAGCGGCAATGACGTGCGCGAGGTTTGCTGGCCGGTGATCAGCTCGGCCAAGGTTCGCCCGGCGAGGTTGGTCGTCGAGACGCCGTGGCCCACGAACCCGCGCGCAGTGGCCACGCCGTGGCGGCGGTCGAGCGAGAAGGTCGGGTGCCAGTCGCGCGGCATGCCCACCGGACCGCCCCACGCGTGAGTGAAGCGGACGCCGCGCTGCTCGAGCACGGGGAACCACTGGCGCGCCAGTTCACGCAGCATCTTGTGGGTGGGCGGGTGCTGGTCGAACGAGTCGCGCACAGGCGACCCGAATCGGTAAGGCGCGCCGCGACCGCCGAACAGCAGGCGACCGTCGGCGGTGCGCGACAGGTACACAACCGTGTAGCGCGGGGAGCCGATCAGCTCATGTTGCTGCCAGCCGATCTCGGCCCACACATCGTCGGTCAGCGGCTCGGTCAAAACGATGAGTGACCAGATCGGGATGAGCGACCGGTGCAGCCGGCGTAGTCGGGTCAGGTACGCCTCACCGGCGAGCACGATCACGTCGGCCGTGACCTCGCCGGCCAGCGTGCTCAGGGTGGGCCGGCGGCCAAGAACGCCGCCAGGCTGGAAGTCGGTCACCTCCGTTTGTTCGTGGATCGTCGCGCCCATGCGCTCCACCGTGCGGGCAAGGCCGCGCACGAGCTTGGCCGGGTGGATGGCCGCCGCGTCGGGCGTGTACAGAGCGCCAGTTGCCCCCGAGATGCTGATCCGTTCGGACAGCGCGGCAGCGTCCAGCACCTGGTAGCGCGACCCGAAACCGTAGTGATCCAGCTCGTCCAGCTCGGCCTGGAGCGACGGGGTCTCGTGCGGGCCGCGCGCGACGATCAGCTCGCCACCGCGCCGAAACTCGATGTCGATGCCCTCGTCCGCAGCAACGCGGCCCACCTCGTCGATCGCGTCGAAGACGGCCTGGTACGTGGCCCGCGCCGCGTCGAAGCCGTGCAGCTTGGTCAGCCGCCCGAGCGAGATGTTCAGCCCCGGCGCGCACCACGCACCGTTGCGTCCGGACGCGCCGAAGCCGCAGATGTCGCGCTCCAGGATGGTGACGCGCAACGACGGGTCGGCGCGCAAGAGGTAGTAGGCGGTCCACAATCCGGTGTAGCCGCCACCCAGGATCGCCACGTCGGCCGTGGCCGAATCGGTCAGTGCCGGGCGCGGCGTAAGGTCATCGCCGGACGTCTCGAGCCAGAACGAAACCGACGAGTAGTCGCGTGCGGCCATGCTCGGTACGATACGGCCACCCAGCGCGTCAAAACTTGAGGTTTCGTCATGACCCTGACCGCCACGCGGCGAAGCATGTTCATCAACGGCGATTGGGCCGATGCTTCCGGCGGAGAGACGACGCCGGTCATCAATCCGGCCACGGAAGAGGAGATCGCCCAGGTACCCAAGGGCACCGAGGCGGACGTGGATGCCGCGGTGACGGCTGCGCGGACCGCGTTCGAGGATTGGTCGCAGACCACACCGGCCGAGCGGAGCGCGATGCTCCTGAAGTGGGCGCAGAAGATCGAAGATGCGACCGCGGAGCTGTCCGCCGCCGAATCAGCGAACGTGGGCAAGCCAAAGGGAGTGTCTGACTTCGACATCGAGTTCAGCGTTGACAACCTGCGCTTCTTCGCCGGCGCCGCGCGAGTAGTCGAAGGCAAGGCCGCAGGCGAGTACCTGAAGGGCTACACCTCGATGGTGCGCCGCGAGCCGGTTGGTGTCGTGGGCCAGGTCGCGCCGTGGAACTACCCGCTGATGATGGCGATCTGGAAGCTGGGTCCGGCGCTCGCGGCGGGCAACACGGTGGTGATGAAGCCGGCCTCCAACACGCCTCTCACGGCGCTCATGCTGGCCGAGCTGGCCGCCGACGTATTTCCGAAGGGCGTGCTGAACGTCATCACCGGGCCTGGCCGCGTGGTGGGCCAGCGGCTCGTAACGCACCCGGACGTGGACATGATCTCGCTCACCGGCGACACCGCCACGGGCAAGCACATCGCCGCGGCCGCGGCGCAGTCGGTCAAGCGTGTCCACCTGGAGCTGGGCGGCAAGGCACCGGTCGTCGTCTTTGATGACGCTGACCTGGAGGCAGTCGCCGCGGCGGTCAAGCTGGCCGGCTTCTTCAACAGCGGCCAGGACTGCACGGCGGCGACGCGCATCATCGCCGGCAGCGGCGTGTACGAGAACCTGCTTGCCACGCTCGTGCCACAGGTCCAGTCACTCAAGGTGGGCAACCCGGCTGACGCCGATGACCTGGACATGGGGCCGCTCGTCAGCGCGAGCCAGCGCGAGCGCGTAGCGGGCTACGTGGACCGGGCACTGGGCTACGGCGCGAGCGTCGCGACCGGTGGCAGCGCCAACGGCCACGGCGGCGGACGCGGCTTCTTCTACGACCCGACCGTGGTGACCGACGTCAGCCAGGACGCGGAGATCATTCAAGAAGAGGTGTTCGGCCCGGTCGTGACCGTCCAGCGCTTCAATGACGATGACGAGGCGATCGCCTGGGCAAACGGCGTGCCGTACGGCCTCGCGGCGTCAGTCTGGACACGCGACGTAAAGCGCGCGCTCAACGCGGCACGCCGTTTGCGCTACGGCACGGTCTGGATCAACGACCACCTGACCATCGCGTCGGAGATGCCGCACGGCGGTTTCGGCAGGTCCGGCTACGGCAAGGACATGAGCAGCTACTCGATCGAGGACTACACGATCGTGAAGCACGTCATGGCCAAGATCAGCTAGGTGCGCGTACTGCTCGTTGGCGCCGGGACGGTTGGCGAGGCGATCGCCAAAGTAGCCGCCGATCGGCCGTGGCTTGAACAGCTTGTGGTCACCGACTACGACGCGGACCGCGCCCGCTTCGTGGTCGACTCGGTCGAGCACGGCGGGCGCTACATCGCCCGCCGCATAGACGCCTCCTCGGCCGACACGATCGCCCAGGCGGCGCGCGACTACGAGGTGGACCTGGTCATGAACGCGGTCGACCCGCAGTTCGTGATGCCCATCTTCGACGGTGCGTTCGCCGCCGGCGTCAACTACATGGACATGGCCATGAGCCTGTCCCGACCGGCTGCCGAGCGGCCGTTCGAGCAGACCGGCGTCAAGCTTGGCGACGAGCAGTTCGAGAAGGCCGCCGAGTGGAAGCGCGCGGGCCGGCTGGCGCTGGTCGGCATGGGCATGGATCCCGGACTATCGGACGTGTTCGCGGCCTACGCCGCGAAGCACCTTTTCGACGCCAACCAGGTGGAGGAGGTGCACATCCGCGACGGTGGCGACCTGGCCATTCCGGGCTTCGCGTTCGCGCCCGTCTTCAGCATCTGGACCACGATCGAGGAGTGCCTCAACCCGCCGATCATCTGGGACGCCGGGGAGTGGCGCACAACTGAGCCTTTCAGCGCGCCCGAGATGTTCCCTTTCCCTGAGGGCATCGGCGAGGTCGAGTGCGTCAACGTGGAGCACGAAGAGGTGCTCCTGGTTCCGCGCTGGCTGCGCTCCGCGCGTCGAGTCACGTTCAAGTACGCGCTGGGCAGCGACTTCATCGACAAGCTCAAGGTCATCCACGCGCTGGGCATGGACCGCACCGACCGGGTCGTGGTCAAGGGCGCCGAGGTGGCGCCACGCGACGTGCTCGCGGCGATCACGCCGGATCCGGCGCAGCTGGGTGATCGCATGACCGGCCGCGCCATCGTGGGCACGTGGGTCATCGGTCGCCGCGACGGTGCGCCGCGCGAGGTCTACCTGTACCAGATGACTGACGCCCAGGAGGTCTGGCGCCAGCTGGGCCTGGGTGCCGTGGCCTGGCAGACCGGCTTCAACCCGGTCATTGCCATGGAGCTGCTGGCCACCGGCGCGTGGTCGGGCAGCGGCGTGCTCGGACCGGAGGCGTTCGACCCCGATCCGTACCTGGCCCTTTTGGACAAGCGCGGCATCCACCACGCGATGGTCGAGATGGAGCCCGGCCGGCACCGCCCGACCTAGCGATAAGTCAGGCGCCGAAGCGCCACAATAGGCGACCACCAAAGCCAAGCCGACGCGCCACCAGGAGGCTCCACCGTGACGACCGCCCCGGCCGCTCTGGATCGCCAGCGCATCACGCGAATGGTGGAGCGCGAAGAGGCCGAGTACCGGGCGCGCAGCCCGCGTTCGAAGGAGCTTCACGAGCGCGCCAAGCGGTCACTTCCGCTGGGCGTGGCCAGCTCGTTCCAGTCGTACGACCCATACCCGCTGTTCATGGGCGACGCGCGCGGCTCGCGCATCTGGGACGCGGACGGCAACGAGTACATCGACTTCGACATGGCCTTCGGCGTGCTGGCAGCAGGTCACTCGCACCCGATCCTCGCCTCGGTGCTCGCTGAGCGCGTCGCCAACGGCACCTGCTACACGTTTCCGGTCGAAGACGGCGTGATCCTCGCCGAGGAGATCAAGCAGCGCTTCGGCTGCGACCTGGTGCGCTTCTCCAATTCCGGCACGGAAGCGACCATGGACGCCATCCGCGTCGCGCGCGGCTTCACCGGTCGCGAAAAGCTGCTCAAGTTCGAGGGGGGCTACCACGGCCACCACGACGACGTGCTCGTCTCAATCCAGCCACCGCGCGAGCTGATCGGACCGGCCGACTCTCCCACCACGGTGCCTGCCTCTGCCGGGCTGCCCGCCTCGCGCATCGCCGAGACGGTGGTGGCGCCGTTCAATGACGCTGCCGCGCTCGAGGCGATCATGGCCCGTCACGGGAGCGAGATCGCCGCGATCATCGTGGAGCCGGTGCAGTTCAACATCGGCGTCGTGCCGCCACTCCCCGGGTTCCTGGAGCGCGTCCGCGAGCTGGCCACGCAGCACGGCACGGTGCTCATCTTCGACGAGGTCAAGACCGGGGTCGTGCTCGCGTATGGCGGCGCGTACGAGTGGTTCGGCATCCAGCCCGACCTGTTCTGCCTGGCCAAGTCAATCGGCGGCGGGGTGCCGATCGGCGCTTTTGGCGGCCGTGCCGAGGTCATGGGCGTGATCGAGAAGCTGCCCGAGTCGCGCTTCGGTGGCATCGGCGGCACCGCTCTGGCTCACTCGACCATCCCCGGCGGCGCAACCCGTGTCGCCCACCTGGGCACGTTCAACGGCAACCCTTTGTCCATGGCCGCCGGCGTTGCCGTGCTGACCAGGATCCTGACGCGCGACGTCTATCCCAAGCTGGTGGCCATGGGCGACCGACTGACCGCCGGCTGCCAGGCAGTCATCGATGAGTTCGCTCTGCCCGGGTATGCGATCAACGTGGGCCCCAAGGGCTGCGTGATGTTCACGCCCTCGCGCGTGACCAGCTACCGCGACTTCATCGGCCTCGACTCGGAGCTGTGGTCGGCATCGTTCTTCTACCTCGCCAACCGCGGCATCCTCCTCCCGCCCGGGCCGGACGATCAGTGGACGCTTTCCGTGCAGCACACGGACGACGATGTGGATCGCTATGTGTCCACCTTCCGCGACTTCGCCGCGGAGCTCACGGGATAGGGATCGCTCCAAAAGGGATGGCTCCATGGGTGGTGAGAACGTTCGCGTGATCGGGCGCAATCCGGCGCCCCCGCCCGAACCAGTGATGAGCGACCCCTCCCCAACCAGTGAGAACGGTCGCGTGATCGGAGTAAGCGGGCGATAACCACGACGTAAGCGACCGTGAAGCGCCGCGGTGTTTCATGTGCGCTTGGCTGGCAGCATCCTCGATCAGTACGGCCCCAACCGGCCGCGGCAGGACCTTTCGTCGACGCCCGAGTCGGAGATGGTTGGCGCGAGATTTCGGCATGGGCGGCAGCAGGCCGGCATTTCGCAGCGCCGGGTTGCCGAGCTCTCCGGAGTCAGCCAGAGCCTGATATCGCGATTCGAGCGCGGTCGCTGCCCGGGGCTGGCCGCCAAACGGATCGTTGCGATTGCCGCCGCGCTCGGGCCAAGGTTCCCGTTTGGCTGTTGCCCACATGACCACGACTGCGCCTACCCACGCTGCCAGCCAAATGCCGGCCGACGGCCCAGCCTGGTGAACTTCGACTGATCCCGCCCGCCCCGGTCACCGGTTCGCCCGTAACTCGTCAGCCCGGTGATCACGCCACTGTTCTCACGCGAGCTGGCGGGCGCGAAGCAACCCCGCGTCAGCCGGTGATCACGCGACTGTTCTCACGCGAGCTAGCGGGCGCGATGCACCCCGCGTCAGCCCGGTGATCACGCGACTGTTCTCACGCGAGCGTAGGGGGCGCGAAGCAACCCCGCGTCAGCCCGATGATCACGCGACTGTTCTCACTAGGTCGGTGGAGGGCCGGAGCCCGGAGCTGGCGGTGGAGTCGGGGCTGCGGTCAGCTGATCGAGGTGAGCGACTCGCGCAGGATGGCCAGGCTCTGGTCGATCTCGTCGTCCGTGGTGACGAGGGGCGGAATGATGCGCACGGCCTGGGCCCACGTGCCGCACGACAGCAGAAGCAGCTTGCGCTGTAGCGCGGCGGCCAAAAGTGCCTTGGCGAGATCCGGCCGCGGCTTGAGGGTTCCCGGCTCGGCGAACTCGATCGCGACCATCAGGCCGCGACCACGCACCTCGGCCACGTTGGCAACACCGGCCGCAGCGTCGCGCAGGCCGGCCAGGAGACGCGCGCCCTGGCGCTCGGCGTTGGCCACCAGTCCCTCGTCGGCAATCACGTCGAGCGTGGCCAGGGCCGCCGCACAGCTCACGGCATTGCCGCCGTACGTGCCGCCATGCGAGCCGGGAACGAACGCGTCCATCAGCGAGCGGCGGGCCATGATTCCGGACAGCGGCATGCCTGACGCGATGCCTTTGGCCATGACGATGATGTCGGGCAGCGCGGTGGTCCACTCCGCCGCGAAGAATCGGCCGGTCCGTCCAAAGCCCGTCTGGACCTCGTCCGCGATGAGCAGGATGCCGTGCCTGTCGGCCACCTCACGCAGCCGTGCCAGGAACGTGTCCGAGGGCACGACGTAGCCGCCCTCGCCAAGGATCGGCTCGACCAGGAACGCGGCGACGTCGTCAGGCTGGCAGAGGGTCGCGAACAGCTCGTCGATCGAGGCCATCGTCCGCTCTACGGCCGCGTCCGCTGAGCCACCGCCAAGCCGCAGCGGATCGGGGAACGGCACGAAGTGGACGCCGCCCATTAGCGGCTCGTAATGGCCGCGGATGCGCACGCCGGATGAGGTCAGCGCCATCGTCCCGTGGGTCCGGCCGTGGAAGCCGCCGCGGAAGGCGACGATCAGGGGCCGCCGCGTGGCCGCCTTGGCCAGCTTGACCGACGCCTCGATCGCCTCCGCTCCCGAGTTGGACAAGAAGAGGCTGATCGGCTCGTCGGCGGCAAGCGCCGCAGCCGGGAAGAGGCGCGGCAATCGGTCGTGCAACTCAAGGCCGGGCTTGTGGTAGACGATGTTCTGCTGGGCGTGGATGACCCTGGCCGCCTGGTCGGCGATCGCAGCCACGACGTGCGGATGGGCGTGGCCGGTATTGGTCACGCCGATGCCCGAGGTGTAGTCCAGGTAGCGCTCGCCGTCGATCGTCTCGACCCATGAGCCGCTGCCGCGCTCCAGCACCAGGTCCGTGTAGCGCGCCCAGACGCTGGGCACGCCGTCACGCAGGGCGAGCCAGTCCGGCGTGGTCGTGGGGCGCATCTGGGTGAGCGTCAACGCACTGCCTCCGTTGCGAACGATCTCTCGGCCGCCTCCCTCCGGTGCGCCCAGAGTATCTGCGTCGCGATGAACGCGAAAGCGATCATGAAGATGAGCGTGCCGAGCACGTTCACCTCTGGCGGCACGCCGAAGCGCGACGCACCGAAGACCCACAGCGGGAAGGTCGTCGTCTGGCCGGCCACGAACGAGCTGACCACGTAGTCGTCGATCGAGAGCGCAAACGCGAGCAGCGCGGCGGCCAGGATGCCCGGGAAGATGAGCGGCAGGGTCACCTTGCGGAAGGTCGTCAGCTCGTTCGCGCCCAGATCCATGGCCGCCTCCTCCAGCGATCGGTTGAAGCCCGAGATCCGGGCGCGCACGGTGACGACCACGAAGCTGATCGTGAACATGATGTGGGCGATGATGATCGTGCCGATCCCGCGCTGGACGCCCATGCTGACCCACAATGCCAGCAGTGACGCACCCAGGATGATCTCCGGCGTGGCCATCGGGATGTAGATGAGCAGGTTCAGCGGACCGCGCCCGCGAAACTGGTAGCGGGTCAGGGCGAGCCCGATCAGCGTGCCCAGGATGGTGGCCGCGATAGTGGCCACGATGGCAATGATCAGGCTGCTCGTCATGGGGCCGGTGATGTCCGGGCGCGACCAGACGGTGAGGTAGTTGTCCAGCGTGAAGCCCTGCCAGGTGATGTTCTGGCGCCCGCGCGGATCGTTGAACGAGAAGAGCACCATGACCACGATGGGCAGGAACAGGTAGACGACGGCGATGGCCGTGAACGCGGGCAGCACGGCGCGCGAGATGCGTGCCGACAGGTTGGGCCGGCGATCGGGCGGCGGCGGTGCGGTGCTGAGCGGAGATCGGGCGTCGCTCATCCGGCGGTCAGCTCCCTGGCCCCGACCACGCGGGTGTAGATGGCGACCATGACCAGCACTCCGAACATCAGCACGAAGCCCAGCGCCGACGCCTCCGGATAGGCGTTCGTCTCCAGGAACAGGCGCTGGATGACGTTGCCGATCATGGTTGTGTCGCGACTGCCCAGGATCTCGGCGTTGATGAAGTCGCCGATCGTGGGAATGAAGACGAGCAGCGATCCGGCGATGACGCCAGGCATCGAGAGTGGCAGCAGGACGCGGATGAACGCCTGTACGCGGCTCGCGTAGAGATCGTTAGCGGCCTCGATCAGGTTCTGGTCGATCTTCTCGATGGCCACGTAGAGCGGCAGGACCATGAACGGCAGGAAGTTGTAGGTCAGGCCACTCAGCACGGCCAGCGGCGTGGCCAGTACGTGCTCGCCAGGTGCGAGCAGGCCCAGGTCCTTGAGCGTGCCGAGCAGGAAGCCGTTGTCGGCCAGGATCAGCTTCCACGACAGCGTCCGGATGATGTACGCGGTGAAGAAGGGCAGGACCACGATGAGCAGCAGGATGTTCTTGATCCGGCCGCCGCGGACGGCGATGGTGTAGGCGATCGGGTAGCCGATCAACAGGGTGGCCACGGTCACGATCAAGGCGTAGATGACCGAGCGGACGAGCTGCGGCGCCCAGTCGTTGATCACCTCGAGGTAGATGCCGAAGTTCCAGGTCAGCTGGTAGCCGGTCGAGAGCGTGCCCTCCTGCAGGCTGACCATGAACATGACCAGCATTGGCACGACGAAGAAGACGGCCAGCCACAGACCGCCCGGCAGCAGGAAGAGGTAGGGCGCCGCTCGGCGCAGGGCGCGCGGCATCAGTGCAGGCGTGCGGATTGAGAGTCGAGCAGCCTGCTAACCGGTGACCACCTCGTTGAACATGTCATTCCACTGCCGTTCCTCGGCCTCGTCGAGGACCTTGTAGAAGAAGACCTGCTCGAGCTGCTCATCGGTCGGGTAGGAGGTCTCGGCGATCACCTCGAGCGTGTCCGCCCATTCCGTGTCGCCCTCGGCGCGCGCGTCCGCGGCATGTTCCAGGACGAGCTCGCGTACGCCCACGACCGGGCTGTAGTAACCGATGTACTCGGTCAGCGCGGTCGCGTTCTCGACGTCATACCAGAAGTCGATCAGTGCGTGCGCGTCGATCGGGTGGGCGGCATTCTGCGGAATCATGAAGTTGTCGATGAAGAGCATGCCGCCCGTGTCGGGAATGACGAACTCAACGTCCGGGTTGTCGTACAGCTTCATCTGGGTCACGTCGCCCGACCAGGCAATGGTCAGCGCCAGGTCCCCCGCCGCGAGCGCGTCGTAGTAGTCGTTGCCGTAGAAAGCGCGGAACTGCCCGCGCTCAGCGGCCTCGAGCAGCTTGTCGCGCGCCGCCGCGACGTCCTCGATGGTGGCCTCTTCGGGCACCACGCCCATCGACAGCAGGGTCAGGCTCATCGTGTCGCGCATCTCGCTGAACATTCCCGTGCGGCCGGCGAAAGCGGGATCGAGCAGGTCGTCGAACGACGTGATCTCGCGCCCGGTCAGCGTCCGGTTGTAGCCAATGCCGACGATGCCGCTCGTCCACGGCAGCGAGTGGGTATTGCCCGGGTCGTAGTACTGGTCGGCGAAGAACGGCTGCAGGTTGGCCACGTTGGGCAGCAGCGACCTGTCCAGCTCCTGGGCATAGCCCAGGCGGACCATGCGTTCGACCATCCAGTCGGTGAACACGACCGCGTCCCAGCCGGTTGGGCTGCCGGCCGCGAGATCGGGCTGGATGCGCCCGAAGAACTCCTCGTTGTCGTTGATCGCTTCCTGGTAGTTGACCGCGATGCCTGTCTCGGCGGTGAACTTCTCGATCGTTGGGTATGCGCCGGTCTCGTCGTCGATGTCGATGTAGAGCGGCCAGTTGGCCCAGTCGACCATGCCCGCCGGCGACGAGCCTGGGCTGCCTGTCTGGTTGGGCGTGGACGTGGCGCCGCTCGATGGCTGCGACGACGTCGACGGCGCCGGGGATGGGCTCTGTCCGGCGATGGCACAACCGATCACGAGCACGGCGACCGACCCAAAGGCGCTGGCCCTGCGCCAGCCATTCAACTCAAGCATCCGGTTGGTTTCCCTTTCGAATTACGAAGCTGTGCTCCGGGCGCCACGACAGGCTGACCCGCTCGCCGCGTGAGATGTGCGCTGTGGCGCCACTCGTCTCTGTGTTCTGCGAGTAAACGGTCACGTCCGCTCCGTCGGCGAGGCGAACCGTGTACTGGGTGCTCACGCCCAGGTAGCTCGCATCAGCGACAGTGCCGTCGATCTGGTTGGAGCGCGCGCCATCGGCTTCCGAGTCGCGCTCGTCCGCGTTCGTGGCCACGGCGATGTTGACCTTCTCCGGCCGCACTCCCACGCGCACCGCCTCGCCCGCGACCAGGCCAGCGCCAGTGGCCCGAACGTGCCCGCCCGAGTCGAGCTCGATATCGGCCAGCTCACCGTGCGCGCCGGCGACCTTGCCCGGGAGAAGATTCGAGACGCCCAGGAAACCGGCCACGAAATCGGTCGCCGGCCGCTCGTACAGGTCCTCGGGAGCGCCGAGCTGCTCGATCCTGCCGGCGCGCATGACCGCGATCCGGTTGGACATGGTCATCGCCTCTTCCTGGTCGTGGGTCACGTAGATGAACGTGATCTCCACCTCCGTCTGGATGCGCTTCAGCTCGACCTGCATCTGCTTGCGCAGCTTCAGGTCGAGCGCGCCGAGCGGCTCGTCCAAAAGCAGGACCTGGGGATGGTTGATCAGCGCCCGCGCCAGCGCGATGCGTTGCTGCTGTCCGCCGGACAGCTGGCTCGTCTTGCGCCGCTCGTAGCCGGGCAGCTCGACCAGCTCGAGCATCTCACCGACGCGACGCTTGATCTCAGCGTCCGCGATCTTGCGCCGGCGCAGGCCGAAGGCCACGTTCTCGTACACGTTCAGGTGCGGGAACAGGGCGTAGTTCTGGAAGACAGTGTTGACGTCGCGCTTGTAGGGCGGCAGGTTCGTGACCTCCTGCTCGCCCAGGAAGATGGACCCCGCGGACGACTCCTCGAAACCGGCGATCATGCGCAGCGTCGTGGTCTTGCCGCAGCCCGATGGGCCGAGCATGGAGAAGAACTCGCCGCGCTCCACCTCAAGCGACAGGTCGTCCACCGCGACTGTTTCGCTGAAGCGCTTGGTTACACGTTCCAGCCGGACATCAGGCTGCGTCAAGTGGCTCCTTGGGGTCGCGCTGGGGCGCCGATGAATGGCCGGAGTTGGCGCAGTATAAGGGCGCGCCGACTCCTGTCAGGCCGCCCCGCCGACGCGCAGCGCCAGCCAGGTCGCGGGGCCTGAACCGAGGGTCGCGCTCACCGAACCGCCTCCCTTGTCTTGCCCTCCACCTTGACGTCACCCGCCCGGCCCGACCCGTCGGCCTCGCCCAGCGAGCGGACCCAGAGTGGACCAAGTTCGCGCATGATCGGGCCTGCGCCAAAGCCCTGGGTGTACTGCGGGAACTCGGGCACGGGCAGGTCGCGCAACTGCTTCCACATTCGGTTCAGGCCGGCCGTTCCGAACTGGCGCGTCGCGCTGACCCGGTCCAGATCGATCACCTGGGTCAGATATGCCTCGCCCTCGCCGGCCGCGGCGATGATCGTTCCCTCTGGGTCAACGATGACGCTCGAGCCGGTACCGAACAGCTCGCCGAAGTTGGGGTTGATCAGGTAGCACTGGTTGACGATCGCATTGGCGCGCGCCAGGACGATCTCCTGGACCCGGTCGGCCGTTGTCGTCGCGGTCGGCTGGAGGATGACCTCGGCGCCCAGCCAGGCCAGCGTCCGGGCGACCTCCGGGAACCAACCGTCGTAGCAGATCATGAGACCGAAACGGCCCACGTTGGGGATATCGAAGACGGCGAACTCGTTGCCCGGCGTGGTGCCCTCGAGCGGCTTCCAGGGAAACAGTTTGCGGTAGCGGCAGACCAGCTCGCCTTGCGGGTTGAAGACCAGCGCGGTGTTGTAGATGTGCTCGCCGTCGCGCTCGTAGATCGAGCCGGGCACGATCCAGCGCTTGACCGAGCGGGCAAGCACCGACAACCGCTCGGTGAGGGGCCCGGGGATCGGCTGGGCGACGGTCTTCTCGTACCCGGGCGGGTACTTGTCGGCCCAGCTGCCGAAGCCGGTCAGGTACAGCTCGGGGAAGACGTACAGGTCAAAGGCCGGCATCGCTGCTGAGAGCGAGCGAACGTGATGCTCGAACTTGGCCCACGTAGCTTCGGTGTCGAAGGGCACCGAGTTGAGCTGCGCGGCTACGACGCCGATCGATCGGCTCATGGCTGGATCCCTCCTGGCTTTACTGGCGGTATTTCGTTCTCGAAGTGGCAGGCCGCGCGATGGACGGCCTCGGCGCTGACGGGTGGCGGTGGAGTGGTGCGACACGTCTCGGGCTGACCGAGGCTTTCGTACAACCAGCAACGTGGATGGAACGAGCAGCCCGGTGGCGGATCGATCGAGCTGGGCGGATCGCCGTGGACCAGCACGCGGCGCACGGCCGTGCCGTCGACATCGGGTGCGGCGCTGAGCAGCGCGCGCGTGTACGGGTGGCGCTGGGCATCGAACACGTCGCGCGCCGGCCCCTGCTCGATCAAGCGGCCGAGGTACATCACCCCGATCCGGTCGGCCAGGTAGCGAACCACCGAGAGGTCGTGTGAGATGAGCAGATAGGTCAGCCCGTAGGCCGTGCGCAGCTCGCCGAGCAGATTGAGGATCTGCGCCTGGACCGACACGTCCAGCGACGAGGTTGGCTCGTCGAGCACGAGCAGCCGCGGCCTGAGGGCAAGAGCGCGCGCGATTGCCACGCGCTGGCACTGGCCGCCGGACAGCTCATGCGCTCGGCGGCGCAGGTGATGGCGACCCAGGCCAACCTCGTCGATCAGCGCAGCGACCTGGCGATCTGCCTCCGAGCGCGACACGCCGGCGTGCAAGTGGATTGGCTCGGCGACTATGTCGTGGACCGACGAGCGCGGGTCGAGCGAGCCGACAGGGTCCTGGAAGACGACCTGCACCTGGCGCCGCCAGCGGCGCAACGCGGAACCACGCAAGCGGGCGATGTCGACGCCGTCGAAGAAGATCGAGCCGCTCGTCGGTTCGACCAGGCGCAGGAGGGAGCGGGCGAGCGTCGTCTTTCCCGAGCCCGACTCGCCGACCAGGCCGTAGACCTCGCCCGCGCGGACATCGAGATCGACGCCGGCCAATGCCTGGACCGTGTCGGTCGGCCGGCCGAAAGACAGCAGGCGGTACTGGACGGTCAGATCGCGCACCCGAAGCAGCGGACCGTTGCCGGGCATGACCGTCGCGTCGGGCGTCGGGAACGCGGTCGTCCGCGGCGCCTGCTGGGCGGCCATCAGGCGGCCCCCGAGCCGCTGCGCGCCGCGCCGGCGTAGGCCGGGTCGAGCAGGTGGCACGCCGCGCTGTGCTGCGCGGCGACTGCGATCGACGCCGGTCGGTTGTCGGCGCACGGCTCGAACACGCGCGGGCATCGGTCGGCAAAGGCGCAGCCGACAACTGCGCCCGGGTCGTTGGGCACGATGCCCGGAATGACCGGCAGAGCGTGGCCGCGGGCGCTGACGCGCGGCACGGCCGCGATCAGCGCGCGCGTGTACGGGTGCTGCGGCCGAGCGAACAGGTCGGCCGCAGGCGCGGTCTCCACGTCGCGCCCGGCGTAGAGCACCACTACGCGGTCACACAAGCCGCGCACGACGCCCAGGTCATGGGTTATGTACAGCACGCTGAATCCGTGCTCACGCTGCAACCCACGCAGGATGTCGAGCACCTGGGCAGCAATGGTCACGTCGAGCGCCGTCGTCGGTTCGTCGGCAATGAGCAGCTGCGGCCGCAGAAGCAGGGCCATGCCGATCATCGCCCGCTGGAGCATTCCGCCCGAGAGCTGGTGCGGATAGCTGCGCACGACGCGCTCCACGTCGGGCATCCCGACATCGGCCAGCACCTCGGCCATCCGCTCGGCCATCGCCGCCCTGGAAAGCTTCGTGTGCGACTGCAGGACGAGCCGCATCTGGGTGCCGATGGTGTGGACCGGGTTGAAGGCCGCGGTCGGGTTCTGGAAGATCATCGCCACCTGGCCGCCGCGCACCGTGCGCATGTCGGCCTCGGACATGCCGGCCAGGTCGCGCCCGTCGAGAGTGACCGTGCCGCCCGAGATCAATGCCGTGCGCGGCAGCAGGCCGAGCACCGACAGGCCGGTGAGCGTTTTGCCGCAGCCGGTCTCACCGACCAGGCCCACGATCTCGCCGCTGCGGACCTCGAGGTTCACACCGGCGAGCGCAGTCCAGCGGCGTTCGAGCGTGCGGAACTCGACCTGCAGGTCGCGGATCTCGAGCAAGGCGCTCATGAGCTCTGCCGCGGATCGAACTGGCGGACGAGGAAGTCGCCGAGCAGGGTGAAACCGAGCGTGGCCAGGAAGATGGCCAGGCCCGGAAAGCCGGCCAGCCACCACTGGTCGAGGATGTTGACCCGTCCCTCGGCGACCATCAGCCCCCAGTCCGGGAAGGGCGGCCGCGCGCCGAGACCGATGAACGCCAGCGCGCCGGCGGCGAGGATGACGGTGCCCATGTCGAGCATCGCCTGGACGATGATCGGCGTGAGCGAGTTGGGCACCACGTGGCGCGTGATGATCCGCCAGTTGGGCATGCCGATCGTGCGCGCGGCTTCGATGAAGGGCCGCTCGCGCAGGCTTACCGCGGTGCCGCGCGCAATGCGCGCATACCACGGCCACCACGACACGGCGAGGGCCAGCGCGGCGTGCTCCAAACCGGGGCCGAGGGCGGCCACGATGGCCATCGCCAGGAGCAGCGGCGGAAAGGCCAGGAACAGGTCGGCGATGCGCATGATGAGCGCGTCCAGCCAGCCGCGCTGATAGCCGGCGATCGCCCCAAGCGGCACGCCGATGACGACGGCCAGGGCGACGACGATGAAGGCGATCACGAGTGCTGGCCGCGCGCCCAGGATTACCCGGCTGAGCACGTCGCGGCCGAGTTCGTCGGTGCCGAAGAGATTGGCGGCGCTGGGCGAGGCCATGCGGTTGGGCACGTCGATCACGCCCGCGCCAGCGCCCGGCGCCGGAGCGACCAGCGGCCCGAACACCGCGAGGAAGAAGAACGTGCCGATGATCAGGACGCCAAGAAGTGCGAGCGGGTCGCTGCGCAGCAGGCGCCAGGCGCGCCCGAGCGGCAGCCGGCCCGGAGCGATCTCGGCGGCGCGCAGAGCGCCTGTCGCGCCGGTCATGTGGCCGCCCTGATGCGCGGGTCCATCCACGCTTGGCCAAGGTCGACGAGCAGGTTGATCGTCACGTAGCCAACCGCGCCGAGCAGGGTGATGCCCATGATCGCGGGGAAGTCCACGTTCAGGATCGACTTCACCGCAAACGTGCCCAGTCCGGGCCAGTTGTAGACGATCTCGACGAAAAAGGTCCCGGTCAGCGAGTAGGCAAGCACCAGCCCGATGACCGAGAGCACGGGCAGCAGCGCGTTGCGCAGCACCAACCGGCGCAGGATGCGCCCTTCGCCGATCCCATAAGCGCGTGCGGTGCGGACATGGTCGAGCGCGAGCGTTTCGAGCGTCGAGGCGCGCATCATGCGCGCGATGACGGCGATCGGATACGCCGCCAGGGTCACTGCAGGCAGGACCAGGTGGCGGAGCGAATCGGCCAATGCCGGCCCGTTGAAGCCGATCAACGCATCGATCGTATTGAAGCCCGTGATCGGATCAATCGGGCTCGTGAAGCGCAGATCGGCGTCTACCCGCCCAAAGAGCGGGAGGAGGTGGAACGTACTGAAAAAGATGATCTGAAGCAGCATGCCAAGCAGGAAGGCAGGCATCGACACGCCCACGATCGAGGTCAGTCGGACGATCGAATCAGGCGCACTCCCGCGCCACCGGGCGGCGACAAGACCGAGCGCGATGCCGAGCGGGATGGCAATGACCATCGCCGCGACGATCAGCTCGAGCGACGCCGGCAGACGGCCGAACAATTCGTCCAGCACCGGGCGCTTGGTACCAATCGACGTGCCCCAGTCACCCTGGAGCATGTCGCGCATGTAGGTCAGGTACTGGACCGGCAGGGGCTGGTCAAGGCCAAGCTCGCGCGTTACACGAGCGATGTCGTCGGGCCTGGCCCGTGGGCCGATGTAGACCGCAGCCGGGTTGGACGGGATGACCCGGGCCAACACGAAGGTGATCACGGTCAGCCCGAAGAGCACGACGACCGAACCGGCCAGCCGGCGGGCGAGGAAGCGAATCATGGGCTCAGCCTGTTGAGAGTTCGACGGGCGGGCCGACGCTCACGCGCCGGCCCGCCCCGAGGAGGTCCTTGTCTAGCGGCCGCCTCGACGAGCATGCACCGACTTTAGGGAGCCGGGTGCATGGGGTAGAAGAACTGGGCGAACGGATAGTTCAGGTTGTACTGGTAGCCAGCCAGGCTGTTGCTCAGCGGCATGACGAACATGGTGTCGTAGAGCGAGACGCCCGGCGCCTCCTCGTAGATCAGGTTCATCGCCTCGACGTATTTGGCCTGGGCAGCATCGCGGTCGGTGGCAGTCAGCCCGCCGGCCTCGTCGATGAGGGCGTCGTATTCCTCGTTGACCCAGTAGCTGAGGTTGAAGAAGGGAGCTTCACTGCTGCGATAGAGCGACCACAGGTTGTCCGCTCCGGCGTCGCTGTAGGTTGGCCAGTAGAGCAGCAGGAACATGTCCTGGCGGCCCTCGGGATCACCCTTGGCGCGCTCCCATTGCTGGTTGAAGAGCATCGGCGTGATCGTCACGTTGACGCCGATCTGGCCGTACGAATCCTGGATGAGCGGTGCGAACGCGGTCTCGAACTGGTTCTCGGAGGCGTACGTCAGCTCCATGTCGAAGCCATCTGCGAAGCCGGCGTCGGCGAGCAGCTGGCGGGCCATGTCCAGGTCGTAGGTGTACTGCGGGACATCGGCTGAGTAGGGGAAGACACCCGCCGGCACGGGGCCGTGCGATTGGGTGCCGTAGCCCTGCGTGGCGACGTCGATGATGTCCTGGTAGGGCGTCGCGTAAGACAGCGCCTGGCGAACCAATGCGTTGTCGAGCGGCGCGCGCTGGGTGTTGAAGAGGCCGACGTAGTTGAAGAACGAAGGCTCCTCGATCAGCGTGAAGTCAGGGTTGTCGGCGTACTGGCCGATGTTCTCGAGCGGCACAGACAACGCCATGTCGACGGCGCCGTTGTCGAGCGCCTGCTGCTGGTCAATAGCCTCGGGCACGATCGAGACAAGCACCTTGTCGAAGTGATCGACATCGTCCCAGCCGCCCCAGTAGTTCTCGTAGGCGGTCAGCAGAACCTCTGAATCGGGCGTGAACGATTCGATCGTGTACGGGCCGGTGCCCGCGTCAATGCCCGCCTCGAAGTAGTTCTCGTCCGCCGCGACCGCGTCGAGCGCCGCCGGGCTGACGATCCAGGCGCCGTAGAGCGACGAAGCAACAAGGTCCATCGGGGCGGCGTACGAAAGCGTCATCTGGACGGTCATCTCGTCGGTGGCGCTGACTTCCGCCAGCGGCAGCCAGATGAACGACGCACCCGCGCGCTCCTTGGCGGCCTGAATAGAGCGCACCACGGCCTCGGCCGTAAGCGCTGATCCATCGTGGAAGGTGACATTCGGGCGGATGTTGAACGTCCACGTCAGGCCATCGTCGCTGGTCGACCACTCGGTCGCCAGGGCCGGCGTGAACTCTTCGGCCGAGCCGGGAGCATTGACCCAGAGCAGCGGCTCATAGATGTTGGCCATGTAAAGCGCTTCGGTCGAGAACGACTTGATCGGATCCCAGGTCGTGATGTTGGCGGTCGCGGCCACCTTGAGCACGCTCGGTCCGCTGGGCGTCTCGGTCGGCGCGTCGGTCGGGGCGTCGGTCGGCGCGTCGGTCGGAGCGCTGGTCGGCGCGTCGGTCGGAGCGCTGGTCGGCGCACCGGTTGGGGCGCCACTTGGTGCGCCGGTCGGGGCGACTGTCGGGCTCGCGGTGCTGCACGCGCCGGCCAGCAAGGCCACCACGATCAGCAGAGCAGGGAAACGCAGCGCGGCCGGCTTGGCCAGCCAGTGAACTTCCCGAAGTGCTGGACGGGACATCCTTATTCCTCCTACGCAGCCGGGATATATGCGCCCTCGGTCGGACAGCCCTCGATGGCCCGGCCCAAGCGTCCAGTCTTGGGCTCCGCGTGCACATCGTCCAATACCTGTTGGTCAGGTATGCGATGCTTGACAGGCATAGATGCTCGAGCTGAGGCTGCTGCGCTACTTCCTGGCCATCGTCGACGAGGGTTCGGTGACGAAAGCCGCTCTGACAGTCCGTGTCGCGCAGCCGTCCATCTCCCGCCAGCTGCGCCAGCTCGAGGAGATTCTCGGCGCAGACCTGTTCGAGCGGCGCAGCGGCCGGCTGCGCCTCACCCCGGCTGGGGCGGCCTTCGTGCCCGTGGCGCGCGACCTGGTCCGGCGCGCCGACGTGGCCCAGAACTTCCTGCGCGGCACGGCCATGCCGAGCATGGTTTCGCTCTCGCTCGTCGCCCCTGAGACGACGGTGACCGACGTGATCGCTCCGTTTCTGGCCCAGCGCGGCGATCACGGCCCAATCGTCACCATCCGCGAATCGATCCCCAGCGAGGTATTCGCAGAGGTGCTGGTGGGGAACGCCGAGATCGGCATCTCATCTGGCCCGCCACCGGGCGAGCTGCGCAGTCGTCCAATCCTGCGCTTCGCCGTGCTGGCCTACGTAAAGCCGGACGATCCCCTCGCGCGGGCCCGCTCGATCGAGCTGGCCGAGTTGGTCAGCCACCCGCTCATCGTGCTTGGTGCCGGGCACGGCACCCGGCGCGTGTTCGATGACGCGATGGCCCAGTCGGGGCTGACATATACGACGGCGGCTGAGACGAACGTGCCCCACGTCGCCCAGGCGATGGCCGCCGCCGGGCGCGGCATTGCCATCGTCACCGACGACCGGCGTTACGGCCTGCGCCCGCTCTATATCCAGACACCGGCTGGCAGATTGACGATCACCCTCTTCGCGGCGTGGAACGACGACCACTACGCCGGCCCGGTTATCGAGGGCCTGGTCGAGGACCTGGCCGGCTATGCCGCACGGCGCTATCACGCCGCTCCCGTGGCGCTGGCGCGGGCGAGCAGCGCCTAGGCGCGTCCGCCGCCGGTGGCAACGTCACCGCTGATGCGCGTCGCGAGGTAGACCGGAAGTACGCTGACGATGATCAGCACGAGCGCCACGACATTGACCACGGGCAGCTCCCTCGGTCGCTGGATGGCCGAGAAGATCCACATCGGCAGCGTCTGCGTGCCGGCGCCGGCAGTGAAGACCGTGACGATGATCTCGTCGAAGGAAAGCCCGAAGGCGAGCAGGCCGCCAGAGAGCAGCGCCGTCCAGACCGCGGGCAGCGTGACCCGCCGGAAGGTGGTGAACGAGTCGGCGCCCAGGTCCGCCGATGCCTCCTCCGGTGAGCGTGGCAGTCGGCGCAGACGGGCGAACACGTTGTTGTAGACGACGACCACGCAGAACGTCGCGTGGCCCACGATGATCGTCAGCAGGCTCAGGTCTATGTCCAGTGTCGTGAACGTGGTGCGCAGGGCGATGCCTGACACGACGCCGGGCAGCGCAATGGGCAGCACAAGGAAGAACGAGATGGTCTGGCGGCCGAAGAAGTCGTAGCGCGAGACGGCCAGCGCGGCGAGCGTGCCCAGGACGAGGGCCAGGACGGTGGCCGCGCTGGCGGCGATGAGCGAATTGCTCAGGGCACGAATGACGGTCGGGTTGCTGGCCGCCTCCGCGAACCAGTTGAGCGTGAAGCCTGCCGGCGGCCAGGCCTGGATGCGGCTGGTGTTGAAGGCATAGATGGCGAGCACGACGATGGGCAGGTAGATGAAGGTCAGCACCAGGATCGTGGACAGGCGCAGGGCGATCCTGACCGAGCGAGTCTCACGCATGGGCGCTCCTCACAGCGACTCGAACGCGCCAAGGCGGCGCGCGAGAAGCAGGTACACGATCATGATTCCGATCGGGATCAGTGAGTAGGCAGCGGCCAACGGCAGGTTCACGTTGGCCGAGTTGTCGTAGATCACGTTGCCGATGAACTTCGCGTCTGACACCAGGTCCGGCGTGATGTAGTCGCCCAGGGTCAGCGAAAAGGTGAAGATGGACCCGGCCACCATGGCCGGGAATACGAGCGGCAGGACCACGCGGCGGAACGTGGTCAGGCTGCGCGCGCCGAGGTCCGACGATGCCTCCAGCAGTGAGTTCGGGATGCGCTCGAAGCCGGCGTAGATGGGCAGGATCATGTAGGGCAGCCACAGGTAGCTCAGCACGAGCCAGCTATTGGCATCCTCGGACAGGCCCGGCCCGGTCATGCCGAACGGCTCGAGCGCCCAGTCGACCAGGCCGTTGCCCTGCAGGATGATCCGCCACGCGTAGACCTTGACCAGGTACGCGGCCCAAAGTGGGATCAGGACCGCGACCACGAGCAGGCCGCGCATGCGCGGCGAAGCGAGACGGGCCATGTAGTAGGCGATGGGCAGGGCCAGCAGCGCGCAGGTGATCGTGACCAGCATTGCCAAACCCACCGTGCGGATGGCAATCGTCAGGTAGACCGGGCTGTTGATCATCGTTTCGAACGCGGCGAGCGACCAGGTGAACGGCTCGACGCGGCCGGTGAACGAATCCTTGGCAAAGAAGGCGTTGAGCAGCAGGATCAGCAGCGAGCCCAGGTAGGCGATGCCCAGCCAGCCGACCGGGCCGGCCAGGAGCGCTCGAAGCTGGAAGCCGCGGCGCGGATGGAGCCACCTGCCCAGCCGACGGCGCATCGTGCGGCGCGGCGGTGCGCTGAGCACCTCCGGCGCGAGGATCGGGTCCGTGGGCAGGCTCATGGCGAGTTAGATCGAGGGCCCCCCGGCTTACGCTCGGGGAGCCCTCGAGTTACTTACGTTTCCCGGATCAGCTGCCGCGCAGCGTGGTCCAGGCTTGCACCCAGTCATCCTGGGTCTTGCACGTGGTGGCTGCGTCGTCATCGGCGCAGTCCTCCTGGGGCGTGCTCCAGTAGTAGATGTTCTCCCAGTAGGTCTCGTCATCGGCATGCTGCGCCGCGCAGTGACCGGGTGACAGAGCCTCGGCTGCCGCGCAGGCCTCCGGGCTGGTCGCGGCCTCGCCGAACCAGACCGTCGCCTGTGAGTTCGCCTCGGGCGACATCATGTGGTTCATCCACATCATCATGCAGTTCGGGTGGGCAGCGTCCTTGGCCATCATCCAGGTGTCGGACCAGCCCGTCGTGCCCTCGTCGGGCTTGACGCCCTCCACGGACACGCCGTCTGCCTTGAGCAGCTGCACCTGGAGCGGCCACGTGGTGCCGACGACAACGTCGCCAGCGCCGTATGACGCGATCTGGTCGGTGTAGCTGGACCAGTAGAGCGGGTTGTTGGCAGCCTGCGCCTGGAGCAGCGCGATGGCAGCATCGAACTGCTCCTGGTTGAGCTGATACGGATCAGTGATGCCCAGCGCGGGCTGGGTCGCCATCAGGTGCACCGCCGCGTCGGCGATGTAGATGGACGAGTCATAGACGCTGATCTGCCCGTCGTATTCCGAGCCGCTTTCCCAGACCGCGTCCCAGCTGGTGGGCGCCTCATCAAAGGATTCCGTGTTGTACATGAGCAGGTTCGGACCGCGCCCGTGGGGCACGCCGTAGTTCACGCCATCCACGGTGTTGTGGGGCAGGTCCTTGAGGCCCGCGAACACGTTCGCGTAGTTGGGCAGGATGTTCGGGTCAATCGCCTCGACGTAGTCGCCCTGGATCAAGCGCGTGGTCGCGTCGCCCGAGGCGGAGATGCCGTCGTAGTTGCCCGACTGCATGAGTGACACGCCGTTGTTCGAGTCGGTCATGTCCGTCGTGTTGACGGTGCATCCGGTCGATGCCTCGAAGGGCGTGACCCAGTCGAAGTTGGGATCAGTTGCGCCGCGCTCGGCGTAGCCGGCCCAGATGACCAGGTTGAGCTCGCCCTCGCCTTCGCCGATACCGCCGCTGGGTGCGTCGGTCGGGGCGTCCGTGGGCGCGTCACTTGGCGCGTCCGTCGGCGCGGCGGCCGTTGAGGTGGGCGCCTGGGTGGGTGCCGCAGGCCCAGTCGTACAGGCGACGATGACCAGCGCCAGAAGGCTGATCAGGGCCAGGATTCGTTGAGTCGCCAAAAGTTTCCTCCTCCTATCTGTCCCCCGTGGGATTCCCCCGTCGGCTCCCCCCGTCGATTCCCCCGTTCGTTGGCCACGATATCCGCTCCGCCGGCTTACACCTCCGCCACTTGTGCATCTGCGTCGAGCGGCTGTTCAGCCGCGGTGAGACTCAGATTATGCAACCGCTTCCACGTCAGGCGCACCCTCTTTCCTTCAAGCGCGAGCGCCTCGCTGGAGGTGCGTGAGAGGTTCTGCTGGTCGACCATCAGGTCCGCTCCGGCGTCCAGGCGGACCAGGAAGCGCGTCTCAGGGCCCAGATAGACGACCTTGCTGATCGTGCCCAGCGCGGATGAGTCGTCTGCGGCCGGCTCGTCGTCCGGCTCGGTCAGGCGGATCTTCTCCGGCCGCACCGTGAACGTGCCGCTGGCGCCCAGGATTGCCTGGGCAGCCTCGCCGGTGATCAGGTTGGATGTGCCCACGAAGCCGGCCACGAACGTGGTCTCCGGGCGCTCGTACACCTCCGCCGGCGTGCCCACCTGCTCGATCCGGCCCTGGTTGAACACGGCCAGCCGGTCGGACATCGTCAGCGCCTCGCCCTGGTCGTGGGTGACATAGATGAACGTGATGCCGACCTGTTGCTGGATCGACTTCAACTCAATCTGCATCTCCTCGCGCAGGCGCAGGTCGAGCGCTCCGAGCGGTTCGTCCAGGAGCAGCACGCGCGGCCGATTGACCAGCGCCCGGGCGAGCGCGACGCGCTGGCGCTGTCCGCCACTCAGCTGGCTTGGCCGGCGCTCCTCGTAGCCGTTCAGGCGAACCATGCGCAGCGCATCGTCGACGCGCTCGCGGCGCTGTGCCTTGGGCACCTTCTTGATCATCAGCCCGTAGGCCACGTTATCGCCGACCGACATGTGCGGGAACAGCGCGTAGTCCTGGAACACAGTGTTCACGTCTCGCTCGAAGGGCGGCACGTTCGTCACGTCACTGCCGTGCAGCAGGATGCGCCCGGCGGTCGGCAGCTCGAAGCCGGCGATCATGCGCAGGGTCGTGGTCTTGCCCGAGCCGGACGGGCCGAGCATCGAGAAGAACTCGCCGTCGCGGACGTCAAGGTCAATCCCGGCGACTGCGACGACGTCGCCGAAGCGCTTCTCGACCTGCTCGAGCTTGACCGCTGTCTGGGTAGAGTCGACCAAGGCTGCGCTTCCCTCTCCGCCGCTGTCGTGCTGGCCGCGCTTGCTCGGCAGGTTAGCCGATGGCAAAGGTCACGATCACGGACACGGAGATCTCCCGGGTGCCGCCTTCGACCGGGGTCGAGGCGTCTTCCGCCTTGAGGGCCATCGCGCGTCCGGCATAGGGAATAGGCCCCGAGGCAGGCTCGCCCTCTACGACGGACAACACCTGACCGAGTGTTGCCTCCGCCCCTTTGGCCAGCGTGGCGGCGCGAGCCCGAGCATCATCAAGTGCCAGGCTGCGCGCCTGCTTCTGGACCGGCTCAGGATCGGCCAGTGCGAACTCGAGTGAGTCGAGGGTCGACGCACCGGCTCCCAGCGCTGCGTCGATCAGCTCGCCCACGCGGGCCAGGTCGCGCAGGGTGATGGTCACGCTGTTGCTCAGCTGGTAGCCGGTGACGCGCGGCCCGCCGTCGGCCTGGTAATCCAGCACGGGATTGAGCGACACGAGCTCCGTGCGCACGTCGCGACGCGCTATGCCCAGCTCGTCAATCGCGCCGAGCACAGCCTGCATCGTCTTTGCCGCGGACGAGCGCGCGGATCCGGCGCTTTCGCCGATGACGCTCACGCCCAGCCGGACGGTGGCCATGTCAGGCTCGGCGAAGACGCGGCCAATGCCCGGGACGGTGACTGTTCGCTTCACGTGTCAATCCTAGAATGCCGGCGTGGGCCACCTGCAGAAGCGCAACCTGGGCCGCCCAGACGAGGTGCGCCCGGTCGGACGGGGCCAGCTCGAGCTGGTCGAGATGGGCGATTCCGCCTTCGGTCGAATTACCTATCAACCCGGCTGGCGATGGGCCACGGACGTGCAGCCGATTGTGCAGACAGAGCTGTGCGACGTGCACCACGTGGGCTTCGTGATCGCGGGCAGGCTTCACATCGAGATGCGCGACGGCTCCATGATCGAGCTGGACGCGGGCGACGTGTTCGAGATCCCGCCCGGCCATGACGCGTGGGTCGTGGGCGACGAGCCATGGGTCTCGTTCGACTGGACCGGACGGCGGCTCTTCGCCAAAGCCCGTGATGCGACCGTCGAGCGAGTGCTCGCGTCAATCCTCTTCACGGACCTCGTCGAATCCACCCAGCTCGCGTCACGCCTGGGTGACAACGCGTTCCGCGACCGCCTTGCGGAGTACCACGCGATGATCCGCCGATCTCTCGAGCGGCATCGGGGCATAGAGGTCCAGACAACCGGCGACGGGATGCTCGCCCGTTTCGACAGCGCAACTGGAGCTGTTCGATGCGCGCTTGAGACGACCGCGGCCGCACCGGGACTCGGGCTGATGCAGCGCGCGGGTGTCCACTCGGGCGAGGTGGAGCTAGCCGGCCAGGACGTGCGCGGCATCGCCGTCCATCTCGCGGCGCGGGTGGCTGCCGCCGCGGGTCCGGGCGAGGTGCTCATCTCGGCCACGACCAACGCCCTGCTGGTGGGTTCGGGTATGAGCACGGCATCCAGGGGCAGCCACACGCTGAAGGGCATCGAAGAGGCAGTCGAGCTCTTCGCAGTCAACTAGCCGATAATGCGCGCCTGTGTCCAGACGCCTTAGTGACATTGGTGCCGCGGTCATCGGCACGGGATTCATCGGCACCGTGCACACAGAGGCGCTGCGGCGCATCGGCGTGCAGGTTCGCGGCGTGCTCGGCTCGAGCGCCGAACGTGGCTCGCACAGCGCCCAGCGGCTTGGCGTAGCGCGCGCGTACGACGACCTGGAGCAGCTGCTCAATGACGATTCGGTCGAGGTTGTCCATGTCACCTCGCCCAACAAGCTGCACTACCCCCAGGTGCGCGACATCCTCGACGCCGGCCGGCACGTCATCTGCGAGAAGCCGCTGGCCATGGACGCGCACGAATTGGCTGAGCTGGTCGAGCTGGCGGCTGCGAGCGGCAAGGTCGCCGCGGTCAACTTCAACATCCGCTTCTATCCGCTCAACCAGCACCTGCGCGCGGTCATCGCGGCGGGCGACATCGGCAACGTACGGCTCATCTCCGGGCGCTACTTCCAGGACTGGCTGCTGTACGACACGGACTGGAATTGGCGGCTGGACCCGCAAGAGGGCGGCGCGCTGCGCGCCGTGGGCGACATCGGCTCGCACTGGCTGGACCTGACAACCTTCGTCAGCGGCCGCCACGTGACCGAGGTGATGGCCGACCTGACCACGTTCATCAAGGTCCGGCGCCAGCCAACGGGAGCGGTTGAGACGTTCTCGCTCGACCGCTCGGGAGAGGCCATCGAGCGCGAGATCAACACGGAGGACGTGGCCACCATCCTGCTTCGCTACGACAGCGGCGCGCGCGGCGTGATGGCCGTCAGCCAGATAAGCGCCGGACGCAAGAACTCGCTCCAGTACGAGATCGACGGGTCGCACGACACCGTGGCGTGGGATTCGGAGAGCCCGGACACGGTCTGGGTTGGCCATCGCGGCCGGCCGAACGAGATCCTCTCGCGCGACAGTGCGCTGATGAGCGAGGCCGGGCGCGCGGCAGCGGCGCTGCCGGCCGGCCACGTGGAGGGCTTTGCTGACACGTTCTCCGCCCTTTTCCGGGCCGTGTACCTCGACGTTGGCGAGGGCGCGATGCGTGACCAGCCGCCGTACGCCACCTTTGCCGACGGCCATGAGGAGATGCTCGTGGGCGACGCCATCCTGAATAGCTCGCGCGAAGGGCGCTGGGTGTCCGTCGAACGCCAGCCCGGCAGCGCGGAGGAAGGGACCTCATGAGACTCGGCTTCCTGACCGCACCGCTGCCCGATATGCCACTCCTGGATATCGCCGACTGGGCCGCGGCGAATGACTTCGACAGCCTGGAGATCGCCTGCTGGCCGCAGTCGGGCGGCACCGCGCGGCGCTATGCCGGCACGTCGCACATCGACGTCGTCAACCTGAATGACGAGCAGGCAGCGCAGATCCGCGGCGAGATCGAGTCCCGGGGCCTGGCCATCTCAGGCCTGGGCTACTACCCCAACCCGCTCCACGCGGACCCTGCCGTGCGTGAGCCGGCCATCGCCCACATCAAGAAGGTGATCGAGGCGTGCGGCATGATGGGCGTGCCCTTCATGAACACGTTCATGGGCGGCGACTCGAAGAAGAACCTGGACCAGAACTGGGAAGAGGCGCTGCGCGTCTGGCCGGACATCGTCCGCCACGCCCAGGACAACGGCGTCCGGATCACGATCGAGAACTGCCCGATGATCTTCTCGTACGACGAGTGGCCGGGCGGCAACAACATCGCCTGGTCGCCGCAAATCTGGCGCCGGATCATCGAGCAGTGGGGCGGCACCGTAGGGCTCAACTACGACCCGTCGCACCTGGTCTGGCTGATGATCGACCAGGCCCGATTCATCCGCGAGTTCGGCGCGCACATCCTCCATTTCCAGGCCAAGGACGTGATGATCGACCGCGACGGACTCTACGAGCGCGGCACGATGTCGGCCGGAATGGGCTGGCAGATCCCGCGCCTGCCCGGGCTGGGCGAGGCCAACTGGCGCGAGATCTTCTCAAGCCTGTACCGCGTGGGCTACGACGGCGACTGCATCATCGAGCACGAGGATCGTCGCTTCGAAGGCACGGACGAGCTCGTCAAGCGCGGCTTTCTGATCGCACGCAACACCCTCCGCCCGTACATCCCGAAAGGCGACTGATCCACACATGACCGATACCCAGGCCACCGCCGCGCCACTGGCCGGCACGACCGAGCTGTTGGAGCGGCTGACCTACCGCGAGATCGCCAAGACGATCGACCACTCGCTCCTGCGACCGGAGCTGGACGATGCCTTTCTTGACGAGAACATTGAGCTCGCGCTCGCCTACGACGTCGCGTCGCTGACGATGCGGCCGGTGGACGTCGTGCGGGCCGTGGACAGGGCGCGCGGCACGGACGTCAAGGTGGGCACGGTCGTGGGCTTCCCGCACGGCAACCACCTGACCGAGGCCAAGGTGCTCGAGACGCTCCGTGCGCTGGAGCAGGGCGCGCTGGAGATAGACATGGTCATCAAGATCGGAGCGCTCAAGTCCGGCCGTGACGAGGAAGTGGAGCAGGACATTCGCGCCGTGGTCGAGGCGGCCCACGGTGGCGGCGCGATCGTGAAGGTCATCTTCGAGAACGCGTACCTGACGGACGACGAGAAGATCCGAGCGTGCCGGCTGACGGAGGCGGCGGGTGCGGAGTTCGTCAAGACCTCCACCGGCTTCGCGCCATCGGGCGCCACGCATGACGACCTGCGTCTCATGCGCGCGCACACTTCGCCCCACATCCAGGTCAAGGCGGCCGGTGGCGTGCGCACGCTGGACGCCCTGCTTGACGTCATGGTCCTTGGCGTGACGCGCGTCGGCGCCACGGCTACGAAGACCATTCTTGACGACTTCCGCGCGCGTAAGGATGGCCAGGCGGGCGGGCCGGCGCTGCCCGAAGCGGCCCACACGCAACACGGCGCCTATTGAGCCGCGCTTGCGCGGCCAGAATTTGCCGCAGTAATCCTTTTCTATGGACTAGTATCCCAAGCGCTCACGGCATTCGTATCGCCATGAAACAACAGGAGGAGGATCTCACTACATGACCAGGTCTACCCATATTCGCGCCCTCGGCGTGATCGCCGCGACGGCGCTCATCGTCGGCGCGTGCGGCACGGCTGCCCCGGGCGGCACTCCGGCTGCCAGCGGCACGCCGTCTGCCACCGGTACTCCGGCGGCAAGCGCGACGAGCGGCGCTACCGGCGAATACCACATCGGCTATTCGAACGCCGGTGGCGTCGGCAACGGCTTCCGCGAGGAGCAGGTGTGCACCGCCAAGGCTGAGGCGCTTGCCTCGGGCGAGGTGTCGGAGATGACTCTCTTCCACGAGAACATCACCGGCGCGGCGGGTCAGCTGACCCACCTGCGCAACCTGATCGCGGCGGACGTCGACGCGATCGTCTTCAACCCGAACGATCCTGAGGCCCTCAACGAGGCCCTCGATGAGGCCGAGGCGGCGGGCATTCCCACGGTTTCGGTCGATGCGTTCGTTACGCACGATGCCACCTACAAGCTGTACAACAACCAGGTCATGTACGCCGAGCTCGGCGCACGCTGGCTGTTCGAGCAGCTCGGCGATGGCGACCACACGGTCTGGTACATGCGCGGCATCGCCGGCAACCCGGCCGACGATGACCGCCACACCGGCTTCAACAACGCGCTGGCGGACTTCCCGAACATCACCGTCGTGCCGTCCGCTGAGGGCGTCCACACTGACTGGGATCCGGCGAAGACAACCGACATCGCAACCACCTTCGTGAACAGCGGTGCGTACGACGAGGTCGACGGCATCTGGACGTCCGGCATGGACTCACAGGTCGTGGACGTCATCAAGGACGCAGGCAAGGAGTTCGTGCCGATCGTCGGCGCCGACCTCGGAGCCTTCGTCGCTCAGCTCCTGGACGAGGAGAACTTCCCGGGCCTGACCGGCGCGGCGGTGACCAACACCGCGGCCGTTGGTGGCGCGGGCGTCAACCTCGCCATCAAGGTCCTCAACGGTGAGGAGATTGAAACGGCGGCTGACGCGCCCTACCCGAACACGGTCCTGCTGACCCCGGTCGTCGCGGAGAACACCTCCGATGACGGCCGAGCGACGCTCGAGTCGTGGCAGGTGGACGGTCTCGATCCGCTCTGGCCGTTGGGCCTGCAGATCGCGGACTGGACCACGTATACCCCCGAGCAGGCCGTCGCCTGCAAGGGTCCGGGCGGGATCTAACCCAGTCAGGCAAGTCCTTTCACGAGCGGGAGGTCGGTTCGCCGGCCTCCCGCTCGCGTATAAATAGGAGCTGATGACCGTCACCACCGGCACCGAACTGCTGCTCGAGGCGACCGGCATCTCCAAGTCGTACGGCGCTGTCGTGGCGCTCAAGAACGCCACGCTCGCCGTCAGCCCGGGCGAGGTCCACGCCCTGATGGGCGCCAACGGCGCGGGCAAGAGCACGCTGGTCAAGATCCTCACCGGCGCCGTGCGGCCGGACGGCGGCACGATCTCTGTGCGCGGCCGAGATCGCACCGTCCACTCGCCGGGCGAGGCGCGCCGCGGTGGGCTTGTCTCCGTCTACCAGGAGCCGGCGCTCATCCCGGACCTGGACATTCGCGCCAACCTGCGCCTGACAGATACGCCGGTCGACCGCTTCTGGCACTGGATCAATGAGCTTGGGCTGTCCGATCTGCGCCTTTCGAGCGTCGCCCGCCAGGTTCCTCTCGCTTCGCTGCGCATCATCGACCTCGCTCGCGCGCTGGCCATAGAGCCGGACGTGCTGATGCTCGACGAGATGACTGCCGCCCTGCCGGCCAACCTGACCGAGCGAGTGCTGGAAGTCATCGGTCGCATGCGCGGTGGTGACCGGTCGGTCATCTTCATATCGCATCGGATGATCGAGATCGCCGCTGTATGCGATCGAGCCACCGTGCTGCGCGAAGGCGAGACGGTCGGCGTGGTTGATGTCACATCGGGCTCTGAGGAGCGCATCGTGGAGCTGATGCTGGGCCAGGCGGTGCAGGAGCTCAGCGCGCGCCAGAAAGAAGAGGCAGCCGGGGGTGACGAGTGGCGCGCGTCGACGCCGCGCCTTGCGGCGCGCGGCCTGCGCTCAGGCACCCGGCTCGTGGACGCCACGTTCGACCTGCATCGGGGCGAGGTGCTCGGAGTGGTCGCGCTGGAGGGCCAGGGCCAGGACGAGCTGTTCGAGATCCTGTCCGGCGCGGAGAAGCAGAGCGCGGGCGAGCTGCACGTGGACGGCAAGCAGGTCAGGTTCGGGCACCCGGCTGACGCGATCCGGGCGGGGGTGGTGTACGTGGCGGCGGATCGGGCCGAGGCGCTGCTCATGCAGCGCTCCGTGCGCGAGAACATCGCCCTCCCGTTCCGCACGGCGATGCGCCGCTGGGGCCCGATCAACCTGGGCGACGAGCAGCGCCAGGTGGGCCAGGCGATCGACAAGCTGCAGGTGGACACGCGCGCCCAGCGCGAGGTTCGCCGCCTGTCGGGCGGCAATCAGCAGAAGGTGACCATCGCCCGCTGGGTGGCCGGCAGCGTGCACACCATGCTTTGCTTCGATCCCACGCGCGGCATCGACATCCGCACCAAGACCCAGATCTACGCGCTGCTGCGCGACCTGGCGGCGGAGGGCTCGGCCATCCTGCTCTACACGTCCGAGCTCAAGGAGATCCAGCTTGCCTGTGACCGGGTGATCGTCATCTTCGGCGGCCGCGTGGTGGCCGAGATGGACGCCGCCGGCGCGGACGAGGCAACGCTGCTCAGGGCGGCGTACAACCTGCAATCTGATGCCGAGATGCCCGAGCAGGTGGCGGCCGCAGTCGTGGCCACGGAGGCGCTGGCGGGCTCCGGGCATGCCGCCGAAGAAGTTTCCAGCAAGCGATGACAGCCGCCGCAACGACCTTCGAGGAGCCGCGCGCCAGCGTGCGTGAGTCGGTCTCCGGCGTCATCAAGCGCAACGGCTGGGCTCTTGGCCTGGTCGCCTTCTTCGCGCTGATGCTCGTGTTCACGCGGCTAATCCAGCCGACCTATGGCGTATCCGGCATCCAGGGCCTGGCAATCGGAGTTCTGCCCCTCGCCTTCGCGGCCGCAGCCCAGGCGGTGATCGTCATCTCAGGCGGGATCGACCTGTCCGTTGGCTCGACGATGGCCCTGACCAGCGTCATCGCCGCGACAGCGATGGACGGGCAGTCCGAGGAGGTCGGCGTTGCCATCGTCCTGCTCACCCTGCTCCTGGGCGTGCTGCTCGGCACGATCAATGGCTCACTGATCGTGGCCACCCGGGTTCCCGACATCATCGTCACGCTGGCCATGTCCTTCGTCTGGGCCGGCGCGGCGCTGCTCGTGCTGAACGTGCCGGGCGGTGACGCGGCGAATTGGCTGACCGGGCTCGTCCTGGGCTCGCTCGGCAACGAATGGGTGCCCAAGGCAGTCGTCGTCCTGATCGTGCTGGTGGCCGTGCTGTGGCTGCCCCTCAAACGCTCGCGCTTCGGACTGTGGCTGTATGCGATCGGCAGCAATCCGCTGGCCGCCTTCCGCAGCGGAGTTCCGGTCAACCGGGCCAAGGTGCTGGCCTACGCCATCGGTGGCGTTTTTGCCGCCCTTGGCGGCCTGAGCCTGACCGCAAGCACGGGCATAGGCAGTCCCATCCCGGGGCCGGAGCACACGCTGTTGAGCGTGGCCGCGGTCGTGCTGGGCGGGGTCAGCCTGGCCGGTGGGAGGGGCGGGCTGTTCGGCCCCATCGTGGCCGTGTTCATTCTCTCGCTGCTCAAGACGGATCTCGCTTTCCTGAAGCTCAACACCAACCTGGCCACGGTCGCGCAAGGAATGGTCCTGATCGGAGTGGTCATGTTCGGAACGTTCGTCCAGGTCCGGCGGTCGCGCAGGTGAGCAACGCGGTCGCCGCGCCGTCACCCAGCGCGGGCAGGCTGTCTGGCTTCAACTGGCGCGCCATGCTGCGCGACCGGCCCATGGTCCCGCTGCTCGTGCTGCTCGCGATGCTCGTCGTGATCAGCGAGCTGACGCGCCCGGGCACGGTGAGTGCGGGCTGGGCCGGCATCATCCTGCGTACGGCGGTGCCGCTGGCCATCCTTGCCGGGGCGCAGACGCTGACCATGCTCACCGGCGGCATCGACCTGTCCGTGGGCGCAGTGGCGTCCATGTCCGGCTTCGTGGTCGCGACGCTGGTCAACACTCAGGGTCTTGGCGTGGCCATCGTCGCGGCGCTTGTGGCCGCGGCGCTGGCCGGTCTCGTGACCGGCATCGGCGTGGGCATCTTCCGCGTCCACCCGCTGATCATGACCCTGGCCATGAGCCTGATCGTGCTCGGCTTATCCAACGTTTGGCAGCTGCAGATGGTCCAGACCGGGTCGGGCGTGCCTGACGAGTTCCGCGGCCTGGGCGCCGGTCTGCTGTTCCGCATCATCCCGCACAGCCTGCTCGTGTTCATCCCGATCGTGCTGCTCGTCCTGCTCGGCTTACGCCGAACCGGATACGGGCGGATGCTCTACGCCATCGGCGACAACCCGGTCGCGGCGCGGCTTTCCGGCGCCAAGTCGTGGCAGATCCTGGTCGTGCTGTACGTCATCGCCGCGCTGCTCGCCGCTTTGGCCGGTTTCCTTCTGAGCGGCGCGACCAATACCGCGAGCGTGACGCTGGCAAACTCGCTGCTGCTGCCGTCGGTCGCGGCGGCGGTCATCGGTGGCACTTCCATCCTGGGCGGGCGCGGCGGGTACGGCGGCACGATCGTTGGTGCGCTGATCCTGACCGTTGTCTCGTCGCTGCTGACGTCGCTCGGCTTCAAGGAGGCCGACCGGCTGATCCTGTTCGGCGCGATCATCGTCCTCGTCGCGGCGGCGTACACGCGCGTCACCACCGACTCCTAGCGCGCAGTGGGTGACGGAACGCCCACGCCGCCGGGCCAGGCGCCGGGCCAGGCGCCGGGCGAGGCGATGGGCGAGACACGTCATCTTGGGCTGGACCTGGGCGGCACGTACATCAAATGGACCGTGCTCGAGAGGGATGCCGACGCGTGGCCCGTGCTGGGGCGCGGCACGGTCGAGACTGACGCGGACGGTGGTGCCGACGCGGTCGTCGCGCAGCTGATCAGCGTGGGGGTGGAGGCACTGTCCGCGTGGCCCGGTATCGGGAGCGTGGGCCTCGGAGTGCCCGGCTCATACGACCCGCATGAGGGCCGCACGCTGTTTCTGACCAACGTGCCCGGAGCGTGGGAAGGCAAGCCCGTCGCGGAGCTGCTTTCTACGGGCTGTCCGTGCCGGCGCGGCTGATCAACGACGCGCGCGCATTCGGCGTAGCGGAGCTGCGCGCCGGCGCCGGACGCGGCACCTCGGCGATGGTCGGCATCACCCTGGGCACGGGCATTGGCGGCGTTGTCTGCCTGGACGGGCGCGTCTATCACGGCCACGATGGCTCAGCCGGCGAGCTGGGCCACCAGGTGATCGAGCCCGACGGGCCCGCGTGCAGCTGCGGCGGGCGCGGCTGTTTAGAGGCGCTCGTCAACGCCGAGCGGATCTCCGCCCTGTGCGGCACGGACACGGTCGCTGATGCGGTCGCCCGCGCCCGCGCCGGTGACCCGCGGGCCGTGGCCGGGGTGGCGACTGCGGCGCGCTACCTGGGCATCGGCATTGCCAACATGGTGGCCGTGTTCACGCCGGACAGGGTCGTCATAGGCGGTGGGATCGCGGCCTCGCTCGACCTTTTCCTGGAGCCGATCTGGCGCGAGGTGCGCGACCGCGTCCATCTCACGCCGCTCGATCAGGTGCAGATCGTGCCGGCCGAGCTGGGTCCGTGGGCGGGCGCTATCGGCGCGGCAATCCACGGCGCGGGAGTGGCCTGAGCCGAAGCACAGGCCGCAGACGGCGGGCGGCGGGGCCCGATTCCCCTCACAAGTTGCCGTGCGTCGACTCGTCCTTCCGGCCCCGGCAGCAAAGCCTCTCAAAAGGCGGCGCGCGCCGACTTTCGGCAACAAATTCGGCCCGCGCGCGCCTGATTCGGGCCAAATGGAGCCGCATCACGGGCGTCGGGCAGCGCCAGGTCCACCCAGGTCGACATCTGAGAGGAACCACAGGCCACGCAGCGCTCCGTTGGGCCGGCGCAGCCAGCGCCTGACTTCCACGTTGCGTGCCGGGAAAGCGGTGCCCAGGGTCGCCGCATGCCGCTGCGCAACCCTCCGCGCGGAGCCGCCCTCGGGGAAGACGAGCAGTGACGCAACTTGTTGCGCGGCCCAGCCGAACCGCCGCTTGGCCACGACCGGGGCGAGCCGGTGCTTGACGTCCAGCACCCGGATCGTCTCCTCGAGCGAGCCCCACTCACTCTTGGCCTCGCCCACGACGACTGAACGCGTCGCGTCGTGTACGCCAAAGACGTCGATCGACCCTCGCTCGCCCCACTCGGAGAACGTGACCTCCGTCTCAGCCCGCCATCCGTAGTGACCCAGCCACCTGATCATGGCTTCCACCACGGCGGCGTGGCGCTCATCGAGCAGCCGATCAAGCGAGGCGCCGTTCCACCAGGCGTTGATCCTGACGGCCGCGCCAAGGCCCGCAAAGTGATCGCGAACGTCACCGACACGCAAGCGGTCGAGCTGTCCCGCTTCCAGCCGCAGAGTGAACTCGCGTGACCTTCCCGGAACCACCAGGTCCCGCTGGCGCAGTCCCTGGTTGAGGCGCAGCGCGCGGGCGGCCCGTCCCAGGCGTTCGTCGTCGCGCGACATGGAGTGATGGTGGCGCCGGCCACTTACCGGCGACTTATCAGCGCCGCGGCATCGCCTCGTACGTTCGCTCGATGTCACCCAGCACGCGCACGGTCGAACGCGTCATGACCGTCAGGTAGCGCTCCCCGAACTCGGCCGATGCCTCGCGCCCGTCGCCCCACGACCCCGACTGGGATGCGCGGTGGACGGATCCCGGGTTGGAGAAGAAGAACGCGGTGTGGACCGGCGGCGCGTTGGTCACCTCGGGGAAGGGCGGCATCTCCGCATTGGCGTTGTCCAGGTCAACCAGCGCCGGGTCGATCGCCATCACCGCCGACGTCTCGCCCCGGTTGGCGTGCAGGCCGGTCGTGGCGCCGAAGAACTCGCCCGATTCATCGGGCGTCAGGCCGTCCCAATAGTTGATCGGAAAAGCGACCACGTCATCGGACAGCCCGTTGGCCTTCGCCGTCGCGCACGCGTAGGCGATGGCGTAGGTGTTGTCGTAGTGGCCGTTCAGGAAGCAGATGCGCTTGAAGCCGATCGACGCGAGCGAGTGGCACAGGTCCTCGATGAGCGCCATGAACGTGGGCACCTTGATGTGCACCAGGCCGGTGAAGCCAACGTGCGGGTACGAGAGCGCGTAGCTGATCGCCGGCGCCACGACCGCGTTGACTTCGGGCGCAGCGCGGCGGGCCACTTCCTGGGCGATGAGCGTGTCCGTCAGCAGCGGTCCGTGCGGGCCGTGCTGCTCGGTCGAGCCGGTGGGCACGATGACCGTCTGGCTGCCCTTCAGGAACGCCTCTACCTCCGGGCTGGTCATCTCGCCCAGAAAGACGGTCTTGGGCTTCATTGCTGCCTCCTCATTGGTGCCACTTCATCTGACGCTGTTGTTGAGCTCGCCGATGCCCTCGACCCAGCACGTCATGGTGTCACCCGGCTGCAGGTGGCGCTCCGCGTCCGGGCCGATTCGAACTGGCGTGCCGCTGGCAATCAGGTCACCCGGGCGGAGCTCCACGTAACGGCCCAGGAAATCCATGATCTCGGCGATCGAGAAGCGCATGTGCGAGGTGCGCCCGTCCTGGACGGCCACGCCGTTGACGGTCAGGCCAAGGCGCAAGTCGGTCACGTCCAGCTCCGACGCGGGCACGATCCACGGCCCCACCGGGCAGAAGCCGGGCATCGACTTGCCCAGCAGCCACTGGTCGCCGTCCAGCCACGGGTCCTGCGCGGTCATGTCATTGACGATGGTGTAGCCCAGCACGGAGACGCTCGGGCCGATGACGACGCCCAGCTCGCACTCCCCGCTCACACTGGCCGCCAGCGCGCGGTCCCAGGCGACGACCGATCCATCGCCGGTGACCGATGACGACGCCTTGCCGTAAACCAGCGGGCGGACAGGCCGCGAGCCGGTCGGGTCAGTCGCGTCAGCCGGGTCCGAGTAGTTGAGCCCGATCGTGTAGATCGCGCCGATCTCGACAGATAGCGCTGCGTTGCCGCGTATGGGGAGCCGCATGCTCAGGCGCGCGCTTGAGGGTCGGCCAGGAGCGGCGCGACCGCGTCACGCATCACACTCTGCATGCTGCCCACGCCGGTCCAGCGCTCGAACGCGATCGCGGCCTGGGCGATGAGCATCTCCGCGCCGTTCGCCGCCTTGAGGCCACGTGCACGAGCCGCGGCCAGCAGCGCCGTCTCAGCCGGCACGTACACGCAGTCGAAGACGGTGGCGTCCGGTGCCAGCAGGTCAACGTTCAGCGCGGCGCCGCTGTCGATCATCCCCACCGTCGTTGCGTTTACGGCAAGGTCGGCCGATCGCAGGGCCTGCGCGAACTCGGCACTGTCCAGTGCAACCGCATCGACGGCGCCCACGCTGCGCGGCACCGTCCGGTTGCCGACCGTCACGGACGCGGCACCGGCGGCGCGGCAGGCATGGACGATCGCGCGCGCCACTCCCCCGCCGCCGGCGATCGCGATCCGCGCTCCGGTGAGCGGCCAGCCCATGGCCATCTCCGCCGCCGCGCGAAAACCGGGCGCGTCAGTGTTGAAACCGATCAGCCGGCCATCGGCGTTGCGCACGACGTTGTTGACCGCGCCGATCTCGCGCGCGGCCGGCTCCACCTCGTCGACGAGCGTGGCCACGAGCTGCTTGTAGGGCGCCGTCACGCCCAGGCCCAGCCAGCCCTCAGTGCGTGCCTGGCCCACGACATCGGCCACCTGGTGCTGGTCGACCTCCATCAGCTCGTATCGGCCATCGATCCCGGCGGCGTCAAACGCCGCGTCGTGCATCACCTGGGAGTGCCGCCGCGACAACGGCTTGCCGATCAGGGCGATGCGCAGCGTCACCGTGCGGTCAGGCCGCCGCCGTGGCGGCCGCAGATGCCGCCGAAGCCGCGCCCGTGGTCGCCGTCTGCCGGCGCACCGGGCCGGCCGTGGGCGGGAACTTGACGTTGGGGATGATCTCGTCGATCCAGTCCTGCAGCTGGGCGGGGTCGGGCGTCATGGTGTGCAGCACGAAGTACTCCACGCCCGCGTCAACGCGGGCCTGGAGCGAGGCGACGATCTCGTCCGGCGTGCCGAACAGGTAGACCGTCTCCAGGTAGTCCGGTCCGCGCTCGTTGCTCATCACCTTCAGGAACGCCCGGTGCTGCTCCTCGCGCGCCCTGGCCGGATCGTTGGTCAGCACCAGGTGAACGAAGTTCTCGTGCGCGACGACGCACTCGCGCGGGTCGCGGCCGTGCTCGCGGTAGTAGCCCTGGAGCTGCTGCCAGTCGCTGGCGATCTCCGGCACGGGGCACGTGGGGCGCGGAATCCAGCCGTCCGTGCGCAGCACGCGGGCCTTGACCGATTCGACGAACTTGGGCAGGTCGGGCGACTTGGGGTCGGCCAGCTGCGATCCGCCGCCGATCCAGATCTCCGGCCGCTCCTGGGAGCGCGGCTCGATGGACAGGTCGTCGACCGAGTAGAAGTCGCCGTGGTAGGTCACGGTCTCGCCCTCCAGGAGCGGGATCATGATGTCCAGCATCTCGTCCGTGCGCTTGCCGCGCTCCGACTTCTTGACGCCCAGCGCGGCGTACTCGAACTCGTTCCAGCCCACGCCCGCGCCCAGGATCATCCGGTTGGCGGACAGGAACTGGAGCGTGGCCAGCTCCTTGGCCAGCATCACCGGGTGGCGCAGCGGCATGATCAGGATGGAAGTTCCCAGGCGCACACGCTCGGTCGCGCCGGCGGCCACGGCGAGGGCGGCGAGCGGCTCCAGGAAGGAGACCGAGTAGAAGCGCTTGGCGGCGAGCAGGTGGTCGGTCACGAAGAGCGAGTCGAAGCCCAGCTCCTCCACGGTCCGCGCGAACTCCTTGATGCCGCGCGCCCGCTCCGGGCCATCGCCCTCCCAGATGTAGGAGGGCAGGAACACGCCGAAGCGTCCGATCTCACTCATTCAACGTCCTCTGTAGGTGGGTGGGCGTTTGTCGAAGAAGGCACGCGCGCCCTCGAGCATGTCCTCGCTGTTGAACACTCGTTCCGATGCGTCGACCTCTGCGGCCAGGCCGTCGTCCATGTCCAGCTCAGCCGAGCGATCGATCAGCCGCTTCACCTCGCGCACGGCGAGCGGGCCGCGCTGGGCAATCTCCGCGGCAATCTCGTCCGCCGCCGCGCGCGTCTGCCCGGCCGCGACGACGCGGCTGACCAGGCCGATGCGCTCTGCCTCGTGCGCATCGATGATCCGTCCCGTCAGTGCCAGCTCCTTGGCGCGCGCCATGCCCACGACACGCGGCAGCCGCTGGGTGCCGCCCGCGCCCGGTGTGACCGCCAGGCGCACCTCTGGCAGGCCCAGGCTGGCCTTCTCTGACGCGACCCTGATGTCGCATGCGAGCGCGAGCTCAAGGCCCCCGCCCAGGGCATTGCCCTCGATCGCCGCGATCGTCGGCATGGGCAGGTTTGCCAGCCGCGCGAAGACCTGCTCTTCGCGAGTGAAGTGGGCCCGCCCGGCCGAATTCGCTCGCGATTCGAACGCCTTGACGTCAGAGCCGGCGGAGAACGCGCGTTCGCCGCTGCCCGTCACGACAACCGCCCGCACGTCGCCGGGCGCCGCCGCCTCAAGCGTGGCCAGCGCCGCATCGAGCTCGGTCAGCAGCTCCTCGGTAACGAGATTGAGCGGCGGATTGTTCAGGGTCAGCCGCGCCAGCTCGCCGAGTGTCAGCTCGATGAGGCTCATGTCGTCGCCTCGAAGTCCGCCGCGAGGCCCATGGCGCCGGCTGCGTAAACGCGCAAGTCGGTCGTCCGCAGCTCGTCGGCGACCCGTGGCCGGAAGCCCATCTGCGCCAGGACGTCGCGCTCCAGGTCAATGCCCGGCGCGATCTCGATCAGCGTCAGGCCCTCTGCGGCAAGCTCGAACACGGCGCGGTCGGTGATGTAGCGCACCTGCTGGCCACGCTCGCGGGCGAGGCTGCCGTTGAACGAGATCTCCCTGACCTGGGGCACGAACTTGGGCAGCGAACCCTCTTTGGCAACGCGCACGCCGCTGTCCGAGATGTCCAGCTCCAGCCCCTGCGCGGTCAGCGTGCCGACGAAGTTGATCTTCCTCGTGCGCGCGCTGATGTTGGGAAAGCCGCCCGGACCGCGCACGCGGCCCTCGAAGGCGTGCACGTTGACGTTGCCCTGGGCGTCGATCTCCGCGAACGAGAGCGAGGCGACGTCGAGGCCGCCACCGTCGTAGAAGTCGAACATGTACGGCTGGTCGATCATGGCCTGGTAGTTGAAGCCGGCGCCTCCCTCGTTGCCGGCCACGGGCACGCCGCCGAAGATGCCCTGCTCCACGGTCAGCACGAGCTGGTCGGTGATGCCCTCCTCCCACGCCACGCGGCCGATCAGCTGGCTGATGCCGAAGCCGAGATTGCAGATGGAGCCCGGCGCGAACTCGAGCAGCGAGCGGCGGGCGATGATCTTGCGCACGTCGAGCGGCAGCGGCGGGTCGCCCGCGACCGGCTTGCGCTCCCTGCCCGCGTAGTACGGCGAATCCTGCGTGATGTACGTCTGCCACTGGTCGGGATCGACGTAAATGTGGTCAATCAGCGCTGCGGGCACCTTGACGTCGCGCATCGGCAACGAGCCGCGCGGCGCGACCTGGCGCACCTGGGCAATGACGATCCCGCCGCTGTTGCGCGCGGCCATGGCCATCGCGAGCATCTCGCCCTGGATCGCCTCGCCCTCCATGGTCAGGTTGCCGTCCTCGTCGGCGGTCGTTCCGCGGATAACGGCGACGTGGATCGGGAACGCGTGGAAGAGCAGCCACTCGCGGTCGCGCAGCGTGACGACCTCGACCAGATCGTCCGTAGTGCGCGAGTTCTGCTTGCCGCCGGTCTGGCGCGGGTCAACGTACGTGCCCAGGCCCACGTGCGTGACCAGACCCGGCCGCCCTGCGGCGATTTCGCGCATGAGCTGGCTGAGCACGCCCTGCGGGAATGAGTAGGACTCGATCTCGTTCGCCTCGACCAGGGCACCAAGGCGCGGCTCGTTGCCGATGTTGCTGCCGATCGTGCGCTTCATCAGTCCGGGCAGCCCGAGCTGGCTGAAGCCACGGTCGGCGAAGTCGCCGATGCCCACGATGCGCACGGTGGTCAGGTCGCGCGGCCGGCCCTCCGCGGTGAAAACGGCGGCCAGTTCGTCAATGAAGCGCTGGGGCAGCGCGTGGCCGGCGCCCGACCCACCGATGAGCACGGTCTGGCCGTCCTGGACGAGGCCGACCGCGTCGCGCACGGAAATGATTTTGGAGGCGGGCGGGCTCATGGCATGTACCCGCCCCCGTTCGGGTTGAGCGTCTGGCCCACGAAGAACGACGACGCGTCCGAGAGCAGGAAGATGACCGCGTCGGCGACTTCGTCCACGCGTCCGTAGCGGCCGATGGGCATGTCGCGCAGGCGGCGCTGGCCCTCGTCCGTCTGGACCAGGCCGGCCGTCATCTCCGTCTCGATCATGCCCGGCGCGACGGCATTGACGCGTATGCCGCGACCACCGAACTCGCGCGCCAGTGACCGGGTCAGGCCGATCAGCCCGGCCTTGGCGGCGCTGTACGCGGCCGTCTCGGCGATGCCCATCTGGCCCAGCCGCGAGGCGACGTTGACGATGGCGCCGTTGCCGCGCTCGAGCATCGAGGGCAGCGCCGCGCGTGAGGTGTGGAAGGCTGCACTCAGGTCCGTGGCGATGACCTCGTGCCACTGCTCCGGCGCGATCTCGAGAAACGGCCCGACCTGCGTCTGGCCGGCGTTGTTGACCAGGCCGTCGATGCGCCCGAAGCGCTCGATCACGCGTGCGACCAGCGCCTCGGCCTGGGCGCCGTCGCTGACATCGGCCTGGAAGGACTCCGCCTCTGCGCCCGCGGCGCGCACCCGTTCTGCCGTTCGCTGTGCGCCATCGGCCGAATGCCGGTAGTGCACGGCGACCCTGGCGCCCTGAGCGCCGGCGCTGGCCGCGATCTCCGCGCCGATGCCCCGGCTGCTGCCTGTGACGAGCACGACCCGGCCGAAGAGAGCGTCTGCCATCAGCACAGGCCGGCGGACACGAGAGCGTCGCGGATGGCGGCCGTCTGGTCGTCACCCACGGGCAGCAGGGGCGGGCGCATGACGGTCGAGTCGATCACCCCGAGCAGCTTCAGGGCCACCTTGGTCCGGGCGCGGTAGTCACGCACGGGCGAGCCGTAGATGACTTCCTCGAGCGGCAGGATTCGCTCCCAGATGGCGCGCGCCTCTTCCCAGCGCTGCTCCGTCGTCAGGCGCATCATCTCGACCTGCAGGTCAGTGGCCAGCGTGCCGAATCCGATCAGCGCGCCCTCGGCGCCCATCACGAACGACTCGTAAATGAAGTTGTCGTCGCCGGTGAGCAGGTCTATCGGCCGATCGAGGCGCTCGATGATGCGCCGCGTGAGCAGGTACAGGCGCGCATCGAATGACGCCTCCTTGAGCGCGACCACGTTGTCGATCGCCGCGATCCGGCGCAGCGTGTCCTCCGAGAAGATCACGCCACCCAGTGCCGGCTGGAGCTGGAACGCGATCATGGGCAGGCCCACGCCGCGTGCCACTGCCTCGTGGTACGCGACCGGGATCGCCGGATCGAGCGGCGTGCCCTGGTAGGCCGGGATCGGAAACATCAGCAGGCCGCGCGCGCCCGCGTCGCGGGCACGCTTGCCCTCCTCCACGGCCTGCTCTGTGAACATCGCGCTCAGGCCCGCGATCACGGGGATGTCGCCCGCCTCGTCGACGGCGACGCGCAGGACGCGATCACGCTCGTCGGGCCACATGTGCGGGCCCTCACCGGTGTCCGCGTTGATTGCCAGCGCGACCGGACCCTGGGGCAGCAGCCACTGCAGGTAGCGCCGGTACGCGGCTTCGTCGAACTTGCCGTTCTCGTCGAACGTGGTCACGCAGGCGGGGATGATCCCGCGCAGGTTGAGGCTCATCAAATCCCTTTCGTTGAGTCGCGCAGGATCACGGTCGTGGGCATCAGGCTCGCCTCCGGCCGCGCGCCGGCCAGGACGCGGTCGGCGTACGCGAAGCCAAGCCGGCCCATCTCGCGCAGCGGCAGGCTGACCGTGGACAGGCTGGGCGCGGTCATGGCGGCCATGGGGATGTCGTCGAAGCCGGCCAGCGATACCTCGCCCGGCACGTTGATGCCGAGGGCGTGCAGGCGGCGCAGCGCGCCCAGCGCGAGCAGGTCATTGGCGCACGCGATCGCGGTGAACGGCGCGTGGGCAGCGAGCAACGCGTCCACGGCCGCGGCGCCGTCCTCTGAAGTGAACCCGGCCGGGATGACCAGCCGCTCGTCCGGCTCGATGCCGGCCTCAGCGAGGCCGCGACGGTAGCCATCGAGGCGCTGCCGGGCGACGTACAGGGCGGAAGGTCCGCACAGGAAGGCGATGCGCCGATGGCCGAGCGTGACCAGCGCTCCGATCATTGCCGCGATGCCGCCCACGTTGTCGACGCTTATCTCCGGTTCGCCCAGCGCGTGGGGTGAGAGATGCACCACGGCCGCGCCGGCGGCGCGCATCGCGGCCACGTGGCGGGGCAGCTCCTCGTTGAGCACCGGATCGTCCAGGCCGCTGCCGGCAAAGATGACCGCGGCAGCACGCATCTGGCGCAGCAGCCGGATGTACGAGCTCTCTTTGGCCGGGTTGCGATCGGACGAGCAGGTGATGACGAGGTAGCCCGAATCGGACGCGGCATCCTCCACGCCGCGCACGATCTCGGCGAAATACGGGTCCGTGATGTCATGCACGATCACGCCCACGACCGGGACCTGGCTCTTGATCAGCCCGCGCGCCAGCGCATTGGGGACGTAGTCGAGCTCGCGCGCCGCGTGCAGGACGCGTTCACGGGTCGCCGCACTGACCGGATAGTCGGCCGAGGAGACGACGCGCGACGCGGTGGCGATGGACACGCCGGCGAGCCGGGCGACCTCGGTGATCGATGTCACGGCCGGCTCAGTAGGTGGGGCCGAACGAGCGCGGCTCGTCACGCACGGTGACCCACTGCCACTGGGTGAACTCGTCCAGGTTTGCCTCGGCGCCAAAGCGGCCGCCGTTGCCCGAGATGCCCATCCCGCCGAAGGGAACGGTCGCCTCGTCGTTGATGCTCTGGTCGTTGACGTGGACCATGCCCGCCCTGATTTGGTTGGCGATGGCCAGGCCGCGCGAGATGGACCTCGAATACACGCCCGCGGCCAGGCCGTACTCGGTCGAGTTGGCCAGGTCCACGGCCTCGTCGTCCGTGCTGAACGTCATCACCGGCGCGACTGGGCCAAAGATCTCGTCCGTCCAGGCGGGCGAGGTGAGCTGCACGTCGGCCAGGACCGTGGGCCGGTAGAACAGGCCCTCGTGCGTGCCACCCTCGACGAGCCGGGCGCTGCCCGACTGGAGCGAGCGCTGGACGATGTCATCGACGCGCTTGAGCTGCTGCTCGTTGACGATCGGTCCCAGGTCCACGTCCTCGCGAAACGGATCGCCCGTGCGCAGCCGGCGCGCCTTCTGGGCTAGCAGCTCGACGTACTCGTCGGCGACGGAGCGATGGACGATGTGGCGGCCGGTCGCGAAGCAGACCTGGCCCTGGAACTGGAAGCTGGAGTACGCGCCGGCGCTGGCCGCGGCGGGCAGGTCGGCGTCATCGAGGACGATGAGCGGATTGTTGCCGCCCAGCTCCAGGCTGACCTTCTTCAGCAGCCGGCCGGCCTCCGCGCCGACGATCCGGCCGACCTCCGTTGAGCCGGTGAACGAGATCATGTTGATGTTCGGGTCGGTGATCATCGCCTGTCCCGTCAGCGCGTCGCCGATGACGATCTGGAGCACCCCGTCGGGCAGGCCGGCTTCCCTGAACACCGCGGCGAACAACGCGCCGCCGGACACCGGTGTCTGCGGATCCGGCTTCAGGACCACCGCGTTGCCCAGCGCGAGCGCCGGGGCCACGACGCGCATCCCGAGCACGGACGGCGAGTTCCACGGCGTGATCGCGCCGACCACGCCGACCGGCACGCGGCGGATCATGGACAGCCGCTCCTGCTGGACGGTCGGCACGAGTGAGCCGTACGGCTGCCACGGCATGGCTGCCGCGGCGAGGGCCTCGCCGGCGGTGAAGTTCTGCTCGTGGTGGACCTTGTTGCGGTGCGCGCCCGTCTCGCGCTGCGTCCACGTCCCGAACTCGGGCCGGTGCAGCTCGTAGATCTCCGCCGCGCGGCGCAGCACGGCGGCACGCTCCTGGTAGTTCGTCTCCGCCCATGCCTGCTGCGCCTTTGCCGCCGCGGCCGCGGCGCGCGCGACGTCCTCTGGCGTGGATTCATTGATCGTCAGCAGATGCCGTCCGGTCGCCGGCTCGCGCACGTCGCGCGCCTCGCCCGTACCGGTCTGCCACTCGGCCAGAAATGGGTCGAGCCAGCCCGCCTGGGCCGTGTTGCTCGCTGCCTCAGGGGCCGTCGCGGCCATCGTGTCCTCCTTCGGGCGCGCCGGACGAGTCCGACCAGTCGCGCTCCGCGTATGTCCTTGGATGCCCGCTCGCGACCGCTCGCTGGCCGGTCGCCGGGTCGCGCCACACGGGCCCGCGCGCGAGCACGGCGTCGATCAGCCCCTCCTCGAGGAAGGGCGGGTACTCCCACGATCGAACCTCGATCGCTGCCTGCCCGGGATATGCGATCAGCTCGCGCACCCGCTTGTCCGTGTAGTAGCCGGCCACGATCGCCAATTGCAGCGCGGACAGGTTGGTGGGCTCGTCCGCCAGTTGCGCGAGGCGCGCGATGACGTCAGTGCCCAACTCCACGCGCAGCGCCACCTTGAGCGGCTCGACGAGGTCCGGTCGCGAGCGGAGCACGAAGTCCAGCCGGGCCTCGTTGACCACGTCGCCGGCCGATGGCATGCCGTGCGCGGCAGGGACCAGGTGATCGGCGATTGCCGCGAAGGTGGCCAGCTCGCCGGCCCGAAGCGCCGCGGCGCCGCCCGTGCCGCCCGTGCCGCCCGTCGCCGGCATGCCTCCGGCCAGGTCGGTCGGCGCCCCCGTCTCCTGCGTTCGAATGTCCGTGTCCATCAGGCTGGGGTCCGCTGCGTGGCGCGCGTCTCGACGACATGGTCGGCAGCGCGCAGCGCGATGGCGACGATGGTCGACGTTGGGTTGACGCCCGACGATGTGACGAAGCACGACCCGTCCACCACGTACAGGTTGGCCACGTCATGGGCACGATTCCAGCGATCGAGTACTGACGTGCGCGGGTCATCGCCCATGCGCGCCGTGCCCAGCAGGTGCCAGCCCGAGTAGCGCATAAGGCGGTCGACCTCGATCTTGTAGGCGCCCGCTTCCTGGAGTGACTCCGTCGCGCGCTCGATGTGGAAATCGAGCATCCGGCGCGAGTTGTCCGACATCCGGTAGTGGACCTCCGGCGCGGGCAGGCCGGATGAGTCGGTGACCGTGCCTGAGAGCGTGATGTGGTTCGCCTCGTCCGGCAGGTCCTCCGCGAAAAGGCCCCAGTTCGCGCCGTGGCCCAGGTGCGACTTGACGTGCAGGTGGTGGTCGGGACCCCAGATCTGCTCTCCGGCTCTGCTCGGGAGCGCGGTGTTGATCGGGCCGCCGGTAGGCGCCAGGCCCCAGCGCGCGCCGCGTACAAAGCCGCGCCGCTCGTCCGTTTCGTAGAACTCGAGCGACTCGATCAGGTCGCCGAACTGGCCCTGCCAGCTCATGAGCGGCTCCTCGAACAGTCCGGCCACGTTCGCGAAGGGATGCATCATCAGCCGCTTGCCAACGAGACCTGACGAGTTGGCGAGGCCGTCCGGGTGGCTGGCGCTGGCCGACATCAGCAGCAGGCGCGGCGTGCCGATCGCGTTGGCCGCGACCACCACCACGCTGGCCGCCTGGAAGTGCTCCGCTCCATCGCGGTCGATCCACGTCGCGCCCGTGGCCAGGCCCTGATCGTTGGTCTCGATCCGGCTGACGCGGGCACCGGTGATTAGCCGCGCCCCGCGGGCTATTGCCTTGGGCCAGTGGGTCAGGTCGGTTGATGCCTTGGCGCCCTCGTTGCAGCCGGCCTGGCACGTGCTGCGCTGGACGCATGGCCGGCGGCCGTCGTACGGCGTCGAGTTGATCGAGTTGAACTCCGGCCACCAGTGCCAGCCCAGCTTGGCGTGCGCCCGAGCGACCTTCATCCCGGCCGCGCCGATGGGCAGCGGCGGCATCGGCGCGTCCTCTGTGTCGGCCGGGTAGGCCGGGTCGCCGGGCAGGCCGGAGATGCCGAAGTCGCGATCGGTGCGGTAGAAGTAGGGCAGCAGCTCGAAGTAGTCGATCGGCCAGTCGTCCGCCACGCCGTCCAGTGAGCGGACGCGGAAGTCGGACGGCAGGGCGCGCGGCCAGGCGCCGGCAAAGATGAGCGTGGAGCCGCCGACCGCGTTGAACATCAGCGGCGAGACGGGCGTGTCGTCCTCCACGATCGGGTAGTCCTGGGCGAGGCCGCGGATGTTCGGGCTGGTCGCCCACTGCTTGCGTGCCTGGAGCTCCCAGTCGAGCTTGTTGCCCGGGTAGTCGGCCTTGTCGTGCCAGTCGCCCTGCTCCAGGCAGACGACGCTGAAGCCCGCCTCTGACAGCCGCTTGGCGACCACCCCGCCCGATGCTCCGGCGCCGACGATGAGCACATCTGCGGGATCGGCGGCCACTCCGGCTCCTCTCGAGACTGACCTGGGCGGGTATTGGTGGAAAGCTCGCGCCGGCCGGGCTGGGGCATCCGGCCGACGCGCCCCTCGCGCCTACAGTAAACGTTCTCTATGAGTCCGGCAACGGGGGTTGCTGCGCGCGCGGTGGGCCGTTCTCCCCATATGTCGACGTGGAGCGACTCGGCTTGCGACCTGTACCTCGCGACGCACCTCAATCATGCCCGGCGACGATGTTTTCGTCCGGAAGTTGCTCGGCGCCGACTTCTGGGAGGCAATCGCGGCCGGCGCTGCCCCTCCGCCGACTTCCGAGCTGGCGCGAGTAGCCAGGCATCGACTTCTGGCTGGAATCCGCCGCGCCCGGCTGGATCCGCCGCGCCTGGCTGGAATCCGCCGCGCCCGCCGGACGCTGCCTAGCCGCGAGCAGCGACCTGCCGCGAGCATCGACTATGCTGCCGGCGCCTTGACCTTTGAGCGTGAAATCGAAGCCGACGAGCTCGCCCGCTTCCGCATTGACGGCCGTGCGGCGATCGTTTCAGGTGGCGCGGGGGATTTGCGAAACATGGACACGATCGACTGGCTGCTCGATGCGGATCCCGCCATCCGCTGGCAGACGCTGCGCGACCTGACCGACAGCTCGCCCGAAGGGGTCGCCGCCGAACGGGCCAAGGTCGGCACGACCGGCTGGGGTGCCGCGCTGCTCGGCGTGTCGATCCCTGACAACGGCACCGAGGCCCCCTGGAACAACCCTGCCAATCCTGAGTGGCTGTGCCTGACGGTGCTCGGCTGGCTGCGTGACATCGGGCTCGATCCGCAGGCAGCCGAGACACGGCGGTTCGTGAGCGCGGTTCGCGACAAGGTCATCTGGCAGTGGTGGGATGAGCGACCGTTCTTCCATGGCGAGGTCGAGCCGTGCATCAACGGTCGCGTGCTCGCCCTGGCTGCCTATTTTGGCCAGGAGTCAGGTGACCTTGTCGATCGTCTGCTGGGCGGGCAGATGGACGACGGCGGCTGGAACTGCGAGAGCGAGAACGGCTCGACGCGCGGCTCGTTCAACTCCACGATCGATGTCCTCGAGGGCCTTCGCGCTCACGAGGAGGCCGTCGGCGGCAACGACACGATCAGGTTGGCCCGCGAACGTGGGCAGGAATATCTGCTCGAGCGCCGGCTGTTGCGCCGGCTTTCAACCGGAGAGATGATCGACCCTGCCTTCTCCGAATTCGCGTTTCCGCCCGGCTACCGCTACGACATCCTGCGCGCGCTGGATTACTTCCGGATTGCGGCGTCCGGGCCGGATGATCGGACGAGCGAGGCGATCGCAGCCGTTGAGAGCAAGCGCCGGCCTGACGGCACCTGGAACCTTGATACGCCCGGTCCTGACGACATCGGCATCGACAATGGCGAGCAGGTGGGCCAGCCGAGCCGATGGATCACCCTGCGCGCGCTGCGCGTGCTCCGCTGGGCTCGCCCGGCGCGCGACCAGCCCAGGCTTTCAGGAGCTGCCTGAAGCCCTCCGCCTGAGCCGCGTAAACGGCGTCGTGCTGCTCGGGCAGCAGGTGATGCGAGCGGGCCGGCGTGCGGTTCGCGTCGACCACGTAGATCAGTCCGGACTGCCGGTCGCGCAGGATGTCGAGCTCGCCGTAGTCCATCTCCATGGCCGCGGCGAACTCGAGCAACAGGACCTGCTCGGCTGGAGATAGCGCGTCACCCAGGGGAAGGGAACGGCTGACCCGCGCACTACTGAACCACATCGGACGCCGCTTCTCGAAGAGCATGACCAGCGCGCCGGCCATGACGACAGCCCGCAGATGCACGACCTCGTCGCCTTCACGGCAGTCGACCAGGCGCTCGTAGACGTAGCCATCCTGGGTCTTGCCCACCGGGCCAACGACGATGCGCCCTTCGTACTTCGCGTTCTCGTTCGATTTCATGACCAGGGGACCCACCGTGACCGTTGGGTCCACGGCCAGCGGGTAGCCGGCCACCCTCTCCCAGGTCTGTTCCACGCGCACCTTCGAGATGTCGATGCAGCGAGCGTTGATCGCATTCGCGGGCAGGCGTGCTGCGGCGCGTTCCGAGAGCCACGTGTAGCCGTGCCACGCGATCGTGGGCTGGTCCGGGCGCGGATCGAACGCGATGCGCAAGCTCAGCCGCGCGAGGATCTCGTACATCGGCGTGTTGGGCTGCGGCCGCATGGGCCAGAAGTTGAGGACCTCGGCGTTCACCGGCAACCGCGCGTTGTGGCGCGCTGCTGCCCTGGTCGCGCCCAGCCAGCGGCGAGCTCGACGAGCGCTGAGTCGGCCACGCCAGGGCTCCGGTACGTATCTGCGCAGCGGTCCGGTCAAAGCGCCGCCATCATCACACGAGCCGAGATGAGTGACTACCACGTTCATATCCACCCACATCGCGACGTGCCCGGAGCCCCGCCGCCGGGCGAGTTCCCGGCGGCGTACATCGACCGTTACGTGGAAGTGGCCCTGGCCCGCGGCGCGCAGGAGGTCTGCTTCGTGGAGCACCTGTACCGCTGCGTGGAGTCGGTCCCCGTCATGGGCCAGTGGTGGAAGAAGGATCCCAATCCGCATCTCGTCCGCGAGATGGACGAGATCATGGCGCGCGAGCTGGACATGTCGCTCGACAGGTACGTGGACGCGATCCTGGCCGCCAAGGCTCGTGGACTGCCGGTCAAGCTGGGCCTGGAGGTGGACTACGAGCCGGGCACGGTCCAGCAGGTCGTGGACCTGATCGCGCCATACCCGTGGGACTTCATCGTCGGCTCGGTGCACTGGATCGGCGCGTGGTGGTTCCTGCGCCCTTCGGGACCGGCCGAGTTCGAACGGCGCGGCGTCCGGCGCGCGTTCGATGAGTACTTCGAGCTGGCCACGGCACTCGCCCACACGGGCATGGCCGATTCACTGGGGCACGTGGACGTGATCAAGGTCGCCGGCCTGGTGCCTGACGGCAGCCTGCGCCACCTGTGGGAGCCGGTCGTGGAGGCCGCTGCGCAGAGCGGCATGGCGGTCGAGGTGTCCAGCCAGGGCCTGCTGCGGCCGACCAGGGAGATCTACCCGGCGCCCGGGTTTCTTGACCTTTTCCATGCCGCCGGCGTGCCGATCACCCTGGGCAGTGACGCGCACACGCCAGAGGAGTCGGCGTTCGGGCTGGACAAGATCGTGGGCGAGGCTCGGCGCGCCGGCTACACCGATTACCTGCGCTTCGACCGGCGCCGGCGCATCCCCACTCCCCTGCCCGGGCTCTAGCCCGCTAGCTCAGCCGCGACCGGTGACGGTGGCCACGTCAACCTGGTTGCCGGCCGGATCCTCCAGGGTCACCCATGAGGGCGCGTTCTCGTCGAAAACGATGCGACCGCCTGCCGCGAGCGCCGCATCGATCCGCGCCTGCGCCTGTTCGCCGGGCACCCACACGGCCAGGTGGATGGATCCCTTGCCGTCGCCGCGTGGCTCGTCCATCTCCTCGAACCAGAACCCGGCATCGCGATCGTGTGGATCCACCAGGTCCTCTTCCGGGCTGTCGATGCGCGGCACGTAGCCAAGGATCGCCTGCCAGAAGGGCATGATCTCCGCTCGCCTGGTCCAGCCGGGAATGATCAGCAATGACTGGATCTGGGCCGGGTCGGCGGTCAGACCGAGATCGGTCGCCACGCGTTCCACCTCCAGCGCAAGATCAAGATCGTGCCGTTGCAGGCCGTAGCCGTCGGCGCTCTTGCTCAGGAACCGGACGGTGACGCCGCCGTGGCGGATGTCCACGTTGGGCGGGTGGCCTTCAACGCCGTCAATCGCGGCGATGGCACTCGCCAGCTGAGCCGATGCTGCGTACGAGCTGGTGGGATAGAAGGCGCAGGCGCCGTCGCTGATCACGCGCCAGCGCTCGACGCCTGGCGCGACCATGAAGTCGCGGATCTTGAAGTCGTCGGTCATCGCACGATCCTACTGGCCGCGGCGGATACGCCGGATGATCAGGGCGTCGACGACGATGATCCCGCCGCCGGCGATCGCGAACAAAGCGAGGATGACGAGGATCGGCTCGATCACGACGCGGGCGTCGTCGCGCCGAGCCATTTGCGCGCCCGGTCCAGCGTTCTTGCCCGGCGCGCCAGGCCGGCCCACGGATCCGGCACGCTGGACAGCCGCTCGACGATCGTGCGCACGTTCCAGCCGTCTGGCTGTGCCGTTTCCAGCTCATCCCAGTCGAGCGGCACGGCGACCGGGGCGCCGGGCCGTGGGCGCACCGCATACGCCGGCACGGCCGTCTGGGCCCAGGCGTTGCGGTTGATGTCGAGGAAGAGGCGGCCTTCGCGGTCTGCCTTGTAGAACTCGGTCGTCAGCCGATCCGGCGCGCGACGGACCATTGCGTCAGCCAGCGCGAGCGCCACGCCGCGCACCGTCTCGAAGTCGTCCACCGGCTTGAGCGGCACGACCACGTGAAAGCCACGTGAGCCGGTCGCCATCAGGTACGGCGCCAGGCCCGCCTCGCTGAGCACCTCGCGCGCCAGCCGCGCAGCGAACCGGGCATCCGCCACTCCGCCCGGCCCTGGATCGAGGTCGATGATCATCCGGTCCGGCTTGTGGATCGCGTCGACTCGGCTCAGCCAGACGTGCGGCGTGATCGAGCCCTGGTTGGCGATGTACACGAGCGCAGCCGCGTCATCGCACACGACGTGCGTGACTGTGCCGCCGGACTTGGGCACCGTCACTCGTCGGATCCAGTCCGGGAAGTGGCTGCCGATGTTCTTCTGGAAGAAGACCGAGTCCTCGATCGTGCCCTGCACGCGCTGCATGCTGACCGGCCGGCCGCGCATGTGGGGCAGCATCCGCGGCGCGACGCGGAGATAGTGCTCGACCACTTCGCGCTTGGTGATGCCCGCGTCGGGGAATACCACCCGGTCGCCGTGGGTGACCGCGATCTCGCGTCGGCCGGCGCGGATGGTCTCGCTCACGGCTGCTTGCCTGCTGCGTCACGCAGCGCGCGCCAGACGCGTTCGGGGGTGAGCGGCAGGTCGCGAATGACCACGCCCGTCGCTTCGTTGATCGCCGATGCGATCGCCGGCGCGGTGGAGAGCAGGCCGCTCTCGCCGGTTTTCTTGGACCCGTACGGCCCCGGGCCATTCTCGTACTCGATGACCTGCGACTCCATCTCGAGCGACACGTCCTTGGTCGTGGCGATACGGTAGTCCAGCGCGCCCCGGTTCACGATGCTCAACGATCCGACTCCATGCGGCAGATTGGCGCCTGCGGCCGCCGGGCGCGCCTGACCGTTCCGCACCGGCGGGAACCGGGAGCAATTCTGTGCGTCTAGGACGCGGATGATGATGCGCGCCCCGGCCCTGATCGTGCTCGCCCTGGCGATTTTTGGTGCGTGCACCTCGCCCGCCGCGTCGCCCAGCGCGCCTCCGAGTGGATCGCCGACAGGATCACCTTCGCCGGTCGCCTCCCCGTCACCCAGCGCCACACCTGACCCGAGCGCCTCGCCTGCGGCCGACGTCGCCGTGGTCCGCATCGAGCAGACCGGCGGCATGCTGCCGCCGTGGGAGACGCTGCGCTGGTACCCCTCCGTGGTGCTCTACGGCGACGGGCGGCTGATCATGACGGGCCCCACGCTGATGATCTACCCCGGCCCGGCATTGCCCAACCTTGTCGTCACGCACCTTTCGCAGGGCGGCGTGCAGCAGGTCCTCGACTGGGCCGCGGAGGCAGGCTTCGCGGGACCCGATCGGGAGTTGGGTGACCCACATGCTCGATTCGGGCGTGATGCTCTTCACGGTGACCTCAGCCGAAGGGACGCATCGCACGTCCGTGTGGGACATGGCCGGCTCCGATCCGGACACGGGCGCGGCGCGCCAGTTCCAGGGCGTGCTGACGGACATAAGGGCCCACATTCCTGAGGAGATAGTCGCCGAGGACACGCCCTACGAATTCGATCGCCTGCGCATCATCGCCTTCCCGGTCGACCCTGACGCACTGCCCGAGCCTGACCTCGTGGGCATCAACGAATGGCCGCTGGATACGCCGCTGGCCGAGATCGGCACTTCCTATGGCGAGCCGGCCGAATACCGCTGCGCACTGATCGAGGGCGAGGACCTGGACGCGTTCCTGCCCCAGCTCGCGCAGTCGAACGAGCTGACCCTGTGGCGCTCGGGTGACTTCGCCTATCAGCTCTACGCGCATCCGCTCCTGCCCGACGACGAGCCCTGCCCCGGGTTCTGACCCGCCAGGAGATTCGCTAGAGCGGCGGCTCGTCAGACTCCAGGATGCTGACCGCGTCCACGGAAGCCTGGTTGGGCAGGTACTGGACCAGGATCCCGCGATAGATCCCGTCGTCGAGCATCGATTGGAATGTCGACTGGACCGCTTCGAGCACCGCTGGCCGGTAGAGCGCCACGGCCAGGCCCTGACGGGCGGGCGGCAGGCTGGCTTCGGCGTACTGGAGCTGATCGGGAAACTCGAAGACGTAGTTGGGGTTGCCCAGGTAGGCCACGACGTCGCCGTTGAGCAGCGCCGTCACGGCCTCAAGCTCGGTCGAGAAGGTGGTCAGATCGATGGGCTGGTTGCCGGCTGATGTGCAGCTCGCGTTCAGGCCCTGGCCGGTGAAGTCGCCCAGGCCCTCGACCAGGTCGACGTGCGTCGTGCCCGTGGCGGCAGAAACGGCCAGCCCGCACAGCGCCGCCAGCGTGTCGATCGTCTCCGGGTTGCCGCTGGCCACCACTACCGGCTGGGTGGAGCGCGTGTATGGCACGAAGCTGACCTGCGCTGAGCGCTGGGCGGTGATGTTGAGCGATGAGATGGCCACGTCGCACTGGTCCGCTGTCACGGCCTCGATGAGGTCCTCGAAAAGCGGCTGCTCAACGGCCAGGTTCAAACCCATGCGCGCGGCGATCTCCGTTGCGAAGGCCACGTTGTAGCCGTCCAGCTGGCCATCCTCGGCCAATCCGGCGGCAGGCAGGCCAACGGTCGAGATGCACGCCGTGAGCGTCCCGGGCGCGATCAGCTGCGCCTCCAGGCCTGAGGGCAGCGGCGTCTGGCTCGCGCTCGCGCTGGGTGCGACGGAACCGCTCGGGCTGGGTGGCACGCTTAACGAGGCACTCGGTGACGTGGCCGGGCTGGCGCTGACGCCGGGTGTAGCCGAAATGGTTGGCGAGGGTGCGCCGGTCGGGCTCTGGACCGGCGGCGGCGCAGACGTGCACGCCGCGAAAAGGGCGCACATAAGCAGCCCGAAGATTCGTTGGATCACGTGCCCAGTGTGCCACGTTGCTGGTTTCGGACACGCCCGACAGTCACGGCGCGACCTTGCCATCTCCGTGCATCCTCCTCAGACGGAACGCTCCGAGCCGAACCGGCTGGGGCATATCTGGCGGAACTCGCACCTTCCGCAGCGGTACTGGTCGGGCGCCGCGGCAAAGTCGCCCGAGCGGATGCGGCGCGCCTTCTCGACCGTGGCGGCCCGAAACTCCTCGAGCTGCTCGGGGGTCCGAGTCGTGCTCAGCGACTTGTCACTCTCCGTGAAGTAGAGCGTCAGCCGTGATGCGGCCGGCAGTCGCTCGCGCGTGGCCGGGTCGAACACCGCTCCGGCAGCCATGGCGTAGGCGTATGCCGACAGCTGCTCGTCGCGGTCCACGTCACGCTGCTCCTTGGACCGGCCGGTCTTGTAGTCGGTGATCTCGATCGAGCCATCCGGATGACGGTCGATACGGTCGATCTTGCCGTACATCCGAACTGGCGGCTCATCCGGGCCAGCGTCGATCGCGAGCGTGAAGGGCGCCTCGAACGCCACGGCCTGGGCCGTATTGGCCAGCTCGCGCTCGTAGAAGCGGCGCAGTGCCGGCTCGGCACGCTCGCCGTAGTGCCGCGCGGCCTGCTCATCGGCGAAGTTGCGCGGCCGCCACTCGGCGTCGAAGGATTGCTTCAGGAACTCGTAGCCGGGTGGCTCGTGGCCGGCCGCGATGGCCGCCTGGCGCGCTGTTGCGTAGTTCTCGAACGCGCGATGGATCACCGAGCCGAACTCGAAGTAGCCCGGCTGGTCACTGACCGGGATGCGGTACAGCCGCTCGAAGGCGTACTTGAGCGGGCACTGCCCGTACGAGTAGAACTGCGAGTACGAGAAGGTGGGCGGCAGCGGCGTCAGCTCGAGCAGCGCCTTGCCCGCCGGAGAGTGGCGCGAGAGCACGTTCAGCGTCAGCGGATCAAGCCCGTTCAGGCGCGCCGCGTCCGCGGCCGCCGCTGCCTCCTCGGCCACCTGGACGAGGTCGTCCAGCATCTGCCGGCGACCATGGGCATCTTCCGGCCCGAGCGCTTCCAGATTGCCGATGATCTCCACCGCTCGGCGGCGCAGGTTGAAGCGGCGCTCATGGGCCAGCGGCACTGGCATCAGCTTGAGCAGCTGCGCAGTGGACTGCGCCGCCGATTGCGTGGCGCTGGGCTGGCTGGCCTCCACCTCGGCTTCCGGCCCCATCGCGCGGTACTCAACTGCCACGTCCGGCGGCGGCGTCGCGCGCACGTAGTCGTCCGACGAGATTGGCGCGTCCAGTGACTTGTGGTCTGTCTCGATGTCGGCCACGAAGCGGCTGGGCAGGTTCTTCTTGCCCGTGGGCTGGAGCGGCACCAGCAGCAGCCGCGATCGAGCCCTGGTCATGGCCACGAACAGCAGCCGGCGCTCCTCGTCTATCGCGAAGTCGTCCGGTGGCCGTTGCTTGAGCAGCTCGACCGGGATGAGCATCTGCTCGTCGCGCGTGTCGGGGAACTGACCTTCGACGAGGCGCGGCACGACGACCGCCTCGTACTCGAGGCCCTTGGCCTGGTACACGGTCATCAGCTGCACGCCTTCAACATCCACCCGGCCCTGCTGATCCATGTCCAGGTCTCCGCCGGCCTCCTGGTACAGGTCCAGGTAGCCGATGAAATCGGTCAGGCTGTCGCCCGGATGTGACAGCTGCCAATCCGACACGAAGCGCATGAAGCGGGCCAGCGCCAGCACCGTCCGCTGCGACTCCGGCGTCTGGACGGCGATCAGGTCGTGCAGCAGGTTGGTGCGGACGAGGAAATCCTCGAGCACCGCAAAGGGACCGTCGCGCTGGGCGCGCGGCACGAGGTCGTTGAGCAACGTGGTCAGCCGCTCCAACTTGACGCGCAGGCGGACGTCCAGCTGCTCGCGCCGCCAGCGGGCGCGCTCCTCGCGGCCGCGCCGTTCGCGGACAGTCTCCGCTTCCGCCTCGTCAAAATCTGACGTGGTCCACAGCGTGGGTCCGGCCGATGCTCCCGCCGCCGAAGCCCTGGCCACGATCGCGGCGTCCGCCGGTTCAGAGACCGCGATCTCCCCCTCGCGCAGCACGTCCAGTGCGGCCTGATAGACCGGGCGGCCGTCCCACGCGGCGGCATTGGTGAGGCGCAGGATCTCGGCGCGTCCAGCCGCCACGGTCCGGCGGAGAGCAGGCGCACGAAGGCGCCGCTGTCGTCCGGATTCGCCGCCACGCGCAGGGCCGCCTCCGCGTCGCGCACTTCCGGGACGGCGAACAGGCCCGTGCCGCCGACGATGACGTACGGGATGTCCTGCTTGCGCAGCCGGTCGACGATCAGGTCGCGGTGGCGGTGCTTGCGGTAGAGAACGGCGATGTCACGCCAGCGGCGCGGCTCAGGCAGCTGCTCATGGACCTGCTTTATCCACGCGACGATGACGTCCGCCTCGTCCTGCTCGTCCGTGGCATGGATGATCTCCACCTTCTCGCCGAGGTCCTTGATGGGCCGCAGCGCATCCTTCTTGAGCCGCTTCTGGTTGCGCGCGATGAGTCGACCCGCGGCGGACAGGATGTGCCCCGTGGAGCGGCGGTTCTCCAGCAGTGGCTGGCTGGCGACCGGCCCGACCGCGCGCTCCGGCTCCCACACCGGAGGCTGCCCGAAGCGATCCCTGAACTGCTGGAACGCGGCGTAGCTGGCGCCACGGAAGCGGTAGATGGACTGGTCGTCGTCGCCGACCACGACCACGTTGTCCGGCTTGCCCGGGCCGCGAGCGATGAGCTCCAGCAGCAGGATCTGGGCCATGTTGGCGTCCTGGAACTCGTCCACCAGCACGTGCCGGAACTGGTCCTGGTAGCGGCGCAGGATGTTGGGCCGCTCCGTCAGCAGCTGGATGGTGCGCGACTGCTGCTCACCGAAGTCGAGCAGTCCGCGGCTATGCAGCTCCTGTTGATACGCGTCATATGCCTGCGCCTCCTCTGCCAGGCGCAGCACGTCATATGCCTCCGCGTCGCGCAGGAAGGTGGGCTGCAGGCCGCGCGCCAGACGCTCCTGCTCAGGCGTGAGCTTGTTCCACCAGATGAGCTCGCCGGTGCCGACCACCTCGCGCCGCGCGGCTGTGCCGGCTTCCTTCAGTGCGGCATCCTCCCCTTCGCGCAGCAGCGCGTTACGCACGTAGCGCACGTAGCGCAGCGATCCATCAATCTCGCGCCGGCGCAGCTCAGCCACCGTTTCCTCGAATGCGCCGGCGCCGTAGCGCATCTCAAACGCGACCCGCTTGCCTTCTGCGTACGCGGCGTACTCAGTTGGCGTGACCAGCTCGTCCTTGGCCCGGCTGATCACGTCCGCAAAGGCGCTTCCCGCACTGGGATCGCGCGCCACCGGGTGGTAAAGGAAGTTGGCGAAGCGCGGCCGCAGCTCACGCAGCAGAAGCCGCTGGCCAACCTGGTCCAGGACATCCGCATTGGCCGCCAGGCCAAGCTCAGCGCGATGGTCGGCCAGGATCCGATTGCCGAACGAGTGGAAGTTGTAGACCCACAGCCGGCTGGCGATCTCCAGGCCGACGTGCTCGTCCAGCCGCTCCATCAGCTCCGCCGCGGCGCGCACGTTGTAGGTCAGCACGAGGATGTTTTCCGGCTGAAGCGAAGTGTCCGTGGCGAGCAGGTGGCGGACACGCTCCACGACGACGGTGGTCTTGCCCGTGCCCGCCCCGGCGAGCACCATCAACGGACCGTCCGCCCACTCGACGGCCGCCGTTTGCTCCGCTGTCAGAGACAAACCCGGTCTATCGATCTTCTGCTCCGCCGTCGCACCGCTCATCGGTGCCAAGGCTACGACCACCGCGTGACAGCTTGTGTGTCACGGCGCCTTGGACGACACGACGCTGTGCTCAGCGCGGGGCGGCAGCGGCATCCCTGGGCTGGGCCTCGGTCGAGCGCGCAGGGAATGTCGGCGGCGGCGGGAGCCCGGCCTCCAGTCGCTCGAGCAGCCCGTCTGCCCCGATCGAGCCCAGCAGACGAGCCGCCTCCGCGCGACCCTCGGCCGCCTGAGCATCGTGTCCACCCAGGAGGTGCGCCCGGGTGAACAGCGCGAGGGCGCCGTCGAGCGGCATGTCCGCCTGGCTCCAATCTTCGATGACCCGCCGATAGGCCGCCAATGATGGCTCAACCTCACCCCGCAGAGCCAGCACGCCGGCCTCCACTTCGCGCGCGCAGCGCGCGAGCCACGCGCCGAAGATTTCGTACTCCTTCAAGCGTTCCACGTCGATCTGCGCCGCCTCCAAATCGCCCAGCAGCACGGACAAGCGCGCTGCCAGGACCGCGGCGATGGGACCGTCCGATCCGAAGTAGGCGTCGCGGCCCTGCCGGGCAAAGTCGCGCGCAGCCTGGACCTCGCCGGAGCCAAAGGCAACCATGGCTCGCATCGCACCGAGGGCCGATCGGTCCTGGGCTGACGACGCATCAGCGTTGGCCTTCTCGAGCAGCTCAAGCCGTTGGCGCGCACCGGCTGCGTCGCCCATCAGCCCAGCGGCTGCAGCGGCATAGCCGTGCAGACCGGCGGAGATTGGCGTGCGCAGCTCGTCGGCCTCGTTCTCGAGCTGGAGGATGTGGCGCAGATCGCCGATCAACAATTCAGCCGAGGCAATATTGGCGGCCAGGTTGGCGGCGTTGAGCGCCAAGCCCAGCTGACGCGCCTTGGCCAGCCCCTCCGTGCCCAAAACCACCGCCGCACGCGGATCGTCGGTCACGATGTAACCGGCCAGGTTGAACATCGCGCGCAGCTCGGCCGCAACGAAGCCCTCCGTGCGAGCCATCTCCAGCGCGCCGACGAGCAATGCCGTCGCCTCGCGTGGACGCCGCGCGGAGGTCAGCGCCCAGCTCTTGGTGATCAGCAGCATGATCGTGGGGCCGGGTAGCACCTTTGCCTCAGCAGCGGCGAGCCCGCGTTCTGTGGCAAGCAGCGCAAGGTCCGGCTCATCGCGGAACATGTGCGCCCGCGCCACCTCCGCATTGAGGTCGATGAACTCCCGACTGTCCGGCTCCGCGTTCGGCAGCGCTGCCTGGACGACGGCCATCGACTCATCCACCTTGGACGCGTACAGGAGCATTCGCGCCAATAGGGCGGCAACGCGGATCGCGCGCTGATCGCCGCGCGATTGGTACCAATCGAGGACGGCGCGATAGTGCTCTTCGCTGCGTTCAAGCTGGCCCACGGACAGAGCCGACTGGGCCGCGCGCAGTCGAAGCTCCATGCGGTCGTCTTCCTCGAACGTCACTGCTATCGCCTGCTCCAGGTAAACGGCGGCCTGCTCGTGGGAGTGCAGTCCCGCTGCACGGTCGGCGGCACCGCGCAGGGCTAGCCGCGCCTGCGCCGCCACGGCGGCTCCCTCTTCTCCCTCCGGCGCCGCTTCGTACGCCTCCAGGTAGTGATTGGCCAGGACGCCCGCCATCTCGTCGTCGCCCAGTGCCTCGAAGTGGCGCGCGGCGGCAATGTGCCGTGCGCGGCGCTCACGGCGCGAGAGGGTCGCGTACGCAACTTCGCGCACGACGCCCTGCGTGAAGCGGTACTGGCCACGCTCGGGCGAGCGCGGGTCATTCTCCAGGGCGACCAGCTCCTTCATGGCCAGCACGCGCAGGCGCTCGCTCACCTCCCCTTCGGGCCGGCCGGCCAGTGCCGCCACGGCCGGCACCGCGAATACCTGGCCGATCACCGCGCCGTCCTGGAGCAGCGCGCGATCCTGCGGGTCGATCGCGTCGAGGCGTGATGCGATCAGCGCGCGCAGCGTGGGCGGGATGTCCAGCACGGGTAGCGGCCCGGTCGGCTCGAAGGTGTCGGCCACGCGGACCAGGTGGCCCGTGTCGGCCAGCGATCGCACCGTCTCGATCGCGTACAGCGGCAGGCCCTCGGCCCGGACAACGATGCGCTCCACGTCCTCGGCCGGGAGAGCGGGCACCAGACCGCGCAGCACCTCGGCCATCGCCGCGGGCGTGAGCGGCTCAAGGTGGAGCGCGCTGAAGGCGCGGTGGGCGCGGCCAAAGTCGGGCCGCTTCTCCAGGAACTCGGGCCTGGCCAGGGTGACGACCAGGATGGGCCTGTCGCGCGTCCAATCGAGCAGATGGTCGATGAAGTCGAGCAGACCTGAGTCGGCCCACTGGAGATCCTCGAAGACGAGGACAGTGGGGCCCTTGTCCGCGATGCGCTCGATGAATGTGCGCCACGCGCTGTAGAGCTGCTCGCGCTGCTCCCAATCGGGCTCGTCGATGCCGAGCAGCGCTCCCAGGGCGGGCTCCAGCCAGCGGCGCTCCTCCTGGTCGGGCACGAACTCGGCCAGCGCGGACCGCAATTTCTCGCGCGTGGTGGCCGCGTCGTCCGTCTCCGCGATCCGCGCTCGGCGGCGGATCATCTCGCCCAGGGCCCAGTAGGTGACGCCCGCGCCATACGACGGTGAGCGGCCCTGGTGCCAGTAGTAGATCGGCCCGGCGAGCCCGTCGAGGTACTTCTCAAGCTCCCAGGCGAGGCGGCTCTTGCCGATGCCAGCCTGACCCGTAACGGAGACGACGCGTAGCTTGCCCTCGCGCTCGGCCGCGTGGAGCTGGTCGCGCAGCAGGCGAAGCTCCTCGTCGCGGCCCACGAACGGCGCCTCCAGGCCGGCGTTGCGCGCCTCGCCTCCGACACGGGCCACGACGCGCAGTGCGCGCCACGCGTCAACCGGTGCTGCCTTGCCCTTGAGCAGCTGCTCGCCGGCTGGCTCATAGGCGATCGCCGCGGTCGTGGCGCGGTAGGTCGCTTCGCCCACGAGGACCGTTCCTGCCGGCGCCACGGACTGCAGTCGGCTGGCGGTGTTGACCAGGTCGCCGGCAACCATGCCCTCCTGTGCCCGGCCCGGCGTGACGGCCGCCTCACCGGTCATGACGCCCGCGCGCACGTTGAGCGGGTCGCCGCGCAGGGCCAGCTGGCGCACTCGTTCGACCAGGCCCAGGGCGGCGCGAACTGCGCGCTCGGCATCGTCCTCCTGCGCGATCGGTGCTCCCCACACGGCCATCACCGCATCGCCGATGAACTTCTCGACCGTTCCGCCGTAGTTCTCGATCACCTCGCGCGCCGCTTCGAAGTAGCGCGACAGGAGGTCGCGCACCTCCTCGGGATCCTCCTCCTCTGACATGGTCGTGAAACCGACGAGGTCGGCGAAGAGAACGCTGACGAAGCGCCGCTCCGCGGCCGGCGGTGCTGGACGGGCGGTTGCCGCCGACTGCCGGTCGCCGCCGGGCGAGGCAGTATCTGCCGCGGCACCCAGGCCGAAACCACACTCGGCGCAGAATTTTGGGCTGCCCTCGTACGCGGCGCCACAGTTGGGACACGCGGCGGACAGCGCGAGGCCACACTCGGCGCAGAACTTCTGGCCGGTGCGAGTTTCCGAGCCGCAGCGCGGGCAGGCCATGTTCGGAGCGTAACCCATCGCGCTCGCTGATCGAGGAGCGCACAATCGCGCCATGGATGGAACGACACGCGTTTCGGACAAGGCCGCCCAGTTCAGCGAATCGGTCATCCGCGAGATGACTCGCCTGGCGCTCGAGCACGATGCAGTCAACCTGGCCCAGGGCTTCCCCGATTTCGCGTGCCCGCCCGAGCTCAAGGAGGCCGCTTCGGCAGCCCTCTTCGCCGATATCAACCAGTACGCGATCACCTGGGGCGCGCGCGATTTTCGCGTGGCGATCGCCGAGAAAACGGCGCGCTTTCACCCCGGCTGGACGGTCGATCCGCAGACCCAGATCACGGTCGTGTGCGGCGCGACCGAGGGCATGATCGCGGCCATGCTGGCACTGCTCAATCCGGGCGACGAAGTGATCGTCTTCGAGCCGTTCTACGAGAACTACGGTCCCGATGCGGTGCTCAGCGGCGCCGTCCCGCGCTATGTCACCCTGCACGAGCCCGACTGGCACATCAACTTCGATGAGCTCAGCGCCGCCTTTGGGCCTCGCACGCGGGCCCTGGTGCTCAACTCGCCGCACAACCCAACGGGCAAGGTGTTCACGCTCGCTGAGCTGGAGGAGATCGCCGCGCTGTGCATCGAGCACGACATCATCGTGTTCACAGACGACATCTACGAGCACATCCTGTACGCAGGCACGCACATCCCGATGGCCACCCTGCCCGGCATGGCGTCGCGCACGGTTGCAGTCAACTCGCTCTCCAAGACGTACTCGGTCACCGGCTGGCGCGTGGGCTGGGTGATCGCACCGGTGGCGCTGACGGGCGCGATCCGCAAGGTGCACGACTTCCTGACCGTGGGCGCGGCTGCGCCACTCCAGGCGGCGGGCGTCGTGGCCATGGGCATGCCCGATTCCTATTACTCGTCGTTGGCCGATAGCTACCGCGAGCGGCGCGACCTCCTGGTTGCCGCGCTCGAATCGGCCGGCTTCACGTGCTTCGTGCCCAACGGCGCCTACTACGTGATGACCGACATCAGCGCACTGACCGATGCGGACGACGTCACCTATTCACGCGCCCTGACCGAGTCGCCGGGGGTCGCGACCGTACCCGGATCGTCGTTCTACTCGCGGCCTGAGCTGGGCCGGACCAAGATTCGCTTCGCCTTTCCCAAGCAGCTCAAGACGCTGCGCGCTGCTGCCGAAAGGCTGGCAACCCTGCCGCGCTAGGTCACGCGGCGCTTCGCCCGGGGTGGACCGGGGTGGACCGGGGGTGCCATACTCGATCACCTAAAGCGGCCACGAACGTGTGGACAGCGAGCAGCCGCCCCAGCGGCCTGCGCCCCTGATCCACTGCCGTGCCATTCGTGGCCAGAGCCTTTGCCGCGCGTGTGCATGAGTTGCAGCCGCTGGCACGGGTGGAGGGAGAGGGAGTTTGATCTTGGCCGTCATGAGCCGTAGCACCCGGGCCGCGATAGCTGTCCTGGGACTGGCGATCCTGTTTCCAGTAGCCGCAATGGACCCGCCGCCCGCCTTTGCTGGCGGAAGTTCGTGCACGGGCTGGCAGAGCACGCGCGTCCCGCCGGACAACATCCGTGTGTTCCGCAAGCAGACCGGCGCGGTCGAGGTGGTGCCCTTCCAGACCTACGTCGTCACGGTCATGGGCAAGGAATGGCCCGGGTACCTGCCCATCCCGCTCATCGAGGCGGGCGCCGTGGCAGTCAAGCAGTACGCCTGGTTCTACGTCATGGAGGGCCGTCACCGTTCCAGCTACGTCAATGGAGCTGGCGAGTGCTACGACGTGCGCGACACGACCAGCGACCAGCTCTACAAGCCGGAGAAGGCACGCATCGTCAACAAGCACTGGGCGGCCATGAACGCGACCTGGGACTACTCGCTGCGCAAGGACGGCAAGCAGTTCCTGACCGGTTACCGAACCGGCAATAAGGGTGATTGCGCGTACGACGCCACGGGCTGGAAGCTGTTCGCCCGCAGCGCCGTCCGATGCGCCGAGGTGCTCGGTTACAACTGGCGCCAGATCCTGGCTGCCTACTACGGACCGGAGCTGCATCTCGTCCACAGCGATGGAACGATCGTGGACGAGCACGGCAGCCCGATCGGTGACTCGGCGGTCATTGGCTCCGCGGTTGCGGCAGGCTCCGGGCCGAGGACGTACGACGAGCGCCACGACGCGATCGAGTGGCACGGTGACTGGCGCCGCGCGCAGAGCGACGGGGCATTCAAGAAGACGCTGTCCTACACGTCCGATCGCGCCGCATTTGCAGAATTTCGGGTGGCCGCGCGCTCGATCCAGCTGATCGGGCGGACCGGGCCGAAGCGCGGCAGGCTCAAGGTGTTCGTGGACGGCAATCTCAAGCAGACGGTCGATCTCTACTCGGCTTCGCGGCGCTCGCAGCAGGTGATCTTCAGCTTCGCGTGGGAAACGGACGCGGTGCGGACGGTGCGCCTGGAGCTGGACGGACCCAACGACCGGCCGCGCGTCGATATCGACGCGATCGTGGTCGAGCGCTAGCCGGAGCTGATCGCCTCGGGCCGACCACCTCGTCTCGCGCAGATCGCCTAGAGAAGCACCACGCCGTTGGCGCCCGGGTCGCGGCCCGCGGCGAGGGCGTGCATGACGCGTCGCGTGTCGATCGGGAACGCGCTGGCGACGAGGTCCTGAGCCCCTGACAGCGCGCGCCGATTGGCGTGAGTTGCCCTGATCACGACGACCAGCCGCTCCACGTTCCCGTCGCGCAGCTTGAGCTGAAACGCGCGCAGCTGGGCCTGGCAATCGTGGAATCGGGTCACGAATTCCAGCGCGCAGACCCAGCCCGGGAAGGTGAGCGTGGCATCCCATGCGCGCTGGTCGCCCGGCTCGTTGCTGACGGGCACTTCCAGGGCGAACTGGTGCGCGACCTTGATGCGCTCGCGAAAGCGCCGCGCGAGCTCGAGCTGCGCCGCATCGCGCAGCGGCTCACCCTCTGGATATGCCTTGATGCGCACCCGCATCCCCACCGCCGCCGCGTGCCGCGCGAGCAGCTCCGGCCGCGGACCGGGCAGTTCCGGGCGCTCCGTGGCGAGTACCGTGGATTGCGCCACGCCGATCGCGCGCGCCACGTCGCGCAGCGTCAGGCCGGCGGCGAGTCGGGCCGACCTGAGGTCACTGCCCAACTCCTCGAGGTCGCGCCTGATGACCCAACTGCCTCGCTCGATCTCGGCGCTCACGTGTCGACACGGCTGAATCTTCGGCCGCGCCCCTTACCGACGACTTACCTTGCGCTTGTTCGCCCGTGGCGAAGTAAAAGCCAAGTTCATGCCCGGGGTTGGCTGTTTGTTCGGGCGGCGCGAACAGGCGGCCACGCAGGAGGCGGGAAGGGGCCGTTTGGGGCCACAAACGGGGTGTCCAGGGGGACAACTTGGCCGATACTTCGCGCCCGGCGAACAAGAGCGCACGAAGAAGCCGGAAACGCGTCTACGGAAACCCAGCTACGAGGTGCGCAGGTCGCGCCGCGCGAAGGCGAGTGCCCCAAGGATGAGGCCGCCCAGCGCGATCGCGGCGCAGGCGACCATGCCCGGGATGTCGTACACGCCCGCCATCGGTCGGCCCAGGTGGTGCGAGAGGGACAGGTTCAGGATGTCGTCGGGCAGTCGCAGGATCGCGCCCAGGAGGTCGAGCAGGTAGAACGCCAGGGTGGCCACGCCAACGGAGAGCGCCGCCCAGCCCGGTCGGCCCAGGCCGCCGACGAGCAGGCCGAAGCCAGCGAGCGCCGCGCCGTACAGACCCAGCACGAGGCCGCCGCCGATCAGGTCGAACGAGATCTGCCCCTGGACAGCCGCTCCGATCCACGGCCCCAACCCGATCAGCACACCCATCACCAGCAGTGCCAGCAGCACGGCCGCGCCGCTGCGCAGCGCCCAGGTTGCGCGGGCAATCGGCGCGGACAGCAGCACCTCCAGGCGCCGCTCGCGTTCATCCGCCGACCAGCCGTTGACGAGCGACGCCGCGGCAAGGCCCACGATCAGCGAGATGAACGCGAAGATCGCGAACTGGAGGACGCTGCCGACCGACTCGAAGCTGAACTCGGGAAAGAAGGTGCGCACCATCTGCGCGATCTGGGGGAGTGACTCGAACACCTGCTGAAAGGTGTCCTTTGAAAAGGCCACGACCAGCCCGTACGCGCCCATCGCGAAGCCCCAACCGATCGCTTCGGGCAGCCGATCGGCGACCGCCCGGCGACCGGGCCCGCGCAGGCTCCAGCGACCCCCGAACAGCCCGCCCAGCCCGATGCCGATGCTCCGCCCGCGCACGCTGACCGTGGTCCGCACAGCAGTCCTCGCACCAAGGTCGCGGCGCATGAAGAGCGCGACGCCCAGCACGGCCAGCGCCACGGTCAGCGCCGCGATGCCGGCCACGGCCGGCCAGTCGGACGTGCCGGCCAGCGGCCGGTGGCCCTCCGTCCAGTGGAAGACGGTGGCCAGGCGAAGCACGTCAAATCCGGGCACGAGGCTGGCATAGCCGTTGATCGCGTAGCCACCGAAGAGGTACGCGCCGGCCAGCCCGGCGCCCAGGCCGCGGCCGAAGACGATCGACGCGACGAAGGCGAGCGAGCCGGCGAAAAGGGCAAGGACGAAGACGAGGGCGAACTCGGACAGCGCGGTGAGCAGCGTCGTCTCGTCACCCGGCAGCGTCGCGAACACGAGCGTGCCCGCCCACGTAGCCGCAGCCGCGATCGACAGCGCAATGCCCAGCGCCATGGCATGAGCGAGGAACTTGTGCGCTGCCAGTCGTTGGCGGCTGATGGGCAGCGCGGCGATCATCTCGAGCGTGCCCGACGCAGCTTCCCCCGCGAGCGTGCCGGCCAGGGCGGTGATCGACCACAGCCCAACCATCAGCGGCAGCACGCCGATCAGCCGCCACGAGACGAAGCCGGGCAGCGTCTCCAGCTGAACGGCTGGGCCCAGCAAGCCCTGGAAGAACGCGGGCAGGAGCTCCATCTGGCGCGCCAGGGCGTCGCGCTCCTGGGCCGTGTCGAATTCCGCGCCGATGGCCGCGATCGTGGCCACGACCAGCACTGACAGGACAGCGGCGATGGCCAGCATCGCCCAGCGCGCATCGCGCAGCGACTTGCCGAAAACGCTGCCCAGCCCGAACAAACGCGACATCACACCCACGTCCCTGTCGGCGAGCGGCTCAGTCTTTGCCGTAGTGGGCGAGGAAGACGTCCTCCAGGTTCGGCTCGCGGCTGATCAGGTCGACCAGTCCGTGCCGTGTCGCGGCCTGGACGACCGGCCCGATCGAGCCCGACGCCTGCAGTCGCACGAGCCGCCCCTCGTCCTCCGCCACGACCTCCGACACGCCCTCCAGTGACTCGAACAGCGCCGTAGGCACGGGCTGCGCGAAACGCAGCTCAACGTGGTGCACGGCCATTCGGCGCAGCCCGTTCACCTCGTCCACCTCGACGATGCGCCCTTCGCGGATGATCGCCACCCGGTCGCACACGCGCTCCACCTCGCTGATGATGTGGCTCGACAGGAACACCGTGCGTCCCTCTGCCGTGGCCTCGTGGAGCAGCGCGAAGAACGTCTGCTGCACGAGCGGGTCAAGACCGGCCGTTGGCTCGTCCAGGATGAGCAGGTCCGGCCGATGCTGGAGCGCACAGACCAGCGCCACCTTCTGCTTGTTGCCACGCGAGTACTCGCGGTAGCGCCGGCTGGCGTCCAGTTCGAGGCGCTCGATGAGCGACTGCTGGTAGGCGGCATCCACGCCGCCGCGCAGGTTGGCGAAGTATTCGATCGTCTGGGCGCCGGTCAGTCGGTCGTACAGGTTGAACTCGCCGGGCAGGTAGCCGACTCGGCGATGGATGGCCACCGGGTCGTCCGTCGTCTCGATGCCGAAGACAGTCGCCCGCCCACTGGTCGGTCGGATGTGGTCGAGCAGGATCCGAATCGTCGTCGTCTTGCCTGCGCCATTCGGTCCCAGGAAGCCGAAGACCTCGCCCTGGGTGACGGCCAGATCGACCTCGATAACGCCGCGCTGCGTGCCGTAGTACTTGGTCAGCGACTCAATTCGGATCACGTCATCGGCCACCAGCGGACCTCCTGTTCCCTGCCCGTTCAGGCAGAGGTAATGGGCCAAATTGTCCACCTCTCGACGAACCAACGCGACTTTGCAAGGTCAACGCAACCCTGGGAGGACCCGTCTGATCGGGAATCCCCTCATGGACCTGAAAGGCACCTTGCGACACATATCCACACAATGCCGCCATACTTCAACAGCGCCCACGAGGCGCACGAACAAGGAGAACCAAAAGAGCGGCCGCCCCAGCGGCAGCAGTAGACCTGACAGGCCGGGCACGAATTCTCCGCCCAGGCTGAGGTCCAGCAGGCTCCCATCCAAATTGAGGAGCTGCAACTTTCGGGTGCATGTTTCGACGTGCGTTCCCGGCTGCGTTCGTGGGGCCAGGGCCCAAATCAACCGGTCAGCGCTGCAGCCGTGTCGCGCCTCCGGTTCCCCGAGGAGGCAGCAGTGCCAACTGCCAATTCGGCTGTTTTCGTTCAGCCGATTGATGATTCCCAGAAGAAGAGCCGCACGCGAAGGATCGCCTTCGGCGCGTTGCTCGGACTCACCCTGCTCGTGCCGGCGGCAACCGTCGCCGCACCGAGCGCCGCAGCAGCCGCGTCCAATGGCTGTGCCGTCTACGCGTCAGAGAGCCGCATGCCTCGCAGCATCCGCGTCCTCAAGGTGCAGACGAACAAGATCGTCACCGTTGACTTCCGCAAGTACGTGGTCACGGTGATGGGCAAGGAATGGCCCAGCTACCTGCCCCAGGCAGTGGTCGAGGCAGGCTCGGTCGCGGTCAAGCAGTACGGCTGGTACTACTCCATGCGCCCGCGCAAGGACAGCCGCGGCCGATGCTTTGACGTTCGCGACAGCACCGGCGACCAGCTTTACAAGCCGGACAAGGCGCGCATCCGCTCTGACCACCACCGTGCGCTCGATCGCACGTGGGGCGTGCACCTGATCAAGAATGGCCGGCTCTTCATGACCGGCTATCGGCGTGGCAACAAGGGCCGCTGCGGCTCGGACGCCACGGGCTGGAAGCTGTACGCGCGCACCGCAACGCGTTGCGCCAACGCCGGCAAGGGATATCTCGAGATCCTGCGCATCTACTACAGCCCCGGCCTGAACATTCAGGGCGGCGGGTCGAGCAGCGCCAGCACGGCGTCTTCGTCCCAGGCCGATTCGTCGGTCCAGGCCTTTTCGTCGGCCCAGGCCGTTTCGTCGGCCCAGACCGTTCCGTTCTTGACCACGGACACGTGGGCGACGGACAGCGACGATACGTACTCAGGCGTCGGCGGCTAGCCACTGACGCTTCAGCGTTGAACCAGATGAGCCCGTCGGGAAACCGGCGGGCTCTTTCGTTGTGCGGCGACCTGCGCGGCGGCCGTAGTTGTACGCTTTAGCCGAACACAGTCACTTGAGAGCGGCGAGGTAGACGCACATGCCCCGTATCGTCCGTGGCGCACTGCTCCAGGCGGAGTGGACCGGCGACAAGGAATCGATGATCCAGAAGCACGAGCAGTACGCCCACGACGCGGCCAAGCAGGGCGCGCAGGTGATGCTCTTCCAGGAGCTGTTCTACGGCCCCTACTTCTGCCAGGTCCAGGATCCGCAGTACTACTCGTACACGGAGAAGATCCCCGATGGCCCCACGGTCAAGCGCATGCAGGCGCTGGCCAAGGAGACGGGCATGGTCCTGGTGGTGCCGATGTACGAAGAGGACGAGAACGCCGCGGGCATCTACTACAACACTGCCGCGGTGATCGACGCTGACGGCTCGTACCTGGGCAAGTACCGCAAGACGCACATCCCGCACGTCAAGGGCTTCTGGGAGAAGTTCTACTTCCGGCCGGGCAACATGGGCTACCCCGTGTTCGAGACGGCCGTGGGCAAGGTCGGCGTGTACATCTGCTACGACCGGCACTTCCCGGAGGGTGCGCGGGCGCTCGGGCTCAACGGCGCGGAGATGGTGTTCATCCCGTCGGCCACGTCACGCGGACTGTCCGAGTACCTGTGGCGCATCGAGCAGGTGTCGCACGCGGTGGCCAACGGCTACTTCGTGGGCACGATCAACCGAGTCGGCATCGAGAAGGACCTGGGCGAGGACGACTTCTACGGACAGTCGTACTTCGTCGATCCGCGCGGCCAGTTCATAGGCGACCTGGGCGACGCGTACAAGGAAGAGCTGCTCGTGCGCGACATGGACCTGGACCAGATCCAGGAAGTGCGCCAGACGTGGCAGTTCTACCGCGACCGCCGACCCGACCAGTACCAGGATCTGGTCCGCCCCTAGCCCGTTCGCGCCGCTCGCCGCCACTCCCCCGCCACCTTTTCACTCACAGTGAACAGGCGTGCCCTCTTTCGCGGTCACGACACCGGCTAGCCCTCTGCGCCCGGCGGTGGCCGCGCTCGTGGCCGCGCCCACGACGCACAACTTTTCAGCCAGGTTGCAAAGTTGACTGACTGGACCAGCCCAGCCGCCCGGATAAGTGCGCGGTAAGCGTCGGCGCGTTCAATGACAGTGAAATGGCGCCCGCGACGGATCGGTTGTGGCTGAGCTTCGGGATTGCCGTGCACGACACGCGCCTGGCACGGCGCTGGAGCGTCCGCGAGCTGGCCCGTAGAGCGGACGTGTCGGCCGGGATGGTCTACCGCATCGAATCGGGAGCGCCGGCGTCGACGGACACCGCGCAGCGCATCGCCGCCGCACTCGGTCGCCGCGCAGAGCTGACGCTGGTCGACCCGCGCCGACGCGATGATCCACGGCCCAGCCTGTCTGCCGATCCGGTCCACTCGGCGATGGGTGAGCTCGAGGCGGGACACCTGCGCGCGATGGGCTATCGGGTAGGCATCGACGAGCCGTATCAGCACTTCCAGTTCGCGGGCCGGGCGGACGTGGTCGCGTGGCACCTGGAGAGGCGCGCCATCCTGCACATCGAGAATCGGACGCGCTTCCCGGACGTGCAACAGATGGCCGGCGCCTACAACGCCAAGCGCGCCTACCTGGCCGCATCCCTCGCTGAGCGGCTGGGTGTCCGCCACTGGTCGTCGCAGACCCACGTCCTCGTGGTGCTCTGGTCGGCCGAGGCGCTGCACGCGATCCGGCTCCGGACGGACACGTTTCGTTCCCTTTGTCCGGACGAGCCAGCCGCGTGGCGGGCCTGGTGGGACGGCCAACCACCGTCGGCCGGCCACTCCTCCACGCTGGTCGTGCTTGATCCGCTCGCCGCGCCCCGCCAGCGGCTCTTCGTGGGCCTCGAAGAGGTGCCCACCGTCCGGCCCAGGCACCGCGGATACGCTCAGGCCGCCGAGCGGCTGGCATCCCGGGCGCGAGTAACATCGGCGGCATGACAGTCACGCAAGAGTCCCCCGCCGCCAGCCAGGTTGAGCGACTCCGACGCCCCATCCAGCCCTTCCTGGACTTCTTCACGGGGCCGTACGCGGCGCTCGAGCCGGACCCGGAGACGGCCAACTTCGCCGTGGGCAACCCGCACGAGATGGCCCTGCCCGCGTACGTGGAAGCAGTCGCGCGCCACCTGCCGCCGCACGACAAGGACTGGTTCGCCTACAAGATGAGCGAGCCCAATGCCCAGCAGGTGGTCGCCGCGTCCATGTCGCGCGTGACCGGACTTGAGTGGGATCCGCTCGACGTGCAGATGACGAACGGGGGCTTCGCCGCGATCACCGTGTCGATACGCACCATCCTCGAGCCGGGTGACGAGGCGATCTTCCTCTCCCCGCCGTGGTTCTTCTACGAGCAGCTCATCCTCGCCTCGAGCGCGACCCCGGTGCGCGTCAAGGTGGAGATGCCCTCAGGCGCGCTGGACTTCGCCGCGATCGAGCGGGCCATAACGCCGCGCACGAAGGTGATGCTGTTCAACTCGCCGCACAACCCCACCGGCCACGTGGCGCCGCTCGACGAGCTGCGTGCGCTGGCTGATCTGCTCACGTCGGCCAGCGAACGGATCGGCCATCCCATCTATCTCGTCAGCGACGAGCCCTATCGGCGCATCGTCTTCGACGGCCGCGAGTACCACTCCCCGGCCGAGCTGTACCCGCACACGATCGTGACCTACTCGTACGGGAAGCAGCTCCTCGCGCCCGGGATGCGCATCGGCTACATGACCTGGCCGCCCACGATGCCCAACCGCGAGCGCCTGCGCGATGACGTCTTCGTGATGCAGCTCGCCTCCGGCTACGCCTTCCCCAACGCGGACCTGCAGCACGCCATCGGGGACCTGGAACCGCTGTGCATCGACCTTGGCGCGCTGGAAAAGCGCCGCGCCCGCCTGGTCGGAGCGATGCGCGGCATGGGCTACGAGGCGACCTGGCCGGAGGGCACGTTCTACGTCATGGCCCGTTCGCCGATGGAGGACGACGAGGCGTTCGCGCGCATCCTCAACAAGCACAAGGTGCTCGTCCTGCCGGGCACGATCGTGGAGGTGCCGGGCTGGTTCCGGATCAGCCTGACGGCGTCGGACGCGATGGTCGATCGCGGCATCCCGGGCTTCAAGGCCGCGCTCGAAGAGGCACGCTGAGCCGGCTGCCCGACGCGGACGAGGTGCGCCGGCGCGTCGCAGAGCTCCAGGAGCGGATGTCGGACGGACGGACCCTGCTGCTGGGCGAATCATCGGGCGAACCCATCCTGCTCGCCCAGCCATCCGCAGAGTGGGCGCCGGCCTTCGCATCGATCCAGCGTCAACTGTCGGCAGCGCTGGGCCCAGAGTTCCGCGTCGAGCACGTGGGGTCCACGGCGATCCCGGGCATCCCGGCCAAGCCGGTCATCGACATCCAGGTCAGCGTGCCGGACCTGGCTGACGAGGCCGCGTATGTGCCCGCGATCGAGTCGATCGGCGTGGAGCTGCGCGTGCGCGAACCGGATTTGGGACACCTGTACTTCCGCAACAGCCCGCGCACCATCCAGGTCCACGTCTGCCCAATCGGCAGCAAGTGGGAACGCGACCACCTGCTGTTTCGCGACTACCTGCGTGCCAACCCGCGCGTGGCGGCCGACTATGCCGCTCTGAAGCAGGCGTCAGCCGAGCAGTACGGCGACGACCGGCTGGCCTACACGGAGGCGAAAGGCCCGTTCGTCGAGGCGGCGCTGGCCGCAGCGGAAGACTGGGCTGCTGCCACCGGCTGGCAGCAGCGGCCCTTCAGCTAGATCCGCCCGCCCTATAGCCGCGCGGCGCGCCTCCGCGGGCTGTCAGTCCTCTTTCGGTCCCCGTGGCGCAGCGTATGCTTCGCGACTCATGGATTTTGGATTCACGCTCAAGCCAGACCATTCCATCGAGCGCACCATCGCCCTTTCGCAACAGGCGGAGGCGGGCGGCTTCGGCTACGGCTGGGTGTTCGACTCGCACGTCCTGTGGCGTGACCCATACCCGCTGCTGACGCTGATGGCGCTCAACACGGAAGCGCTGCGCCTGGGAACGTGCGTCACCAACCCGGCCACGCGCGAGCCCAGCGTCACCGCCAGCACGCTGGCTGTGCTCAACGAAGTCAGCCAGGGGCGCATGGACCTGGGCATCGGCCGGGGCGACTCCGCGCGGCGGGTGATGGGCAAGCCGCCCACCACTCTCGCGCGCCTGGAGGAGGCGACCGTCCTCATCCGCGACCTGGTCCAGGGCCAGACGGTGGACCAGGATGGCACGGACCTGCACTTCAACTGGACGCGCGGCGACAAACTCCCGGTGTGGATCGCGGGCTACGGCCCAAAGGCGCTGGAGCTGACCGCGCGCATTGCTGACGGGGTGATCCTCCAGCTGGCCGATCCGGACCTCATTCGGTGGTTCGTGGAGCAGCTCCGCACCTCCGCCCGCGAGCAGGGGCGCGATCCGAGCGAGATCAAGGTCATGGCCGCGGCACCGGCGCACGTGGGCGACAGGGAGATGTGCCGAGACCGAGTTCGCTGGTTCCCGGCCCTCGTCAGCAACCACGTCGTGGACCTGGTCAACCGCTACGAGCCGCAGGACCTGCCGCCCGCGCTGACCGGCTACGTGCGCGATCGGCAGGGCTACGACTACCTGCACCATGCCGAGGTTGGATCGTCCAACGCCGGTTTCGTTGACGACGACGTGGTCGACCAATTCACCGTCATCGGCCCGGTGGAGGACCACCTGGCCAAGCTGCGCGAGCTGGCCGAGGCCGGAGTAGACCAGTTCAACATCTACCTGATGAACGGCGACGAGGAGGAAACGCTCCAGGCGTACGCACGCGAGATCATTCCCGCCGCGCGAGGGCTGGTCGCAAGCCAGGCTTGACGCGCCCAAGCGCGCCGCGAGCGTCACAGGGGCGAAACCCGTGACCGTCCTATACTCGCCGACCAATCCCTGGCGCTGAGGAAACCTAGTGATCTGCCCTTATTGCGGGCGTCGCAACCCGGCAGGCGCCACCTTCTGTCTTCGTTGCCGGCAGCGATTGCCGCTTGCCGGTCGGATCACGCGACGAACGAAGTACGCCGAGCCGGCGGGTGGTGGTGGCCTCGGGGCGATCGCCATAGCCGCTGTCCTGCTCGCGGGTTTCGTGTTCATTGGTGGCGCGATCGCGATCTACCTCTCCGCGCCCGCCGCAACTCCTACTCAGCCGCCCGTGGCAGGCGCATCTGAGACACCCACGCTGCCGCCCTTCGTGCAGCCCACGGCGTCGCCCAGCGCAAGCCCGATTCCGACTGCCAGTCCCACCTTCGCCACATTCACCCTGCTGCCCAGCGGATCGGTGCTGCCGACCTCCAGCTTCGTGCTGCCCACGGCCCCGCCCGTCCAGACCGACCCACCGTCGACGGCCCCGCCGCGCACGCCTCGCCCCTCCTGCAACGCCAATGGCAACCCGCCCGGCTGCCGGCCGACCAACCCGCCAGCCCCCACGCCCACCGATCCGGCCCAGCCGCGCCCGAGGCCAAGTTCAAGTGCACGTCAGCAGAGGCACAGTCTGACGTGCTCAGTGCAACAGCGGCAACAGCACCGGGCAGATCAACTCGTACGTCGTGGGAAACGTCAGACGGCGGCGGATCCTCGACCGACGCGAATCCGACGTTCACGTACAACGAGCTACGGGCACGAAGCAGGTCACGCTCACCGTTTCGGGGCCCGGAGGCTCGACTCAGCCGACGACGAAGAACGTTCAGGTGAACCGCAGCCGGCCACGGACCCACCAGCCGACGCCGACCGCGGCGACTGCCACGCCGGCCGCGGCTCCCGCTACCGCGACGCCGAGTGCTTCGCCGGTGGTCTACTCGGGATCGGTCGAGGCGATCGCGTACATGCTCGCCGTCGTGTCAGTCCTGAGCGTGGTCCACACCGCGACGGGTCGCCGCCGACGCGCCTGATCGGGGCCTTCCGCACAGATCCATACGTAGGGCACAAGGCGTGGCGATGTCCGTGCGGCCACGGATGGCGGCCAGCGCCCAGCAGCGTCTACTGAACGTAGCAATCGACTAACGCCGCGGTCCTGCGACCCGCGACACGCTGGGGGCGAGGGAGTTCACGATGCTGCGGCGAACAATCAGTGGCCTGCTTGCGGTCATCTTTGCGACGAGCCTGTCCGTTCAGCCGGTCGCCGCCTCAGACGGTCCGCAGCTCGTGCGCGATCTGGGGCCGAATGAGCAGGTCCAGACGTTCCTCAGCATCGGCGACCGCATCCTGTTCACGGCGGACGACGGTGTCCGTGGCCGCGAGCTGTTCGTCAGCGACGGCACGCATGACGGCACGCATCTGGTCAAGGACATCCGACCCGGTTCCGGGAGCTCGCTCCTCTGGAGCTCAGGCTCTGACAATCCCAACGATTTCACTCGGCTCGGCAATCGCGGCTTCTTCCTGGCGACTGACGGCGGCAACGGCATTGGCCTGTACGTCAGCGACGGGACCACCGCGGGCACGAAGCGCCTGATGCGCCGACGTCCGTGCGGGCCTCAATCGAAGACGCTCGTGCCCGCAGCGACGCGCCTGTTGTTCGCGGCCGAGGACGCTGCCGGCACGTGCAACCTGTACTCGACCGACGGCACCGTTGCCGGAACCACCCTCGTCGTGGCGGGCATTCCGGCCTTCCGTCAGCCGCGCTTCCTGCACGGCCGGGTGTACTTCCTCGCCGGACCTTCCGCTGCCGGAGAGCTGTGGAAGTCGGACGCCGTCGTTGGCGGCACGACCCAGATCGTCGCAACCTTCGGCCAGGTCCTCGGCCAGATGACCGTCTCCGGTCAGTGGCTGTACTTCAGCGTCGGCGTGGTCGGTGGGTCAAACACTCGGCTCTGGAAGACTGACGGGACAACGGCGCGGACCAAGCCTGTCGCGCCAGCCGAGCCGGTCAGCCCAACGGTGTTGACGGACCTGAACGGCAAGCTCGTCTTCGTTGCCAACAGATATCTGGGCAGCGGCGTGTGGGACAAGAGCCTGTGGCGCTCGAATGGCACCACGGCCGGCACGAAGTCGATCAAGCACTGGGGCACGGACAGGTTCTCCGGGGTATCCACCGCTCAGGTCGCAGGCGACCGGATCTACATGTTCGCCGGAGAGGACGAGGCCAGCTACGGGTTGTGGATCACCGACGGAACCGCTGCCGGCACCGACTTCGTGTCCAGGAGCTACATCCACAACATCGTACGGAGCGGACCCAACATCTACGGCATGGGCTGCTACCGAGATGGGACGCCGGTGACATGTGAATACGGGCATCTCCTGATGACCAGCGACGGCACGCCACGAAGGAACGCATCACATAGACGGAGCGGTCAACGTGGCGCCGGACTTTGCGGTCGCCGGGGATACCGTCCTGTTCCAGATCAACGGCGAGCTCTGGCGCTACGTTCCCTGACCAGCCGCCGCCTCGCGCGACGCGCCCGGTAAAAGCGAAAGACCGCCGGCAGAGCCGACGGTCTCATTCGAGATCGAGATCCCTCATCAGGGACGGACGATCAGTTCCAGCGGTGGCCTGCCTCAGCGGGCAGATCCGTGCCGGTGCGACCGGACAACGCGAGAACGTAGTGGTCTGAGCCGTGCGTGTAATACACGGCTAGCCCCACCGCATCCCTGCGCCAAGGGTCAGGGCCATCGACGCGATGAGCATCAACGCCACTGTGAAGCGCGCCAGGTTCGCCTTCACCGACTACTCCTTTCGAGCAGTGCACGAGGTCACTGACTTACCGGTAACCGGGCGGTCTGCCGCGTGTGGGCGACAGATCCCTGGCTTTGCGTCCCACGTCTCGCGACGGGTTTGCCCTGGACGGAATTCCAGCGGAGGAGCTGGGCGCCCCTCGATGTCGAACGCTAGCCGTGCGAGTGCCGGGCCCGAAATGGCCTTTCGGTACTTTCGATACTGCTTACCAAGGACTGTTGTCCTTGCGCACCGCGCCGGAAGGTCCCTCACGCGGGCGACCACCCAGTACCACCTACGCCGCGTTACGTAGCCGAATGGGTGGCTGCTGCGATTGCGCCGTGGCAACCACAGGCGTGTACTGGCCTGCAGGGTGCGACCGGTTCGAGAGATACCCGGACGGTTCGCTCGAGGAAGGGATTTCAGTCATGAACCCTGAACGCCGCATTCGCCGATGGCTCGGTGTGGCAAGCCTCTTCGCGCTCGTGGTCAGCGCAGTCCTACCCATGTCTGTCGCCGCCGGATCGGCCGCCATCAAGGTCGACGTCACGATGGGCTATCGGTGCATCGATGGCACCTCGCCGGCCGACAAGGTCACGCATGTCGCCTGGCACGACGCCGCGCTCAACGTGAAGATGGACCTCACTTTCAAATCGCCGGACAGCGAGTGGCAGGTATGCGCGTCCAAGGCGGAACGACACGTCCTGGAGACCGGTGACCGGATCACGGTGGAGTCCGGGAGTGGCGCAGCGCACCTCCTGGTCGTGCCCGAGCTCACGCTCGTCCAGGACAGGGTCAACGACCGCTATCGCGGCCGCGGCCCCGCGGGCGACTACGTCCGATTGATCTGCGGCATCACCAACGGCTTCGAGCCGTGCGTGCAGAGCTGGAAGATCAAGGTCAACGCGGCCGGCAACTGGGGCCGCAACCCGCGCTGGAACGTGATCGGCGGCGACTTCATGTCGCTCAACTGGACCAGCGCGACGGGCGACAAGGTTCGCCGCCTCAACTACGCGCCTCACGTGGTGGTCACCATCGGCCGTGGCTTCGTGAGTGGCGCCACGCGCTCCGATGTGACGTCTGACGTGGTGCTCAAGAAGGCGAACAACGATGTGCGTGGCACCGCCACCGTCACCGGCGACCCGCTTGATGGCACCTTCGGCGGGCGGATCGAGCGGGCCAACGGCACGCTCGTGCTGGTCCAGGTGGGCAATCTGGTCTCGTCAGACATCGCCAGCGATGCCCAGTTCGAGGTCGAGGACATCCAGGCCACCTTCAACGTCGGCAACCAACGCGTGACCGGGAAGTGCCTCGCACCCGCGGGACGCTTCGTGCGCGCGTGGACGTTCCGGAGCGGCGTGGAGGTCAGCCAGGCGTACGTGTGGCCGGAGGAGAACGGCTCGTTCCGCTTCGACCACCTGGAGTTCCAGTCAGGCGACCGGGTCAGGATCGGCTGCGACCTGCCCACCGGTGACCGCATCCAGAAGTGGTTCGTCGGTCCCCTAGCTTGAAGCAGCTGGAGCCGATTCGGCCGGTGTGGGGGCCGGCGCGAATCGGCCCGAGCGCATGGCCACCACGATCGCCCACACCACGCCGATGCCGATGAGCACGTCGCCGATGCTGTACACGTTGGCGTAGGGCAGCCAGCGCGGCAGGGCAAAGATGTCCGTCAGCGGCGCCAGCACCGGGTTGGTCAGCAGGGCGCTGTTCGAGTAGCCCTCCGGCACGGTCTTGCCCACGGCCGCCATCGCTTCCGGGCTGGCCGGCATGAAGCCGCCGTTGGCGACGATCGCGGCCAGGTTGCTCAATGCGCCCAGGGCGACGACGGGCAGGCCCGCGATGCGCCAGTTGCGCGCCACCGCGGCCAGCACGGCTCCGCTCGAGGCCACGTACAGCAGCGGGCCCAAGATCACCCACTCGCTGCGCGACGGGCTCGGCGAAGAGCACGACCTGGAAGAAGAGCCCGAACAGGACCACCCACTTCCAGCGGAACCTGAGCTCGCCCAGGCGCGCCGGGCTGCCGCCCATGAGCAGGCCCAGCACGACGCCGATCACGACCGCATACAGGATGAACACGTCTTCTGCTTTTCCTTACGCCTCTGCCGGACGCGGCTTTGGTGCCCGGACAGGGTTGATGCGCAATGGCTTGCGCCGCACGCTGCCGGCCTGCCGGCTCAGCTCGCGCTGGAGCAGGCGCTCGATGCCCGCCGCGTCCGTGGGCGCGGAAAACAGGTAGCCCTGGCCGAATTCGCAGCCCAGGTCACGCAGCCGCTCCAGCTGACCCGGCTCCTCCACGCCCTCGGCCACGATCTTCAGGCCCAGGGTGCGCCCGAGGGCCACGATGGCATGCGCAAACGCCCACTCGTCCCCCTGGGCGTCCGAGCGGGCGACGAACTCGCGCGCGATCTTCAGGATGTCCACCCGGAAGCGGCGCAGGTAGCCCAGCGACGAGTAGCCGGTGCCGAAGTCGTCGACCGCCATCAGCACGCCCAGGCGGCGCAGCTCGTCGAGCCGGGCGGACGTCGTCTGCGTGTCGCTGAACATGGCCGTCTCTGTCATCTCCAGCGCCAGCCGGCTGGGATCCAGCCCGGTGATGGCCAGGATCTTCTCCAGGTTGGCCACGAAGTCGTGCTGCTTCAGCTGCGCGGCGGAAAGATTGACCGTCAGCAACAGCGGCTCGTGACCGGGAACGCGCTGGTCGAGCCGCTTGACCTCGTAGCACGCCTCCTCGAGCACCAACGCGCCCAGGGCCAGGATGGAGCCGCTCTCCTCAGCCAGGCTGATGAACTCCTCCGGCGCGACGATGCCGCGCACGGGGTGCAGCCAGCGCACGAGCGCCTCCACGCCCACGATGTCGCCACTGGAGAGAGCCACGATCGGCTGGTAGAGCACGCGCAGCTCGCCGCGCCCAATGCCCTTGCCCAGGTCGGACGACATCGCGTGGCGCGCCACGATCGCGGCGTGGACGGTGGGGTCGAAGACCGCGAAGCGGCTCTTGCCCTCGCCCTTTGCGGTGTACATGGCCACGTCCGCGTTGCGCAGCAGCTCGTCCGGGCGCTGCGTATCCGGGCGCGCGGCAGCGATGCCGATGCTGCCCGAGATGGACAGCTCCTGGCCCTCAACGTAGAACGAAAGCTTGAGCGCCTCCAGCACACGGCCGGTGACCGCCACGGCACGGGCAAGGTCGGGCCCATCGCCCATCAGCACGGCGAACTCGTCGCCGCCCAGGCGCGCCACCAGGTCGCCCTCGCGCACGCAGTCACGGATGCGGTCGGCGACCGCGATCAGCAGCTGGTCGCCTGCGGCGTGACCCATGCTGTCGTTGACGAGCTTGAAGTTGTCCAGGTCCAGGAACAGGACCACCGCCTGGGTGCCGGCATCAGGGGCACGCAACAGCGCTTCGACACGGTCGCTGAGCAGGCTGCGATTGGCGAGCCCGGTCAGCGGATCGTGGTAGGCCTGGTAGCGCAGCTCCTCCTTGAGCCGCGACAGCTCCGTCAGCGACTGCTCCAGCTGGCCGTTCTCGAGTGCCACCGCTGCCTGGTTGGCGATCGTCTCGAGCAGGCGCAGGTCGTCCTCCAGGAACGCCGTGCCCTCCGTGATCCGGTTGGCGATGACCATCGAGCCGATCACGCCCGCTTCACCGCGCAGCGGGGCGACCATGGCCTGGCGGATGCCTGTCGTGTGCCGCTCGGATGAGCCGGGGATGTGGAAGAAGGCGTGATTGGCGTTCTCCACGCGCAGGTGGACCGGATGCGCCGCATCGATCGGCGTGGGCACCATCGCCTGTGGCGTCTCGCCGCTGGCGACGCTGGTCAGCAGGCCGGTGCCGTCACCCACGCGCGGCAGGAGCATCAGCTCGGCACGTTCCGCGCGGAACATCTCGCGCGCGTGTTCGAGCAGCGCGATGACCGCCGAATCGAGCTGCGGCGAGTGCTGCAGGATGCGGCTCGACTGGTAGAGCAGCTCCAGCCGTTCGTGCTTCTCACGCTCTGACAGGTACGCGCGATAGGCGAGGAAGACGGTGCCCAGGGGCACGACCAGCAGCACCAGTAGCGACAGGTCGCTGTCGATGATCGTCACCGCGAGCAGGGCAAGGCTGGTGTTGGCGACCGCGACGAGGCCACCGAACTGGACCATCTCGGGCAGCTTCTGGAACTGTGGCGCGCCACCGGAGAGGGAGATGGCCGTGGCGATGGTCAGGGCGCTCATCACCGCGCCGGCAAACGTGGCCAGGAAGGCCAGGCCCCAGACCTCCGGGCGATGGCCGCCGACGAGCACTGAGCCCAGGTGGAAGATGATCAGCGTGAGCGTCGCAACGGCGGCGAAGTTGATCACGTTGAAGACGAGCTTGATCGGCGCCTGGCGCGACCAGACCAGGGCGATCGTGGTGCCCGTCACGGCAGCGAGGATGAAGTCGTTGGGGGTGAGCGTGAAGAGACCAATGACGGCTGGGAACTCGCTCAGGCTGAACGAGTGCTTCTCGCGCCGGAAGTGGACGTCGACCACCTTCAGCTCGGCGAGCAGGAAGCCTGCGGCCACGATCGGCCAGGGCAGCAGGACGTGGCCCGCGGCCGCCCCTTGGTTGAGGAGGAAGACGGCGTAGACCGCGGCGGCGGCAAGGGCGAGCAGCGCGCTGAAGGCAGCCACGCGCACTGCAGGGCGGCGCAGGAAGACAGTCGCGGCGTTTCCAACGGACGCGAATCTGCCGTGTGACGCAGCCGCCTGCGGGGCGGCATGGTTCAACGCGAGCCTGGGCCAGCGGTTGTTCAAACCGAGGTGCCTACGCTATGGGAGGGTTGCCGGAACGGTTGTACCCGGCAACTGGTCCGTGGCGCGTTTACCCGGATGTACGGGCACGTACCAGTTACGAATGGCGGTTAGGGCGCCTTCGCGGTGGCGCGGGTGGCGCGGGTCGCCCAGGGCGCCCAGGTGGCCCTAGTCGGGCCGGTCCTCGCCCTCCGGGTTGTACAGAGCGTTCGGGAGCTGCTCGTTCTCCGTCGTCTCGTCACTGTTGCGCACGAAACCCTGCGCTTCCGGGGCGGACAGCGATCCGGAGCTGTAGCCCGCGGCCTGGATCATCGTCGTCTCCGGCACTTCGGGATACGCGGGCAGATTCCGTTCGTGCGGCGCGGAAGGCGGGACCTGCCAGCCCTGCTCGGCCACCTGGGCTGATCCGAGGTTGAGGGTGACCGTGTCGTCGCTGGCGCCGGTCACCGCGTCGACGGGCACGTACAGGCTCTGCTTGTTGATCAGCCCGTGCTCAACGACGAGGTGATCCTCACGCACGGCCGTCACTTTGCCGACCTTTCCTCCGTCTGACCCCACGACGGCCCATCCTGGCTGGACCTGTGCCTGCATGCTGTTCATGTCTGCCACGCTAATGCGCGGGGCATCACCAACTGCACCCGCCGGACCGCCACAGGAGATTTCACCGTTCTACCATTCGCCACGTGCCAGGTGAGAGGTAACGCTTGAACTGTCCGCGGTGTGGGCGCCACAACCCTGAGGACGCGCTGTTCTGCCTGCGCTGCGGTCAGCGGCTGGGCGGGCGCCACTCGGGCGTCACCTATCGCCACCGCCAGCCCGGCGGCGGACTGGGCTTCGGCCAGACGATGCTTGCCCTGCTCGTCGTCCTGCTGGCTGGTCTCGTGCTCGCCGGCGGCGCGTTCCTCGTCCTCTTCGCCGGGCGGCCGCCGCTGACGCCCACCCAGGCCGGTGTGGGACCCACGCCGACTGTCTCGGATCTGCCCACATTCGTCCAGCCGACGTCGTCGCCCAGCGCTTCGACGCCGCTCGTCACGCCTTCGCTGCTGCCGTCTCCCAGCGCTTCGCCGAGCGGCTCGTTTTTCCTGCCCTCGCCTTCGCCCACGTCGCCGCTCGAGACACCTCAGCCCACGCCTCAGCCGACGCCTCGGCCGACGCCGCGCCCCACGCCCCAGCCCACGCCGCAGCCAACGCCAGCCGACTGCTCGGCCGCCTCCGGTGACCTGCGCGAAACCGTGGTCGGCATCGGCAACTCCTTCACGCGCGGGCCCATATCCCGCGTGTGGTGCATCGTGCGCGTGGAGTTCAACGCCATCTCCGGCATCGGCATCGCGCACCTGTATCGCGACAATCGCGAGATCGAGCGTTCGACCTGCTTTGCCGAAACCGGCTGTGCCCCGGCGGCGCGTGACTTCGATCCTGCGCGCCGCGTCCGCGATGGAGCGACCCTGCGCTACGAGTTCACCGACTGCGACGACCCGATCACGCTCGAGAACGAGTGCGACGGCGCGGGTGCCACGATCGTGATCTTCTACCGGACGATCGGCGCCCCTTAGCAACTCCGCTTCCGCCCTCATTCGGCGGCCGTCAGCCGCCGGGATGCAACAAGGGTGTAAGGCGGCGCCTCAGCGTCAGGTAGCCCGACGGATACCACTGCGGGCTGACGCTAGACCTCCGGTTTGCGCCATGGAGCGTGTATCGCCGTGTGGAGGAGGTCGTGAAAGACATGAAACGATTGATGGCCCTGATGACCGTCGTGGCGGTCGTCGTATGGGCGTGCGGAAGTCCCGCAAGCACATCGCAGCCAGGCGCGTCGAGCAGTGCGGGTAGCAGCCCGTCCGGCTCGCCGGCCGGTACCTCGGACGCCAGCCCGAGCGCTGACGCCAGCCCCAGCACTGACGCGAGCGCGTCGCCCGGCGAAAGCCCGGCCGAATCGCCCGCGGAGAGCCCGACCGGCTCGCCGTCTGCCGGCTGCGTCGTTGAGCCTGCCGCAGCGCCGAACACGGACGTCAGCGGCGACCTGACGCTGGCCGGCTGGAGCGCCGGCAACGTCGAGGACGACCTGCTCAACTGCGTGCTCCAGAAGTTCAACGCCGCCTACCCGAACGTGAACGTCACGTTCGAAGTCATCGCCGGCGAGTATCCGGCCCTGATGGCCACGCGCCTCGGCTCGGATCCGCCCGACCTGTTCTACGTCAACCAGGCGTACAGCCAGGACTGGATCGACCAGGGCCTGCTCATGCCGCTCGACCAGATGGCGACGGACGCGGGCTTCGACCTGGCCGCCTTCTATCCGGGCTACCTGAGCCCGTTCCAGCGTGACGGCCAGACCTACGCATTCCCGAAGGACTCGAGCGTTCTGGGCATGCAGACCAATGACGCGATGCTTGCCGCGGCGAACGTCGAGATCCCGACCACCACAGATGAGCTGGTGGCCGCCGCGCAGGCACTCAAGGACAGCGGCGTGGAGATGCCGATGTGCTTCGCCGCCGAGTGGCAGCGAGCAGGCGCCTTCGTGCACGGCTTCGGCGGTGGCCTGGTCGATGACGCGGGAGCTCCGACCATCGACTCGGCCGAGTCGAGCGCAGGCATCCAGTGGTACCTGGACCAGTACACCAACGGCCTGGCCGGCACGCCGGCCGACATCGGTGCCGGCTGGTGCGGAGAGGCATTCGGGCGTGAGCTCGTGGCCATCTCCTTCGAGGGCAACTGGATCGGCCCGGCCATGTCGACCGACTACCCGGACGTCGCCTACACGGTGTCGGGCATTCCGGCCGGTCCTGTTGAGCAGGCCACCCTGTCGTACACGGTTGGCTACGGCATCGCACCAAACGCTCCCAACCCGGAGGCGTCGTGGGCGCTGCTGTCGTACCTGACCAGCCAGGAAGGCATGCAGGAGTGGGTGGACGGCGGACTTGTTCTGCCCGCACGGTCTGACGTGACACCCACCTCTGAGAACCAGGTCCGCTATGCGTCGTTTGCCGAGTTCGCCCGCCCGGGCGAGGGCGTGACGGCCCAGTGGGGCCAGGTCAGCAGCGCGTTCAACGGCGCGCTGGGTGGCGAGGCGACCGGTGGTCGCAGCGCCCAGGCAGTCATTGACGCCACGCTGCCCGCTCTCCAGGCGGCAACTGGCCAGTAACCCAAGGTAAGCCGGGCGGGGGCTGACAACAGCCCCCGCCTCGGCATATCCGGGAGGCGAACTTGGCAGCAGGTATCCCGGCGATCAGGAGGCGCGGCGGCTCGGCCCGCACCGAGCGGCGCGCCGAGATGCTGGCCGGCTTCGCGCTGATCGCCATCCCGATCACGCTCTTCCTCGTTCTCAACATCGGCTCGATCTTCTTCGCGTTCTTCATCAGCTTCTGGAACTGGACGATCGGCGGCGGCGGGGTGGAGGTAATCGGCCTCGCCAACTACGAACGGATCCTGGGCGATCGGATATTCCAGCGCGCGATCTACAACACGGTCACCTACGCGATGGTGGTCGTGCCCTTGCAGATGGCGCTCGGGCTGCTCCTGGCAGTCGTGGTCAATGCCAAGATCCGCGGCCAGACCTTCTTCCGTGCCGCGTTCTACTTCCCGGCCCTCGCCTCGTCCGCGGCGATCACGGTCCTGTTCATCTTCATCATGTCGCCCGACGGTCTGTTCAACGGCGCGCGCGAGGCACTCGGGCTGAACCCGCTCTTTGAGGCACTCGGCTTCAACGAGCGCTTCAACTGGCTGGGCAACCAGCGCACGGCGTGGGGCTCGCTCATGGCGCTCAACATCTGGACCACGTCGGGCACGATGATGCTCTTCTACCTCGCCTCGCTGCAGACGATCAACACAGAGGTGTACGAGGCGGCCGCGCTCGACGGCGCCGGTCCGTGGCAGACCTTCTGGCGGATCACGTTCCCGCTGCTCAAGCCGGGCCACTATTTCGTGGCCACGGTCTCCGTCATCGGCGCGCTCCAGGTCTTCGACCAGGCGATCATCGCCGGCGGCTCGAACGGTGATCCCAACTACTCGACGATGTCCATCGTCCTGTACCTCTACAACGCCGCCTTCCGGCAATTCCAGCTGGGCTACGCGGCGGCGGTCGGGATCATCCTGTTCGTGATCATCTTCGGCGCGACGCTGCTCCAGCGCCGGCTCTTCGGCGGGTCGCCGACGTGGTAACCGGCGATGTCTGAGGCGCAAGCGGAGGTTCAGGCGGTGCCGGCCAAGGCAGCCGCGACGGAGACGGCCGGGCCGGCCGGCGACCGCAGTCGCGGGACGCGGCGCAGGGTCGCCTATGGCTTCCTGATCTTCTACGCGCTGCTGATGTTCGTGCCCTTCGTGTGGATGGTCCTGACGTCATTCAAGACCCAGCCCGACGCAGTCCAGATGACCTGGATTCCGGACCCGATCTCCCTCGACGGCTGGCAGCGCGCGCTCAACGAGCTCAATCCGAACATCGTCAAGCTCTTCCTGAACAGCTCGATCATCGCCGGCGCCGTGACGCTGAGCAACGTCGTGCTGGGCTCCATGGCCGGCTACGCGTTCGCCCGGCTGCGCTTCCCGGGGCGCGAGTTCCTGTTCCTCCTGGTCCTGGCGACAATGATGATTCCCGACCAGCTGCGGCTGGTCCCCATCTACCAGATCACGCGCCAGATCGGCCTCAACTCGGGCCCGCTCCAGTACGTGGCGGTGGTGCTCGTGATGGGCGTCGCCGCGGTCAGCGTCTTCCTGCTGCGCCAGTACTTCCTGTCCATCCCGCGCGACCTGGAGGAGGCGGCCAAGATAGATGGCGCGGGCTTCTTCACGACCTTCTCGCGGGTGATGCTGCCGCTTGCCACGCCGGCCATCGCGGCCGTGGCGATCCTCCAGTTCCAGGGATCGTGGAACGCGTTCTTCTGGCCGCTCGTGCTGCTGTCCGATCGGCAGAACTGGACGCTGACGATCGGCATCAGCCAGTTCAGGCAGGAGTTCATCACGTACTGGCCGTCACTCATGGCCGCGTCCGTGCTGGCCACGATCCCGATCCTGGTCCTGTATCTATTCTTCCAGCGCTATTTCGTCGAAGGCATCGCCGCAGCCGGCGTCAAGGGCTGACACGCGCACCCGTCGCCCGGTCCCCGAGCTTGAGCTGCGCGTTCCAGATACGCCCACGGTGGGCGGGTCTCTGCGCGCGTCGCTGAGCGACTTCTACTTCAACTCGTGGCGCCTCGTCCCGGCCAACGCGATCTGGGGCGTTGGCCTGCTCGCCCTGGTGGCGCTCGTCTTCTCGTACCTGCCCGCGGCGCCGCTGGTGCTGGGCCTGCTCGCCTTCCCGACCGCGGGCATCTTCCGACTCGCCGCGCAGATCGCGCGCGAGCGGCCGGCCGCGTTCAGCGACTCGCTCGACGCCTGGCGCGCCTACCTGTGGCCCATCGCGACCATCGGCGCGATCGTGGGCGTGGGCACGACCGTGCTGCTCTTCAACATCGTCTTTGGCTTCACCTCGAGCGACCCGATTGGCTGGCTGTTCGCCACGCTCGCCCTGTGGGGTCTCCTCGCCCTGTGGTGCGTAACGCTCGCGTTCTGGCCGCTGCTACTGGATCCGTTGCGCCAGGGCGAGCCGATCAGCGCCCGACTGCGCCTGGCGCTGACGGTGATCCTGATCGCGCCCGGTCGCTACGCAGCTCTGATGCTGGTGGTGTGGCTGCTTCTCCTGGTCAGCACCATCCTGCTCGCCGCGTTGCTGACCGTGACCGTTGCGTTCGTGGCGCTAGCTCTGGCGCGCTACGTCCTCCCGCTCGCCGACCGGATCGAGTCGCGCGCGACACTGATCGTGCCCGAGGGGAGCTGAGCACTAGACGGAGGGCTCGGCCACCTCGCCGTCGTCCGACGTGTCGTCTGACGTGTCGTCTGACACTCGTGCCCGGCCACGCGTCGGGTCGCGGCAGCCCTACCATGTGGCCCCAAACATCGAGGGGTCCGAGGAGGGATCGATGCGCACGCTGATCAGCAACGGGACGGTGGTCAACGCGGACGGCTCGGCGGAGGCCGACGTGCTCGTGGATGGCGAGCAGATCGCCGCCGTGGGACGTGGGCTGGCCGGGACGGACCTGGCCGGTGCCGTTGATCGGACGATCGACGCCAGGGGAAAGCTGGTCATCCCGGGTGCGATCGACGTCCACACGCACATGGAGCTGCCCTTCGGCGGCACGTTCGCCAAGGACACCTTCGAGAGCGGCACGCGTGCGGCCGCCTTCGGTGGGACCACGACGATCATCGATTTCGCGGTCCAGTCGCGCGGCGCATCACTGCGCGAAGGGCTGGACGCGTGGCACGCCAAGGCGGAAGGCAACGCGTGCACTGACTACGGGTTCCACATGATCATGTCGGACGTCAACGACTCGACCCTGGCCGAGATGGACCAGCTCGTTGCCGAGGGCGTCACCGACTTCAAGCTCTTCACGGCCTACCCGGGCGTGTTCTACTCGGACGACGGGGCGATCTTCCGGGCAATGCAGCAGACCGCGCGCAACGGCGGGCTGATCATGATCCACGCCGAGAACGGCATGGCCATTGACGTCGTCGCGGCGCAGGCGGTGGAGGCCGGCCAGACGGACCCCTACTTCCACGGCGTGGTGCGCTACCCGATCTTCGAGGGCGAGGCGACCAACCGCGTCATTCGCCTGGCGGAGGCGGCCGGGGTGCCGGTCTACATCGTCCACCTGTCGGCACGCGACGCGCTCGACGAGGTGCGAGCGGCCCGCTCACGTGGCTCGATGGCCTTCGCCGAGACGTGCCCGCAGTACCTGTTCCTGTCGCTGGACGACATGGGCAACGGCTTCGAGGGCGCCAAGTTCGTGTGCTCGCCACCGCTCCGGCCGGCCGACCATCAGCCCGACCTGTGGGCCGGCCTGGTCCAGGACGACCTGCAGCTGGTTGCGACCGACCACTGCCCGTTCGACTTCCACGACCAGAAGCAGCTCGGCGTGGGCGACTTCCGCAAGGTTCCCAACGGGCTGCCCGGCGTGGAGGATCGCGTCGACCTGCTGCACGATGGCGGTGTCGTCGGCGGACGCATGACCCGGGAGCGGTGGGTGGAAGTGATCTCGGCCGCACCCGCGCGCATGTTCGGGCTGGCCGGCGTCAAGGGCGTGATCGCCCCCGGAGCGGACGCGGACATCGTCGTCTACGACCCTGAGCGGCGGCGCACGATCTCGGCCGCCACGCATCACATGAACGTCGACTACTCGTGCTACGAGGGGCGTGAGGTCGTGGGCGGCTCGGACGTGGTGCTGTCGCGCGGGCTGGTCGTCGTGGACAACGACGCCTGGACTGGCAAAAAGGGATGGGGCAAGTTCCTGAAGCGCAAGTCGGCGCGCGAGTACCTGAAATAGGGCTGGGCCGCCCTTGAAATCGCAGGCTTGGGCTGCGGACGCACGTAGAACATCCACAGCACCACGAGCGTGACGAACGTCGAGAGAACGATCGGCCGGCGCAGGTTGGTCACGACCTGCCCGACGCCGGGCACCAGGTAGGTCAGCCTGCCGACGATTTCTTCGTTGCGCGGCCGCCAGACGTCAGTGAAGCTGGTGTTGTCGCCGCGCATGACGTAGGCGTCACTCTCGGCGGCCATGCCCACGATGCGATGGATGACCTGGCGCCTCGCACCCGGGTCGTCATCTGGCAAGCGATACGCAACCACGTCGCCAACGGCATAGGCGGGCTGCGCCACAAGAACCGCAAGGTCCCCATCGCTGATCGAGGGCAGCATGCTGTCGCCGGTGACCAGGACGTACGCAGCCGGGCCGCCGAGCGACTGCGGCCTCAGGAAGATGGCCCAGGCTCCAACGCCGGCGAGCAGCAGGCCGTTGAGCGTGAGGATGAGAGCGCGGCGCGCAGGGCGGCGCGCAGGGCGGCGGCGGTCAGTTGACATAGGTCACGTTCAGGCTCGGGACACCAACCACCAACGCCTCGCGCGAGTGAAAGACAGTGAGCCGGTTGAACAGGGTGCCCTCCAGCGCGTCCGAGATGCGCCAGCCACGATCAGTGGCCGCGCCGGTAACGAAATCCTGGACGTCCGTGATGACGTTCCATTCGTAAACGGAGCCCGCCGCCGCACCCGACGCGACCGTAAGTGACGCGGTGGGGCTGGCCGCTACAGCCGGCTGATTGGCCCATGTCAGGCTGGTCTCCAGCCACGCCGCACTCACCTTGCGCGCGTCGTAGGTCACAGACGCGGTGGCGACCGACGACGTCGTCAGGCGCAGCCGGGCGGTCGTGACCAGCGCGCCCGTCGGAATCGCACACGACTGGAGGTCGAAGCGCACGAAGGCGCGGCTGATGGCCAGCGAGTTGGAGTTGACCTCCATCGTGGGCAGGATGCCGAAGTTCGTGGCGCTCAGGTCGCTGCGCGCATACGTGTCCGCGACCGCAGCTGCGTTGCAGGTCTGAGGGCTGCCCATCTGGCGCGCGGCAGACAGCAGCGACCCTGACGAGATGGCCAGGCTTGCAGCGTCGCCGCGCGTGACGGACAGCGCCAGACCGCCGATGAGCAGCACACCGGCCAGCAGGGCCGTCAGCCGCGCGAACACGTCACGGGCCCTCAATCGCAATGTGAACGCTGGTCACGCTGGCCGGCACCGCTGCGCCTGACACGGCCACGTTGACGGTGCCGCCGCCAAAGCCGGAAGGCAGCGTCGCCTGCCCGTTGCCCAGGCTCGAAGAAGCCGCGGCGAGGGTGACCTTCAGCGTCCCTCCGGCACAGGACACGGCAATGCCGTGGATCGCCACCAATTCGATCCGTCCGGCGCTGTTCAGCGCGAAGCGGGCCTGGACGCCATCCGGATCACACGCGGTCAGGGCCGCAGCCCCTGCCGAGACACGGCCGGGCTGGATCGCCAGGGTCGATGCGGATGCCGGCATGGAGTACAGCCCGACGAGCGTCACGAGCCCAAGCGACAAGGCCAGGGCTGCGCGGCTCACGCCGGGCTGGTGTGTGCAATTCATGGCCGGATGAGCGGTGCGCGCGCATGCGCGCAACAGCTGGTCCTAGTAGATCACCACGGCGAGCTTCAGCACGTCGGAAGCATCGACGTTGCTCGCCGAGAAGTCGAACTCCGTCGGATCGTCGACGGGCGTCGACAGCGTGGCCGTCTTCTCTGCCAGTGACGCGTCACCGGTGCCGATCAGAGTGACCTTCACCGCTCGACCATCGCAATCAGGCGTGGCGATGCCGGAGACGGTGACGGTCGCGATCGCGTAGGCCGCGGCGGTCGCGCTGTAGGTGACCGTGTAGTCGGTCGACACGCCGTCCGAGTCGCACGTGGCGACATCGCCGGTGCCTGCCCCCAGGTTGGAGGCCGTCACGTCAAGGGACGCGGCTGCTGCGTACACGGTGGTGAAGACGGTGGCTGCGACGATAAGCGCAGCGAAGGGGCGCTTGTTGAGACGCATGTGTGGATGTTCCCTCTCGTTTCAGTGCGGAGAGGTGAGGTTGCGCTCGCGCCGACGTGGCGTCGACGGTACCTATGTACGGGTCGGACGTGCGCCCATCGTTGCCCTCAGGTGCACGAGGGTGGCGGATCGCGGCGAATCGGGCGCTGTAAGGCCCCGGCAACCCTCCCCTCGGTGGGCGGTTTATCCCCCTGTTGGGTCCCCAGGGCGAAGGTTTGGCAGTCACCGAGTCGCCCGTGCCGTTGGGCTTTCGAAAGGCGTCAAACGATCGCCGGTCACATCTCGGCACGGGCCGAAAGGAGCGACTAGCCATGACCTACACGAACACATCCACGGCCGTCCGCTGGGAGCCATGGACCTATCGCGACCAGAGCTGGATGGGCAGTGACCTGACCGGCTACAAGATCGACGCCATCGATGGCGAGATCGGCAAGGTCGATGAGGCCACGTCAGAGGTTTCCGGGAGCTACCTCGTGGTGGACACCGGTCCGTGGATCTTCGGCCGCAAGGTGATGCTGCCTGCCGGTGTCGTGAGCGGCGTGGACCACCAGAACAAGCGTGTTTTCGTCGAGCGCATGAAGGAGCACATCGAGCGCGCTCCCGAGTTCGACGAGGCCAAGCTGGTCGACACGACGTACAGCGATACGTTCCGCGATCGGCTGGGCACGTACTACGGCGAGGACGGCCCGGGCTGGTACAGCCCTCGCTGACCCACCCTCAACCGACTCAAAGCCCCGGGCCCTATGCCCGGGGCTTTTGATGTCCGGCGGGCGGCGGTGCTAGGACCGCCGCGGCACGAGCACGGTCCATTCCTGGGTAATGACCGGCTCTCCGTCGGGCCCGAGCGTGGTCACGAGCAGAACCAGGTAACCGCGATCCGGACGGGACGTCGAGGGCCGCGCCTTGAGCACCTCGGCCCGCGCGCGCAGCCGATCACCGGCGCGAACCGGCTTCAGGTAGCGCAGCCTGTCCACGCCCACGCCCACGACCGGCGCACCATCGAAGATGCTCGAGCGGACCACCAGGCGCATGGTGGCCGAGAGCGTGTGCCAGCCGCTGGCGATGATCCCACCGAAGATGCCCTGCTCCGCTACGGCCCGGTCAAGGTGGATGGGCTGCGGGTCGTACTCGGTCGCGAAGTCGGCGATGCGTTGAGGAGTCATCTCGTACTCCTCTGTTGAGTCGATCACCTCGCCTACAACGAAGTCCTCAAAGTTGCGGCCGGCCACCGGGCCATTGTTACAGCCCGGGGACCTTACTCAAGGCTGCGGCTGGAGCTGCTGCCAGACTGAGCTGATCTCGTTCAGGTCAGACCCTGCCGGGGCGATCAGGTACTCGCCCTGAGCGTTGGTCCAGTACGTCTCCCAGCCAACGGGGAGCTGGACAACAACCTGGTTGAGCGGATTGACGTAGTTCTGTACGCCGCCCAGCGATTGGCGTCGTAGCTCGGCGATGCGGTCCTGCGAGGCCCAGCGCTCATTGACGACCTGCTGCTGGAGCGCCTGGGACTCGGCGCGGTGGCGCGCGAGAGTCTCGCCGAAGGCGACGGTATCCGCCATCTGCTGGGCGACACCCTGCCTGAAGAGCTGCGAGACCAGGCGGTAGACGCCTTCCCATTCGGGGCTCGTCGTGCGGCTAGCGATGACGGTCGAGATGACGCCGTTGTTCACGTCGATCTGGCCCTTGGGGGCTCGGACCGAATAGGCGAAGTTGACGAACCACGAGACAAACTCGGCCGAGCCCGCGTAGAGCAGGGCCAGGAAGACATCCTCTTCCCAAACCTGACCGTTCTGCTGGAACTCGTAGCGCAGCCGGTACGCGAAGGCGTCGGCAGGGCCGCCGTAGCTGTCCACGAAGGCGGCAGCGACGGAGGGCACCTGGGTGATGTTGACCAGCGTTGCCCCGCGCAGGTGGGCCAGCTGGCCGGGCATCCAGAAATCACTCACGAACTGCGCCGGATCGGTTATGGGCGGCACGAATGCCTTGCCCTGGTAGTTGCCGCCGATCGGCACCTCAAACCCCGTCGGTGGCTGAAACCAGACGAAGTCCTGGAGCGGCAGCCACTCGATGGCGATGCCGGTGGCCGGATCAAATATGCGGGTCTGAAGCTGCGCGACCCGGGCCCATTGGTGGGTCCAGAGCACGTTGCCCTCGGCCTGCCATCCGGCAGGCTGGAGAAACGTCACGGCCGGGATGTTGCCCGCAGCAGGATCCCAGATCGCCAGCGGCGTAAAACGCATCGGCGGCTGGGAGCCATTGACCGGCGGGGCAGTATCGGGCGGCGGGAAGGTGGGCAGCGGCTGTCCGTTGTCGGGCGGCGGGAAGGTGGGCAGCGGCTGTCCGTTGTCGGGCGGCGGGAAGGTGGGCATTGGCTGCCATGCGTCGGGCGGAGGCAGCGTGGGCAGCGGGGGCCCGTTGGTCGCCAGTGCGAAAGTAGGCACCGGCCCGACTTGAAACGTCGGATCGCCCACTCTGCCCGTTCCGGCGCAGGCCATGAGCGTTGCCATCGCCAGGATGGCGGCCAGGATCTTCATTGTCCGGCGCGCAACGAGCGCTTGCGCTGCTTGCTGCTCGATGTTTCGCCGGCAGAACCTTTGTCGACGGCGTCCTGGGTCGCCTGCCGGAGGAACGCGAGCATCTCATCCTGGTCCTTGAAGACGAGCGACTCGCCCGTGTCCACGATCTCCGCGTGGCCGGCGACGCGTCCCTGCCTGGGTGGTTCGGTGACAAGTCGGAGGAGCACTGAAACGGTGGCCATCACTGACCAACCCGCTGACCGGTAAAGGGAAACATCGTCTGATCCTGGGTCTGCTCGAAGTACGTCCCGGCGATGGAGCCGTCGGGCGCAATCTTTCCCTGGTAGATGCCGCGACGGAAGCCAAGTCGCTCCGGGGCGTTATCGGCGAGCAGGAAGGTGCCATCAGCGGCCGCTTGCCCGGCGAGCACGAACTGACCTGTTTCTGGCCACGAGCTGGTGCCCTGGATCATGCCGCCGGCGGCGACGGTGAAGCTGATCTCGTGCCGGGCGACCGGTTCCGCGATCGTCGCTGCATAGGTCCCGATCAGCTGCGCCGGATCGACGGGCTGGCCCGAGCCGCTGGGCACCGGGCTGCTCCCGGGTGACGGAACCGCGGCGGCCACGGCCGGCACAGGCAGTGCGAAGCTGGCCGCGCTGCCGGATTGGAGTACCTGCAGCAGCTCATGGATGTGGCGCACGTGCACCGCGAAGTTGTTGGCCGCGGCTGCCTGGCGTTCGATGGTGACACCTCCGTCGGCGTCCGGATTGGGCGTCAGCACCAGTCGGACCGTACCGGCGTTGTTGATACCGGCCACGAGGCCGCAGTGGACCATCGACGAGCCGCTCGTCCCGGGAGTCGTGGGGGCCTGGTGCTGATAGCTGGCGAGGGTCTCCGGAGTAACCGGCTCGGAGGCATTTCGCGAACGTCGCGCCGTGATCTGGCCGCTCAGCGAGGTGGCCTGGGGGATGGTCTGGCCGGGCACGACGGTGAAAACCGTGTCCACGTCGCCCGGGAAACCCACGATCTGGATGGCGTCACCCAGGGCAAGCACGCTATCGGCCGGCGCGAGCGGGAGAACCACCGGAAGCGTCTGCTCCGACTCGAATACGCCAACGTCGGCGGTGAGCGCCGAGCGCGCGTCGTATTGCGGATGGATGAGCCCGCGGACCAGGCGGATCACGGTGCCCGTGCCCGACTGGACGGCAATCGCCCGGTCGAACTGGACGCCCTGCGCGGCAGACTCCGTGAATACACCCGCGACGTGGGCATTCGTGGCCAGGATCCGGTCGGTCACCGCCCACGCGGTTCCGAGGAAGACATGGAACAGCGCGGCCTGTCCCGCTTCGTCTCGAATGACCTGCTCGGCGAACACCTGGTAAGAGGCCTGGTTCATCAGGTCGAACGTGGCGGAGACGTCCGGGCAGCTCGTCGGGAACCCGCGCTTGGCCAGGCTCGCATTTGGGACTTCGGTAGCGGCAGGACCCGTGCCCGGAGCGGCGCTGGCGGGAAACGGAGTGGCGAAGGTCGCCGGCGGGACCGACGCGCCGGGAGCCGCGACGGTGCAGGCGCCCAGCAGCAGACTGGCCGCCAAACCGGCCGTTGTGCGAACCATCCATTGACGCGCCATGATCGGGACCCCTTGCTGACACCGACGCGGACGACGTCGGATGTTTCGAGCGCACTGTGCAGTGCGGCCGTCCAACCAACGTCCAATCAATTGAGGGTCTGGTTGACGTACTCTGCTGCCACGCATAGTGCCCAGCGGGCATGGAGGGTGAGGGGGATGCCTGCGCGATCGGGCTCCGTGGTCATCGACCGGCCGCGTCTCGAACGAATGATGCGCGACGCCAACGTCGTTCTTCTCGAGGCGCCCGGAGGCTACGGCAAGTCAACCACGTGGCTGGCGTGGAGCCGGAAGCTGGACGTGCCCACGGTGCGCGTCGTCCTCCGGTCTCGTCAGGATGCCCGGGGCCTGCTCGCCCTGATCGCAGTCGCGGCGCGCAGGGCAGGCCTGCCGATGATCTCCGAGGGCATCGATCCAGAGGACGCGCACCTGTCGCTCGATCGATTGATCGACCGACTTCAGGCCGCCGGGCCGATCCTGATCGGCATCGACGAGGCACATCGCGTCGACGAGATTGCCGCCGATTGGCTGGCGGCGCTGTGCCGCGACCTCCCACTGCAGCAACGCGTCGTAATTGCCGGGCGTCGGCTGCCCGCCGCGATCCGCCGCCTCCCCGAAACGATCGACGCGGTGCTGCTCGATTCGAGCGACCTCCGCTTCGCCACCGACGAGGCTGCCGAGCTGCTCTCGCAATCTCGCGGTCATGGCCAACCTGGCGCGGGCGAGGTTGCCGCCATCTTGCGCGCCACGGACGGCTGGCCAGCCGCGCTTGTCCTGGCCGCTCGGGCAGAAAACGACCCGACCGCGCTCAGCGGCGCTGGCGAGCCGAGGGACGCGGCCGGAGTCTTCCGCGAGCTTGTTGATCGCCTGGTCGAGGCAGGCGGCGAGGACATGCGCGCGCTGGTGGGCATCGTGAGCCAGCTGCCGCTGCTGTCGGTCGAGGTTGTTGATGCCGCGGGCGGGGCGGGTGCGATGGATCGGTTGCTGGACGCGGGCGTGCCGATCCGCCTCCGCCAGGATGGCTGGGCGGAACTGCCTGATCCCGTGCGCGAGCTCTTCGACAACGTGCCGCTGAAGCCCGGCGTGGCGCGTACGGTCGCTGAGCACTACGCCGCGCGCGGCGAGCTGACCGAGGCAGTCGGGTTGCTCCATCGCGTTGGAAACCACGACGCCGTCGCCGAGCTGCTGGGCCGGCAGCGCCGCGGAGTGCTGGGTCGTTCTGGCCTGGCGCTGTTCGACGCCGTGGTCGCCGACATACCCGATCACACGCTGGCCACCCACGACAACGCCGTGGTCCAGCTGGTGCGATCGGCCGACAAGCTGCCCAAGCTCCGCCAGCGCTGGATCGAGCGCGGCCTCAAGGTGCTCGCGAACGCCTCCGCGGGTCGCCGCGCCGTGACCGCCGAGCAGGCCCTCGATCTTGCACGCAGCGGTGATCTCGATGGCGCCATGGAGCTGGCCGGCACGGTGATCGACCAGGCAAGGCCGGATGAGCTGGTCACCCTCGGACGCGCCCATTTCTGTCGCGGGCTGTGTTTCGTCATCCGCGACACGGCGGGCTCGACCGCCGATGCTCGCGACGAATTCGAGATCGCGATCAGCCGCTTCCAGCTGGCCCGTGAACGCGACTGGGAGGCCGAGGCGCTGATGAGCCTCGGCTACGGCGTGTGGTTCACATCGGGCGCGCTGGAGGCTGCTGCCGATTCGATCGAGCGCGCACTTGCCCTGCGCTCAGCATCCGACGCGGCACGCTCAGAGACGCTGACGACTCTCGCAGAGGTGGTCACGTACATGGGCCGATTCGACGATGCTGCGGTCGCCTTGCGCGAATCGCGCGCCATCGCGCTGCGCCTCGGTGACGAACGCTCGCTGGGCTACGTGGCCTGGTCGTCGGCCGAGCTCGCGGCCAGCCGGCGTGACCGCGAGGCGGCTATAGCCGCGCTCGAGGAAGCGGAGCGGCACCCAGGCACCTGGTTCGGTGGCCTGGCGGGGATCGACTTCCTCTCGCACGCGTCAGAGATTCGGGCAGTCGTGGGTGATGTCGAAGGCGCGTGGCACGACCTCGAGCGGGCGGAGACGCGGGCAGCAGGCACGTCGCGCGACGGCGAGCCGCTCTCCGCGCGCGCCCGGCTGGAGGCCATGTTTGGCGATCCCACGGAGGGCCTCCGCCTGATCGACGAGGTCGAGCGCAGTCCGTTTGGGTATCCCAACGAGCGGTGGCTCCAGTCGCTGATGCGCGCGGCGTGTCTTGCGCGGCTGGGCAGGATGGAGGAGGCGCACAGGCAGATGCGCCGCGCTCAACAGATGTGCGCCGAGCAGGGCGATCCGGAACGACCGGCGAGGCGTGAGCCTGAGCTCCTGTCGCTCGCCGACCCCGGCCAGACGACGCCAACAGATCTGCACGCGACCGTGCTCGCGCTCGGCCGGTTCGCCGTCGAGCGTGGCGGTCAGGACGCGTCGCCGCCGCCGGGGCGGCCGGCGACGCTGGTCAAGATGATCGCGCTACGGGGTCCGATCACGATCGACGAAGCGATCGATGAGCTGTGGCCCGATGCGGACGTGGATACGGGACGGGCCCGACTGCGCAACCTGTTGAACCGGATCAGGACCACATCGGGCGACCTGATCGTGCGCACCCATGGCGCGCTGGAGCTGGCGCCGGGCGTGGAGATCGACTACGTCAAGTTCGAGGAGGAGGCCGCAGCCGCTCTCTCCGCGCCGGGCGATACGCGGGCTGGCCTGGCTCGCGCTGCGCTCGCTCGCGCGACGGGCGAGCTGCTACCGGCCGACCGATATGCAGACTGGGCGACGGTGCCCCGCGAGAGAATCAGGCGTCGCCAGATCGCGCTGCTCGATGTTGTCAGCGACGACGCCATAGCGCGGGGCGACTTCGACGAGGCGGATCGATTGCTCGATCAGGCCATCACGGCTGATCCCCTGGACGAGATCCGCTACGTTCGGCTGGCCCGGGCACTCCTCGCGCAGTCGCGCCTGCCGCGTGCAAGACGGGTCGCCGAGCAGGCCGTCGCCGTCGCCGGCGAGCTCGGTGTCGAGCCGACCGAGGAGCTCGCTGCGCTGCTTCGCGAGCTGTCAGCCCAGGCCTAGGTCCCGCGCCAGTTCTGGATCAACCGGTCGAGACTCTCACCCAGCCACACGAAGGTCCAGCCGTCGGCGGTCTTTTCGGCAATGAGCGCATCGAGCTCAGCTTCCGTCCAGCGCTTCGAGGCGTTGTCGCTGCCATCCGTATAGACGACGATCACGACGTTGTCACTGGCCGACAGAGGATTCTTGTCGGCGCGGTTGATCGTCTTGGCGATGGCGTCGTAGAGCGGCGTCCGGCAGGCCGGCTTGTAGCTCGCTTTCGTGAGCGACGGGAGGTCGCTGAAGGGCTGGCCGGCGGCGCCGCGCTGGCGGTAGGCGCACGAGCTGAAGAGAGCCATGGTCCCGCGCGCGTCAGGTTGCGCCTGCTGCTCATCGGCCAGCCAGTGGTTGTAGTTGTTGATCGTCCGAGCGCGGTTCTGGCGCATTGATGCCGAGCGGTCGAGAACGACCGAGTAATAGGCCGGATCGTCGCCCGGATCCTGTGCGTCGTCGTTGGCGACCGTGACCCGGCCGCGGCCGTCCTCGATCGCGTCGGCGCCCAGGCTGAAATCGGAGAGATCAACAAAGAAGCTCTCATCGGGCTCGATCGCGGTGTCACCGTTGACGCCGACCGTGATGGTCCGTGAGGTCTGAGTGGACGTGAAGGTCAGCGTGCCAGTGACAGCGCCGTAGTCGGAGGTTGCGCTGGCCGTGTCGTCGGCCGTTTCGTAGTCCACCGTGACCGTCTCCTGGGCGGCGGCCGCCAGCCTCGCGGTGATGGTGAAGCTCGTCGTGCCGCTGTCGCCTTCGGCCTGACTGACGTCGTCGATGCGCACGGCAGGCACCACGTCGATGGCCTGTGAGAACTCGCTCGTGCTGCCCGTCACATTGAGTCCGATCGCCGTGGCCGTGACCGGGGTGCCCACGGCCAGCCCGACGGGGAGGGTCACCAATTCGTTCGCCTGACCCGAAGGGCCTACCTCGATGTCAGCGTCGCCCAAATACGTTTGGCCCTCGCCGAAACCCGACGGATCGGCCTGGTCATTCGAGAAGAACTCGATCGTGTACGTATCGTCAGGCGCGACGTCAAGTCGCACTCGGAAACGCGTGGTGCCATTGCTCAGCAGAACGGCGGACAACAGCTCTGGATAGTTCTGGAGGGCGTTCGGCCCGCTGTCTCCGTCCCCTGAATCATTCGGCGTCACGCCATCGTTGCCCAAATCGATCCCCAGGCCACCGTTTGAGTGGATCGAGTTGCCGCTGAACCGGTTGACGACTGGGCTGCCTCCGCCCGCCTCTTCCACCGAGATGCCGTCGAGGGCGTTGTGAGCGATCAGATTCCCTGCTCCCGCTGCCGCAGACCCGACTGCGATGAGGTACGAGAAACCGACGATCGATACACCATGCCCGGCGTTGGGCAACGGTTGCGCGCCGGAGATGCTCGTCCCGATGTAGTTGCCCTCGATGGTCACCGGGCCCGCCCCTCCCAGGTGGACGCCGTGGCCACCGTTGCCGGAGATCACGTTGCGCGCGGACGAAGTTGGGCCGCCGATGTTGAGCGCGCTGTTGTCGACGAGCGAGATGCCGTGGCTTCCGTTGCCCAGGGCGCCTTCTCCACTGGGAGTTGTGCCGACCAGGTTTCCCTGGACGTAGTTCGCTCCAACAACGTGCACCCCGCGGATGCCATAGCTGAGATTGCCCGAGATGGTGTTCCCGCTACCCGGTGTCAGGCCGCCAATGATGTTGTCTTCCTGAGCGCCGTCGGCGCCGAGGAGCACTCCGATGTCGTTGGCGATAGCGGCGCTGCCAACGGCATTCAACCCGATGAAGTTGCCTTTGACGACGTTGCGGTCCGTGCTGGCGCCACCAGAAAGGATCGGGGCCGAGATATCAACGCCAACGTAGGAATTGCCAGAGATAACGTTGCGCGCGGCAGCAGTGGTACCGCCCACGACGTTGTCGTCCGCGCCGCGGTTGATGCTCACACCGCTGGCGTTCGCAACTGCTGCGACGCCATTCGCATTGGTCCCGATGTAGTTCCCCAGAACCCGATTGCCGGTTGCCTCGTCGCCCGAGATCGAGACTCCGCTACTCGAGTTTCCGGAGATGGTGTTCCTGGCCGCCGGCGTATCGCCGCCGATGTCGTTGGACGGCGCGTCTACGATCCGCACGCCCCCGGTGTTGGGCACGGCCGCTGTGCCGGCGGCGTTGGTGCCTATGAAATTGCCGCGGATGCCGTTGTCCTCGCTTCCAGCCAGGATGTGCACGCCGAGGCCGCCCACCCCCGCGACCGTCGCCTGCCAACCGTTGATTACGAGGCCGCGGACGACCGAGTCGTCGGTGGCAATACGGAGGCCGTCGGTGCCCAGTGGCGCGCTGGCGCCGGAGAGCACGATGCGCAGCACCGCGTTGTTGCCCACGGCAAGGGTGTTGACCGAGGCGTCCGACTGCGAGTAGCCGTTGATGGTCAGCGGCGCGGTGATATCCGGCAGAGCGGTGAGCGGGGCGATGGTGTGCACGCCGGCGCCCGGGATGGCGAAGGTGATCACGTCGGCGGCCGGCGTGCCGTTGGCGGCGAGGATGGCCGCACGCAGCGAGCCTGATCCGCTGTCGTTCGCGTTGGTGACCGTGATCGTCAAAGCCAGGACCGGCGGAGGCAGGACGACGGTCAGGGACATCACCAGCAGCCCCAGGGACAGTGCGGCGAGGCGCACGCGGAGCCCACCAGCTGACGGGTGTCGTGTGGTCGTGTTCATCTGGTTGCTCATCTCGTGCCCCCTTTGCCCTGTTTGGCCGACGCGCGCAGCCTGACAAGGGAGCGTCCAATGAACGTCCAGTGGATCGATTAGGTCAGTTGGGACGCGATCGGGGCCGGCGCGGTCTCCTCGACGGGCGCCGCCGGGGCTGGGCTGACTCGCACGGGAAGCGGCCTCAGGTCTCCTGCCAGGGCCGCCCGGGCCAGGTCCGCATACATCCTGCCGACACGGTGCGGGACGCGATCGAGCGAGACCAGCCCGCAGTGATTCACCTTGCCGCGGTTGCGGGTCAGCGCGCTGTCCCAGTCGACGTGGTCCACGAAGCCGTACCAGCAGATGCCGCGGATGGGTTCGCCCTCATCGCGCAGCTGCAGAGCCGCGTTCCACATCTCCGTCAGCCAGCCGGGAGCCAGGCGGCCGGCGATATTGGTCTCGCTGATGAAGTACGGCAGGCCGTAGCGCGCGGAGTGCTCGCGCGCCAGCGTGAGGTAGCCCAGACGGCGGTTGCCCGCGCGCCGCGGCTTGCCGCTGGTCCCCACCAGCCACTCGTTGCCCCGGTAGTAGTCGTGGCCAACGATGCAGCCGCGGGTGGTTCCATTCTGGGCGAACCACTCGAGCCGCTGAGGCGCCATGCCGTTATCGATCAGCCACTGTCTGATCGCGGGCTGGAGCTCCCGCCCATATGTCAGGTCCCAGCACACGAATCCTTGTTCGGCCATGAAGCGCGCCCGCGCCGCCGCCGCGGCCTCGAGCGGCTGGTAGCTGGAGCAGGCATCGCTCTGGATGAAGATCGCGTCCGGCCGCCGCTCAGAGATGACCTGCATGCCCTTGATGGCGCAGGTGACCACGCTGTCGATCGCCCGCACCAGCGATCGGTCGTCGCGCTGCCGCTCGTTCCACAGCCCATCGAGGGCCGACAGCACCGCCGTCACGAGCGGCTCGTTGACGGGCGTGTAGTAGCGCACCCATGGGTAGCGCTCAGCGACTTCACGGGCAAAGGTCTCGAACCTGGCGGCGAGCCGCGGATCGCCCACTGCCAGGATGTCGTCAGGCAAGCCAAAGTGGAGCAGGTCCAGGACGGGCTCCAGGCCGTGGCGGCGAAGTGCCGCTAGCGCCGCGTCCGTCCACTCCCAGTCAAAGTCACGCGGGTCGTCCGAGCGGGCGATCACGTGGAAGGGCAGCCCATAGCGCAGCACGCGGATCCCGAACGACGCCACGAGCTCGAGGTCCTCGTCAAAACGCGTCCAGTGGCCGGTCTTGACAAGCTCGTCCATGCGCACTCCGCCAGCGATTACCGGTGCCGAGCACTCGATGCCCGTGGCCACCACGAACCCCGCGTCAAGCTCCAGCTGACGATTGCCGGGCGGTTGGATGCCGCTCACGGGGCGGTCGAGCTGTCGGCTGCTCGCAGGGCGGTCGCGGCATCTTCGGGGGTGATGTCGCGTTGGAGCTCTGAGAGCAGCTCGTAGCCGACCATGAACTTGCGCACCTCCGCACTGAGCAGCGGCGGGTACAGGTGCGCGTGGAGCTGCCAGTGCGACGCCGCGCCGTCCTCGAAGGGGGCCTGGTGCCAGCCCATCGAGTATGGGAAAGGCACGTCGAACAGCGCGTCGTAGCGTCGGAGCAGCGATCGCAGGCGAGTCGCCAGGGAATCGCGCTGGGCGCCGTCCAAGTCCGGCAGCCGGCCGGCAGGACGGCGCGGGATGATCAGTGTCTCGTACGGCCAGGCCGCCCAGAAGGGCACGACTACCAGCCACTCGTCGTCGGACTCCACCTCGCGCTCGCCGCCCGCCTCCTGCGCCGCGTAGTCGAGCAGCAGCCGCCTGCCGGTTGACTCAAGGTACCGGCGCTGGCTGGCGTCCTCACGAACGCCGCGCGACGGGACGCTGTCGCCCGCCCAGACCTGGCCGTGTGGATGCGGATTGGACGCACCCATCGCGGAACCGCGGTTCTCGAACACCTGCACCCATGGATAGGCCCGGCCCAGCGAGGCGGAGAGCTCGGCCCACTTCTCCACAACGCCGCGCACCTCAGGGCCTGCCATCGCGGCCAGGGTCAGGTCGTGGCGCGCCGAGAAGCACACGACCAGGCACGTGCCCCGCTGGCCGCGTGCCCGCAGCAGGCGGTCCTCGAAGCCTGCCGCCGACGTGTCCGGGCGCAGAGCGGCAAAGTCGTTCGTGAACGCGTACGTTGACGTGTAGTCGGGGTTGCGTTCTCCGCTGGCACGAACATTGCCCGGGCACAGGTAGCACTCCGGGTCGTACTCGGGCAGCGCACTGTCTGCCTGCCGCTCTCGGCCACCCGACCATGGCCGTCTCGTCCGGCCGGCGGAGACAAGCAGCCACTCGTCGGCGAGCGGGTCGTAGCGCCGATGTGGATCGGCGAACAGCCCGTCAGGGGTCGCCACGGGACCCTGTGCCGCTGTCATGTCAGCGCGTCGCGGGGTCGACGCTGGGCTCGACCAGCACGAGGTCCAGCACGGAGCGCAACGTGTCGCACGCCTCCGGTGCCAGGCCCGTATCGCTGATCAGGCGTTCCGCCTCGCCCAGTCCGGCGATGGCGCTGATACCGATCACGCCCCACTTGCTGTGGTCGGCCAGCACCAGCAGGCGCCGGCCGGCCTCGATCAGGGCTCTGTTGGTGTCCGCCTCGAGGATGTTGGGCGTGGTGAAGCCGCGGGCGTCCATGCCGTGGACGCCCATGAACACGAGGTCCACGTGGACCGATCGCATGGCTGTCGCGGCGAGCGGCCCGACGAGCGCGTCTGACGGCGTGCGGATGCCGCCGGACAGGATCACCATCTGGTCGGGGCGTCCGCGCCGGTGCAGCACGTCGGCGACAGGGACGCTGTTGGTGACGACTGTCAGGTTGGGCACACTGACAAGCCGGCGCGCCAGCAGGTAGGTCGTGGTGCCGGCTGACAAGCCGATGGCCATGCCCGGCGCGACAAGCTCGGCCGCGGCTGCCGCGATGGCATTCTTCTCCGCGGGCATGAGGGTGCTCTTGGTGCGAAAGCCAGGCTCGTACAGCGCGCTGCTTTGCAGCGCCGCCCCACCGTGCGTCTTCTCCAGCAACCCGCGCTGCTGCAGCTGACCCAGGTCGCGCCGAATCGTCATGTCGGACACGCCCAGGCTGTCGGAAAGGTCGGTCACCCGAACCACACCCTCGTCGCGGACCTGCCGCAGGATGAAATCCTGGCGCTGGCGCGCGAGAGCCGGCCGGCGCCGGTCGTCCGGCTCGGTTCGCTCGCCCATCTCTTCGGGGCGTGGGGTTGAAGGGAGCATGCACACCTCGGCCGGCGCGTCGACGACGCTTGATCGATTGTGCGAATATTCCGCGACCGAACGAGCGTAAGTCAACAACAACCGCTCAGTTTGTAACGCAAATGACAGGCGAATTGCTTGACGATGTGCGAATGAGGCTCTGACAATCGCATGATCCTGTTTGTTTCTGTTTGAGGAGGAGCTATGACTACCCGGCTACCGGCTCTGCTTGCGCTGCTGGCGGCGGTAACGCTCGTCGTGAGTGCGTGTGCAGGCGGATCAACGTCCACGCCAGGCACGAGTCCCACGGGTGAGGCCACTCCCCCGACATCCACCGCGTCGCCCGGTACGTCGATTGATATCAGCCCCGGCACGAGCCCCGACCAGTCACCCACCGCGGGCCAGTGCGCGGACAGCGCGCAGGACCAGACCGTCACCATGTGGAGCCCGCTGACGGGGCCCGATGGCGACGAGATGACAGCGCTCGCCGGCGAGTTCTCCGAGCAGAACGAGTACGGCATCACCGTCAACCACGAGCCGCAGGCCGACTACATGGATGTCCTGCGCGCCGGTGCCCTCGGCGGCCAGCTGCCGACGATGACCGTTGCGCGCGTGGTGAACGTGGGCGAGCTGGTCGAGGCCAATGCCCTCCAGCCCTTCACCGCTGAGCTGCTTGGCGCCCTGGGCGACGATCCGGCCAGCCTCTTCCCGGACAACGTGTGGGGTCCCGGCGAGTACGACGGTGAGCGCTACTCGATCCCGATCGACATGCACCCCCTCGTCATGTATTACAACCGCGACCTCTTCGCGCAGGCAAGCGTGGAAGAGCCCGGCAGCGAGCCGTGGACGGTCGAGGAGTTCGAGGCGGCGCTCGAGGCGCTCAGTGCGGCCGACGTGACGCCGCTCGCCATCGGCACCCACTTCCAGGGCGGCGCGCTGTTCCAGACGCTGATCCAGCAGTACGGCGGCGCGCTGACCAACGAGGACGGCACGCAGGTCACCTACAACAGCGAGGCTGGCGTACGGGCAATGGAGCGCCTGGGCCAGCTGCGCGACGACTATTCCGAGAACATCAGCGGCGCCGGCGACCCGGAGGCCCAGGAGTACATCGGCGGAAGTGCCGCGATCCTCTTCCACGGTCCGTGGTGGATCACCGGCATGCAGGACCAGACCGAGTTCACCGGCTTCGCGCCCGTGCCGCAGATGGGCGACGAGTACGCCGTCTGGGGCGGCTCGCACCAGTTCGCGCTGACTTCGAGTGACCCCGCCCAGCAGGCGGCGGCCGCCTGCTGGATCGCGTGGTTCTCGGAGAACTCAGTCCAGTGGGGCGCCGCCGGCCAGGTTCCCGCGCGCACTTCGGCGCGCGAGGACGCGGAGTTGGCAACCATCGCGCCCCCCATCTCGGCCATCGCCGCGTCCGGCCCCGAGGTGATCATCCTGCCCCAAGTCCCCGGTATCGAGGACGCGCTGTGGGGCCAGGGATTTGGCGCCGTCGTTGACCGGCTGCTCATCGAAGGCGTGCCTGACATCCAGGCCGCGCTCGACGAGGCCGCAGCACGGTCGCAGCAGATAATCGACGAGAACGCGTCGCTGCGCTAGGACAGTTCCATCTAGCGGGCGGGCGAGGGTGACCCCCTCGACCGCCCGCACCGCCCCTTTCGTGCGAGGTAGGGACGTGACAGGAGCGGCCGAGTGACCGCCCAGGCACCCGCAGACACGCTTGCTGCCGCGCAACCGCGCAGCAAACGCCGTCGCTTCGACGTCATTCCCTACCTCTTCATCCTCCCCCACCTGCTCTTCTTCGGCGCCTTCCTGGCGTGGCCGTTCTTCTTCGGCATCTTCACCAGCCTGTTCCAGTTCAACTTCGCGCGTCCGGAGCGCAACGTCTTCATCGGGCTCGAGAACTACATCAACCTGTTTGACCCGAGCAGTGTCCAGTTCGCCGCCTTCTGGCGATCGATGATCAACACCGTCGAGTTCATCGTCTGGAGCCTCCCGCCGCTGGTCATCGGAGCGATCCTGCTGGCCGTCCTGCTCAACGGTCGCTATCCCGGGCGCAATATCTTCCGGACCGTCTTCTTCGCGCCGTACACCCTGTCCGTCACCGCCGCCTCCGTGCTGTGGTGGTGGATCTTCCAGCCCCGCGGCGGACTGCTCAACCAGTTCCTGAGCGGAGCCGGCATCGAGGGCCCCAACTGGCTGAGCACGATGCCAGAGGCCTGGCTGGCGATCACCATCACGACGGTCTGGTGGACCATCGGCTTCAACACCGTGATCCTGCTGGCCGCCCTGCAGGAGATACCCAAGGACCTCTACGAGGCGGCGGCGATCGACGGCGCGAACATCGTGCGCCGCTTCTGGCACGTGACCCTGCCAATGCTCAAGCCGGTGCTCGTGCTGGTGATCACGATCACGCTCATCGCATCGGCAAACCTGTTCGGCCAGCCGTTCATCATGACCGAGGGCGGTCCGCTGCAGGAGACCGAGCCGATCATGTTCCGCATCTACAACGAGGGCATCCAGCGCCAGCAGGTTGGCAGCGCCGCAGCCATGTCGATCTTCGTGGCCAGCGTGCTGCTACTGCTGACTGCGTTGAACTTCAAGCTGTTCGGCCAGAAGGAGGCGAACTGATGGCCGCGACTGAGATTCGTCGATGAGGCTGTTCCGCGGCGACCCTGAAGAGGAGGCCGAGACCGGCGTGAAGCAGGGTCCGCTGCTGATGGCCATGCAGTACCTGCTGCTGATCCTGTTCGGGCTGTTCTTCGTGCTGCCGCTCGTCTGGATGATCGTGACGGCGCTCAAGCCCAGCCCCGAGTGGCTGTCGGCGAACTGGATCCCCGAGAACCCCACGCTGAACAACTTCATCTCGGTCTTCGCCGACCGCTCGCTGCCGGTGGCGCGCTGGTTCTTCAACAGCTTCCTGATCGCGTCGCTCTTCACGATTCTCATCCTGGTCATCGACTCTCTCGCGGCGTACGCCTACGCGCGGATGGAGTTCCGCGGCCGCAAGCCGCTCTTCGCGTTGCTGCTGGCCACGCTGGTCATGCCCGGGATCATGTTCCTGATCCCGAACTACATCACCATCGCCGGCCTGGGCTGGCTGGGTTCCTATCAGGGCGTCATCGCGCCGGGACTGGCCGGCGTCTTCGGCGTCTTCTTCATGCGCCAGTTCTTCCTGAGCCTCCCGCGCGAGCTGGAGGAGGCTGCCTACGTCGACGGAGCCAGCAGGTGGCAGACCTTCACCAAGGTCGTGCTGCCGCTTTCCGGCGGCGCCCTGGCCACGCTTGGCGTGATCACCTTCCTTACGTCATGGAACGACTTCCTCTGGCCGCTGCTGATCACCGCGCCCAATCGCGAGATGCAGACCCTCCCGGTGGGCCTGGCCACGCTCCAGGGCGCCTACAACTTCGACTACGGCAAGCTGATGGCCGGCGCGCTGATCCTGAGCGTGCCTGTCCTGCTGCTCTACGTGATGGCCCAGAGGTTCATCATCCGAAGCATCTCCACGACGGGCCTCAAGGGCTGACGCGTGGCTCGTCCCACGTCTTCCGCAGCGGCCACGCTGCTGGTATCCGTCATCGTCTTTGGCGCGTGCAGTCCCAGCGCTGTGAGCCCCACGAGCCCGGCGCCCACAGCCACGGCCTCCAGCGACGCCAGCTCGCCACCAGCGGCGTCGGCGACGCCCGCCGCCACGACTACGCCAGGCGCCACGATCTCCGGGCCGTCCTACGCCAACCCGGTCTACCCGCGTGACTTCCCCGACCCGCACGTCATGCGTGTCGGAGATACCTACTACGCCTACTCGACCAACGTCTCTCCATCGCACGTGCCCGTGCTGTCCTCGACGGACCTGGCGACCTGGACGCGCGTGGGCGATGCGATGCCGGTGCAGGCGTCCTGGGCGCGCAAGGGGCTTGGGCTGACGTGGGCGCCCGGCGTGATCGAGCTCGAGGATGGCTTCGCGCTGTACTTCACCGCCCGCCACGAGGAGTCCGACCGGCAGTGCATCGGGGTGGCCATCTCCGACTCGGCTGAGGGACGCTTCGAGAGCCAGGCTGACGAGCCGCTTGTGTGCCAGGCAGACATGGGCGGATCCATCGATGCGTACCCCTTCCGCGACGCCGACGGGAAGCTGTACCTGTACTGGAAGAACGACGGCAACTGCTGCGGCCTGGACGTGTGGCTGTGGGGCCAGCACCTGTCCAGCGATGGGCTGACGCTGCAGGGCACGCCCACGCAGCTCATTGCTCGCGACCAGCCCTGGGAACGCCCCCTGATCGAGAACCCGGCGATGGTCGAGCACGAGGGCAGCTACTACCTGTTCTACTCGGGCAACTGGTGGGAGGGCATTGACTACGCCGTTGGCTATGCCGCGTGCGACGCCCCTTTGGGGCCCTGCCAGAAGCCGCTCGACGAGCCCATCTTCCGCGCCAACCCGCAAGCGACCGGGCCGGGCGGCCAGTCGCTCTTCCGCGATCCCGAGGGCCGGCAGTGGATGGCATATCACGCTTGGACGGGGGTCCGCGTGGGCTACCCACGCGGCGAGCGCAGCATGCGCCTTGAGCCCGTGGCTTTCGATAGCGGCAGGCCGGTCATCGACGGCCCGACGGTCGACCCACAGCCGCTGCCCTGACCGCTTTGACGCCAGCCACAACGCAGGCTGATCGCGCAGCGCGGCTCGTCGCACTCCTGGAGGAGCTCGACCCAGCCGCAGCGACTGCCCCAGAGGCCGTGCGCATCGTGCGGGCTCCGGGCCGCGTCAACCTGATCGGCGAGCACACCGACTACAACCTCGGCTTCGTGCTGCCGGTAGCCATCAGCCTCGAGACCTGGATCGCCTCGGTGCCGCGTGCCGATGGCGTTGTCCGGCTGGCCTCTCGCCAGGAGGCCGGGCAGCACAGCTTTGCACTGGCTGAGCCCGGCGCGCCCACCGGCGAGTGGCGTGACTACGTGGCGGGCGTCGCGCGCGAGATGGCTGCCGACGGTGTGCCGCTGCGCGCGGTCAGCGCGGTGATCGATTCGTCGATCCCTGCCGGATCCGGCCTGTCATCCTCGGCGGCGCTGGAGCTGGCCGCCGCATGGACGCTGTGCGAAGCCATGCCGCCACCACTGAGTTCGATGGATCTGGCGCGCGCAGCGCAGCGAGCGGAGAACAACTACGTCGGCGTCCGCAGCGGACTGATGGACCAGTTCGCATCAGCGCACGGCGAAGCCGGCGCGGCGCTCCTGCTCGACTGCAGGTCACTGACCTACCGCACCGTGGCGCTACCGGCGGACCTGCGCCTGGTGGCGATCGACACGCGCTCGCCGCACCGACTGGCGAGCTCGGAGTACAACGCCCGGCGCGCGCAGTGCGAGCTTGGCGTGGCGACGCTGACGCGCCGCTTTCCGGGAGTGGAGTCACTGCGCGACGTCAGCGCAGAGATGCTGAGCGACGCGAGGGAGCTGCTGGACGAGGAGACGTGGCGGCGCTGCGCCCACGTCGTCGAGGAGAACCGCCGCGCGCTCGATACCGTCGCCGCCCTGGAGGCGGCCGACCTCGAGGCGGTCGGCCGGCTGTTCGCCGAATCCCACGCATCGCTGCGCGACAACTACGAGGTCAGCTCGCCCGAGCTCGACTCGCTGGTCGAGATCGCCTCGGCGGTGCGCGGCGTGGCGGGCGCGCGCATGACCGGCGCGGGGTTCGGTGGCTGCACAGTGAACCTCGTCCACGCCGACGCGCTCGAGCGGCTGCGCGCCGCGGTTGACACCGAATACCCTCGCCGCGCTGGTCGCCAGGCCGGCTTCCACGTCGTCGACGCGGTTGACGGCGCAGGTGCCGTGGCAGCGTGAGCGGCGAGCGCGGCGCGATCGTCGCCGAGCGGCTCGCCGCGCTGCGCACCCTCCTCGACCGAGAGAGCGCGGCCGTGCTCCGGCTGGACACGCGGCGCGACTTCTGCTGGGCCACGCTCGGCGGCCTGAGCCACGTGCTGCTGGCCACCGAAGCGGCCGTCGCGCCACTCATCGTGACGCGCGACGACGCCGTCGTCCTGGCGCCCGTCAACGAGTATGCCCGGCTGGCCGAGGAGGAGCTCGACGGCCTGCCCATCCGCGTCGACAGCCTGCCCTGGTGGGACGCCCCCGCAGCCGATCGCGCGCTGGAGCGCCTGGCCGCCGGTGGGCGAGTGCTTGCCAACCGCGATGTCGCGGACGATCTGGAGAGCCTGCGGTCGATGCTGGCGCCGCCGGAGCACGCTCGCCTCGAGCAGCTCGGCGAGCTCGCCGTGCGGGCCGCTGCCGACGCGCTGGCCGGCGTGCGCGTCGGCACCACCGAGCACGCGATCGCCGCGGCAGCGGCCCAGACGGTGGCCCGCGCCGGCGCACGCCTGCCGGTGATCCTGGTCGCCGCCGATGACCGCATCACGCGCTACCGCCACCCGATCCCGACCGAGCAGGTGCTGGAGCGGCGCGTGATGATCGTGGTCGTGGTTGAGCGCTGGGGCCTGCACGTGGCGCACACCATGTTCCGTGAGCTCCAGCCACCAGATGCCGCGCAGCGGGCGGCCCGGGCGGTGCTTGTCGACGTGCTCGCGGCGATGCGCCAGGCGACCCGACCGGGTAGTTCGCTGGGCGACGTCCTCGCCGCAGCAAAGGAGTCATACGCCGAGAACGGCGCGGCGCATGAGTGGGAGTTGCATCACCAGGGCGGGTCGATCGGCTATGGCGCGCGCGAGCGCATTGCCACGCCGGGCGACCGCACGCCCATTCGCGCGGGGATGGCCTTCGCCTGGAACCCCTCGGCCGTTGGCTACAAGCTGGAGGAGACGCTCTACCTGGACGCGGCCGGCGAGCAGCACGTCGTCACCTCCACGCCCGTGGGCGTGGGCTAGTCGCCTCTCGAGGACTCGGCCTCCACGGATGCGCCGGCATCGACCTGCGCCGACTGGCCGGCGGCGGCCATGGCCGCCCGCTGGGCGGCCGCAATGAAGTCGCCCGGGATCGCCTTGGACGGTCGAGACGTGATGGCGTGCACGGCCTGCGGGTCCAGCTTCGGCGTGCGGTCGGCACGCAGCAGGCCGTTCGTCTCCTGCTCGGTGTCTGTCAGCTGGGTGTAGCAGAAGCCGGCCAGCGCGGGGCTGTAGAGAAGCGCGTCAACCAGGTCCTCGTACCTCGCCAGCAGCTCCTCGTCGCTGTTGACTGAGCCATAGCCAAACCAGGGCGTGTCGGGTTGGGGCGCGTAGGTGATGCCGCCGAACTCGGACACGATGACCGGGCGGTTGCCGCGCGGCCCTTGCTCGAGGCTGGCCCGATGGTGCTGCGGCCGGCCGAGCAGCGCCTGCTCCACGGCCTCCAGCGTGCCGTACCTGTCGCGCAGAGAGGCACCATCCAGCGCGTAGTCATGGATGCCATAGGCGTCACCCGCGACGTGCTCCCAGCCGTCGTTGCCGATCACCGGTCTGGTGGGGTCGAGCGCCCTGGTCAGGTGGTAGAGGGCGCGTACATAGTCGCGTTGCGCTTCGTCGCCGGGCAGGTCGGGCACGCCCCACGACTCGTTGAAGGGCACCCAGGTGATGATCGATGGGTGGCTGTACTGCCGCCGCACCACCTCCATCCACTCATGGGTGAGCCGCGCGATCGCGTTATCGCTGAAGGTGTAGGCGTTGGCCATCTCCGCCCAGACCAGCACGCCCAGGCGATCGCACCAGTACAGGAATCGCTCATCCTCCACCTTCTGGTGGATGCGCACGCCGTTGAATCCGAGCGACTTGACCAGCTCCACCTCTCGGCGCATTGCCTCGTCGCTGGGCGCCGCCAGGTGCGACTCAGGCCAGTAGTTCTGGGCCAGCACGAGGCGCAGGTACGTGGGGCGACCGTTAATGAGGTAGAGGCCGTCGGCGGCCTCTACCGAGCGCATCCCGACGTAGCTCTCGATGGCGTCGAGGACAGTCCCGCTGCCATCCTCCAGGCGCAGCTCGGCGTCGACGAGATTGGGCGACTCCGGCGTCCAGAGCAGGCCCTGGGCCATGCCGCCTGAGCTGGCCTCGATCAGCATCTCGTGCGCGCTCTCCTGGTGGCGGACCAGGTATGAATCGTCAACCAGCTGAGTGCCACCAATCGACAGGCGAAGCCGGAGGCGATGCCCTTCGCCCGGTTCTGTGGATAGGCGGACGGCCATGCCCAGCCGCCCGCGGCGCGGATCCGGGGTCCAGGCCAGGTTGGCGATGTACGGCGTGCCCACCGACTCAAGCCAGACCGGCTGCCAGATGCCCGTCGTGCGGTGGTACCAGATGTGCGCCGGCTCGCGCTCCCAGAACTGCTTGCCGCGCGGCTGGGTCAGGTCGAGTGGCTGGTCCTCAGCACGCACGACCAGCACCTGTTCATCTCCGGCGACCAGGGCGTCGGTGACGTCGATGCTGAACGATGAGTGCCCGCCCTCGTGCCGATCGACCAGCCGGCCGTTGATCCACACGCGCGCCGCATAGTCCACCGCGCCAAAGTGGAGCAGCAGGCGCCGGCCGCGCGCGTGACCACCCACGTCGCCCAAGCGGAACGTGCGCCGATACCAGACAACCGGGTGGTACGCCGGATCGTGTATCTGGGACAGCGCCGATTCAGGCGGATAGGGGACCTGGATCGTCCGGCTGAACGGCTCCGGATCGTCTGGCCAGCCGTCCCGCTGGCCGCGGTCGGCATCGTCGAAAGCGAACCCCCACGGGCCGCTCAGGTCCAGCCATTCAGCGCGGCGACGTTGGGGACTTGGATGCATCGGCACGGCGCCGGCCATTATCGGCTATCGCCCCCCGCGGGCTCGCCGCCGTCGCCGGCGATCGGGACAGGCTGTGGCGTGAGCGTCGGGCCGGTCGTCCGAGGGCCCTCGGCGCTCCACTCCAGGCGGTCGATGCACATCCGGCGCGCGTCGAATTCCGGACCCCAGGCGTGGTAAACGATGTAGTCACGACCGTCAGGGGTAGTGGCGAGTGAGTTGTGGCCTGGCCCAATGAGCGCACCGGGCCGCGTGCGCAGGAGCGTTGGCCCGTCCGCTGCTGGCTCGACGAAAGGGCCCAGCGGTGATTCCGCGACCGCATACGACACGCCGTAGCCCTCCGTCATCCACGAGCCGCCGGAGTACAGGCACCAGTAGCGCCCGAGACGCTTGACCACGAAAGGGGCCTCGAGTGTGTGCCAGTCGTAGGCCGCGCCGTACATGACGCGCTGGCGCTGAAAGATCTGCCAGTCGGCGGTCGGCCGCAGCACGTCCACGGGCTCCCCGGCGAGCCGGTCCATGGCCACCAGCCGATCTACGACGAGCGAGGTGCCGACTCGCTCGCCGTGCAGGTCATCCCGTGCGTAGTACAGGTACCAGCTGCCGTCATCGTCGCGAAACGGGCTGGCGTCGATGGCGAAGCGCTCGTCAGGAGTGAGCAGGGCGCCGGCGTAGTGGAACTCGCCCTCCGGATGGTCCGCCACCGCCAGTCGCAGCCCGTGGCCACGATCCTCTACCCCGGCCGAGAAGTACATGTAGAAGCGGCCGTCATGAAACGCAACCTCGGGCGCCCAGTGATCCTGGGTGGCCAGGCCGTCGACGGGCGCCAGCACGCGCCCGCGCGGCTCCCAGTGGACGAGGTCGCGTGAGCGAAGCACCTCGAATGCGTGGCTCGCCGCGGCGGCGTTGCCCGTGCCGTAGGCGTAGTACCAGCCTTCGTGCCGAAGGACGAACGGATCCGCGAAGTAGCCGTCGTGGACGGGGTTAGTGAATGACCGCTCCACCTGGCTGGATGCCCGGGCCCGCCTCCGTCAGCGCGTGCGCGGGAAGCCCAGGTCCACCTTGGACGTGCCCGGATCCGGCCAGCGCGAGGTGACGATCTTGCCCCGCGTGTAGAACTGGATGCCCTCCGGGCCGTACATGTGCAGGTCGCCGAAAAGCGAGTCCTTCCAGCCGCCGAACGAGTAGTACGCGACCGGCACCGGGATGGGCACGTTGATGCCGACCATGCCCGCCTGGACCTCGAACTGGAACTGGCGCGCGGCGCCGCCGTCGCGCGTGAAGATGGCCGTGCCGTTGCCGTACGGGTTGTCGTTGATCAGCTTGACCGCCTCGTCGTAGGTCGCCACGCGGACGACCTCGAGCACCGGGCCAAAGATCTCGTTGCGGTACGACTCGTGGTCGGGCTGGACGTGGTCGATCAGCGATACACCCAGGTAGAAGCCGTCCTCGCCGTAGATCGGTGCCTCGCGCCCATCGGCCACGAGCGTCGCGCCCTGTTCCTGGGCCTTGCCCAGGTACGAGGCAACCTTGTCGCGATGCTCGCGCGTGACCAGCGGGCCCATCTCGGATGCCGGGTCGGAACCCGGGCCAACCTGGATCTTGGGCAGGCGATCCTTGATCGCCGAGACGAGCGAATCGCCCACATCGCCCACCGCGACGACGACCGAGACGGCCATGCACCGCTCGCCGGCACTGCCGTAGGCGGCCGACACGGCGGCGTCAGCGGCCATGTCAATGTCCGCGTCGGGCAGCACGATCATGTGGTTCTTCGCGCCGCCGAGTGCCTGGACGCGCTTGCCGTTGGCCGTGCCCGTCTCGTAGATGTACTTGGCGATGGGCGTCGAGCCCACGAACGAGACGGCCTTGATGTCCGGGTGATGGAGGATCCGATCGACCGCCACCTTGTCACCATGGACGACGTTGAAGACGCCCTCCGGCACGCCCGCCTCGGCGAGCAGCTCGGCCATGAAGAGCGACGCCGAGGGGTCCTTCTCGGACGGCTTGAGCACGAACGTGTTGCCGCACGCGATGGCGTTGGCGAACATCCACATGGGCACCATGGCCGGGAAGTTGAAGGGCGTGACGCCGGCCACCACGCCGAGCGGCTGGCGGATCTGGTAGACGTCGATGCCGCCTGAGACCTGCTCGCTGTAGCCGCCCTTGAGCAGGTTCGGTATGCCCGTCGCGAATTCCAGGTTCTCGACACCGCGGGCAATCTCGCCCAGCGCGTCGGAGGGGACCTTGCCGTGCTCGGCAGTCAGCAGCGCGGCGAGCTCCTTGCGCCGCTGGTCGACCAGGTTGCGGACGCGGAACATGATCTCCGTGCGCCGCGAGAGGGATGTGGCGCGCCAGCCGGGGAAGGCAGCCGCCGCAGCGGCAACGGCATTGTCCACCTCTTCGCTGGACGCGAAATCGACCCACTTCGCCTGGCGGCCGGTGGCCGGGTCGTACACCGGTCCGCGCCGGCCGGACGTGCCTTCCACGATGCGCCCGCCGATCCAGTGCGAGATGCGGCCAAGCTCCACGCCTGGCACTGCGGTTTCAATCGGTCGCTCGGCAATCTCGGTCATCGGGGTCATCTCTCCTGGCGGGCCGGCCGGGGACCGGCAAGGTCGACTATGTGCTCGTGCCCACGATACGCCCTCGGGGCTAGTCGGCCCTCCGGCCGGCCGGGCTGGCGCCGCGCAGCGCCGCGACGGCAATGCCCAGCAGGAGCGCCACGGCGATGGCCTGCTCCACGTTGAACGGGCCGATCACCGGCGCGTCGCGCCAGACGAAGCCAACCAGCAGCCGGCCGACCAGGAACCAGCACACTGCGAAGGCAAACATGGATCCATTGCCGAGCGCCCGGCGGCGGCCGACGAGGAACAGGAGCGGCAGCCCGATGAGCAGCCACAGCCCCTCGTAGACCTGGGCCGGATGCGCAGGCAGGGTGGGATCGGCGCTCACCCACGGACCGGCGCCGGTGAAGGCCACCGCCCACGGCCCGTCGAACGGCAGGCCCTGGCCGCTGCCGCCGAGCAGTTGGGCCAGCTTGCCCAGGCCGATCGCGATGAGCAGCGGCGCGGCGGCCACATCAGCCCAGCGGACCACGTCATTGCCCACCGATCGGGCAACGTAGGCCGCGCCGATGGAGCCACCCACCAGCGCGCCCAGCAGGGACAGCGAGCCCACGCTCAGGTCGAACAGGGCCAGCGGGTGCGCGACATAGAACTCGAGATAGGTGATGGCATGCACGGCGCGCCCAACGAGGATGGCGCCGGGCACGATCGCGACCAGGATGAGCAGCAGGTCGGGCACGCGCAGTGGTGGACGCGCGGCGTGACGTGCGGCCACGGTCAGCGCGAGCAGAAGCGCCGCGGAGACGCCGATCGTCTGCCAGCGCAGGGTGAGCGTGGCCAGCTGGACGAGCGGATCGAACGACAGCTCGATCACTCCGAGCATGTGGCCACCCTACGAGCGGTGCCTCTGCGCGCGATGCCGGAGCGTGGACCACGTGCCCTTCGGCGCCCCACCCGGTTGACGGATGAAACCCACAACCGCTGCGCCAGTCGCGATCGCGCCGCCGACCACCAGCGCGGCCGGGGCGCCACCGAACGCGGCCAGCACGCCGGAGAAGATGCCGCCGAACGGCGTGGAGCCGGCAAAGACAGTGGTGAAGACGCTCATCACTCGGCCGCGCAAAACGTCCGGAACGGTGAGCTGAATGATCGTGTTGGTCGTCGCGGCCATCGAGATCATGCCCCAGCCGGCCATGAACATCAGCCCCAGGCTGAGCGGGAACGAGCTTGACAGGCCCAGCCCGGCCATGGACAGGCCGACAACCGCCGCGCCAAGCAGAAGTCGGCCCATCGTTGGCTTGCGCCCAAACGCGATGGACAGTGCGCTGACCAAGGAGCCGACTCCGGCGGCCGACATGAGGAATCCGTACGTGTCGGCATTGCCGCCCAGCACATCGCGCGCGACGAGCGGGATCATGACCTGGAAGTTGAGCGCGAACGTGGACACAACGCCCAGCACGGCGATGGCCAGGAAGATGCGCGGCTCGCTGCGCGTGTAGCGCAGCCCTTCAACGAGCGCGTCCACAACGGATCGTGCGTTGCGCTGCACGACGGCACGCGCTGACGGGGCGCGCAGCTCCTCCGGGCGCATCAGCATCAGGCTGGCAATGACGGCCAGGTAGCTCGCGGCGTTGACGAAGAAGAGCGGCTGGAGGTTGATCAGGGCGATGGTGATGCCCGCGATGGCCGGACCAATGATGCGCGTCAGGTTGAACACGGCACTGTTCAGCGCGACCGCGTTGGCGATGTCCGAGCGGCCCACCATCTCGACCACGAACGACTGCCGAATGGGCATGTCGAAGGCGTTCACCACGCCCAGGCCGAGAGCGAGCGCAAACACATGCCAGACCTGGACCTGGCCACTCACGACGAGTACGCCGAGGATGACCGCGAGCGTCGCCGCCGCGACAGACGTAACGACGAGCGCGCCACGCTTGGAGACCGCGTCGGCCACCAGCCCGCCGAACAGGCCCAGGAACAGGACCGGCGTGAATTGGGCGGCGGCCACCACGCCCAACGCGATCGGATCCCTGGTCAGCTCCAACACGAGCCACGCCTGGCCCACCTGCTGCATCCATGTCCCGACGAGCGACACGGCCTGGCCGCCCAGGAACAAGCGGAAGTTGCGGTGGCGCAACGCGCTCAGACCCTGGGGCAGCCGGCTGACCGGAACGGCAGCTGGTCCACTGGGGTCGGCCGGCGGCGGAAGACCCGCGGCGGCCCCGCTCACTGCTCGCCCGGACCGGGCAGGCTGCGCGCGACCGATTCGATCAGGTCGATCGTGCGCACCACTCCAAAGCGCCCGGTGTCCAGGGCGATGTCGTATTGCGTCGCATCCAGCCAGTCGACGCCATACAGCCGGCGCAGGTAGTCCGCCCGCGCGGCGTCGACCGACTCGCACAGCTCGCGCAACGAGCGCTCCTCTGGGCGAACCTCGACCGGGATCTCCTCGACGCTCGAAAGCAGGTAGCGCACGCGGGCATCCATGGACGCGTGCAGCTGGACATGGAGCATGCCCGGCCGGCGGCCAAGAATGAACGCCGCACCGCGGCCCACGATGACGCAGTTGCCCCGTTGTGCCGCTTCCTCGATCACGGCGCGCGTGACGGCCAGCAGCCGCTCGTGCATGGACATCGGCGGGAGTTGATCCAGGTATCCGGTGGACGGCAGTGCGGGCTCCGGCGAGCTGGCCGCCAGCGCGGACGCGACACGCTGCCAGAAGGACGGCAAACGCTCGTCGTACGACTCGAGGTCCTGCTCGGGAATGCCGGCGCGAAGCGCGGCCTGGGCGACGAACGCACGATCCAGGAACTCAGCCTCGAACCGATCGGCCAGCGCCCGGCCGACGGGCACGCCGGCGGCTCCGAATTGGCGCGAGATCGTGATTACTGGCATCGCAAGCGACGCTCGGACGCGGAGCGGATCATTGATTGCAGTCTGTCACAACGCCGCACGCAGGACCAACACGGCCTCGACCGCCGACGCGACGCGGGCGGCGCGACGCGACACGCCGCTTACCGTGATTCCGACCGGTGGTCGGAGCTTTGCCCGATTTCGCGTCCAGCCGAGTCTTTTCCTGGCGGATTCCGACGCTGGCACGGAAATCGGACGCGATTCACCATCCACCGGGAGGCCACGGGCAGGGCGCCGGCCCGAATCCTTCCGAGCTCCGACTGTGGGTCGGAATCGCGTGCCCCGCAGACGCAGAGGATCAGGCTGAGGCTTCGGCCGCCATCCTGGCCATGGTGTCGACGAGCTCGCGCACGGCACCGGCTGATCGGTCGAACGCCGCGCGCTCGTCGTCAGTCAGCTCGATCTGGATCACCTCGCCGATGCCCTGCCGGCCCAGCTTCACGGGCACGCCCACGAACAGCCCATCAACGCCGTATTCGCCGTTGAGGTACACGGCACAGGGCAGTATCTCGTTGCGGTCGTTGAGGATCGAGTCGACCATCTGGGTCACGGACGCCGCCGGCGCGTAGAAGGCGCTGCCGGTCTTGAGCAGAGCGACGACCTCCGCACCACCGTTGCGCGTGCGATCCACGAGCGCCTCGATCCGCTCGGGCGTCATCAGCTCAGTGATCGGCACTCCGCCGGCCGTGGAGTAGCGCGGCAGCGGCACCATCGTGTCGCCGTGACCGCCCAGCACGAACGCGTGCGTGCTGCTGACGCTGACGCCCAGCTCCTCGGCGATGAAGGAGCGGAAGCGGGCCGAGTCGAGCACGCCGGCCATGCCGATCACGCGCTGCGGCGGAAACCCGCTTGCCTCCAGCGCGACGTGGCACATCGCGTCGAGCGGATTGGTGACGATGATCAGGATCGCGTCCGGGCTGACGGCCGCACTCTGCTGCACCACCGCCCGGACGATGCCCGCGTTCTTGGCCAGCAGGTCGTCGCGGCTCATGCCCGGCTGTCGGGCGAGTCCAGAGGTGACCACGATGATGTCCGAGCCGGCCGTGTCGGCATAGTCGTTCGTGCCGCGGATGCGCATGTCGTGGCCCACGACCGGCGCCGCCTCGGCCAGGTCGAGCGCCTTGCCCTGGGGCAGCCCCTCAACGATGTCAACCAGCACCACGTCCGCCAGGCGGCCCTCGGCCACGCGCTGCGCAACGGACGCGCCGACATTTCCGGCGCCGATGACGGTGACCTGGGGACGTGCCATTTGAGTGTGGTCTCCTCGGGGAACTGGGCGTGTCGATGTGTGGGCCGACGGATTCTAGCGAGGGGTCGTACTCTCGGCCCTGTGACCGACCAACCGACTGCCGACCGATCGCCCGACGGGCACCTATCCCAGCACGACCACGCCGACCCAAGCTGGCGACCTGACACGCAGACCGTCCACGCCGGCATGGCGCCCGACGAGCTGACCGGAGCCGTCTCGCCGCCCATCTACCAGACGGCCACGTTCGAGCAGGAGGCCGTGGGCCGGCCGCGCGGCGGCTGGGAATACGCGCGAACGGGAAACCCGACGCGCGCGCGGCTGGAAACGGCCATCGCCACACTCGAGGGCGCGACGTTTGGCCTGGCCTTCGCGAGCGGCTCGGCGACGACCCAGGCGATCGCCTCGCTGGCCCTGCCGGGAGAGCGGATCCTGTGCGTCAACGACGTATACGGCGGCACATTCCGCTATTTCGAGCGCGTCCTGCGCGACATGGGCGTGGAGGCCAGCTACCACGACTTCGCTGCCGACGCGGCCGGCGAGCTGGATCGCAACCTGGACGATCGGACGCGACTGGTGTGGCTGGAGACGCCCACCAACCCGCACCTGCGCGTGATCGACATCGCCGCCATCGCCGAGCGCCTCGCGCGCCACTCCGGGGCACGCGGCGAGCGGCCCATGCTGGTCGTGGACAACACCTTCGCGTCGCCCATCGGTCAGCGCCCGCTGGACCTGGGCGCGGACATTGCCTATCACTCGGCGACGAAGTACCTGGGCGGCCATTCAGACACTGTCAGCGGCGTGATGGCCACGTCGCGCGCAGATGTCCACGAGCGCCTCAAATTCCTGCAGAACGCGATCGGCGCGGTGCCCGGTCCGTTCGACTGCTTCCTCGTACTGCGCGGGATGCGCACCCTCGCGCTGCGCATCGAGCGCCACAGCGCCAATGCCCAGAAGGTGGCCGAGGCACTGGCCGCGCGCGATGACGTGGAGCGCGTCAACTATCCCGGCCTGAAGGGCGGCCGGCACGCGCACCCGCAGGCCGATCTTGCCGGCCGCCAGATGCGCTTCAGCGGCGGGATGCTCTCGTTCGTGCCCGGCGAGCGAGACGGACGCTCACCGGAGGAGCGGGCGCGGCGCTTTGCAGAGGGCACACGCATCTTCTCGCTCGCCGAGTCGCTCGGCGGAGTGGAGTCGCTGGTGGAGATCCCGGCCGTGATGACCCACGGTTCCGTGGCCAACTCGCCGCTCGAGGTGTCGACCGCGCTGGTCCGCCTGTCGGTCGGCATCGAGAACGCCGACGACCTCGTTGCCGACGTGATCAGGGCTCTCGACGCCGCCTAGTTCTCGCGCCTCCGCGCGTGCGAGCCGCCCACCATCTCGCTTGCGTCGCGACCCACGTAGTGACTGGCCAGGATGGCCGTCAAGTAGCCGAAGACACCCAGGCCGTACAGGGACAGGACCCACCCCAGCAGCCTGCCCTCGCCCGTGGCCGGGATGGTTGGCACGCCTGTGGTCATGGCATATGCCGTCCACCACAGCGCGTCGGCATACGCGGCAAGTCCTGATTGAGCCGGCGCATCTGTTCCCGCAAGCAAAGCCGGATCTTCAAAGAAGGCCATCCCCGCCGCACCCAGGGCAAGCACGATCGCCGTGGCTGCAACCACGTACGGCACGCCGCGCCGCTTCGCGGTGCGACCCAGCGCGCCGAGGCCGCGGTTGACCGACGTGAGGACTCTGAGCAAGCCGACTGATCGCGTCAGGCGCGAAGCACCGGCGAATCGCGCAAGGGCCGCAAAGCGCAACAGGCGCAGTGGTGGAAGCAAGAGCGACAGTGCAGTCAGCCAGCGCTTGCGCAGGTAGACAGAACGCGAGGGCGCCAGGAGAAGCGCAGTGGCGAACTCAGCCACGAACATGATCCAGATCACCCAGACAAGGAGTTCGAGAGAGGCGGGCAGCGAGCCTGTTGCGAGCTCAATGACGACGAGCACAACCCAGACCGCCGAGAGAACGAGAAACAGCGGGTCGAGCGTCCGGTGAATGCGCGCCAGCAACAGCCAGCGCTGACGGCGCAACGCTCCGTCCGACCCGGCGTTCACAGGCGTGGCCCGCGCCTCCGCGCGGTCATCCTGAAGAGGCTCACCTCTCACATCGCCTCCTACTGGACGGGTCTGGACAGGTCGCTCAGGTCGCTCAGGTCGCTCAGGTCGCGCCGAGGGTAGAGCTCGGCCAGGCGCTCGATGCGCGCGTCGAGTGTTGGGTGCGTGGCGAACCAGCTCGTGCGCGCGTCGCTCAGCCGCTTGCCGTCGACCGGGTTGGTGAACCACAGGTGCTGGCTGCCGCGGTTGGCGAAGTCAAGATGATCCTGGTCACCGCGCAGCGCATCGAGTGCCCGCGCGAGGCCGGTCGGATTGCGCGTCAGCTCGATTGACGTGGCATCAGCCAGGAACTCGCGCTGGCGGCTGACCGCGGCCTGGACCAGGAGCGAGGCAATCGGCGCGAAGACGCGCAGCAGGAGCGCGATGAGCAGCAGGAAAATGCCGAATGCGACGCCCGCCGCCAGCCCGGCGATGGCGCCCTTGGCGTCGTCCGCGTCCGCGCCGCGCAGGAACACGCCCTCGCTCCAGCCGCGGATGACCATGCGCAGGAAGCCGTCCGTGACGAGCGCCACCAGCCCGACCAGGATGGCGACGTACACGCCGTAGCGCGAGTCCAGGTTGCGGATGTGGGCCAGCTCGTGGCCCACCACGCCCTGCAGCTGCTCGCGGTCGAAGGAGTCGAGCATGCCACTCGTCACGGCCAGGGCGGCGTTGGCCGGCTTGGTCCCGACCGCCAGCGCGTTGAGGCTGCCGTCGGGGATCACGTACACGGCCGGCGGCGGCATGTTGGCCGCGATGGCCAGCTCGTCGACGACGTTGAGCAGCACTTCCTCGCGCCCTGCGCCGGGCCGCGCTACCCGTCGCGCCCCCGCTGACGAGAGCACCGCCCGCGCGCCGTTGAAATGGGCGAAGCCGGCCGCGCCCAGGCCCAGGACGGAGGCGATGCCCGCCCCCACCAGGGCGCCGTATGCGTCGAAGGTGAAGCTTGCCGCGATCGCCTCGCCCAGCGCGACGACGAGCCCGATCATGGCCACGAGCAGGAGCAGCGACACGCGCCGGTTGGCCGACTGCTGGGCGTAGAACGTGCGGCCCTCCCCGCCGCGCGTGATCAGGAAGGCGAGCAGCAGAGCGACGGCCGGAATGGCCACCAGCGCCCAGGCCGAGATGCTCGGGAAGCGCCGATCAGGATCCGGCACCGCGTCCAGCGCGCCGAGCACCATCCAGGCCACGATGCCCACGACGGTGATGACGAGCAACACAAATGCCATCGACACGACCAGCGCGGCCAGCGCGAAGAACAGCGTGCGCAGGCGACCGGGTCGCGCACGAGTCGGAATTGGCTCACCCATTGCCGATTGCACCGGCCCACAGTTTGACGCCTTGACCAGCACCGGCGCCCGGTAGAGTCACGCCGTGCAACGCTGGCAGACGATCATCGAGCCGTTCCGCATTCACTCGGTCGAGCCGATCCGGATCACGACCCTGGAGGATCGCGACGCCGCCCTGCGCGCCGCCGGATACAACCTGTTCAACGTCCACGCCGACGACGTGATCATCGACCTGCTGACCGACTCGGGCACGGGCGCCATGAGCCGCGACCAGTGGGCGGCCATCCAGCATGGCGACGAGAGCTACGCCGGCTCGCCTTCGTGGCACGTTTTCCGCGCGGCCGTCCAGAAGCTGTTTCCGTTTGAGCACGTCATCCCCACCCATCAGGGCCGGGCGGCCGAGAAGATCCTCTTCTCCGTCCTGGGCGGGGCGGGCAAGGTCGTGCCCAACAATGCCCACTTCGACACGACCAGGGCGAACGTGGAGTACACGGGAGCCGAGGCGATCGATCTCACGCCGGCGCACGATCCGCAGGCCATCCTGCCCTTCAAGGGCGACATGGACGTGGATGCGTTGGAGCGGCTGATCGACGAGCGCGGCGTGGAGAGCATCCCGGTCGTGTTCATGACCGTGACCAACAACTCGATGGGCGGCCAGCCGGTCTCGCATGGCCAACTTGCGGGCCGTGCGCGAGGTGTGCATCAGGCGCGGGCTGCCGCTCTTCCTGGATGCGTGCCGCTTCGCGGAGAACGCGTGGTTCATCAAGCAGCGCGAGGAGGGCTACGCCGACCGCTCTATCCCCGAAATCGTCCACGAGATGGCCTCGCTGGCCGATGGGATGACCATGTCGGCCAAGAAGGACGGACTGGCCAACATCGGCGGCTGGCTGGCCATGAACGACGACTCCCTCGCCGAGCGCTGCCGGAACATGCTCATCCTGACCGAGGGCTTCCCCACGTACGGTGGACTGGCCGGGCGCGACCTGGAGGCCATCGCGCAGGGGCTGAGCGAGGTGGTCGAGGAGGACTACCTGCGCTATCGGATCCAGTCCACGGCATACCTGGGCGAGGCCCTGGCCCATAACGGCGTGCCGGTCATCCAGCCCATCGGCGGGCACGCCGTGTACATCGACGCGCGACAGATGCTGGGTCACATCACGCCGCTGCAGTACCCCGGCCATGCGCTGGCCATTGAGCTGTATCGGACGGGCGGCATTCGCGGCGTGGAGATCGGCACGGTCATGTTCGGCCGTCGGCCGGACGGCACGGAGGCACCCGCGGCGATGGATCTCGTCCGGCTGGCCGTGCCGCGCCGGACGTACACCCAGTCGCACATCGACTACGTGATCGAGGTCGTCGTGGACGTCGCGCGCAGGGCACGCGATTTGCGCGGATACCGGATAGCGCAGGAGCCACCCCAGCTGCGCCACTTCACGGCCCGCTTCGAGCCGCTCTAGCCCGCGCTCAGAGCGGAGGCGTCGTGCCCATGTGGCGTGCGACGAAGTCGATCTCGACTTCCATCTGACGGATGCGCTCGGCCGTGCGCAGCGAGCCGTGGCCGGCGTCGTAGCGCAGCACCTCGTGCGGCTTGCCCAGCTCTGTCAGCCGACCGATGTAGTTGGTGATCTGGCGGATGGGGCAACGCGGATCGTTCTCGCCGGCCAGGATCAGGACGGGTACCTGGACACGGTCCACGAACGTGATCGGCGACCGAGCGTCATAGCGGGCGCGGTCCTCCTCCGGTGAGGCCCCGAAGAGCGCTCGGTCGTATGCCTTGAGCGGCTCCATCTGGTCCTCGAACGCAGCGACGTAGTCGGCCACCGGCACGCCCGCCACGCCAAGCGCCCAGCTCTCCGGCTGGAGGCCCAGGCCGAGCAGTGTCAGATAGCCGCCCCATGACGCGCCACTCAGGATCAGGCGCCGCGGATCGGCAATGCCCTCGTCCACGACGCGCTGACGCAGCGTGGCGATGTCCTGAAGCTCAGTCAGGCCCGGGTTGCCGGTCAGGGCGTCGCGCCACGCGCGGCCGTAGCCGGTGCTGCCGCGGTAATTGACGAGCACCACGGCGAGGCCGTGATCAACGAACGCCTGGACCGGTGGCGAGAAGGTGTCGCGATCGTGCGCTTCCGGTCCGCCGTGGATGACGAAGATCGTCGGGTGCGGCCGAGGTCCGTCCGGTTCGGCCACGAAGGCGTGAACGCCGTCCGCCCACAGGTCGGTGTAGCGAACGCCGGGCGGCGACTCTGTCCCGGGCGGGCCGATCACGACGCTGCCTGCCGTCGACCGAATCGCCGGCGTGGACGCGGCATCGCTCCACTGGTACCAGACCTCGCCGTCGGGCCGCGCAGAGGCAACCGCGATCGTGCCCGGCTCAGTGGGCAGCGGCTGCAGCTCCTCGCTGGCGAGGTCAAGGCGATAGAGCTGCGACCGGCCGGCATGCTCATGGATGATGAGCAGGGACGCGCCATCGGGGTACCACGCGGCTTCCACGTCGCCGGGCAGGTCCAGCTCGAACGCTCTTGTCTCACCGGTCCGTGGCCACCAGATCAGCGGCCGCCGCAGATCGAGCCGCTCGTGATGGACCAGGACGCGCTCGTCACCGGCGACCGGGGCAAAGCCGGCCGACTCGAGGCCCAGGCCGGGTCCGTCGGAAAGGTCGGCCACCAAAGCACCGGCGCGATCCACGACGCGCAGGTCGCTGTGGCGCGCGTCACCGTGCTCCGAGTGATGGAAGCAGATCAGCGTCTCGTCGTGCGACAGGCCGCCCGTCCATGCCGCCTCCGCGTGGTCGTAGATGCGCAGCGCTTTGCCGTCGCCACCCACGACCCAGAGCGACGAACCGTCGTCCCCTGAGCGGCCCAGCACGGCCAGCGAACGGCCCACGTTGAGGCCCGCGCCGTATGCCCGGCCAAGCTCGGGTGCCGCCTCGCGCTGCTGTCCGCCCTCGAACGGCTCGATGATCCAGCGCCCCAGCTCGTCGCCGTCCGTATCGTCGAACCACCAGATGCTCCTGCCCGCCGGGTCGAGCGTGCCGCCCATGGTCCCCTCGCGCCGGTCGGTTACCTGGCGGTGGCTATCGGCCGAGCGATCCCACGCGAAAAGCTCCCATTTGCCGAGGTGGTTGGAGCCATAAAGAAGGCGCCCGGGAGCATCGTGTGCCCACTCGGGCACCGTTGCCCGCGGCGCGCGAAAACGGCGCCGCCAGTTCGCTTCGGCCGGTTGGTCAGCCACGCGGGCCGGACGCGCGGACCGCTTCCGTGACGCGGTCCTCGAAGGTGCGGAAGTTCTCGACGAACATCTCTGCCAGCTTGCGTGCCTGGCGGTCGTAGGCGTCCTTGTCCGCCCACGTGTCGCGCGGCCAGAGCACCTCGGTCGGAACGTCCGGGCAGGCCGTCGGGACCTCGATGCCGAAGTTGGGATCCGTGCGCGTTGGCACTTCGTCCAGCTTGCCGGAAAGGGCGGCGCGCACCATCTGGCGCGTCCAGTTGATGTTCATCCGCTCGCCCGTGCCGTACGGGCCGCCCGTCCAGCCGGTGTTGACCAGCCAGACCGGCACGTTATAGCGGTCCATCCGCTCGCCGAGCATCTCGGCGTACACGCTCGGGTGGCGCGGCATGAAAGGCGCTCCAAAGCAGGTCGAGAAGGTTGCCTGCGGCTCCTTGATCCCGATCTCCGTGCCGGCCAGCTTGGCCGTGTAGCCGCTGATGAAGTGGTACATGGCCTGGTCGCGCGTCAGGCGGGCAATGGGCGGCAGGACGCCGAACGCATCCGCGGTCAGGAAGATGATCGTGCTCGGGTGGCCGGCCACGCCGTCGTCAGACGAGTTGCTGATGAAGTTGAGCGGGAACGCAGCGCGCGTGTTCTCCGTGACTGCCTCTGAGTCGAGGTCCAGCTCACGCGTTTCGGGATCCACGACCACGTTCTCCAGGATCGTGCCGAAGCGCTGCGTGGTGGAGTAGATGTCCGGCTCGTAAATATGGTTCAAACGGATCGTCTTGGCGTAGCAGCCGCCCTCGAAGTTGAAGACGCCGTCATTACTCCAGCCGTGCTCGTCGTCGCCGATCAGGATCCGCTCCGGGTCCGCGCTGAGCGTGGTCTTGCCGGTGCCGGAGAGGCCGAAGAAGATGGCCACGTCCCCGTCTGCGCCGACATTGACCGACGAATGCATGGGCAGCACGCCCTCCGCCGGCAGCCGGTAGTTCATGATCCCGAAGGCGCCCTTCTTCATCTCGCCGGCGTACTGGGTGCCGCCGATCAGGATCTCCTGGCGCGCCAGGTGGACGAGGATGACGGTCTCGCTGCGCGTGCCGTCACGCTTGGGATCTGCCCGGAAGCTGGGCGCGTCAATGATCGTGAAGTTGGGCTCAAATCCGTCCAGCTCGCCGCGCCGCGGCCGGATGAACAGGTTGTCGCAGAAGATGCTCGCCCACGCGGTCTCCGTGTAGGCGCGCAACGAACGCCGGTAGCGCGGATCGGCGCCCACGAATCCTTCCTGGACGAAGACCTCGCGCTCGTTCATGTGCTCGATGAAGCGCGCCCGCAGAGCGTCGTAGCGCTCCTCGCTGATGGGCTGGTTAAACCCGCCCCACCACACGTTGGCGCGCGCGTCCGGCTCGTCGACGATGTACTTGTCCTTCGGCGAGCGGCCTGTGTGCGCGCCGGTGCGCACCACGAGCGGGCCGTTGGCGGCCAGGATGCCTTCGTCGCGTCGGCCCGCCTCTTCGTAGAGCTGCGCGGGAGACAGGTTGACGTGCCGCTTCTTGCCCAGCAACGGCATGGTGCTGGTGGTGTTGGCGCGCGTTGCGGGCCTGTCCAGAGTGGTCGCCAAGGGCCGGTTCTCCTTGCACAGTCGGAGCGCGGCTTGCGCGCTCTACTTCTGGCGGACCGGCCGCGCGTGCCCAGGTGTGGCGCTCAAGCGCGCCACTCCGGGTAGTCGGCTTACTCAGTACGTCGGCCGCGAATTGTACGCCGCTGGACGGAGGTTAGGGGCTCAAGGCGCACGCAGGCAGGGGTTTCAGAGTCGTAAAGCGGCGAGTTGCAACCGGTGCCAGACTGCACGGGTTAGATGTCTGTGAACTCCGAATCAGGCTCCCGGACGGACTGGCTGCTGTTCGTCCTGCTCGGCTTCTTCTGGGGCAGCAGCTACCTGTTCATCAAGATCGGCGTCGACGCCGGGCTTGAGCCCTTCACGCTTGTCGCGCTCCGGCTGCTGGTCGGCCTGGTGCTGCTGGCGACTGTCGTGGCGGCGGCCCATGAGCCACTTCCGCGCAGCCCACGCATGTACGCCCACCTGGTCGTGCTGGGCTTCTTCAGCGTCGCGCTGCCGTTCGTGCTCATCACCTTCGCCGAGCAATCGGTCGACTCCGCGCTCGCCGCGACGCTGACCGCGCCAGTACCGCTGTTCGTGATTCCGATTGCGGCGCTGCTGCTGCGCGAGAAGATCACCGTCAACAAGATCGTCGGCGTGATCGTGGGCATGGTCGGCGTGGCCATCCTGGTCGGCTTCGACCCAGCCACCATTGCTCGCACGGATTTGACTCCGCAGCTGATCCTGCTCACGGCCGCTCTCTCGTACGCGATCGGCGGCGTGTACGCACGGCGCTTCGTGCACGGTTTGCGGCCCATGATCCCGGCGCTCCTCCAGGTCTTCTTCGCCATGCTGATGTCAGCCGTCGGCGCGTTCGCACTCGAGGATCCCATCGGACGCACCCTGTCTGTTCCGCTAGAAGGCCTGTTCGCCGTGGTCTGGCTGGGCGTGTTCGGGTCGGGCCTGGCCTACCTGCTGTTCTACCGGCTGCTCAACCGGTGGGGGCCGACGCGCGTCACGCTCGTCGCCTACCTGCTGCCGGTTTGGGGCATTGCCCTGGGCTGGCTCGTGCTCCGTGAAGAGATAGAGCCGGGACTCGTGCTGGGCACGGCGCTCGTGGTGGCCGGCATCGCCATCGTCAACCTGCAGCGCCAGGCGGTCATGGCACGCGGCGCCGCGCTGCGCACGCGGCTGGGCAGGCGACCTACGGACACGCCACCTGCCGATCCCGGCGCGGGACCCCGCTAGGGCTGCGCCGGCTCAGCCGAGGGCGCGGGCCAGGTGGTCTGGAACACGTATTCCAGGCCGTCGATCTCGTCCATCTGCTCGCCCACCTTCGAGAACCCGAACTGAGCGGCCAGACGCAGCGAAGGCTCATTGCCGGGTGAGATAGAGGCAATGAAGGTGTCGACGCCGTGGGTGCGGTGCGCCCAGTCGAACATCGTGCGTATCGCCTCGCGGGCGAAGCCGTGGCGCCGGTAGGCAGGATCGACGCTGTAGCCGATCTCAAGCCGATTGGACTCGTCCGGCGGGCCATGGAAGCCGACTGACCCGATCACGCGCCTGCCGTAGGTGCCGTCAGCAGCGTCGGGCACGACCAGCGCGCGGCCGAGCCAGACCTGGAGCCCCGAGTCGCTGTTCAGCTGGCCCAGGCGGTACTTGACGAAGTCGCTCAGCTGGTCGGCCAGCCAATCGGGCACCGCCGCCCCGATCTCCGCTGCTGCGGCGTTCATGTCGCGCCGCTCCAGTGCGCGCATGAAGGGCACGGACATGGACACGAGAGTGAGCCGCTCGGTGTGGATCGGCGGCACGGCGTCCTCTTCGTGTGCTGCGGTCACTCCGGGCGCGGATGGTGGGCCAGGTACTCGAGCAGGTCGAGCTTGGTGACCATGCCTGTTGGGCGCTCCCCGGAAACCGCGACCAGGGCAGTCGCGCCGCCAGCGAGAAGCTCGAAGGCGTCGTCCACGGACGCGTCGGCCGGAATGGTGGGCAACGGCTTGTCCATCACCTCGCCCACGGTCCGCTCCACTATCTCCGGCTTGCGGTAGGCGCGCTCCAGCAGGCCTTTCTCACTGATCGAGCCGACGATGCCCTCGATGTTCTCGTCGTCGCGCTCGCTGACCGGCATCTGGCTGATGCCGTAGCGCTCGAGGGTGGCGATCGCGTCAGAGACGCGGTCCGTGGTGCGCGCCAGCACCACCTGGGGCAGCTCGTCCGGCTGATGGCCATTGCGCATGACGTCTGCCACGCGCACGCGCGGCGCCACGGACCCGAGCAGGCCGTTGGCGCGCATCCACTCGTCGTTGTACAGCTTGGACAGGTAGTTGCGGCCGCCATCGGGGAAGATGACCACGATCACCTTGTCACTGCCCTCGCCGGAGTCAACCAGCTCGCGCGCCACGGTGAGCGCCGCGACCACGGCCGTTCCGCACGACTCGCCGGCGAGGATGCCCTCCTCCCTGGTGATCCGCCGTGCGGCCGCGAACGCGTCGCGGTCAGATACGCGCACCCAGCGGTCCACCACGGTCGGGTCGTACGTGCCCGGGAAGAAGTCCTCGCCGATGCCCTCAGTCAGGTACGGGCGGGCCGTGTCACCGGACAGGACGCTGCCCTCTGGGTCGCCGCCCACGATGATCACGTCCGGCTTCTGTGCCTTCAGGTAGCGACCCGTCCCGGTGACCGTGCCGCCGGTGCCCGTTGCCACAACCAGGTGCGTGATGCGGCCGTCCGTCTGGCGCCAGATCTCGGGTCCCGTCGTGCGGAAGTGCGCCTCGGGGTTGTTCTGGTTCCAGTACTGGTCGGGCTGGAACGCGCCGGGAATGTCGCGCGCAAGGCGTCGTGCGACCGAGTAATACGACTCGGGCGATTCGGGGTCAACGTTGGTCGGGCAGAGGACCACCTCCGCGCCGTAGGCGCGCAGCAGCGCCTGCTTCTCCGGTGACTGCTTGTCAGCCATCACGAAGACGCAGCGGTATCCCTTGAGCGCGGCGGCGATGGCCAGGCCATGGCCGGTATTGCCCGACGTGGGCTCGATGATCGTGCCGCCCGGCTTGAGCAGACCGTCGCGCTCTGCTGCCTCGATCATGGGCAGGCCGATGCGGTCCTTGACCGAGCCACCCGGGTTGAGCAGCTCCATCTTGGCCAGGATGAGCGGCTGGCGGTCGAGCGGGCCCAGATCGCGGGTGACGCGCGTAAGGCGCACGAGGGGCGTGTTGCCGATCAGATCGATGATCGACTCGGCGTACTCCATCGCGGCCGAGTATAGGTGCCGTACGGTGGCGGATAGGGCGGGTATCCTCGGGACGATGACCGGCACAGAGCGCAAGTCCCAGCTGGCTGCTCAGCAGGATGTTGCCCGGCTTGAGGCGGAGCTGGAACAGCACCGGGCTCAGCTGGCCGTCATCTCGGAGATCGGCACGGCGCTCGCGCAAGAGCTTGACTTCCAGGCCATCGTCGACGCGGTCGGCGACAAGGTCAGCGAAGTCCTCAATTCGCGTGACGTGACGATCGCGATCCTGGACGAGGCGCGCAGCGAGATCAGTTTTCCCTACTGGACAGAGGACGGCACGCGCTACCACGACATTGCCCCGAACAAGCTCGGGGAGGGCCTGAGCTCTCGCATCATCACGACCGGTCAGACCCTGCGTCTCGACACGTGGGCGGAGGGCGCCGCTCTGGGCGCCAAAGTGGCCGGTGACGCGGACAATCCGGCACAGGAGTCTTTCCTGGGTGTCCCGATTCCCGGTGGCAACCGGATCATCGGCGTGCTGATGATCTCGAATCGCGAGCCGGGCGCGTTCAGCGAACGCGATGAGCAGCTCGCGTCCACCGTTGCGACGAGCATGGGCGTGGCGCTCGAGAATGCGCGCCTGTTCGACGACACGAAGCGACTGCTGTCCGAAACCGAGCAGCGCAACGCCGAGCTTGCCGTGATCAATGAGATCGGCGCCGCACTGGCCAGGCAGCTCGATCTCCAGGGAATCATCGAGGCCGTGGGTGATCGCGTATCTCAGGTTCTCAATGTCAACAACGTGACCATCGCGCTCGTCAACGAGCCAGCGTCGATGATCGAGTTCCCGTACGCCATAGAGGACGGTGTGCGTCAGCCTCCACAGCCGCCCTTCGAGATGGGCGAGGGCCTTTCTTCGCACATCATCCGAACGCGAAAGCCGCTTCGAGTCGGCAGCGTGGCCGAAGCCAGCGCTCTGGGTGGGGTGATGGTCGGCGAAGGCGAAGACAAGCAGTCGTACCTGGGCGTGCCGATTCTGGCCGGCGAGCGCGTGATCGGGGTGCTGGCATTGGCAAGGGCTGAGCTCAACGGCTTCACAGTCCTGGATGAGCAGCTTGTTTCAACGATCGCTTCAAGCATGGGCGTTGCGCTCGAGAATGCGCGCCTCTTCAGCGAGACCAAGCATCTCCTGGCAGAGACGGAGCAGCGCAACGCCGAGCTCGCCGTCATCAACGAGATCAGCGAAGCGCTGGCCAGGCAGCTCGACTTCCAGGGCATCATCGACGCGGTCGGCGAGAAGATTCGGCAGATCTTTGGAGTGGCGACAGAGATCATCGTTCTGTACGACGCGGCGACAGACATGCTGACCGTGGCGTACGCAATTGATGAAGGCACGCGCGTCTGGGCGGAGCCACGTCCGATGAGCGGCCTGGCCAAGATCGTGATCGAGAGTCGGAAGCCGCTACGCCTCGGAACGCTGAACGAGATCGACTCGCTCAGCCCGGTAAACATCGGAGGAGTGGAGTCCGAATCGTGGCTGGGCGTGCCCGTCCTCGCCGGCGAGCGCGTACTTGGCACTATCTCCCTGGAGCGGATGCCGGTGCACGCTTTCGCCGAATCCGACGAACGGCTGCTGTCCACGATCGCCTCCAGCATGGGCGTTGCACTCGAGAACGCGCGACTCTTCGGCGAGACGAAGCGCCTGCTGGCGGAGACAAAGGAGCGCGCGGCAGAGCTGGCCATCATCAACAGCGTCCAGGAAGGCCTGGCGGCGAAACTGGACATGCAGTCCATGTACGAGCTCGTAGGGGAGAAGATCCAGGAGATCTTCGACGCGCAGGTAGTGGACATAGGTCTGTTCGACCTGGACGCCGGCGTGATCAATTACCCATACGCGATCGAGCGCGGCGTCCGCTTCCCGGACGAGCCCGCTCCGATCGGGGGCGTGAGCAAGCAGGTATACGACACGCGCCTGCCGGTGGTCATCAACGACGTCGAATCCTCAAGCAACGACTTCTTGATCTCGACCATGGTCATGCAGGGCGAGGAGCCGAAGTCGCTGGTCTTCGTTCCGCTCATCGCCAGCGGCAAGGTATTCGGGCGCATCTCGCTCCAGAACCTCGATCGCGCGAACGCGTTCAGCGACGCCGACGTCCGCCTGTTGACGACCCTGGCCTCCAGCCTCAGCGTCGCGCTCGAGAACGCGCGCCTATTCGACGAGACGCAGCGTCTGCTCACCGAAACCAACGAGCGGGCAGCCGAGCTGGCAATTATCAACAGCGTCCAGGAAGGCCTCGCGGCCAAGCTGGACATGGAAGCCATGTACGAGCTCGTCGGCGAGAAGATCAATGAGATCTTCGATGCCGACTCGGTCGATATCGGCCTCTACGACTACGACGCCGAGAAAACCAGGTACCCCTACACGATCGAGCAGGGTGCACGGTTGCCGGACGATCCGACGCCGTTCACCAGCAACACCCATTTCTTCATCGAGCACGCGAAGTCCACGGGCAAGCCCCTCGTCATCGATGACATCGAGCTGTTCGAGGCCCGAACAGGCCTCACTTTCTCAGTCGTCGGCGAACCGTCCAAGTCGATGGTCTTCGCGCCGCTGTTCGCCGGCGGCATCCCGATCGGCCGGATTTCACTTCAAAATCTGACCCGATCCAGCGCATTCAGCGAAGCCGAGGTGCGGCTGCTGGCGACCATCGCGGGTAGCCTCAGCGTCGCCCTCGAGAACGCGCGCCTGTTCGACGAGACGCAGCGCCTGCTGACGGAGACGAACGAGCGAGCGGCGGAGCTGGCCATCATCAACAGCGTCCAAAAAGGCCTGGCCGCGAATCTGGACATGCAGTCGATGTACGAGTTGGTCGGCGACAAGATCCAGGAGATCTTCGATGCCCAGGTGGTCGACATCGGCGTCCATAACGCCAGCGACGGGCTGATGCACTTCCCCTATGCGATCGAGCGCGGTGTCCGATTCTCTGACGAACCGGTCCCGATACCGGATGGACCGGTCGCGAAACGGCTGAACGTCGGCGAGACCGTGCTAATCAATGACGTGCCTGCCTGGGACACCGAACTGGGAATCGCGACGCCGGTTGTGCAGGGCGAACCTGCGCTTTCGGTGATCTTCGCGCCCCTCATCGCGGGCGGCAAGACGCGTGGTCAGCTCTCCATCCAGAATTTGGATCGCCGGAACGCCTTTTCCGAGGCCGACGTACGCCTGCTCGGGACGCTCGCGTCCAGCCTGAGCGTCGCGCTCGAGAACGCGCGCCTGTTCGACGAGACGCAGCGCCTGCTGACAGAGACGAACGAGCGCGCCGCCGAGCTGTCGATCATCAACAGCGTCCAGGAGGGGCTCGCGGCCAACCTTGACATGCAGGCCATGTACGACCTCGTCGGCGACAAGATCACCGAGATCTTCGACGCTCAATCGGTCGACATCGGGCTGTACGACTTCGAGTCGGAGTTCGTACGCTACCCGTACACGATGGAACGGGGCGAGCGGCTGCCCGGACAGTCGTTCGCGTTTAGCTCCCTTACGCGCCAGCTGATCAATTCGTCGAAGACGGTCGTCATCGACGACTTCGACGCGTGGTCGGCGGGGGCCGCCGATGAGAATGTCCAGATCGAGGGCGAGCGGCCGAAGTCCATGGTCTACGCCCCGCTGAACATCTCGGGCAGGCCGTTCGGTCGCATATCACTTCAGAACCTGGACCGAACGCATGCCTTCAGCGAGGCGGATGTTCGGCTACTGAGTACGCTCGCGGCCAGCCTCAGTGTGGCGCTCGAGAATGCGCGCCTGGTGGACGAGACGCGCCAGCGGGCGGCGGACCTGGCCATCGTCAACGAGGTTGGTCAGGCGGCTGCGGCGCAGCTGGACCTGGACCAGCTGATCGAGCGCACGGGCAGCCTGATGGCCCAGACGTTCAGGGCAGACATTGCCTACGTTGCGCTCTACGACCAGGTCACGAACCTGATCGAGTTTCCGTTCCACATTGAGCGCGGCGAGCGAGAGCCCCAGGATCCGTTGCCGATGGGCGAGGGCCTGACTTCGCGCATCATCGAGTCGCGCCAGCCAATGCTGCTCAACCAATCGGCCCATTTTGACCAGGTCGGCACGCACGGAATTGGCACTGATGCACGTTCGTACCTGGGCGTGCCGATCATCGTCGGCGACGACGCGATCGGTGCCATCAGCGTTCAGAGCGTGGCCGAGGAAGGCCGTTTTGGGGAAGCCGACGTGCGCCTCGTGACCACGATCGCGGCGAGCATCGGCAACGCGATCCAGAACGCCCGGCTGTACGGCGAGTCACAGAGGCGCGCGTCGGAGATGGCAGCGTTGGCCGACGTGGGCCGTGAGATATCGGCCACGCTCGAACTCAGCACGGTCCTGCAACGCATCGTGGACCGTGCCCAGTCCCTGCTCGAGGGCACCTCAGCGGCCGTCTTCCTGCCCGATGCGGGAGGCAAGATCTTCCGGGCGACGGCGGCGGTCGGCCTGACCGCTGAGCCGATCAAGGCGATGAAAGTCGTCCTGGGGACGGGCATCATCGGCGCCCTCGCCGCGGAGGGCCGGGCAGAGGTGATCAACGACGTGTCGCGCGACACGCGAGCGATCCAGATCGCCGGCACACCCGTGCGCGAGGAAGAGCGGCTGATGGTCGCGCCGCTTATCGGCCGCGAGGGAGTCAACGGCATGATGGCCATCTGGCGCACCGGGCCCGATCAGCGGCCATTCACCGGTGCTGACCTCGACTTCCTCGTCGGCCTGTCCCAACAGGCCGCCATCGCCATTGATAACGCTCGCCTGTTCGCCGATCTGCGCGTGGCGCGCGAAACGGCTGAGTCGGCCAACCAGGCCAAGAGCTCGTTCCTGGCCGCCATGAGCCACGAGATCCGCACGCCGATGAACGCAATCATCGGCATGGGCGGGTTGCTGTCAGACACGGAGCTGAATGCCGAGCAGCGCGACTACGCGGACACGATTCGCTCGTCCGGCGATGCGCTCCTGACGATCATCAACGACATCCTCGACTTCTCCAAGATCGAGGCCGGCAAGGTGGACCTCGAAGCCGAGCCGTTCAGCGTCTCCGAGTGCATCGAAGGGGCGCTCGATGTCATCGCCCCGGCAGCCGCGGCGAGGGGCGTCGAGCTGGCTTACGAGGTCAAGGGCGAGCTGCCGGCGGCCGTCGTGGGTGACATGGGCCGGCTGCGCCAGATCCTGCTCAACCTGCTGTCCAACGCCGTCAAGTTCACTGAGGCGGGCGAGGTGGTGCTGTCGGTCGAAAGTCGCGATGCCGGCAGCGAGATCGCGCTGGACATCGCCGTGCGCGACACCGGCATCGGCATTCCCGACGCCCAGATGAGCCGCCTATTCCAGTCGTTCAGCCAGGCCGATTCGTCCATCGCCCGGCGCTATGGCGGCACCGGCCTGGGCCTGGCCATCAGCCGTCGCCTGGCAGAGGCGATGAACGGCTCGCTCAGCGCCCAGAGCTCCGGCGTTGCCGGGCAGGGCTCCACGTTCAAACTGTCCGTGCTGCTGCCTGCGGCGCCCGCGTCCGCGATTGCCGCCGTACCGCTGCCGTCGCCCGTGGACCTGGCCGGCAAGTCGGCCCTGATCGTGGATGACAACTCCACCAACCGGCGCATCCTGACCGCGCAGCTGGGCAAGTGGTCGATCAAGGTCAAGGACACGGAGTCGCCCGAAACGGCATTGAAGTGGATGCGCGACGGGGAGCGTTTTGACGTGTGCCTGGTTGATCTGTTCATGCCCGGCATGGATGGCATCGCCCTATCCGACGCGATCCGCGCGGCGCTGCCCTCGGACACGCCGAAGCTGATCCTGGTCTCATCGGCCGCGATGCGCGAGCACGGCGCGTCCGTCGATGCGCTGCTGCCCAAGCCGGTCAAGCCGTCCGCCCTTTTCGATGCCCTGATCAGCGTGTTCGCGACCGGCGAACCGCAGCTCCGGCTGCAGCGCGCGCCCGACGTCGCGGCAGACCCGGGCCTTGGCGAACGGCATCCGCTGCGCATCCTGCTTGCGGAGGACAACGCGGTGAACCAGAAGCTCGCGCTGCGGCTGCTGGCCAACATGGGCTACTCGGCCGACGTCGCCGGTGACGGCCTGCAGGCCCTCGGAGCGCTCGAGGCGACCGACTACGAGGTCGTGCTGATGGATGTCCAGATGCCCGAGCTGGACGGCCTCGAAGCCACGCGCCGGATACGGGCCCAGTGGCCGGATCGACCGATCCACATCATCGCCATGACGGCCAATGCGATGGCAGGCGATCGCGAGGCGTGCCTGGCCGCCGGCATGAACGACTATGTCAGCAAGCCAATCCGACCGGTGGCGTTGGCATCCGCCCTTCAGCGCGCCCCGTCAGTCAGCCCGCAGCCGGAGGTATCCGCCTCATGACAGAACAGTTGCCGATCATCGACCAGCAGGCGCTGGACGCGCTGCGCGACTCCGTCGGCGGCGATGACGCGTTCGTGGCCGATCTTGTGTCCACGTTCCTGGCCGAAGGCGCCGACCATCTCGCTCAATTGGAGGCCGCTGCCGCGAACGGGGATGTGGCCGCGAGCGTGCGGCCGGCGCACTCGCTCAAGTCGAGCAGCGCGGCCCTTGGAGCGGCGCGCATGTCGCACATCAGCCGCGAGATCGAGATGGCCGGCCGCGAGGGCCGCGGCGACGGGCTGGCCCTGTCAGTCGACAGCGCGCGATCGACATGGACTGCCACGGTCGCCGAGCTCAAGGCGCGCGGCCTCGCCGGGTGAGCGATCCGGTCGCGCTCGTCGTTGACGACAGCGCGGTGAATCGGATGCTGCTCGCGCGCCACCTGGCGGGCATGGGCATCACCACCCGTGAGGCGGCCGACGGCCGGTCCGCGCTGGCCGCGCTCCAGGCGTCGTCAACGGATGTGGCGGTCGTCCTGCTCGATGTCGAGATGCCCGAGATGGACGGCTACGAAACGCTCGCTTCGATCAAGAGCGACGAGGCGCTGCGCCAGATCCCGGTGATCATGATCTCCGGTGTGGACGAGCTGGAAAGCGTCGCTCGGTGCATCGAACTGGGCGCGGCCGATTTTCTGCCCAAGCCGTTCGACCCGGTCATCCTTGGCGCGCGCGTGCGCGCGTCGCTCGCTGACAAGCGCCTGCGCGACCTCGAAGCCGCTCACGCCGCTGAGCAGGCCCGGCTGCTGGAGACGATCGAGCGCCAGAAGACGGAGCTGAGCCGGTTCCTCTCGCCCCAGGTGGCGGCGCTCGTGTCCAGCCCGGAGGGCGAGCAGATGCTGGCCGGCCACCGGCGCGAGGCGACGTCGCTCTTCTGCGACCTGCGCGGCTTCACCAATTTCAGCGACTCGGCCGAGCCGGAGGAGGTGCTCGGCCTGCTGCGCGAGTACCACGCCCGGATGGGGGCATTGATCAACGAGTACGGCGGCACACTCGAGCACTTCGCCGGCGACGGGATGATGGTCTTCTTCAACGATCCGGTGCCCCAGCCCGACCACGCGTCACGGGCCGTGCACATGGCCATCGCCATGCGCGATGACTTCGAGAGTTTGGCCGCCAAGTGGTCGAAGCTGGGCTTCGAGCTGGGCCTGGGCATCGGCATCGCGACTGGCTACGCGACGCTGGGCCGCATCGGCTTCGAGGGCCGCTACGACTACGGAATGGTCGGCACGGCGGTCATCGTCGCCGCGCGGCTGAGCTCCGCCGCGGAGGCCAACCAGATCCTGCTCAACCCGCGCGCCTACGCCGCGGTGGAGGAGTCGGTCGTGGTGGAAGAAGTCGGCGAGCTTGCGCTGAAGGGACTGGCCCGGCCCGTGCCCACGGTCAACGTGATCGGGCCCAAGCCGGGGACCGATGGCGCACGGCCGACGCCGGTCAGCGCGGGCCAGGCAGCGAACTAGGTCGCCGGCTCGGCACTCACCGGGGTGTCCGGCGCGCGACGCACCTCGCGGTACTCAAAGCGCGGGTTGCCCGGGCGATGGTTCCAGGCAATCCAGGCGATGCCCACGACGACCAGCACTATGCCCACGATCTGCGCCGTGGGGATACCGCCCAAAGTCCAGTTCCAGCCCTCACGGAACGTCTCCAGGAAGGTCCGCACGGAGCCGTACCAGATCGCCCAGAACGCGGCCATGTCGCCGGGCTGGATTCGATTCAGGAAACGGCGCGAGATGAACAGGGCGATGAAGCCGCCGGCAATCGTCAGCGCCGACTCGTAGAAGAAGAGCGGGTGGAAGCCGGTCGTCTCGACCGGGAACGCGGCGCACGGGTACTGCGCCACACGATGCGCGCAGTCGATGGCGATGCCCCACGCGGCATCAGTCGGCGGCCCGTACAGCTCCTGGTTGAAGAAGTTGCCCCAGCGCGCGATGCCCTGCGCGAAGAGCGTGCCCGGGATGACCGCGTCGAGTGCAAGCCTGAGCGGGATCCGGTTGCGCCGGGCGTAGATGACGATGCCCAGCGCAGCGCCGGCCACGCCGCCGTACAGGCCCAGCCCGGAGTAGGGCGGCAGGATCGCGGACAGTGGGTTCTGGCTGTAGAGCGGTCCCCACTGATCGATGACGTGGTACAGGCGGCCGCCGATGAGCGCCAGGGCGCCGACCAGGAGCAGCGCGGACCAGACATGGGTAGCGGCGATGCCGCGCCGTACCGCCTCGCGCTGCGTGACCAGGAGCATGACCGCGAGGGCGACCACGTAGCCCAGGCCGTACCAGCCGATTGGGACGCCGGGAATGACGTTGGCCGATGGGGTGATGTTGATCAGCGGGAACATGGGCGCAGCATACCTATACTCCCGCGGTGGTCCGGACCGGCGCAGGATGATCGAGCAATACATCGGCTGGGCGCTCGTGCTTGGCCTCGTCATCGGCGGCGCGCTGGTCTGGTTCGCGGTCGGCCGCATCCCGCGCGGGGACGAGGAGATCCCGGAGCCTGAGCGCGCGGCCGAGGCGGTCTGGATCAGCGAAGTGATCACGGAGCGCGGCGGTATCGCGCCGGAGAGCCTGGTCGCTGAGGTGCTGGATCTGCACGTCGAGTACGTGGAGCGCGTCGCGTCCGAACGCGGCTGAGCCCCTGCTCACCAGCCGGCCCGCAAGTGGCGCGGCCGGTCGCGCAGCGTTCCTGCTGGCAGATGCGCCTCCAGGCAGCCAACACCGTTGCTGCCCACGGTCGCCCCGTGGACGGTGCCGGCGGGCAGGTCGAGCCGTTCGCCGGCCGCCAGCTCCACGTCGTCGCCCAGTTGTGTCAGGTGGAAAGTAATCGAGCCGGCCGTAGCCACTAGCACCTTGTCGTAGGTGTGGCTGTGGGCGGAGTATCGGTCGCCAGGTCCGTTCGACCACGCTGACGGGTCAAGGCCGGCGGCGCGAAGCGTCGCCTCGAGGTCGTCAGCCAAGCGTGCCAATGTTGGCGCCGATGAGCGTGCCTACGACGTAGGTGACCAGCGCTGCCGCAGCGCCGATGAGCACCTGGCGCGCGCCACTGAAGAGCACGCCGCGGCCGGTGACCATGCTCACCCCCGCGCCGACCGCGAAGAGCGCGGCGAACGAGAGGGCCAGCGCCGCGAGCAGGGCGTTCAAGCCGCTGCCCAGCAGGAAGGGCACAAGCGGCACGAGCGCGCCGATGCCGAACGAGATGAACGATGACCAGGCCGCGCCCCACGGAGAGCCGAGCTCATCCGGATCCAGTCCCAGCTCCTCACGCGCCTTGGTGTCGAGCGCCTTCTCCGGATTCTCCATCAGCTTGGCAGCGATGCGCCGCGAGTCCTCGATTGACAGGCCCTTGGCCCGATAGATCTGGGCCAGCTCCTCCTCCTCGACATCGGGCATGACGCGCATCTCTTCACGTTCCAGGGCGATCTGGTTCTCGAATAGCTCGCGCTGGCTCTGCATGCTGATGTACTCACCGGCGGCCATCGAGAAGGCGCCGGCCAGGAGTCCGGCGACGCCGGCCAGGACGATGATGTGGTTATCCGCGGCGGCGCCGGCCACGCCCATGACCAGCGACAGGTTGCTGACGAGTCCGTCGTTCGCGCCAAACACCGCAGCGCGCAACGTGCCTGAACGGCCGCCGCGGTGCCACGCCTCCTCGCCCAGGCCGCGCTTGCGCCGGCGTGCGGTGGGGCTGGCTGCAGCCTCCAACTGCTCCCAGATCGCGGCGTGCTCGCGCTCATCGGCTGCGATCTTGGCTGTCTCCGGGGTCAGCTGGTCGGCGTAGGCCTCCTCCTCGTCGCCCTCGAGTGCCAGGACCAGGTCGGCCACCCGGTGAGTGCCGAACAGGCGGGCCAGGAAGATGATCGCGCGCACCCGCGCCCGTGGTCCGCCGAATGCTGGCACCGTGGCCCCTGCCTGTTCCAGTCGGGAGGCCCAGATCTCCGCGTGGCGCCGCTCGTTGGCCGCGATCCTGCGGAATGCCGCGGCCCGCTCGGGCACGCGCTCGATCTCAGCCAGCTGGTCGTACAGCACGATCGCGTCGCGCTCGAGCTTGAGATTGGCCAGGCTGCGCTCGCGTTCCTCGGGCGTCAGCGTCAGCGGAGTTCGGGCCATGCCCAGAGAGTAGCGAGCGCCGGACCGGGGCACGCCGACCGCTTCGGCAGCTGCGTGCCGGAGGGCATCTGCCGGAACGCGCCTAATCTGTGGTCATGGCATCGCCGGTTGGCACCGTGAAAGGGTTGCGTTACCTGTCCGGCGCGGATGTGGACCGCTGCCTGCCGGACGTTGTCACGCGGCTCGATCTGGCCGAACAGGCGTTGCGCGCTCTGGCCCGCGGTGACGCGGAGATGCCGCCCAAGATCGGGGTCCATCCGCGCCCCGGGGCGCTGCTCCACGCGATGCCGGCCTGGCTGCGCGACGGGGACCTGGTCGGGCTCAAGTGGGTCGCAGCCTTTCCCGGCAATCGCGCCGCGAATCTGCCCGCGATCAACGGGCTGGTGGTGCTGAACGACCCTGAGACGGGCGTTCCGACGTGGATCATGGATGCCGGCCGGATCACGGCCGTCAGGACCGCGGCAGTCAGCGGCGTCGCGCTGCGACTGTTTCGGCCGGCCCAGGTGGAGCGCGTGGCGATCGTGGGCGCCGGGATCCAGGCGCGCAGCCACCTGGAGGTTCTGGGCGCGCTGCTGCCAAATGTGCCGCTGGTCATCTGCGACCGCCACCCTGAACGGGCGGAGGCGGTCGCGCGCGAAGCGCGCGCCTCAGGGCTGCCCGCGCAGGCCGCAGCCGATCCACGTGAGGCCGCTGCCGGCGCGTCGATCGTCATCACGGTCGCCACCTTGGGCACGTCCGCCCAGGTGATGACCTCGGAATGGCTCGCGCCTCAGTGTCTGGTCGTGGCCGTCGACTTCGCAACCTATGTGTCAGCCGAGCTGGCACGATCCGCCGCCAGATTCGTGGTCGATGATCGGGCCCAGTTCCTTGCCTATCGCGACGGTGGCTACTTCGACGGCTATCCGGAGCCCTCCGCCACGCTTGGCGAGACGCTTGATGACGGCGCGACCGGGATGACCGACCAGTCGTCGCCGGGCGGGTCGCGCACGGTGGTGACCCACCTGGGTGTCGGGCTGGCGGACGTCATCCTGGCTGACGCGATCGCCCGGCGCGCCGCGGACATGGGCGCCGGGATGGAATTGCCCAGATGAGCGGACCGCGCCCGGTGACCACGAAGGTCGGCGGCGGAATCTCGCCACGATTGGCCAGCTTGGCCGCGGTAGGCGTGCTGGGCGCGGTGGTCCTGGTCGGGCTCGCGGGCAGGCAGCCGGCGCCGCCCAACATTGCCCAGGCAAGCTCGCGGCCGGCGCCCACGTCGAGCGCCGAAATCAGCCCTGCGCCGAGCCCGGCGGGCGCCCAGCCATCGGCCAGCCCGTCGCGCGCCCCGGCGCTCACCCCGCCACCAGAGCCGCGTGAGCCGGTGCTCGGCGCGATCTCGTTCGGCCGCGACAAGTACGGCGTGATTGCGCATATCGACGATCGGCTCTACATCGACGTGCTCCAGGAGGTCCAGCCGGGCCGCTTCAAGGGTTCGTTCCGCGTGCCGTTCCCAATTGATTCGGCCAATCGCTACGAGATCAAGCTGACTCAGCTGTGGTCGCGCGACGAGCGCCGCGGCGGTCATGCTGACATCGGTGTGTGGCCGCTCTACCTGGTTCCGCTCCAGGAGGGTACCCAGGAGAGTGGCCCGGTCCTGCAGGCCGGCATGTCGGCACAGTCCAACCTGAGCCGCGTGCCGCGCGCAGTGGAGCGCGGCTTCACGATCGTGGTTCGCGCCGAGAGCCGGGTGACGTACGGGATGGTTCGCGTCGAGATCGAGTTCCTGCCTCGCCCGGAAAGATGACTCAGCCCGTTCCCGGTCCGGTCGTAGCGGGGACCGGTGGCGGCGTGGCCGCGAAACGGGCGGCGCTGGCAACGGTTGCGGCGCTCGCGATCGTGGTCCTGGTGGCCGTCGCCGGCCGGGGCCCCGCGCCGCCACCTGCGCCAAACCAGGAGGCCATCGCGGTGCCTGTCGCGTCGCGCGAGGCACCTGTCGCGACTCCCGTCCAGGCGGCGCCCAGTGCAACACCGCGGCCCACGGCAGGCGCGGCGGCAACGGGCGTATACATCATCGCCGGCCTCATCGGAGGCTCCACTTTTCGCGCGGAGCTGGTCGAGTCGGCGTCGGACAGCGGCACCTACGAGGCGCGCTACACCGTTCCGGACCCAGTCGTACGCGGCGGGACACTTGCATTTGAGATCACTCCCTCGCCTACCGGTGTGCGCTCACGCGGCGACACCCTGGGCGTGTTCCTGCTCGACCTGGAAGCGCTGGCCGCCAATCACCGCACCGGCCGCGAAGGTCACCGGGCGGTCGTTGCCGGACGGCCTACGGTGGTCGACGCGCCACTGCCGGTGCGCGCCGGGTTCGTGTTGAGCGTCTCGGTCGCGCTGGCGTTCAATCACGTCGCCGTGGTGGAGTTCGAGCTTCAGGTCGACCCGCTACTGCGGGCATCGCTGGAGGGCAACGACGGCGTCATCGGCTGCCTGCCGCTTAAGACGTGCCGCGCCCAGGACTAGCCCTGCTGCGCGACTACTCGTTGACCGGAACCTGGCCCTCGGGCAGCGTCAGGATGATCGCTCCGCCTTCCGTTCGCGCCGGGTAGACGGCGAGCGCAACATCTGCCGGGGGATCGAGCGCCTCGCCCGTCTCCAGGTCGAAGCGCGACAGGTGCAGCGCGCAGGTCAGCGTGTCACCGGTCAGGAAGCCTTTGTCCAGCTCGAAGTACTCGTGCGAGCAAACGCCCTGCGTGGCGCGGATGGTGCCGCCCAGGTTGACCAGCAGGATGTCCGTGCCGTCCACCTGGACCATCAGCATCGTGCCCTCCGGCACGTCATCCGCGCGCGCAACGGTGACGTCGCGGGTTGTGGCCGGCGCGGTCATGCCGCGTCCTTTCGGGTCGCGTCTGCGACCGAAGGCCATTTGTCCTCGAGCAGCTGCCTGAGCCGCTCCTGTGCCTGGGCCAGGGGAATGCGCGCGACGACCGGCTCCAGGAAGCCCAGCACTATGAACTTGCGCGCCACTTCGCGCGGCAGGCCGCGCGACATGAGGTAGAAGATCTCCGTCTCATCGATCGGCCCGACAGAGCTCGCGTGGCTCGCCCGGCGCACGTCGGGCTGGTCGATCTCCAGGCTGGGGATCGTCACTGAGCGCGCCTGCTTGGTGAGCAGCATCGCGAACTCGCCCAGGAAGCTGTCCGTGCCCTTGGCCGTGCGTTCGATCGTGATCATGCCCTTGAAGTAGCCGCGCGCTCTGTCAAGGAAGACGCCCTTGCTGAGGAGGTCGCCCGTGGTATCCGCGCCGACGTGGCGCGTGTAGCTGGTCAGGTCGAACAGCTGGCGGCTGTCGCCGAAGCCGATCTCGACCTGGTTGACGCCCGACCCGCGGCCCACCAGCCGGTTGTCGATGCGGCTCTTCTGGAGCTCCGCCCCAACACTGGCCAGTGCCCAGCGCAACTGCGCGTCCTGTCCCAGCGTGGCCTGGCGATTGACGATCGCCAGCGTGCGCGGCCCGAAGTCCTGTTGCCCCGCAAACGAGAGGTTGGCGCCACGCTCGAGCACGACCTCTGTCGTGCCCCACCACAGGCTCTGTCCATCGGGCGCGTCCGCGCTCGAGGGGACCTGCTCTTCCAGGATGCGGGCCGAGGCGTTCTCGCCGATCGAGATCGCGCTCCGGCTGATCATTCCCCGGCCGGCAGCCCCGGCGCTCCAGCGCACGACGATCGGCTGCTCCAGCGCGACGTTGCGCGGCACGTGCACGAACACGCCTACCTGGGCGTGGCTGCGCGCGAACATGGCGAACTTGTCATCGTGGGGCAGGCTCGAACCGTCGCCGATCACGTCGCGCAGCAGTTGCGGCCGTTCGCGCAGGACGTTGGCGAAAGTGTCCACGACAACGCCCGCCGAGCGCGCCTCGTCAGACATTGCGCGGGCCACGACCGTGTCTTCGGCGACCTCGATCAGCGCCGCCGCGCCCTCCGGCACGACTTCGCTCAGCTGCGCCGCGTCCCCCGTCGCGCGGTACGGATCGATGTCTCCGAAACGTGCCTGGCGCAGGTCCACGTACAGCGTGAAGAGCGGGTTGGCTTCGATGGGCAACTCGTTGTAGGCCGCCAGCGCGGCGAGTCGGTCGGCAAGCAGCCAGTCGGGTTCGTCGTTCGCCCGCGCCGCGGCGCGCACGAATTGCTCGCCCGCAAAGGGCAGGCTCAGGGCGTCGGGCATCTCAGTTCCGGCAGCGGCGCGAGCCGTCAGCCGAGCGCGCCCTCCATCTCCATCTTCACCAGTCGGTTGAACTCGATGGCGTATTCCATCGGCAGCTCCTTGGTGAAGACCTCCAGGAAGCCCTGGACGACGAGGTTCTGCGCCTCGTTCTCGCTCAGGCCGCGGCTCATCAGGTAGAAGATCTGGTCCTGGCTGATCTTGCCCACGGTGGCCTCGTGGCTCATCGTGGTGTCGTCTTCCTGGATGTCGATGTACGGGTACGTGTCGCTGCGGCTCTCGTCGTCCAGCATCAGCGCATCGCAGCGCACGCTGGCCATGACGTTCGTGGCGCCCGGCGCGACCTTGAGATGGCCGCGGTACGTGGCCCGGCCGCCGTCCTTGCTGACCGACTTGCTGACGATGCGGCTCTTGGTATCCGGGGCCAGGTGGATGGCCTTGGCGCCGGTGTCCTGGTGCTGGCCCTTGCCGGCCACGGCAACGCTGATGATGTCCGCGCTCGCGCCGCGGCCGCGCAGGTAGATCGACGGGTACTTGACCGTCTTGCGCGAGCCGGTGTTGGCGTCGATCCACTCGACCGTGGAGTCCTCGTACGCGTGGGCGCGCTTGGTGACCAGGTTGTAGACGTCGTTCGACCAGTTCTGGATGGTGGTGTAGCGAACCTTTGAGCCGGGCAGCGCGACGACTTCCACGACAGCCGCGTGGAGCGAGTCAGTCGCGTAGATGGGCGCCGTGCAGCCCTCGATGTAGTGCACCTTGGCGCCTTCGTCGACCACGATCAGCGTCCGCTCGAACTGGCCCGTGTTCTCGCCGTTGATGCGGAAGTAGGCCTGCAGCGGCAGCGGCACGTCCACACCCTTGGGCACGTACACGAACGAGCCGCCCGACCACACTGCGCTGTTCAGCGCGGCGAACTTGTTGTCCTCCGGCGGGATGATCGTGCCGAAGTACTTGCGGAAGATGTCCGGGTATTCCTTGAGCGCCTGGTCGGTGCCCATGAACACGACGCCGAGCTTGGTCAGCTCTTCCTTGACCGAGTGGTAGACCACCTCGCTGTCGTACTGCGCGCCGACGCCAGACAGGAACTTGCGCTCCGCCTCAGGAATGCCGAGCCGCTCGAAGGTCTGCTTGATCTGGTCCGGGACGTCGTCCCACGACTTCTCTTCGCGATCGGAGGGCTTGCGGTAGTAGATGATCTTGTCGAAGTTGATCTTGTCCAGCCCGTCCGTCCAGACCGGCATGGGGCGCTTCAGGAAATGCTCGTAGGCGCGCAGGCGGAACTCGAGCATCCACTCAGGCTCATCCTTCAGGGCGCTGATCTCGCGCACGGTGTCGTACGTCAGGCCGCGCTTGGCCTCGTGCAGGTAGACGAGCTCGTCCTTGAAGTCGAAGCGTGAGCGGTCGTTGTCGACCATCTGCCGCTGGTTGAGGGTCATCAGAACTCCGGTAACGGGAGCGCGGCCCTGAAGGCCGGTCTAATCCCGAGTCACATTATCGGAATTCCGCCCCGAACCGTCAACGGCACCCTCGTACCTTCACGCCATTCGTCCGGCAGCCTCGATCTCGGCGACGGCAATGCTCGGCTCGAGTAGCCCCAGGTCGGCGAGCAGGGCACGAATGCTCGCCGTCCCAAGAGGCTCGAGCGCAACAGTCAGCGCCTGACGGGCGCTCCGGCCGACAGCAACGCTGTGGCCCACCCGTGCGACCCATCGCTCGCCAGCGAGCGTGAGCCGTACCTGCAGGCCGTCCAGCTGAAACTCGACGGTCCGGTCGTTGCGTTCCATAACCGCACCTTCGACCCTGGTTGTGACAGCTTGTATGTCACGCCCCAGTGCATGACGGATTCCTGATGTTCGACTCAGGGCCGCCCGATTGACTGCTGCCCTGGCCCCTTATCAGCCCAGGCCGAACAGGTCCCAGGTGCGATCCATGCCGGCAACCTCGACGTGCGGGCGCTCACGCGAGTGCCACTGCTCGGCTGACATCCGCCAGCGGATGAGCGGCTTGGGCTCGCCGCGCGGCGCGAGAACCTCGAAGCCGTCCTCGTCGTAGCCCAGGGCGCGCGAAACCGCGGCCGACGCCGGGTTGTCCAGGAACGAGCCCGAAGTAGCCCACGCCGCACCGAGCGTGTCAAAGGCGAAGCCGAGCACTGCCGAGCGCATCTCCTTGCCGATCCCCCGGCCCTGGAAGTCACGCGAGATCCACGATCCGGTTGACACGCTGCGCAACAGCCCGAAGTTCTCCGCGCCCATCCCCTGCGTGCCGATGAGCTGGCCCTCGAACCAGACGCCCAGGTCGAGCGACCACTTGCCGGGCGACCAGTTCGAGCGCGAGCTCCAGTGGAACTGCACGAACGAGCGCTCGAAGTAGGGACTGGGCTGGTCCGTCCAGGCCATGCCGAAGGGCATCTCGCCCGGGTCGTGGATGCCCGACTGGGCTCGATCGAGCATCTCCATCAGCTCGTCGTCCGTGGGCAGGCGCAACTCGAGCCGCTCGGTCCAGATACGGATGTCGAAGATCGGCCACGGGTGTTGGTCGGGCATGGCCAGAGAGTATCGGCCCGCCGGGTCGAGCGACTACCGAGCCGATGGGCGGCGATGATGTGCGGCGCATGTCTTTCGTTCGCCGCGTGGCCCGCGCACGGATCCTCCAGCCGCTCCGTCATCGCGATTTTGCGCTGCTCACCGCGGGCAGCTCCATCTCGCTCGTCGGCGATGGCTTCTTCCACGTTGCCCTGGCGTGGCAGGTATACGAGATCAGCAACGTCCCCACGGCGCTGTCATTCGTGGGCGTGGCCGCCACGCTGCCACTGGTCCTGTTCGTTCTCATAGGCGGCGTCTTCTCCGACCGCTACGACCGGCGCTGGCTGATGGTGGGTGCGGACGTGCTGCGCGGCGTCGCCTTGGCCGCGATGGGGCTGCTGTCAATCACCGGCACGATCGAGCTGTGGCACCTGGCCGTGCTGATGGCGCTGGTCGGAATCGGTGACGCCTTCTTCAATCCCGCTTCCACGGCGATCCTGCCCGACCTCGTGCCAGAGCATGAGCTGGCCCAGGCGAACGCCCTGACCGGTGCGCTGCGCCAGATGATGGTCCGCCTGGCCGGGCCGGCGCTGGCCGGCATCGTCATCGCGGCGGTCGGGCCGGGCCCGGCCTTTGCCGTGGACGCGGTCACCTTCTTCGTCTCCGCCGTGGCCGTGGCCGCCATCCGAGCGCGGCCGATGCACCACGCCGTCGAGTCGGGCGTCCGCCAGACGGTCACCCAGATCGGCGAAGGACTGACCTACGTGCGCAGCCAGCCGTGGATCTGGGCGACGCTCGTGTCGGCGATGCTCAGCCTGCTGGTCTTCTTTGGGCCGGTCCAGGTGCTCGTCCCGTTCCTGGTCAAGAACAGACTCAACCTGGGGCCTGAGGCGCTGGGCACGATCTTCGCCGTGGGCGGCGTGGGCTCCATCGTGATGGCGTTCTTCATCGGCCATTTCGGACTGCCAAAGCGGCGCGTGACGGTGATGTACGCGTCATGGACCTTCGGCGTGGCGGGCATGGCCGTGTACGGGGTGATGACGGAGCTGTGGCACGCGCTCGTCGCCTCGTTCCTGACGCACATGCTCTTCGAGCTGGGCCAGGTGATCTGGACGACGATGCTCCAGCAGCTCGTGCCGCGCAACCTGCTCGGGCGCGTGTCCAGCCTGGACTGGATGGTCTCGATCGGCCTCGTCCCGGTCTCATACGCGCTGACCGGTCCGGTCGCGGAGGGCATCGGCGCGGGACCCACGATGGTCGTGGCCGCGCTCGCAGGCGCGGTGCTCATGGGCCTGCTGCTCTTCTACCCGGGCGTGCGCAACCCGGAGCGCGGCCTTCCGCTCAAGCCCGTACGCGAGGCCACCACCTCGCCCGACTAGGCGCTAGCCGCCCTGGCCCTCACCCTGCTGCTGGTTGGGCCCGCCCATGACGCCGCCCACGCGGCCCTCACGGATGTTGTCTGCTCCGATCTGGTTGCCGTCGGGCAGGGTGTCGGCATTGGCGACGCGCTCCGGATCAACGGCGTCCTCGGCCTCGTCGGGCACGAACTCGTTCTGGCGCTGCTCTCTGTTCTGGTCCATCACGTCATTGTCGCGCGCCGAGGGCCGCTGCCAAGAGGTCATAGTCCGCGGCGGAGTTGTAAAGCTGGGCCGATACGCGCAGCAGGCGCCGCGCAGGACCCTCGGCCGGGGTATGCGGCCACGCGAAGACGGGCACTTCTATGGCGTGCTCGAGGTACAACCTCGTGCGCAGCGGGTCCAGCGGGCGGGTCAGCAATTGAGCGTCGCCCTCAGACGTCCGACTGATCGGCTCCGGAGCAGGCTCAACCCCTGCCGGCAGCTCGACCGAGGCCATCGAGCCGAGCATCTCGTCCGGCCCGATCACAATGGCTCCTGCCGCGGCGCGCAATCGACTTACGCCGAGCAGGGCCAGCTCGCGGTTGCGGCGCATCACCTCCGGCCAGCCACCGGGCACGAGCGAGGCCACGAAATCGAGCGCGGCGGGCACGGACAGGAAGGGCGTCGGGTCGGCCGTGCCGGTCCAGTCGAACTCCAGCTGGAACAGAGAGCGGTCGCGCCGCGGCGAGTTCGCGCCGTGCGACGTGGACAGCGGATGGATGCGCTCCTGGCGGTCGGCACGGACGTGCAGGAAGCCGCTGCCCTTTGGCGCGCACAGCCACTTGTGGCAGTTGCCGGTGTAGTACGCCGCACCCAGCGCGTCGATGTCGAGCGGCAGCATGCCCGGCGCGTGCGCGCCGTCAACGAGCGTGTCGATGCCGCGCTCGGCCAGCCCGGCCACGATCCGGGCGATGGGAAACACGAGCGCGGTCGGGCTGGTCACGTGGCTCACGACAGCCAGCCGGGTCCTGGGAGTGACTCGATCCAGAAAGGCCGCGACCACCTCGTCTGGCGAGCTGACGACGAGGGGAATCGTGGCCACGACCAGCTGCGCACCGGAGCGCTGGGCAACGAAGCGGATCGCGTTCAGGCACGCGTTGTACTCGTGGTCGTCGCTCAGGATCTCGTCGCCCGGCTGGAACTCGAGCGAGCGCAGGACCGTGTTGAGCCCCGCCGTGGCATTGGGCACGAACGCGAGGTCGTTGCCGCCTGCGCCCAGGAATTCGGCGAGGCGATCGCGGGCATGATCGAGATGAGCCTCCATCTCGTAGTCCATGAACTGGACCGGAGCGCGCTCGAGCCGGGTGCGCCACTCGTCCTGCGCGCGCAGCACCGGCCACGGGCACGCGCCCAGCGAGGCGTGATTGAGATAGGTCACGTCTGGATCGAGCGGCCAGTAACGGGCGAGGTCCGGATTCATCGCCGCGAACTCTAGGGCTCCGCGGCGTCGTCGCTAGGATCGGCATATGTGCGGCCGGATGACGATACGCGCCGGGCCGTCAGAGCTGGCGCGCATATTCGATGCGGAGGTGCGCGACGAGAGCGCACTGGAAGAGCTGGGCCCGCGCTACAACGTGGCTCCCACCCAGCCCATCCCGGTCGTGGTCCAGCGCGACGATGGCCGCTCGGTCGAGCTGCATCGATGGGGGCTTGTCCCGTCGTTCGCCAAGAGCCCGGCAGCCGGGGCGCGGATGATCAACGCACGCGCCGAGACAGTCGCCCAGAGCCCGGCCTTCCGGGCATCCTTCCTGCGCCGCCGCTGCATCATCCCGGCCGATGGCTTCTACGAATGGCGGCGTGAGGGCCGCGCGCGCCAGCCGTTCCACTTCCACGCGAGCGACGATCGGCCGCTGGCGCTGGCCGGGATCTGGGCACCCTGGCGCGATCCTGCGACAGGCGACTGGCTGCTTTCCGCGGCGGTGGTGACGACCGCGGCGAACGAGGTCGTCGGCTCGCTCCACGACCGGATGCCAGTCATCCTGGGTGCCGACGAGTGGCCCATCTGGATCGATCCCGAGGTGCGCGACCCGGGCCTGCTGCGCGACCTGCTTCAGCCAGCGCCTGACGACCTGCTCGAGCTGCGCGCGGTTTCGCAGCGCGTCAACAAGGTCAGCAATGAGGGACCCGACCTTCTTCTGGCACCGCCAGCGGAGCCTGGCCAGCCTGCGCCGCTGACCCTCTTCGGCTAGAGGCCGCGGGTGTAGATCCCGAGCAGCATCACGACCGTCGCGACGACGTAGGCCAGGACGCCGATCGTCTCGCCGCTGTACCCGGCCACGGCCGGGATAAGGCTCAGGAAGGTGCCCGCGATGCCGACCAGCACGAGCACGGCCGCGACGGCGATCGTGATGCCCTTGGGTGCGTGCTGGCCGCGCATCAGATGTTGGGCAGCAACGAGCCGACGATGAGCAGGATGGGTGCCGCGGCGAGCGCGGCCCAGGCGGCAATCTGCTGCTGCATCAGGTCCACGACCTGGCGGCTGACGTCGTTGGGCAGGGGCAGGCCGCGCACGAGCTCGATCGTCTGGCCCTGGAAGAAGACGAGCGCGAGACCGATCACCAGCAATGCCACTGCGAGCACGACGGTGACCATTCGCGGCGGGTTGGGTCGCACGGCGGGAGATTAGGCCACGCGGAGGGTGTGCGCTGCACAAGATTGCACGGGCCTCAGCCCTCCCGGCGCCAGGGTACCCACTGCGTGCCGTCCCACCATCGATGCCACAGTCCGCCGTCGAGCCCGGTGGCAAAAACATCGAGCCTGTCGGCGCCCCACGAGGAGGCGGCCGGCGTGCCGGTCAGCTCGCCGCCCATGGGCTCCCAGGCATGCCACGCGGCGCCGTCCCAGTAGCGGTTCCAGAGCTGCCCGTCCGGAAAGATCGCGAAGACTTCCATCTCGCCCACCGCCCACGCAGTGACGGCAGGGTTGGAGGCCAGCGTGCCGCCCAGCAATTCATCGGCCGACCACGCGCTCCCGTCCCACCAGCGATGCATCAGCGACCGATCCGGCGCGACCCAGAAGAGATCAACGCGGTCACTCCCCCACGACACGGCAGCAAGCCCTTCGAGCACGTCCATGGCCCCGTATTCTCTTCCTTCTGAAACGTCACCCCTGGTCCGCGCGGCTCCGCTACGCCTTCGATAACTACATGTCGCGGGGCACGATTGCCCTGATCGGCGGCCTTTTCGTGCTCTCGCTGCTGGTCATCCTGGTCGTGTCGGTCGCCGTGGCCATCTCGGGCGCCCTGCGCGAAAGCTCGGCGACCGAAGAACTGTCGTTCCCCGAGCTGGTCTGGCGCAGCCTGTTGCGCACGCTGGACCCGGGCACCATGGGCGGCGACGAGGGCAGCGTCTCGTTCCTGCTCGCGATGCTGGCCGTGACGCTGGGCGGCATATTCGTGATCAGCACGCTGATCGGCGTGATCAGCAACGGCATCCAGGGCAAGCTCGACGAGCTGCGCAAGGGCCGTTCGATGGTGATCGAGAAGGACCACACCGTGATTCTTGGCTGGTCGGCGCAGGTGTTCGAGATCCTGGGCGAGATCGTGCTCGCCAACGCCAACCAGCCGGGGACGCTGCATCGTGGTCCTCGCCGAACGCGACAAGGTGGAGATGGAAGCGGAGATCCGGGTGCGCGTGCCTGATACGCGCACGACGCGCGTGGTCTGCCGCAACGGCAGCCCCATGGAGCTGGCTGACCTTGCCATTGCCAATCTGCAGGCGTCGCGCTCGATCATCGTCATCGCGCCGGAGCGCGAGGATCCGGACACGGACGTGATCAAGACGCTGCTCGCGATCACCAACGACCCCGACCGCAGGGTGGAGCCGTACCAGATCGTGGCCGAGATCCACGACGCGCGCAACGTGGAGGTTGCCCGCCTGGCCAGCCGGGGTGAGGCTCAGCTGGTGCTGGGTGGCGATCTCATCGGCCGCATCGCCGCGCAGACGTGTCGCCAGCCGGGACTGTCGGTGGTCTATGGCGACCTGCTCGATTTCGGTGGCGACGAGATCTACTTCGCCCGGGTGCCCGGCCTGGACGGCACGACCTTCGGCGCCGCACTGTCCGGCTTCCGTGACTCGGCGCTGATTGGCATCGCCCCGTTGGGCGGCCCACCGCACCTGAACCCACCCATGGGGACGCCGATCGGCCCCGGCGATCAGCTCATCTTCATTGCCCGCGACGACGACGCGATCATCCAGTCCGCGCCTCCGCCCGATACGCCCAACGAAGGGCTGATCGTGCTGCGCGAGCACGATCCCATCCGGCCTGACGCCACGCTCGTGCTGGGCTGGAACTCGCGCACTGCCGGGTTGCTGGTGGAGCTGGACCGGTACGCCGCGCCCGGCTCGAAGCTGACCGTGCTCGCAGACGGACCGCGTGTCGCCGAGGCTGTCGCGGCCGTGGGCCGGCGCATGACCCGGATCGCCATGGAGTACCGGGCGGCGGAAACCACCGATCGCGAGGTGCTCGATGCCGCCACGGCCGAGGGCTACGACCACGTCGTGGTGATGTCGTACGCCGACTTCCTCGACGAGCAGCGGGCCGACGCCCGAACCCTGGTCACGCTGCTCCACCTGCGCGACATCGAGGCCCATCGTGGCGAGAGCTTCACGATCGTCTCGGAGATGCTCGACGTGCGCAACCGCGCCCTCGCGCAGGTGACGCGCGCGGACGACTTCATCGTCAGCGGCAAGCTGGTCAGCCAGCAGATGTCGCAGCTGTCAGAGAACCCGGCACTGCGACCGGTGTTCGACGACCTGTTCGACGAGGCGGGTTCCGAGATCTACCTCAAGCCCGCCGCAGATTACGTGCGCATTGGCGCTCCAGTCGACTTCTACACCGTGGTCGAGTCGGGCCGGCGGCGGGGCGAGGTGTGCTTCGGGTACCGGCTTCTGGCGCAGGCCGATGACGCGGGGCGCAACTACGGCGTGGTCATAAATCCAGACAAGACCATCGAGGTCACGTTCCAGGAGACGGACAGGATCATCGTCTTCGCCGAAGGCTGAGGCGGCATCTCGCGGGTCGCCGCGGCGAGCTCGACGTCAGCGGCGGTCGACGAGCTGCACGGAAACCGTCGTGCCGGCATTGGCCGTCTGGACGTCGAGCGCGACGAGCATGCCCGTCTGCTGCTCGTACGTGGAGCGCACGAAGTTGCCCGGCAGCTGCTGGTCGATGACCACGACGGGCTTGCCGTTGGCGCCCTGGCCAAGGGACGATACGACGACCTGCTCGCCGGTCAGCCCATCCTGGTCGAGCACCTGCCCGGCGGTCATGGCGGACAGTGCCTGCGGGTCATACCAGTACGGCCCGGTCGGCCCGGCGATGCCCTGCGCCTGGCTCTGCATGCCCAGGTTGGGCACGACCGATTGGGCCACGTACGTCGACCAATTCGCTCCGCCCTGGCCAAAGGAGATCGCGATCTCGGTCGGGTGGCTCAGGCTGCCGCTCGCCGGATCGACCGGATTGGCGAAGTGGTACATGCCCTGGTAGGTCAGCCGGCTGGTCTGGGCGACCCAATCGGGTTTGCCCGGCGCAGCCAGCCCGGGCAGCGTCCGCTGGCGGTATCCGGCGAAGCGCACGAGTGACAGCTGGCTGTTGCCCACCGGTGGGTCCTCGCCCTCGGCGCGGATCGGTGACGTGACGCCGCCGCTGCTCGTATTGGCCGCGAGCAGCAGCCCGGAGTTGAGGTCGTAGGTGTAGGACGAGTAGCTCGGCGTGCCCAGGCCGCTGACGAAGCTGACCGCATCGTAGGTGTCCATGCCCAGTCGATAGGCACCGCTCAGCACGAGAAGGTCGCCCAGGCCATCGCGCTCGAGTTGGGCGAGCTGGGCTGGATTTACCCACGACCCGTCCAGGTTGACCGCGTTCACGCTCGCTCCGCCGAGCGGCGCGACGATCAGAGTTCCCTTCTCGCGGAAGAACGTGTACAGCGTCGCGGACAGGACCGCATTCTGGCCGTCGACGGCGATCACGTCGATCTGCGACAGGCCGTCGCCGGCCGCGCCCGGCTGGCCCTCGCCGCTCTCGTCCGTGCGGCGATAGCACTTGCCCGACTTGCGATCCATCCAGTTCTGGCCGGTGCACGGTTCCTCGACCCACGCGAAGCGGCTCTGGGCGACAGATGCCCCGGCGCCGTACCAGGTCAACCGTGCTCCATTGGTGACAAAGGCGGGCGGCGCGTTGGCCGGACCCAGGTTCGGGTTCGGGAGGCCAGGGTTGGCCGGGTTCGGGTTGGCTGTTGGCCCGATCACGAACGGACCGTCCGAGGCGGCTGGGCCTGGGCTCGTGCCCGGTTCGGGGTTGCTCGCCGGGGCCGGCCTGAAAACCAGCAGCGGCGCGACGTGGATCGCGGCGGCGAGCACGATCAAAGCCCCGATCCCGAGCAGGACCGTCCAATCCGCGCGTCTGGTCACTTGGCTTCTGCCGGCATTTGCGCGGACGATTGTCGCAAATGGCGGGCTGCCCGCGATGCCCTTCGATGTTGACCACCACGACCCGTGGTGCTATAACCCCCGGATCAGCCCAAGGTAGTGGGAAGAGCCGTGTCAGTAACCCGTCCAAGGCAATTGACGGCAGGCACCGTCCGTGCGACGCTTCGCCGACCGCCGGTCAACCCCAGATTGGTCGGTTCAGGGGGTGTGGTAATGGGTTCAAGAGGAGGCGCGGCCGTCGACCGACGGCCGCGGCAGGTGCGCCCCGTCCGGCGCACGATGGTCACGGCGCTCGCCGTGGCACTGATGATCGCGTCCGGGGCGTTGCCGGCCTTTGCCGCCAAGCCCGTCACGCAGCCCAACCCGACGCCCGTCGTCGCTCAGCCGCCGGCACTCAACGAGCGGGTAGAGGCCGTCATCGCCGTGGCGCGCACCTACCTCGACGTGCCGTATCGGATCGGCTCGGAAGGTCCCAACCTGTTCGACTGCTCGGGGCTGATGTATCGCATCTTCGAGCAGACCAATCAGCTCGACCTGATCGGCGGGGCCCGGCTGCGCGCTGCCGGTTACATGCGCTGGTTCATGGCCAATGGCCGGGCGGTGGCGAACGTCGAGGACGCCGAGCGGGGCGACCTGGTCATCTTCGGCCGCGGCACGCACATCGGCGTCTACCTGGGCGAAGGCCGCGTCCTATCGGCGATCACCAGCGGCGTGACCGTCCACTCACTGCACGGCATCACGACTCCGCCAACGGCGTACCTCAAGGTGGACTGGACGCGGGCCGGCGGACCACTGCCCAATTCGATCGCCAACCTGCCCACAGGCGCTGACGTGGACGCCGACGAGGCGCCAGCCTCGCTCGTGCCGACGGTCGCGTGGGTGCCCACGCTGGATCCTGAGCTGGTGGCCAACGAGGCCGGTCGGCTCAACAGCGAGCGGCCTGACATGCGCACCTCCAACACGCGCACCTTCGACAACGGCGATGGCACGTACACCACTGAGGTGCACGCCCGCCCGATCTTCTACCAGGCGCCGGAGGCCACGGACTGGCAGCCGATCGACCTCGGCTTCGCCGCGACAGACACGGGAGCCGCAGTCACTACCTCGCCGGTGGCACTCTCGCTGACCGACTCGAATGCGCCCGGCGGCTTCCTGACCGCCGCCGCCGGCGAGCGCCACGTGAGCCTGCTCCTGCCCAATCGCGGTCGCGCGGGTGCTGCGGGGACCAAGCCCGTCATCAGTGCTGACGGCCGCGTGGCTGACTATTTCGACCTGCTCCAGCGTGGCGTGGGCATGCGCGTCTTCGCCCAGGCGGACGGCTTCAAGAGCTTCGTGGTGATGCGTGATGAGCCCGCTGCCAACCGATTCTCGTTCAATGTGGACGCGCCGGGCATGACGCTTGCCGCCGAGCCTGACGGGTCAATCTCGCTGTCAGATGAGACCGGCGCCGTGGTCGGCCGCATGGCCCGGCCGCTGCTGCTCGACTCGTCCGACGTGGACGGCAACGGCGGCGGCGTCTTCACCGCAGCCACCTCACTCAGCCTGTCGCTCGACGGTGAGCGGCCAATGATCACGGTCAGCATTGAACGGCGCTACCTGGACGAAGCGGTCTACCCAGCGTTCGTGGACGTGTCGCTGACGGACTTCCCGGCGCGCACCGCCGGTGCGGACATGACCTTCGCTTCCAGCCGCCATCCCAACACCAGCTTCGACCGCTTCCAGCGGCCGGAGGGTGCCGGCTATGCCGAGCTGTGGCACGGCCGGATGCCGGCGTCGCGCTCGGACAGCGAGATCTTCCTGCGCTTCCCCAACCTGCAGCCAATGCTTGGTGGCGCAACCGTGGAGGAGGCGTCGCTAGAGCTCTTCCCGTACTGGCAGCGCGAACAGGCTGAGGCGGCCACGGTCGTCCGCCTGGTGACCGCGGACTGGTCACCTTCGGCCGTGACCTGGAACACCCGGCCAGTGGCAGATGTGGACGCGGACGAGGCGGTCAGCGAGGCCGGCGCGTGGTCGGGCATCGACCTGACCACGTACGTCGCCGAGGTGCTCGCGGGAGCCCCCGACTACGGCCTTGCACTCGCCGGTGACGGCAGTGGCGCGGCAAGCTGGAAGCGCTTCGTCGCTGCCGGCGCGGCGGAAGACGTGGATCTCAGCCCGCGGCTGGTGGTGCGCTGGTCCGGCCTGCGTCCGGCTGGCGTCGCCGTTTCGGATGTTTCCACCCGGCCCGTGCTGCGCTGGACGCACGCCGAGCTCGCGCCCGATCAACGTCGCTTCCAGGTGCAGCTGTCACGCGACGGCTTCACCACGGTGGCGCTCGAATCGGGCACGGTCAAGGGACGCCGCGGACTGGTCTCCGAATGGGCCGCTCCCACCGCCCGCCTGACCAGTGGCGCCGGATACGCGTGGCGGGTACGCGTCAAGTACGGCACGGACAAGGCCTGGAGCGCGTGGTCCGCGCCAATGACCTTCACCTTCGGCATGCCCAAGGTCGAGTCGGAACCGTTCTAGGAGACTCCGCGCCGGCCGCGCCGATCGGCCCGCAGCTACCGCCCGACCTGGATACGCCGCGCCTCGTAATAGACCTGGACATCGTCGAGCGCAACGCGCTCCGAATGGCGGCCGCGGTCGCCGAGCGCGGCGTGGGTCTGCGGCCACACATCAAGACGCACAAGTCCGTCGCGTTGGCACACGTCCAGCTCGATGCCGGGGCGATCGGCGTGACGGTTGGGACGCTGGGTGAGGCAGAAGTGATGGTCGACGGCGGAGTCGACGACGTCTTCCTCGCCTATCCGGCTTGGCTGGACAGGCCCAAGGCAGAACGATTGCGCGCGCTGCTCGAGCGCGACGGGGTCCGCTTCGCGATCGGCGTCGACTCGCTGGCCGGGATCGAGCGCCTGGGTGCCGCGCTGTCAGGAGCCGTCCGTGCCCGTCAGAGCCTGCGCGTGGTGATCGAGATCGACGCGCGCTACGGCCGGACGGGAGTGGCGGCGGAGCGCGCCGGGGAGTTGGGCGAGGCAGCGCTGCGCGCCGGCCTGTCGGTCGCCGGCGCGTTCACGCACGGCGGCCATGCCTACGCCGGCGGCCACGCGATCGAGGGCGCGGCAGCGGACGAGATCACCGCTCTTTCCGTGGCCGCGCAATCGCTTCGCGCGGCGGGCATCGAGCCGGAGATGCTCAGCGCGGGGTCCTCACCGACTGCGCTGCGCGCGACGTCCGAGCCAGTCACTGAGGTCCGGCCGGGAACGTACCTGATTGGTGATCGGCAGCAGGTCGCGCTCGGCGCCAGCCCTGCTGATGGCGTCGCGATCGCAATTGCCGCGACCGTGGTCAGCGATGCCGTGGCAGGGCAGATTGTCATCAACGCCGGGGCCAAGTCGCTGACCAAGGACGCGCCGGCGTACCTGCCCGGCCACGGCTTCCTGCCCGCGTATCCGCAGGGCATCCTGGAGCGCGTCTCCGACTACCACGGCCAGGTGGTCTTTCCGGACGGTGCGCCGCGGCCCTCAGTGGGCGAAGTCGTCGCAGTGATTCCCAACCATGCCTGCCCGGTCATCGACCTGTATGACACATTCGTGGCCACGCGCTCTGGCAGCGCGATTGGGGTGTGGACGGTGGACGCCCGCGGCCGAAGCGGCTAACTCTGCGGGGCGGTGGCTGGCACCGCTTGCGAAGCGCTAGAACGGGCTCCTGATGGGCTGCGCCTGGTACAGCCACTCGGCGGCGGCCGACCTGGCAATCTGCGGACCCCGACGAGCGCGAAGCTCTTCCTTCAAGTCCTGGAGCCCAGGATTGGGGCTGCTCACCAACCGCTCGATCGAGTGCGCGACCTGCGCAGCGTCGAGCGTGTTTGGGTCAGTGGCGAAACCGAAGCCGGCCGCCTCGACCGCGGCGGCGCCGTCGAACTGGTCGGTCGAGAACGGCAACGCGAGCATGGGCACGCCTGCCGCAAGCAATTCAGTCACGCTGTTGTTGCCGGCATGGGTGACCACGGCCTGAGCCCGTTCCAGGATCGCCACCTGGGGCAGGTACTCGCCGACCAGCCACCCTTCTGGCAGCTCGCCCAGGGCTGTCGGATCGGCAGAGCCAACTGCGAGGGCCACTCGAAAGTCTGTGCGCCTGAGCCCGTCGACGATGACGGCGAGGACATCGTCCCGTGCCGACAGGAACGTTCCCAGCGAGACCAGTACGAGCGGCCTGTCAACGTCACGCTCGAGCCAGCTCGCGACAGACGCCGAAGGGATTTCGCGGCGCACCGTGGCACCCAAGAAGGCACGTGCCGCGGGCAGGCTGCTCGTGCGCCGTGGGTCGTGCAGAAGCTGCGGGTAGTTGTACAGCAGCAGCGGACCGTGAGCCGCGAACGCGTCATCCACCACGGCCGAGTCGGCGGACAGCTCGCTCAACGCGGCGTTGTACTGCTGCGTGAAGGTGAGAGCGACGTCGGTCGCGATGGACCGCAGCGCCGCCATCTCATCCGCGTCCACGTCGATTGACTTCGGCCACGCGCCGGGAACACCGTAGACCTCCCCCGCGACGGGATGCTGACGCGGGTGGCCCAACACGACGTCGGCATATGGCACGTTCGCCGCGCGCAGGCCGAGCGTTGCTCCGAACGCCAGGTGGTCGACGAGTATCGTGCTGGGACGCACGTCATCGACGATCTCAAGCGTGCGGCGTGCATTCGCAACCGGGTTCCAGAGCAGGTCCGTGGCTCTCGCTTCAGCCTGGTAGCGCAGCGTTGCCACCATCCCGGAACGTGTCGCCGCGATGAATGCGCGCAGGTTGTCGTCCTCGCCGCGCGGCTGCTGGTCGGGCCGTGCCACACCGCCGTTCGAGCCCCGCCCCAACGAAAGTGTGACCGCCTCCATGCCCGCTCTCTCGACCAGCGGCGCCACGGCCGGCCCGGTCGCCACGACAACGCGCTCACCCGCCTGCTGCCACGCGCTGGCCAGGGAGATGAGCGGCAGCGCGTGAGACGCGTAATCCGGCGAGATCACCAGGACGGTCATGACGCCATCCGCGCAGGTCTGGCGGTGGCCCGTGGGTCATTGGCCGCGCGTGAGTAGACCGCGCTCAGGGCGCGGGCCATCTCGGAGATGTCGTAGCGCCGCGCGATGGTGTCTGCGGCGCGGTCAGCGCGGCCCGGCCGGTCGGAGAGATCCAGCGCGCCTGCCACACCGCGCGCGAGCGCAACCGGGTCGGTCGTGTCAACCAGGCAGCCCGTCGTGCCGTCCTCAACGTACGTGGCCGGGCCGCCCACGATAGGAGCTACGACGGGAAGTCCGGCCGCCAGCGCTTCCACGATCGCCAGCCCGAATTCCTCCTTGCGGCTCGCGCAGGCGTACGCGCCCCCAGGACCCACCAGCCGAGATGCGCCGTGGCGCACCACGCCGAGCAGGTCGGCGATCTCGTCATTCGGACGGTGACCAAGCAGGAGGATCGCGTCGCGGAGGGAGGGCTGGGCCGCGAGGTGGCGCTCGATCCGGGCCAGCTCGGCGGCTTCAGCCGCACTCGGATCGGCCAGGTCGCCGCCAACGATTACGAGCGTGGCCCGTGAGCGCAACACTTCGTCGGCCGCAAACGCCTCGACCAGGCGGGCCATTCCCTTGAGCTCGTTGAGGCGGCCAACGGACAGCACGATCGGCAGGCCGTGGCGGCTCGGCGGGAGCTCGGCCACTTGTCCGAGCAGGTCGGCGAGTGCCGTGCTGCTGGGAGCTGCGTCAGCCACGCCCACACCAGCGTCGGACGCGGCAGACCGCGCGGCTACAGAGCGCTGGATGTGGGCAACGTCGATCCCCTCGGGCACGACCGTGAACCGGTCGCGCTGAGCGGCGACGTCCATCCCGACCAGGTCCCTGATGTCTTCGGCGAGGCGTGCCCGCGGGAAGAGGACGACCTCGTCCGCTTCGCGCGCGAGCCGCTCGACCAGGTCAACTCGGTACCAGAGGTGCGCGGCGGCGTCCTCCGCGGCGAACGTGCTGCGATCGAGAGTGCCCGCGGCCTCGCGGGCGGCGATGACGGCGTGCGGGTCTGGTGCGAGGCTGAACACCGTCGGAATGCCCATCGCCGCGGCAACGTCGGCTGCCGCGAGAGTGCCCACATCGGCCATGCGCAGGTGGAGCACATCGGGCCGCCCGTGGCTGGCGAACGCCCTACGGATTCCGCGCTCAGCCGCGACCCTCGCCGGCCACTCGTCTGTGAACGCCGTGCCCTCGTCGTCGGCCAGGGCGACGGTTGCAAATCGGGGGCCCTGCTCAGAGCGTGGCGCGGCATCCGGCGCGAACTGAGTGGAGCCTCGGCCAACGGTGAGGATGCGGGTGATCTCGGACTGCTCAGCGAGGGCGGATCCCAGCTTGACGAGCAGAGTCGCTACGCCGCCCGTGTCGCCCATTCCGGACCGCCGCAGCTGTGGGTCGAGCTGTGCGCCCAAGTGGACCTGGGCGACGGACACACCTTGCGCCGGGCCGGTGACGCGCGGCAATCTGGTCGGCGAGGAACGACGGTCGCTCAGGGCGGCCATTGCCACCTCGCGCACACCTTCAGGGTGGCCCACGTCACGCGCGATGGCTCTCAGGTCGGCCGCGACCGAGCGGTCCGGCACAAGCCCCAGGGTCTCGATGACGTGACGGCGGCCTGGCGCCGGCAGATCTGACCCAAGCGCGGCGCGCAGGGATGCCGCAACCAGCCACGGATCGTTCGTCGCCCAGCGAGCGAGCGCGGACTGCGCGTGCATGCCTGCCAGACGCCCACCGATGAGGATGCCGATCATCGCGTCGAGCATGGAGCCCGAGGGCTGCCGCAGGGCGGCTTGCCACGCCACGTGCTCGGACAGCGAGCCGTGGCCGAGCTCGAGGGCTTCGATCAGGGCTCGCTCGGCAGCAGCGCCCGGCACCCGGGCCAGCGCATGGACTGCGGCGACTGCCAGAAGCGCGTCATGCGATTGCTGCGTTTGGGCCCTGAGCGCTGCCACGGCCAATCGTGAGCGGGCGGATGAACCGGAAGCGGCGACCGCGGCCTCTCGCGCGGCCAGCCGTGTGACGCGGATCGCTTCGAGGATGGAGCCAGCCTCGACAACTCGGTCCAGTCCGCGTGCCCGCTGGTGCGCGGCTGGCGGTCTTGGGAGCTCCTGAGCCTGCCACGTGTACATAGTTTGTACATGGTATGTGCACGCTCATTCACCTGTCAAGGGTTTGCATAACGATTGTACAAACAGTGGACAAGTACGCCCGCCTCGGCCCTCCGCCGGCCGTCAGTCAGGCGCGGCTGGCATCCAGAAGCCGAACTCGGCACCTCCAGGCTCGCCGGCGCCCACCGCGTTACGGGCCCAGATGCGGCCGCCCATCGCTTCGACGAGCGTCTTGCACACGAACAGCCCGATGCCCGCACCAGCAGCCTGCTTGGACGCGCCCGGCGCTCGGTAAAACAGTTCGAATAACTTCTCGGGAGGGCCGTCGCCGATTCCCGCGCCGGAATCGATGACGCGCACAGCCAACCCGCCATCCTCCGACCGCGCCTGGGCCAGGACCCCCTTTCCCGCCGGGCTGTATTTCACGGCATTGCTCAGGAAGTTGCTGATCACCTGGCCTACGTAGCCTTCCTCGCCAATGACCACCGGCAGCGCGGGTGGCACGTCGAGGTCGAAGTGATGGTCGGGCGATCGCGCGGCCTCGTAGTTGACTGCCGCGCGCAGCACGTGGCCCACCGCTATTGCCTCGTCGGAGATGTCCAATCGGCCTCCTTCGGATCTGCTCATGACAAGCAGGTCCTCCGTCAGCTGCCGTAGGCGTTGAGCATCGGAGGCGATGTCGGCGAGATGCTCGCGGATGTCTTCGGCGGGCATCGACTCATACCGGTCGAGGAGCCTTTGGCTCATGCCGTAGATGGTGGTTATCGGCGTGCGCAGCTCGTGACTGATGACGGCGATGAAGGCGTCGCGAAACTCACGGATGCGGAGTTCGTTGGCGAAGCGCGCCGCGAGATCGTCCGCGGTGGCCGCAAGATCACGCGCAAGCTGCTCACTGGCCTGGCGTTCACGCTCGAGTTCGCGTGTCGCCGCCAGCAGATCATGCTCCCAGCGCGAGCGGGCCAGGATGCGCACGAGGAGTATTTCGTAGAACAATTCGTCGTCCGCGTCGCGGCGGATGGCGTTAAGGAGAACCGGAGTCGGTGGTCCGTCGGCTGCCTGAAGGGTCAGGAAGACCTCGTGTACGCGGCCGTCCGCACGTAGCGCCGGGTACACATGGGTCTGGAAAAGGATGCGCGCTGAACCGGTGAGCAGAATGTCGAGTGATTGCCCGATCAGCTCCTCCAGAGGGCGATTGGCGAGCTCCACGGCGCCTCTGTTCGCCGCCCGGATGACGAGATCCTCCGACAGCGTCAGAACGCCGCCGGGAACGCTATCGAGCGATGCGCTCAAGCGGTGGCCGGCTGAACACTCTGGCTGGTCCGGTCAAGGTAGCTGCGGATGGCGGAGACGGTTTCGCGCGGGTGGCTCACATGCGGACAGTGGCCTGTCGCGTCAATGATCTCGATCTCGCTGTCAGCGAGGTGACGGTTCATGTACTGACCCACTTCCATGGGTGCCACAGCGTCATTGGTGCACTGGACGATCAGCGACGGCGTCGAGACTCGCCCGAGGTCGACGCGATTGTCGGCATAGAAGGTGACCTCGGCGAATTGGCGGGCCATGACGGGATCGATTGAGCAGAAGGTCGTCTCGAGATCGCTGGTCAGCTCGGGCTTGTCCGGGTTGCCCATCACGATTGGCGCCAGGAATGTCGCCCAACCCGTCGCGTTGACATCCATCATGTCGAGCAGGCCGTCGATATCGGCCTTGGCGAAGCCGCCGCGGTAGTCAGGCGGATCGTCCATATAGCGCGGCGATGGGGTGATCAACACCAATCGCGAGAATCGATCTCGTTCCGCGATCGATGCCAGGAGGGCAACCGTCGCGCTGACCGAGTGACCCACCAGCACGACATCCCGAAGATCGAGTTCCCTGCAGATGTCGAGAATGTCCTGCGCGTATCCGTCCAGCGTGGAGTACCGCTCACGGTCATAGGCGGCGCGGTCGGACCGGCCTGCTCCCACGTAGTCGAAAGTGACCACGCGGTGGTCGTCTTCGAAAGACGGGGCGACGAAGCGCCATAGCGTCTGATCGCAACCGAACCCGTGTGCAAACAGCATCGGCTGCCCGTCGTGGTTGCCGGTGATGCTGACGGCGTGGCGCCGAACTACGTCATTCACGATGCGCTCCCGTGCATATTGAGTCTGAGAGATGGACCAGGAACGGGGTTCGAGTCGCGCGAACGAATGGGCGGCGCCAGTCTGCCGCGAGGGCAGAATGGAGCGGGAGACGGGATTCGAACCCGCGACATTCTGCTTGGGAAGCAGACACTCTGCCAGCTGAGTTACTCCCGCTCAGCCGGCCAATTCTACAGGTGAGAAAAGCACCGGTTGAGGGAGCGATAAGCCGCCGCGTAGCAATCGCGTCGACCATGGGCGGATGCCCGGCAGATCGAGGAATCTTGAGTCGGCCATGCGACTCGCCGAGCGGACGATGAGCGTGGTCGCGGACGAGCTGCGCGAGGCGCGCCTGAGGGGCGGGCTCGGCCAGGGTGAGGTTGGCCGTGCGCTGGGCGTGTCGCGCATGCGGGTGAGCAGGGTTGAGCGCCGGCGCGTCCGGTCGGTCACGCTCGACTACCTGGCGCGCCACGCAGCGCTGCTCGGCTTGCGACTCAGCGTCAAGCTCTACCCGGTCGGCGGCAGCCTGCGCGACGCGGCGCAGGCGCGCTACATCGCCCGCTTCGTGGAGCGCATCGGTCATCGCTGGCGCGTGCAGCTGGACGTGCCGATCCCGCTCCCGGGCGACCTGCGCGGCATTGACGTGTACCTCAGCGGTGCGTGCACGATCGCGGTTGAGGTGGTCACGCGACTGACCGACCTGCAGGCCCTGCTCAGGGCGGCGCAGCTCAAGCAGCGCGACATCGGGGCCACGCGGCTGATCCTGGTCATTGCCGGCTCGCAGGCCAACCGACGAGCACTGGAGGAGGCCCGGCCCACCCTCCTGGCCACGTTCGACCTGGATACTCGGCGCACCATGGCCAGGCTGGCAGCGGGCGAGGATCCCGGGCGCGACGCGATCGTCGTCCTTGCCTGAAGCCTCGTGTGAGCGTTTGTGAGCCTGGGCGTGCATTTCTGCCACGCAGTTGCTGAATGTGCCCACGAGCGTGCAGGTTTGCCACGCAGCGGTCATGCCGCGTGTCCGGAATGCACGCTGGGGACCGCATCCGGCCAGCGAGTGGCTGGAATGCACGCTGGCGGTAGCACGCGAGGATGAGGGCGAGCGTGGATCGGCCTCGCCCAGTCCAGACCCGGCCCGACATTGTTGAGCGCGGCGGCCCTGCTATCGTGCGGCGATGGGCGGGCAATCAGCGGCGCTGGAAGTGCGCTGGATGGGCCGCGTCCCGTATCGCGAGGCGTGGCAGATCCAGCACGATCTTGTCGCTGCGCGCAAGGCGGGCCAGATCGGCGATCAGCTGCTGCTGTTCGAGCACCCCGCCGTCCTGACCCTTGGCCGGCAGTCCGATGAGAGCCACGTACGAGCAACTCCCGCGCAGCTCGCAGAGCGCGGCATCGAAGTGATCCGCGTTGAGCGTGGCGGCGAGGTGACCTATCACGGGCCCGGTCAGCTGGTCGCGTACCCCATCGTCCGCCTCGCGGACCGCGGGATCCTGCTTCGACCGCTGGTGCGTGCGCTGGAGCAGGCGATGATCGACACGGCCGCCGGCTTCGGGGTCAGCGCCGCCAGACGCGACGGCTTTCCCGGCACGTGGTGCGACGCGGACACAGACGCGCCGCGCAAGCTGGGCGCGCTGGGGTTGCGCATCGAGGGCGGCGTCAGCTACCACGGCATTGCGCTCAACGTGACCACGGACCTTGACGACTTCGCGTTGATCGACCCATGCGGGCTGCCCGAAGTCGAAGTGACCAGCATCGCGCGCGAGGCAGGCTGGCCGGCCACACAGTCGGCCCCATCCACATCGAGCGTGGCCGGAGCGGCCGACCGCTTCGCCATCGCCTTCGCCGAACGACTGGACCAGGCGTCCGAGGTGTCCCAGGCGGACGCGTCACCGGACGCGCCGGACGCGCCGGACGCGCCGGACGCGCGGGCGCAGCCATCGGCTGGCGCCAGGATCCCCGTCGGCACCCCCGGGTAGCGAGCAGCCAAATGGCCCGCGGCCTCTTCGAACTGCGCAAGGACAGCATCACCGGATGGTGGGTCGCTGTGGTCGTCGACCGTGAGTTCGATCCGGACAGGTTCCACAGGCCGGCCGAGCACCTTGGCCAGAGCACCGAGCGTTGCGCCAACTGCAATCTCGCCGCCGGCGGCGACCGGGTCCAGACGCGAGTCCTCAAGCCGGATGCCTTCATCCTGTCCGGCACGGAGCGTGAGCAGCGCGAGACTCAGCCTGACGGGCGCGAGCCAGACCTGGGCCTGGTCGGCGATGCCGGCTCGTGGCAGACGATCGTCGCGCCACGCGGCCACCACGAGCCATTCGCCGAGACATCGCCCCAGATCGCCTTCGAGCTGCTCTCGCGCACGCGCGAGGTGCTCAACGCCGCGCGCCAGGCGGAACGGACCGAATACCTGCAGGTCGTCCAGAACTATGGCCGCCAGGCCGGAGCGCTGACCGATCACCTGTGCTTCGACTTCTACGACCTGCCCCAGATCCCGCACCGCATCGGTGAGGAGCTGGGTGGCGCAGCCAGGTACGTAATCCGCGAGGGCATATGCCCCTTCTGTCGTCTCGTGCGCGACGAGGTCAGTGATCAGACTCGGCTGGTGTACGAAGACTCGGCCAGCGTCTGCTTTGCGCCGTACGCATCACGCTCACCGTTCGAGCTGTGGGTCGTGCCGCGCCACCACGCGGCGGATTTCGGCACGGCCACGGACGCGCAGCTGGTCAGCGCCGCTGAAACGCTGCAGCGCGTGCTCAAGCTGCTTGCCGGCCTGGGCGGGCCGACCGGGCCGGCGTACAACCTCGTGCTGCACACGGCGCCGCTGCGCGAGAAGGTTGACGAGACCTATCACTGGCACTGGGAGATACATCCGCGCCTGCGGGAGATCGCCGGCCTGGAGCTGGGCACGGGGCTGCCGGTCAATCCGATCGCGCCCGAACAGGCCGCGCGAGAGCTGCTCGAAACCGCGCGCGAGGCGTCGATCGAGACCGGCGTGTCGGCGGGGCCACGTTCATGGGACGAGTTCGCAGCGCAGGCTGAGCGGTGACCGAGCGCCACGCAGCGTCACACACCTCGCACGTGACCCGTCTCACCCCCTGGAACCGCGCCGCTCGGCGCACGCTTGACGCCCCGGCGTGGGGCGAACGTCCGGAGCCGGCGACGAACAGATGCTCGAAGTCCGCGCTGAGGGGGCACCCGTCACGGTGACCACAGATCGCGCCACAGCCCGGGCCTTTATCGAGCGGCTGTATGCCGCTCATCACTCGGAGATCTATGCGTATCTCGCCCGAATGCTGCGCAACGACGAGCTGGCTGCCGACTTGACGCAGGACACGTTCATCAAGGCATACCGCGCCTTCGACACGCTGATCGACCCGAACCGGGCACGAGCGTGGCTGTACCAGATTGCGGGGCGCACGGCGCTCGACGAGCTGCGCCGGCGCAAGATTGTGCGCTTCATCCCGTGGACGGGCGAGAGTCGCGGCTCGGTTTCGTCCGCTGAGGACGCGGCAATGCGCGGCCGGCTCTCGGCGGACCTGGAGCGTGCGCTGGCGCGCATTCCGCCGCGCCAGCGCCAGGCACTGCTGCTGTCGGAGCTGAACGAGCTGACCGGACTCGAGCTGGCCGAGGCGATGGGCGTTTCGCACGTGGCCGCGCGGGCGCTGCTCACTCGCGGTCGTGAGTCGCTCCGCCAGGCGTTGGCCGTTGAGCGCGCACGGGCGGCCGTGCAGGACGGACTGCGCGCGGCTGGAGCGGCGCGCGTCGAGGCAGATCGCGACCGCACTGACGACGAGGCCGGGCGCGAATGAAAGTGCCGATCGACATGCACTCTCGCTTCCGCGAGCTCATCGCCGCGCGCCTTGACGGGCCATTGACGCGTCCCGAGCTGCGCGCCCTGACTTCACACCTGCGCACGTGCGCGACGTGCCGCGAGGTTGATCGCGAGTACCGCGAGCAGCGCAACATGCTGCGTTCGCTGTCCTCCCCCATCCCGCCGCGCGACCTGTGGGCGCGCACCTCGGGCGCTCTTGATCGCGAGGTCGCGCGGGGCAGCTACCGGCGGCCGCGCTACGGCCGTGCGTTCCTGGAGCGGCGCCGGCGCAACTCTCCATCCGCAGCCGTGCTGACCACGATCGCCGCGCTGGGCCTCGTGGCAGCTATCGCCGTTCTCCAGCTGGCGCCCGTGCCACGCGGAGTGCCCGTTTCGGCACCCTCAACCCCGTTCTCGGTACGCCCGCAGCCGCTCGCCTTCATCGGTGCCGGAGCGTCGGACATCACTGTGTACCGCACGCAGGTCAGCCAGGTGTGCCCGCCCAGCGCAGGCGAATGTGCCGTGGACGAGCCGATCGAGCGCACCGCGGTGCTGCTGCCCGGCAAGCTTCGGCCGCGCAACGTCGCGCTCAGCCCCAGCGGGGCGCGCCTTGCCCTGGTCGGCCAGCAGGTGGGCGAGGACGTGATCGCGGTCGTGACCCTGCCCGCGGGCCAGTTCGCCGGACCGGGCAACATTGATCCTTCACCGGGCGGAAGCCCGGTGGTCACCAACGGCAGCTCGGAGCCCACCCATCCCGGGCCGACGCCCGACCGGCCGGGCACGGACACCCCGGCTCCGCCGGCGACCGACTCGGCCACGCTTGATCCGGTTGCGCCAACGGAGCCGCCCGGAAGCGCCGTCGCTGGCATGACCGTGGTTGCCATCCTCGACGACGTCCATAGCGCCGGTGCGCCGCCGGCGTGGTCGGTCGACGGCGAAATGCTCGCCTTCAGTGCCATGCCCGCTGATCGCAGCCACGGGCCGGACGTGTACGTCTGGTCTGTGGGCGACGAACGTGCCCGACCCCTGACGGACGATCACTCGTCCTACTTCGCATCGTGGTCGGGCGGCCGCATCGTGGCCAGTCGCTTCGTTGTCGCGGGCGAACAGTCGGCGCCGCAGGTCAGGACGGTGGTCATCGATCCGATCTCGCAGGAGGAGCGCGTGGTCAACCTCGGTCAGGCCTGGCTGCCCGCGGTCAACCCGGGTCGGACCCACGCCCTGCTCTGGTCGGGCGAGCTTGAGTTGTCGGACGGACTGCCCGTACCACGCACCGGCGCGCTGTACCTGCTCGACTGGACCACCGTCGATCCCTTCGCCGAGGGCGCTCGACCGACCCCGACCGCGGAGCCGGAGCCAACTTTGGAGCCAACTTTGGAGCCGACTCCTGAGCCCACGTCGGAGCCCACGCCCGAATCCACGCCCGATCCTTCCTCTCAGCCGACTCCCGACGCGACCGATGATCCCGGCGCGGAGCCCAGCGGCACGCCCTCGCCACAGCCCAGCGATGGACCACGCGCCACGTCAACAGCTGCAAGTGGCGGCGAAATCACGCAGCGATCGGATAATCGCGTTGCCCCAGCCACGAATGGCCCGTCGCAGCCGCCTGATGCCGACGCAACTCCAACAGCGGCCGCGTCGCCGGAATCCACTTCAGCGCCCAGCCGGGCCCCGGCAACTCCGGCTCCGGCGACGCCGGACGCGGCAGCCCCGACCAGCGTCCCGACACCGGACGAGGCAGCACCGCAGGCCGGGCTCGTGGCGGTTGAGTCCGATCGCGACCCGCGCAGCGATCCCGTGCGCGACTGGCAGGCCCACTGGTCGCTCGACGGTCAGGTGGTCGGCATCTGGATCGCTGACGCGGCCGGCTCCACTTGGGGTCGGCTGGTCGTGTACGCCCTCGACACCCGATCAGAGCTCGGGCTGCACCCCGACTCGCTGCTCTCGGCGGCGCTCGCCCGACGTGGCTTCTCGCTCGGCCTCAACCGAGTCGCCTGGGTCGCGCCATCAGACGACGACGCGGAGGGCGAGCTGCGCATCCGCACCTGGGGCAGTGACGGGGTGGGCGGCTGGAGCGTCCCGCAGATCGATGGCGAAGAGGTCGTGCCGGCCTTCTAGCGCGGCTCTAGTCTTGACAGTGCCTTGACCACCAGCAGTGGCACAGTCGCCAGCCGCCAGATCATGGGCGCCGATGAAGTGCGCCGTGCGCTCGTCCGCATCAGCCACGAGATCGTCGAGAAGCACGGCGGGACCGAGGGCCTTGCACTGGTCGGCATCCAGCGTCGCGGGGTGCCCCTCGCCGAGCGCCTGGCCAGCGCCATCGAGGTCAACGAGGGAGTGCGGCTGCCCGTCGGCAGCCTGGACATCACCTTCTACCGCGACGACCTGTCGCAGGTCGCCCGCCAGCCGCTGCTGCGCGCATCGGAGCTGCCTTTCCCGCCGGAGACGAGCACGATCGTGATCGTGGACGACGTCCTCTTCACCGGGCGCACAGTGCGCGCGGCGCTGGATGCCCTGGTCGATGTCGGGCGGCCCAAGGCAGTTCGGCTGGCTGTGCTGGTCGATCGTGGCCATCGCGAGCTCCCGCTGCGCGCCGACCACGTGGGCAAGAACGTGCCCACGTCGCGTGATGAGCTGATCAAGGTCCACCTGGTCGAGGTCGATGGCGGCGCGGACGAGGTGGTGCTCGAGCGGCGCACGGCGGCGGATTGATGTCCCGCCCGGAGCGCCACCTGCTCGACGTGGACGAGATCCCCGGAGCGGACGTCGAGCGCATCCTGGCACGCGCCCAGGAGGTCCTGGCTGACGGTGGCGCCTCGACCGAGCTGGGCGGCACGCGCGTGGCGCTGCTCTTCGCGGAGCCGTCGACGCGCACCCGGCTCTCGTTCGAGATCGCCGCGCGCGACCTTGGCGCGCAGACGTTCGTGATCGAGCCCGGCGCTTCGTCCATGGTCAAGGGCGAGACGCTCGTCGACACCTGCCGCAACCTTTCCGCGCTGGGCCTGGACATGATCGTGCTGCGCCACCACCGCGCCGGCGCGCCATGGGTCGCGGCACGCCACTTCGGCGGCGCGGTGGTCAACGCCGGCGATGGCTGGCACGCTCATCCGACCCAGGCCCTGCTGGACCTGCTCACCCTGCGCCGGGCACTCGGCGGCGCCGACCGGCTGCGCGGACGAAAGGTCGTCATCGTGGGTGACGTGCTCCATTCGAGGGTCGCCAAATCGAACGTCCTGTCGCTCCACGCTGCCGGCATGGACGTGTGGCTGTGCGGCCCCACGCCGTGGCTGCGCGGCATGGATGCCCTGCCGGTGACGCTGACGGCCGATCTTGATGCTGGTCTGCGTGGCGCCGCGGCCGTGATGGGCCTGCGCGTGCAGCGCGAGCGGATGAGCGGCGGGGCGATGTCGATCGAGCAGTACATCGAGCATTACCAGCTCACCGAGCGGCGCATCGCGCGGGCCGCGCCGGACGCGTTCTTCCTGCATCCGGGGCCGATCAACGAGGGCATCGAGGTGACGCGCGAGGTAGCCCGCGGACAGCGTTCGCTGGTCCTCGAGCAGGTGCGCAACGGAGTCGCGGTTCGGATGGCCGTGCTGCTCCGGGCGGCGGGCAGATTGGGCGCCGCCGACTCACTCACGGCGCGGCCCGTACCATCGGTCGCGAATGCGCGATCCAGTGACAGATACCCAGGCGACACAGCCGGTACAGGCGACACAGGCGACTGACGAGGCGGCCCCGGGCGACGAGGCGGCCCGGGACGACGGCGTTGCCGGCGACGACGGCGCTGCCGGCGAGCGGATGCCCGACTACAAGGGCGCCCCGCTCGATCCGGAAGGCGGACCGGGACTGGGCTGCTTCTGGTTCCAGGTCGGGCTGTTGGTTGCGCTGCTGGTCATAACGCCACTCAGCGTGATCCTTGTCGCGCCACCATGGTTGAGTGCCGCGCTGCTCATCCTGACCCTGGTCCTGCTCTTCTTCGTGGGTCAGACGATGATCTTCCTGCTCCGACTGGTGGCCGCCGACCGCAGGACCCGGCGCCGACCGCTGAGCGCCGACGCGCGCCGCACCGTGGGCCAGATCGAGGAAGAAGCCGGCGCCGAGCCGGAAGCCGAATCAGAGCCGGAGGAGGACGCCAAATGAAGCTGCTCGTGCACATCTGCACAGGACCCGAGAACCCCACCCGGCTCGCATTGGGCCTGCTCGTGGCACGCACCGCCGCGGCCGAGGGTCATGACGTCGACGTGTTCCTGGCCGGCGACGGCGTTGACGCGCTGCGCCCAGAGACGCGCGAGGCACTCTCCGGAGTGGGCACGGGCAGCGTGGCCGAGCACTGGGCGGCGCTGCGCGAGTCGGGCGCACGCCTGTTCGGCTCGGGCATGTCCGCCAAGGCCCGCGGCGTGGCGGCGGATGAGGGCGTGGAGCTGGCGCCGCCACAGCGACTCGTCGCCTTGATCGGGGAGGCCGATCGCGTCGTCACTTACTAGCGCACGGACGTTTCCGGTTAGCGCACGGCGTTTCCGGCTAGAGCAGGATCACGCCGCAGCCGGGCAACGGGCGGCCGTCGCGTAACGCAGCCACGATGAGGCGGCGCGGCGTGGCGTAGTCAGGTCCAAGGGCGTGGATCAGCTCGCCCACCAGCCGGCGATTGGTGGCGCTGTCGCTCAGCACGATCAGGATCGAGTCAACGCCCCCGTCCCGTTCGCGCGCTCGGGTGCGGCGCACCAGGGCCTGGACGTCACGGATGCGGGACTCGAGATCCGCGCCGACGATGTGACGACCGGCGGCGTGCATCAAGCGCAGCAGCTTGTCCCACGCGCGCCGATCGCCCGGATTGGGTAGCAACGCCTCGTTCGTCACGCGCCAGCTGGGCGACAGGATTCGATCGAACCTCTGGGCCAGCGCCTGGTGGCCCCTGTCGCGCAGCGGATCGCCGATCGGGTGCAGGCTCACGGCCAGCTCCAGGCCTAGCACCGATGCCATCTCGGATAACCGGATCAGGCCCGGATCACTTACCTGGCTGGCCTCGATACGCCACAGATGCGCCTGCGAGATGGACAGCTCGCCGGCCATCGAGCGCTGGCTCACTCCGGCCACGACGCGCTGGTCGCGCAGCTCGCTGATGCAGCGCAACGCCAGCGAGCGACCGCGTCGCAGACCGCGCTGCCTGCGCGTCTCCCTGCTCGCCATTCCACCATCCTGGCGCGAACGGCCTATCGCTCAGTTACCCGCGCATTGCGCTCGGCTTATCCGCGTCGCCGCGACGGCGTCGGCTGATCGGCGTCGCGCGGCTGATCGGCGTCGCCCGGCTCGATCCGCGTCGCGTATCACCTGTCCGATTCACGCTGCACGCCGACGCCACGGCTGCCCGCGCGCCCGGCATGATCCGTGTCGCGGATCACCTGTCCGCTGATCGGGGTCATTGGACCCATGTATCGGTCAAGGTGCGCTCATTCGATACGCCTCGGGGATCAGATGGCGCCCAAAAGGCGCCTGGGCAGGCAAAGGGCGGACAGGTGATACCTCCTGCGTGTCACGGGGGCGGAGAGCAGCGCCAGGCCTCAGACGGAGGCCAGGGGCGTGCGGCGAGCAGCGACCAGGGTGCAGGGCGGCCCAGCGGAGCGAAGGGCGAAAGTTGGACAACGCCGAGTCGATGCGGCGCGGCTGGGCGCTCGTGCGACAATGCGCGTCGCCTTATGGATGCAGGAGCCTGACGCCGTGCCCGTCCTGGCAACTTTTTTCTCCGTCCGCCGTGGACGAGATCCGTTCTTCAAGTTTTTTATGCGCAAGCTCTTCCCGCGCCAGGTGAAGCGCTACGAGGACGAGTTCGGAATTCGTTTCCTGGGCTGGTACAACGTCGCGTACGGGTGGGACTTCGATAACGTGATCCTGCTGGAGCTGCCCGACTACAACACCATCGACAAGCTCGAATCGGACGAACGCTCACGCGCCATTGGCCATCGCGCCGGCGAGTGGATGTTCGAACGTCACCACGCGATGTTCCTCCGCGAGCGGATGGGACCCGATCTCGAATATCACCCGTAGTGGAGGAGGACTCATGAGCATGAACGCCGCACTCGGCGAGATCGCGGCCGAGGCAAGTCTCGAGCGGACCAGCTTCCTCGTTGCTGCCGGCCAGCAGCTGAGCCAGTTCCTCGATGCCAACCTCGACCGGATCAAGCAGGTTGGCGGCCTCGTGCTGATCGACGAGGATCCCGATTACCTGTCGGTCGCGCCGGACGGCACGTTCCGCAGCAGGACCCGCTACCAGGACGAAGTGACCGGCGAGTGGCGCTCGGAGACCGAGGTCATCGAGAGCGCGGCCGAGCTGGTCGAGCTGTACAACCCGGCCGACGTGCTGGCCGCGTTCGCGGACGCGGCGCGCGAGCAGGCCGGCCTGCCCGACGAGCCGACCGCGGCCGACGATCTGATGGACGTGGCCGGCATCGCGCCGGACGAAACGGTCGGCGTGGGCGTGGGTGGCACGGACGAGCTGACCGAGGGTGGCTACGCGGAGGCGGCCGATGACTGGGCGCGCGGGCAGGACCTGCAGGCCCAGCCAACCACGCCCGATGAGGCGGCGCGGCGCGTATACGACCTGGCCCTCACCTTCCAGGAGCGCAGCCAGCACACGGAAGCACGCCTGATCGAGCAGTTCGAGACAGTGGCCCAGGACCTGGCGCCGCTGCTGGGCGACCTGATGGTGCTCGACGACGAGGACGAGCGACTGTGGCTCAAGCGCAATGGCCGCTTCGAGGCAGAGGTCGTGCCCGAGCGCGAGACGGACGAGGGCGAGGTCGGCGAGGGCGATTGGCGGAGGCTTGCGTCGCCTGACGACCTGGTCGAGTTCTACGATCCCACGGACGTGTTCGGCGACCTTGCCGAAGCACTCGCCGAGTCGTTCCCGCAGATCCTCGACGGCGAAGCGGACGAAGACGAGTCCGAGCCGAGCTGATCGCAGCGGCAGAGCTAGAGCCTGGCCGGACCCGGAGTGAGGCTGCTCGCCGCTCAACTGCTCGAATCGCGCGAGTTTCTGCCCGGGCAGTGGCTGCAGACATATGACGCGCCGGCGCTCGCGGCGAATGCCCGCGCCGGCCAGTTCGTGCACGTGCGCACGCCCGACTACTCGGGCCTGGTACTGCGCCGGCCGTTCTCGATCAACACCTTCGACCGAGCCGCCGGCCGGATAACCATTCACTTCCGGATCACCGGCGTTGGCACGGCGTGGCTGGCGCGCATGCAGCCCGGCGAGACGTCGGAGATGCTCGGGCCCCTCGGGCGCGGCTTCGAGCTCGATCAGCGCACCCGCCACCTGTTGCTTGTCGCAGGCGGCCTGGGCATGGCCGGCGTGCGGTCGCTGGCCGATGAGGCGATCGCCTCCGGGCGGCGCGTGGCGATGCTCTTCGGCGCCCAGTCGGCGGCCGAGGTCTACCCGTCGTCGCTGCTGCCCGACGAGGTGGAGTACGTCGTCGCCACGGATGACGGCAGCTTCGGCCATCACGGGCGCGTGACGGAGCTGGTGTCGAATTTCGAGAGCTGGGCCGACCAGTGCTTTGCGTGCGGTCCGCAACCCATGCTCGCGGCGCTCGCGACACTCGCTGCCGGCCGGCGCGAAAGGATGGGCGTGGCGCGCCTCGGCGCGCGGCGCGGCGGCGGCACGAAGAAGGCGCCGGTTGGATCGGCCGCGGCCCGCCGCCGTGCCTGGCTGCAGGTGTCGATGGAGCAGAACATGGGCTGCGCCGTCGGCGCATGCTTGGGCTGCGTGGTGATGGGCGTGGACGGGCCGCAGCGTGTGTGTCGCGAGGGGCCCGTGTTCGCTGCCGAAGAGATCGTGTGGGAGGGCTGGAGATGACGGGCGCATTGCGTGCCGACCCGGCAGAGCGTGGCGATCGCGGCTGAGGCGCCCGCGTCGGGGCCGGTCGACCTGAGCGTCGACCTGGGGCGTGGCCTCGTGCTGCGCAACCCGCTGCTGGTCGCGTCGGGCACCTTCGGCTACGGCGTCGAGTACGGCGACGTGGTCGACATCGAGCGCCTGGGAGCGATCTGCTCGAAGGGCACGACGCTTCACCCGCGCATCGGCAATCCGCCACCGCGCGTGACAGAGACGCCGGCCGGGATGCTCAACTCGATCGGGCTGCAAAACCCGGGCGTTGACGCCGTGCTCGAGAAGTACGGCGATCGCTGGGCGTCCTGGTCGGTCCCGGTGATCGTCAACGTGGCCGGTGAATCGGTCGACGACTACGCCGAGGTGGCGCGCCGGCTGGACGGCCAGCCGGGCGTGGCCGGCATCGAGCTCAACATCTCGTGCCCCAACGTGGGCGCCGGCGGCCTCCAGTTCGCGCTGGACGCGGCCGCCGCGGGCGAGGTCACCGCCGCCGTTCGCAAGCAGACGGACCTGCCGCTGATGGTCAAGCTGTCGCCCGCTGCAACCGACGTGCGCGGCATTGCCAAGGCAATCGCCAACGCCGGCGCCGACTCGATCAGCGCCACGAACACGCTGCCGGGCATGGCCATCGATCGCCATCGGCGCCGGCCGCTGCTGGGCAACGTATACGGCGGACTCTCCGGCCCTGCCCTCAAGCCCGTCGCGCTGCGTGTCGTGTACGAGGTGGCCCAGGTGGTCAAGATCCCGATCGTCGCGATCGGCGGTGCCGGCTCGCTCGACGACGTGCTCGACTTCCTCTTTGCCGGTGCGTCTGCCGTGCAGGTGGGCACGGCCGTATTCGCCGATCCGGTGCTCCCGCTGCGCCTCGCCGACGAGCTGGCCGATTGGTGCGCCGAGCACGGCCACGCGTCGCACCGAGACGTCATCGGCGCCGCTGCCCCGGAGCGCCGCGAGCGGCCCAGCGTCAAGGGCGCCGAGTACCGCCCGTGAGCGCCACCAACCCGGCTCGGGGCGACAGCGCGGCGCGCGTCGAGCAGCTCTTCAGCGACTCCGGCGCCTACCAGCAGGGCCACTTCAAGCTCAAGAGCGGACGCCACGCCGAGCGCTACATCGAGAAGTTCCAGGTCCTCCAGTGGCCGGAGCGGGTGGCCGAGCTGTGCCGGCTGATGGCCGACCGGGCCAGGCTGCCCGGCGGCGCATCGGACGTCGAGCGTGGTGGTGGGCCCCACCACGGGCGGCGTCATCCTGGCCTTCGAGGTCGCGCGCCAGCTCGGCGTGCGCGGCTTCTTCGCCGAGCAGGTGTCCGGCGCGGACGGTTCGCAACGGCGCGAGCTGCGGCGCGGCTTCGCGATCGAACCCGGAGAGCGCGTGCTGCTCGTGGACGACGTGCTGACCACCGGCGCCTCGCTGCTGGAGATGGTGCCGGTGATCGAAGAGGCGGGCGGCGAGCTGGTGCGCGCGGTGGTGATCGTGGATCGCTCGGGCGAGCTGGACACGGTCACCTCGCCGGTCACTGGCCGGGCGTACCCGGCAGAGGCGCTCTGGTCGCTCGACCTGCCCAGCTACGAGCCGGGCCCGTCAACCTGCCCCGGCTGTGCCGCGGGCCTGCCGCTCAAGGCACCCGGATCGAGCGGGACTGCGGCGACCTAAGACGAGGCGGGCGCGGCCTACTGGTCCAGCGCGGCGATCGCCGCTTCCAGCTCCTCTGCCCCGGCCACGCCCTCGAACTTGGCAGTCACCCTGCCAGCGCCATCGACGACGAAGATGTACGGCTCGGTCGGCAGGCCCCATTCGTTGGCGGCCTCCACCGCGATGGGCAGGTTCTGATCGGAGAGCACCGGCTGGAGCGTGCCGTTGACCTGCTCCAGCTGGTACGGCTCGACGTGGATGAAGCCCACCTGGTCCTTGTGGAACGCGGCGACCGACTTGACCACGTCCAGGGCCGGCCCGCAGGTCGCGGTCCTGCAGAACGCGGGCGTGGAGAAGACGAGCACGAAGGGCTCGCCTGCCTCGAGCGCGTCGGCGACCGACTGGCGGTAGAAATCGAGGTCAGGGTCATCGTCAGTGGAGATCGCGGCGACCTCTGCCGCGGTCGACGCCACGGGTGTCTGGGAGCTCACTGCCGGCCCGCCGATGGCCGGCGTGGTGCTGGTCTCGCGCACTGAGAAGACCATTCGCCCGGTGCGTTGCGCTCCGCCCGCATCGGTGGCGATGGCCTCGAGCCCCCAGTCACCTGCGCGGTCAAAGGCCACCTGCGCGCGGTACAGGCCCGGTCGGCCCTCAAGAAGCGGCGTGTAGACGGCGTCCACCTGGCTCTTGGGCGTGGCCGGATCGGCGCTCAGGTCGTACAGCTGCAGCCGAACGGCCAGGTCGGGCGCGGCGAGTGGCTCATTGGCGCTGTCGATCAGGTTGACCAGCATCCGGTTGGGTCCCACGGTCAGCTCGGACGAAACAGGGATGGGGATCAGCTCGAAGCTCTCCGTCGGCGGCCAGCCCGCGTAGCTCGTCGGCGCGGAGGAGGTCGCGCCCGGGGGCGTGGGCGTGCCCAGCGAGCCACAGCCAACGAGCACGGCGGCGAGCACGATGACGGTGACAGTCCGGAGAGATTGCATCGGCGCCACGATAGCGCGGATCGGCCGGCCGACTGTTCGAACGACCTGCGCGCCGCGGTCAATACAATCGATCCGACCACATGTCCCGCCTGCACCGTCTCGCCCTGGTTGCCGCCGCGACCACCTACCTGCTCGTCGTGATCGGCGCGATCGTCCGATCAACCGGGTCCGGCATGGGCTGCCCTGACTGGCCGTTCTGCTACGGCGCACTGCTGCCGCCACTCGGTGACAACGCGGCGTGGATCGAGTGGACGCATCGCTCGGTCGCCGCGATCGTGGGCCTGCTCGTGCTGGGCGTCGCGTTCCTGGCGCTGCGCCACCACCGGCGCCAGCTGTCGATCGTGGTGCCCAGCGTTGGCGCGCTGCTGCTGACCGGCTTCCAGGCCTGGCTGGGCAAGATCACGGTGGAGACGAACAACGCCGGTGAGTGGGTCACGGCCCATCTCGCGGCCGCCCTGGCGCTTCTCGCGCTGCTCGTCTTCATCGCCGTGCGCTCCAGGTATCCGGCGCAGATGCCGGAACGTGGCCGCAGCCAGGCGCTGACCGTCGTGCTTGGCTTCACCGCCGTGGCGGTCTACCTGCTGATGCTCTTCGGGGCGCAGGTCACGGCCACTGGCGCCTCGCTCGTGTTTGCCGACTGGCCCCTGTTCAACGGCCAGCTGCTGCCCACCTTCTCGACCGACCCGGCGCTGGCCAGCCTGCAGATGGCCCACTTCCTGCACCGCATCGTCGCTGCGATCGTGGGCTTCATCGTCCTGGGCGCCACGATTGCCGCGTGGCGCTCCGCGCGCCGGCCGGACGGCGACAGCGGATCGCGCGCAAATGCGAACGTGCTCGCCCTGATCGGGACTGCAGCCGGCCTGTACGCCGTGCAGGTCATCGTTGGCGCGCTGCAGATCACCACGACGCTCGCCGCCTGGGCCGTTGCGCTGCACCTCGCCCTTGGCGCCGCGATCTGGGCGCTCGTCGCCGCCGGCCTGTTCGTTGCCTATTTCGAGGCGCGCGCCGCGGCCGTCAGACCGGCCGGGTCATCTGGCGTGGGCTCTTCAGATATGAGCGAGCCCGAAGGTGCCGGCGACGGCGCCAGGGCAACGCTGGGCGACCGCGTGCGTGCCTACATCGCGCTGACCAAGCCGCGCATCATCGAGCTCCTGCTGGTCACCACCGTGCCGGCCATGTTCCTTGCCGCGCGCGGCGTGCCGCCGCTGGACCTCGTCCTGTGGACGCTCGTCGGCGGGACGCTCGCGGCCGGCGCCGCGAATGCCATCAACTGCTACTTCGACCGCGACATTGACCTGCTCATGACCCGGACCCGGCGCCGCCCGCTGCCGGCCGAGCAGGTCCAGCCGGAGGACGCGCTCGTCTTCGGCCTGCTGCTGGGGGTCGTCGCGTTCGCCGTGATGGCCTTCCTGGTCAACCTCGTCGCGGCGCTGCTGACGCTGCTGGCGATGGGCTTCTACGTCGTCGTCTACACGCTGCTGCTCAAGCGCACCTCGCCCCAGAACATCGTCCTGGGCGGTGCCGCGGGCGCGCTGCCGCCGGTCATCGGCTGGTCGGCGGTCACGGGTGACATCGGGCTGCCGTCGCTCGTGCTGTTCGCGATCGTCTTCTACTGGACGCCGCCCCACTTCTGGGCGCTCTCCCTCCGGCTTCGGCGCGATTACGCGGCGGCGGGCGTGCCCATGCTGCCGGTGACCCACGGCGTGCCTGAGACGACGCGCCACATCGCGCTGTACTCGGTGCTGATGGTCTGCCTGACGCTCATCTTCTTCGCCGTGGCGCGCATGGGCCTCGTCTTCCTGGGTGGCGCGCTGATCCTGGGCGCGCTGTTCCTGCTCCAGGCGGTGGAGATGTGGCGCGAGGGGACGGATGCGCGAGCGGTTCGCCTGTACCGCTACTCGATCACGTACCTGACCGCACTGTTCGGGCTGATCATCCTCGACGTGTTCGTCTTCCTGCCGCTCTGAGCATGGACCCGGTCGCGGCGGCGATCGCCCACCAGTCGCGGATCGACCCGCTGTGGGACTTCGACGACCCGGCGGGCTCCGAGTCCCGGTTTCGAGCTGCGGCCCAGGGCACCTCGGGCGCGGAGGCAGGCGTCCTGCTCACCCAGGTCGCGCGCGCAATGGGCCTCGCCGGACGCTTCGACGAGGCACTGGCGCTCCTCGATCAGCTGCCCGGCAGCGATCCGGAAATCCACGTGCGCGGCCTGCTCGAACGGGGCCGCGTGCTCAACTCGAGTCAGCGGCCGGATGACGCGCGGGCGCTGTTCGAGGCGGCCTTCAAGGCGGCCGGCGCCGCCGGCTTCGAGTTCCTGGCGATCGACGCGCTGCACATGGTGGCCATCGTCGCGCCAGCGGATCAGAAGTCGGCACTCGACGCGCGCGCGCTGGAGCTGGCCGAGTCGGCCACTGACCCACGCGCGCGCAAATGGCGCGCGAGCCTGCTCAACAATGCGGGCTGGACCGATTTCGACGCCGGCCGGCTGGAGCAGGCGCTGGCCGCGTTCGAGGGCGCACTGGACGAGCGCAGGGCCCAGGGCGAAGCGCGCGAGACCGGCGTCGCGCGTTGGTCCGTGGCGCGCACGCTGCGCGCGCTCGGTCGATCAGAGGAGGCGCTCGCGGAGCAGCTCGCGCTGAGGGCAGACAACGCCCGCGCGGGCACCGGTGATTCATACGTCGACGAGGAGATCGGGGAGTGCCTGCTGAGCCTGGGCCGGCCGGACGAGGCGGCCCAGGCGTTCCGGGCCGCGCTGGACCAGGCGGAGAGCGGAGCACCGGGCGAGGATGCCGATCCAGAACGGCTGGCCAGGCTGCGCGCGCTCGCCGGTTCTACGCCAGCGGGCTAGTCCGCCAGCCCCCGCGTCAGCGCTCGGTCCGGGCGGCGCGGGCCGCCTCACGGTCGAGTCGGGCATCTACCCGGCGCCCCTCGGCCTCCTCGGCGCGCAGCCATACCGCCACGGCCAGGATCAACGCGATCAGGAAGGCAAGATCGCCGCCGGCCCACATGATGCCGCCCGCCCATTGCTGGTCGAGCAGCGGGCTGGGCCCCCACGAGCGCTCCAGCGTGGCGTAGTGCGGGTAGAGCACGTCCGGCGCGGAGAAGATGGCCAGGCCCAGGAAGGAGCTCTGGGGCATGCCCAGGAACAGGTAGCCGATGCGCGCCGGGTGGGGCAGGCGCCAGGGCGATGGATCGGCACCCACGACCGGCCACCAGAAGAGCAGCGCCGAGCCAAGGAACAGTGCGTGTTCGACCACGTGGGCCAGCTCGTCCTCCAAAGCCGCATCGAAGAGCGGGCTGAAGTGGCTCGCCCACTGCACTGCGGCGAACACGATCCAGGTCACGACCGGGAAGGACACGACGCGGAGCAGGCGCGAGTGCAGCACGGGCAGGATCCAGCGCCGCCGCGTGGCGGAGGAGGAGACGCGCAGGATCAGCGTGATTGGGGCCCCGAGCGCCAGCAGCGGCGCCGCCACGAGCGTCAGCAACAGGTGCTGGACCATGTGCACGGTGAACAGGGTCGTGTCGAAGGTCGCAATGGGCGATGCGAGAGCGATGAGCAGAACGAGCAGCCCGGAGTACCACGACCAGGCGCGCCAGCGCGGGACGGGATTTGCCGGATGCTGTGCCTCCACGCGTCTCACCGCCCAGCGGTAGAGCAGCGCCAGGCCGGCGAGTGGCAGCAGCACGTGCGCTTCGAGCGACCAGGCAAGCAGCAGGTCGGCCGCGGAATTCACCACAGGCGCAGGACCGTGGGCCGCCGCTGACGGGGCCAGAAACAGCCCTAATGCGGCAGCAATGGCCAGGCATCTGCACAGGAGCGCAACGTAAGCGGGCACGACCTATTATGTTGACGCCCTAGCCGGAACCCACTTCTTCCCGACTCGAGAGGGAGTCTGCGTGCCTTTGCTCGGCCTCCGAGTGCAGCCAAACGTAATCAGCCGCTTCCATATCGCGGCATTCGTGTTCCTCGCACTGCTGGTCGCGGCGTGTGCCGGAGCCCCGGCGATTCCACCCCAGCCGGGCAACGAGGAGCCGCCGGGCTTCTTTCCCACCCAGCCCATCACCCAGGCCGGCGAGGCGACGCAGAGCCTCTACCTGATCACCTTCGTCATCGCGGTGATCGTGTTCGTTGTCGTCGAGGGCCTGTTGATCTGGATCACGCTGCGCTATCGGCGCCGCCCGAGTGACACGGAGCTGCCCAAGCAGACCCACGGCAGCAACCTGCTCGAGGTCCTGTGGACGATCGTGCCCGCTATCACCGTCACCGGCCTGTTCGTCGCGACGCTCATAACGCTGAACCAGGAAACTGAAGCGAGCGCCGCTACTCCCAGCGAGGTCATTGACGTGACCGGCTTCCAGTGGCAATGGACGTTCGAGTACGCGGAGCACGGCGTGTCCCTCACCGGCAGCGGCCAGAACGGCCCCAACATGGCCCTGCCGCTGAACGAGCCGGTGCGCATCCGGCTCCATGCGACGGATGTCATCCACTCGTTCTACGTGCCCCAGTTCCTGTACAAGAAGGACGCCATCCCGGGCCGCGTCAACGAGTTCGACGTGGTCGTCAAGGAGCCCGGGCTGTTCGCCGGGCAGTGCGCCGAGTTCTGCGGCCTGGCCCACGCGGACATGCACTTCACCGTCCAGGCCATGCCGCGCGCGGACTTCGACGCCTGGCTGGTCGAGCAGCAGCAGGCCGTGCCAAGCCAGGCGCCGCCACCGTCAGGCGCGCCAAGCGTCAGCCTGACCGCGATCAGCGTCACTGAGGGCTTCGACCCGAGCGAGCTGAGCATCGCGCCCGATCGGCCCTGGGTGGTCCAGCTGACCAATGCGGACCCTGCCGTGCCGCACGACTTCGGCGTCCGCGCGGCCAACCCGGACGGCTCCGACTGGCTGGGTGACCCCGATGCTCCGGGCGGCGGGTCGGCCACATACCAGCCCCCGCCACTGCCGGCGGGCGAGTACGAGTTCTTCTGCACCATCCATCCGAACATGGTTGGCACGCTCCGCGTGGGACAGTAGGGAGCAGCATGGCGACGACGACGCTCGAACCGCGCACTGCCGGCTACAGCCGACGCACGTGGGTGTACGAGTGGCTGACCACGACGGACCACAAGAAGATCGGTGCGCTGTACATCACCACGGCGTTCGCCTTCTTCATCCTGGGCGGCATCGAGGCGCTCCTGATCCGGGCGGAGCTGGCCGTGCCGGGCATCCAGTTCGTGGACCCGGAGACGTACAACCAGCTCTTCACGATCCACGGCACGACGATGATCTTCCTGTTCGTGATGCCCATGACAACCGGGCTCGCGAACTACATCGTGCCGCTCCAGATCGGCGCGGCGGACATGGCCTTCCCGCGCATCAACGCGCTGTCGTTCTGGATGGTGCCGCTGGGCGGCCTGCTGCTCTTCAGCGGCTTTGCGGTGGGCGGTGCGGCCAATGCCGGCTGGACCGGTTACGCGCCACTGTCGCGCGCAGGGCGGAGCGGGGCTGGATCTGTGGCTGGCGGCACTGGTGCTGCTGGGCATGAGCTCGGTCCTGGGCGCGATCAACTTCCTGGCCACGATCTTCAAGATGCGCGCGCCTGGCCTGACGCTGATGCGCATGCCGCTCTTCGTGTGGAACACGATGGTCACCAGCGTGCTGCTGCTCTTCGCGGTGCCCGTGCTGACCGCCGGGCTGATGATGCTGTTCATCGACCGCAACTACGGCGGTGGCTTCTTCGACCCGGCTCTGGGCGGCAATCCCGTGCTGTGGCAGCACGTCTTCTGGTTCTTCGGTCACCCAGAGGTGTACATCCTGATCCTGCCCGCGTTCGGCATCGTGAGCGAGATCCTGCCTGTCTTCAGCCGCAAGCCACTCTTCGGCTACAAGGCGTTCGTCTTCGCCACGACGTCCATCGGCGCGCTCGGCTTCACCGTCTGGGCGCACCACATGTTCACCACGGGCGCGGTCTTCCTGCCCTTCTTCAGCTTCTTCACGTTCCTGATCGCGGTGCCCACCGGGATCAAGTTCTTCAACTGGCTGGCGACCATGTGGCGCGGCCAATTGCGCTTCGACACGCCGATGCTCTACGCGCTGGGCTTCATCAGCCTGTTCCTGATCGGCGGCCTGGACGGCGCGTTCCTGGCCGTGGTGCCCTTCGACTTCCACGTCCAGGACACGTACTGGGTGGTATCGCACCTGCACTACGTCCTCGTCGCGGGATCCGTGTTCGGCATCTTTGCCGCACTCTTCTACTGGTTCCCCAAGATGACCGGCCGGATGCTCGACGAGCGGCTGGGCAAGTTCCAGTTCGTGCTCCTCTTCGTGGGCACCAACCTGACCTTCTTCCCGCAGCACCTGCTCGGGCTGGACGGCATGATCCGGCGGATCATCGACTATGCGCCCAACCCGGGCTGGACGGAGCTGAACTTCCTGTCGTCGATCGGCGCGTTCATCATCGCGGCGAGCATCCTGCCCTTCCTGTGGAACGTGTTCATCACGCTTCGCCAGCCGCCCACCGCGCCCGACGATCCGTGGGACGCGAACACGCTCGAGTGGGCCACGACCAGCCCGCCGCCGCCGTACAACTTCGACGTGCTGCCGCCCATTCGCTCCGAGCGGCCGCTGTTCGACCTCAAGCACGGCGCGGTTGAGCCGCACGGCACGGCGCTGCCGGCCGGGCGCGGTGAGACGCACGGAGAGACCCGCGCAGACGCGCCCGAGGAGAACCTGGGCGAGCCGATCGAGGGCCACTCCCCGCAGGTGGAGGCAGGCGAGGCAGCGCCCGAAGTGTCCGCGGCGGCCCCCGATGCCGTCCCGCACGAGGAGCGGCCACGCGAAGCAACCGCCACTGACGACAAGAAGGACGCTGACAAGTGAGCGCGAGCGGGCACGCGGTGGAGCTGCCGCACACGGAGGAGGAGACTCACGGCGGCCATCCCACGCAGGGCGTCAACACCGCGCTGCTGGGCATGCTGCTGTTCATCGGCAGCGAGATCATGTTCTTTGCCGGCCTCTTCGGCGCGTATTTCAACTCGCGCGCCGCTGCGCTGGCCGCCGGCCAGGCTTGGCCGCCGGAAGGGACCGAGCACTTCATCGAACCCGGATTCATCCCGGTCGTAGCGACGATCATCCTGATCGCCAGCTCGGGCACCATGCAGTGGGCGCTGTGGCGCATCCGCAAGGGCGACCGGACGGGCATGAATCGTGCCCTGGCCGTGACGCTGCTGATGGGCATCGTCTTCCTGGGCATGCAGGCTTTCGACTACTACGAGCTGCTCACGCACTACGGCTTCGGCATCAACAGCGGCATCTACGGCACGCTCTTCTACACGATGACCGGCTTCCACGGCGCGCACGTCTTCGGTGGCGTAGTGGGCATCGCGATCATCCTGCTGCGCGGCATGTCAGGCCAGTTCTCGGCTCGCCACCACGTTGCGGTCGAAGCGGTCAGTGCCTACTGGCACTTCGTCGACGTCGTCTGGATCGGCCTCTTCTTCGTGCTCTATTTCCTGAAGTAGGAGGAGCGGCGTGTTCATCTGGCGCAACGCGATCATCCTGGGCATCGTCTTCGTGCTCGTCGGGTTGGGCTACTACCTGGTCCAGGGCGAGGGCACCGGGCTGGATCGTGCGGGCGCAACGATGCTCATCCTGCTCGGCGGAGCGATGGCATTCGTCTTCGCGATCCTGCTGCGTGGCTCGCGCGAGCTGTAGCACGCGCGGCGAGCTGAAAGCGTTCTGATGCCAGAGGAGCAGGAGCAGGAGACCATCATCGACCAGGTTTTCAACCTGCTCGAGCAGCTGCTCATCCCCAACTGGTCCGATCTGTTCGCGCTCCTGCCGTGGGTGCTCGTGGGCCTGGTGCTGTTCTTCCTGGGCCACACCTACCTGCAGTGGCGGCGCGCCGGCGCTCGCAACCGACCCCGCGTGCCGCGCCCGCTGGCCGGCGGCGCCCCACCGCCGGGCGTGCATCTGCCGGGCCCGTCGCGCTGGCCGTTCGTGGTGCCCATCGGGGCCGCGCTGCTGCTGTTCTCGTTTGCCCTGCCGGCGCGCGACGCGAGTGGCACCCTGGTCCTGCCCTTCAACCTGCCGCTGTTCGTCATGGGCCTGCTGGTAACTCTTCTGGCGATTGCCGGCTGGCTGCTGGATGCGATGCGCGAGTGGCGCGCCACGGCGACCGGCAGCTCACGGCGAGCATGCCGGGGCCGGCAGTGCCAGCGCCGCTGTGGCACTCGCACCGGGCGGCAGCGTCGGCCGCCTCGCAACCGGTCGCGGGCTGGGCCATGGCGGTGGTGCAGCGCTGGCCGTCGCAGAGCCCATGCCGGTCGTCCAGGAGCCGCCACCTGGCGTGCACATGCCGGGCCCCAGCCCGTGGCCCTTCTTCGCCCCGATCGCGCTGGCCGTGATGCTCTATGGCGTCATATTCAGCGCGATCCTGCTGCTCGCCGGCATCGTGCTGGGCGTCATTGCGGCTGCCGGCTGGATGATGGAGGCCGGCCGCGAGTACCGCTCGACGGAGGTCGTGGGCCATGCCGTGCCGGAGACACGCGACCCGGTCAAGGCGTGGCCGCACCGGCTGGTGCCCATCTTCGCCGGCGTAACGGCGCTGGGCCTGCTGATCACGCTCGCGCCGGTCGGCCTGGGCTGGCTGAACAGCCTGACTCCGGCCACGGCCGGTCCGTCCCAGGTCGTGGTGCCGGCCGTGCCCCAGATCGCGGCGAATGACGCGATCTCGTTCGATACGCGCACCCTGATCGTGCCCGCCGCGCGACCCTTCGAGCTCGTCTTCAACAACAACGACGAGGCCGTGCCGCACAACGTGGAAATCGCGGACAGCTCCGCCCGGGCGACCAAGTACCTGGAAGGCGAGATCATCAACGGCGTCGCCTCGATCACCTACCAGGTGCCCGAGCTGGCCGTCGGCAGCTACTACTTCCTGTGCGCCATCCACCCGAACATGAACGGCACCGTCCAGGCGATGGCTGAGACCGGCCCACCCGGTGGGCCCGGCGCGCCAGGTCCAGGCTCGACCGGCGTCCCCGGCCAGTCGCCCGGCGGCGGCGGGGCGCCTTCGGGCGACCCGCCGGCAGGCAATACCGGAGGCGAAGGCACGCCCGCGCCGCAGGCTTCGCCAGCGCCCTGACTGGGCGCCTCAGACTGGGTGCCACGGTCGTGGCGCTCGCAGTGGCCACCACCGCCCTGGCGTATGTGCTGTCGATCAGCCTGGGCCGCCCGGCGCCGAGCACGATCGTGGTCGAGCGCAACCCGCTGCTGGACCAGCCCGCGCCGCAGTTGAGCCTGGCCACTGTCCAGGGCGAGCGGGTGTCGCTGTCCGACTACCTGGGGCGACCGGTCATCGTCAACTTCTGGGCTAGCTGGTGCGTGCCGTGCCGCGAAGAGTTTCCGGTCCTGCGCGCCGCGCGCGAGCGCTACGCAAGCGACGGTCTGGAGATCCTGGGCGTGATCCACGACGACGGGCCGCAGACGGCGCTTGCCTTCGCCGACAGCTACGGAGCCACGTGGCCCATGCTCGTCGACGAGAGTGACACGGCGTGGAACGCCTACCGCGGCGTGTTCCTGCCGATCAGCTACTTCATCGATCGCGATGGGATCGTGCGCACCGTGAGCTACGGGCCGCCACCGGCGGGCGTGCTCGAGGAGCAGATCGCGGAGATTCTCTGAGGCCGGACAAAAGGAAACGACCCCGGGAGGCGGGTCCGCGGGGTCGCTTCAGACAGGATGCGCTGGTTGCGGGGGACGGATTCGAACCGCCGACCTTCGGGTTATGAGCCCGACGAGCTGCCGCTGCTCCACCCCGCGATGTCGAATTCTAGGGGCTCGCGTCCATTTGCGCCAGCGACGGCACTTGAGCCACCCTCCGAACGTGCCTCGAGCGCTTCGCGCCAGAGGCGAACGGCGGTGGGCCACCACTCGTCGATGATGGGCTCGTCGCCGTACCAGGGCGAGCCGATCATGCCGTGGCGCACGTCGTCGAGGGTCAGCTGCTCGGCGCCATCGAGGTGCGCGGCGGCATCGGGCACGATGCCATCGCCCGTGGTTCCCGTCTCGGCGCCGACGGCAATCGAGAAGAACTCGTCAGCCAGCCGACCCGCCGCGCCGGAGAACGAGCCGCCTTCTAAGCTGGAGCCAACGGTCAGGTAGCCGGTTCGCGGCGCGAAGAACGCACCGGGCACCTCACGGTCAAGGAACGCACTCGCTTCGTGACCGGCATGACGGTACCTGTTCGCCAGCAGCGCCAGGCCGTGCGGAGTGCCCAGGGTTACCAGGCAGCCGATCGCTTCCGCCACTCCGCCCGTACGGCCGTTGAACGGCGTGGGTGACGTGGCCAGACGGGCGACAAGGCCGCCGCCGGAGTGGGCGATAACCATCAGCGGCTCTTGGCCGCCCTCGTTGTAAGCGGTCAAGATCGCCCGCCGGGCGCGACGCATCAAGGGCCCGAAGCCCAGCATGCCCGCGATCATCCAGTCGGGCGTCCAGATGGACGCGATCGTCACCCGCGCGCCGCGTCGGCGCAGCCGGCGGGCCATTGGCCAGTAGTTGGGCGGGACGGTGGCGAAGCCGCCGATGATCAACACGTTCACGGGATGAGTGGTTGTACCACGCAACCGGCAACAGCCCATCTCGCGTAATGCCTAGCCGGTCCAGACCTCATCGACGTCGGCCACAACCTCGCCGCCTGCCTCGCGCACGATGTTCACCACCCGCGGAACGGACTCCTCCGGAAAACGGCCGGCAAGGACGAACTCGTTGGCCGGTTCCTGGCCGGGTACGCCAAGTGGCGCAACGGCCACGTCAGGGTTATTCAGGCTCAGATTGCGCTGCAGCTGATCCCGGACCGTCCACGCCTGTTCCGGTCCCGGAAACCTTGCTGCCAGTACTCGCATCTGAGAAAACCCCCACGTTTGTTGAGCCAAAGCATCTCAGGTCGTGGGTTGCGAGCACGGACACGACACTTGCCCGAGAGGTTTCAGTGGTCTTCCGAGCGAAACTCCACCGTGACCGGCTCGATTGCATCGGCGATCTGGAAATTGAAGACCTGGCTGTAGAACGACAGCTCGGCCTCAAGCGCGCGCCGGATATTGGCCGCCTGCCTGAATCCGTGCCCTTCACCGTCGAAAACGATGTACGTATGAGGGATACGCCGCTCGCCGAGCGCCTTGACCAGCTCCTCCGCCTGGGCAATCGGCACGACCATGTCATTGCGGCCCTGGAGGACGATCACCGGGCAGCTGATGCGATCGGTGGCGAAGATCGGCGAGCGATCGCGGTAGATGTCGGCGCCTTCCGGATAGGGCGCCACGAGCCGGTCCAGGTAGCGCGACTCGAACTTGTGCGTGTCGCGCGCCAGTGCGGCAAGGTCACCAACGCCGAAGTAGGAGGCGCCGGCGGCGAACACGTCGTGGAAGGCGAGCGCGCACAGCGTCGTATAGCCACCGGCGCTCCCGCCGCGGATGGCCATCCGCCGCTCGTCCACGTCACCGCGCGCGGCAAGGAATCTGGCTGCCGAGATGCAATCGTCCACGTCGGCAATGCCCCACTGCCCGTCCAGCTTGCGCATGTACTCGCGCCCGTAGCCGGAGCTGCCGCGGTAGTTCACGTCCACCACTGCGAAACCTCGGCTGGTGAAGACCTGCTTGCCAAGATCCAGGCCGCTGCCCGCGTTGGACGTGGGCCCGCCGTGGCTCATCACCACCAGCGGCGGGCGCTCGCCGGCCGGGCCGCCGAAGTCGGGGTTGGCGGGCGGGTAGTAGAGCGCGTGGGCAACCTCGCCGCCCGTGGTGGGGAAGGTGATTGCCTCCGGCTCGGCCAGAAAGGCGGCGTCGACTTCCAGGTCGAACGCCGTGCGCAGCACGCGCCGATCGCCGCTGCCCAGGTCGAGCAGGACCACCGCGCGCGGGTCGCGCGGCCCGGCCGACAGGAAGGCCACGCGGCCGGCACCCACCACCACGCTGTCGATGTCCCGGTCAGGCACTGCGATACGTTCCGCCTGTCCCTCCCCGGGGATCATCCACAGGTCGTCGCCGGCCGGTCCGTTGGCCACAGCGACGATCGTCCCGTCAGATGCGATGTCATACCAGCGCAGACCAAAGACCCACTGCGGGCCGGCGAACTCCGCTTCCGCGGGCATCAGCGGCACGGCCTCGCCGTCGCGCTCTCGCCAGCGGTACAGGTTCCACCAGCCGGTCCGGTCGGAAACGAAGACGAGTGAGCCGTCCGGAGCCCACTCGGGCTGGACGACCGATTCGTCCCCGCCGCCGGCGATCATCCAGTCGACCGTTGGCCTGCCGTCATCGTCCAGATCGGCCGCCCACAGCTCCGTCGCGTCCCAGGGCATGTTCGGGTGGCGCCACGAGAGCCAGGCGAGCATTCGGCCATCCGGGCTGGGACGCGGCGTCGAGTAGAAGTCGTAACCCTCCGCCAGGACCGTCGTCGCGCCGCTGGTGATGTCAATGCCCACCAGCGCGTCGCGCGGCTCCGGCTTTGCCGAGTGGTCCTCACGAATGCACAGCAGCCGGTCGCGTGAGCGGTCGAAAACCAGATCGCCGTAGCGGTACGGCCCGTCTGCGGTGAGTGCCGACGGCTGAGCGCCGGCTTCCTGGCGATAGATGCGGTTGTCGTCCAGGTTGGAAAAGTAGACCGTGCCGTTCGCGCCGACTGCGTACGAGCCGCCGCCGTACTCGTGCGCAGTGGTCCGCGCGTTGAACGGCGGCGGCGTCACGTCCAGCGCGCCATCAGCCTCGTTCCAGCGCACGATCACCTGGCGGCCGCGCTCCTGGGGCCGTCCCTCGATCCAGTACACGTCCGTCGCCGAGAGGCGCGGCTCGCGCAGCGAGACGCTGCCGGCGACGGCCATCTCGATCGAGAGCGGCGACGACCACGCGCCGTACGGACGGATGCCCCTGTCTGCCACCGCGACCACCTCATGCTCCGTTGTCGGCACGAATGTATCCTGCGCTGCCCAATGACCACACCCGACGAGCGCCCCTCCCCGGAGCGCCAGCGCACGGGCGTCGTCCCGCGCGCCGGTCTCACCCGCCGCAAGCCCTCCACCGGGCGGCGAGATTGGATCGCGCTCGTCGCGGTGGGTGGCCTGGGCGCGGTCGTGCTGATCTTTCTCGCGGCGGTGTTCGGCGGGCGCAGCGTTGCTCCGATCGAAAGCCCGACGTCCACGCCCACGCCCACGATCTCGCTCCTGCCGACGTTCGAGCAGCCCACGGCCTCGCCCTCCCCCTCTCCCTCGCCAACTCCCACACCCAGCCCAACCCCAAGCCCGACGCCTACGCCCTCGCCGACGCCTACGCCCTCTCCCTCGCCCTCGCCCACTGCGTCCCCGTCGCCCTCGCCGACGCCGGCCCAGACTGCGCCGCCCGCGGGCCTGCTCATCGTCCAGCCGCTCGATGGCTCACAGGTGGTCGATCGGGTCGTTGTGGTCCGCGGGCTCGCGCCACCCGGGAGCACCGTCACGCGCGTAATCCCGTTCTGGTTCGATGAGCACACCGTCGCCGACTCGTCCGGCAGGTGGTCATTCGCGGTCTCTCTCGTCGAAGGCGGAGAATCTCTTGACGTTTCGGGTGGCTGACGATACGTCGACGACGGTGGACCTGACGCTAACGTATCGACCATGAGCGACGACCAGCCACCGAACGAGATCCCCAGCACAGAGGACAACCCGCGCACGGATGACGCGCTCGAGCACAGCGGCACCGGCACTCCCCGATCCGCGGATGACGGCGCGCTCGAAGGCGCGCATTCGGACGGCGGGGACGTGGATCCCGCGGTCGTCGTGGGCGCCACCACGAGCTCGCATCCGGCAGCCGCGGATGACGTGACCATCAATCGCAGCGGCAGTGGCGGAACCGGTGGTGCTTCCGTCGCGGAAACCGTGGACGAGGCAACTGAAGGCTGACGCGGCTCGCACAGGCGCGGTGCTCGTTGTGGGCTCGATCAACGTCGATCTCGTCGTTCGCGTGGCCCATCTGCCCGCGCCCGGGGAAACCGTCAGCGGCGGAACCTTCGAGCGCCACCACGGAGGCAAAGGCGCCAACCAGGCGGTCGCGGCGGCGCGGCTGGGTGCCGCGGTGAGCTTCGTCGGCGCGGTGGGCGCGGACGACATGGGCCGCGATGCGCTGCTGGACCTGGAGCGCGAGAACATCGAAATCGGGCGCGTGGCGCGCATCACCGGCGAGCAGACCGGCGTGGCCCTGATCGTGGTCGACGAGCGCGGCGAGAACCAGATAGCGGTCGCCTCGGGCGCGAACGCCGCGCTTGACAAGGAGCAGGTCGAGACTGCCCTGGGCGCGATGGATCTGCCGCGGGGCAGCGTACTGCTGGCCAACCTGGAGATCCCGGACGCCGCCGTCGCTGCCGCTGCGCGCTTCGCTGCCGAGCGCGGGATGGTCGCGGTCATCAACCCGGCCCCGGCGCGCGAGCTGCCCGCGGAGCTGTGGAGCAGCGCGCCGATCCTGGTCCCCAACGAGACTGAGGCACTCGCGCTCAGCGGCGAACGCGAGCCGTTGAGTGCAGCACAGGCGCTGGCGGCACGGACGGGTGCGCCGGTGATCGTCACGCTGGGCGCCGCCGGCGCGATCGTGGTCGGGCCCAACGGAATGGAACGCGTGCCCGCGCCCGTTGTGGAGGTCGTGGACACGACCGGCGCCGGGGACACGTTCTGCGGCGCGCTGTGCGCCGAGCTCGCCGCTGGCGCGTCGCTGGCGGATGCGGCACGCGTTGCCGTGCGCGCCGCTTCGCTGTCCGTCATGGCCAGCGGAGCCCGCGCTGGCATGCCCACACGCGATGACCTTGCACGTGGCTGACCGGGCTGACCCGCCTGACGAGTTGCCCGAACACGTTCGGCGCAACCGGGCCTACTGGGACTCGATCGCCAACGACTTCGTCGATCGGGGCCGCTGGGCGTGGGCACGCGAGGAGCCCGCGTGGGGCATTTGGAGCATCCCCGAATCGGATGTGCACATCCTGCCCGGCGACCTGGACGGCAAGGATGCGATCGAGCTGGGCTGCGGCACGGCTTACGTGTCCGCCTGGCTGGCGCGCCGTGGTGCGCGACCGGTGGGCATTGACAATTCACCCAGCCAGCTCGACACCGCCCGTGGCTTCCAGCGCGAGTTCGGGATCGAGTTCCCGCTGATGCTGGGCAATGCCGAGGCCGTGCCACTGCCCGGTGGAAGCTTTGATCTGGCCATCTCGGAGTACGGCGCGGCGATCTGGGCCGATCCGTATCGCTGGATTCCTGAGGCGGCGAGGCTGCTGCGCCCGGGCGGCGAGCTGATCTTCCTGGGCAACTCGCCCTGGATCATGGCCTCCGTCCCGGATTTGGAGACCGAGGGCGCCGCCACCGATCGATTGATGCGCCCGTACTTCGGAATGCACCGATTTGAATGGCCCGATTCGGACGGAGTCGAGTTCCACATCGGCCACGGCGAGTGGATCCGCCTCCTGCGCGCCAACGGGTTGGAGATCGTGGACCTGATCGAGCTGCGGCCGGGCGAGCAGGCGACGACGACGTCCGAGTGGGTCACGCTCGATTGGGCGCGCAGGTGGCCATCCGAGCAGGTCTGGAAGGCACGCAAACTCCGGTGAAGGACGCGCTGCGCTTCAAGTTCCCCGACGCCGAGATGTCGTCTTGGGCAGTGCTTGGCGACCTGACCGATCAATCGGTCCGGGTATGGCTGCGCGAGCCCGCCGGCGAGGCCAGCGCGGTGCTCCAAGTGGACGGCGAGGAAGCCGCCGCGGCTCAGGTCTCGACCGAGGCAGCCCGCGATTGGGTGGGCGCTGCCGTGCTCGACGCTGGTTCCTCGCGGGCGGGCGACAAGTTCACGGTGCGCGCCGGTGGCCAGGTCCTCACAGGTCGGTTTGCACCGGCGCCAAACGCGCCGGCCAGCTTCACCTTTGCCTTCGGCAGCTGCCACCAGCCGTTCACCGAGCCGATGGACGGCGGCCGGCTGGACAAGCATCCCGGTGCCCTGATCTATCCGCGCATCCAGCGGCTTCTTTCGGGGCGCGGCGCTGCCTTCGCAATGTGGCTGGGCGACCAGGTCTACTCGGATGCGATCTCGAACCTGTCCGTGCGCGAGACCATGGCCAAGGATCCGTCAGTGACGGACGAGGACCTGCTCGAGGCGTACCGCCACCTGTACCGCGGCTACTTCAACGAGTCTGGCCACCGCGCGCTGGCTGAGGCAGTGCCCGCATACCTGATGTGGGACGACCACGACATCTACGACGGATGGGGCTCGCTGATCGACCGCAGCAAGTTCGACGAGCGGGTCTATCACGCGGCGCGGCGTGCCTACGTCGAGTACCAGCACCTGCGCAATCCGGGCGGCTCGCTCGATGGCACGCCGCCGTTCGGCTACTCATTCTGGGTGGGCAACGTGGGCTTTCACGTGCCTGACCTGCGCGGCGAGCGCGATTTCGACTCTCGCCAGGTAATGGGCAAGGAGGGCTGGGCGCGGCTCGACGCGTTCCTGGAGGAGGCTGCCGCGCGCGACGTGCCGACCGTGTTCATCGGCGCGAGCGTGCCCGTGGTTCACGCCTCACCGGCGCTGATGACAGCGATGGAGATGATGCGCAACAGCTTCGGGCGCGACGTGCGCGACCGCTGGTCCGTGCCTCACTTCGCCGCAGAGCGCACGAAGCTCGTGGAGCGCCTGTTCGCATGGCAATCGGGCGCGCCGCGGAGACAGGCGATCGTCCTTTCCGGGGACGTGCACGTTGGTGCCGCGTTCAGCGTTCGGCCGCGCCGCGGGAAGGGGCGCTTTGCGCAATGGACGAGCAGCGCGCTCTCCACCCCGGACGGGCTGAAGCACGTCATCGCCAACCGCATCATCACCGGCTTCGTGCGCGCCGGCGAGCGCGAACTGCGCGTCTGGCGGCGCGGCCTGGCCACGACCAACAACGTCGGCCTGGTCGACGTGCAGCCGGCCGATGGCGGCGGCCACGTGGTCAGGCTGTCGGTCTATGGCTACGACGAGCGGCGGGACGAGCTGCGCGAGGCGCTCACGGACATCGCCGAGCCTGACTGAGCCCCGGTAATGGAGCCGCTGACGGACTTCCGCTGGTTCATCGCCGCCGGCTTCGTGCTGGTGCTCATGGCGCTGGTCGGATCGTGGATTCGGCGGCTGCCGCTCTCGTCGGCCCTCTTCTACCTCGCGGTCGGAGTGATCGTGGGCCCGATCGGGCTGGGAATGCTGATCGTGGATCCGGTCGCCCATGCGCCGGCAGTGGAGCTGGTCAGCGAGATCGCCGTGATCATCTCGCTCTTCACGGCAGGACTGAAGCTTCGGCTGCCAATTTCCGATCACAGGTGGCGCGCCACCGTCCGGCTCGCCTCCGTGTCAATGGTCGTAACCGTTGGCCTGGTTGCCGTCGTGGGCGTGGTCGGACTCGCGCTGCCGCTCGGGGCGGCGATCCTGCTCGGCGCGATCCTGGCGCCAACGGACCCTGTCCTTGCCTCAGACGTCCAGGTCTCTCATGCGCTCGACGATGACCGCGTCCGCTTCACGCTGACCGGCGAGGCGGGCCTCAACGATGGCACCGCCTTTCCCTTCGTCATGCTCGGCCTGGGCCTGCTGGGACTCCATGATCTGGGCGAATCCGGCCTGCGCTGGCTGGCCGTGGACCTTGGCTGGGCGGTCATCGCCGGGCTGGGCGTGGGAGCCCTGTCGGGCACTGCGGTGTCCCGCCTGGTCGTGTACCTGCGTCGTCGCCATGCGGCGGCAACCGGCGTGGACGAGCTGCTCCTGATCGGCCTGATCGCGCTGTCATACGGGCTCGCCCTGCTCGTCGGCGCGTACGGCTTCCTGGCCGTCTTCGCGGCCGGGCTCGCCGTGCGCCGGGTCGAGCGCGATCACACCGATGAAGATGTGGCGGAGGAGGTGCTCGAGGAGCTACCAGTGGCCGACGAGGATGCCCAGACCTCCGACACGACCGCCGCTGCCGCAGTCGCACAATCGCTGCTCAGCACCAACGAGGCGCTCGAGCGGATCGCCGAGGTGGTCGTGGTGATCCTGGTCGGCGCGATGCTGAGCATCGTCGGGGTGCACTCCTCCGTCGTGTGGGTGGCGCCGGTGATGTTCGTCTTGCTCCGTCCGCTGGCTGTGGCACTTGGCCTGTTGGGTGGCGGACTCTCGCGCCCGCAGCTGCTGCTCACGGCGTGGTTCGGGATACGCGGCATCGGCTCCGTGTACTACCTGTCCTTCGCCATCACCCACGGACTGGACGTGGAGCTGGCCACGACGCTGGCGTCACTCACCCTGGCGGTGGTCGCCGCATCAGTGCTGGTCCATGGCATATCCGTCACGCCCTTGATGTCGTGGTACGAGCGAAGCGCGAGGAACACCAAAGGCGCATCGTGATACGTGGAGGGCCGGCTGGGATTCGAACCCAGGACACGAGGATTAAAAGTCTCTCCGGTCGCCGTCCATGGGGTGCCTTAAGTTCCGATCCGGTCCATGCCGCGCGAGGTGCTCGTGCACAGGCTGCATGGGGTGGGACCGACTGCCACTGCCGTGGCTGTCAACGTGGCTGTCAGTCGACAGCGGAGCTCCGTCCACAGCCGGCTCTATCCGACGGACGACTGAACGATGCGAAGACGGCCGCGAGTGGCGCCATGGCCCGCGGTCCCGATCCCGTAGGTCGCCTCCAGCTCGAGCGGAAGCAGCGCCACAAGGTGCGCCATGTCCTCAGCGGAGTACGCGAGCTGCCGCGTGTGGGTGTCGACGATGTCCTTCAGCGTGTGCGGCAGCTCCGGGGCGATGTCGGCCTCTGCCGGCTCTCGGGTCCGATAGCCAGCCTTGCTCATGGTCATCCAGAGATAGCGCGCCCGCCGCGGCTGAATGCGCTCCAAGTTCTCGGCCCGCTTGAGAAGCGCGCCCATCGACACTCGCCAGCGCAGTTTGAGCCAAACCAATTTGTCGATAGTGAGCCCATCTAGTTCGGCCTTGATGTCCTGCTCTGGCATCAGGAGCTCCGCGGCGAAACCAAATGCCTGCTCCTCCATGCTGGCGTTCGGTACGCGGTGCATCACCATGTGGCCGAGCTCGTGTGCCAGCGTCAGCCGTGTCCGATCAGGCGGGGCGTCGCGGTTGGTGAAGAAGAGCGGCGGCATGCCCGGCACGTAACGGCCGACGGCGTGCCCTGATTGTGTGCGAGAGTTTGTGATCGGCAGCCAGCGATTTCGGCGTTATAGCCAGAAGGCGGACCAACGCCTGGCGAGCGAGCTTCCGAGACTAGACGTCGAGGCGATCTGGGCGGAGTACCGACTTTCCCATCATTGAGGGGGCAGCCGCCTGGGCTCGCTCGTACTCCCGCACGGCGTCCGCGAGCTCGGCGTCGACTCGGAGTTGATTGGGATCTCCGTAGTCGGCGCCCGCCCACTGCAAGGCGGCCGCCACCACGTTGTCGACGGCACGTTGCAGGCGGCGCTGGACCCCATCGTCCTGCTTCATCTCCACGGCATCATAGGACAGGCGTCATCCCGTGCGCGTCTCTGTCATGCAGAGTGGGCGGTTGTGGTTGGAGCCGTCTGTCCACCTGCTTCTTCCGGGTCTATCGAGTGCTGCCGCCGTGGCTGGCAGCGGGGCTGGCAAACACGGCCAAGAGTCCACAGCGTGGACCTGAAAACTAGGGGATTCATGCGTGGATTGGTGGCGCGCCGAGAGGGATTCGAACCCCCGGCTCACGCTTCGCGTGTCGATCCCCGATCTCCCCGCCATGCCAGCGGATCAGCCTGTACGGGAAAGAGGGAACTTTCCTTCTCTGCTCGACAATAGCCGTCATGAAGCCGGATCTGCGGTACTCATGAACGAGGTTGAGTGGATCGAGGTCGCCCGCGCAAACGACCTCGAGACGGCTCGCGAGATGCTCTCCAGTTGGCTTGCTGCTCGAGGCATAGCTCCAGAGCTTCTGGATCCCGGCGACATCAGGATTGACACGATTCACACCAAGTTCGGCGATGAACGACAATTCTGGGTCCGTAAGGATGCGGTTAGCCGGTTCATTTGAAGGCGTACAGGCCAGAGGATCGTCGTTTACGCCGCGCTGGTAGTGAGTCCCTGCATCCCTCCGGGCGCGCTGCTGGCGAGCCACTCCGTGAACGCTCACTTCGCTATCTCACGGACTTCTTGGCCTGGCCCACCGCGATACTCCGCGGTAACTTCGATTCGACCGACGATCGCGTCATTCAACTCGTCGAGTCGCTCGGCTGGGATCCACAACTCCTGATGAATGCGGCCGCCTACGGTCCGCACCTCGAACTCCTCGAGGAAGTCGGCCCGGACGGAGAAACGAGTGACGAACCCGCGGTAGCCGGTGTCCGGCTTGGTGGCGTTCCAGGTGCGCGCGATTTGGCGCGCGTATTGCTCGTTGAGCACGGGATAGAAGATCGGTTGAAAAGGCAGCCGTAGCGGAAACCGACAGTACCCGGACTCCTCGATCAGCTTCAACTCGCGAGGACCGACAGGTCGGAACAACACGGACACGGGCGTATCAGCCATGCTGGCATCTTGGTCGGACTATGCCAGCTCTCCTAGTGGCCGGGCTGGACTTGAATCAGCACCTGAGCTCGCCAGGCCGCGGCAATGGAGACAAGCACGCCGATCCACAGCGCAGTCCACGGCGACAGGTTTCCCGTATCTACGGTTGATGACGCCAAGAGAGTTGCGGCGGCGGCGGCGGCGACCGCGATCGACGTCGTTAGCCCGAATAGCACTCGGTTCGCCCGTGCCTTGACGCGGAACAGCACATAGATCGGGAGAGCGGCGGCTGCAGTTGACACTGCGGCGAAAAAACCAGCGTCAATGCCGCCTGCTAAGGCGGCCACACCAACGAGCGAAATCGCGAGTGGCGGTGCGGTTGCGACAGCAGCAGATCGTTGGTCCCTATTCACGACGTGGCGGCCAGACGGGTGCAACATCAGGACCAGAGTCGAAACGGGGATCCCTAGCCAGGTCGCTGACAAGAGCCATATCCCGGCGAACGCCAGGACGAACCAATGTGGGGTCGACCCGACAGGAAACGTCGTCCACGCCACCATGAACGCCACCGCGGGCCCGAACAGGAGGACCGCCTGTCGGGCGCTCGAGAGCCGGGCACTCCAGAGTCGGTAACGGAGAATGACGGCGTACATCGGATTTGCCGCTTTGATGGTTTCCCCATAACCCCCGAGAGCGGCTGTGTTCCTGGGATCGAGCCCGAGAACGTAGGTGAATAGGGCTCTTGCCTCACGAAAGTTGCCAGCCAACATCAGTTGGTAGCCCTGCGTTCCCAAGACGAACGTGCTATCTGGCTCCGAGTTGGCCGCGTCGTCCGATACCGACTCTGCCTCGTTCAAACGTCCCAGATGCACGGCCGCAACGGACCTGAGGCGCAGCAATTCGGAGTGGCCTGGCGTGACTGCCAGACCCCGTGTGGTCGCTTCGTAGGCAGCCTGCCAGTTCCCCAAACTGAGTTCAATGTTCGCTAGGAGTCCGTGCCAGTACGGGTCGCTGGAATCAAGGCGTAGCACTTCTTTGGCAGCGTCCCGAGCTTCGATGAACCGTGATTGCTGCGCCAATGCGAATGCGTGAGCGACATGCGCCATCGGTTCGTCGGGCAGTGCGGCGATTGCAATGCGTGCCTCGCGCGTCGCTTCAGTGAAGCGTTCCATTTGCGTAAGCGCCATCGACAGAATGATGCGCACGGCGGCGTCCTGCGGATCGCTTGCGAGGGAGCGCCGGGCCTCATCCGCCGCGAGGTCGTAGCGACCTTGGTCGTACAGGATGCCGGCGCGTTCCGCTTGCATGGGAGTTGACGTCACAGTGATAGCGACGTCTTCACTGCGCGCTGGGCCTCGTCCGCCGCCCTGTCAGATCGACGCTGGTCATAGAGGATCGCCGCACGCTGAATTGTCACCTTACGGTCCTACAGCCGGACGTAAGGCTTAACGGCATCGTATAGCCCTGACTCATTGGCATAGAGCACGTAGTTGCGCGCGGTCGCGAACCAGTCGCTGGTCGTGGGCCGGACCCGTCCGGCCGCCTTCAGCAGGTCACCGGTCTCAATGGGTTTGGCCTCCCCGGTGCGCATCGCCTCGTCGAGTTTGAGGCTGACTGCGGAGCTCACCACTCCGGCTAGATCCGCCCCCGAGAAGCCATTCGTCTGCGACGCGACCTTTCCGTAGTCGATGCTGCGCGTCGGTCTCTCGCGCAGATGAACTTTCAAAATCGCTGCGCGGGCGGGCTCGTCGGGGGGTGGCACGAAGACCATCTGGTCGAAGCGGCCGGGTCGCCTAAAAGCCGCGTCAAGGTGCCACGGCGCATTCGTCGCGCCCATGACGAGCAGACCGTCGTTCTTGCCATCTACGCCATCGAGCTCGGCCAGAAACTGGTTAATCAGGTGGCGACCAGCCGACGTGCGCATGTCGCTTCGGCTCGCCGCGAGCGCGTCGACCTCGTCGAAGAAGAGCACCGCGGGGCGATGCGCGCGGGCGATCTCGAACACCTCGTGGAGATTGCGCTCGCTGGCGCCGATCCACATGTCGAGGATTTGGTGGATGCCGATCGAAAAGAATGCGGCCTTAACTTCCCCCGCTGTGGCACGCGCCAGGTGCGTCTTACCGCAGCCCGGTGGTCCGTACAGGAGAAGGCCACCGCCGGCCTGTTGCCCGTATGCCTGGTACAGATCCGGACGCTGCATCGGCGCGATGATCCGCCGCCTGATCTCGTCCTTGACGCCATCCATACCGCCGACGTCGGCGAAGGAAACGGTGGGTCGTTCGACCTCCACTCCGGATGAAACGACAGGGGCGTCGGCCCGCTGACGGATGCGGCCATCGACGATCTCCTCATCTTCCTCGGCGCCGATGCCCAGCATCGCGTCGAAGTGAGGATCGGAGAGATTGGGGTCCATCCCGACTGCGCGCCGATACGCCTTCACCGCGGATTCCACATCGCCAGACTGGAACGAGATGCGTGCACGCAGCATCTGCTCGCCCGCTGACTCTCCGGCAGTTGCGCTGAGCTGGTCCAGGGCGACAAGGGCATCGCGCGTCTTGTTCTGGCGTGCGAGCGCCTGGGCTAGGCCAAGGAGGCCGTCACCTGACTGCGGCCGCAGCGCCAGCGCGGCACGGTAGGAAATCGGCGGCCTCGTCGACACGTCCCTGCTCCCTCAGCGCGTCCGCCAGCAGGAGGTGCAGGCTCGGCTCAGTTGGAGCTGCGGCCGCCGCGCGGCGGAGCGCTTCTATCCGATCGTCTTGCACTGGCTCCGAACCATCCCCCAAGTCGTAGCTGTCTATCACGCGCCGCATTGACTTGCCGAGCCAATGCGCGGACGCACTCGTCGGTTCAAACTCTCCTTCAGAGGATCGGTCTCGGCAATGGGACGATCGACAGGTGACACCGCAACCGTTGGTGACGCTCCCGCCGGTGGCAGCCATCTGTCCATGACATTCCACCATGCCTTCGGGAGTGCGTCCGCCGTGGCTGGCAGCGGGGCTGGCAACCGCCCTCCAGTGACCGGTCTTAAGGGCCGACCTAGGGCGATTTCACGCGTGGATTGTTGGAGGGCCGACTGGGATTCGAACCCAGGACACGAGGATTAAAAGTCCCCTGCTCTGCCGCTGAGCTACCGGCCCCGGGAAGAATTCTTTCAGACTGCCTGATCCGTCGTCTGGGAAAAGCTGCGTCTCAGCGGGCAATCAGGACCGGGCAATGGCAGTGGTACGCGACATAGTCGGAGACGCTGCCGAGCACGAACCTGCCTGCCCGATCAAGTCCGCGGGTGCCCACGATCACCATCTGGGCGTCTTCAGCTTCGGCCGCAGCAACGACGCCCGGACCAGGCAGGCCAGTCCAGAGCAGGTAAGCGCAATCCAGCCCTCGATGGCGCGCTGACTCGACAACCGCCATGAGCGGCCCTTCCCTGTCGGCCCGAAGCTGGTCAACCCGAGCGGGCGTATTGGGCGACAGGGCGCTTCCCACGATGCGGTCAGTGGGATTGATCACGTTGACCACCACCAGACGCGCGTCGAGCGCGACGGCCAATTCGATCGACTGCTCCGCGGCGACCTCCGAGATCGACGTCAGATCCGTGGCCAGCAGGAGTGTTGCGTTCTTCCGCCACCGGGGCGAAGCCGAGAATCGTGGCGTGCCAGTCCGCTCACCGGCGGGAGCATCTGCGTGGGGCCGTGTGCTGGTCATGCTGGGATCGTCGGCTGCGTGAGCCCTGGGGCACAGTGACATTCGGCCCCAAAGCGCAGGCCTGACGGCCGCTGGTCGTGTCGGAGCAGCGCGAACGTGCCAAACGGCCCCCCGCGCACCGCGAATGGCCCCTCGATACGGTGCAGCTGTCACTGGGAAGCGGCGCCGCCTGGAGCGAGAGTTTGATCAGGCCATCAAACCGCTTCATCAAGGAGATCCCATGATCAACCGTCTCAAGAAGCTCGGCATCGTCCTGACGGTGTTCGGTCTGGTTTTCGTAGCCGCAGGCGGATACGCGTTCATCAAGGTCCAGGAGGGTGAGCGTGCGCTCACGGCGTTCAGCGCCGCCCAGAACGTCGAGTTGACATACAACGACCAGGGCCAGCTGACCGATCGCGGCACTCCCGAAGGGGCCCAGCCGATCATGGCTCTGCTGACCAACGACTGGGGCTACGCGGTCGTGGCCGGCGAGCTCAACCCGGCCGATCCAACCGTCAACACGGCGAGCGAGTACATGTATCAGATGGCGACGGTCGCCTACCACACGCTGCACGGAACGCAGACCGTCATCCTGGACGAGGACTTCACAGCGGCTGACGGCACCGCCTTCCTGGCGGGCGTGCCCTACGAGGTACCAGTCGACGGTCGCTACTGGGCAGACTTCGACCGCAGCAATCCGATTGACGCCGCCGTTCGTGCACAGGCATGGACGGGCACCGCACACGCCTTGATCGCTGAGCTCGGCGTAGGTACCAGCACAGCATCGTCACTGCAGATGGGCCTTGGCCTCGCCGGCGGCTTCGCCGGCATCGGGTTCACGTTCATCTTCGCCGGGCTCGGCCTGGTTTGGGCCACTCGGCCAGAGCCGGTGAAGGTTCAGGCCCTGCGCCCGGTCACCATGCCGGTCTGATGGCCACGCCGAGGCGCTGAACCGCCCCGGTGCAAGCCGGATACACCGACCGCCGGGTCGATCTCGCAAGGGATTGGCCCGGCGTTCGTATGTGCGGCAACAAGCCTCCTGAGCGAGATGCCCGTGATTAAGATGCGCGCATGGTCACGTTCTCGACCAAAGGAGAGGGATTGCCGTGCCGAACCTGGCGCCGTTCCACGGGCTGATCGTCTTCGCCCACATCATCGGCGTGTTCCTTTTTCTGCTCGCTCACGGTGTGTCTGCAGGCGTGATGCTCAAGCTGCGCACGGAACGCGACCCGGCCACGCTGCGCACGCTGCTCGACTTCTCACGCTGGAGCATGAACGCGATGGGCGTGGGGTTCCTGGTCTGGTTCGGCGCGGGCATCCTTGCTGGCTTCTCAGGCAATTTCTGGACCACGGGGAGGTACTGGATCTGGGCCTCGCTTGCCATCGCCGTCGTGGTCATGATCGTCATGACGCCCTTCGGCCGGATGTACCTCAACCGGATCAGGCAATCGGTCGGTATCGATCCCAAGACGGGCGCGATTGACGCTTCGGTAGCAGTCGACACCGCTGTCCTGGAGACGGCGCTGGCATCGGGCCGGCCTGTGCTGCTGGCATCCATCGGCCTGATCACCGTGGTCGTGCTGTCCTACCTGATGATGTTCAAGCCATTCTGAAACACGACCGCAAGGAACTTTGCAAAGTGGGTTGGCAAACGAGCGCGACTGTGTAACACTCCCCGCGCTCCGCCGTGTGAGGCTTGGTGGGGCCACGAAGCACAGGCCGCCGTCAGGGAGAGAGAGGCAGCCGGGCCGAGGAAAGGGTGTCCCCAGACACCCGTGGCCCGTTCGGCGCAACGTTCGTCCGAGAGCGCCCCAGCGTTCGGACATTCACGCCGACGATCTGTCATTCACGCTGCCGGACGCGACCGCCATGTTCGTGCCTGCCCTCAGCGCAGGTTCGACCGGGGAGAGGTCAATTGACATATGCAGTGCCGGCCCCAGCGGCCGCCATACTGCCCCACACGTCGTGGGCAACATCGTTTCGCCGCATCCTCCTGATCCTTACTGCTCTCGCCCTCGCAGTAACGATGCTGGCGCTGGACGCTCCAGCCGCTGACGCTAAGCGCGGCGATGGCAACGTCTCGCGCGGCGAGGCGCAGCGGATCCTGCGCTACGCGCACTCACATCTCGGAGCCCGATTCCGCCTGGGCACGACCGGCATGCGCTACTTCGATTGCTCGGGCTTCGTCTTCCGGGTCTACAAGCAGGCCGGCCTGATCGGGCGGATCGGTGGCAACCGCAAGCGCGCCGCCGGTTACTACGCGTGGTTCCGCAAGCGCGGCCTGGTCAGTCGGAGCAACCCGCGCACGGGCGACCTTATCGTCTGGACCAAGCGGGGCCACATCGCCCACATTGGCATCGCGATCAATGACAGCCGGGCGATCAGCGCACTGACCAGCGGCGTGCGAACTCACCGTCATCGCTCGCTGGACACCAGGTTCAAGGCCTACCTTCACGTTCGCCTGAACCGCTAGCGCGGCGACCCGCTGGTTGCAGCTGGCCGCCGCCCGCTACTGGACGCTGATCATCGAGTTCAGGATCCGGTACGGCTCATCAGTGTCGAACCACTCGTACGGCCCGTAGACCATGCCCAGCACGGCCGCGCCGTCGCTCGTAAGCCCGGCGGCGATGCGCACGTAACCCGTGCCGTAGTCATACCAGCGCCACGCGGTGTCTGACAGGCCCATGAAGTAGTCGCTGCTCGTGCCCGCCTCGACCCAGTACGTCGGACGTGCCGGGAACAGGTCTATGAACGACTCGATGGTGATGTCCTCGATCGACGCGGCCACATCAGGCAGGCTCCTGATGGTGCCCGGCAGGGGCAGCCGCGCGGCGTACACGCCACGCTCAAGGTCCGGGCTCTGGAAGCCGTCGATCAGGCCGGGTAGCCGATCCGGGCGGCGCACCCAATCGGGTGGACGGCACAAGGCGACGGTCAGCTCGCGCGAGAAGAACGCGTCGTACTGGCCGAAGTCAACATCGGCCGAGCCCTCTGCGGCCAGCCGGCCATTGACATACAGCTCCACGCGGTACGAGCCCGACGGCAGGCACGCCGGCGGGAAGACACTGCTGGTGTACGCCGCAAGCTGGAAGAGGCGGCCGTCGCTGCCGATAGACGGAGTCTCCGGCTGGGACACCTCAGGTATCACGGCCCAGCCCAGTGCCTGCGGATCCTGGTGGTACCACTGCGCCGAAATCGTGTCGCGCGCGGCGTCATAGCCCTCGACCGTGCCCTGCCACTGCACCTCAGCCGGGAAGATGTCGAGCTGGATGTCAGAGAAGACGGCCGGCGATCCGGTCGGCGCATCCACGCTTTGGCTGGCGACGCGGCCCACGATCTGCTCCTTGAAGCCGCGGATCGAGTCGGCCAGGTCAGGCCGGTAGCGGCGCACGATCTCCAGATCCGTCAGCGCACCGGCCAGCCACTGCTCCTGGACGAACGGCTCACCCCGCGTGCGCGTGTTGGCCAGGTCCAGGTAGAGCGTCCGGGCCACGGCCTCCTGGTACGCCGCGCGCGCCTCGTCCGGACGGTCCGCGGCGACCAGCGTTACGGCCAGGTTGTAGCGGTAGATGGGCTGCAGCGGGTCGAGCGCAATGGCGCGCCTGGTGAAATCGGCACTCTCGTTCAGGAGAGCGATGTCCCCTTCCTGGACGCCCTGCGAAAAGCCATAGAAACCGAGTGAGCCGTACGTGGCGGCGCTTTCCAGGCCGAGCGAGCGAGCCGCCTCCAGGTCGGCGCGGGCGCGTTCCAGCGCCTCGGGCGGGACGATGCTTATGAAGCCGGTGCGCTGCGGGCTCTCGGACAGGAAGATCGCGTCCGATCGATCGGAGTACGCGCGGGCGAACGACGGGCGCAGCTCGATCGCCGCGTCGTAGTGCGCGATGGCCTGCTCGTAACCGGCCCGGTCGGTGGCGTTGATGAGTGCCACGCGGCCGCGGGCGTAGGCCGCGGCCGCCTCGTCGTTCATTACCAGCCCAGGCGTCAGCGTCGACTGGACGAGCCACACCATGCCCACCGTGAGCAGGCCCAGGCCAACGCCCAGGAAGCCGAATCGGCGCCACTGCCCGCGGACGGCCAGCGTCAGGCCAAACAGGTACAGGCTGACCGCCAGCATGGCCAGGATCGCGGTGTACGAGGCGGCCTGGCGATCAAGCGCGCTGGCCTCCTCGTTGGCCGCGTCCTGGAGCGCGTTCAGGCGCAGGCTTTCCTCTGTCGCGGCACTGAAGTAGCGCGTCGGGAACGTGCGGTCCTGCTCCGGCCCGAATTCGCCTTCCGGGTTTATGTCGGACAGCGCCAGCGTCGCCGCCGCGAGCACCTCCCAGCGCTCCATCTCCAGCGTCAGCCGGTTAGCGCGCGTGGGGTCGGACGCGGCATACAGGCTGCCCACGAGCGCATTGCCGGCACGCGTGCGTTGCTCCGCCCAAAGCGCGAAGGTCTCCAGCTCCACCTGCGCGCGCTGCTGGGCGCTGTGCGAGCTGGCCAGTGCCTGGAGTGAGAGCTGCTCGGCAGCGTCACGCCGCGCTCCGGCCTGGTGGGCCGAGTCGGCCTGCAGGAAGCCGGCCAGCGCCGCGATCAGGGTGGTGAAGGCGATGAACACCGCCACGATGCCCGACAGGCGATCGTCCCCGCGTGCCTCGTCACTCACGCGAACAGCTCCACGATCAACCAGCCCAGACCACCGATGCCGACCAGCAGCGCACCCGCCGCGAAGAACGCCTGCTGGACGCGCAAGCGCGAGCGGCTGACCTGGGCCACGGTCAGGAAGAAGAGCGCCGAGATCACCAGCGCGGCCACTCCGATCAGGTTCAGTGCACGCGCATCCGCGCGCGCCGCGTTGGCTTCATTGCGCTCCGTGCTCAGCTCGCGCAGCTCGACGTCTCCTTCGCGCAGATTGGTCAGCACGAACTCGCGGTCGTAGCCCACCGTGCCGTCCTCGCCCAGGGCGATGCCGCCCGCGCCCAGGAAGTAGGGCTGCGTGGCGCGAGCCAGGGCGAGCTGAGCCTGCGCCTCCAGGTCCAGGATGTCGGCCTGCGTGGGATCGGTCGGACGCAACTCATCGGCCTGCGCCTGCAGCTCGCGCGCCGCGAGCGCGTGCTCCTGGAAGATGAGCACGAATTGCTCGTCCTGGTCCACCGTGCCCTCGGCCAGGCGCTCGAGCTGATTGCGCCGCGCCGACTCCTGGACAGCCAGGCTCTCGTAGCGTGACGAGTCGATCGAGGCCAGCGAGGCGCGCCAGGCAAGCACGGCAGAGAAGACAGAGGCGAAGCCGATCAGCAGTGCCAGCAGCGCGCCGGACCTCTCCGGATGGCGGACCGCGCTGCGCAGACGCGACTCGCGTGCCGGTGGTGGCGGAGGCGCAGGCTCGGGCGCCTGGGCTGGTTCCGGGCCCATCTCCTGGGCCGGGTCTCGGTACGGCTCGTCGAGCGTTCCCTGGCGCGGCTCCGGAGGCAGCGCGGGCGGCATGCCGCCATCATCGGGCTGCTGACCGGTTGCCTCGGACGACTCGTGCGACACGACGGCTGGGAGCATATCGGACGTTCGTGCCCAAGCGGCGCCGATTCGAAGGGTGAAACGGTGCTGCAACCGGATGGCAGGAGAGATTTGTTCGGGCGATCGGTCACCCGGCCTAGGCTCGGTGTCCAACAGAGAAAATGATTGAGGTGACCCCCATGGCCCGAATCGAGAAGACCATTGACGTCAACGTGCCGGTCAGCACGGCCTACAACCAGTGGACCCAGTTCGAGGAGTTCCCGCGCTTCATGGAGGCCGTCAAGAGCGTCAAGCAGCTCGACGACAACACGCTCGAGTGGACCGCGGAGATCGCCGGCAACGAGGAGACCTGGACGGCCGAGATCAGCGAGCAGGAGCCCGATCAGCGCATTGCCTGGCACTCCACGTCCGGTCGCCCGAACGGCGGCTCGGTGGATTTCCACTACATCGATGACAACACCACCACGGTCACGCTGATCATGGATTGGGAGCCGGATGGCGCCGTCCAGCAGGCAGGGGCCGCGCTCGGCTTCGACGATCGGCAGGTCGAGGGTGACCTGAAGCGCTTCAAGGAGTTCATCGAGTCGCGCGGCACCGAGACGGGCGCGTGGCGCGGCGAGATCGAGCGCGAGGCGCCCGTCAGCTGACGGCGCGGACGCTCCGCCGCGCGCCGGCGCGGACAACGTCTATTCGCCTGGTGAATAGCCGGTTCGCCCAGCGCGTGGCGTGTACGATCCTGATGAGATGGTGCTGACTGCAGACAAGCCGGACGTCGACCGGCTCTTCCAGACCGCGGAGCGTGACTTTGAGCGCTGGGAGGTGCTCAAGGACCTGATCGACGAATCGATCGACCTCGCGCTCAACTACCGCCAGAGCGGGCACCCGGGCGGCTCACGCTCCAAGGTGCACATGCTCCTGGCGCTGCTCTTCAGTGGCGCCATGCGCTGGGACCTGCAGCGACCGTGGCGGCCGTTCATGGACCGCTTCGTGCTCTCCGCGGGCCATACCGTGCCGCTCATCTACGCCACGCTGGCCGTGCTCAACGAGGGACTCCGCGCGCGTCACGCGCGCGACGCTGACGAGCGCTTCGCGTTCCCCGACGACGGTCGCTGGGCAGTGACCTGGGAGGACCTGCTCAAGCTGCGTCGGCGCGGCGGCCTGCCCGGCCATGCCGAGATGGAGGGCAAGACCCTCTTCCTGAAGTTCAACACCGGCCCCAGCGGGCACGGCATGCCGCCGTCGGCGGGCGAGGCGCTGGCCCTCAAGCTGGCCGGCGCGGACGAGGTCAAGGTGTTCGTCTTCGAGGGCGAGGGCGGCCTGACGCCGGGCGCCAGCCACGAGACGCGCAACACGGCGTGGGGCCTGGGTCTGAACAACCTCGTCTTCATGGTCGACTGGAACGACTACGGCATCGACGACTTCGCGCTGTCATCGGTCGTCAACGGCACGCCGACGACATGGTTCGAGCCGTACGGCTGGCGCGTGAACGGCACGGAGCAGGGCTCCGAGTTCGCGCAGCGTGACCAGGGCCGTGCTGGAAGCGGCGCGTGGCGACAACCCGGACAAGGTCCCCAGCATGGCCTGGTTCAAGACGCGCAAGGGGCGCGGCTACGGCAAGTACGACAACAAGAGCCACGGCACGCCATGGCCCATGAACGCGCCCGAGTTCTGGGCCGTGCGCAAGCAATTCATGGACAAGTACGGCGTCCAGTACGAGGGCGTGGACGAGCCGGCGCCGGACGACAAGGCCGCCCAGCAGGCCCAGGCACGAGCCAACTTCGAGGTCGCGCTGAGCGTCCTGCACCGCGACGACGAGCTGGTCACGTGGCTTTCCGATCGGCTGCTGGAGATCGCCGCCACCGTCCCGGACGACGTTCAGGGCCTCAACATCGGTGGCCGCGGCGCGGAGCTGTTCAAGGACAAGCGCCTGTTCGACTACCGCAACTACCCGGCTGCGATGTGGAAGAAGCCCGGCGAGAAGCAACCCAATCGAGCCGCGCTCGCCCAGTGGGGCGCGTGGGTCAATGCCTTCGCCAAGCAGGAGCATGGCCGCCCGCTGTTCATCGGCGCCTCGGCGGACCTGGCCGAATTCGACCAACCTGGCCGGCTTCTCGAAGGACTTCGAGGAGATGCCCGGCTGGGGCTGGTACCAGCGCGAGAAGAACCTGCGCGGAACCGTCCTGCCGACCGAGATCACCGAGTTCACCAACGCCGGCCTGACCGTCGGCCTGGCCACGGTCAACATGGCCGCCGACCCCATGAACGAGTTCAACGGCTTCTGGGGCACGTGCTCAACGTACGGCTCGTTCTCGTACCTCAAGTACGGGCCCATGCGCCTGTTCAGCCAGCTGGCCCAGGACTGCGAGCTCAAGGTGGGCAAGGTGCTCTGGATCGCCGGGCACGCCGGACCGGAGACGGCAGAGGACTCGCGCACCCACTTCGGCATCTTCGAGACTGCCGTCACGCAGCTCTTCCCCGAGGGCCACGTGATCGACCTGCACCCGTGGGAGTACAACGAGGTGCCGGTCGTCATCGCCGCCGCGCTGGCCACGGACGTGCCCCTCGTGGCGCTGCACCTGACGCGACCGTCCGTGGAGCTGCCCGACCGCGAGAAGCTGGGCATGCCGTCGCACTTCGAGGCGGCGCGCGGCGCATACGTGCTGCGCGAGTTCAAGCCGGGGCCGCGCGGCGGGACGGTCTTCGTGCAGGGCACGACCACTACCGCGAACGTGGTCAAGATCCTGCCCCAGCTCGACGAGCGCGGCCTGAACGTGAAGATCGTGGCGTGCATCTCGCCGCAGCTGTTCGCCATGCAGGACGAGCCATACAGAGACTCCGTCGCGTCACTCGGCGACCGATGGGACGGCATGGCCGTCACCAACCGCGCGTGGCAGACGATGCGCCACTGGATCGGCGGCCCGATCGCGCGCGACTACTCGCTTTCGTCCGATTGGGACGACCGCTGGCGCACCGGTGGCACGGTCGACGAGGTCATCGACGAGGCACACCTGGGCCCGACGCACATCGTCGAGGCCATCGAGCGCTTCGTCGCCGAGCGCGATAGCCGCCTCGCCCGACTGCGCGAGATCGCCGACGCGGCCGAGACGCACGCCTAGCCAGGACGCCTTAGCCCACGACGACGAGGGCCACTCCGACAAGCACGACCACGGAGCCGACCACCCGCTCCGGCCCCGATCTCTCCTTGAGCACCACGACGCCCAGCAGCGCCGCGATCACGACGCTCGATTCACGCACGGCGGAGACGCTTGCCGCCGGGGCCGTGGTGAGGGCGATCAACACAAGCGCGTAGGCGGCCATGCTGAACACGCCACCCAGCGCGCTGCGCCAGTTGAACGCGGCACGCAGCCTGGGAACGCCGCCGCGCGCGAGAACGAAGGCAGTGGCGACGATGCCGGGGATGCCCAGGATGAGCGTGCCGTAGGCGATCGGGTCGGCGTATCGGACGCCCTCCTTGTCGACCACCACGTACGCCGCGATCGCGAAGGCCACCGCGAGTGCCAGGCCAACGTGCCTCCAGCGCGTGCCGCCCCTGAAGCCACGCACGATGAACACGCCGGCGCCCACCAGCGCGACTCCCGCAATCTGCGCCACCGATGTCTCCGCGCCGGTGAACGCGACCGCCAGGGCCAGGACGATGACCGGCGCGGAGCCGCGCGCGATGGGATAGACGACGCTCAGGTCCGCGCGCTCGTAGGCGGCGATGAGCAGCGCGAAATAGACGAGCTCCAGGGCGGACGAGAGCACGATGTACGGCCACGCCTCCGGCTGCACATCCCAGCGCAAGAGAGCAATCGGCAGCGCCACAAGCGCGCCGAAGATGATCACGATCGTCGTCGTTGCGAGTCCGGTCGCGCGCCTGGACGACGATCAGGTTCCAGAGGGCGTGGATGAGCGCGGCGAAAAGGACGATCGCCAGCGTCGTTATCGACATCTTGATTAGCTGGCGCTATGGCCAGCTTCAGGCAGGAGAAGCGGCCGTCGGAACTTTCGAAACGACCTCGCGGATGCGCTCCAGTGCGAGCTGCAGGTTCTCGCGCGAGTTGGCGTAGCTGATCCGGATGTGGTCGGCGCCGACCTTGCCGAACGCCGTGCCGGAAAGGGTGCACACGCCGCCGTCGTAGAGCAGCTTGTCGGCCATCTGGGTGCCGTTCATGCCCGTGCCGGCGACGTTCGGGAAGACGTAGAACGCGCCGTGCGGCATGCGGCAGCGGAAGCCGGGGATGGCGTTCAGGCCGTCGACGACGATCTGCCGCCGAGCGCGGAACTCCTCGACCATCTTCTTGACTTCGTCCTGCGGCCCGTTGAGCGCCTCGACCGCGGCGATCTGCTCGAAGCTGCTGGTGCAGCTGACGCTGTTGATGATCAGCTTGCTGAACGGATCCACCAGCGGCTGCGGCAGGATCGCGAAGCCCAGGCGCCAGCCGGTCATCGCCCACGCCTTGGAGAAGCCGTCGAGGATGATCGTCTTCTCGGCCATGCCGGGCAGCGTGGCGATGGAGAAGTGCTCGCCCTCGAACACGCCGCGGCCGTAGATCTCGTCGGTCATGACCGTGATGTTGTCGTTGTCGCGCGCGATGTCCGCGATCGCGGTGATGTCCTCGCGCGTCAGCACGCCGCCGGTGGGGTTGTGCGGCGAGTTGAAGATGATCATCTTCGTCTTTGGCGTGACGAGTGAGCGCAGCTCGTCCGGGTCAAGCCGGAAGTCGTTCTCCTCGCGCAGCGCGTAGGGCACCGGCGTGCCGCCCGTGAAGCGCGTCATGGACTCGTAGATCGGGAAGCCCGGGTCGGGGTAGATGACCTCGTCGCCCGGCTCGATCAGGGCCAGGATCGCGTAGTACATGATCGGCTTGGCACCCGGCGTCACGACCACGTTGGCCGGGTCCGCCTCCACGCCGCGGAAGCGCTTCGACTCCTCCGCGATCGCCTTGCGCAGCGCGGGCTGGCCCAACGGCGGACCGTAGTGCGTCCAGCCCTCGTCGAGCGCCCGCTTCGCCGCGTCGCGGATGTTCTGCGGCGTGTCGAAGTCCGGCTCACCGATCTCGAGGTGGACGATGTGCCGACCCTCCGCCTCCAGCGCCCTGGCGCGGGCCGCCGCCTCGAACGCCGTCTCAGTGCCGATGCCCACCATTCGCTGCGCAAGCTTCATGCCGCGGATGCTAGCAAAGGGCGAGTGACGGCTCCGATGCGAAACTATTCCGGATGGCGCGCTATTTCGGGATCGATGATGCAAACGCGCGGGTGCGCGACGTGCGGCCACTGCTGGAGCAGCTGAGCGCGGATCGGGATCAGGTCGCGGCACTGCAGCGCGAGCTGGTGCGCGGCCGCGAAACGAACGGGTCGGCCGAGCATGCCGAGCAGCTGGCTGAGCAGGAGCAGCAGGTTCGCGCGCTCGTCCGGCGCATGCAGGAGACGGTCAATCGGATCGACGAGTGGGGCATCACCCTGCGCGACATCCCGTCCGGGCTGATCGATTTTCCGGCACTCGCCAACGGCCGGCCGATCTGGCTGTGCTGGCGGCTGGGCGAGGATGAGATCGCGTGGTGGCATGAAACGAACGTGGGCTTCGACGGCCGCCAGCCGCTCAGCGAGCTGACCTAGGCGCGCGCCATTCCCGGCCGCCACCCCTTGCTGGTCAAACGCCTGGAATGCGCGCGTTAAGTCCGAACTTGTCACGCCGCCGGCTGCGCGTGGCGGCAGTTGCGGCGCGGCCGAGCGTGGAAACCGGCCGGCCCGCGCGAGCCATCTGATCATGTGCGGGCGGGGACGGCCTTAGCTCAACTGCACAGCGACCGATTCGGGATTACGCGTCCCCGGTGCGCATATGACAGCCAAACGGCGCGATCTGGCCAGTTAGTGCCGCCGCTGACCGCATATGACCAGAAACGGACACGGGCGCCACGGATAGTGCGCGGCAGGAAGGCATATGACCAAGTGGCAAGGCCCACAAGGCCCACAACGCCCACGAGGCCGATCTAGATGTGGTGGTAGTCCTCGTCCGGAGGAGCCCGGAAGCGGCCGCGCGTGACCCACTGGAAGAAGCGGAACGTCTCGCGCTTGTGCGAGTACATCCATCCGATCACGACCAGCAGCACGAAGTTGCCCATGGCCGCCGAGCCGGCGACGATGTAGCCCAGCTGCTGCCCGATCTCGCCCTTGATCGACAGCGCCGGAACGGTCAGTCCGAACATCCCGAGCCGGAAGAAGGCCCGCCGCGGAGCCATGTCCGCGCGCTCCGTCGTGGTCGACTCACCGTTCGCGGTGGCGCCACCCACGATGAAGCCGTACTGGCCAATCACCGCCGCGGACGGCTTGACGCGTGCCTCGAGCAGGTCCGTCGCGTCCAGTCGCTGCCAGCGCGCGATCGTGCCGTTCGTGGCGCTCGGCACGGCCCAGTAGTTGGACGCGACCGGCGCGCCGTCCTCGCCCACGCCGCCGATGACGTAGACCGCGCCCGAGTTGATGAACGAGGTGTGCCCGGCGCGCGGCTCAGGTAGCGCCGCGGATGAGGCTTGGGCGACTGATACTCCCCAGCCGAATGGACGCTCTGTCTCCGGGTCCAGCGCGCGGATGGCCCTCCGTGTCCAGGCCCAGGTAATAGACGATGTTCGAGATTCCATCCGGACCCTCGCCGCCCAGGACGAAGATCGAACCGCCACTGCCAACGGCCGTGTGGTTGGTGCGTGCCTCTGGCAGCGGAAGCTCCGTCATCTCCGCCCACGACTCCAGGTCGTCGGCGCCCTCCGGCAGCTCGGCATGGAACGAGCGCGCTGACAGACCGTCAGCCGTCCGGCCGCCGAACAGGAACAGGCCAGACCCGGCGGAGGCACCTGCCGCATCGGCCAGCGGCACGGGCAGCGTCAGCTCCTCGACTGCCTCCCAGCCGGTCAGCAGCCCCTCCTCCACCACGCCGCGGAAGACGGTGTCCGTGGGAGCGCCATCGGCGCCGGCGCCACCAACCACGTAGGGCGTGCCGCCAAAGGTGATCATTGCCGCCTCAGCACGCGGCTCGGGCAGGGCCGGGCCCTCCTGCCACGCGGAAAGGTTGCCCGTGTCGCTGATGGTGGTCGCCAGCACGCTTGCCGTGGCCGCGCCACCGCTCATGCCACCCACGAGATACAGGTTCTCACCCGAGGCGAAGACTCCAGCGTCGCTGCGGCCGGCGGGCAGGGCCAGCTCGGCCGGGTTCGATTCCCACGGGATGACCGCACCGGCCGGGGCCGGGCAGGGCAGCTTGCGCGCGCCGCGATCGTTCTCCGCCGGGCAAAGGTTGACCGGGCTGATCGCGTTGTAGCCCACGTCAAGAGTGGGTGACACGGTGAAGTAGTAGGCCCGGTCGGGCACGTAGCCGAGCAGGAAGATGACGACCAGGAACCAGAACGTGGCCTTGACCGTGGCCCAGCCCCAACCGTCCGCGTCCAGCAGGCCAAACACAGTGCGGCGCCGGACAGCGCCGGGCGGAAGCGCGTACTCAGCCATCTAGGACGGCGCGGCCGACGGCGCCGGCGAGGCGGCCGGCGATTCGGATGGAGCCGGAGGCGACCCGGACGGCGCCGCGGGCGAGCCACTCGGCGCAGCGCCGTCGGAAGGCGCTGGCGAGCCGCCCGGCCCGGCAATCAGGATGCTGCCGTTCATTGATCCGTAGTGGCCGGGCACCGTGCACGCGAACTGAGGTTGCTCGGGCAGGCTCTCGACCGTCCAGGTGAACGTCTGCTCGCCCTCCGTGAACGTGTCAACACCCGGTTGCGGCGCGTCCTCCGGTGCGCTGGCCAGCTCGTCGGCAGCGCCCACGTGGAAGTTGTGCGGCGTGGTGCTCTCGTTGATGATGCGGAACTCGATTGTCTCGCCCTCCACAACGCTGATCGCGGTGAGCTGCTCGTCCGTCGCCGGATCCACCCAGCGCACGTCTGCAGTGCCCTCGATCTCGATCACCCGCGGAGCATCGGGCGTGCCCGGATTCTCGACCGGGGCGGCCGTGGCCGGAGCCGATGTCGCGGCCGGCGCGCGCCAGCATTCGGGCACGGGCGTCGCGTCCGGCGGGGGCGAGTAGGCCGGATCGCGCCAGCCCTCGACCTCGACCGGCGGTGGCAGCGTGTGGCCACCCTCCGAGTGCGCGGGCACATAGCTGAAGTTCACGTCCTTGCTGGCCGTGATGAACTTGATGATGTCGTCAACCTCGCGGTAGTTGAGCGGGCCCTTGGGGTCCAGCCAGGCAGGCATGACGCTGTTCGGATCGCCGCACACGTAGCGGCCACCCTCGCTCAGCACCGCTTCGAGGTACTCCGGGTTGAGGTGGCCGTTGCCGCTCAGGCCCGTGTCGGTCAGCGCGTTGTACAGCTTGCCCTGGTCGTTCAGCACCGGCCCCACTCCGCCCTCGCCCTTGTCGCCGTGGCAGCGCGCGCAGTTGGCCAGGTACAACGCGTAACCGCGCTTGACGTCAGTGACGTACTGGGCGTCCTCCTCGTTGGCCAGGCGACCCTGGAAGCCGATCACCGGCAGGCCGATGTCGTACAGCCAGTAGAGCGGGATGAAGAGCACGAAGAGCAGCACGCCCAGGAACGCGATCATGCGCGCGTTGCCGGACGACTTGACGATCTGCGCGGCGCGCTCCTCCGTCAGCCCAACGGTATGCGCCTGGTCGCCCGCGTCAAAACGGTCGAGCGCCTCGGTCGACGGACGCGGGACGAGCGATTCGCGCGGCGTGACCGCGCCTGCCTTCTCTTCCGGTCGCGGCGTGAGCTCGCGCCCGGTTCGATCGTCAGTCATATGCAGCCCGTTGGTGATCGGGCCGGGATGAGTCCCGGCTGGCCCAGCGCAACCGGCAGCGGGCCGAGCGTGACGCGCGAAGTGTCCACGGTCAGGACGCCGCCCTCAATGGTGTGGGCGAAACGGTCCATGCTCCGCGGCGCTGGGCCCAGCTCGAGCACCTTGACGCCCAGGCGGTCGTAGCGCGACCCGTGGCAGGGACACTCGAACCAGTAGTTGGTGGTGCAGAAGTTGGGCTTGCAGCCCAGGTGCGGGCAGCGCTGGTAGAGCGTGCGCACGTTGGTGGTCAGGCCCTCGCCATCGGCGCTGGTGCCGTCACTGAAGCCGCGCGAGGGATCGATCATCTGGACGTAGGCGCGGGCCTGGGAGAAGTAGGCCGGCGCACCGTCAGCCAGGCTGATGCCCTGCACGGCGGGGTTGGCCGACACGAGCGCGAAGTCGCCCAGCTGGAGCTGGCCGCCGAAGCCGCGCGACAGGTTGGGCCACAGGAAGCCGAGCATACCGCCGGTGATCTCGAGCAGCCACAGGCCAACACCGGCACCGATCGAGCGGCGAATCAGCGTCCGGCGCGACATACCGGCCGGACGGCCGCGGCGCATCTCGCGCAGCACGTCGCGGGTGAGCGTCTTGGGCTCCTGCCAGCGAGCCAGCTTCCAGTTGCCCATTACAGGGCGAAGAACAGGCCGTCGATCCACGGCACTGTCCAGTTGTAGCCCGGGCCGCGGAAGAAGGCGCCCAGGAAGGTGATGAACAGGCCCGCCGCAGAGAACATCGTGAAGAGCACGATGCCCAGCTTGCGGTCGGACGGGCGCGACGAGCCGCCGTCGCCGCGTGGGCCGCGGTCGATGTACGGGATCACGCCGATGGCCAGGAAGATGGTCAGGATGGGCAGCACGCCGGCGACGGTGGGGTGGAAGTAGGCCAGCAGCTCCTGGATGCCGACGAGGTACCAGGGTGCCTTGGCCACGGCCGGGGTGGCCAGCGGATTGGCCAGCTCCTCGAGCGGGGCGTTGACGAAGACGGCCATGAGCAGGATGAAGACGCTCATCGTGGCCGCCGCGAAGAACTCGATCGAGAGCAGGTGCGGCCAGGTCATGACCGTGTCGTCCGGCTCCTTCTGGACGCGGACCACGGCGTCCTGCTTGACCAGTGCCAGCAGCCGGTACGGCTTGGCCGCCATGGGCACGCGCTGCTTGTCGATCTCCGTCGTGCGCCGCTCGGGCGGCGCAGCGGGCAGGGCCGTGCGCTTGCGCTCGGCAGGCTCCGCCGGGGCGGTGGGTGCGGGCAGGCGGGACTTGGGGTCGTCAGTCATCGTCGGTCGGCTATAGCGGTCCGGAGATGCCGCCGTCCTTGCGGATCCGCCAGAAGTGGACCGCGAGGAAGATGGCCGCGATCAGCGGGAGCAGGATGACGTGCAGAACGTAGAAGCGGAGGAGCGTGTTCTGGCTGACCTCGATGCCGCCGAAGATGAGCAGCTGCGAGGGGCGCGACAGGAGCGGCACGTACGAGGCGATGTTGTTGCCGATGGTGATCGCCCAGAAGGCGATCTGGTCCCACGGCAGCAGGTAGCCAGTGAACGACAGGGCGATGGTGAAGAAGAGCAGCAGCGTGCCGATCACCCAGTTGAACTCGCGCGGCGGCTTGTACGCCCCGTGGTAGAAGACGCGCATCATGTGCAGGAAGACGAAGAAGACCATCAGGTGCGCCGCCCAGCGGTGGATGTTGCGCGTCAGCAGCCCGAAGGGAACCTCCGCCTGGATGCGCAGGATGTCGTCGTAGGCGGACGTGGACGAAGGCACGTAGAAGAACATCAGGAACACGCCGGTCACGGTCAGTACGAGGAAGAAGAAGAACGACAGCCCGCCCAGGCAGAACGTGTAGGCGAACTTGACCGCGTGCTGGCGGACGCGCACCGGGTGCAGGTGGAGGAACACGTTGTTCATGACCGCCGTCGGCACGCGATCGCTCGTCCGTGGGGTACGGCTGGCGGAACAGCGAGCGCCACACAGCGCTCCGCCGCAGAGCCGTGTCTACACGCTCGAGAAAGCTCAACGACACGTATCCTCCCGCATCGGCGCCATTGCCTATGCCGATCAGCCCGAGCTGAGTGTCCCGGTAGCTCTCCTTGTAGAGCCGCCCGTCACTGCTTATCTCCTGGAGCTCGAACCGCTCCATCGTAATGGCGTCGTAGGGGCATCGCTTTACGCACAGCGCGCAGCGGATGCAGCGCTCTTCGTCGAGCACCATGGCCGCCCCATCCGACCAGCCGTAAGCGTCGACCAGCTCCGGCAGAGGCCCCTCCGACTTCATCTGGTTGACGTCGATCATGTGGATGACGCCCTCTGGGCAGACGTCTGCGCAGGCGCCGCAGAGCACGCAGCGGAACGGGTCGAACCAGATGTTGTAGTTGCACATCAGGCAGCGCGTGCTCTCCGTCACGGCCTGGCTGGTGGTGTAGCCCAGCTCCACCGGAGTGGTGAAGTTGACGTGCGGATCCGCGGCCGGCATGCGCGCCGCGACCGGGGCCATGGGCACGTGGACGCGCGGCAGGACGTCGTAGAACTCGGGCATCTCGTGGCGCCACGAGCTGACGATGCGCACGTTGGCGTCGACGTCCACCTCGCGCCGGCCGGACAGGTAGCGGTCGATCGCGTAGGCGCACTTCTTGCCGTGACCGGCGGCCTCGATCAGCGTCGTGGGGCCGGTTACGAAGTCGCCGCAGGCGAAGACGCCGCGAACGTTGGTCGCGTAGGTGGCCGGGTCGACGCGGACACGGCCGCGGTTGATCTCGAACTTGGACTCCACGGGCAGGAAGGTGTTGTCCGCCGCCTGGCTGACCGCCGGGATGACGGTGTCGGCCACGATCTCGAACTCGCTGCCCTCGATCGGCACCGGCGCGCGGCGACCGGTCGCGTCCGGCTCGCCCAGGCGGTTGCGCACGAAGCGGACTGCGCGGATGCGCCCCTCGTCGTCGCCCAGAGATCTCGACCGGGCTGACCAGGAACTCCATGCGCACGCCTTCGCGCTCTGTCTCGCCCAGCTCCTCCTCGTCCACGACGAGCTCGGAGCGCGTGCGGCGGTAGGCGATGGTCACGTTCTGCGCGCCGTAGCGCAGCGAGGTGCGCGAGCAGTCCATGGCGGTGTAGCCGCCGCCGATGATGACCACGTCGTTGCCCACCGTCAGCGGCTCGCCCAGGTTGGCCAGCTTCATGTAGTCGACGCCGTACTGGATGCCATCGAGGTCGCCGCCGGGAACGTCGAGCGCGCACGGCATCCATCGCGCCGGCGCAGATGGCGACAGCGTCGAACTGCTCCTGAGCTGCTCGAAGGTCACGTCGCGACCGACGCGGTGTCGTACCGGAAGCGAACGCCCAGTCGCTCGACCAGCTGCAGGTCCATCTCGATCGCCTCGCGCGGCAGGCGGAAGGCGGGCACGCCGATGAGCATCGTGCCGCCGCCGTAGGGCAGCTCGTCGAAGACCGTCACCTGGTGGCCGGCGTCGGCCAGCTCGCGCGCGACGGCGATACCCGCCGGGCCGGCGCCGACGACGGCCACCGTCGTGTCGCGCGGCGTGATCGCGGGCATGTCGTCCGGGATGCCGCGACGCCTGGTGCCACTCGACCAGGAAGCGCTTCATGGCCCGGATGGCCAGCGGCCGGTCGATGTCGCCGCGGCGGCAGGCTCGCTCGCATGGCGCAGAGCAGACGTAGGCACACATCGCCGCGACCGGATTCGGCTCGCGCGACAGGATGTAGCCCTCCTCGAAGCGCCCTCGGCGGCAAGGTTCAGATAGCCGCGGCAGTTCGTGCCAACCGGGCACGCTTCCTGGCACTCGATATTGCACTGGAGCCAGGAGGCGTCGACAGGCTGAACGAGGAACTCCTGGTTGGGATCGATGGCCAAGAATCAGACCTCTCGGGGCATGCTGGGTAGGGTCGCCACCGCTCAGGATCGTACCATCGGACCGCGGGTACCGCGCCCACTGTCCAACCGTCCCGTAGACGATGCGCTCGACGGGACCATAGGCTCAACCAGTGATTGGAGCAACGGCCGGGGCGGGCGCGCCCCTGGCGACACAGAACGGACCGTGCGGACCCGCTCGGGCCGCTTCAGATTCGCGCTGCTCAGAGGCAGTGCGATTGCGCTCCGTGGCCCAGGAGCGCGAGCGCCAGTTGCGCGCGGCGCGGCTCGAGCTGGCCCAGGAAGCCACGCAGCATGAGGACCGGGCGCGGGCGCGCGACCGGCGCTCGGTGGCGGACGACAAGGAAGCGGCGCGAGTCACCTATCGGCGCGCCATTGCTGGCGCCACGGCCGACACGGAGCTCCAGGCGGCCGCAGCCGAGTGGCTGCGCGAGATCCATCGCCTGAACCGGGCGATCGTTCACGCCGAGCGGTCGGCCAACGGCATAGTGCGCGGCACGTCCGCGCTCGACGGCGCCGCCGCGCAGGCCGAGGCAGCTCATGACGCGGCTCGCGTGGCGGCAGACCTGGCCGAGGCGGCCTGCCTGGAAGCCCGCCAGGCCGTGGCCGCGTGCGAGGAGGAGATGCAGCGCCGGGCAGCCGCTACGACGGCGGCAGTGGGATCGACGGCGGTACGGCCCGGGACGCTGGACGCGCGGCACGGGGCGGCTCGCAGGCCGACACGCACCGCTGACATGCTCATTCCGACGTCCGTCTCGCCCCTGGCGCGGCTTCTGCAGGGCGACCGCGCAGCTGTGTTGGGCATCGCCCTACAGCTCGAGGAGGACACCGGCATGGAGGCCGGTCGACTGCAGCTGCTGCTGGTCGAGATGCGCGAGATTGCCGTCGCGCGGGCGATCGAACAACACGCTCTCGCCTTCCCCGACGGGCACCCCTTCTGGGCCCAGATGGGTAGCGGCGATGAGGCGCGCAGCGTCGTCGCTGCACTGGCCGCAATGGGCTACCGCTTCGATGGTGACCGCGGCTGGCAGGACAACCGGGTGCCCACACCACGCGACCTTGCGATGGCCGTCGCGCACGCCGGCTTCGATCCGCGCTCCGTGCGCCGGGCGCCCGTTCAGCAGCAGATCGACGAGCTGTGGCGCGGCACCCGGGTTCTCGTCGAGGAGTACCTGCTCGCCTGCGCGCCTGATCTCGAGCTGGCCCAGATGACCGCCGCCCTGGGGCCGCGCGCGAGCCGCCTGGGTGAGCTCTGGGATTTCTGGGGCCGCCTGCGCCCGCTTCTCGCGCCCGCCTGACGCATCCGGGGCTCAGCCCCGGATGTTGATCACGCGAAAGGCCTCGGCAGCCTGGGTGCCGATCTCCCGGCCCGCCTCGGCCGACCAGCCGCGCAGCATGCCCTCCAGCTCGTCCGGTTTGCGCAGCTGACTGACGTGCTCACGCAGGGCGGCGATCTTGTTGTCGATCGTGTCGCTCACGTCCACCCACGCGTTCGGCTTGTCCGTGAAGAAGAGGTACATCGTATTGACGCTGTGCGGCTCGAGCTCCTCGTCCAGGACGAGGTGTGGGAAGGCCATCGCGTTGCGCGACGCCGGGTAGACGGCGTCCGCCGCGGCCATCGCAGCGTGGCGATGGTCAACATGCTGGATGAAGCCGCCGTCGTGGATGAGCACGGTCGGGTCCATGGATACAACGGCGTCCGGCTTGAAGGTGCGGATGATGCGCACGAGCTGCTCGCGCAACGCCAGGTCGTTCTCCAGCGCCCCGTCCGGGCGGTGCAGATAGTCAACCCCCTCGTAGCCCACGACCGCCGCCGCCGCGCGCTGCTCGTCCTCTCGCCTGCGGGCCAGGTCGAGCGGATCCGTCCGCGCGTCATCCGCGCCCGCGTCGCCGCTCGTGCAGCACACCAGCCTTGCCACTGTCCCGGCGCGGATCCAGGCACTGAGCGTCCCGGCGACTCCGAAGTCGGCGTCATCCGGGTGGGCAGCGATGACCAGCGCGCGTTGCGGTCGGTCGCCGTGCGGCTCCCGCGACGGACTGATTTCGGGGTCGGCAGGGTCACTCACGGATCACCAAACTACATTTCAATGTCATAACAACTACTCGATATCTGCGATTGCGGGGCACTATCAAATGTGTATGCTTCGATCGAGGCATCGCTCGTCTCCCCCCACGGGCGATGTCTCACTTTGCCCTGTTTGGTCAAGGCGCTGACCTGAGCTCGTCCAGCGCGGCGATCACCTGCGCGGCGTGGCCCTCTGATTTGACACGCGGCCAGACGCGGCTGACGCGGCCCGCCGGATCGATCACGAAGGTGGCCCGCTGGATGCCCATGTAGGTCCGCCCGTAATTCTGTTTCTCGACCCAGGTTCCGTAGCGTTCACTGACCTCGTGCTCCTCATCGGCAAGAAGCACGAAGGGCAGTCCGAACTTGCGTTTGAATGCCTGTTTGCTGCCGCTTCCCAGGACGCTGACGCCCCACACTTCCGCATCGCGCGAGGTGATGTCCGAATACGCGTCGCGGAATTCGCACGCCTCGACGGTGCAGCCCGCGGTGTCGTCTTTGGGATAGAAGTAGAGCACCGTCCAGTGGCCCTGTCGGTCGGCCAGGCGCCGGGTATTGCCCTCGTCGTCGACCAGCTCCAGCTCGGGCGCCAGCTCGCCCTCACGCGGCATTACCGGCGTGATCGTGTCCATCGGTCGAACGATAGCCCTACCAGCCGAATCGGGATCAGACAGGCTCAACCCAGGATGACCACGCTGGACCGTGGGATGCTCAGTCGAACCGGCTCGCCCACGGCAGGCGCGGAGACGTCCGTGACGTGCACTTCCAGGGCCACGGCCGAGCCACGCAACGAGATCGTCAGCCGCGTGTGGTTTCCCCGAAACGAGCGCGCCGTGACGACCCCGGACAGGTTTCCGCCGGCATCCAGAACGACGCCGTCAGGGCGCACCAGGATCGTCAGCGGCCCGGCACTCGCGCCGCCCTCGACCTGCAGCGGCCCCCACGGCGATCGGACGCGACCATCCGCATCCGGCTCGACCTCCGCGACGTTGCTCATGCCCAGGAAGCGCGCCACGAACGCGCTGGGCGGTGAGCGCCACAGGTCGACGGGTGCCGCCAGCGCCTCTACCCGCCCGCCACGCATGACCGCCACGCGGTCGCCCATGGCGAGCGCCTCTTCCTGGTCGTGCGTGACGTAGACGATCGGCAATGCCAGCTGGGCGAAGAGCGCGGCGAGCTGGTCGAGCAGCTCCGTGCGCAGCGCACGGTCCAGCGCTCCCAGCGGCTCGTCGAGCATCAACAGGCGGGGCGTGGGCGCCAGCGCGCGGGCCAGCGCGACGCGTTGTTGCTCGCCGCCGGACAGGTCGGCGACCGCTCGCCGTTCGAAACCGGCCAGCCCGACCAGGTCGAGCACCTCGCTCACGCGACGATCGATCGCCGGGCGCGCCATGCCCTGCATCTCCAGGCCGAAGGCGACGTTGCCGCCCACGTCGCGGTGCGGGAACAGCGCGTAGTCCTGGAACATCAGCCCGAACTCGCGTCTGTGCGGCGGAGTCGAGGCCAGATCGGCACCTGCCCAGGTCACGCGTCCCGTGGCGAGCGGCTCGAGGCCGGCGATCGCGCGCAGCAGCGTGGACTTGCCCGAGCCGCTCGGGCCGACGACGGCCAGCGTCTCAGCAGGGCCAAGCTCGAGCGTGACCGCGCTCAGTGCCAGCTGCTCCGGCCCGTAGCGAACGGAGACGTCGTGGAGCGTGAGGCTCATGCGCGCGCCCGTCCCGCTGCGCCGAACCTGTCGAAGGCGATCACGGCCAGCGCAGTCAGGAGCATCAGCAGGGTGGCCATCGCCATGGCCTGGCCAAATGCGAGCGCACCCGGCTGGCCCAGCAGCCGATAGATCGCGACGGGCATCGTTGGCGTGGCCGGCCGGACGATGAACAGCGTCGCCCCGAACTCGCCCAGCGACACGGCGAAGGCAAAGCCGGCACCGATCAGCGCCGCGCGCCCCACCAGCGGCAGCTCCACCGCTCGCCACGCCCGCGCGGGCGACGCGCCGAGCATTGCCGCCGCTTCGCGCAGGCGGACGTCGACCGAGCGCAGCACGGGCAGAGTGGCACGCACGATGAAGGGCAGCGCGATCAAAGCGTGGGCGATGGGGATGAGCACCGGCGAGACGCGCAGGTCAACGGGCAGGTTGCCGAGCGAGACGAGGAAGCCAAAGCCCACGATCACTGCCGAGGTTCCCAGGGGCAGCGTGACCAACGCGTCGAGCGCACCGCCGAACGCATCGCGCCGGGCAGCGATCGCCGTCGCCGCGAGCAGGCCGAGCGGCACGGACAGTGCCGTTGCGGCTGCCGCGAATACGAGTGAGTTGCGCACCGCCTCGATCGGGGCGACGAAGAGAGCGCCGCGCGCGCTCTGCTCGAAGAGCGACACGTAGCTGCCCAGGCCGTAGCCCGTCGGACCGGCCAGCGAGCGCTCGACGAGCATGGCCAGGGGCAGCCCCAGCAGGACCGCCATCAGAGCCAGGTTGGCGGCCAGGAAGAGTCGCTCGCGCGCGGTGCGCGGCGCACGGCGCGTGGCCTGCTCGGCGGCGAGGCGGATGCGTCGCCCGCGTGACTGCTGGTATGCGGCGTACAGGATCAGCAAAGCACCCAGGGCGACGAGCTGGAGCAGCGCCAGCGTCGCGCCAACGCGCAGGTCGAGCAGCTCGGCTGCCTGACGATAGATCTCCACCTCCAGCGTGGCGAAGCGCGGGCCGCCGAGCAGCAGCACAACGCCGAAGGAGGTGAACGTGAAGAGGAAGACGATCGAAGCGGCCGATGCGATGGCCGGACCGATGAGCGGCAGGGTCACGCGGCGCAGGACCTGCCAGCGGCTCGCGCCGAGCATGCGCGCCGCCTCCTCCACGCGCGTATCGAGCTGAGACCACAGCCCGCCCACCACGCGCAGCACGACGGCGTAGTTGTAGAAGACGTGTGCAAGCAGGATGGCCCAGATCGTCTGGTCGAGCTGGATGCCGAGCGGGCTGCGCGGACCGAGCACGGCCAGGAATGCCGCACCGACAACCACCGTGGGCAGCACGAACGGGACCAGCGTGAGGGCGGCCAGGAGGCGCCGGCCGCGAAACTCGAAGCGCGCGAAGACGTACGCGCCGGGCAGCGCAACGGCGACGGTGAGGAGTGTCGAAAGAGCGGCCTGCCAGAACGTGAACCAGAGCGTGTCGAGCACGAACGGGCGGGCCAGTATGGCCGCGATGGCTGCCACGTCCAGGGCGCCGCCCGGTGCCAGGCCAACGGCCAGGATCGAGACGACCGGGTAGACGAAAAACAGGACCAGGAAGCCCACGGGCAGAGCCGCGAGCGCGACGCGGCGCGCCAGCGACGCCGTAAGCGGCCGGTCGGGCGAGCGTGAGCTCCCCTCAGCGGATGACAGCGTCAGTCCACTCCTCCAGCCAGCGCTCTCGGTTGGCGCCGACCTGCGCCGGATCCATGCTAAGCGGCTGGGTCACCTGGACCGCATGATCGGCGAAGACGTCCGGTACGGCTGCACCAGTGCGGGCCGGGAAGACGTACATGTTGAGCGGTATATCGGCCTGGAAGTCGGCCGAGAGCATGTAGTCGATGAACGCCGCGGCCAGAGCGGGCGCCTTCGCGCCGGCCAGCACGGCCGCGAACTCGATCTGGCGCAGGCAGCCGTCGTCTACGACACCGGTTGGCGCCTGGGCCGGCAGCGGATCGATCCCCTGGGCTTCCGCCACTGGGCTGGTGGCATAGGACACGACCAGCGGCCTGTCACCCTCGCCCGAGCCACCCGAGAAACGGCTGAAATATGCCTCTTCCCAGCCCGAGGCCACGAGGACATCGTTGTCGCGCAGGTCACGCCAGTAGTCGAGCCAGGTGTATTCGCCGCTCTCGCCGAAGCGCTCGATGGTGGCGAGCATGAATGCCAGGCCGGGCGACGAGGTGGCCGGGTTCTGGACGACGAGCATCGATCGATACGCAGGCTGCGTCAGGTCGTCGATGGTCTGCGGTGGCGGCGCGCCGGTAAACGCCGCGCGGTCGAAGTTGACGCATACGTCGCCATAGTCGATCGGCGTGACGCGGTGCTCGGCGTCGAGCTCGAGCGCATCGGGAACGGCGCCCAGCTCGGCCGACTGGTACGGCGCGAAGATGTCAGCGTCGAGCGCGCGCGACAGGAATGTGTTGTCCACGCCGAACAGGACGTCAGCGAGCGGGTTGTCGCGCGTCAGGATGGCCTGGTTGACCATGCTCCCGGCGTCGCCGGCCCTGAGCACGCGCACGGTGACACCCTGCTCCGCCTGGAAGCGTTCGAGTACGGCATCGGAGACTGCGAATGAGTCGTGCGACATGAGCACCAGCTCCGACGGTGGCGCAGGGGTCTGCGATGGGCCGGGGCCGGCGCATGCAGCGACCGCCACGGCCAGGTTCAGGAGTACCAGCAGCCCAGCCCGCTTCAGGATCGTCATCGCCCGACCTCCAGTCGCGTGTGCAGGACCGCCAGCCGGCCTGACTCGACGGTCACGCTGGCGGGCGACTCGACGAGCTCGTTGGACAGGCCGCGCGTCGAGCCCTGCGCCAGGTCCTCGCCGTCGAGCGGGAAGGCGAGACCGATGGTCGTCACCCCGCTGACGCGCCCGCTCAGTGGCAGGAGCGACACGAGGTCGCCCGGCGTGCCGTGGATTTCGATCGGCGAGCCGGAAGCGTCGCCCGCCAGGCGCACAGTGGTCATGCCATCGACCAGCTCGGCGCCCAGCGCGGCGAGCTCGGGCAGAGCCAGGAGCAGGACGTTGGCCAGCGCATGATCGAAGCGCGGCCCGCCCAGGCCGCCCACGATCCACAGCCGCGTCGCGCCGCGCGCAAGGGCAAGCCGCACGGCGAGCTCCGTGTCGCTCTCGTCCTTGGCCGTGGGGTAGCGGATAAGCTCGATGCCTGACGCAGCCAGGCGGGCGGCGTCGGCGGCGGGCAGTGAATTGCCGTCGCCGATGATCACGTCCGGGCGCAGTCCGAGCGACTCGGCCACCAGCGCGCCGCCGTCGGCGGCGATGACGAGCGTCTCCGCGTCAGTGCCGTGAGCGGCGATCCAGGGCAGGAGCCCGGGGCCGGCAGTCGCGCCGTGGGCGATGACCAGGGCCTTCAATAGATGAGCCTCCGTCGGGAATGGGACGGAGGCGCCTGTGATGGACTCCCTTCGCTGGTCCGAACCAGATCAGGTTCCTAGGGTCTGCGGCCGCGCCGCACTCTCAGCGCCCCGTGGCGCTCCCCTGTCCCGGGTGTTCGATTGTGCTCGGATTGTAACCGGCGCTGCACTCCCCCGCCCTGCGGACTGAGGGAGGCCCGATGCTAGACTCGGCAGCGTGCCCGAGCTCCCGGAGGCCACACAGCGCGTGGTCGATGCCGCCGCACGCAGAGGCGTCAATCTCGACGTGACGCTGTTCGGCCAGACCACCCACACCGCCGACGACGCCGCGCGCGCGCTTGGCGTTGAGATAGGCCAGATCGTCAAGAGTCTCGTCTTCGTCTCGGACTCCATCGAGGGCCCGGAGCCGTATCTCGTGCTGGCCAGCGGGGCCAACACCGTGGACCTCTCGCTCATGGCCGCGGTGCTGACCGTGCCTCACCTGCGCCGCGCAACGGCTACAGAGGCGCACGAGCTGACCGGCTTCGCCATCGGCGGCATCCCGCCCTTCGGCCATCGCCGCCAGATCAGGACCGTGATGGACCCCGACCTGGCCCGCCACGACACAGTCTGGGCGGCCGCGGGCTCCGCTCATACGGTCTTCCCGATTGCTCCCGCGACGCTGCGCGTGCTGGCCAACGCCGTGGTCACGCCGATCGCCGCCGGCCCGCTCGCGCCGTTGGACGAGCAGGGCGCGGGAGCGTCGACGACCGCGTGACGGCACTCGCCGGCGGCGACGCCGACGGAAGCGGAGCTGACACCTCGACCCTCGCCAGCGGCGAGGTCGCACGGCTGACTGTCCGCTATCCGGGCGGTTTCACGGCGCGCTACCGCTGGGTGGGCACGGGCCACGCGGACGACCTATTCGGCGTCTCAGAGCTGTCTGGCAGACTGGCCGACCACGGCGCGCAGGTCGACGCCCAACCGGACCGGCTGTGCCGCGCCGAGCTGCGCGTGGAGGGCCCGGGTGGCGAGTGGACGGCGCGTTTCGCGTCGGTCATCTACGACGAGCCGCAGGGCGTCTTCTGGGACACGTGCTCGCTGCTGTTGGTCAAGTACGGCTTCGTGCTCTATGCGCTCGACGGCAGAACCGGCGCTCTGGCCTGGAGCCACGCCTCGGGCACGCCGACGCTGGCCGTGCTGGCCTCCGCACGGCTCGAGCACGTGATTCTCCAGACTGAGTTGGAGACGCTCGCGCTGGGCTCAGACGGAACAGTTGCCTGGCGCGCAGCGCACTCGGAGGTCATCACGGACGCGCAGCTCATTGCCGGGCGGCTCGACCTGACCACCTACACCGGCGCGCACCTGTATCTCGACGCCGACTCCGGCCGCTCAGCCTGAACGATGCCCGTCGCAGCCGGTGCGGCCGAAGCGGCCGACGCGGCCAATGTGGAGAACTCGTGGACAGAACCGGGCGCCGAGCATCGTTACGTGGAAAACGCACCTTGACTGGCCCGTACCGCCGTCGCTACCTTGCTGTCAGCCCGGAGGGGCCAGAAGCGACGCTAGTGACTGCGATCACATCAAGGTCCACGCCTCGTGAAGGTTCCTCCGGGTTTTTGATTGCCCGCTCGACCGCAGCGTGCTGATCCCCATCCTGCTGGCGATCGCCGGCGTTGCCGCCCTGATCGGCTCGGCGCTGCTGCTGCGATCGATCGGCCCCGGCTATCGCGTCGGCCGGCTGCTGGCAGCGACGCCGCACGTTTCCATCGACGAGGCTATCGAGCTCGCCCGCTCCGGAGCCGCTGCCTACGTGCGCGTCAACGGCCGCATCACGAGCGACGAGGAATTCCCCGACGACCAGGATCGGCCGCTCGTCTTTCGCCGGACGCGCATCCAGATCGCCGAGCGCGGCGAGTGGCGGACAGTGGTCGACGAGCGCGAAGCGGTGCCATTCGGGGTAGAGACCCGATCGGCCTTCATTGCCGTGGACGAGGCGGAGCTGGGCGACGGCCTGGTCGTCATCCCGCGCCAGGCGGACGGGGTGGTGGGCGACCTGCCCGATGACCTGCGTGCCGCCGTGCCCGCCGACATCGACCCGACAACCGCCGCGCGCCTGATCGTTGACCAGCTCTCTGCCGTCGAGCACGCCACGGTGTGCGGCGTGCCGGTGTCGCGCGAGCACGGTGCAATCCTGCGCGCCGGCGCGGGCCGCCCGCTGATCGCGACCTCGCTCGAGCCGGCGGCCGCGATGCGTGTCCTGGCCGGTCACAACCGGGCGCGCGTCCTGCTCGCGGCCATCCTGCTGCTGGCAGGCCTGGCCGGTCTCGCCGCTGCGGTCGTGGCGCTGCTGCTGGGCGCTTGAGGAGCGCCGCGGGACGCGTCGTCGGTCTATCCTCGTACCGGTGTCCTGTGTACGAATCCCAGGGACCGCCCGTGCCGTGATCCTGCTGCTCGTCGCGACAGCCGTGTGCGTGACGCTGCTGGGTGGTCCTGTTGCAATCGCCTTCGCCGCTGACCCCACGCCAATCCCCTCGCCCGTGCTGATCGACCCGCTCGATCCGCGCACCGGCGACGCGGCTGGCGCCGTGGGTGAGCCGCTGCTCGCCATGCTCGTCGTGATCGGCTCCGGTGCGCTGGTGGCCGCCGCCACGTTCGCTTTCGTGCGCATCAGCGGTGGCCGTTCGAGGGTGCCGTGAGATCCGGCCCTGACGCCCGGCGCGGCTCCAGCCAGAGCCGGCGCCAAGCGTCGCGCCAGATGGCACGGCCGATGGGCGAGCCGCGCGGACTTGCCGTGCGCGGCGACGCCGTCCGCGGCAACTCGAGCTGGCGCGGCCGCGTCAGCTCAGCCGTCGCACTGGCCACCGGCGCGGCGCTGGTGCTGGCCGTCGTGTTTGGCATCGCCGGCCTGTTCGGCCGGCCGGGACCGGCCGCGCAACCCCGGGACGAGGCGGCCATCGCGACGCCGAGTGACGACGTGTCCGCCGGCGGGCAAGCCACGCCAACAACTGCCATCACCCCCAGCCAGGCGCCCGGCAGTGACGCACCCACAGCCGCGACCGCCACACCGCCACCGTCGGCCGGTGCGCTGCCCACTGCGCACCCCAGCCCGAGCCCCACTGTCGCTCCCACCCCGACGCGCAACCCGAGCGCGGCTCCGCGCAACGCATCCGAGTTCGATCTGGCAGGTCAGGCCATCGCCATCCTGTTCCCGCTGGGACCAGACGCGCACTACTGGTACCGCGATAACTTCATGCGTCGCCGCGACGGTGATCCCGTCGCCCACAACCACGCGCGCGTGGCGGGCGACGGCAAGATGGTGCGCCTGCACGACGGTATCGACATCTACGGGCCCGCCGGCGAGCCCGTACTGGCGCCCTTCAGCGGGCGGGTGATCGACCCGTCCACGCGCTGGCATCCGTGGAGCAGCGAGCGCTACGGCGTGACCGTCGTGGTCATATCGGACGAGCCGCTGACGGACGGCTACGCGGCGGTGATGGTCCACCTTGATCGGGCGCGGGTGAGCGTGGGCGATCACGTTGAGCGTGGCGAACTGGTCGGCCGGCTCGGCGTGAGCGGCAACGCGGACGGAGACGGTATCCATCCCCACCTGCACTTCGAGCTGCGCGCGCCCTTCACGCTCGATTGGCTGGAGGCCGGCGTGGAGCGCCACGTGGACGCGTTCAATGCCTTTCCCTCGCTCGTCAGGGCAGATCCGCAGCGCTGATTCCGCGCGCTACCTGTGGTGTGGCTGTGAGCGGTGGCGAGAAGTCCGATCGCACTTGGGACCATCGCGTCAGGTGGCAGGTTCGGTGAGGCTGAATAGGCTCGGTATGTCCTTCGGTCGACCATCGACCTGACATAACCTCCATCGGAGAACGCTACGTCCGCCTCGGCCGCAACCCAGCTCCTGACCGTGAGCGATGCCGCGCAATTGCTCGGCGTTCACGCCAATACCGTCCGCAGCTGGACCGACCAGGGCCTGCTGAGCTGCCTGCGCATCAATGCGCGCGGTGATCGGCGCTACGCGCGGAGTGAGCTGGAGCGTTTCCTGTCGCGAGCGGCCAGCCAGGTTGTGCTGGGCAAGGCTGATGGAGCGGTCGGCAGCGACCCGGTCGCGACCATGCTGGCCAGCATCGCCAACATCGCCGCTTCAGGCGACGCCCTGCGCTCTGTACTGCGCTCGATCGCCGTGCTGCTGTGCGACGAAGCCGGCTACGGCAGCGCGGCGCTGGTGGATGGCGACGGCAGGGTGGAGCGAGTCGTCGGCCGGACCACCGTCGACCGCCGCATGGTGGACCAGGCCGTACAGCGTCGCCGCCCGCAGGTGGGCCGGGTGCGCCGCGCAGACGGCGTCTATCGCGTGGCGCTGCCATTGTTCGTGGGCGAACAACACGCAACGACGCTCGTCCTGGAGGCTGACAACAGTGCGCGGCCGGCCGACGAGCCGCTGCTGCTTGCCGCGGTGAGTGCCCAGCTGAGCGTGGCAGCGAAGGTGGACGAGCGCGTGGCCCGGGCAGCGGAGACTGAACGGCGGGCGCAGCTCGTGCTATCGGTCACGACCGAGTTCGGCTCTCAGCTCGAGCCACGGCGCGTGCTTGCCAAGCTCGTCGAGCGGACCGCGGAGCTGTTCGGAGCCGACCACGCGGCGGTCTTCGCGCTCAACGCGGACGGCAGCGTGCGCACTGAGATCACGCACAATCTGTCCGTCGAGTTCACCCAGGTCATCGAGCATGCCTCGTCCCTGCCGCTGACCCATGTCGCCTTCGCTGAGCGGCGCGTCGCCTGGACGACCTACGTCGCCGACGATCCGCGCCAGCGCGACCTGCGGCCGGCGCTGTTGCGCGAGGGGATCAACACGTGCACCGTTGCGCCGCTGATGTTCGAGGACGAGCGGCTGGGCATCCTGGTGCTGTACCACGATCTTGAGCACAGATGGTCGACTGCCGACCTGGGCCTCTTCGAGCGCCTCGCCCACCAGGGCGCGATCGTGATCCGGAACGCGCAGAACTACAGCCGCATGGCCACCTGGGCGGCCCAGCTCCAGTCCATCCAGCAGCTCGGTGCGCGGCTCACCAGGCTGCAGTCGGTGAGCGACATCGGCAATGCCATCTGCACCGAGCTGGTCGATTTGATCGCGTGCCACAACGTTCGCGTCTACCGCCTGGACGGCGAGGATTGCGTGCCCGTCGCCTGGCGCGGCCAGATCGGCGAGTACGAGGACGAGGACCGCGATCAGCTCCGCCTCAAGGTTGGCGAGGGCATCACCGGTTGGGTGGCGCGCTACGGGTTGGCGCAGAACGTGCCCGATGCCGTCGCGGACCGTCGCGCCCAGACCATCCCCGGCACGGAGGACGACCTGGACGAGTCACTCCTGCTGGCGCCCATGCTCTACGAGGACCAGGTCATCGGCGTCATTGTGCTGGCCATGCTGGGACTCAGCCAATTCACGGCCGACGACCTGCGCCTGCTCGAGATCTACGCGACCATCGCCGCCCAGGCGATGGCCAACGCGGACGCCACCGAGCGGCTGCGTGAGCAATCACACACGCTAAGCCGGCAGGTCAACAGCCAGCGCGAGCTGCTGCGGGTGACCGAATCGATCCTGGGCACGCTGGACACCCAGGCACTGCTCGAGGAGATCGCCGAGAGCCTCAACAGCCTCCTGCCGGTGGACAACATCTGCGTCAAGATCCACGATCAGGCGACGGGCATGCTGCGCCCAATCTTCGCCCGCGGCGTGCACGCCAGGCAATTCATGGAAACCGTCGTTGCGGACACGGTCGGGGTCAGCGCGGACGTCATCAGGAGCGGCGAACCGACGCTCATCACGGACGAGCTGAACGATCCGCGCATCTTCCACTTCGAGTCGACCGGACCTCTGCCCGGGGCCCTGATCATCTCCCCGCTGCGATCGGGCGAGGGCGTCCAGGGCCTGCTGCTGATCGAGCGCCTGGGTCACGAGGCGAGTTTCACCGACGAGGAATACGAGCTGGTCAAGCTGTTTGCCGCGCACGTGTCGATCGCCCTGCGCAACGCGGCAACGCACCGTGCCGTGGAGCTGCGCGCTGAAACGGACCAACTGACCGGACTGTGGAACCACGGTGCGCTCATCCAGCGCCTGGAGGACCAGATCGAGACCCGATCGCGGTTCGCGATGCTGATGGTCGATCTGGACTTCTTCAAGCGCTACAACGACCAATTCGGGCACCAGGCCGGCAATCGCATGCTGCAGAACGTCGCGCGCGCGCTGGATTCTTCCTCCCGTGACACGGACTTTGTGTTCCGCTTCGGAGGCGACGAGTTCGCCCTGCTCCTGCCGTTCACGAGTCTTGCTGGAGCGCGCGTGGTGGCCGAGAAGATCCAGGACGCCGTTCGGGCGCTGAACAGCGCGGACGTGCTCCAGCCCGTGGCGTGCTCAGTCGGCATTGCCGTGTATCCCAAGGACGGCCACGACGGGCCGTCGCTCATCCTCGCCGCGGACAAGGCCTGCTACGCAGCCAAGCGTGCCGGCCGCGATCGGATCGCCACGGCCGCCGAGGGCCTCGCTGCGGCGGCCGAGTTCCAGCCCACGGCGCCGACCACGCCCGATGTTGCCGAGGCGGCCTACTCCGTCGCCTGAGGGACGCGCCTGACGGTTACCGTGGCGCCTTCTGCGAGTGGTAGCGACTCCGCCGCGCTGCCCTGGTTCTGGGCGATGCACAGCCGCCCGTTCGAGTCCTCGTAGAGGAGGTAGTCGCCCGCCGCGACCTCGCCGAACGTGGGTGCCCAGACCACGCGCCGCTTCCTGGGCCGCGCCCCGGTGAGCGACAGCTCCACCAGGTCACCGTGCTCCAGGCCATCAAGTGCCTCGAGCAGATCCGCCGTGACACCGGCCAGCTTCACGTTGCCGAACGAGTCGCGGTAGATGACCGTCGTCTTGAGGCGGCCGTCGTCCACGGCGATCGGCGGCCAATCGATGTCGACCAGGTCGCCCGGGTCGAACGCCGGGCCCACGGCTTCGATCGGCACGCCCAGCGCCAGGTGCGCAGCCGCCGGTGCGAACAGGTCGCGGCCGTGGAAGGTGGCGGCAATGACGGGCAACCGATATTCGACGTTGTCGATCAGGTGCGCGCGCACCACGCCGCCCAAACGCTGCGCTCCAGGGAGCAGCAGGCCGTTGTCGGGTCCCACGAGGTAGTCGCCGCGAGCCGTCTCGAGCGCAACCGGGCGGCGCTCCGTGCCGACACCTGGATCAACCACGGCGACGTGGGCGCCGACCGGCAGATAGGGCAGCGCACTCCAGAGCATCAGGGCGCCGTGGCGGACGCTGTACTTCTCGATCTCGTGGGTGATGTCCACGATCACCGCGTCGGGCGCGATGTTGAGCACGACGCCGTGGCAGATTGCGGCGTACGGATCGCGTGCCCCCCAGTCGGAGAGCAGGCTGACGAAGGGCCGCGTTCGGTCATGAGGGCGGCGCGCCGAAGCTGGGGTAGTGATCACGCGCGTCAGGCGTCGGGCCATCGGTCGGCCGATGCTACCGTGAGCCGGTGAACGCCGCCCAGGACCGCGGCAGCGCGAAGTGGGATCGCGCCGCTCGTTACCTCAAGATCGCGATGATCCTGCGCGACCATCCCGACGGCATCAGCGCCCAGGCGCTGGCCGACCGGATCGGCGTCTCGAAGCGGACCATCTATCGCGACATCGAGGCGATGGATCTTGATGCCGGGCTGCCGATCTGGACGGACAAGGGCAAGTTCGGGCTGGAGGGTGGCGCATTCCTGCCGCCGCTCGCACTCACGCTGCACGAGGCGACAACGCTCTTCCTTGCCGCGCGGATGCTGGCCAAGACGAGCGACGAGCACGACACGGAGTTGATCGGCGCGCTGGTCAAGCTGGCCCAGATCCTGCCGCCTGTGCTGGCCCAGCACATCCAGGCGACGGTTGACGCGTTCTCCACGACACCGCCCAACGAGCGCTTCACGCGCGTCTTCCGCGTGCTGGCAGAGGCATGGGCCGGCCGGCGCGTGGTGGAGATCGAGTACGACGCGGGCGTGTACGACCCGACCAAGAAGACGCGCAAGACGCGCGTCAGGCCAGAGGCAATCGAGCCCTCGGCGCTGACCCATGCGCTGTACCTCTTCGGCTGGGACGAGGAACGCGACGCGCGGCGCACGTTCAAGGTAGAACGAATCCTGACCGCATCACTCACGCCGGACACCTTCGAGCCCATGCCGGGCATCGCTCCCGCCACGGACCTGCTCAAGGCGTGGGACGTGATCGCCGATGAGGATCCGGTCGAAGTGGTCATCCGGTTCTCCACGTCGGTCGCAAAGCGGGCCGCCGAGACACGCTGGCACCCCAGCCAGGAGCTCGATCCGCAGCCCGACGGAACGCTCATCTGGCGTGCCCGAGTGGCCGGCATGCGCGAGATCCGCATCTGGATCCTTGGTTGGGGCGCGGACGCCGAGGTGCTCGAACCTGCCGAGTTGCGCGACGCCGTCGCGGCCGAGTTCCGCCGCGGAGCAGATCTCTATTCGTAAATCGCGCTAGCCGGGTGACCGTGGCCCTTCGCGCGGCAGCGCCTGCACGGCCTCCTCGAAGCGACGCAGCCAGTGGCGCCAGAGCTCCTCGTGCAGCTCCACGTCGACGGCAGTTGCCAGACCCACGTGGCGGACCGTGACATGGGTCCGCGCGCCGTGGTCGATCGCGTCGAACGCAACCACGCTCTGTAGCGCGGCGGGCTCGCTCGCCCAGCGCCAGGTGAAGCTGATGTGCTGGGGCGGGTTAAGCGCGAGCACCTCGCCCGACGCCTGCGCGTCGCGCATCGTCACCCGCAGGCTGCCGCCGACGCGTGGCTCAAGCTCGGCCGCATCAAGCCAGCGGCGCAGCCCTTCGGCCGTGGCGAACAGCTCGAACACGGTGTGCCGGGGGGCGTCGACCTCGGCCTGGAGCTCGACCCTGTCCTTCACGGAGCATTCACCGGTAGTCGGCGGCGGAAGCGGAAGTAGGCCCAGAAGGCGACCGAGGCCAGGCCGAACGCGATCAGCAGCACGACCATGGTCATGAAGGGCGTGCGCGTCGTATCGCCCATGTAACCCCCGCTCGGGTTTAGCAGCACGTGGGCGAAGCCGAAGATGCCCAGGCCCAGGAGCACCGCCCACACGGCGCGATTCCAGGCATAGACCACGGATCCGGGCAGGAAGCGCAGGGGCAGCATGGCGAAGACGGCATTCTCCAGCCCGGCCACGACCACCGTCACGGTGGCCGCCTCGAGCAGCGGCGCGGTCAGCTCGCCGGCGACCGCGCCACTCGAGCGCAACACGGCCAGGAGGACCCAGGCGACGAATGCTGCGCCGAGCGACGCCGCAGCCGCCCACGCCTCGGCGCGTCCCTCCTCGCGCCGATCGACGGAAGTGGCGAAGAAGAAGCCGATGATCAGCCCGTACAGGTAGCCCGGCTGGAAGTTGGCCAGGCGGCTGACCAGAACGCACGCGACGGCGATGAGCAGCGTCGTAGGCAGCGCCCGCGCGCTGATCGACAGGCTGCGCTTCTGGGCAATGACGAAGAGCGGCACGCCGTAGGCGAGCACGACGATGAACAGGCCGATGGCCAAGCCGGCGAACGTCGCCAGGGAGACGACGCTGAAGCCGAAGGTTGGGTCGAGAAACGCGTAGAGCAGCGCGCTCAGGGCGATAAAGGCGAGCATCCCGTACGGCGTCCGCCACAGGTCGTGCTCCGGCGCCGCCTCAAGAGGCTGTCGCTCCGGACTCATCACTGACGGCTCACCTAGCGCCGGCGCGACTACCGCGGAGGAGGCCGCCGGAGACTCGGCCAACGGCGCGCCAGGCTGCGCGGCGACTGGTCTGCGTGCGGCCGCCTGGCGCGCGACCCACGTCCGGAGCGCGGCCCAGGCACGCGCCAGCCAGCCCCTCACGCGTGCCCGGACGCGCGCCACGCCGGCCATCACCTCGTCGTAGTTCTCCTCCAGCGTGCTGTTGAAGAGTGCCGACGGAAAGGGCACGAGCAGGATTACGCCGGCGGCGATGGCCACGCTCTGGGCGACGATGATCGGGTCGAGAACGATGCGCGTTGGGTCCGGCACGGAGTCGCGGAACGGCTGCTGAGCGGCACCGCGGCCCAACGGCGAGAAGAAGGTCTCGTGCGAGATCGTCGTCGTGGCGCCCGGGGCGACAGTCACCGACCACGACAGCCCGGCGCCGTTGTCGAAAGGCGTCGCCGCGGCGCACTCGCACTGGTCGGGGAAGGGCTTGTTGCGAGCTGATCAGCGACCACACCGTGCCGTACTGGCCGGCGAAGTAGTGACTGCCCGGCGTGATCGGCAGCCACTGCTCGATGCGCCGCCCAACGTTGGGGTCCACGATGCACGCCGGGGCAGCCCCGTCGACGCGCGCGAAGCCGCTGTCGCTGCCCTGCAGGTAGCAGTCGCCGGCGCGATAGAGGTTGCCGCTGATCGGTGCCGGACCGCTGTTGGCCAGGACGATGTCTGTCCGGTACGACTGGCTGCCCACGACGTAGCTGTCCGTCTGGGTGACCTGCACGCCAATCTCCGCTGCGCTGACCACGGTCGCCAGCCGCAACGGATCGCCCGCCGATCCCTGGCCGGTAACGGGCGATTGCGAGACAACCGTCCAGGGGGTTTGCGTTGACGACCCACCGGCGGGTCCGTAGACGACGCCCGCGGTGGCCAGGAACGTGCCGCACGATCCTGAGGTCGAGCTGGCGGGGAAGAACTCGAACAGCTCGTCGTCGCGATGAGCAACCTGGCAACCGAGCGTGTCGCTGGTGATGATCCGCGTCAGCGGGCCGGCCGAGACGATCTCCACCTCGGCGGCGAATACGGACGGAGCACCCACCACGAGGCAAAGCGCCAGGGCGCCCAGCACACGGCCGATGCTCGCGAACACCGACTTCTTCACGGCTGCAAGGATATTGAGGCGGGGAAGGGTCGGTCAGACCTGCTTGATCGCCGCCACGAGCTGGGTCAGCCCCTCGCGCGCATCGGCGAAGAGCATGCCCGTCTTTGGGTTCACGTACAGCTCGTTGTCGATGCCCGCATAGCCTGGACGCATCGAGCGCTTGATGACGATGATGCTGCGCGCGTTGTCGACGTCGAGGATGGGCATCCCGTAGATCGGGACTCTGTGGGTTGCTGCGCGCGGCCGGATTGGTCACGTCGTTCGCGCCCACCACGAGAGCAACGTCAGTGCGCGTGAACTCCGGGTTGATCTCGTCCATCTCCTTGAGCTGCTGGGTAGGGCACGTTGGCCTCGGCGAGCAGCACGTTCATGTGGCCGGGCATCCGTCCGGCAACGGGGTGGATCGCGTACGAGACATCGACGCCACGCTCCTCGAGCAGCTCGGCCAGCTCGCGCACGGCATGCTGGGCCTGGGCCACGGCGAGGCCGTAACCGGGCACCACGATGACCTTCTGAGCGTATGCGAGCTGAATGGCCGCGTCATCCATGCCGAGCGTCACGAACGTCGCCACCCTCGGCACCGCCGACAGCGCCCGCGCCAGCGTCACCGGTGCCGAAGCCACCGACCATGATGTTGGCCAGCGACCGATTCATCGCGTCGGCCATGAGCTTGGTCAGGATCCCGCCGGCAGCGCCGACGAGCGCGCCACTGATGATCAGCACCGGGTTGTTGATCACGAAGCCGGCCATCGCCGCGGCCGTGCCGGTGAATGAGTTGAGCAGCGAGATGACGACGGGCATGTCCGCGCCGCCGATGGGCAGCACCATCGTCACGCCGAAGACCAGGGCGGCAATGACGATCACGCCAAGGACCATGATCTGCACGGGTGCGCTGAGTGCCACGATGCCTGCCGCTCCGAGCGTGAGCACGACCAGGCCGCCCAGCGCAATGAGCGCCGCGAGGGCTGTGATCAGGCGCGAGCCGGGGAAGCTGATGGGGCTGCCCGACACGACACCCTGCAGCTTGCCGGACGCGATCAGCGAGCCGGAGAACGTGACGCTTCCGATCACCGCGCCCAGTACGACGAAGATCGCGGTCGAGATGGTCAGCTCTTCCGGTACTCGGCCACTCGAGTCAACGATGCGCAGAAAGTCGTCAGCGGCGACCAGCGCGGCCGCGCCGCCGCCAACCGCATTGAAGAGCGAGACGAGCTGGGGCATCGCGGTCATCGCCACGCGCCGCGCCAGCCACAGGCCGATACCGCCGCCAATCACTCCGCCGACGACGATGATCATGATGGCCAGTCCGCTGGCGCCTCCCGGGCGAATCGGGTTGCCCGGCGTGAGCAGCCACAGGAAGGTCGCCGCGACGGCGATGGCCATACCCGCGGCGCTTATCTGGTTGCCCTTGCCGTGCGGTCGCGGGGCTGTTCATCTGGTGCAGCCCGATGACGAACGCCGTCGCACCGGCAAGCCAGGCCAGGAACACGAGCGTGTCGATGGTGCCCTGGTTCATGACGGGTCCGCCTCGGGTTCCGTGGCAACCGGCTTGGCCACCTCGCGTCGGCGGAACATCTGCAGCATCCGGTCGGTGACGACATAGCCGCCGACAACGTTCGCCGCGCCGAAGACCATGGCCACGAAGGCGAGCGCGTAGCTGACCGGATTGTCCGCAGCGGCGGCGATGAGCATCGCGCCGACCATGCACGATGCCGTGGATCGAGTTGGCGCCGGACATGAGCGGTGTGTGCAGCGTGGCCGGCACCTTGCTGATCACCTCCACCCCGACCAGCAGGGCGAGGACGAAGATGGCCAGCGCGTTGAGCAGCTCGGGCGTCACTTACTTCTCCTTCTCCCCTCGAGCAGCTTGTTGGTCTGCCTCGTGGACGACCTTGCCCTCATGGGCGATGACCGTGGCCAGCGTGATCTCGTCGGCCATGTCGATGTTCAGCGCGCCGTCCTTCAGGAAATGGAGCAGGAAGGCTGAGATGTTGCGCGCATAGAACTGGCTCGCGCCGGCAGGCATCGTGGCGGGCAGGTTGGACGGGGCCAGGATGGTCACGCCGTTATCTGTCACGACCGTCTCATCAGCCTTCGATTGCTCGACGTTGCCGCCCAGCGCGCTGGCCGCCATGTCGACGATGACCGAGCCCGGCTTCATCTGCTTGACCGCCGCGGCGGTGACCAGCACGCGGCGGCCGGCGGCCGGGGACCTGCGCAGTGGTGATGACGACGTCCATGCCCGCGATATGCGTGTTGAGCTCGTTCTGCTGTGCCTCGCGCTCCTCGGCGGTCAGCTCGCGCGCGTAGCCGCCCGTACCGCTCGCGTCGGCGACTGACTTGAGCACGAGGAACTGGGCGCCGAGTGACTCGGCCTGCTCCTTGGTCTCCGCGCGGACGTCGTACGCCTTGACCACCGCCCCAAGGCGGCGCGCGGTGGCGATCGCCTGCAGGCCAGCCACGCCGATGCCCAGCACGAGCACGTTCGCCGGCCGCGCCGTGCCCGCGGCGGTCGTCAGCAGCGGGAAGTAGCGGCCGTACTCATTGGCCGCGATGAGGACCGCGCGATAGCCGCCGACATTGGCCTGCGAAGAGAGGACATCCATCGACTGCGCGCGCGACAGTGTGCGCGGGATGGCATCCAGGCTGATCGCTGTCGCGCCCGTCGCCGCTATCTGGGCCATCAGCGCCGGCTCGATCAGTGGTTGGAGCAGAGCGACGATGGTCTGGCCCTTGCGCAACGCCTTTACGTCCTCTGCGGCCGGTTTCTGGACGCCGACCAGGACGTCCGACTCGCGCATCAGCTCGTCACGCTTGACGATGCGCGCGCCGGCCTCCTTGTAGAGAGAGTCCGGAATCGTGGCGCCATCGCCGGCGCCGCTCTCGACCAGCACCTCGGCTTCGGTCGCGAGCAACGGCTTGAGCGTTTCTGGGACAAGAGCCACACGCCGCTCGTTCGGCGCGCGCTCTTTCAGCACACCTATCTTCATCGGGAGAGCGAAGCATATCGGCCGGCGCGCGGAATGTGTTTCACGCCGTTCGTCGCGATCTGCGCAGGTCGCCGTCGAGCAGCGCGATGAGGGCCGACAGCACCAGTGCCACGAGCGCGACGGCCAGGATGAGCTCGAAGCCAAGCGTTCCGACAAACGGCGCGGTGCCGATCGAGGCTGCCGCGATCGCGGCCGCGAAAGCGGCCGAAAACAGGGCGAACGCGCTGCCCCGGTCGGCGTCGCCGCTGCGCTCCGTCAGGGCAATCAGGATCGGGATGACGATCAGCGCCGCGCCCACGCCAGTGAGCGTGCCGGACACCACGAGCATCGGCGTGGTGGGCGCCGGAAAGAGCAGCAGCACGGCCAGCGCAGTCATGGCGATGCCGCTCAGCAGCGGCCAGATGGGTCGCGTGCGATCGGCCAGCCAGCCGGCCGGGAGGCGGGCCAGGAGCACGAACAGCCCGTCCGCGGCAAAGAAGAGGCCCACGTTGGCCCCGGCTGCCTCGGCCCGCTGGGGCAGATACGCGGTCACGACACCCCAGTGCGCCACAAAGAGCATCGTGACCAGGAGTGGCGCGACCCACGAGCGGCGGTAGGCAAAGCCAAAGCGGCGCTTGGCCGCGGTGAGCTGATCTTGCTCGCCCTGGACGGTCGTCACCGGCCGGGCCAGGGCAACGAGCAGCGCACCTAGAACCAGGACGGCGACCATCACGGTCACGCCGCCCAATCCGTACTCATCGAGGACCACGATCGAGAGCGGTGGCAGCACGACCAGGGTCAGGTTGTGGGCGCCGCCCGCGGTGGCCAGTGCCAGTCCGCGCTTCGCCGCGGTGACCAGTCGGGGCACAACCGCCAGGACGGCCGGGACGGCCAGCCCGAAGCCCGCACCCTGCAGCACGCGGGCCACCACCAGCGCAGGAGTCGATGCCGGGTCGGACACGTCCGTGATGAACAGCAGAGCGCAGGCGACCAGATAGGCCAGCCCACCAACCACGAACAGGCGCAGGCCCCCAAAGCGGTCGATCAGCGCACCGCCAACCAGCGCTGCCGGCACCTGCACCAGGGCCGAGATGCCCACCAGCGCACCGATCTCGGCGTCGCTTCGGCCGGCGCGCGCCAACGCGAGCGGGATGGAAGCGGTGAAGCCGTGGAAGCCTGCCTGCACCAGGAACAGGGCGAGCGACATTCGGAGCACAGGCCCGATGATCGCCGACCGTCGCGCGACTCGCGGACGCTACGCTGCAGCTATGGCACAGCCGCTCGACGAACTGCGCCGGCAGCTGCCCGGACTGCGCGTCCTGGCCGACCCTGCGGACACCGAGGCCTATCGCTACGACGAGACGGCCTACCTGCGTGCCGGGCAACCGCTGGCGGTCTGCTTCCCGCGCTCCACGGCTGAGGTCCAGGCAATCGTGCGCTGGGCGGCCGGAGAGAACGTCCCGATTGTGGCCCGTGGCGCCGGGACCGGCCTGTCCGGTGGCGCGGTCGCGATCGACGGCGGCATCACGGTCAGCTTCGTGGAGATGAACCGGGTCATCGAGATCGACGCGGCAAACCTGACCGCGACCGTGCAGCCGGGGGTCATTAACGCCGACCTCAACCGCGCCGTTGCCGAGCGGGGTCTGCTCTACCCGCCCGATCCGGCGAGCTTCGAGATGTGCACCCTGGGCGGCAACCTGGCCGAGAACTCGGGCGGCCTGCGCTGCGTGAAGTACGGCGTGACGCGCGACTGGGTAATGGGGCTCGAGGTGGTCCTGGCTGACGGATCTGTCGTCCGAACTGGCGGCAAGAACAAGAAGGACGTAGCCGGATACGACTTGACCGGGCTGTTCGTGGGCTCTGAGGGCACGCTCGGGCTGATCACCGAGGCGACCCTCCGGCTGCTGCCACTGCCGGCGCCAAAGCTGACCCTGCTCGCGTTCTTCGATTCAGTACGCGCGGCCGGGGACGCGGTGTCGCGCATCACGGCGGCGGGCCTGGTGCCGGTCACGCTCGAGCTCATGGACGCGTTCACGATCGCCGCCGTGGATGACGTCCACCAGCTTGGCCTTGACCGTTCAGCGGCGGCCATGCTGATGGTCGAATCGGATCTGGCCGGAGCTGCCGCTGACGCAGAGCTGTCGCTGGCCGAGCTGGCCTGCAGCGCGGCGGGCGCCACGTCAATCGTGCGCGCCGCGGATGCGCAGGAGGCGGACTGGCTGCGCCAGGCGCGTCGCGCCGCGCATGGGTCGCTGGAGCGCAAGGGCGTGGCGCGCATGGACGATGTGGGCGTGCCGCGCGACCGGGTGCCAGAGATGATCGAGCGCATCGAGCGGGTTGCAGCGGAGCAGGGCATCCCGATCGCCATCTTCGGCCATGCCGGCGATGGCAACCTGCACCCGAACTACATCGTTGAGCGCGACGACCCTGATGCCGAGGCACGCATCGATCGTGCCCGCGACGCCATCTACCGTGCCGCGCTCGAGCTGGGCGGGACGATCACCGGCGAACACGGCACCGGGCTGGCCAAGAAGCCGTGGCTGGAGCTCCAGCGCGGCACACGCGCGGTGGAGCTGATGCGCTCGATCAAGCAGACGCTCGATCCGAATGGCCTGCTCAATCCGGGCAAGGTGCTCTAGGCGCTAGTCGGCCGTTCGAACTGCCCGTGCCGCGTCAAGCCTGGCCCTGGAAGCCCTCAGCGCAGCGGCAGTGGTCGAGAGCACGCTGGACTCCAGGCGACCGCGTGACAGACCCGGTTTCAGGCTATTGACGAGCGCGATGGTTCCTGCCACCGCCGGCGCCGCGAACGACGTTCCGCACCACCAGCTCCATGAGCCGCCGCGCCGCGTGGTGTAGGCGCAACCCGGGGCCGCGAGCTTGATCCACGTCCCGCGGTTGGACCAGTGGTAGAGCTTGCCTGAGCCCTGGCTCCCGGCGACGCTGATCACGCCGGGCAAAGCGGCCGGGTAATACTTGCGCCGGCTGCCTTCATTGCCGGCCGCGGCAACCACTACCGCGCCGCGGCGTCGAGCGTAGGCCACGGCGTCGCTCATGATGTTGGTCCGGGTCGGCGTGGCCAGGCTGAGGTTGATCACATCAGCGCCGTGATTTGCAGCCCAGACGATCCCGGCAGCGATGTTCGAGTGGCTGCCGCTGCCGTTGGCATTGAGCACCTTGACGGGCAGGATGCGGCACTTCCAGCACATCCCGGCGATGCCGACTCCGTTGTTGCCCGCCGCCGCTGCAACTCCGGCCACGGCGGTGCCGTGTCCATTGTCGTCGCGTGGATTCGGGTCATTACCGTGGAAGTCCCAGCCACGCATGACGCGACCGCGCAGATCGGGATGGTCGGCGTCAATGCCTGTGTCCACGATCGCGATGACGGTCTCGCGCGAGCCGGTCGTCAGGTCCCAGGCACCAGGCGCGCGAATCGCACGCGGCCCCCACTGCCTGGACCATTGCGGGTCGCGTGGCTCGGCAGTCGCGCGGGCGGTGCCGTCAGGCTCGATCGAGGCAACGCGGCCATCGGCTGACAGCCGTTGAACTGCTGACCAGCTGCGCAACATGGGCAGATGGACGACGCGGACGCCGAGCGATGAAACGCTGCCGATCTGGGTCGCTCCGGCGCGCTGCAACATGGCCGCCGCCTCAGGCTCGGTTACCCCGGCACGCACCTTGACCAGCCAGGCGCCCACCGCGGCGCCACTGCCACGGTCGCTCGAAACCGAGCGTTCCGCGCTCGTGAAGCGCGGCAGGAACAGCGTGGCCAGGATGGCCAGCGCCAGCAGGACGACGTTATGCGGGCGCACCAGGCGCGCGGAATGACTAACCATGACCGGACCGACTTCCCCTCTCGCGGCTGGGGCCGCCGCGACGGCAAACTCTTTCGACTGATGCTGGCCGGTCGGACCCATGTGTCGGAAGGCAACGGGCTTCCCATCAGGGTTCGCCGATGGTCCCCCTTACGGTGCCCCTCGATTGAGGGTGGGCACTCCGCCGCGGCGTGTGAGTTGCGGGACAATTGACCGGTGACAGAAGGCGCCACGAAGCACGATCCGGGACCCGACGCAGCCGGCCGGCGCGCGGAGCAGGTGCTTGCGGCGGCAAGCGAGCCGCTGAGCGTGCCCGGCGGCGGCACGATCCGTCTTGGCACCGCCTCGTGGACCGACCCCACGATGACCGCCGGCACGGTCTTCTACCCGAGTGGTGCGGACTCGGCCGAGGAGCGGCTGCAGTACTACGCCAGCCAGTTCCCGCTGGTCGAGGTCGACGCGACCTACTACGCACTGCCCGTGCGACGCACGGCGGAGCTGTGGCGCGATCGGACGCCGCCCGACTTCATCTTCGATATCAAGGCCCACGCCCTGATGACCGGCCAGCCGACGGAGACCAAGCGCCTGCCCAAGTCGATCCGCGAGGCGCTGCCGGCGCCGCTGGCCGAGAAGAAGCGGCTCTACGCGCGCGATCTGCCAGAGGAGCTTCGCGCGGAGATCTGGGCCATGTTCATAGACGGCCTGGCGCCGCTGCGCGAGAGCGGCCAGCTGGGCTCGATCCTGCTCCAGTACCCGCGCTGGTTCTTCCCGGTCAGCGCAAGCCGCGCCCAGATCCTCGAGGCACGCGAGCTGCTGGGCGGCCAGGCCCTCGCGGTGGAGCTGCGCAATGCGAGCTGGTTCAACGAGAAGAACCTGGACCGGACGATGCGCTTCCTGGAGGACAACCAGCTGCCCTTCGTGATGGTTGACGAGCCACAGGGCTTCAAGAGCAGCGTCCCGCCGATCGTGGCGGTCACCTCACCGGAGCTGGCCGTGATGCGATTTCACGGCCGGCGCACGGAGACGTGGGAGGCGCGCGATGTGACTCCCGCTGAGCGCTTTCGTTACCTGTACGACCGCCAGCAGCTGGGCGAGTGGGCTCCGCGGCTGAAGGATGCCGCGGCCCGGACGCGCGACGTGCACGTGCTGATGAACAACTGCTATTCCAACTACGGCTCGACCAACGCGCGCGAGCTGGCCGCGATCCTGGCCGAGCTCACTCCGGGCGACTGACCCTCTCGGCCTCGCGCTCCTCCAGCTCTTCAAGCTCCTGGATCTCCTCCGATGCAGCTGGCGAGGCATCCAGGGCGCCGGTCGGCTGGGCCGTGCGTGACTCGGTCCGGATGACGAGCGCGACGGACACGACGATCATCGCCGCGCCGATGAGCATCGTCGGGTGGATCGATTCATTGAGCACCAGCGCGCCCAGCACGATGGCCACGATGGGGTTGACGTAGGCGTACGTCGCCACGCGTGAGACCGGGGCGTGCTGGAGGGACCACGTATACGCCGTGTAGGCGAGGACGCTGCCGAAAGTGACCAGGTAGCCGAGTGACAGCAGCGAGGCTGTGCTGAAGTCCTCGATCGCGAACGAGCCCGGCTCGCCGATCAACACCCCGGCTGCGATCAGGCTGGCGCCGCCGACGAGCATCTGGGCACCGGTCGAGGCGAGCGGGTCGCGCGGCAGGTCGAGACGCTTCGAGAAGTAGGAGCCGATTGCCCAGCTCAGTGCGGCGCCCACGAGCATCAGCATTCCCACGGCATCCACGTCGCCACTGATGCCCTCGGACACGATCAGCACGGCCACTCCGGCGAAACCCACGACCACGCCGATGATCGTGCCCAGGCTGATCCGCTCGCCGAAAATTCGCCGCAGCAGCACGACCCACAGCGGCACGTTGGCGATGATCAACGCGGCCAGCCCGCTGGGCACGCTGCGCTCGCCGAGCATGACCAGGCCATTCCCGCCGAGCAGCAGGGCGAGGCCGACCAAGCCCGCGCCGATCCACTCGGTGCGGCTGAGTCGCAGCGCACCCGAACCTCGCGTGAGGGCGAGCAGGCCGAAGATGATCAGGGCGGCAACCAGGTGGCGGACTCCGCCCGAGAGCAGCGGAGGCATGGTCTGGACAACCACGCGGATGGCAAGGTAGGTCGACCCCCATATGACGTACACGATCACAAGGGCGGCCCAGATCTGCCACTCGGGCGCGTATGTGTCCGCCCGCTGCTCGCGCATCAAAGTTCACCTTGTATTGCCTGGGGCTTTTGTTCACCGCGCCCGAGTACGGAGTCCCGGCTCCGTACTCGTTTCCGTAGCTCCTCGGATGTTCGCGCCGGACCGTATCGCTCATCGTAAGCACACAAGAACATCCCAGCTCAGTCGCCACCCTTACACGGCGGGGTGTGCGGACGAGCGTGACGTGAGCCGGATCAGCGCTGGGGCGCGGTCCGGCTCTAGTCTTTGTTTCGGAGACTGGGAGGACCTTCTGACCTGAGCGGCATAGCACGCTGGCAGACCTATCATCGGCAGATGGAGCGGTTGCGCGAGCGCCGCGATCGGCTGGCCCTGCGGCGGCTCGATATCGTGCTCGCGGGCACGACACTGGCGCTGACGGCGCTCACATTCGCATTCCTGACCGATCCGTCGCTCAGCTTCGCCCTGCTCGACCGCTCGGCCGATATCGCCATCAACTCGCTGGCCGTGCTCGCCGCGGGCAGCCTCGCCGCGCTGGCCCTGGCGCGCTACCGCGAATCGGGCCGGCTGGCCGGCCTCTTCCAGAGTGGGGCGTTCCTGCTCATGGCCTGGGTCGCGCTGGCCAACGTGATCATCGTCATCGTCAAGGCGGATGTCGGGCTGGGGCTGTCGCTGGGCGCCGCGCCCGAGCAGCTGCCGCTCTACATCTCGTCCATCACGCGCCTGACCTCGGGCGCCATCCTGGTCATCGGCGGCGCGGCCGCGATCAACCTCCTGCACCGGGCGCCGCGCGTCACGCGCACGCTCCTGGCGCCGATCGTGGCCCTGAGCGTCGCTTCCCTGGTGGCCTACCTGCTGCGCGAACTTGTCCCGGACTTCGACGCGCTGCTGCCGCCGTTCATCGGCCCGGCGGGGATCCAGCAGATGATCGAGGAGCCACGCTTCTCGGCCGCCGTGCCCGCGCTGAGCGGGCTGGCACTGTTGCTTCAGGGCGCAGCGGCGAGCCTCTTCCTGGCCGGTGCCCTGTTCTACCGACGCTCGTACCTGCGCGATGGGCCCGTGGCCGATGGCTACCTTGCGCTGGCCATGCTCATCGGCGCCTTCGCCGAGCTGCACTCCTTCTTCTACCCAGGCGTTTACAGCGGCCTGGTCACCACCGGCGAGGCGCTTCGGCTGGCCTTCTTCGTGGTCCTGCTGCTGGGCATCAATGCCGAGTCGCGCTCTGACCTGCGCGCGCTGCGCACGGCCTATGCCGCGCTGGACCGGATGCGCCTGACGGAAGCCGAGCGGGCCACGCTCGAGGAGCGGACGCGGCTGGCGCGCGAGATCCACGACGGACTGGCCCAGGACCTGTGGTTCGCAAAGCTGAAGCACGAGCGGCTGGTGGCCTTCGTGCCGGAGGAGCAGAAGCCGCTCGCGGGCGAGGTGACCAGCGCGCTCGACTCGGCCATAGCCGAGGCAAAGCAGGCGGTGATGACCATGCGCGCGTCCGAGGAGCGCGAGCGCCCGCTCGACGACCTGCTCGCACGGACGGTCGACGATTTCGCTACTCGCTCGGGAGTGCGCACCGATTTCGCCGCCGCGGACCTGCCCAATGCGCTGCCGGCGCGCACGCAGGTCGAGGTGCTGCGCGTGCTGCAGGAGGCTCTGACCAACGTGCGCAAGCACGCCGACGCGACCGTGGTTCGCGTCAGCGCCCAGGCTGAGGACGATCTCTTCAGGCTCAGCATCGTGGACAACGGACGCGGCTTCCGGCCGGAGGAGACGAGCGGCGACGGCCTGGGCGTGCAGGGCATGAAGGAGCGCGCCCGCTTGATGGGTGGCGACCTGCGCGTAGTCTCGGAGCCCAGCGGCGGCACTACGGTGTACCTGACGGTGCCGCTGCGCCAGGAGAGGGTGGCCTGAAATGAGTGAGCTGGACGGCAAGCTGCGGGTGATGCTCGTCGACGACCATGCGCTGGTTCGATCTGCCGTCCGGCAGGCCATCAGCGCGCCGGATGTTGAGCTCGTCGGAGAAGCGGCGAATGCACAGGAGGCGCTTGCCCTGGCGCCGGTGCTCAAGCCGGACATCCTGCTGCTCGACATCGACCTGCCCGGCATGAACGGCATCCAGCTCGTCCATGAGCTTGGCCCACGTCTGCCCCAGACCAAGATCGTGATGCTGACCGTGTCCAGCAGCGAGCGCGACCTGCTCGAGGCCGTGGCGCGCGGCGCGGCCGGCTATCTGACCAAGGACCTCAGCCCGGAGGCACTGCTGCGCACGCTGCGTGGCACTCAGCGCGGCGAGCTGGCCATGTCACGCCGCTTCGCCGGTCGCGCGCTGCGCTACTTCGCCGAGGCCGCCCGACGTGGACGAAGCGTGTCCGGCACGGAGGGCGAGCTGATGGCGCTCAGCCCGCGCGAGAACGACGTGCTGGCCATGCTCGCCGACGGCCTGACCGACCGCGAGATCGCGGAGGCGCTGACAATCTCACCGCGCACGGTCGAGACGCACGTCAGCAACATCCTGCACAAGCTGGGGGTGCGCAACCGCGCCGAGGCCGCACAGCGCTATCGACAGGGCGGCTAGACCTCCCAGCGAGCGCCGCGGTCTTGCGTGTGGCTAACGGCGCGACATGGAGCCCTCATGGCCCGCACATTGACACGTGGGCGATGATCTCTGGGTGGACGGCGGGCCATGGCAGCGCCCCAGCCAGAGCCGAAAGGTTCAGATGACCCGTCGCTCGTCGTCCACCCTTTACCCGGCGGAAACCCGCCGCGCGTGATTACGCGGCGGCGGCAGCCTGCGGCTGATCGACTGCGCTGAGGAAGCTCCACCACGCGTCCAGTGCGCGACCGGTCGCCGCCTCGATCGGCGCCGGATCGGCACCCTGGGCCAGCTCACCGAGCACATCGCGCTCGGCGCCCGAGTGCTCGATGTCCATCACGCCGTGGACGACGAAGAAGCTCAACGAGCGCTTGTCATCCAGGTCGTAGTTGCGCTTCAGGCCCTCGATCTTCGATTCGGCAACCTTGGGCACCTGGGCCTCGTAGGCGTACAGCGCGGCTACACCCTCTGCCGTGGAGCCCTCGCGGCTCAGCTCCATGTAGGTGTCGACAAGCGCGCTGGTCGCCGCGTTCGGCTGGGCTGAGCGCACGTCTTCGCGCGACACGCCGATGCCCTCGGCGAAGCGCAACCAAAGCTCGGCGTGGTTGTCCTTGCCGTGCTCCTCGTCCCACAGGTTGTCGAGGAGGTGCTGGCGCACAGCCGGGCTCTCCGTGCGCGAGTGAATCGCGGACAGGAAGCGCGGCATTGCCGACTCGAATGCGTAGTACTGGCGCGCATACTCCTGCAGCGCCGCGCGCGGCAGTGTGCCCTCAGCCCACTTGGTGTAGAAGGGGTGCGTGAGCAGATGGCGCTCTTCGATCATCTTGTCGAGCCGGTCCAGCAGGTCCACGTTGTGTCGCTCCTTGAGTTCGATGCGCAGCGCGGCCGTGCGCAGTGGGCCGAGTGTAGCGCCCAGCACGGCTGAGCCACGGGCAGCGCATGGGGTCAGGCAATAGCCAGCCCGGACGTCGCCGTGATCGGCGGCGGCATTGTGGGCGCCGCGTCCGCGGCCTACCTGGCCGAGGCGGGCCTGACAGTGACGCTGTACGAGCGCAGCGCCATCGCTGCCGGTGCCTCCGGGCGCAACTCGGGCGCCATCCAGCGGCCCGGGGACGCTCACCTGGCCTCGCTCCAGGTTCGCTCGCTGCCGCTCTACCGTGAGCTGGCTGCGCTCGACGCGGAGCTGGACATACCGGCCCGGCCGGCCGGGCTGCTGATCGTCAGCGAGGACAACGATGCGCTCGCATCGGTCACGGCTCGACTGCTGATCGAGCACCCGGAGCTGAACCCGGCACTGCTCAGCGCCGGTCATCCGTACCTGGCCGAGATCGGACTTGCGAGCGACGTCGGGGCGTGCCGCTTGGAAGACGCGTATCCGGTCGCCCCAGCAATCACGACGCACGCATTCGCACGGCGCGCCGGTCGCGCCGGCGTCTCGATCTCCATCGGTGACAGCGCCTCGCCGGAGATCACCGGCGGCAGGGTCGTGGGCGTGCGCGTCGCTGACGGGCGCATGGTGTCGGCCGGGCAGGTCCTTGTTGCCGCCGGACCGTGGACGCCTGCCCTCATTCCCGGCTGGGCCCGGCGGCCGCCGATCACCTCAATCTGGGGCGTGGTCGTGGCAACGACCCTGGCCGATGCGCCGCGACCCGTGCTCGAGGAGCTCGGCATCGAGGCACGCGGCGGGCCGAGCGACATGCTTTTCAGCCTCGTCAGCGCGGGCGGCTCATCCAGCGTGGGCTCCACTTTCCTGCCTGATCAGCCGGACCCGGATGCTCTTGCCGGCCCGATCCTTGAACGCGCCGCCCGCTACGTGCCGGCCATCGCCACGGCTCGTGCAGACGGCGTACGTCTGTGCGCCCGGCCCGTTGCCTTCGATGGCCGGCCGCTCATCGGCCCCATCGCCGGTAGCGAGGGCCTCTTCGTCTGCGCCGGGCATGGCCCGTGGGGAATCTCCACCGGCGCCGGCTCGGCCCGCCTCATCGCCGACATCATGCTCGGGCTGGCCGAACCATCTGAGGCCTTTCATCCCGGGCGTTGGACGGGCTCTGACGGTTGATCCACGTCCGTTTACGATCGCCGCGTCGCGCTGGCGTAGCGATCGACTCCGGCCCTGATCGCGCGACCTGCTGGAGGGGAGTGGCCGATGCGGATTCGTAGAGTTCCCGCGGAGTGGCTCGACCGGCTGGCACGGCCCAAGCGGACGCGGGGCGACGAGATCGGAGCGGGCGAGAACGCCCCTGATCGACCGCCGAGCGCTGGCCGCTCAGGCAAAGTCAGGGACGAAAGGCGCCCGGACGAGGGCGACGACGATTAGGCGCTGAGAGACTCAGCAGACGTACTTCGCGGAGCCATACGAAGGCTCACACAGGCGCACGTGGATGTGGTCGTCATGGTTCGGATAACGCTGCGACAGCCGCTCCCTGATCATCTGCGGGTCGTTGAAATAGACCAGCTTGAGGTGGCTGCCCAACGCGTCGTGGATCGCCTGCAGCAATCGGCGCGTGTCGGCCCGGTCGTACTGGCCGCTGCGATAACTGATGCCCGGGTTGCTGCACTGCCTGCCATCGAGCCTGATCAACGCGATATCTATGTCCATCCCAACCTCGTGGGTCTGATGCAGGTTGATGTCGCCGCCGTGCTCGAAGCTGAGATCGCCGATGGCGGTCACGCCGCCGGCGCGCGACCGGAACAGGTCCGCGGCGGAAGTCAGATGGGCGATCGTCGAGCTCGTGCCCCAGTCCGCCTGCGTGCTGCCGCCGTTGTAGTTGCACAAGCTCGAGCGGCTGAAGTCGGGCCGCATGAAGTGCCACAGCAGGTTGCGCCACGTCGTCTTGTCGACGGCGCCGTTGGCCGGAATGTTCATGTGCGACTGGAGTGACCGCACGGCCTCGCGCGTCGCCGCGTCAAAGGATGACCCAAGGCCCAGGCCCGCCCTGCGCTTGGCATTGAGCTGCTTCTTGAGCGCCAGCACCGCCTCGCCGCTCGAGCCCTGGGCCAGGTTCGGCACCAGCGCCTCCCACGTGGCCACGTTGGCTACGCCGTTCGAGCCAAGGCCCGCCTGGGTCTGGAAAGCCTGCACGGCGCCGCGCGTGTCGCTGCCGTAGAAGCCGGACACGGACACACCTCGGCCGCGGGCGCGGAGCAGGTGCTGGAGGGCCACCACATCAGCGCCGCGGTCGCCTGCGCTCTGGACCGGAAACTGGGCGCGAGGGTGGGCGGCGGCGGGCGCGGCGGAGGCGAGCGTCAGCGCCAGGACGAGACAGGCAGGCGACGTGAGCAGCCGTACGAGGCGTGACATTGGGTGACCCCTCCCGCGTCGCGCCGACGAACGGCGACGCCGGCACGCAGCATAGCGGTCGGTAGGATCACAGCAATGGACGCACGCCGATCTCCCATGCCAGCGGTCGATCTACCCAGGCCGCCTTTCACAATCCGGGCCACGATCCTCACGCCACTGGCTGCGGGCGGCATCAGCTACCTCCCGGATGGCCTGCTTCAGGTCAGCAAGGACGGCTTGATCGAGGACGTGAGCCCGTGGAGTGACGAGGACAGTGGGCCAGGCGCGGCGAACGCGACGGGGACGCCGGTGGTTGACCTCCGGCCCGCTGTGCTCATGCCCGGCCTGATCGACCTGCACGCGCATCTGCCACAGGTCCCCAATGCGGGGCTCGGTGCGGGACTGGGCCTGCTCGCGTGGCTCGAGCGCTACATTTTCCCGCTCGAACGTGACTTCGATGTCACGACCGCAGCGCGGCTGGCGCCGCTCGTCATGCGCGCCTTTGCCGCGGCCGGCACGACCACAGCGGTGATCTACGGCGCGGTCTTCGAGGACAGCCTGGACACGTGCTTCTCCGCGGCCGAGGAACACGGCATGCGGGTCGTGATGGGCAAGGTGATGATGGACCGGCTGCGCTACGACCCGGCGCTCCAGGACGCCCAGGTGCTCGATGTCAGCCTGGCCCAGACGCAGCGCCTGATCGAGCGCTGGCACGGCCGCGACGGAGGGCGCCTGATGTACGCCGTGACGCCGCGCTTCGCGGTCAGCTGCAGCGCGGACATGCTCCGTGAATCGGCCGCTCTGGCGGCCGCCACGGGCACGTACTGGCAGACCCATCTCGCGGAGGACCGGGGGGAGATCGAGGCCGTCGCGGAACTGTTTCCTGACGCGCGCGACTACACCGATGTCTACGACACGGCCGGCGGCCTGGGCCCGCGATCGATCATGGCCCACGCCGTGCGGCTCTCCGACCGCGAGGTGGCGCGGCTGGCCGAATCCGGCACGCGCATCGCGCACTGCCCGTCGTCGAACCTGTTCCTGGCCAGCGGCGCGATGCCCCTGGCGCGCTACCTGGAGGAGGGCCTCGTGGTTGGGCTGGGCAGCGACGTGGCCGCCGGTCCTGACCTGTCGCTCTTCTCCGTCATGCGCGCCGGCGCCTACACGCAGAGCGGCCTGATCACCATGCTCGGCGAGCCCCGGCCGGCGCTCAAGCCACTCGAATGGCTGCGCCTGGCCACGTTCGAGGGCGCCCGGGCGCTGGGTCTCGAGGGCAGCATCGGCTCGCTGGAGGCGGGCAAGGAAGCGGACTTCATCTGCGTCGACGCCCAGTCAACGGCGCCGGTTACGGGCTCGCCGCTCGATGACCCGGCCGACATCTGCTCCCGTCTGATCTACCGCAGCCGGCCGGACATGGTCACCGGCGCCTGGGTGCGCGGGCGGGCGCTGCCGGCCTGAGTCTCGGCCGGGCTCAGCCCTCGGCGCAGAGGAGCTGGCCGGTGAACTGGATCTCGTCCCAGGTAACCGCCTGGAAGGAGAAGATGACGCCCGAGCCGGCGCGCGTCACGTCGATCGTGGAGCTGCCACTGTCGTCGTCCTGAGCGTCCCCGGTGTAGGCCGTGCCGAAACCGGATTCAGAGACGAAGTCGGCGTACACGCGGCCGTCAGTGATGCCCGTAATGGATTCGCCGTCCGCATCCGGGATCGCGTCAATGTCCACGCTGATGGCCATCTGGTGCAGCAGGCCATTGGGTGCGTCGTCGTACCACGCGACGGCCGTGTAGGACTCGCCGTCGAAATTGGCCGAGCACGAGCTGCCGTCGGCATCGACGCCGATGATCGTGTGCGTGCCATCGCGCTCGGCGCGCTTGTCGCCGAGGATCGTGATCTGGCCCACGACGCCGGCGTCGCTCTGGCTGGGATCCAGGCTCGCTCCGGAGGTCGCGCTGGGGGCGGCGGACGGGGCGGCGGACGGGGCGGCGGACGGGGCGGCGCCGGATGGATCGGCCGAGGGCTCGCCCGTGGGCGCGGTGGTCGGGCTGCCGCCGCCGCACGCGGCAACGAGGAAGGCGAGGGCCAGCACAGGTCGAAGTCGGGACATGATCTCTCCGGGTGTGTTGGCGGAAAGCCGCCGTTTGAAACAGTGGCCGAATTCTAGGCAAGATCGCTAGCCTTCGCCGCGATGGAGTCGTGCGACCTGCTGATCGAGAACGGACTGGTGGTCGACGGCACGGGCGCTCCCGGCTTCGCGGCAAACGTGGCGGTCAGCGGCGATCGGCTCACCCTGCTCAGCCCTGATGCTCCACGCCCGCACGCTTCGCGGACCATTGACGGCCGGGGCCTGGTCGTCGCGCCGGGCTTCATCGACCTTCACTCTCATGCCGGCCTGATGATCCTGGCCGATCCACTCCACGAGCCCAAGGTGCGCCAGGGCGTGACTACGGAGATCGTCGGCGTGGACGGCCTGTCCTATGCGCCCCTCCCCTCACGCGCCGATCTGCAGGCACTGGTCGAGATGAACGCCGGCCTGGACGGCGCGCCGCCAATCGAGCTCGACTGGGACTCCGTGTCCGCCTACCTCGATCGATTCGATCGGTCCGTTGCGTTGAACGTGGGCATGCTCGTGGGCAACAGCGCGCTGCGCATCGGGCGCCTGGGCTGGGATGACGTTCCGGCCGATGAACGGGCACTGGCCGACATGCGCGCCATGCTCGCGTGATGCGATGGCTGCCGGCGCGCTGGGCCTGTCGAGTGGCCTGGACTACCCACCGGGCGCGTACGCCACCACCGACGAGCTGGCCGCGCTGACCGCGGAAGCGGCCCTGGGTGGCGGCTTCTACCACACCCACGTGCGCTACATGCTCGGCGACCGGTTCCTGGATCCCTTCCGCGAGGCGATCGACATCGGCCGCCGCGCCGGTGGTGGACCAGTCCACATCACCCACTTCTACCACCGCCAGACACACCCGGGCGGACCCGACGCACTGCTCGGCCTGGTCGACCACGCGCGCGCCGAGGGCCTCGATGTCACCTTCGACATGTACCCGTACGAGTGGGCATCGACGCGCCTGCTGATCCAGTTGCCGCTCTGGATCCAGGAGGGCGGGCCTGGACCGCTCAAGGAGCGTCTCGCCGATCGCGCCGCGCGCGAGCGGCTGCGCGAGGAGCTGCGCGCGCGTGGCGCGGCTTACACCAGCCCGGCCGGCTGGGCCGACGTGCGCCTGGGCTACTTCAGCCGGCCGGAGAACCTGCGCTGGGAGAGTCACTCCCTGGCGGACGTGATGGACGAGCGCGGAGTGGACGCTGTCGACGCGATGTGTGACCTGCTCCTGGCCGAGGACCTGCGCGTCAACCAGGTCACCGCCGGTCCGTGGCACGAGACGATGCACCACTTCGTCACCCACCCGGTGGGCATGTTCGGCACCGACTCGACCTTCATCGGCGCCAAGCCGTCGCCGCGCACGTACGGCTCGTACCCGCGCGTGCTGGGCGAGTTCGTGCGCGAGCGGGAGCTGCTCGGGCTGGAGGAGGCGGTGCGCAAGATGACATCGGCACCGGCAGCGCGGCTCGGCCTGACCGACCGCGGCCGACTTGCTGACGGGTACCTGGCCGATATCGTCGTGTTCGATCCGGACACCGTTCGCTCGAATGCCACCTACGACGAACCGCGTCGCTACCCGACCGGCATCGATTACGTGGTCGTCAACGGAACGCTGGTGGTGGACGGAGGCGAGCACACTGGGGCACTTCCGGGACGCGTGGTGCGGCGTTGACGGCGCGCCTCATCGGCCTTGACCACGTGCAGCTGGCGATCCCCGAAGGCGGCGAGGACGAAGCGCGTCATTTCTACGTCGACTTGCTGGGCCTGACCGAGGTGCCCAAGCCGCCGGCGCTTCGGTCGCGTGGCGGGCTGTGGCTCGCGGCGGCAGATATCCATGTCCACCTCGGCGTGGAGACCGATTTCAGGCCCGCGCGCAGGGCACACGTCGCCCTGCTCGTGGACGACCTGTCGGCGCTACGTTCGCATCTGGCCCAGGCGGGCGTCGAGATGGCCGAGGACGACAGCGCACTTGATGTTGGGCGCTTCTACGCCTTCGATCCCTTCGGCAATCGCCTGGAGCTCGTGGCGGCGGTCGATCGTGGCTTTACGACGCGCGAGTGGTGATCCCCTAGAACGGCTTGGTGACCATCAGGAAGACGATCACCAGGATGAGCACGGCGTTGGTCATACCGCCCAACCGGGCGCGCCGAATGGTGGCCAGGATGTGCGGCGGCGGGCCGGCAGGCGCCCCTTCCGCGCTGGGCGCCGGCTGGGCTGCGCCCGTGGCCGGAATGAGCTTGCGCAGCGCCGGAAGCAGTACGCCAAAGGCGATCGCAAGGGCAACGATGTAGAGCACGATCGCGAGGATCAGCCAGTTGCGCTGGAGAAGCGCGAATCCGACCCGCCACACGATCAGCAGGCCGGTCACACCCTGAAAGACGGCCAGCGGCAGCATGAGTCGCGTCGCCACGCGGTGCTGGAAACGCAGCGCGAAGTTGCGGTGGGCCGGCTCACTGGCCGCCATCGGGCCCAGGAACAGGAACGCGAAGCTCGGGCCGAATGCGACCACCGCACCGGCCACGTGCAGGAAGAGCAGTGACGCGAAGATCCAGTCCATCTGTCCCTCCATTGAAGACGGTTGTTCCCCTCGCGCAAAGTTACACTCGCCACGAATGACCGTGACCGTCAAACCGCCACGCACGGCGGTCCAGCCATCGGCTCCCATCGCCCCACTGGAGGCGCCCCCGCCGGGCGACCTCGGGGTCGGCCGCGCCCGAGCCTGGCCGTTGCGCCGCGAGGGACCGGAGAAGCTGACCGGCACCGCGCTGTACACGGACGACCTGGTCTTTCCCGGTGCCTGGTATGGCCACACTGTCCGCTCGACGGAGCCGCACGCCCGGCTGCTGGGCCTGGAGCTTGACCCGGCCTTCGACTGGTCGCGCGTCGTCGTCCTCACCGCGCGTGATATTCCCGGCGACAACCTGGTCAGCCTGATCACGGACGACCAGCCGGTGCTGGTGGACGACGAGATCCGCCACCATGCCGAGCCGATCGCGCTCATCGCCGCCCCTGACCGCGCGACTCTGCGCGAGGCAAAGAGCCGCATCACCGTGCGCACAGAACCCCTGCCGGCGGTATTCGACCCGCTCGAGTCGGAGCAGCAGTTCGCACATTTCGCGATGGCCAAGGGCGACGTGGACGCAGGATTTGCGGCGGCGGAGCTGGTCATCGAGGGCACCTACCGCGTAGGCCACCAGGAGCAGCTGTACATCGAGAACAACGCGATGATCGCCGTGCCGCGCGCTGACGGAGGCGTGACCGTTCACGGCTCGATGCAGTGCCCGTACTACATCCACAAGGCGCTCAAGCGCGCGCTGAACCTGACGGCCGAACAGGCGGTGGTGATCCAGGCAGAAACCGGCGGTGGCTTCGGCGGCAAGGAGGAGTACCCGTCGGTCATCGCCATTCACGCTGCGCTGCTCGCCCAGCGGCTTAACCGGCCGGTGCGCATGATCTACGACCGCCACGAGGACCTGGCCGCGACGACCAAGCGCCATCCGGCCATCGTCAGCTACCGCACCGGCGTGATGCGCGACGGAACGCTCGTTGCGCAGGACATCGAGGTCGTCATGGACGGTGGCGCCTACTGCACGCTGACGCCGGTCGTGCTGTCGCGCGGCACGCTCCATGCAGGCGGTCCATACAGCTGCCCCAACGTGCGCATCAGCGGGCGCGCGGTGGCGACCAACACACCGCCCAATGGTGCGTTCCGCGGCTTTGGCGCGCCGCAGACGGAGTTCGCCGCTGAGATGCAGGTCAATCGCGTTGCCGACGCGCTGGGCATTTCGCCGCTCGACCTGCGCCGCAAGTGGGTCTACCGGCTGGGCGACGAGACGCCCAGCGGCCAGATCCTGCGCGAGAGCGTGGCCGGCGAGGAAGTGCTGGAGCGCGCAGCGGAGGCGGGCGAGTTCGAGCGCGTGCGAGCGCAGACGGCCGCGGCGCGGCTGGAGCGGGAGTCGCGCGGCAGGGCGGGCGGCGGAGGATCGGCCGCGTTGGCGTCCGAATCGGAGCGCACGGCGCGTGGCATCGGCCTGGCCATGGCCTGGCACGGCGCCGGCTTCACCGGCTCGGGCGAGGTCAAGCTCGCTTCGTGGCCAGCCTGGAGCTGACCGCCGACGGCCAGATCCGCGTGCTGACCGGCGTCGACCGAGATGGGCCAGGGCACGAAGACGATCTTTCCCCAGATCGCTGCCGAACAGCTCGGCGTGGCCGTGGAGGCGGTGACCATGGCGCCCCAGGACACCTCGATCGTGCCCGACAGCGGCCCGACGGTCGCCTCGCGCACGGCGATGGTTGTCGGCGGCCTGGTCATCGGTGCGGCCGTGCGCATGCGCGACCAGGTCGAGGCAGCAACCGGCAGGCCATTCGCCGAATCGTTCGCTGACTACGCGCGCCGGAGTCGGGCGGCCTGCGCATCGACCAGCAGTTCGAGGCCTACCCGAACGTCAACTTCGATGACGACACGTACCGCGGTGACGCATATCCGTGCTACGGCTGGGCGGCGCGCGGTGGCCGAAGTCGAGGTCGACCTCGACACGGGCGAGGTCAGCGTGCGCAGCGTCGTGTCGGCCGATGACATCGGCAAGGCGATCCACCCGGTGCTCGCCGAGGGACAGGTCGAAGGGGGCACTCTCCAGGCGGTCGGCTACGCGACGATCGAGGAGATCAAGCTCGTCGACGGCCGCTACCTCAACGACCGCCTGGCCACGTACCTGATCCCAACCTCGCTGGATGCGCCGCGGATCGAGTCGATCCTTGTCGAGAACCCGTTCTCGGGAGCACCGCACGGCGCCAAGGGTGTGGGCGAGCTGCCCATGGACGTGCCCGCCGCGGCCGTTGTCGCCGCGATCCACGATGCCACGGGCGTGTGGATCCACGACCTGCCCGCCACGCCCGAGCGAATCCTGGCCGCACTGCACGGGTTCGAGCCACCACCGCCACCCGGCATCAGCACTGTCGGAGCTCGGTCGAACACGCCGGCGCCCTCGGCAGACGAGGCCGGCACGCCAGACGAGGGACTCGACCCGCAGCCAGAGGCACGCACTGATCCGCAACCGATGCGCGGGCCATACGAGGAGTGAGAGCCAGGTGACCTACCGCTTCACGGTGAACGGCGCGGACGTGGCGCTGGAAGTGCCCGGCATGCGCCGCCTGCTGGACGCTTTGCGCGAGGACCTGGGCCTGACCGGCACCAAGGAGGGTTGCGGGGAGGGTGAGTGCGGCGCGTGCTCAGTGCTGGTCGACGGCGAGGTCGTCGATGCCTGCCTGGTGCCCGTCTGCCAGGTGGAGGGCGGCGCCGTGCTGACGGTCGAGGGCCTTGGCGCCACAGGGTGGTCTGGACGCGCTCCAGCAGGCGTTCCTCGAAACCGGCGGCGCCCAGTGCGGCATCTGCACGCCGGGCATGCTGATGGCCGCGCGCGCCTACATCGACAAGGGCGGTGCGCCGGTGGACGAGGACATCCGCGAGGCGATCGCCGGCAACCTCTGCCGCTGCACCGGCTACACCAAGATCATCGATGCGATCGCGGCTGCTGCCGGAGGCAACCAGCCCGCTCCGTAGACGGCCGGCGGCGGGCCTCAGGCCCGCGCGGCGCGCAGGATCGCGTCAGCAGTCCGATCAATGTCCGCGCTGGTCGTTGACCAGTTGCTGACGCTGAGACGCATGGCGACCCTGCCCTGCCAGGTCGTGCCGCCCATCCATGCCGTGCCCTCTTCCTGCACGCGCCGGATGACCTCGTTCGTACGCGCATCGTCATCGCCGAAGCGGACCAGCACCTGGTTGAGCACGACGTCGTTGAGAACGGCAACGTCCGCCTCGTCCCGGAGGCGATCGGCCAGCTGGACGGCCAGCGCGCAGCAGCGCTCGACCAGGTCGCGCACGCCGTCGCGCCCCAGGGAGCGCAGGGCGGCGTAGAGAGCGAAGCCGCGCGCCCGGCGCGACGAGTCGAGCACGTATTCCCAGTTCTCGCGATTGGCCCCGGTGGGCAGCAGGTACGCGGCGGTGACCGACATTGCGGCGCGGTGCGCGGCCACGTCGCGCACGGCGACAAAGCCACAGTCGTAGCCCACGTTGAGCCACTTGTGCGCGTCGGTCGACCAAGAGTCGGCACGATCGACGCCGGCCACCAGGTGGCGCAGCGCGGGTGAGGTCGCGGCCCACAGCCCGAACGCGCCGTCAACGTGGAGCCAGCTGTTGGGATGCGCGTCGAGAGCGTCCGCAATGGCTGGCAGCGGATCGAACCCGCCGCTGTTGACGTTGCCCGCCTGGGCGCAGACCAGCACCGGCCGGTCGGCCGCGGCGTGCACGGCCCGGGCCAGTGGCTCTGCCAGCAGCGCCCCCTGGGCATCGACCGGAATGCGCGTCACTCGGTCCCGACCCAGGCCCAGGTACTGGAGCGCCGTCTGGATCGTGGCGTGGGCCTCGTCACCCACGATCACCTCGATCTCCGGTGCACCGAACAGGCCCTGGCGCTCGACGTCCCAGCCAGTGCGCGCCAGGACGGCGTGGCGGCCGGCAGCAATGCCGACTGTATTGCCCAGGCCCGCGCCGGAGGGCAGGCCCACGCTCGCATCCGCGGGCAGGCCAAGCAGGTCGAGCAGCCACTCGCCGGCGACCTGCTCCGCAGCAGCGCCGGCGGGCGAGGCGGCGTGGACTACCGCGTTCTGGTCCCAGGCAGCAGTCATCCAGTCTGCCGCGAGGGCGGCCGGCAGCGCCCCGCCGATCACAAATCCGAAGTAGCGCGGGCCGGCCGACGCGACCAGGCCGCGATCAATGTCGCGCGCCAGGCGATCCACGACCAGCCACGGATCCTCCGGGCCGGCCGGCAGCGGCACTCTCAGCCGATCGGCGACGGCGCGCGCGTCTTCGGTCGCGCCCACGTGGCGCTCGGGCAGGTCGCGCAGGAAATCGACCGCTCTATCCGCCGTCCGTTGCAGGAGGGCGGCCAGTTCATCGGTCGGCTGCTCGGGCGGGCGGGCGGTCGGTTCCTCGGTCGGCTCGTCAGTCATCGAATCCAGTATGTGCTTGACGGAGTCCACGCGCCGCATACCCTGCGGGCATGCCCGCTGAGCCACCCGTCGCGTCGCCTGCCTCGCTGAGCGAGGCGCTGAGCCTGCTCGCCGAGGCTGATGGCTGGCGGCCGATCGCCGGCGGCACGGACCTGATGGTCCAGATCACGGGCGAGCTGGCGCCGCCGCCGGAGCGCGTGCTGGACCTGTGGCGCCTGGACGAGTTGCGTGGGATTGACGTCGCCGAGGATGTGCTGACCCTGGGCGCGCTGACCACGTACAGCGAGATCCGGCGATCGGAGTTGTGCCAGGAGCACGTTCCGGCGCTGGTCGAAGCGGCGGCAACCATCGGCGCGGCACAGATCCAGAACCGCGGCACGATCGGCGGCAACGTCGTCAACGCCTCGCCGGCCGGTGACACGCTGCCCGTCCTGCTGGCCACGGACGCCGAGTTCGTACTGGCCAGCGCCACCGGACGGCGCGTGGTCTCCGCGGCCGACTTCTGGCCCGCGTACCGGCGTCCCGACAGGCGTGACGACGAGCTGCTGACCCATGTGCGCATCCCGCTGCCGCGCGGACGCCAGGTCAGCTTCCGCAAGGTTGGCACGCGGCGCGCCCAGGCAATCTCGAAGGTCGTGCTCGCGCTCGCCTGGCGCGAGGACGGCGGCGTGTGGCGCGACGTCCGCGTCGCGCTTGGCTCCGTGGCGGCGACGCCCATCAGGGCCCGAGCGACAGAAGCGGTCCTGGAGGGTGCTGCGGCTCGTGCGACGACGGCAGACCATGCCGCCTCCACGCTCGCGTCAGAGATCAACCCGATCGACGATGTGCGCTCGACGGCCGACTACCGGCGCGTCGTGTCGGCGCGCGTCCTCCATCGCCTGCTGCGCGAGGCCGGCGGATGGTGACGCCCGCGACCCCGGCCCGCATCGTCGGCGACGCCGTGCCGGGCATCGACCGCGTGCTGACCCCGGACGCGCTCGACTTCCTGGCCAGGCTCCATCGCGAGTTCGAGCCGCGGCGCCGGGAGATCCTTGCCGCGCGGCGAGCTCGGGCGGCGCGGACCGCATCCGGCGAGAGGCTGGACTTCCTGCCCCAGACGGCGAGCGTGCGCGAGTCCGAATGGTCGGTCGCCAAGGCACCCGCCGACCTGGACGACAGGCGGGTGGAGATCACCGGGCCCGCGGACCCGAAGATGACGATCAACGCGCTCAACTCAGGCGCGAAGGTGTTCATGGCCGACTTCGAGGACTCGCTCTCGCCGACGTGGGCGAACGTGATCGAGGGACAGGCGGCGATGATCGACGCGGTCCGGCGCGAGCTGCGTTTCACCTCGCCGGAAGGCAAGGAATATTCGCTGGGTGATCAGTTGGCCACGCTCGTCGTCAGGCCACGTGGCTGGCATCTCGTGGAGCGCCACCTGGAGGTGGACGGAGAGCCGATGTCCGGCTCGCTGTTCGATTTCGGCCTGTACCTGATGCACAACGGCATCGAGCTGCTCGATCGCGGATCCGGCCCGTATTTCTACCTGCCCAAGCTCCAGGGCCACCTGGAAGCGCGGCTGTGGAACGACGCGTTCCTGTGGGCGCAGGACGTGGTCGGTGTGCCGCGCGGCTCCATCCGCGCCACCGTTCTGATCGAGACGATCTGGGCCGCGTTCGAGATGGACGAGATCCTGTACGAGCTGCGCGAGCACGCCGCCGGCCTCAACGCCGGCCGGTGGGACTACATCTTCAGCGTCATCAAGGCCTTCTCGTCCAGGCCCGGCTGGGTATTGCCCGATCGCGCGCAGGTGACGATGGGCGTGCCGTTCATGCGCGCCTACGCCCAGCTGCTGGTCAAGACCTGCCACCGCCGTGGCGCCCATGCGATGGGCGGCATGAGCGCCTTCATCCCCAATCGGCGCGAGCCGGAGGTGACCCAGAACGCGCTGGCCAGGGTGCGCGAGGACAAGGAGCGCGAGGCGGGAGATGGCTTTGACGGCACCTGGGTCGCCCACCCCGACCTGGTCCCGGTCGCGATTGAGATCTTCGATCGCACGCTGGCCGGTCGCCCCAACCAGAAGGAAAGCCTGCGCCAGGACGTAAATGTCTCCGCTGCTCAGCTGACCGATTTCGCCGTGCCGGGCGGGCAGGTCACGGAGGAGGGCCTGGCGACGAACGTGTCGGTCGGCATTCGCTACATCGCCGCGTGGCTGGACGGGACCGGCGCGGCCGCGCTCGACAACCTGATGGAGGACGCGGCGACGGCGGAGATATCACGCTCGCAGGTCTGGCAATGGGTCCACGAGGGTCGCTTCACGGCGCAGCGCGTGCGCGAGGAGATCGGCAAGTGGCGCAGCCAGCACGCAAATGCTGCCGACCTGTTCGAGGACCTGGCCCTGGCGGACGAGTTCACTGACTTCCTGACGCTTCCGGCGTACGAGCTGCTCGCCTAGGGTCAGCGCCAGGCCAGCCGACGCTCCTGGAAGCGGCCGTGGCCGCGGCGGCCCACGAAGCGCCCGTCACGGATGACGTAGGCGCCGCGGACCAGAACGGATCGCACCAGCCCGGACGCGGCCATGCCCTCGTACGGCGTGTAGTCGCTGGTGTGGTGCAGCTCGGCCTGCGTGATCGTCCGCCGCTCCTGTGGATCGAAGAGCACGATGTCCGCGTCGCGGCCGACCTCGATTGCACCCTTCGAGTTGAGCCCGAACAGGCGCGCCGGAGTGGTCGACAGGAGGTCGACCATGCGCTCGATCGTGATCCGGCCGCGCTGGACACCCTCGCTGTAGACGATGCTGAGCAACGTCTCGATGCCCGGTGCCCCATTGCTTATCTCCGGGAACGGCTGCCCGGTGAGCTGCTTCTCCACGCCGAGGCGGTCGGGCACGTGGTCCGTGGCCACCTGCGAGAGCGTGCCGTCAGCCAGCCCCGCCCACAGCGCGTCCCGATCCACGGTGGAGCGCAAAGGGGGCGAGATGACATACCTCGCGCACTCCTCGTCCGGGCTTGAGTAGCACGACTCGTCCAGCGCCAGGAAGTGCGGGCACGTTTCGGCGAACACGGGCTCGCCCGCCGCACGCGCCTTGCGCACCTCGTCGAGCGCGGCGGCGCACGACAGGTGTACCGCGTACATCGGCGCGGCTGCGGCACGGGCCATCTCGATCGCCCGGCGTGTCCCGTGCGCCTCGACATACGGCGGGCGCGAATCGGCGTGGAAACGGGGCTGGGTGTGGCCCTCGCGCAGAAGCTGCGCCGTGTTCGCGTCGAGCTCGGCGCGATCTTCGCAGTGGATGTTCAGCAGCCCCGGGTGCTCGGCTGTGACCTTGAGCGCCACCTCGATCTGTGCCTCGGTCAACCCGAAGTCGTAGACCATGAACGCCTTGAACGTGGGCACCCCGGCTTCGATGGCAAGCGGAATCTCGCGCCGCAGGTCGGAATGCGAGGGCTGCAGGACGAGGCTCAGCCCGTAGTCGACTGCCGCATCGCCTTCGGTCTGCGCGCGCCAGGCGGCGATGTCGGAAGGCAGCGCGCCGGTCTGGTCAGAACCCGTTCCGGGGTTGTTGAAGGACAGGAAGGTGGTCGTGCCGCCGTACGCAGCCGCCACGGAATCCTGGAAGAAACGGTCCGGCTCAGCGTCGCTCGCCAATCGGGTATGGGTGTGCACGTCCACGACGCCGGGCAGGACGAGAAGTCCGGTGGCGTCAAGCTCTTCGGCGTCGGGGCGAGCCGGCAGGTGGTCCTCGACGGCCGTGATTTGGCCGCCGCTCACGGCGACGTCGGCGGTGCGCCGGCCGGTCGCGCTGACGACGGTGCCGCCACGGACGATGAGCTCGGCGGTCACTTGGCGGTGCCGTCAGATGCGGCACTCTTGACGACGCCGAGCTCCTCGACGCTGCCGTAGCGCGGGCGGACAACAGAGATCGCCCAGCGCAGGAGCAGCGTCCCGAATTCAGCCTGGTGGCGTGTGTACTCGCGCCGTGGGCGCTCGGCCCAGCGCGCCAGGCGACGAGACCGAAGCCGCTTGGCAACTTTCAGCGCGCCGCGCCGCCAGCGTGGGAACGAGCGTCGCCGGAACGCCACGCGCCCTCCTTCGGCGGCGGCGAAATCGGCCAGTGAGGAACGCGCAGCGAAGGACAATGCGTCTGGCCCGTGAGAGTGGATCTGTGCGCTGGGTGCACGCTTCGCATCCGCGAATCGGCCGCGGGGGATGCCCGCCTCTTCCAAGATCCGGCGCGGGATCGGTCGGTCGTTGTCCATGCCCAGGACCCAAGGCAGCATGCCGGGATCGCGATTGATCGCCTCCACGCTGCCCATCTCAGCAGCTCCGAACCATGGCAGCGGCACGTGGATGTAGCCCACCCGCAGCCGGAATTCGGTATGCGACAGGCCCGCCTGTTCGAGGCGCCACATGAGCGCGCGCTTGGGCCAATTCAGCCACCACATGCCGTCGCCAAAATATCCGGTCAGCAGCATCCGATGTCCCAGCTCCAATTCCGCCGCGCTGAGAATCACGTCCTCGCCGGTCATGCCCGTGGCCAGGAAGTCGGCCTCTACCAGGTCGTCGCGCGCCGTGTACGAGAGGCGGGGATAGGCCGTGACGTCCATGCCCAGCGTCCGACCTACGAACTCGCCGCTGTCATCGAGGCGGTCGCTGCCGCGCACGGGCTTGCCCTCGGCGATCGTGACGGCGCGGCGGCCACCCAGCTCGACCGCCAGGGTCGCCACGGTGGCGCTGTCGTAGCCCGACGAGATGGTCGCCACCGGCTCGAAGGCGGGCGCGTTGGCCATCGCCGACTCGAGCGCGCCCTTGAGCCGTGAGCGGTAGTCGGCGAAAGAGAGGAACGGCTCTTCGCGTGGCTTGGCCACGTCGCGCATGGAGCCGTCCGGGTCAATGCTCAGCCCGTCGAAGAGCAGGACCCGGATAGGCGCCCCCAGCGTCGGCACGCTGTAGCGAAAGATGCCGTCGCACGCCTGGGCGAAATGGGCCGGATAGTCCACTTCTGGGTCCAGCTCGAGGCCGCTCGCGGCGAGCACGCCGGCCAATGAGTTCGACGCGCATAACCCGCCGTCGACGCGAGTCAGGTACACGCTTTCCAGCAGGTGGCTGGGCGGAATGACGCGCAGAGAGCCTGCTGCGTCAATGAGCACGCCCGATCCGAAGGTGGTCGCCGAAGTCAGGATCCCGGCTGCTCCAGGTGCGCCCACCCAGGTGCCCTCGTAAATACCCTCGCCCATCACGCCCACGCCAGAGCCATGGTGCAGCACGACCGTGGCAGCCCGGGCAACCATGATCCAAGCCATCGACGGCAAGTCCGAATTGGGGTGGCGAGTCACTCTCCATGGGGACGTCTCAATCGCGCCGGCAGCGGTGGGCACGTTCATTGCGCTGCGCTCCGGCGATCGACTACGGCCGGAACGAGCCTGGCCACGCTCAGCCCTACTACCAGGGCGATGACGACCAGCACGACCGACGATGCGGCGATGGCTGGCGAGCTGGACCAGTGCACCTGCGCAAAGATGAACACCGCCAGGGTGGGCACCTGGCCCGCGGTCAGCAGAAAGCTGGTGATGACGACCTCGTCGAGCGAAGTGATGAACGCGAACAGCCACGCGGCGACTATCGAGGGCAGGATCTGGGGCATGACGATGCGCCGGACGACGGACAGCCCGCCCGCGCCCAGTGTCCGAGCCGCGCCGATATGGGTGCCGTCGAACTCGATCAGCGCCGCGCCCATGATAAGCAGGACGATCGGGGCGCTCAGAACGACGTGGGTGCCGACGAGCGCTATGGGGCTGCCCAGCATGCGCAGGTTGGCCCACACGATGAACGCGCCGACGGCAACGCTGATGGCAGGCACGACGAGCGGCGCGCCCAGCAGGGCGCTGATGACGGTCCGGCCGCGGAACTCGCTGCGTGCGAGAGGCCATGCGGCCAGCCCGCCGATGATCGTCGCCAGCGTGGCAGAAGCGGCACCCAGTCCCAGGCCAAAGGCCGTTGGGCCGGTCCAGCGCGAATCCGTGAAGAACTCCTCGTACCAGCGCAGTGAAACGCCACGTGGCGGGAACGACATGAACTCGGAGGCGGTCAGCGAGAGAGGAACGGCCAGCACGAGCGGCAGCACCAGGAACAGGAGCATGGCCACGGATGCAAGTGCGTGGATGCGGGCCAGCATGGCTAGATCAACCCGCGTCTTCGGAACAGGCTGAGCGCGAGGCGCAGGCCAAGCATGACCGTCAACGTGGTCAACACCAGCAGCGTCGCCAGCAGCGCCGCGAATGGATAGTCGTTAAGTGCCGCCTGGCGCTGCACGAGGACGCCCAGCATCACCGCGCGCGGCCCACCCAGGATCGCCGGCGTGACCACGAAGCCGAGCGTGGAGAGGAACACCAGCACTGCTGCAGCGGTAACGCTGGGCAAGGTAAGAGGCGCCACCACACGCCACCATTGGCGCCGTGTGTCTGCGCCGAGCGACGCGGCAGCCAGGCGCAACTGGGGATCGAGACGCCGGAACCCGGCATAGATGGGCAATGCCGCGAACGGCGTCAGAAGGTGGACCATGCCTATCAGAACCGCGGCGTCGTTGTGAAACAAGGCGCCCTGGAGCGGCGGCAGGCCAAGCGCCTGGGCAATACCGTCCAACACACCGTTCGGACGCAGGATCGTGACCCACACGTACGCACGGACCACGACGCTCGTAAGCAGCGGCACGAAGAGGAGTGCGATGAGCGCCGGCTGATGGCGAATTGGGCGTCCGGCGATGAACGCGGCCAGCGGATAAGCGAAGGCCAACGTGGCGAGAGTGACCAAGAGGCATAGATACAGCGTGCGGACCAGGACGCGCGAGTAGAGCGGCACGTCGATCAGTCGCTGCAGGTTGGCGACGGCATCTGCGCGCAGCAGGGCGACCTCGGCGGTCCTGACCAGCGGGTATAGGAAGACGAGCGCGAACAGCAGCGCGAGCGGCACGAGCAGCCATAGTGGGCTGCGTCGCGCGAGAGTCATGCTGCCGGCCGGGCGAACCGGAGCGTGGGCGCCGCTACTCGCCCACCCAGGTTGCGTAGCGCTCGCTTGCGTCGCTCGCATTCTCGGCCAGCCAGGAGTCCTGCTCGGGCGTGAATGCCCAGGTCCCGGCAAGGTTGCCCGGATTGACCAGGACCTGGCTCTGCAGCTCCTCGTCGAGCAGCTCGTAGGATGCCTCCACGACGCCCGAGTAGCCGATCATCTCCGTGAAGCGCGCCTGGCGTTCAGGGAGCAGCGTGGACGCCAGGAATTCGAGCGCCATCTCCTCGTGCGGCGCACCCTCCGGCATTGCCCAGTAGAGCATCGTGCGCAGAGCGCCGTCGAAGGAAAGGCGGATGTCCGGATCTTCGCGCTGAGCCTGGAGCATGCGTGCGTCGCCGCACAGACACATCGGCGCCTGGCTTTCGAGCATCACGGCCATCTGCTCCGTGCCGCCCCGCCAGAACAGCATCTGTGGCTTGATCGCGTCGAGCTTGGCAAATGCGCGGTCCCAGTCGAGCGGAATGAGATCTGCAGGCGCCACTCCGTCGGCAACCAGCGTGATTGCGGGTCGCGTCCAATCCTCGAAGCCGCCGGCAGTCATGCCGCGCCGGCCCGGGAACTCGTCAAGGTTGAAGAAGTCCGCCACGCTGGGTGTCTGGTCAGGAAACGCGCTGGCGCGGTAGCCGAGCACGATTGCGTCGTGATGGAAGCCGAGTCCGAACGGCTCCGTCGCGCCTGCCGTCAGCTCCAGCTCGTCGGAGCCCAGTGCCGCATGGTCGATCTCTGCCAGGAGGCCCTGGTCGTACAGGTCCTTGTACAGCGGGCCGCCAAAGCCGCCGATGACGTCCCACTGCACTTGCCCCGTTTCAACCTGGGCGGCGAGCTTGGTGGTCTGGTCGTCGCAATTCTCGTCGTAGGTCACGTCGATGCCGGTTTCCGCCTCGAAGGGCGCCACGAACGCTTCGCGAATGGCTTCTCCGTAGCTGCCACCGCACGAGTTGACCACCAGCTGCCCCTGAGCGACGCTTGCCGACGCAGCCGCAGTGGGCTCAGCATCCGTGGGTTCCGGAGAGCCACTGGGCGGCGCCGCCGTGGCGCATCCGAGCGCGAACAACGCGATGATCGAGACGAACCTGGTGGCGTGCATTAACCCCTCCTAGTCGGCGGTGACGAACGTTGCCCGAGCAGCGGGCCAATCGAGAATGACCACGTCGCCTCGCATTGGAACGTGGTCAGCGGAGGCGGGCAGCTTGGCCAGCAGCTGCCGTCCGGCTTCGTCTATGAGCTGCACTCGGAATACATCGCCCACGTAGGCAACTTCTGAGACTCGGGCTTGAACGCCCTCCTCGCCGTGCGAAGGCCTTACCCGGACATCTTCGGGTCGCACGACGAGCGTGACCGCTTGGCCGACCACAAGTCCGCCGTTGATCGGGCCCTTCGCTCCCAGTCCGGGCCCCAGAGCGGCATACGCCTCGCCGATGGTGGAATCCACCCTGACTACCTGCCCCGGGAGCAGATTCGCCTCCCCCAGAAAGGTCGCCACGAACGCGTTGCGGGGTCGACCGTAAACCTCGCGCGGTGAGCCAACCTGCGCGATGCGACCGCTGTCCATCACGGCGATCAGGTCGGACATCGCCAGCGCCTCGGACTGATCGTGAGTCACATAGACCACGGTCAGTCCCAGCCGTGCATGAAGGCGACCGATCTCCAGCTGCATCTGCTGACGCAGATTGCGGTCGAGCGCGCCCAATGGCTCGTCCATGAGCACGACCTGCGGCCGGTAGATGAGCACGCGACCCAACGCCACGCGCTGCTGTTGGCCGCCCGACAGCTGGCGCGGCCGGCGCTGGCCCAGGCCGTGCAGCCCAACCAGATCGAGTGTTTCGGCCACCCGACGCCGGATCTCGGGCCGATCGACGCCGCGCACCTCGAGCGGGAAGGCGAGGTTCTGGGCAACTGACAAGTGCGGAAACAGGGCGTAGTTCTGGAAGACAAGCCCAACGTTGCGCCGTTCCGGCGGCACTCCGACGACGGGCCTGCCGTCAATGTGGATCGTGCCCGACGTGGGTTCGATCAGGCCGGCGACCATGTGTAGCACGGTCGACTTGCCCGCCCCGGAAGGCCCGAGAATGGTCAGGAAGCGACCCGGCTCCAAGTTGAGCGAGATCCCATCCACGGCGCGAACCGTCCCGAAGTCGCGCGCGATTCCTTGAAGATCCAGGGAGGCTCCCACAGCGGCGCCGTTAGCCGCGACGGCTTCACCTGGAATGGCGCGGTCGCCCACCTCGCCACGGACGCTCGAGGCGGACGCAGACATGGCCCCGATAATCGCACAGCCCAGCCGCCCAGATCAGCCTGAGAGGAGTCACGTGCATCGCATCGACCACGTGTGCATCGGCGCCAAAAATCCATATGAGGCGGCCGATCGGCTTACCGTCGAGACCGGCCTGCGCGCCTATGACGGGGGCTGGAATCCAAGCATGGGGCTGGCCCAGCGGATTGTTCCACTGGGGGCACGCTGCTATTTGGAGATAAACAGCGTGATTGATCCCCTCCTTGCGGCCCCGCACTTCTATGGCTGCTGGTACCAGGCGGCGATGGCCGATTCAGGCGGCGCGGACCGATTCATGGGCTGGGTGATCGCGGTCGACACAATGGACGAGCTGCACGCGATCGCGGAGCGGACAGGGTTCGGGATTGGCGCCGAGGGGAAATGGGTCGATGGCAAGGAGATGACCTGGAAGCGGCGTCTGCCCAGCGGCCGCAGCCATCGCAACGAGAACGTGCCTGATGACCGGCACCATCGCTGGCCACTGGGCTTGCCGATGTTCATGCACTGGCCGGACGAGGTCGCGGATCATCCAGACACAATTGCCGAGGCGCGCGCGGTCGAGCACGACCAAGCGCCCGGCGGAATCGCATGGGTCGAAGTAGGCGACGAGACGCTCACCAGGCAGTGGCTGGGACCGGCCCTGCCGGACATGGACGTCAGGTTCATCGATGCGCCGGCAGGGCTCTACGCATTCGGCGTTCGCACGGCGGACGGAGAGATCGTGATCCGCCGGCCACCCGTACCGCTGTCGCTGGGCAGCTACTACACGCCCTGACCGAAGCTTCGCCTCGCCGGCTCGACTACGGCTGCTCCTCGATGACGATCTCCTGCGCGCCCTCCCACAGGACGCGGCGGCCCATCTCGCGCAGCTGGTCACGCACCTGGTCGTGATCGCCCGGGCCGGTGATCGTGGCGAAGTGGTTGCCCGACAGCTGGCCCAGCCTGGACGAGAAGTCGCACGCTCCGTACGCAATCAGAATCTCGCCCTCGGATATGTCGCCGGTGTAGACGATGATCTCGCCCGGGGCCGGATGACTGGTGTGGTTCTCGTAGCCCACCGGCAGCTTCTCGTCGCCGAACGGGATCCAGCAGCCCTCACCGCTCCATTTGCAATGGATGAGCTTGGAGCTCAAGGGGAGCATCGAACGGACCGCCTCACGCGTGAGCGGCGCCTGCGCCTCCCAGCGAGCGGTAAAGTGGAGGTCGCCCACGCGGATGTTTAGATCGCCCATGGCGGCAAGCGTAGCCCACACCGGGCGCTGAGGAGGGCCGATGGACGACGGGCCGACGATCTCCACGCACGTCCTGGATACAGAGCACGGGATGCCCGCCGCCAACCTGGCGGTCAAACTGTCGCGCCTGGCGGCCGATGGCCCGCACGCCGCTGGTGGCGGACTGACCGACAGCGATGGGCGGATCAGGCGCCTGCTCGACGGTCCGTTGGTGGCGGGCGACTACCTGATCTCGTTTCGCGTTGAGGGAGCCTTCTTCCAGGACGTCTCGATCTCGTTCCGCGTCTCGGATGTCACGCGCAGCTACCACGTGCCGCTGCTGCTGGCGCCGTACTCAGTGGCCAGCTACCGCGGCAGCTGATGGGTTCGATGGAGGCGAGACTGGCACTACTGTTCGAGAACGCGCCGCGCTTCGTGGATCGCCTGCGGGACGAGCGGGCAGCGACGCTCACGGAGCTGCTCGACCGCGCGGAGCAGCACGCCGCCACTCTGCCCGAGGAGGAGCGCATCGAGCTGATCGACGGACACCCTCGCATCGGCGCGGATCCGGACACCGTGTCTGCCACTTCGTTCCGCGAGCAGGGCTACGACCGGCTTCCTGACACCGCCGATGCAGCCCTGGCCGCCCGCCTGGCACGCCTGAACGACGCGTACGAGGAGCGCTTCGGGTTCCGTTTCGTGGTCTACGTCGCGGGCCGGCCGCGATCGGAGATCGCCGATTTCCTGGAGTCGCGCATTGACGCCGACCGGGAGGCAGAGCTGGACCGGGCGCTGAACGATGTCTTCGCCATCGCGCGTGACCGACTGGTCAAGATGAACGTGTCCCAGGAGGCCTGATGCAAGCCGAGATCTCTTACGGCAAGGCGGACGTTTCCACGTACCGCACTTACGCCCGGCCGTTGAGCGGCGTGGGCGCGATCCCTGAATCGAGCTTCAGCGGCAGGTCCAACACGCTTCTCGCCGCCTCGATCGAGATCCAGGTCCTGGGCACCGCCTTCATGTCCGCCTACACGGAGGGCGACAACCGCCTTGTGGTCGCCACGGACACGATGAAGAACTTCATCCACCGCGAGTCGCTCGCATTCGACGGGGCCACCCTGGAGCAGTGGCTGCTCTTCATCGGCCGGCGCTTCCTCGACACGTACCCGCACATGGAGCGCCTGCGCGTCAACGGCGTCGAGATCCCGTTCGAACCGGCCCTTGTCCCGTCCCAGGATGGCAGTGGCTTCGAGTCGAGCAGCGTGCTATTCGAGCGACAGCACGGCGACCGTTCCAATGCCCGACTGGAGCTGGGGCGCGCTGCGGAGGGTGGCGTCCAGCTGTCCGACCTGGCCGCGGGGCGACAGGGCCTGCAGCTGATGAAGGTCACCGGCTCGGCGTTCGCCGATTTCGCGCGCGACGAGTACACCACCCTGCCTGAGCGACGCGACCGGCCGCTGTACGTCCACATGGACATCGGCTGGCGCTACTCGGACGCGCAGACGGGCGTCGCGTCCGAGCACGCGCAGTACGTCTCGGGTGAGCAGGTGGCCGATCTCGCTGCGGCCGTCTTCCATCGCTTCGTCAGCCTCTCCATCCAGCACCTCGTCAACGAGATCGGGCACACCATGCTGGAGCGCTGGCCGCAGCTCTCCGAGGTCTCGTTTGAGGCCCAGAACCGGCTGTGGGACCTGTCCGTCACGTCCGAGGAGGACGAGCGGTTGAAGGTCTACACGGATCCGCGCCCGCCGTACGGCCGAATAGGGCTCATCCTGCACCGTTGACCGATGCGGCCAGGGCGGCCAGGTCGGCCGGCGTGTCGATGTCCGGATTGACGCCGGCGACGTCCACGTAGCGGACAAGGTCGGGCCGCGTCCGGAAGACCTGGGCCATGCCCCGGTCGCCGCTCAGGCCGGCCGCCAGCTGCCACACAGGTCGCTCGAGCAACACGGGGTTGCCCTGCCTGCCGCCGTAGCGCGGCACGACGATGGGCCGCGCGTCATCCATGGGCTCGGCCAGGATCGCTCCGATCTGCGCCCTGGACAGCAGCGGCTGGTCGGCGAGCAGCACGAGCGCACGCTGGGCGTCCGAGTCGGTCAGCGCGGCCAGGCCAGCCTGGAGTGACGTGGACAGGCCGCGTTCCGGACTTGGGTTGGTGACGAGCTGCTCGGCGCGCCACTTCAGCGCAGCGTATGCCGCCGCGCCGTCCGGTCCGGTCACGACCACGACCGGCCGCAGCCGTGCCGCGGCGACGACGTCGAGCACATGCTGCAGGATCGGCCGGCCGCGAAGCTCCACGAGCAGCTTGTTTGAGCCGAATCGCGACGACCGGCCGGCGGCGAGGATGAGGGCGGCTGCCCGGGCTGGCACGTGCCCAATCGTAAAACGTGGCGTGCCGACAAAATGAAGCGGCTCCCGAGCCGGTCATCTCGGGAGCCGCTTACTCCGCGACCGGAACCCGTCCTTACCGGTCGCGTATGTGGTGCTGACTGCTTCCCCTCACTCGAGGGCGGACGGCCGCGACGCAGTCAACGATCGATGCGCGTTTTCATTCCGTGTATTCGGGGCACATCGGCGCGCTCGTGTCGCGCAGATACGAGGTCTGGTTGCGCACGGCGCGCAGGGCGTCGATTCGGCCCTTGCCGAAGCACTCGTCGTTGCCCTTCTTGCCGATGTCGACCACCGTCTGGGCAAGCTTCTTGCTGACCTTGTCCGGTGCCCAGCGCAGCCCGCCGTGGCCGTCGCCGCTGCCGTAGCGGCCCACGATGAGCGCCACCACGCCAGTCGTGTGGGGCGAGGCCATCGACGTTCCCTGGATGCAGCCGTAGCTGTTGCCGGGCAGAGTTGAGAGGACCTCGGTCAGGCAATTGCCCTCACCGATCGCCTCGTTGCCACCCGGTGCGGACACGTCCGCCCAGCCCAGCCCGTAGCTGGAATATGCAGCCTTCTCACTGTCGGGACCAAGGGCCCCGGTGCCGATCACGCCGGGCGACTGGGCCGGCACGGTGCGGCAGTTACGGCCGCCGCGATCCTCCGGATCGGCGAGATCCGTATCCGAGTTGCCCAGCGCGGCAACGAGGCTGACGCCTTCGCCACGCGCGTAGGCCAGCGCTCGCTCGACTGCGACGCGGTACGCCCGCTGGGTGTCGTTGCTCTGGCACTTGAATGCGGTCGACTGCTGGAAGTCGTCGTCGTCCACGAAGAAGCTCATGTTCGCGACATCAAGGCCCAGGTCGCCGGCATAGGTGATGCCCTCAACCGTGTCGCTGACGTAGCAGTGGCCGTCGCCGTCGCACACCTTGATCGGCACGAGCGTGGCGTTGGGCGCTACGCCGACCACGCCCAGTCCGTTGCGCCGGGCGCCGATGATGCCGGCCACGTGCGTGCCATGGAAGTTGTTGTCTACGCACGCTGCGGGGATGCCCACGCCCGGCCCTTCGGCGGTGAAGTCGGCGCCGCGCGCACAGTCCACGCCGGAGACGCCGGAGCGGTTGCGGAAGTCGAGATGGTTGCCGTCAATGCCCGTGTCGAGTACGCCAACGTCCACTCGCGCGCCGGTGCCATAGGCGTGTGCTGCTCGCGCGCGAATGAGCTCCATGCTCCACTGCGCCTCCTCGAGCGGGTCGAGCGCACCGGGCGTTGGGTTGGGAGCCGGCGCTGGGGCGAAGGTCTCATTGAAGCCCTTGAAGATGTCGACGCCGAAGTCCTGGCCTACGTAATCGACCAGCGCGTACTGGCGCAGCAGTGACGCGAAAGTCGAGTTCTTGGAGTCGACGATCATCACCCCGATCTGGCGCGTAAGGTCGGCCGTCACCGTCCCGCCGGCAAGGCTGACAACCTCGAGCGCATAGTCGCGCGCAAGCGCGTAGTTTTCGTCCAGGGCGTACGCATCCAGCAGGGCGTAGTTGTCACCCAGCGCGTAGGCGGCGCTGTCATCGAGCAGCGCGTAGGAGCTGTCGAGGGCGTAGCCGGCGGTCGCCTGGGCCAGCGCATAGCCGTTGCCCAGCGCGTAATCGGTGTCGAGCGCGTAGCCCGAGTTGAGTGCGTACTCGCCGAACAGCGCGTAGTCGTCCGCAAGCGCGTAATCGTCGGTCAGGGCGTACTGGCGCAGGAGGGCGTACGTCTTCTTGAGCGCGTAGAGCGCGTAGTCGGTGCCCAGCGCGTAGGTGTCGTCGAGCGCAGCCGTCTGCTCCTCTGTCACCAGGGCATAGCCCTTGCCCAGCGCATAGCTGCCATCAAGCGCATAGCCGCCCTTGAAGACGACCATGTAGCGCTGGCCGCTCACCGGCGCAGCCAGACTGGCCGCGGGCAGCATCGCCGTCAAGAGAAGCGCGACTCCTGCCAGGCCCACGACGGAACGGGCCAGGCGGCGTGACCGGTTGAGTGCCATTCGGGACGGAACCTCACTCGATGTGCGCGACAAGCCTCTACTTGCGCGACACCACGCATAGTGGTTCCTTACCGGTAAGAGCGCAAGTTGCACTCTGTCGAGTGGCAGATTTCAAAAGCATCTCAAAGCCGTCTTAGCTCAGGCGGTCGTTGCCTCTCGCGCACTGAGCAGATCGTGCGCCTGCTCGAACGTCAGACCCGTCGCCCAGATCGCGTCAAAGGCCGTCTTGAGCACCCTGGCCAGCGACTGGTGCTCGACGACCACGATGGTCAGCTCCGAGCTGCCCGCGACCGGGTCCTCCATGCCGAACATCACGATCGTCTCGTCGATGATGACGAGCTTCAGGGGCAGGCTGGGCACGAAGCGCGCGTCCTCGCCGGCGTCCACGAAGCGCTGGACGCCGCGCGCGACGGCCGCATCGTCAAAGATCGAGTACTCGTACAGCGAACGTGCCTCGTGCGACTGGATCACCTCGAGGCCCTCCACGTTCTCCTGCGGCGGGGTGGCGTAGGGCGGCTTGGTGAAGACGAGGATCTCCTTCTTGACCCCCGCCTGGAGCTCGGTGAAGCGCTCGTTGATCGCGCGCCGATCGCGCAGCACCTCGATGTACTCGAGTGGGTCGGTGTGCTCCTGGCCGGCGTCGAATGCGGGCTTGAGGCTGCTGGCCATGGTCCGTGCGTCGCGCTCCATCCGGTCCAGCTGCTCGCGGTGTGAGGTCAGCAACTGGTCGATGGCGAGCTCAGGCGGTGTCGCGGCGTACTTGACAACGTTGCCCGGTCGCGCCGCAGCAAGCCCCTTCTGGACGAGGCTGCCCAGCACGTCATAGATCCGCTGGCGCGGCAGGCCCGACTGGCGCGCTACCTGCGCCGCCGTGAACGAGTCGCGCAGGATCAGCGTCAAATACGCTTTCGCTTCGTAGCTGGTCAGACCCAGCTTGACCAGTTGGGCAACCGAATCGTTGTTGTCCACGGCCGAACTATAGCCACCCACGGTGCGTGGTGTCACTCCGCGGCGTGACACCCACGCGGCTGTAGCATCGCTGGGCGAATGACTCAACCATCTGTGCCCCACACCAACCGCCTGGCGGCCGAGACGAGCCCGTACCTGCTCCAGCATGCGCACAATCCGGTCGATTGGTACCCATGGTCGGAAGAGGCGCTGGCTCGTGCTCGCGCTGAGCAGAAGCCGATCTTCCTGTCGATCGGCTACGCCGCGTGCCACTGGTGCCACGTCATGGAGCGCGAGTCGTTCGAGGACGAGGCCACGGCGGCGGTACTCAATGAGGGCTTTGTCGCGATCAAGGTCGACCGTGAGGAACGGCCAGATCTCGACGCCATCTACATGGACGCTGTGCAGCAGATGACCGGCCAGGGCGGCTGGCCGATGAGCGTCTTCCTGACGCCTGACGGCAGGCCCTTCTACGGCGGCACCTACTTCCCGCCCGAGCCGCGCCACGGGCTGCCCTCATTCCGCCAGGTGCTCGAAGGCGTCAGCCGGGCGTGGCACGCCGAGCGTGACGAGGTGGAGCGCGCCGGATCGGCCCTCGCCGCGCAGATCTCCGCACGTGTGACCTCGTTGGGGCAAGCCGACCTGGGTCTCTCGGCCGATGCGCTCGATGAGGCGCTGCTGGCCGTCAGTGGCGCGTTCGACGCACGCAATGGAGGCTGGGGCCGGGCGCCCAAGTTTCCGCAGCCGATGACGATCGAGTTCCTGCTGCGCATGCACCTGCGCGACGGCGACCCGGCGCCGCTCGCGACGGCACGGCGTTCCCTCGACGCGATGGCAGCCGGTGGGATCTACGACCAGCTGGGCGGCGGATTCGCGCGCTACGCGACGGATGCGATCTGGCTCGTGCCGCACTTCGAGAAGATGCTCTACGACAACGCCCAGCTGGCGCGCGTCTACGTCCACGCGTGGCAGATCACAGGCGAGAACAGGTATCGCGCAGTGGCCGAAGAGACGCTGGGCTTCGTGGAGCGCGAGCTGCTCACGGCTGACGGCGGGTTCGCGGCCAGCCTGGACGCCGACACGAACGGCGAAGAGGGCACGACCTACGTCTGGTCCAGGGCCGAGATAGAGGCCGTGCTGGGTGACCATGCCGATCGCTTCTGCCGCGCATACGGCGTGACCGAGGCCGGCAACTGGGAGGGGCACAACATCCTGGCGCGCGTTGACGAGGAGGCCGCGCGAGAGCTGGGCGATCAGCGCGCGCGGCTGCTTGCCGTGCGTGCCCAGCGGCCGCAGCCTGCACGTGACGACAAGGTGCTGACCAGCTGGAACGGGCTGATGATCGCCGCCTTCGCAGACGCCGCGTCCGCCTTCGGCGACCCTCGGCTGGCGGACGTGGCGGCGCGCGCGGCGGGCCTGATCCTGGATCGAGTCCGTGGCGACGACGGCCGGCTGCGCCGGTCGTGGAAGGACGGCCGCGCGCGCCACGCGGCGCTGCTCGAGGATCACGCCCACCTGGGCGAGGGACTCCTCGCGCTGTACGAGGCGACCTTCGACGAGCGCTGGTTCCAGGCCGCGCGCGAGCTGGCTGACACCATCTTGGAGCGCTTCTCCGATCCGGACGGCGGGTTCTTCGACACTCCAGACGACCACGAGGCGCTCATCACGCGGCCCAGGGGGCTGCAGGACAACGCGCTGCCGTCCGGTGGAGCGATGGCCAGCCACATGCTGCTGCGCCTGGCCGCGTTGACCGGCGAGGGTCGATATCGCGCCGCGGCCGAGCGTGCCCTGGCCCAGGTAGCACCGGTAGCCCGGCGCTACCCGACCGCCTTCGCCCAATGGCTCAGCGCCTTGACGCTCGCGACCGGCGACATGGTCGAGATCGCTCTCGTGGGCCCCAGTGCGTCCGATGCGCACCTGGCCGACCTGCTGGCCGAGGCGCGGCGCGGATACCGCCCGCTGGCGGTGATCGCCCTCGGTAGCTCCCAGTCGAGCGCAGTGCCGTTGCTCCACGACCGGCCGATGCGCGACGGTCGCGCCACGGCCTACGTGTGCCGCGGGTTTGCCTGCCGGGCGCCGGTCAATGAACCCGTCGAACTGGCTGAGCAACTAGCATCGGGCGCATGATGATTCGCGCAACGAGCGCCCTCCTGATGGCGTTCATGTTCACTGCTCTCACTCCTCTCGCCGTGCTGGGCCACGCTCACCTTGAGGAGTCCGATCCGGCCGCCGGCGAAACAATCAGTACGCCCTACACGCTGACCGCGAGCTTCAGCGCAGAGTTCGACGCGGAGCGCAGCTTCATCAGGGTCATGGACGCTGGTGGAGCGCTGGTCGCCGAGGGTGCCGTCAGCGATGACGACGCCACGGTCATGGTCGTCGAACTGCCCGCCCTGGAGCCAGGCACGTACGAGGTGCGCTGGCAGACCGTCACGCCGGAAGACAACGGTGTTGAGCGCGACACGTTCACGTTCACCGTTGCCGCAGCCGCCACGCCCAGCCCAACCGTGGCGGCCACGGCCACGCCCAGTGCGACAGCTGCGCCCAGCGCGACCACGGTGCCCAGCGCTTCCGTTGCACCCACTTCAAGCCCTCCCGCGAGCCCCACGCCGGTCGCCACTGCAGAGCCGATCGATGGGTCGCCGTCGGGCACCGGCACGGACCTGATGCTTGCCCTCTTGCTTGCGGCAGTCGTCATCGGCGCGGTCCTGCTGTTCATCTTCGCCAGGAACCGGCGCTGAGCGCAATCTCCGCGCTGCCTGACCCGCAGGCGGTCATCTTCGACCTGGACGGAACGCTGATCGACACGGTCCAGACGCGAGTCGCCGCATGGCTGGCAACTTTCAAAGAGGCTGGCATTACCGCGAACAAGGATCACGTTGCGGCGCTGATCGGCTCTGACGGCAAGCAGCTTGCCCGCGATGTGACGGAGCGATCCGGTCGCGCCCTCGATGACGAACGCGCGGAGCGCCTTGACCACCGCTCGGGCGAGATCTACGACCGCCTCAACACGTCGCCGCGGCCCATTCATGGCGCGCGGACGCTGTGCGAGGCGCTCTCTTCGAGCAGCCTGGCCTGGGCGATCGCCACTTCCAGCCGGCGCGAGCAGGTCGGCGCGTCGATCGCGGCACTCCGCCTGGGCAGTGCGCCGAAGATCGTCGACGGAACTCATGTGAAACGGGCCAAGCCGGCGCCGGATCTGCTCCTGCTTGCCGCGCAGGAGCTTGGCGTCAGCCCGGGAGATTGCTGGTACGTGGGCGATTCGAAGTGGGACGTGCTCGCCTCACGCGCGGCGGGTATGGCCGCTATCGGGGTGACCTACGGAGCGGCAACACCGGCGGGGCTGCGTGACGCCGGAGTACATGCCGTGACGACGTTGCGTGGGTTGCTCAGGGAGCTGCGCCGGCGCCGGCTGATCGATTGAGCGGGCTCGCCGCCCTGGCTAGCGGATCAGGTGCGCGGCGGGCAGGGCTCCTGATCGGGCCGCGTGGTGGGCGTCGGCTCCGGCTCATCGAAGATGTTGTTCACCTTGTCGGCCATGCCCTGCATGCTCTCGAGCCGGGTCAGGCGTGCCGGCGCGAAGTCGTAGCGGTACATGCGGTCGGCATCGATGCGCGACGCCACCTGGGCCAGGAACGGGATGTCCGTGTCATCAATGGTCATGAACAGGTTGGCCTGGGCGACGCCCAGCAGCGCCGGCACGTTGGGTAGCAGCGCCAGAGGATCGAGTTGCTTGCGGACCTGCTGGATCACGTATTGCTGGCGCCGCGCGCGCTGGTAATCCGAGTCCTGATGGCGTGATCGCGCGTAGGCGAGCGACTCTTCGCCGTTCAGGAACTGGCAGCCGCGGTCAAAGTCGATCAGCATCGGCTGCTGGTTCGAGTCGAAGTACTCTTCGTCGTAGAGCGGCGACGGAATGTCGATCCACAGGCCGCCGCCGGGCAGGTTGTCGACCACGTCAACGAAGCCCTTCAGGTTGACCGAAACCACGGCGTCGACCTGCACGCCGGCCATGTTCTGGATGGCGACGGTCAGCGCGCGCCATCCGCGCTCGCAGTCGAACTGAGCCTGGCACTCGGCGCCGATGCCATCGGATCCGGGGTAGACGCTCGGGCTCGAGGCAGCATCGCGCCACAGCCCGAAGAGGAAGCCCGGGTATGTCCCACCGTTCTCGAGCGGAATGCGGAACCAGCTCGGGTAGCGCGAGTCGGAGCCCGGCTTGGGCTCCTGCATGTTGCGCGGGAAGCTGAACATGGCGGCCTTGCATGACGCGATGTCGATGCTCAGCAGGAGCATGGAGTCGGTCCGGATGCTGGCCGCGCTGACACCGTCGTCAGAGCGCGAGTCGGAACCGACCATGAGCAGGTTGACGCGGCCGTCGGCGGCCATTCCCCAGCTGCCGAGATCGATCGGGTCACATGCGCGTGGAGAAGGCACGGGACCACCGGAGCCACTCGGCGTTGGGCTGCCCGAGCCGCCCGGCGTGCCGGTCGGGGAGGCCGCCGGCGTTGGAGTGGCGCCGCTGGGCACTGCCGATGGCGTAGGCGTGGGCCCTGGGTTGAAGCTGGGGATGACGTCCGGCCGCCCCTGCTGTGACGCGACGAAGTTGTACAGCGGCACACCCCACGCAACGGCCGGCAGGCCGTGCATGATCATCGTCACGGCGACAAGCGCGGCAAGGGCGATCGGAGCGACGCTGCCCGATCGGCGGTAGCCCGAGAAGCGGTCGCGCCCTGCGAGCTGGTAGGCGTCGAGCATCGCGGCCACGTGGTACAGGAAGAAGGCCACGTTGAGCACGAGCAGCCCGAGCAGCTTGGGTGCGGTGACAAGGCCCGTGATCGCGCCCTGCCCACCAAAGATGAGCCACAGCACGGCCAGGATGAAGATGAGCATGGGCAGCGCCCACACGATCGCCCTGCGCGGCTCGCCCGCATACAGCTGCCCCGCGCCGGGGAAGATGAACGACAGGAAGGCGGCCAGTGCCGGTGAGGGATTAGACATGGTCAGGACTGCTCAGACGATCGGCCGGCTGGTCTTGCTACGGGCCGACATTCAGGATGCCGGCCATGGTGTCGACATGGACGTCGCACCAGAAGTAGTACGCGCCGGGCTCGTCAGGCGTGGTGAAGGTGACCGATTCGGGCGCATTGGGCCCTGTCACCACCTCTGTCGCGCCGAGCGACTCAGCGGTCGCATCAGGCCCGGCGAAGAAGTTGATGTTGTGCGGAAGGTTGCTGTTGTTGTTGTAGGTGACCTGGACCACGGTCGCCGGCGGCGCCTCCAGCTCGGCGGGCACGAAGGTGAGCGGCTGGTCCTGGTTGGTGGCTATCTCCAGCACCAGGCCTGGCGAAGAGCTGGGCCCTGTGCTCGGCTCGCCTGACGGGCTGGGCGGCGCAGTCGGGCCGAGTGGGGCGTAGCTCCACCCGGCGCCACCGGCGGATCCGCAGGCGGCAACCACCAGGACGCACGTCAACAGGGCGGCGGGCAGCACAAGCCGCCGTTGGGGAGCGGGGATGAGACGCATCAACCCAATTCTGGCCGAAAGTGCGAAAGAGTGTCGCGCCGGCCGGCGCGTCAGTGCAGCTGAGCGCTCCCGGACCGCTGGCGGGAGCCGACTACGCGCGGGTCGTCAGGCACCAGCCCGAGCCGAATTGCCATGCCCGCCGCCTCAACCCTGCCGCTGACGCCCAGCTTGGCCAGGATGCGCCGCACGTGAACCGCGACCGTCCTCTCGCTGATGAACAGGCGCTCGGCAATCTCACGGTTGGTGCGCCCCTGGGCGAGCACTAGCAGGACCGAGTTCTCGCGCGGGCTGAGCCCGAAACGACCGACTGCGGGCGGGGTGCCCGGGCCGGCAACGAGGCTGGCCAGGTCCTGGTCGCCATTGCGCACGGTGGACGCCGGTCCAGGGCCAACGGCCACGAGCTCACGCTCGCGCTCGATCGGGATCACCACGAACCTGTCCTCGGGCAGCGTTATGCGGCCACGGTCGGCGAGCTCGCGCAGCGCGCGGCGCAGCGGATCGGCAGGCAGCGCGCCACTGATCTTCCAAGCGGCCAGCAGCGCCCGTCGAGCCTCACCGCGGCGCGCCCTGGTGGGCAGCGCGGCGCGCGCGGCGGCCCAGTACGCCTTGGCGGCCTGGTACGGCACGGGCAGCTGAGCCCACGCCTCTGCCAAACGTGACCAGACCTGCGGGTTGGCCCGGCCGCGTACGCGCTCCGCATGGGCTCGGGCGGTGGCCAGGTACAGATCCGACTCGCGCCGCGCACCGAGCGACGCGGGCAGCTTGTGGTGCTGAGCCTGTTCGGTGGCGTGGGCGAGGACTTCGGCGGCCAGCGCGCCGGCCTCCGCGACAGACGAGAAGTCGCGCCGCTGGCGGCCCTGCTCGGCAACGGCGGCGCACGCCTCGAGCACTGTCGCGGCGGCCATGATGATCTGTGACGGATCCTCCGTCTCCCGGACGCGAGGCCAGCCCTGCTGCGCCGCGCTCAGCGCGTCACCCAGGTCGCCGCGCCACAGGGCCAGGCTGACCGCCGTGCGCAGGACGAGCGCCGACCACTGCCCGGCGGGCACGCTCTCGAGCTGAAGCAGCGTCCGCCCGACCAGGCGCGATGCGTCGTCATCGCCGCGCGACTCAACCAGGACGATGCCGAGGTAGAGGATCGGGCTGAACCAGGCCACGCCCGACGGCGGAAACTCGAGCGCGGCACGGCACTCTGCCTCGGCTTCCTCCCAGCGACCGAGCTGGAAGAGGATGTCGGCCGCATTGCCACGCAGGAACGCGCCATAGGTCATGCCCAGGCCGTTACGGCTCGCTTCGGCCATGCCGTCCTTGACCACGGCGAGTGCCTCCTCGCGGCGCAGGTCGAGGTCGAGCAGAGTCGTCCGATTGGCGTAGCAGCGCATCAGCTCGTCCAGTCGGCCCAGCCGTCGCGCAGCGGCCGTGGCCTCGTCGAGCAGGCCCAATGCGCGGTCGATGTGGCCCATGAAGCCCAGGTCTACGGCGAGCGTGTCCGTGGCATGAACCAGCTCTGCCAGGCCCTCGTCGCCGGACTCGGCCGCGGCCGCACGCGCCGCTTCTGCGGTCGCGGCACTCTCCTCGAAGCGGCCCTCGAGCATCAGGTCCTGGGCCAGCGCGGCCAGCGCCCGAGCGCGTGCAACGGGCATATTCGCCGGCGCGACTTCCAGCGCCTGTTCGAAGGCCGCGCGCGCCCCGTCCAGGTCGCCGCTCGAACGCCGGTGCCGGCCAAGCTGCTCGAGCAGCCGGGAAGCGTGTTCGCGAACCGGCTCGCTGCTCCTGGCGCCGGCCGAGCCGAGCAGCTTCTCCACGCGACCCGCTGCGAGCCGCTCGACGGCCTGCTCGACGAGCGACGCGGCGCGCCTGAAGGCGCCACTGGCGTCGGCTGCGCACGCCGCCGCGGCGAGGAGAGCCACATCTGCCGAAGGATCCTTATCCGCGGCCGCCGCGCCGGGCGCGTCGCCCAGCTCGAGCAGAGCGCTGTAGTGGATCAGGGCGCTGGCGCCCGGGTCGAGCCGATCGGCCCGCTGCGCGGCGGCGCGGTGCGCGGCGCGTGCTTCAGCCGGCCGGCCCGAGCGCGCCCAGTGCCAAGCCGCCTCGGCTGGCTCGGCGCTGTCTCCCGACTGGCGCTCGGCCAGCGTGGCGTGGAGCGCCCGGCGCTGCCCGGGCAGGGTCGACGCCTCGATCGCCTCGGCGCACAGCGTGTGGACGACGCTCAGCGAGCCGCCTCGTTCAACGACCAGGCCGCTTTCGATCAGCTGCGCCTTCACCGCGCGCGGCAGGTGACCGCGCTCCAGGCGCAGGCCCTCGAGCGCCTCGCCCTCGATCGGCCGCCTGGCCACTGAGAGCAGGCGCAGCGCCAGGGCAGTGCCGCGGTCTAGCTGCTGCACGCGCGCCTGGACGATCTCCTCCAGTGGATCGGAAAGGCGAAGGCCGTCCAGGCGCCGTGCCGCCTCTACCAGCTGAGTCGCCAGCAGGGGATTGCCGCGCGATCCCTCCAGCACGGCGGCCATGAAGCCGAGCGTGGGACGCTCGCCGTGGAGTCGCTCAACGAGCTCGAGCAGCTCGTCGCGCGTCAGTGGCGGCAGGGCGACCTGTTGCACCTCGGCGTTCTCTGTCATTTCGCGCAACAGAGCGCGCGCCGGATGATCGCGCGCCATCTCGTCTGCGTGGTAGGCCACGATCAGAGTCAGCGACAGGCGGCGGCTGGTGCGCAGCAGGGCCTGGATCAGCCCGCGCGTGGCCGGGTCGCTGTGCTCCAGGTCCTCGACGATCAGGCACAGCTGGCGTCCGGCGGCCAGTCTCTCCATGACGCCCAACAGCGCCTCTCGCACACGAGCACCAAGCTGGTCGGGTGCCTGAAGGGCGGGCGGATCGGCGCTGATGCCCAGGCGCGCCATTCGCTCCCCCATGGCAGGCACCAGGGCGAGCGTGTCGTGACCAGCTCCGTGCACCACCGCCGCGAGCCGATCGTCGGGCGCCGCCGCCAGGGCCGCGCCGAGAGCGGTGGCAAGTGCGCCATACGGCGCCGCGCTCAGCGACGCATAGCAGCGCACGCGACAAACGGCGACACCCGGCGCGCCCTCGAGCCTGCTCTCGAGCTCGTCGAGAAGGCTGGTGATCCCGATGCCCAGTGGCCCGTGGATTGCCACCCGCGTGGGACCGTTGTCGAGGGCACGCTGAAAAGCCGACCCAAGGACAGCCAATTCGCGTTCACGACCGATGAACGCCATCGGCGAAGGATAGCGGTGGTCTGGTTGATACTTGAGGGGTGAAGGACGGTTCGGATGGGTCATCCGCAAAGCGAGCGGTGCATCCGGGCAACGTCCTGAACGAGCTGCCCGGCGACGAGTGGCTCTACTTCACCAAGTCGCTCTGGACGACGGCGTATCCATCCGAGCTAGGCCACGCGACACGCAAGGTCCACGGCGCCAATAAGCCGCCTCGCCTCATGGCCCGCCTGATCGAATTCTTCACCCGCTCCGGTGAGCTGGTGCTCGATCCGTTCGCAGGAGTGGGTGGCACTCTGCTCGGCGCTGCAATCTGCCGCTCGCCACGGCGCGCGCTCGGCTTCGAGCTGGAGCAGCGCTGGGCGGACGTCTACAGCGCGGTAGCCCAGGCAGAGTCCGTGGAGGGCGATGGGCCAGCGCACACCCTGGCCGATCTGGGCTCGGCCGATCCGGGCGGCGCACGGCATTTCGATCCGTCAGGCAGCCGGATGGTCGTGGGCGACGCGGTTGGCCTGCTGGCCGGGCTTGAGTCGGGGTCGATCGACTTCGTGGCGACAGATCCGCCCTACAACCCGCAGTTGCGCATCACGATGTCCGGTGGACCCCTGGCCACTCGCTTCGCCAACCGCCGGACGGACTACGCGATGGTGTCCGACGATCCCGCCGATCTCGCCAATAGCGCCAGTTACGAGGAGTACCTGACGCGCATGGAGGCGGTTCTGGCCGAGCTGCGGCGAGTGCTGCGCGAGGGTCGCTACGCAACGATCATCGTGCGCGACGCGTACCAGGACGGCCGCTACCGCTTCACCGGCGCTGACTTGTGCGCACGCGCGGAGCGAGTGGGCTTCGTGACCAAGGGCGATCTCATCTGGTACCAGGCGGGAACGCGCCTGCGGCCCTACGGCTACCCGCGCGGCTTCGTTCCGAACATCGTCCACCAGCACATCCTGGTCCTGCGCGCGGGCTGACGGCCCGTTCGTCGGTTCCGGCTAGCGGGCCAGAAGCCGGCCGCGTACCTGCTCGTGCAGCGCCGCGTCAATCGCTGTCCAGGCCAGAGCGACCGCGCCATCAAAGACAGCCTGGTCGCCCGACGGCGTGACGGTCGCGGCAGCGAAGGCCGGCTGGTGGTTGGAGGCGCCACCGGCGTCGACCCCCAGCACGGGATGGATCGACGGAGTGACGTAGGAAACGTTGCCCATGTCCGTCGAGAAGCGATTGAAGTCGCTCTGGCCCCCGAACGAGCGTCCCAGGGCTTCGGCGTTGGCGACATAGAGCCGGACCAGGTCGGCGTCGTGGATCATGTCCGCGTACATGGGCCGGAGCGTGACATCCAGTTGCGCTCCCGATGCCAGGGCGCCGGCCTGGAAGCAGCGCTCGACACGTTCGCGAACCTCCTCCAGGCGCGCCGCGGACCCGGCGCGGACCATGTAGTCAGCCTTGGTCAGCGACGGGATGATGTTCGACGCCTCGCCACCGAGCGTGACGATGCCGTGCACGCGATCGCTGGCGATCAGCGCCTGACGCAGCTGTCCGATCGCCACCTGGGCGATGACCAGCGCGTCGCTGGCGTTGATGCCGCGCTCGGGGAACGCGCCGGCGTGCGCGCTGCGGCCGGTGTAGGTCACCTCGATCGTCTGCGCAGCGAGCACTTCGGGCATGGCCACGTCAGTCGGCCCGGGATGGACCATCAGGGCGGCGTGCACGTCCGCGAAGACGCCGGCGTCGATCAGGGCGCCCTTGCCGTTGCCGCCCTCCTCTGCCGGCGTCCCGATGGCCGAGATGCGCAGGCCAAGCTTGTCGGCGAGTGGCACCAGGGCCAGCGCCGCGCCAACGGATGAGGCGGCAATGATGTTGTGGCCGCAGGCGTGACCCACCTCGGGCAGAGCGTCGTACTCGATCACGAGGGCCACGTTCAACGGGCCGCTGCCGTACGTGCCGACCAGGGCCGTCGCCATTCCGCCGGCGCCGCGCGATACCGCGAAACCACCCTGCTCGAGCATCTCCGCCACCCAGCCCGACGAGAGGTGCTCCTTGTAGGCCAGCTCTGGATTGGCGTGGATACGGTGCGAAAGATCGATCAGCGCCGAGCGTGCACTCTCGACGCCATCATGCGCAACTTGTTTGGCGCTCTCGGCGCGGGTGGCATCCATGGGGCCGAATGGTAGGGGAGCCTGGATTCGAACCAGGGACCGGACGGATATAAGCCGTCTGCTCTAACCACTGAGCTACTCCCCCGCCCCTCGATCGTACACCGACCGTGCTCAGCGGCCCACCCCGGGTGCCCTGATTTTGTGGTGATGCCGCGCTCTACTGAAGCTGCGGCGGCCCGCGCCGGATTCGCTCCAGAACGGTCTCTGCGGACTGGTCTGGCCCCCATCGGCTCTCGATGAACCATGTCGCGCCGGCGTCGGCAAGTGGCACCAGGATCTGCCGATCCGCGGCGTGGTCGAAACCGGACGAGATGCCCTCGACGATGATGTCGAAGGGACTTGACAACGTTCGATGCTGGGCCATCCAGGCAGCCACATCGGCGACGACGGCGGGTGCGACGGATTCCGCTGTGCTCGTGCCGGAAAAGTCGGACACGACAATGCCGTCCCACTTTGCGGCTCGAGCAAGGGATCGCGGATGTGGCCACGCCCCAACGGGCCACACGGGAATCCGGGGACGTTGCACCGGTCGCGGGTCAAAGCGGAGGTCACGCATCGAGTAGTGCTCGCCCTCGTAGCTGACTGACGCGCCTGACCACGCAAGGTCAAGGATCTCCAGGCACTCGTCGAGCTTGGCCGCGCGAGCCTTCCTGGAGGGATCGTCGGTGCTGACACGCGAATAGCCGCCATCCCACGTCCCACCCAGTCCGACCGGCACCACGAGCCGACCGTTTGAGAGATTGTCGAGCGTGATCGTTTCGCGCGCGACCTTCCATGGACGGCGACGCGCCAGCGAGAAGACCATCGCGCCAAGGGTGATCCGCTCCGTGACCGCCGCGATGCCGCCAAGGACCACCCACGGATCGAACACGTCACCCCGGTCAACCGAGATGTCATCCCAGGCAAATACGCCGTCCCAGCCGGTGGCTTCCGCCTCCCTGGCCATCGTGACGTAGTCACCAACCGACCCGAAGGATGTGATTACTCCGAACTTCATCGCGAAATCCCTTTGTGCCGCACAGCAGCATTGAACCGCTCAGGGCCGTTCAACGCCCGGGGAGAACCTGGAAGAGGACGACCAGGACGAGGTAGGCGATGGGTATCGAGGCGAAGAAGCCAAGTATTCCCGCCCACGCAGACCTGCGTCTGACGCCCGCCGCGCCGGTCGGCAGCTCGACCCACAGGTACGTCAACAGGCTGCCCGCAATTATCACCACGCCCACGTACAGCACTGTCGCCAGCGCGGTCCCGGCGCCGTCGGTGGCACCGTCGTAGGCGAGCAACAACAGGCCGCCGATGATCGCAACGGCCAGGTTTGCGAGCACCGCCCGTAGCACTGGCGGCGGCGGGTTGCGCAGCTGTCGCCAGCGCACCTCGAGCCACGATCGCTGGGTCATCGGACGATCAGCGGCGGGCGGCGCGGCAGGGTCGCGGGCGTGTGGCGCGCGATCTCGCTCACTGCCAACGCGAAGCGGTCGATTTCATCCTCGGTGTTGAACCACGCCACGGATGCCCTTACGGCGGTCAGATCGGGCGTCGGCTCGACGACAGCGAAAACACGCCGGCGTAGCTCATCGAGCAGCTCATTGGTCGGCCACGCCGGCAGCCGGAAGCAGACGATCGCCGCCAGGGAGTCGTTGGTCGTGAGCAGCTCGACGCCGGGCTGGGTCAGCCCGCCAGCCAGTCGAGCGGCAAGCGTGGCCGTCCGATCGAAGGCCCATGGCAGGCCCACGTACATCTCCAGCCAGCCCACGCTGCGCGCCAGCCCGAGGACGTGCGTTCGCCCGATCCCCTCCGATGCGGGAACGAGGCCGCGGTTCCTCGCCCGCGGGCCGATCCAGAGCGCCGCCGTCTCTTCCGGCCCGAGCAACCACTTGTCCCCGGGGAGCACGACGAAGTCCACCCCCAGCCCCGGAGCGTCAATCGGCACGGCGCCTGCCGACAGGGACGCATCGAGAGCGACGAACGGCCCTTCCGAGGTCGCCGGCGGGGCCAGCTTGCCTGTGTTCGGGTCGACGTGGTCGACGGTGGCCAGGCCGCTCGAGCCAGCGATATCCCCGGCCAGGCGCCGCGCATGGTTGACGCCTGACGTCAGGACCACGTCCGAGGGATCTGCCACGAGGAGCGCCGCGAGCACTGCGCGCGCCTCTTCCACGCGCTGCTCGAGGTCCTCGGAGCGACCCTCCGTGGCTCGCCCGACGCGCAGCTCCCAGTCGTCCGCGTCACGCATCGCGGCCGCCGTCTCGGCCGGCAGCGGGCCACGCTCTGCCGTCGCGAGGTAAATCCCTGCGCCAGTGGCGGGCAGCAGGTCGCGCAGTGACGTGAGCTTCTCATCCGTGCCAGGCTCAGTCATCTAAGTCGTCGGCGGCGCCGCGCCGGCCGCCGTCTGGACGCTGAAGCGCCGGCCGGATTGGAGTCGTTGGTAGAGCGTCTCGACATTGGCGATCGTGTCGATCTCGCGCACGTCCTTGTCAGGTCGCAGCTGGAAGATTCGCGGAAAGCGCAGCGCAAACCCCGAATCGTGGCGATTGGAGCGATGGATGACGTCGAACGCGATCTCGACCACGACAGTCGGCTCGACCACGTGGAAGCGGCCCATGCGTTGGATCGTGTGCGCTTCGAACCATTCCGTCATCTGCGCGATCTCGGCGTCGGTCAGGCCGCTGTACGCCTTGCCTATTGTCACCAGCCGGCCAGCGCCACCGGGTCGGTCGTCACGCACCGCGAAGGTGTAGTCGGATAGCACGCCGTGGCGCTTGCCATGACCCACCTCCACGCCTACGACCACGCAATCGAGAGTGGCCAGCGGCCGCTTCAGCTTCAGCCAGCCGTGGCCGCGCCGGCCCGGTGAGTAGGTCGATTCCGGATCCTTGACCATCAGCCCCTCGTTGCCGCGTTCCTGGGCACCGTCGAAGATGCCGCTCAGCTCCCGGGGCGTGGCCGCGTTGAGCAGGTTCGCGGTGGCCATGCCCGGTACGAGCGGCAGGCCCAGTGAATCGAGCCGCTGACGTCGCTCGCGCAGGCCCATGCGCAGCAATGGCTCGACGCTCGCGCCGGCCCCGCTGCCCAGCGCAAGGATGTCGAATGCGACGTAGATCACCGGCACCTGGGCCTGCACCTGGGCCGATGGGCTCTTGCGCCCCAGCCGTGCCTGGAGCTGTATGAACGGCAGCGCCATGCCGTCGCGGTAGGCGAGCAACTCGCCGTCGAGGATCCCGTCCCAGGGCTGCTGCGCGGCCACCGCGACTACCTCTGGGTACGAATCGCTCACGTCGTGCAGGTCGCGGCTGTAGAGGCGCACCTCGCTGCCCTGCTTGTGGAGCTGGGCGCGAATGCCGTCGTACTTGTCCTCGACCCAGACCGGGCTGCCCAGCCGGCGGATCACCTCGTCCTCGTCCGCCACGGGCGACGCGAGCATCGACTTGAGCGGCCGGAAGAGGGCCAGCTCCGCTTCGCCCAGGCGGTCGTCGCGCGCCAGCTCGGCCGTGTGGCCCAGATCACCGGTGAGCATGCCCGTCCACTGCACATCGGCAAGCTGGCGGCCAAAAGCCGTGGCGATGGCGTTTTCCAGGTGGCCCTCGCGCAGTCCGATGCGCAGCTCGCCACTGAGTACCTTGACGATGGATCGTGCCGTCAGCGGGTCGCTCCGTTCGAGCAGCTCGCGCAGCGGTGCGGCCTTGGCGGCCGCGCCGCGCGCCGTCGCGACCGCCGAGAGCGCCGCATCTACGTCGACCAGCGACGCTGGCTCGCCGCTCGGCACGTGTTCGTGGCTCTCGAACAGGTCACCGACGGCCTGGCCAAGGTCAGACGACTGGTTGTACGCCGCGCCGAGCGCACCAGGCGCGCCACCCACCACGGCCTCGGCGATCGAGGCGATCGACGCCCAGCCGATGCCGGTGGTGCGCGGGTCACGCTCGGGAAATGCGCGCCCGGTCATGTACGTCACGGCAAGCGGAAGCTCCGCCGCGCTGAGCGAGCGCAGGTACTCGGCCAGGGCGGACACTTTCTCAGTGGTGCGCGATGTGGCCGCGATGCGGGCGGCGACCTCGCTCCAGCGTCGCATCTGGCCGATGGTAGCCGTGGGAGCGCCGGGACCGGTGTTATACGATCGGGCCGTGGGCGGCACGATGCCAAGCGCGGACCTGCCCGACCGTGATCTGTGGCATCCACCGCAGATCGTTGGCCGGCGCGTTGCGCTGCGCCGGCCGGAGCCGGGCGACCTCGATGCCCTGGTGCGCTGGTACCGCGACCCGGAGATCGCGCGCCTGACCCGCTACCAGACGCGGCCAATGACGCAGGCGGAGATAGAGCGCTTCTTCCAGGTGCGCCTGCTCGCCCAGGACGCGCTCGCCTACTCGATCGTGGAGCTGCCCATGTGGCGACTGATCGGCTTCACCACGTTCAGCTCGCTTGATGGCGACAACGGATCGGTCCTGTTTCACATCACGATCGGCGAACGCGATGCGTGGGGACGCGGCCTGGGCACAGAGGCGACTGAGCTGATGGTGGGCCACGCGTTCGAGGGTCTCGGACTGCATCGCGTGGGCCTGGCGGTCTTCTCGTACAACGAGCGAGCCATCCGCGCCTACGAGAAGGCGGGCTTCCGCGTCGAGGGCCGTCTGCGCGACGCGATCATGCGTGAGGGTCGCTTCCACGATGAGGTCCAGATGGGCATGCTCGAGTCGGAATGGATGGCCCGCTTGACGGTCGGGCGCGTGGGCGACGAGGCGCTGGTTCGTTGACGAGCGCCGGTCCGCAAGCAGAGGCGGCGCGCAACGAGGTCGCTCAGATCCTGGAACGCAAGGGTCACGCGGTGGACAACACCCGCCTGGCCGTCGAGCGGCTGGAGCAGGCGTTCGCCGACGGGGCGCTGGCGCGCACTGATGAGCTCGACCAGGTCCTGGGCGACCTGGCGGTCGCGCTTGAGCAGGACGAGGGCCAGAAGCTGGGCGGCAAGAGCGCGGAGGCGGCGCGCTTCATCACCCGCCGACTTGTCCGTCTGCTGGACGAGGCCTGATCCAGGTCACCGCGGGTCGCGGCGGCCCAGTTCGAGACCGCCGGCGCTAGTCACACAGGAAGTACGGCCGCGCTCCAGCGTGGCGCATGAGGAGCACCCGCGCGCCGAGTGGCGTGACCATCTGGGCGCGCGTCGCATCCACCAGCGTGAGCACCACGGCAGTGGCGTTGACCAGTTCGCCGTGCTGATTCGGGGTCAGTGCGCCCCCGGATCCGTTGTCGCCCGCCGTGGGGTCCCACAGGCTGCCGTCGAAGTCGATCGGCGAGGCCAGGCCGCAGTGTCCCAACAGGAAGTTCTGCGCTACCCCGATCGGGACGTTTCCCGCCGGGGAGACCGGCTCGACCAGGGCGGTCGGTCCGCCGGCTTCGGGTATGCCGGACACGCCCGGCGGCAGGGCCAGGCTGGCCAGGTCGGCCGGTGGGCTGGGCGTGACGACGGGTTCGGCCGAGCAGGCCACGGCGAGCAGGACGACGAACGAGACGGCGAGCATGCGGGTCATCGGCGCAAGACGCGGGCCAAGGCCATTACGTTCCACCCGTGTACGTTCCACCCGTGCGTACACTCAGGCCGTGACCGGATTTATGAGTCGCGGGCCGCGGGTCAGCGAAGAACAGAAGAAGCGCATACCTCCCGGCCAGTATTTCACCGAGAAATGGCCGGTGCTGCACTACGGTTCCGTTCCCCGCGTGGACCTCAAGACGTGGGACTTCAAGGTGTGGGGCGAGGTGGACAACCCGTTCGAGTTCGGCTGGGAAGAGTTCAAGTCGTTCCCGCGCAAGCCGCTCCACACGGACATCCACTGCGTCACGCGCTGGTCGCGTCTGGACATGGACTTCGAGGGCGTACCCATCCAGCACATCCTGGAGCGCGCCCAGCTCAGGCCCGGCGCGCGCTTCGTCATCGTCCACGCCGAGCAGGGATACACGACCAACCTGCCGATCGAGGTGCTCGATGACGACGACGTCCTGCTGGCCGATATTGCCGACGGCGCGCCACTGACGCCGGATCATGGCTACCCGCTCCGCCTCGTCGTCCCGAAGCGCTACTTCTGGAAGAGCGCGAAGTGGGTGCGCGGCCTGCAGTTCAGTGCGACGGACAAGCCGGGCTTCTGGGAGCGCTACGGCTACCACAACGACGCCGATCCCTGGCAGGAAGAGCGCTTCAGCGAGTAGCGCCAGGGGCGAGCACTGGGACCGGCCGCTTGCGCCGCCGGGCGCATATGCTTTGCCGCGTGAGTGAGGCGGAGTCGATGAACGCGGTGTCAGTGCCCGCGTCGCTGGTGGTGGCGGCCAGCGGCGGGGCTAGTTGCTGAGGCCGCTCACCAGCCCTTCTCGATCTCGCAGAGCGACCCGGCCATGAGCCCGGACGTCATCCTGGCCGGCGCGATCTTCGTCATCGCCTACATCCTGATCGCGGTCGAGCCATTCGATCGGACGCTCATCGCGTTGATCGCCGGCCTGCTGGTCATCTTCGTGGGCATCATCGACCAGCACGAAGCCTTCGCCGCGATCGACCTCAACGTCATCTTCCTGCTGGCGGGCATGATGGTCATCGCCTCTGCCCTGGCCAAGACCGGCTTCTTCGACTGGCTCGCTGTGCGCTCGGTGCGCATGTCGCGTGGGCATCCGCTGCGCCTTTTGGTCATCCTGTCGGTCGTCACAGCGGTCCTGTCGGCGTTCCTGGACAACGTGACCACGGTGGTGCTGACAACGCCGATCACGCTCATCATCAGCCGCCGACTGGGCGTGTCACCGGTGCCCTACCTGATCGCCACGATCCTGGCCTCGAACATTGGTGGCACGGCGACGCTGATCGGCGATCCGCCGAACATCCTCATCGGCTCAGCGGCCGGGCTCGACTTCGTTGACTTCCTGGTCAATCTCGCGCCGGTCACGCTGGTCATCTTCGTGCCCTACCTGGTCATCGTCGTGCTCATGTTCCGGGGCAGCCTGGAAGTGCCCCAGGAGCGGCGCGAGGCAGCCGTGGAGGCCACCGAGGACGCGACCATCACCGACCGCCGCCTCCTCGTGCGCGTCCTGATCGTTGCCGCGGCCACGCTCGTTGGCTTCCTGGTTCACTCGGCGATCGGCGTCGAGGCGGCCACGATCGCTCTGATGGGCGCGGCAATCGTGATGCTCGTTGGCGGCATAGATCCGCACAACGCGTTCCGGGAGGTGGAGTGGTCCACGCTCTTCTTCTTCGTAGGGCTGTTCATCCTCGTCGAAGGCATCGTGCACGTGGGCATCGTTGGCGCCATCGCCCAGGCGCTGGCGTCGGCCTCCGGCGGCGACGTCGGCGTGGCCAGCATTGGACTGTTGTGGCTGTCGGCAATCGGCTCGGCCATCGTCGACAACATCCCCTACACGGCGACTGCGATTCCAATCGTCGAGCAGCTCGTCGCGTCGGGCATCGAGGAGGAGCCCTTGTGGTGGTCGCTCGCGCTGGGCGCGTGCCTGGGCGGCAACCTGACCATCGTGGGTGCGTCAGCCAACGTCGTGGTTGCCAACCTGGCGTTGCGCGCAGGCCACCCCATTCGCTTCTTCACCTTCATGCGCTATGGCGCGCTGGTCGTCCTCATGTCACTAGTGATCTCGACCGTCTACGTCTGGCTGCGCTACCTGATGTGATCCGCCGGCCGGCGGCGATCCGGCCCAGCGCAGGATCAGGTAGCCGCCCACGCCGGCCAGCAGCGATGCGGCCAGGATGCCCTGCTTGGCCAGGTCCAGCTGATCTGATTCGCCGTACGCGAGCGTGGCGATGAAGAGTGACATGGTGAAGCCGATGCCACACACCCAAGCCGCCCCGTAGATGTGCCGCCAGTGGACGCCGTGGGGCAGTGACGACCAGCCGGCGCGCACGATCAGCCAGACGGCGGCGGTGATGCCGATCTGCTTGCCCAGAACGAGTCCCAGGATGATCCCCAGCACGGTCGGATCGCCGAATACGCGCCCAAGATCCGTGCCCAGCGCCACGCCGGCATTGGCCAGCGCGAAGATGGGTACGATCCCCAGCGCTACCCACGGCGCCAGGGCATGCTCGAAGCGCAGCATCGGCGCCTGGGCGCGGTCGGTCAGCGTCTCCAGCTCCCACAGCGCCGAGTGGCGCTGGCGCACGCGGGCCGGAGAGGCGTTGACGGCATCCTCGAGCAGCTCGGCGCCACGCGGCAGCAGGTCACTCGTGGCGATGCGCTGGCGCGCAGGAATGGTCATGGCCAGCAACACGCCGGCGATCGTGGCGTGGACGCCCAATTCGAGCATCGCCAGCCACAATCCGATGCCCAGAACGGCATAGATCACCGGCCGACGCACGCCAAGGCGGTTGGCAACGATGAGCGCCGCGAGCATGACGGCCCCGACGCCAAGCGCGACCAGCGACAGGTCGGCCGTATAGAAGATGGCAATCACCATCACTGCCAGCAGGTCGTCGCCGATGGCCAGCGCGGTAACGAACAGGCGCAGGTTGCGTGGTACCCGGCTGCCGAGAAGTGCGAGTACGCCGAGCGCGAAGGCAATGTCCGTGGCCATCGGCACACCCCAGCCGCGCGCTCCTTCGCCCTGACCACCGGCAATGGCCAGGAAGATTGCCGCCGGGACAATGGCGCCACCTGCGGCAGCGCCCAGGGGCAGGATCGCGCGCCGGATAGAGCCCAGCTCGCCGACCAGCACCTCGCGCTTGATCTCCAGGCCAACGAACAGGAAGAAAATGGCCATCAGCCCGTCGTTGATCCAGTGCTCGAGCGTCTCTGAGACGACGAAGTCGCCCAGGCCTATGGACAGGCGTGTATGCCACAGAGACTCGTAGCCTGCGGCGAAGACTGAATTGGCCCAAACAAGCGCGGTCGCGGCGGCGGCCATGAGGATGATGCCGCCCGAGACGTTGCTACGCGTGAACTCGTTGAGCGGTCCGGTGAAGCGCTCGATCGCCGCTGAGCGCGGCTCGACGCCGCTCAAAGAAAAAGCGGCGAGCCTTTCGGCTCGCCGCCCATCAGCTGATTCAGGACCGGCTTAGTGGTGACAGGCACCGGGGCTGCCGGCGGCGTCGTCAGTGCGGAACGAGCTTCCGCAACCACAGGCTGATACGGCGTTGGGATTGTTAACCGTGAAACCGGCGCCCATCAGCGTATCGAGGTAGTCGATCTCCGAGCCGCTCAGGTGCTGCGTGCTCTGGCGATCCACGTAGACCTTGATGCCGCGGCTCTCGACCGTGATGTCTTCATTACTGGGCTGGTCTTCCAGCATCATCCCGTAGCGGAAGCCTGAGCAGCCGCCGCTGTACACATAGACGCGCAGCCCCATCTGGGGGTTCTGCTCTGCCGCGACCAGCTCCTGGAGCTTGCTGGCGGCCGCGTCACTGAGGACGACGAGCTGCTCTGGCTGAGCCTGGATGGTTGGCGTCGCGGGGGTTTCCGTGTTCAGCATGTCGCTGATCGTACCTCAGCGCAGCAGCGACGTCATGAGCTGGACGAAAACCAGCACGAGGATCACGACGACGACCGCCATTCCGATCGTCAGGCCGGCGGTCAGCATTGACGATCTGGGGCTGTCCTCGCCGGGCGCCGGAACTGACTCTTCGGCAACTGGCGCTGGCTCGGCGGCGAGGAACCACAAGTCATTCTGAGGCACATCTATGGTGCTCACCCTGGGTGCCGGTGCGGCCGGTGCGGCCGGTGCGATCGCGGGCGGGGTCAGCGGCCGGACGGACGCTGGCCACGCTGGGGGCGGGGCAAAGGTATCGGCCGCCAAGGCGTCCGGAACAGATGCTTGGCCGGCAGGTGCCGGCGCGGGCCAGCCCCAATCGAACGAGTCGGCCCCGGGAGGCGGCTCGGGATGTGCCGTCAGCGGCGTCGCTTCCGCTGCCGCAGGCTCCCAGACCGGCGGCCACGCCGAAAGGTCCTCGTCGGCAGATTCAGTCGGCCAGGCGACGCTCCCTGGAGCTGCCGGAGACGGGGCGGCGGCCGCGGCTGGCGGCGCTGGCGGCGCGGCAGGCGTGGCAGGAAGCAGGCAGGAACGGCAGGCTCGTACGGGGAGTCCGGCTGTTGTGCCGGGGCAGATCCCCACCATTGGTCGTCGCCGAATGCGCCTGTGCTGCGCTGTGGCGCGAAGGGCGTCTCGGCGGCGGCGTCGTCCCCGATTGGGTCATGAGCGCCTTCGGCGTCAGGCTCGAAGGTCGTCGGCGCGGCGTCCGGCGGCGAGGTTGGTGCCTCGAATTCGACGTCCGGCTGGACCAGCGTGGGCCACTCTGAAGCGGGATCGGCAGGTAGCCATGGCAGGGCCGCTTCGGGCGCTACAGATTCGGCTGATGCGTTCGTTTCCTGCTCTGGTGCATCCGAATTGGCATCCTCAACGAAGGCCAGCTCGATGCGCAGGACCAGGTTCGCCGGCAAGCCCGACTCGGGCCCGGAGGCTATGACGGTAGTCGGACCGTTGGCCAGCGCCGCCGCATCGACGGGGACGGTGGCCACGACCTGCGTGACGCGCGTCTCCTGCGATTCCTGCCCCGTCGGCCAGGTCTCTTCTACGGCCGGCTCCTGCTCAGATGCGGTCTCGGTTGCTTCGGGCTCGGACGCCACCGCGTCGGCCGGAGCCATCCACTGCCTGGTTTGCTGTTGTGCCCAGGCAGGCACGGCGGGCTCCGTCCAGGCAGGCGCCTGAGGATCCGTCCATACAGGAGCCTCCGGCTGCGCCCAGGCGGGCGTTGCGGGCTCGGGCCATTCGGAGGTCGTCAGATCGCCAGCGGGGGTCGCCTCTGGCTCGGCCATGGCTTCGGGCTCTGCCTCTGCTTCGGGCTCTGCCTCTGCTTCGGGCTCTGCCTCTGCTTCGGGCTCTGCGTAGCCTTCGGCTGCCACCTGGTCATAAGCCGTGCCGTCAGCGTCTTCGGCCACCTCAACCGCGGCGGGCCAATCGGTCGCCCACGGCGCGGGCGTCTCAGGCTCGATGTCGCGCGACTCGCTGGCCGTGAATTCATCGCCCGGCGAGTGCTCTTCGTGTTCGTATACGCCGGCCGTGGATGACGCCGGCGAAGGTGACATCGACTCACCCTCGTGGCCACCGCCGATATGGCCGTTCCAGCTGGGCCACGCCGGTGTCAGTGCCTGGCGAGCGACTTCGGGCACGACCGGAGCGTCCGCGTCGTACGGATCGCTGGCCACATCCGCGGTTGCCGCCTCTGGCGCAGCGGGCGCCTCGGCAATGGCATGCGTGGCAACAGCCTCTGTGACCGACTCCGGCTCGCGGTCGGCATCGGCCGGCGTCGAAGCCGGGTTGGCGACAGCCGTGGCCGCGACGGCCACCGGCTCCTCGTACGCGTCGAACATCTCCAGCGTGCGATCGTCCACGAACGGCGGCTCGTCATCGATCGCGAACGGCGACGGCGCATCCCATGAGGGGCCTCCGGCCCGTGCGTCCATTGATTCCACGGGGTCGGCGGGCGCGTCCCACGGGGCATCGACATCCTCGACGGCCTGCTCGGCCGCCGCTTCGGGCATCTGCTCGACCTGTGGCTCGGCATCGACAGGCGTGGGCTCGGCCGCGGCCGGGCTCTGCGCAGCTTCAATCGGGGCCGGCGGTGGCGTCAGCTCAACCTGTGGCCATCCGTCATCCGACAGCGGCTTGACGGGCGTCTCGGCAGCGGGCTGATCCCAGGGCACCTGGTTGAGCGGCGCATCAGTCTGGCTTCCGTGCCACGGCGCCGGCGTGGGATCCCACGGTGCGGCCGATGGCGGCGGGATGAATGGCGCCCCGTTAGGGCGGCTCGGCTCGGAAGGCGGGCGGAGCCGCCGGGCCATCAGGTCGTTGTCCATCTCAATCCCACTCTCCGTCGACTCGCTCGATGATGGTGGCAATACCCTGGCCCACGCCGATGCACATCGTGGCCAGGCCATAGCGCTTGCCGGTGCGGACAAGCTCGTGGCTGAGCATCGTGATCAGTCGCGCGCCGCTCATGCCCAGTGGGTGACCAAGGGCAATGGCGCCGCCGTTGACGTTGACCTTCTCAGGATCCAGGCCGAGCTCGCGCATGACCGCGATCGACTGGCTGGCGAAGGCCTCATTAAGCTCGATCAGGTCGAGGTCGGCGACATCGAGCTCGGCCCGCTCGAGTGCCTTGCGCGTGGCCGGGATAGGCCCCAGGCCCATCACCGCCGGGTCCACGCCGGCCACCGCGGTCGCGACCACGCGGGTCATCGGGCGCAGACCCTCGCGCTCCGCGAAGCCGCGCTCAACGATCACTGTCGCGCTCGCTCCGTCGTTGATGCCGCTGCTGTTGCCGGCCGTGACGCTGCCGCCCTCGCGAAATGCGCCGCGCAGGCGCGCCAGCGCCTCCATGCTCGTATCAGCGCGCGGATGCTCGTCGCGGTCAACGGTGACGGGTTCGCCCTTGGGCTGGGCGACCATCACCGGCACGATCTGGTTCTCGAAGCGTCCTGCCTCGATCGCCTGGACGGCACGCTGGTGCGACCGGAGAGCGAAGGCATCCTGCTCCTCGCGGCTGACCGCGCAGCGCTCGGCCACGTTCTCGCCGGTCTCACCCATCGAGTACGGGTGATGCAGCTCGGCCAGCCTCGGGTTGGTCAGGCGCCAGCCAAGGGTTGTGTCGTACATCTCGCGATTGCCGCGGTCATATGCCGACTCGGGCTTGGCCATCACGTACGGCGCGCGGGTCATCGACTCGACGCCGCCGGCGACAAACGCGTCGCCATCGCCGGCCATGATCGCGTGGGCGGCCGAGTTGATCGCCTGGAGACCGGAGCCACACAGCCGATTTACCGTCTGGCCGGCGATCTCCACCGGCAGCCCGGCCAGCAGGGCCGACATGCGCGCGACGTTGCGGTTGTCCTCGCCGGCCTGGTTGGCGCAGCCCAGGATCACGTCCTCCAGCTCGCCCGGGTTGATCCCGGAACGCTCGACCGCCGCCTTGATGGCGGTTGCCGCCAGATCGTCCGGGCGCACGCGAGCGAGGGCGCCGCCGTAGCGACCGACAGGCGTGCGTACCGCACTGACGATCCAGGCTTCGCGAGCAGCTCGATCCATTACCCGAGGCATGAGCCGTAGTGTAGGAGTGGTGCGGCCATGCACCGTCATAGCCCAAAGGTCACCCGGCCGCGTTCTCCAGACCGGTACTCGCCTTGCGCTAGTGCCCCGCTTCGAGAGTCGACTTCAGCACGGCGAGCCGCTCACGCCAGTTGGCCGACCAGCGCCGCGCCGTCTGCGCATCGGGAAGCTTCTCGTGCTCGATCGAGATGGACGTCTTCGCCTCGCCTCGTGGATCCAGGGTCACGGTGACCCGCCCGTCACCGTCGTTGACGTCGAAACGCACAGTTCGCAGCGCCCTCCCCGGGCGCTGGTGAAGGACCACGTCGGGCAACCAGTGCGTGCGCTGATCCTCATCCGTCCAAGCCTCGCGCGCACGCGCCGCACCGACGGCGATCGTCTTGGATCCCGTTGCCGAGAAGGTGGTGCCGCGCTGACCGAGCACGCGTCGGCCGATGTGCTTCTCGTAGCGAATGGTGATGTCCTGGCGCCACCACGGGGCTACCTCGTGCGCGGCGGTCAGCCACTTGACGATCTCCGGATGCGACTTGTCGCGCGCGCCGGACTCGTCGAGCAGGCGGACCCATTCCGACCAGCTCTTGTCCGTAGGGCCATGGAGCGGCTCGTCGGCCGGCCCAGGACTCTGTGCATCGGACCGGGCAGCAGGCTGCGTAGCCTTGGCGAGCACCTGGCGGCGCGCAGAGGTGTACTGCTCGCCGGTCTTTGACATGCGCTCGCGAACGCGGCGCTTGAGGGTCTTGTTCTCAGTCACGTGATCGGTCTCCCATGCGGGCGCTCGCCTCGCACTCACGCTGCGCTGCGATCACCGGCAGGGACCGCTGACCGACTCCCGAGGACAGGCGTCCCCTTTGCCCTTCGAGCCGGTGGCGTGAGCGCCGGAGCAGGGTTGCGCGCGGGAGGCGCGGTCGCCCGAGTCTACTCCCGCCACGAATCAGATGGAAGCCACTTGCCAGAGCGTGGGCGCCACACGAAAGCGCTCGCCGTACTGGGTCTCGAGTGCGCGCAGCCCCTCGACCACGGCGCGCAACCCAAGCTGGCCGGCGCGCTCGAACGGCCCGTACGGGTGGTTCGCGCCAAGCTTCATGGCTCGATCTATGTCGGCCGGCTCGGCCACGCCCTCGCCTGCAGCGTGATAGGCCTCGTTGATGATCGCCAGCTCAACGCGCGCGCTGATCGCCGCGTCCGTGACCCGCTCGTCCCGCCCAAGCGCCGGCACGCCAGCTTCGGCGAGTCGTCCCGAGAGTGACGGGCTGGCACCAGTTTGATAGACGTAAAATCCTTCTCCGCTCTTGCGCCCCAGGCGTCCCGCCTCAACGAGCGCGTGCTGTACGGGCGAGGGCGTAAACCTCTCAGCGTTGTCGAAGGCCGCCCACAGCCCTGCGGCTACGGCAAGGTTCACGTCGATGCCGACCAGGTCCATCAGCTCGAATGGACCCATGGGGTAGCCGGCCGACCTGAGCGCCCGATCGATCTGCTCCACTCCGGCCTGCTCCGAATCGAGCACGCGCAGCGCTTCGAGGGTGAACGGGCGATTGACGCGATTGACGATGAAGCCCGGCGAATCGGAGCACGCGACGGGCTGTTTGCCGAGTGCCTCCGCGAAGGCCATCGCCCGCTCGACCACCGCGCCGGAGGTCCGTTCGCCAACGACAACCTCGATCAGCGGCATGACTGGTGCGGGATTGAAGAAGTGCAGCCCGATGACTCGCTCGGCGACGCCGCTTGCCTCACCCACTGCCGACACGCTCAGCGCGCTGGTATTGGTGGCCAGGAGCGCGTCGGGCCGTGCTCCGTCGCCCAGTGCGCGAAAGATGGTCCGCTTGAGCTCGATGTCCTCCAGCGCCGCTTCGATCACGACATCGGCCTCCGCGGCCAGCTCGTGCAGGGCGTGAGCGTCGCGCAGCGCGGCCAGCATGCGCACCTGATCGTCCATGGACAGTCGACCCTTGTCGACCAGCCTGGCCAGTCCGCCCGCGACGCGGCTGCGCCCGCGCTCGATCGCGGCATGGTCAATGTCGTAGAGCAGAACCTCGTGACCTGCCTGGAGGCAGACCTGGGCGATGCCCGCGCCCATCGTGCCGGCACCCACAACGCCCACGATCAGCGCGCCGCCCGAGGCAGCCGTGGCGCCGGTCATTCGCCGCTGAACTTGGCCGGCCGCTTCTCCACGAACGCGGCGGTTCCCTCACGGTGATCGCTCGATCGTCCGGCCACCGACTGGAGCTGCGCCTCGAACTCGAGCGCTTCCTCGAGGGACGAATCCAGGGCGCGGTTCAAGGCGCGCTTTGTGAGAGCGAGCGCGAGAGGCGCCGAACTGGCAAGTTTGACAGCCATCGAATTGGCCACGGCGGCCAGCTCGTCTGCAGGCACGACCCTGTTGACGAGGCCGATTCGCTCGGCCGTGGCGGCGTCGACAGGCTCCGCACTGAACATCATCTCGGCAGCCCGGGCGTAGCCGGCCAGTCGCGACAGGAACCACGTCGAGCCCGTGTCCGGAACCAGGCCGACGCGCGTGAAGGCCTGCATGAACGTCGCCCTGTCAGAGGCGATGACGATGTCGCAGGCGAGCGCAAGCGACATGCCCGCGCCCGCGGCGACACCGTTGATCGCGCCGATGATCGGCTTCTCCAGGCGGCGCATGGCGAGGATGATCGGGTTGTACCGGGTGCGCAGCTCGGTACCGAGGTCGTTCGCGTCAGGACCCTGGCGCTCCTTGAGGTCCTGCCCGGCGGAGAAGGCACGTCCGGCGCCGGTCAGCACGACAACGCGCACGTCACGGTCGCGCGCCGCATCCTTGACCGCCGCCAGCAGCCCTTCCTTCATCTCGACCGTGAACGCGTTCAGCGCATCCGGGCGGTTGAGGGTGAGGGTCAGGACACCGTCCGCTGTTACGCGGATGATCGAATCAGGCACCTGCCGATGATGGCACCTGGGACGATGATCGGCAGCGGCCTATTGCGCCGCCACGGTGAGAGTGCCGCGCATGCCCAGGCTCTCGTGCCCGGCCAGGGAACAGAAGATCGTGTATTCGCCGGCGTCGAGGTCGGCCTCGATCGTCTCGGTCCCACCTGTGCTGAGGTCAGCGGTTGCCGCGACGACCGCATCCGCCGCGTCGCGAATGGTGAGGTTGTGCGGGGTCGGCCCGTCGCTCGTGACCGCGATCGAGACTGCGCTCCCGGAGGTGAGCGATGAGGGCGTGATCTTGAAGTCCGAAAGAGTCACTTCAATGGCTTCCGCCGGTGCGCTCGACGGCGACGATGTGATGCTCGTGGATCCGCCACAGGCGGCCAATGCGAGCGCAATGACGCCGCCCAGTGCGGCTTGCTTGAGGAACTTGTTCATGGTCGAAACCTCGAAATGAAAATACCCGGCGGCGGCCGAGAGATCGGTCCGCCGCCGGGAGGGAGAGGAAGTTAGCGGGTTTAGCGGAAGCTGTCCGGCATCGCGTTGACGATTGCCTCGGCCAGCGGGTCGCCGATCATGCGCATGTGCATCGCTGCCTCACGGTCGAGTTCGGCCGCAGCGGCCGCATCTCCCGCGCCCTGCGCGTCGACGATTGCCTTGGTGGTCAGGACGTGATCGGTCACCAGTGCGGTGACCGCATCCTCGGGAAGCCCGGTGGCCCCGGCGAGGAAGGCGCTGAACTCGGGCACGTAAACCGTCGTCAGGTCTTCGACAGCCTGGTCCATCATGGCCTGGTCGCCTGCGCCTACACCGGTCGTGTAGTCGACGAAGAAGCCGTTGTGGGCGCTCCAGATCCGGTTGAACTCGTCCTGGGCTTCGGCGCCGAAGAGGCCGCCGATGGCCCCGCCGATGTCCGTGCCGTTGGTGTTGAGCGCGTCGCCTGCGGCTGCGAACTCGTCACTGCGGCCGCCGAGTGCGGCGTCAGTGGCGAAGCTGGCCAGGAACAGGTGCTCCTGGAGCAGGTTGTTGAACGCGGTCCGGAAGCCGACGCCGGGATTGGTGGCATCGCCTTCGATGGCGTTCTTCTCCGCGATCGCCGGCGCAAGAGCGTCACCGATCATGGACATGTGCGCGTAGGCCTCGCGGATCGCCGCGTATGCGGCGTCGAAGTCGCCTGAAGCCTGGGCGTCAACGACGGCCTTGGTCTGCAGGACGTGGTCGGTGACCAGGCCAGCGACAGCGTCCTCGGGGATGTCCGTCGCGCCCGAAAGGAATGCGCTGAACTCGGGAACGTAGATCGTGGTCAGGTCTTCAACGGCCTGGTCCTGCAGGGCCTGGTCCGCCGTGGCGACGCCCGTCGTGTAATCGACGAAGAAGCCGTTGTGAGCGCTCCAGATGCGGTTCCACTCGTCCTGGGCCTCGGTGCCGTAGATGCTGCCGATGGCTCCACCAAGGTCGGTGCCGTTGGTGTTGAGCAGAGTGCCGTAGGCGTTGAACTGGTCCGTCCGACCACCGAGCGCAGCGCCGGTCGCCTTGGCGGCCAGGATCAGGTGCTCGCCGAGCAGATAGTTGAGGTCCGTGCGCAGCGTTGCTGCGTCACTCGTGATGTCAACGCCGGTGCCCATCGAGCCATCCGGTGATGCCGAGGTGCCGGGATCCATCGAGTGGTCCATCGACGCGCTGGGGGTTGCCGCGGGGGCAGTCGTGCTGGATGCTGCGGGGGCGCTGGGTGAGTTCCCGGCACCGCTCGTGCAGGCTCCGACGAGGAGGAGGCCAGCCAGGGCCCCGGCTCCAATTCTTGATACGTGCATTCAAAGACTCCTGCGTTTGCAATCGAGTTGCCCGCGAGTACGCGGACCCCGCGCATTTGCGCGGTCACATTGCTGTTCGCAGGAACCCCCGCCCACGGTTCACTCGGGTGGGGTTACAGGCTCATTTCAGTCGCACCGCCGGGTCGTGGTGGGCAGCTGAAGGGTCAGCGGCCTTTCCAGGTTGGCTTGCGCTTCTCGATGAACGCGCGCATGCCCTCCTTCTGGTCCTCACTGGCGAAGAGCATGAAGAAGTTGCGCCGCTCGAACTCCAGCCCGGCCTCGAGCGACAGCTCGTGGGCGCGGTTGACGGCTTCCTTGGCGGCACGGACGGCGAGCGGCGGCATGGACGCCACCTCGGCGGCCAGCTTGAGCGCCTCGGACAGAGTCTCCTCGCGCACGACGACCTGCGCTACGAGGCCGCGCTCGTGCGCCTCGCGCGCCGTCAGGTTGCGGCCGGTAAGGATCATCTCCATCGCCTTGGCCTTGCCCAACGCCCGCGTCAGCCGTTGCGTGCCACCGGCACCGGGGATGATCCCGATCTTGATCTCAGGCTGACCGAACGTGGCATCGTCCGCAGCGACGACGATGTCGCACGCCATGGCCAGCTCACAGCCGCCACCCAGGGCGAAGCCGCGCACGGCGGCGATCACGGGGACGCGGATCCGCCTCAATCGCTCCCAGCGCGCAAAGTTGTTCGCCGCGAGAAGCGTCACCGGCGTCGCGTCAGCCATCTCCCTGATGTCCGCCCCGGCCGCGAACGCGCGGTCACCTGCGCCGGTGATCACGACACAGCGCACTGACTCGTCCGTGTCAAGCCGCTCCAGGGCCTCGACCAGCTCTCCCAGAGTGCGGTAGTCGAGTGCGTTCAGGACCTCGGGCCGATCGATCGTCAGCAGCGCCACGCCCGGAGCCGCCTGCGCCTCGACCCTGATCCGTGGCTTCTCGTCGGTCACGAGCCGGCCTCCGTGATCTCGCGCCGCAACGCGGTCGTAGTCCACGTGGCGCTTCTCATGGAACGAGGCGAGCCCCTCGGCCACCTCGCTCGACCCGGCGTGGACGGTCAGCCACTCGCGCGCCATCTGGACGGTCATCGCCCACGACTGGCTCTTCCAGTAGTTGAGCTGTACGCGCGTGGCACGCACGATCTCGGGCATCTTGGAGAGCAGCTCACGGCAGTAGTCGGCGACCGCCTCGTCCAGCTCGGCGCGCGGCACGATCCGGTTGACCCAGCCCCAATCGAGCGCCTGGGCGGCGCTGATGGGACGGTTCAGGAGCAGGACCTCGCGCGCGCGTCGATCGCCAACCAGCAGCGGCATCCATTGGGTTGCGCCGCCGGCAGGCAGCGAGCCGCGTGACGGACCCACGTGGCGGAACACGGCGTCATCTACCGCAATGGCCAGGTCGCACGCGATGTTGAGCTCGTTGCCGCCGCCAACGACCATGCCGTTCAGTCGGGCGACGACCGGCTTGGCGCAGTCCTTGATCGCCTCGATCGCTTCGATGAAGCGGCCCATCCAGTCCCAGTAGTCATTCGGCCGGGCCAGGAAGGCCTGCTGCTCGTCCAGATCGGCGCCGGTGCAGAAGGCCCGCTCGCCGGTCCCGGTCAGCACCACGACGCCCACCGAATGATCGGCCGAGGCCTGGCGGAAGGAGTCGCGCACGGCCTCGAGCGTGACGCGGTTGAGCGCGTTGAAGACCTCCGGGCGATCCAGGCGCACCGTGGCAACCCCGTCGGCCACGTCGTAATGGACGGTCATTCGGTCGAGCCTCCCGACTCCTCCAGCGCAACCAGGGTCAGCAGCCCGGGCGCGATCTCGCGCAGGTTGCGACCTGCGACGCGCATCTCGTCGCTGCTCATGCCCGCGTCGAGTGCGGCGCGATCATCGAAGTCCATGCGCGTGAGCATCACGACATCGTCACCCGCGTAGTGCTGCTCGACATTCTCGGTGACGGTGCCACGCAGGCCGGGCACCTTGGCGATGAGCGGCAGGTGCTCGTCGTGATAGCGACGCCGAAAGGTCGTCAGCGCCTCATCGCCGCCGTCGGGGCGCCGGAAGATCGCGAGAAGGGTTGCACTCACTGGTCGTCTCCTACCACTTGCTGAAGGGTTCCTGCTCGTCATCGCCATCGGCCACGGCTATCGCGGACGGTTCGTAGAGCACGGCGCCATCGGTCGCCGCAACGGAAGTTGGCGCGTTCTCGGCCCCGCTCGCGGCGCGTGCCCGAGCGACTGCCTCCGTGGAACGATAGAAGCTGGCCGCGGCCTGGTTGAACAACGCCGGCTGGCTGACCATCACCGTGTGCGGCGAGTTTGGCGCGATGAGCAGCCGCGCGTCAGGCAATTGGCGATAGATGGCCACGGCGTGATCGGCCGGGACGAACACGTCCCTGTCGCCGTACACGAGCAGCACCGGCAGGCGGATGCGGCGCAGATCCTGGTGGGTCAGCAGCGGCGCCGTGGCCACGTCCGCGGCGATCGCCGGCAACAGATGGCGCCAGGCTCCCTCGCCCTGCACCGGCCCGTGGCGCCGCTCCAGCTGGGCCGCCCATTCGGGCTCGTCGCGCAGGATGCGCTCGGGATCCATCAGCCGTCGCGCCACGCTAGAGCGCGGCTCGCGCACGATGTCGATGCCGCAGATGATCGCCGTGCGCAGCCGTTCGGGATGGCGCGTGGCGAAGGCGAGCGCCGTCATCGCGCCCATGCTGAAGCCGACCAGGTGGAAAGTGGCCAGCCCGAGCGCATCGACGAAGGCGAGCAGGTCCTCGACGAGCATGTCGCGGTCGAAATCCATCGCGCACGTCCCACTTCGTACGGGCGTGGCCGCGCGCGTCGATGAGGTGGACGCGGAATGCCTTGCGGAAGGCGGGCAGCTGGGCCGACCAGTCCTCCTGGGCCGATGACGTCGCCCCGTGCAGCATCAGCAGCGGTGGCCCGGCCCCGTCGACCTCGTAGTGAACGTCGATGCCATTGGCACGGATCAGCGGCATGGCCGGGACTCCGACGAGGACGGGCCGCTCAGCGCAATGCGTCCGGCTTGCCGCGCACGTCAGGCGTCAGGGCGCGCTCGATGCGCAGGTAGCGGCGGCGGAAGTAGAGGAGTGGCCAGCCGACTTCGTCGCGGCAGCCGGCTTCGACGACCAGGCCGAGGTAGATCGTGTGGTCGCCGGCCTCGATCACTCGCTCGACCTCGCACGCGAGATGGGCGACTGCTGCGTCCAAAACAGGCAACCCGGCTTCGCCGAGCGAGTAGGCCGCGTTGCAGAAGGCCGAGCGCGGCAGCGGCGAGGGCGCCCCGGCGAAGCAGTCCGAGATCTGCTGCGAGTCCTCGCCCAGGATGTTCACGCCGAAGCGCCTGGTGCGCTCGATGATCGGATGGATGGAGCGCTCGCGGCCGATCGCGACCATGACCAGCGGCGGGTCGAGCGAGATGCCCGTGAACGAGTTGACGGTAGTCCCCCACGGCTGTGCGCCGTCGCCCTCGTCGTCGAGCGTCGTGACCACGGTGACGCCCGTGGCGTAGCGCGTCAGGACCTCGCGGTAGGCCTGGCTGTCGACGCCCTGAATTTGGGCGACGTCGGTCGAATTGGTCATCCGTGAGCCAGTCTAGTCGGCAAGGCTCGCCGGCCAGCGGCGGGCCTTTCAGCCACTCCCCACACACGGTCTCGCGGCGCAGTCAGCCCGAGATCGCGTCTTCGTTGAGCAGTTCGCGGCTCTTTGCTCAACGACAGCTTCTGGGCCCGCTCAATCCGGGCCTTCAGGCCCGAACAGTCGCTCGTGGACCTGGAGCGCGTAGCGGTCGGTCATGCCCGCGACGTAGTCGACGACCTGGACGGTCAGGTCGGCATCGGTGTCCCGGTACGACTCGGGAATCTCGGCCGGGTGGGCCAGGTGGTAGTCGACCAGGCGACTGATCACGGCCACGGCGTTGTGTGTGTGCAGGCGCTGGTCCTCGGACAGGTAGACGCGCTCGAACATGAAGTCACGCAGCTCGTTCATCACCGCCAGCGTTTCAGCGTCCATGACCACCTCGCCCGTGGCCAGGCTGTTGTCGATCACGGCGTTGATCATCTCGTCGATCCAGATCCGACCAGGCGGGCCGAAGCGCTCGCGCGCGCGAACCGGGATGTCGTCCGGCGCGAGGACGCCCGCGCGCATGGCGTCCAGCGCGTCGTGGGTCAGGTAGGCGATGCGATCCCCGTAGCGCACGGTCATTGCCTCGGGCGTGGCGGGCGGTGGCTCGATCTTCCAGGAGTGGCCCCGTATGCCGTCGCGCACCTCCCAGGTCAGGTTCAAATCCTCGAGCACCTCGAAGATGCGCACGCTTTGCGCCGCGTGGTGCCACTCGCTACCCGGAAAATAGGGCGAAAGCGCCTCCTCGCCGGTGTGGCCGAAGGGTGAATGGCCCACATCGTGGCCCAGCGCGATCGCCTCAGCGAGCGTCTCGTTCAGGCTCAGCGCGGCTGCCAGGGCACGCGAGATCTGGGTCACCTGGAGGGTGTGGCTGAGGCGCGTGATGAAGTGATCGTGGTCGGGGTTGATGAAAACCTGGGTCTTGTGTTTCAGGCGACGGAACGCCTTCGAGTGCAGGATCCGGTCGCGATCCCGTTCGAATGCGGTCCGGTATTCGTCAGGCTGTTCGTCGCGCACCCGCCCGCGCGACTTCGCCGACCGCGTCGCCGCAGTTCCAAGCCGTTGATCCTCTTCGGCCTCGCGGGCTGCTCGGTCCCGTCTGACGAATGCGCTCAAGCGAGGCGCTCCACGATCTTGAACCGTTCGCAGACGATCAACGTTTCGTCAGTGATCACCTGGTCAGACCAGAACCGCTCGTGCGCTGCGCGCCAGTCGGCGACCGACTCGAAGCCTTCGCCCTCATCGCGCGCAAACCCCACGTCAACCTTGCCCGCGGGGACGACCGAGACCTCGGTCGTCTCGATGATCGCCAGCGGCTCATCGTCGTAGCCGATCATGATCCACTGGTCGCCCGCCACTGGCAGTGGCTCATCCGTGTGCGGCGCATGGTCAGCGGCGAGACCCGCGGTCGCCGTCTTCTCGCCGCGCAGCACAGCGTTTGTCAGCTTGCGGCGCAGCTCCGTGCCGGAATAGCCCAGCTCGAACGGCGGCAGGTCTGGTGTGGCGATCCTCAGCCTCCGCCGCCGACCGGGCCAGTCGGGCGCTTATAGCCCTCAGGCATGCGCGGCTCGAAGCGGAAACCGCCGGCCACGCCCGGCTCCGTCAGCTCGTGCGGGTCAAGGATCTGGTTGACCTCGTCCTCCGTGAAAACCCCCTTCTCCACGACCAGCGCGCGAATGGTCTTACCGGTCGCGACCGCTTCCTTGGCGATGTCGGCGGCGAGGGCGTAGCCGATGTACGGCGCGAGCGGAGTGGCCATCGCACTCGACTGCTCGAGCAGCCATGCGCTGCGCTCCTCGTCCGCCTCGATGCCCGCAACGCACTCGCGCGCGAACTGGCGCGACCCATTGGTGAGCACCACGAGCGACTCGAGGACCTCGTGGGCAATGATCGGCATCATCACGTTGAGCTCCAGCTGGCCGCGCGACGTCGCCCAGGCAACTGCCGTATCCGCCCCGATCACGTGGTAGCAGATCATCGACAGGTTCTCGACCATCACCGGGTTGACCTTGCCGGGCATGATCGACGAGCCCGGTTGGCGCGCGGGCAGGCGGATCTCTGCAAACCCTGTGCGCGGCCCGGATGACATCAGCAGCAGGTCCTCGCAGATCTTGGCCAGGTCCACCGCCAGCCCGCGCAGCGCGGCCGATACGGTCAGCATGGGCGCCATCGACTGGGTCGCCTGGACCAGGTGCTCGGCGGTGCGCAGCGAGTGGCCGGTCTGCTCGGACAGCAGCTTCACGACCAGCTCGATGTACTCGGGCTCCGCGTTGAGGCCCGTGCCCACCGCGGTCGCGCCGATGTTCTGTTCGAGCAGCCCTTCGGCCGCGGCCGCGATGTTCGCTCGTGCGCGGCGCACGGTCAGCGCGTAGGCCGCGAACTCCTGGCCCAGCCGGATGGGCACCGCGTCCTGCATGTGCGTGCGACCGCTCTTGAGCACTCCGTCGAAGGCGCGGCCGCGCTCGGCGAACGCCTCGCCCAGCTCGTCCAGGACGGGTAGCAGCTCGGCGACACGGTCCAGCGTCGCGACGCGCATCGCCGTGGGGAACGTGTCGTTCGTGGACTGGGCCATGTTGACGTGGTCATTCGGGCTGACGGTCGAGTAATCGCCGCGCCTGCCCTCCCCGACACCCTGCGCGCCCAGGATCTCGATCGCGCGGTTGGCCAGGACCTCGTTCGTGTTCATGTTGTGACTGACGCCCGCGCCGGCCTGGAATGGATCGACCCGGAAGCTTCCGACAAGCGTCTCCTGTCTGTCGCTCTGGCGCACGCCCAGGATCTCGTCCGCGGCCTGGACGATGGCCCCCGCGAGCTGGTCGGAAAGCCGGCCCGTCTGCTGGTTGGCTCGTGCAGCGGCCTTCTTGACCTGTACCGCGGCACGCACGAGGGCGATGTCGGGACTGCGCCCACTGATCGGGAAGTTCTGGATCGCGCGCTGGGTTTGGACGCCGAAATACGCGTCGGCGGGCACCTCGAGCGGGCCGAGCGGGTCCTTCTCGGTGCGTGTCGCAGGTTGATCACTCACAGGTTGAGTTTATGCGCCGCTTCCGTCCGGGCCTTGACCCGCTTCGCGGTGCTCCCCGACTACAATCGCCAGCCGATGCACGACGTGCCGCCGACCACCCAGCTTCCGGCGCTCCGATCGCCCGATCAGCCCACGCTGCCGACCACGCAGCCCGAGCTGGCCGAGCTTTTCGCATTCATGGCGCAGGCCGAGCTCCGCTTCGACACGCTGCGCATGCGCATCGTCGACCGGCGCATCACGACGCACGGCGATGAGACCGAGACGATTGACGTCACCGTGCGCCATCCGGGGCTGGCCAAGGTGATCAGCTCGCGCAGCGAGGGCCCGGGCGCAGACTTCGACGTCTGGGTCAGCGACGGCGAGACGGTGCGCACGTTCAGCGCAGCGAACAGCCTGGCAACTTCGCGCCGCCTGCCGCGCCGGCCGGTTGGGGCGGATTCGGTTGACCTGCCCTCGTTCGCGCGTATCTACCAGCCGGTCACGACGCTCCCGCCGGAGACGCTGGCGGACACTTTCGTGCATCCCAATGGCTTCTGCCGCAACGTGCTCGGCACGGGCGTGGTGACGCGTCGCGGGACGGCCTCGATCGCCGGGCGCGAGGCGATCCTGCTGCGCTGCGATCACCCGCGCACCAGCCACGTGCTGACCGACCGGCCCGACCACTGGCTGGAGGTCGGAATTGACGTCCAGACCGGAGTGCTCCTGCTGCTCGCCGAGCACGTCGGCGCGCAGACGACGCGGCACTCCGAGGTGACCACGTTTGCGCTCGACGAAGTCGTGGTCGACGACGTGTTCAAGATCCACGTCTCGTCCGATACGCGGACGCTGTACTGATGACGGTCGAGCAGGAACCGGCCGCGTCCACGCAGGCCGGAGTGCCGCGCACCGCCCGGATGATCATCGGCGGGGAGCAAGTCGACGCTCTGGACGGCCAGACGTTCGAGGTGCACAACCCAGCCACGGGTGAGGTCATCGCCAACGTGCCCCTGGCCGGCAAGGCGGACGTTGACCGCGCGGTCCAGGCGGCACAGAAGGCGCTTGAAGGGCCCTACTCCAAGTGGTCCGCGGCAAAGCGCGGCCGTACGCTCCAGAAGTACTCCGAGCTGGTCAAGCGGAACGTGGAGGAGCTGGCCCAGATCGATCGCGAGAACGTGGGCAAGCCGATCACCAGCTCGCGCAACGAGTCGTTCGCGGTCAGCCTCGTGCTCGAGTACTACGCCGGCGCGGCCAACAAGCACTTCGGCGAGACGATCCCAACATCGATGCCCGGACTGGATTTCACGCTGCGCGAGCCGATCGGCGTGGTGGGCATGATCGTGCCCTGGAACTTCCCCCAGAACATGGCCGCGTGGAAGCTCGGGCCGGCGCTCGCCACGGGTAACACGTGCATCCTGAAGCCCGCGTCGTACACGCCGCTGTCAGCCATCCGGCTGGCCGAGCTGGCGCTCGAGGCAGGCTTCCCGCCGGGCGTTGTCAACGTCGTCACCGGGCCGGGTGGCACCGTTGGCGCGGCGATCGCGGCGCATCAGGGAGTCGGCAAGGTCGCCTTCACAGGTGAGACCACGACCGGCCAGGAGATCATGCGTCTGGCCGCCAACAACGTGAAGAAGATCTCACTCGAGCTGGGCGGCAAGAGCCCCAACATCGTCTTTGCCGATGCAGACCTGGAGAAGTTCGCGGCCGCGGCGCCGATGTCCGTCTTCGACAACGCCGGCCAGAACTGCACGGCGCGCAGCCGGATCATCGTCGAGCGATCGGTCCATGACCGCGTCGTCGAGCTGTTCGCCGAGCAGACCGCCAGGCTGGTCGTGGGTGACCCGGCCGATGAGCGGACCCAGGTGGGCAGTTTGGTCAGCATGCGCCAGCGCGAACGGGTGCAGGAGTTCATCGATTCGGCGCGCGAGGAAGGAGCACATCTGGTCCAGGGCGGCGGCGCGCCGGACGACGCTGCGCTGGCCAACGGCGCGTTCCTGGCGCCGACCATCTTCGATGCCGCGCGGTCCGACATGCGCTTCATCCGCGAGGAGATCTTTGGTCCGGTTGTGGGCATCATCGCCTTCGACACCGAAGAGGAGGCGCTTCAGATTGCCAACTCAACGCCGTTCGGCCTGGCCGGGAGTGTCTGGACGCGCGACATAAGCCGCGCGTTGCGCGTGGCGAAGGGCATTCGTGCCGGCACGGTCGCCGTCAACAGCAACGACACGATCCATACCGAGGCTCCCTTCGGTGGCTACAAGATGTCCGGGCTGGGGCGCGAGCTGGGCATGAACGCGCTGGACCTGTACACAGAGGTCAAGAACGTCTTCGTCGACCTGAGCTGAGTACCCCTGACCTGGGTACTACGGGTCCTGTGCGCTCGACCGGGGTGCGAGGGGGTGAGGTGTACATGGCCGTTGACTTCGGTCAACACGTACATGCTTCTGATATCGACAGGAGCGCGGCCACGCCTGAGTATCAGGACCTAGTTCGGGAAGCTGAGATGCGCGGCTAAACCAATCGGTCGCCGTAGGTCGCGCGGAGCAATGGCGAGCCCGGTCCCGTCCACAGCTGGATCGGAAGACCGTGCCCCACTACGCGATAGCAATGGGCGTACTCGCTCTCGCGCACTTCTTTGACTACGCATCGTTCCTGGTCATGATCGGCCGCCATGGGCTGGCCGCAGAGGCGAACCCTGTCGTGGTGCTGCTCCACCAGGAGATCGGCCTCGCCGGACTGACGCTGGCCAAGGTCGTGACCGTGGCCTTTGCCGCGGGTCTGATGTTCATCATCGCCACACGCCGCCGAAACCTGGCCGTGGGCCTGTTCGTGTTCGGCGTCATGGCCGGCGTGGTGGGCGGCGTCTCAAACATCGCCACGATCTAGGCCAGGATCAGGGAGACTCGTCCGGCCAGCGTTCCTCTGCTGCCACGGCCGCAGCGATGCGTGGGTGACGCAGGCGCAGCCAATCGGTGAGTGCCCACGCGGTTGTCTGGAAGGCAATCAGCGGCCACGGGATGCGGTCCGGCTCAAACGAGCGCACTTCCAGGCTTTCGGCCGTGGGCCCGGCATTGCCGCCGACCACGCGCGCCTCCCAGGCCAGCACGACCACGGCCGCCTGGGGCCGGGTGTAGATGCCCACGACCTCCGTCGGCTCGACGATCAACCCGGTCTCCTCGAGCGTTTCGCGGGCAGCGCCCTCAGGCGCGGTCTCGTCTATCTCCAGGAATCCACCCGGCTGAGCCCAGGCACCGTAGGCGGGCTCGATGCCGCGCCGGAGCAGGATGACGTGGCCATCTTCGGTCACCGGCAGGGTGCTCACCACGAGGCGCGGATTGGCGTAGGCGATGAAGCCGCACGCGTCGCATGCGAGGCGGTCGCGCGTCTCCATGGGCAACGGCCCATAGAACAGCGGCGCGCCACAGCGCGAGCAGAAGCGCAGGTTGGCCGCCATCCAACGCGGTACGCCCGCCTGGCCGTTTGGACCGTCGCTCACCGTGTGACGAGGAACCAGATGGCGCCGATGCTCCCGATCAGGATTCCCGCCAAAACTGCCGCCCAAACAAACCTTTGCAAGCCACGCACGCGATCGACCGGCAGCCAGACCCATGCCGACCGCCAGGCTCTCACCGCTCCATCAGCCGACAGCACGACCAGCAGGCCGAACGCGATAAGCGCCGGGAAGCGGACGAACGCAGACGTCAACGGGCTGCCGAACTCAAACGCCGTGATTGCCACCACGCCGCAGATGAGCACGACGACGGACAGGTAGATGAACCAGTCGCCGAGAACGGGCGGCTTCGCTTCAGGAAGACGCTGCGGCTTGCGCGGATCCACCGGCGGATGGCCCTGCCGGTCGAGCTCTATCACGGCGCCAGTCTATTTGGCAGCACAGCACGGGCGGGTTTGCACCTCGTGGCACAAACGGCCGGCATTGGCGCGTGGGGGGCCGGCAACCGAGTGGATTGCGATCCAATTTTGGGTCGGACGCAACATCCGACCGCTACAGCGGACTTCAGGGTGTCGCCGAGCAAGTAATCCGGCGGCTTGTGCCGCCCGGTGCAAACCGGAGTGAGCGGTCTAGGCCAACTCGGGTTGGCCCATGTCCAGTTGGCCCAACTACTGGTTGGTGGGATCCTGCTCGATCTGCCGTCGGGCGTCGGATCGGTGGTCCGCCACAGCCTGCGCCACCCGCTCGTCGGACAGGCCGAGCATCTGCGCGGCGAGGAGCGCAGCATTCTCCGCCTGGCCGATTCCGACGCTGGCAACGGGCACCCCCTTGGGCATCTGGACGATGGACAGGAGCGCGTCCAGGCCGCCGGCCACGTTGCCCGGCATGGGCAGCCCGATCACCGGCAGGGTCGTCTTGGACGCGACCACGCCGGGCAGGTGCGCGGCGAGGCCGGCGGCGCAGATGAAGACGCTCACTCCGCGCTCCAGTGCGCCGCTCACGTAGCTCTCCAGCAGGTCCGGAGCACGATGGGCAGATATCACGCGCAGCTCGTTGGCCACGCCCAGCTTGCTGAGCAGATCGGCCGCCTTCTGGACGATCTCCAGATCGGACCGACTACCCACGATGATCGAAACGAACCTTTCGCTGCCCATCAGATCTGCCAGTAGGGGCCGGTCAGGCCAAGGCGAGCGAAGAGCGAGTTGAGCGCTTCACGTCCGGGACGCTCGTAGTCGAGCTCGAGGCGGCCCTCGTAGAGCGGAATGCTCAGAAGGTGCACCTGATCGGGCGTCAGCGAAGCCGCCTGGTCGGGCGACGCAGTCAGGTCGGACGCATCGCGATGCTCCGCGGAGCAAAAGAAGACCATCGTGTTCGAGCAGGTCGTGATGATGTCCTCCCACCACTGAGTGGGCCGCAGGGCCAGGTAGACGATTGTCGCCGACGGCTCAACGCGCGCGGCGCGGCCATCTTCCATATCGATCGCGATCGCGGCGGCACAGTGGTGGCAGTGCGACTCGATCCGGATCGGCTGGCGCAACAGCGCATGGAAGGCGATCGAATCCCAGGAGCAGTTGGCGAAGTACGCTCGGCCGCCAGCGCGCACCACGAACGGAGTCGCAACGGCGGAGAACGGCCACGCCATCAGGATGCGCGCGGTGCCTTTGACCAGGGCGACGTCGCGCCTTTCGGCCAGGCCGCCCAGGGCTGACACGGTTTCAGCGCGTGACAGTTGGAACTCAGCCATCAGCTGCTCAACGACGGGCGGCACGCCGTGCTCCACGAAATGCTCGTACACGCGCAGGCGCATGCGAGCCAAGATCGCGACTCCATCCACGGTCATCGCTATGTAGTCTGCGGGACGACCGATGAAGCTGCTGATCGACGTCGACACGGGCATAGACGATGCACTGGCGCTGCTCTACGCGTGCGCGTCGCCGGAGGCCGACATCCTGGCCGTGACGTGCACCTCGGGTAACGTCGAGGCGCGACAGGTTGCCCAGAACACCCTCGCGGTGCTCGAGCTGGGCGGTCGCGCTGACGTGGAGGTGGCGCTCGGCCGTGAGGTGCCGCTCGTCCGGCAGCGGATGACCGCGGAGGACACGCACGGTCCGCGCGGCCTGGGCTACGCAGAGCTGCCGCCTGCTCGTGCGTCGCTCAGCACCCGTCACGGCGCGGACGTCATCGTGGACGCAGCACGGTCGGCGCCGGGCGAGGTGACCATGATCACGCTCGGGCCACTCACCAATCTTGCAGTCGCGCTGGAGCGTGAGCCGGAGCTGCCCAGGCTCTTGCGTGGCCTGGTCATGATGGCCGGCGCATACCGCTCGCCGGGCAACACGACACCGACCAGCGAGTGGAACGTTGCAGTCGATCCCGATGCCATGCAGGCGGTGCTCGACGGCTGGGCCGAGATGCCTGCCGCGGGGCGGCCGGTGGCGCTGGGTCTCGATGTCACCGAGACGGCCAGGATGCTGCCCGACCATCTGCTCCAACTGAGCGCCGCGGCGGGCGGGCCGCCTGCACCGCCGCTCGTGCGCTTCGTGGAGGACGCGCTGCGCTTCTACATGGAGTATCACGCCAGGTACGACGGCTTCTACGGCGCCTTCATCCACGACGCCCTGGCGGTCGCGGCGGCCCTGGACCCCTCGCTGATCCAGACCAGCGCCCTGACCGTGCAGGTCGAGTTGACGGGATCGCTGACCGCTGGCCAGACCGTGACCGACTGGCGCCAGCATTGGGGTCGAGAGCCGAACCTGGACATCGCCCTGGAGGCGGACGTGGAATCCTTCTTTGCGCGCTTCGTCGAACGTGTCGCAAAGCTGGCCACGGCGCGCGCTAACGTGGCAATCTGAGCGCGAAGCGCAAGAGGGCAGGGAGGCCGAACGCAATGAGCTGGATTTCGAGGCAGTTCACCACCCGGGTGATCGTGCTCATCCCGGTCGCGATCGCGATCAACATCGTGCTCGGGTACGTGGTCCAGACCGTTCTCAAGCTGCCCATCTACCTCGATTCGATCGGCACGATCTTCGTCGGCGTCCTTGCCGGCCCCCTCGCCGGCGCACTCACCGGCGCGTTGACCAACCTGATCTGGCAGTACGCGCCGGTCATCGGTGGCGGCACGATCGGACCCTTCTTCATCGTCGCCGCGGTGATCGGCCTGCTGGCCGGCATCTGGGGACAGATGGGCCTGTTCAGGCCACGGCCGGCCGGTGGCCCGCGGCTGTGGATAGGCGCGCTCATCGCCGCGGCGCTGGCCTTGCTCGTCGTGCTGCCCCTGATCAGCAACCCCATCTACCTGGATCCCGAGCAGGGCGGGTTCGTCGCCTGGGCGGTTCCAGCCGCAGTGACCATCGCGATCATCATGGCCCTGGTCGTGGTCGGGTTCATCTTTGCCCGGCGCGATCTTGCGCCGCTATGGGTGGCGATTGCCGGCATCGCGACCGGCGTCGTCGCGGCGATCGTCTCCGCGCCCATCTCCGCCATCCTGTTCGGCGGCGTGACCGGATCGGGCACGGACCTGATCGTCGCCGCGCTCCGACAGGGCGGCGCGGACGTGATCACGGCCTCGCTCGGACAAGGGTTCTTCAGTGATCCCATTGACAAGCTGATCACGAGCTTCGTGGTCTACGCGATCCTGGTCAGCCTCTCGCCGCGCTTCCTGGCCCGGTTCCCGCTCGGTCCCAAGCTGACCCGGCCAGTGGACGAGCCACTGCCGCCGGTGGACGCGGCGTCGTAACGAGCCCCGCCGCCGCGTCGTCGCGCGGCCTGCCCGATTTCGTCGCTCGACCAGAGCGAGGTCCATATCGAAGCCTCAACCCAACAACGAAGCTTGTCGTCGCCTTCGCCAGCGCGCTGATCGCGTTCGGCGTTCGCGGCTGGACCGCGCCGATCGTCGTGCTGGTAGTGATGCTTGGCCTGATCGCCTACGCGCGGGTGGGCCGTCGACTGGTGCCCTACCTGCTGGCCACATCGCCGCTGCTCATCTCGATCATTCTGATCAACACGTTTCTCTATCCGGCCACGGACGTGGCCTTCACCCTCGGGCCGTTGAGCGCGACCGGCAGCGGCCTGACGGAGGCCGGCCAGGCATCACTGCGCGTGCTGGCCTTCGCATCGTCGGTCGCCCTCTTCGCGCTGACGACGCGCACGGACGAGCTGGTCGACGACCTGGAGCGGCGCGGGCTGGGCCGGCGCGGCGCGTTCATCCTGAGCACGGCCATCGGCACCGTGCCGCGCATGGCCGAGCGCGCGCGCGAGATCGTCGATGCCCAGCGCGCGCGCGGCCTGGACACGCAGGGCGGCCTGCGCTCCCGGCTGCGCGGCCTCGTGCCGCTGTCCGGGCCGCTCGTCCTGGGCGCGCTGACAGAGGTGGAGCATCGGACGATGGCCCTCGAGGCGCGCGCGTTCTCCGCTCCGGGCCGGCGCTCCGTGCTGCGCGCATATCCCGACAGCGCCGCCCAGCGGTCACTGCGATGGGGCCTGGCTCTCCTTGCAATCGCCCTCGTTGTCGCAGCCCTGACCGGTTTCGTGGCGGCGCTGCCATGAGCCTCGTCTTCCACAACGTGGGCTACCGGTACGCCGGGTCGAATGCGCTGGTGCTGGACGGGATCAGCCTGGAGGTGGCGCCGGGGCAGATCGTGGGTGTGGTCGGGCCCAATGGCGCGGGCAAGTCGACGCTGTGCCTGGCCGCCGTCGGCCTCGCCCCGCGGACGATCGGTGGCGATCTCACTGGAGCCGTGCTCATCGACGAACTGGGCACCTCTGCCGCTTCTGCCGCGGAACTTGCCCAGCGCACGGGAATCCTCTTCCAGGAGCCGCATACCCAGCTGTCCGGCTCGGCCCCCAACGTCTGGGAGGAGGTCGCGTTCGGTCCGCGCAACCTGGGCCTGCCGCTGGACGAGCTGGTCGAGCGCGTCTGGTCCGCGGTGGACGTCCTCGGCATCCGCGAAATCGTGGAGCGTGACCCGGGCAGGCTGTCCGGCGGCCAGGCCCAGCTGGTCGCGCTGGCCGGCGTCGTCGCGCTGCGGCCGGCGTACCTGGTGCTCGACGAGCCGACCAGCCAGCTCGATCCGCTCGGCACCCGCCTGGTGGGCGATGCGCTCGAGCGTCTGGCACGCACGACCGGGGCGGGCATCCTGATCGTGGAGCACAAAACGGACCTGCTGTCGGGCATGTGCGACGAGGTGGTCGTGCTCGATCGCGGACGGGTCGTCGCGAGCGGAGAGACGGCGGATGTCCTCAGCGACGCTAGCCTGGAAAGCTGGGGAGTGGCGCCCCCGGCGCCGGTGCGCCTGCGTCGGGCGGTCGAGTCGGCCGGCCAGCCGTGGGACGACGGCTGGACATGAGCGCCGAATCCGCCGGTCGCACCGGCGTCGCGCTGGCCATCGAGAACGTCAGCTTCGCGTACCCCGATGGCACCCGCGCGCTGGAGGGCGTGTCGCTCAGCATCGCGGCCGGCGAGCGCGTGGCCATCGTGGGCCAGAACGGATCGGGCAAGTCCACGCTCGTGCGTCACTTCAACGGGCTGCTGCGGCCCACGGAAGGTCGCGTCCTCGTCAACGGAAAGGACACCGCGCGCCGCCACGTGGCGCAGCTGGCGCGCGACGTCGCCATCAGCTTCCAGAACCCGGACCGCCAGATCTTCTCCGCCCGCGTCCGCGCTGAAGTCGGCTTCGGGGCGCGCAATCTGGGGCTGCGCGGTGAAGCCCTGGACAACGCCGTCGCGGAGTCCCTCCAATCGGTTGGACTGGAGGCTCACGCCGACTCGAACCCGTACGACCTCGGCTTCTCCGAGCGCAAGCTGCTGGCGCTCGCATCGATCCTGGCCATGGGCACCCCGGCAATCGTCCTTGACGAGCCGACCACCGGCCAGGACCGCCGCGGAATCGAGCGCGTGGTCGGGATCGTTCGCGCGCTGTCAGCCCATGGGCGGACCGTGGTCGCGATCAGCCACGACATGGGCTTCGTCGCGCAGGCATTCGAGCGGATCATCGTCATGCGCGATGGGCGGGTTGTGCTCGACGCGCCGGTTCACGAAGCGTTCGCCGAACCCAGCTGGGAGGTGCTCCGCTCGACGTATCTCGAACCACCCCTTGCTGCCCGTGCAGGCGCGGCGGCCGGTCTGGGCTCAACGCCCACTGAGGAGTCGTTCGTCGAAGCGCTTGCTAGGCGACGCCTAGCTGAACCTCGGTGACATTGCCGTCGTGGATGGACCAGGCGCGGACCTCCGGCTGATCCGCGGCGGCAAGCGAACAGATCACGTACAGCGAATCCGGGAAGTAGGCCAGGCCCACGTCAGTCGCGGACGGCCGTGCGAGGGATGCCACATGGGAGTGGACGATCGCCCAAACGACCTCGTCGGCGTCTTCGATCGCGATCCACACGCGGAGCTGCTCCTGGGGGTCGATCAGGTAGCGGTAGGGCGACTCCGCCGCGTTGCGCAAGGCGATGTAGCGCGACGGTGTCCCGCCATCCGCCGCGTAGCGGTCACTGACCAGTAGCCCACATGACTCGTTGGGCAGCCCGTCCCTGGCCGCGTCGATCACCTCCTGCAGCAGAGCCGCCGGCAGCGAGACATGCGCCAGCTCATCCGCGGCGCCTGCCATGCCGGCCGGCTCGCGCTTGACCGCGGCCCATTCTTCGGGCGTCGGCAGCGACTCCTTCACCACAGGTTGAGGCTCTCCACCGACTCATCATCGAGGTCGCGCGACCAGACGTTTTCGGACAGGTACTTCCAGCCGCCGTCGGCGAGGAGCGCAACGATGGTCCCCGACTCCATGCCCAGCGCGATGCGCGACGCGACGGCAAGCACTCCCCCGGCCGAGACGCCGGCAAAGATCCCCTCGGTCGCGGTCAGCCTGCGCAAAGCCTCGATCGACTCGGCTGTTGTGACGAGGAAGCGACCGTCAATGGCCGACGGGTCGAAGATCTCGGGCACGAAGCCCTCGTCAATCGAGCGCAGGCCCTGGACCATCTCGCCCGGCATCGGCTCCGCGGCGTAGATGCGCACCGGGCGGTCGAGCTCGCGCAGTCGCCGGCTCACGCCCATCAGCGTCCCGCCCGTGCCCAGTCCGGCGACGAAGACGTCGATCTCCGGGCAGTCGGCGATGATCTCCGGGCCGGTCGTCTCGTAGTGGGCGAGCGGGTTGGCCGGGTTGGCGTACTGGTCGGCCATGACGTAGCGCGGATCGGCCGCCGCCAGCTGACGGGCCATCGCCACCGCGCCGTTGGAGCCCAGGGCGCCGGGTGAATCGATGATCTGAGCGCCGTAAAGCTCGAGCAGCTGGCGCCGCTCACGAGTCACGTTGTCCGGCATCACAACGGTCAACCGGTAGCCCTTCAACAGGCACACAAGCGCGAGCGAGATGCCGGTGTTGCCGCTCGACGGCTCCAGGATGATCGCGTCCGGACCAAGGCGGCCTGCGCGTTCCAGGTCGGCAACCAGGTAGCGCGCCACGCGGTCCTTGACCGATCCAGTGGGGTTGGCGCCCTCCAGCTTGACCAGCAGCCGGACGCCGGGATTTGGGCAGAAACGGGAGATATCGACGAGCGGTGTACGCCCGATCAGGTCGAGCAGCGAGACGCTGACGCTCAAGAGCCTGTGGCGGCGGCCGAGCCTCCCGCCATGGCCGGCAGGATGATCACCGCATCGCGCTCCGACACGGGCGTGTCGAGCTCCGACAGGTAGCGCACGTCCTGGCCGTTGACATAGACGTTGACGAAGCGATGCAGTGCGCCGTCGTCCGTGAAGAGCTGCTCGGCCAGTCCAGAGCTGCGGCCCGAGAGTTCGCGCAGCAGCTCGCCCACCGTGGCTCCAGAAGCGTCCACCTCCTTCTGCCCGCCGACATGGACGCGCAGCACGGGAGGTATTCGGACCCGGGTCACCCGGCGCTGGCGAAGGCGGGCTGAGCGGCGGCGACCTCGCGCCGGCTGGCGTCCACGCCGCATGCCGGACAGGCCGGATCACGGCGCAATGTCACCTCGCTGAACGCTCCGTCGAGCGCGTCCCAGATCAAGAGGCGGCCCACGAGCGGATCGCCGATGTGCAGCAGGACCTTGATCGCCTCCGTCGCCTGGAGCAGGCCCATCACGCCCGGCACGACGCCAAGCACGCCCGCGACAGAGCAACCGGGCGCAAGCTCGGGCGGTGGCGGCGTGGGATACAGGCAGCGGTAGCACGGCCCTTCGTAGGGCACGAAGACGCTCAGCTGGCCCTCGAAGCGGAACACCGATGCATGCACGACCGGAATCGCCGCGCGCACGGCAGCGTCGTTGAGCGTGTAGCGCGTCTCGAACGTGTCCGTTCCGTCGATCACGACGTCGTAGCCCGCGATGAGCCGATCGACGTTCTCTTCGGTCAGCATCTCCTCGTGCGCGACGACCTTCACCTCAGGGTTGAGGGCGCGGATCGTCTGCGCCGCCGACGCGGTCTTCTTCATGCCGATCCGGTTGTCGGCATGGACAACCTGGCGCTGCAGGTTGGAAAGGTCGACCACGTCGAAATCGACGATGCCCAGGGTCCCGACGCCCGCCGCGGCCAGGTACAGCAAACCGGGCGAGCCCAGCCCGCCGGCACCGATGAACAGCACCTTCGACTGCTGCAGTTTGGCCTGGCCCTCCGGCCCGACCTCCGGCATGACCAGGTGGCGCGCGTAGCGCGGGTTGCTCGCGACGGCCGGCGTCGACTGCGGCATCTGGGTGGGCCGGCCCTCCGACTTCCACAGTCCGATGCCGCCGGCCATGGACGCCACGTCCGTGTAGCCCATCTGGGCGAGCTGGACCGCGGCGCGCATGGATCGCGCCCCCGCCGCGCAATAGATCACGACCGGCCTGCTCTTGTCCGGCGCGATCTCTTCAACACGCTGCGTGACCTGCATCGGCGGCAGCAGCGTGGCGCCGTTCAGGTATCCGGCGTTCCACTCGTGCTGCTCGCGCGTGTCGAGCAGGACCGCGCCAGCGGCGATCAGCTCAGCCGCCTCGGCCGGCATCACCTCGCGTACCGGCCCGCGCGCCAGGGGCAGCGACCGATCAGGATTCATCGAGCTTGCCCTGCCAGTCGACGCGATCGTCGATGGCCGACTTGAGCGTCTCGATCGACAGCATCGCGCACTTCATGCGCGCCGGGCTGATCTCGATCGACAGGTTGTCCAGGACGTGCTGTCGGTCGAATTGCGCGATCTCCGACAGCGGCTTGCCTTTGATGTCATCGGTCAGCATGGAGGCCGAGGCCTGGCTGATCGCGCAGCCGCGGCCGGTGAAGGACACGTCTTCGACCGTGCCCTCGTCGTTGATCGAGAGCATCAGCGTGATCCGGTCGCCGCACAGCGGATTGGCGCCTTCCTTGGCCGTGGTCGGCGAATCCAGGATGCCGAAGTTGTGCGGGTTGCGGTAGTGCTCGAGGATCTCGTCGCGGTATAGGTCGTCCACGGTTCCTAGTTTCGGGCAAACATGCGTTCGACCTTCTGAAGTGCCTGCGCGAGGCGGTCGATGTCCTCGCGATCGGTGTAGACGTAGAAGCTTGCCCGGGCGCTGGCTTCCTCGCCCAGGCGCTGGTGGAGCGGCATCGTGCAGTGGTGGCCGGCACGGACTGCGATGGCCTCGCGGTCGAGCAGCGTGGCCACGTCATGCGGATGCGCGTCGGCCAAATTGAAAGTGACGATCCCGGCCCTGTCGGATGCCGACAGCGGCCCGTGGATGCGAATGCTGGGCACCTCGCGCGGCAGCATGTCCAGGGCGTACTCGACCAGGTCGCGCTCGTGGGCACGAATGTGCTCCATGCCGATGCCGGTCAGGTAGTCGACCGCCGCGCCGAGGCCGATCGCCGCGGAGATGTCCGGCGTCCCCGCCTCGAACTTGAAGGGCACCTCGTTGTATGTCGTGTGGCGCAGGTGCACCTCGCGGATCATCTCGCCGCCGCCCATGAACGGGGGCATGTCCTCCAGGATCTCGCGCCGCGCCCAGAGCGCGCCGGAGCCTGGCGGGCCGAGCGTCTTGTGGCCGGAGAAGACGAAGAAGTCGACAGCCCAGCTCCTGGACGTTGACCGGCTCATGCGGAGCGGCCTGGGCACCGTCGATCAGCACCAGCGCGCCGGCCTCATGCGCCTTGTCAACCATCTCGCGCACCGGGTTGATCGTGCCGATGCCATTCGACACGGCGGTGAACGAGACGAGCTTGGGCTTGGTGCGCAGCAGGACGTCGTAGCTGTCCTGGATCAGCCGGCCTTCGTCATCGAAGGGCACGAACTCCAGGTCGGCGTCCTTCTCCTGGGTCAGCATCTGCCACGGAATGAGGTTGGAGTGGTGCTCCATCTCCGTCACCACGACCGTGTCCGCCCGGCCGATGTTCTTGCGTCCCCAGGCGTAGGCAACGAGGTTGATCGCCTCTGTCGCGTTGCGCACCATGATCACCTCGCGCGAGTCAGCCGCGCCCAAAAAATTGGCAATCTTCGTGCGCGCGCCCTCGTACGCCGCGGTGGCCTCCTCGCCGATCTCGTAGATGCCGCGGTGGACGTTGGCGCTGTAGCGGTTGAGGTAGCCCGACATCGCGTCGGCCACAGCGCGCGGCTTGAGGCTGGTTGCGGCGCTGTCCAGGTAGGCCAGGCGGCGGCCGCGGAACTCGCGCTCATAGATCGCGAAGTCGGCGCGCACGGAGACTGGATCGAGCGGCCGGACGATGGCCATGTCTTGGCTACTCCCTTCCTGCGGACCTAGGCGTGAGCGGTTTCGGCCGGCTCTGGCGTTTCGCGCTCCTCGTCTGGCGCGACCTCGAGACCTGCCTCGCGCAGTATGGGGGCGTATCCCTCGTCTTCAAGCCTCAGGGCGAGTTCGCGTCCGCCCGAAGCGACGATGCGGCCCTGGGCCAGCACGTGCACGACATCGGGCGTGATGTAGTTCAGCAGGCGCTGATAGTGGGTGATCAGGAGCACTCCCAGGTCGGGGCTGAGCTGGGCGTTTACGCCCTCCGCAACGATGCGCAGCGCGTCAATGTCGAGGCCCGAGTCGGTCTCGTCGAGGATCGCCATCTGTGGCTGCAGGACGGCCATCTGGAGCATCTCCAGGCGCTTCTTCTCCCCGCCGCTGAAGCCCTCGTTGACGTAGCGCGCCGCGAAGCTCTCGTCGAGGCTCAGAAGCGCCATCTTGTCGCGCAGCAGCTTGCGGTACTCGCCCATCTTGATCCCGCCGCGGGTCATGTCTGAAGGGTCGAACATGGGGTCGATGACCTGCTCCAGCGGCCGCATGCGCGCGTTGAGCGCAGTGCGCAGGAAGCTGGCCACTGACAGGCCGGGGATGGCGGTCGGGTACTGGAAGGCGAGGAAGACGCCCAGGCGGCTGCGCTTGTCAGGACTCAGCGCGAGCAGGTCATGGCCCTTCCAGAGAACCTCGCCCTTGGTGACCTCGTACGCCGGGTGGCCCATCAGCGCGTAGGCGAGCGTTGTCTTGCCCGAGCCGTTGCGGCCCATGATCGCGTGGACCTCGCCCTGGCGCACCTCGAGGTTGATGCCGCGCAGGATCTCGCGGCTGCGGTCGGCGATGGGCACGACGTGCAGGTCGCGGATGACCAGGGTGCGGTCGTCCGCCGGGGCCGTGGCCTGGGACTGGACTGGGTTGTCCGTGGTCTGGTCGAGTGTCTGGGTCATGACTCCGTCAGCTGAATGGGTATTGGGCCCGAGTGAAACGGGTGGCGTGACCGGGGAACGGCCAGGTCGGCGAGCGTGATCGAGTCGAGTGCGCCGGAGATCGCCTTGCGCACGGTCAGCCACAGGTGATTGACGTTGCAGAAGCCGGTCCGCTCGCACATTGACGCATGCGCCGGATCCTCGCTCGCGCAGATCATCGGTGCGATCGGCCCTTCGAGTGCCCTGAGCACCTCGCCCATGCGAATCTCCTCCGGCGGCCGGGCAAGCTCGTAGCCGCCGCGCGCGCCGCGCGTGCTGCGCACCAGGCCCGACTCACGCAGGCTGATGACGAGCTGCTCCAGGTACGGGCGCGGCAGGGCCTCGTGATCGGCAACTTCGCCCAGGCTGACCGGACCGGAGCCAAAATGGCGCGCCAGCTCCACGATCAGGCGCACCCCGTACTCGCCGCGCGTCGAGAAGTGCACGGCGCCGGTGCCAGGGAAGATGCTCCGCGTGCGGGCAAGCTTGGCCGGCGCCACGCCCTCTTCAAGGACGGCCGCTGTAAGGGGATCCAAGGCTGTCGAATTCCGACTATCCACGTCAGGATTGAGTCTAGATCAGGGGTCGTGGAGGCGCAATCGCGGCGCCCCACGCGGCCCGGCACGAGAGTTGGCGCCACTTGTTCGCCGTGGACGAAGTAAAAGCCAGGAAGCCGCCCAAACTGCCAGCAACTCGCCCAATTCTTCGTCCAGCGCGAACAAACGGCACAGATGCCCCGCTTTGGGGGCAGCGCAGCCCACAACTTGGCTGTTACTTCGGCCGTGGCCAACAAACGCGTCCGTGAAGGCCGCGGCCAGGCGTCGGCGCACCCGTCCGCTGAGCCGCGCTACGCTCGCGCCATGGAGTTCAGTGAGGTAGTGCGCAAGCGGCGCATGGTGCGCAACTACGACCCGGACAAGCCCGTCAGCCGCGAGTCACTAGAGCGCATCGCCGCCGCCGCGCAGCGCGCCCCGAGCGCCGGATTCAGCCAGGGCCAGCGCCTGGTAGTCGTCACTGACAGCGCCCAGCGCCAGCGGATCGCGGAGGTATGTGGCGAACCCGAGTACGTCGAGGCCGGCTTCGACCCGTGGATCAGCCGCGCGCCTGCGCTGTTCGTGCCCTGCGTTTCCGAGCAGACCTACCACTCGCGCTACCGCGAGCCGGACAAGATCCAGGAGGACGGCACGGAGATCGACTGGCCGGTTCCCTTCTGGTATGTCGATGTGGGCGCGACGGTGATGCTGATCCTGCTCGCGGCCGTTGATGAGGGTCTCGCCGCGGGCTTCCTCGGCACGCACCGACTGGCGGAGCTTGCCCACACGCTCGATCTGCCGCCCGACCAGCAGCCGGTCGGCGTGATCACCGTCGGCCACCCGCTGCCGGACAGGCGCTCTGGATCACTCAAGCGCGGCTGGGTTCCCATGAGTGACTTTGCGCACTGGGATCGCTGGTGACGCACGGAAACACTCTTGGGCCGATCGGCTTTCGGATCTCGGCGACCGGTAGCGCCGGGCTCGATTGGCAGAAGCTGGAAGCGACATGGGCACTGGCCGGCGAGCAGGAGGCGTTCGACGCCGGGTGGCTGAGTGACCACCTGTCCGATGTCAGCCGCGATCGCGGCGGGCCGGCGTTCGAGGCGTTCACCACGGCCGCATCACTTGCTCACCGCGTGGCCGGCAAGTGGATCGGCCTGGCGGTCGCGGCAAACACGTTCCGCCACCCGGCCGTGCTGGCCAAGCAGGCCACCATCCTGGACATCGTCACGGGCGGGCGATTCATCCTGGGCCTGGGCGCGGGCTGGCACGCCGGGGAGCACGCTGCGTTCGGGATCGAGCTGCGTGAGCCGCGCGACCGGGTCGATCGCTACGAGGCGTCGCTGCGTGTCCTGACCGCCCTGTTCAGCGACGCTGCCCGCACGTCGCCCGGGGTGTCGTTGCAGGATCCGCTCTACCCACTGGACCGGGCGACGAACGAGCCACCGCCGATCACGCCGGGTGGTCCGCCGCTGTGGCTGGGCGGATTGGGACCGCGCAGCATTCGGCTGATGGCGCGCTACGGCGCCGGCTGGCCCATGCCCGGCACGCATGCGGGAGACGTTGCCTACTTCACCGAGAAGCGCGACCAGATCAGGCGGGCATTGGCCGCGGCAGGGCGCGATCCGGGCAATTTCCTTTTCGCCGCCCAGGTCGACTGCGGCTCAACCGCCGCCGATCGACGCGCAGCGCTCGCGAGTGCGCTGGAGTTGCGCAGCAGCGGAGCTGACCACGTGATCCTGGGCATCCCGGGCGCCGCCGCACCGGACGCGCTGGGCCCGATGGCGCTCGAGGTGGCGCAGCCGCTCCGGGAGCGCTGGTAACCGCCTAGCGAATGCCCGTGTCGTAGTTGATCTCCAGCTCGGCGTACTGGCCGCCGACAACGGTGACCGACTGCGGCTGGGCGATCGGGTACGAGTCGGCGCCGGTCTCCGGCGCGACCACGTAGTCGCCCGGCGGCAAGTCAACCGCGAATCGGCCATCGCCACCGGACGTTATTCGTGTGACGACCACGTTCTCGCCGTCGAGCACGACGAGCGTTGCGGCGTAGGGCGTGACGCACGGCTCCGGATCGTTCGCGCCGGGCGACGCCTGGACCGGACAGGTGGGGCTGAGGGTGACCAAACCGCGAATGCCGGACGCCTGCGGGTCAGTCTCGAACGGAAGTCCGATCTCGCTGCAGGCCAGCACGACCACGGTCAGAGCGGCCAGGAGCCCAATCCTGATCAGGCGCGTACCTGGGTGCTTGCCGGTCATCACGTGCGCGCCTTTGTAGCAGCCACGTGCTCGGCCTGCTCGGCCGCGCGGGCCAGCACCCAGAGCAGGTCAGCCAGCCGATTGATGTACGGCACGGCCCATCCGGCAGGTGGCTCAACGTGGCGCTCGAGCGAGATCACACGGCGCTCGGCACGCCTCAGGATCGTGCGCGCAACTTCAAGCGCGGCAGACGCCCGCGTCTCACCGGGCACGACGAACTCGCGCGGCATCTCGACCTGTTCTTCCCAGCCGGCCAGCTCCGCCTCCACGCCCTCGAGCATCGCCTCGGAAACCCGGGTCACGCCATCCTGGAGTCTGTCGAGCGCGTCAGGGTTGGCGGCCAGTTGCGCACCGACCACGAACAGCTCGCGCTGCCAGCGCAGGATGAGCTCGGAAAGCTGCGTCAAGCCGGCAGCGCGCAGTTCGAGGCGGGCCAGCCCCAGCGCAGCCACGGCCTCATCTACTGTGCCGTACGCCTCTGTCCTGGGATCGTCCTTCGGAATGCGGCCGCCGTACAGCAGGCCGGTCGTTCCGTCGTCACCCTTGCCTGTGGCGACGGCGCTCTTGGCGATGGCTGGCCGGCGGCTGCCTACCACACCAGGCCGGCGTCGCGCGGATCCCAGCGCTCGGCCAACAGGGTCACCTTGACCTCGTTTTCCACTACCGACTCGACCTGCTCCTTGACCTGCTCGATCATCGAGCCGGCATACGGGCAGAACGGCGTGGTCAGGATCATCTTGACTTCCGTCAGTTGCGGCGACTGGATGATCTGCCTGATCAGTGCCAGCTCGACCACGTTCATTCCGATCTCGGGATCGACCACGGCGCGCAGGGCGTCCATGATTGCCAGCTCGGTCGCTCGTGCCTGCGGATCGATGACCGCGGCACCAGCCTGGGCGGCCGTTTCAGGCAGCGGCTCGGCGGTCGCCGTTGGGGACTGGTTCGGGTCGGAAATCTGATCGCTCATGTCGGATATAGATCGTACACCGGGAGCGCCGCGCTCAGGTCACCACGCCCGATAGATCGCGCAGGTGCTCGGGCAGACCGGCCGCTTCCTCGCGGCTGAAGCCTGAGCCGCGCAGCGAGCCGTCTGTCTCGAAGAAGTCCGAGTAGCGCGTCCGGTTGTCCGCGGCGAAACGGAAGGCCTCGGCGATGCCAACGTGGCGCAGCTCAGGATGCTGGGCAATCATGTCAATCGGACCCAGGCCGCTGGAGCGCATCTCGAGCAGGTTGCGGACGGACAGCCGTGTGCCGTAGCAGAACGGCTCGCCGTTCATCACCAGCGGGTCAACCTTGACCCACTTGATGGTCACCTGCGGTCCACCACGGCGGCGCTCAGACCCACTTGTCGTCGCCGATCCCGGCACCCTTGAAGAAGAAGCGCAGGATGGGATTGCCCCGGTGATCGCCGGGCAGGCGGCCGTGATGCTTGAGCTTCTCCGCCCAGCGCTCGAAGAGCTCGCCGGCGGCCTGGTTCTCCTCCGGCGCCAGGACGGTGGCACTCGCGTCGCGCAGACCGGCGACGAGTGCCATGAAGTCGCGCATGGGGATCCGCCGGCGGCGGTAGATGGGCACCAGCCACTCGCCGTAGTTGACGACGAACGAATCGTCACCCGATTCGATCGCCCGGGCGACCTGCTCCACGTGCTGCTCGTAGTCGCGCAGGAAGAGCCGCAGCATCACCTCGCCGTGGTCCTCCAGCGCGGGCTCGTGCTTGAGCGCGGACTGAAGTGCCACCTTCGCAACGCGTGCCCTGTTGGTCCGCAGGCGGGCGGCCGCGAGCGGCAGACCGGCGGTTGCATCGGGCGGTGGATAGCCAAGGCTTGGGTGAGGCATCGCGGCGACTTAGTCTATCGGTTGTGACCTACCGCTCCGGAGACGACGAGCAACTCGTCGACAAACCCAACCTGCTCCATGCCTTTGACCTGGGCCTGCTGGCTGGAATCGGCTTCGCGATCGTCTACGGCATAGCGTCGGAGCCGATCCGCCTGTCGTTCGGGCTGGTCGCCGTCGGACTGATCGGCGGCGTGCTGGTGGGCGGCGCCGTATCTCGTGGTGCGTGGGCCGGCAAACCGCACGTGACCGTGCGCCGGCTGCAGCTGATGGCGGCACTGATCGCTGTCGGCGGCTGGGCGATCGGCCTCTTCGTGGCCTACGTCCTGACCCAGCTGCTCTTCCCGCAGGCGACGACGCCGCTCCTCGAGCGGATCTCGTTCACCGGCTTCAATGACTACTTCGTGGAGCTTTTCGACGGGGTCCGCTTCGCGCACGCGGCGTCCGTGGCGGCAGCGGCCTTCATGGCCTGGCGCGGGGCGCGATGATAGGAACATGGCCAAGCTGCTGATCGCGGTCGTTCACGCCCAGGATGCGGGCGGGCTGATGGACGCCCTGCGCAATGCCAATCTGCGCGTCACCGAAGTCCAGTCGCGCGGCGGCTTCCTGAAGGCGCGCAACTCGATGCTCTACATCGGCGTCGAGGACGATCAGGTCGGCACGGCCGTTGATCTGATCCACGAGATCTGTCAGTCCCGGACGGAGAGCGTCCCGGCCGAGCTCTTCGGAGGCATGGACGCGAACTGGCTGCCGGCCGAGGTGACCCACGGCGGCGCCACCGTGTTCGTTGTCCCGCTCGAAGAGATCAAGCGCATCTAGGCATCCAGGGCGCTTCCCGCGGACAAAGCGTTATCGGGCGCCCGACTCCGGCGTCTCGCCCATGAACGGCATGTGCTGCTCATCCACGGCCTTGAGGCTCATGCGCAGCGCGGCCGTCTTCTGCGCCGCGACGTCGCGCACGTAGGCGGCCTCCTCGTCGGCGGTCATGCTCCGGCCGCGAATGGCATCCGACCGGCCGACCATCAGCCAGCTCAGGTGGTAACGGTCCATGGATCCCCACGCCGCACTGAGCAGCTCATCGGACAGCTGCAGCCAGGTGCGCAGCGCGGCCAGGCCGGGCGAGAGCTGCAGGCGCTCGCCCTCTGCGATCAGTCGGCGGGTGTTGACTACGAGTTCGCTGCGCTTCATTGGCTAACGCGATTATGGTCAGGCAATGGCGATTGACCTTCACGCGCCGGCGCGCGTGCTGCGCGACGACCCATTCCGCTTGGACCGTGCGTTCCAGGAACTCGAGCGCAGGGTTGGCGCCGGCGACCTTGACACGGCCGCGCTGGCGATCGGCGATGGCGCAGGCGGCATACGCAGCGCTGCCTACAGCGCTGGCCGGCGCGAGGTCACCCCGGACAGCCTCTTCTTCCTCGCCTCGGTCACCAAGCCCATCTTCGCCACGGCCTTCATGAACGTCGTCGAGGCGGGCCTGATCGGGCTCGATGAGCCCATCGCCAAATGGCTGCCCGAGTTCGATGACGGCGACAAGAAGCTCGTAACCGCGCGTCACCTGCTGACCCACACGTCAGGCGTACCGGATGTCAGCGTCGAGCAGCTCGCCCGCCAGCGCCCTTCCTCTTCGCAGATGACGCGCCTGGCCCTCGACGCGCCGCTGCGCTTCCGGCCCGGATCGCGCTACGAGTACTGCACGGTGACGTTCTACGTTCTGGCTGCGCTGATCGAACGCGTGACCGACATGACCTACCGCGATTTCCTGGCGCGCAAGCTGCTCGAGCCGCTGGGCATGTCCGCCACGTTCGACCCTCGTCGCGCCGGCCGGCCGGTGGTCGCAGTCCACGGCGCTGGCGTGGACAACCGCATCGTGCGCTTCCTGATGGTGCGCTTCCTGGCCGGCGCTGCGCTGCCCGGCGGCGGCCTGTTCGGCACGCTCGACGACCTGTTGCGCTTCGGTGCAGCGCTTCTTCGGCCGCACGATGGCCCCGATGGACGGCCAGTGCCGATATCCAGCTCCACGTTCCAGGAGATGGGCCGCGACCAGCTCGACGGTGTGCCCGGGATGTACGACGGCCAGGAGCGTGCCGTCCACTTTGGCCTGGGGTGGGGCAAGCCGACCCTGATGTTCGACCTGCCCGGCTCGGCCAATGTCGTCAGCCACGGCGGCGCGTCCGGCACGCGGCTGTGGATCGATCCGGATGCAGGGCTGGTCTTCGTGTTCTTCACCAACCGCTGGGCAGCGGATCGGACGCCCGAAATCGGCGGCATTGCGCGCGACGTACCAGGCGCTGGAGACTGAAGGCAGCGGCTAGGGCAGCGCCGCCCTCGTCGCGCGCGAAGTCGCGCAGCCTAATCCGGCACTCGCCGGCCAGCCGCTCAACCTGGCGCAGCAGCCACGGCTCGACGCGCACCGAGTCCTCGATGATCAGCTCCTCGCCGGCGCTGCCATCGCGCAGCTCGAAGCCCCGCTCGGCGCGGAAGTCGGCGATCCAGTTGGCCTGCAGCTGAACGGCGACCGATGCGACCACCGGACGGCTGAATGACCAGTCGAGATGCTCGGCGTTCAGCCGATCGACGATGTCGCGCAGGCGAACGGGCGTGCCGCGCGGGATGCGTGCCAAGAGGTGGGCCACGCGCAGACCGCTGAACGGGTCGCCTGACTCGGCAACGACCGGCGGTCGAAGGTCGGGCGCAGGCAGGCCGTCAACTTCGCGCAGTGCCAGCGGCTGGTCCATCGGCCGTCCTAGCGCGGGACGAGTCGGAGCGTCGTGGCCAGGTTGTGCGGCTTGACCATCGACGGCGTGGAAGGATCGCCGGCGTACTTCTGCTCCAGGGCGCGACTGCAGCGCGCGATCGAGTCCTCGTCATCGGCCAGCTGGACGGCGATCGGCAGGCGCAACTCACCCACGGTCAGGTGGACATCGTCCGGTGCGTCCAGCGCGGATGTGTACCAGTGGCCGCGCTCACCCTTCCACGAACGGACGAAGGCATCCTCGCCATCCACTACAACCCAGATGATCGTGCGCCGGACCGAACCGTCGCGCCGAGACGTTTCGATCCGCACCTCGCGCTCCGCGTCCAGCAGGCGCAGGATCTCGGCGTCGAACGCGGGCTCGCTCAGTAGAGCTGCTCCAGCGCGAGCATGTCGCCCAGGCCGAGCGTCGACTCCGCGTCATTGCACGAGCCGTCACTGGCGCTGCTCATCGTCAAACGGCCGTGGCGCCGCTCGCCCACGTGGTCCAGGCCATAGGAGTGGCCCAGCTCATGCGTCATCGTGGGCTCGAGCAGCTCATCACCGGAGCAGCTGGCCTTCGAAAGTGCCCAGTGGAAGCGGGTGTTGATGCGCACGTCGGTCTCGATTATCCGGTTGTTCTGGAAGCGCGTGCACGTCACGGCGAGCACGCCGTAGGGCAGTGAGCCAAAGCCGATCACGTTGACACCGTCCGAGCGCGAGCAGCGCCCCATGGAGCCCACGCTGGGCCTGCGCGATGTGGTGCCGTCGTAGGCAGAAGTGGCGCTGACGTTGTCCGGGCGGCCGCAATCGTTGTTGGCCGAGGTGATGTTCGAGAACGCCTTCTTGAGCACGTTCGCAACGGCCCCCTGGCTCAGGTAGCCGGGCGTCGATGAGGCGCGGAACGACCAGCGCAGCGTTGAATGCCAGCGGCCTCCATACAGGTTGAACGCACTGTCACTGCACGCAGGGCGGGCTTTCGCGGCGGCCGCCGAACGTGATGCGGCGGCCGAGCGGCCGTCAAGCTCGTCGGCCAGTGATGCGCCGGCGACGGCGGGTGCACCGACCGTCAGCGCCACGAGCGCGGCACTCAAGGCGGGCACGGCAAACAGTCGACGGCGAACGTTGATCATCAAGAAATCTCCCCCGGGAACGGAACGGTCACGCGCGGTCCACCAAGGATAGACCCGTCACCCGATAAGCGGTCAGGTACTTTCGGGCGGAACCGCGCGAGCATCGCCGGATGCATCGGCGATAAGAGCAGCGGCGGCTCCGTCACGCTGGGTCGTGTCGTCAAATGTGATCGTCAGCTCATCGGTGGATTGGCGCACGCGAAGCGCTGGCAGCGCGCTGGAAACGTAGTGCAGCCGGCCCACCTCAGCGCCGGTGTGCACTGAATGAAGGCGCAGCTGCTGGGTCTGCCCATCGTCCGTGCGGAGGGTGACCGTCGTGTCCGGCTCGACCCTCAACCTGCCCCTGACCGGGAGTCCGCCGCTCAGCGCTCCGCGCCACACCCCGACCGGCACATCCATCGAACGTGAGGCGGCGCGCCGCGGCACCCTGCCCACGAACATTGGGTAGCGCACCCGGCGGGCGGCGTAGGCGGTCAGCGCCGTGAGGCCGAGCAGGATGGCCGGCCACGGTGGCGGCTGATCGCCGACCTGGATCTCATCGGCACGCATCTGGCCGATCCAGCGGTGGCCGGGCGGTACCTGCTCGCGCGGTCCCAGGAAGGTACCGCTCACCGTCGCCGGCCCGAGGGGCAGCTCCACCTCGCTGTAGACGGTCATCGAAGCGTTCGGGGCGGCCGGATCTGTCAGGCTGTAGCCGAAGGCAGCGATGCGCGATTCCTGGGCCTCCATGTGACCGCTGATGATGATCCACGACTGCATGGGTGACAGAGCGCCCGAGGCCAGGTCGGTCAGCGCGACCCGCTGTGGAGCACGCTCCAGGCCCCACACCACGAATGCCAGGAAAGCAAGTATCAGCAGGAGAGCGATCCCCACGGACGCGAAACGGGCGACGGGCGCGGCACCCGGCAAGCGCCTCAGGCGCGCGACCGCGGCTCCAAAGGCCAGTACGGGGAGTCTGAGAATCATCAACGCGGCCATGTGTACCACGCTGTGCGCCGTACAGCCCTAGAGCAGCTCCCCATGGGCAGACGCGGTCGGCTCGCCCTCGCGCGGACGAGGCTCCTCGCCCGGTCCGAACTCCTTGCCGTTGCCCGCCTCGGACGGCAGCACGGGCAGTGCCGGGCGCGACGATCCCTCGATCGCGCCCACGCCATACGGCGTCCACTTGTCCGGTCGCTGGAGCCGGTGCGGCTCCACGTTGCCGCGCGAGTGGACCTCGGCGAAGTCCGTCGGCTCGATCCACATTCGCTCGCCCTGGAGCAGGCCGTGGACACCGGACTGGCCGGGCTCGGGCCGGGTTTCCTGGCACGCCGTGCAGCGACTCTTGTCGTGCTGGCGGTACTCGAGCGGCTCCTCGTAGGTGGTGATGTAGCCCTCGTAGTTGCGCAGCACGACCTTGTGGTCCGAATAGCTGATCAGGTAGTTGGGCATGACCGGGATCTTGCCCCCGCCGCCCGGCGCGTCGATGACGTAGGTCGGAATGGCGTAGCCGGAGGTGTGGCCGCGCAGGCCCTCGATGATCTCCAGCCCCTTGCCGACCGGCGTCCGGAAATGGCCGGAGCCCTCGACCAGGTCGCACTGGTACAGGTAGTACGGCCGCACGCGCATCTCGACCAGCCGGTGCACGAGCTGGCGCTGCACATTGACGCAGTCGTTGACGCCGGCCAGCAGGACGGACTGGTTGCCGACGGGGATGCCCGCCCGGGTCAGCCGATCCACGGCCCGCGCAACCTCGGGCGTGATCTCGTTGGCGTGGTTGAAGTGGAGGTTGATCCAGAGTGGGTGGTACTGCTCGAGCATGGCGCACAGCTCGTCGTCCACCCGCTGGGGCAGGAAGACCGGCACGCGCGAGCCGATGCGAATGATCTCGATGTGCGGGATCTCGCGCAGGCCACGAATGATCTTCTCGAACAGCTTCGGAGCCAGCGTCAGGCCATCGCCGCCGCTGATCAGCACATCGCGCACCTGCGGCGTTCGGCGCAGGTAGTCGAGCTGAGCCTCGTGATCGCGTGAGTTGAAATTCTGCGTTGGGTCGCCCACGATGCGCGACCGCGTGCAGTAGCGGCAGTACGAGGCGCACTGGGTGGTGACGAGCATCAGCACGCGATCCGGGTAGCGGTGCACCAGACCGGGAACGGGCGAGTGGCGGTCCTCCGCGAGGGAGTCCTCCATCATCGCCGTAAAGGCCTCGTGCTCACGGCCGAGCGGTATGACCTGGCGCCGAATCGGGTCGTCCGGATCATCCGGATCGATCAGGCTGATGAAGTAGGGCGTGACGTCCACGCGGAACTTGTCCGGGGCGGAGAGGCCCTCGCGCTCCTCGTCGGTCAGGTTCAGGATCTGCTCGATCTCGGCCAGCTCATTGACCCGATTCGACAGCTGCCAGCGCCAGTCTTCCCACTTCTCGTCGGGAACGTCTGCCCACAGCGGAGCGCGGCGAGAGACGGCCGGACGGCCATCCGGACCCAGCTGTCGAGCGGGGTCGCGCTGGTTGACGAAAGGTACGGTCTCGAGTGCTTGTTCCACGGCCTGATGCATATTCCTTATGCAGGTTGGATAGAACTGGATCATAGCGGACGTTTTGATAGACTCGCCCTCAATGGAGCGCGCCCGCCAGCTAGCGATTCTCTTCTGCGTGCTCCTCACCGGCGTTGTTCTCGTTTCCCTCTTCGCCGCGTTCGAACAGCTGATCATTCATCCCGAGGCGCTGATCGGCTCGCTCCTGCTGGCCGCATTCATGGTCCTCGTGATCCTCGGCGTGGCCCTGGTCCCCTCCCGCCGCCACACGCCGTGGGTACGCTCGGTCATCGGGCCCAACGGACGCTGGCTGTTCCTGCTGCTGATCATCGTGTGGTCGGTGGGCATGGCTTTCCTGGCCGGCCTGGGACTCGGCCCGCAGCAGGCCGGGGCGCCGGCCTTCCTGGGCCTGTTCGCCGGGATCTTCCTGTTCATGGGCTTCATCTGGTCGGTGATCGGCGAGTAGCTGACTGTCCGCGCGCGGCGTCGTCACGCCCGGCGGAAGGCACCACATGAGAACCGTTTCCGTCACCTGGGACCGCGCCGGCGGCCGATTCGTTGCGCACGGGCGGCACGAGGGGCAGCCGATCTCGATCAACGCCCCAAGCGAGACGGGCGACGAGCGCCCACCCACGGGTTTCTCTGCCGCGGAGCTGCTGCTCGCCGGGGCCGGCGCCTGCGCTGCCTGGGACGTGGTCGAGATCCTGCGCAAGCGGCGCGCGCAGGTCCACACGCTCGATGTCGCCGTGGATGCGACACAGGACAGCGACCCGCCGTGGGCCTACCGATCGGTGACCCTCCACTTCAGGGTGGAGTGCGATGGGCTGAGCGTGCCGGTCATGAGCCGCGTGATCCGGCTGAGCATGGTCCGCTACTGCTCGATCATCACCACCATCGCGGGTGTGGCCGCGATCGCTGCCACTGTCGAGCTGGTCGGGCCGGATCAGGTCAGCACGGGACGGGTGCCGATCGAGCTCGCCCTGCCGGCCACCGCCCTGCCCTCAGAGGACGAGCCAACCGCGGACGAAGAGGGCTGAGGGCGACCCGCAGCCGGTGAACCTGTTCCACCGCCTGGGGGCCTTCTGCGCCCGCCGTCGCTTCGCGGTCGTGGCGGCGTGGGCCGCTGTCCTCTTGATCTCGCTTCCGTTCGCGCCGCAGCTGCCCGGCGCGCTGAGCTCGGGCGGCTTCTCGCTCGACGACCTGGAGGCGTCGCGCGCGCGCCTGCTCCTGCAGCAGGAGCTGGGCGCGCCACCGTCGGCCATGGTCATCGTCGTCCGCAGCGAGAACGAGCTGCGCGCGGGCGACCCACAGTTCGAGCTGGCTGTTGCGCGCGCGCTGGAACGCGTCCCGCAGGCCGAGCACGTCGCGGGCGTGCTGGCTCACACGCTCGTGCCGCGCCAGGTGAGCGCGGACCGACGCACGGTGTACGAGATCGTCGCGCTCGATTTGGCGCCCGACGATTCGCCAGAAGCGCTGGAGCCGCTGCAGCAGGCGATCACGCCCGTCCCCGGTTTGTCCATCTACCTCGCCGGCGGCCCGGCCTTCTACGGCGACATCCAGATCCTCTCCGAGCGCGACCTGCAGCGCAGCGAATTCATATCGCTGCCGCTGGCAGCGCTGGCCCTGCTGCTCGTCTTCGGCACGGTCATCGCCGCGGGCGTGCCGATCGTCATCGGCGGCACGGCCGTCGTGGTCGCCCTTGCCGCACTCTTCTTCGTGGCCCAGGGCACTCCGCTGTCGATCTTCGTGCTCAACCTGGCGACCCTGCTCGGCCTGGGACTCGGCGTGGACTACGCACTGCTGCTGACCAGCCGCTTCAGGGAGGAGCTGCGCGAGCGAAACGGCGGACGGCTGGGTGACGGCACGATCGATCAGCGGGCAGTCGACGAAGCGGTGGCGGCGACGGTGGCCACCGCCGGGCGCGCGGTGTTCTTCAGCGGCCTGACCGTGCTGCTCGGCCTGATCGGGCTGGTCCTGTTCGAGTTCATGGTCCTGCGCTCGGTCGGCATCGCCGGCGCGATGGTCGTCGGCCTCGCCGTAGCGGCCGCGGTGACGCTCCTCCCCGCCGGCCTCGCCATCCTGGGACCGCGTGTCGACGCGCTGCCCATCCGCTTGCCGGCGCGGCTGCGCAGGCAAGTCGGCGAGCCCGGTGTGGCCGCATCGCAAGCGCCCACCACGGACGGCGGCTGGGCCCGCCTCGCGCGGCGCGTGATGGCGCGGCCGCTGCTGTTCTTCCTGCCCACCCTGGCCCTGCTGCTGGTCCTGGGCTTCCCGTTCCTGCACGTCCGCTTCAACGCCCCGGACGCCTCCATCCTGCCGCCCGGCGTCCCCTCCCGGCAGGCGTACGACCTGCTCGTCAGCGAGTTCGGCGAGGGCGAGTTCGCGCCGCTCTCACTGGCCATCACGACCACTGATCCGGTGACCGATCCGCAAACGGTCGGCGCGCTGTACGACTACTCGCGCCGCCTTGCCGCCGACCCGCGCGTGAGCCGCGTGGAGGGCTACGTCGATGTCGACGCGCGGCTCGGTCGCGATCAATACCAGCTGCTGTACAGCGCTCCCAGCGGTCCAGCGGACCGTTTCGTGGCCGACGTGCTGGCGCGCACGACGCGCACCAACCTTGCCGCGTTCACGGTCTACACGCCGTACGGGCCCAACCGCGCGGAGGCGCAGGCACTCGTGGCCGAGATGCGTGATCCGTCCTCGGCGCTCGCGCCGCCGACAGGCGCGACGGTGCTCGTGGGCGGCGGCGCGGCAGAGGTGCGCGACGTCGTGCAGCGCATTGCCGCCGACTTCCCGCGCTCGGCCGCGTTCATCCTGATCTCCACGTACCTCGTGCTCTTCGTGCTGCTGCGCAGCGTCGTGCTGCCGCTGAAGGCGCTGGTCGTCAACGGCCTGTCCATCACGGCCAGCTTCGGCGCGCTGGTCTGGATCTTCCAGGACGGCAACCTGTCCGCGCTGCTCGGCTTCACTCCGCTGGGCTTCGTTGAAACAACGCTGCCCGTGATCCTGTTCTGCGTCCTGTTCGGCCTGTCAATGGACTACGAGGTCTTCCTCCTGTCGCGCATGAAGGAGGTCTACGACCGGACGGGCGACAACCGCGAAGCCGTGGCGCGGGGCATGGAGCGATCGGGGCGGATCGTCACCTCTGCGGCACTGATCGTTGTAGTGGTTGCCGGATCGTTCGCCTTCGCCGATATCGTGCTCATCAAGGCGCTCGGCCTGGGCGTGGCGATCGCCGTGGCGCTGGACGCGACGCTTGTCCGCGCCCTGCTCGTGCCGTCAAGCATGCGCCTGCTGGGCAACTGGAACTGGTGGCTCCCCGACCGCCTGCGTCGCTTCATCTCGACCCGCCTGCACCTGCCCGAAACGGCCACCCTCGCGCTCTTCGTGCTGCTCATCGGCGGGCTTCTCGTCGGCGCCTGCTCGCCCGGCGGGCGCGTCCTGGGCGTTGATCCGCCGCCCACCGCGGCAATCCCCACGCGCGCTCCCACGGCCAGTCCGGCGGCCGACCCGCAGCCGGTTGTCCTGCCGCGCGACGAGGCGCCCCACGACCGGCTGACCGAGTGGTGGTACTACACCGGTCACCTGCGCGAGGTCGGCGGCGACCGCAAGTTCGGCTTCGAGTTCGTGATCTTCCGCGCCGAGCGCGGCTCGTTCCCGGTCACCTGGGCCTCGCACCTGGCCTTGACTGACGAAACGGGCAGCCTCTTCTACTACGACCAGCGCTCGGAGATCGGGCCGCAGGTCGATCAGCGTGCGCCAGAGGGATTTGATCTCGCGATCAGCGGGACGAACGACATCGGTGTGCCCAGCGGCGCGTCGCCGTGGCGTATGTCCGGCCTCGGCGGCAACGACACGTTGAGCGCGGCGTCGCCACTGATCTCACTCGACCTGGACCTGGACGCCGTGCACGACGCACCGGCGCTGCACGACACGGATGGCTGGATCGATTTCGAAGACGCGGGCTCGTCCTACTACTACTCGTGGACGCGCATGGAGGCGACCGGGGCGATTGCCGCCGGTGGCGACGCTGCGCTCATCGCGGTCGAGGGCGAGGCCTGGTTCGACCACCAGTGGGGCGACTTCATCGCCGTCGGCGGCGGTGGCTGGGACTGGTTCGCGATCAACCTCGACGATGGCACGGACATGACCCTGTCGCTCGTCCGCGACGCCGACGGCAGCTACCCGTTGATCTACGGCACGCTCGTGCGGCCCGATGGCACGTTCGAGCACCTGCCGCGCGAGGCGTTCACGGTCACGCCGCTCGACGAGTGGACGAGCGAACGGACCGGCGCGACCTATCCGTCAGGCTGGGCCATATCTGTGCCCGGCGAGGAGCTCGAGATCACGCTGACGCCAACGGTGCTCGACCAGGAGCTCGATACGCGGCCGACGACGGGCGTCATCTACTGGGAGGGCTCGCAGGAAGTCCAAGCGACACGCTCCGGTTCACCGCTGAGTGGCGACGCCTACGTCGAGCTGACCGGCTACGGCCCTGCGACCGCGCCCAGCCCCTGAGATCAGGGGTTGACGGTCACCCAGTAGCCCACGAAGTGCGGACTGTCCGGATCGTCGAAGCGGCGAAACGGCGTCCTGAACTGGTCGATCGTCAGACGCGTATTCGGCGGCCGGTCGAAGTAGCCGCTCGTCTGCTTGGGATAGAGCGGCCCGCTGACGTAGACGTGAGTCACCTCGAAATCGTTCGTCTGGGCCGGATCGGCGGTCGCCTCGAAGCCATGCATCACCCACGCGTGGCGGCCGCCCATGACCAGCAGGCCAACCGGCTTGCCCGTCTGTCGAATGGCCTTGATCGCCTTGCGCACTGACTTTCGGAAGGTGGAATACGTCGTGGCCTGGTACGAGCCGGCGCCGTGCTCACGCAGCGTGGCGGCGAACCCGGTTGCGTCCGAGCCGCCCTGGCTGCCGGCGTGGCCATCGTTGTTCATGGCGTACTGGACCAGCTTCTTCTGCTGCGCCTTGGTCGTGTTGGACGTGTCCTTGACCAGGTTGAGCATCATCTGCGACGTCGCCCCCACGCACCATGTCCAGGTGTACTGGGTCGCGAACGAGCCCTGCTCATACAGGTTCATCTTGTATGGGTCGGCGGGCGCTGCCGTGACCGGAGCGGCGGCGCTCAGCAGCAGACCGCTCACGAGCATGAGACCGATCAAGCGGCCGACGAATATTCGACCGACTGTTTTGGGCATGGCCCATCCTCCCTGAGTCAAAGGCATGCACAGCATCTTTGCGTGCTGCGCGACACGGACTGCCTTCTCACTTCTGCCCGGGGCACGACACAGCGGACGTGCTCATTGTCAGGGGGCGGCGCAATCCCGTACTAACGGATATCGGGCAGCGCACGAGTGGCCACGACTGTGGCCGGCGTCATCAGCCGGCGATCAGCTCCCCGCCGTCGATGCCGAGCACGTTACCGGTCATCCAGTGCGTGCCCTCGCCGGACAGCCGGACGATGGCCTGGGCCACGTCGTCCACGCTCGTCATGCGGCCCATCGGGTTGCGCCGCGTGGCGTGGTCGATGAGCGCCTCGTGCTCGGGGATCTGCATCAGCGCCGGGGTCATCGTCACCCCTGCGCGGATGGCGTTAACCGTCACGCCGGAGCCGTTGCGCGCGAACTCCATCGCCAGCTGGCGACAGTGCGACTCGAGCGCCGACTTTGCGGCACTCACCGCGCCATACGAGGCGACCACGCGCGTTGAGCCCTCGCTGGTCAGCGCGTAGATCTTGGAGCCCTGGCCAAGCAAGCCCGCACGCCACGTGTCCTGGGCCCAGTAGACGAGGCTGTTGGCCATGACGTCGAGCGTCATCTCCATGTTCCTGCGGTTGATCGCCGCGTCCGGCTCGGCGGCCAGGAAGGGCTTGAGCGTGCCGAAGGCGAGCGAGTGGAGCAGGACGCGCACATAGCCGCTGTCGCCAACGGCGTCGCGCAGCTCGGCCAGCACCCGTGCCCGCTGATCGTCGTCCGCCGCGTTGCCGTTGAAGAAGAGCGCCCTTCGGCCATGTGCCTCGATCCGGCCGCGAATCTCGTCGACGTGGGCCATGTTCTGGCGGCGATCCAGGTGAGCGCCGCAGATGTCGTAGCCCGCCGCCGCCAGCGCAACCGCAGCGGCCTCGCCGAAGCCGCTGCTGGCACCCAGGATGAGCGCCCAGGGCTGGCGCGTGTCGGTCGAGTCGTTCATCGGGCTCCCTTCGTGGCGGCGTGGCTCAGTACGGCAGCAGGCCCTCCGAGCCGCTCCGGACCAGGTCGTAGGCGAACTGTCCGTCCCCGGCCGGATCGGCCAGGTTGGGCTGGCTGTTGACGGTCAGCGTCGTATGCAGGTTGAGCTGGACCAGCTCCGACCCGGCGAACGTCAGCTCGGGCACGAGGCCCATCATCGTCGCCTGGCGAAAGTTCTGGTCGAAGATGAAGTTGCCCAGCGAGTACATGACCAGCGTGCCATCGATGTCTTCCATGCCGCCCGGGAAGTGGGAGTGATGGCCGATGACGAGGTCCGCCCCGGCAGCGACCCACTCAGCGGCCAGGTCGCGCTGATAGCTGCGCGGGCGCGGGTAGTACTCGACGCCCCAGTGCGGGTAGACCAGGACCACGTCCGCCTGCTGTCGAGCGTTGGCGATCTCGCGCGCAACACTGCCGTCGTTGCAGCTCATGGCCAGGACACGGTCGGGCGAGGGTTGGACGGCGTTCCTGCCGCGAATGCCCGTGCAGGCGATCACGGCGAGTGTCGTGCCCTGCGCCTCGAGCAGCTCGGCCGAAAACACGTCTTCTCCAACCCCGGCGCCGGCCGCGGCCATGCCGGCCGCCCTGATTGCCTCGACCGCCGTCGTGAGTCCGCGCGTACCGGCATCGTTGCTGTGGTTGTTGGCGGTCGAGATCAGGTCGAAGCCGTTCTCGGCCAGCACGGGCAACCAATCGGCGTCGGCGGTGAAGACGAAGCCGCGTGGGTCGGCGTGATGCGGAGCGTCGGGCAGGACGGCGGATTCGAGGTTGCCTATGGTCAGGTCGGCACCGGTCAGCAGCTCGCGCACACGGCCCGCGTTGCCGGTGCGCTCTACATCTGGATAGGGGTAGTTGAAGAAGGAGCAGCAGCGCACGCGCGTGACACGCGCCGTGCCGCCGTTGAACAGGTACTGGCGATCGCCACCGGCCTCGTTCATGTTGGTGATGACGACGCGGTCGAGCATCGTGTCGCCGGTCGCGACCAGCGTCCACAGGGCCTGCTGATCCCAGGTCTCGGTCGAGTCGACGGTCGCTTTGAGCGGCCACTGCCCGAAGTCAGCCAGGCGGTCGTTGCCGAACAGGCTCAGCCCGTCGATGGCCAGGGCGCGCACGGACTGGTCCACGTCAGTGGCGCGCAGCACTCCAATGCGGCCCGGTTCGCGCACCGCCAAACGAACGTCATCAACGGACACGGGCGCGCCACTGCCGATGGCCGGAAGGCCGAGCGGCGCGCGATCCTGGTCGGCCACGAGCACGTCCGCGCTGGCAATGCCCGATTGCAGCTCGGCGAGCGGGATGGACTCGCGCGTGGACCAGAAGCTGACCACCGGCACGAAGGGCATCTCGACGGCCTGCGGCGGCGAGCTGGGCGTCGCGCTGGGCGTCGCGCTGGCCGACGGCTCCGGGCTGCCCGAAGGTGACCCGGTCGGATCAGGCGACATGCTCGGTGGCTGGCTGGTGGGGGTGGGCGCGGGCGAGCTGGTCGCGTTCGCGCTCGCTGACGCCAAGGGCGTCGGCGTCGCACTCTGCGGGGGGGCCGTCGAGTTGCACGCCACGCTGACCAGGAGCGCGAGTACGACGGTCGCTGCGGCATGACCGCGCGTCAATGGAAGTTGGATGGTGCTCCCCTGCGCGAATGCAAGCGTTGGCGGACCCGACCGGATTCGAACCGGCGATCTCCAGCGTGACAGGCTGGCATGTTGGGCCGCTACACCACGGGTCCGGGCAGCGAGCGTGGAGGATAGCAGTTTCCCTCTGCCGACCACCCATGGGCAGCTGCCCGACGCTGCCCCGCTATGCCGCGCGGGCCGTGCCGCCGAGCCGACTTATACTCGCCGTCCGCCATGCCCGAACGCCTGATAGACCTGCGCTCCGACACAGTCACCCACCCCTCGCCCCAGATGCGCCGCGCAATGGCCGAGGCCGAGCTGGGTGACGACGTGTTCGGCGACGACCCCACGGTCAACGCGCTCGAGCAGCGCGCGGCCGAGCTCACGGGCAAGGAAGCGGCAGTCTTCGTGGCCAGCGGCACGATGGGCAACCTTGTCAGCCTGATGGCCCACGTCCCGCGCGGTGGAGAGATCATCGCCGGTGACGGGTCTCATTCGTTTGCGCACGAAGCGGCCAATTTCGCTGTCGTCGTGGGCGCGTCCATGAAGCTGCTGCCGTGGAACGATGAGGGACTGATGGATCTGGACGCCATCGCCCGAGCGTGGCGCAATCCAGACGACGTACACGAGCCGCTGACCTCGCTGGTGATGCTCGAGAACACGCACTCGGACTCGATGGCCCAGCCGCTGCCGGCCGAGTACGTCAGTGCAGTCGGCCGCCTGGCCCACGAGCGGGGCGTGCCACTGCACTTGGATGGAGCGCGCATCTTCAACGCATCGGTGGCGCTCGCCACGCCCGTCGCCGAGCTGGCCGCAGCGGCCGACTCGATGACCTTCTGCCTGTCAAAGGGCCTGGCCTGCCCGATCGGCTCGATCGTCGTCGGCAAGGGTGACTTCATCCACCGAGCGCGCCGCGCACGGAAGCTGCTCGGTGGCGGCATGCGCCAGGTGGGCGTGCTCGCGGCGGCCGGCCTGGTTGCGCTGAGCGACGGCCCGACAGGCATGATCGAGCGACTTGCCGACGATCATGCGAATGCGCGTCGCCTGGCTGATGGCCTGGCCCAGCTGCCCGGCATCGTTGATCTGGATCCGGAGCGGGTGCGCACGAACTTCGTCTTCTTCCACCTCCAGCGGCGCGAGCTGCGCATGCCCTTTCTCGAGGCGCTGGAGCGTGAAGGCGTGCAGATGATTGACTATCCGGGAGGCGATCGAATACGAGCCGTGACTCACTATGGGATCGAGCGTGACGACGTGGATCGCGCCGTCAGCGCCACGCGCCGCGCGCTGGCCGAAGTTGGCCTGGCCCCGGCTGTCGCGGTCGCCGGAGTGTCCGGCAAATGAGCATCGCGGATCAGCCAGCGGAAGCGTCCGTTCCCGTAGCTCCGGCGCCCGCGACAGCGGCGGAGCAGGAGCTGGAGGCGATCCTCGTCGAGCGCTTCCAGTCGCTCGTCGAGCGCCATCCGGTCTTCGGCTCATACCTGGGCCTGCACGAGTACGACCACGGCCTGGCCGATGGGTCGCGCGACGCGATCCTGGCCGAGACGGACGAGGCACGCGCCTTCATCGCCCGCCTCGACGCGATGGACCCGCAGGCCCTCTCGTCGTATTGGGCAACAGAACGCGAGCTGGGCCTCTTCGCAGCGCGGCGCCAGATCTTCGACGACGACGTTCACCGCGTATGGGAGCGCCGCACATCGGCCACGGACGAGATCGGCGACGGCATCTTCCTGCTCTTCGCGCGCGGCACGCGCCCGATGTCTGAGCGCCTGTCGGCCATCGCCTCACGCCTGGAGGCGGGCCCGCAGCACATCGAGCAGCAGAAGTCTCGTGTTGGCCAGCAGCCGCCGATGCTCCTCTGGAACGAGATGGAGCTCGAAGCCGCCCAGTCGCTGCCCTCGCTCTTCGATGAAGTGCTCGGCGCCGCGCGCACAGAGCTGGGTGAGGGGCACGCGGAGACGCGCCGGCTTGAGCGCGCGTCGGCGCAGATGACGAGCGCGCTCGAGAGCTACAGCGGCTGGATCCGGGAGCAGCTGGGCAACGCCAACGATGACTTCCCGCTGGGCAGCGAGAAGTACGACGAGCTGATCGGCCTGCGCGCGTTCGATGGGCTCTCGACTGGTGACATCCTCGAGATCGGCGAGCAGCAGCTGGCGGAGAACAAGGCCGCTCGGAGCGAGCTGGCGCGCGAGATCGACGCCTCCGCCACAGAGCAGGAAGTGATCGACCGCATCAAGTCGGACCATCCAGCCGACTTCGCCAGCGCCCTGGACGCGTACCGCCAGGCAATGGGCGAGGCGCGCCAGTTCGTGATCGACCACGAGGTGGCGTCGATGCCCGAAGGCGAGACGTTGAGCGTTATCGAGACGCCGCGCTACCTGCGCAACGTCATGCCGTTCGCGGCGTACTTCAGCCCACCCAAGTTCGAATCGGGGACCCACGAGGGTCTCTACATCGTCACCCCGTCAGTGGACGACGACCCGCGCGCGATGCGCGAGCACAATTTCGCGTCCATCTACAACACCAGCATCCACGAGGCGTACCCGGGTCACCATCAGCAGCTGGCCGTGGCCATCCAACACCCGAGCCCCACCCGCGTGCTGGTTGACGCGCCCGAGTTCGTGGAAGGCTGGGCGATGTACTGCGAGCTCATGATGCGCGAGGAGGGCTTCGACACCTCGCTCGAGCACCGCCTGATGATGCACACCGACGCCATCTGGCGCGCCTGCCGAATCATCCTCGACGTCAAGCTCCATCGTGGCCAGCTGGGCGTCAGGGAGGCGACCGACTTCATGGTCGAGCAGACAGGCTTCGAACGACCGAACGCAGCGGCCGAGGTCAAGCGCTATACGTACACCCCGTCCTACCAGCTGTCATACCTGCTGGGACGCGTGCTGCTGCTAAGGCTGCGCGAGGACGAGAAGCGGCGCCTGGGCGACCGGTTCTCGCTGCGCGGATTCCACGACTCGATGCTGCGCCAGGGCAGCCTGCCGATCAGCTTCCACCGTCGGCTGCTCGCGGCCGACTCCTGATGCGCCGCCACTGATGCTCGTCGTTCCGAGCATTGATCTGCAGGCCGGCCGAGCGCGGCTGGTTTTCTGGCCCGGCGCGTCGACCGGGACGGGCACCGCCACGGACCGACCCGAGAAGATCGCGCAGCATTTCGTGGGCTTGGGTGCGCGGCTCGTCCACCTGGTGGACCTCGACGGCGCGCAGCGCGGCACGCCGGTCAGCACGGACGCCGTCCAGCGCATCTCGCGCTCTGTAGCCGTGCCGCTCCAGCTCGCCGGCGGCGTCGACGGTCCGGAGCAGATCGAGCTTGCCTTCGCCGCCGGGGCGACACGCGTGGTCGTGCCGCTGTGGCGCGTGGCTGAGTCGGTGGACATGCTCCGCGCGTGCCTCCGCGCGGCGACGGACTGGCTGGCAGTGGGCGTCGATGCCCGCGCCGATCGACTGCGCGACTACCCGTGGCACGGCCCGCCGCCAACGCTCGAAAGCCTGATGGCCATGCTTGCCGGAGAGGGTGTGCGGCGCATCGTGGTCGCGCACTGGACCGTGGAGGACCTGCCCCGCTTGAGCGAGGCTGCCATGGGCCACGACCTGGAGCTGCAGCTCGCCGGCGGCGCAACGGACATCAGCGCGGTCAGCGCCGCGCGTGACGCCGGCGCTCACGCCCTGATCCTTGGTGAGGCACTGTTCAACGGATCCATCGACTACGAGGCCGCCGCTCTGGCGGGCCAGCCGGAAGGAGCTTTGACGACGAGTGGCTAAGCGACGACGAACAACGCAGCGTTCCCATGTCGGCCAGGCCGGGCCGCGTCCCGGCTTCACGCGGCGCGACATGCCGCCACCGTCGGCGCGAGGCAACAACCGGCCGTGGATCCTGGTCGGCGCCCTGGCCGTGGTCGCGCTGGCGATCGGTGGAGCGTGGTACCTGGGCCTCATTCCGGGCAGCCGGCCCGCGCCCAGCCCATCGCCATCGCCCCGGCCAAGCTTCGCCGTAGGACCGCCGTCAGCGACGCCGCTGGCCGCCCCTCCGGCACAGCCGTCCGGAGACGGCACCCAGGCCACGATTGAGACCGCTCTGGGCAACGTCGTCTTCGAGCTCTTCACTGATTCGGCGCCAGTGGCGTCGCAGAACTTCGTCAATCTGGCCGAGGCCGGCTACTACAACGGCGTCGTCTTCCACCGGCTCGTACCCGAGTTCATGATCCAGGGCGGCGACCCGGATGGCACCGGACGCGGCGGACCCGGCTACACGATCCCGGATGAGCCGATCGTGGGCGACTACGTGCGCGGGATGGTGGCCATGGCGCGCACCGCGGCCCCCAACTCGCAGGGCTCGCAGTTCTTCATCATCGTCAAGGACTCACCGTTCCTCGCCGAGGGCGGGTACACGATCTTCGGGGAAGTGCTGTCGGGCATGGAGGTCGTCGATGAGCTCGTGGAAATGCCCACGGCGAATGACGATCCGGGCGGTCGTGGGGGAACGGCACTGGAGCCCGTTGCAATGGACGGGGTGACGATCCAGCGCCCGTAGAGCACGCCTGCAACGAACGGTGTCGCTTTTTTAACGCTGCAAGCAGAATAACCCCTAGACCCGCCTCGAGGGGTCAGGTAGACTAGCAGCGATGTCGCGTTTACGCGGCATAGCTGCCCCAGGCGCAAGGTCATGGGTAGGTTGGGTTAGGGTAGCCGGTGCAGCCGGCGTGATAGATGCCCTTGTGGCGTGGCAGGAGACCGGTGACTTCGGTTGCCGGATCGGCCGGGACAGTGCGGCGACCCCTCTTCGGAGGGGTCGCTTCGTTTTAGGCGGCAGTGCTCGCCACAGTCACCGTGCCGTCGGCCGCAATCTCCACCCGATGGCCGCTGACAATCCGTGCATGCGACTCACGGTCCAGCAGGACGATGGGCATCGTCAGCTCGTCGAGCACCTGCGCAACGAGCGCGCCCAGGACCAGGATCCCGTCAGCCTCGGCGAGGACCATCGCGGCCGGCGCCGTCCCGGCGCGAATTGCTTCTGCCAGCACCGTGCTGGATGAAGACGACCCGCGACCAGCGGTCATGACCAGGATCCGCCCGGCAACCATTTCGCCCAGCTGCGGGTGGCGACGATCGATGATCGCGCCGGTCTCCGGGTCCAGGCCGCCCCACATGCTGAGCGGCTGATCCAGCACCAGTGCGGATCCGGACGCGCGCCAGCGAGCAGCGGACGCGCCGCGGCCGTCCAGGCGTGGCGAGCGGCGCGCGGATCGGTCAATCCAGCCACGTCGGCGGGCGGCGGATGACGCGACCGGCGACGGCCGATTCGACGCAGTCGGCGAGCGATCCGTAGATCACCTCCACACCCAGGTTGCCCGGCGCGTACCACGCCCACTTGGCCGAGTCGGTCATGACCGTGCTGCCGGCCGGCGAGCGCAGGATGGACGTGACGTAGGTGCAGGTGTCGGTCACCACCTTGACGCCGGCCTGTGCGAGCTGGTCGGCGACACCCGCCTCGGATGCGCGGCGGAGTGTGTCGCGCCCGGTCGACGCGTACATCCCCACTCGGTCATTCAAGTGCCGGCCCGCGAGCAGGGTGGCCAGAGAGGCCAGCTGGTCGAATGAGAAGTGCGGCGTGCCCACGCTCACGTCAGACAGCAGGCCGTCGGCACCGTCGGTCGTGGAGAGCTCGTGCCAGGCGTGGCGCAGCCGATCGCGGCTCACATCGATGACCTGCTCCGGCGACTGGCCACCGAGCGCCGCGTCCAGGGTGGGTGCCTCTGGCGTGACGCCCACGGCGTGGAACATGGCCACGGCGCCGGATGAGGCTGCCGCAGCGCAGAGCGCCTTGAGCTGGTCCTCGCCGGTCTGCGCGGGCAGGCCGACGATGGCCGGCACGCGTGCGCCTGACTCCTGGCCAACTATGTGACCGATCACCCCGTACGCCTCGTCGGGCAGCGGTTCAGCACGGTCCAGACCGTGGAGCTGGATGACGATCCTGGCCCGCCGATGCTCATCTCGGTGCAGCCCGGCATCAGGAGCGCGGCCGGTGAGCGCGGCACAGATGTCCATGAAATCGCCGTAGCGGTCCGTCCGCGCGCCGAGCACGGAGTTGGCGAACACGATGGCGTTCGACTCGGCCCAGGCGACGTGCTCGCCCAGCCCGGGGCGGTCGGGCAGCTGGTACGGCGCGCACGTCCAGGTGGGCGAGCAGCCCATCTCGACGTAGGCGTCCATCAGCCGCCGCGCGCGGAGGCGCGTCTCGTCATCGAGCAGGATGCGATCCGGATGGAGCAGGTCCAGCGCGGACACGTTGAGCGTCGTGGGCACGGTCACCTGACCACCCGACTGCGCAAGGCGCTCGGCGAAGTCCAGCCCCGCCGGCCCGTGGTACAGGCAGCCGTCAATGTGCGCGCCGCTGATCGGGATGAGTCGCTCCGCGCCACTAACCTCGGCCATCGCCACGATGATGCGCATCGCCAGCTGGACGGCCTCGCCACGGCCACCGCCGAGCATGTCTTCCTCGTCCGGCGTCAGCTTCAGCAGGGGTCGCGGCTGCGTCCTTTGGCATGAGGTCATGGTGACAGGACGGACTGCTAACCTGAATCTGTCGCGCGCCCGTAGCTCAGTGGATAGAGCGTCTGCCTCCGGAGCAGAAGGCCGTGGGTTCGAGTCCCGCCGGGCGCGCCACTCCCCAGGTCCAGGGCGCGCGTCAGCCGCGCAGAGTGCCCTTGCGCAGCACGGCCAGCACGCCGGACGCGCCGAGTGGCTTCGAGAAGAAGAAGCCCTGTCCGTAGCGGCAGCCCAACTCCGCCAGGCTCCACGCCTGCTCGCGCGACTCGACGCCCTTGGCGACCACCTCAGCGCCGCGAACGTCAGCCAGGTTGATGAGCGAGAGGGCAAAGGCCGACTCCTGGGCCGGGCCATTTATCGCACCCACGAACTCGCGCGCCAGCTTGACCTGATCAATGGGCAGCTGTTTGAGATCGGCCAGCGAAGTGGCCATGCCGAAGTCGTCAAGCGCGATGCGCACACCGGCGTCGCGCAACTGCCCCAAAGCCTCTGCAAGCGGCTGGGCATCGCCGGAGACGCCGCTGGTCAGCTCAACCGTGAGCATCCGCGCGTCGAGCCCGGCGGCCGCGATTGCAGCCAGCATTTCTGACGCAGCCTTGGGGGCACGGAGCGAGCTGGGCACGACGTTGACGCTCACGAAGCCGGGCCGTTCGGGCGTCCGCGGCCAGCCGGCGGCGGCACGCGCCGCCTGGTCCAGGACCCACGCGCCGATGCGGTCGGTCATCGCCGCCTGGTCCACCACGGGCAGGAAGTCATTTGGCGCGATCGTGCCCCGCCTGGGATGGCGCCAGCGCAGGAGCGCCTCGGCGCCCACGACAGTACCGCCCCCCAATCTCACGATGGGCTGGAACTCGAGCCGAAATTCGCCCCGCTCTATTGCGCCGTCGAGATCGCGGCGAAGCTCGTCGGCACCGGGGGCCTCCCTGGCCATGCGTCAACCATACCGGTCCGGAAGCCCGGCCAGTGCGCGAGCACGAACGAAGACGTCGCGCAGCATCTCCGGTGTGAGGCGACCGGTGAACGTGTTCTGCTGACTTGGGTGGAACGATCCGATGAGCGTGTAGTCGCCGACGGTCACCTGGGCCAGATGGCCGAAGGCAGGGCGCGGACGGACTTCCGCGCCGCGCGCGGCCAGCGCTCGGAGCGCGCCGTCCCACGCGAATGCGCCCAGGCAGACCAGCACGCGCAGCGCCGGCAGCGCCCCGATCTCAGCGGCCAGGTAGGGCAGGCAGTTGTCGCGCTCCACTGGCAGCGGCTTGTTGGCTGGTGGCGCGCAGCGGTTGACGGCTGCCACGTAAAGGCCCGTCAGGCGCAGGCCGTCATCGGCGTGGACAGAGGTCGGCTGGTTGGCGAAGCCTGTGGCGTGCAGGACGGGGAACAGGAAGTCGCCCGATCTGTCGCCGGTGAATATTCGTCCCGTCCTGTTGCCGCCGTGGGCGGCCGGGGCCAGGCCCACGACGAGCACGGCGGCCCGCGGATCGCCGTAACCGGGCACCGGCCGAGCCCAGTAGTGCTGGCCCCTGAAGCGCGCCGGCGGGTTTCGCGCAGCCTCCTCGCGCCAGTCGACAAGTCGTGGACAGAGCGTGCAGGCGACGATCCGCCCGTTGATCTTGTCCAGCGCGCTCAGCGCGTTCACCGGATCGCGCCGGCCGTGGCCCCCCTGAGCAGGTGCGATAAGGCGGACCTGTTCTCACGCGTTCGGAAGTCGTGCAGCGCATCGGACGAGAGCAGCGTCTCGGCCGCCGGGCGGCCGGCCTCGCGCAGGTACACGGCAGGATGGATATCGCCGACGTCGTCCGTCTCGACCGTGATCGCGACCGCGGCCGGACCCTCCTCGTCAACGAAATGCGCGAGAGGCACTATGCCTTCGTCCCGAATGCCGACTGACGGGTCGAGCGAAAAGGCCCGGGCCAGGTAAGACTTCTGATTCCAGAGCTCGGGCGCCTCGCTCGCCTCCCCCAGGAGGAGGTCGACGAGCTGGCCCGGCTGTACCTCGTCACGCTTGGGCACGACGCCGAAATGGCTGGACACGACGTGCTCGACCATCAGGCGTGCGTTGTAGCGCGCACCGTGGACCGCTCCGGAGTTCGCCGGCAGCCCGTACTTCTTCATGCCCGATACGCCCTGCCCGATGGTGCCGGCGAAGTAGACGCCGGGCACGCTGGCGCTTTCCCAGTAGTTCGTCATTGCCGGCAGGAGGCTGCGCCCGAACACGTCCACGCCGAGCTGGCCCAGGTCCTGCAGCGGACAGGTGAAACCCGTGGCGGCGATCACCGCGTCGGCCTCGACGACAACCTCCGTACCGGTGTCCGAGCGGACGCAGACGACGCGGTAGCCGTGGGCGTCGCGTTCGACGCGCGCTATGGAGGCATCCATGAAGAACACCCCGCCACCCAGGATCTCGTCCTCCACGGGCAGCACGTAACGGGCGCGCACTCCCATCAGCGAGTGGGAGTTGACTGACAGCTTGGTCGGCCGCGGTGAGCCGAGGACGATCCGCTGCGCCCACTGGAGCAAGCCGGTGGCGAGCTCGAAGCCGGAGTTCTCCTTACCCACGATGAACAGCCGCTTGCCCGCGTACTCCTGCGGTGATCGGGTGTCGACGTAGTGGTCGACCAGCTCAAATCCAGGAGTGTTCGGCTTGAACGGTTCCGCCACGCCGACCGCGAAGATTGCCACCTGGCAGCGGTAGTCGCCGTCCGTGGTGGACAGGACGAAACGGTCGCCGTCGCGACGCGTTCCCTCCCAGCGGCAGCCATAGCGCACGTCCAGACCGGTTCGCTGGGCAAACAGGCCAAGGTTGCGCTCCATCTCCGGGCGCGATGGGAAGGACGACGAGCCGTCCATCAAGTCGGGCATAAGGGCCCGGTTCTCCGCCTCCTCGGCGAGCAGGCTGTTCCAGTCGTACCAGTAGTAGAAGCGGTGTTCCCGTGGGACGGGCGCGTACGGCTTGGTCCACGAAAGCAGCCGCTGAAAGAACGGGAACTGGCGGAACATCCCGCCTGGCGCGGGATCGGCCGATATCACCGCGTGGTCGATCCCATGGTGGCGCAGGTAGTAGCTCGCCTGCAGGCCACCCGGCCCGCTGCCCACGACCACGACCGGGTAGTCGCCCGGCGGAAATGGTCGGTCGGCTAGCTCCGCCATAGCGTCGCATTGCGAAGTCGCAGGGCCATCGTCTTCAGGACGCGGTACATGATCGGCGGGTGGTGGCGCAGGAAGCCCTCGAACTCCGGGCCGGCCAGGTGCATGACGCGCAGCTGGCGAGTGGTGACCACGTCGGCCACCGGTGGCTCCCCAAGCAGGATTGACATCTCACCGAAGAAGTCGCCCCGACCCAGCCGCGCGCGCTCCTCACCGTCGACCCTTACCGCGACCTCACCATCCAGGATCACGTAGAAGCCCGTCCCGGTGAAGCCCTGGCGCAGGATGCGCTGGCCCTGCGGGTACGACTCCTCGGTCATCTTGTGCGCCACCTGCTCAACCTGCGGCCGCGACAGGTCGGCGAAGATGGACAGGCTGGAGAGTGTGTCGACCAGCTCCTGCTGGCTCATTGCCACGGCTGGTCCATGCCGCTCGTCAAGCCGCTCAGTTGCGGTGCTGCTCGCCGTGGCCGCGCACGCGCTGCACGAGACCGCGGATCAGGTTGAGCGCGAGCGCATTGTCCGCTTCGAGCAGCTGGAGCAGGTCCCACGAGGCGAGCGCCAGGCAGCGCACGGGCGTGACGGCCTGCACGCTCGCGTTACGCGGCTGCTGGTCGATCACGGACAGCTCGCCGAAGAACTCGCCCGGGCCGAGCGTGGTCAGCTCGGTTGAGCCGAGCACGATGCTGACCGTCCCGTCGAGGATCACGTACAGGCCCGAGCCGACCTGGCCCTGGAGGACGATGAGGTGACCGGGAGCGAAGCTCTGCTCGCCGGTCACGGCCACCAGGCGGGCAAGGGATTCTTCGCTGATGCCCTGGAAGAGCGGCACGGCACTGAGCGCGGCGCTCTTCTCCACCTCTGTCGACGCCATCGTCGGCAAGATAGCACCGGTGTCAGTCACCGCGGTGCGCACCGGCCCTGATCGAGAAGCCGTCGAGATCGCCGGTGGCCGGTATGCGCGCTGACTCGACTCGCGTCACCCGCGCCCCGGCTGGGCCCTCGTGAAGAGCGGCCACGAGCTCGTCGAGAGCCTCTGGGCCACCCTCGGCGACAACGCTGACCGAGCCATCTGGCTCATTGGACGTCCAGCCGGTCAGCGCGAGACGCTGCGCCTGACGCTGCACGAACCAGCGAAAGCCCACGCCCTGGACCGATCCGAAGATGGTGGCCTCGAGCCGCTCGGTCACGCCGCGCGCCTTCGCTGAGGCCACTCGACGAGCAGTGTGTCCAGCACCAGCTCCGGGTTGGCATAGGCATCCACCGCCCGACTCATCGCCTCGACCCGGTCAAGGAAGGCCGCCGCCTGGGCCACGTCGATTTCCGCGCCGGCGTCGATGAGCTCGTCCAGCAGATCGTGCAGGCGCAGCTCGCGTCGCCCGCCCTGGCCGGCGACGCACAGATCACGTGCGACGTCGCGCCACACGGCGAGGACCTGCGTCACGGCTGCACGCCGCTCGGCCGGACTGATCCTGCGTCCGCTGCGCTGGGTGCTGCCCTGGCCGCCCTCGTCGGCCGCGTCGCCGACCGCCCCGGAGGCGGCCGCCGAAAGGCGCGCGCCGTCCTCCAGCAGCGCGGCCTGCGCCGACAGGCGCTGTCGCCGGTCGGCAAGTGTCAGATCGAGCAGTGTTCGCGCGAGGCGCGTGTACGCCACGACCGATTCGGGATCCGCGGCGAGGCGCAGGGCGACACCCGGCCGGCCACCGGACAGTCGACCAAGAGTGGTGCCGCGCGACGCGTCGGCAAGCTCCCGCTGCGCGAGCAGGGTGCCGATCGTGGCGGCATCAACGGGACCCAGGCGGAGTCGCACGCAGCGGCTCGCGACGGTTGGCAATAGGGCCGCCGAATCGCTCGCGGCCAGGATGAGGACGACCGCCGCGGGCGGCTCCTCGAGTGTCTTGAGCAGCGCGTTCTGGGCATCGATGTTCAGACGATGTGCGTTCTCCACGAGCGCGATGCGAAATCGGCCCTCGAGCGGCAAGAGCGCGAGCTCGGCGGCCAGCGCCTGGACCTGGCCCACGCGAATCTGCTGCCCGGCGCCCTCCGGAGCAACGAGATGGAGGTCGGCGTGATTGCCGCTGTCCACCTTCCGACACGCGGCGCACTCGCGACACGGTCGCGCCGCCGGATCAGGGGCAAGACAGAGCAGCCCGGTGGCGAGGTCGTAGGCGAGCGTGGTCTTGCCCACGCTGTCGGGACCTACCAGGAGCAGCGCGTGCGGCGGACGGCCGGTTTCCACCGCACGCCGAACGGCGGCGAGCGCAGCGGGCTGCCCGACCGTTCGGAACCTGGTCACGTGGTGGCGGTCAGCCCTCCTCGGACGTAGCCGCCGTGCGGCGCCGCCGGGTGGGCTTCTTGGGCTCGTCGGCCGCCGCCTCGCCGGATGCCTCCGACTCGGCCGGCGGGGCCTTCGCAGCGCGTGAGCGCGTCGTCGTGGCCGACTTGGTCGTCCGCGTTGCGCGCTTGGCGGGCGCCTTGGCGGCCGGAGCCTTGGCATCAGACGAAGCTTCCGCTGCCTCTCCGTCCGTGGCGGTCGCCTTGGTCGTACGCCGCGCGCGAGTCGGCTTGGGCGTGGCCGGAGCCTCGCTCGCCATGGGCTCGCTTGCTGCCGCACCAAAGCCGCTGATCGACGTCTCCTCGAACGTTCCGGAGCGGCTTGCGGACCCGACGTCTGAAGCGCCCATGCCCTGAGCACTCAGATCGGCTGCACCGGAGTCCGGCGCGGGCCGTGCTCGCGAAGACGACTGGCGCGGGCCACTCGACGATCGCGAGCCACCCGACGATCGCGGGCTGCTCTCAGCTCCGCCCGGCTGCTTGCGCGCCAGCTCGGCCCGGAGCAGCTCCTCGAGCTCGGGCGGGACCTCAGACCAGGGCTCGCTCGACTGGCGCGGCTCCATCATCGGGACACGCTCCTCACGCTGCGGTCGTCCCTCAGGCCGGCCGCCCTGCGGGCGCCCACCCTGCGGCCTACCGCCTCGGTCACGGTCCCGGCCGCGATCGGGACGGGGAGCGCCGTACGACGGCTGCGGCGCACTGCGACCGAATCGCTCGCGATCGAGCGCGGCCTGGTAACTCGACCGGCCGCGCGGCGCACGTGCACCGCCTCTGACCGGTCGCTGGCCGCGCTGGCGGCGCTCGGCGAGGAGGTACTCGGGCACCTCAGGCTCGTCCAGGTCCTCCTCGTCCTCGTCGCCCGCGTAGGGCACACCCACGGGTGCTCCCGACGCTGCAGCAGGAACGCCGATCTGGCTGTCCCAGACGGATCCGAAGGTGTGCGACGGCAGCTGCGTCGGCGCCACATCCTCGAATTCCTCTTCTTCGTCTACTTGTTCTGCTTGCGGGGCAGCAGCAGCCGTCTGCTCGTCCATCTGCGGCTCATCCGCGCGTCGACCGCGGCCTCGACCGCGTCCGCCACGCCGGCGCCGGCGCCGGCGAGCTTCCTCGCTGAGTGGCTCGGCGCCGTTCTCGGACGCGCCGTAGGCGGCAGCCGCCTGATCGTCCTCGTCCGCCTCGATCTCGTCCTCGGGCGCGCGCGCCAGGCGCTCCCCGGGCAGGGCGACCAGGTTGACCGGCTCTGCTTCGACCTCCGCCGGCCGCTCCTCGCGCACCCGGCCAGTGCTCCGCCGACGCCGCGGCGCACCTTCCGTCTCCTTCTCTGGGACCTCCGTCATGGACAGGTCACCCTCCGCCGCCACGCGCCGGCCGCTGCGTGCCGAGCCCTTCTCGACTCGGGCGATCTGGGCGATGTCCGTGAACTGGTCAGCGACCTCGATCAGGTCCGAGCTGGTATTGCCGCGGAAGCTGATCACCTCGACGCGGACGCCTTGCTCCTGCACGGCGCGGATGGCCGGGGCGAAGTCGCCATCACCCGACACCACGACGGCGATGTCCAAATTGCGCGCCGTCTTCATCATGTCGACGACGAGCTCGATGTCCAGGTTCGCCTTGATGCGGCCGTCGCCGTACTTGCGAATGTCCTTGCTGATGACCTTGTAGCCGCTGCGCGCAAGGAAGGAATGGAACTGGCGCTGGTTCTCGTTCTCCGGATCCAGGCCTGTGTACGCGTAGGCGCGCACGAAGTCACGGTTGGCCGTGGCCGACTTGAGTAGCGTGACGTAATCGATGTCCACGCCGGCCGCCTTGGCCGCATAGAAGATGTTCGCCACGTCTACGAAGACGGCGACGTTCTTGCTCACTGAGTTCTCCTGTATTTGTTGAGTCCGCCCCGGCCGGCTGCTTGGTTCCGCCGGCGAGCGGAGTGATGTGCGGCTACCAGGCGGTCGCTGCGACCTTGGTCAGCGAGTAGCGCAGCCGCGGGCCTGTATCAACGAAACCGAGCGCCTCCCATGAGGCAAGCTCATGCGCATCGGAGGGCAGCTCACCCTCGAGCGCGACACAACCCTTGTTCCGCGACTGGCGCAGCAGCTCGTTGAGCAACGCCTGGTCGACGCCGTCGAACTCGCTACCGGGCTCGACGACGAGCATGTCGATCGTGCCGACCAGGCCTCCGGCGGTGATCGACGGCCGCAGCGCAAGCGCAGCGGCACCAATCATCATCCGGCCGTCCAGGGCGACCATCAACGATGCGTTGGGCAGATAGAGCATCTGACGCAGGACGTCAGCGGCGTCGCGCAGGAGGTCGAGCGAGTAGCGCGAGTCTGCACGCTCCATCAGGCCGATCACTCGGTCGATGTCAGTCAGTCGCGCTTCGCGGACCTGTATCTCCACGTCGGCTGTTGTCCCTCATCGTGACCTGGCACCCCGCGCGGGTGCCGAACGTCTCATCCAGCCGGTTGGACCCGGTGGCCGCCAGAGCGCGCCGCACCGGGCGGCAGGTGCACCGGGACGGTGGACCTGACCTTGCGCGCCGGGGCGCTCGAACGTCTATTGCAAACGAGACGTTGCTCGGTATGATACGTCATCGCGTAAGCCCGCTCAGCGGGCGATGTGGCGTTGCCTCAGTAAACCGGGGCACACACGTCGTCAGAGGCGGTGCCCGCGGTGCGACGCGCACGATGCACGTCGCATGAGGAGGACCCGTTCAAGTGGAGGACTCAATACACATGAAGCTGAGGTATCTCGGCGCGCTGCTGGCGACGATGGCTATCGTCGTAGCGGCTTGCGGCGGTGGAGCACCCACCAATGCGCCCACCCAGGCTCCGTCTGCAACTGCAGGCGCGACTGACGCTCCCGCGTCACCGACCGATGCTCCCGCATCGCCGACTGACGGCGGTACGGACCCGCTCGGTACCCGGGAGATCCCGGCCGGCGAGCCCATCCATCTCGTGTTCTGGGGCGTGCTCAGCGGCGCTGACTCGTCGCTCGGCATCGACTCACAGCGCGGCACGGAGCTGGCTCTCGCCGCTCGCGGTGACGAGCTGCTCGGTCACGCGCTCCAGCTGACCAGTGAAGACGGCCAGTGCTCGCCTGAAGGCGGCAACGCGGCAGCGACTCGTATCGCAGCCGACACGACCGTCGTCGGCCTGATTGGCTCGAGCTGCTCCGACGAGACCGTCGGCGGCATCGAGGCGATCACGAACGCGGGCCTGACCACCATCTCACCGTCGAATACGCGTCCGGCGCTTACGGCGCCTGATCGCAACGACACCTTTGCCGGCTACCTGCGCACGGCGCACAACGATGAGTTCCAGGGCTCAAAGGCCGCTGAGTTCATCTTCAACGAGCTCGGCCTGACTCGAGCCGCGACCATCCACGACAACAGCTCGTACGCGCAGGCCCTGGCCGGCGTGTTCGCTAGGTCGTTCGTCGAGCTTGGTGGTGAGATCACCATCGAGACCGCCGTTGGTGGCGACGACGAGAACATGGTTCCGGTGCTTACGAACGTGGCCGCAACCACGCCCGAGATGATCTACTACCCGGTCTTCACCGGGCCGTATGGCTTCATCACGGCGCAGGTGCGCGACGTTCCCGGCCTCGAGGACGTGGTCCTGATGGCTGCCGACGCAGCGTTCAGCGCGAACGCGGCAGAGGCTGCCGGCCCCAACGCTCTCGATGCCTACCTGTCCAGCCCTGACACGCGTCAGTTCCCCGCGGGCTATGCAGACTTCCTGACGGCCCACGAGGCTGAGTACGGCGAGGCGCCGCTCTCGATCTTCCACGCCCACGCTTACGACGCAACGAACATGATGCTCAATGCGATCGAGGAAGTGGCCGTGGAGAACGCGGACGGTTCCCTGTCAATCCCGCTCGGCGCCCTTCGTGACGCGATCTACGCGACCGCGGACTACCAGGGCATCACGGGTCTCCTGACCTGTGGCGAGTTCGGTGACTGCGGCGCGCCGGCCATCGGCGTGTATCAGATCACCCAGGAGATCATTGACGATCCGCAGGCCAATTGGCCGCCGGCTCCGATCTGGCCCGACCTGTAAATTGCTTTCGCGTCCCTAGTGGGCGCTGAGCGATAGCGGATGCGAGCCGGGGGCTAGACCCCCGGCTCGCTCCTTATCCCCGTCCCTTCGTAAACACGGAGCCCGCTCATGTACCGGCGCTATGTCGATCGGTTGACCGAAGTCGCGATCAGCGTCTTCCTGTGGACATTCCGCATCGCCGTTGTGCTGGTCGTGGTGTTGGGGTCAGCGCTGACCCTCATCGGCGGCTACTACGACCTGAACACATGGGTCCGGCTGCTGGTCGACGGGCTGACGCTGGGCAGCGTGTACGCCATGATCGCGCTGGGCTACACGATGGTCTACGGCATCCTGCGCATGATCAACTTCGCCCATGGCGAGGTGTTCATGGCCGGCGCCTTCGGCGGCTACTTTGCTGCCGACGCCCTCGACAACAGCGGCTTCCTTAACGCCAACCCGCTCACGTCCGTGATCTCGATCGTGATCATGATGCTGGTCGCGATGGCCGTTTCCACGATCATCGCCGTGGTGATCGAGCGTATCGCCTACCGGCCCTTGCGCAACGCTCCGCGGTTGGTTCCACTGATCAGCGCGATTGGAGCTTCGTTCTTCCTGCAGTACACGTTCCGTGGCTTCTTCGGATCGGGCAAGTACTCGTATCCGTCCGTTGATTTCCTGACCCAGGATGTGCCGCTGCCGTTCCTCGATCTACGCTGGGTGCAGCTGTTCGTGATCGTTACGGCGCTGGTCATGATGACCCTGCTGTACCTGTTCGTGATGCGGACCAAGACGGGCACCGCGATCCGCGCGGTCTCAGAGGACAAGTCGACCGCCGCGCTGATGGGCATCGACGTCAACCGGGCCATCGTCACCACCTTCGCCCTGGGCGCCGCGATGGCCGGCGCGGCCGGCGTGCTCTACGCGCTCTACTTCCGCCAGATCGACTTCTTCACCGGCTTTACGCCGGGTGTCAAGGCATTCACGTCGGCGGTCCTGGGCGGCATCGGCAACGTGCCCGGTGCAATGGTCGGCGGCGTCTTCCTGGGTGAGATCGAATCGGTTGGCCCGACTCTCTTCTTCACCGGACTCGGCGTGCCGTCAATCAACCAGCTCAAGGATGTGATCGCCTTCACCATGCTCGTGCTGGTGCTCGTGTTCCGTCCGTCGGGCATCCTCGGGGAGCGCCTGGCGAGGCAACGAGCATGACCGCGGCTGCAACCCACCTCGAGGCCGCCGCGGACAACGCGTGGCGGCGCGTCCTGGGCGTTGGGCTGATCGGCGCGGCGCTGGCCATCTACCTCTCCTTGGTCGGCATCGTGCCGACGTTCGAGGAGCGTGCCCTGATCGTGGACGTGCTGGCGTTGGGCGAAGCCTTCGCGATGGGCACGATGCTGGTCATCGGCTACGTCGCCGCGCGCAGCTTTCGCCGGTTGCCGCTGCCCATCGTGGCCGGTGCGCTCGCTGGTGGCATCACCGGTGGTGCCCTGAGCTTGCTGATTCTGGTCGGTCCGGCCGTCAACCTGCGCGACATCTTCCTGAACGCATCGCCGACCCTGTACAACGTCCTGACCCTGGGCCGGGGAGAAGAGGCGTTCTGGATCCCGCTCGTCCTGGGCGTTGTGATCGGCGCCCTCGGCGGTGTCATTCGTAGCCTGCCCCTGCCGATCCAGCGCGCCGTGGGCGCAGGTCTCATCTCGCTCGTGATCCTGGGTCTCTTCGCGGGCCTGCTGCGCACCCCGCTGCTGGCCAGCCAGTTCGCTGCCCTCGGGCGCCTCCTGTTCGCCTCGACCGGACTGACCCTGTTCGGCGCCGCGGTCACGTTGAGCACCTCGATCGGCGCCGGAGTCGGCGCCGCTGTAGCCGGACGGATGAGCGCGAGCAGGCGTTGGGGAGCAGTGGGCGGCGTCGCGCTCGGCTTCCTCGGCTCACTGATCGGTGGCCTGTTTGGCAACGAGCTCGCACCCTTCGGCCTCAACAAGATCGACGCCGCAGGGCTGGGCGGGCTCATCGGCGGGGTGATCGGCATCGCCTTCGGCAGCCTGGTCGGCGGTGCGCTCGCGCGCTGGTACACACGCTCCGACCTGGACGAGCGCTACGCGGCGCTGCCGGCACGTACGCGAAGAGTGATCAGAGCGACGCCGCTAATTCCGCTCATGATCCTGACCCTGGTCCTGCCCTTCGCCTTCGGCCAGAACTTCGCCCAGGTCGTGGTCATCGTCGCGATCTACATCCTGATGGGCCTGGGACTCAACATCACGCTTGGCCTGGCGGGACTGCTCGACCTGGGATTCGTGGCCTTCTTCGCGGTCGGCGCGTATACCGTCGCGCTGCTGACATCGACCAGCCCATTGGGCATCGCTGATCTGCCCTACTGGGCGGCGATCCCGTTCGCAGTCGGAGTTGCCTTCCTGCTCGGAGCGTTCCTGGGCCTGCCCATCCTGGGCATCCGGGGCGACTATTTGGCCATCGCCACACTGGGCTTCGGCGAGATCATCCGCATCCTTTCCGTGTCCGATCTGCTGCGGCCGTTCCTCGGTGGCCCGCAGGGCATCACCGAGGTACCGAGGCCCTTCCCGGTGCCGCCGACCGACCCGTTATCGGGACCGAACCAGATCTATTTCATCGCCCTCGTCTGTGCCGCGATCATCGCCTTCATCGCGTTCCGCTTGCGCGACTCGCGCATCGGCCGCGCCTGGATCGCGATCCGCGAGGACGAGGACGTGGCAGAGGCGCTGGGCATCAACCTCGTCCAGACCAAGATCCTGGCCTACGCTCTGGGTGCCGCCTTCGCCGGCCTCGGCGGCGCGCGTCTTCGTGGCGCTCATCGGCGCCGTGTTCCCGACCAGCATCAACCTGCTCGTATCGATCAACGTCGCTGCGCTGATCATCGTCGGCGGCATGGGCAGCATTCCGGGCGTCGTCGTCGGCGCCATCGTGCTCATCGGCCTGCCTGAGCTGTTCCGCGAGTTCCAGGAATACCGCTACCTGTTCTACGGCGCGGCACTGATGTTCCTGATGCGCTTCAGGCCGGAGGGCCTGCTGCCTTCACGCTCAGTCGCGCGCGAGCTGCACCAGGACGAGAACGTGGAGCCGGACGATCAGGTTGAGGGCTCGGCCACAGCTCAGCTCCAGGCTGAGCGCGAGGGCGACGTGCCCAAGGACAGCCCGTACAGCGAGGAGCGCGCCTGATGGCAATCCTCGAGGCGCACGGCGCCACCAAGCGGTTCGGCGGGCTGGTCGCGGTCAACAACCTTGACTTCGAGATGAAGGAGGGATCGATCGTCAGCGTCATCGGTCCCAACGGCGCCGGCAAGACGACTTTCTTCAACTGCATTGCCGGCTTCTACAAGATCGACGACGGCACGATCGTCTTCGACGGCCAGCCGATTCACCAGCTGGCGCCGGATCGCATCGCCCAGCGCGGCATCAGCCGGACCTATCAGAACATCCGGCTGTTCGGCAGCATGACCGCGCTGGAAAACGTGCTGGTCGGGATGCACCATCACATGAACTCGACCTGGTTTGCGGCCGTGCTGCGTACCCCGGGCACGATGCGCGAGGAGAACGCGGCCAACGAAGAGGCACGCCGCCTGCTGCGTTTCGTCGGGCTGCGCGGCAAGGGCGACATGCAGGCAAACAAGCTCGCCTACGGCGATCAGCGCCGGCTCGAAGTGGCGCGCGCCCTGGCCAACAGGCCCCGGTTGCTGCTGCTCGACGAGCCCACGGCTGGAATGAACCCGAACGAGACAGCGGACATGACCCGGCTGATCCAACGCCTGCGCGATGACCTGGGCCTGTCCATCCTGCTCATCGAGCACGAGATGCGTGTCGTGATGGGCATCTCCGAACGGATCACCGTGCTGGACTACGGCGAGAAGCTGGCCGAAGGCACGCCGGCCGAGATCCGCTCCAATCAGCGCGTCATCGAGGCCTACCTCGGTCGCGGCTCGGCAGCCGAGGAAGCCGTCGAACGCGCCGCCGAGGAATTGGCTGCGGAGGCCGGCGCGGCTGCACCTGGCACGGAGAGCTGACCTTGGCACTTCTCGAAGTCGTTGATCTGCACACCTTCTACGGCAACATCCACGCGCTGCAGGGCGTCTCGCTCACGGTCGAGGAGGGCGAGATCGTGACCCTCATCGGGGCCAACGGTGCGGGCAAGACAACCACGCTCAATTCGATCAGTGGCATCGTCGCACCGCGCTCCGGCTCGGTCATGCTCGAGGGGACAGACCTGACCCAGACCCCGGCGCACATGATCGTCAGCAAGGGCGTGGTCCAGGTGCCCGAGGGACGCCGAACGTTCGCCCGGCTGACCGTGGAGGAGAACCTCCAGATGGGCGCCTACAGCGTCAAGGACAAGAACACCATCCGCGAAGGCATCGAGCGCTCGTACACCATGTTCCCTCGGCTGCGTGAGCGGCGCACCCAGGTCGCGGGCACGCTGTCAGGCGGTGAGCAGCAGATGCTGGCCATGAGCCGCGCGCTGATGTCCCACCCACGCCTATTGCTGCTCGACGAGCCTTCGATGGGCCTCGCCCCCAACCTGGTCGACTTCATCTTCCAGACGATCCGCGAGATCCACGCCCAGGGCACGTCAATCCTGCTCGTGGAACAGAACGCGAACATGGCCCTCGAGGTCGCCAATCGCGGCTACATCCTGCAGACCGGCACGGTCGTGCTGGCTGACAACTCCGCCGCCCTGCGCGACAACGACGAGGTCAAGCGAGCCTACCTGGGCGCCTGATCAGGTCCGCGTCTCCGGCGCGGCTGCGTCCGGCCGTCAGTCGGCCCCCACACCTCCGCCAGATTCGAGGAAGCGCTTCAGGAAACGCTGCGTGCGTGGGTCCTGGGGAGCGTTGAGAATCTCGTCCGGCGGACCCTGCTCCACGATCTCGCCCTCGTCGATGTAGACGACGCGGTCCGCCGCCTCGCGCGCGAAGTGCATCTCGTGCGTCACCACGATCATCGTCGCGCCCTCGTGGGCGAGATCCTCCATCACATTGAGCACCTCGCCGATGAGCTCTGGGTCGAGCGCACTGGTCGGCTCGTCGAACATCAGCACCTGGGGCTCCATCGAGAGTGCGCGGGCGATCGCGGCGCGCTGCTTCTGGCCGCCCGACAGGCGCGCCGGGTACTCGTCGCGCTTGTCCATCAGCTGCACCTTGGTGAGGAATGCCTCGGCGATCTCGACGGCCTCGGCGCGCGACTTGCCGCGCACGCGCATGGGCGCCTCGATGCAGTTCTGGATGACGCTCATGTGCGGGAACAGGTTGAACTCCTGGAAGAGCATCCCGGCGCGCATGCGCAGCTGGCGGATCTGCTCCTGGTGCCCGCGCGATCGGGCATGGAGCGGGTCGGCGCCGACTTCAATGTCGCCGATGCGGACTGTGCCGGCGGTGGGCTCCTCGAGAAAGTTGAGGCAACGCAGGAATGTGGACTTGCCGCTTCCCGAGCGGCCGACGAGCATCACCGTCTCGTGCTGGCGCAGGCTCAGGTCCACGCCACGCAGGACATGGTTCGTGCCGAAGTACTTCTCGATGGCGCGCGCGTCGACGATCACCTCGCCCAGCTCGGGCATCAGCGGTCTCCTCGAGCCATGCGCCGCTCGAGCCATTCCTGGAACAGCGAGAAGATGATGGTCAGGATCCAGTACACGAGGGCGGCCACGAGGATCGCCTCGAAGATGTGCACGCGCGGCCTGCCCGCTGCCTGCGCCCGCCAGAGCAGCTCGGTAACGCCGATGACGGACACGAGCGAGCTGTCCTTGAGCATGGCAATGAACTCGTTGCCGATCGCCGGCACGACAACCCGGAATGCCTGGGGCAACACTATGCGCCGGAAGACGAGTCGTTCGGGCATGCCCAGCGCCTGCGCGGCCTCGCGCTGTCCACCGGGGACCGCGAGGATGCCGGCACGAAAGATCTCGGTCATGTAAGCGCCGTAGTTGAATGCAAGTGCAGCGGTTCCGGCCACGAAGGCGGGCAGGACGAGCCCCACCTCGGCCAGAGCGAAATAGGCGAAGAAGATCTGCACGAGCAATGGAGTGCCGCGAACCATCGAGACGTAGAGCGACGCCACGCCGTTGATCCACGGGCTGGCTGAGAGTCGGCCCAGTGCCCCGAACAGGGCCAGGGGGACGGCGACGGCAATACCGATGGCCGAGATGATCAGGGTCATGCCGGCCCCGCCGAGAATGAACGGTGCCCATTCGAGGATGAACTCAGGATCCAGGCCGCGCCTGCCTGAGGCGAGCAGGACCACCAGGCCGACGACCAGAACGATCCAGATGAGAGCGAACTGAGCCTTGAAGCTCAGCCGTCGTCGACGCTCAGACCGTGCGATCTGGTCGACGATTGGACGTGTATGGGCTGTCTGCTCGGCGGGCGCAGCTTGCCCGTGAACCATTTGTGCTCCGATGAGATAAAAGAGCCGACCGGGCGATGCCCGGTCGGCCCCTGGATACGTTGCTAGGCGCCGTGCGTTACTGGGAAACGGTCAGGTCGAGACCGTCGAACCAGCTCATGCTCGACTCGGACAGCGTGCCGTCCTCGTGCATTGCGCCGACGATCTCCTCGAGCGCTGCAAGCAGCGCGTCGTGATCCTCGTCGCTCTTGTCGACGGCCACAGCGAGCGCCTCGTAGAAGACGGGATCGCCAACGGTGACGATCGGTGTTTCCTCGTTGATCGCCGCCTGGACCGTTGTCGACGAGCTCAGCCAGGCCTGGAAATCGTCGCGTCCTGATGCGATCGACTGCGCGCACAGCTGGTCCGTCTCGAGCGGGAAGGCCGTGGCGCCGTCTGGCGGCGTGGCGGGTTCGGGCGAGCCGACGAGCGCGAGCTCGCCTTCTATCCACTGCTGGTAGGTGGTCGATAGGCCGACGCAGATCGGCGCCCCGGCGAGTGCATCGAGCGAGGTGATGCCCGAATCGTCCGTCACCGCCATCTGGGCCGGCGTGTAGTAGTAGGCCTGCGTGAAGTCGAGGATGCTCTGGCGCGCCTCGGTGACCGTCACCGAGCCCACGCTGATATCCCAGCGGCCGCTCCAGCTGCCGGCGACGACCGCGTCGAAGGACGGCGTCTCGAACTGGACGTCGACGCCGAGTCGCTCGCCGATCGCGTTGGCGGTGTCAATGTCGAAGCCTTCGAACTCGCCGTCCGGGTTCAGGAACGACTGCGGCGCGTAGTTCGGGTCAGTGGACACGAGGATCGTGCCGCGCTCGCAGATGGTTGCCAGCAGGTCGCCTTCTGCGTCCGCGGGCAGGTTGTCGCACACCGCGCCGGCAGGACCCTCGCTGGGCGAGGTCGCGGCGGTCGCAGAAGCGGCCGCTGTTGGCGTGGCTGCGCCAGTGGGCGATGCGGCCGGTGTCGGCGTTGCGCCGGCTCCACCACACGCGATTACAAATAACGCCAGGACGGCGAGTACTCCCACACGGCTCTTGGCCATTCGGTGCCTCCTAAATGGTGGTATCCATCAATTCGCGGATCCGCGCGACCCGCCCACATAGACTCTAATCCATGACCGCTGCCGAGACGCGCGATGCGCTGGCCCGTGCCTCCACGCTGCCCGCGCGCTACTACCTCGATCCGTCAATCCACGAGCAAGAGAAGCAGCGCATCTTCAGCGCAACGTGGCAGCTCGTGGCGCGGCTGGACGACCTGGCCCGGCCGGGCGACTTCGTGCCCGCCACGATTCTGGACGAGCCAATCGTGATCACTCACGGGACGGACGGCGAGTTGCGCGGCTTCTACAACGTGTGTCGCCACCGTGCAGGGCAGGTTGCACTGGGCAAGGGCAACCGCAAGAGCCTGCAGTGCCGCTACCACGGCTGGACGTACGGCCTGGACGGGACGCTGCGGGCGGCGCCCGAGATGGACGGCACGGAGAACTTCGCCAAGGCCGACTTCGGGCTGCTACCTGTACGCGTCGATCGCTGGGGTCCATTCGTCTTCGCCAACCTGGATCCGGACGCGGCGCCGTTGCGTGACCAGCTGGGAGCCATCCCAGCCGAGGTCGCCCGGGCCGGCTACGACGTGGAGCACATGCGCCTGGTCGAACGGCGCGAGTACCTGATCGAGTGCAACTGGAAGGTCTACGTGGACAACTACCTGGAGGGCTATCACCTTCCGATCGCCCACCCGGACCTGTTCCGCGAGCTTGACTACGACGCCTACAGCGTCGAGACGTTCCGCTACTACTCCAAGCAGCACGCCCCCATCCGCGACCTCAGGCCGGGCGAGGAGCTGGGCCGTGACCGGCGCTACGTACGCACCTCAGATGGCGAGGGCGAGGCGCTGTACTACTGGGTCTTCCCGAACACCATGTTCAACATCTACCAGGACAACATGAGCTCCAACGTGATCCTGCCCGTGGGCGTGGATCGCACGCTGACCATCTTCGAGTGGTTCTTCGCCGAACCGGGCAGCGGCCCAGGCTGGGAATCGATGCAGCAGACAATCGCCTTCTCCGATCAGATCCAGCAGGAGGACATCGTCCTGTGCGAGCAGGTCCAGCGCGGCCTGCGCTCGCGCGCCTACGAGAGCGGTCGCTTCTCTGCGCGCCGCGAGAACGGCGTCTTTCACTTCCAGGAGCTGGTGCGCGAGTTCCTGGACAAGGCCTAGCGCCCGGCGCCCGGCGCCCGGTCAGTCCGTGCGCGTGGTCAGGACGTCCGCCACGCCCCAGCTCATGATCAGGATGCCAACACCGGTGATCCACAGTCCGGGTGCCGCCATGGGCATGCCTACGCCAGCGAATGAGCTGATCTCATACGCGCGGAACAGGAACGCGCCCAGGGCCGCCAGACCGAGCAAGATGTACGTCGCCGGACGGTCGAGCGGTGACTCACCGTCGCGCGACGCGTAGGGCAGGGTCAGCACCGCGAGCGAGGCCATGGCGGCCAGGAAGATGATCAACCCGATGCCCTGCAGGCCGTTGCCGCTCAACGGCGCCAGGTTCGTGCGCGCGATCATCCACCATGCCGGAAACAAACCGCCGACCGCGATGATCGAGCCGAAGCCGACCAGGGTCCGGCCGCGCCCCAGCGCGCGGCGCTTCACTTGCCCTCGTAAAGCTCGCGCCGAAGCACGCCGATGAAGGGCAGGTTCCGGTAGAACTCGCCGAAGTCGAGCCCGTACCCAACGACAAACTCGTCAGGGATGGTGAAGCCGCGATAGTCGATCGGGATCTCGACCAGGCGGCGCGCCGGCTTGTCCAGCAGCGCGCAGATGCGCAGAGAGCTGGGGTTCTTGCCGCGCAGGTAGCGGAGCAGGTAGTTGAGCGTCAGGCCGGTGTCGATGATGTCCTCGACGATCAGCACATCCTTGTCCGAGATGGAGGACGAGAGGTCCTTCAGGATGCGCACCAGGCCGGATGATTCGGTCGTAGCCCCACCGTACGAGCTGACCTCCATCAGGTCGATCTGGACGGGGATCTCGATCGCGCGCATGAGGTCCGCCATGAACGGCAGCGAGCCCTTGAGCACGCTGACCAGGGTCACCGCTCGGCCCTCATAGTCGGCGCTGATCTGCCGGCCAAGCTCGGCCACCTTGGCCCGGATCTGCTCCTCGCTGATCAGCTCATCGGCAACGTCGGCGCGAAGGTCGGGCAGTCGAACGGTCATAGGTGAGTTGTCCCTCGGTAAGTCAAATCAGGCAATTCTTGTGGCCAGAAAGGCACGCCGACCGCGTCGGCGCCGTGAGCCGCGCGAGACGCGCGGGCGGCCGCGATCAACGACCAGCGCAGTGATGACCGTCGTGCTCGCGGGCAGCATCTCAGTAATCGGCGAGACCGGCTGTGGCTCACCGACGCTGGCTGCAGCCCGTGTGCGGCCCAGCGACTCAGGTGTCAGCTGGCCCTCCAGTCCGCTCAGCGAAGCGGCCAGGTCAAAGCGCCCGTACTTGAGCATCAGCGCGCGGAAGTCCTTGCCGTAGAAGAGCTTGACGCGGATGTCCGGATACAGCTCGCGCAGCCGGCGCAGCTTGCGATTCTTGCGCCGTACCAGGCTCTGTTTGAGCGTGGTCAGCTCGACGTAGGTGTCCATCTCGGGCAGGTAGAAATCGGGCGAGAAGCTCTCGACGACCTTGCCGTCCATGTTCCACAGGATCGGAAAGGTGCGTGGCTCGTATTCCCAGGGAACTCCGTAGTAGTCCAGGATGCGGGCCAGCTCAGCCTCGCTGGCGTGAGCGAATCTGGGTCCGTCCGTCACCTGCGGTCGGCACCGTCCGATCCGATCGACGCGCGCAGCAGCGTGTTCACGTCGCCCTTGAAGGCGGCCAGGAATTCATGCATCTCGAGTACGTCGTCCGGGGTCACCGGTGCCGCGCCCACGGGCAGCGGCTCGCCCAGGTGATCGGCCCGCAGATCGTCCGGCGCACCTATGTCAGAGGCGTCGATGATCGACAGCTCGCTCTGGTCGAGCTCGACGGTGACGATGGCGACGGTGTGGCTGCCGCAGCGTGAGCAATCGAGGTCAACGAAGAACAGGCCATCGCGCTCGGCCAAAAGGCGGATCCGGCTGCCGCGGTAGCGTCGGCCGCACGCAGGGCAAGTGAACGAGGTCAGTTGCGTGCGCAGCCAATCGGGGCTGTCCATCTGAGGCGAGTCTAGCCCGTATCGCCAGTGCGCTCAGTGTCTGTCCGACGCCGTTGATTACGGACCGATAACGACTCGGCTCTGTCGGCGCAACCTGCGTACGGATATACTCCCCTCCAGTATGAGCACCACGAACTCCGAGCAGCGCGCCAGCGGCCCGTCGCGCCACAGTTACACCAAGGACCGCGCGCAACTGCTGCGCCGCCTGTCGCGCATGGAGGGCCAGGTGCGCGGAGTGGCGCGCATGATCGAGCGCGAGGAGTACTGCATCGACATCCTGCAGCAGACCGCAGCGCTGCGCGCAGCGGTCGACGCAGTGTCATTGATGCTGATGGAGGACCACGTCGCGGGCTGCCTCGCCACCGCGGTCAAGACCGGCCAGGCAGAGACGTACACCGAAGAGGTGATGGAGGTCGTGCGGCGCAGCATGGGACGTCCCGTCCGTGCGCGCAGCACCGACTCGTAGCGCCGCCCTCATCCACAAAGGGGCGCGGACGACCCGTCCTTTCTCCACAAATGGCAACCCCGTCACAGAACTCGTGGATAAGCGGGTTGACCGGGTCCGAGCCCTCTCGCGACACTTCGCGGCCTGCACCACTGGAAGCGCCAAACGGGGAAGGCGTCCCAGTCCAAGTACGGTAACCTCGCCGACTCTCGGCGACCGGCGAAAGCCGGTCGGACAACCGGACGGCGGGGGAAAACTGAAAGGCCGGTGGTGCCAGAACGTCAGGTCGCAGGGAGCGGGGACAGCGCAACGGCTCGGCAGCGTTCGGGCATGGACGCCGTCGATCGGTCTTCGCTCCCGCGGCCAACTTCCTCTCGAGGTACCCGACCCGATCGCGAGCGCGCGCCCCTGCCGCTCGACCCGGACGGCCTGCCGGCGCTGGATGAGTCCTTCTGGCGGATCGTGGATGACGGGATCGCACAGATCGGGCTCACACTCAGCCCCGCCGTCCGAGCGGCGCTGGACGCCCAGGCTCGCCTGCTGACCGCCTGGAATTCGGCGATCAACCTGACCGCGCTTCGTACCGCAGAGCTCGTGGCGCGTGGGCACGTGCTCGACTCGCTCGCCGCCATCCCCGTCTTGCGCACTCTGGACGGCGCAGGGCTGAGCGTGATCGACATCGGCAGCGGCGCGGGTTACCCCGGGCTGCCGCTGGCGGTGGCGCTGCCGGCGCGGCGCGCGGCGCTGGTCGATTCGATCGGCAAGAAGGCAGCCTTCCTGGAGGTCATCGCGCGCGCAGCGGCAGAAGCAATGCGCGCCGCGCGGGACGTGGGGCCCGAGATGGTTGCTCTCAAGGAGCGGGCCGAGGACCTGGCCGACGAAGCCGACCAGCGCGAAGCCTGGGACCTTGTCACCGCGCGTGCGGTCGGCTCGCTGGCCGAGGTGGTTGAGCTGTGCCTGCCGCTCGCCCGCGTGGGCGGGCATGTGGTGGCCTGGAAGCGCGACGCGGGCGACGGCGCGCTGCAGGCGGAGATCCGAGCCGCCCGCCAGCTCATCGCTGAGGCCGGTGGATCTGCGCCGCAAAGAGTCGAGCTGCCGGGCGCCGCCGAAGTGGGACTGCACGGCCACTGCCTGGTCATCATCGCCAAGCAGCGCGCGACGCCGCTTCGCTTCCCTCGGCCGCCAGGCGAGCGCAAACGGGCCGCGCTACCCTGACCGGCAATGCGGGTAGCCGTGCTCTCCGATATCCACGGCAACCTGCCTGCGCTCGAGGCGGTACTCAGCGCGCTGGAGCCGTATGACGCCGTCTGGCAGCTCGGTGATGTAGTCGGCTACGGTCCGCAGCCAGACGAGGTGGTCGCCCGGCTGGCCGCAGAGGGGGCCATCGGCGTCCGCGGCAACCACGATTCGGCTGCCATCGGCGAGCTGTCCACGGACGCCTTCAATGACGACGCCCGAGAGGCGGTCGAGTGGACGGCAGCACGGATTGCGCCGGCCACGCGCAGCTGGCTGGGCGCCCTGCCGCTGACCAACGTCGACTCGCCGTTCACCATGGTCCACGGCAGTCCGCGCGACCCCACCTGGGAGTACGTCTTCACGAGCGCCATCGCGCGGGCCAACCTGCGCTCCTTTGACACCCGCCACTGCCTGGTTGGCCACACGCATGTTCCGGTCGTCTTTCGCCAGCGCGGCTCGGGCATGGAAGGCATCAGCCCGCGTTCAGGCGTTTCGTTCCAACTGGACGGCCAGCGGGTGGTCGCCAATCCGGGCAGCGTCGGCCAGCCGCGCGACGGCGATCCCAGGGCGAGTGCAATGCTCATCGACACGGATGCAGAGCGCCTCGAGTGGCATCGCGTCGAATACCCCATCGAACGTGTCCAGAAGCTGATGACCCAGGAGGAGCTCCCCATCCGGCTGATCGCCCGGCTGAGCTACGGCCTGTGACGGACGACCCAAAGAAGCCGACCCAACCGCCCGAAAACCCCGCGGTCAAGCCCTGGCTGCTGGGCCGCAAGCCGGGCGACCGCCGCGTCCGCGTAGAGCGACCGCACGCCGAGTACTTCCGCTATTCCGGGCCGGGCATGCTCGTGGCGCGTGAGCGCGCATCTGCCCCGCGCACGGCCAGCGGCCGTTTCGTCGAGCGCGTCCGGCATGTCCTCTTCGGACGACCCCTGTCGATCCATGACGAGATGGGAGAGCGCCTGAGCAAGAAGAAGGCGCTGGCCATCTTCAGCTCCGACCCGATCAGCTCTTCGGCCTACGCGACCGAGGAGATCCTGCGCGTCCTGGTCCTCGCCGGCGCCAGCCTGCTGTTCCTCAGCCTGCCCATCGCGATCGCCGTGGCGGGCCTGCTCGTGGTCGTTTCGATCAGCTATCGCCAGATCGTCCATGCCTATCCGTCGGGCGGCGGTGACTACGCCGTGGCGCGGCGCAACCTACCGCGCATCGGATCGATCGTGGTCGCGGCGGCGCTGCTGCTCGACTACGTGATGACCGTCGCCGTGTCGACAGCGTCAGCATCGGAGCAGGTCATCTCCGCTCTGCCCGGCATCGCCGAGTGGCAGATCGTCATCGCCGTGCTGGCGATCGTGCTCATCACCATCGGCAACATGCGCGGCCTGTCCGAGTCGGGCAACATCTTTGCCCTGCCGACGTACCTCTTCGTCGGCTCCGCGCTGCTGATGATCGGCATCGGAGTTTTTCGCGTGGTCGTCCTGGGCGATGGCTCGGCTCCGCCCGATCCGCTGCCCGGCGCGCCTGGCATCCCCGAGGCATTCGGCGTGCTGCTGCTCATCCGCGCCTTCGCGTCGGGATCCGTGGCGCTGACCGGGATCGAGGCCACGGCCAACGGAGTGCCGGCATTCAAGCCGCCCGAACCGCGCAACGCTGCGGCCACTCTCGGCGCGGTCGCGATCCTGCTCGTCGCGCTGTTCGTGGGCATCACCTTCGTTGCCCTGTCGTTCGGCATCGTGCCGATCGACGAGCCAGTGCGGCGCACGGTCATCAGCCAGGTCGCGGGCACGATCTACGGCGAAGGCTCGATCGGCTTCTACCTCTTCCAGACATTCACCGCGCTCGTCCTCTTCCTGGCCGCGAACACGAGCTACAACGCCTTCCCGCGCCTGGCCGCGATCCTCGCCCGCGACGGCTACATGCCGCGACAGTTCAGCTTCCGTGGCGATCGGCTGGCGTTCAACTCGGGCATCGTCATCCTGAGCGTCGTCTCGATCGCGCTGCTGGTCGCCTTCGGCGGCGACACGCACGCGCTCATTCCGCTCTACTCGGTTGGCGTTTTCGTGGCCTTCACGATCGGCCAGTCGGGCATGGTCGTGCACTGGCTGCGTGAGCGCCCTCCGGGCTGGGTGCCCCGCCTCGCGATCAACCTCTTCGGCTGCATCCTGACCGGCGTCGTGGCGGTCGTGGTCACCATTGCCAAGGCGCCCACCTCGCTGCTCGTAGTGGTGGTCGTGCCGATCGTCGTCGGCGTAATGCTCTTCATCCATCGCCAGTACCAGGCGTCGTCGAGCCACCTCGAGGTGCGGCCGGACTATGTCGTGCCAACGCCACGTCGCGAGGAGCGCGTGATCGTGCCTGTGCCGGGCATCAACCGGGCCGTGATCCAGGCCATCAACGTGGGCCGCTCGATCGCGCCGGACGTGCGCGCAGTGCTCATCTCGGACGAGCCGGACGAGGCGGCCAGCCTGCGCGAGCGCTGGCAGCGCCAAGTTCCGGACGTGCCGCTGGTGATCGTCGAATCGCCCTATCGGGCCCTCGTGGGACCGCTGCTGTCCTACCTCGACGTCCTGGACGAGACGTGGCCGGAGGCCAAGGAGAAGCCGGTTACGTTTGTCGTCATTCCCGAATACGTGGCCCGCAGCTGGTGGGAGCGCCTGCTCTACAACCAATCGGCCAACCGACTGCGGCGTGCGCTGATCGGCCGCCCACACACCGTGGTCGTAGGTGTGCCGTACCGCCGCGAGGACGATCCGGAGGGCTCCGCCTGACGTCCTGAACGGCGGTGTTACCCTTCGCCGGCATGCCTGACAGCGCGCTGCCCGTCCCATTCCGGAAGGCAGTTCTCGCCCTCAACGGCGGCCCGACAGACGAGCTCGTTGTCCATCTCGGCTGCCAGCTGGCCAAGCCCTTCAACGCCGAGCTCGTGGCTGTACACGTGGTCGAGGTTGACTGGCGCCACGAGCTGTCCGAATCAATGACAGAGGACAACGAGGCCGCATCGGCCGTGCTCGACAGGGCAGAGGGGATTGCCGAGCGCTACAAGGTCAAGCTCAGCGCCGACCTGCTCCAGGCGCGCGAGGTGGCCGCCGCGCTTGTCGATGAATCGATCGAGCTGGCCGCGGACGCGATCCTGATCGGGCTGCCCTATCGCACGCGCTTCGGTGGCGACTTCGCGCTGGGTGGCACGATCCCGTACATCTTCCAGAACGCCCCGTGCCAGGTGATCGTGGTCCGCGAGCGTGTGCCCGGATCCGCCGATGACAGCGAACGGCGACCGCCGGCGGAGGCCGTGCCTGAGACACGCGGCTGGCGGTTGCGCTAGCGTGATGGCGAACATGAATCGGCTGCGAACGGACAAGTCATGCGCGCTGTGATCGTCGGCTGCGGCCGGGTCGGCGCCGGCCTGGCCGAGCGCCTGGCGCGCTCCGGCCACGAGGTGGTCGTCCTCGACCTGAACACGGAGGCCTTCGGCCGGCTCGAGGAAGACTTTCCTGGCCAGGCCATTCGAGGCGACGGCACTGACGAGGACGTGCTGCGCCGCGTTGGGACCGAAACGGCCGACTACTTCTTCGCATTGACCGAGGGCGACAACCGCAACGTCCTCGCTGCCCAGCTGGCGAGCGAGACGTTCGGGGTGGAGCACGTGGTGACCAAGATCAACGATCCGGTGCGCGCGGAGGCTTACACCATGCTCGGGCTGGCCACGATCTGCCGGACCCGCCTGCTGGTCGACGCGCTGTCGCGCTTCACGGGCCTGGAGGCCGATCCCGGCGCGAGCGGAGTACGCAGAGTCGAGCGCCACCACGACCACGGCGCGTCGATGCCGCCCGTTTCCGCGGGCGCAATCGCATCGCCCGGCGTGTCGGAGACATAGACCGATGTACATCGTCGTCGTGGGTGGCGGAAAGGTCGGCTACTACCTGGCCAAGGAGCTGATCGAGGCAGGCCACGAGCTGGTCATCCTCGAGAAGAACGCCGGCCGGGCGCGCCAGATCGCGGACGAGCTGGGCAGCATCGTTCTGCAGCGCGACGGTTGCGAGGGCAAACATCTGGCCGAGGCCGGCGCGAACCGTGCGGCAATCGTTGCAGCGGTTACCGGGGATGACGAGGACAACCTGGTCGTGTGCCAGATGGCCAAGCACCACTTCGACGTGCCGCGCACGATCGCGCGCGTCAACAACCCCAAGAATGAGGGCCTTTTCAGGCACCTCGGGGTTGACGAAATCATCAGCCCCACGCGCATGGCGCTGGCCGCCATCGAACAGGACATCCCGGTCCACGAGCTGCTCCACCTCGCACAACTGAGCCCGGGCAACCTGGAGCTGGTCGAGGCGCAGATCGCCGAGGACTCGCCCGCGGTTGGCCGGCGCGTGGGCGACATCCCGATGCCGGAGGGCTCGTCTCTCTTCCTGATCATGCGCGGCAGCGCGGTCCAGGCCATCCGCAACGACACGGTCTTCCAGGCCGGTGACAAGGTGCTCGCCGCGGCCCGGCCGGAGGCCGAGGCAATGCTGCGCCGCGAGCTGATCGGTGACGGCCAGCCGCTCGGCACGACCGGACGCTGAGCGGGCAGCACCGCCTGACCGGACCCCACCCAGAGGGCGCCAGAATCGAATTGCGCGAGGAGTCGGCTGCACCCGTGCTGAGCAGGGCGCTGCTCGTCTGGGGCGCCGGCCACCTTGCGCTTGGCGATCGGCGTGGCTGGCTGCTAGTGGCTGCCCAGCCCATCGTCCTCGCCGTCACGGCCGTCGCAATGCTGCAGCTCGTCGAAGGCACGCGCTGGCTGGAGGTTTTCCCTCTCCTGGCGACAACCGTGGTCATCTGGCTCGTCCAGGCCGTGCACGCCCATCGGCTGGCTCTTGCCCGTGGCCGCGCACCCGGAGGCGAGCTCAGGGTCATGCTCGTGGTTGCCGCGGCCGCGCTCGTTCTGACCGGCTACTGGCTCTTCGGGGGAAGCCACGGATCGCCCAGCGCGACACTCGGAGCGTACCTCGAAGCGTGGCGCTCCGGTCGGCCGGAGGCAGCCACGCCGCTGTTCGTGAACGATCCGCGGGCCGACGATCTGCGCGCCGCCTGGTACGACCAGGACGCGCGGCTGCGTGCCTCCGTGGCCCGTGCCGCGGCGGCATACGGCACGGAGGCCGGGCTCGATCCCGGACAGCCTTTCGACAGCCTGCGCTTCACCCAGCTTCCGGGCGCGTCGGCGGGAGCGGGCTCGGCGACGATCGCCCTGGACCTGGTCCGCCTGCAGCGCGTCGAGTCGGAGCTGTTCGGCGTCATCCCCACGGCCAGCCAGCAGACGGTCGTCGTCGAGCGCGCGATGGTCATCCACCTCGCCCAGGTGGTGCAGCCCGGCCTGGACTGGCTGCCGCGTGGTCTGCTCGATTCATCGCGCTGGGAGATCGTCTCGATCGACCCCGCCTGACTTCGCCCACGCGGATAGATGTTGTGTCTGCGCAACACGCAGCCTTCTTGACAACACCATTGTCATGGTTTAGCGTCCCGTCACGTAAATGAACGCGGCGGCTGCGAGCCGTCGTCGACCAGCCATTCAGGCATGCAGGAGGTGTGCCAAATGACGCTCATTCGCCGAACCAACCCGCTGGGCGAGCGGATGTCGCTGCGCCTGGTCATGGACCGCCGTTTCGAGGACTCACTCGTCCGACCAGGCGGCGGCGACACGGTGACCATCAACGCCGCGCACGGGTCGAACCAGTCGCGCGACGAGGTCAAGCCGCGCCAGGCCCCCATCACCTCGGCCCCTGCGCCAAGCCAGGAGAGCTGATCAGATCGTGGCACAGGAGAGCGCCGAGGAGCGCATCGGACAGGATCCAACCCGGCCGGTCTACGTCATCAGCGTGGCCGCCGAGCTCGTCCGAGTCCACCCGCGCACGCTGCGCATCTACGAGCTGGAGGGACTCGTCTGTCCGGCACGAACGCGGAGCAACATTCGTCTCTATTCGGAGAACGACATCCGCCGGGTGCTCTGGATCAGGCACCTGACGCGCAACCTCGGCGTCAACCTGGCCGGGATACGCGTGCTGTTCGAGCTCGAGGAACGGCTCGGCATGCGCATCCTCGAGACCCTTTACGAGAACCGGCATACGGCCGGCACGAGCGAGCAGGACAACTTCGCCGGAATGGCGATGACCACACAGCCGGCGCCGCGGCAACGCACCAGCAGCCCGACCAAGGAGCGAAATGACTGACCCCATCAACCCAGAAGTGCAAACCGATTCCGGCGAGCCCGAATCGGCGCGCATCCGGGAGTTGCCGCTCGTCGCGCTGCGTGAGACGGTGATCTTCCCGGAGATGATCGTTCCGCTCCAGGTGGGCCGCGACAAGTCCGTCCAGGCGCTCAACAAGGCCGTTGGCGACAGCTCGCCCATCGCGCTCGTGACCCAGCGCCAGGCTGACCGCGAGGACATCAACGACCCGGCCGAGCTGTACGAGGTCGGCACGCTGGCCAAGATCGCCCAGGTCGTGCAGCTCCAGGACGGCACCGTGCGCGCCATCGTGCAGGGCCAGCAGCGCCTGCGCCTGCTCGAGTTCGTGGGCTCCGAACCGTTCATCCTGGCCCGCGTCGAGCTGGTCGAGGAAGAGCCGGCCAGTGGCCTGGAGGCACAGGCGCTCGTGCGCACCGTGCAGCAGCAGATCGAGCAGTACGTTCAGTCCGGGGCGCCCGTGCCGCCTGAAGCGGCGGTTGCGGCGCGCAACATCACCGAGCCGGGCCTGTTGGCCGACATGGTTGCTTACAGCCCGGACATGTCGACCGAGCAGCGCCAGGAGCTGCTCGAGACGATCGACGTCCACGAGCGGCTCAAGCTCGTTTCGTCTTTCCTCGCGCGCCAGGTCGAGATCCTGGAGCTGAAGGGCAAGATCCAGTCCGAGGTCAAGTCGGAGATGGACAAGACCCAGCGCGAGTACATCCTGCGCGAGCAGCTCAAGGCGATCCAGCGCGAGCTGGGCGAGGACGACCCGCAGCAGGCCGAGGTCAATGAGCTGCGCGAGAAGGTCGAGCAGGCAGGCATGCCCGAGGAGATCAAGACCCGGGCGATCAAGGAAGTCGACCGCATGAGCCGGATCCCGTCCGCCTCGCCAGAGGTTGGCGTCATTCGGACCTATGTCGACTGGCTGATCAGCCTGCCCTGGAACACGACCACGGATGACAACCTCGATCTGAAGGAGGCGGCGCGCATCCTGGACGAGGATCACTACGGTTTGGAGAAGATCAAGGAGCGCATCCTCGAGTACCTCGCGGTGCGCACCCTGGCGGACAAGATCCGCAGCCCCATCCTCGCCTTCGTCGGACCGCCAGGCGTGGGCAAGACGTCACTCGGCAAGAGCGTCGCGCGGGCCATGGGCCGCAAGTTCGTGCGCATGAGCCTGGGCGGCATCCACGACGAGGCGGAGATCCGCGGCCACCGGCGCACGTACATCGGCGCGCTGCCCGGCCGGATCATCCAGAACATCAAGACGGCGGGCACGAACAACCCTGTGTTCATGCTCGACGAGGTGGACAAGATCGGGATGGACTTCCGGGGCGATCCCAGCTCGGCCCTGCTCGAAGTGCTCGATCCGGAGCAGAACAACACCTTCCAGGACAACTACCTCGAGGTTCCGTTCGACCTGTCGCGCGTTCTCTTCATTGCCACCGGCAACCTGCTTGATCCCATCCCGCCTGCGCTGCGCGACCGGATGGAGGTCATCCAGCTGCCCGGCTACACGCAGCAGGAAAAGATCGAGATCGGCAAGCGCTTCCTGATCCCCAAGCAGCTCGAGAACCACGGGTTGACGACCAAGAACGTGGACGTCACGGACGAGGCGATGGTCGAGCTGGTGCAGGCCTACACCAAGGAGGCCGGCGTTCGCAACCTGGAGCGTGAGGTCGCCAACATCATGCGCAAGGTCGCGCGCACGGTGGCCGAGGGGCGCAAGCGCAAGACTGTCATCGACAAGAAGAAGCTGAGCGAGCTGCTCGGGCCCCCGCGCTGGGAGTACGGCGAGCTGGAAAAGGAAGATCAGACCGGTGCAGCCACCGGACTGGTCGTGACCGAGGTCGGCGGCGACGTCGTCTCGGTCGAGGTGACGCGCATGCCGGGCAAGGAGGACTTCATCCTCACCGGCCAGCTGGGCGAGGTCATGCGCGAGTCGGCCCGGGCCGGCCTGTCGTGGATCCGTGCCCACGCCGATGAGCTGGGCATTGAGCGCGAAGCCTTCGAGAAGTACACGCTGCACATCCACGTTCCGGCGGGCGGCATCCCCAAGGACGGACCGTCGGCGGGGATCACGATGGCCCTGGCCATGGTCAGCGCCTTCACCGGCATCCCGGTCCACAAGGACGTGGCCATGACGGGCGAGATCACGCTGCGCGGTCGGGTGCTTCCCATCGGTGGCTTGAAGAGCAAGATCCTCGCTGCGCACTTGTCCGGTGCGAAGGGCGTGATCCTGCCGCTCAAGAACCAGAAGGACCTGCATTGACGTTCCGGACGAGATCCGCAAGCAGATGAAGCTGATCCTGGTCGAGTCAATGGACCAGGTGCTGGAGCACGGGCTGGTGCGCCTGCCCAAGCGCCTGGAAGCCAAGCCGGCCGAGGTGGTCGAGAAGGGCGAGGCGATGGACGAGGAGTCGCCCTCGGCGCCTGACAAGATTGTGCGTGGCTTCCCCGGCGCCGACCAGCCGCCGGCAATCGCGCGGGGGGCCGTCTCAGGCGGCTGAGCCCGTGCCGCCGCAAGCAGCAACGCCCGGGAGACGCCTGCGAAGGGAAGCCGACGGATGGAGTATCGGGATTACTACGCCACGCTGGGCGTGCCGCGCACGGCCAGCAAGGCTGACATCAAGAAAGCGTTCCGCAAGCTCGCCCGCGAGCACCATCCGGACCTGAACAAGGGCAACGCCGCGGCCGAGCGCAAGTTCAAGGAGATCAGCGAGGCCAACGAGGTCCTGTCCGACCCGGACAAGAAGAAGCTGTACGACGAGCTGGGGAGTAACTGGCAGGCGTACCAGGGCGCGGGTACCAGCCGGCCGGGCACGGGCAATCCAGGTCGCGCGGGCGACCCGTTCGCCGGCTTCGGCGGGTTCGGCTCGGGCGCGCCTGGCGGCGTTCGCTTCGAGTACCGCGGCAACCCGGAGGATCTGGCCGGCTTCAGCGACTTCTTCCGGACATTCTTCGGAGGCGGCGCGGGCTCGGCCGGCGGGGCGGGATTCGACGACTCGCTCGGATCATCTGGCTCCACGCGCAGCCGCACGCGCACGCGCAGCGGCTCGATCGACGACCTGCTGGCCGGCATGGCCGATCAGCAGCGCGCCGGCGGCGGAAGACCGGCACCGGCGCCGCGCCTGGAGGCCGAGGCGGAGGTGACGCTCGAGGAGGTCGCCGCGGGGACCAAGCGACTGCTGGATGTTGGCGGGCGGCGGCTCGAAGTAAATATCCCGCCCGGCGTCACGGATGGCCAGCGCATCCGCTTCTCGGGCGCTGCCGACGGTGCGGACGCCTACGTCAAGGTCAAGGTCATGCGCCATCCGGTCTTCACGCGGGATGGGGCCAGCCTCCAGCGCGACCTGCCGCTGACGCTGCGCGAGGCACTTCTGGGCGGAGAGGTGCCGGTCAAGAACCTGACCGGGCGCGTTCTGCTTCGCATTCCGCCGGGCACGCAGTCGGGGCGCAGCTTTCGCCTTGCCGGCCAGGGCCTGCCCCGCTTTCGTGGGGAGGGGCGCGGAGACCTGTACGTCAAGGTGCGTGTCGTTTTGCCTACGGAGCTGTCCGACGAGGCGACGCAGGCGGCCACGCAGTTCCTCGACCTTGCCGACCAACCAAGTCCAACTCGGTGACAGGAACCTTGACAATCATATTGTCAATGTTTAGGCTGAATTGAGCATGAAACTCGACCGCTACACGGAAAAGGCACAAGAGGCGATTCTGGCTGCCCAGCGTCTGGCGACGGAGGCAGACAGCCCGATCCTGGACGCCGAACACCTCCTTGCGGCGCTGCTCCATGATCCCCAGGGAGTGCCCGCCACCACCTTGCGCCAGCTTGGGGCAGATCCGGCCCAGCTGAGCGTCGAGCTGGGCGCCGGTCTGTCACGCCGGGCGCGGATCGAGGGCGGCCAACTGTCACTCGACGCGCGGGCTCGGCAGCTGCTCGAGCGCGCGGAGGACGAAGCGCGCCGGCTGCAGGATGAATACGTCTCGACCGAGCACCTCCTGCTCGCCGCAGCTGAGGCGGGTGGCGACGCGCAGCGCATTCTTGAGGCGGCCGGCGCCGGACGCGAACAGATCCTGGGCGCTCTCCAGAAGGTGCGCGGCGGGCAGCGCGTCACCAGCCAGAACCCGGAGGGCACCTACCAGGCGCTGGAGAAGTACGGGCGCGACCTGACCCGTGACGCGCGTGAAGGCAAGCTGGACCCGGTAGTCGGCCGCGACGAGGAGATCCGGCGCGTGATCCAGGTCCTCTCGCGGCGGACGAAGAACAACCCGGTGCTGATCGGTGAGCCGGGCGTTGGCAAGACAGCCATCGTTGAAGGCCTTGCCCAGCGCATCGTCCGCGGTGACGTTCCCGAAGGGCTGAAGGAGAAGCGCGTGGTCGGGCTGGACCTGGGCGCGCTGATCGCCGGCGCGAAGTACCGCGGCGAGTTCGAGGAACGCCTGAAGGCGGTGCTCAAGGAGATCAAGGACTCAGAGGGGCAGGTCATCCTGTTCATCGACGAGCTCCACACCGTGGTCGGCGCCGGGGCGGCCGAGGGCGCAATGGATGCGTCAAACCTGCTCAAGCCCATGCTCGCGCGCGGCGAGCTGCACACGGTCGGCGCGACCACGCTGGACGAGTACCGCAAGCACATCGAGAAGGACGCGGCCCTGGAGCGGCGCTTCCAGCCCGTATTCGTCGATCAGCCCACGGTGGAGGAGACGATCTCCATCCTGCGCGGGCTGCGCGAGCGGTACGAAAACCACCACGGCGTGCGGATCACCGATTCGGCGCTCGTCGCCGCGGCCGTGCTGTCCAACCGATACATCACCGAGCGCTTCCTGCCCGACAAGGCGATCGACCTGGTGGACGAGGCCGCCAGCCGGCTGCGCATGGAGATGGATTCGATGCCCGTCGAGCTCGATGAGCTCGAGCGCCGGCGCATCCAGCTCGAGATCGAGCGCGAGGCGCTGCGCAAGGAACGCGACGACGCATCCAAGGCGCGCCTCGACGCGCTCGAGCGCGAGCTGGCCGACATCAGCGAGCGAGTCGGCGCGCTCAAGAGCCAGTGGGAGCAGGAGAAGGCGCGCATCTCCGAGCTGCGCGCGACCAAGCAGGAGCTCGAGAAGGTCCAGCACGACATCGACGTCGCCCAGCGCGAGGTCCAGTACGGCGGCGGCGAGGACGCTTTCCGGCGGCTGGCGGAGCTCCAGTACACGCAGCTGCCCGAGCTCCAGAACAAGCTGCGCGAGCAGGAGTCGGCGCTGGCTGCCTCGGATGACGTCACGCGCCGGATGCTCAAGGAAGAAGTGGACGCGGACGACATCGCGCGCATCGTTTCGTCGTGGACCGGGGTGCCCGTGACGCGCCTGCTCGAAGGCGAGCAGTCCAAGCTGATCCGCATGGAAGAGGAGCTGCACAAGCGCGTCGTGGGCCAGGACGAGGCCGTGGCCGCCGTGTCGGACGCCGTCCGGCGCGCGCGAGCGGGGCTCAAGGACCCGCGCCGCCCGATCGGCTCGTTCATCTTCCTTGGCCCCACCGGCGTGGGCAAGACGGAGCTCGCGCGTGCCCTCGCCGCGTTCCTGTTCGACGATGAGCAGGCCATGGCGCGCATCGACATGAGCGAGTACATGGAGAAGTTTTCCGTGTCGCGCCTGATCGGCGCCCCGCCCGGCTACGTGGGCTACGAGGAAGGCGGCCAGCTGACCGAAGCCGTCCGCCGCCGGCCCTACCAGGTGATTCTCCTCGACGAGATCGAGAAGGCTCATCCAGACGTGTTCAACGTCCTGCTCCAGGTGCTCGACGACGGCCGGCTGACGGACGGCCAGGGCCGCACGGTCGACTTCAAGAACACCGTCATGGTCATGACCAGCAACGTCGGCAGCCAGTTCATCACCGCCTTCGCCGGGCAGCGCGACGAGGAGTCTCACCAGCGCATGAAGGAGCAGGTCACGGACACGCTGCGCACGGTCTTCCGGCCCGAGTTCCTCAATCGCGTCGACGAGATCATCGTCTTCCACGCGCTGACAGAGGATGATCTGGCGCACATCGTGGACCTTCTGCTGGCCGACCTGCAGCGGCGCCTGGCCGATCACGATCTGCAGATCGAGGTCAGCGCGCAGGCGCGCAGCCTGATTGCGACCGATGGCTACGACGCGGCATACGGAGCGCGCCCATTGCGCCGCTCGATCCAGCGCCTGGTCGAGAATCCGCTCGCTCGCTCGCTGCTCGAGGGGCGCTTCAAGCCGGGCACGACGATCAAGGTCGATGCCGACCCGGCAAGCGGGACGCTGCTCTTCACGGACGGCGGCGACACGATGGTCACGACGGCCGGCGGGGAGCGGCGCGATGTTCGCGCGACGCCGGAACCGGAGACGGCCGGCGCGGGCAGCGGTGCCTCGCGCGGCAACGGCTCCGGCCTGATCAACTAGCCGCCCGGCATGCAAGTCGCCTGGCGCCGCTCGACCCCGGCCCAGCCGCCGGCGGAGGATCCGGGCGACCCGGCGCTGATCGACCAGCTGCGCACGGAGATCGCGCGTGGCGGACCGATCACCTTCGCGCGCTTCATGGAGGTCGTCCTGTACGACCCCGAGCGCGGCTACTACGCGACGTCAACAGACCGGCCCACGCGCGCCGGCGACTTCCTGACCGCGCCGGAGATGCATCCAATCTTTGGCTGGGTGCTCGCTCGGCGGATCGACGCTCTGTGGCGGGAGATGGGCGAGCCCGCCACTTTCACGCTCCGCGAATACGGCGCCGGGAGCGGCGCGCTCGCGCTGGCCATCCTCGATGGATTGCGGCGCTTGGATTCCGGCCTCGCGGCCGCGCTGCGCTACCAGCCGATTGACCTGCCCGCGCAGGTGGCGCGAGCGAGGGACACACTGACGGGCGCCGGCTACGGGGCGCTGCTGTCTGACGGCGATCCCGCGATCCCGTTCTCGGGGGCCGTCATCGCCAACGAATATCTGGACGCCCTTCCCGTACAGCGCGTTGCGTACCGGGACGGACGCCTTCGCGAGCTTCGCGTGGGCTGGGATGGCGGCCGCTTCGTGGACGTCACCACGGACGTGGCCGACGCCCGCCTGGAAGCGTGGATCGGCGCCTCAGACGTCCAGCTGGGTGAGGGACACGTGGTCGAGATCAGCCTGGCCATGGCCGATTGGCTGCTTGAGCTGGGCGCCCAGCTGGAGCGAGGCGCCGCGCTGGTGATCGACTATGGCGCCGGCACCTCCCAGCTCTTCGGGGAATCGCGTCCGACAGGCACGCTGCGCGCCTTTCGCCAGCAGCACGTGTCGAGCGATGTGCTCGCTGCGCTGGGCCACCAGGACATCACCGCCAGCGTCGACTTCGATGCGTTCGAGCGAGCGGCGCTGGAGGCGGGGTTCAGGATGGACGGACGGGTTCGACAGGCGGAGTTCCTGCTCACCAACGGGCTCGAGGAGGCTTACGCCGAGGCACGTATCGAGGCCGACCGCGAGTGGAGCACGGCAACCGCCCTGCGTTCCGCCGTGCGCCGGCTGATCGACACGAGCGCGCTGGGCGGCTACACCGTCGCGACGATCAGCAAGGGACTGTAGAAGGCAGCGTGCGCATTGATGAGCTGCGCGCCCGTCTCCAGCCGCTTCCCACGCGCCTGCCACCCTCGCGACGAGAGCTGACGCCGACCGTCATCGACTCCGGCGCGGGTGGCCCGGTGGCCAGCCCGCAGTTCCCGGATGTGCCGCGGCGCCGGGCCGCTGTGCTGATCCTGTTCCATCCTGGCCCGGATGGCGAGGCGCTGCTCACACTGACCGAGCGATCGCCTGGCGGCCACCGCCATGCGGGAGAGATCAGCCTGCCGGGCGGGGCAATCGACGAGGGCGACGAATCGGCGATCGCCGCGGCGCTGCGCGAGGCGCACGAGGAGGTCGGGCTGGACCCGGAGCAGGCCGGCCTGAGCGTGCTGGGCACGCTGCCCATGGTTGACGTTGCCGTATCGGGTTTCCTGGTCAACCCGGTCGTCGCCTTCGCCGATCGGACTCCCATGCTGACACCGGACGGATACGAGGTCGCCCGGATCGTGACCGCCGAGTTCGCTGCCTTCCTGCCCGGAGCAGATGTGGAGACGATGGTTGTCGATCGGGACGGATACCGGCTGCGCTATGGCGGCTATCGAATCGGCGCCCACCACGTCTGGGGCGCCACGGCCTTTCTGCTGTCGCGCCTGGGCGGCTACGTGGCCGGCGCAACGAGCGCGGTCAGAGCTCCAGGCGCATGATCGGTCGCACCGGGCTCGTCTTCGACCACTGACGCCGGGCGACGACGGAAAAGCCCGCCTTCTCGAACATCGACTGGGTGCCGTGGAATGCGGCCGCCGGCGTGATCCTGCCGCGCTCCGAAGCAACGGGATAGGACTCGAGCGTGGCGGCGCCCTGCCTGCGCGCGTAATCGACGGCTGCCGCGAGCATCTGCGTCCCGAGGCCGCTGCCCCGTACGGTTCGTGAGACAACGAAGCAGACGATCGACCAAACGGGTAGGTCGTCGACGGGTGCAAGCACTTTCGAGCTGCCCAGTCGATCGTATGCCTCGCGCGGCGCCAAACTCACCCACGCCACTGCTCTGCCATCCAAATAGCCCACGAGACCGGGCGCCGGATCCTCGGCCGCGAGCGTTCGCAAGCCGCGTCGATTCTGGGTTGGGGTCGAGTTCGACCAACTCAGGCCGCGCTTTCGGAAGTACATGCACCAGCACCACTTCGGGTCGCCGCCCTCGTCGAAGAGCGCGGCCAAGTCCTTGAACCGCTCGGCCGTCAACGGCTGAACAGTCACCGACTTCACCAGGGCTCGCCCTCGGCCGAGTTGTACTCGTCGCGATTGAGCTGCCGCTCCGCGAGGGAACCTTCGGCGCGCGCCGGGCGCGAGGCTGGCTGCCCTTCCCCGTCGTCCCCGCCGGTGCCGGCCGGACTGGCCGAAACGACGCGCGCGCCGAGCGAGGCCTCGAGCAGGTCCTGGCGCCCATTCAGCTCGACGATGATCGCGCGCATCTCCGTGCCGTCCGTGTACGCGCCGTTCATCACGCCGACAGGCCACACGACGGCCTCGCCGTGGTTGACCCGTGAGCGCTCGTCGCCGACCTGCACGTAGCCCGCGCCGCCGATGACGATGAACAGCGACGAGCTGTCGTTGTTGATGTGCGGCGTGATCGCGGCGTAGCGGCCGAAGGCCAGCTCGCTCACGCTCGCTCGGTCGTCGCTCAGGATGACCTGGCCGCTGACTCCCTGGGTTCCGGGCGGGCCGTCGGGTCGGCGATGCCCGGGCCCGAAGCGCCTGATCTCCATCTCGGGTACCTGTGGCCGAAGCGGCGCCTCAGCGACGGCGTCGCCGCGAGCGCCTCGATCGAACGGTCGACTCCGCCTGCTTGTAGCGCGACTGGGTGGTCGACCGGGCGCGCCTGAGCTGCTCGTTGTACGCCTCGATATAGGCCGGGAAGCGGAAGAAGCGGACCCAGATGAAGGCGATCAGCCCGGACATGATGAAGATCAGGATGAACAGGAAGTAGAAGGCGAACATCGTGCCCACCAGGACCAGGCCGAAAGTGAACAGGCCCGTCCAGAGCAGCCACTCCTGCATCGCTCGCAGCGGCTCGTGGCGATGCAGCTGGCGAGCACGCACGTTGTAGAGCACGATCGTGCCGATCAGCAACGCCAGCGATGCGACCCAGATCGGGGTGAAGATGTCGGGGAAGTTCTGCAGGTTGAATTCGGGCGCGCGGGAACCCGATTCACCGAAGAGATAGTCGAAGATCCAATTGCGCACTGCGGCCGGAGAATAGCAACTGCGCCGCCGGGACGGCAGCAACCGCCGAGAAATCGCATCCCGGCGCGGCCGCCACCCGTTGTTATACTCGGCCGGCCGTGCTGCGCTCGTGCCCAGCTGAGCGCGCTGGCTCACCGAGAGACTGAGGAGGGAGACGGTGCGAGCCCTGCTCTCGGTCGCGAATCGCGACGGGATCGCCGAACTTGCGCGCGACCTTGTCGCGCTCGATGTAGAGCTATTCGCGACCGAAGGAACGCGTGAGGCGCTGGCCGGTGCCGGTGTCGCAGCCAAGTCGGCCAGCGAGCTCACCGGCAGCGAGCCGCTCGCCGGTGGCCAGGTCAAGACCTTCTTTCCGCAGGTCTACGCCGGCATCCTCGCCCGACGCAGCGTGCCGGCAGAGGTCGAGGAGCTGGCCGAGCGCGGCATCGGGCTGCTCGACATCGTGGTCGTCAACGTGGAGCCGTTCGCGCCCCAGGTGGGCGCTCGGCCGGTTCCGCTGCACGAGGCGATCGAGATGATCAACGTGGGCGGCACGGCGCTGATGACCGCCGCCGCGCGCAACTATGCCGCGGTCGCCGCGCTGTCAGCCCCGCGCCACTACGCGCGCCTGATCGAGGAGCTGCGCGACCTGGGCACCGTCTCAGCCGAGTTTCGGCAACGTCTCGCCGCCGACGCGCTGGCCGACGTCGCCGCCTACTTCGCCGAGGTGGCCGCGTACCTCAACCACATCGCAGGCACGCAGTTTCCCGAGCGCCTGGCGGTCATCGTCGAGAAGGTGCGCGACCTGGCCTACGGCGAGAACCCGCACCAACAGGCCGCCTTCTATCGCGAGACGACGCATCGGTCGGGCCGGCTGGCGGACGCCGTGCAGCTGCAGGGCGACGCGCCCACGTTCAACGACCTGGTCGACCTGGACGCCGCGTATCGCATCGCCATGGACTTCACAGCGCCTACGTGCGCCATCGTCAAGCAGGCCAATCCGACTGGCCTGGCTTCCAACGATCGGCTCGCCGACGCATACCAGAAGGCACTCGAAGGCGACCCGGTGAGTGCCTTCGGGGCGGTCGTGGCGGTCAACCGTGAATTGGACGGGGACGCCGCGGCGGCGATGGCCGGCAACGCCTACGAGGCGATCATCGCGCCGTCATTCTCCGCGCCGGCCCGCGAGATCCTGGCCGAGAAGCAGCACCTGGCCCTGCTCGCCGTCCCCGGCCAGGACAGCGAGAGCATGCGCGACTACGGCATTGCGCGGCTCGAGTTCCAGCGCGTGGACGGTGGGTTGCTGGTCGAGACGCGCGACCACTCAACGCTGGACCGCTCGCAGCTGAAGGTCGTCACCAAGCGTCGTCCGACGCTGGAGGAGCTGACCGACCTGCTCTTTGCCTGGCGCGCAGTTCGCCACGTGACGAGCAATGCGGTCGTGCTCGCGCACGGTGGTGCGCTCGTGGGCGTGGGCGTGGGCCAGGCGAGCCGGCTGACAGCGGTGGAGATCGCGCTGCACAAGGCGGCCGACCGCTCCACGATGTCCGTCCTCGCCTCGGACGCCTACTTTCCCTTTGCCGACGCGATCCAGCTCGCCGCCGAGCGCGGAGTGACCGCGATCATCCAGCCCGGCGGCTCCGTGCGCGACGGGATGGCGATTGAAGTCGCCGATCGGCACCACATGGCGATGGTCTTCACGGGCAGGCGACACTACCGGCACTGATGAACATCAAGACGGACGCTGGCTGATGGAAACGCTGCTTGCCCTGGAGATGGTGCGCGTGACGGAGGCGGCGGCGATCGCGTCGGCCCGGTACATGGGCCGCGGCGACCGCATGGCCGCCGACCGGGCCGCGGTGGAGGAGATGCGCCGCACTTTCGACGAAGTCGAGATGAGGGGCACGATCGTCATCGGCGAGGGCGAGCGTGACGAGGCGCCCATGCTGTACATCGGCGAGGAGGTCGGCATGGGTTTGGCCGGCCAGCCGGCGATCGACATCGCCGTTGACCCGCTGGAAGGCACCAATCTCGTTGCCATGGGCCTGTCCAACGCGATCACCGTCCTTGCTGCATCTGAGAAGGGCGGCCTGCTCCATGCCCCGGACACGTACCTGGACAAGCTCTGCGTGGGGCCCATCTCCAGCGGTCACGTGGACATTCGCGCCTCGACCGCGGACAACCTCCAGAGCATTGCCGACTCGCTCGGCCGCAAGGTGCCCGATTTGACGGTCGTCACACTCGACCGGCCGCGCCACGATCAGCTGATCGAAGAGATCCGTGCCACCGGTGCGCGCATCAAGCTCATCTCTGACGGTGACCTGTCTGCCGCGATCAGCTGTGCGGTGATGGGCACGGGCGTGCATGCCGTGATGGGCATCGGCGGAGCGCCGGAAGGGGTGCTCACCGCTGCCGCGCTGCGCTGCCTGGGCGGCGAGATCCAGGCCCGTTTCCGCTGGCGGAGTGACGAGGAGCGAGCGCGCGCGGAGAAGATGGGCATCGATCCGTCCGAGGATCGCGTCTACACGACCAACGACCTGGCTCCGGGCGAGAACATGGTCTTCTCCGCCACCGGCGTGACAGAGGGCGACCTGCTGCAGGGCGTGCGCTTCTTCGGCGGTGGGGCGCGGACACACTCGCTGGTGATGGGCTATCAGAGCAAGCAGGTCCGCTTCGTTGACACGGTCCACATGTTCGATCGCGACCGCCCGCCCAGCGTTCGCCTCTAGCTCGCCTTCAGGCGACAGCAGCCACCGCGTCCGGGCCCTCGATCGCTTCCTGGCGCCGGCGGGCCGCGGCGACGCTCTCGCCCCAGCCAGGCGGGCGCAGGCCGGGAGCGAGATCGGCCAGCGGAGCGAGCACGAAGAGTCGGTTGCGCGACTCAGGGTGGGGGACTTCGAGCCAGCGTCCGTCGGCCCTCTTCACGCTTATGCGGTGACGGCCGAAGATCAGCAGGTCAAGGTCGATTACGCGCGGACCCCAGCGCTCCGTGGGCCGGCGACCCAGGGCGAGCTCGAGCTCCTTGAGCGCAGCGAGAAGGGCAAGCGCGCCGGTTTTCGGGTCCGAGCCAGCAGGAACCTCGAGCGCAGCCACAGCGTTCAGGAAGTCGGGCTGCTCCACCACGCCGACGGGCCTGGTTCGGTAGAGCGGCGAAACAGCCCGCAGCCGCACACCGGGCAGCGCCGCGAGTGCGCGAACTGCATTCTCCAGAGTGGTGCGGGCGTCGCCGATGTTTGCGCCCAGACCGACGTAGGCGCGAACCCGTTTCGTCAACCTAGACTCCCGATCCAATGAGCAATGTCACGGTCCTCATGTTCCAACCATCGGCCAATGATGGCCAGCACCAGCTGGTCGAGCGGCTGTCGGCAGTCCGCTCGGAGCTTGCCCGCCGGCAGCTGCATATGTTCGAGCAAGCGCAGGCGAAACCCGGGCACTACGTGGAGTGGCAACCGGGGCTCACGTTTGGCGAGGTCCTGGCTGCGCATGCCCCGCGCCGCGGCGGCATGATCGTGCTCGGCGCGGGCTCCGTCCCGCTGCTCAACCGTGGTGACGCCAAACGGCTGGTGAAGGCGGCCTCGGCGGACAGGCGCGTGGCCCTGACCAACAACCGCTACTCGTCCGACATTGTCGCCGTGGCCCGTGCGTCGGTCCTGCGCGACCTGCCCGCGCTGCCCAGCGACAACGCCCTGCCACGCTGGCTGGAGGAGCACGCCGGCTATGCCGTCGAGGAGCTGCCCGGCAGGCAACGGCTGGCGCTCGACATCGACACGCCACTCGACGCCGCTCTGGCTGCACTCGCGCCGACCGCGCCTGCATGGCTGACGCGCGCCGTGAGCGCGGCGGGGTGGGCCGTGCCACGCCGCGAGGAGCTGCGCGCGGTGGCCGCCGATGCACACGCCGAGCTGCTCGTCTTCGGGCGCAGCTCGGCGCGCACGCTGCGCTGGATGGAGCGCAACGTGCGCTGCCGGGTTCGCTTCCTGGCCGAGGAGCGCGGAATGCGCGCTTCCAGTCCGCTCGCGATCGGCGCGACTGCAGACGAGGCCCGCCCGGCTCGTGCCCGCGGGCCGCGCGCAGCGCTGGGCTTGCTCCTCGATCAGCGCGGACCGGGCGCACTGGCCGAAATCGTGGGCGAGCTGGGCGATGGAGCGCTGATCGACTCGCGCGTGCTGCTCGCCCACCGGCTGGGCGCCGACGAGAACGGCTGGCCATCGGCAGCCGACCGCTTCGCGAGCGACCTGCTGCTTGCCGACGAGGTCAGCGATGCATGGCTACGCGACCTGACTGGATCAGCGGCCGCATCGGAGATCCCGATATTGCTCGGGGCGCACAGCCTGGTGGGCCCGGGCGTACGGCTGGTGCTGGGCTAGTCCTTGTTTCTCGCGCCCTGCGGATGTCTGGCAACCAGGCTAGGCCGCCATCGGGTACGCTCGGATTGCGCCGTGGCCTCGCTCAGTGAAGGAATTGAAACAGCGTGGCGCTGGCGTAGAATTGGGCTGCCGCTGCGGCCTACCCACATACCCACGCATCCAGTGACCGCGGGCCGTGGCGCCTGAAAGGCAATCGTGACGCAGGGACTTTGGTACGTAGTCGGCTTCGCTTTCGCGGGCGTGTCGTTCGTGCTCCTGACGATCGGCGCCTCGTGGTTGCTCAGCCACCGGACAAAGGGCGACCGGCACAAGGGCCTGCCCTATGAGTCGGGCATCGACACCATCGGCTACACCTGGGGCCGCGTGGGCCTGTCGTTCTACATCTACGCCCTGCTTTTCGTCGCCTTCGACATCGAGGTCATCTTCATCTACCTGTGGGCGATCGTCTTCCGCGACGCGCTCCTGGGCGGCTTCCTGGCAATGCTGATCTTCGTCGTGATCCTGCTGCTCGGCTTGAGCTACGCGTGGCGCAAGGGAGTGCTGACATGGAAGTAGACGAGCGCCGCGGTCGTTCGGCAGACGAGGACGACCGATTCGCTTCAGATGCCAAGCGACCAGCCCAGCAACGCGCAGGCCGTGCTGACGGTGGAAGACGCCGATGCCGGCGTCCAGCCGATCATGGTCGAGAACACGCTCTGGACCTCGACCAACCCGCAGGCGTACATGGGCGGCATGCCGTCCCAGATCACGCACCTGCGCGATCATGAGAACGAGGACAAGGGCGACACCGGCCGCTGGCGCGCACTGGACATCATCCCCACCAAGGCCGACTACATCCTGGACCTGATCCGGCTCAACAGCCTCTGGCCGCTCACGTCGGGCCTGGCCTGCTGCGCGATCGAGATGATGTCCGCGGCGACACCCATCAACGACATGGATCGCTTCAACATGTTCCCCTTCCGGGCCAGCCCGCGCCAGGCTGACGTGCTCATCGTTGCCGGCACGCTGACGACCAAGATGGCCGGTCCGCTGGTGCGGCTGTGGGAGCAGATGCCAGAGCCAAAGTGGTGCGTGGCGATGGGCGACTGCACCTGCTCGGGCGGGCGCTACAAGCGCTCGTACGCGACAGTCGAGGGAATCGACCGGATCATGCCCGTCGACGTCTACGTGCCCGGCTGTCCGCCGCGACCTGAAGGGCTGATCTACGGGATGATGAAGCTGCAGCAGCTGATCCGCGAGCGGCGCGGCCATTGGGCGGAGCGGGTCGTGGGCCCGACGGTCCCGGCCGGCATCTGATCAAGCTAGCAACCATCAGCGCGGCGCGAGACACCAGGGGAGCAGGCAGACGGACACGCAACTGAGGCGACGGCTCGAGCAGTCCTTCGGCGACCGTTTCAGCGCGCCCCTTCGCCAGCGCGGCGACACGACTGAGATCTGGATCGGCGCCGGGGACGTGATCGAGGTCATGCGCCGGCTGCGCGAGGAGGAGCAGTTCGAGTTCGAGCTGCTGGCCGACCTGTGCGGGGTCGATACCGGCTCGGAGATGTGGGTCGTCTACCACCTGTACTCGCCGCGCACGTCGGACTGGCTGCGCGTGGTCGCGGCGGGCCTGTCGCGCGAGGATCCACGCGTGCCGTCAATCACTTTCCTGTGGCAGGGTGCTGAATGGCCCGAGCGCGAGGCGTACGACATGTTCGGCATCGTCTTCGAGGGCAACCGCGACCTGCGCCGGATCTATATGCCGCCCGACTACACCAGCTTCCCGTTGCGCAAGGACTTCCTGCTCGCCGATGACGCGGCGCGCTCGCCGGGCGAGGGCTTCCGGCACATGGAGCAGACCCATCAGCCGGCGGAGACATTGCGCCGTCCGGTGCTGCGCAAGGCCAAGCTCGACCCGGGCAACGAGGTGAGCGACGGAAGACTGGCGGCCGAGTCGGAGGCTCCGAGCGCATGACCGACCAGGCAACCGTCCGATCGCTCGACGATCCGAACATCTTCGTCGAGCAGCCGGCGACGATCTTCGATGCCGTTCCGCCGTACCCACCACGCACGGAGCGTGAGGCCGAGTTCTACAACCTGCGCGACGGCGAGATGCTGATCAACCTGGGCCCGCAGCACCCCTCCACCCACGGCGTGCTGCGCGTCGTGCTCAAGATCGACGGTGAGCGCGTGGTTGACCTGGATCCCGTGCTCGGCTACCTGCACCGCGGCGTGGAGAAGATCTGCGAGAACGGCGACTGGCATCACGCGATCAGCAACTGCGACCCGCTCGAGTACGTCGCGTCCATGTTCAGCGAGGCGATGCCCGTTCTGGCCGCGGAGAAGCTGCTCGACCTGCAGGTGCCGCGCCGCGCGGAGTACATCCGCGTGCTGTGCTGGGAGCTCAACCGCATCGCCAGCCACGGCCTGTTCATCGGCTGGCTGGCGCTCGACCTGGGCGGCCTGACGCCGCTGCTGTACGGCTTCATCGAGCGCGACGACGATCGTCGAGATGCTCGCCTCGCTGACTGGTCAGCGGATGCTCTTCAACTACCTGCGCATCGGCGGCGTCAACCGCGACCTGAACCACGACTTCCTGTCGCGCCTGGGCGACTGGATGGGCCGCGCCGGCGGTCGAGCTCGAGACGAGGAATCGCGGCTGATCAACGAGAACGAGATCTTCGTCCGGCGCACGTCCGGCCTGGGCGTCCTTGATCGCGAGACGGCACTGCGCCTGCGCGTCACGGGGACGCCGCTGCGCGCCTCGGGCAGTGCCCTACGACGTGCGCCGCGCCCACCCGTACAGCGTCTATCCGGAGTTCGAGTTCGATATCCCGAGTGCGCACCGAGGGCGACTCCTGGCGCGCTACCTGCTCCACGTGGACGAGATCCGCGAGAGCATCCGGATCATCGACCAGGTCCTGCACGAGATGCCCGACGGTCCGGTGATGGCCAAGATCCCGCGCCTGCATCCGCATTCCGCCGGGACGTGCCTGGATCGCCGTCGAGAGCCCGCGCGGCCTGTACGGCTGCTACGCCATGAGCGACGGTTCCGATCAGCCCTTCCGGCTGCGCATCAGCGACCCGTCGTTCTGCAACCTGCAGGCCGTGGGCGCTGCTGATGCCGGGCAACCTGATCGCCGACACGATGGCCATCATGGCCAGCCTCGACCCGGTCATGGGTGGAGTCGACAAGTGAGCGTCATAAGCCGGCCGTGGAATCGGCTGACGCTGGGCGGCAAGATCCTTCTGCCGCTGCTGTATCTTCGTCGTGCTGCGACAGTGGGCACGCTCGTGCTGTGGCAGCTCGGCATCCTGCCGGCGCTGATCGAGCTGATCGCCGCAGATCGCTGCGCGACAACATCGACATCGTCCGCTTCATCGCTCGCCGCGACGGCGATCCTGCTCATCACCGTGCCGATCGCCTTCGTGATCATCTTCATGGAGATGAAGATCATCGCCTTCGCTGGCCTCGCGCATCGGGCCCAACCGGATCGGGCCGTGGGGCACGCTGTCGTCGGTCATCCACGGCTTCAAGGTGCTGGCCAAGGAGGACTTCACGCCAACCGGCGCCGACTCGTCGTGTTCACCCTCGCGCCCATCGTGGCCTACCTCGCGGCCGTGCTGGCGCTGCTCGTGATCCCGTTCGCGCCCGGCCTGGTCGGGCCTGGACATGAACATCGGCCTGCTCTACTTCTTCGCCGTCTCGCGGCCTGTCCGTGGTGGGCCTGATGATGGCCGGCTGGTCCAGCTTCAACAAGTACTCGCTGCTCGGCGGCCTGCGCGCGGCGGCCCAGATCATCTCCTACGAGCTGCCGCTGCTGCTCGCCCCGGTGGGCGTGATCATGCTCGCCGGGACGCTGTCAGCCTCAACCAGATCGTCGATCAACCAGGCGGGCTGCGTTCTGGGACTGGTACGTCTTCCAGCAGCCGCTGGCGTTCATCGTCTTCTTCATCGCCGCCACCGCGGAGGGCAACCGCACACCGTTCGACCTGACCGAGGCGGACAGCGAGATCGTGGCCGGCTTCGCGACCGAGTACAGCGGCATGCGCTTCGGCTTCTTCTTCTTCGCCGAGTACGTGAACGTGTTCATCCTCTCGGCGTTGACCGTGGTCCTGTTCTTCGGTGGCTGGAATGCGCCGATCGACCCGCGCCCCATCCTCGACTTCGCTGCACATCTCGTTCAACCCGGCGCTGGACCTTGCGTCGACTGGGCATCTGGCTGCTGTGGGCTGTGGCCATCGGCATACCGCTCATCGTCCTGGGCCTTGGCGCGCTGGTCTGGATGTTCAAGAGCGGCTGGTCGTTCCTGAAGTCGCTCATCGTCGCCTTCGTGCTCTTCAACGTGATCGCCATGGCCGCCGTCGGCATCTGGCTCTTCCTCTCGTTCGAGGTCGTCGTCGGGCTGTTCTGGTTCATGGTCAAGACGTTCACCTTCGCCTTCGTCTTCGTGTGGATGCGCGGCACGCTGCCGCGCGTACGCATCGACCAGCTGATGGGCTTTGCCTGGAAGTGGCTGGTCGAGATCGCCCTGCTCAACATCTTCGTGACCGCCGGCGCGATCCTGATCATCCAGGAGCTCAGCCGGCAATGAGCGCCTTTCAGCGCATCCCCGGCTGGGGCATGGCCAAGGGCATGGTCTCACACCTTCGTGCGCATGCTCCAGCCCAAGCGCACGATCCAGTACCCCGAGCAGCGCCAGGACATCTCGCCCCATCACCGCGGCCGGCTGATCCTGCTCTACGACGAGATCGGCAATCTCAAGTGCGAGACGTGCTTCCAGTGCGCGATGGCCTGCCCGATCGAGATCATCGACATGGGCGGTGTCGACACCAAGAACCGCTATCACGTCCATTGGGGGCCGCCCGAGCAGTACGCCGAGCGGCGCGAGGAGTCGGCCCTGCGCAGATCAGGCAGGACAGTCGCCGATCGGACGTTCGCCGCCTGGCTGCCGATCGACCTGGGCGCCCTGGAGAAGATCCTGGTGGCCGAGGACTACGACCCGCGCCGGCTGCTGTCCATCCTGGAGCAGACGCAGGCGGCTTACGGCCACCTGCCCGTTGCCGCGATCCAGCACATCAGCCACGCCACGGGCGCCTGGTACAGCGAGATCTACGGCATCGCCAGCTCATATCCAAGCCTCGTCTTCGAGCCCGGCCGCGTGTCCGAGATCGGCATCTGCCGCTGCCCGAGCTGCTCGTTGCTCGGCGGCGGCCGGATCCGCGACGAGCTGGTCGACGTGCTGGCCACGGACGTCGGCGGTGTGACGCCTGACGGATCGGTGCGCTTCGTGGCCACCGAGTGCGGCGGCGAGAGCCGGGCAGAGCCGCTCGTCACGCTCGACGGTCAGCCGCAGCCGGGCATGACCGCCCAGAAGGCACGCTCGCTGGCCGAGACGCTGCGCGCCGCCGCCACCAACGCGGCGCGGGCGTGACGCGCGCATGAACATCCTCAAGACCCCGCGCGGCATGCCCAGGATGCTGCTTGCCCGCGCCGGCAAGTACGAGCCCGAGGGTCCCCTGGCCGCGGCCGAGAAGGCCGGCGCGTGGAGCGCCTGGAAGGCGACCGTCGGTTCAACCGATCGCCAGGCCGTCGTGCGCGTCGTCGCCGATTCCGGACTGCGCGGGCGGGGCGGGGCGGGCTACCCGACCGGTGCGAAGTGGCGCGCCGCTGCTGCTGAAGTGGCCGACGAGCGCTACGTGGTGGCCAACGGCTTCGAGGCGGATCCCGGCGCACAGCTGGACCGGGCGCTGATGGAGCAGGACCCCCACGCGATCCTGGAGGGCCTCGCCTTCGCCGCCTATGCCGTGGGCGCGTCGCGTGGCTATGTCGCGGTGCGCGCCAACCTGCGCCACAGCGACTCGTCGTCTGCAGACGGCGCTGCGCATGGCCGAGGAAGCCGGCTACCTTGGCTCGGACGTGCTGGGCACGGGCTACAACCTGCACGTCGAGGTCGTCGCGCTGCCGGGCGGCATGGTCGTCGGCGAGGAGACGACGTTGATGCGCGCCATCGAGAACAAGCGCGCGCAGCCCGATCAGCGCCCGCCGTACCCCACCCGCAAGGGCCTCTGGGGCCGGCCCACGGTGGTCAACAACGTGGAGACGCTGGCCCACGTGCCGTGGATCGTGGCCCACGGCTCGGCCGACTTTGCCACGATCGGCGACGACGCCTACCCGGGCACCACGCTCGTCCAGATCGGCGGCGCGGTGGCCACGCCGGGCATCGTCGAGGTGCCGCTGGGCATGTCACTGCGCAAGATGCTCGAGATTGCCGGGCCCACGGCAGATGCAAAGGCCGCGCTGGTCGGAGGGCCGGCCGGCGGCCTGCTGCCGCCCACCGAATGGGACACGCTCTATACGCCGGCAGACCTCGCCGCGAAGGGCGCGATCATGGGCTCGGGCACGGTCGTCGTGGCCGGCGCCGGGACGTGCCTGGTGGAGATGGCCACCACCCTCGAGCGCTACCTCTCGGACGAGTCGTGCGGCAAGACCATCCCGTGCCGCATCGGCCTGCGCCGCATGTACGAGATCGGCCGCCGCGCAACAGAGGGGCTGTCCAAGCCGACTGATGCGCAGGTGCTCATGGATCTCGCCGCGGACGTGCGCGATGGAGCCCTGTGCGGGCTCGAGCAGTGCGCTCCCAATCCGTTCCTGACCGGAATGCGATACTTCGCCGACGAGTTCGAAGACCACTTCGCGCACGGCCGCTGCCCAGCCGGCACGTGCAACCAGGTTGCCCTTCAAGCCCAGGCACTGACTGCATGACTGACACGCTGCCCCAGCTGCGCGACGCAGACGCGGCCGATGCCACGGTGGAGCGCCTGCTCGAGACGCAGGCCCCACAGCGTCGGCTTTCCTCGCCTGCCTTCACCGTCGAGGTCGACGGGCGCCAGTACACCGGCCGCGAGGGCCAGACCATCCTCGATATCTGCCGCGACAACGGCATTGACGTGCCCACGCTGTGCTACGAGCCCAAGCTGCCCGGCTTCGGCGCGTGCCGGATGTGCGTGGTCGAGGTGGAGGGCGAGGATCACCCGCCGATCAGCTGTTCGCGCAGCGCGGAGCCGGACATGGTCGTGCGCACGCAGACCACCCGGCTGCGCGAGATCCGCAAGACGAATCTCGAGCTGATCTTCTCCGACCACAACGCCTACTGCCTGCCGCCGTGCCAGAACAAGTGCCCCAGCCACATCGACATCCCGGGCTTCCTGAAGGCCAACACGGAAGGCAACTTCATCGAGTCGGCGCGCATCTTCAAGCGCACCATCCCGTTCCCGAGCGTGCTCGGGCGCGTCTGCCCGGCTCCGTGCGAGGAGCACTGCCGGCGGGACGAGGTTGAGGAAGCGATCGCCATCCGCGATTCGCCACAGGTACGCGGGCGACCAGGTGCTCAAGGCCCAGGCCAACGGGGCCAAGGCGCCGGTGCCGTTCGAAATGCAGCCCAAGTCGGGCAAGCGAGTGGCCGTCATCGGCTCTGGCCCGGCGGGCATGTCGGCGGCCTACTACCTGCTCATCGCCGGTCACGACGTGACCGTCTACGAGCGCGACCCGGCGCCGGGCGGCATGCTCCGCTACGGCATCCCGCAGTACCGCCTGCCCAAGGTGGAGGTGCTCGAGGCCGAGTACGACTCGGTCACCCAGCTGGGCGGCAAGATGGTCGTCAACGCCGAGCTCGGCCGTGATTTCACCATTGATGACCTGCAGAACCAGGGCTACGACGCGATCTGCGTGGCCATCGGCTGCTACGAGGTGAACACCCTGGGCGTGCCCGGCGAGGACGCCGACGGCGTGCTCGACGGGCTGGAGTACCTGCGCATCGCCACGCTGGGGCTGCCCTACCCGGGCCACGAGGGCACGCGCGTCGTCGTCATCGGCGGCGGCTTCACCTCGATGGACTGCTCGCGCACCTCGGTCCGCCAGGGTGCCGCGGAGGTGACGCTCGTCTACCGGCGCGACATGAAGGACATGCCCGCGGCGAACGAGGTCCACGAGATGCTCGAGGAGGGCGCGCGGGCAATCTTCCAGGCCGCTCCCACGCGCGTCGTGGCGGACGCCAACAACAAGGTGACCGGCGTCGAGTTCCAGCGCATGCGCCTGGGCGAGCCGGACGCGTCGGGACGACGCCGACCGGAGCCGGTCGCCGGGACGGAGTTCGTGATCGACTGCGACCGCGTCCTGCTGGCCATCGGCCAGGGTCCCCAGCTCGACTGGCTGGAGCGCGGCGCGGACGGCGTCGGCGCAACAAAGAATCGCCGCCTTGCCGCCGACGCGGTCACGTTCACCACCGGCCGGCGCGGCGTGTTCGGCACGGGCGACGTGCGTATCGGCGCGGCGACCGTGGTCCAGGCCAACGCCGAGGGCCGCCGCGCGGCGTATGCCATCGACGCCTACCTGAAGGGCCAGGATCTCGACGCGCTCAAGACGCGCCAGACGCTGGCCGAGCCGCAGCCCGAGTTCCTCAACATCGTGCCCTACACGGGCGAACTCAAGGAGCCTCGCTATCGGCTTTCGGCGATGGCCGCCGAGGTGCGCAACAAGAGCTACGTCGAGTACGAGATCCCGTACACGCAGGCCGACGCGATGGCCGAATCCAGGCGCTGCCTGCAGTGCACGTGCGAGGCAATCGGCTACTGCGACCTGCGCCGCCAGGGCATCGAGTACGGCACCACCCTGCCCACGCTGGAGCCGCAGCACGGCGGCGCGTTCTCACATCGCAGCGTGACGGAGAACCGTTTCACGGGCACCAATCACGACTACATCCGCGACGACAGCCACGCCTTCATCCTGCGCGAGCCGTCGCGCTGCATCGACTGCGGCCGCTGCGCCAACGTGTGCAAGGAGGTCGTGGGCGCGGCGTGCTACGACTTCATGCGCACTGGCTTCGACACCCTCGTCACGACGCCGCTCGACATGAGCCTGAACACCACGCCGTGCGTCTCCTGCGGGCGCTGCGCGGAGACCTGCCCAACGGGCGCGTTGATGCCCAAGCCGCGCGTGCTGGAGAAGTACGAAGTTGACGAGAGCCGCTGCATCCTGTGCGGCATCTGCGTCGACGCGTGTCCGTACGACGCGCTGCGCTGCGGACCGGACTTCGAGCTGAGCCACGAGACGCGTGCCGAGCCCATGCTTGACCTGCTCGCGACCAGCTTCGTCGACCGCCACACCGAGGTCTCGTTCGTCAAGAAGGAACGCGACTGGGTGGCGCGTGCGCAGGAGAGCGGCCGCCTGATCGACTCCGGGCGGATGCTGCCCATGCTGCCCACGGGCACGACCGGCGCAGCCGGTGCGGCGGGCAACGGCCATGCGGCCAACGGCCACGACGGTCACGACCACGGGGGCAATGGCAAGACGCCCAGCATCGGTCCGGGCAGCGGCCTGCCCGGTCACGGCCATCCTGGTGCGATCACGGATCCCCCTGCCGGTAACTACCGCACCGGCCGCTGATGGGCCTCCCGCCGACCATCCCCTTCCTCAACTGGCCGTGGGATGACCTCCTCTTCCTGATCCTGTCCGGGCTGATGCTGGCCGCGGCGATCTTCGTCGTCATCGGGCGCGACATCGTCCGCTCCGGCCTGGCCATGATGGCCTCCTTTGCCGCGCTGGCCGGCATCTACGTCCTTGCCGGAGCGGTCATCGTGGCCGCCGCGCAGGTGCTCATCTACATCGGCGCGATCAGCATCCTGATCCTGTTCGCGATCATGCTCACGCAGACCAAGTCCGGCCCGGCCGAGCTCGTCTTCCACCGCCAGGCGTGGGCCGGTGCGCTGGCCGCCGTGGGCCTGTCGCTGCTCGTCATCGTCAGCGTCATCACCACCCAGTGGCCGCTCCGCGCAGCCGAGCGGCTGTGGTCCTCGACGACAGAGGTCGCCCTGCTGCTGTTCAACGACGCGCTGTACGTCTTCAGCCTGCAGGTCATCGCCGTGCTGCTCACCGCGGCAGTCATCGGTGGCGTCTTCCTGGCCAAGCGCGAGACGTCGCCCGACCCGGGCGATCGCGAGGGCGCGATCCTGGACCCCATCCGCCGACCGGTTGATGCCGCGCCAGTGGACGGCACGGGGCAGGCGTGAGCCAGTCGCTCGAGGCGTACCTCGTCCTGTCCGCGCTGCTTTTCGGCATCGGCACCTTCGGCTTCCTGGCGCGGCGCAACGCCATCGCCATGCTCATGTCGATCGAGCTGATGCTCAATGCCGTCAACCTCGCCGCGATCGCGTTCGGCGCGTTCACGCCGCAGCTCCAGGGGCACGCTGCACTGATCGCGCTGATGGTCATGGCCGTCGCCGCGGCGGAGGCGACCGTGGGCCTCGCCATCGTCATCGCCATCTATCGCAACCGCCGCACGCCGCTGGTCGACGAATACGCCAGCATGCGCGAGTAGCACGCCGATGCCGCTCTTTGCGACCGAGCCGGCGGTGACGGCCGCCGGATTGGCCACCGACCAGGTCCTGGTAACGCTGCTCCTGGCCCTGCCCCTGGCCGGCTTCGCGCTGACCGCGCTGATCGGACGCAGGCTGCACTCTCGCGCCTGGATCATCGCCGTGACGGCAATCGTCGCGACGTGGCTGATCGGCATGTACATCGTCTACCAGACGCTGTTCGCGGGCGCGTACGGCGAGCACGGCCTGCACTTCTCGCTGTACGAGTGGATCCCGGCCGGCAACTTCAGCATCGAGGCCAACTTCGCCGTCGACGCGCTGACTGCGGTGGTGCTCGTGGTGGTCGCCACCGTGGGCATGCTCGTGCACGTCTATTCGATCGGCTACATGGCCCACGACCCGGGCCGCTGGCGCTTCTTCGCCTATCTCAACCTGTTCATGTTCAGCATGCTGCTGCTCGTCCTGGCGGACAACTTCCTGCTCCTCTTCGCGGCGTGGGAGCTGGTCGGACTGTCGAGCTACCTGCTGATCGGCTTCTGGTACTCGCGCCGCAGCGCGGCCCTGGCGGCCAAGAAGGCGTTCCTGGTCAACCGCGTGGGCGACTTCGGCTTCGCGCTGGGCATCGCCGCGGTCTGGACGACCGTCGGCACGCTCAATTTCACGGAGGTCTTCGAGCTGCTGCCCGAGGCGCTCCACGGCGGCATGATCGAAGCGTGGCACATGAACGGGATAGCGCTGCTGCTGTTCATGGGCGCGATGGGCAAGAGCGCCCAGTTCCCGCTCCACGTCTGGCTGCCCGACGCGATGGAGGGCCCCACGCCGGTCAGCGCCCTGATTCATGCCGCGACGATGGTCAACGCGGGCGTCTACTTCGTGGCGCGCGCCAACCCGATCTTCGCCGAGGCGCCGCAGGCGATGGTCCTCGTCGCCGCGGTCGGCATCTTCACCGCGATCCTGGCCGCATCGATCGCCTTCACCCAGCGCGACATCAAGCGCGTGCTGGCCTACTCGACGTTATCGCAGCTGGGATACATGTTTGCCGCTCTCGGCGTGGGCGCGTTCACCGCGGCCATCTTCCACCTGATGACCCACGGCTTCTTCAAGGGCCTGCTCTTCCTCGGCTCCGGATCGGTCATCCATGCCGTGCACGAAGAGCAGGACATGAACCGCATGGGCGCCCTGTGGCGGCGCATCCCGATAACCCACTGGACCATGCTCATCGGCTCGATTGCCATCGCCGGCATCCCGCCCCTGGCCGGCTTCTGGAGCAAGGACGAGATCCTGGCCGAGTCATTCAAGAACGGCTTCGCATGGGTCTGGGCGATCGGCGTGGTCGTCGCGGTGATGACCGGCCTGTACATGTTCCGATTGATGGGCAAGACCTTCTACGGCAAGAGCAACGTCGACCCGCACGTCGAGCCCAAGATCCACGAATCGCCGCGCTCGATGACGGTGCCGCTCATCCTGCTCGCCATCCCATCGATCCTGCTCGGCCTGGCGATCGGATTCCCGCCAGCGGACGGCATGCTTCATCACTGGCTGGAGCCGGTCTTCCATCACTCGACCGAGGTGCTCGGCATAGAGCACCATCCGTTCGAGCTGTTCGGCATCGACGGCGCATTGCTGATCGTGGGCGCTGGCGCCGGCGCGCTCGGTGTCGGGCTGGGTATCTGGCTGTTCGGCCTCTTCCGGCGCCAGGAGCGGAGGACCACCGTGGAGCGCTGGACTGAGCGCCTGCAGCCGCTCTACAGGGGCTCATTCAACAAGTGGTACTTCGATGACCTGAACCACCTCATCTTCATCCGCTTCGGCGGCTTCGTCGCCAGGGCGCTGTGGTGGTTCGACGTGCGCGTGGTGGACGGTACGGTCAACGGCGTGGCCAGCCTGACCCAGAGCACCGGGCGCGGCATTCGCCAGATCCAGACCGGCCGTGTCCAGAACTACGCGCTGGGCATCGCCGCCGGCCTGCTCGTGATCGCCGTTTCGTACATGTTCGTGGCTCGCTGATGGCGCAGATGCTGGGCGGCCTGCCGCTCCTCTCGCTGATCGTCTTCCTGCCCCTGCTGGGCGCGCTGGTCATCGCCTTCCTGCCCCGCGAGAGGCTCAACGCGATCCGCTGGGCAGCGTTGGGCACGGCCCTCCTGACGTGGGTCGTATCGATCCTGCTCCTGCTTGCCTTCGACCACGAGACGTCCGGCTTCCAGTTCGGCGAGGTGGCCGATTGGGTGCCCGCCTTCGGCATCCAGTACAAGCTGGGCGTCGACGGCATCTCGCTCGCCCTGGTCGTGCTCACGACGTCGCTGACCGCGATCAGCATCCTGGCCAGCTTCGGGCCGATCAAGGAGCGCGTGAAGGAGTACATGATCTCCTTCCTGATCCTGGAGGTCGGGCATGGTCGGCGTCTTCCTGGCGCTCGACATGTTCCTGTTCTACATCTTCTGGGAGCTGGTGCTCATCCCGATGTACCTGATCATCGGCATCTGGGGCGGCGCCAACCGGATCTACGCCACGCTCAAGTTCGTCCTGTACACGCTCGTGGGCTCGCTGCTCATGTTGGTCGCGATCCTGGGCATGGCCTACACCTACCAGACCGCGACCGGAACGTGGGTCGGCGCGTTCGACTACCTGACCCTCGTCGGTTTCGGCTTCGACCCCACGCTCCAGTTCTTCGCCTTCGGCGCTTTCTTCCTTGCCTTTGCGATCAAGGTGCCCATGTTCCCCTTCCACACCTGGCTGCCCGACGCGCACGTGGAGGCGCCCACCGCAGGCTCGGTGATCCTGGCCGGGGTGCTGCTCAAGCTGGGTGGCTACGGACTGTTGCGTTTCAACGTGCCCCTCTTCCCGGACGCGGCCGTCGACTGGGCGCCGCTGATCATCATCCTGTCGCTCATCGCGATCGTCTACGGCGCGATCGTGGCCCTCGTCCAGCCCGACCTCAAGAAGCTCGTTGCGTACAGCTCGGTCAGCCACATGGGCTTCGTCACGCTGGGCATCTTCGTGTTCACCGAGCAGGGCCTGCACGGCGCCGTGCTCCAGATGATCGCCCACGGCATCATCACCGGCGCCCTGTTCCTGCTCGTGGGCGTGATCTATGAGCGGACGCACGATCGGACCATCGCCAAGATGGGCGGGCTGGCCGGAGTGGTGCCCGTCTATGCCTCGATCTTCGGCTTCTTTGTGCTGGCCAGCCTCGCCCTGCCCGGTCTCGCTGGCTTCGTGGGCGAATTCCTGGTCATCATCGGCGCCTTCGACTACTACCCGGTCGTGGCCGCGATCGCGGCGCTGGCGATGATGCTCGGCGCTGCGTACCTGCTCTGGATGTACCAGCGCGTGATCTTCGGCGACCTGACCGATTTCCTGCGCGGGATCGGCCACCACCTGACTGACATGAACCGCTACGAGGTGGCCACGCTCGCGCCGCTGGTCGTGATGACGATCGGCTTCGGCCTCTTCCCGGGCCTCCTGCTCGAGTTGTGGCAGGCGCCCGTGGACGACTTCCTGGCCCGCGTCGGACCGGCCGTCCTGGCCGCCGGTGCGCGCTGAGGTGAAGCAATGATCGGCATCGACCAGAACACGATCCTGGCCCTGCTGCCCACGGCCGGCGTGGCCCTGCTGGCCATGCTGCTCATCGTCGTGGACCTGGCGCGACCGTCGCGCGACCGGCTGCTGACTGTCATCGCCGCGGTCGGGCTGATCCTGCTCATCGCGCTGACGGCCGTGATCGGCCCGTTCGAAGGGATCGGCCTGCTGAGCGGCCCGACTGAGGTCTTCGGCGGCGCGTACGTGCGCGACTCGCTGACCTCGCTGCTGGACATGCTGATGATGTCGATCGCGCTGCTGACCATCCTGTTCGGGCCGGACTACCTGCGCCCGCGCGGCCTGCCCACGGCCGAGTTCGCGGCCATGCTGCTCTTCGCCGTGACCGGCGCGATGCTGCTCGGCGGCGCGCGCGACCTGCTGCTCCTCTTCCTGGCCCTGGAGCTGCTCGTGCTGCCCGGCTACATGCTCGCCGGCTACGCCAAGCGCGACGGTCTGTCTACCGAAGGCGCGATCAAGTACTTCCTGCTCGGCTCGTTCTCGAGCGCGATCTTCCTGTTCGGCCTGGTGCTCACCTTTGGCTTCACCGGCACCACGAACATCTCCGAGATTGCCGCGAGCATCGGCGCTACGGTCTCGGACGCGGGCTTCGGCAGCCTGTCACCGGCGCTGGTGATGGGCCTCGCGCTGCTCACCACCGGTGCCGCTTTCAAGATTGCGGCGGTGCCCTTCCACTACTGGACGCCCGACGCGTACCAGGGCTCGCCCACGCCGGTGACCGGCTACCTGTCGGTGGGTCCCAAGGTCGCCGCCTTCGCGCTCATCCTGCGCCTGTTCGTCGAGGCGCTGGGCGGGCTCAAGGAAGACTGGACGCCATTCGTGGTCGTCCTCGCCGCGGCGACGATGACCCTGGGCAACCTGGTCGCCCTGAGCCAGGACAACATCAAGCGCATGCTGGCCTACAGCTCGATCGCGCACACGGGCTACATCCTCGTCGGACTCGCTGCCTTCGGCGGCGCCCCGGTCGGCTCTCTGGCCGAACAGGCCGGACTGCAGGCAGTGCTCTTCTACAGCGTCGCCTACGCCTTCATGAACCTGGGCGCCTTCGCGGTCGTGGCCGCGCTGCAGCGCCGTCCGGGCGTCACGAGCCAGATCTCCACGTTTTCCGGGCTTGGACGGCGCGCTCCGCTGCTTGCCGCGCTGATGCTCCTGTTCCTGCTGTCGTTGACCGGCATCCCGCCTCTGGCCGGCTTCTGGGCCAAGTGGTACGTGATCCAGTCCGCGCTCCAGGTGGGTGGCTGGCTCACGCTGCTGGCGGTGCTGACGATGCTCAACGCCGCTGCCGCCGCCTTCTACTACCTGCGCGTGGCGGTCTACATGTACATGCGCGACGCGCCGGAGAATGCACCTGCCGTTTCCGTTGGCCGCTCCACCCAGGTCGGGCTTGGCCTGGCCGCGGCAGGCACGATCGCCATCGGGCTCATTCCCCCGGTCACCATCGCCGTGATCGGTCTTGCCGAACAGGCGGCCCGGGCACTTCTCTAGTCCGCGGCCCGCCGCTGAGGCGCGCTCGCCCATGTCTCCGTCAGAGAGTGCGCGGCTGAGTGAATACCTGGGCACGCTGCTGGGCAAGGGCGAGCGGCTGATCGTCGTCTCCAACCGCGGCCCGCTCGGCTTCAGCAAGAGCCGACGTGGGGAGTGGCGCGCCAAGAAGGGCTCGGGCGGACTGGTGACGGCACTGGCCGAGGTCGGCCGCCTGGCCCCGATCACGTGGATCAGCGCCGCAATGGACGCGTCCGATCGCGAGGCTGGCGCAATCCTGGCCGGCAGGCAGGGCGCCGAGCGCCGCGCGCTGGAGGCCCTGATCGAGGAGCAGCTGCCCGGACAGGACCTGCGCCTGGACCTGCGCGAGATCAGCGCCGATGCATGGCGCGATCACTACAGCGTCATCGCCAACCCGTTCCTGTGGTTCGTGCAGCACCAGCTGTACACGCTGCCCTATGAGCCGTCGATCGACCAGGACCTGATCGACGCGTGGCAGAACGGCTATCGCGCCGTAAACAACGCCTTCGCGGAGGCCGTGCTGCAGGCATCGCGCGGCGTGGAACGCCCGGTGGTGCTCATCCAGGACTACCACCTCTACCTGGCCGCCGCGACCGTGCGCGCCCGAAAGCCCGGCGCCCTGCTGTTGCACTTCAACCACATCCCTTGGCCGGCGGTTGACTGGTGGATGATCCTGCCCCAGGGCCTGCGCCGCGCGATCTGCGAGGGGCTGCTGGCCAATGACATCGTGGGCCTGCAGACGGATCGCTACGCGGGCAACTTCCTCGCCACGGTAGAGGCCTTCGTGCGCGACGCGCGCGTCGATCCTTCCGGACGCCACGTGCGCTGGCGCGGCCGGACGATCTGGGTGCGCGCCTATCCCATCTCGATCGATCCCGATGCGCTGGGGCGCTTCGCCAAGTCGCCCGCCGTGGCCCGCCAGCGCCAGGCTCTCGAAGAGCGCCTGGAGCGCGTCGATCGACCGCGCGTCGTTGTCCGCGTCGACCGGCTGGAGCCGTCCAAGAACGCGCTGCGCGGCTTCACCGCCTTCGAGGACCTGCTCCGCCGCCGGCCGGAGCTGCGGCGCACGGTGCGCTTCATCGCCATCCAATCCATCAGCCGCGAGAACGTGCCCGAGTACCGCCGTTACGCGGCGGCGGTGCGGGAGGTCGTGGCCCGGGTCAACGGCATGGCGGATCCTGACCTGGCCCCGATCTGGCTGCTCGACGGCTCCGACTACGCACTCGCCATCGCGGCGCTCTCACTGGCCGACGTCGTGCTCGTCAACCCCGTCGTTGACGGCATGAACCTGGTCGCCAAGGAAGCCGCGATCGTCGGCCGGGGCGTGCTCGTGCTGTCCGAGACGGCCGGCGCGGCCGAGCAGCTGGCCGCCAATTCGCTGATGGTCAGCGCGGCCGACGTGGCCGGCACGTCACAGATGATGGAGCTCGGCCTGGACATGGACCCAGCTGAGCGTGCCGCGCGACTGCGCCGCCTGCGTGCGTCCGTGCGCAGCGAGGATCTGGCCTGGTGGCTGACGCGCCAGCTGCGCGACCTGGCCGCGGTGAGGCGCGGTGACCGTCCGCCCTCGCGCGCGCTGCGCGACACCGTCCGCCGCCACGACCCGGAGCTGCGCGACTAGTCCCGCTCTGCTCCGCTCCGCTCAGTCGAGGCGGTAGACGAACTCCTCGATCCCGTCCTTCGGCGAGGTGTGGCGGTCGATCTGCTCGAAGCCGGACTTCTCCAGGACACGCTGCGAGCCGACGTTGGAGGCCGCCACGTACGCGTACAGCGGGCGCTCGCGCATCACCTCATCGACAAAGACGCGGAGCGCCTCTGACGCGATGCCCCGACCCCAGAAGTGGCGGCCGTAGCCGTAGCCAACGAGACGGCGGCCCTCGTCCAGCCAGCTGACGACGCTGCCGCACACCTGGCCGTCAATCTCGACCGTGCGATTGATGTTGTTGGGATCGCTCTGCACCCGGCGCTGGTGGGCGAGGAACGTGTCTCGGTCGCGCGACTCGACGGCGGCCATGGCGGACCACTCCGGATCGGCCTGGTTTTCGTAGAACAGTTCCAGGTCGCCCTCTTCGACTGGCCGCAGGCTGATCATCGCGCTGCGATCCTGCGCGAGATCGCGGAAAGGAAACGTGTCGCTTCAACTGGCGACGCGAGCACGAGGTCGGCTGCGGCGAGCACCTCGAGTGGCACCTCCGCGCGCGCCTGGACAGCCACCGCGATGCCGTCCGTGACGCCTTTCGCGCGCAACTCGCGCAGTGCGCGGAAGGCCATCGCGTCGCTCACGTCGTCACCCAGCATGAACACGCTCTGCGGCTCGCAGCTCCTCGACCAGCGCGCTGAGTGCCTCGCCCTTGGCCACGGCTCCGAAAGGACGCAGCTCCAGCACGCGCCGGCCAGGGAAGCGCTCGAGGATGCCGTCCGGATCGAGCGCGTCCACGGCAGCGCTGACGCGCGCGCCGGCGTCGGCCAGCTCGGGTGCGGTGCGGTAATGGAAGGCCACGGCGGGTGGCTTGCGCTCGACGATCAGCCAAGGCTCGGGCACAAGGCGGGGCACCTCATCGGCCAGCCGTTCGGCAGCGTGGACGGCCTCGTGCGCGGCGTCATCCGCTGAAGTGGCGTTCAACAGGTTCGCCCGGCCACGGCGGCGCAGGAAGGCGCGCTCCATGCCGTGGTTGCCCATGTAGGTCACGCCGCCCACGCGCACACGCGCGCCAACGTCAGCGGCGGTACGGCCCGATAGGACGACGACGTGCACATCCGGCATTCCGGCCAACGTGCGCAGGGCGCGCCGCCCAAGGGGCAGGATCGCGGCGCCCCACGGATCGTCGACGATGCGGCTCAGTGTGCCGTCGAAATCGCTGATCACGAGCAGCGGGCGACGCTCCAGGTGGACCAGCGCGCGCTCCAGCGCAGCGCGGACGGTTATCGGGCCGAGGCGCGCCTCTGGGGGCGGGCCGACAGCGCTCACTCCTCGGCCGAGAACTCTGGCACGACCTCGGTGATTGCCTGGATGAAGATCTCCTCGGGCGCACCGCCGAAGACGATCGAGCGAACGATGCCCTCTGCGTCGAGCCAGTAGTGAACGGGCAGGGCGTACGCTCCCCACTGGCGCTGGACGGTGCCGTCCTCGTCCACGCCCACGGGCAGATCCACGTCGAGCGACCGGACGAATGCGCGCACCGTCTCTCGGTCCTCGCCGACGTCAACCAGGAGCGTGGTCATCAACCCGTCCAGGCGTGGAGAGAAGCGCTGCATCATGGGCAGCTCCTCAACGCACTGCGGACACCAGGTGGCCATGAAGTTGATCCACAGCGGCCCGTTGAAATCGGCCGTGCTGAGCACGCTGCCGTCGGTCAGGGTGACCTCGAAATCGGGCGCACGCTGGCCTATGCCCAAACCCTCGACCGGGGTCGCCGGAGCCCCCGTGCTGGGAGTCGGGGTCGCCGTGGCCGACGCGTCGCGCGTTGGCGTAGGAATGGGCGGAGGCGTCCGGGGCGCCGGCGTCGGAAGCGCGGGCTGTTGGCCGAGGGCACCGATCAGCAGGACGAGTGCCAGGACTCCACCGACAACGAGCGCACCGACGACACCCAGGATGTCGGGTAGGCGCATGCGTGCCGGAATGTACTACGGCCCCGAATTCGGGGCGCCAACTAGCATCAGCGCCTGATGAACGATGGTGCCGCGCCGCTGCTTGAGCGACTGCTTCCGACGCTGATGTTGGCGGTCGGCGTCATGTTCCTGACGGCCGGGCTGCTGTCATTCGCGCCGTCGACGCTGGGCGACGGGCGCACGGCAGAGGCGTCCGCAGCGGGTGACCCACGCATCGTTGCTGGCTCGCCGGGGCCCTCCGCAGCCTCGCCAGCGCCCTCCGCGCCCTCGTCGCCCTCATCGATGCCTGCGGCGAGCGCGACGCGAATTCGAATCGCAGCGCTGGAGATCGACCTGCCCGTGGTCTCGGGCGACCTGCAGGTGGCGGGCAACGATGGCTTCTACCCGCTGTGCGACGTCGCGCTGTACCTGACCGACTTCGTCGCGCCCGGCGTGCCGGGTAGCACGTACATATACGCCCACGCCCAGCGCGGAATGTTCCTGCCGCTGCTACAGGCGTCGCGCGACAACGACGGCGCCGCGATGATCGGCGCGCTGGTCGAGGTCTACACCGCAGACGAGATGCTCCACCTGTACGAGATTGATCAGGTCAAGCGCCACGCAACGGACCTGACGCTGGCCCAGACACTGCCGGGCGTTCACCAGCTCGTGCTGCAGACGAGCGAAGGGCCGTCCGGCACGGTGCCCAAGCTCCAGGTCGCGGCGCGTGCGCTGAGCGTGGTGCGCGCCGACGCGGGTACGGCCCTGCCCAGTCCGGAGCCGCGCGTCTGCCTGCCCGGCTGATCCCCGCCTAGATCCAGCCGATCCGCCTGAAATAGACCAGGCCCAGGGCGCTGGCGATCACGATCCCGGCGGTTACGAGCCAGAAGCGCATGTCCGCAAAGCTGAGCGCGAGACCGGCTTCGCTCATGCCGAAGATGCCCGCTACCGCTCCAGCGCCGGCAACCACGATCGTCACCGCGGTGAGCCGCTTCATGGTCTCTGAAAGCCGGTTGTTGATCTGGGCGAGATAGATGTCGATCGTGGTGCTGACCAGCTCGCGGAAGCTGTCCAGCTCATCGGTCAGCCTGATGAGATGGTCGTAGATGTCGCGGAAGTAGACGACGCGGCTCGAGTTGATAAGCGTCAAATCGCGATTGGTCAGCTGGTTGAACACCTCGCGCTGCGGGCTGACCGTATGCCGGATCAGGAGCAGGTCCCGGCGCAGCTGGAACAGGCGCTCCACGATCCACCTGCTGGGCCTGCTCATCACGTCCGCCTGGAGCTCGTCGATCTCGTCGCCCAGGCGGTCGAATACTGGGAAGTACCCGTCGATGACCCAGTCGGCGATGGCCCACAGCAGGAAATCCGGCCCGCCCGCCAGGTGCCGTTGCGGCTCTCGCCGGGCCAGGCTGCCCGTGCGCAGGTTCAGCCCACGCTCGTGCGACGTGAGCAGGAACCGATCGCCCAGGACCATGTCCAGCTCATCGCTGACGATCTCGCCGTCGTAGCTCAGAGCGAACATGACCATGTGCAGGGCATCACCGGTCAGCTCCACCTTGGCGCGCTGGTTGCGCTCCAGGATGTCCTCGGACACCAGCTCGTGCAGGTCGAGCACGCGTGACAGCTCGTCGAGCAGCAGGCGGTCGGGCGCAACAAGGTCGATCCACAGCCGCTCGCCGTCGTCACGCGCGCGTTCGATCTCAGCAAGACCGGTCAGCCGGCGGACGCCGTCCTTCTCGCTCCAGGCCAGCGCCCAGAGCGCCTGGGCATCCTCCGAGCCCTCGCCGCCGACATCGGCCGGCTCAGATCGCGTAGCTTGCCGGCCCTTCCGTGACGCCATCTCTGTCCCCTTCATGGGCAGGACCCAACTCCCCGGGCCGGTCGCGCATTGCGAGCGTGGGCACGATCGCAATCGCCGCCACGGTGGCGGCGACGACGAACAGCGTACTCAGGATGCCGGCCGCCTGGGCGGCCGCCCATGCCTCCAGGGCGTCGACCACGAGATAGTCTTCGAGCGGCTTCCCGCGCAGAGCTACGGGCAGCACCTGGTCGCGCGCAACGGCATCGGTGAGCACCACGCTCAGCGCCTGGATGCGGTTCGAGCCAAGCGCGGTCAGGGCCGCGAGGCCGACGCCCATGCCGATCATGCGCGCCACGGTCACGCCTGCCGCGGCCACGCCGAATGAGCGTGGCCCGAGGGCTTCGGCGGCAGCGCTCGAGCGCGCGGTCACGGTCAGGCCGAAGCCGAAGCCGAACAGGGCCAAACCGGTGACCAGGACCCCGATCGGGCTCGCGGGGCCGGCGGTGCTGGCCACGAGCAGGCCAACGACGGACATGACGAGTCCGATCACGCTGGGAAGACGCACGCCGATGCGGGCGAGCACGAATCCGGCACCCAGGGCGCCGGCGGCAACGGCCGCAGCCAGGCCACCTAGCGCGAGCTGCTGCTCTGCGGCGCCCGCGTAGCGCACGCGGTCGATGAACACGGCACCGCCGATCAGCGCGGTGGCCAGCGCGTAGCCGGTCAACAGGCTGAGCAGCACGGCGCCGCTGAATGTCCGGTTCGTGAGCGCGCGTATCTCCAGGAAGGGATACGTGGCGCGGCGGAAGCGCACAACGGCGAAAGCGAACAGGACGACCGCCGAGCCGCCCAGGGCAAGTGACACGCTCGGGTCCGCCTCGCCGGCCGCCGTGAGCGCCACCAGCGCGCACGCCACGGCCGCCGTGAACAGTCCCGCACCAAGGACATCCAGCGGCGTGCGTTGCGCCGGCTGCGCGCGACGTCCCGGAGCGGCAGCCCAGGCGTACACGGCCGCGAGCATGGCCAGCGGCACGGGCAGGTAGAAGACCCAGCGCCAATCGAGCGCCTGGATGATCGCGGCGCCCAGGAAAGGACCGGCGGCCATGCCCAGGAACGTTGCCGCGCCCACTACGCCCAGGGCGCGGGCGCGAGTGGAGCCGGAGAACAGCTGGCTTGCCCCAGCCGTCGCGATCGGCACGACCGCGCCCGCGCCCAGACCCTGCACGATGCGGGCGGCGATCAGCAGCTCGAGGCTCGCCGCGGCACCGGCCAGCAGCGACCCGATGGCGAAGACGCTCAGGCTCACGGCGAAGAGAGGCAGCAGCCCGAAACGATCCGCAGCACGTCCGGCGAGGGGCATCACCGCGACGTACGCGACGAGATAGCCGTTGACGATCCACGATGCCTCGCGCAGGCGCGTCCAGTCGGCCAGCTCGACCACGATCCGAGGCAGCGCCACGGCGGTCACCATCAGCTCCACGCCAACGACGAACGCCCCAAGCGAAAGTGCCACCAGGAGCGGCCATGCGCTCCGTGCGCTCACAACCAGTCGGGCGCCAGGCTGTGGCGTACGGAAAGGAGGAAGCTCGAGCCCACGAACCTGGCCAACCTCGTGCGCAATGGAAAACGCACCCGTCGCTCGCTCATGCGAGCGATGGTAGTCACGCCCGACCCCCTTGACGCACTCTTCTTCGCCGGTCTAATATCAACGGGCGTTTATGTATCGGCGCCGCTCAGACAGCGCGCCGAGCATCAAATCGCCCTCAGCAAAGGACGAGCGTGCCTTCTCCCGCCCACATCCGATCGACCATCGCCGCCATCGCCGCGCCTCCCGAGGAGCTGCGCGCCGTGGCCGCGTACCACAAGGCAATGGCCGACCCCACGCGCCTGCGCATGCTGGCCCGCCTGGCTGACGGCCCGGCGACCGTGACAGAGCTGATCGAGCACGTCGACCTGTCGCAGCCGCTCGTCTCGTGGCACCTGCGGCGCCTGAAGGTGGCCGGCGTGGTGGAGACCCGGCGCGCCGGCCGCGAGGTCGTGTGCACGCTCTCGCGCGAGGCGCTCGACTACTTCCGCGCTCGCGAGCGCGACATGCTCGGCCTGGCCAGCTGATGTCGACCGGCGAGAGCTCCGTCATCAAGCCCACGGTCCGCGCCCGGGTGCGCGCCGGCGTGGAGCCCATCGCCCTCTCGCTGGGCCGAATTGGGCTGACGCCGAATGCGCTGACGTTGGTCGGCTTCGGCCTGGCCGTCGTTGCCGCCTGGTTCGCCGCGCAGGAAGCGTGGCTGCTGGCCGGCTTCCTGGTCGCGTTCGGTGCCCTCTTCGACCTGTTCGACGGCGTGCTGGCAAGGGCGACCAACCAGGTCAGCCGCTTGGGCGCCTTCATGGACAGCACGTTCGACCGCGCCGGAGAGGCCGTCGTATTCATCGGCATCGCCGTGGGCCTTATGGCGCCTACGCTCATTTCCGACGCACGATTGAGCATTGCGGATCCCGTCTACGCCACGGACACCGGCGCGATCTGGGCAATCGCCGCGATGGCCGCATCATTCATGGTCAGCTACACGCGGGCCAAGTCGGAGAGCCTGGGCTTCAGCTCGGGCACGGGCATGGCCAATATCGGCCTGGCCCCACGTGAAGTTCGGCTGGTGATCCTCTCGATCGGCCTGATCGTGGCCGGCCTGCATCCGCTCTATCGCGCCAACTTCGGTGAGACCAGCTGGTGGTGGATCCTCGTCAGCTCGCTCGCCCTGATCACGGTGCTCGCCACCATCACCACCATCCAACGAATTCTCTTTGTCTACAGGCAATCAAAGTCACAGGAGGTCCCGAGCTAGTCATGGCCAAGAACAACGGCAAGTCGAGCGCCACCGGCAGCGGCAATGGCCGCGCGCCCAAGCGCAGCGACGGCAAGATCCGCGTCGCGATCGTGGGCGTGGGCAACTGCGCGAGCAGCCTCGTCCAGGGCCGCTACTACTACGAGAACGCCAAGGACGACGAGTTCGTGCCCGGTTTGATGCACGTCAACCTGGGCGGCTACCACGTGCGCGACATCGAGTTCGTGGCCGCCTTCGACATCGACAAGAACAAGGTCGGCAAGGACCTGTCCGAGGCGATCTACACCAAGCCCAACAACACCTACGTGTTCCAGCAGGTGGCCAACCTGGGCGTGCCGGTCGAGCGCGGCATGACCCACGACGGCCTGGGCAAGTACCTCTCCCAGATCATCGAGAAGGCGCCCGGCCCCACCGCTGACATCGTCAAGATCCTCAAGGAGCGTGAGGTGGACGTGATGGTCTCCTACCTGCCCGTGGGCAGTGAGGAGGCGACAAAGTGGTACGTCGAGCAGGCGCTCAAGGCCGGCGTGGGCTTCATCAACGCCATCCCGGTGTTCATCGGCCGCGAGCCTTACTGGCAGCGCCGCTTCGCCGAGGAAGGCCTGCCGATCATCGGTGACGACATCAAGAGCCAGGTGGGTGCCACCATCACGCACCGCGTGCTGACGCGCCTGTTCATGGATCGCGGCGTGCGCATGGACCGCACGTACCAGCTCAACTTCGGTGGCAACACGGACTTCCTGAACATGCTCGAGCGCGAGCGCCTGGAGTCCAAGAAGATCAGCAAGACCAACGCCGTCACGAGCATGCTCGACTACGACGTGTCCGATGACGACGTCCACGTTGGCCCGTCCGACCACGTGCCGTGGCTGAAGGATCGCAAGTGGTGCTACATCCGCATGGAGGGCACGACCTTCGGCGACGTTCCGCTCAACGCGGAGCTCAAGCTGGAGGTGTGGGACTCGCCCAACTCGGCGGGCGTGATCACGGACGCGATCCGTTGCCTGAAGCTTGGCCTGGACCGCGGCCTGGCGGGCACGCTCGTCGCACCGTCGAGCTACTTCATGAAGAGCCCGCCGCGCCAGATCCACGACGACATCGCCTTCAACCGTGTTGAGGCGTTCATTCGCGGCGAGGACAACGAGACGCTCGTTGGCACCGAAAAGGCGCCGGCCGCCAAGCGCCGCGCGCTGGCCAAGGGCCACGAGTCGTCGACCGACATGAGCGCCGAGGTCAAGGGCTCCGGCGGCGCCAGGGCCGAGGTCGCCCGGGCCGGCTAGCCGGCGCATATGTGGCGACCGGCCGGCCGTGAGGGAGGTGCGCGGGCTGGGTAAATCGAACAGCGGCGTCGCGTATGCGCCGCATCGACCAGATCAGGCACGCAACCGGGTCAGCCGCGCTGTGCGCCGCGCGCGAGAGCGCTCGGCCGTGCACGGCTACCGGGCCGCGGCCGCCGCGATAGCGCGCGTCCCGGTGCGCGTCAGCCTGCCCATTGGCCGGGCCGTCTTCCTGAGCGGCTATCTCGCCTGGCCGCACAAGCGCCGGATCATCCTGTCCAACGCCTCGCATGCGCTTGGCCTGCCGCCTGGTGACCAGCGCGTGCGCCACCTCGCCCGGCGCATCTATGGCTCGTATGCGCGCTTCGTGATCGAGCTGATGCGCCTGCCCAAGATGGCCGCGGACGAGCCGCTGCGTCTCGTCCGGCCGGGTGGCTCCGACCACGGCGGCGATTCATTCGTTGCCCTGTTCGAGAAGTTGCGCGCCGAGGGCCGCGGCCTGATCGCCGTGTCGGCCCACATCGGCAGCATCGACGTGCTCGCCGGCGCGTTCGCGCTGCGCGGCCTGCCGACCTACGGACTGGCCGACGATTCGGGCTACCCGGAGCTGCTCGAGGAGATGAACGCACAGCGTCGGCGGTGGGGCATCCAGGTCATCCCGTGGCGCAACATGCGCCGCGTGTTCAAGGCCCTGCGCGAGCCGGCCATCGTGGGCCTCGTCGTCGACTGGGGCTATCGCGCCGGCGACGTGCCCGTCCGGCTCTTCGGCGAGTGGACCACGCTTCCCGCCGGTCCGGCCATCCTTGCCGCCAGGACCGGCGCGTCGATCGTGCCCGTCGTGTGCCGCCGCATGGACGACGGCACGTACGAGGCGCGTCACTACGACCCGATCGAGGTTGCCGACTCGAGTGACGGCGAGCTGCGCCGCGTCACGCAGCTTGTGGCCGACGCGATCGAGGACATGATCGCCACGGCTCCCGAGCAGTGGTACAGCTTCAAGCCGATCTGGCCCCAGACACGGGCCGAGAAGGAAAGCCTTGCGGCCCAGGCCTCAGCAATGGGCGCGGCTGCATGACTGCAGCAACGGCGACCGAAGGCACCAGGGACGCAGCGCGGAGCATGTCCGTAACGCCACGACCGGCGCGCGGCTCGCGGCGCGGCTGGCTGGCCGCACGAGTACTGACCGTCACCGCGGCCGTGCTGCGCTGGCTGCCGATTGGCCTCGTCCAGCGCGCCGGCCACCTGTTCGGCGGCATCCTCTATCGCGTCCAGCCGGCACGTGCGCGCCTGGTGCGCGACAACCTGGGCCGCGTGTGCCGCTACCTGGCCGACAACGGCATGGGTGGCGAACGCGTCGCGCTCGCGGCACACGACGAGAGGGCGCTCAACGCGCTCGTGCGCGACGCGTTCGGCCATTACGTGCGCGGATACCTGGAGAGTGCCACGCTGCCCGCCTACGCGACCAGGAAGCGACTCGCGCGCGTGGTCGCCGAAGACCCGCAGCTGGCCGAGGCGGCGCTCGCCGATGACGGCCGCCCGCTGATCATCATCGGCCTGCACTTCGGTGCACTGGAGATCCCGGCACTCTGGGCGACCAGTCGCGGCCGGCACATCACGGCACCCATGGAGACGATCGACGATCCGCATCTCCAGCGCTACTTCCAGGAGTCACGCTCGCGGACCGGTTTCAGCGTGATCCCCCTGGCGGGCGCGGCCACGACGCTGCGCAGCGAGCTTGCCGCGGGGCGCGCCGTCGGGCTGGTCGCCGACCGGCCCGTGGGCGGCAGCGGGATCTCGGTCGAGCTCTTCGGCTCGGCCGCGCGGCTGCCCGCCGGACCGGCCGTGTTGGCCATCGAGAGCGGCGCGCCGGCATGGGTCGTCGCCACGCGCCGCGTGGGCTACGGCGACTACCGGGCGCGCCTGGAGCGGATTGACGTGCCTGACGGGGGCAGCCGGCGCGACCGGGTGAATACATTCCTGGCTGCCCAGGCGCGCGCCTTCGAACGCGCCGTTGCTGACGCACCGGAGCAGTGGTGGACGGTCTTCTTCCCGATCTGGAAGCAGCCATGAGCGAAGAGCAGCGGGGCAGGGCGGACCTGCACATCCATAGCCTCGCGTCCGACGGCGTGTCGGGCGTGACGGACATCCTGGAGCACGCGGAGCAGGCTGGTCTGGACGTCATCGCCATCACCGACCACGAGCGCATCGACGCGGCGCTGGCCGCCCGGGTGATGGCCGAGACACGCGGCAGCGGTCCGCAGGTCGTGGTCGGCGAGGAGATCACGACGCGCGGCGGCCACCTGCTCGGCCTGTTCATCGAGCAGCGCATCCGACCGTGGGGGTCGCTCAAATCGAGCATCGCCCGGGTTCATGAGCAGGGCGGGCTGGCGATCATCGCCCACCCGCTGGTGCCCTACCCGCTGTGCGCGAGCGGACGGTCCATCCGGCGCCTGCTCGACGAGTCGGATCCCATCTTCCACCCGGACGGCATCGAGGCTTTCAACCCGACCACGGCGGGCATGCGCTGGGGCGCCAGGGTGCCCGGCTTCGTGGATCAATCGGGCGTGGCCGCGCTGGGCAGCAGCGACGCTCACCGGGCCGAGGACATAGGTCGCGCCCTGACCACATTCCCAGGCCGGACGCCGGATGATCTGCGCCGCGCGATCCTCGAGCGCCAGACCGGCTGGCAGGGCACGCATTACCCGTGGAAGACGCAGTTCTCCACCTTCCGCCGCCAGATGGGCAAGAACGCGCTCGCCGTGCGCGACACGGTGCGCGGCAAGGTCATGCGCGATGGGACGGGCCGCGACCTGGGCTATCCCGGCGGACGGCGCCGGCCGGCGCGCTACGAGCCGTGAGGATGAGCGCCCGATGAAGATCGGCCTGGTTACGCCGTACATCTATCCGCTGCCGGGCGGCGTCAACGCGCACGTCCGCTACCTGTACGAGAACTTCATCGCGCGCGGCCACGACGTGCGCATCATCAGCAGCATCCACGGCCCGCAGAAGCAGAGCGAGGGCGACGTGATCCGCCTGGGCTATGGCTTTTCCGTGCCGGCCAACGGCTCCGTCGGGACGCTCACCTTCTCGCCGCGCTACGCGCGCCAGGTGCGCGAGATGCTCGAGCGCGAACGCTTCGACGTGCTCCATTTCCACGAGCCGTTCGTGCCCTTCCTGTCGCTCATGCTGTTGCGTGAGTCGCGCAGCATCAACATCGCCACCTTCCACGCCTATGCCGGCTGGAGCCCGGCGTACGAGTTCGGGAAGCGCATGCTGCATCGCTTCGCGCGCCGGCTGCACGGCCGCATCGCGGTCAGTGCCGCAGCGCGCCACTTCATCGATCGCTACTTCCCGGGCGACTACAAGGTCATCCCGAACGGCGTTGACCTGCTGCGCCTGAAGCACGTCCAGCCCGTGGCGCGCTACCGGGACGGGACGCCGAACATCCTCTTCGTGGGCCGCTTCGAGAGCCGCAAGGGCGCCATCTACCTGCTCAAGGCGTACCGGCTCTTGCGCAAGCGCGGCTTCAACTGCCGCCTGCTGCTCGCCGGGACAGGGCCCCAGGAGCGCGAGATCCGGCGCTACATCGCCACTAGACGGTTGACAGGCGTCGAGCTACTCGGGCGTGTCAGCGACGAGGACAAGGCGCGCTACTTCGCGACTGCGGACGTGTTCGTTTCGCCGGCCACCGGCCGCGAGTCGTTCGGCATCGTGCTGCTCGAGGCGATGGCCGCCGGTGCGCCGATCGTGTGCAGTGACATCCACGGCTACAAGGGCGTCGTCCGGCGCGGCGAGCAGGCTCTGCTGGTCCCGCCGCGCGATGTCAAGGCGCTCGCCGACGCCATCGGCAAGCTGCTGGCCGACCCCGAAATGCGCGCCCGGATGAGCGCATCGAGCCGCGAGCGAGTGGTCCAGTACTCGTGGGAGAACATCACCGCCAAGGTGGAGGACTACTACATGTTCGTTGCCCGCCGCGTCGCTGCCTCGCAGGGCGGATTGCCGGCGCACGTCAATCCCGGACTGTTCGGCCCGCCCCGCGAGCCCGTGCCACTCAGCTCGTTTCGGGCAGCCCGCTGACCTCGGCCAGGTCGTCCTCCGCGCGCAGCGAGGTCCAGTTGCGCGCCGCGTAGGCGGCCGCTGCGCATAGGCCGGCCACGGCCACCACGAGCAACAGCACACCACCAATTTCGATCGGCGCGCGGTTGGGCTCGTCCATGTTCACGCCGAACTGGAAGCCCCAGTTCCAGGTCGGCAGCAGCCCGAGATGGATCTGCGACAGCGCCGTGGGCACGGGCAGGCTGGCGAAGTTCGGGTAGAACGCCACGAACCAGACCACGGCCGCGGTGAGCACGCCCACCACGAAGCGGCGCGCGTCCGAGGCGCGCAGCACGAAGTAGGCGGGCACGGCCAGCAGGATCAGCGCGAGCAGCGCCGGCTGTTCGGCCTGCACGCGCGTGGTGAACAGCGTGTTGCCCGGCAGCCCAGCACCAATGACGACGATGACCACGCCCAGCAGGGCCACGGAGAAGCTGATCGGCAGCAGCAACGAGCGCGCCGGCGTGCCCTCTACCACCGGCGTCCCGCGCATCGACGCGTAGACCAGCACGGCGGCGCCGGCGAGACCGCCCAGGGCCAGCATCAGGCCCAGTCCCTGCAGGTCGGTCAGAGCCAGGTCGCGTGCAAGCGGTCCGCAGACCTCTGTGCCCGAGTTGACCTGCTCCGTGTTGGCGATGCCGCACAGGGGCAGGCGCAGCAACCACAGCAACGGCGCGCCGATCACGGCCAGTGCCGCTCCGGCGCGGGCGAGCAACCACGTACGCGGCGACGGCCCGTGCCACAGCTCGGCCAGGAAGTAAGCCAGCGCGAGGAACGAGAACGGAAGCGTGGTGAAGATGTGGTACTGGAAGGTGGCCCGGTCGATGCGCGCCCAGGGCAGCCACAGGCTGGCGATCGCGATGGCCAGGAAGGTCAGCGCCAGGCTGCGCCTATGCCACGCCTGCCAGCCCACGAACGCGACGGCAGGGATGGCCAGCCAGAAGGCGACCAGGTTGCCCGTGTCGTAGATCACGGCCGTGGTCGAGCCGGCGTAGCTGGTCTGCTCGAACCAGACCGGCTTGAGGTTGAGCGGCCACGCCCACCACGGCGACGACGCGGCGTGCGTTGCGCGCAGGTTGTTGTGGTAGTCGTACATCGACTTCTGCAGGTCCAGGAACGTCTGGCCGGTGTTGCCCGCCGGGAAGGTCTCCGTCCAGCGGTTGCCGAGCTCGATCCAGGGCAGGTAGCTGAGCGCGTACACGGCGATCGGAATGACCGTGATCGCACCGAGAGCGAGCAGCCAGGGCAGGCCCAGTACGCCCGAGCCGGGGCGGAGCCAGCCACGCGCCGGTGGCGGCGCCGCGGGCTCGCGGTAGAGCTCGACACGCGGCTGCCGCGCCAGCGGGCCGATGCCTCGCCGGCCGGCAAACCAGGCCACCCCGCCGAGCGCAACAGCAGTGGCGATGGCAACTATCCCGTAGGCAACCAGCCGAGTCGGCGCGAAGGTCCCGTCGAGAGCTGCGCTGGACGGATCGCTGACCAGCCGATACGCCCCGTACAGCAGCGCGCCTGCTCCGCCGAGCAGGGGCGCCAGGGTGACCAGGCGCAGCTCGTCCGGCGTAAAGCGCACAGGCCGCCGAGTGATGCCCACCGCGAGGAGCGCGGTCAGCGCGATCATCAGCGCCAGAAAGATGTAGTTCAGGTGCGGCGATTCGACCCCGGCGCTGGGCGTGATGGCGATGTAGCCAAGGAGTCCAGTCATGAGCACCATCGCCGACAACGCCACCAGCCGGCCGAACGCCGAGCGCAGCAGGATCAGCAGTCCCACGGCGCCGATGGCGTACATGCCCACCCATTTCGAGGCGAGCGCCAGCCCAAGCAGGAGGCCGACGCCGATCAGGCCGCTGGCTATCGCTGCGCGGTTCCGCCAGCGGCCCAGCCAGAGCGGCACGAAGAGCGTCATGGCCGCGACGATGAAGAACGCGACGTACGCGTCGTTCATGGCGATGCGCGCGTTGGCGAAGAACATTCCGTCTGCGAGGACGAGCAGCGCCGCGATCAGGGCGACGCTGCGCCGGGCGAACAGGAAGCGCGCCAGGAGATAGATGCACACCGCCATGAGCGCTCCGAGCAGGACGCCCGGGAAGCGATATGCGGTCGCGTTGCTGCCGACGTCCACGGTGGCCACCCGGCCCTCCGCGTCCAGCGCGAGCAGGTCCAGCCGGTCGTCGTTGGGCATGTCAGGCGCTATGTCGAGCACGATCGCCGCGGGGTCGATGGGCAGCCGCGCATCGGCGAACACGGCGTTCGAACGCGGCTCAACCACGTACATGGTCTGGCCGGTCCCGTCCGGGCCCACCCCCAGGGCGTGGATCATGGTCGTCGACTCCACCCACACGACGTCCTCGATGATGCCCGGCATCCAGATTCGGTCACCGATCGAGGCGCTCTGGTCGGTCGGCATGCGCACGGTGGTCAGCCGATCACCTGTTGCGGCGTAGATCGTGGGCTGGCCGGTCCCCTCCGCAGCGAAAGTCATGCCGCCGACCGGCGCGTCCGTCGCGAGCTCGACCAGCGGCGCCAGGGTGGCAGCATCGAGCAGATGAATGCCGGTTTCCGTGCCGACGGCCACGCCCGGAGCGTCAATGAGGCTGACTCCGGTCAGATTGCCCGCATCTATCTCCTCCTGGACGCGCTCGGTCGTGCCCAGGTAGCCGGCCACAGGGAGCGGGATGCCCCTGTCAGCGGCGGCTGTGATCGCCGTCTCGAGTTCCGTGGCGTCGCGCGCGGTGAGGCCGGCCAGGGTTCGGGCGACGTCGCCCGCGCCGGCCGGATCGTCGAACTGCGCCGGGTCCACGACGACCTGTGCTCGGCTGGGCGTACCCAGCAGGCCATGCGCCCCGGGTAGCTCGGTGCGCGCTGACTCGGAACCGAGCAGGGCGTCCAGGGCAACGATCGTGCCGCCCTCCGACAGGCCGTATACGCGGCCGTGCTGGACGGCGAGCTCAGTCAGCTGACCGTTGAGTCCGGTCAGCGTCGCGAACAGGGTCGCAGCCGGTTGCGCGCCCTCTTCAGCGGCGCCGGACCGGACGGCGTCGAACGGCGCGGTCGGTATCTGCCAGATCGTTCCGTCGCGGCTGGCGGCGAAGATGTTGTGCCCATCCGAATCCAGGGCGACCAGCTCGAATGAGCCGGCGAGCGCGCCTTCCAGCACTCCCGTGGCCAGGTCGTAGGCGCGCAGCTCCAGGCCTGTCGCCACGATCAAGCGGTCGCCAAGGCGTTGCCTGTCCGAGCCGCCGTCCAGCCAGCGCTGCTCGACCACCACGTCGCGGACGGTTACGGCGAGGTCGGCTTCCTCTGTGACGCGGTTGTTGCCCAACGCGACCAGACCGGCCGCCATCAGGTATTTGGCCAGGTGCGGGTGGGTGAACTCGTAGATGGCGTGTGGCTCGCCGTAGCGCCAGTGCTGCAGGAACTCGGCTGCCGTGCGCGCGTGGTAGACCTCGTCGAAGTGCATCGTGTGCGGCGCCTCGACTCGGTACGTGCGCAAGAAGAGCGCGGCCAGGAAGACGGCGAGCACCAGGACCGCGTCGCGCCGCGTCAGGCGGCCGCTCGACTCGCCAGCGAGGAGACCTGAGCGATCCCGCCGCACCGGCACGACCGTCGCGATGCCGGCCAGCCAGGCACGACCGCGTTCGAAGAACGTCGGCGCGATGGGCTCAGGCGGGGTCCAATCGGGATCAGCAAAGCCCTCTTCGGCTGGGTCGTAGTCGTCAACAGCAAGCCGGCGGGACGATGCCGGCACTGTCGCCAGCGGGTCGGGCGCGAGGGCCGCCGCCGGCCGCATCTGCCACGCGGTGAATGCGAAGCCGCCCACGGCCAGGCCGATGCTGGTCAGGATGCCCAGCGGCTGGCGGAAGAAGTCGCCCAGCGGCAGCGTCTCCAGGTTGGGCGTGGCATAGAGCGGCGTTGTGAGCACGCCGTGGAAGTTGATGAACGCGCCGATCGAAAGGGCCACCAGCGCCCACAGCCAGCGCCGGTCGACCACGGCCAGCAGCGGAATGAGCCGCGAACACGGGGAACAGGTAGCGCTCGTGGACGCGTGTAGGCAGCACAAAGAATGCGAGGGCCACGAAGATGGACACGACGATGATCGAGCGCCTGTCCGAGCGCCACGCCAGGCGCGCCGCGCCGGCCAGGAATCCCAGCACGAGCAGCGCCGTTCCGATGATCAGCGCCGGGACGGGGCCCAGGAACGGGACCGTGTCGGGCGACCAGCGCGCACCGCTCAGAAACAGCGGCAGCTCGCCGCCGGCGCCGAACAGACCCCACGGGTTGTAGGCGTTCACGCTCAGCCACGGATAGCCGCCGGCTGCGGACATGACCAGGCGGACGAAACCGAAGATGTCGAGGCCGAAGGGAGCGAGCAGGGCGACCAGCACGGCCAGCCCGGCAACCGCCGACGAGATCACCCGCCACGGCCCCTGCTCGCGTTCCAGCCAGCGTCCGATCGGGCCGCCGATCAGTGGTCGGTGGCTGGGTCCTGAGCCAGGCGCCAGGAGGTGGCGGCGGAGCAGGACGATGCCCACGATCGGGGCCAGCACGATCCCGAACTGAGGTTTGACCAGCGCGGCAATCACGGCTGCCACAGCGGCACCTTCAGAGTTGCCGCGCACCAGCGCACCGATGCCGAGCAGGATGACGAAGGCACCCACGGCATCGGTCTGACCCCACACGGCCGAGTCGTACCAGGTGACCGGGTTGAACAGGTACAGCGCGGCGGCGACCAGTCCCAGGCGCGCCGCGTCGGCGCGCTCGGCGGTCCAGCGCCTGACCAGCCCGTAGAGCAGCGCGGCGACGAGGACGTCGAATACGATCGGACCCAGCTTGAGCAGGTCCGGGCCCGCATTGTCGGGCCCCAGCAGGAAGGCGAACAGGTGACTCCCCAGCCACAGGACGTACAGGTAGCCGGGCGGGTAGTCGGCGAAGAATCCCTCGGCGTAGAACTGGCCCGGCCCCAGCCGGTACAGTCGATCGTGCCCACGCCGAGTACGTCCCGAGGTCCGATTCGAAGCCGGAGCCGGGCAGCAGGACGTATGCGATAGTTAGGCGAAGGAGCAGCCCGACGAGCAGGAGAATCAGCAGAGCGGGCGCGGCCGTCCCTGCTCGAAGCGTGCTGTCAGTGGCTCGCGCGAGGCGCTCGGCCCCATCCGCCTGGGGCGCCGTCATGACCGAGCGAACCTCCAGAGGTTGACGAGGTGGAGCGCAGTATAGCAACGGGCCCTCGCCTGACCGACGCGAGCCAGCCCGAACCCCGCACCCCGGCCCGCGCTCTGCGCGGGCTGATAGAGCGCGCCGGCCCGGTTCACATCGGACTGTTCTTCGTGACCCTCGCCCTCGGTGTCTACGTCTTCTCCAATCCGTCGCGCATCGGCTGGTACGACCATTTCGTGTGGCAGGCGGATGCGTTCTTGCACGGTCGCCTCGCCATCGCCTACCCGGTTACGGAAGGGCCGCACGTCAATGCCTACTTCCAGGACGTGATGCCCCTGCCATCCGCGCCCGGCTCGCCGAGCTATGGCCTGCTGCCCTTCCCGCCCCTGCCGGCCATCCTGCTGATGCCCTTCGTGGCCATCTTCGGCCTGGGCCTCGACGACCAGCTGCTCGGCGCGATCCTGGGGGCCGTAAACGTTGGCCTGGCGTGGCGCATGGTCACGCGCCTGACCGATCGCCAGCAGGTTGCCGTCCTGGCCACTCTCTTCTTCGCCTTCGGTACCGTCCACTGGTACGCAGCGATGCTGTCTACGACCTGGTTCCTGGCCCACGTGGTGGCCACGACCTTCCTGTTGTTGGCGATCACTGCTGCATTGGACGCTGAGCGGCGCCAACGGTTTCGTTCAGCCCTCAATGCGGGTTCCACGGCCGACCCTGCGCGTCGGCGGCGAGCTCCGGATGAGCTCACCGAGGTGGTCGAGGTCTTCGAGCAGAACAGTCTGTTCCTGGCATGGGCGCGCCGCCTGCGGACGACGCTCGACCTGCCCCAGTTCGTGGCCGGACTCCTGTTCGGCATCGCTGCCCTGGCGCGCCTGCCGGTCATCTTCGGGGCGGCATTCTTCGTCTTCGTCGGCGGCGGCGGCTCGTATCGCACGCGCGCCGTTTCGGCCGGGCTGGGCGCGGTCATCCCGGTGGCGCTGCTGCTGCTCTACAACCTCGCCGCCAGCGGCCACATCTTCAACCCGGCCTACGAGTGGCTCTACCAGACCGAGTACCTGGGTTACCTGCCGCCGGGCATGGAGATCGACCGCGAGTGGCTGATCGAGGATCCGCGCCATGTTCCGCGCAACGCCCTGATCATGTTCCTGTGGCCGCCCGAGATCCTGCCCGAGGGAAGCGCGTGCGGTCCGAGCCTGCTCGGCCGGGATTGTCCCGTGGCACGCCCGAGCCCGATCGGCATGAGCCTGCTGCTCACCAGCCCTGCCTACCTGCTCGCCGTGCCCATCGTGGCAGCCGCCTGGCGACGACGCATCGTTGCCGGCGCGATCCTGGCCATAATCCCCATCGCACTGCTCAACCTGTGCCCACTTCAGCCAGGGCTGGGTCCAGTTCGGATACCGTTTCAGCACCGACTTCGCGCCGTTCGCGCTGGTGCTGGTAGCGCTTGCCATCGCTCGTCTGGGCGTCAACGCCCTGACCGTGGGGCTGGTCGGCGCGTCGATCCTGATCAACGCCTGGGGCGTCTACTGGGGAGTGACTCTCGGATGGTGAGCTCTTGACGACCAACGCCACGCGCGTGCCGGCGCTGTCGTTCTTCTTCCCTGCGCACAACGAGGCGGACAACATCGAGGCGCTCGTGCGCCGAGGCGCTCGAGGTGCTGCCGTCGCTGGCGGACGAGTTCGAGATCATCGCCGTCGACGACGGCAGCCGTGACGCGACGCCGGAGATAGCCGATCGCCTGGCCGCCGCCGACTCTCGCGTGCGCGTCGTCCATCACGAGGTCAACCAGGGTTACGGGGCGGCGCTGCGCAGCGGCATGCGCGCCGCGCGGCACGAGCTGGTCTGCTTCCTTGACGGTGACCGCCAGTTCCACGTCGAGGACCTGGGCCGCCTGCTCCAGCGGCTCGCTGACGCCGATCGGCCGGATGTCGTGGTGGGCTACCGGCTCAAGCGCGCCGACCCTTTCATCCGACTCGCCTACGCCCGCGCCTATCGCCTCGCGCTGCGCATCTTCTTCGGCCTCAAGGTGCGCGACCCGGACTGCGCGTGCAAGCTGTTCCGCCGCTCGGCGCTGGATGGGATCCGGCTCGAGTCGGGCGGCGCCTTTTTGTCGGCCGAGCTGCTCATCAAGCTCACCCAGCGCGGCCGGAAGCTGGCCGAGACCGGCGTGCCGCACTACCCGCGCGTGGCCGGCTCTGCTTCGGGCGCCAATCCCAAGGTCGTCTTCCGCGCCGTGCGCGACTTCTGGATGCTCCGCCTGCGGCTGTGGGCGAACAGGCGATCGGCGCTGGAGCGTGGCGAGCCGGTGCTGGGCAGCTCAACCGGGAGCTGATCAGTCGCGCCGGCGGCCCTCCGCCGGCTCGTCGGGCAGGTCCACGTCGAGCGAGTTGACGAACTCGCGGAACACGGACAGCCGGGCATCGTCGGAACCCTCCGGCATCACCCCTGCCCGGTCGAGCACAGCGTCCGTGGCAAAGATGGGCACCCCGGCGCGCACCGCGAGCGCAATCGCGTCACTTGGCCGCGCGTCCAGGTTGAGCTCGCGGCCGTCCAGCTGGAGCAGCAGCCGCGCTCGAAATGTGTCCTCGGCGAGGTCGGAGACGACGATCCGCTTGAGCGTCACGCCCAACTCCATGAGCGCCTGCGAGAACAGGTCGTGGGTCATCGGCCGCTCGGGCGTCACGCCCTGAAGGCGCATCGCGATGGCGTTCGCCTCCCACGGTCCGATCCAGATCGGCAGGTAGCGATCGTTCTCCGTATCGCGCAGGATGACCACGTGCTGCGACGAAAGCATGTGGACGCGAACGCTCTCGACCACCATCTCGTGCAGGCCGGACATGGCCGGATTCTACGGCGACGCTGTCGGGCGCGGCGTTCGCCGGGGCCGCTCGGTTGGCTCGGGACTGGGCCCGCTGGGCGAGGGCAGCACGGTCTGCGTCGGCCGCGGCGAGGGTGACGGGCTGGGCGTCGCCTGCGGCTCCTGCTCCTCGGCGAGGTCGACCTGGTAGATGCCCTCGGGGCGGGCGAAGACGAGGATCGGAGCGCGCGCTGCGCCGCGATCGATCAGGTACATGCCGCGGATGTCGGCCAGCGGCGCCGTGCCGGGCGCGGCAATGAACTGCTCCGCATGCGTGCCCTCGCTCTTGTCGTAGACAAGGATCCTGGAGTGGAGCTGGTCCCAGACGACCAGCAACCCGACTCCTCGCGTTCCCGTGGCCGCCATGAGGGCGTAGTCGTGGCCCGGACGGAGGTCCTCGTTGTCGGGCGGCTCATCAAGCGTGAAGTTGGTCATGGCGCCGCTGAAGTAGCGCAGCAGGTTGTCGCCTGTCACGGCATACACGTCGCCGTCGATGTAGAGCTGGCGGAATGCGCTCACGTCTTCGTCCTCGCCCACGAAGTAGGGGGCCGGCACTGAGAAGCCGCTGCCGTCAGCGGTAGGCTCGTAGCGCAGGAGCTGGCTCTCGGCCGGGTAGGGCACGTACAGCCGGTAGAGGCCCTGATCGGCATTGACGACGAAGCTCTCGACATCGACCACCGCATTCGTCCCACACCTGGTCGCCCGCGACGCGTATCGGTCCGAGCGTCCCGTTGCCCAATGTGTCCGAGGGACGCCAGCGCCAAAGCGCGCCGCGCGCGTCGACGATGAGCAGGTCCGGGCCGCCACGCGCGAGCAGGCGCGGTGCCGCGATACCCTGCCCGGGCCCCTCACCGGTGGTGATGATGGTGGCCGACGCGCGCGTCTGTGGATCGACGCGCACGATCTCGTCACCGGCGATGACGTAGGCCGCGTCGTCAGGACCGCTCACCAACTTCGTCAGTAGCTGTCCCCCGGGCGCGGCGTAGAAAGGCACCGGGGTGACCTCGATCGTGCCGTACAGGTCCTCCAGGCCGCCGAGGAGCTGCGTGCGCAACCGTTCGATGGCGCCCGGGTCGACGTCGCCGGTGGCGGCGCGGTCCAGGTCATCGAGCGCATCGCGCAGCAGGTCGATCGCCCCGGGCGGGTCGTTGTTGAGCAGATCCTCGCGCCCGAAGACGCGATCGGCCTTGTCGTCCGCGGCGGCCAGCGCCGCCTCGCCAGAGGTCACCTGTTGGATCGGCGTCTCGGCGCGCAGCGGGTTCCAGGCCCACAGGGCCACTCCCAGGACGGTGATCACACCAATGAAGGCGAGCAACGCCAGCGCTCCGCGGCGGCGCGTCTCGAGCCTGTTGGCCGACGGCGCGATGCGCCGATAGGACGTCCGGCGACGGGGCATCAGGTCGAGCAATCGTCCGACGACGCCGGTCATGCCCGCGCGCATCGCGTCGCGCGCAGCCGTCGCCCGGTCGGCCACGGCTGCCCCGGTGCCACTCGCCTGGTCGCCCAGGGGCACAGGCGCGCCAAAATGCTGGGCTGCGGGCGAGTCCGGCACTTCTATGGGCACCAGGCGGTGATCGCCGCGCGCCAGGGCCGCCTCGCTCGCCTCGATTGCGATCAGAGCATCCGATCCCTCCCCGCCGGCAGCGACGTAGAGATGATGGAGGTGCTCCACGGCGGACTGCGGGTGGAGCGTGATGACCGCGTTCTTGAGCTCGTCCGTGCCGACCACCTCGACGACCGGATGCGCGCGCCAGGATCAGCGAATCGCCGACCGCGAACTCGCCGCGCCAGACGTCCACCTGAATGGATCAACCGAGCGGGCAGCCCGGCCGCCGGCTCGTGCTCGGGCATGAGCAGCCGCGCCGCATCGGACGAGGTAAGTCTCTGCGTCACCGCAGCTGGCCACGTACAGCTCGTTGCCGCGCACGATGGCCACGGCCAGCCCGAGCGATCCCTCGGCCACGCCCGGCCCGCCGCGCGCCTTGTGCAGCTGCCGATTGGCTGCCCGGATCGCCTTCTCGAGCACGATCGAGATACCCGCCGACTCGTCGTAGTAGTACTCGCGCCGGATCGTGTTGGCGACCAGCTCGCATGCGTCACGGGCGCGGCCACTCGAGATGCGCGAGGTGACGATGAGGTAGAGGCTGCCCTTCGTCCGCGCCTTGGAGCCCGTGGTGGGCTCGCTGACAACAGTCGCGTCGGGCGAGGTGGGAAGCCGGTCTTCCTCGGGAACCAGCCCGTACTTGAGCGCCAGCCGGGAAGCCATCGGCGGCCAGTCTAGCGGCGCGCGGCTGCCTAGCCCGGAAGTTGGCCGGGCGACCGGCCCTGGCGATCCACGGGCGGGCGCAGTACGACGCGCAGATCGAGCAGGTGCAGGCCCTCGGGTGAGCCGGCGAATGCCGTCAGCAGCTCGACCTGGCGCAGCTGCAGCTCCTGGGCCACGATCGGGGTGGAGGCGCTGACCACGAGCGTGGGCGGCTGCACGGAGAGCAGGCTGCGTCGCGCCCGCGGCGCGCGGCACCAGCTCAGCAACGAGGCGCTGCCAGGTAGACATCTGACGAGCCAGGCGCAGCTCACCGTCGACGCCCAGCGTGCCTGCCACCTCGCTCAGAACGTCGCCGAGGCGCCGCATCGGCCGCGCGCTTGGTCACCTGGCGCGGCCGCCGGACAGGCTGGGCTCGAGGCGCCCCGGACTGACCTGCCAGACCGTTGCCGCGTCGACCAGCGCCGGATCCAGATCGTCCGTCGTGGTGGTGGTCACGAACGCCTGGGGCAGCTCCCCGATGCGCCGCACGAGGTGCGCCCGACGCTGCGGGTCCAGCTCGGAGAAGACGTCGTCCAGGAGGAGCAGCGGAGGGCGTTCGTGGGTGGCGCTGAGCACGTCCAGCTCGGCCAGCTTGAGAGCCAGGATCGCCGTGCGCTGCTGGCCGCGCGATGCGTACGCCGGACAGGTCGCGGCTGCCGGTCACGAAGGCGACGTCATCCCGGTGCGGGCCGACCAGCGTGGCGCCGTTCCACTGCTCCTTGTCGGCCGTGTCAGCCAGTCGGCGGCGGAGCGCGTCGCGCGTGCTCTCCCCGGCGACCGGCTCGGCCTTGGTCAGGTAGCGCAGCGTCGAGCGTCTCCTCCTCGGGCGCGATCTCGCGGTGCGCTGCAGCGAGCGGCGCGGCCAGCGCCGCGAGCGTCGCGCGCCGCCAGTCGACGATCTGTGCTCCGTCCTCGACCACGACCGAATCCCAATAGTGCAGCTCGTCGGGTGCCGCCAGGTCGTCACGCACTGCGCGGAGCAGGTTGTTGCGTTGCGTCAGGGCGCGCGCGTAGTTGGCCATCGTCGCGCCGGCACCGGGCACGGTCTGGGCGATGAGCGTGTCCAGGGTCACGCGGCGCAGCGTCGGCGAGCCGACGATGAGCAGCATGTCCTCCGGGGCGAACAGGACGACCGGCGCGACCGTCGCCAGCATCTGCGGCCGGCGCGCACGCCGTTGACGCAGCACTCGCTTCCGCGCGCCGCCGCTCGGCGTCCTGGTCATCAGGATCTCGACCGCGTTCGAGCCCAGGGTGGACTCTATGCGCGCGAAGTCGGCGCCCCAGCGATCAGCTCTCCGTCCAGCGCGGCGCGATGAGAGCGGGCAGTGCCCAGGACCACGAGCGCCTCGAGCAGGTTCGTCTTTCCCGTCGCATTGGGTCCGACCACGACCTGCGGGCCGGCCGGGAACGTAGACATCGAGCGACTCGTACGTCCGGAAGCACACGAGGCGCAGGCTGTCGACTTGCATGCTGACTATTCCGGTTCGGCCGCCTGCCCGGCGGCGGGAGCAGTCCCGGCTCGGCTCAGGACGGAGTGCGCACGGGCATGATCACGTGGACATAGTCCTCGTCCGTCGTGGGCTTCAGCACGCCCGGCGAAAGCGGACCGCTGAACTCGAGTGACAGCTGGTCGTGATCCAGGTTCTGGAGCGCCTCCTGCAGGTAGCGCGCGTTGAACGCGATCTGGACAGCCTCCCCGTCGAGCTCCGCCTCCACCTCGCCCTGTGCCTCGCCCACGTCTGCGGCGGCGGCCACGTTGATCGCCGCGCTGCCCTCCTCGCCGACGCGCAGCCTGACCACGTTGGCGGCCGAGCTGGCGATGAGCGCCGAGAGCCGAACGGCCTTGAGCAGATCGTCGCGATCGACCACCGCACGGGTCGAGTGGGACGTGGGCAGCACCTGCTGGTAGTTGGGGAACTGGCCGTCGATCAGCCGGCTGACGATGTCCACGTCATTGGCGTGGAACAGGACCTGGCTCTTGGAGCTGGCGAGCATGATGTCGACCGGATCGTCCGTATCCGTCAGCACGCGCATCAGCTCGGCGTACGAACGTGCCGGGACCACCAGGCTGGTGTCCTCGACGGCGTCGATGATCGGCAGCGTGCGCACCGCGATGCGGTAGTTGTCCGCCGCGGCGAGCGTCAGTCGGTCGCCCGACAGGCGCGTCAGGACTCCGGTCAGGATGGGCCGTGCCTCGTCCGTGGCCGCGGCGAAAACGACCTCCGACAGCGCCCGCTTGCAGCTCCTTCTGGCTGACCCGCGTGGTCGGCCGATCGCCGGGGGATGGGATGACCGGAAACTCGTCTGCCTCGATGCCGCGCAGCTGGGTCTGGTAGCGACCGGCCTTGATGCGCAGCGTGGTCGCGCCGTCGGCCTCGAGATCGATCCGTTCGCCCGAGGGCAGACCGGCGACGACGATCGTTGAACAGGCGCGCCGGCACGGTCAGCGATCCCTCGCCGTCGATCTTGCCGGCGACCCACGAGGTGATCCCGATCTCCAGGTTCGTCGCGGTCAGCTTGAGCCCGGCGTCCTCGGTTCGCAGCAGCACGTTGGCCAGCACCGGCAGAGTGTTGCGGCTGCTGACTGCCCGGCTGACGACCTGGAGGCCGCGCGCCAGGTTCTCCTGCATCACCGATAGCTTCACGTCCCTCGAGCTCCCTTCACGCTGCCTGTCGCGGCGGGTCGATCCCGGCCGAGTTATCCAGCCGGATGATTCTTAGTGTTGTTTCTATCTTCTCATTACATAGTCATCATCAGGGGTGTGGACGTCGGGGATAAGCCCCTTTTCGCGTTCATTTCGGCCGCCTGACAAGCCTTCAGGCGGTGGACGGGCACCCTCTGCTTTGGGGACGGGCTGGCGATATCTCGAACCGGCCCCTGAAACTGTCCTCCATTCCGTCCACTACCGCCCGAAACCGGAGCCGCTTCGCTCGCACGAGGCCGAATCCGATATCCACATCCGCGCCGAGTAATCCACAGAAATGGGCGCTTTGTCCACCCAGCCCGAAAAGTGGCCCTTGGTCGAAACGAGTCTGAAAGCCTCACGCAGCCGCAACACTCGGGCGTGTAACTGGCGGGATGCGAGCGCCGGAAAGCCCTCAGTCGGAGTAGATGAGCTCGCGCACGGCCGCCAGATCGCGACGTAGCTCCTCGTTCTCCTGCGTCTCGCGGTCGATCTTGTCGCACGCGTGGAGCACGGTCGAGTGGTCGCGCCCGCCCAGCTCCTGGCCTATGCGCAGCAGCGAGACATCCGTTTCGGCGCGCATGAGGTACATCGCGATCTGGCGCGGAGTGACGATGGCCCGATCGCGCTTCTGGCCCTTGAGCGCATCCAGCTCGACGCTGTAGTAGTCCGAGACTGCCTGGACGATGCGCTCGGGCGTTACCAGCCGGCGCTTGGGGTTGTAGAGCACGTTTGACAGCACGGCCTGGGCCAGGTCGATCGTCAGCGGCATGCCGCCCATGTTGGCGTAGGCCACGATCCGATTGAGCGCGCCCTCCAGCTCGCGGATGTTGCTGATCACCTTGCGCGCGATGAACTCGAGCACATCGGCGCCGATGTGGACCGACTGCTCCTCCGCCTTGGCGCGCAGGATGGCAATGCGCGTCTCCAGGTCAGGCGCGGTGAGATCGGCGATGAGCCCCCATTCGAAGCGGCTGCGCAGGCGCTCCTCGAGCGTCGTGATCAGCTTGGGCGGCCGGTCGGACGAGAGCACGATCTGCTTGCCGTCCTCGTGAATTGCGTTGAAGGTGTGGAAGAACTCTTCCTGCGTGCGCTCCTTGTCGGCGATGAACTGGATGTCATCGATGAGCAGCAGGTCGATGCGCCGGTAGCGCGCCCGGAAGTCGTCGATCTTGCCCTGCTGGATGCCGGTGATGAACTCGTTGGTGAACTTCTCGCTGGTGGCGTACACGACGCGCTTGCGCGGGAAGCGGGCCAGGACCTGGTTGCCGATGGCGTGCATCAGGTGCGTCTTGCCGAGGCCCACGCCGCCGTACAGGAAGAGCGGGTTGTAGGCGTGGCCGGGACGCTCGGCGACCGACAGGCTGGCGGCGTGGGCCAGGCGGTTGGCGGAGCCCACGATGAAGTTGCGGAACGTGTAGCGCGGATTGATGCTGGCGCTCGACCCCTCGGGCGAACCGACGCGCCCGGGCTCGAGCCGGACACGCTGCTGGGTCGGCGTGGCCGGCGCGGATCTCGCCGTGGCCTCGTCGCCGTCCCCGTCGCTCGTGATCGCCATGCCCTCGCGCACTTCGAAGTCAACCTGGACGCTGTAGCCCACGACGCGGGCGAGCGTCTGGCTGATCAGCGAGCGGTAGCGCGTCTCGAGCCAGTCTTTCGCGAATCCATTGGGCACCGCGACGCGGAACCGGTTGTCGTCCACGGCAACCAGCGCGGTTTCCTTCAGCCAGGTCTCAAAGTTGGCCGGCGACAGCGAAACCTGCAGTTCGCCGAGCGCCGCGCGCCAGACCTGTTTCGCGTCCATCGATACTCGGTCCGACCTCTAACGTTGCACTTGCGGACAGGCGCACACGGGCACACGGCAACGCGTGGCGACAGCCCCTGAAACTTCCCCGTGGCGACACCGGACGCGTTCCCGACGTGCCGCGAATCGCCACAGCACTTTCCTCTCCTCCCTCGGGTCCCTTGGTCCCGGGCGGCAAACACTAGCACCGGCCCGGCTGGAGTCGCAACCACGAATCCGCATACTCCCAGGGAGTATGAGTGGCGCGAAGCGTCAGCCGATCCGATCGCCCGGCGCCGCCCCTCTGTCGACGCCCAGCAGGGGAATGGCCCCGTCCGCGGGCAGCGCCCCAAGGACGAGCACCTCGCTCATGAATCCGGCGATGTTGCGCGGGGCGAAGTTCACCACGGCCACGATCAGTCGTCCCACGAGGGACTGCGCATCGGGGTACGTAGCAGGCAGCTGGGCGGATGAGCGACGAGTGCCGCCCGGCCCGAAGTCGATCGTCAGCCGGTATGCCGGCTTGCGCGCGGCGGGGAAGGGCTGAGCGTCAGTGATCCGTCCGACGCGCATGTCGATCCGGTCGAAGTCGGCCATCTCGGCGCTGCCGGCAGGCATGAATGGCTGAGTGATTCTGTCGTTCACGATGGGCCTCCTTAGGTGTGGATATAATCCGCCGCGCGGAGTCGACCGTCGTGGCGCTCGATCGTCGGCTTCGGACACGCGTCCAGGGAGTTTGGGGCGTGGTTCTGTCACATGAGGCAGATCGGTTGCTTCGCCACCGTCCTGTCACCAGCGCCAGGGAGCCTCGGGAGCAATGACCAAGCAGACATTCCAGCCCAAGAAGCGGCACCGCGCCAAGGAGCACGGATTCCGCGCACGCATGCGCACCAAGGGGGGTCGGCGCGTGCTCGCGGCGCGACGAGCCAAGGGACGCCAGAAGCTGAGCGTCTGATCGCAGGCGGAGGGGTCGTTCGTGGCGGGGCTGGACATGCTTCGCTCGCCGCTCGACTTCCGGGCCATCCAGTCAGGCAGCCGCAGCCGCGCGCATCCGTTGCTACTGCTGCGCTACAGAAGAAATGAGCTTGACCGAACTCGCTACGGGATCTCTACCAGCCGACGGATCGGCTCAGCCGTTGTGCGCAACCGCCTGCGCCGCCGGTTGCGCACCGTTCTGCGCCGGCTCGATCCAGGCGTCGAGCGTGGCTGGGACATCCTCTTGATCGCGCGCGCTGACTCCGGCTCGGCCACCCAGGCGCAGCTGTCGGCCGCCCTCGAGCGGTTGCTGTCGACGGCCGGCGTGGCTCCTCAGCAGCCAGCTCCGGACAATCAGCCGTGAAGCGCATCGGTGTCGCCTTCGGTGTCGCGCTGATCCGCCTCTACCGCGCCCTGTTCTTCTGGCTGCCCTCGAGCTGTCGCTACGAGCCGAGCTGCTCGCGCTATACCGAGCAGGCGATCGAGAAGTACGGCCTGCTGCGCGGGAGCTGGATGGGCGCCCGGCGCATCGCTCGCTGCCACCCATGGCACCCCGGGGGATACGACCCTGTCCGCTGACCCTCGACCGCGCACTCAGCCGAGCCGCACGCCGCCCCGGCTGGTAGTCGGCGCGATGGCCGTTCTGGCGGTGCTGCTGCTGGCCATCCTGGGCGCCCTGCCGGTCATTGCCAGCTCGCACTCGCCTGAGCCGTCGCCGGCTGCTTCTGCGCAGCCCACGCCCACACCCGGCTCGTCTGCTGCCGCTTCGCCCGCGCCGTCGCCTCAGCCGTCAGCGGGCCAGAGTCAGGTTCCATGCCCGGCACCCACGCCGGCGCCTGATGCAACACCGCTCGCGCCGGGCACAACGCCCGCGCCCCTGCCTCTTTGTCCGGCTCAGCTGAGCGGCAACCCGGTCGACCTGCTGGCATGGCTTTTCAACCCCATCTTCCAGACGCTCTTCTTGGGCCTGGTTGGGTTCTACTCACTCACCGGCGACATCGGCATCGCGATCATCCTGCTCACGCTGGTCATCAAGACCGTCCTGCTGCCTTTGTCGCGGCGCCAGATCGTGTCGCAGCGCAAGATGCAGATGATTCAGCCCGAGCTGCGCGCGATCCAGCAGAAATACAAGGGCAACCGATCCAAGATCAGCGAGGAGACGATGCGTCTCTATCGCGAGCGGGGCGTGAGCCTGGGCGCCGGCTGCCTGCCCGCCTTCCTCCAGCTCGGCCTGCTCATCCCGATCTACTCGGTCATTTCACAGGGTCTTGCCGCGCCGGACATCAGCTCTGCGCTGCAGTTCCTGGGCCAGCCGGTGCTCGATATCGCCTGCCAGGCAGCTGGAACCTTCCAGCCGTGCATCGATCCCACCGTCAGCTGGCTCGGCAATCTGGACGCTCACCGCCCGGAGACGCTCTTCACCCTGCCCGTGATCAACTTCGGGATCAGCGGGCTGGCTCTCGTCGCGGCCCTGCTCCAGCTCATCCAGACGCGCATGATGACGCCACGGACGAACGATCCGCAGGCCGCGGCGCAGCAGCGGATCTTCCTGATCCTGCCACTCTTTTCGATCATCTATGGTGCAATCCTCCCGTCAGGGCTGTTCCTTTACTGGATCGTCTTTACTTCGTACTCGATCGTGCAGCAATACCTGATTGCCGGATGGGGATCACTCTTCCCCCTCTTTGGCTGGACGCCGCGGTTTGCACAGAACCACCAGCCGCGCTTCCCGGTCACGCTCGAGTCAAAGAGCTCCACGGACACGACCACTGACCGAAGGTCCGCGGACACCAAGCAAGCAGAGGTCAATCGCAGTCCGAGCGACAGTGCCGCGGGCACGTTCCGGCAGGGCCGGGGTCGCGGACGGACTAGCAGGCGAGGGAGACGGAGATGAGCGAGTACCAGGAGTTCACGGGCAAGACAGTCGAGGAGGCGCTCAAGGCCGCGCGCGATCAGTTCGGTGCGGGTGGGCTGGATGAGCTCGATTTCGAAATCCTCACCCCGGGCAGCCGCGGCGTGCTGGGCATGGGCGCAGAGCCCGCGCGCATCATCGCCGCACCGCGCTCGGCACTCGGCGGCGCCGCCCCGCGACGCGAGGCAGCAGCAGCCACTCCGCTTCCGCCTCCCCCTCCGCGCGAGAGCTTCGGCGACCGCGGCGACCGCGGCGACCGCGGCGACCGGGGCAGAGGTCGCGACTTCGGACGCAGCGGCGACCGTGGCGCGAGCCGCGAGGGGCGCGAGAGCCGGCCACCGCGCGAGTCATTCGGCGGCGACCGCGGCCGCCCGGAGCGACAGGACAGCGCACCGCGCGCCACGGACGTGCCCTACGCGGATGTCGCCGGGGGGGACGTAGCTGGAGGAGACGTAGCCAGCGCTCCCGCGCAGGAACGCGAGTACCGGCCCGAGCGTCCCGAGCGGCGCGAGCGACCGGCGCGGACCGATCGACCGGAGCGCGGGCCGCGCCGGGATGCCTACGGACGTGACCGCTCGGGCGGCCTTTCAGACAGTGAGCAGGCAGAGGTGCGCGCCAATCGGTCGTCGCTGGCGAGCGAGCGCGACGAGATCCAGGCCGCCGAGGCCAGCCCAGAGGCACTCGCCGCCGGTCGCGAGATCCTCCAGGAGCTGCTCAATCACATCGGCCTGCAGGTCGAGGTGACGGTCGAATCGGGCGACACGTCGAAGCTCGACGTGCGCGGCGGTGATGACCAGAAGGAAGCCCTCGGCGCGCTGATCGGCCGTAAGGGCGAGCGCCTCTCGGCGCTGCAGCACCTGGTCAACTTGATGCTGTCGCGCAAGCTGGGCACGTGGACGCGTGTGCTGGTCGACGTCGAGGACTACCGCGGGCGCCGTGAGCGCCAGCTCCAGGAGCTTGCCACGCGCGCGGCCGAACGTGTCCGCGAGAGCGGCAAGATGCTCCAGCTGGAGCCCATGCCGGCCCTCGAGCGACGCTGGATCCATCTCGCGTTGCGCGGCAATCCAGACGTTGCCACGCAGTCGATCGGAGAGGAGCCGCATCGGCGAGTGGTGATCCTCGTCCGCCAGGGCTAACCCCCCGGCCACCGGCACGCCACACAGCCTGGGCGACTGCCGTCCTATACAGAGCGCGACCATAGGCCCACCCGGGCCCACAGGCAGCGCTGCTAGGATTTCCGTCAAGTGACGTCACGCACCGAAGTCTTTCCGGTCCCTTATTCGTCAGCGTCCGCACCGCGCGTGCCGTGGCGCCGAGGCGCGTTCACTTTTCTGGTCACGTTCGTCGCGATCTCAGTATTCGCGGCCTCATTCGCAGCCGGCTACGCGCGCCTGCACAACGGCCGCGCCCTGCCCGGCGTTGAAGTCGCAGGCGTTTCGCTGGCCGGGCTTGACCGGCGCGCTGCGGAGGCCGAGCTGCGCCAGGCGCTGCCCAGCCTTTCGTCCGGCGCGCTGGTGATCGACCTGAACGGCGTCCAGAGCGCCGTTCCGTATGTCGCCTTTGGCCGCGACTACGACCTCCAGCTCATGCTCGACCAGGCGCTTTCACTGGGCCGCGGCGGCAGCATCTTGGACCAGCTTCAGGAGCAGCTGCGCATCCTGCTCAACGGTGTCAGCGTGGCGCCCACGGTTGACTGGAACAGCGCCGCTCTCGCGCGCGAGGTGGCCGCTCTTGCCTACGCCGCAGAGTCGCCTGCGGTTGACGCCACGCTGACCCGCGTTGATGGCCGTTACGTCGTCACGCCGTCTGTCGAGGGCCGCGACGTCGACGTGGAGGGCGCCGTGGCCGCAGCGCTGGTCGCGGTGGACAACACCTCGCCAACAGACAGCGCGATCAGCATCCAGGCCTCGACCATCCTGCCGGCAGTCAACACCGGCCAGGCCCAGGCAGCGGCAAATCTCGCAGAAAGCGTCGTGGCCGGCGATTTGCGCGTTGCCGGCGCGGAGCTGTCAACGGCGATCACATCGGACGTCCTGCGCGGCTGGGTCCGCCTTGATGCCGGACCGGCGGCCGGTGACTGGCAGCTGGTCATCGAGCGCGAGCCGGTCGAGCAGTTCGTCGCCAATTACGCCTTCGAAACTGACATCGGCGCCAGGAACGCCACGTTCGGCTTCGTCAGCGCAGAGATCAGCGTCATCCCCAGCGAGGACGGCCGCGCGACGGACGTTGCGGCCACCACCAACAACATCATGGCCGCTCTTCAGGCGCGCGCCGACGGCACCCCGTCGAGCGACGTTGCACTGGCCCTGGCCCCTGTGGCGCCGACTTTCACGACTGCGGACGCGCAGGCGATCGCACCGCGCGTGTCCAAGCTGTCCGAGTGGACGACCAACTTCGAGCCGGGCCCGCTCAACGGCAACGGCGTCAACATCCAGATCCCGACCGGGATCATTGACGGCTACGTAGTCGAGCCCGGCAGCACGTTCGACTTCCTCGACGTGATCGGCCCGATCACCAGCCCGCCGTACACGTCAGGCGCTGCCATCCGCAACGGTCGCACGATCATGGACGGCGTCCTGGGCGGCGGCATGTGCTCGTGCTCCACGACCGTGTTCAACGCGGCCATGCGTGCCGGTTTGGAGATCCGGGCGCGGCGCAATCACTCCTACTACATCACCCGCTACCCGGTCGGCCTGGATGCCACGGTGTGGATCTCCAGTGCGCGCAGCCGACAGACGATGTCATTCGTCAACGACCTGCAGTACCCCGTGCTCATCAGGGGCATCAACAACCCGGGCGGCGTGACCTTCGAAATGTACGGTGTGGACGATGGCCGCACGGTCGAGCTGTCCGAGCCGCGCATCGAAAATGAGAAGGAAGCGGTCGAGCAGATCCAGTTCACGAACGACTTGGCCCCGGGCGAGCGCAAGCGGACAGAGTTCAATGTCGACGGCTTCTGGTCGTGGGTCACGCGGACCGTGCGCGACAGTGCCGGCAACGTGATCCACGAGGACGTCTTCCACTCGCGCTACCGCACGATTGACGGCATCACCCAGGTCGGTCGATTCCCCGGCGATCCGCCCGCGGGCACGACCATCCCGGCGGCCAACTACAACCGTGGAGGAACCCCACCCCCGGCCTGAGCGCGTGGAAGGGATCTGGTGGAGATGGGGGAGAGTTGAACTCCCCGTCCAGAACCATCAGCCGGAGACCAGCTACGAGCGTGTCCGATGTTTTGTCGTCAATCGACCGGTCCGCCATCGGCAGCGTGCTGATCGATCCATCCACGTTCCCTTGCGGGCTTTGCTACCGGCTACGTGACCTTGCCGGGAGCGCATCCCCGCTGAATGACGCTTCCACAACCCGCGGGGATGGGGCTGCTTCCACGCTCACCTTACCGCCTTAGGCGGCGAGGGCGAGAGTCGGCTGGCGGTTGCCAGTTACTTCGTTTTGCCGTCAGTTTTACGAGGCCCGACGGCACCTCGGCTCGCGTTCTCCGGGGATCCGGCCCTGTCGAAACCACTCATCCCCAGGACAAATACTCTAGCACTAGAACGCCTGTTCGGGAAGTAGCGAGCCTCTAGCGGCGGCCGCGGGTGGCGTCGGCGAGCTCGCGTTCGACGTCGCGGCGGGCCTGGCGATCAGCGATGTCGCGCCGGCGGTCATGGAGCTGCTTGCCCTTCGCCAGGCCCAGCTCGATCTTGGCCCGGCCACGGTCGGTGATGTACAGACGAAGCGGCACGACTGTCAGGCCCTTGGCCGCGGCACGGCCCATCAGCTCGTCGATCTCCGCTCGATGCAGGAGCAGCTTGCGGTCACGGCGTGGCTCGTGGTTGTAGCGGTTGCCCTGCTCGAACGGCGCGATATGCGCGCCGACCAGCCACGCCTGACCACGTTCGACGCGCGCGTATGCGTCAGACAGGTTGGCCTTGCCGGCGCGGATGCTCTTGATCTCCGTGCCGGTCAGCACGAGGCCTGCCTCGAACGTATCTGTGATCGTGTAGATGTGGCGCGCCTTGCGGTTGAGCGCCACTGTTTCAGCCACTTCGGCTCCTCAGTTTTGGGCACGATTGCCGCCAGACACACGAACGCCGGCCCATTGTGGGCCGGCGACTCGTGATTGCTTACACCACCACCCGGTGTCAGCTCAGGCGAGCATCTCCCGGGAGGTGGTGCAGCTCAAATGATCTGACACTGCACATCACCTCCTTTCGTTCGCGGCGCAGAGTATCACGCACTGGGTACCGGCGTCACGAGGGGCGAAGCCGGGGCAGGAGCCGTCGTGGGCAGCGGTTGGCCGGCCAGCTGGGCGAGCAAAACCTCCACCGCGCGGTCGAGCTGTGCGTCCTGCGCTGCGTCGGGATCGGACGATCCCTCGACGAAGTGATCCGGGGTCAGGCCCACGCCGTGGATCCAGGTCTGGTCCGGGGTCAGCCACTTGCGCACTGACAGCCGATAACCGCCCGCGCCGGTGAGCTCCTTGAACTCCTGGATCGTTCCCTTGCCGAAGGTGGTCGTGCCCACCAGCAACGCTCGTCCGTTGTCCTGCAGCGCGGCGGCGACGATCTCACTCGCGCTGGCCGTGCCGCCGTTGACGAGCACGACCATCGGCACCTGTGGATCCGTGGCCACGCCGCCCGGCTGCGGCTGCTGCGCCATCGGCTCGCCCGTAGCCGTCTGCTCCCAGTACAGCGGCTGGTCGGCGACGAACTCGCTGGCGATCTGCAGTGCCGCGTCCACGTAGCCGCCGGGATCGTCACGCAGGTCCAGGATCAGGGCATCCACGTTCTCGTCGGCGATCAGCTCTGAAAGCAGGTTGTGCAGGTCGTCCGCAGAAGCTGACGAGAAGCCGAGGACCTTGAGATAGCCGACCCGGCCATCAGCGAGGGTCTCGCTCAGCACGTCCTCGCGCTGGATGACATCGCGCACGACCGAGATCTCGATCGGCTCCCCGGCACGCTCGATCGTCAGGACCACAGAGGTCCCCTTCGTGCCCCGGATGGTGGGCACGACAAGCTCCAGGGTCCGATCCTGCGTGCTCACGCCGTCAACGGCGAGCAGCACGTCGTCCACCTGGATGCCTGCGGCGAGGGCCGGTGAGCCGCGGATGACCCGAGTCACGACCAGCTCGCACGTGATGCCGATGGTGGCGCACGGCTGTCCGTCCAGGTCGCGCGTGGTCATCTCGATCCCGACGCCCTCGAACTCGCCCGAAAGACCGGTCAGGCTGGCTCGGTACTCCTCCTCTGTCAGGTACGAGGAATACGGGTCATCCAGCGCTTCGAAGATGCCCTTGATCGCGCCCTGCACGAGGATGCTCGGGTCGATCGTGCCGACGTAGTTGACGCTCACATCGTTGTACGCGTCCCAGAACGGCCGGAATAGATCCTGGCGTGTATCGCTCGTGCCCGGTGTCGCACCCGCCAGGCGGCCCAGGGCGAAGCCGGAGACGAACAGCGCTCCCGCGCCTATCGCGGCGACGAGGAACAGGGCGACGAGCGTAGAGCCCGATCTTGTGCCTCGCGGACGCTCAAACTCGAGCGGGTAGTTGCCCGGCCATTTCGGGCCGTCGTCGGATGGACGTGGATAGTCGGTCATTGCGGATCGGGACCTCGCGAAAGGACGGTTGTTCTAGGGAAGAGCGAAGGTGGACGGCAGGTAGCGGCTGTGGTCGATCTCCGGGCCGGTCGCGCAGTAGATGGTCGCCGGCCCATCCAGTCGGAAACCGTGGCGCAGCAGGACGGAGAAGGCTTCCTGGGCAGGTCCGGGGACGTGGATCATCCAGCCCTCGATCGGCTCCACGCGGCGCGTGAGCTCGCCCACGAACGGAAGCAGATGCTCCGCATTGCGAACGACGAACGGCCCCAGCCTGCCCGACTGCTGCGCGTAGCCGTAGCCGACCACCTCGCTGCCCTGGAACAGCCCGTGCCGGATGCGACCCCAGGACTCCCAGGCGTCGTGATCCTTGGGGCGGGTGAAACCGGTCACCTCCAGGTCCAGCGGATCTGCGGCGGCGCTGTCGAGCGGGCCCACGCTCAGCCCGACGGGCAGGTCCGGCAGACTGCCCTTCAGCTCGCCCATGAGCGTGTACATGGGGACGCGCGGGACCATGCCGTAGCGTGCATAGAGTGCCGCCGAGATCGGCTGCGGCGAAAAGATGCAAACGCCTGAGCGCTCACTGCGAGCCATGCACAGCTCGAGCAGTGCGCGCCCTATGCCCGCCGCCTGGCGGCCGGGCTCAACGAAGAGCATGGACAGGAAGACGAGCGTATCGCGCTGGACGGCCATGCCAAACCCGAGCACCCGACCGTCCTCCTCGGCCAGCCACATCCGATCGGGGTCCGTGGCCAGCATGTGGCGGAAGAGCCGCAGCAGATTGACCAGGTTGCGCGGATTGGGCGGCTGTCCGACGCGCGCGTTCAGCTCGTCGTCGGAGACGTAGAAGACCTCGGCGCACGTCTCGAGGTCAGCGTCCCGGATGGGTCGGAAGTCCATTGCGATTGCAGACGCCTCAGGCGCTGACCGGTTCCTCGACCGTGGCCAGCCGCTCGAGCTCGGCGAGCATGAAGGTGTCCAGGTCGCCATCGAGGACGTCGCTCGTGGCGCTGGTCTCGTGGTTGGTGCGGTGATCCTTGACCATCTGGTACGGGTGCAGGACGTATGAGCGGATCTGGTTGCCCCAACCGGCCTCGACGTGCTCGCCCCGGAGCACGGCCAGCTCCTTTTCGCGCTCGGCCAGCCTGTGCTCGAGCAGCCGCGCGCGGAGGATCTTCATCGCCGACTCACGATTCTGGTGTTGCGAACGCTCGTTCTGGCTCTGGGCCGTGATACCGGTCGGAATATGGGTCAGCCGGACGGCCGAATCCGTCTTGTTGACGTGCTGGCCGCCGGCGCCCTGCGAGCGGAACGTCTCTATGCGCAGCTCGTCTTCAGGGATCTCGCCGACCTCTGTGTCGTCGGCCACCTCTGGCAGCACCTCGACCAGCGCGAAGGTCGTGTGGCGGCGCTTCTGGGAGTCGTACGGGCTGATGCGCACCAGCCGGTGCACGCCGCGCTCGGCGCGCAGGTGGCCGTACGAGAAGCGCCCGTCTATGGCCACCGTGGCGCTCTTGAGGCCTGCCTCCTCGCCCTCGAGCTGGTCGAGGATCTCCGTGCCGAACCTGTGCCGCTGCGCCCAGCGCAGGTACATTCGCAGCAACATCGCCGCCCAGTCGGTCGCTTCCGTACCGCCCGCACCGGCGGTTATCGACAGGATGGCGTTGCTCTCGTCGTAGTCGCCCGAGAAGAGCAGGATCGTACGCTGCCGGTCAAAGTCGCTGGAGAGGGCCTGGTAGTCCGATTCGAGGCCGGAGGTCATGTCGGAATCGGCGGATTCAGCGGCCAGTTCGGCCAGCTCTAGCAAGTCATCGGCGCCGTCGATGATCGAGCCCCATGTTGCGAGCTCGTCGCGCAGTCCCTCTGCCGTGCGCAAGGCCTGCTGCGCGGCGTTCTGGTCGGACCAGAAGTCGGGCGCACTCGTCTGCTCATCGAGCGTGTCGAGACGCGCCTGCTTGCCGGCTAGGTCAAAGCCGCCCCGAGGTCGCGCGGATTCGCTCGACGAGATCGCGCACCTGGCCGATCTCCATCTAGGACCCGAAGCCTTGCGTCAGCGCCGAGGCGCCGCGATCAGTTCCTGGTCCGCAAATCCTGGAGCAGGATCGGGCGCAGCTCGATGATGCGCAGCGCGGTCTTGCTCCGGGCGACGACGGGGTTGACACACGGACAGTATCCGTTGTGCGGGCAGATCCCGCAGTTGCCATCACAGTCGAGTGTGGCAGCGTAACTACAGGTGCGGCACTCGCGTTCGCAGGCGATCAGATCCACGAATGGATCGTCAACGGCATGCTCAGCCATTTGTAGCTTCAAGGCCAGCCGAACTCCCTCTCCGGCCCGGGCCCACCCTGCGACCCCGGGAACGTGGCTAAACACATTCACCGGAGGAGGCACGGCCTCCGGAGCGGGTGCTGTCGAGTATGCCAGCCTCGCGCCCCACGCTCAAGGGGTCAAATTGCGCCAATCGGAGAATCGAGGGCTGGGACAGCCCTGGGCCTACGTCTCCGAGAGGTCGAACCAGTACTCGGTGCCAGTGTTTACGTCGGTGGCCCGCAGCAGCATGGAGCCCGCGACGCTCGCCGGTACCTCGCGGCAGATCAAAGGGCGCGGCAGATCCTCGCCCGGCGAAGCCTCCATGGTTGGATCGTAGAAGAGGTCGTCGAACTCAAGGCTTACGCAACTCGCCTCGTCGCCGTACACGGTCGTGCCGGAAACCATGGCGAAGGCCAGGAAGTCGCCGATGACTACCGACTGCTCAGGGCCGTCGTAGCCCACCAGCACCTGGGCACCAACGAGCTGATTGCCTTCCCCTGCCGGCTCCACCTCGCCCTCGCCCATGACCGATTCGTAGTCCTGCTCGACGTAAGCGAGCGACACGTACCAGGCACCGATATCAACGATGTCGCCCAGCCGGAGTGGATCGTTGGGATCCGTGCCACGGCCTTCGAACGAGTTGGGCGACTCGCGGATGCCTCCACAGTCTGCAAGTCGCCAGGCGCCATCCTCCACGGCCCACCGGTGCCGCCGGCTCTCCTTGAACTCCTCTGAGGTGCCGGTCACGACGAGCGCGACCTGCGCGCTGCTGCCATCGAAAGAGGTGATCTCGACGCTCCCAACGGCGACTTGGGAAAGATCGATGTTGCCGACGTTCACGGCATTGAATCTGCGGCCTGAAAGGTAGCTTTCGACGGCGCTGTACCCGAGAGCCTCGCGGCACGCACTCGACAGAGCCCCAAAGTACGCTTGGTCGTCGCCCGTCAGGAACGCCACGAACGAAGCGCGCGCGGCACTCTCCAGGTCCGCCTGGGTTCCGCTGCCGGTGGATGCGCCTCCGGACGGCTGCACCGGTGAGCTCGAGCTCGGCTGCGCCGATATGTCTGGCGCAGACGCCGATGAGCACCCTGCCACCAGCAGGATCGCCATCAGGGTGATCGGCAATGGGGTGTGCCGGAGCGGCCGCGCGGAGCGCCCCTCGGGTTCGCTCAACAGGTGTTGATTGTCGACCTGTGTGTCAAACCGCGAGCTCGGCGGCGATGCCGGATGGAGTGAGCTGCTCCGTCAGCAGGCGCAGGAATCGGTCGCGCCGGTCCTCCGGCTTGTCCACGGCATCGATCCAACGGCCAAGGAGACGCATGCCGCCCGCATAGCAGAAGACATAGGCCCGCCAAAGCGGGTGGTCGATGAAGGCCAGCGTGTGCTCAGCCTGCTCGCGCGTACGCAATGCCTGCTGCTCAAGGAACTGGATGACTTCCTCGCGCGTTCTGCCCTCACCGTGGAGCAGCAGCGCGGCGTCTCCGCCACTGCCGCGCAGCCGGCGCAGGACATTGCTGATGCGCCATTCACGATCCGAATCGGCGAGAGTCATGGGCACGTCGCCTCGCGCGCACACTTCCACCAGCAGCGCCTGCCACTCGCCTTCACCGGCCACAAAGCGGGCGCCTACCTCAGCCAGCCCCTCGCTTATGTATGCCTCTGGCGTGTTGATCATCAGGAGCGACGCCTCCACGCGGCCCTGCTCGCGCAGCAGCCGCGCCTCTTTCCACGCGTGCTCCAGGTGGTGCCCGGGGAAGGTCTCGTGGGCCATCGTGCCGATCAGCTGGTGCGCGGTGACTGGCAGGTCCGTGTTGACCTCCACTCGAGACGTAAGGTCGCCGTCGTACCAGTTGTAGGCCGCCCAGGGCTCGTTGGTGACTACGCTCGTGGTCAGGCTCTCTCCGGGCGGTATGGGAAAGATGTGAGCACAGCGGCGGCGCAGCTCATCGACCAGCCAGTCCACGATCTCCGGCAGCCGCTCGGGCGGCAGTCGCAGGGCGGTGTCACGCGAAGCGAGCCGATCGCGCAGGTCGCCCCGGCCGGGCAGCAATTCAGCCAAATCCCGCGCGACGGCGGCGTATTCGCTGTCCGGCGTCTGTTCCGGCGCAGCGTCGAAGCAGCGCAGAACCTCCTCACTGAACTCCATCACGTCGCCGCTCAGCAGGCGGCCGATGGTCTCGACTGCCAGCAGCTGTCGATCAAGCCAGTGACCGCGTTGCCCGCCATCGTCACTCGCGACGAGATCGGTGCGCAGGTCGGCCGCCCGCGACGCAACGTGGCTCGCCGGCAGAGCGCTCGTGAGCGCCTCCTGGCTGAGCTCGGGCGGACCGAAGTAGCTGTCGACGATGCCTTCCTGGAGGTTGCCCAGCGCCAGGCCTAGCAGCACGTATTCGCGCGCTACCTCGTCAATGGTCGGCGGAATGGAGCGGCGCGCCTATCTCAGGCGCCGTGACAGCGCTTGTACTTCTTGCCGCTGCCGCAGTAGCACGGGTCGTTTCGCCCGAGCTTTGGGCCACTCTGGGCGGCAGGGCCCGCGGCTGAGCTGCCAGCCGAGCCGGTGGCGGCGGCAGGCTCGTCGCCGACCTTGTACTGCAGGCTGCCGCGCCGCGCGACGGCGGCGGCGAGGCCAGTGCCCGCAACGGCCGCCGCAGGTGCAGCAGCGCTGCTGTGGAACGTGCCGTCGGAATGGAGGTGCCCACCTTCGACCTGCGTGACCTGATCTCCCTCAGGACCAGAGCCGTTGCCCGACGTGACCGTGCCGCGCACAGGGGCAGCGGACGTCTGCGACGCCTGGGCCGAAGGGTTGACCTGGACGCGGAAGATCGTGTTGGCGACCTGCTTGCTGATGAAGCCGCGAAGCTCTTCGTAGAGCTTGAATGCTTCCTTCTTGAATTCGTTGAGCGGGTCGATGCCGCCGTAGCCGCGCAGGCCGATGCCGCGCCGCATGTCGTCCAGCTCGGTGAGATGGTCGATCCACAACGTGTCGATCGTTCGCAGCAACACGAGGCGCTCGACCTGCGCCCAGACCTCCGACCCGTATCCCTGTTCGCGACCTTCCAGCGTGGTGTCCACCGCGTCGCGCAGGTGCTCAAGCACGTCCTCGCGCACGCCGACGTCAGCCAGCGTGTCGGCATCCAGCTTTCCCTCCAGGCCCATCTGCGAGATCTCGTGGGCCAGTCCATCCCAATCCCATTCCTCGGTCGGGCCGCCCAGGCGCTCGTCGAGCAGTGCCTCGAGCTCCTGGTCGATGAAGCTGCGCACCGTCTCCGTCAAATCCTCGTTGCGCAGGACCTTGTCGCGCTCGGCGTAGATGGTCTCGCGCTGCTTGTTGATTACGTCGTCGTACTCCACGACGCGCTTTCTGATGTCGAAGTTGTAGCCCTCGACGCGCGTCTGGGCGCTCTCGATCGTGCGCGAGACGAGGCGCGACTCGAGGGCCACGTCGCCCTCCAGGCCCATGCGCTCCATCAGTCCCGCCACGCGGTCTGACGCGAAACGCTTCATGAGCGAGTCTTCGAGCGACAGGTAGAAGCGCGATGAGCCCGGGTCGCCCTGCCGGCCCGCACGACCGCGCAACTGGTTGTCGATCCGGCGCGCCTCGTGCCGCTCGGTGCCGATGATGTGCAGCCCACCGGCGCCGACCACGCGCTCGTGGTCCTCCTCGTAGTCGCTCCGGGCCTTGTCCAGCGCCGCCTGGTAGACATCGGGCGGCGCCTCGGCCGGGTTGATGCCCTTCTTGTGCAGCTCCGTGGAGGCCATTCCAGCCGGGAAGCCGCCGAGCAGGATGTCCGTGCCGCGGCCGGCCATGTTGGTCGCGATGGTCACCGAGCCGCTCCGGCCGGCCTGCGCCACGATGGGCGCCTCCTTCTCGTGGAACTTGGCGTTGAGCACCTCGTGCCTGATGCCGCGCCGCTTGAGCATCTCGGACAGAACTTCGCTCTTCTCGACGCTGGTCGTGCCGACGAGCACCGGCCGGCCCGCGCTGGTCATCTCCTCGATCTCGTCGATCAGCGCATCGAACTTGGCGTTCTCCGTTCGGAAGACCAGGTCGGCGTGATCCTCGCGGACCATGGGCCGGTGGGTCGGGATCGAGACCACCTCCAGGCCGTAGATCTTGTAGAACTCCTCCTGCTCGGTCATCGCCGTGCCGGTCATGCCCGACAGCTTCTCGTACAGCCGGAAGTAGTTCTGGAAGGTGATCGTGGCCAGCGTCACCGACTCGCGCTGGACGCGCAGTCCCTCCTTGGCCTCGATCGCCTGGTGGAGGCCCTCCGACCAGCGCCGGCCGGGCATCTTGCGCCCGGTGAACTCGTCGACGATGACGATCTCGCCGCTTTCGACGATGTAGTCGCGGTCGCGCTGGAAGAGCGCGTGCGCCTTGAGCGCCTGCTCGAAGTGGCGCGCCAGGCGCGGGTCCGTGTCGAACAGGTTGTCGATCTTGAGCAGTCGCTCGATCTTGGTCGATGCCGTCCTCAGTGGGCGCGACGGCGCGCTCCTTGAGGTCGACGAAGTAGTCGCCGCCCTCCTCGGCGCCCTCCGGGCGGGCCTGAAGTCGCGGCACGAGGCGCGCGAACTGGTAGTAGAGGTCCTCAGATTCCGCCGCCTGGCCGCTGATGATGAGCGGCGTGCGCGCCTCGTCGATGAGGATGTTGTCCACCTCGTCCACGATCGCGAAGTAGCGATCGCGCTGCACGCGCTGATCGAGCTCGGTGACCATGTTGTCGCGCAGGTAGTCGAAGCCGAACTCGTTGTTCGTCCCGTAGGTCACGTCCGCGGCGTACGCCTCGGCGCGGGAAACCGGGCGCAGGTTCAGCAGCCGCTCGTCCGTGCCGCGGTGGTCCGGGTCGAAGATGAACGCCGCTTCGTGCTGGATGATGCCGACCGTCAGCCCGAGGCCGTGGTAAATGGGTCCCATCCACTGCGGGTCGCGCTTGGCCAGGTAGTCGTTGACCGTGACGACGTGCACGCCCCGACCGGACATCGCGTTGAGTGCCGCAGCGAGGGGCGCGACGAGGGTCTTGCCCTCGCCCGTCTTCATCTCTGAGATCTTGCCCTGGTGGAGCACCATGCCGCCCAGCAGCTGGACGTCGAAGTGGCGCATGCCCAGCTTGCGCTTGCTGATCGCGCGCGCCGCGGCAAACACCTCTGGCAGCGCATCCTCGAGCACATCCTGGAGGTGGCTTATGTCCTCCTTCTCGCGTGCCCGGCGCAGCTCGCGGCGGCGCTCCGAGCCATCGCTCTCCAGCTCTTCCTGGGACGGCTCAGTGGGCGCGGCGTCGTGGCGGACCTGCTCGCGCAGCTCGATCATCCGCTCGCGGATGGCCTCGTCTGACAGCGACTCGAACTCGGATTCAAGTGAATTCGCCTCGCCGACGAGTGGCTGCAGCTTGCGGACGACGCGGTCGTTCGAGTCGACGAAACGGGAAATGATGTTGCGCATCGGAACGGGAAGTATAGGCGGGAGCCCCTGTCCGCCCCGCGCGGCGAGCCTCGCCATCAATGCATCCCGGCGTGCGGGGCCCGTGCCGCGCAGCGGTGTGCAACACTCACCGGCCGATGGCTGACCCAGCCCCCGAAGAGCCGGCCCCTCACCTGCCGGCTGGTACCGCTCTGGCCGCAATGACGAACACGGCGCAACGACGTCGCGCCGTGGTCACGGGCGTCGCGCTGTTCAGCGTGGCCTTCCTGTCCTTCTGGCTGCTCGGGCGAGGCGAGACCCCGTACGACTTTCAGCTGTCGCAGGCCAACAACCTGGTCCACGGCCGGCTTGACATGGCGCCCGAGTTCACCAACAACCTGACCGTGCTGGAGCGGGTCCTGTTCGACGGCCGCGGCTTCTGCCTGCCGATCGACGATCCGCGCGCCGGCCAGAACAACCAGTACGTGATCGAGGTTCCACGTACGGCCGACTGCCGGCACTACATGCAGCACTCGCTCGGGCCGGCCTTCCTGCTCGCGCCGCTCGCGTTCCTGTTCGGCCTGTCCGTCAACCAGTCGATCTTTGCCGCGTTCGTGGGCGCGCTCGCGGCGCCGCTCGTGTTCGGCATCACGCGCCGCTTCAGCGACCATCGTGCGACCCAGCTCGCATTGACCGCGCTGGCCCTGTTCGGGACTACGTTCTTCTTCAGCAGCGCGGACGGCTCGGTCTGGCACCTGGCGCACGTCACGGCCGTGCTGTTCACGTTCGGCGCGATCTACGCGACCGTGGTCATGCGCAACCCGCTGCTGGCGGGAATCCTGGTCGGCGCCGCGTTCATGTGCCGCCCGACGATGATCCTGGCCGGCATCTTTCCGCTCGTCGCCTTTTCCGACCAGTGGCTGCCTGCAGTACGTGCCGCGCGGAGTGGAATGTGGCAACGGTTGCGCGCCCGGTTTCGACTGCGGCCGCTCGTGGCACTCGCCATCGGCGTCGCGCCGTTCGTCGCGCTGACGATGCTGATCAACTGGCTGCGCTTCGGCAAGCCGTTCGAGTCCGGCTACAGCTACACCGAGCAGATCTTCCAGGCGGAGCTCGCCTGGGTCTACGTGCACGGCATCTTCGACCCGCGCTACGTGGTTCGCCACGTGGCTGTCGTCTTCGAGCAGATGCCCAACTTCTCCGCCACCGGATCGTTCGTCTGGCCGTCGTGGGCGGGCCAGGCGCTGTGGGCCACGTCGCCGGCGCTTCTCCTCGGCCTGTTCGTGCACCTGCGTCAGCACCGGCGCGCCGCGTTTGCCATCGCCGGCCTGGTGTCCGTGGCGGCCGCTTTCATCGTGCTCGCCTCGGCCGCCACGCAGCTCGGCGTCTTGCCGCTCAGCCTGGCGGATGTGCCGTTCGGCATCCACCTGGCGCCGTTCTGGCTGCTGATCGGAGCGGGACTGGTGCTCGCCGCTCGTGAGCGTGACCGACTTGTCCTCGCGTGCTGGGCGGCGATCATTCCGATCGTGGCCATCAACTGGGTCTTCGCTGCCACCGGGTGGGCCCAGTTCGGATACCGCTACGGTCTGGACTTCATGCCGTTCCTGTGGCTCCTCGCCGTGATCGCCGTTCCCCGCGTGCTGCGCGTGCATGTTTTGCTCATCATTGCCGCCGTGGCCATCAACCTGTGGGGCGTGCTCTGGATTCACAAGCTCGCGCCGCTCGACCTGTTCGGCTGGACGTGGGTCAGCTATTGAGCGGCGAGACCGATCGTGGCGCCGGGGGAGCCGTGGAGCTGACCATCCTGATGCCCTGCCTGAACGAGGCGGAGACGCTGGCCAGGTGCATCCGCAAGGCGCGGGCTTTCCTGGAATCGAGCGGCGTCAGGGGCGAGATTGTCATCGCCGACAACGGCAGCACTGATGGCTCACGGGAGATTGCCGCGGACGAGGGAGCGCGGATGGTGCCGGTTGCCGAGCGCGGCTACGGCGCGGCGCTGCTGGGCGGCATAGGCGCCGCGCGCGGCACGTACACGATCATGGGCGACGCCGACGACTCGTACGACTTCTCCAACCTGATGCCCTTCCTGGAGCAGCTCCGCGCGGGGCACGACCTGGTGATGGGCAATCGTTTCCGGGGCGGGATCGCGCCGGGCGCCATGCCGCGCTCGCATCGCTACCTGGGCAATCCAGTCCTGTCCTGGCTTGGCCGGCTGTTCTTCAAGATCCCGGTCGGCGATTTCCACTCCGGCTTGCGCGGCTTCAACACAGAGCGTGTTCGGGCCCTTGGGCTGTCCACGCTGGGCATGGAGTTCGCCAGCGAGATGGTCGTCCGATCGGCCCTCGCGGGCTACACGATGACCGAGGTGCCGACCACGCTGGCCAAGGACGGACGGTCACGTCCGCCACACCTGCGCACCTGGCGCGATGGCTGGCGCCACCTGCGCTTCCTGCTCATCTACAGCCCGCGCTGGCTGTTCCTCTATCCAGGCCTGGTGTTGCTCGCCCTGGGTCTGCTGGGCATCGTGCTGCTGTTCCCGGGTGAGGTGCGCATCGGCGGCAGCACGCTGGGCATCCACACCTTCGTCGCGGCGTGCATGGTCGTGCTGATCGGGATCCAGGCAATCACCTTCGCCGCCATCGCGCGGCGCTATGCCACGCAGCGTGGCCTTCTGCCGCCCTCCACGCGCTACTCGGCCGTGCTGCGCCGCGTGACGCCGGAGCGCGTGCTCGTGGCCGGCCTGGTGGTGTTCGTCGTGGCGCTGGTAGGGCTGTTGTGGGCAGTCTGGCAGTGGGTCTCGGTCGATTTCGGCCCGCTGACCGATCAGCGCATCCTGCGTGTGCTGACGCTCTCGTTCACCGGCCTGGCCAGCGCCGTCCAGCTGTGGATGCTGGCTTTCCTGGCGGGCATGATGGACATCACCCAGCGCAACGACCGCGATGACTGACGCGCCAAGCGGCGCTGCCGACGAGCTCAAGCCGCTCGATCGCTTCCTGCGCGACGCGCGTCTGGCCCGGGCACGCCCGTACGTGCGCGCCGGCGACCGCGTGCTTGACGTGGGTTGCGGCGACGGCGAGCTGTTCCGTCGCTGGAAAAGTCACATCGCGGGCGGCGTGGGCATAGAGCCGACGCTTGCGCAGCCGGTGGCAGGTGACGGCTTCGAGCTGCTGCCGGGGCACTTCCCGGATGACGTGCCGCGGGGCGAGTTCGACGCGATCACCATGCTGGCCGTGCTCGAGCACCTGCCGCCTGACGTTCAGGCCCGCCTGGCTGACGCCTGTGCCGATTTGCTGCCGCCCGGCGGGCGCGTCGTGATCACCGTCCCATCGCCGCGTGTCGACGACATCCTGCACGTGCTCCTGAAGCTGCGCCTGATCCAGGGCATCAGCGCGCACGAGCACTACGGCTACAAGCCGTCCGACACCCCGGCCATCTTCCCGGCACCGCGCTTCCGCCTGCTCAAGCGGGCCACATTCCAGCTGCGCCTGAACAACCTGTTCGTGTTCGAACGGACCTAGCGCAGTCCCGTAGAGCGGAAGACGAGCCGGTCAAGCGACAGGAATTTGATGATCGTCGAAGCGGCGAGGCCAACAATGGCCGCGGCGATGTCGGGCATGAACGGCTCGGCGAGCGCGAAGGCGACCACGTTGACCACGAGCGAGAGAGTGATCGCGGCATGAAAGGTCGCCCAGCGGTGCAGCAGTCGGCGCGGAGCGTGGGAGACCGGCCGATCGTGCCACACGAGAAGCTGGCTGACGATGAAGTTGAACTGGACCGCGATGGCCAGTGCCGTGACGTAGGCGATGAGCGAAGCCAGACCCAGGTTGGTCAGCTGCGTGAGCAGGACGATCTGCAGGCCGAACGTGATCGCGCCCACGACACCGAAACGGACCGGGCGCGCGGCGTGCGAGCCGGCGAGTCGGGTTATGCGCTCGACGGCGTCACTGGTTGGGCTCGCTGGCACGCGACTAGGTGACGGGTCCCCAGAAGCCGGTGCCGTAGCCAACGAGCAGCGCGACGAAAGTGAACGTGGCCAGAGCGAGCCAGAACAGGACGGCCACACGCGAGCTGGTCGGCTCCATGGCCTTGTTCTCCAGCGTCGGCGGCTGCCAACGGCGCGAGATCAGGCGGCTGCGCCAAGTTCGCTGCTCGACCGGATTCGGCTCGAGTCCGTTGGGTGTGGGGCGGTAGAGCTTGAGGCTCATCGGCTGGCGCTGATCTGGGTCATCTCGGGTCGATCTTCGCGCGTCTCGGCCATTTCCGCTCCCGGGTGCTGGTCGCCTTCGCCCACGTGAGCGTCCTGCTCGTCCCAGAGCAGCATCTCCTGCACAAGCTCCAGGTCGCTCGAGAACAGCGCCCCCACGGATTCGCCGCGGTGGATGCGCCGGATGGCCTCGCCGATGAGCGGCGCAACAGACAGCACCTTGAGGTTGGCGAGGTGCTTGGTGGCGGGCAGGGGAACCGTGTCCGTGAGCACGATCTCCGTGATCTCCGAGGCGCGCAGCCGGTCAGTTGCCGGATCAGACAGGATGCCGTGCGTGGCGCAGGCGTAGATGTCCGTCACGCCCTCGCGGATGAGCGCCCGCTCGATCTCCATCAGCGTGCTCGCCGTGTCTATCTCGTCGTCCACGATGATCGCGCGCTTGCCCTTCACCTCGCCGATGACGTTGAGCAGCTCGGCCGTGCCCAGGTTGCCCGGGCGGCGCTTCTCGATGACCGCCAGGGGCGCCTCCAGGATCTCGGCGAACGTGCGTGCGCGCTTGGCGAAGCCAAGATCGGTGACGACGACCAGGTTCTCCAGCTTCTGGCGCTTGAAGTAGTTGGAGAGCATGTGCACCGCGGTCAGCTCGTCAACGGGGATCGAGAAGAACCCCTGGATCTGGCCCTGGTGAAGGTCCATGGTCAGCATCCGGTCGGCACCGGCGACGCTGATCATGTCAGCCACCAGGCGCGCCGTGATCGGCACGCGCGGCTGGTCCTTCTTGTCCGAGCGCCCGTAGGCGTAGTACGGCATGACCGCCGTTATCCGCCCCGCGCTGGCGCGCTTGAAGGCGTCGATCATGATCAGCAGCTCCATGATCGACTTCTGGACCGGGCTGCACGTGGGCTGGATGATGAACACGTCGCGATCGCGGGCGTTGTCCTCGATGCGCACGAAGATGTTCTCGTTGGCAAACTCGAAGACTTCGGCGCGGCCCAGCTCGCGCCCCAGGTAGCGCGCTATCTTGCGCGCCAGCTCCGGGTTGGCGTTACCCGTGTAAAGGTCGTACTGGTCGCTGTAGGAGGCTGCGGCACGGCTGCCGAATGAGCTCACGTGGACCCTCCCGCGGGGTCGCCATTGTCGGGTATCGCGGCCCCATCCGCTAGCGGGTCCTCCTCGCGATTTTCAGCGCGGAAGACGGCAATGCCGGCCACCTCGTCGCCCTCGTTCAGGCGCATCACGATCACGCCCCGCGCGGCGCGGCCGTAGACGTTGATGCTCTGCACGTCCGTGCGCACGACCTGCCCGGCCGTGCTGATCAGCAGCAGCTCCTCGGCGTCCTCGGGCACGAGCTTGACGGCAGCGACGCGCCCGGTCTTGGAGCCCTCGAGCGTGATCAGCGCCACTCCCTGTGAGCCGCGGTGCGTCCGGCGCACGTCATCCACCCTGCTTCGCTTGCCGTAGCCGGTCTGGGTCAGGACCAGGATCTGGCTATTCGGTTGGACGACGTTCATGACCACGACGCGATCGTTGGCCCGGACCAGCTTGATGCCCGAGACGCCGGCCGATCCACGGCCCGTGGGGCGGACCTCGCTCTCGCCGAAGCGCGCGATCTTGCCTTCGGCAGTGGCCAGGATGATCTCGTCCTCGCCTGACGAAACCTCCACCCAGGCCAGGTCGTCGCCTTCCTTGACGGTGATCGCCCTGATGCCCGTCGAACGGACGCGCTCGAACTGCTCGATCGGCGTCTTCTTTATGACTCCCTTGACGGTGGCCATCACGAGGTAGCCGCCCTTCTCGAAGTTCTTGAGCGTGCGCACGGCCAGTATCCGCTCGCCGGACTCGACCTGGACGCCCTCCAGGTTGATGATCGGGATGCCCTTCGCCTGGCGGCTGGCATCGGGGACCTGGTGCACCTTTGAGCTGAAGACGCGGCCCTGGTTGGTGAAGAAGAGCGCCCAGTCGTGCGTGTTGGCCACCAGCAGGTGGGCCACAGCGTCCTCTTCCACCGTTCGGGCGCCGATCATGCCCTTGCCACCGCGAGCCTGGCGGCGATACGTGGCCAGCGGCAGGCGCTTGATGTAGCCGCGTCCGGAGACTGTCACGACAACGTCCTCGGCGGCGATCAGGTCCTCGTCCGTCAGCTCGCGATCGGCATCGCCCTGCACGCGCGTCAGGCGGTCACCGGCGTACTTGTCGCTCATCTCGCGCAGCTCGTCCTTGATGATCGCGAGCACGCGCGCCGGATTGGCCAGGATGTCCTCCAGCTCGGCGATGAGCTTGATCGTGGCCAGGTACTCGTCCTCGATCTTCTTGCGCTCGAGCGCGGCCAGTCGACGCAGCTGCATCTCCAGGATCGCGTTGGCCTGGATCTCACTCAGCTTGAAGCGGGCAATGAGATTGGCGCGTGCCGTCTCCACGTCGGCCGACTCCCGGATCGTCCGGATGACGGCGTCGAGGTTGTCGAGGGCGATCTTGAGGCCCTCGAGGATGTGCGCCCGATCGCGCGCCTTGCCCAGGTCGAACTCCGTTCGGCGCCTGACGATCTCGCGCCGCCAGTCGATGTGGTGCTGCAGGACCTGCTTGAGCGACAGCGTCTGCGGCTGACCATCGACGAGGGCGAGCATGTTCATGTTGAAGGCGAGCTTCAGCGCGGTGTGCTTGAAGAGGTTGTTGAGCACCTTCTTGGGAGCCGCGTCCTTCTTGCACTCGATCACCAGGCGCATGCCGTCGCGATCCGACTCGTCGCGCAGGTCGGCGATGCCCTCGATCTTCTTCTGCTGGACCAGGTCGGCGATCTTTTCGGCCAGGCTGGCCTTGTTGACCTGGAAGGGCAGCTCGGTCACCACGATCGCCGTGCGCTGCGAGCGGGTCTCCTCGAACGAGACCGCGGCCTGCATCACGATCCGGCCGCGACCGTGGGCGTACATCTCGCGGATAGCGTCGAACTCTTCCCACTGGCCGGTGAGCGTGTTGCGCCGCCGCTCGTAGCGGAAGATGGTCGCCCCGGTCGGGAAGTCCGGTCCGTGCACGAAGTTGCACAGATCGTCGCTGGTCAAGTCGGGGTCGTCGATCAGGGCGACGGTGGCGTTGGTGATCTCGCCCAGATGGTGCGGCGGGATGTTGGTCGCCATGCCCACCGCGATGCCCGTTGAGCCGTTGACGAGCAGGTTGGGCAGCTTCGCCGGCAGAACCGACGGCTGCATCCGAGTGCCGTCGTAGTTCTCCACGAAGTCGACGGTCTGCTTGTCAATGTCGGCCAGCACCTCGGCGGCGATGGCCGTCATGCGCGCCTCCGTGTAGCGCATCGCGGCAGGCGGATCGCCGTCGACCGAGCCGAAGTTGCCCTGGCCGTCGATCAGCGGGTAGCGCAGCGAGAAGGTCTGGGCCAGGCGGACGAGGGCGTCGTACAGCGCAACGTCGCCGTGGGGGTGGTACTTGCCCATCACCTCGCCCACGATCGCGGCGCACTTTCGGTAGCTGGACGAGGAGGTGAGCCCCATCTCGTGCATCGTGTAGAGGATTCGCCGATGGACCGGCTTCAGTCCGTCGCGCACATCGGGCAGCGCGCGGCTGACGATGACGCTCATCGCGTAGTCCAGGTAGCTGCTGCGCAGCTCGTCCTCGATGCGGATCGGGACTATGCGACCGCCTGGTTCCGTCATCGCCCGTAGCCCTGGCGGCTGCCCTGCTGGGCGATTGCTCGCTCAGCAAGCCCGTCCAGTCCAACGAAGCCCGCGGCGACCTGTGCTGCCCTGCTCGTGGAGCTTTGGCCGGTGTGACGCCGCACGCCCTCGAGGCGAGCCCGGATCTCGGCCCCGAAATTGGGGGCCAGCGATGGCGCAGTCAGTGCGTCGCGCAGCACCCAGGCTCGATTGCCGTCACCGGTGTTGTGCGCGGCCTCTGCCTCGTTCCTGATCAGCTCACGAACACCGGCCGGGTCAACCTCCAGCCATGATCGGATCGCCCACGAGAGCGATTTCTGGACGTCCGAGTCGGCATCTCCGATAAGCGATTTGATAACCGTCAAACCAGCGGTCCTGCGCAGCGCCTCGCGTTCGTGCCTGGGCAGTGCAAACGGCAGTCGGGCGAGCGTGGCTCCCACCAGGCGCCGCTCCCACTTGTCAGCCGAGTAGACGAGCTGCTCCAGCTCCGCCCAGCGGAACGGCTCGCGCAGGATGCCCTCGGCGACCACCTCGGCCAGCGTGTCCACGCTGATCCAGTCACCCGCCCGCCGACCGAGCTGCCTGATCAGCTGCCACGACCGCTCGGGATCGTCGCGCAGCGACCGGCGCAGGGCTGCGTGGCTGAGGAACACGAACTCGCGCTGGGGCTCGTCGGCGAGCCTGTCGGCCAGCCACAGAGCACTGGACGACGAGGATTCGGCGAGTGCCGGACGCAACTGGCCGACGATCGCCGCGATCAGCGGCCCGCGCACGCCGAAGGCGACACCGGAACCGGGCGCCACGCGCTCCTGCTCAGCCGCGTAGGCATCGTCGGCAAGCTCGGCCAGCCCGTCGCGCAGCACATCCGTGAACGACTCCGGATCGTCGATCAGCTCGGTCAGAGCCTGGCCAAGACCGCGCGCCCGGGGCAGACGCTCCTCGACCAGCGCCCGCGCGCGCTGCGTGACCTCAGACGTCAAGGTTCTGCACTTGCCGCGCGCGGGCCTTGATGAAGTCGCGCCGTGGCTCGACCTTCTCACCCATCAGCGTGCTGAAGATGCGGTCGGCCTCGGCCGCGTCGTCGATCTCCGCCTGGAGCAGCGTGCGCGTGGCCGGACTCATGGTCGTCTCCCACAGCTGGTCGGCGTTCATCTCGCCCAGGCCCTTGAAGCGCTGGATGTTCAGGTTCTTGGACTTGAAGTCCTTGACTATCCGTTCTCGTTCCTTCTCGTCCTGGGCATAGCGCGTGACCTTGCCGGTGCTTATCCGGTACAGCGGTGGCTGCGCGAAGTACAGATGGCCGTTCTCCACGATCTGGGGCATGTGACGGTAAAAGAAGGTCATCAGCAGCGTCCGGATGTGCGCGCCGTCCACGTCCGCGTCCGCGAGCAGGATGACCTTGTGGTAGCGCAGCTTGGCGATGTCGAACGTCTCCCCGATGCCCGCCCCCAGGGCGATGATCAGCGGCCGGATCTTCTCGCTCGAGAGCACCTTGTCGATACGCGCCTTCTCGACGTTGAGCATCTTGCCGAACATGGGCAGAACCGCCTGGAAATGCCGATCGCGGCCCTGCTTGGCCGATCCGCCGGCGGAGTCGCCCTCGACGATGAATAGCTCGCTGCGGGCCGGGTCGCGCTCCTGGCAGTCGGCCAGCTTGCCGGGTAGCGCTGAGCCCTCCAGCGCGCTCTTGCGGATGACCAGGTCGCGCGCCTTGCGTGCCGCATCGCGCGCTCGAGCGGCGAGAAGTGACTTCTCGATGATTCGGCGCGCGTCCTGCGGGTTTTCCTCGAGGTACTGGTTGATGCCCTCGGTCACTGCTGCCTGGACCTGGCCCTTAACCTCGGCATTGCCCAGCTTGGCCTTCGTCTGGCCCTCGAACTGCGGGTCGGTCATCTTGACCGAGACGACCGCGGTCAGCCCCTCGCGCACGTCGTCGCCGGACAGGTTCGCGTCGGCGTCCTTCAGGATCGCGTTCTTGCGTGCGTACTCGTTGAGCGAGCCGGTCAGCGCAGCGCGAAAGCCCGTGACGTGCGTGCCGCCGTCGACCGTGTTGATGTTGTTGGCGAACGCGAACACGCTCTCGCTGTATCCATCGTTGTACTGGATGGCCACCTCGATCTGCGTCGAACCGTCGCGTCGCTCGGCGTAGATCGGCCGCGGATGGAGCACGTCGCGGTCCTTGTTGAGGTGGCGTACGAAGCTGACCAACCCGCCTTCGAAGTAGAAGCTTCGTTCCACCGCGGGGCTGGGGCGCTCATCGACGAACTTGATCCACAGGCCCTTGTTGAGGTAGGCCGACTCGCGCAGCCGCTGTGCGATCGTCTCGAAGTTCCAGTCGAGCGTTTCGAATACCTGCGCGTCTGCCTTGAAGGCGGTCAGCGTGCCCACGCGGCCGTTGGCCGGGCCGACTGCCTTGACCGCGGTGGTTGGCTTGCCGCGTGCGTACTCCTGGCGCCAGATCTTGGAATCGCGGGCCGATTTCGACGTACAGCCACTCGGACAGAGCATTGACCACGCTCACGCCCACGCCGTGCAGGCCGCCCGAGACCTTGTAGCCGCCACCGCCGAACTTGCCGCCGGCATGGAGCACGGTATGGACCACCTCGAGCGCGTCGCGCCCGGTCTGCTTGTGCTTGCCGACCGGCACACCACGGCCGTTGTCACGGTTGACCACGGTGCCGTCAGCCTTGATGGTCAGCTCGATGAGCGTGGCGTGGCCGGCCATCGCCTCGTCGATCGAGTTATCGACGACTTCCCAGACCAGCTGGTGAAGGCCGCGACCGTCGGTCGAGCCGATGTACATTCCCGGACGCTTGCGAACCGCCTCGAGGCCCTCGAGGACCTGGATGCTCTCTGCCGTGTAGGACGAAGCGGCCGACTGAGCCGCGCTCTTTGCGCGTCGCCCGTTGCCGGAGGACACGTCCGTGGCAGCCCGACGGGTCACTGGCTCGGTCACGAGGGCGCTCCGGTCAGGCGCTCATACAGGCGCGCTAGATCGTCGTCGTCGTAGTACTCGATCGTGATACGTCCCCCTTTTCGCCCGCTGCGTGACTGTGACCTTGGTCGCCAGCGCGTCACGCAGGCCCGTTTCGAGCCGCTCGGCGTCCGCGCTGCGCGCGGCGCGCTCATCAACTGCAGCGGGCCGATGCGTCCGCACGCGGCGCACCAGCTCCTCCGTCTGGCGCACGGACAGCCCGCGAACCGTGACGATCTCCAGCAGCTCGGCCTGCCGCTCCCCCTCATCAAGCCCGGCAAGCGCGCGCGCGTGCCCTTCGGTTACCGAACCGCGCTGGAGCGCCTGCTGCACGCGCTCGTCCAGCTCCAGCAGGCGCAGCGTATTCGCAATCGCCGAACGCGACCGCCCGACGCGTCGAGCGACCTCCTCGTGGTTGAGATCGAATTCGTCGATCAGCTGCTTGTACGCGTGCGCTTCCTCGAGCGCGTTGAGATCCGAGCGCTGCAGGTTCTCGATCAGCGCCCAGGCGAGCTGGTCCGCTTCGACCGCAGTGCGCACGAGGGCAGGTATCCGCTCAAGCCCGGCCAGCTCGGCAGCGCGCAGACGCCGCTCGCCCGCGATCAACAGGTAGCCCCCGGCGGCAGGCGTAACCAGGATGGGCTGCAGGACGCCATGCTCGGCGATGCTCGCCGCCAGCTCATCGAGTTGGGCATGCTCGACCGCCTGGCGTGGCTGGTACGGATTGCGGCTGATCGCGGCGATGGGCAACTCGACCGCTCCGGCCTGCTCCTCGCGCTGCGGGATGAGGGCGCCCAAACCGCGCCCCAGCCCGATGGTGTTACGCGGCAAATCGGTGTTCATGCCACGACCTGCTGCGCCGCGCCCGGTGCGGCGCGAGTGGCGGACTCACTGCGCGCCGCGATCTCGCGGGCGAGCGCCTGGTATGCCTGCGCGCCACGTGATTCGGGGCTGTAGCGGGCGATTGGGCGGCCGTAGCTGGGGGCTTCGGCCAGGCGCACGCTGCGCGGCACGATCGTTTCGTAGACGCGATCGCCCAAGTGCCGCCGAACCTCAGCGGCAACGTCCGCCGAAAGCGTGGTGCGAGCGTCGTACATCGTCAGCAGCACGCCTGCGAGCCTGAGCCGCGGGTTGAGGTTGTCGCGAACCAGGTCGATCGTCGCCAGCAGCTGGCTGAGGCCCTCCAGGGCGTAGTACTCGCACTGGATCGGCACCAGCACCCCGTCTGCGGCAGTCAGGGCGCTGACAGTGAGCAAGCCGACTGAAGGTGGGCAGTCGAGCAGGATGTAGTCGAACTCTTCCCTGAGCGGATCGAGCGCGTCGGTCAGCTTTCTTTCGCGCGCCGGCATGCCGACCAGTTCGACCTCCGCGCCGGCCAGGTCCGTGCCCGATGGGACGATGGACAGGCCCTCGATCGCAGTCGGACGGGCCAGATCGGCGGTCGCCACGGTGCCGGTCAACGATGCATATATCGAACTGCCCGCGCCGGCGCGCTCGATACCGAGGCCGCTCGTGGCGTTGCCCTGCGGGTCGAGGTCAACGACGAGCACGCGGAAACCGTCGAGGGCCAGGTAGGTCGCGACGTTGATGACAGTTGTGGTTTTGCCCACGCCACCCTTTTGGTTCGCGCAGGCGATTACTTCGCCCAATCAACTGCCTTGGGAGATGGATTCCACGTGGCATTGATTCTATCGGTTGGGAGGCAGTCGGCGCGGGTCCAAGGGGCGAGGAGTCTGAGCCGCACCACTTGTCTGGGGCTTGGCGCCGGCTTAGCCGCCACTTCAGCGCGCTCCGCGACCGGCGTTCGCTGTCGACTCCTGGGGGCTCTCGTGCAGCGGAATGCCGTAGCGCTGGCACATCTCGCGAAACCTGGCGGCCACGTGGTCGTCCATGAAACCCAGGCGCGCAGCGATGATCGGCACGACCACCTCCGAGAGGTATCGGCCGCGAGCCATCCACTGGTAGTAGGAGCGTCCACCGTGGTTGTACGGGCCGTATAGGCGACTGCCCGGGAATTGCGCCACGAGCCAGTGAAAGAGCTGCTCGTGTCGAGTGTGCATGCGCAGCGTGATCTGGGCCTGCCGGCCGTCACCGCCGAAATGCCCTTCGCCGACCAGTAGCCCGACGAAGAACCCTTCCGCGAACGGGTCCAGATCCGCGCTGCTCGCAGTCGTTGTGTCCATCTGATCGGATTATGACTGTTTCACCGTCATGTTTCCCGTGCAACATGCAGGCGCTGCGTCATTGCGGGGCCGAGCGTGGGTCCGGTTTATACTCGCCGCCACGGCTGGGATCGACGGAGCGCGACGATCGCGGCTGCGTTCGTCACCCGAATCGAGTTGCCTTGACCATCCCTTTCGCCGTTCTTGCGGCACTTATCGCAGCCCTCGTCGAAACGACGGTGCTTCCCGAGATTCCGCTCGCCGGCGCGACCGCGGATCTTGTTTTGGTGTGCGCGATCGTGGCGACGCTTGTGTTCGGCATCGAGGACGGCATTCTCGCCGGCTTCTTCGGCGGACTGATGGTCGACATGCTTCTGACCGCGCGCCCACTCGGCGCGGCCACCGTTGCGATCGTGCTCGTCACGGGTGTCGCGGCGCTCGCCAGCCGGCTCGTGAGCGTGAATCGGCGCTTGATGGCCGTCGTGCTGACGATCCTGCTGACCGGGCTCTATCACCTGCTGCTGGCCGGCGTACTCGTCCTGACCCAGAACGCCCCATTCGCGGTCGACGCGGCGGCCGTCCTCGTGGCGGCTTTCATGAACGGTGTCGTGGCGTTCGTCCTGGCCACCCTGTTCACGGCGATCGAACGCCGTTTCGGGTCGGTCGACCGATCGGACTGGTCGTCGCCCCTGTGATCCAGCGTGTCTGACTACATCCTCGGCCAGCCCGATCCGCCGCGCAGCCGGCTGGGCGCCCGGTTCGCCGCCTTCGGACTTGTCGTCGTGCTCGTGGTTGGCCTGCTCACGACGCGCCTGTTCTACCTGCAGGTGGTGGAGGGCGGCTACTACGCCGGCCTGGCTGAAGCCAACGAGCAGCAGACTCGCCCGGTCCGCTCGGCGCGTGGGCTGATATACGACCGTGCCGGGCGGCCGCTCGCGATCAACGTGCCTTCTTACGTGGTTCGCATCCGGCCGGCCGACCTGCCCTTCGGTGAGCGTGACGCAGTCGTCGGCCGGCTGTCGACGCTGCTCGACATTCCGGCCACCCAGATCATCGAGGCACTCGATCGCTACGCCAGCCTTCGCTTCGAGCTCGTGCGCATCGCCTCCGACGTCCCGACTGACGTTGCGCGATTGATCACCGAGGAGAGCCGCGGGCTCCCGGGCGTGGAAGTGAGCATCGACGAGCGGCGCGAGTACGCCTACGGGGCACTCGTCGCGCACGTCCTGGGCTACACCGGCGCGGTCAGCGCCGAAGACTTGATCGAGCTCGCCGGGACCGACTACCTGAACGACGATCAAATCGGCAAGACCGGCGTGGAGGCCACGTTCGAGGAAGAGCTGCGCGGCCACTACGGCCTGGAGGAGGTCGAGCGCGACGCGTCCGGCCGTGAGGTCCGGACAGTGCAGATTCTCGAGCAGGCGCAGGCCGGTTCCTCCCTCGAGCTCACGATTGACGTCGAGATCCAGCAGCAGGCCGAGGAGGCGTTGCGCTGGGCGACAAACCTGGTCGACCTGCAGCGCGGCGTGGTCATCGTCATGAATCCACAGACGGGCGAGATCCTGGCCCTTGTCTCGCTGCCCAACTACGACAACAACCTGTTTGCGCGTGGCATCTCGTCGAGTGCCTACCAGGGCCTCGTGGAGGATCCCAACCGGCCGCTGGTCAACTTCGCGATCAGCGAGCAGTACCCGCCCGGTTCCACCTACAAGCTGGTGACGGCCGTCGGCGCTCTCGAGCAGGGCCTCGTAAACCCCTCGACCGTGCTGGAGACCGGGCCGTACCTGGAGATCGGGACGTACAAGTACTGGGAGTGGAATCGGCGCGGTTTTGGGCCGCAGAACATCCTTGGCGGCTTCGCGCACTCGAGCGACACCTTCTTCTACCAGCTCGCCGGCGGGCTGGGCATCGATCGACTCGCCCACTGGGCCGAAGAGTTCGGCTACGGCCAGCGAACCGGCATTGACCTGCCTGCCGAGGCGCGCGGCATCGTTCCCACGAACGAATGGAAGCAGCGCGTGTTCGGGCAGGACGTGTTTCCGGGCGAGGTCTACCAGGCCGGCATCGGCCAGGGCTACAACGCTTCGACCCCGCTCCAGGTGCTCAACTCGTTCGCCGCGCTGGCCAACGGCGGCCATCTGCTCAAGCCGCAGATCGTACGCCGAGTGTTGGCCGCTGACGGCAGCGTGGTGCGCGACTTCCAGGCTGAGCTGATCCGCGACCTGGATGTTGACCCGGACACGCTGCGCACGATGCGCCTCGCGTCGCGCGAGGTGGTCACGAGCGGCCACACCTACAACCTGGACGAGCTGCCGCTGGTCGTCGCCGGCAAGACCGGCACTGCAGAGTTCGGCCTGCGCGATGCTCAGAACCGCCTGCCCTTCCACTCGTGGTTCGCGGCATTCGTGCCTCGCTTCGGGCCGGACCAGCCGGGCGATCCGGCGCGCACCGACTCGGAGCTGGCGATTGTGGCCTTCGCCTACGACTCGAACACCAAGGGCAACGCTGCAACCGAGATCGTCAAGTACTTCTTGCAGGACCACTACGACCTGGGCGTGGACCTGACCCGTCCTGACCTGCTCCAGCGCGGCAATTTCTACGGCGGACACTGATGGCCGCCCGCGCAGCGGTTGCTGATCTATGACCGCGATGCGCGTCGAGCGCGCGCCCACGCGCACGCTGATGTCCCGCCCGGAGACGGGCGATTGGCAGGCGTTCGACGTCCAGCTCGCCTTCTACGCCGGCGCGCTGGCCGTCATCGGGCTGTTGATGGCCTGGACGAACAGCGCCGGCGCGCCGCTCGAGCCCGGCTCCACGTTCACGCGCGGCCTGATGTGGTTCGCGATCGCGATCGTGGCCTTCAGCGTGGCCGCCGCATTCGATTACCGCTGGCTGCGCACCTTCTCGTGGGTCATCTACGCGCTCTGTATCGGGCTGCTGCTGATGACCCTGCTCATCGGGGTCACGATCAACGGTGCGCAACGCTGGGTGTCCGTGGGCGGCATCACGTTCCAGTTTTCGGAAATCTCGAAGGTGCTCATGCTGGCCGTGCTGGCCGCCTTCCTGGCCCGCCGCCACGACAGCCTGCACAAGCTGTCCACGTTCCTTGGCGCCGGGTTGCTGATCGGCCCGGCGTTCCTGCTGGTGATGATCCAGCCCGATCTGGGCTCATCCCTCGTGTTCGTCTCGATCCTCGTTGGAGCGCTGTTCATCAGCGGCGCCAGTCTGCGTTGGATGGGCCTCGCCGCCGCCGGTCTGGTGGCGGCACTGCCGATCGCCTGGTCCGTGCTGCGCGACTACCAGCGTCAGCGCATCGTGTCCTTTCTGGACCCTGCCTCCGATCCCCAGGGCGCCGGCTTCCAGGTCATCCAGTCACAGATCGCGATCGGCTCGGGTGGCCTGTTCGGCCGAGGACTGACCAACGGCAGCCAGGGGGGCGCAGATTTCCTGCCCGTCCAGTCGACCGACTTTGCCTTCGCCGTGCTGCTCGAGGAGCTCGGCTTCGTGGGCGGAATGGTGGTCTTCCTCTTGTTCATCGGCCTCATCTGGCGACTGATGGTCATCGGCTGGCGTTCGGACAGCGTCTTTGGCGTCGCCTTCGCCGGTGGATTGGCGGCGATGGTCACCTTCCAGATGCTGGTCAACGCAGGAATGGTGGCCGGGATGATGCCGGTCACGGGCATTCCGCTGCCATTCATTACGCACGGCGGCGGATCGCTGGTCAGCATCGCGATCGGCCTGGGCATAGTCCAGAGCATCAGCATCAGGAGAGCGCGCTCCAGCTGGTAGCGGAACGACCCGGTTTGGGGCCGACGATCAGGCGCTGCGCCTGCCGAGCAGCTTGTCGATCTCGTCGCGGTAATGGCGACCGGCGGGCACGCGCTTCAACCACTCGAGGAACTCGGGATCGTGGCGCTTGATCTGGCCCAGCGTCCAGCCGCTGTACCGTCCAAAGTCGATGACGCTGCCCGAGGGCACGCCAACGGGCCGGCCGGCGGTTCCATAGGGCACGTCGCCCGCCTGGCGAATCAGCCGATCGCCACGGCGTCGGTCAAGCCGCGCGGCGAGCCAGGCGTCGTACTGGCGGCGCTTCTCCGGGTCGCGCAACGTCTGGTAGGCGTCGTTGATCTCCCTCATGCGCCGAGCTGCTTCGGGACTCGGATCTACGTCCGGGTGGAAGCGCTGCGCGAGCTTGCGGTAGACGGCGCTGATCACGTCCGAATCGGCGTGCTCGGCGAGCATCAGCGATCGGTAGTGCGTGGCGCGCGGATCGGTCGGCACGCCGTCATGCTCGCGCCAGTCGGTGCACCCGGGCAACTAGCCGATCTTCTGGCTCGTCGCGAACGCCGGTCCTAGAGCGGGGCCATGCTTGGCGCACGCTGCGTCTTGGTGTATCCTCTGCGATCGCGCCCGGAAGCAGCCAAATGGCGTCACTCTGCGCGCGGAACAGCCCGATCATTCAGGCCCGCTTGACGGCGCGCGCTCCGGAGAATCATGTACGCAGTAGTTGAAACCGGCGGAAAGCAATACCGCGTCGAACTCGGCAGCGAACTGGCCGTGGAACGTCTGGCCGGCGACCCGGGCGATACGGTCAATCTCGACCGCGTTCTGCTCATCGCCGACGGTGATGCCGCCCAGGTCGGCACGCCGACGGTTGCCGAGGCGCTGGTCACCGCCAGCGTCGTCCGCCACGACCGGGGCGACAAGGTGATCGTGTTCAAGTACCGGCCCAAGGCCCGCCACCGCTCCAAGAAGGGTCACCGCCAGGAGCAGACGGTCATCCGCATCGCCGATATCCAGTTCAACGGCCGGAGCGCGGCCAAGGAGGCTGGAGAGCAGGAGAAGCTGGAGTCCAAGTCACGCAAGGCCGCAGCAGAGGTCGCCGAGAGCAAGGCGGCTGCAGACAAGGCGCTTGCAGCCAAGCTGGCCGAGCAGCAGGCAACGGACGACACGGCCGAGCCGGCAACCAAGGAAGTCAAGAAGACGACGCGCGCGGCCAAGCCCAAGGCAGTGTCGAGCGAAGCCTCAGCGCCAACTGAGGGCGCGCCGGCCAAGGCCGCCGCCAAGGCGCCTGCGAAGTCGTCTGCCAAGCCAGCCAGCACCGCGGCCAAGTCGACCAGCACGAAGAAGAGCGCCACGGCCAAGAGCGCCGCGCCCAAGCGCACGACGAAGAAGAAGGACGAGTAAGGACAGATGGCACACAAGAAGGCCGGCTCGAGCTCCAAGAACGGGCGCGACAGCGTTGGCCAGCGGCTGGGCGTCAAGGCCGGCGACGGTCAGTTCGTGTCGGCCGGCTCGATCATCGTGCGCCAGCGCGGCATGACGTTCCTGGCCGGTACGGGGACTGACCTCGGGCGTGACTACACGCTGTTCGCCACCGTTGACGGCCGGGTTCGCTTCGAGCATCAGCGGCGCGACAAGAAGCGCGTACGGGTAGAGGCTGAGGCCGCGCCCGTGGCCGCCGGGAAGAGCGCATGAAGGCGGACATCCACCCGCGCTACCAGATGGCCAAGGTCGTTTGTGGCTCGTGCCACATCGAGTTCGAGGTCGGGTCGACTCAGTCGTCGCTGCGCGTTGACATCTGCTCGAACTGCCACCCCTTCTTCACCGGCAAGCAGACGATCATCGACACCGCCGGCCAGGTTGAGCGGTTCCAGAAGCGTCTCGAGCGATCCGCGCGGCTCTGAGCCGCGTCGGCATCTGACATATGGCGCGCACTGACTTCGGCGGGCAGGCGCTGATGGAGGGCGTGCTCATGCGCGGTCGCTCAGCGATCGGCGTGGCGCTTCGTCACCCTGACGGCTCCATAGTCAGCACCTCCGAGCCGTTGCGCTCGGTGCTCCACCGCAGCCGTTTCGCGCGCGCGCCGTTCTTCCGCGGCCTCGTGGTGCTGTACGAGACGCTCGTCATCGGCACGCGCTGGCTGATGCGGTCTGGTTCCGTCCAGGCGGAGGGAGAGGGCCAGGAGATGGGCCGCGGCACGATCGCGGTGACGCTCCTGCTCACGCTCGGACTGGCCATTGGCCTGTTCGTGCTGCTTCCGCTCTTCCTGGCCGGGGTGACCACACGGGCCACGATCGGTGAGGGCGAGGTCCTGCTCGAGCACCTGGTCGAGGGGCTGATCCGGGTCGTGATCTTCGTCGGCTACCTGCTCGTCGTCAGCCGCTCGGCGGAGATCCGACGCGTGTTCCAGTACCACGGCGCCGAGCACATGACCATCCACGCCCTGGAGCACGAGGACCCGCTCGACCTGGAGCACGTACGCCAGTACCCCACAGCGCACCAGCGCTGCGGAACGGAGTTCCTGGTCATCTTCATCATCCTGTCGATCCTGATGTTCAGCCTGCTCGCCGGGCAGAACCTGGTGGTGAGCATCCTGGGCCGCATCGCCCTCGTGCCGGTCATCGCCGCCGTGGCGTACGAGATCCTGCGCCTGGGCGCCCGGCACCGCCACAAGTGGTGGGTACGCTGGATGTTCATGCCCGGCATCTGGCTGCAGTCGATCACCACCCGCCAGCCGGACGATTCGATGATCGAGGTGGCCATCGCGTCGATGCGCGAAGCGCTGGCCGCGAACGGCGAGGAGGCGCCACCGGGCAGCTGGGATCCGCCGCGCCGTCCAATTCCCACCGCGCGAACCGCAGTTCCGGAGTCGGCTACCGATCAGATAGTCCAGTGAGCTTCGAAGAGCGCCTCGTGGCGCTCGAACGTCGCCTCACGGAGATCGAGGCTGAATGGTCTGAGCCGGAAGTGGCCACCGACCACGAACGGCAGCGTCGCCTGGGCCGCGAGCAGGCCCAGATTGCCCCCGTCGTCGACACGTACCGGTTATGGCGCGACACGCGCACACAGGCCGAACGCGCGCGGCATGACCGTGATTCGGAGACCGACGCAGAGACCCGATCGATGGCCAACGAGATCGTGGACGAGCTGGAAGGGCGCGAAGCCGAGCTCCTCGCACAGTTGCGCATGCTGCTCGTGCCGCGCGATCCCAACGACGACAAGAACGTGATCATCGAGATTCGCGCGGGCACGGGCGGCGAGGAGGCGGCTCTCTTCGGCGCGCAGCTCTTCCGCATGTACCAGCGCTACGCGGAGCGCAGGCGCTGGCAGACCGAGCTGATAACCGCCAGCGAAACTGGCATTGGCGGAATGCGCGAGGTGATCTTCGAGGTCCGCGGCCAGGGCGCGTACAGCCGGCTCAAGTACGAGGGCGGAGTACACCGCGTTCAGCGAGTGCCGGAGACGGAGTCGAGCGGCCGCATCCACACGTCGACGGCGACCGTCGCCGTGTTGCCTGAGGCGGACGAGGTCGAGGTGGAGATCGACGACAAGGACCTGCGCATCGACGTCTACCGTTCCCAGGGCCCTGGCGGACAGAGCGTCAACACGACCAATTCGGCCGTGCGCATCACCCACCTGCCGAGCGGCCTGGTGGTCGCCATCCAGGACGAGAAGAGCCAGCACAAGAACCGCGCCAAAGCGATGTCGGTACTGCGGGCAAGGCTGCTTGAGATGGAGCAACGCAAGGCCCACGAGGCGGAGGCGGAGGTGCGCCGGAGCATGGTCGGATCGGGCGAGCGGTCGGAAAAGATACGCACTTACAACTACCCCCAGGACCGCGTGACAGACCATCGCATCGGCATGGACCTGCACAATCTGCCCAACGTGCTCGATGGAGACTTGGACCGGATGCTCGACGAGCTCAGCGCTGTGGACCAAGCCGAACGCCTGGGAGACGCCGACGGTGGCTGAGCGCCGGGCAGCCAGGGTCGCGCAGGATTCGGGCAGTCCAGTGCCGGCAGGCGGGCAGCCTGCGTTTGACGACATCTTCGAGCCTGGCGCAGCAGCCGCATCTGCCGCGCCCATCCAGCGCGCGACTGACCTCACCGGCGTTCACGTCCTCAAGCACGAAGAGCGCTTCATGCTCAGCGACGCGCACGGCGACGTGCACCCGGACCGGCGCGGGCTGGGGCTGTACGAGGGCGATACGCGCGTGCTCTCAACGTACGAGCTGCGCGTGAACGGTGCTCGCCCGGTCGTCCTGCGCGCTGGCCCGGCTGCTCACTACCGAAGCACGATTCAGCTCACCAATCCGGACCTGGTCAGCGCCCCACCGCGCGTCCAGGACCGCGATGAATCAGAGATCGTCCTGCGCCGCCACTCGCTGGGCGTTGTCCGCGAGCGTGTCGTGACCGACGGCTTCGCCGAAAAGGTGACGATCACCAACTACACGACCGGCCCCGAGCCTGCGCGGCTGACTCTCCACGTGGACGCGGACTACGCCGACATATTCGAGTTGCGTGGGCTCGTGCGGGAGCGGCGCGGGGACAGACTCGCCAATGAGGGCGACGGCAGCCACGCCGTCCTTGCCTACCGTGGCCTGGACGGCCTGGTGCGCCGCACGCACGTGACGTTCGATCCGCCGCTGTCCACGCCGCTCAGCGATGGGAGGCTGCGCCAGCCAGAGCACGGCGCGCTGATGTTCGAGCTCGATTGGACCCTGCCGCCGGGCGGTCACAAGACGCTGTCCGTCGAGACGTGGAGCGAGACGCTGGCGGCCGACGCCGCGGAGCAGTCGCCGGCGCTGGCCGCCGTCGCGCCACGTATCGCGGCCGATCAGGCTGAAGCCGCGCACAGGGCATGGAAAAACAGCTCGACCCTGATCGAGACGAGCAACCCCCTTGCCGAACGTGCCATCGAGCGCGCCGGTGCTGACCTGCGCCTGCTGCTCAACTCGGGCCAGGAACCCGGTGAGCGCTACATCGCCGCCGGCGTTCCGTGGTTCAGCTGCCTCTTCGGCCGCGATGCCCTTATCACGGCCATGCAGTTGCTCTCCATTCGGCCACAGATTGCCCAGTCGACGCTGGCGGTGCTGGCGCGGCTCCAGGCAACGCACATTGACCCGGTGCGCGACGCACAGCCAGGCAAGATCCTGCACGAGCTGCGCACGGGCGAGCTGGCCCGCACGGGCGAGATTCCGCACGCGCCCTACTACGGCACGGTTGATGCCACGCCGCTGTGGCTGATGCTGCTCGACGAGTACGAGCGCTGGACGGCCGATCTGGACACCGTCCGCCGGCTGTGGCCAAACGCGCTGGCCGCGCTGGCCTGGATCGACGACTTCGGCGACCTGGACGGCGATGGGTTGGTGGAATACGAGCGCCAGTCGGAGCGTGGGCTCCAGAACCAGGGCTGGAAGGACTCGGGAGATGCGATCCGGTTCCGCGACGGCCGCCTCGCCGAAGGGGCGATCGCCCTGGCCGAGGTGCAGGGCTACGTCTTTGCAGCGCGGCGGGGCATGGCTCGCCTGGCGCGCCTGATCGGCGACGACTCCCTGGCGGCGGCCCAGGACAGGGCAGCCGACCGGCTGCGCGATCGTTTCGAAGAGGCTTTCTGGCTGCCCGACGCGGGCACCTATGCGATGGCGCTCGATGGCGCCAAGTCTCCCGTCGACGGCATCGGCTCCAACGCCGGTCACGTGCTCTGGGCGGGCCTCGCCTCACCTGAGCGGGCGGCAAGCGTCGCGCGCGTGCTTACCGGGCCGGGCATGTGGAGCGGCTGGGGCATAAGGACGCTGTCGAGCGACAACGTTGGCTTCAACCCGATCGGCTACCACCTGGGCACCGTCTGGCCCCACGACAACGCCATCTGCGCGACGGGATTTGCGCGCTACGGGCTGCGGGAGGAGGCGCTGATGGTGTCCGGAACGCTGCTCGAGGCGGCCGTCCACTTTCGCGAATCGCGCCTGCCCGAGCTCTTCTGCGGGTTCGACCGCGCAGCGTCGCCACTGCCCGTGCCGTACCCGGTCGCCTGCTCGCCCCAGGCGTGGGCGGCCGGTTCGCTCTACCAGCTGATCGGCGCCAGCCTTGGCCTGCGAGCGGACGCGGCCGCCAAGCGCCTGGAGCTGGTCAATCCGGCCTTGCCCACCTGGCTGCCCGGCCTGCGCCTGCGCAATCTGCGAGTCGGCGAGGCGATCGTGGACCTGGGCTTCCTGGCCACGGACGGCTCGGTCGCAGTGGACGTGCTACGCCGGACCGGCGACCTGGACGTGGTCGTTCGGCTCTGAGCACGATCGGCGAGCTGCTCCACCAGGGAGCGGCGCGGTTGGCCGCGAGCGGCTCGGAGACGCCGCGACTGGATGCGGAGCTGCTACTCGGTCACGCCCTTCTCGTGGGACGTACCTCGATCCTGGCCCAGCCGGAGGTGCCGCTGAGTGAGGCGCAGTCGAGGACTTTCACCCAGCTCGTGGAGCGACGCGCGACGGGCGAGCCGGTCGCCTACATCCGTGGCATGAAGGAATTCTTTGGGCTCGCCTTCTCAACCGACGCGCGGGCCCTGATCCCACGACCGGAGACGGAGACGCTCGTTCAGCTGGCTCTCGATCGCGTCCAGGCGATGCTCGTGGCCGCTCCCCGTCCGCCAGGCACTGCTGCGCTGCGCGTCTGGGACATCGGCACGGGCAGCGGGGCGATCGCTGTCGTCCTGGCCGTCGAATTCCGGCGACGTGGCTACGCTGACGAGGTGCGTGTGCGCGCAACCGACTTGTCGCCTGATGCGCTCGCTCTGGCCACGGAGAATGCCGTTGCCCATGGGGTTGCCGACGTGATCGAGTTCGCCATTGCTGACCTGGCCGCCAGCGCGCCCGACGCGGACGTGGTCGTGGCCAACCTGCCCTACGTGCCCTCCAGCGTGCTGCCCGGTCTGCCCGTGGCGGCCAGCTTCGAGCCGCGCATGGCGCTCGACGGTGGTCCCGGCGGCCTGGAGCTCGTTGCGCGGCTGCTCGAACAGCTGCCGGGGGTCGTTGCGCCGGCCGGCGCAGCCATGCTGGAGATCGGCGGCGACCAGTCGTCCCAGCTCGGCGAGATTTCGAACACGCTGCTGCCGGACTGGCCGCTGCTGATCCACGACGACCTGTCCGGCACGCCTCGCGTGGCGGAGCTGAGCCGGCCGCCCGAACCGTGACAGAGATTCTCGACGCGAGTGACGCGACGGCGCTGGACCGTGCCGCGGATGCGCTGCGCGACGGGCTGGTCGTTGCCCTGCCCACCGAAACCGTCTACGGGCTGGTCGTGCTGCCGCGCCCGGAGTTCGTCGAGCGCCTCATCGCGGCCAAGCAGCGCTCCACGGAGAAGGGCATCCAGCTGCTCGTGGACTCGCTCGACCAGGTGCGCGCGGTCGCCGTTCTCTCTGCTCAGGCCGAGCAGCTCGCCCGGGCCTTCTGGCCAGGTGGCCTGACGCTCGTCGCCGATCGACGCCCGGACAGCGACCTGCCCCTATTGCTCGGTGGCGGGCGCTCCACCCTGGGCCTGCGCCTGCCCGACCATCGCGTGCCGCGCGAGCTTGCCCGGGTGCTCGGTCCGCTGGCGGCCAGCTCGGCCAACATCTCGGGCGAGCCGGACGCGACTGCAGCCGACATCGTCGCCGCCTCGCTCGCCGATGAGGTGGCCCTGATCCTCGATGATGGACCGGTGCGCGGCGGCGTTCCCTCGACCGTTGTCGACTGCAGCTCGGCGACTGATGAGCCGCGCATCCTGCGCGAGGGCGCAATCTCCGCCAGCGCCGTCGCCGCAGTCCTCGGGCGGGGCTAAACTGGCTCCGATTTGAGCGTCAGCATGTCTGCCAGCGCCGCCTGGGCGCCACTATCCGAGGTCGACCCCGAACTGTGGGCGGCCATGCTTGGCGAACGCGAGCGCCAGCGCTGGAACATCGAGCTGATCGCCAGCGAGAACTACGCATTCGCCGCCGTTCTGGAGGCGCAGGGTTCGTGGCTGACCAACAAGTACGCCGAGGGCCTGCCGGGCAAGCGCTACTACGGCGGCTGCGAGTTCGTCGACGAAGCCGAGCGATTGGCCCAGCAGCGCGCCCTGGCCCTCTTTCCGGGCGCGGAGCACGTCAACGTCCAGCCTCACTCGGGCGCGCAGGCGAACATGGCCGCGTACATCTCCGTGCTCAATATCGGAGATCGCGTGCTGGGCATGAACCTCGCCCACGGCGGCCACCTGACCCACGGCTCGGCGGTCAACTTCTCGGGCAAGTGGTTCGAGATTCACGCCTACGGCGTGCGCGAGGAAGATGGCCGGATTGACTACGAGGCGCTTGAGGCCCAGGCGCGCGAGACTCGACCAAAGATGGTCGTTGCCGGAGCAAGCGCATACCCGCGGACGATCGACTTCGAGCGCATGGCGGCGATCGCCCACGGCGTCGACGCGCTGTTCATGGTCGATATGGCGCATATTGCCGGGCTCGTCGCGGCCGGCCTGCATCCCAGCCCGTTCCCGCACGCCGACCTTGTTACCACGACCACGCACAAGACCCTGCGCGGACCGCGCGGTGGCCTTGTCTTCAGCCGTGCCGACCTGGCCAAGCAGGTTGACAAGACCGTCTTCCCGGGGCTCCAGGGCGGACCGCTGATGCATGTCATCGCGGCCAAGGCAGTCGCGCTCAAGCTCGCCGCCACGGACGAATTCCGCGCGGACATGCGCCTAACGGTGGAGAACGCGCGGGTACTGGCCGAGACGCTCGCCCAGCGCGGCGCCCGAGTCGTCAGCGGCGGCACGGACAACCACCTGATGCTGGTCGACGTCTCGCCCTTGGGCGTTACCGGACGCGAGGCGGAAGCGATCCTCGACGACGTGGCGATCACGGTCAACAAGAACGCCATCCCATTCGATCCCCAGCCGCCCAACATCGCCTCCGGCATACGCGTCGGCACGCCGGCCACCACCACGCGCGGCTTCGGCCCTGATGAGATGCGCGACGTGGGCCGGCTCACGATCAGCGCGATCGAGCAGCGCGCGGACGAGCAGGCGTTGAAGGGCGTGGCCGAGGAAGTGCGCGCGATCTGTGCCCGCTTCCCGGTCCCGGGCCTCGCGCAGGAGTGACCCAGGCCGCGATCGATGCGCTGCCGCTGATCCTCGCAGCACTCCTGGGCGCGGGCGCGGTCAGTTTCGTGCTCACCCCGCTGACAATCCGGTTCGCCACGCAACTCGGCGCGATCGATGTCCCGGGCGAGGAGCGCCGCGTTCACAGCCGGCCCATACCGCGCACCGGCGGCCTGGCCGTGGCGATCGCGTTCGTCGGCGTCGGTGCGCTGGGCCTCATCGCCAACCAGGTCTTCCAGGTTCAGCTGCCCGGCCGGCCCGTTCGTACGGCGGAGGTCGCGGCGCTCTTCGTGGGCGTCGCCGTGGGCGCCCTCTTCGGCTATTTCGATGATCGCCTCCAGCTGCGTGCGCGCTGGCAGTTCATCGCCCAGTTCGCGCTGGCCGGCATCGCCCTGGTCGGTGGTGTCGCCATTGACCGCTTGCCCAACCCGCTTGGTGAAGGTTCGATTCCGCTGACCGACGCGGCCGCCGTGGCGGCAACCACGCTGTGGGTGGTGGGCATGCTCAACAGCGTCAACTTCGTGGATGGGCTGGACGGGCTGCTCGCGGGCATCGCCCTGATCGCGGTCACCACGCTCGGCGTCATCTCGCTCATCGGCCCTGCCGCGCAGCCCGTGGTGGCCATGCTGTGCGCCCTGCTCGCCGGCGCGCTGCTCGGCTTCCTGCCCTACAACTTCCATCCCGCGCGCGTGTTCATCGGCACGGCCGGCGTGTTTGCCGTGGGCTATGCCCTGGCCGTGCTGTCCGTGCTCGGAACAGCCAAGGTGGCGCTGGCCCTGCTCGTGCTGGGCGTACCGATCATCGACACCTTCTGGATCATCATCCGGCGCGTGTCATCGGGCCGGTCGCCGTTCAGCGCCGATCGCGGCCACTTCCACCATCGACTGCTGGATCTGGGGCTGACCCACCGCCAGGCCGTGCTGCTCATCTACGCGATCTGCGTGATCCTCGCCCTGGCCGGGCTGCTGCTGTCCGGACAGGGCCAGATATCGGTCTTCCTGATAGTGGTCATCGGCGGCGGCGTGATCCTGTACCTGCTCACACGGCGCGCCCGAGACGCCCTGGACAGGCGCTCATACCCTGATGACCCGCCCACAGGGACGCCTCCGTGAGCCCTCCATGACCGCTGCTATACTCCCCGCGCTACCGAGTCGCAGGTGAACGACTTTGGCCGGGCGAGTGCCTATCTCGCTCTCTTCTCAGAGATCGCAATCGTCCTGTTGGTCACGACCCTGCTCGGTGTGCTCTCGGGTTACTGGCTCGATCAGCGCCTGGGAACCCTACCTGTGCTATCAGTGGTGGGGATGCTCGCGGGCTTCGGCCTCGGCGGCGTCGGCGTACATCGCCTGATCGTCCGCTTCCTGGCCCGATTTGAATAGCGACCAGGGTCAAACACCGACCAAGACGACTGACCATCGGCGCCCGGAGCAGGGCCGGACAGGGAGAGAGTGACAGACACGCCGCGCAGCGACGGCCCGGACCAGGGGCCCGCCCAGAACGACACGCCCAACGCTCCGCGGAGTGCGGATTCGGCTCACGCCGCAGAGCCGGACGCCACTGAGACGGAGTCGGAGCAGCGCATGCGTGACGCACTCGGCCCTGAGATGGCCAGCGATGCCGTCCAGGCCGCGGGCGAGGTGGCCCAGCCGCCGAGCCACACGCGGCGCTGGATCCTGGTCGCGATCGCAGCAATCGTCGCCCTTCAGGTCGGCGCGGCAATCCTGTTCCCGCCGTTCCCGCCGGCGCATCCGAACGATCCCTACCAGTACCCGGCGGACGGGATGGTCGGCGCCAACGTGGAGCTACCGGCTCCGCACGTCGTCTTCGACCCGACCCCGGAATCGCCCCCTTCGCATGACCTGATCGCGATGGACGTGACCGTGTCCAGCTCGCTCTTCACGGGCTGGATCATCATGGTCCTGCTGGTCGCGTTGGCCTTCCTTCTGTCGCGCGGCATCAGGGTCTCGCCAACTGGCCGCCAGAACGCGATTGAGTACGTGTACGAAGGCCTGGCCAACTTCGCCACTTCGCTCGGCGGCCCGAAAGCGCGCCGTTACGTCCCCGTATTCGCCGCGCTGTTCATTTTCATCCTGGCCAGCAACTGGAGCGGCCTCGTGCCGCCCGTTGGCCGCATCCATGAGCTGCGCGCGCCGACCAGCGATGTAAACACCACGATCGGCCTCGCCCTCTTCAGCTTCATGCTTTTCCATGTCGAAGGCGTGCGCGCTTTGGGCGTGCGCGGCTACCTCGGCAAATTCTTCAGCCTGCGCGCCTTCCGCGAGGAAGGTGTCTCGGCCGGCATGATCGCGCTGTTCGTGGGCGTCATCGAATTCCTGCTTGAGTTCATCAAGCCCGTGACGCTCGCCATGCGACTCTTCGGCAACATCTACGGCGGTGAGGTCGCGCTCGGTGTCATCACCGGGTTGACGATCGCGATCATTCCAGCGGCCATGGTCGGCCTGGAATTCCTGCTCAACTTCATGCAGGCGCTGATCTTTGCGGTGCTCACCTTGATGTTCACTATCATCGCCATCGAGCGGCACGATGAGCACGAGGAACATGAAGTTCCGGAAGGCAACATCGGGCCACCGATTGCGGGCAGCCAAACCGCGGGTGCGCACTGAGCACGCCGCTCAACTTTCCCAATTTGGGTCACACATCACGCTCGCCAATAGGGCGAGCGCCAGGGAGGTAGACAGACGAAATGGAAATGATTGGAGCCGGCCTCGCAGCGCTGGGAGTGATCGGGCCGGGCATCGGCATCGGCATCCTGACCGGCCTCTCGACTACGGCCATCGGCCGCAACCCTGACGCAGCGGCGCAGATCCGCGCGACATTCATCATCGGTGCGGCGTTCGCCGAGGGACTTGGCGTGCTTGCGGTCGTGGTCGGCCTGCTCGTCATCTTCCTTGGCGGGGCGTAGAGGCGGGTAGTCGAACGACGTGGAGCTTTTTGCGCTCGTCCAGGGCGCCTCAGAGGTAGTCAGGCTCGTCCTTGATGCCGAGGAGGCAACGGGAGAGCCCGGATTCCAGATCAACCTGTTCTGGATCGTCGCCCAGGCCGGCTCGTTTTTGCTCTTCCTGGTCATCATCTACCTGGTCGCCTTCAAGCGCATCGGTGGAGTCCTGGAAGAGCGTCGCTCGCGCATAGAGCAGGGCCTCAAGGACGCCGATCAGGCGCGTGTCGATCGTGAGCAGGCGGCCAGCGAGCGTCTCGCCGTGCTGACGCAGGCGCGCTCAGAAGCGGAAGAGATCCTCGCTCGCTCACAGCGCGTGGCGGACGAGAACCGCGAACGGGACATGGCCGACACACGCACCCAGCTCGAGCAGATGCGCGAGCGGGCGACGTCTGACATCGCCGCCGAGCGCGATCGCGCGCTGGCCGAGGTCCGTGCCCAGGTCGCCGAGCTCGCCCTGGCGGCAGCCGCGCGGGTCGTGGGCGAGACCATGAACGAGCCGCGCGAGCGGCGCCTGGTCGAGGAGTTCCTGGGCCAGATGGGTGACGCCCAACCGGGCGGCGGCCAGGCGCGCAGGAACTGATCCAGTGGCACGTACGGGGACGGTCGCGCGGCGTTACGCCGAGGCGGCATTCGAGATCGCGCTGCGCGACGACACCGTCGACGTGTGGCTCGACCAGCTGACCAGGCTGGGCCAGGCCACCACGGACGGCTCCGTGGTGCGTACTCTCGAGAACCCGAACGTGCCCATCGAATCTCGCCACAAGGCGCTGATGGCCGTGCTCGGTGACAAGGGCCTGCCCAAGGTTGGCAACCTGCTCGGCCTGGTGCTCCGCCGCCGGCGCGTGGACTCGCTGGGCGAGATCGCGCGCGAGTTCCGGCGCCTTTACAACCGCCGGGCGGGCATCGTCGAGGCGACCGCGACCAGCGCCCTGCCGCTGGCCGACGCCGAAGTCGACGCACTTCGCGCGCGGCTGGAGCAGAGGACCCAGGGCAAGGTGGAGCTGGAGATGAAGGTCGATCCGCAGCTGCTCGGCGGCGTGCAGGTGCGCATCGGCGACCTGCTCATTGACGGCAGCGTGCGCGGCCGGCTGGAGCGCCTCCGAGGCCAGCTCGCCAGCGGCCGGCTCACGCCCTGATGACCACTACCACCACAACGACCACGCACCAACCCGGGAGTAACTAGATGGCCATCCGATCCGAAGAAATCACGACCATTCTGAAGTCGGCGATCGACCAGTTCGACGCCGGCGTGGAGACGCGGTCGGTAGGTACCGTGGTCGAGGTCGGCGACGGCATCGCCCAGATCTACGGCCTTTCCGGCGCGCTCGCTTCGGAGCTGCTCGAGTTCCCCAACCAGGTCATGGGCATGGCCCTCAACCTGGAGGAGGAGACGGTCGGCGCGGTCATCCTGGGTGACTACAAGTCGATCAAGGAAGGCGATCAGGTCAAGACAACGGGCACGGTCGTGGAGGTGCCCGCAGGCGCCGCACTGATCGGCCGCGTCGTTGACCCGCTGGGCAACCCGCTCGACGACAAGGGCCCCATCAATGCCAGCGCACGGCGCCCGGTCGAGCGCATCGCTCCCGGCGTCATCACCCGCAAGAGCGTGGATACGCCGGTCCAGACCGGCATCAAGGCGATCGACGCGCTGATCCCGATCGGCCGCGGCCAGCGCGAGCTGATCATCGGCGACCGCCAGACGGGCAAGACGGCGATCGCGATCGACACGATCATCAATCAGAAGGGCAAGGGCCTGGTCTGCATCTACGTCGCGATCGGCCAGAAGCTGTCAACCGTCGCCAAGACGGTGGCCACGCTGGAGCAGCACGGCGCCATGGGGCACACCATCGTGGTCGTCGCGGGGGCCGAGGATCCGGCGCCGGTCCAGTACCTCGCTCCGTACGCCGGCGCGGCGATGGGCGAGGAGATCATGGAGAACGGCGTCGAGCTGGACGGTGAGCTGATCAAGGACGCGCTGTGCGTCTTTGACGACCTGACCAAGCATGCCTGGGCGTATCGCGAGATGTCGCTCCTGCTGCGCCGTCCGCCCGGCCGCGAGGCATACCCGGGCGACGTCTTCTACCTGCACAGCCGCCTGCTGGAACGAGCGGCGCGCCTGAGTGAGGCCAACGGCGGCGGCTCAATGACCGCCCTGCCCATGATCGAGACCCAGGCCAACGACGTGTCGGCCTACATCCCGACCAACGTGATCTCCATCACCGACGGCCAGATCTACCTCGAGTCGGACCTTTTCAATGCCGGCCAGCGGCCCGCGCTGAACGTGGGCATCTCCGTCTCGCGCGTTGGTGGTGCGGCGCAGACGAAGGCAATGCGCAAGGTTGCCGGCCCGCTCAAGCTGGACCTGGCCCAGTACCGCGAGCTGGCCGCGTTCGCCCAGTTCGCGTCTGACCTGGACAAGGCCACGCGCGACCAGCTGACGCGCGGCGAGAAGACGTCTGAGGTGCTCAAGCAGCCGCAGTACGAGCCGCTGCCGGTGGAGAAGCAGGTCGCAATCCTGTGGGTCGTGACCAACGGCTACCTGGATGACGTGCCCACGCCCAAGGTGCGTGACTTCGAGCAGCGCTACTACCGCTTCCTGGAGTCGGAGCGACCGGACGTGCTGAATACGCTCGGCGAGCGCAAGGAGCTGTCCGACGAGATCGTCGAGGCGCTGCGCGAGGCGACCGAGGCGTTCAAGGAGACCTTCCAGGGCAGCGATGACAAGCCGCGCGCCAAGTCCGACGCGCCGGCCGGCGACGCAGGGGACAAGGCCGACAAGGCCGACAAGGCCGCTAAGGCCGACAAGCCCGACAAGGCCGACAAGGCCGACAAGGCCGACAAGGTCCCGGCCAAGGCCGCCAAGGCCCCCGAGGCCAAGGCCCCAGCAGAGACCACTGAGGCGCCCACCGAGGTCGCCGAGCCCGCCGCCGAGAAGTCAGAGGCATAGTCCGTGCCCAGCCAGCGCGAGATCCGGCGACGCATCTCATCCGTGCGCAACATCAAGCAGATCACCCGCGCGATGCAGTTCGTGGCCGCCTCGAAGCTGAAGCGTGCCCAGGACTCGACGCTCCAGTCGCGCCCGTACGCGGACAAGATCGACGAGGTGCTCGCCGATCTCGCGTCCGTGCTGGGCGAGGACGAGCACCCGCTGCTTGCCCGGCGCGAAGGCGGCACGCGCGCCATCGTGCTGCTCACGACTGACCGCGGCCTCGCCGGGTCGCTCAACACGAACACGATTCGCTTCGTCTCCGAGCTGATCACCCAGGAACAGCAGGACCTGCAGGTGATCACCGTGGGACGCAAGGGCAATGCGTCCATGCGCCGCGCGCGCGTACCCGTGGCGGCCGCGTTCGAGGGATTTGGCGACCGGCCCACGTTTGCCCAGGTCGTTCCCCTGGCGCGGCTGCTGACCGACGATTACCTGGCCGGCACCTACTCGTCCATCGACCTCGTCTACCCGCGCTTCATCTCCACGCTCGCCCAGCGCCCGATCGTCGACCGGCTCCTACCGGTCGAGCCGTCCGATGATGCCGACGAGGGCATTCCCGGTCGCCAGTTCATCTTTGAGCCCAGCCCGGATGCGGTGCTGCGCCAGCTCCTGCCGCGCTATGTCGCGACGCGCGTCTTCCAGGCCGTGCTGGAGGTCACCGCGAGCGAGCAGTCGGCGCGCATGGTGGCCATGAAGAACGCCACCGAGAACGCCCAGGAGCTGATCGAAGACCTGACCCTGACCTACAACAAGGTTCGCCAAGCGAACATCACCCGCGAAATGATCGAGATCGCGACCGGCGCCAACGCGCTCTGATCGCAGAGGAGGATTGACCTGACATGGCTGTAGCAGCCCCTACGACCGGTCGCGTGATCGCGATCACCGGACCCGTGGTCGACATCGAGTTTCCGGCCGGCCACCTGCCCGCAATCTTCAACGCGGTCGAGATCCAGCGCGAGGGCGATCCGCTGGTGTGCGAGGTCCAGCAGCACCTTGGCAATAACTGGGTGCGCAGCGTGGCGATGACCACCACGGACGGCCTGGCGCGTGGCGCCGACGTCGTCGATACCGGTGCGCCGATCAGCGTGCCCGTGGGCCCGGCCACCCTGGGCCGCGTGTTCAACGTCCTGGGTCAGCCGATCGACGAGAAGGGCCCGGTCGAGTCAGAGCAGCGCTACCCCATCCACCGCGCGGCACCCACGTTCGAGGAGCAGACGACCGCGACCGAGGTGTTCGAGACGGGCCTCAAGGTGATCGACCTGATCGCGCCGTTCGCCAAGGGCGGCAAGGTCGGCGTCTTCGGCGGCGCCGGCGTGGGCAAGACGGTCATCATCCAGGAGCTGATCCGCAACGTTGCCGAGGAGCACGGCGGCTACTCGGTCTTCGCCGGCGTGGGCGAGCGCTCGCGCGAGGGCAACGACCTGCTTCACGAGATGACCGAATCGGGCGTCATCGAGAAGACGGTGATGGCCTTCGGTCAGATGAACGAGCCGCCCGGCGCGCGCCTGCGCGTGGGCCTGACCGGGCTCACCTTCGCCGAGTACTTCCGTGACGAGGGGCGCGACGTGCTGCTCTTCATCGACAACATCTTCCGCTTCACTCAGGCAGGTTCGGAAGTGTCCGCCCTGCTCGGCCGGATGCCGTCGGCAGTGGGCTACCAGCCCAACCTGGCGACCGAGATGGCCGGCCTGCAGGAGCGCATCACCTCGACCAAGAAGGGCTCGATCACCTCGCTCCAGGCGATCTTCGTGCCCGCGGACGACTACACCGACCCGGCCCCGGCGACTACCTTCGGTCACCTCGACTCGTCCATCCGGCTGGAGCGCTACCTGACCGAGCTGGGCATCTACCCGGCCGTGGATCCGCTCACCTCGACGTCGCGCGTGCTCGACCCGAACGTGGTCGGCGCGGAGCACTACGAGGTCGCGCGCGAGACGCAGCGCCTGCTCCAGGCGTACCGCGACCTGCAGGACATCATCGCCATCCTGGGCATCGACGAGCTGTCCGAGGAGCAGAAGCAGACCGTCGCCCGCGCGCGCCGCCTGCAGCGTTTCATGAGCCAGCCGTTCTTCGTCGCACAGGTGTTCACCGGTCGCGAGGGACGCTACGTGGCGATCCGCGACACGGTGGCCAGCTTCAAGGAGATCCTTGATGGCAAGGCGGACGACCTGCCCGAGCAGGCCTTCTTCCTGGCCGGAACGATGGACGACGTGCGCGAAAACGCAAAGAAGCTCGGCTCCTAGATGCCTCTCCTGCTCGAGATCGTGACGCCGGAGCGGCAAGTGCTCAGCGAGGAAGTCGACTCCGTGGTCTGCCCGGGGATCGAGGGCGAGCTGGGTGTGCTGCCCCATCACGCACCGCTGCTGACCACGCTGGGCGTGGGTGAGCTGCGCATCCGGCGCGGAGGCGAAGAGGAGTTCTTCGCCATTGCCGGAGGCTTCCTCCAGGTCCGGCCGGACAAGGTCGTGGTCATGGCGGAGACCGCGGACATGGCGTCCGAGATCGATCTCGAGAAGGCCCAGGAAGCGCGCCAGGAAGCGGAGCGCGCCCTGGCCGAGGGCTTCGATGAGCCGGCTGATCTTGCCCGCGCCCGGGCATCGCTACAGCGCGCGCTGCTGCGCATCCGCGTTGCCGAACGCCGCCGCCGGGAGGGACCGCGCTCGCGCGGCTGATCACTTGGCTGATCGCAGGTTTCATTGGGAGTACCAGGAGCTCCCCGTTGAGCGCCAGGCCTTCCGCGTAACCGGCGGCCGCCCGCTGAGCGGGAAGGTGCGCATAAGCGGCGCCAAGAACGCTGCGCTGAAGATGCTCGCCGCAGCGACTCTGACCGGTGAGCGCTGCCGCTTCACGAACGTGCCCGAGATCGAGGACGTGCGCGTCATGGTCGAGGTGTTGCGTGACCTGGGTGTCGTAGTCGACCACCCTGAGCCGAATACCTACGAAGTCGCCGCCGGCGACGTCGAGTGGCTGTTCGTGCCCCTCGAAGCGGCGGCCAAGATGCGCGCCAGCTTCATCCTGCTCGGTCCGCTCCTGTCGCGCTTTGGCCGGGTGATCATGAGCAACCCGGGCGGCGACCGCATCGGCCGCCGGCCGGTGAACCTGCACGTGGACGCGATGCGCGCCATGGGCGCCGAGATCGAATACCGCAACGGTTACTACTTCGCGCGGACCACCGGCCGGCTGCGCGGCACGCGGATCGACTTCCCGATGGTCACGGTGATGGGCACCGAGAACGCGATCCTGGCCGCTGCGCTGGCCGAAGGCCACACCACGATCCGCCCCGCTGCGCAGGAGCCAGAGGTTGACGACCTGATCCTGCTCCTGCAGAAGATGGGCGCGGACGTGGAGCGGACCGCTCCGGACACGATCGAGGTCGAGGGACAGCGTCGCCTGCGCGGGGCAGAGCATCGCGTGATTCCAGACCGGATCGAGGCGGGCACGTTTTTGGTGGCAGCAGCCGTTACCGGCGGCGACATGCTGATTGAATCGGCGCCGTGCGAGCACCTGGGCACATTCCTGGACGTGGTCGCTGACATCGGGGTGCCAGTGGCCTGCGGCCGGGACACGATCGACGTGCGCTGTTCCGGTGACACGCGCCAGACGTTCAAGGCGCGCGACGTGGAGACCTCGCCCTACCCGGGCCTGGCGACCGATCTGCAGTCGCCGTCGTCCGTGCTGCTGACCCAGGCACGCGGCACCAGCCGGCTGCATGAGACGATCTTCGAGGATCGCCTCGAGTGGCTGTCCGAGCTGCGCAAGCTTGGCGCGAACATAGAACTTCACGACGAACAGCACGCATCGATCGAGGGTCCGTGCCAGCTGCGCGGCGCCGAGGTCGAGATGGGCGACCTGCGCGCCGGCGCTTCACTGATCCTTGCTGCGCTCGCTGCCGAGGGCACGAGCGTCATTCACGGCGCGCACCACGTTCGGCGAGGGTATGAGAACATCGAAGGCAAGTTCCTCGATCTTGGCGCACAGATCGAGCGTGTCTCGGAAGGGGCGAGCGTTACCAACTGATGAAGATCGGCATTGATCTCGGCACGGCCAACATCCTCGTTTACGTGAAGGGCAAGGGCATCGTTGCCCGTGAGCCCTCGGTGGTCGCCGTGAGCGACGACAACCACATCGTCGCCGTGGGCGACGAGGCACGCGAGATGATCGGCCGCACGCCGGGCAACATCACCGCGATTCGGCCAATGAAGGACGGCGTGATCGCCGATTACGTGATCACGGAGGCGATGCTGCGCTACTTCATCAAGAAGGCCGGCCGGTCGCTGACCAAGCCGGACGTGATGATCAGCGTGCCGTCCGGTGTGACGAGCGTTGAGAAGCGCGCCGTGCGTGACGCGGCGCTCAAGGCCGGCGCGCGTGAGGCGTACCTGATCGAGGAGCCGCTTGCGGCCGCAATCGGGGCCAACGTGCCCATCTCCGGCCCGTCGGGCAACCTCATCATCGATATCGGCGGCGGCACGAGCGAGATCGCCGTCATCTCGCTCGGCGGCATCGTCGTTTCACGCTCAGTGCGCGTCGGCGGAAATCGCTTCGACGAGGCGATCGCCAACTACGTTCGCAAGAAGTACAACGTGATGATCGGCGACCGGACCGCCGAGGAGGTCAAGATCCAGATCGGCACCGCGCTGCCACTGGAGCGCGAGCTGCACATGGAAGTGCGCGGGCGCGACCTGATCGCCGGCTTGCCGCGTACCGTGCCGCTGACCAGCTCGGAGGTCATGGAGGCGCTCGAGCAGCCACTCCAGCAGATCGTGGGCGCTGTGCGTGGCGTGCTCGAGGAGACGCCGCCGGAGCTGTCGAGCGACATCATCGACAAGGGCATGGTCATGTCCGGCGGTGGATCGCTGCTGCGCAACATCGACAAGCTGCTGACCCAGGTCACCGGGGTTCCGTGTCACGTCGCTGAGAACGCACTCAACTGCGTCGCGCTCGGCACGGGCCTCGCGCTCGAGCACTTCGACTTCTTCCGGAAGTCGCTCGTTCAACGCATCTGACGATGACCGCGGACGCATCCGTCCGCTCGATGGCCGACCTGCACTGCCATACGTCGGCATCCTTCGACTCGCTGAGCAAGCCTGCGGCGGTCGTCAGGGCCGCTGCAGAGCGCGGCCTGACGCACCTGGCCATAACCGATCACGATCGCCTGGAAGGCGCGCTGGCCGGCCGTGACGCCGCCCCGGCGGAGCTGACGGTGATCATCGGCCAGGAAGTGCGCACTACGGCCGGCGACCTGATCGCGTTGTATGTCGAGCGGCCCATCGCCCCGGGCATGGCGCCGCACGAGGCGGCGCAGGCGGTTCGCGAGCAGGGCGGCGTTGTTGGCCTGGCCCATCCGTTCGACCGCTTCCGCTCCGGTGCGGGTCGTCGAGGCTGGGAGACCGATCTCGAGCTGCTGGCACCGCTGCTCGACTACGTCGAGGTGTGGAACGCGCGCCTGATGGTCGGCAACGGCAACGGCCTGGCTGCCGAGTTCGCCGCCGAGCGCGGCCTGGCCGGCGCAGCCGCTTCCGACGCGCACACGGTGCTCGAGGTCGGCATTGCTTACACGATCGCCGACGTCCCGCTCGACACTGCCCAGCAGTTCCGCGCCGCGATGGCAGACTTTCGCCTTGTCACTGCGCGCGGGTCGCGCCTGGTCAGGCTGGGCATGCCCGTTGCCAAATTGATCCAGCGCCTGCGCGGCAATACGCGCATCCAGCCGGCATGAGCGACAACCCGCCGCAGGAAGAGCCGCTCGTCGACTATCCCGGCGTCAACGAGGACAGCGCGCCGCCCAAGCCTCTCGCCCAGCGGCTGCGCGATCGGCGCACGATCATCTCCATCGTCCTGCCCGTCGTGCTCGTGGTGCTCATCGCCGCAACCGTGGGCAACATCGACTTCGGCGAGCTGGTTGGACACATCGCCCGCGCGGACCTGCTCCTGCTCGCGGCTGCGTTCGCCATCTACTACGTGGGCTTCCCGCTGCGCGGCTACCGCTGGAAGGTGCTGCTCAGGGGCACTGGCATCAACATCAGCGCGCGCGACTCGACCGAGATCGTCTTCATCAGCTGGCTCGTCAACTGCCTCGTGCCGGCCAAGCTGGGCGACGTCTACCGAGCGTGGCTGTTGCGCCTCAACTTCACCGTGTCCCTGAGCCGGACCTTCGGGACCGTGTTCATCGAGCGCGTGTTCGATCTCTTCGCAATTGCGCTGCTCGGCCTGGGAGCGGGCTTCTGGAGCTTCCGAACTGGTCTGCCGCCCGAAGTCCAGGTCCTGCTCGGCGTCGGCATCGCGTTCATCGTGCTGCTGGCCGTGGCTCTCTTCCTGATCCGCAACTTCGGTCAGCGGATCGTGGCCCGGCTGCCGCTGCCGGCGCGGCTGATCGAGTTCTACGACCGATTCGAGGAAGGCGTCTTCTCGATCCCGGCACGCAGGATCCCGCTCATCGCGCTGGTCACCGCGGCGATCTGGGCGACGGAGGCGATGCGCCTGTACCTCGTCGTGGAGGCGCTCGGCTTTGACTTCCCGCTCGGCATCAGCGGAGCGTTCTTCGTCGCCCTGATCGCCTCGCTGCTGACGGCAATCCCATTCACGCCGGCCGGCCTTGGCCTGGTCGAGCTGGGCGTCGCGAGCATCCTGACCCTGTTTTACGGCGCCACACAGGAGCAGGCCGGGGCAATTGTGCTGCTCGATCGGGCGATCAGCGTCCTGTCTGTCATCGTCCTGGGCAGCATCGCCTACGTCCTGTCAAGCAAGACCAAGGGCGGCGCGCGCCAGTCCGCTGACATCCAGGTCGCATAGGCCAGAAACGGATGATGCCGGTCGACTGACCGGCATCAATGGGCGGGGCGATTGCCGCGGCTGCGGCAGGGCTCTTGATCTAGTTGCGCGAGGGCATCCGAGCGACCATGGCCTGGCGAACCTCGGCCGCGGAGCGCGTGACCTGCCCGTTCTGGCGCGCAGCTGCGAGGCGGCGCATCCGAAGGGCGAGGTAGTACTCCATCACCTGGCGAACCTGGGGCTCGCTGAGCAGGTCATCAGAGCGCAGCGCGTACTCGACGCGTGCGGTGGGGTGACTTGTCGTTGACGCGACGAGTCCGAAGTATTGCGGTGTCTCTGTCTCATCGCGCAGCTCGCGCAGCCCGCGGGCCAGCTTGGTCGCCGTTCCCAGCGACGGAGTGCGATCACCACGCACGAGGCGCGAGATCGTCGAATGGTCGACGCCTGACTGCTGAGCCAGTTGCCGCTGCGACATCTTCTTGGCCTTGAGCTGGGTCTTCAGCCATTCGTTGAAGGCCCGCCCGTTCTGGACACTCATCGGTTCTACGTTTTTCTCCGCTGGACCGAGTGACGGCAAAATGTCGGCCGTTTGCTGGGCGACGCGGGCATCATCCGGTGCGTGAGTGTTGCTCGATATAGGCCCTTGGTACGGTGCCCCCGACTCACCCGGTCATCCGTTCGGCGGAGCCGTGCGCGCACGCGAGCCGCGCACTTCGAACGCCTCGGGGGGTAGTGCAGGCAGCGCCTCCCCGGCGAGCAGCATGCGTACTCGCTCCAGGTTCGTTTGGTCGTAGCCGCTGTCCATGCCCGGCGTTTCCAGGTATGTGGGCAGTTCAGCCAACCACGGATGGTTCAGGAGCTCGCGCAGGCCATCGGCGCCTACCTGACCGCCGCCGATGTGCTCGTGACGATCGAGGTGTGAGTCGAGTGTCGTGCGCGAGTCGTTCAGGTGGAGCATCACCAGCCGCTCTCGGCCAATCAGCTCATCGAAGCGGGTGAAGAGGCTGTCAATGCCCTGCGCGCGGCTTATGTCGTAGCCGGCACCCCACAGATGCGCTGTGTCGAGGCAGATGCCCAGCTGGTCCGGTGCCACTCCGACCGTCTCAGCCGCCTGGAGCATGTCGGCCAGGTCCTCGACCGTGGAGCCGATGCCGTCGCCTGTGCCGGCTGCGTTCTCGAGCACGAGCATGGGCAACCGACCGCCACCCTCGATGGGCGACCGTGAGGCGTGGCGCAGGACACGCTTGATGCCACGGGCGAGACGAACGATCCCTTCGTCGCGCTCAAGGCCACGGTGGGAGCCGACATGCATGACGACGAAAGACGCGCCATAGGCGGCTCCCACGCGCAGCTCGTTGGCCATGGTCGAGACGGACTTGTGCCAGAAATCGGTGCTGGGTCCGCACAGATTGACCAGGTATGGAGCGTGGACAGCAATCGGGCCGATGCCAGCCCTGGCCAGACTGGCCCGGAACTGCTCCAGGTCGCGCGGGGACTCGCGACGCCGGCGCCACGCGGTCGGGTTGTCCGTGAACACCTGCACGGCCGTGGCGCCGATCTCCGCGGCACGCGCTGCGGCCTTGAGCAGGCCGACGCCCAGCGGAAGGTGCGGTCCAAGCGGTCGCTCGGGAGCTTGCGAGGCGTTCACCGATTGCATGCTAGTGAGGAGTGGCGATTTGACATCCGTGAAATCGTTGACTAGGTTTGGGACGTGGATCCGCAACTGCTGACTGCGCTCAAGGCGCTTTCTGATGCGTCGCGCCTGCGTATCGTGGGTTTGCTTGCCGAGGGCAAGAGCATGGCCGTTGAGCAGCTCGCCGCCTCTCTCGGTTTGACGCCCGGCACTGTCGTGCACCACCTGAAGCGGCTAAAGGACGCGGGTCTCGTGGAGTCGCGGGCGCGTCCGCCGTACATGGACTACTCGCTGCGCCTCGAGCGGCTGGCCCAGATCGGCGGCGAGCTGCACCGCATCGCGCGCGATCAGTCGGGCGCGGCTGAGCATGACGCCACGCTGCCCGAGTGGGCCGGGCCGGACGAGGCAAAGGTGCTGCGTGCGTTCTTCGACGGGCAGACGCTGATCAGCGTGCCAACGCAGCACTCGAAGCGGCTGGTCGTTCTGCGCGCGCTGGCCGAGAGCGTCTTCGAGCGCAAGCGCAAATACCCCGAGAAGGAGGTCAACCAGCGCCTCGCGGTGCGTCACCCGGATGCGGCGTCGCTCCGGCGCTACCTGGTGGACGAAGGCTTCATGTCACGTAAGCAGAGTGTCTACCGGCTGCGGCCACGCAAGGAGTGGCCCGCCCTCGCGTCTGCAGAAGCGATCGAGGTGGAGTCGACCGGGGCGCAGCCGCCCGACGGACCCTCGAGTGCCTCCTGACGGGTCCCGATGCTATCGCTCGCGTGCCAGGGCCAACCCTGAGACGGCCGCGGCACCGGCCTCGTACAGGACGCGCGCGCAGCCGGCCAGGGTCGCGCCGGTTGTGACCACGTCATCAACGACGATCAACCAGCGGCCGCGCACCTGGCTGCGCCGGGTGGGCACGATGCCGAACGCGTGCCCAACGTTCGAAGCGCGCTCGCGCTTCCCCAGCTTGTGCTGGGCTGCCGTTCGCTCCGCTCGCTCCAGCAACGGCACAACTGGCAGGGCCAGACGCTCCCCCACGGCGCGCGCGAGTAGTTCTGCCTGGTCGAAACCACGCTCGCGTCTGCGCTGGGCGTGAACGGGGACGGGAACCAGCCAGTCACCCCCCGCCCCGGAGCGCCGCCAGCGTTCCGCCATCAGATCCGCAAGCGGCCCTACCAGGCGCAGCTCGCCGTCGTACTTCAGCCGGTGCAGCGCCGCTCGGGCGGGACCGCTGAACGTACAGCACCATTCCAGCTGGGCGAGACCGGCGGGCAGGTTGACCGCCAGGCCCAGCGGGGCCGCCGCGGGTTCATCGAGGCGCCGCGCGATCATTCGACGGCAATCCGGGCACAGCGCCTGGCCCTCCTGCCCGCAGCCGGGACAGGTGGGCGGCAGGAGCAAGTCGAGCAGCTTCTTCACGGCCGTACGAGTGTGATCCGAGCGGCTCATCGCGCGGTTGACGCCGACTTATCATCGAGTTTGGGATGACTCGGACCGCAGCCGACGAGCACAGCCGGTCCGGCATTCTGAAGCGCGAGGCCGGTCCAGGTAGCCGCTGGAGCATGCCGATCGGTGTTGGAATCGCCGTCGGCGGTTCAGTCGTCCTGATCGTGGCGATGATCGTCTGGGCCGACCAGGCGATCAGCTGGGCGTATGACTTCCAGGCGTACTACGACGCGGCGGTGCGCCTGATGCTGACGGGCACTCCGTACCAGGCAGAGACCCTGGGCGGCCCGTTCCAGCCCGGGCCATTCGGCTTATACCTGTACGCGCCGCCGCTGGCCCTGGCGATGGTCCCCCTCACGCAACTCGACGCGCCCACCGCCGCCCTGGTGTGGCTCGCATTGCGCGTCGCCGCGCTCATCGCCCTGTGCTGGCTGCTGCCGGTCAGTCGACCGATCCGGCTGACCATGCTGGGCCTCGCGGCGCTGTCTGCCCCGGTCCTCAACGACCTGCGGCTGGGCAACGTCAGCGTCCTGGTCACGCTGCTCAGCGTTGCCGCGTGGCGGTCGCTCGATCGCGCGCCGTCCGGGGTTGCCATTGCGTTGTCCGCCATGGTGCGCCCCACGATGGGCGTCCTCTTCGCCTGGTGGCTGGTCCGCCGCGCCTGGCTGCCCGTGCTGGCCGGGGGCGCCACCGCCGTGGTCGTCGCGCTGGCCACGTTGCCCTTCATGGGCCTCGATCGCTGGTTCGACTTCACGACGGTGCTGCTCAACATCAGCAACGTGACGGGCGTTGAGCGCAACGCCGACCTGGGTTCCGCGGTGCTGCAGCTCGGCGGGCCAGCGTGGCTGGCGCCGCTGGCGCTTGTCGGCGGCTACGCGGCGGCCGTGGGCGCGATCGTGCTCAGTCTTCGCCGCGACCGGGAGCTGAGCTTCATCGTCACCGTGTCAGCCACGCTACTGCTCTCACCCCTGTTGTGGGATCACTACCTGACCCAGCTGCTGCTGCCCGCTGCGTTCCTGGCATCGCGCGGCAAGACGTGGGGCATGGCACTGCCGCTGCTGGCCTGGCTACCCTTGGCGGCGCTGCCTTTCGCTGCCGTGGCCGGAATGCTGCTGCCGTTCCTCGCGGGCGAGCGCGCCGTGCGTCAAGCCTGAGGCCCTGAGGCCTCAGCGAACAGCAACGCGTCACCTGGCTTGAGCTGCGCGAGCGCGGCTTCGCCCGCTCCAACCTCGATTGCGCCGCGCGCACCGCGGACCCACCAGACGATGCCTGTCCACGGGGCGAGGTTGTGACGCACGGCGACAACCCGCCGCGCGCCATCGGGGCCCACGCCGCCCACGAAGACACAGTCGATGGCGAAGCGCATGAACAGCATGTGCACACCGTTTGAGCCGGGAAGGTAGATGCCCTGCCCGGGATTCAGCGCGGCGCGCCCCATCAGTCCGCGCAAGCGGGCCATGAACGAACGGGCGACTGTTAGCCGCCACAGCTGCTCGCCGTCCCCGGCGCGGCTCACGGTGAGCACGACTGGAGGTTCTACTGACCGCCCAGATTGATCGCGATGAGGATGACAGCCGGGCCCAGGATGACGATGAACATGGACGGGAAGATGCAGCCCACGAGCGGGAAGAGCATCTTGATCGGCGCCTTCGCGGCCATCTCTTCGGCCCGCTGGCGACGCTCGATGCGCAGCTGCTCGGACTGGACCGTGAGCACCTTGGCGATGGGCACGCCGAGCTGCTCGGCCTGGACGATCGCGCCGATGAAGTTGGTCAGTGCCGAGACGTCCGTGCGGCCCACGATGTCACGCAGTGCGTCACGGCGCGTCTTGCCCACGCGGATCTCCGCCAGTGAGCGCCGAAACTCTTCCGACAGTGGGCCGGGCACCTTCTCGACGACCTTGGCCAGCGCGCCGTCGAAGGACAGGCCGGCCTTGACCGAGATGGTGAGCAGGTCGAGTGTGTCCGGGACCGCGAGCAGGATCATCTTCTGGCGCTTCTTGATGCGCCGGCTGAGCCACAGCTCGGGGAGCATGAAGCCCAAGACCGCAAACGCAAACGCGGCGACGAAGCCAAAGGGTGCGTTGCCGAAGAGCAGGCCCAGGACGAGGAAGGTGCCGCCGGCCATGATCACGGCAACGACAAGCTTCAGTCCAAGGAAGTCGATCGTGCGCAGGGCACCAGGGTTGCCCGCCATCGACAGCCGCTTTTCGGTTCGGCTGACCTTGGAAGGGCTGGCAAAGCGCTGGGCGAGACCGGAAAGGCGGCTCGCCAACGGCCGCAGCGTGCGCTCGAAGAGCGGCTGCTGGAGCTCGAGCTCCTCGAGCGTGCGAGCCTGCATCGAGCCGAGCTGCGACAGCCGCGCCTGGACGGGGTTGACTGCCCGTGCCCCGGCGAGCGCATAGAAGATCAGCAGAACGCCCAGAGCGGCGATGGTGGCAATCAGGATCGGTCCGAGCATCTCTTCTAGACCTCGATATCAACGATGCGGCGAATGAGTACGAAGCCGATGAGCATCATGATTCCGCCGCCGGCGAGGATGAACATGCCCGCCGGCAGGCCGAGCAGCTCGGGCGGCTTCTGGAGCATGGGCGCCATGAACGTGGGCGCGATGACGGACATGATCAGGACGAGCCCGACGGGCAGGAACCCGACCACGTAGCCGGACAGGCGCTGCTGGGCAGTGAGCGTCTTGATCTCGCCCTTGATCCGGACTCGTTCGCGAATGGTGAACGCAATCGTGTCCAGGATCTCGGCCAGGTTGCCGCCGACCGAGTGATGGATGGCGATCGCGGTGGTCATCAGGTCCAGGTCGTCCGAGCGCACGCGGCGGGCCAGGTTAGCCAGCGCGTCATCAAGCGGCAGACCAAGGTTGACCTCGCGAATGACGCGCTGGAACTCGGTCGACACCGGCGGGCGCGTCTCGCGTGTTACGAGCTCGACGGCCTGGAGGAAGGACGATCCGGCGCGCAGGCCGTTGGCGAGCAGCATGATCGTGTCCGACAGGTTGCTGTTGAACGCCTTCAACCGCTTGGCCTTGCGTCGATTGAGCCAGAAGCGGGGCAGCCAGTAGCCCAGCACCAGCCCGCCTATCCAGGCGATGGGGCTGCTGAGGAAGCCGATGATCGGGCTGAGCAGGAACATGCCCAGTGGCAGTCCAACCACGGCGCCCACGCGGATGGCGAGGAACTCGCTCGGCTTGAGGGCAAGGTCGGCGCGAGCGAGCTCACGCGCGAGATTGCTGCCGAAGTCGCGGCGCTCGACGAGGCGGTTGACAGAGGCGAACGCAGCCGCGAGCGCCAGCCGGTCGCCCAGGTCGCGCTTCTCGGACACCTGCTCGGCGCCATCGCCGGATGCGTAGCGCTCGAGACGCTTGTTGACGTCCGACCGCCCGGCAAGGCTGATGAAGATGAGCAGCACACCCACCGCGGCCACCGCGGCGACGAAGATCGTCATCGGTTCCATGGCTAGAACGGGTTCCCGAACAGTCGGGGCGGCAGGTGGATGCCGTGCGACTCGAACTTCTCGGCGAACCTGGGTCGGACACCGGTCGGCTTCAGGCGGCCCTGGACCTTGCCCTCGAGGATGCCGGTCTGCTCGAACATGAACACGTCCTGAAGGACGATGACGTCGCCTTCCATGCCCTGTACCTCGGTGATGTTGGTGATCTTGCGCGTGCCGTCCTTGAGCCGATCCTGGTGGACGATCAGGTCAACGGCCGATGCGATCTGCTCGCGCACTGCGCGCAGGGGCAGATCCACGCCGGCAAAGAGGACCATCGTCTCGAGCCGGGCGAGCATGTCGCGTGGTGTGTTGGCGTGGCCGGTGGACATCGAGCCGTCGTGGCCCGTGTTCATGGCCTGGAGCATGTCGAGTGCCTCGGGACCGCGGCACTCGCCGACGATGATGCGATCTGGCCGCATGCGCAGTGCGTTGCGCACCAGCTCGCGGATCGGAACCGCGCCCTTGCCTTCGATGTTGGCCGGACGCGATTCGAGCGTGACCACGTGCTCCTGGCGGAGCTGGAGCTCGGCGGCGTCCTCGACCGTGACGATGCGCTCGTCGTTCGGAATGAACGAGCTGAGCACATTGAGCATGGTCGTCTTGCCCGACCCTGTGCCGCCTGATACGAACACGTTCAGGCGGGCCTCTACGCAAGCGCGCAGGAAATCGAACATTTCCGGCGTGGACGTGCCGTATCGAATCAGGTCGTCCGTAGTGAGCGGCGTGGAGGCGAACTTGCGGATGGTCAGGACCGGCCCGACCAGGCTGATCGGCGGAATGATCACGTTCACGCGCGAGCCGTCTACCAGCCGCGCGTCGACCATCGGGCTCGACTCGTCGACGCGCCGGCCGATGGGCGAGATGATGCGATCGATGATGCGCATCACGTGCTCATCGTTCTGGAACGTGACATTGGTCAGCTCCAGCTTGCCGTTGCGCTCGATATAGACCTGGCGCGGGCCGTTGCACATGACTTCGGTCACGCTCTCATCGCGCAGCAGCGGCTCGAGCGGGCCAAGGCCCACGATCTCGTCAGTGATCTGCTCGAGCATGCGCGTCCGCTCGGCGCGCGTGAGGGCAAGGCCCTCCGCGTCCAGCGCACGCCCGAACGCGTCCTCGATCTCGCGCCGCACCTCGACCTGGTTGGACAGGTCGAGCTTCGGGTCCAGGTCGGAGATGACGCGCTGCTGGATGCGGAACTTTGCGTCGCGGAAAGATTCGCGCAGCGGCACCTGGGCGAGCATCCGCCCAGTGGCCAGACCGCCAGAGCCGGCCGTGCCCTGTTGCGAGACCGGTGCAGGGCCCGCTCCGGGCACCGGCAGGCGTGGCGGCCCGGACGGCGCCGATTGCGGCACGGGCAGAGCCGGCGCCGACGAGACGGCAGACCCGGGCGCGTTCGGATCGCCGGGCGAGCCGTGCGTCATGTCTGACGCGGGCCTCGCGCTCTCGATCCGTTTCAGCAGCGACATCGTGATCCTCTCTTACTCAGTGGGTGCGCCATTGGAAGAGCCCCTTGCGCGGCGACGAGCGCAACGGGACATGCTCGACCTCGGCAACCTCGTCACCCAGGACCGTCTTCACCAGGCGGACGACGTCCTCGCTGACCTTTGCCTGGCGCGACGCAACGACGAAGGGCACGCCGCGGTTGAGCGCGAAGACGACCGTTCGCCCGTCCGAAACGACGGTGTGACTGATCTTCCGGCCGATCGAGCTCTCAACGTCCTGGAAGCGGATGCCGTAGCCCGAATCGGCTCGATTGAGGACGAGCTGGATTTTCGAATCGGGATAGTTGAGCTGGTCCATCAGGGCCAGGAATTGGCGAATGTTCTTGATGTTGGTGATCTCGAGGGTCAGCACCGTCAACACCACGTCAGACTGGTCCAGGAACGCGAGCGTGGCGTCCATCAGGCTGGCAGTGGAATCGATGACCACCAGGTCGTGCGTAAGTCGGAGCGCGGCAACGATGCGACCAAGGTGATCGGCGTTGACCAACTCGGCCATCTCGGGGCTGGGCGGGGCCATCAGCACGCGGATGCCGGAGCTGTGGTCGATCAGGGTCCCATCGAGGGTGTCCATGTCGGCGCCGCTGTTCATCTCGCGCGCCAGGTCGGCGATCGACTGGTTCTTTGGGTTCAGGTTGAGCAGCACGCCGACATCGCCGAATTGCAGCCCGCCATCGATCAGTGCGACGCGCTTGCCGAGCTCAGTCGCGGCGGCCACCGCAAAGTTGACCGCCAGCGTCGTACGGCCCACGCCGCCCTTGGGTGCAAAGAAGGTGACCACGCGGCCCTCACCGCGTGGTGCGGCCGGAGCGTGTGATTCGACGTGGACCGGACGGCTGCCGGCGAAACGATCCTGCTTGAGCCGCTCGCGCTGGTGAACCTGCCGGACTGAGGCAGCGAGCTCATCGGCGCTGAAGGGCTTGACCAGGAACTCGCGCGCGCCGGCGAGCATCGCCCGACGAAGGTAGTCCGGCTCGCCCTGGACGCTCATCATGATGATCGCGGCCGCGGGCGCCTTGAGCGCCAGCAGCTCGGCCGTGGCGATGCCGTCCATGCCGGGCATGTTGATGTCGAGCAGTACGACATCGATCTGCTTGTCGCTCACCAGGCCGAGCAGCTCCTCGCCCGAAGCGAGGCTGCCCACGACCTCCATGTCCGACTCAAAGCTGAGCAGCTTGGCCAGGTGCTCACGCGTCTCGCCGATGTCATCGACGATGGCGACCTTGATCGGGTCGACCAACTTGGCGTCTGGCTCTGAAGTCATCAACGTCCGATCCCGCTCGTTCAGGGTGTGACAGGGGCGGGGGGCAGCACGCCGTAGTTGGCCACCAGCTCTTGCAGCGTCACGCCCGTGGTCGTCACCGCACCACTCGAGAAGTCGGCGGGCGAACGCAGCGCCAGCGACACATTGCCGTCCATCTGGGCGAAGCGGATCACCTCCGCCTGCTGCGGCGTGACTGCCAGGACCGCGATGACCTCTGGCTGGACCACGCTCGGATCGACGGTCTGGTTGTTCTCGTCAAGCGGCTGCGGGCCGAGCGCGGCCAGAACCTGGACGCCCTGCACAACGACCTTGACGGACGTGTTGTTGATGTACTCGTCGATCGTGTAGTAGGGCGGGCTGACCTCACCATCCGTGCCGGGCTGGAAGCCGCCCGGGTAGGGCAGCACAACGGGGTTGAGTCCATCGAGGTCCTCGAGCGCCATGATCACGTCAACCCAGTCGCCCGGCTGGAGCAGCGCCCCTACGGAATCGACCCGATCGAGTGGAACGGCCACGGCGCGCAGACCGGCGGTGAGCGAGCTGGCCACCTGGGGCAGACTCGAGTTGGTCTCGAAATCGGCGCTGGTCAAAGCCTGACCGTGGCCGACCGGCCGGCGGACAACGCGTCCGACGACATCCTCAGCACGAGCGTAGGTGTCGACCGCGTCAGCCTGCGGGCGGGTGGCGGAGCCCAGGTGGTCGGCAGCGATTGTCGTTCCGAGCGGCAGGTCGACCGAGGCGACGACGACGGAGACATCAGGTACCACTGGCGCCTGAGGCTGCTGGCCGATTCCGCCAAAGGCGAGGACGGCGACAAATGAGGCCGCGGCGAGTACGACGCCGGCGATGAGCATGAGTCGATTGGCGCGCTTCATCAGAGATTTCAACTCCAACAGGTGTGACAGGTGTCAACGACTCTAGAAGTGGTCTGGTGGGGTCGCGATCCTACGAATGGGCTAGGACCCTCCCGCAAAAGGAGCGTCGGACTCGGTGCGCTCGGGACAAAAAAAGAAGGGAGCGCTGCCTGGTCCGGAGGAGGTCGGACCGGGGAGCGCTCCCGTGGTGCAAGGGGCTGGGACTAGAGGGCGTTGCCGAGATTCGAGAGAAGCTGGTTGATGGAACTACCCATGAACGTGACCGCAACAATCGCGGCGACACCCACAAGTGCCAGGATGAGTGCGTACTCGGCCAACCCTTGCCCGGACTGCCCCTCCCTATCCGGCAGCCGAACCGTGCTGACTTTCACTTCTTGCTCCAACTAATGGCTACATGGCATCGGTTGCCCGACACGGGCGGAATGTGGCTCACCAGAGCGAGTCCCGAAATAGGACAGCCGTACGGGCCAAGTCCGCCGGGTGTCGCCCGAAGCGGAGCGGCGACAGCTGCTGTCAGCCGTTGATGGTGTCAGCGATCACCGACAGGACATCGTTGATCTGGGTGCCGAAGAACGTCAGCGCGACCAGCGCGACGATGACGATCAGCGCAACGATCAGCGCGTACTCGGCCAGGCTCTGGCCGGCCGACAGGTTCGGGGAAGGGAGCTGCTCGCGTTCCACCAGCCGATCGTAGGGCAAAAAGAAGAGCGCCGGCCTTTCGGCCGGCGCTCCAGGCATCCCTCCGAGGGCAACTAGATGCTGTTGCCGACGCTGGACAGGATCGCGTTGATCTGACCACCGAGGAACGTGACCGCCGCGATCGCCAGGACGGCGATCAGGGCGAGAATCAGCGCGTACTCGGCCAGGCCCTGACCACGCTCGTCGCGCGAAATCAGGCTGTGCAGGTACTGAACCATTCGATAACCCTCCGGTCTATAGAGATAAGTCCACTGAAATTGGGGACGGGCGGAAATTAGTCCGTGCGCGGAAGGGTCGAAATGCGACAGGAGTATGCGCAGCACTCGACAAAAGTCCTGCCGATCGAATTGGCGCCCGCATCTCGTCGCCCCACCGCCCAACCTGAGCGGCGCATTGGTCGTCGCCGAATCAGGCCCTGCGGACGACAGCCTGGAGCACCCAGCCGTCCTCGGACAGCTGAACGGTGAAGCCGCCCGATTCGGCACGCTCGCTGATGTCCGACCAGGCGTCCGCCGATAGGCCCATGTCGCGCGCCGCGTCGTCTTCTTCCTGCTCTCGGATCATCGTCGCCAGGGCTGCCGGCACATTCTTGTCACGCTTGGCAGCGGCGACCGCATCGTTCACTCGCTTGTGGTCCGAGTCGGCTACCTGAGGCCGGCCCTGGACCGTGGTGCGCAGCTCGGTCTCGGACCAGTCCAGGCGGACCACCACCTCGGGGCTCTTGGCCACGCCGTAGGCAATCATCGTGTCGTTCACGATGCGATACAGGGCGCTCTCCACGTCAGAGGGCAGGCGTCCGTCGGAACCTATCGACTCAAACCGGATATTCGCTGCCGATCGGCGCATCCGCTCCGCGGTGGCACGGCGCAGCGTGGGCACCAGGCCCAGGTCGTCGAGGACCATGGGGCGCATATCGAAGATGAACTCCTTGGTCGACTTGAGCGCGTCCTCGACCATCCCTACAAGCTCATCCAGCTCCGCCCGCGCGCCCTCAAGGTTGCGGTCGAACAGGCGCTGCACGATCTGTGCCTGGAGGGCGATGTTGGCGATGCTCTGCGCCGGGCCGTCGTGCATCTGGCGCGCTATCTCGCGGCGCAGCTCCTCCTGGGCGGCAAGGACTTCGTGCGCTGATGGCCGGCCGTTTCGGGCCGGGCTGCGCGCGGGCCTGAGCTGTTCTTCGGCCGGCACCTCTCTCGCTGGCGGCGCGGCATCGTCTGCAGCGCGCGGAGCAACATCCAACGCGCTACGCAGCACGGGCAGCGACTTGGCAACCCGCGCGTGGTAACGCTGCAGGGCACGCTGCTTGCCCTGTAGCACCTCTAGCTGCGCCTGCATCATCGTCGCGCGACGGGTCTGGCTCATCAGCTGTGTCCGCGCTTCGCCGAGCCGCTCGGCCGGGGCGCGGCCGTCCGTCTCGAGCGCCGCCAGGCGGCCCTCGGCCTCCACGCGGCGCGCCTCATGGCGCTCCGCTTCCGTCTTTACCTGGCCCAGCAGGAGCTCGATCTCGGTCAGCTCGCGGTCGAGCGTGGCGCGTTCCTGCTCCAGCTCGTCAGCCAGCTCGTTGATCGTGGAATTCATAAGATCAATCCTCGGGGATCCGGATCCAACCCTGCTTCATGGCATACACGACAGCCTGCGTTCGGTCGTTGACTGACAGCTTGCGCAGGATCGAGCTCATGTGGTTCTTGACGGTCTGCTCGCTGATGGTCAGGGCGTAGGCGACCTGTTTGTTGGTCATGCCCTTGGCGATGTTGTCCAGGATCTCCACCTCGCGCGGTGAGAGTGGGGCGAAGATCGGCGCCGCCTCCTGGCCGTAGACGGCCAGCTCGCGGAACTCCTTGAGCACGCGGCTGGCAACTGACGGACGCGAGAAGACCTTGTCATTGATCAGGTACTCGCCGGCGCGGACGCGGCGGATGATCGTGACCAGGTCGTCGGGATTGATGTCCTTCAGGATGAATGCGGCGGCGCCGGCCTTGATTGCCTCGAACAGCTGGTCTTCGTCCTCTGCAACGGCAAGGGCGATGATGCCCACGCTGGGCACTTCACGCTTGATGCGCTGAGTGGTCTCGATGCCACCCGGAGCGGGCAGCGACAGGTCGAGCAGCACGATGTCCGGGCTCATCTCGACCGACATGGAGAACGCGTCGCGTCCGTCCTCGGCCTCGCCGACGATGTCGAAGTCCTGCTCGCCGGCGAGCATCTGGCGCATGCCCATTCGGAACAGCGCGTGGTCGTCCACGAGCAGGATCTTTGTGCGCTGCTCGGGGTTGCGTCGATCTGGTCCGCCCCGTCTTCGGTCCGGACCCGCGTAATCAGCGTCCATGGTGCTCAACTCTCCTTATCCCTCCGTGATGACTGACAGCCGGACGACCGTGCCCGATTGTGGGTTGGTGTCTATGTCGAGCCGTGAACCAAGCAGGTCCGCGCGCTCGCGCATGAAGCGCAATCCAAAGTGACGCTTGTCGGGATGGCTGGTAACCCCCTCGTAATCAAAGCCTCGGCCGTCATCACCGACCTCCAGGGTCCATGCTGAATGGCCTTCGGCGTTGCGCATCTCGGCCGTGGAGACCCAGACGCGACCGGCGTTGGCATGCTTTGCGATGTTGCGCAGCGCTTCCTGGGCGACGCGCAGCACCACCGTCCGCGCGGCCTGATGGAGGTGCGCGTCCGGGGCGTGGAATGAGACCTCAACCGCAACACCGGTGCGCTGGCTGAATGCTGCGACTGCGTCGCGCAGGGCGTCATCCAGGTCGGCCGCCTCGTTGAGCGAGGGCCGGAGCTGGTTGATGTATCCGCGCAGCGTGTCCAGCTCGCGGTCGAGCAGCGCACGCAATGCAGCCAGCTCTGAGCGCGCCGACGCCGGGTCCTCGCGCATGGCGCGGTCGACGATCTGGATCTGGAAGATGGCATTGGCGAGCGCCTGGGCAGGGCCGTCGTGCAGCTCCTCGGCCAGGCGCGAGCGCTCCTGCTCCTGCGCGGCAAGGATGGCCATGGGCCCGGGCGCGTCCAGATCAGCGGCGCTCGACGCGGCTCCCTCGCCGCTCACGGCGCCGATCGGCAGCTCCGAACGGCTGGCCACGGCGCCATTTTTCATCGGGGAGCGAGTATAGGTGGCGCCCTGATCGGCGGACGCGTCGTCGCGCACAGGTCGCTCCCTCTCGTCTTTCATCTCACGCACTCGGGTGCGATCGTGAACAGGCTTGCTGCCGGGATCCCAGCCACGGCCAATGGGAGCTCCACGAAGCACTCCCTTGCGCCCGTCTCACGGAGCGCCTGAGGATGTCGGCCGCGGTCCTCGACGATGAGCACGGCGGTCGCGTCGAACTCGTTCGCCAGGCTGAGCACGGACGCGACCGGCTCGTCGGGCAGGGCGATCACGGGCCGGTCGAGGGCGTCTGAAAGCCAGATCGGCCGGTCGGAGATCAGCACCAGTCCGTCATCGGCGCCAGTGGCGGCGAGGGCGGCGGGCAGTGCTGTCGCGAGCTCGCCGATGATCCGCTGATCGCGCGCCGCGTGCCCTGCGGCGAGACCCACCTGGAGCAGAGTGATCGGCACGGTCAGGGCCACCAGCGCCGCTGGAGCCAGCCATGAGTTTGAGCGCGGCCAGTCGCGCCACTCTCGGATACGCGCCACGGCAGCGTCGGCACCCAGCGCGGCGAGGACTGTCAATGCGATCACTGCTGGACCAGCCGCGTGCTCGAAAGTGCCCCACAGCGTCGCCACCGGGAAGAGCAGGGTGGTTGCCACGAACGTGATCGCAGCGCCGATCAGCAGGGCCACGAGCGAAGAGCCCGCGAGCGCACGCGTCGCATCCGGGCGGCGGGTGACGGAGACGAGCAGCGTGACCAGTCCAACCGCGGCGATGACCCCGGCCGGCACGAGCAGCACGTCGACCAGGTTGTGCCGCGCCGCATTGGCCACATTGGCCGCCAGGGTCACTGGTCCCTGGCCCAGAAAGCCTTCCAGTGTTGGCCGCTCGAGGTAGCCAAAGATCTGCTCGTTGCGTGTGAGCAGGATGTTGTCGCTCACCTGGCCGGGCAGCGGCGTACCGAACACGGCCAGGTTGCGCAGCCACCATGGCGCGCTCGCCAGGGCGGCCACGGCCGCGGTGCCAAGGATCCGTGGAAGGCCGGCGCGGAAGCCGATCTGGCGCACGACCAGGACGGCGAAGGCGAGGCCGAACCAGACCGCCTCCATGCGCGTCAGGTAAGCAAGCGCGAGGGCAACTCCAAGCGCGGCGATGGTCCGCCGCTCACCGCGCGCCGCACCGGGCATAAGCGCGCACGAGGCCACCGCGAGGACGGCGAAGGGCAGGGTCGAGTCCGGCACGGCCGCGCTCAAGACGAGTGGACCCGCGATCGCGGCCAGCGCGCCGGCGCCGATCGCGACGGTGCGCACCCGCCGGTCATCCAGCTTCGTGCGCAGGGCCGCGTCTCGTGCGATCGCCCAGGCCAATGGCGCGAGGAACGCGCCCAGTACGGCGAAGCCGAGCTGCGCCGCATCGAACGATGGTCCGAGCACAGACATGGGCAGCGCAGCGACGAAGGAGGCGAGTGGCTGCCACAACTCGAACGCGGGCCTGGGAAGCGTGAGTGGCGGCGTGGCGTAGCTCCAGATCGCGTCAATCTCAAGGCCGCGGCCCAGCACAAGGTTGCGCGCGACAGCGACGTAATAGGCGCTGCCCTCGGTCAACGGGAAGCTGATCGAAGCCGTCGCCGCGAGACGGGCGAGGAGGGCCAGCCCGTACAGCGCGACCGGCACCGCGAGGATGCCCAGGCGCACGCGACTGGCCGTGGTGGACATGGTGCCGGCAGCAACGCTCATCGTGCGCACCGCGTGTCAGTCGGGTCGAGGCACACGGCGTACAGCGCCGCAGCGGGCACCGGGCCGGCATCTACCGGAACAGGCGTTCCGGCGACAGCGAGGTGGCGCGTGCGCTCGCCGGCCACTGTTGCCACCGGGCTCGACAGCCAGGTCGGCCGGACGCTACCCCGCAGCACGGGCTCCAGCGAGGGCACGATGGAACCGCTCTCGAGGACCAGCCAGCGCACGTCGTACGCACGCAGGACGCTCTCGATCACGGGCAGCTCGTCGCGTGGGGTGAGGATCCCCTGGCGGCCGGTCAAGTAGTGGATCGCGCCCGGATCGACGGCCATGAAGCGATCCGATGGGGGAGCGTCCTGGAGATGGGCCGCGACCGCCTGGTGGACTGTTCGGACGGTGGACCACTCGCGCGTCGTCGACACCGTCTGGATAGCGGCCACCATGAACGTGATCGCTACCGCCGCGGCACTGAACGTGGCCGTTGCGCGCGTTACCGACCAGCTTGGGCGGCGCTTCGCCACCCAGCGCACGGTTGCCGCCGTGCCGGCGATGACGAGCAGGAACGAGTGCGGCACAAGCGCAGATGCGGCGTGGATGAACGTCCCGTGGGGCACCAGGACCGCGAAGGCGGCGACCATCACCGCGAGCAGGGCACCCGCGTAGATGAAGAACGGCCGGAACGCATCGGAGCCGCGCTTGACCCACGCGCCAACGGCCAGCAGCGGGACGAGGACCACGGCGAGAGCGAGAAGTGCGAAGAGCCCCAGGGCGCCGAGCAGGGCGTCCAGCCTGCTGGCGAGCAGCTGGCCCAGCCCCTGGGCGAGCCAGTCCTGCGCGTTCGGTGTCGCGGCAAAGCTGAACAGCTGCCCGTAGTCGGTCAGCCAGAGCGTCTGGCCGCCGGGCAGGGCGCTGCCGAAGACCTGCACCTGGCGCAGGAGCCATGGCCCGATCACGACGGCGAAGACGGCTGCGCATGCAACAGCGGGCACCCAGCCCAGCCTGACCTGCCTGCCGCGCAGTGCGCGCCAGATCTGGCCCAGGCCAACGATCGCGAAGGGCAATCCGAGCAGGGCGCCGTCCGTTCGAGTGAGCGTGGCGAGCCCGACGACCAATCCCCCGGCGACGAAAGCGCGTATGTCGCCGCGCATACCGCGGGCACACAGCCAGAGGGCGAGCGCGCCCAGGGTCATGAACAGGCCGAAGTTGTCCGGTTGCGACATGAACGGCGTCAGGCCGGCCGGAGCGCTGACCATCAGCCCGGCAGCAGCCGCGGAGGCGGGCGCCAGGCCGGCGTCACGGCCGATGAAATAGGTCAGCGGCGCGGCGATGGCGCCGACCAGCCAGAAGGGCACCGCCCAGGCCAGCGGCCCGGATGAGAGCAGCCAGATGAAGGGCACCTGGATCAGCTCTGCAAGAGGCATCCAATAGCCGTTGGCTGGTGCAGGCAGTACGCCGATCAGGGGCAGGCTGCCGCCCACGTCATCCAGGTTCCAAACGTACTGGGTGACCAGGCCGTGGCCCGCCGCGATCTGGTCGGCCACGTGGGCGTAGTAGTAGGAATCGGGGTAGGCCGGACCAACGAACGCCGCTCCAACGAGCACGCGAACGGCAAAGGCGATGGCGAACAGGGCTATCGCGAGCATGAGGCGGTGCAGCGTAGCAACGCCCGTACGGGTAACGGCACGGTACTAAAGGACCAGTCCAGGGTGGCGGACGGCCACCCCGGTGCGTTCAGCGAGCGAGAGAAATCGACAGGAGATTGCCGGGCTGAAGCAGGTATGGCATGGCCAGTGTCAGCAGGGCAAGGATGGCCAGCGACAGCGTCCAGCTGCGGGTCGAGAAGTTGCCGCCCTGACGCACGACGAGCCACAGCAGCGGCACCTGCGCCGCCATTACGTAGCGCACCGGATCGGCCCACAACAGGCTTGTGTCCTCGTTCACCCAGAAGATCGCGGCGAACAACCAGCCCAGCACGAAAACGAGGAAAACCGTCATCAACAGCCCGAGTGGCTCCTCCTCGCGCCACCGGCGGCCCGCCGCAGCAAGTCGGGGGAGGAGCGGGACGACAGGCAGCAGGAAGCCGATCAACAGTACGGGCAGCTTCCCGCCAAGGCCCACGAGCAGCTCGCCCGGATGGGCAAGGGCCACCTCGACCATTCGGCCCACGACCGCGCTTGTCTGCCATGCCTCGAGCAGGCCCAGCGGCGTGCCGTCCCAGAACAGGCTGATGTTGCGCAGCGCCCAGCCCACGACCGGAATGGCAAAGATGCCGATCGCCGCCCAGTACCAGCCGTTGAGCAGGACGCGCCTGCCCCGAAACAGCAGCCGCCATGCCAGTCCGCCCAGGCCGGCGATCAGGAAGAACGGCCCCATGCTCGCCTTGGAGATGTAGCCGATCCCGGCAAAGAAGCCTGCGGCGAGCATGAACCGATCGTCGCGCAGCGCGCGAAGCACCGCCCAGATGGTCAGCGTCAGCGCGATCACGACGAGATTTTCCGAAAAGCCCTTCCACGTGCCGAAGAGGACGCCGGTCCACTCGAGGCTTACCGCGGCCGCGACCAGCAGGGCAGCGTCAGAGCCGTACAGGTTGCGCGTCGCCCACCAGGCCGATCCCACGGCCAGCCACGAGATGAGCAGCAGCGGCACGACCAGGGCCAGCGTCTGGTCACGAAGAAGCAGGAAGAATGAGCCCTGGATGAGCGCCATTCCGGGCGCGAAGTGATGTGCCGGACCGAGTTCCTCCAGGCCGAACAGGGCACACAGCTCGAGCAGGGCCGGGTCATCGAGATACAGGCCCCTGCCCTCCGCCCAGGCCATGCCCATCACGAACGAGGCGCGCCCGTCGCAGTCGACCAGCGGCGCGCCGGGATGGACGATCAGTCCGAAGGTGCGCAGGAGCAGGCCGCCCGCCAGGGCGGCGAAAGCGATCAGCCGCAGGCGCGAGCTCATGGCTCCAGGATCACCTCGCACCGTCCTGTTGCCCCTCCGACTTCCGTTATGCGGCCCAGCCGACAGTCGATCCAGATCGCGACGCGACACTAACGCCTGGCGGCTGTCCGGCGTGGCCTGTCGCGCATCCACGCTGACGCGTGGGGCGGGGGTGCCAATGCGACTGGCAACCGCACGTCGGCTAACCGCATCCAGTGCTAGAGTGCGGTTACCTCGCTCCCCAGGAAACGCAGCAAACCCTCTTGCCCACAGCCTCGCCTCCCTCTACCCGGCGACCATCCGACGCGTCTGATCTCTCGCTCCGCCGAGCGGACCTGTCGGACATTCCGCGCGAGTCATGGGATCGTTTGCTCCGCCTGACACCGTCAGCGACGCCCTTCGCGCGATGGACCTTCCATCGTGCCTGGTGGGATGCCTACGCAGGCACCGCCGAGCCGCATTACCTGTTGGCCGAGGAACCCGATGGCCAGCTCCGGGCGATCATCCCCCTCATGCGCCGCCGTGATGACGGCGACCGTTTCTTCTTTGGCGCCTCGTACCACGCCGATTACGCGACGATCCTGACCGATCCTTCCGATCTGCCGATCGTCAGCCAGGAGCTGAGCCACAGCCTGGCGTCGCAGACGCCGGAACCCGATCAAGGCGCATGGGACGTGGTCGACCTGCGCCGGCTGCGCTTCGACGATCCCGCGCTGCCCGCCCTGGAAGCAGCGTTCATGGCCGGACCGCCGGGCTGGGGCGTGACCCGCGAGACAGAAGACGTATGCCCCGTCGTCACCGTCGCTGACGGTGACTGGGACGCATACCTTGCCACTTTGGATAAGAAGGATCGCCACGAGATCCGGCGCAAGCTTCGTCGGGCGAACCTTGTGGGTGAGTTAAAGATTGAACTGACGCCGCCCACGCCGGCCGTCATGGATGAGTTCATCGGCCTGCACAACGCGCGCTGGGGCGAGCACGGGCTCTTCCCCGCATCCGCGGCCGGGGAGCGGACGCGCGTCTTCGTACAGCGCCTCGCCGAACTGGAGCTGAGCGAGCCGGACGGGGGCCAGATGCACGTCGCTTTGGTCCGCTGCGCAGAGCGCCTGGTTTTCGCCCTGGTCGCGTTTGATGATGGCGACACGTGCTTCATGTACAACGCGGGCATGGACCCCGCCGCCCTGGACGTGTCGCCGGGCGTAACCGGCACAGCGCTGTACCTGCGCGACCGGATGGCAGCGGGCCGGCGTCGCTTCGATTTCCTGCGTGGCGACGAGCGGTACAAGTACCAGTGGGGCGCTCTTGACGAGCCGATCGAGCGCCTGTCCATTCGGCGCGCGGAGCGAACGTGACCATTCGCGTCGCGATGATCATGGCCAGCGGCGCCGGCGGCGGCGCGCAGGTCCACGTCCAGAGCCTGGTTGAGCGGCTGCCGGCGCGCTACTCGACCGTCGTAATCAGCCTTAGTGACGGTCCTGCGGTGCGCCGCCTGCGCGCAGCTGGAGCGAACGTGCACGTCATTGCCGAGGGCAGTGACGAAGCCACCTTGGGCGTCCTGATTGACATGTTCCGCGATGAGCCGCCGGACGTGATCCACAACCACATGTACCGCGCCGAGGTCATCGGCACTCGGACCGCGCTGGCGCTCGCCGAGCTGGGCCTGCCGCGACCGTACGTAGTGGGCACCGTCCACTCCAGCCGGCTGCGCGCAACGGCTGATCGGGCGCTGCTGCGCAGGCTGACCCCGTCGATGGATCGGCTGGTCGCGGTCAGTCGGGCGATCGTGGCCAAGCTCGAGCGCGAGGGACGCAGCCTCGTGCCGGTCGAGCTCATCTACAACGGCGTGGACCTTGAGCGCTACGCATACACGGAGGCGTGCTGCACGCTGCCCGAGGAGTACGGCTTCCCGGAGGGAGCTCCGCTCGTGGGCGTGGTCGCGCGGCTGGAGCCAGAGAAGGGGCACCGAACCCTGATCGAGGCATGGCCGCGTGTGCTGCGCGATGTCCCGGAGGCGCGACTGCTGATCATCGGCGAGGGAAGCGAGCGGGCCAGGCTCGAGGCCCAGGCCGACTCATTGGGCCTTTTGGGCGAGCAGTGCTCGGCTGACCTGTGCGTGGGCACGCGCCGGGCGCGCCCGGGCGCAACGATCCTGTTCACCGGCCTGCGCGATGACGTTCCCGCGGTCACGGCCGCGCTGGACGTGGCCGTCCTGCCCAGCTATCGCGAGGCGCAGGGCCTGGCCATCCTGGAAGCGATGGCTTTGCGCCGTCCTGTGGTCGCGACCGGAGTCGGCGGAGTGCCGGAGATGATCGAGCACGGCCGCACGGGCCTGCTCGTGCCGCCGAGCGACGCCGACGCGCTTGGTGCGGCCATCGCCAGGCTGCTGACCGATCATCCGCTGGCGGACACGCTCGCTCGGGCGGGCCATGACTTCGTCGTCGCCAACTTCTCGATCGAGCACATGATCCGCGCCGTGGCCCAGATCTACGAAGACGGAGCGGCACTCGTCGCCGAGCGCAGCGGCGGGGCAACCAGGACCGCGGCCTGAGCGGTAGTCAGGCCGTCTTGGCCGGCGACGTTTTCGCCGGCGAGAAGCGCGTTGGCTCGCCCGGCGTATCGCGCCACCTTCAGTCAACTCGCGGTCTGCGCCAACGCGCAGCCGTGTCGCCGCCAGCCAGGCCAGCGCGTACAGGCCGGCCACGACCAGCAGCAGTGCCTGGTAGCCGGTGACCAGCGCGAGATACTCCAGCGCCCCGCCGGCCATCGCACCGAGCAGATTGCTGGCGAAGGCCATGTCGGCCGTGTTCGTATCTCGGAACGAATACGAGAAGACAAGGTTGGCGAAGAACACGGGCGCGAAGGCGAGCCCGGCCGCGACCAGGTAGCGCAGCCACGCCGGCTCGAACAGAAGCGACTCCGGCGGCAGCACGTAGGCGACCGCGATCGACGCGAAGAGCAGCAAGTAGAACAGCGTGGGCCTCCTGATCGGCCAGCGCCGGTTGACGAAGATCGCCACGAGCACGCTGGCCAGGATGCCGAAGAACGCAAGCGAGTTGACCAGCCAGGTCGTACCGAAAAGCAGGCTGAAGCTGGTCAGGCTGCGCGTAGTGAGCAGCAGGAAGGCGACCCCCAGCACAAAGAAGTGCACGCTGAATCGGCGAACGCTGGTACCCGTCGCGCGAGTTGCGGCGAGCACGGCGAGCACGGCACCGAGCATCACGATCGCCAGTGCCGCCAGGTAGTGCGGGGCGATGAACGGCGTGCGCAGGTAGAGGAAGGGCCAATCGTCCGTCGCCGGGATGGGCTGGACGCCTTCGACCGGCGGCGGTCCGGTTACCGTACCGCCAGGCGGCGGTTGCCCATTGAGACTCGCCACCAGCGGACCTGCCGCGAGGGCGGCAGTGGGCTCGCCGCCATACATGTTGACCAGCGGGTCGTGCCCGAAGGCATCGCCCAGCATGCTGGCCAGCTTGGCCACCAACCAGTCATCTCGGTAGTAGTTGTAGATGACGAAGATGCCGTCAGCTGACATGTGATCGCGGACGCTGGTGAATGCCTCCTCCGTGAAAAGGAAGGATTTCGAGCCGGATGCTCGACTGCTGGCTGACCAGGGTGAGCGAGTCGGGCAGGGCGAACACGACCAGGTCGTACTTCTTGTCGGTCGTGCGCAGGAATGCCCGCCCGTCATTGATGTGCGGCGTGACGCGAGGGTCGTCGTACGGTCGGTTGGGGTGATTCAGCGCGCCGATCTGCTGGATGCGAGGGTCGATCTCGACCGCATCGATGTGTTGCGCGCCGCGTGACAGTGCAATTGCCGCGTCGGAGCCACTCCCGGCACCGATGATCAGGACGTTGGGATAGGTACGCCCCGGGAACCACTCGTAGACCTGGTTGTAGAACTGCTCCAGCTCAGGCTGGCCCAACGGGTGCAGCGTCTGGTGCGGTATGCCATCGACGTAGATATGGAGCTTGCCCGCCGTGTCGCTCAGAGTGCTGATGCGGTAATAGGGCGACCAGCTCTCGCCGGTGATGCGGATGGCCTGCACGGCGACGAGGAAGACAACGGCGGCCAGCGCGACACCGTTGAGGAAGGCCCAGCCGCGCCAGCCGCGGCCAAGGTCGATCGCGATAACGAGCAGCGCGGCGGCGGTGAACCAGACGACTGGCGGCGTGCCGGTTGCGGACAGCAGCGTGAACGCGCCGATGCCGGTCATTGAGCCGACGATGTCGATGGCGTACGCCTTCAGCGGCGGCATGCTCTTGAGCAGCGGTCCCAGGGGCAGGGCGAGGTCGCCAGCGGAGCTAGGGCTTGACGGTGGCCCAATAGCGCTCGGCGTAACCGGCTGCACCGCCGGCCGCGGCGACTCGGGCGTGGTACCCGTACAGGTCGTCGAGCAGGCCCTGGTCGGATTCGAACAGGCGCGGCAGCTGGCTGCCGTAAACCCGGATGCCCGACGCCTTCCGGTCGATCACCTCGCTGATGTCGGCGTACTGAGCCTCCAGCCCGACCCCGCGGGGCAGGTCGAGATTCAACCCTCCGTCGGAGGCCGACCCGCCGAAGTCCGACCACCAGGCGTAGGGGAAGTCCTCGTAAAAAGATAGGCGGCCCACGAAGGACGGTGCCGGCATGACCCAGCGGCGCTGCTCGGCCAGCAGGCCCAGGCCCACCTCGCGGCACAGCTGATGGTCCACGTGGCCGCCGACCGCGAGTGGGAAATAGACCATCTGTGGCTCCAGGCGCAGAATCTCGCTGCGCAGGAGCTCGTACGGCGCCTCATCGTCGTCGCGCACGGCCCCGAGCAACTGGTCGTCGCCCTCGTAGCCTCGGTAGACCGCGTCGGGCAGGTCCAGGAAAATGACCGAAGCCTCGGCGAAGAAGGCGTAGCGCTCTTCCTCCACCTTGCGCAGGGCCATCGCGTCAAGCGCCGAGTAATCGATCTCGGCAAGGCTGCCTTGGCCGCCGATCGAGTCGGCTACAGGCCGCGCGTCTGTCTCGTTGTTGGTGATGTTGGCTGAGCGAGTCCACGCGGCACGCTGCCAGAACTGGCGCGCCTGTGTGTTGGCCCGGTCCTGGGTCAGATCGAGGCGCTCCGGGTCGGCCATCCAGGGCGGGTTGCCGCCCACGGAGGCCTCGACCGCGTAGTCGGGCGCGATGTTCGTGCGCCGGAAGGCCTCAGTCAGCGGCCAGATCGCCTTGGTCCCGAAGCCAAGGGCGGCGCGCTGATAGTCGGACATGGGCGTCTCATTCGTCGAGCCGCCTGCGGCCGAATAGACGGTCAGGATCGTGACCGACTGGCCCAGGTCGCGCAGGCTGGCAATCAGGCCGCCGCACGAGAGCGCGATGTCATCCGGATGGGGTGATACGAAGACGTGGGTCATCGGCGACCGAGCATATCAGCGGCGCTGGCTGAGCGGCTGCGCGTCACGGCTCGTCGAAACCATGCTCGCCCAGCAGCGGCACAAAGACGGCCGGCTCAAGCGGCTGACGACTGAAGCCCTCGTCTGTCCGCTGCACGAGCGTGATGACCTGTTCGTTTCGATTGCCGACGGGAATCACCAGCCGTCCGTCCGGCAACAGCTGATCCACGAGCGGCACCGGCACCTGGGGCGAGGCAGCGGCGACCACGATGGCCGCGAAGGGCGAATGATCCGGCGCGCCCGCGCTGCCGTCGCCAACGATCAGGGTGACCCGGTAGCCCAGATCGTCGAACACGCCGCGCGCGCGTTCGGCGAGCTCAGGCTCGAGCTCGACCGAGATCACGTCGACGCCCATCTCCGCCAGCACGGCCGCCTGGTAACCGGAACCGGTGCCCACGTCGAGCGCCCGCGCGACCGCACCAGCGTGCGCCGCGCGCCACTCGGTCAGGGCCAGCGACTGGGTCATGCTGGCCACGATAAAGGGCTGCGAGATCGTCTGGCCGCGCCCGATCGGCAGAGCCCCATCCGTGTAGGCCAGGTGAGCCATCTCACGCGGCACGAACCGCTCGCGCGGCACGGTGCGCATGGCGCGCAGCACGTTGGGATCGTGAATGCCGCGCGCTTCCAGCTGGACGCTGACCCAGTCACGCTGCGAACCGGCGGATGTGCCTGCGCCCGTATCCGGCTGCTCCCCTCGCGCGCGGCGCAGCCAGCGGTGCACAGCAGGGCTTAGGTCGCGGTGGGCGACGCTGACGGGGCGCTGGTCGGTGACGGGTTCGTGCTCGGCGACGGAGATCCGGTCGTGGGGCCCACGGACGCGCTGGACGAAGGGGTGGCCGACGGGGCGACGGTCGGACTGGTCGACGGTCCCGCGCTCGGTGAGGCGGTCAATGACGGTGCGGGTGACGGAGACGGCGAGGCCGGTATCGGCGTCAGCATGCCCGCCCGGCCGAAGAGCAGGCCGTACAGCAGGATGCCAGCAAAGACCGCCACGATAAGCGCGACCCATACCTTGGAGACCCGATCGTCGATGTACGGGTGGTCGTCCGCCGCCGCCGCCGCGCGCGCCTTTGCCTCGGGTACAACGGCCGGCGTGGCCGGGCCGGTCATTCGCTCGCTGGCCGGCTGCGTGTCGAGGTCGTCATCGAGGACGACGGCCGCGTCCGCGTCGTCAGCGGCGAGGTCGTCCTCTTCCTCCGCGACGGCCTCCTCCGCGACGGCCTCCTCCGCGACGGCCTCCTCCGCGACGGCCTCCTCCGCGACGGCCTCCTCCGCGGGCGCGGCGGTGGGCTGGGTCGCTTCGTCGTCGGTCATCGGCTCGATCTCCTCGTCGTCACCAGGCCTGCGATCCGTCATCGTCCGAAGACCAGGGCGGCAACCGAGCGCAATCGCCCCAGCCGATCGCTCATGCCTGCCGCAAGGAGCGTGGCTTCGTCCAGCTTGGCGCGGTGTCCGCGCAGCGCGGCCTCGACCCGCTCGATGCGCGCGTCAAAGCGTGTCACTGCCCACAATGCCCGCTCCGCGCTGGAATGAGCGAGCGAAGCTGCGACGCGCGTCTCGAGCAACGTCTCCCTCAAGCGCCCTCCTCGCGCGTCAGCATCGTCAATGCGAACGAGGAGCGGCATGGTCGCGCGGCGCGTTCGCGCCAGGACCACGGCACAGGCGGCCACGACCAGCGCCAAGACGACGAGGATTGCGGCCAGGGTCACGGAAATGGAAAGCACGTCGGCGGATTATTGCAGCACGGCGCGATCAGGCGTCACGGACCGCGGGCAGCAGGGCCGCTATCAGCCCGCCGAGCAGGGTCAGGGCGCCGAACGCGGCGATCACCAGGCCAACGGGCACAGACTCGGCCAGGATGCCGGAGACGCCCATGGCCAGCGTCATCGACCCGAAAACAAGGCTGCTCCGGAAGGCGACCACGCGGCCCATGAGCTCGATCGGCGTCATCTCCATGAACACCGTCTGGGTGGGGATTATGTAGACCAGGTTGGCGATGCCGATCACGGCCGCGGCAACAAGCGCGATCGCGACGTTGCCCGTCAGCCCGAGCACGATGGTCGCCAGTCCCATCACGATGAATCCGCTCACGACCAGCCAGCCTTTGCGCAGCCGCGCGCCCAGCGCGCCCACGGCAATGCCGCCGATCAGGTTGCCCACGCCGATGGCGGTCTCCAGCGCGGCGAAATTCTGGGGATACGGGATGAGTGACCCGTCGAGCGTGTCACGCGCATAGACCACGGTCAGGGCGAGGGTGACGCCCACGCTCATCTGGGCCAGGGCACTGATCAACGTGTTCTGGATCAGTGCCGCCCGGCGGCGCAGGAACTCCCAGCCCTCGACCAGCTCGCCGAAGAACACTCCCAGCGCATTGCCGGCCCGGGGTGCGGCGTTTCGGACGAGTGGTGCTACGGAGATGAACACCAGCAGCAGGGCGGACAGCACGTAGGTCGCCGAGTCGGCGAAGAAGGCCAGCGCCAGACTGCTCGGCGCGCTGCCCAGCAAGGCAATGAACAGACCGGCCAGCGGGTAGCCCAGCAGGTCGGCCAGCGTGTCCGCTGTCCAGGTCGCGCTGTTGGCCGCCGTGACGTCTTCCCTGGCCACGATGCGCGGGATCATTGCCGTCTTGGCCGGCCGGAAGAAGAGGCTGACGCAGGTGATCACGAACACGAGCGGATAGACGAGCACCACGTCCATGAACGCAGCAAACGGCAGGAACAGAACGAGCACGGCCCGAATCAGGTCGCTCGCGATGAGCACACGCTTGTGCTCCCAGCGATCAACGAATGTGCCGGCAATCGGCCCGAGCAGGATGTTGGGCAGCGTCGCGGCGAGGAAGACCAGGCCGGTCAGCAGCGGCGAATCGGTCAGTTCGTAGACCAGCACCCCAAGCGCGACCTGGTGCAGGCGGTCGCCCAGCAGGCTGATCGTCTGGGCCAGCCAGAACGCGGTGAATCGGGCATCGAGGGCCAGCCGAACATACGGATGACCGCGGATGCGCACGCCAACCGGCAGCGGCGTGGCCATGCCGGAGCCACGCGCACCACCGAGCATCACCGGCCGCTCCAGTCCAACCTGGGCAGGCGCTGGCGCGTGCCTCTCCGTTGCGCGCGGCCGTCCCGGGCCCAGGCTCACGCCGCCCAGTGGGTCCTCGTGGCCGCGGATGAGCGTGGCGAACACGAACCAGGCCAGGCCGAGCGCAATCAGAACGTCACCGATGCTCGACACGTTGGTCAGAAGCGGCAGCGGGACGGGGATGATGTCCGCGATCGGTCCGGCGCGCAGGAAGAACTCGGCGTCGAACTCGGTCGGCAGGAGGCGGTGGAAACCGGTATCGATATCGGCCGCGCCCAACCCGACTGCAGTCAGGGCCGGTTCCCACACGGGCATCCAGCCGCCATTGGCCACGATTGCGACTGCATTCGCCGCTGATCCCACGAGCACCACAAGCAGGCCCGGGTGGTGCCGGTTGGGCCATAGGCCGGCGATCAGGAGCGCGAACGCAGCGGCGTAGAGCGGAAGCCGCAGTAGATCGGCGATTTCGATGCCGTTGGCGATGGCGCTCTGGGTGCCGACGCGCAGTGCGAGTGCGACGAAGATGAGCCCAACCCAGCGCAGCCGGACGTCGATCAGGCGGCCAATTCGCCCGCGGCCCAGCAGCCCGGCAATGAGCCCTGCGAGCAGCCCCAGGACGATCACGCGCTCACCATGAGTCTGACGTTAGCGGCTCACCTGCCGCCGATTGCCGCGCGACTACGCGGGAACTGGTTCCGTCTCACCCAGGCGCGGAATGTGGCGCTCGGAGAGGTGCTCGGGGATGTTGGGGCGGACCCAGTCCGGCCGCCGATCGATGAGCCTCAGGAACGCGGCGACGACGTCCGGATCGAACTGAATGCCGCTGAACTTGTGCAGCTCCTCGATGGCCTGGGCTTCGGAGAGCGGCCTCATTCGGTACGGGCGAGCGGCGGTCATCGCCTCGAAGGAGTCGGCCACGTGCATGATCCGGGCCAGCTTGGGAATGCCGGTGCCCACCAGCCGGTCGGGGTAGCCGGAGCCGTTGAACCACTCGTGGTGATGGCGAATGATGGGCAGCTCGGGCGTCAGCTTCTCGACCGGGCGCAGGATCTCCTCGCCCTTGACCGGATGCGCGTTCATGATCATCCGCTCTTCCTTGGTCAGCGCGCCCTGCTTGAGCAGGATCGCATCAGGGATGCCGATCTTGCCGATGTCGTGCAGCAGGCCGCCCCACTCGAGCGCCTCCAGCTCAGCCTCGGAGCAGCGCATCTCCTGGCCCATGTCCTTGGCGATCAGCTGCACGCGTACGCTGTGGCCGGCGGTGTAGGGATCCTTGGCATCGACCGCGGCGGCCAGGCTGCGCACCGTCTGGGTGAACATGTCGCGGATCTCGACGACCTTCTTGTAGCCCACCCGCGTCGTGTACAGCGGCACCGCGAACGGAAGGACGCCGATCGGCCCGGCGAGGGTATACATCGCGGCCATCAGCCACGCCAGCGGTGCCAGGCCGGCCAGACTGACCCCGAACTGCTTCACGTTGGTTTGGAAGGCCGACGAAAGTGACTTGCCGTCACGGACGCTGCTGAGGCCGGCCGCCAGGAAGTTGTTCAGTATGAAGTAGGTGATACCGGCGGCCGTTACGGCAACAAGCGATGTGGCGTTCGCCGTAAAGATTGGAACCCAGACCGCACAGATCAGACCGGCCGCGGCCGCCGGGATAGTTGCTTCAGCGTGATTGAACAGAGTGCCATACCAAGGCACGCCGTTCCTTCCCCGAACCAGTCCCCTCAACTCCCGCCACTCAAACGTGCCAATCCATGCCGTGATGACGGCAGCGGTCGGACCTCCAACGGCAGCCGCTGCAACCATGGGGGCGATGCTGACGTTGACTACGGCACCCCCGGGCATCCGAACCGGAGTGGCTGAGCTGAGCAGCACCACGGCGATCCAAAACGCCAAGCCGCCCCATCCGCCGATCGTGTCCCAGAGTGGAAAACGGGCGACCACGACGACTGTGATCACTACGGCGGACGCGACGACAAGCGCCAAGAAGGTTCTCAGCGAAGGAGGCAAGGACCGTCCTCCACGCTCATGCCCGGACATGAAAACAGTATGGAGGCACCGTTCGGTGCCTCCATACCAGCCGAATTCGTACTAATCCACTATCCCGTACTAGACAGGACGCACCCCGGCGACAGCTGCCAGCACGAGCGACGCACCGACAGCCGTCAGCGCGATCGACCGGCAAATTCGTTCGACCACTAGGTCCTGCCTACCAGGACTTGATGCCGTGATTTGGCTCCATTGTGCCCACTCCTCTACGGGGCAGCAGCCCCTATCCGATGTTCAGTCGCATGGCGACCCCCAAGCGCATGTGCGCTGGGATTGCCCGAACCTAAGGACAGATGACTGCCAAGCCAATACGCATCCCGACGTATTCACCCTAGAAGGCCGGGTGGCCTCCCTCCTACGAGGTCGTTCATTGGCGTGGGCTCCAAGCCGTCAGCCTCCTCAATCCCGGCGAGGTGCTCGTGCTGGGCGATGGCAGCAGACGCGGCGCCCAGATGCCATTCGAGCCACACCAATGTGCGCTCAATGTCGGAAGCTGACGGATCTGCCGCGAGGGTTGCACGAGCAAGATCTCTGGCCCCCTCCCGGTCGCTGGCCGCCATTAGCGCCTTGATGGCCGAGGCGGCGGCCGAGAGTAGGCCTGATCGCAACCGAGTGCGCCAGTCTGTCGCCCACTCGTCGTACTCAAACTCCGGCGCGAAATGGCCGGAATAGCGCTCTATCAACTTGCCGACGCTCTCTGGATCCGCCCTCGTGCTTCGCTGCTCAGCAAGATCAGCCATGAATCTCACGCTGTCCGGCTTGACCAGCTTCGCGTCGAGCCACAGTAGGTCGCCCTGCAGCACTACATACTCGGCCGATACGCCATCCTCATACCACGGATCGATCTCCCGCCTTAGAAAGTGGAGCGTCTGGTTAAGGCTGTTGGAGGAACCATCCGGGTCGGCGTCCGGCCACAGTGCGTCCAGCACCTGCTCCCGATGAGCACTCAAAGATGGACGCGAGACTAAGTACATTAGGAGCGTTGCCGGCTTGCGGCGTATGCCGCTGAGCATGGAGATTCTGTCTGCGATCGCCAGACGGACGCGCCCTAAGTCGTGAATATGTAGAGGTGGGCTGGTTCTCCGTGCCAAGTCGATACCCACCGATGGCGTGCCGCGGCGGCCGTATGTCCGCGCGTATGCTCTCAAGCGCGGAACATCCTTCGCCTCTCCGACTACATCCAGCACCCGTGCCGCTGCGCGACCCTTGGGCGTGTCGCCGGAATTGAGTTGGCGCCGGAGCGCCGGCAGCCAGCGTCGAGGATGATTGGCCATACTTTCGCTTATGACGTTAGGAATAGGCCCAAACATGTGCATCGATGCAGCGAGCACATCAGCAAGTTCCAGCAGAGCCAGGCTGCTTGCTGCGGCCGCTTCACCCAAGGATTGAGCGATCACACCTGGGTCCCGTGTTTCGAGAGCCGCGACGACAGCGAGCCTCAGCTGAGCTCGATAGACGCCCCTAGTACTGGCGTCTCTTAACGCGACCGCAGTTAACGCCGACGCTTCATCGTTCCGACCTGACAGAATCAGGGCTTGGACAAGTACGCTTTGGCGCAGTGCGTTGTGACCGAGGTCCAGGGGACCAGGCACCGCGGGGATCTCGAGGAGCTCAACGGCCCGATGCGGACGCTCGCCGAGTTCCATGAATGCCTTAGCACCATTAGTAAGGGAAACCCCTAACGAGTCCGATCGATTGTCGCGCTGCAACTGATCCGCTCGATGGATGAACTGCACAGCCCGATCACGATTTCCGAGTATCAAATTGCCGAATGCCATCTCGGAGGGTACGTCGGCAAACTCGCGCCCGTCGCTAAGAGCGGCCTCTAGCTGGACGTCGGCATCGTCCTGCAACCCCCGTTCGAGGTAACAAAGCGCCAAGACTGAGTGCGTGGAGTATCTCTCCACGGGATCGAAAGTAAGGCGCGCGAACGCGCGTAGGGCTGCTTCAGCCGCCGCGATCCCTGCGACGTAGTCGGCTGAGTTTAGGTAGGCAACCGCCGCGTTGTGCTCACTGATGGCGGAGTAGAAGTGGTGCCCTACCTGTGCTTGCTTCTGAGCCATCAGCCGAAGGCGGCGGGCCAGCTCAGGCAGTGGAGCTGGTCGATCAGCCAATTGGCTGGAGTCAACGAAGATGCGGGCGATATCCAGCAAGAAATGCGGCGTCTCTTCGTCGGCCTCTATCTCCGCAAGAGTCTTGGACAAGAGCGCACCGTCGCCGATCCTCCAGCTTAGCGAAAGTGCGGTTTGACGAACGGCCGCGCGCACATCGGCGGGGTATGCGGCGACGTCGCGGTCGAGGAGTAGGCGCCTAGCGGCCTCCACCTCACCCTCACCGAGCAAGCGCCGAGCCTGTATCGCTGCCACCGCCGGATGGAGCCGTGTATCTCCAAGTCGGTCAATCAGGGATGAAGCAATCCCCCAACCGCCTGAGCCGATGGTCAAAACCAGTGATTGGCCGAGACAAGTCATCGCCTCGTCGGGTCTACCAGCCTCAATCAAGTGCGCACAAGCCGTGAGGGGATCGGAGTGCAGTACGGACTGGGCCACCCGTAGATGCATTGCAGTTACGTCATCTTGGCTCAATCGTTGCGCGAGCTCTTGGCGCAAGAAGTCGCGGAGTAGCGGATGCATTTGGTACCAGGCGCTCGCTTCGCTCGCGCGCGACATGAAGCCGAGGCTGTCTGCCTCCATCAGCAGCTCGGCGGTTCTTGAGCGCGGAACTCCGTAACCGTCATTCAGGATGTCCACAAGTTCGGCCGACACGCGGTCGGGGAGTGACGCACGGATCAAGAAGGCGCCCATTTGATCGGACACACTTGCCAAGACCTCCTCGGCTAAGAAGTCGTACATGGGTCGCGTTGCACCCGATAAAGAACGTGCAAGTTCACGAGTTGGCCCGCGCTGCTTGCCGCGGACCGAGCCGAAGAAGAGCTGTAAGCTGGCGATCCAGCCTCGGGTGCGCTCGATTAGCGTCTCTACCACGTCATGGTCGAGCGGATGCTTGAAGTGTTCCGCAAACAGGGCGGCAATCTCTTGCTCGTTGAAGCAAAGGTCTGGTGTGTGAAGTTCGCCAAGCTCGCCCATCGCTTTGAGTCTTGCCAATGGAAAGGCCGGCTGACGCCGCGACGAAATCACGAACTTCATCCAAGGCGGAGCTAAACGCAACAGATCGCTCACCATGTGAGCTACCGCATCGTTATGGTCGACAAGGTGAAGGTCGTCCAGAATTAGCAGAGTTGGCGAGTCGCCAAGTTGAGATAGTTCGCGCAGAAAGCCGGGCATCAGTACGTTCTCGGGTGGGCTCCCGGTGGCCACCTGGCTGAGCAGGGATTCGGTCGCCTTGCCGAAGTCGGGCATCACCTCGCGCGCAGCGGCGATCAGGTAGTTGGTCCAGGTGATCGGGTCCGCATCGGACGGATCAAGGCGGTACCACAGCGTGCGCAGTCCGGAGCTGGCGGCAAAGTCGGTCAGCAGCGTGGTCTTCCCGTAGCCAGCCTCCGCGATCAAGAGGGTCAGGCGTGACTGGGTCGCATCGGCGAGTCGGTCAAGCAGGCGCTTGCGCGAAAGAGTTGTGCTGCGCAGGACCGGAGCCTGGATCTTTGAGCGGACAACGACTGAGATGTCCGCTTGGGCGCCCTGCTTAGGTTGCGGCGGCCGGGCTGCGTCCGACGCGGGACGAGGCTTGGCGCTGGAGCGGGCGATCTCGGTCACGGGCGAGATGACCGCCGACGGTCGGACCATGCCGGCATGTTGGCCGCGCCCGCTTACCGGTCGCTTAACCAGGCTGGTGTGGACAAGTCCATCCGAGTACCCCTAACTCCCCTGGCTGTCCTGGCTTCCCTCGTACTCGAAGAAGAGCTTGAGCTCCACGCGGTACTCCACGATCTCGCCGTTCTCCACCCGGGCGCTGGACTTGACCACCTCCACGTCGCGGATGTTGCGAACCGTGCGCGCGGCGGTGGTCACGGCCTGTCGGGCGGCGTCACTCCACGACCGCGGGCTCGTGCCGACCAGCTCGCGAATGATGACCACGCCCATCAGCCCACTCCTCTCAAACGTCCCTCAGCAACCGGTGAGTGAGTGTACGCGCGCGAAAGTGGCGGATCTTGGAACCGAACGGTGACTCAGTCCGTCAAACCGCCCATGTCGAGAATGACCACCCTGCGCGCACGCGCCCCGCGTCCACAGCTCATCCACACGCTTGCTCTCGCCGGCCTGATCACGGCCTGCACCCTGGGCCCAGGCGGCTCGCCGGTGCCCACCGGCGCCCCCAGTGGCAGCCCGAATCCAAGCGGAAGCCCCAGCGGCACACCATCGCCCACGCCCATACCCTCGCCGTCACCCAGCCCGACCTTCAACCCCGACCAGATCGAGCACCCCACCGGGGCCAACGACATCATCCTGCGCATGGGCTCCGGTGGCGGGCACATGCTCTTTGGCTTTGACCTGATCTCCGCGCCGGTCTTCACGCTGTACGGCGACGGCACGGTCATCTTCCAGCCGGTCGACAACCGTGGCGCGCCGTTTGGCGCTGTGCCCAACCTGCCGTGGACGATCGGGCACATGGACGAGGAGGGCATCCAGGCTCTCCTTCTCTATGCGCTCGACACCGGCCGCCTGGCCAACGCCAAGGCGAACTACGACCACCCCGGCATCGCTGACGCCGGCACCACCGTCTTCAACCTGAACGCGGGCGGAGTGGAGAAGGTCGTCACCGTGTACGCCCTGTTCGAGGCGTCCGATCCCACCGCTCCGGACCCCATCGATCGGGCGGGCATGTCCCAGCTCCAGACGCTGCTCACCAACTTCGAGCAGGAAGCGGACTCCACGCTGCTTGACGCGGCCACGTTCGAGCCCGAGTTCTACCGCGTGACGCTGCTCGAGGGTTTCGGCGAGCCGCTGGGCGAAGTGCTCGAATGGCCGTGGGACGACCTGACCATGGCCGACTTCCCGTCCGGCGATGAGCCCGGCGGCATAGCAATCCTCGACGCCGAGCACGTTGCCCAGCTGATGGAAGTGCCAAACGGCGGCCAGTTCGGCATCTGGATCGAGGATCCGGACGGCACCAGGGTCCAGGCTGCGGTCCGCCCGCTGCTACCGGATGAGGTCGAGGCGGCCGGGCTCTAGCTGCGTACTAGTTGTACGACCCGGCGTAGCGGTTCTCTTCGGCGTACGAGACGAAGCGCGTCTGGCGCTTCCGGAAGTACAGCTTCGTGTCCCCAGTGGGGCCGTTGCGATGCTTGGCCAGGCGAAGGTTGATGATCTCGCCCTCGGGATCCTCGTCCTCCCCGCCGCGCTCCTTCTCGCGCCACAGGAACATGACCAGGTCCGCGTCCTGCTCGATCGAGCCCGACTCGCGCAGGTCGGACAGGCGCGGCTCCTTGTTCTCGCGCATCTCCGCCTGGCGCGACAGCTGCGAGAGGGCGACGACCGGCACCTGGAGCTCGCGCGCGAGCGCCTTGAGGCCGCGCGTGATCTCGGACACTTCCTGGACGCGGTTCGCGTCGCGCGAGCTGACCGTGGACTGCATCAGCTGGAGGTAGTCGACGAGGATCAGGTCAAGCCCTGATTCGGCCTGCAGCCGGCGTGCCTTTGTGCGCAGCTCCATGGTGCTGATGTTCGGCGTGTCATCGATGTAAACCGGCGCCTCCGCCAGCGCGTTCATGGCCGGCGCGAGGCGGGTGAAGTCCATCTCTTCCAGGAAGCCCGTGCGCAGTCGCTGCGAGTCGATGTTGGCGACCGACGAGAGCAGGCGCAGGACGAGCTGCTCCTTGCTCATCTCCAGGCTGAACACGCCGACCGTCTTGCCCTCGCGCACAGCCGCGTGCTCGGCGAAGTTGAGCGCCAGGCTGGTCTTGCCGATGGACGGACGGGCGGCGAGCACGACGAGATCCGACTTCTGGAGTCCGCTGGTCAACGCGTCAAGGTCAGCGAAGCCGGTCCGAATGCCGCTGATCTCGCCCTTGTGCTGGTGCAGGTAGTCGAGCCGGTCATAGGCCGAGTGAAGAAGCGTCTTGAGCGGTGCGAATCCGCTTTCGACGCGCTTCTCGCTGACCGCGAACAGCTCCGACTCAGCCTTGTCGATCGCCTCGCTGACGTCTGCCGAGTCGTCGTAGCCGATGGCGGCGATCTTGCCCGCCGCGCCAATGAGATTGCGCAGCACCCCCTTGCGCTCCACGATGCGGCCGTAGTGCACGGCATTGACCGCAGTCGGGGTCAGGTTGATCAGGCTGGTCAGGTAGGCCGAGCCGCCGACTTGCTCGAGCGCCTCCCGCCGCTCCAGCGTCTCCGACACGGTGACGATGTCCACCGGCTCGCGTCGGTCGTACAGCTCGAGGATGGCGTCGTAGATGGTGCCGTGCGCCTGGCGGTAGAAATCCTGAGGGCGCAGGAAGTCGGCCACTTCGATGACCGCGTCACGGTCGATGAGCAGGGCGCCCAGGACTGACTGTTCGGCTTCGATCGACTGGGGTGGAAGTCGGTCTATCGACAAGGCGCGGCAACTCCGACGGGATGGTCAAACCAATGCGTGGCGACTGATGCTGGACGCGTCGCGCCGCGATGGCAACGGCCTTACCGACGAGTTCCGTCCCCCGTTTTTCAACGGGCTGTGGATTGTGTGGACGGTGCCCTAGTCGACCCGGCGAATTACGCCGATGAGCTTGCCCTGGATGCGCACCGAGTCGTAGAACTGGGGCGGGTACTGATCGTTGGCCGGCTGCAGGCGAATGCGGTTCTTCTCCTTGAAGAAGCGCTTGAGGGTGACTGCGTTCTCCTCCACCTGGGCTACGACGATGTCACCGTCGCGTGCCTCGTGCTGTGGACGAATCACGACATAGTCACCGTCCGTGATGTGCGCCTCGATCATGGAGTCGCCCCGGACGCGGAGCACGTACGCGTCGCCGGCCGCGGACAGTGTTTCCGGCACGGTCAGCGTCTCGCTTGCGTCCTGATAGGCCTCGATCGGTCCACCGGCCGCGATCTCGCCGATGACCGGCAGTGAATGCCCGTCGAGAGTGGTCACGGTGGTGGCCGAGTAGGCGCCGGACTGACCCACGCGAAGTGAAGCCTGCGGCGTGAGCCGAAGGGCGCGCGAATGGCTGGCGCCGCGCTCGAGATATCCCTCGCGCTCCAGGGCCTGGAGGTGGTGATGGACGGCCGATGTCGAGGCAAGCTCCACCGCCTGCGCGATCTCGCGCACCGACGGCGGGTAACCCCGCTGGCGCGTCGTCGCGGCGATGAACTCGATGATGCGCTGCTTCCGAGCGGCGTCATGCTTGGTCATCGGGCGCCTCCTTCCGCGGTGACCATAACCGAACGCCTGTTCGATTGTCAAGCGAGCCGACGCCCGTTGGGAGGCCGATCGGGCGCGCTCGATATACTCCGCAGGCTCATGGCCCGATCACGACGAGGCGGCGGGCTGATCCGCGCCCTCAATCTCCTACCGTTCCTGCCGCTTGCCGGCCGCGCCCCGATGTATGCGCGGTTGCTCTGGGCGCTTGCTTCCGATTCGCGGGTGCCGGCGGCGCGCAAGGCATTGCTCGGTCTGGCCGGCGCGTACATCGTCGCCCCGTTCGATCTCGTACCGGAGAAGATTCCCTTCGTCGGCGCTATCGATGACGTGGCCGTGATGGTGCTCGCCATTGATGTCTTCCTGGAGGGACTGCCGGAAGCCCTGATCGGCGAGAAGCTGGACGAGCTTGGAATTCCGCGATCGGAGCTCGACTCCGACCTGGCTCGGGTGCGCCGGGTCGTGCCCAGGCCGGTGCGCGCGCTTGCCGCGCGGCTGCCGTCCGTCATCGACAGGGTCGCTGCCCAGGTTGGCAGCCGGCTCGCCGCAACGAATGAGGCAAACGCATGAAGGTGATCCTGACCGCCGATGTGGAGAAGCTCGGCAAGAGTGGCGAGCTCAAGGAGGTTGCCGAGGGTTACGCGCGCAACTTCCTGCTCGCGCGCAAGCTGGCCGTGCCCGCCACCGGTGGGGCCTTTCGGGCCTGGCAGCACGACATCGCCAGTCGCGAGGACAAGCGCAAGCGTGAGAAGGAAGAGGCCGAGATCGCCGCGCAGCGCATCGGCTCGACCACGCTGACGATGGGCGTCAAGGTGGGTGAGGGCGGCAAGCTGTTCGGCTCGATCACGGCCAAGGACATCGCCGACGCGCTGGGCCGGCGCGGCATCGTGGTTGACCGCCACAAGGTTGACCTCGAGGAGCCGCTCAAGATGCTCGGCACCTACAAGGTCGCGATCAAGGTCTTTGCGGGCCTGACGCCCGAGGTCACCGTCGAGGTCGAACCCAAGGGCTAACCTGCGCGCGTCCGCGAGCGGCGCGGTAAATCGGCAAAAATCGGGCATCGCCGCCACCTGCAACCATCTCCAATCGTCATCTTCTCGATGACCACGGTCAGGTGAGGTAGATGATGCTTGCTCGTTGTGTTGCGATCCTGGCCCTGATGGCGGTCGCGTGTCAGCCAGCCGCGTCTACACCATCGCCGCAGCAGACCGCCAGCCCAAGCCCGATTGACGAAGGGGACACGCCCTCACCCCCGCTGGCATCCGGGTCACCCGATCCGACGGGCACGCCGACGGCCAGTCGGACGCCTGCGGCAAAGCCACTGCCCTCTGACTACGAGTTCGTGCGCTGGATCGCGCCTGAGGTCGAGCTGCTCGATCAACCAGGCGGACGCGTGGCACATGTCGTAATCGATGAGCCGATCTCCCCGGTAATGGATCGCCTGGTTGCCGATGGAATGGAGTGGATCCGAGTCTTGGCCAGGATGGAAGGCGACAACCGACTGATAGTCAGTGGTTGGACGCCACGAGCCGTGGATGTGCAGGATGGCGACCGGTGGCTCCACTTCGACCCGGCCTATGAGGCCGTCGAACCCGAGTGCCCGGACGGCCCATTGACCCTCCAGCAGCTGGGCGGGCTGATTCCCGGCCTCGCCCTCGCCTGTTTCGGTGCCGCGCCGATGTCGTTCAGTCCGGTCCAGGTTCGGAGGAGCAGCAACTACGACGACCTGATGCAAGGCGAACCCAGTTGGCTGGTGCCGGGCGAGGGCCTGACGATGCATTGGTTTCCCGACTCGCAGGAGTGGGGCTCGTCGGCCGTCTTTGTCGATCCCGAGCAAGGTCGGATCCTGCCCGTGAATGAGTGGCTCGAGGTCACCGGCCACCTGGATCATCCAAAGGCTCGCGACTGCTCCGTTTCCTGGATGAATCTCAGGAGCGGCGACGTCGCGTTCGCCGCGACTCGCGAGGACGCGACTGCCATTTGCCGCAGTCGGTTCGTGGTAACCGACTTCCGATCGCTGACCTCGTCCGAGATCCCTGACTACCACCAGTCGATTGAGGAGGCCGGGCCGATGCCCGAGCAGACAATCGAAGTTGGCCTACGCGGCCTGAGGGCGCCCTTCCCGAATCGAGTCGGGGCGCCAGGCGTGTGGACCGGTGACGAAATGCTCGTCTGGGGTGGATACGCGCTGACAAGGCAAGGCCTGCAGGGTCCGCGCAGTGGCGGCGTGGCCTACTCACCGGCCAGCGCACGATGGCGCGACATACCGGCAGGCGGCCCACTGGAGCCCCGATCCGGACACCTCGCCGCGTGGACCGGGCAGGAGATGCTGGTGATCGGCGGCACAAACCGCGTTTCGTTGTCCGACGGCGCCGCTTACGATCCACAGACCGACAGGTGGCGTCGAATTGCCGAGAGCCCGATCCGGCGACCCCACGAGGCGGCATGGGTGTGGACCGGCGAGGAGCTGTGGCTCTCACGCGCAAACGACGCGGGACTGATAGAGACGGCCGCCTACGATCCCGGCGCGAACGAGTGGCGGCGGCTACCAGACGTGAGTGGTTCGTCAGGAGTCGGTGTTGGAGTCGCATGGACCGGCGACCGCGTCCTGCTCGTTCACGATCAGGTCATTCACTCGATCGCAAGCGGCGGCGACTCCTGGTCGAGCTCAACGGTCGATTTCTGGCCGTCGTCAACATTCGCAGGCGGGCTGCTCTTCGGCCATCAAAACGTCAACACCTCGGCCGATCCGTTCGAACCCGACGTTCTCTCGTACCCGGTTGCCTGGAATCCGGTTACAGGGACGGAGATCGCGCTGCCGCTGCCGCCCTTCAGCCCGGGCGGTGCGATCGTCGCGGACGACTATCTCATCTACTGGAGCAAAGGTCTGGCATTCGATATCGGGCGTCGCACGTGGTTGCGCCTGCAGATCCCCTCGATAGACACGTACCGGGAAGGAATGGCTACGGTTTGGGCGGGCGACCGCCTGTTGCTCTGGGGAGGCTGGGCGGCGTGCCCTGGCCTGACGGTCGAACGCGACGAGCTTGGCCATGAGCTCATACCCGAGCTACCACCGGCGGGCATTGGGTCCACGATCCCGAGCAGCCGATCGGCTGACCCTGACCGCCACTCAATCGGATCGGGGCGGGAGACGAACCCGTACTCCGGCCGATACGCCTGCTAGGCCTCCCGGCGCGCGGGCAGGCCGGTGAAGGGTTGGTTCAGCATCGGGCAGACGTCGCACAGCATTCGCTTGAACGGACACGGATCGGCTCGACACTGAACGTCTTCGCCTGCTAGCGCGAGGCCGATGCGGCCGAGCGCCTGCTGCCACCGGCCTCGAATCAGCACCACGTCGCCTTCGCCCAGGTCGCCGTCGAGGAGTTGCAAGGCTTCCACGTAATTGCGCGCGTGCTGGATTCGATCACGATCCAATCCGCCAGCGGTGGCCCCCGCGCGATAGAGCTGGAAGTTCTTCGTGGTGCTGACGAAGATCGCACGGTCCACGAAGCCAAGACGCTGGCCGATATCGCGGTAGTCCTGGTTGCCGGATACCTCGCTGATTTCGCCGAAGACGACGATCCGTCGGCGTGCCGGGACCTCGGCCAAGGCATCCAGGGCTGCCATCCACGCGTCCCTGGTGCCCTTGAACTCGTCCCTGATAACCACCGCGCCGCTGGGCAGGATCATGGTCTGCATCCGCCCGGGCGTCGGCTCGACTGATCCCACCGCGGCCGCTGCAGCGTCGATCGACACGCCCTCGACATAAGCGACCGCAATTGCGGCGAGTGCTGGAAAGATCATGTGGCGACCCATCAGCCGCGTGCGAATGGGCCACGCCTGCTCACCGATGCGGGCGGTGAATGTCATCCCGTCAGGCCAGTCGAAGGCGACGTCCGTCGCTCGAACCTCTGCGTCGGCCGCCTCACCGGCGAGCACGACCCGCGCTCGAGTCTGGCCGGCCATCCAGCGTACGTTCGGGTCGTCGGCATTGAGCACGACCGTGCCAGCGCGGCCAAGGGCACGGATCATTTCCGCCTTCTCGTCACGGATCGCATCGAGCGACCGGAAGGACTCCCAGTGGTCGTGGGCGATAGCGGTCACGACGACAACGTCGGGCCGGACCGTCGCCGCCTGGCGGCGCATCTGCCCTGGAGCGAGGATGCCGACTTCCAGCACCGCCCGTGGCTGCCACGGCCGAACACCCAACAACGCTCGACCGACTCCCGCGCGGCTGTTCATGTTGAGCAGTGCCGGCCGCGACACGGGCCGTCCAATGACCGCGGCCACGGTTCGCATCGTGGTTGTCTTGCCGACGGAGCCGATCACAGCCACGACGCGCGGCCGCCGGCCGAGGGTCACCCGGTAGCCGCGCGCCACGTAGCCCAGCACCGGCCACAGCCTGTTACCGACTCTCCGCTGCAGCTCAGCGCGGCGTCGTCGCCGGCCGATCATCCTCTGATGGCGAAGGGCTCGCGACTACCTTCGACGCAAACCTGGTGCCAGAGCACGATGCGGCCCAGCATCCACGCGTCGCGCGTACTGCGTTGGTCCCCTTCCAGGAATGACTGCACGATGCTCCGCGCGGCTTCCCGCCCGAGCTCTGATCTGGCCACGATCTCGTGCTCAGGCACCTTCGACAACCACGCGCGCAGCTCGGGCATCTCGCGCAGGTAGGTCCGGTAGGGCGACGTCCAGCCGCGCTTTCGTCGATCCAGCACTGTTTGAGGCAGGCGGCCGGCCATCGCCTCGCGCAGCGGCTGCTTGCCCTGCGCGCCGCGGAACAGGTCTCCCTTTCGCGCGCGACCGGCAAAGTCGAGGATCTGGGGATGGGTGAAGGCCAGGCGCGCCTCGATCCCGGCGGCCATGGTCAGTCGATCGCCGGTCGACACGATCGACGGCAGATGAGTGTGCCGCTCGTAGTTGAGCGCCTGGATGACCGGCTCGGCATAGTCGCGGACCGCTTCCGCGGCAACCTGGGCGCGATACGGCGCCCACTCGGTGAGAGGTCGCCGCGTGAGGCGCAGCGGGTCCCCGTCGGCGTAGCTGGCGGCGATCCAGTCCGGCTTGCTCAGCCGCGTGGACGACACCGCTCTCGCCCAGCGCGATCCCATTCGCAGCCGGTTCGCGAAGGGTGACAGCGCCCGGCCGGCCAGGGCCACCAGGAGCGGGTAGCGATACAGGCGCAGCCGCCCATAGCCGCCGAGCAGCTCATCGGCGGTCTCGCCTGTGAGCAGCACGCGCACGTGATCGCGCGCGTAGCGGCTGACGGCCAGGATCTCCGGGCTGGCCGGGAAGTTGATCGGCTCGTCGAGGTGCCACGTGGCATCGGCCAGCAGGCTGGGTATCTCACCGGCCGGCACGCGAACGTGGTGATGCTCGACGCCTGCGCTGGCCGCGGCGGCAGAGGCGAACTCGCCCTCGTCCTCGTGGCCTTCGTAGCGCACCGTAAAGGCCGGCAATTGGCGGCTGCTGAGATCGGCCGCGACCTGGGTGATGGCGCTCGAGTCGAGCCCGCCAGAGAGGAGCGTGCCGACCGGGACGTCGGCGATGAGCCGCCGCCCGACGGACTCCTCGAACAGGGGCGCGAACGAGCCGCGCGCCGGTCGCGGGCCATCCGTTGGAAAGCGCCACCACCGTTTCATCTCGATCCCGCGATCGCTGATGCGCATCCAGTGCGCAGGCAGCAGCCGCGCAACGCCGCGGTATGCAGTTCGATCTCCGGCGACCGAGCGAAAGCTCATCAGCTCCAGCCACGTCTCGTCCGCGAACTGCATCGCAACGCCGGCCGCGAAGAGCGCCTTGGGCTCCGATCCGAACAGGAAGCGGCCTTCGTGTGTCGCGTAATAGAACGGCTTCTCGCCGACCCGATCGCGCGCCGCGAAAAGCTCGCGCTGCTGGGCATCCCAGATGGCGATTGCGAACATGCCGTCGAGTCGGTCGAGCATGGCCGGCCCGTCCAGCTCGTAGAGGCGGAGGATCACCTCGGTGTCTGTCGTGGTGCGCAGGGTCACGCCGCGCGCCTCGAGGTCCGCGCGCAGGTCGAGGCGGTTGTAGATCTCGCCGTTGTAGACGATGCGGTACCGCCCATCCGCGGACGCCATCGGCATCAGCCCGCGTGGGTCGAGGTCCACGATGGCCAGCCGGCACGCCGCCAGCGCGACGCCCTCCGACTCGTGCTCGCCAGTGCCATCCGGCCCGCGATGGAGCAGCGTGTCACGCATCCTGGCCGCAAGGCCAGTCGGTGGCTCACGACCGTCGAGGGCAATCACTCCGGCTATGCCGCACATGCCGCGGCATTATCGGCGCTGGACGTGACGGACTAGCTGTCGCGCGACACGTGCATGATGGTCGGCATGGCACACGGGCCGTCAACGATCCTGCACGTGGACCTGGACGCGTTCTTCGCCGCGGTCGAGCAGCGCGATCGGCCGGAGCTGCTGGGCAAGCCGGTGATCGTCGGCGGCCGGCCGGGCGACAGGGGCGTGGTCAGCGCGGCGTCATACGAGGCACGCGTGTTCGGAGTGCGCTCGGCCATGCCTTTGCGTACGGCGGCCGCGCTCTGTCCTGATGGGATTTTCCTGCCCGTGGACGGACGCAAATATGCGACGGCGAGCAGGGAAGTGATGCGCATACTGGGCCGGTTCTCACCTCTCGTCGAGCAGATCTCGATCGATGAGGCATTCCTCGACCTGACCGGCACGGAGGCGCTGCAGGGCACGGGCGAGGATGTTGGGCGGGCGGTCAAGCAGGCCGTGCGCGACGGGGTCGGGCTGACCGCGTCGGTGGGTGTCGCTGCCAATCGGCTGGTGGCCAAGATCGCGTCTGACCTGCGCAAGCCGGACGGTCTCGTCGTTGTGCCGCACGGCGCAGAGCGCGAGTTCCTGGCGCCGTTGCCCATCGAGCGCCTGTGGGGCGTCGGCGCGAGCACCCGGCGCGCCCTGGTGGACTACGACGTCAAGACCATCGGCGATCTGGCCGCGCTGCCGGAGGACGTCCTGCGCCGGCGCTTCGGACGCCACGGTGGAGATCTCGCGGCCCGTGCGCAGGGCATCGGCGAGACCGTTGTGGGCGAGGACCAGGCCGCCAAGTCGGTCAGCCAGGAGCACACCTTTGACGTCGACGTGGGCGACTGGGCCGGCTTGGAGCAGAGCCTGCTGGCGCTCTCGGACGGAGTGTCCGGTCGGCTGCGCGCGAGCGGCGTCAGGGCCTGGACGGTCGCGGTCAAGATCCGCGATTCGAACTTCGTGACCATCACCCGCCAGAAGACGCTGGCGGAGCCGACCGACCAGACGGACACGATCTGGCGGACCGCAGTGGCGCTCACCAGGCGCGAGGTGGGCGGCATGCGGGTTCGGTTGCTTGGCGTCGCGGCCAGCGGCCTGACGGAGGAGCAGCAGCTGTCGCTGTTCGACGGATCGGACCAGCGCAAACGGCGCGCGGTGGAGGCCATGGACGCGGTGCGCAAGCGCTTCGGGACGCGCGCCATCAGGCGGGCGCGGCTGCTCGATTCGGGCGTGCACGAGCCGTTTGAGCGAGACCCGCGCCGATTGCCGCTGACCGAGCCAAGGTCGGTCGACGAAGAGTGACACGCAAGCTGTCACTCGTCGCCCTCATCGTCCCGGTTACGACAAGCGCAGAAGGCTTGACAACAGAACATCCGTTCGACTAGCGTGACGACCGAGTAGAACGTATGTTCGATGCCGAATGGAGGCAGGACGATGGCAATAGTGAGAGTCACCCCAACCCAGATCGACGTCAGCTGCGGACTGTTTGACGGCCGCCCGCGATCGATTCGCATGGCCCACGAGCGCGTGCCGGTGATCGAGATCGCCCAGGTACGCGACGAGCTGGCGGCATATCCGGCCGCGAGCGGGCCGCGCCGCATCTTCGACGTGCGCACGCCGGATGCGCGACTGCGCCTGGCGTACGAGCGGCGTGGTCGGCGTTGGTTGCTGGAGGGCCTCGAAGCGGCCTGACGCAGCGCCCCTTCGGCTCGGGCATGGGCGGTCGCCCGATGCGACAATCGAGTCAATGGACGTGTCTCAAGGTGGTTTTGGCGGCCTGACTCTGACCGAGTTCTCTGATCGGCTCGCCTCCGGCGATCCAGTGCCGGGCGGAGGGAGCGCTTCAGCGATCGTCGGGTCGCTCGCGGCGAGCCTGCTCGTGATGGTCGCCCGGCTCAGCATCGACCGGCCCAAGTACGAGAGCTATCGCGCCACTCACGAGCGAGCCCTGGCTACCGGGGAGGCGGCGCGCGGCCGGCTCATGGCGCTGGCCGATCAAGACGCCACCGCCTACTCCGCCTTCTCGGCGGCGCGCAAGATGGCGCGCGAGACGGACGCGGATCAGCAGGCACGAGAGGATGCGACACGCATCGCTGCGCGTGCGGCGAGCGAAGTGCCAATGGCCGTCGTTCGCGAGTGCGACGCGCTGCTGGACGAAGTTGCCGCTATGGCCGGACGCAGCAACGTAAACGCAGCCAGCGATCTGGATGTGGCGGCCAGGCTCGCCGCGGCGGCCGCGCGTGGAGCGGGCGCGAACGTGATGATCAACCTGCCCATGGTCGGCGACGAGTCGTACGCCGGTGGCCTGACGGCTGACCTCAATGGACTGCTGAGCAACATCGACCGCACGCTGTCCGGAGTCTCGGAGATCGTCGCGGGTGGTTCGCTGCGCGAGCCCGAACAGGCGTGAGGCGGGCGGCATGACCGTGGCGTCGATGGCGCCGGCCAGCCGCGACGCAGGGACCGCCGGTTCCCAGGCCGCGCACGTCCTGGACGGCCGGCCGCTCGCGGCACAGCTCCGCCTACAGGTGCGCCGCCAGCTGGGTGCCTTTCGCCGGCGTCACGGCTTCAGCCCGGTGCTCGCGGCGGTGATGGTCGGTCGCGAGCGAGCGTCGAGCGTCTATGTCGAGCAGATTCTGCGCTCGTGCAAGCTGGTCGGCGTGCCCAGCCGCGTCGTCGCGCTCGAGCGGCGCGCGTCGGCTGACGAGCTGCGCAACGTGATCGAGGAGCTGAACGCGGACCCTGAGGTGGCCGGGATCATCGTCCAGCAGCCGCTGCCCAGGCACATTCCGCTCAGCACGCTGACGGACACGATCCTGCCGGCCAAGGACATCGACGGCATCCATCCGCTCAACACCGGGCTGATGACGCTCGGCTATGAAGGCTTCCTGCCCGCCTGCGCTGAAGCCGCGATCGAGATTCCCAAGTTCTACGGGTATGACCTTGCGGGCAAGAATGCCGTGGTCATCGGCCGCAGCAACGTGGTCGGCAAACCCGTCCAGCTGCTGCTCGTGCGCGAGCACTGCACGGTCACGGTCTGCCACCGGCGAACGCGCAACCTGGCTGCTGAGGTTGGCCGCGCCGAGGTTGTCGTGACCGCCGCCGGCTCGGCAGGGCTGGTCACGGGGGAGATGCTCCTGCCCGGCGCACTTGTGATCGACGTCGGCATCAACGTCGTCAAGGGCGCAATCGTGGGCGACGTCGAGTACGAGAGTGCAAGCCAGGTCGCGTCGGCCATCACGCCGGTGCCGGGCGGTGTGGGGCCGGTCACCAATGCGATCCTGCTGGAGCACCTCGTGCGCGCCGCACGCTGGCAGCAGACCGGCCACCCGATCATCGCCGGCCGCGGTCGCAAGCGCCGCGCTGCCTGATCCACGGCCAACGAAAGCCATCCTGACGTGGAGTCAAGCCTCGAGATAGCGCGCCGGGCGCAGCTGCGCCCGGTGAGTGACATCGCTCACGAGCTTGGCCTGCTGCCCGCACGAGTACGAGCTCTACGGCCCGTACAAGGCAAAGGTGCGGCCGAATGCCCTGGAGCGACTCGCCGGCGAGCCTGACGGGCGCGAGATCGTGGTCACGGCCATCACCCCCACGCCGCTCGGCGAAGGCAAGACGACGACCACCATCGGCCTGACCCAGGGCCTGAATCGCATCGGAGTGCGTGCTGCCGCAGCGATCCGCCAGCCGTCCCTTGGCCCGGTCTTTGGCCTGAAGGGCGGCGCCGCGGGCGGCGGCTACAGCCAGGTGCTGCCGATGGAGGAGATCAACATCCACTTCACCGGCGACCTGCACGCCGTCGGCGCCGCGCACAACCTGGCCGCCGCGTTCCTTGACAACCACCTCTTCCGCGGCAACGCGCTGGGTATCGACCCGCAGACGATTCGCTGGCCGCGCGTGATCGACGTCAACGACCGCGCCCTGCGCCGGACGATGATCGGCCTCGGCGAGAAGGTGGACGTGCGCGAGGCGGAGTGGCACATCACAGCCGCTTCCGAAGTGATGGCGATCCTCGCGCTGGCCAACGACATTCATGACCTGCGCGCCCGGCTGGGCCGGTCGATCGTCGCCGAAACGTACGCAGGCCAGCCCGTGACGCTGAACGACCTTCAGGTCGCCGGTGCCATGACGGTGCTGCTGCGCGAGGCGATGAAGCCCAACCTGGTCCAGACGCTGGAGGGTGGCCCGGCGTTCGTTCACGCCGGCCCGTTCGCCAACATCGCCCATGGCAATTCATCTGTCGTGGCTGACCGAATCGCGCTCAAGCTGGTCGATGCCGTGTGCACCGAGGCCGGCTTCGGGTCGGACATGGGCTTCCAGAAGTTCATCGACATCAAGTGCCGCCTGTCCGGCCTGCGCCCGGCCGCGGCGGTGATCGTGGCCACCATCCGGGCGCTGAAGATGCACGGCGGCGTGGGCCGCGTTGTCGCCGGCAAGCCGCTCGACCCGCTGCTACTCGAGGAGAACGAAGAGGGAGTTCGGCGTGGCTGCGCCAACCTGCGTCGCCATGTGGAGATCGTCAGCGCGTATGGGGTGCCGGCCGTGGTGGCCATCAACTCGTTCCCCACCGATCACGCATCAGAGGTGGAGATCGTGCGCCAGGAGGCGCTCGCGGCGGGCGCCCGCGCCGCGGTCGTCAGCGATCACTTCACGCGTGGTGGGGCGGGGGCCGAGGAGCTGGCTCGCGCCGTGTGGGCGGCCGCCGCGGACGGCGCACCCGATTTCCGGTTCCTGACTGACGAGGGCGCCTCGCTCACGCAGCGTATCGAGGCGATCGCCACGCGGGTCTACGGTGCGGATGGCGTTGACATCTCTGGCGAGGCGTCAAAGCAGCTCCACGAGTTCGAGCGCCTGGGCTACGGCAACCTGCCCGTGTGCATGGCCAAGACCGCGCTGTCGCTCAGTCACGATCCGGAGCTCAAAGGCCGGCCAAGCGGATTCCGGGTGCCCATTCGCGACGCACGCCTGTTCGCCGGAGCCGGGTTCGTGACCGCCTACTGCGGCGACATGCTGATGATGCCCGGTCTGCCGTCGCGTCCGTCGGGCGTCGACGTGGACATCGACGAGAACGGGGATACCGTCGGGCTCTTCTAGGCGGCGGGCCAGCTCCGCGTTGAGGGCGGGCGCCTAGTTGAGGGCAAGCCAGAAGGCGAACACGACCACGGCGCCAGCCAGGCCACCGACCAGCGCGTAACGCCCAGCGGCCCCAATCGATCGGACCCAGCGCTGCTTCGGCGTGGCCGTGATCGTCGTCGCTGATGGCGGCGTGAACGTCCATGTGCGTGGCCGAGTCGTGGTCGGCCGTATCGATCAGCGGCTCGGCCGCGTGTGCCTCAGGCTCGTGGCTCATTCGCTGAACTCCTGGGTAATCAGGTCGTCGACCGTCAGGTCGGCCGGGATGTTGGAGTCGGGTAACGACCGCATGAACTCTAGCGAGCGCACCCACGCTTCGCGGTCGACCCACGCCAGGCCGTGCTCATCCGTGTCCTGACGCCACATCTGAACGGTCGCCTCCAGGACGGCCAGCTGCCCGTCACGGTCGTTGCCCAGCTCGGGCACGACTGCGATTGCGTCCTCCAGTCCAACCGCTGGGTTGGCCAGGATGTCGCTCATGGCGCGCGCGGTCGCGGTGATGAACCTGCCCACTGCGTCTCGCTTCGAGCTCAGCGTGCTCTCGCCCACGATCAGGCCCGGGCCCGCCAGCGGCGTGATGCCGTCGATGGTCAGGACGTTGGTCGCGAATCCCTGCCGGGCCAGCTGCACCGGCTCGTTATTGCGAAAGCCCGTGGCCGCTTCCACCTGGCCCTGGCGCAGGCCGACGGCCTGTCCGAAATCGGGATAGTCGTGAATGTCGAGATCTTCCGGCGTGAGGCCGGCCGACTGCAGCAGAGCCTGGAGCATGATCCAGCTCGAGCCATACCTGCCCGGGATGCCGAGCGACTTGCCGGCCAGTCCCGCCGCAGAGGTGATGCCGCTGTCCGCGCTCGTCAGTACGACGTTCGGGAACGTGGAGTAGATGGTGCCCGCAAATCGAATCGGGATGCCCTGGCCCGCAGCCGGGATGACGCTCGTTCCATCGGCCAGGCCGATATCAACTGCGCCCTGGCCGACGAGCGTGATCAGGTTCGGGTCGATCTCGTTCTGGAAGGTCACTTCCAGCCCCACTTCGCGGTAGTAGCCCTGCTGCTGGGCGCGGTAGAACTGGGCGAACTGGACGCTCTGGATGTAGCCCAGCCCCACCGTGAGCGGTTCGTTGGGCACGGCAGTGGTGGGCGGGTTGCCCGCGCTGCAGCCGATCGCCAAGGACAGAGCGACGGCCACAGCACCGATGAATCGAAGAGCAGACACCTTTACCTCCATGCCCCCACCAAAGCCCTCTCGACGAGCACGACCGCGACGTAAAGCAGGACGGCGATGCCGGCGATCGTCAGCAGTGCCGCGAACATGAGCGGAAAGTCGAACAGCGCCCCGCGCGCCAGGTTGACGAGCACTCCCAGCCCGCGATCGGCGCCTGCCCACTCACCCACGATCGCGCCGATGACCGCGAGGGTCACGCCGATGCGCATACCGCCCAGGATCTGGGGCAGTGCGGCAGGAACCTCCAGGTGACGCAGCACCTGCCAGCGCGTCGCGCGCAGACTGGCCCCCAGTTCGAGCAGTCGCGCGTCAACCGAGCGGATGCCGACCATCGTCGCCACCGCGACCGGGAAGAAGACGATCAACGCGCATATCACGACCTTGGCCGCCAGGCCCGTGCCCAGCCAGAGCACGAGCAGCGGCGCGAGGGCGAGGATGGGCGTGGCCTGGGCCGCGACGAGGTATGGCGAGAGGAGCCGCTCGGCGAGGCGCGACCGGGCCAGCAGGTAGCCCACGAGCACGGCCAGCGTGGCGCCGATGAGCAGGCCGAGCGCGATCTCTGTCAGCGTGGCCACCACGTGCGGCGTCATCGTCCCATCCGCCCAGGCACGGACGAGGCGGGCCATGACCACCTCTGGCGCAGGCAGGATGAAGACCGGGTAGTTGCCGACGACCACGACCAGCTTCCAGGCGAGCACGAAGACAACCGCGGCGATTGCCACTGGCACCAGGCCGCGGGCGCTCTGGAACGTCATTCGCGGCCGCCAAACGGGTCGAACCAGGCCGGTGCCCCGGAGCGGTCAAGCACGTCATGAACCGGCGCAGCGGCCGCCTCGTGCTCGAACAGGTCGTGTTCGGTCATGCCCAGCTGGGCGCGGATCTGCGCGGCGGCACGGGCGAACGCCTGGCTCTCCATCGCCTGCATCTGACGCGGCCGGCCGAGGGGCACTGGGACGCGTGCGGCGACGCGGCCGGGCCGGGCGGACAGAACGGTCACCTCGTCAGCCAGGAAGACCGCTTCGGCGATGTTGTGCGTTACGACGACGATCGTTGCGCCGGTGCGCTGCCAGAGCTCGAGCAGCTCGGCGTTGAAGCGCTCGCGCGTCAGGGCGTCGAGCGCGGAGAAGGGCTCGTCCAGGAGCAGGATGGATGGGTCGCGGGCGAGCGCGCGAGCGATCGCCAGGCGCTGGCGCATGCCGCCCGACATCTGGTGCGGGTAAGCGCGCTCGAAACCGTCCAGGCCAACCAGGTCGAGCAGTGCTCTCGCTCGTTCGCTGCGCTCGGCACGGCCCACGCCGGCCAGCTCGAGCGGGAACGCGGCATTGTCCAGCGCCCTGCGCCAGGGCAGCAGCCGCGGCTCCTGGAAGACGAGGCCCACGCGCTCGTCTGCTTCGGTCACGGACCTGCCGTCTATGGTGATCGTGCCGCTGTCCGGCGCGAGCAGGCCGCTGATGAGGCGCAGCAACGTGCTCTTGCCCGAGCCGTTCGGCCCAACCACGGCGGCAATGCCGTGCGCCGGCACCTCCAGCGACACGCCGTCGAGCACCAGCAGCGGCCCGCCATCCGTGGCGAAGCTGCGCGAGACGTTCTCGATCTTGATCGAAGACAGGGCGTGTTCCTCCGTCGGGCGCCTAACGACGGGGAAATGGAGTCGGCGGACGTGCCGACGCGCTCGCGCGCAACCGGCCCGCCTCCCTTCTCCCATCCGGACTGTCACCGTCGGCTGCCTGCCAGGGCATCCACCGTCGCCGCGAACGGCGCCGGGTCGTGGGCTGGCGCGCGGATCGATCCGCTCGCCGACCACCGGTCGGGAATTACACCCAACCCCGAAGGAGAGGCGCGTATTTGCTTGTCCGGCCGAGCATAGCGCAGCCGTCACGCACAACCGTCGCGCGGGCCAGCGCGCAAAGGGCGGAACATTTGGCCCTGGCGCGCCGTCCGTGGGCTCATGCGTGACCGATTCCAGGCACTGCTCCATGCGCTGATGCTGGCCGCGGCACTCTTCCTGGCGAACGGGATCGCAATCCCGCTCCCGGCACTGGCCTGCAGTTGCGCGCCGCCCGAGCCGATCGCGGAGGCAGCCGCGGACCCACGCCGGGCGATCGTGCTGGCAACCATCGGTCGCGCCGTCCCCGGTGGGACCGCGATCGCCCTCGAAGGCGTCTTCGCCGGGCAGATCGAAGGAGACCAGCTGCTCATCCGCGGCATCGGCGCGCAGGGCGCAGCGTGCGAGCACGGGGCGATTTCGGGCGAGCGCTGGCTGCTGGTCCTGTTTCGTGACGATGACGGGGTCTATTCGACCAACAACTGCATGCCCGGCGGCCTGATCGGGTCGCCAGATGGTGACGCGCTGCTCGAGGAGGCGATAGGCGCTTACGGGCAGCCGGGCGTGGCGCCCACGCCAGAACCTGAAGCAACGGCGCCTGCCCCGATCGACATCTCGCCCTGGCTGGGTGGCCTTGGCTGGATCGTGGCGGTGGTCGGCGCCGGTGCGATCGTGCTGGGCCTGGTAGCTGTGGTGGCGCGCAGGCGGCCGAGCGACTGACGCTGCCGTTATCGTGGGCGGGTGCTCACGATCATCCTGACGCGTCACGGTCACACAGATCGGTCTGAACCCGAGCAGTACCTGGGTCAGACCGTCGCCGGCCAGCCTGAGCGAGCGCGGCCGCGGCGATGCGCAGAAGCTCGCGGATCGGCTGGCCGGAGTCAAGATCGATCGAATCGTGTCGAGCCCGCTGGGCCGCGCGATGGAAACGGCGGCCATCCTGGCCCACGGCCGCGACAAGAGCGTCGAGCCGGATGAGCGCCTGACAGAGCTGGACTACGGGACCTGGGAAGGCGTCATTCGCGAGGAGATCGACGCGCGCTTTCCGGGCGAGTACGAGACCTACGACAAGGACCCGTCCGCGCATCACGTGGGTGGCGGCGAGAACGGCGAGCAGGTGGCGGCCAGGGTTCGCCTGCTCATCGAGGACCTGCTCGCGTGGGCGGAGCAGGAGCAGGCGCAGGATCACAGTCCGCCAACCTGCCTGCTCGTGGGTCATTCGTCCGTCAACAGGGTGCTGCTGGCGGTCGTCACAGGTGTGCCGCTGCGCGACTACCGACGCCGATTCCTGCAGGATTGGACGAACCTGACCGTTCTGCGCTGGGACAGCCGCGCATCCGGCCCGCTGCTCATGGTGGCCAACGACACCAGCCACGCGCGCGGGTTGGTCGGCGCGACCTGGGAGTGAGCACGAGCCTGGGCGCGCAAGCGGCCGCACCCGAGGTGATCTCCCTGAACGGCCTAGACCTGACCCTGGAGGACGTGGCACGCGTCGCGCGCGGCGGCGCCTCCACCGCGCTCGCGGACGACGCGCGCTCCAGGATGGAGGCCAGCCGCGCCACGATCGAGGAGCTCGTTGCGGCCGGAGCAACCGTGTACGGCGTGACCACCGGCTTCGGCGACCTGGCCACTCACCGGATCGAGCCCGAGGATGCCGACCGGCTGCAGGAGAACCTGCTCATCAGCCACGCCGCCGGCGTCGGACCTGCGCACGACCGCGAGACGGTGCGAGCGATGCTGCTGCTCCGCGCGAACACCCTCGCCCGCGGCCAGAGCGGCTGCCGGCCGCTCATCGTGGAGCGCCTGATCGACTTCCTGCGCGCCGGGATTCATCCCCAGGTGCCCGAACAGGGCTCGGTCGGTGCCTCGGGTGACCTGGCGCCGCTCGCTCACCTGGCGCTGCCGCTGATAGGTCGCGGCCGGGTGGAGCTGGACGGGGACGTGATCGACTCGGCCGATGCGCTTCGCAAGGGCGGGCTGGAACCCTTGCGCCTCCTGGCCAAGGAGGGCCTGGCGCTGCTCAACGGCACGCAGCAGATGACCGCGGTGGGTGCGCTGGCATTGCTCGACGCGGAGCGCGCCCTGGCTGCGGCAAGCGTCGCGGCGGCGATGAGCACGGAGGCGCTGCAGGGCACGGACGTGGCCTTTGCCGCCGAGTACCAGGCGGCCCGTCCGCATCCCGGCCAGGCGCTGATCGCGGGTCATCTGCGCCACCTGCTGCGCGATTCGGAGCTCATGCGCTCCCATCACGCGATCGCCCACAAGGTCCAGGATCCGTACTCGATCCGGTGCGTGCCGCAGGTCCACGGCACGGTTGCCGACGCGCTGGCCTATGCGCGCCGAGTGCTCGAGATCGAGATCAATTCGGCAACAGACAACCCGCTCGTGTTCCCCGAAGGCGCCGATGTGGATGTCACTGCCGTCGCGACCGGCGGCGGGCGTGTCCTGTCGGGCGGAAACTTCCACGGCCAGCCGGTTGCGCTGGCGATGGACATGGTGGCGATCGCGGTTGCCGAGCTCGGATCCATCTCCGAGCGGCGCATTGCCCAGCTGATCGACGGCCGGTCCTCCGGCCTGCCCTCGTTCCTGGTCGAGGATGCCGGGCTGAACACGGGCATGATGCTCTTCCAGTACACGGCCGCCGCGCTGGTGTCGGAGAACAAGGTGCTCGCCCATCCGGCGTCAGTCGATTCGATCCCGACCTCCGCCAACCAGGAGGACCACGTGTCGATGGGTCCCATCGCGGCGCGCAAGGCACGCGACGTCGTGCGCAACGTGGAGCACGTCATCGCCCTCGAGCTGCTGTGCGCCGCCCAGGGTCTCGACTTCCGCATGACGGACGGCCTGCGCGCCGGTGCGGGCGTGGCCGACGCGCACGCGCTTGTCCGCGGCGGCGTGGCGCACCTGGACAGTGACCGCGATCCTCAGCCTGACATCGCCAGCGCGGTCAGGCTCGTCCGATCCGGGGAGCTGGTTCGGCTGCTGGACGTGTGACCAGCCGCGCTGATTAGGCGAGACTCTCTCTTCGATGGCCGAGCTTCGCATCATTGATGTCGCCGACGAGCCCACGTTCCGTCTCATTCCGCCCTGCGCAGACGCACGCTTCGACCACCGCACGTGCGACTACTGGGAGGACGCTGATCGAGGCACCAAGGCCAGCCGGCCGGCGTGGCTGTCGGCCAGGACGCCCGAAGCCAGTCCGCCGGTCGCGGCGAGCGATAACCCCTTCGCCCGGGTGCAGCCGGAGGAGGCAGAGAATCCCTTCGCGCGGCCGCGTGCCGCCACTGGCGCGAACCCGTTTGCGGACGATTCGCTCGCGGACGACCTGTTCGCGATCCCCGACGACAACCCCTTCGCCCCCAGGACCCAGCGTGAGCGCCCGCTGCGCGATGGCGTGCCGCGCAAGCTGGCCCTGCTCGACCGCGGCCGGGGAGTGTTCGGCTCGTATGCCAAGGTGCTCCTCGCCGACGAAGCACCGGTCGCCTACTGCCAGTTCGGGCCGCTGTCCGCATACCCGCGCGCCGGCCGGCTGCGCGACCTCTATACGCAGCTACCCGCGGCGCCGCTTCCGGCAGTGATCACGTGCATCGCATCGACCCTGGACGCGCGGCGGCAGGGCCTCGCGCGCACGCTGGTCGAAGACGTCTGCCGCGACCTGGCCGAGCGCGGCTTCGCGGCGATCGAGGCGTACCCGGACCTGACCCTGCCGGAGAACGAGTCGAGCGGCGCGAGGCCGGCCTTCTGGCACGAGCTCGGTTTTGCCACGGCCGTGGACGACGATCGGTACCCCGTCATGCGCCGCGAGCTATGAGCGAACCCGTGCATCCAGACACCCCGGCCGCGCGCGCCCTGCGCGATGCCGGCGTCCCATTCGCCCTTGTCGTGACCCAGCCGGCAGGAAGTGCCGAGGAAAGCGCTGAGCTCCAGGGCATCGGCCTCCACCAGCTGCTGCGCACGATCGTGGTGCGTCGCTCCGAGAACGACTATGTGTTCGTGCTCGTCCCCGGCGGCCGGCGGTTCGACTGGCCCAAGCTGCGCGCCCACCTGGGCGTCAAGCGGCTGTCGCTGCCGGACGCAGACGAGGCCAGGGAAGTGACCGGCTACGAGCGCGGCGCGATCACGCCCTTTGGCTCGAAGCATGCGTGGCCGGTCATCGCCGACGCGTCGCTGGGCAATCTTGAGCTGGTCGCGATCGGAGGTGGACGGCGCGGCGTCAACATCCACATCGCCCCAGAGCAGCTCATTTCCGCAACGGGCGCCCAGGTTGCTGACGTGACGACACCGGAAGAGGCGGGCTTAGACTCGGGCGGATGATGGTTGCAACGCGCCCGCCAGTGGTCCGCGCGCCCCGCGGCTCGGAAATCTCTTGCCGCGGCTGGCAGCAGGAAGCCGTGCTGCGGATGCTGATGAACAACCTGGATCCGGACGTGGCCGAGCGACCCGACGACCTGGTGGTCTATGGCGGCACCGGCCGCGCCGCGCGCTCGTGGGCGGCGTTCGACGCGATCGTGAGCGAGCTGCGTCGGCTGGCCGATGACGAGACGCTGCTCGTCCAGTCGGGCAAGCCGGTCGGCGTCTTCCGCACGCATGAGTGGGCGCCGCGCGTCCTCATCGCGAACAGCAACCTGGTCGGCAAGTGGGCCAACTGGGACACCTTCCGCGAGCTGGAGCGCGCCGGCCTGACGATGTACGGCCAGATGACCGCCGGATCGTGGATCTACATCGGCACCCAGGGCATCCTGCAGGGCACTTACGAAACCTTTGCCGAGCTGGCCCGCCAGCACTTTGGCGGGACCCTGCGCGGGCGGGTAGTGCTGACCGCCGGCCTGGGCGGGATGGGTGGTGCGCAGCCGCTCGCGATCACCATGAACGAGGGCGTCGCGCTGGTGATCGAGGCCGACCCAGCGCGCGCCCGCAGGCGGCTGGAGATCGGCTACGTGGACCGACTGACTGAGTCACTCGATGAGGCGGTTGGCTGGGCGCGCGCCGCGGCCGCGGGCGGCCGGGCTGAATCGATTGCGCTGATCGGCAATGCGGCCGAGCTCGAACCGGAGCTGGTCCGGCGTGCCGAGCGCTTTGACGCGGTCACCGACCAGACCTCCGCGCACGACGCGCTGAATGGCTACATCCCGGCCGGCTTGACGATGGACCAGGCGGCCGAATTGCGCCGGACTGACGAGGCCGCCTACGTCGGACGGGCAATGGCTTCGATGGCCGACCAGGTGCGCGCCATGCTCGCGTTCCAGTCTGCCGGCGCGGTCACGTTCGACTACGGCAACAACATCCGCGCCCAGGCCCAGTCGGCCGGCGTGAGCAACGCCTTTGACTTCCCGGGGTTCGTGCCCGCGTTCATCAGGCCGCTCTTCGCGGAGGGGAAGGGGCCGTTCCGCTGGGTGGCGCTGTCCGGCGATCCGGCCGACATCCGGCGCACAGATGAGGCCGTGTTGGAGCTGTTCCCGGAGAACGAATCGCTCGCGCGCTGGATCCGCATGGCCCAGGAGCGAGTGCCGTTCCAGGGTTTGCCGGCGCGCATCTGCTGGCTGGGCTACGGCGAGCGCGCCAGGGCCGGCCTGCGTTTCAACGAGCTCGTGGCGAGCGGAGAGGTGAGCGCGCCGATCGTGATCGGCCGCGACCACCTGGACTCTGGCTCGGTCGCGTCACCCAACCGCGAGACAGAGGGGATGCGCGACGGATCGGACGCGATCGCGGATTGGCCGCTGCTGAATGCGCTGGTCAACACCGCGGCCGGTGCGAGCTGGGTGTCCATCCATCACGGCGGCGGGACGGGCATCGGCTACTCGCAGCACGCGGGCATGGTCGTCGTCGCCGACGGGACGCCGCTTGCCGCCCAGAAGCTCGAGCGAGTGCTCACGACCGACCCGGGCACGGGCGTGATGCGCCACGCGGACGCCGGCTACGAACGGGCGATCGAGGTTGCCCGCGAGCGCGGCGTGCGCATCCCGATGCTCGAGACTGAACGAGGCGCTACGCCGGATTGATCGGCGGGACCTGGTGAAAGAGCTTGGCATCGGCGCGCCCGGGCAGGACGCGAATGAGCGCCGCCGGGCGGAGGCCCATCGTGCTGCGACCGCGCGGACCGTCCAGGGTGAGCGAGTCGCGCCCAGCTGACACCTCCACCACCCGCGCCACGACGCCCGGCGTGAGGCCGCTCTGCTCCAGGTACGAGAGCAGCTCGACGTCTTCCTCAGCCTCCTCAGTGATCCTGAAGATGGTCACCTCCGTGCCCGGGGCGGCCTCGCTGAGCGGCACTCCCTTTGGCCGCTCGGCCGCAGCGCGCGCGTTGATCGGGTTGCCGTGCGGGCAGGTCGGCGGATCACCGAGCAGGGCCGCCAGGCGCTCCTCGACACGCGCCGAGAGCGAGCCCTGCAGGCGCGCGGCCTCCTCGTCCGACTCGGCCCAGCCCAGGCCGATCACTCGCGTGAGCAGCCATTCGAGCAGCGAGTGCCGGCGAAAGATCGTGTCCGCCGCGTCCTGCCCGGTGCGCGTCAGGATCAGCTCGCGATCGGCGCCCACTGTCACCAGCCCATCCTGGACGAGGCGGTGGATCATCAGCGAGGTTGCCTGCGAGGAAACGCCCATGCGTCGCGCGAGGGCGGCCGCCTTGGGCGCAGTGCCCGCTCCGGCCATGGAGCGCAAGGTCAGCAGGTACGACTGCGCGGCGGGGCTGAGCCGGGCATCCTCGGTGGTCGCCATCAGGCTCGAATGCTAGTCGCGCCGTGTCATCAAGGGGACTTGACACAGACTCGCATGGGCGCTTGACGAGTCAACGGGCTGTGCGTAGGATTTCGCCATATCCGATCATGCGACTCGGAATTAGCGGAGAAGAAATGCGCTCGCTGGTGGCACCTCTCGTCCTCGCCCTGGGTCTTTCCGGCGCCCTCGCCGCCTGCACCGCAGCGCCGCCGCAGTCGATCACCGTGTACTCGGGCAGGTCTGAATCGCTGGTCGGTCCACTGATCGAGCGCTTCGAGGCGCAAACGGGCATCCAGGCGGAGGTCCGCTACGGATCTACTTCCGAGCTCGCCGCGTTGATCCTGGAAGAGGGCTCAAACTCGCCCGCCGACGTGTACTTCGCCCAGGACGCGGGCGCGCTGGGTGCCGTAGCCGCAGCGGGTCACCTGCGAGCCCTGCCAGATGACCTCCTGGCCCGCGTGCCCGAGCGGTTCCGATCGACGGAAGGGCAGTGGGTGGGCCTCAGTGGCCGGGCGCGGGTAGTCGTGTACGACTCGCGCGAGATCACGCCGGAGGAGATGCCCGACTCCATCGCGGACTTCACCGACCCGGCATGGAGCGGACGCCTGGGCTGGGCCCCGACCAATGGCTCGTTCCAGGCCTTCGTGACCGCTTTCCGACTGCTCGAGGGCGATGATGCGGCGCGCGCATGGCTGGAGGGGATCCAGGCCAACGATCCGGTGCGCTACGACGAGAATGCATTGATCGTGCAGGCCGTGGCTGATGGCGAGATCGACGCCGGCTTCGTGAATCACTACTACCTGCTCCAGGCCATGGCAGAACAGGGCGCGGACTTTCCGGTCCGCAACCACTTCCTCGCCGCTTCGGATCCCGGTGCGCTGGTCAACATCGCCGGCGCCGGGATCCTGGCTCCGACCGATGCCGAGGCGTCTGCGCGGCGCTTCATCGAGTTCATGCTGGGGAATGAGAGCCAGGCCTACTTCGCGACGGAGACGTTCGAGTACCCGCTCGTGACCGGCGTCGCTGGCCCGGAGGGCCTGCCCTCTCTCGACCAGATCCAGTCACCCGACCTCGACCTGTCGGACCTGGCCGACCTGCAGGCGACGCTGGCCCTGCTCAATGAGACCGGAGTTCTGCCGTAACCGACCGGGCCCTGCCGCCACTGCAGGGGCCGCTGCCGGCACCGCTCGGCGCGGCGGTCGGGGCGCGCTCGCGCCATGCGCTCCCGCCGGTCAAGTTGTTGCTGCCGGCGCTGGCGGTCGCAGCGCTGGCCGCGGTGCCGCTCGTCTACCTCATCGTCCGGGTGCTGGGCGTTGACGCGGAGGCGATCGCCCTCATCGCCCGGCCGCGCACGGTCGAGCTGTTCGTGGCCAGCGTGGGCCTGGCACTCACCGTCGGCGCCGGCGCTATCGCCATCGGCGTGCCACTGGCGTGGTTGACGGCGCGCACGGACCTGCCCGGGCGGCGGCTCTGGACAGTGGCCACAGTCGTGCCGCTGGCCATCCCTTCATACGTGATGGCCTTCGCGTTCGTGGCCGCGGTCGGTCCGCGCGGCGCATTGAGCGACCTGTTGCGCCAGGCAGGTCTGGCCGGATTGCCGTCCATCTATGGCTTCGCCGGCGCGGCGATCGTGCTCACCCTGGCCACCTATCCGTACGTCCTGCTCGCCACGCGCGTGGCGCTGCTGCGTTCCGACCCGGCGATCGAGGAGGCCAGCCGCGCCCTTGGCGATGGGCCGCTGACAACATTCCGGCGCGTGACGCTGCCGATCATCGCCCCCGCGATCGCCGGTGGCGCGCTGCTTGCCATCCTGTACGCGCTGGCCGACTTCGGAGCGGTGGCCATCCTCCAGTTCGACAGCTTCGCGCGCGCCATATACGTCCAGTACCGCTCCTCGTTCGACCGATCGCTGGCCGCGCTGCTGGCGCTGATGCTTGTTGGCGTGACCGTGTTCGTGTCCTGGATCGAGTGGCGGATCAGGTCGCGCCGAGTCGCGATCAGCCACGTGGCACGGCGTCCGCCGCGGCCCTACGCGCTCGGCCGCTGGCGCTGGCCCGCCATCGCCCTGTGCGCCGCCGTAACCGCCCTCGGCCTGCTCATCCCGGCCGCCACGGTCGTTGTCTGGCTGACGCGCGGCCTGACCCAGGGTGAGCCGGTGCGCCTGCTGCTCGACTCGGGCGCCAATTCGCTCCTGGCCGGATCGCTGGCCGCTGCCGTTGCCGCGGCGTTCGCGCTGCCGATCGCCTTCCTCCTCGTCCGTCACCCGGGCCGGCTGACGGCAGCGATCGAAGCGGTCGTCTATTCGGCCTACGCCGTGCCCGGCATCGTCCTCGCCCTGGCGACCGTGTTCTTCGTGCTCAGCGTCGCGCCGATCGTCTACCAGACGCTCCTGGTGCTCGTGCTCGCCTATGCCGTGCGCTTCCTGCCCCAGGCGATCGGCCCAGCCAGATCGTCGCTCAGCCAGGTCAGCACTGGGCTCGTGGAGGCGGCGCGCACTCTGGGCGACAATCCGGCCGTTGCCTTTCGCTCAATCACCCTGCCGCTCCTGCGCCCAGGCATCGTGGCCGCAATGGCGCTCGTGTTCCTGACCACGGTCAAGGAGCTGCCGCTCACGCTGCTCCTGGGCCCGACCGGCTTCGACACGCTCGCGACCCAGATCTGGGGCGCCGCGACGGAGGGCCTGTACACCCGGGCAGCGGCGCCGGCCGCGTTGCTGATGCTCCTGTCGGCACTGACCGTGGGCATCCTGTTCCGCTCAGAGGAGCCGATTCCTTGACGCCCGTGACGCCCGTGACGCCCGCCGGCGCCGCCGCCTCCGCCTCGCTCGCAGCGCCCGCTGTTCGAATGAGCGGCATCGGCAAGTCGTTCGGCTCCGTGTCCGCCCTCGACGACTTTGAGCTGGAAGTGCGCCGCGGGCGCACGCTGTGCCTGCTCGGACCGTCGGGCTGCGGCAAGACGACGGCGCTGCGCCTGATCGCGGGCTTCGAGCGACCTGACAGCGGCGTGATCGAGATCAACGGGCGCCGAGTCTCGGATGCGAGGACGTCAGTTCCGCCAGAGCGGCGCCGGGTTGGGATGGTCTTCCAGGATTTCGCCCTGTTTCCGCACCTGACCGTGCGCGACAACGTCGCATATGGCATCCGGCGCGACCCGGATCGAGACGTGCGCGTGAATGAGCTGCTCGAGATGGTCGGCCTGTCGGGAGCGGCGGGGCGCATGCCACACCAGCTGTCGGGCGGCATGCAGCAGCGCGTCGCGGTCGCCCGTGCGCTCGCCCCGCGGCCGGACGTGATCCTGCTCGACGAGCCGTTCTCGAATCTGGACCAGGCGCTGCGCACCCAGCTGCGCGTGGAGGTGCGCGACGTGCTCCGCCGCGCCCAGGCGACCGCCGTCTTCGTCACTCACGATCAGGAGGAGGCGCTGACGATCGCCGACGACGTCTGCGTCATGTCGCGCGGACGAGTCGAGCAGTGTGCCGTGCCCGAGATCCTCTATGCCGAGCCGGCCAATCCCTTCGTGGCTGGCTTCGTCGGCGTCGCGAACCTGGTCCACGGGGAGTGCGCACAGGGCGTGGCACTGACTCGTTTCGGGCCGGTACGGCTGATCGGCAAGGGTGCGCTGCAACCCAGCGGGCGGGCGTTGGTCGTGCTCCGGCCGGAGCACTTCGAGGCGAGTGAGGCGCCTGATGGACCGGCCGGCGCGGGACTGTGGCGGATCGTGGACCGGCGCTTCTCCGGTGCCGAGCTGCTGTTCGACGTGCTCAGCCACGACGGACTGCGGTTGTGGTGCGAGGCGGGCCGACAGGTGCGCCGCCTGACGCTGGGCGATTCGATCGAGCTGACGCTGCGCGACGACATCGAGACCGTCGCCTTTGCCGCCACGGGCAGTGCACCGGCCGGCCCGGCCCAGCGTGACCAATCAGGCGATCCGCTGGACCGAGCCGGCGCGGCCGTGCCGGTCGAAGGTGAGCCCGTCGGCGGCTGAGCCGCGCCGGCCAGTAATCCCGACCTCAGCGTGTCGCCGGCACGTAGCGCTCGGCGGCGATGAGCCCACCGACGCGAACCACGGCACGTCCCACCAGCCGGCGTGATCGCTCGACGAGGTGCGTGCTTACCGGGTGCGGCGGCTGATCGCAATGCGGGCCGCTCAATGCGCGCTGCCCACTGAGTTGCTGCTCGCGCATTCGATACCAGAGCTCCTGCTCCATCACAAATCTCCTTCGTTACTCACTGACGATCAGCACGCGGCTGCCGTCTTCGTCGCCGATATCAAGGATTGGCCCGCGAACACCGGCATCGAGCGCTCCGCGAATGCGGCTGCTCTCGTCGTCCGACAGTCCGGGCAGGAAAGCCGTCGCCCAGCCGGCCACGTTGACCGGCACGCGCAGGTTGACGACTCGCCGGCCACCCTCCGTGACCTCAATGCGCAGCTGGCGCGGTCCTTCCGGACGCGGCGCGGCGGGTGGGGGTGGGGGAGGTGGCGGCTGGCTCGGCGCGGGCTGCGGTCCTTCCAGCGCGCGCAGGATCTCGTCCGCCTCATCGGGCGTCAGCGCTCCTTCGGCCACCAGGCGCAGGATCTTGTCCACGTCAGCCATTGCTCGTCACCTCTTCAAGCAGGCGCGTCGCCTGTTCGACATCTATCTCGCCGCGCTCCAGCGCGCGCAGCACCTCCAGCGGCTCGCGGCCGGTCGCCTCGTTCACAGGCATCGCCTGGGCATCCGGCGCTGCGTCGCGTGCCTTGCCGGCGCTGAGCTCAAGGTCGCCCGAGAGGGACCTGAAGCTGAGGCGCGCCGATCCATCGCCGGCGATCAGCTGCCGCCCGGATCCGGACGTCACGTCGAGTCCGCGCTTGACCTCAACGGTCAGGCCGGAAAGTGGCTCGAGGGAAACGTCGCCGCTGACCGATTCGACGCTGTGCAGTGGCCCGGCGGCAAAGCCGGCCCGGATGTCAGCGTCGCCACTCACCGTTCGCAGGCGCAACGCGTTGAGCAACGTGGCGACGATCGCAACGTCACCCGACGTCGTGGTCAGGTCGGCCGAGACCGGCTGGTCGGAGCGCAGCTCGGCGTCGCCTGAGACGGTCGTCAGCGAGATCCTCCCGCCGCCGCCGTGGATGGCTATGTCGCCCGACACCGAGCTGTACGACTGGTCTCCGCCCAGGCCGCGCGCCTTGACGTCAGAGCTCACTCCCTTGATCTCCACGCGCGCGAGGCGCGGGAGCTCGACGATGAAGTCGATGCTCGCGTTTGACCGACCGCGGCCGAAGATCTCGAATCCCTTCTGCTCCACCTCGATGTGCAGCCCCGCCTCGCTGCGGCGCACGACGAGCGGCAGGTCGCCGTGGCCCTTGGCGCTGGCAATCACGCGCGCCTCGTCAGTGTCCGCGCCGTTGATCTCGACATCGCCTGACACGCCGTGCAGGCTGAACGTCCCGCTCGGGCCGATTGCGTGGCGGATCTCCGCCGGGTCGCCGAACTGTTCCTGGTCGGCCATCTAGGCACCCTCCGTTTCGTCGTCATGCGATGCCGCCGGCGCGTCTCCGCGCAGGGCTGCTGCGGCTTCCTCCGCCGTGAGTTCGCGTCGCGCAAGCCGCTCGAGGATCGACCGACGCTGCTCGGGGTCGAGCGCCAACTCCGGTGCTCGGACCGCAGGCGGCTCGTCGGCGAGGGCCGGCCCGTCTGCCAGGCCGAGCGACTTGAGCAGTGCCTCGACCCGGTTGCGCACCGTGGGATACGACACGCCCAGCTCGCGCTCCAGCTCGCGCAGATTGCCGCGCGAGCGCAGAAACGACTCGAGCAGAGCCATCTGCTCGCGCCCAAGGTGGGCAAAACGGCCGACGTTGAAGTCGCCCTCGATCGTCGTGCCGCACGTTGCGCAATGCAGGCGGGTGACCTTGAGCTGGCCCTGGCATACCGGGCAGATAGAGATGACATCACGTTCCATATGGCGCATAGTGAAACTATAGTTTCGCTTTGTCAAGTATGAACTTCACAAAGTGAAAGGCGCAGAGCGCGAGCGCGTCCACCCACTTGCGCCGCGGTGCTGCTCTAGACTCCGGCGGTGCCCGGTCTGATCGAGTGCGTGCCCAACTTCAGCGAAGGCCGGCGACGAGACGTCGTGGACGCCCTGGCCGCGCCGGTGCGTGCCGCGAGAGACGTCCAGCTGCTCGACCTGACGCTGGATCCGGATCACAACCGGAGCGTGCTCACGCTGGCCGGATCGGCGTCTGGTGTCACGGACGCCATGGAGGCGGCGATTGCGGCCGCGATCGAGCACATCGACATGAACCGCCACGAAGGCCAGCACCCGCGCGTGGGAGCGGTAGACGTGGTGCCCTTCGTGCCGCTCGGTGGAAGCACCATGGACGAGTGCGTCGCGCTCGCCCGGGAGTTCGGCGCGCGCATCGCCGATCGCTTCGAGCTGCCCGTCTACCTCTACGCGCGCGCCGCGCTGCGGCCGGGCCGCGAAGTGCTGGCCGACATCCGCCGCCCGCAGTTCGAGGGCCTGCGCGACCTGATTGCCACGGCCGACTACCAGCCGGACTTCGGGCCTCACCGACTGCACCCGACCGCCGGCGCCGTGGTGATCGGCGCGCGACCGTTCCTGATCGCCTACAACATCAACCTGGAGAGCGGCGACATAGAGCTCGCCAAGCGGATCGCCAAGCTGCGTGCGCGAGCGATCGGGCGGCCTGCCGCGCGTCCAGGCGCTGGGCCTGTTCATGGATGATCTGGGCTGCGCCCAGGTGTCGATGAACCTGCTCGATTTCACCGTCACGCCAATCTGGCGGGCGTGGGATGCGGTTGGCGAGGCTGCGCGTGCGGAAGGAGTCGAGCTGCGTGAATCGGAGCTGATCGGGCTGGCCCCGGTCGCGGCCCTGCTCGACGTGGCGGATCACTTCGGCGTTGAGCCGGTGCTTGGCACGGAGGAGCGCATCACTCACGCCGCGCGCTGGCTGAAGATCCGCGATTTCGAGCCGACCATGGCGCTCGAGGTGCGCATGGCTGGGACTGAGAACGCGGCACGCCCTGAGCACACGGAGTGAGAGAGTCGCCGCCCGGCCTGCTCATTCACAACGCGGCGGAGATCGCGACCCTTGCGGGTGGAGTTCGGCGCGGATCGGCGCAGGGCGACATCGGGCTGCTCGTTGATGACCAGGGGTTGGCCGATCCGCGCGTGGGGCCTGCCGTGGCCGCGTACGAGGGACGCATCGTCGCCGTTGGCACGCTCAGCGAAGTGGAGCAGCACCTCGATTGGATGGGCATCGCGCCGGAATCCATCGAGCGCCTCGACGCGCAACGCGGCACGGTCACGCCCGGACTGATCGATCCGCACACTCACCTGCTGTTCGCCGGCACTCGCCACGCGGAGGTCGAGCTGCGCCAGCGCGGCCACACCTACCTCGAGATCCTGGCCGCCGGCGGCGGCATCCTGCAGACGGTGCGTGAGACGCGCGCCGCGAGCGATGACGAGCTCTTCGAACGAGCGCGGCTGTGGGCGGCGGAGATGCTCAGCCACGGCGTCACGACGGCTGAGGTGAAGTCGGGCTACGGGCTGGACGTGCAGACCGAGCTGCGCCTGCTCGCACTTGCCGCTCGCCTGGGGGCCCAGGGTCCGCTGGAGATCGTGCCCACGTTCCTGGGTGCGCACGCTGTCGCGCCCGAGTTTCGCGGCAGACCAGACGCGGCGCGCGCGTACATGGACGAGGTGATCAACGTGCAGCTGCCGCGCGTCGCCGAGCAGGGCATCGCCCAATCGTGCGACGTCTTCTGTGAGCGCGGCGTCTTCGAGGCGGACGATGCGCGGCGGCTTCTCGAGCGTGCCCAGGAGTTGGGGCTCGCCGCGCGGCTACACGCGGACGAAATCCAGCCTTCGGGCGGGGCCGAGCTGGCGGCCGACATCGGCGCACTCTCTGCCGACCACCTGGGAGCAATCTCCGATGACGGCATCGAGGCCCTTGGCCGTGCCGCGGAGATGGACCGGCCGGTGGTCGCCACGCTGCTGCCGCTGACCAGCTTCTATCTCAACGAGCCCGGCTATGCGCCGGCGCGACGGCTGATTGATCGGGGAGTGCCCGTGGCGATCGGCACTGACTTCAACCCCGGCACGTCGCCGGCGCCCAACGCGCAGCTTGCCCTCTCGTTCGCGGTCCACCGCCTTGGCCTGCGTCCGCCAGAGGCACTCGCAGCGGCGACGATCAATGCCGCCGCCGCCCTGGGCATCGCCGACGGACATGGATCGATCGAGGTCGGCAAGCACGCCGACATGGTCATCTGGGCGGCCGACTCACACGCGCTGCTGCCCTACTGGCTGGGCGCCGGCCTCGTGCGCACGGTCATCAAGCGCGGCCACGTCGCGTTCCAGGCGATGGCCACGGCCTGAGCGAACGCGGCTCAGCTCCGGCCGCGGGCCTCGAGCAGGACGACTGTTGTCTCGCCGGGCAAAGAGGAATGGGTGACCTGCAGCTTCGGGGCCGGCTCGAGGTGCTGGACGCTCATCTCGTGCATGAACTTGTCCAGCTCGCCTGAGCTGCCCGGAGTGCCGGCGCCTTCGAGTGGCATGGGCACGATCAGCTTCGCATCAAGCTGGGTCACCACTTCGGCCGCGCGGGCCGTGGGAAGCGAGCCGCCGATAGGCACGCACACAACGTCAACCGTGCCGATCTCTCCCCGCTCGTCTTCCGTCAGGACGTGGCCCAAGTCGCCCAGGTGGGCGATGTGCAATCCGTCCAGCTCGTACACGAAACAGGTGTTGAAGCCGCGTTCCGCGCCCTGCTGCTCGTCGCGGTACGTGCGCACACCGGTGATCAGCACCTGGTGCACCTCGTACTCGCCGGGCGAATCGAGCACGAACGCCGACTCGAGGCTGGTCGGGATGCGCACCTCTGAGCGACGCGTCGCCGTCTTGCGTTTGGCCGAGCCCGTCTCCGGCGTCTCGAATCGGCCGCCGGCCAGACCGAGCGTGGCCTGTCCGTCAGAGTGCGAGTAGGTCGCGATGTCGGCCGTCAGGCCGCGTCCAGTTGGTCCCACGATGCGCGGGAACGCATCGGCCACGACTATTCCCTCGCGGCCACGGAGGCGAAGGCAACCTTCGCCGAACGAAACGATCTCCATCGCCCCGATTGTCGCAGCAACTCCCGGACAAAAAGAAACGAGGGGCGCCTGCCCAATTGGCGCCCCTCGTTCCGAGGGAGGGAGAGGGAACGGGAAGCGATGCTTCACTGTTCCGCTGACCAAAAGGCTACGGATCGAGCGTGAAGCCACCAGCCTCCAACCGGTGAAGAAACGGACATCAATCTCCGAATCGGTCCACAACCGAATCGCTGGCACAATGCGGCCATGACCTTCAACCCCCGCCACCGGTGGCTGCCCGCCGCTGTCCTGACGCTTGTTTTGGCCATGGGCTGCACGACCATCGCGCCGGCGCCGACAGACGTCGCGTTGCCCACCGCCAGCCCAACGCCAGCCACCACGCCCGCGCCGACCGACCCGTCCGGCACTCCCACCGCGCAACCGTCTGCCACCGATTCGGCGACGCCCGGGCCGAGCGGCTCGGACGGTCCCGCTCCGAGCATCGATCCTGCGCTCGCAGCCCAGATCGACGCGACCGTCGCGACGGTGCCGGAGATCCGCGAGCTCCAGCCAACGCGCGAGGTGCCTTACCAGTTCGTCAGTCGCGCCCAATTCCAGGCAGACCTGCAGGAGCTCGCGTTCGCCGATATTCCCGAAGAGTTCCGGCTGGCCGAGGAGCGGCTGCTCAAGCGTCTGGGCCTGGTGCCGGACGACGCGGACCTGACCGAGCTGCTGCTTGAGCTGTATGGCGGCCAGGTGGCGGCCTACTACCAGCCGGACAACGGCACCTTCTACATCATCGAGCGCGACGAGCCCTTCGGCCCGCTGGACAGAATGTTCACCGTGCACGAGTACACCCACGCCCTGCAGGATCAGCACTTCCAGCTCGAGGTGAACCGGATCAAGGACCTCACGCGCGGGGACGCGATCCTTGGCCAGCTGGCCGCGATCGAGGGCGACGCCACGCTGACCATGCAGCAGTGGGCGGATCCGGCGCGCGGCAACCTCACCTTCGAGGAGCTGATCGAGGTCCTGACCGCGTCGTTGTCCGGCCTCGATGACGACACGCTCTCCCAGATGCCGCTCGTCCTGCGCCGCCAGCTCGAGTTCCCCTACACGGAGGGCTTCCTGTTCATTGACGACGTGCACGGCCTGGGCGGCTTCGAGGCGGTCAACGAGACGCTGGCTGACCCGCCCGACTCGACCGAGCAGATCCTCCATTCGCAGAAGTACTACGACGGCGAAGGGCCCGTGGACGTGCAGCTGGACGATGTCTCTGGCGCGCTCGGTGAGGGCTGGTCGCGCGTCTACGAGCAGACGATGGGCGAGTTGCTCATCCAGGTTCTGGCCACGGGCGGCGACGAGCCGCCGGCGACGCTCCCCGGATTGCCCGTTGAGTGGCCCCACGCGGAGGCCGCGGCCGGATGGGGCGGCGACCGACTCAACATGTACGAGCACGCGGACGGCCGCTGGGCGATCGTGTGGCAGACAGCCTGGGACACGGAGGCTGACGCGGCCGAGTTCGAGGCACGCGTCAACGAACTGGCCGCCACCTTCGATGGCGTCGCGAGCGTGTTCGAGGGAACCGTGCTCATCGCCGTCGACAGCACGACGCTTGAAAGGCTCGACCTGGAGTTCTAGCTCCGGGCGAGCCGGGCCCTGCAGGATTTCACCGTGGGTGAACAGGCGCGCCGCGATTCGGCCTCCGTGCCGCCGGGCGAGCCACTTAGACGCGCAACTTTCCGATGGAGTTGAAAAGCTGCGCGCCTGGAGGTCGCCGGGCCACGCCCGCCGTCTGCCGAATGGGGTTGCTGTTCACTGACAGTGAAACTCGTCGTGGAAGGGGCGGCACGGCGTGGAGCGCGGCGAGCAGAGCCTCCCCCGGCTGAACGCTACATCGAGTCGGGCGCGGAGATCCCGAGCAGGCCCAGCGAGGCGGCGAGCGTGACGCGCGTCGCGTCGACGAGTGCCAATCGCGCGGCGGAAGTCTGGGGGTCGGCCGCGTCCACCACTCGACGGTCGCGGTAGAAGGCGTGGAAGGCGGTCGCGAGCTCCGTCGCGTACGTCGTGATCGACTGCGTCTCGCGCTCTTTGGCCGCGTCGAGCACGATGTCCGGCAGCTGCAGCAGCTCCTTGGCCAGCCCGAGCGCAACCTCGTCGCCGCCCAGCCCACCCGCGAGTGAATCGGCCACCGCGAGCCCCTCGTCGGCTGCCTTGCGCAGGATCGAGCTGATCCGGGCGTGCGCGTACTGGACGTAGTAGACCGGGTTCTCGGCCGACTGCTTGCGCGCCAGCTCGATGTCGAAGTCGATCCCCGTGGACGGGGCGCGCGACGCGAAGAACCAGCGCGCCGCATCCACGCCGACCTCATCGAGCAGCTCGTCGAGGCTGACGAACTCGCCGGCGCGCTTGGACATTGACATCTCAACGCCGTCGCGCACGAAGCGCACCCAGGCGATGAGCAGTACGACGACCTTGTCGCGGTTGTAGCCGAGGGCCTGGGCCGCGTTCTTGAGCCGCGCGATGGTTCCGTGGTGATCGGCACCCCAGATGTAGATCAGCTCGTCGAAGTCGCGGCTGAACTTCTCGACCACGTAGCCGATGTCAGAGGCGAGGTAGGTCGGCTCGCCGTTCGAGCGGATGACGACGCGATCCTTGTCGTCGCCGTAGGCGGTCGAGTTGAACCACAGCGCGCCGTCGCGCTCTTCCATGTTGCCGCTCGCGCGCAGCCGCTCGACACCCTGGCTCACCCAGCCTTGTGCGTGCAGCGATCCCTCCGACTTCCAGATGTCGAAGTTCACGCCCAAATTGGCCAGGCTGCGTTCGATTCCGGCGCGGATCTGCTCTGACGCCCACTCACCCACGATCCAGCCGGCCGTGGCCTGGTCTTCCAGCGCCCGACCCTCGATCTCGGCGGGCAACGAGCGGGCCAGATCCTTGACGTAGTCACCGTGATAGCCATCCTGGGGGACCTCCTGGCCGCCGCGTACGGCGAGCACCGATTGGCCCAGCCGCTCCACCTGGCTGCCTGAATCGTTGAAGTAGTACTCGCGCGTGACGTCCTGGCCGACCGCCTCCAGCACGCGGCACAGGAGGTCGCCCACGAATGCGCCGCGCGCGTTGCCCACGGTCAGCGGCCCGGTCGGGTTGGCCGACACGAACTCGACGTTGATCCGCTCCGCCGCCTCCGTCCGCGACCGGCCGTATGCGGCGCCCGCGGCGCGGATCGCGTCGAGGCTTTCCTCCACGTGGCGCGCGGATAGCCACACGTTGACGAAGCCCGGACCGGCCGACTCGGCGCGTGCTATCAGCGCGTCGTCTGGCCCTGCCTTGAGCGCCTTGACGAGCGCCGCAGCCACGTCGCGCGGTGGCCTGGCCAGCGGCTTGGCCAGCTTCAGGGCCAGGTTCGTGGAGAAGTCACCGTGCTCGGCCTGCTGCGGTCGTGCAATCTCGACCTCGGGCACCACGATCGCCTCCGCTGGCGTGCCCAGCTCGCCCGAGGCGAACGCATCGTCAAGCGCGGAATCGATGCGCTGCCGAACCAGGTCGCGGATGGTGGCCATGCTCGGAGCCTAGCCGATGTCCACGGTCAAGCCCGGCTCGGCCAGCTGGACGCGGCCGGGCAGACGCTGCTCTGCGACGGTCATCGCCTGGGCCCGGTCGTACCGGTCGACGATGTGGGTCAGGACGAGTCGCTCGACGCCTGCCTCGTCCGCAACGCGCGCGGCCTCGGAAGAGGTCAGGTGCATGCCCGTGGGGTCCGACTCCTGGGCACCGAACGACGCCTCTGACAGCAGCACGTCGCCGCGTTGCAGCAGCGGCAGCAGGTCGTCCGCCCGGCCGCAGTCACCCGAGTAGACCAGGCCCGGCCCTTGCGGCGCGCTGGGGCTGGAGAGGCGGAAGGCGAAGCTGTCCGGGATATGCGTCACCGGCGCGACCTCGATGCGCAGGTCGCCCACGAGCAAGGCGCCGCGCCGGAGCGTCTCGCCGCGGAAGTCGGACATGAACTCAGGCTCCGATTGGAACTCGCCCAGCCGGCGGCGCAGGTCCGCCGGCGCGTACAGCGCAGGGCCGTAGCCGCGGTTCTGGTACCTGACCCAGTGGCGCAGCGGAATCAGGTCGATGTTGTGATCGGCGTGGTTGTGGCTGATGGCCACGGCAGACACGTCGGCGAACGAGCCGTAGCGCCACAGCTCAGAGAACGAGCCCTGGCCCAGGTCGAGCAGCACGCTCGTGCTGCCGTGCTGGACGAGATATGAAGAGGAGGAATTGCCCGGCCGACTCGAATACGCGGCGGCACAGCCAAGGATCGTCAGTCTCACGTCCAGCACTCTCCGATGCGCTCGACGAGCTCGCTCAGCGAGCTCACGATCAGTGCGCCGTCCGGCGGCGCCCCCGGGACGAGCGCTGCCCACGGTCCGCGCCTGATCCAGACAGGCTGCATGCCGGCCGCCGCGGAAGGGATGACGTCGTTGTCCAGCCGGTCGCCAACGTAGGCAACCCGCGCAGGGTCGGCCGTCCCTATCAGCGCCAGGACGTGGCCGAAGAACTCGGGCTGCGGCTTGTGCAGACCGATCTCGTCGCTCATCGCCATGACGTCCACATCCACGCCCAGCGCGCGCAGCTCCGCCGTGCGCGATGCCGGCTGGTTGGCAACGATGGCCAGGCGATATCCGGCGGAGCGCAGCGCGCTGAGTGCCGGAAGCGCGTCCGGATAGAGGTCCTCTGCCCGAAAGCCGCCGAAGGCAGCTTGGTACTCCGCGTAGCGCGCGCGCCATTCAGGGTGGCCCAGGCGGTCGAATGTCTCCCGATGATCCGCGCCGCTGGCCAGCACAGACCCGAGCATGGCCATGAAGCTCAGCGGCGTGACGCCCAGCACGCCTGCCCATGTCGTCCACACACGCGTCTCATCGATCAGCGTCTCGCCCACGTCGAGGCAGACCCAACGGTCACCCGCAGCTGCGGGCACTAGATGAGGCGCAGCTCGCGGCCCGCCGTTGTGAACGCGTCGAGGCACGTCTCCAGATCGTCACGCGAATGCTCGCTGGTGACGATCGTGCGCACGCGCGCCGTGCCCAGTGGGACCGTGGGATAGACGACGGACGTGGCGAAGACGCCCAGCTCGAAGAGGCGCGCGGCAAGCTGCTGTGCCTTCGATTCATCTCCGGCGATTACCGGCGTGATGGGCGTCTCGCTGATACCGGTGTTGAAGCCCAGCTCCTGCAGGCGCGCCTTGAAGAAGCGCGTGTTGTCCCACAGCCGCTCGAGACGCTCCGGCTCGCTCTCCATGACGTCGATCGCGGCGATGCACGCCGCCGCGACGGCCGGCGGCTGCGAAGTCGAGAAGAGCAGGGTCCGGCAGCGCTGGGTCAGAAAATCCTTGAGGTGCTGCCGGCCGGCGATGTACCCGCCCATGACGCCGACCGCCTTGGAGAGCGTGCCGACCTGGATGTCCACCCGACCGTGAAGGTCGAAGTGGTCCACGGTGCCGCGGCCCTGTCGACCCAGGACGCCAGACGCGTGCGCGTCGTCAACCATGACCGCCGCCTCGTACCTCTCGGCGACCTCGCAGATGCCCGCCAGCGGGGCGATGTCGCCGTCCATGGAGAAAACGCCGTCAGTGATGACCAGGATCATCCGATGGGCACCCTTGGCGCCGCCCTTCGCGCGCGCCTCGCGCAGCACGCCCTCCAGCCCGTCAACGTCGCGATGCGGAAAGACGGCGCGTGATGCCTTGGAGAGCCGGACGCCATCGATGATCGAGGCGTGGTTGAGCTCGTCACTCACGATCAGGTCGGCGTCCGTCGTGATCGCTGGGATCGTGCCGCTGTTGGCGGTCAGTCCGGACTGCAGCGTCAGCACCGCCTCGACGTGCTTGAAATCGGCCAGCCGATGCTCGAGCTCCTCGATCAGCTCCGTCGCGCCGGCAATCGTTCGCACTGCGCCCGTGCCCACGCCCAGGCTGCGCACTGCGTCGAGCGCCGCCGACACCAGCCGCGGATGCGTGGCCAGGCCCAGGTAGTTGTTCGATGAGAGGCTGATCACGGGTCGCCCGTCGACGGTCGTGTGCACCGCCTGCGGTCCACTCATGATGCGCAGCGGGCGATACAGGTTCTGGCCGCGCAACTGCTCGAGCTCGTCTTCCAGGTACGCGAGCGGGTCGACCCTCGTCGTGCCCGGCTGGGATGTTGTCGTCACGAGCAATTTCCTCCCTTCGCAGTCGGCCCGTGGCCGCTGCTGCGCGCAAAGCGCCGGCCTGCGTCATTCCGTCGCATGCCGTCGTTGCTTACGCCTCCTGTGGCAGAAGCACGATCTTGCCGGCATGGCCGGACGCGACGAGGTCGAATGCCTGCGCGTAGTCGGACAGCGGCAGCCGGTGGCTGATGATGGGCGTGATGTCGAGGCCCTCCTCGAGCAGGGCGGTAGTCCGATACCAGGTGTCCCACAGCCGGCGGCCGGTGATGCCGTAGATGCGGATGCCCTTGAAGATGACCTCCTGCGACAGGTCGAGCGTGGCCGGCGCGGTATGCGTGCCGAGCAATGACACGCGGCCGCCGTTGGTCATCGCCGCGAGGCCCTGGTGCAGCGCCGCCGATGAGCCGGACATCTCCAGCACGACGTCCACGCCGTTGCCGTCCGTGTCATGGCGCAGCCGATCAACGACGTCAGAGCGTGCGTCGAGCGCCAGATCGGCGCCCATCCGGCGCGCCAGCTCAAGGCGCTCCTCGTTCAGGTCAGTTGCGTACACGGCGCGCGCGCCGGCCATCTTGAGCACGGCGATGCTCATCAGTCCGATGGGCCCGCAGCCGGTTACCAGCACCGTCTGCCCGGCCACCTCCTCGACGAACGTGGCGTGGACCGCGTTGCCCAGCGGCTCCTGCAGCGCGGCGACCTCTGCTGATAGCCCCTCGACCACCCAGGCATTGTCCTGCGGGATGACCACGTACTCGGCGAACGAGCCGGGCACGTGGACGCCCACGATCTTCATGTTCTGGCAGACGTGAGCACGGCCCGTGCGGCACTGGTAGCAGGTCCAGTCGACAATGTGCGTCTCGACCGCGACACGCTCGCCGAGCGGGATGCGCGTGGCGTCCGGACCGTGGGCGACGACCGTGCCCGCCATCTCGTGGCCGAAGATCATGGGCGGCGGCGCAAAGCTCTCCTGGGCCCACGGGTCCCAGCGCTCGATATGGACGTCCGTGCCGCACACGCTGGCCGCCTCCACGCGAACCAGCAGCTCGCCCTGGCCCGGGCTGGGGACGGGCACCTCGCGGATGGCGGCGCCCGGCGCGGCGGACTCCTTGACCAGGGCGCGCATGGTCGTGCCCAGCGGCGGAGCAGAGGGCACTGCCGCGGGGCTGGTCATCGAGTGGTAGTGCTCACCTCAGCGCGCGCGTCAGCAGAGTTGCGGTTCGGGCACGGCGTCATGGTTGGTCCATTGTTGGACGAACGTGTTCGCGGTGTCCATATTCCATTCGTCGAGGAGCAGCGCACGACCCCAGGCGAGCAGCGCGTAAGGGGTCTCCATCTGGTCGAAGCGGGCGACAAGAACCTTGCGCGGACAGCTCGCATTCTCCGATTGAGGCGCCTGGTCCCAGAACGTCTCCAGCTGCTGGAACTCGGCGTCAGTGATGGGATCGTCTGTGGTGCTCTTGTAAAGGACGACGATGTAGCCATGCTCCAGGTTGTGCACCCAGCCGCCCGGGCCAAGCTCGTCGTTGCGCGGGTACACGTCCGCCCTGATCGGCCCGCGGCCGGTGGCGTTGTAGTGGTCGCCTGACGTTGGCGGGCAGAAGGCGTAATTGATCGTCTGGTCGCGCACGTGCTCGCTGCCCAGCTGGCGCGTCGTGAAGCCAAGTCGTGGGGTGGGGCTGACCTCCGGCGTGGGCGCGGCCGACGCAGATGGGGAAGGGGACGCGGACGGATCAGCCGACGCGGACGGATCAGCCGACGCGGACGGAGCGGCCGAGCCCGACGGCGCGGCTGACGGCGAACCGCTCGCCGACGGCGAACCGGAGGCAGACGGAGCGACTGATGGCGACGGGGAGATGGTCGGGGAGGCGGTCGGGGTGGGCGTCGGCGGTGGCGGCGTGAGCGATTCGCTCGGTCCGGGGGTGAGCTGCGAGTCGCACGTATACGCGGCGCCGGTCGAGGAGAAGAAGAACAGCCAGCCGATGAGCACAAGTCCAACCGCCGCAACGCCGCCATAGACCAGCGTGCGGTAGCGGTCCATGAAGCTCCGCTCGCGAGTGCGTCGCGTGCGCGCTGGACGAACAGTGCGCGACGGGGTTGTCGGCCTGCTCAGGGTTTCCGTTTCGGTTGGGACCGGCCGAATCGTGCCGGATTCGTCGCGCGTTGGACGACGCGATCGCTTTGCCACTGGGGGAGGGTCTCCTTCAAGCGCGCGAGGCGCTGTGTCGTTTGGCCGACAGCCTACGGCAGGAGCCGTTTCATTGCTCGCTGAACCATTCGCGCACGGCCGGTCCGCGCAGCGCCAGGAACAGCATGGCCGAGATCAGCAGCCCCACGACGAGGCCCACCGCCGCCGCCCAGAAGAAGAGCGCCACTGCGAGCGGCACGGACAGCGACACGAGTCCCACGCTCAGCATCCAGCCCGCCTGCTTGCGCTGCAGGATCAGCGTCAGGGTGAACACCAGATAGGCCAGCAACAACATCCACAGCAGGCCCAGCGCGGAAATCGGGGCCGAGACGGCCTGTTCGATGACCAGCGGCAGCGTCAGGCCCACACCGGCGAGCAGGACGAAACCAAAAAAGAGCACGATGCGCACGCCGTTGGGCATGCTCCGCAGGAGCTGGACCACGGCTCGATTCTCGCATGGAGCCATTTGATACTTGACAGTCTTGGAACCGCTCTCGTAGCGTCGCCCTAAACCGGTTTGCTAAACCGGTTTGCCGAGAGGTTATCGGCGGACAGAGGAGAGTTGCCCCGCTTTGGAAAAGCCCGTGTCCGTACCGCCATTCGTCAGGCCACGCATCGCCGACGTGGCACGCGAAGCCGGTGTCAGCAAGGCGGCCGTCTCGTTCGCGTTCAACAGTCCTGAGCGGCTGCGACCGGAAACGGCCGATCGGATCAAGCAGATCGCGACCACCCTTGGCTACAGGCCGCACCCAGTGGCGCGCATGCTGACGGCAGGCTCAACGGCAACGATCGGCATCCTTTCGCCCCAGGCGCTTGCGCAGGCCTTCGCCAACCCATTCTTCGCCCTGTTCGCGGAGGGTGTTGCGGCGTCGATCGAGGATCGCGGCTTCGGCCTGATGTTCATATCGCCGCTGCATGGCTCGCTGGAGCGAGCCGTCGCGCGCGCCACCGTGGACGGGGTGATCGTCGTTGGCCTCCACCGCCACCATCCGGAGGTCGAATCGATCCGCCGCGCCGGACTGCCCACGGTCCTGGTTGACGCCCCGGCCTGGCCGGAGCACGGCGCGATCGAGACGGACGACACCAGCGGAGCCCTGGCGGCCGCGCGCCACCTGCTCGAGATGGGCCATCGCGACGTGCTCATCCTGACCCTCCACCCATCGGACACGCGCGACGATGACGAGAGCGTCATGGCCCGCCGGATGCGCGGCTACCGCCAGGCGTTCGATGAGCTTGGCGTGGCCATAGACCCGGCCAACGTACGCCTGGCGCCGGCCACCTTCGAGGGCGGTGAGCAGGCATTCCTGCGCGCCTGGGAGGACGGCCAGCGACCGACCGGCGTGCTGTCGATGAGCGATGCGGCCGCTGCCGGCGTTCTCCAGGCGGCGCGCCACCTGGGTCTTGCCGTGCCCAGTGACCTGAGCGTCGTCGGCTTCGACGACCTGCCGCTCACCCGATTCACGGATCCACCGCTGACCACCGTTCATCAGCCGGTGCGGCGCAAGGGTGAGGAGGCGGCGCACATGCTGCTCGCTGCGCTCGATCCTGCGCGCGCTTCGGCCGGAGTCGAGCATCGCGTGCTCGAAACACGCCTCGTGGTGCGCCGGTCCACGGCCGCTGCGGCGACAAAGTCAGGAGGTGATCGGCACGCCTGATGGAATGAGCTCGCGATCGCGCCGGGCACATTGGCATGTTTTGACGCGATCCAAAAGAAGCGATCATTTGCCGCCGGAGTTCCTGGTGGCCGAAATGACGAACGTAGGAGGAACCTAGGAAACGATGTCCACTACCAAACTGGTCAGCGTCATCGCGACGCTGACTCTCGTGCTCGCCGCATGTGCCGGCCAGCCCGCTGCGACGCCCACGGGCGCACCGTCGGGCACGCCTGCCGCTACGGCAACCGGTGCTGCGTCGCCCACGGCGACCGCGGCCGCTACAGCCTCGGCCAGCGCTGCGCCGAGCGAATCACCAGCCGAGACTCCCAGTGCCCCGGCTGAGTCACCCACCGCGAGCCCCAGCCCCACGCCGCCGCCGGCCGCTGCCGAAGGCACTCTGACCCTGTGGGTGGACGAGACTCGCGCTCCCATCCTGACCCAGCTCGGCGCCGAGTTCGAGGCCACGACCGGCACGCCGGTTGACGTCTACCAGATCGGTTTCGGCGACATCCGCGACGGACTGATCCTGCGCGGACCGGCCGGGGAAGGCCCGGACATCATCATCGGTGCCCACGACTGGCTGGGCCAGCTCGTGGACAACGGCAACGTTGAGCCGCTCGACCTTGGTGCCAAGGCGGACAGCTTCGACGCAGTCGCCCTCGAGGCGTTCACCTATGACGGCGTCCTGTACGGCATGCCCTACGCGGCCGAGGCAATCGCCCTCTACTACAACCCGGATCTCGTGCCGACTCCGCCCACCACGTGGGACGAGCTGCGCGACATGGCAGCCCAGCTCCAGGCTGACGAAGGCCTCGACCAGGCGTTCGTGCTGCAGGAGAAGGACCCCTATCACAGCTATCCCATCCTGACCGCGCACGGCGGCTACATCTTCGGCGAGACCGATGCCGGCTACGACCCGAGTGACGTTGGCCTGGACAGCGAAGGCGGTCTCGCCTACGCCACGTTCATCGACCAGATGGTCAAGGACGGCCTGCTTCGCGCCGGCGTGAACTACGACACGATGATCTCGCTCTTCACGAGCGGTGAGTCGGCGATGTTCATGACCGGTCCCTGGGCACTGCCCCAGATGCGCGACTCAGGTGCCAACTTCGACGTCGCGCCGATCCCTTCCGCGACCCAGGAAGCCCGCCCGTTCGTGGGCGTTCAGGGCTTCATGGTCAGCGCCGATTCGCCCAACAAGCTGCTGGCGCAGACCTTCCTGACCGAGTACGTCGCGACGGATGAGACTTTCTCAGCCCTGTTCGACGCCGATCCGCGGCCCTCGACGTGGCTGAACCAGGCGGCTGCGATTGACGACGAGCAGGTGCTCGCCTTCATCGAGAGCGCGTCGAACGCTGATCCACTGCCGGCCATTCCGGCGATGTCCTCGGTATGGACCGACTGGACCGACGCACTCGACCTGATCTACACCCAGGCGCAGGATCCCGAGCAGGCAATGCGTGATGCCGCAGAGAGCATTCGCGCACTGATTGCCGCGGAATAGTTCGCTGCGTAAAGTGGCGGCCAACGTGAACCCAATTCGGGCAGCAAGTTGACCGCCGCGACCAAGGGGGCGCCGCAGCGCGGCGCCCCCTTGTCTGTCTCCAACATCCTGGGACGGCTGCTCGCGCTGCTCGTCATAGACGGCTTCGCGATCATCCTGGGCTACGCGCTGATCGGCGGTGGACTGCTCCTCGGCGCGGTCGTGCTCTTCGCCATCACCGTCCTGATCAACGTCTTCTTCCTGAGCGACCGCTTCTACCCGCTGCGCTGGATCTCGCCCGGCCTGCTGCTGGTCACGTTGATGGTCATCTACCCGCTGGTCTACACCGTTTACATCGCCTTCACGAACTACGGCCAGGGCCACATCCTGACCAAGGACCAGGTCGTCCAGCGCCTGGAGAGCCAGACCTACGCGCAGGACGATGCATTCGAATGGCGCGCCTATCGATCCGAGGCCGGCGGCTTCCTGCTCTGGCTGACTGACGTTGACGGCAGCACCTTCATCGGCGATGCCGCGACGCGCATCGTCAATCCGGTAGATCCGGCCGACCCACGTTTCGGGCCGATCGATTCGGAAGACGGCCTGCCGACCACGATCGGCGACTTCAGAAAGCTCGCGCGACTCGAGACGATCCGCTTCCTGACCACGCTCCAGGCCGTCCGCCTGGAGGGCGAGATAGAGGGCGAGCCGGCGCAGGTCCGCATCGTCTCGCTCGACGCGGCTGAACTTGGCCAGCAGCTCTACTCATACGATCCAGAGCGCGACGTCATTTTCAACAACCGCGATGACATCGAGTACGCCGTCCAGGAAGGCTTCTTCGTCGCGGCCGACGGCACGCGCCTGATTCCCGGCTTCTCGACCTTCATCGGCGCGGACAACTTCCTGCGCGTGTTCACCGACCCGGGTGTCCGTGGCCCGTTCGTGGGCGTCTTCATCTGGACCTTCGCATTCGCCGCGCTGACCGTCGTGTTCGCTTTCGCCGTGGGACTTGCGCTCGCCCTCCTGCTCAACGACAAGCAGATGCCGGCCAAGGGCCTGATGCGCACGCTGATCATCATTCCGTACACCATCCCGGGCTTCATCAGCGCACTCGTCTGGGTCGGCCTGCTGAACCCGTTATACGGGCCGATCAACGGGCTGCTGGAGGACGTGATCGGCCAATCGCCGCAATGGTTCCAGGACGGCAACCTGGCCAAGGTCGCGCTGGTGACGATCAACACGTGGCTGGGCTACCCGTACATGCTCATCGTCAGCCTTGGCGCGCTGCAGAGCATCCCGTCCGAGATCTACGAGGCGGCCCAGATTGACGGCGCGAGTCCCCTCCAGCGCTTCCGGCGGATCACCTTTCCGCTGCTGCTCGTTGCGCTGGCTCCGCTGCTCATCGGCGCCTTTGCCTTCAACTTCAACAACTTCACGCTGATCGAGCTGGTCACGGAGGGAGGTCCGCCCACACCCGGCGCGCAGACGCCGGCCGGCCAGACGGACATCCTGATCTCGTACAGCTTCCGCCTTGCCTTTGCCAGCGGCCGAGGGCAGGACTATGCCTTCGCGGCCGCCATCTCGCTGGTGATCTTCGTCATCGTCGCGGCCATAACGCTGTTCAACTTCCGGCTCAGCCGGCGCGTGGAGGAGCTCACCGCATGACCGCAGCAAGCAAGGCCGCCACGCCGCGCAGGCGGGATATGGGCCAGCGCAACAAGCGCCGGCTGAGCATGACGCTGAAGATGATCCTGCTCGTGATCGCCATCGCATGGGCCGTGTTCCCGGTGCTGTACGTGATCGTCGCCGCACTCAATCCGGCGAACACGCTGGTCGGCCTGAGCCTCATCCCCGAGCGCATCACGTTCGACAACTTCACGCGCCTGTTCAACAGCCCGTTTCACCCATGGCCGCGCTGGATCATGAACTCGGTCCTAGTTGCGGGCACTTCGGCGGTGATCATCACCACGTTCACCGCCCTCGCTGCCTACTCCTTCTCGCGCCTGCGCTTCCGCTTCCGGCGCCAGAGCCTGCTCGCGCTGGTCGTCGTCCAGCTCTTCCCGAACATGCTCGCCATCGTCGCGCTGTTCCTGCTCCTGCAGGCGATCGGCACGGTCGTGCCGCAGCTCGGCCTGGACAGCCTGGGCGGCCTCATCCTGATCTACAGCGGCGGCGCGCTGGGCTTCAACACGTTTCTGATGAAGGGCTACTTCGACACGCTGCCGTTCGACCTGGACGAGTCGGCCAGGGTGGATGGCGCGACCAACCTGCAGGCGTTCTGGTACGTGATCCTGCCCCTAGTGCGGCCCATCCTGGCGGTCATTGCGATCCTCTCGTTCATCAGCGCCTACTCGGATTTCCTGCTTGCCCGCGTCGTCCTCTCGAACTCCGAGAACTTCACGCTGGCGGTGGGCATGACCCTCTTCCTGCGCCAGTACAACCTGGAATGGGGCACGTTCGCTGCCGCCGCGCTCATCGGCGCGTTGCCGATCATGACCATGTTCATCGTCCTGCAGCGCCAGCTCATCGGTGGCCTGGCCCAGGGCGGCGTCAAGGGCTAGGTAGCAGCGTAAAGCCGCAACTCACAGAGGCAGCGCTACTCCACCTGCCCGACGCGCCATTCGCATACGGCGTTGGGCCGTCCGTGCTGCGTGTCGTCGTGCGTGCTCCGCGCGACGCCGTCACTGGTGGCGTGGTGGCCTTCAACGATCGCTACGCGTGGGAGGGCACCGACTACGCGCCGCTGAGCCGCCACGCCCGACTGCGCGTGTACGCGCGCGACGGCGACACGACCTACTGGGCGGCCGACCTGGACCTCCATCCGCCGCGCATCCGCTACCGCTTCGGGCTCGAGACGGACGCCGGCACGCGCTGGTTCGGCTGGGATGGACTGCGTGACGCTCCCCGGCCACGTGGCTCGTTCGAGTTCGCCTACCTGGCCGAGGGCGACCGGCCCGACCTGCCCGCCTGGGCGCGCGGCACGATCTTCTACCAGGTCTTCCCCGACCGATTCGCGCGCAGCTCGAATGCGCCGGCCGCGCGCGGCCTGACCGCGTGGAACGCCCAGCCCAAGACCAACAGCATCTTCGGCGGCGACCTGGACGGCATCGTGGAGCGGCTCGACCACATCGCGGCGCTGGGCGCCCAGGCGCTGTACCTGACACCCATCTTCGACGCGCCATCGAACCATCGCTACGACACGGCCGACTACTTCAGCGTCGACCCGCGCCTGGGCGGCGACGAGGCACTACGCCGGCTGGTCACGGCCCTCCACGGCCGCGGCATGCGCCTCGTGCTCGACGGCGTCTTCAACCACGCCGGCCGAACGTGGCCGCCCTTCGTGGACGTGCTCCAGAAAGGTGAAGCGTCCGAGTACGCAGGCTGGTTCTACTTCCAGGACGGCCGCTACGAGGACGGCCGATACGAAACGTGGGCGACGAACGTCAGCTCCTTGCCCAAGCTGCGCACGAGCGAGCCGGCATTGCGCGAGCTGGTGTGCCGGGTGGGCCGCTACTGGATCGAGGAGTTCGGCGTCGATGGCTGGCGACTGGACGTGGCCAACGAGGTTGACCACGCCCTGTGGCGGCGCTTCCGCGAGACCGTGCGCGCGGCAAAAAGTGACGCGTTCCTGGTCGGCGAGATCTGGGAAGGTGCCATGCCCTGGCTGCGCGGCGACCAGTTCGACTCGACCATGAACTATCCGCTGCGCCGCGCCCTGTTGCGCTACGCCGCCCTTGCACGCGGCGAGAGCACGGACGCGGACGGCCCGATGGAGGGCGAAGGGCTGCTCGACGAGATCGACCGGTTGCGCGCGGCGTACCCGGAGCCGCTCCACCAGCACCTGTACAACCTGCTCGGAAGCCACGACGAGCAGCGCCCGTTGAGCGCCCTGCGCGGCGACAGGCAGGGCCTCGCCGTGGCGGCCGCGCTGCTCTACGCCCTGCCCGGTATCGTCTCGATCTACTACGGAGATGAGGTGGGCATGGAGGGCGGCAAGGATCCGCTGAACCGCGGCGCCATGGTCTGGGACAAGTCGCGCCAGGACGGCCGGATGCTCGGGCTGTTCCAGCGCCTGGGCCAGCTGCGCTCGAACATGCCGGCGCTGCGCGACGGGTCGTACGAGCGGCTGGAGGATCGCGGCTCCGTCGCCGCCTTTGCCCGAACTTCGCCTGGAGGTGCCGTAGTCGTCGTGGCCAACGCCGGCGGCTCTGTCGAATCGGTGACCAGCCGGGATGTTCGAAAGTGGCTGGGCGCCAGTGTCGCGGGCTCGCTCGCGCTGGCATATGGCGGCGCGCAGGACGTCGGGAAGAGGAAGGGTGGGAAGCTCCAGCTGGCGCCTCAGTCGGTCACGCTGTTCAGCTCCACGCCGGTGGCCGAGTGACGGTTTTCGGTGATCCTCCCGCGTGGGTGGCCGACGCCGTCTTCTACCAGATCTTCCCGGACCGCTTCTCTTCCTCGCCGCGTGTCGCCAAGCCGGGGCCGCTCGAGCCGTGGGACTCGCCGCCCACGACGTATGGCTTCAAGGGCGGCGACCTGCTCGGCATCGTCGATCGGCTCGATTACCTCACAGACCTGGGTGTCAACGCGCTGTACCTGACGCCCATCTTCTCGTCCGCGTCGAACCATCGCTACCACACGTACGACTACTACCAGGTCGACCCGCTGCTGGGCGGCAACGACGCGTTGCGCGAGCTGCTCGACGAGAGCCACGCGCGCGGCATGCGCGTCGTGCTGGATGGCGTGTTCAACCATTCGGGGCGCGGCTTCTGGCCCTTCCACCACGTGGTGGAGACCGGCGGAAAGTCGCCCTACGTGGGCTGGTTTCACGTCGACGAGCAGGTGCTGCGCAACTCGCGCGAGCTGCGCCCGTACCCCTCCCGGGACGAGGAGCGCCGGATGGCGGAGGACGCCCGCTCCACCGGCCAGAGCTGGCTCAGCCGGCGGCACCTGGGCTACCAGGCCTGGTGGGACCTGCCCGCGCTGCCCAAGCTGAACACGGACGACCCGGGCATGCGCGAGCACCTGATGGGCGCCGCGGAGCACTGGATCCGCTTCGGAATCGACGGCTGGCGGCTGGACGTGGCGGAGGAGATCGACGCCGGCTTCTGGCGCGAGTTCCGGAAGCGCGTGCGGGACCTAAACCCGGATGCGTACATCGTGGCCGAGGTATGGAAGGAGCGGCCGCAGTGGTCGCACGGCGACACCTTCGACGCGCTGATGAACTACCCGCTGACTGAGGCGCTGCTGTCTTTCAGCGCCGGCAAGCGGCTGGACATGGGCATCGTCCAGAACCATCACGAATACCGTGATTCGGTACGGCCGATCGCTGCTCCGGCCTTTGCCGAGCGCCTGACCCACCTGATGGCCAACTACCGGCCCGAGTTCGTGCGGTCGCAGCTCAACCTGCTCGACAGCCATGACACGGCGCGCTTCCTGACGGTCAGCAGCGGCGACGTTGCGTCGTTGCGGCTGGCCCTGCTGGCGACGATGACGTTGCCCGGCGCGCCGTGCGTGTACTACGGGGACGAGATCGGCGTTGCCGGCGGGCAGGACCCGGACTCGCGGCGCTCCTTCCCGTGGGACGAGGGCCGCTGGGACGCGGACCTGCTGACGTACACCAGGGCGCTCATCGCGCAGCGCCACGCACGGCCCGTGTTGCGCCACGGCGAGTTCAAGGTTGTTGGCGTTGGCGAGGGTGCAGTTGCCTACTCGCTCCGGTCGGCGCAGTCTGTTGCGGTGGTGGTCATGAACGCCGGTGATGCTCGGTCGCATGTGCGCATTGCCGATTCGAAGCCAGGGACCGATCTCGAGCCGGTCAGCCTGCCTGGCACGCCCGCGCTGAAGGTGGTGCGTGAAGACGGCGCGTTGATCCTGGAAGTAGATGCCAGGTCCGGGGGCCTGCTGGTGTCGCCCGGCTCGATGACGCCGCTGCGCATCGTCCTGATCCTGATCTGCTTCGTGGCCGCGGCCGTGGCTGCCTTCGGCCTGCTCTTCGACACCGCCGGCACGCGCCTGCCGCTCGTCGTCAGCGGCCTGACCGTGCTCGGGCTGTGCCTGGGCCTGCTGGGCTTCTCGCTGGCCGGCTCGGCCGCCCGCCTGGGCCGCGACGGGCGTGGCGGCTGGGCACTGATCGTTGCATTCGTGGGCGGCGTGCTGGTGCTTGGCGCAGCCGGCTCGCTCGCCGTGGCGATCGTCCTGGGCATCCTCGCCGCGTCAGGCTGAGACGGCTCGCGCGGTAAACTCAGGGTCCTGCCCCCATCGTCTAGAGGCCTAGGACGCCACCCTTTCAAGGTGGAGATCAGGGGTTCGAATCCCCTTGGGGGCACCAAAGCCGGAGCGCCGGGTCCGCGGCCGGGACGAAGAACCGATGCGCTGCCGGGGTCCAGGCCACATGCACCACGGCGGTCAAATCGGGCAACGCGCCGTCTAGCGCGGCAGCGGGTTTGGGCCGGTCGCCGTGAACAGGCGCTGGGGCTCGTAGCTCTCTAGGTGCTGGAAGCCGTCGAACTTGCTGCCCTCCATCTCGGCGGTCTCGCGTAGCGAGCGCTGATGGAACTTCACGTGCGTGAAGTCCTCGAACAGGATGTAGTACGGCTCGTTGACGCCCGCCTGCGGGCCCTGGAACATCTGACCCGTCAGAACGGGACGGTACAACCGCTTGAACTCGTCGAACCCCTCTTCGCCGATGACGAAGCCGATGTGCTCCATGCCCATCTTGTAGGTGCGCTGGTGGACAGGCGGGATGAGCTCGACCATGGGCATCCTCTTGCCGTCTAGCACCTCGAGCTGGTCGAAGAGGATCATCGACAGCACGCGGCCGTTCCAAAAGCCTTCGCGATTGGCGACGGCGTGTCGCTCGAGCACTCCGCGCACGCGGATGTACTCGTCCCACTCAGGAACGCGATAAGCGATGTGGCTGACGTCGTACGGCGTGACGTCGATTCCCAGCGCCGCGACCCGGTGACGCTGCTGCGCGGCGAACGCCTTGTAATCGCCGATGATGTCCGCGATCGGATCTGTCACTGGTCTCCCTCTGGCGACTAACTCAGATGGTCGTTACGGCGTTGTGGCCCGTCAAGTCGCGAGGGCAGCGTGCCGCGCTGCCTTCCTCACGGTCGCGGACAACTGGGTGCACGCTAGCCGGGCTGGGCAAGGATCCGCTGGGTGCCAATGAATCACCATCGACGGCTCACCGGCCACTGGAGCTGCTTGACGGCTTCACCCGCACCGTGCCCAGGTCAAGGCGCACAGAGTCGGCGGATCAAGGCTGCTCGGCAGGTCCAAGTGTTGCTGACGGCGGCCCCGATATGCTGCAATCGTTGGGACGGAGTGAGACCCACGACTCTGGCGGTCGGTCTCCAAACCCTTCAGGAGTGGTTGGCGGATGCGCGCACTGGTAGCTGATAGCTCGGCGCCTGGCAGGCTCACCTTCAGCGACGTTCCCGAGCCGGTTCTGGCACCCGGTGAGGTGCTCGTGGAGGTCCGCGCGTTCTCGATCAATCGGGGTGAGATGCGAATGCTCGGGGCGGCCGCTGACGGTTGGCGGCCCGGTTGGGACTTCGCCGGAATCTTGCGGTCCGATGTCGACGGCGGTCGGCGGGTCGGCGCCCGGCTGGTCGGGATCCGGCAGGGCGGGACCTGGGCAGAGCACGTGGCGGTCCCGGCTGCCTGGATCGCAGAGCTGCCCGACGGCCTCTCCTTTGCTGAGGCGGCGGCGCTGCCGACGGCTGGCCTGGCAGCCCTGCGTATGCTCCGGATGGGACCAGCGATCTTGGGTCGCCGCGTACTGGTGACGGGGGCTTCGGGTGGAGTCGGCCGATTTGCCATCCAGCTAGCCCACCTCGGTGGTGCCCAGGTAACGGCGTTGATCAGCAGCGGATCGGTTCGTGCGGAGGGACTTCGCGAGCTCGGTGCCGATGACGTCGTCTCCGACATCGATGACCTCCAGGGTCGGTTCGACCTCATCCTGGAGTCGGTGGGAGGCGAGACGCTCGGCCGACTCGTGACCAGAGTCGACCCCCAGGGGACGCTAGTCATGTTCGGCAACAGCTCGGACGAACCAACCACGTTCAACGTCCGCGACGTCTACAACGATGCCCTCGTCCGTCTACAGGGCTTCGAGTTGTTCTTCGGTGGCGATCCGTTCGGCCGCGACCTCGGGTATCTCGCCTCGCTTGCTGCCGACGGCAAGCTCGACTCTCAGCTCGGCGGGGTGATGCCCTGGGAGGAGATCACCGTCGCGATCGATCGGTTGCGGAACAGGGACGTCGCCGGGAAGATCGCGCTGACGCTCGGCGGATGAAGCAACCAAAAGGCACCAAGGGGCTAGCGCGACGGGGGCCCGGGTTCCCCGACGCAGCCCTCCGATGCCGATGCGTCGCGGGGGCAATCGATCATTTGGGTGCCGCGTGCGACGCGATGGCGACCAGGTCGGCCACGACTTCGTTCAACGGACGGCTGGCATCCAGCTCGTGCGTACAGCTCTGCCTCAGTAGCGGCTCGATCTCGGCCAGGTCGGCCAGGATCTCCGCTCGCTCCAATGCGCTTTTCCCGTAGTCGTTCGTCGTTCTGCGTGCGACTCGGTCAAGCATCACCTCAACTGGGGCGCTGAGCAGGACGACCGCGTCGAATCGGTCGTAGAACTTCGCCTGGTTCCTCACGCCCCCGGCGACAAAGAGCGAGCGAACATCATCGCCAGACTCCAGCAGCGCATTCATTCGTTCCTCTACCCACAAGAACTCGCCGCGGTGCAGCTCGTCGATGGGCTCCGGGTACCTGCGATATTCGCGCCAGCCCGGCTCATCGGTGTCGACGACGCGGTAGCCGAGCCGGCCCAGCTCCACCAGCGCAGACGACTTGCCCACGCCCGAGATGCCGGTAACCAGGATGCGCGCCAATGATTTAGCTGAGCTGCTGGGCGAAGACCCGGGAGGATGCCATCAAGGGTCGAGCATAAGAGACGCCGGGCGAGACCAGACGAGTGGCGTTCGCGCGGTAGGACCAAAAGTGGGTTATCCATGACAAGACGTCGGGAACACACTCCGCGCATGTTTCGCCGCGCAGGTCTTGTGGCCGCGATCCTGGTGCTGCTCACGACGAGCGGCGCCTCCGCCGCCACTGCCACGGTCAAGATGACCAGCTACAAGTTCACGCAGAAGACGCAGAGCGTGAAACTGGGCAACTCGGTCAAGTGGAAGAACACGTCGACCAGGCGGCACACAGCCACCCCCAGCGTCAACTGGTCATGGAACGGCGTGGATGTGGCGGCAGGCACGACATCCGCCGCTGTGGCGCCGACGCAGGCCGGCAGCTTCCCCTACTTCTGCAGTTTCCATCCATCGCAGATGAAGGGCACGATCAAGGTCCCGATGACGGTCACCCCTGCGGGCGGCAACACCAGCACCTACTTCCAGATCACCGTCGGGACCGTGACCGCACCGGGCGTTTCCGTCCACGACATCTACATCCGACGCAACGGTGGCGCATGGCAGCTCCGCGCCAGCACGGCCAACCCGATGACCTCCTTCTTCTTCACCCAGACGGGCGACTGGGACATCCGAACCCGGATGCGCTGGCAGCTGGGCGGGCAGGTCAGCGGCTGGAGCCCGATCGCCTCAGTGGTGGTGTTCTGATCGCCTGAGGGCGCCCGAGCGACATGCCCTTCCGGCCCATACCAAACGGTCGGTGCGGCGACCAGCACCGCGAATCGGTAGGCTGATGCGGTGCCATCCGTGGCAGTTGATGACGAATTTGGGGGTGAGTTATGTCCGGATATTCCGCTCGGCTTGGGCTGGTCCTCGTGGTTCTTGGCCTGTCGGTCGCCTGTACGAGCGTTGTCGCCCCAACGCAGGTGCCAGCATTAACGGCAGCCCCGACAGATCTTCCGGCGCCGAATGCGACGCCGACCGAGGCAGGCACGCCGGCTGTGCCGGACGAGCAGGCGCTGTTGCCCGACCCAGACGCCCCGGCGACCACTGGTGATACGGCGGTCGTATCTGGCGGCGACTTCGGTGACCAGGCTGACGTGACCGTGGAATCGGCGGAAGTCGTGGGGCCCGGCTCGGAAGCCGGACAGGCGCGCTATGCCTTTCTCGTCTCGATCACCGGCCTGGATGAGCTGTCGTTCCACTACAACTCGCTCAATTTCCGACTCATCGATGGTGAGGACTTCCAGTACGAGGCCCTTCCGGACGGAGGCGTGGAGCCCGCACTGAACTTCGGCGACCTCGGGCCCGAGGAAGGAGCCCGAGGCTGGCTTACGTTCGAGGCGTCAGCCGAGACGTCAGCGCTTCAACTCGAGTTCTCGCCCGCCGTGGCGGTCGAAGACGTGACCTTCGGCTTCCTCGTTCCCCGCTAGCGGTCGAGCTGCTCGGCCACTGTGAACGAGCAGCTCGACGCTGTCGTGGGACTGCTTGGCGCTGTGCTCGGCGACGAGGCTCCTCGGCGCCTACCTGTTCGGTTCGGCTGTGGACGGCGGCCTGAGGCCGGCCAGCGACCTGGACTTCCTGGTGGTCACGCGGCGCCGGACGACGGCCCACGAGCGCGCCTCCCTGATTGACGGGTTGCGGCCCATCTCGTCCCGCCGCGAGCGACCGGCCGGATGGCGGCCGATCGAGTTGACGCTGGTCGCCCAGCCTGATGTCCATCCCTGGCGCTATCCGCCACTCGCGGACTTCCAGTCCGGTGAGTGGATGCGCACGGAGATGGATTCGGGCACGGCAGTGACCGAAGCTGAGGTCAGTCGGGACCTGGCGGTCCTGGTCGCCATGGTCCGACAGTCAAGCCGGCCGCTGGTCGGCCCTCCGGCTGCGCACCTTCTGCCCGAGATCCCACGATCCGACATCGAAGCGGCGATGACTGATGGCATCGACACGCTCCTGGGCGATCTGGAATCAGACACAACCAACGTTCTGCTCACCCTGGCGCGCATCTGGCACACCTTGGCGACCACAGAGTTCACCAGCAAGGATGTCGCCGCCGCATGGGTCATGGAACGCGCTCCCAGCGCGCGAAGAGTCCTCGAATTGGCCCGCACGGCGTATGTCGTGGGAGGCACCGAGCCCTGGACGGCCAGCGACGCCGCCGTGGCTGAGGCGGCCCGGGAACTCGTGCGTCACATTCGCTCCGCGGCGTAGGCTCCGCCCATGACGCGCAGGACGCGCAGACCGCTCCAGGTTGAAGGTGACCAGTCGGTCACCTTTGTCGAGCTGTTCTTCGATCTCGTATTCGTCTTTGGGCTCACCCAGCTCACAGCGGCTGTGGCGGCGGACGTCAGTGCGGGCAACCTGCTGCGCTCGCTGCTCCTTTTCTGGCTGATCTGGTGGGCCTGGACCCAGTTCACCTGGTCGCTCAACACGGCCGACACCACGCACGATGCCATCCGGCTGCTGACCCTGGCGGCGATGGCCAGTGCATTCGTGATGGCCATCGGCGTGCCCGACGCATTCGGCGGCGACGGCCTGCTGTTCGCCATTCCGTACGTCGTGGTGCGGTTGCTGGGACTCGGACTGCAGGTCGCCGTGGAACGCGAGCGCGGCGATGTTGACCACAGCGGAGCGTGGCGCTGGGTGTCCGGCTCACTGGTCGGCCTGGTCCTCGTGGTGGCCGGCGGATTTGCCGATCCGGAGCTCAGGCCCTGGCTCTGGACGGCTGCCTTCCTGGCCGACATGGCCGCCGCCGCGATCGCCGGCCGGGGCCGGGAATGGGATCTGAAGGCCGGGCACTTTGCTGAGCGTCACGGGCTCTTCGTGATCATCGCCCTGGGCGAATCGCTGATCGTCGCCGGGGCGGGCCTGACGGAGGAAGCGCGCTCGGTCTCGCTGATCGCCGTCGGCGGCGCCACGCTCCTGCTCGCGTCGGTCATGTGGTGGAGCTACTTCGCGTGGCTGAAGGACGCGCTCGAGCATGCGTTCGGTCGCGCAGCGCTGAGCCTCAAGGGCTCGCTCGCGCGGGACGCGTACAGCGTCGCTCACTTCCCGTTGATCGTGGGCATCGTTGGCTTCGCCGTCGCGATCAAGGAGATCCTCCACCATCCCGATGACCCGCTGCCGCCGGAGCTGCTGGCCATGCTCGGCCTGGGCGCGACGCTGTTCATCCTGGGCGCGGCGCTGGCCTACTGGCGGCTGACCGGCCGCGTCCTGGTCGCGCGCCTCGTCATCAGCGCGCTGACCCTGGGCGCGCTCGTCCTCGTCGCGCAGCTGCCGCCCGTCTGGCCGCTTCTCGTCACGGCCGGTGGGTTGCTGGCCATCGTCGTCGTGGAGCGCTCACGCGCCGAGCCACGACATTCCCCGATTGCGCCGGCCGAGCTGCCCGCTGACTACAATCCGACCCGATGACCACGCGCTTCCGGGGCGGCGAGATCTACGGCATCGAGATCCCCACGCTCTTCGACGAGAACAGCGCCATTCGCTGCGCAGGTTGCAGCGAACCGATCAGCGGCACGCCCTTCCGCGTCTCGCTGCTCGACATCGTTGCGCCTGAGGCGCCGCCCAGCTGGGCCGTGGGTGCGCTGCTCAATCCCGGGCCGCACCAGTTCCACGCTCAGCCGGAGCACTTCCGCGCCTGGGCACGGCGCCAGGGCCACTTCTTCTGCCGCCTGTCAGACGTGCGCGAGATCATGCGCCCGGTGCCGATTCCGGGCGACGTGGCGCGCTGGGGGCTGTGTGACGGCCTGCACCGCGAGGCGCATGAGTTCGTTCCCGCCTGATCGGGTCCTGGCTTGAATCTTGGCGTCCTGATCCCCGGTCTGACCGCGCTTCTGGCGCTCATCTTTGCCGTGGCCCTGTTCGACCAGTGGCTCGAGCGCCGGCGCGGCTTCCAGCTCATCTGGGCGATAGGGATGCTGTTCTTCGCCATCGCGTCAGGTTGCGAGGCGATCGGCGCGCTGGTCGGCTGGAGCGATGTCGTCTATCGCACGCTGGTACCTGACCGGCGCCGTCTTTACCGCCGCGTGGCTGGGCCTGGGCACCGCCTACCTCCTCGGCAAGACGCGCTTCGGCTACGCGTACGCGGCGCTCGTGCTGCTCGGCGGGATGATCACCTTCTTCGCCCGCAACCGGTACCCGGACGTGGGCACGCTGGCCATGCTGCTGCTCATCGCCGCCCTCGTCGTTGCCCTGGCGGTGGCCGTGGAGACGTACTTCCAGAATGAGCGCTGGCCGCAGATCGCGGCGCTGGCCGTGCTGGGTGCGAGCGTCGCCGCGACGGTCATCGCCTTCACCCTGCCTCTTGCCCCGGCCGGATTCGCGGTGGATCCGCTGACCGGCGCTCCTACGGGCGATGCCATCCCGGGCGCGGAGCGGCTGATGTCGCTGCTGCTCAACATCCCCGGTGGACTGGCGCTGGCTCTTGGCGCGCTGTTCTCCGCGTACATCTTCATGCCCAAGCGGCGCGTGCTGGACTACTCGCTCGACGCCTGGCAGTCGGGCGACAGCTTCCTGTTCAACCTCTTCCTCTCGATCGTGGCCATCCCGGTCAACTTCGTCGCGTCACTGCCCGCCGCGCTCAAGGCGCTCGTCACCGGACGGATCCACAGTCGCGTTCCGGCGACCCTGCTGATCGCCGTCGGCGCGATCGTGGCCAGCAGCACGGACGCGCTTTCCAGGCTGGGCTCGACTGAGCTGTTCCAGATCGGCAAGCTGCTTGCCGTGGCGCTCATCTTTGCCGGCTTCCTCGTATCGATCGAGGTCTTCCGCGAGATTCGCATCCCGTTCACCGGACGCGTGCTGCGCGCGCGGCGCGATGAGCCGGGTTCCGAGCCGACCAGCGCGGGGCGCAGCGCCTGAGGCCGCCAGGCCTGCTGCGTTCGCCCATATTCGTGACCGTCGGACTATGAACAACCTCCTGCTCGGCACGGGCCTGGTTGCCCTGGGCGCCGCCATGTTCGGCATGCTCAGCTACCTGGCGCGCAGCGCGGCCGATGCCGGCCTCGATGCGCTGCCCTTCGTCGCGTGGCGAGCGACGATCGGCGCCGGGGCGCTGCTCGTGGCCAGCATCGTCGTGGGCGGCATGGCCGGCCAGCCGCTGGCCAGCCGCGTGCCCAGACTGGGCGTGCTGGCGCGCGACCGGCGCATCGCGCTCGTGGCCGCCGCGCTGTGTGGTGCGCTGCTCAACATCGCCGTGTTTGCCGCTTTCCTGAAGACGACCATTGCCGTGGCGCTGATCTGCTTCTACACCTTCCCGGCGATGGTCACGCTGGCCGCGGTGCCGCTCTACGGCGAGCGCCTGACGCCACTGCGCATCGGCGCGCTGGCGCTTTCGTCCCTGGGGCTCGTGGTCGTGGTGCTCGCGCCGGTGCTGGGCGTGGCGGGCGTGACGATCGACCCGGTCGGAGTTGGCCTCGCGCTCGTCGCGGCCGTGTTCCAGGCCTCGTTCGTGCTGATCGCCGGCCGCGGCTTCAAGCCAATGTCCACCCTGCACGTATCCACGTTCGTTATTGCCGCCGCGCTCGTGATCAGTGCGCCGCTGGCCCTCCTGGCGGGCGACCTCGCGGGCCTGTTGCGGCCGCTGAGCGACCCGCAGCCGTGGCCGTGGATCCTCGCCGGTGGCCTGCTGGGGGCGGCAATCCCGACCACCGCGTTCATCACCGGCATCGGCCTGATCGGACCCAGCCGGGCGGCAATCCTGATGACGATCGAGCCGCTCGTGGGCGTCGCGCTCGCGGCGCTATTCCTCAACGAGCAGCCGACGCTCGTCCAGTTGGCCGGCGGCGCGGCGGTGCTCGCCGGCGCCGCAATCCTCCAGGTCGCGCCGCGCACGGCGGCCGTCCGGGCGCCAGTGCCGCCCATAACCTGAGTGGACGGGGTCAAGACACTGCCGGCGCTCACAGTAGGCGGGTCTATACTCGCCAGCGCCCCACGAGGCACTGGCCCTGGGCCGACGCGCGCCGAGTCGAGTGCGTGCACCCCCGTTACGCAAGAGGCATCGTTTGCGCGTTCGTAAAGCGGTATTTCCCGCCGCCGGCTGGGGAACGAGGTTCCTGCCCGCCACCAAGGCGCAGCCCAAGGAGATGCTTCCGCTCGTCGACAAGCCCGTTATCCAGTACGGCATCGAGGAGGCGGTTGCGGCCGGGATCGAACAGGTCATCATCGTCACCAGCAGCCAGAAGCGCGCGATCGAGGACCACTTCGACCACTCCTACGAGCTGGAGCACCTGCTCGAGGAGAAGGGCGACATCGACATGCTCCGCCGCGTGCGCCAGATCGGCGACATGGTCCAGATCAGCTACGTGCGCCAGAAGGAGCAGCTCGGACTGGGCCACGCGGTGCTGATGGCCAAGGAGCTCGTGGGCCACGAGCCCTTCGCGGTCATCCTGTCGGACGACGTGGTGGTCGGCGACCGGCCCTGCATCGGGCAGCTGATCGAGACCTATCGCCAGACCCATTCGTCTGTGGTGGCGGTGATGGAGGTCCCACGCGACGAGACCAACCGCTACGGCGTGATCGACCCTGACCCCGACGCGCAGCCCGATGACGAGCGGCTGTACAAGATCAGGGGCGTGGTGGAGAAGCCGGAGCCCGACAGCGCGCCCAGCACGATGGCCATCATCGGACGCTACGTGCTCACGCCCAAGATCTTCGAGAAGCTGGAGCAGACGCCGCGTGGTGCGGGTGGCGAGATCCAGCTCACTGACGCGATCGAGGCGCTGATGGCCGAGCAGGACGTCTACGCCTACGCCTTCGAGGGCCGCCGGTACGACGCCGGCACGACGATGGGCTGGCTAAAGGCGTCGGTCGAGCTGGCCCTTGAGCGCGAGGACATCGGCGCCGAGTTCAGGCGCTACCTCACCGCCCTGGATGTCCGCTGACGTGAACGAGGCCACGCCCGGTCATGGCTGAGGCAGGCCAGGTCCTGGCCACTCGCTACCGCCTGGTCGAGCTGCTCGGCCAGGGTGGCATGGCCACCATCTACCGCGCCCATGACGTCCAGCTGGGGCGTGACGTGGCGGTCAAGGTGCTCCGCGCCGAGTACGGCCGAGACCCGGCTTTCGTGGCCCGCTTCCGCCAGGAGGCCCAGTCGGCCGCCGCGCTGAGCCATCCCAACGTGGTCAACGTCTTCGACTATGGAATGGAAGCGGGCGACCCGTTCATCGTCATGGAGATGATCGATGGCGGCGACCTTGGGGCCGTGATCAAGGAGAGCGGCACGCTTGACCCGATGGCCGCGGCGCGCATCGCGCAGCAGATCTTCGAGGCGCTCGACACGGCCCATGGGCGCGGCATCGTCCATCGTGACATCAAGCCGACGAACGTTCTGCTCACCTCCGCCGGGCGGGTCAAGGTGGCCGACTTCGGCATCGCCAGGGCTTTTTCTGAGGCGCAGCTGACGATGCCCGGCACGACGCTTGGCAGTGTCCACTACTTCAGCCCGGAGCAGGCACGCGGCGAGATGGTCACCACGGCGTCAGACGTGTACTCCGCCGGACTCGTGCTGTTCGAGATGCTCACCGGCAGGCGCGCCTGGACGGGCGACTCGGCCGGTGCGGTGGCCGTGGCCCGGCTTGCGGGCGATCCGCCCGCGCCCTCGTCCATCCAGGGCGGAGTGCCGCCTATCCTCGACGCCGCCGTCCGGCGCTCCCTGGCGCGTGTGCCTTCAGATCGGCCAACCGCGGGCGACATGGCTGCGCTGCTGGGCCGCTACATCGCCGACCCGGCGGGCGCCTCAGCACTTGCCGCACAGCCCGTTGCCGCAGCCGGCGCGGTCACAGCCGCCGCCGTGGCTGGACCGCCAGGCGGATATGGCGGCGATGGCTCGTACCCGGCGCCGGGCTACGCGGGCTACGGGCAGCCCATGGCTGGCTACGGCCCGCCCAACCAGATGGCGTACCAGGACGAAGACGAGAACCGCGGCAGCGGACCGTGGGGCTGGATCGCCGCGATCCTGGGCGTGCTCGTCCTTTTTGCCGGCGCGGTGCTGATCTTCCTGCTGCTCAGCCGCCCAGGCGGTCCCGCGCCCAGCCCAGGGGGCCTGGTCGAAACGCCCGTACTGGTGGGCCAGCTGCTTGACGATGCCGAGCGCATCGCGACCGAGCGCGGCCTCGTTCTCAGCGTTGGCGGCTACGAAGCGAGCGACGAGGCTCCAGAGAACACCGTGATTGCCCAGGATCCGCCGGCCGGCGGGAGCATCGCAACCGGCTCACGAGTCACGGTCACCGTCGCCACCCAGCGCCAGATCATCCCGGTGCCCCAGGTTCGGCTGCGCAGCGAGGTGGAGCTCTTCGCCCTGCTCGCCCAGAGCAACCTCTCGCCGGGCACGCGCTCGGAGACGTTCGACCCTGAAGTGCCGGCCGGCTTGATCGTGCGCACCAACCCGCGCGAGGGGGTGCAGGTTGCGCGCGGCACTGCGGTTGACTACGTCGTATCGCTCGGCCCGCCGCCCAGCCCGTCGCCGACGCCGGTCCCAACTCCCACCTTGCCGGTGACTGAGCCACCCACGGGCACGCTGCCGCCCACGATTCCGCCGACAGGCACGGCCACACCGGTGCCGACCATGCCGCCGACGCCCAGCCCACAGCCCACTCCGCCACCGCCCACGGCCGAGCCGACGCCCGTCCCGGTTCCTGTGGGCAATTACACGTTTGGCTTCCTGGCCGACCTGACCCAGGCGCAGCAGCAGCTCGCCGTGGACGGCTTCACGCCCGGCGTGGTCTGGCCGCCGGAGGCAGCGGCCGACTGGATCGTGTGTCTCCAGTTCCCTGAAGCCGGTGCGCTCGTCGCGCCCGGCTCGGTCGTCCACCTGTTCGCCAAACCGCCCTCCGAGGCCTGCTGACAGCGCCTAGACTGGCGTTCGTGGCGACGTGGCGCTGCCCGCAATGCCGAACCGTCCAGGGCGAATCGTCTTCGTGCTTCCTGTGCCGGCGCTCCGCCACGAGCTGCGGCACCTGCGTCAACTTCCGTCGCTCCGTCGTGGGCGGCGTTGGCTACTGCGCGCTGGACCGCACCAGGTCACCGTTGCAGGGTGACGAGCAGCGGCCGTGCTGGTCGGGCACTCCCGTCGCCGCCGGTGAGGGGCTCTTCACTCGACCCTGAACGACTCGTCGTCGCGCAGCTCCACGCCCGAGTCGAGCGTCACCAGGACCGTGGCCAGCCAGATTCCGCGCGTGCTTGGCACGGCCTCGATGTCGATGCCCGGCCACGCCGCGACGCCTTCCTCAGCCACCACCTGGAACGTGCGCGTCGTCTGGTTCGGCGGGGAGAGGCCAAAGGTCACGTTGGCGCCGTCAATGAGCCGCCCCGCCTGGTCGCGCACCACGGCGCGCAGCGTGACGCGCGTGGGCAGCTGGGCCGGTGTCAGCGTCTGATCGCTGACGGTCAGGACGACCGTGGCCGTGCTCTGGGCACGAACGATGACGACCCGCTTGCGCGACGAGTTGCCGGCCGGGTCAACGCTGTGCAGCGCGAAGGCGTTGTCGCCCAGCGACAGCTCAACTGGCGCCCTGAACCGTCCGTCCGCGTCGACCGCTGCGTCCAGCGATCGTCCGCTGGGCTCCTGGGTCAGATCCAGGCTGGCACCTGGCTCGGTCCGGCCGGCGAGGACGACTTCGGCGCTGTAAACAGCGCCCGGATCGGGGGCAGTGATCTCGATCACCGGTGCCATGTCGTCGCGCACGATGGTGATCGACGGCGAGCGCGGGCTCTCTCCGCCTGCCCCGGCGATCGTGGCAGCAAGCGCGTTCACCCCCTGGCCGAGCGGCACGCGCTCCATCGCGAACGAGTCCGCCGCGGGGAGGTCGCGCTCGCGGAGCAGCTCGGCGCCGGAATAGATGCGCACCACATAGCGCTGGTCGGCGCGCAGTCCGGCCGGGCGGAACAGGCGCAGCTCAACCTCCGCGGCGCGTGTCAGGTCATCCGACCTGGCGATGAGTGCGGGAGCGGGCGGCACAGGGACAAGGGCGCGCGCAGCCGGGATGGCGTTGATCGCTTCCCCGGCGAGGGCGATCGAGCCGCCGACCAGGATCAGCAGAGCGCCGGCAATGCCCACGCGGCGCGACCAACTGACCCGGCGCGCAAGGTGGCGCGGGCGAGCGGCACGGTTCTGGCGCGCGCGCTGGGCACCGGCGCGCCTGTCGCCCGAACCGTGTCCCGGCGCTGAGCGTCTGGACGGTCCCGGCATGTGGCTCGATTCTGGCACCCGAATCGACGGTCCGTGCGCCCGGCGCGCGCACTGCCGCGCCGTGTACGCTAGAACGGCCCGGCGCGCGTGGCGTGCCGTTAGGGGAGGTTGAGTGGACTACACGCGCAAGCCGCTGGCTACGCTCGCAAGAGCAGTCGTCCAGGGCAGGCCCGCGCCGCCCGCTCCGCCGCGTGGCCCAATCAGCCGCGTTTCATCCAACCTGCTGATGCGCCGCCCGGCGCCGTCGCCGACCGACGCGAGCGGTGTCCCGCGGATCCCGTTCGGCCTGCCCAACCTGCGCCGCAACGTCTGCCCGCACTTCTACATGACCGGCCCGCGCGGCCCGATTCCCATCAACGCGCCGCACCTGCTCAAGGCGCTCATGCGCCAGGAGGTCAACGTGGCACGTTGCCAGCTGCGCGGTGGCGTTCACCTGGAGCAGAGCTACGTCTCCGATATCTGCCTCTCGCCGCGCTTCAACCAGTGCGTGTTCTACGAGGATGACCTCGACATCTGACGTGTCCGGTGACGTGTCCGGCGCCAGCTATCGCGCCGTCCTGGCCCGCCTCCAGTCCCGGGGCCGGTTCGGAGTCCGTCTGGGCCTGGGTCGTACCCGGGCGCTGCTGAGCCTTCTTGGCGATCCGCATCTGGGCCTACCCGGCGTGCTGATCGGCGGGACGAACGGGAAGGGCAGCACGCAGGCTCTTGTCTCCGGTGCCCTGATCGCAGCCGGTTATCGCGTGGGCCAGACACCGAAGCCGCACCTGACCACCTACCGCGAGCGGCTGACCGTCAACGGCGAACCCATTGCGCGCGACGACTTCGCGCTCCTCGTCAGTGAAGTGCTCGATCAGGCCGACCTGGTCGCGCGCCGGCACGGGCCGCCGACCGAGTTCGAGGTGCTCACCGCCGCGGCTTTCATGTGGTTCCGGCGCGCCGGCGTGGAGGTCGCGGTGGTCGAGGTGGGGCTTGGCGGACGGCTGGACGCAACAAACGTCTGGCAGGGCGGAGTGTCCGCCATAACCAACGTGGCGCTCGATCACACCGAGCACCTGGGACCCACGCTCGTGCACATCGCCCGGGAAAAGGCGCAGATCATCAAGCGCGGCGACTCGCTGGCACTGACCATGGCCCAGCCGCCGGCACTGGGCGTGATCAGGCGTCGAGCGGCTCGGGTGGCCGTGCCACTCCAGGTGGTCCAGCCGTGGCCCGTCAGCGGGCATGACCAGCGCGGCGTGACGCTGCGCGGCCCCGACGGGATGGAGCTGTCAGTCGGCCTCCTGGGCCGCCACCAGGCGGCGAACGCGGCGCTCGCCTGGCACGTGCTGGACGCGCTCGAGGATGCCGGAATTGCCACTGTCGGCGAGACGCAGCGCAGAGAGGCGTTCGCCGGCGCGCGCTGGCCCGGCCGCCTCGAGCTGCTGCCCGCAGCCGACGGCCGTCCCGCCGTGCTTCTCGACGGTGCACACAACCCACATGGGGCCGCCGCACTCGCAGCAGCGCTCGACGAGCTGGTGCCGCAGCTGCCGGCGGCTGGAGTCAGCCTCCTCCTGGGCGTGGTGCGCGACAAGGACGTCCAGGGCGTCGTGGACGCGCTCAGGGAGTCGTCCGTGCTGCGCGGCGCGAAGGTACTCACCACGGACGTGCCGGACACGCCGCGCGCCATGCCCGCCGCTGATCTTGCGGCGCTGTGGCCCGGCTCGACGCCCGTCACGGATCCCGACGCTGGCCTGCAGCGCGCAATGGAGAACGCTGCGCAGAGCGGCGCGATCGTGGTCGTGTGCGGGTCGCTGTACCTTGTCGGCCACATCCGCGCCCGACTGCTGGGCCTGGAAGCCGACTAGAGGTCCAAACTCCGGACATGGACGCAACTCCCTCGGTCCGCCTGCCCGCTGATGCCGGCTCGGGCGTCGCGCGCAGGCCGCCGGAGCCGCTCATGATCGGTCGCCGACTCTTCACCTGGGGCCAGCGGACCTTCGTCATGGGCATCCTCAACGTCACGCCCGATTCGTTCAGCGGTGATGGGCTGATGCAGGAGGCGGACCCGGTCAGCGCCGCGTTGGGGCGTGCGCGGCAGATGGTCGAAGAGGGCGCCGACCTGCTCGACGTCGGCGGCCAGTCGACACGCCCGGGCCACGATCCGATCTCGGCCCGGGCGGAGGCGGATCGCGTGGTGCCCGTCATCGCCGCCCTTCGCGCGGCACTGCCGGATGTGCCCATCAGCGTCGACACGACACAGGTGGAGGTGGCCGGCGCGGCGCTCGACGCCGGGGCGGATCTCGTCAATGACGTCTGGGGCGTGGGCGACAGCGACGATCGCTTCCGCCTGGCCGCGCAGCACGGCGTGCCCATCGTGGTGATGCACAACCGCGTTGAGGCGCGCTACGTGAGCGTCGTCGCCGAGGTGATCGCGGATCTTGCGCGCGCCATCGATCGAGCGCTGGCCGCCGGCGTGCCATGGACGAGCCTGATCGTGGATCCGGGCATCGGCTTCGGCAAGACGGCACAGCAGAACCTGGCCATCCTGCGCGATCTGCACCTGCTCGCCGCGCTGGGCCGGCCCGTCCTGCTGGGCACGAGCCGCAAGTCGACCATCGGCAAGGTGCTCGACCTGCCCGCCGACGAGCGCCTGGAAGGGACGCTCGCCACGACCGCGCTCGCTGCCCGGGCCGGCGCGGATATCGTGCGCGTCCACGACGTCCGGCCAAACGTCCGCGCCGCGCGCATGGCCGACGCGATCGTGCGCGGAGCAGATGGCGGGCAAGCGGAGGCAACCACATGACCGATCACATCTACCTGCACGAGATGGAGTTCTACGGCCGCCACGGCGTGAGCGACGAGGAACGCGCCGAGGAGCAGGTCATCCACCTTGACGTGGAGCTGTCACTCGACCTGCGCGAGGCCGGCACGCACGACGACCTGACCCTGACCGTGGACTACGGCGCGGTGTTCGAGATCTGCCGCGCGCAGGTCGAGCAGCGCAGCTACCGGCTGCTGGAAGGCATTGCCGAGGCCGTCGCCGCGGACATCCTGGCTGCGTTCGACCGGGTCACCTCGGTCATCGTCCGCGTGCGCAAGCCGGGCGTGCCGATCGAGGGCGTGCTGGAGCACGCCGGCGTGAGCGTGGAGCGCGCCAGGAGCTAGCGGCGGTTGGGTCGCCCGGGACGAGGGAGGCTCGTCAGTCGAGCCCGGCGGGCCTCGTGCCCAGCGTGACGGGCACGTCGATCATGACTCCGTCGCGGAGCACGGCAAGGGTCAGCTCGTCGCCCGGGCCGTACAGGCTGAGCACGTCATCAAGGCCCTGTGCGGCATCTATGCGGTGCGCGTCGATGGCCGTGACGATGTCGCCCGGCAGTAGCCCGGCATCCGCCGCGGGGCTGTCGGGCACGATCGGCGGATCGCCGGAGCCCGTCTCGGGAGCGATCCACGCGCCGTAGTCGATGGGCAGCTCGTTGGCCTCGGCGACGTTGCGGTCCACCGCCAGGTAGACGATGCCGATCCACGGCCGGGTGAGCGGTTCGCCGGCAATTGCCTGGCTCATGATCGGCTTGGCGATGTTGATCGGAATGGCGAAGAAGATGCCCTGCGCGCCCTGCGAGAGTGCCGTGCTGATGCCGATCACGTTGCCCGACTCGTCCAGCAGCGGCCCGCCCGAGTTGCCCTGGTTGATCGCCGCGTCGGTCTGGATCAGGTTGCGCAGCCGCCGCCGCTCATTGGTCACCGGGTCCGTCACGGTGATCTCGCGCCCGAGCGCGGAGATGATGCCCGAGGTGACGCTGTTGGTGAACGTCCCCAGCGGGCTGCCGATCACGATCGCGGTCTGGCCCGGCCGGACCTGGGACGAATCGCCGATCGGCGCGAAGGGCAGGTCAGCCGCGTCCAGCTTGACGATGGCGAGGTCGGTCAGCGTGTCCACCCCGTAGACGGTCCCGGTCAGCGCGCTGCGGTCGTTGAGCTGCACGGTGACCTGGGTAGCGTCCTCCACCACGTGACGGTTGGTCAGCACCCAGCCGGCGGCGTCGTAGATGACTCCTGAGCCGACGCCTGTCTCCGGCAATGAGAAGGGATCCGTCGCCTCTCCCGCACGGACCGTGATCGTGACCACGGCCGGACTGACGCGCTCCACGGCGCTGGTAATGCCCTGGCCGGGGCTCGCCGCGGCGGCGCTGGGCGAAGGTGCCACGAAAAAGGTGGGCGACGGCAGGGCGCCAACGCCGCCAGGTCGGAGCTGGTTGCCGGACGAGAGGGCCATGTACGTCGCGCCCGAGCCGAGCGCGCTCGCGATCAGCGCCACGGCGAACAGCAGCGCCAGCTGCGTACCCGGCCGGCGCCTGCGCCGGCGCACAGGGTTGGCCGCCGGCAGCGGCTCGAACCAGTGCGGCGGCGTCTGCTGCGGCCAGCCCTGCGCAGCCGCCCACGTGTTACGTGGCTCGACGGGCGGCGAGTAGCTGGTCGGCTGCGCCTCGGGGGCGTCTGCGTGTGGCGCGTCCTCGCGTGGCGCTTTTTCGCGTGGCGCGTTGTTGTACGGCTCGGTCACGGTCTCTCTCTAGCGACGCGTAGCGTGGCACGCGTCTCGTTCAGGCACGGGCAGGGGCGGGTGAAGAAACGGATATGTCGCGCGGCAAAGCGACCGAAACGTGCGTCCCCTTGTCCGGCGTGCTCGTAATGGCAACCCGTCCATTGTGCATCTCAACTATCGAACGCACGATGGACAGCCCCAGCCCGGACCCGGCGGCGCGCGATTCACTGGCCTGGGCGCCGCGGTAGAAGCGATCGAATACGTAGGGCAGCTCGGACGGGTTGATGCCCACGCCCGTGTCCGCCACGCGCAGCTCGGCGCCGCTCGCGGTCTGCTCGAGCGCAACTTCCACCTCGCCGCCGCCCGGCGTGAACTTGATCGCGTTGGCGATCAGGTTGGTCAGCACCTGGCCCAGGCGCTGCGGGTCGTGGCGCTGGCGGACCGGCTCGTCGGGCATGCTGGCGGCAAGCGTGACGCCCTTGCGCCGGGCACTCGGCTCCGCCTGCTGGATGGCGTTTTCGACGACCGCGCGCAGGTCGTCCGGGCGCAGGTCCAGCAGCACCAGGCCGGAATCGAGCTTGGACAGCTCGAGCAGGTTGGTGGCCAGCCAGTCGAGTCGCTCGATCTGCTGCCGGCTCTGCTCGAGGAACTCCTCGCGCGTCGCCTCGTCGGGCACGGTGCCGTCCGTCAGCAGCTCGTTGAACGTGCGCAGCGCGGCGATCGGCGTGCGCAGCTCGTGCGACACGTCGGCCAGGAAGTCGCGGCTTCGATCGCGGTCGCGGCGAATGAACTCGATCGATTCCTGGACGCGCTCGGCCATCGCATTGAACGCGTTGGTCAGCTCGAACATCTCGCGCGAGTTGCTGGGCGGCCGGACGCGCGTGTCCAGGTCGCCCTCGGACAGCTGCCGCGCCGCGCCCGTCAGGCGGCGGATGGGGTTCGACAGCCGGTCGGCGATGAAGACCGATGCGATCACCGCCACGACCAGCGCGATGAGCGCGGCGACGGTCATGACCTGGACGATGGAAGCCAGGCTCTGGGCACGGAAGGTGAACGGGTCGGACAGCGTGACCACGACCAGCCGCTCCGGCGCGCCCGCGCCGGCCTGCGTCCAGAAGAAGTCGGGCAGCCGGTACGGGTCACCGGCCTGCGAGATGGGCTCGCGCTGCTGTCCCGCCTGGCGGAACTCGTCGCTGACAGCCGCCGATTGCTCCATGACGATGATGTCCGGCTCGTCCGGGCTGGGGGCGATGGTGACCGTGACGTTGGCCTCGACAAGGATGGCCAGCTGGCGCAGGAAGCCGCCCTCGGAACCGCCCAGCGCTGTCCGGACGCCGTCAGCCACGGTGAGCGGCTCGGTCGGCTGGAGGATGGGGCGCGGCGCTCCGCCGCCGCCTGTTTGATAGCGCAGCAGCTCGGTCGTCACGAGCAGGCTGGCCACGCTCGCGCGACGGCTCAGGTCCTCGCGCGTCTGTTGTTCGAAGAAGCCGTCCAGCAGGCGCGGCAGCGTGGCCAGCACGAGCACCAGCGCGATCGTGACCACGACCAGGAACCCGATCACCAGCCGGGCGCGCAGGCCGGTCAGGAAGCGCGGAACGAAGCGTTGCATCACGCTTCTGGACGGTGGCTCGACCGTCCAGGTGCCCGGCGCTGTGGGATCAGCGCTCGGCGAAGGCGTAGCCCGCTCCGCGGATGGTCAGGATGAATGCCGGGTCGGACGGGTCGTCCTCCAGCTTCTCGCGCAGGTGGCTGACGTGGACGTTGATCGTCTTCTCGTCCTGGTCGAGCGCCTCGTAGTCGCGCACGAGCTCGAGCAGCTCGCGCCGCGTGAAGACGCGGCCCGGCTTGGAGGCGAGGTGGCGCAGGATCTCGAACTCGGTGGCGGTCAGCGACAGGCGCCGGTCGCCGCGCTGCACGCGCCGGCGTTCAAGATCGATCAGCAGATCGCGGTGGCGGATCACCCGGCCGCCGGCGGCATCGGCAAGATCGCCATATGCGCGACGCAGCAACGACTTGATGCGGCTCATCAGCTCGCGCAGGCCGAACGGCTTGGTCAGGTAGTCGTCCGCGCCCAATTCGAGGCCGATGACCTTGTCCATCTCCTCGTCGCGCGCGGTCAGGAACAGCACTGGCGCCTTGCTGCCCGAGCTGCGCAGGCGGCGCAGCATCTCGTAGCCGTCCATGCCCGGCAGCCGCACGTCGAGGATGACGAGGTCCGGCGCATCGTGCGTCGCGATCTCCAGCCCTTCCTCACCGTTGCGCGCGACGGTGACCTCGTAGCCCTCCTGTTGCAGGGCATATTCGATGCCGCGCGCGACGGCATATTCGTCTTCGACAATCAGAATCGAGGCTGACACGTTCGAGATCGTACAATCACACGCTCAATGAGCAGACCAACACTCTCCGCCCGGCCACGCGCCGCCCGGGGCAAGGAGAACACCAAGCTGCGCAAGTCCGGCATGCTGCCCGGCGTCGTCTACGGACGGGGCCAGGATTCGCAGATGATCGAGCTCGATGCGCACGAGTTCGAGACGCTTCAGCGCCACACCGGACGGCACGCCGTGCTGGACCTCAAGGTGGAGGGCAACGGCAAGCCGCAGCCGGTCCTGCTGCAGGCAATCCAGGAGCATCCCGTCACGCGCCGTCCGCTGCACATCGACCTGCTCGTGGTCAATCTCGAGGAAGAGCGCACCGTTGACGTGTCGATCGTGATGGTCGGCGAGTCCTCCGCGATCGAGCGCCTGGGAGGCGTCCTGCTCCACTTGCGCGATTCCGTCGTGGTGCGCGCCAAGCCGGACGACCTGCCCTCCGGAATTGAGCTCGACATCACGCCGCTCGAGGACTTCGATGCGGTGCTGCACGTCTCCGATCTCCGCGTCCCAGACGGCGTGACACTGGTCACTGATCCGACCGAGCCGGTTGCGCGAGTGCAGGCGCCTCGAGTCGAGGAAGAGCCGGTCGCCGGCGAGGCAGTCGAGGGCGAGGGCGAAGCGGGCGAGGCTGGGACCGCCGAGGGCGGCGACAGCTCCACGGAGTCCGCGGCCGCCGATCAGACGAGCGGGGAGGAATCCGAGTCCTAGCCATTGGCCGGGGCTCGCTCGTCGCACTTCTCGCGCTGATCATCGCCGCCTGCACCGCAGGTGGCCCAACCGCTCAGCCGAGTCAGTCCGGCGTACCCAGCGCCTCGACAGCCCCGACGACAAGCGCTGCTGCCAGCCCGACCCCGGGCGGCACGGCAACGTCCACCCCCGCCTCACCGCCTGCCAGCCCGACCGAAACGCCGCCCGGATCGAGCGCCACGCCCGGCCAGACGCCGGCCGGAGCGCTCGCGTGGCGAGAACGCTCCGACGTGGCACCGGGACCCAGCGCGCGTGAGGATCACACCTGGACGACTGCGGACGATGCCGGCACGGCCTACCTGTTCGGGGGGCGCACGGATGATGGCGCCTCAGGCGAGCTGTGGGCCTTCGACCTGCCCAGTGACGCGTGGTCGATCCTTACCCCGAGCGGGCCGGGTCCGGATCCCCGCTGGGGACACACGGCCACCTGGGTGCCGGACGTCGGCCTGGTCGTCTGGAGCGGCCAGAGCGACACCGGCTTCTTTGACGACATCTGGCGCTACCAACCCAGTGCCAACGCCTGGCAGCAGCTTCCCTCGCTGGGCGACGTGCCCCAGGCGCGCTATGGCTCGTGCGCCGCGCTGGGCACGGACGGGCTGCTCTACATCAGCCACGGCTTCACGGACGACAGCGGCCGCTTTGCCGACACGCGGACCTATGACTTTGCGAGCGGCGCATGGACGGATGCCACTCCTTCCGGCTCCGGGCCAGTGGAGCGCTGCCTACACGACTGCTACTGGTCGGCCACGGGGCGGCTGATCCTGTACGGCGGCCAGACGACGGGCACCCCCGCGCTGGGTGACATCTGGGCGCTCGATCCCGCCACCGGAGCCTGGGAGCGCGGTCCGGATCCCGCGGCCGCGGCGCGGCAGCTGTACGCCTTGAGCGCCGGCGAAGCCGATGCGCTCGTCGTCGCCGGCGGCTCGGTCGACCGAGGCTTCCTGTCCGACAGCTGGCGAATCTCGGATGACGGGCTGACGATGGAGCCGGTCGACGCCGGTGATCCGCCACCGGCGAGGTCGGGCGCGACCCTGGTCAACGACGATGGCCGCAGCCGCTCACTACTGTTCGGCGGCCGCAACGAATTGGGCAACCTGCGCGACCTGTGGGAGCTCTCCGCGATCAACTGATCGACCCTTACGTGGTACCGAGGCACCACCCAGTAGGCGAATCAGTGAATCGGCGGATAGTCCGCGGAACATTCCAGACTTACCGTGCGTCCCAGACGTTGCGCGCGGAGTCCCCTCTCCTCCGCGTAAACGGTCAGGAGAGACCGCTCTCCTGCTGAGGCCGGGCTTGATGCGCTGGGGCGCGCGCCCGGCCTCTTTCTTTTGCCCCCGCGGTTACTTGCCCGTGTTGACGTACTGGATGCAGTCGCCCTGGTTCTTGAAGGGCGAAGCGTCCGCTCGGGCCAGGTTCTGCCAGCCGCCCTTCTTGCAGTCGTCCTTGCTGGACGGCTGGGGTGGCGGCGGGGGCGCCAGCTCGAAGTCGTACACAGTCGTGTTGCCGCCCAGCGTGATGTACAGCCCGTCAGCGTTGGACAGGGTGCCTGCATTGAACGAGCCCTGGTTAAGGCCGAACGAGCCCGGGCACGGGACGATCACGCCGCCCGGTCCGCAGTTGACGCCTTCCTGGATGGCCGCCGTCGGGAACAGGCTCACGATGGTGCTCCAGGTGCACGGCGTGTTCTGGCCGCAGCCACCCGCACCGGTGTTGATCCACCACTTGGCTGCGCCGCCGTTATAGGCATCCCAGTTCTGCCAGACGCCGGTCAGCACGGCCGCGTTGCCCTGGTCCTGGTATGGCTCGTAGACCATGTAGACGTCGGGCTGCCCGTCGTTGGTGATGTCAACGCGCAGGTTGAGCCCGCTCACGCCGGCGATGAAGCCGGTCGAAGCCGGATCACGGTAGGTTGAATAGCCGATTCCCTGCACAGCTGAGAGCAGCGTGCCGTCATAGAGGTCAGTGAGCAGCTGGACCTTGTCTGCATTGCCGGTCATGGTGTTCAACTCGAAGCTGCCCGTGCCGTACGGCGGCGTCGCCGGGCCATTCTCGAACGTGCCCGTACCTGGCGCGCGGGTATCCGCCGGGTGCCAATCGCTACCAATGTCTGCTGGCGTGACCACGACAGTGGTCGAGGCTGCCAGCACCGCAGGTGCGAACAGCAGAACGGCCAGCGCAACCGCGCCGACCATGGTGATCCTGGTGGACCGCATCTTATGTAGCCTCCCTCTGAAAACGGCGCTGCACGCCTTGGCCGAAGGCTATCCGAAAGTACCGCCGGGTCAGAAGCCGGATGGCCTATGTGTTGCCAGAACGCAACGCCCCCAGGGTGGCCATGATCGCCCTTGCGAAAGTCCGCTCGGAGCCTGGCGTGGTGCGCATGAAGAGCGATGGCTCGGTCAGCTCGAGCTCCATCAGCATTGGCTTACCGGCGCCGTCCGAAACGATGTCGACGCGCGCGTAGAGCAGACGCTCCGGCCCACCGGGCACGGCGGCCAGAGCGGCCGTGGCCAGGTCCAGCTCGGCGGCGCTGGGCTCGCGTGACGTGATCCTCTCCGCAGCGTACAGGCCACCTTCCTCGTAGCGCGGATCGTGGGCGAGAATGGGCGCCTTGCGGATCGCGTGGCTGAACTTCCCGCCGACGAAGATCACGCCCGTCTCTCCGCGCTCGTCAATGGCGTGCTGATATGGCTGGACCATCACCGTGTGCCCGGCATCCAGCAGCCGCTGGGCGTGATCGCGCGCCAGAAGCGACTCGTGCTCATCGTGCATCGAGAACCGCTTGGCGTCGACGGAGCCGGCGCCAACAGCCGGCTTGAGGACGTGCATTCCTTCGCCGGGCAGGTCTATCGGGGGCTCTGAAAGCCACGTTGTGGGCACGACCGGCAGGCCCGCACTGGCCAGGTCAGCCAGGTAGCGCTTGTCCGTGTTCCATTCGACGATGTCGGCCGGATTGGCCAGTCGCGGGACGGAGTGCGCCCAGGCGACGAACGCATCGCGACGGGACGTGTAGTCCCAGGTGTTGCGGATCACGACCGCGTCGAATGTCTCCCAGTCCACGGACGGGTCGTCCCACACGGCTGCGACGCCCTGTGCGCCGAGCCGTTTCAGCGGCCCGACCAACAGCTGGTCGTCCTCGTCCAGGCCGGGCAGCGTGGCGCAGGTTGCGAGCGCGATTTGGACGGTCATCGGCGCCTACCATGCCACGGAAATCGGTGTCGCTGCGCATCCGGCCAGAAGGATGACCACCGCCGCGCACATCGCCGGCATGGCTAACCACTGTTTCTTTAGGATCGGCCTCTCCTGTCGTTGCGCAGCGGCGTCAGCGAAACTGGTCTTGCATGACGAACACCTTGCTCCACGCAGTCGTGCGCGATCTGCTCAGAGCGCCCGCCGACGATGGCCAGGTACCGGCTTTGAGCCTGGAGGAGTGGCTGGAGCCGCGTGACGAGTCTATCGAGAGCGCCGTCTGCGCCCTCAACGCGGCCTTCCTGATCGGGCTTGCGGGACCGTCCCACCCTGCCTCCGCCCGCGCGAGGTCGGTGCTCGAACAGCCGCCGCGCTCCGTGAGCGCCGAGCTTGTCGAGTTCTACCGCAATGGCCTCACGTGGATCGGACGCGAGTTCGACGAACGTGGTGTCGCAGATCGTCGGTCGTCATCCGCGGACGCCGGCGAGGAGGCAGGGGTCCGCCTGGGGCCGGCGGAGGCGCTCTGGTCGGTGCTGTTTCCTGAAGGTGTCGGGATCCTCGGTCACGAGGAAGAGCGCATCGCCGAGCTGCGCGCGAGACGGACGGTCTCGATCACCCGGCCCAACCCGCGGCCGATCACCGACCCGGCGCGCGAGATCCTGTTCACGTCCAATGTTCTGCTGACCGTTCCCTCCGCTTCGACCGACATCGATGCGTTGCCCTACCCCGAGAAGCTGCGGCGCCAGATCCGTCTGGCGGCCGCAGAGCCGCAGGAGCACTGGTACGACCACCCCATCCAGATCGGTGTCGAGCCTGATCGGAACGAGCTTCTCTATGGCTTGCGCGGACTGGACCGGGCGATGGAGTTCGAGCGCAGTCGCGATCCGAGCGTCGGCAGGATGACCGTTTTGCTGTCCGTCTCCGTGACCCACGCGCGGTTGCAGCAAGTGGCGCACGAGTACGTTCGTGAGGAGCTGAGACGGTCGCAAGGCATGCGCAACCTTCAGGTTCACGTCTTCACCGAACGCGACACGAGCCGCCTCGTACGGGAGGTCCTCGCTCCGGTGGCGGGCGCTGATGCCGAGGCCCTGATGTCCCGCGTCTTTGGCACCGACGGTGAGTACGGACGCCACTACAGCTTCCTGAAGGCCGTCGCTGCCTTCTGGCACGTGCTGATTGACCCCGGCGTGCGGGCAACCTTCAAGATCGACCTTGACCAGGTTTTCGCGCAGGATGTGCTGGTCGCCCAAACGGGAGCGACCGCCCTCGAGCACCTTGCCACTCCTTTGTGGGGCGCGACCGGTCTTGACTCGAGCGGTAGCGAGGTGGAGCTGGGCATGATCGCCGGCGCACTGGTCAACGAGCGCGACATCGGACGCGGGCTGTTCACCCCGGACGTCGATTTCCCGTCCGGCCCAGGAGCGCTCGACGAGTACGCGTTCTTCAGCCGACTGCCCCAGGCGCTATCCACGCGGGCCGAGATGATGGAGCGCTACGACTCGGCCGCGCGCGACGGGCGCCGAACGTGCCTCGAGCGAGTCCACGTCACGGGCGGCACTAACGGGATCCTGGTGGACTCTCTGCGCCGCCACCGTCCATTCACTCCAACCTTCGTAGGCCGGGCAGAGGACCAGGCGTATCTCATGTCGGTGCTGGGCGATGGCCTGGTCGCGCCAGGCTCACGGCTCGCCTACCTGCACGCCGCGGGGCTGATCATGCGCCACGACAAGGAGGCCTTCGCGGGCGAGGCGATCGCTGCCGCGCGCGTGGGCAAGCTGATCGGTGACGACGTGCGAATTCTGTTGTTCTCGGCCTACGCCGAAACGCTGGATCGCGAGCGAGTCAAGGCGTTGCTCGATCCGTTCACCGGATGTTTCATATCGCGCCTGCCGGTGACGGTGGTACTGCTGCGCCTGGCGCTGCGCATCGTTGGCGCGTTCCAGCGCGGCGACCCACGGCTGGGGCGCGATCTGGCCGAAAACGGGGCCGAGCGGATTGCCCAGGCCATCTCGTTCACTGAGGATCGAGACGCGTTCAAACGCATCCTCGCAAACGAGCGCTTGGGCTGGATGCACTACTACGACGCGCTCGACGCGCTCGAAGCCGCGGGGGACGATGGCGCCGCGCCAGAGCTCAGGCGTCAAGCACGTGAGATTGTCGCAGCGACGTTGATCCGAGCCTGAGAGGATTCGGTCAAGAGCGCAGCGGTTCGCGAAGCAACCGATCGGTCATCGGCGCGCCTACCATGCCACGGAAATCGCTGGAGGGCGGCGGCATAGGCGAGGGCAGGGACCGGCGTGTCTTCATGACGGCGACTCGAGGGGCGCCGCGTCCCTTCGCGGTGGCCATGGCGGCCGTGTTCGGGGCGCTCACCGTCATCGTCGTCTACCAGCCGGGCGTCATGTCCGCTGATTCGCTCGCCCAATACCGGCAGGCCGCGACAGGCATCTACGGCGACTGGCACCCACCGTTGATGGCGTACACCTGGTCGCTGCTCCTGAACGTCCTCCCCGGACAGTTCGGCATGCTGGTCTGGCACCAGCTGCTGTTCTGGGGCGGCGTGGCGCTGGCCGTCCTCTCACTCCGCTTTGGCCCGTGGGTCAGCGCTGGACTGGTGCTGGCTATTGGACTGTTCCCTGCCGTGTTCGGCCTGCTGGGCGTGATCTGGAAGGATGTCGGCATGGGCGCAGCCCTGGCGCTGGCCGTGGGCCTGATCCTGTTCGGCCGCCGCAGAGGCTCCGCCTGGCTGCTGACAGCGGCCCTGCTGCCGCTGTTCTATGCCTTCGCCATGCGCTACAACGCCATCCCGGCGGTGGTGCCGCTGGTGGTCTGGGCGGTCCACGAGCTCTTCCGCCTGCGCGGGTTGACGTCGCGCGCGCGCGTGGCGATCACATCCGGCGGCCTCGTCCTGACGATGCTGGTGGTCCAACTGACGGTGATCAATTCAGGCGTGACCACCACGCGCGCATGGCGCGGCACGGCCACGCTGCAGGCGTCGCTCATTCATGACCTGGCCGGAGTGGCCGTCCGGACCGGTGTGCTGAGGTTCCCTCAGTACGTCCTCAGTGGCGAGCCGCCGCTGACTATGGATGTGCTTCGTCCGCTGTACAGCCCCCAGAACCTGAATTTGATCTTCTTCCACGAAAACTACGCGGACCGGATGGTCACCCTGGATGGTGAGGATGTGCTGGAGCTCGTGCGGACATGGTTTGTGGCGGTCGGCAGCAGCCCGCAGGCATATGCGGAGCACAGGCTGGCCGTGCTGGCCACTCTCTTTGGCGTGCCGGGTGTCTTCTACCCATTCCACGAGGGAATATCCGCCAACGACCAGGGCTTCGTATTCGAGCGCAGTGCGCTGTACGACATCGTGGTGAGCGGCCTGCGCGCCACGCAGGGACTGTTCTTCCGCGGCTGGATCTACCTGCTGGCCGCGGCGCTGCTCATGCTCACCGGCATCTGGCGGCGCAGGTCACGATCGGCGTGGATCGCCGTGAGTGGCATTGCTTACGTCGTGCCGTACGCGCTGATCAGCGCGGGATCCGACTTCCGCTACCTCTGGTGGCTCGTTGTCGCGACCGTGCTGGCGACCGTCGTCCGGCTGGACGAGATACGCAGCGGCGAAAGGGCGTTTGTTCGCGCGGAGAGTGGAGCCGACACTCGGATTTGAACCGAGGACCTGCTGTTTACGAAACAGCTGCTCTACCGCTGAGCTATGTCGGCCGGCCGCTCAGGATACCAAGAGTCGGCTGATCTCCTGCTCGGAGTAGCCCAGCTCGGCAAGGATCTCGCGCGAGTGCTCGCCCAGCAGCGGCGGCGCGGTCCTGATCGAGGCCGGAGTCGCGGACAGGGTGAAGGGCACGCCGATCTGGGGCAGCTCGCCCAGCACCGGATGAGTCACTGACGTCCTCATCCCGCGCGCCACGGCCTGGGGTTGCGCGAAAGCGGCGAGCACGTCGTTGACCGGTCCGCACGGCACACCCGCCTCGTCCAGCCGGCGGCGCCAATGCTCCGTGTCGGCCGTGGCGAGCTGCTCGGCGATGATCGGCCGCAGCTCGTCACGGTTGCGCACGCGCGAGTCGTTGTCCGTGAACCTCGAATCCGTGGCCAGCTCGGGCAGGCCGATCACAGCACACAGGCGCGGCCACTGTCGCTCGCTGCCGACTGCGATGGCGATCTGTCCGTCTGCCGTGGTGAATGTCTCGTACGGGACGATGTTCGGATGGGCGTTGCCACGCCGGATGGGTGCCTGCCCGGAGACGAACGCGTTCTGGGCCTGGTTGATGAGCGTCGCCAGGGTTGCCTCGAGGAGGGAGACGTCGATCCGCTGGCCAACCCCTGAGCGCAGCGCGGCAAGGACTCCGATCGTGCCCAGCAGGCCGGTGACGATGTCCGTGATGGCCACCCCGACCTTGGTCGGCTCGCCGCCGGCGTCGTCGCCGAAGCCGGTGATGGACATCAGGCCGCCAATGGCCTGGGCAACGAAGTCATAGCCAGGCTTGGCAGCGTCCGGCCCGTCCGGCCCGTAACCGGTGATCGAGAGGTGGACCAGGTTGGGGCTCAGTTCTCGCAGCGACTGCTCCGCAAGCCCGATCTTCTCCATGCCGCCCGGTCGGAAGTTCTCGACCAGGACGTCCGACCGACCGACCAGCTGCCTGACGACCGCGCGGGCCTCTTCCCGGCGCAGGTCCAGGCGCAGGCTGCGCTTGTTGCGGTTGACGGACAGGAAGTACGCTGCGACACGCTCGCCTCCCGGCTGTGCCGGCCCCACCCACGGCGGCCCGTAGCTGCGCGTGGCATCCCCTTCGAGAGGCTCGACCTTGATCACGTCCGCGCCAAGGTCGGCCAGGACCATCGCGCAATACGGGCCGGCGAGAACGGTCGAAAGCTCCAGCACCTTCAGGCCGGCCAGCGGCCCGCGCGGCTGGTGCGTTTCAGCTTCTGGCGCCACATCCTTCACCGCGCGATCGTAGCGGCGCGGATAATCGGCCTGCGTGATCCCGCTCGAGCTGCTCGTCTTCCTTGCCGCGCTGCTTGCGGGCAGCTTTGGCGCGCTGGTCGGAGTGGGTGGCGGCCTGGTGCTCGTGCCGGTCCTGTCCACGTTCCTGGGCGTTGACCTGCACACGGCGATCGGAGTCAGCCTGCTCGGGGTCCTCGCGGTGTCCACGACGGCTGCGCCCTCGTATCTGCGGCGAGGCCTGGTGGACCGGCGCATAGGCATCGCGCTCCTCGTCGCCACGGCACTCGGCGGAATCGCGGGCGGCTACATCGCCGGGCTGCTGAGCGATGTGGTGCTGGCCGGAGTGTTTGCGGCGGTGCTCGTCCTGGTGGCGGTGCAGATGTTCCTGAGCCGCGGCAGCCAGCTGGCGGAGGTGGTTGACGAGCCGGGGCGACTGGAGTTCGACTGGAGCTACGTTGAGCCCACGACCGGCGAGGAGGTCGCTTACCGGGTACGAAACCTGGGCTCCGGCGCGGCCGTTTCCGTGGGCGCCGGGGCACTGTCCGGGCTGCTCGGAGTGGGTGGCGGCATCGTCAACGTGCCCACCATGAACGTGCTGATGGGCATTCCCATCCGCGTTGCCACGACCACCAGCACGTACATGCTCGCGCCAACGGCCGCGGCCAGCGCGGTGCTCTACCTCAGCCGCGGGGACATCCAACCCCTGATCGCGGCGCCGGTGGTGGTCGGCGTGATGATCGGCGCGCGGCTGGGTGCCCGAGTCTCCCACCGCGTGCCACACCAGGCGCTGACCGTGCTGTTCGTCCTGGTTGCCGCGGTGCTGGCGCTTCAGATGACGCTGCGCGCGCTGGGAGCCGTGCTGTGAAGGAGAGCCAGGTTGATGAGCGACCATCGGCGGCGGCCACGTCGCGCATCCTCACCGGCGGGTCGCTCGTGGCTGCAGCACTGTTCGTGATCGCCTTCGGCTTGAGCGTCAGCGGCGCAGTCGCGTTTTCGGTGGTTGTCGCCACGGCGGGCGTCATCGCGCTGCTCGCGACACCGGCCCTGGGCCTGCTCGCCAGCGCCTTCGAGCTGCGCTCGTACCAGCCGCGTGTGGCCGCCTTGGCCATCGTCGTGCTGCTGATTCTTGGCGCCGCGACCGTGATCGCCTTCGCAACCGGCCGCTAACTGGCCGCGGGGACGGCTAGCTGGCCGCGGGGCACAAAAAAGCACGACCCGGGGAGGGGGCCCGGGTCGTGCATTATCGATGCGGTAGCGTCCCGTCACCAGACGCTTCGCACGAGATGTGTTCGTGATGTGCCACGAAGATTAGGAGCCTGGGACCGCTGGCCCCATCGCCTCGGCCACGCTATGAGTTGCAACCTCATATCGGCCCCGGCGGACATGCGCGACGGATCAGGGCGCCTTTGCGTCGATGAACCGGCAGCGCGGCGCGATTGCGCAGCGCAGGCATTCGGGACGCTGCGCGTGGCATGTCTTACGGCCGTGGGTGATCAGGTTGACGTGCGCCTCGTGCACCTGGTCGGGCAGGAGCTGGACCTGGAGGTAGTCGTGGGCCTGCTCGGCCGTGGCCTTGGGCGGCACCAGGCCGATCCGCTTCGCGACACGCTCGATGTGCCGGTCGACCGGCATCAGCGGCTTGCCGAACGAGAAGAGCAGCACCACGGACGCGGTCTTGCGGCCGATGCCCGGGATCTGCGTCAGCCACGCGAGCGCCTCTGGCGGCGTCATGCTGTCCAGGAACTCCAGCGAGAAGTCGCCGCGCTCTTCGAGGATCTTGCGCAGCACGGCCTGGATGCGCGGCGCCTTCGTGGGCGCCAGGCCGCCCGGTCGGATGACGTCGATCAGCTCGTCCAGCGGCGCATCTGCGACGGCTGCCCAGTCGGCGCCGCTTTCCTGGATGCCCACGCCGCCCCAGCCCGACCTGAAGCCCGAGCCGCCCACAGGGTGCTCTCCGCCAGCGGTAGCCGGCCAGCGCCGGCAGAGAAGGTCGAACGCCTTCTCCGCGTTGATGTCGGCGCTGTTGGCCGACAGGATGGTCAGGATCAGCTCGCTCGTGGGGTCATACACGCGCTGCCACGTGGGCGGTCCGTACATCTGGCGCAGGGCGCCCAATGTGTCTTCCATGAGGTCTGGGCGGTAACGAGTCAGCCGCCGCGTCCAGGCCTTGACCGGGTCCGGCCTGGCTCGCTTCCTCTTCTTGACGATGGCCATCAGCGGGCGGCGACCAGTCCGGTCAGGCGCGCGGCGCGCTCGGCCGCACGGACGAGCGGGGCGCTTCCGGCGGCCATCGCCTCTTCGACCGTGGTGGGCTGCTCGACCACAGGCACGACCACGGCGCCTACATCGCGAAGGGCGTCGATGCCCTCCACCGTCGCGCCGCCACCGAAGCAGATGCAGGCCACGCCCGCATCTCGCGCGCGGCGCGCCACGCCGAAGGCCGTCTTGCCGAAACGTGTCTGGCCGTCTATGCGGCCCTCGCCGGTGAGCACGATGTCCGCTGCTGTCAGCGCCTCGTCAAATCCGGCCAGCTCCATCACCACGTCTACCCCTGGACGCACGGCGAACTTCGAGAAGCGATCGGCGATCGCGAGCAGGGCGAAGCCGGTGCCGCCCGCCGCACCGGCGCCGGGCTCGTTGCGCACGTCCCGGCCGATCTCCATTTCGACGAGGTCGGCGTAGCGCGCGAGCGTCGCGTCCAGTTCGGCTACCTGCGCTGCGTTGGCGCCCTTCTGCGGGCCGTAGGTCGCGGCCGCTCCGGTCGGTCCAAGGAGCGGGTTGGTCACGTCCGAGGCGACCGTGAGTTCCACTTCCGAGAGCAGTTCGGCAAGCTCGTCCAGCTCTACCCGGGCCAGCCCGGCGAGGCCACCGCCGCCCGCGCCCACATCGCGCCCCTTCTCGTCCAGGAAGCGTGCGCCGAGGGCGGTCAGCAGGCCGGCTCCGCCGTCCGTCGTGGCACTGCCGCCGAGTCCGATCACGATCCGGCGCACGCCGAGACCGATCGCCGCCGCGAGCACCTGGCCGGTCCCAAGCGTCGTCGCCGCCATGGCGTCGCGTTCGCCAGGCGCCACGAGCGAAAGACCGGACGCGGCCGCCATCTCGATCACGCCCTCGTCGCCGCGCCTCAGGAAGGTGGCGCGTATCTGCCGTCCCAGTGGATCGCGCGCATGGACCGGCAGCTCCAGCCACTCGGCGCCGGTTGCCTTGATCGCGTCGAGCGTGCCCTCGCCGCCGTCAGCGAGCGGGATGAGGCTGATCTCATCTGTTGGCCGGCCGCGCCGCCAGCCGTCGGACAGTGCCCGGGCAACCTGGCTCGGGGTCAGCGAGCCCTTGAACGAATCGGGTGCAACCAGGATGCGCATGGGATCGACCTCCCGCGGCTCAGGCGGGCGTGGCGACCTGCGCCCGGCGCTCGAGGTACTCGGGGATGCGCACCATGGGCGGCCGTTCCTGGTCGGCCAGCTCGAACACCTCCAGCGACAGATGGTTGGGTCCCGAACGCGGCAGCTTGTACGACGAGCCCAGCTCGGCAAACAGGCGCGCCCTGCGCCGCTCCTCGAGCCGCTTCATGACCGCCTGGAGGATCACGAAGCTCATCCGCGACAGCCCCTCCAGCTCCTGGTTGCGGTGGATGCGGACATCCAGGTCGACCTGTCCCAGGCCGGGCAGGTCGAGCCGCTCGGCGAGGTCGATCAGGTGGCCGATCTCCACCGCGTAGCCGGTGAAGAAGGGGATCTGCTCGAGGTGCTCGCGGCGCCCGGCGTACTCGCCCGACAGGGGCTGGATGTAGCCCGAGAGCTCGGGGAAGAAAAGGTTGATCAGCGGTCGCGCGACGAGCTCCGTGACGCGCCCCCCGCCGCCCTCCTTGAGCAGCCCGCCCTCCACGATGGGGCGCTGGTAGTAGGCCTTCACGTAGCCGATGCTCGTCTCGGCCAGGAGCGGCCCCAAAGTGCCGTAGATGAAACGCGGATGCCAGTCGCTGATGTCCGTGTCAGACCAGGCGACGAGGTCGCCGCTCGTCTCGTACAGGCTCTTCCAGAGCGCCTCGCCCTTGCCCTTGTACGACCCGTACTGGGGCAGCACTTCCGAGTGGAGCACGACCCGGGCGCCCTCCGCCTCTGCGATCGAGCGGGTGTCGTCGTCCGACTCGGAGTCGATCACGAGCAGCTCGTCGACCAGCGGGAAGCGCTCCATCAGCTCGCGCCGCGCGCTGCGCACGATGGGTCCGATCGTGGCCGATTCATTGAGCGTGGGCAGGATCGCGCTGATCGTCAGGCCCTGGCGCTGCTTGAGCGCGACGAGGCGCCCGATGTCGCTGAACTCACCGTGGTGGTAGTTGGACTCGGCGAACCAGCGGTCGACGCGGACTGCCGCGCTGCGTCCCTGCTCGGCCGCGCGGTCGGCCGCCTCGAGCGTCTCGGCCTGCTCGGCGCGCCGCTCGAACGTCTGGCGGCTGATCGGTTCGCGCGTCTTGACCACGATGACGGAGGGCCGCGCGTGCTGGGCGACGCTCTCCGGCAGAACGCCGAAGAGCGCGTTGTCGTCGGCGGTCGAGTTGGCTGCCATGGCCGCCGCGCCCATGACCACCAGCTGCGCGTCGTCCGCCTCGCGCACGATCGCCTGGGCCACGTTCAGGCCATCCACGAGCAGCGGCCGCGCCGGGTCGCCGGCGTGCTGCGCGCACGAAAGTGGCCAGGGCGCGCTCAGCCTGGGAGCGGACCAGGGGAGCAATATCCGGCGGCACGACGTGCATCACGTCCACGTTCGCCTCGAAGTAGCTGCCCAGGGCAGAGGCGTAGGCAAGGGCCAGCTCTGCGTGCGGGCCGCCGCGGACCGGGGTCAGGATGCGCTTGACGTCACGGATGCCACGCTGCTTGACGACGGCGATGTTGCACGGTGGGTCGCGCACCACCTCATCGATCGTGGGCGAGAAGACGGCCTCCGATCCGCTCTTGGTGCCCGGCCGGCCGCCCCAGCCGAAGATGATCAGGTCCGTCTCCTCCTCGGCGGCGAGCTCGATGATGCCCTCTGCCGCGCGACGGCCGATACGCACGACGGTGCGCAGCTCCACGCCCTCCGGCGCGAACTCGAGCACGCGCTGCAGCAGTCGCCTGGCCTGGCGCGCCTTCGTTGCGCCCTCGGAAAGGGGCACTCCCTCGGGTACCTCCACGATCCCGAGCGCCGTCAGCGTGCCACCTGGTCGCAGAAGCGCGGCCCCGATCTTGACCAGGTCAGCCGCGGTCCGTGGATTGGCCAGCGGCAGCAGCACGTGCTCCGGCAGCGCAACCAGGCTCGTCATTTGCCGCGATCCGTGGAGGCGGTCGAGGCGGGGCTAACGCGCTTGCCCGAGCGCGGCCGCGGCGCGGAGCTCTTCTTGGCCGCTGCGACCGGCTTGGAGGGCTTGGTGGGCTTGGGCGGCTTGGCTGCGCTTGCTGCTGCCCAGCGCTCGACGAGGTACGGCTTGAGCAGCTCGAAGGCGCGTGCCTGGCGCTCGATGAACGCCTCGGCCTGGTCCGTGGTCAGCTCGCGCGTCTCGAAGATGAGCGACGCAACGCGGCCGAAGTAGAGCGGGATGAGCGACGCGACCAGGCGGTCGACGGGAACGGTTCGGGCGTGCGCAGCCACGAGGACGTCATACATCACCCGCGCCCAGACCTCGTCGGGCATGTGGAAGTCAGGGTCGGCCTCCGGGTGAGGCATGTCGGGCCGGATCGCCTGGTCGGTCAGCGCGCCGGCCTCCTCGGACAGGCGCATCACGACATCGAAGCTCGACTCGCTCAGCGCCGCCCGCCAGACCTCGCCCACGGTGATCCGACCCTTGGAGAACTCCTCCATCAAACGGGTCGTGTTCACGTCCAGCGGCGGCGGCTCGATGATCCGCTCGAAGCCGTAGATGGGCACGTCGTGCGAGCGCGTCACGTCCAGCCAGCGATCGTCGTGCATGTCCGTCAGGCGCAGCAGCGTGGCCACGACCTGGCTGAACATGGGACCCAGGTCCGCCCCGGGATCCTTGGGGTCATGGACCTTGGCGCCGAGTCGGGTCTGGCAGACAGCGAAACCACCGGTTATCGCCTTCGTCGTCATCCAGATGTCGACGCCGAACTTGGACACGTCCGCGTCCCAGTCGTCCTGCTCCAGGTAGTGGCGCACGAGGTCGCCCGAGACGCCGAAGTCGCCGCCGATGGGCTGGCGGATGCGCAGTCCGTAGAGCGCCCTCGTGATGGGGTAGGTGACGTTGTTGGTGATCGTGCCGTCGTACTTGTAGCGCGAGTAGAGCGGAGCGACGAAGTCGAAGCCACCCTTCTGGATGGGGCCGGCCAGGAGCTCGATCCACTCGGGCACGATGGAGCGCAGGTCAGAGTCGACCACGACCAGCGCCTGGACCTTGAGCGCATCCGCGATCTGGAAGATGGTGCGCAGACGCGGCGCCCTTGCCGCCGACGCCGTCGACCTTCGGGTAGGTCAGGCTGATGCGCTGCAGCTTGTTGCGCGGCCGGACGAGCAGGATGCGCTCGACGTAGTCAGGTGGCTCCGTATCAACGACGACGCGCTGTGTTCCATCGGACGACCCGGCATCGGCGTTGACCAGCACCGGGCGCAGGTCCGCGAAGTACTGCACCAGGCCGGCCTGTGCCGCACGAGCGACATATCCGATCGTCGTCGCGTTCTTGAACGAGGGAATGCCGACCATGATGTCGGCGGTTCCGAGTCCGGCGATCTTGTCGCGTATCTGCTTGGGCAGAGCAGGCGCTGGCATCTGTCCGACCTTACCGGATGGCCAGCGGGGCTGCCACGGCGACGGCCCTGGATCAGCGGCTACAGGGGCTCGGGAGCGTCGGCGAGCGTGAGCCGCACCGGGTCGATCGCCGGCGGCGGGTTAGTCGGCATCCAGCGGCCGGGCCAGCACGTGCAGCATCCAGTCCGGGGACCGGTAGCCGGCATCGGCGAAGACGGCCTCGTTGCGGGCGATCATTTGGCCGTCATTGGGGACGCGCACGCGGGCCGTCTCACCGGCAACGGCGCGTACGGCCTCGAGCAGGTGCACGGCAGCAGCGGCGTCGCCGACGAGCAGCGCAAGGCGCAGTGACGAATCCTCCGCCGCTGCCTGCTCGCGCGGCAGGACTGCCAGCGCGCGACGGCCCTGCTCGATCGTGATGACGACTTCGCCACGCTCCACGTGACCGCCAAAGGCGCTCTCGGTCAGCTCCTGGATCGCCCACGGACGAGCCTCGTACAGGCGCCGCGCGGCGGCCAGCGTGGCGTCCTGTTGCAGCCACGACCAGAGCTCGGCGCGTAAGCGTTGCGCTCTCCGGGTCTGCGATCAGGCCGTCGCTCGCCAGTTCCGCCAGCGCCGCCCGGCGCCGCGCGGTGGCCGCGTCACGAATCGTCTCGTCGTATGCGCTGGGCCCGTCCTCGTCGCTGTCCGGATCCGCGCTGTGCCAGAGCGACCGGAACTCGGACGTGAGCTGGAAGCCGTGCCGCGCTCCCAGGCGATGCGAGCCCAGGTTGTCCGAGCCCGTGGCGTAGCGCACCACTTCTGCGTGCTGGGCTGCCGCCCAGTGCAGCTCGGCCACCTGGAGGTCAGTCGCAATGTCCAATCCGCGCACGGCGGGATCGACGCGGATGCCCTCCACCCAGCCCTCCGTGCCGGTCAGCATCGCCATGCGCGACACCGCGACGGGCCGGTCGTCGTCCGGGCGGCAGCCCACCAGGAGCACTCCGTCCGAGGCGGAAAGCCAGGTTGACCACGCGCGCGGGATGTAGTCCCAGCCGTCCCACGTGGCCGAGGCGAAGGTCATCACCGCGGCCTCGTCCTGCGCGCGCGCACGACGGACGACCAGCGGCCATGTCCGCCGCGCGACTTCGGGCTGGCTCAGCTGCGCGGCATGCGCTCGACGAGCGCCCACTGAACAGTTTCGCTGCCTGGCGCGTAGCGGCTGTTCGTGCTCTTCAGGATGAGACCGCGGAATCCGGCCGCGCGCCACGAGCTGAACCACTGCCGGACCGGCGGGCGGACCCATGGCGAGACGCGCACGAGCTCACTCTCCTCGATCAGGCCCTCCAGCTGGCGCTTGCGCTCCAGCAGCGGCACGTCGAACAGCGTCTGGCCGTCGACGCTCAAGAGGTCGAGCGCCACGAACGCCGGCTCGCCCTCGTGGCGCCGGTTCTTGGGCGGCGCGAACTGGATGTCCGATTCTGAGCCGCCCATGATCAGCCGCTTGACGGGCTGCGCCTTGGCGAAGACGACCACGCTCGTTCCCTCACCGCCGCCGGTCGCCTGGGTGGTGATGATGCCGTCGATGACCGCCTCGCCGGCGCGTATCGAGCGGCGCAGGTGGTCGAGCGCGACGGGCGCCGCCGGGGTCGCGTCCTCGCCGGCCTGGTCGAGCACCTCCACGCTGCCCCACTCCTGGTCGTTGGCCGCGTCGCGGTAGTGGGCGATGACCCGCTCGCCGCTCCAGAACGGCTCGATGATCGGATCGATGATGTCCGGCTGGTAGCGGCCGCGGCGCATTATCTGCGGCCGCCATTCGAGCGGGTCCTCCGGGATCTTCGCTGGCTCATCCAACCGGTACTTCATGTGATCACCCGCCTGTTCATGCCGCGACTCGGTAGCCGTCCGGGTTGCGCTCGCGCCAGCGCCATGCGGAGCCGATCATCTCCTCCAGCGTCCCGAGCTGCGGCTCCCAGCCGAGCAGCTCGCGGGCCCGCCGGTTGCTGGCCACGAGTACCGGCGGATCACCGGCGCGGCGTCCTTCGAGGACGCGCGGAATGGGCTGGCCCACGACCGACTCGGCGGCTTCAAGGACTTCCATCACGCTGAAGCCCGCGCCTGAGCCAAGGTTGCAGCTGATGTGCTCGGCGCTGACCGTGGCGCTCAGCTCGAGCGCGGCCAGGTGGGCCGCGGCCAGGTCGCTGACGTGGATGTAGTCGCGTACGCACGTCCCGTCGGGGGTCGGGTAGTCCGTGCCGAACACCTTCAGCGGTGGGCCGCCACGCGCGCTGGTGAGCATGTTCGGGATCAGGTGCGTCTCCGGCTGGTGGTCCTCGCCGCGTTCCTCAGTGGCGCCGCAGACGTTGAAGTAGCGCAACGAGACCGCTGCCATCTGGAAGCCCGTTGCGTACCAGTCGAGCATGCCTTCGAAGGCACGCTTCGTCTCGCCGTACGGGTTGACCGGCCGCAGCGGGTGGTCCTCCTCGATCGGCGACGACTGGGGCACGCCGTACACCGCCGCGCTGGACGAGAAGACGATGCGGCGCACGCCGACAGAACGCATGGCGTCCAGGAAGCGCTGGCCGGCGGCCACGTTCTCTGAAAAGTAGCGATCCGGCTGGGCGACCGATTCACCCACCTGGGCGAGGCCGGCGCAGTGCAGCACAGCCTCTATGCCGCGTTCGCGCAGGGTGCGCTCAACGAGCGCCGCGTCGCCAATGTCGCCTTCGACCAGCGTCGCCTGGGGCGGGACAGCCGCACGGTAGCCGCGGAACAGGTTGTCGAGCACCGTGATCTCGTGCCCGGCATCAACCAGCAGCTCGGCGCTGGTGCTGCCCACGTAGCCTGCGCCGCCGGTAACCAGCACCCTCATCCCTCGTCGCCCCACAGGCGCCGAAAGAAGCCCGGGCGCTGCTCGTCGGCGGGCGCCTCCACGGTCGCTTCGTCGCTCGCCTGCGGCGGCGCCTCTGCCTCCGCCGGCGGTTGCCCGGCGCGTGTCCGAACGCGCTGTTCCTCCATCTGCTGATGTTCCGCCATCGATGGGTTTCGCGTGAAAACGAGCTGCTCCGACGGCAGCGCGTCCGGGCCTGCCACGGGCATGTCGCGAGGCGCCGGATCTGGTGGCGCGGAGGGGCCGTCCTGGACGACCACGAAACGGGGGCGCGCCACTTCCTGGCCGCGTGCCGCGAACACCTCCGACAGGCGCGCCTCAAGGCGCAGCGCGGCCGCGTTGCGCGGATCGATCTCGAGCGCTGAGCAGGCGCGGTCGTAGGCCAATGGCTCGTCGCCGTGTTCGAGCGCCACCCGGGCCAGGCCGACCACGGCGATGGCGTTGCGCGGATCGTGCTCGACCGCCTTGGCGTAGATCCGCTCGGCCTGGTCGACCATGCCGTGAACCAGCAACCGCTCTGCCTGGAGCAGCGCCTCGATCATCGTCCCCCCGCCTGGCTCATCTATGGGTCACCCCTCTCGCGATCTGCAGCAGCCGTTCGCGATCGTTGTCGCCCGGGTTGGCGATGACCGCTCCGAGCAGCTCGTCAAGGATGGCGCCGATCCGCGGACCGGGTGAGATGCCAAGCGCGCTGACCAGGTCGTCGCCGCTGACGGCCAGGTCGGCGAGTGACAGTGGCGCGCCAGAGGCGAGCTCGTGCGCCACCCGCGCGCGCAGCTCGTCGAGATGGCCGGCACCCGGCGCAAGGCCGCTGCCGACATTGTCCGCGGCGCGCAGGTCGAGCAGGTCGTCAATGAGACCGCGCCCAACGCGGCGGATGAAGCGGCGCACGGCGGCGGTGCTCCAGCGCGGCTCGTAGCTGAACATGTGGTGGCGCACCAGGTCCACGACGTGCTCCACGTCGCGTCGGCCGAAGGCGAGCCGGGCAAGCACATCGGCCGCAAGCCGGGCGCCCTCCTCGTCATGGCCGATGAAGTGGCCATCGGCGAACGTGCCCGGCTTGCCGATGTCATGCAGCAGCGCGGCCAGGCGCAGCCGCTCGCTGGTCGTCGGGAGCTCCGCGGCCGCGTCCACGGTGGCCAGGCAGTGGCGCCACAGGTCCATGCCGGGCGCCTTGTCCTGGGCGATGCCCTGCTGGGCGGCGAGCTCGGGCAGGGCATGCTCCAGCACGCCCGTCTGGGCCAGCACCTCGAACGCGCGCGACGGCGGTTGCGCCGCGAGCATGCGCCGCACCTCACCGCCGATACGCTCGTTCGAGACCCACTTGACGGTCGTGGCGCACTCGGCCATCGCCGCGCGCGTGCGTGGCTCAATGTCGAATCCCAGCTGGCCGGCCAGCCGCGCGGCGCGCAGCAGGCGCAGGGCGTCCTCGTCGAAACGCGCCGCCGGGTCGCCCACGGCGCGCAGCAGTCGGGCCTCCAGGTCGGCCATTCCGCCCGTGGGGTCGATCCATTGGGGTGCGTGGTCTGCTTGGCCGGCCGGCTTGCCCCAGGCGATGGCGTTGACCGTGAAGTCGCGCCGGACCAGATCCTCTTCGAGCGAATCAGTGAACGTCACCGTCTCCGGCCGGCGGTGGTCGCCGTAGTGGTGGTCGCGCCGGAAAGTGGTCACCTGGACGTCCGTGTCGCCCGCCCCGATGGTGACCGTCCCGAAGCGGTTCTCGTAGCGCGACTCGGGATAGAGCTGCTGGATCTGCTCCGGGCGCGCGTCGGTAGCAGCGTCCCAGTCCTGCACCGTCCGGCCCAGCAGCTCGTCGCGCACGCCGCCGCCCACGAGGAATGCGGCGTGGCCGCCGTCCCACAGCCGGCCGAGCACGCCGAGCACGGGCGCCGGAACGCGGGGCGCAACAGGCGGCGTCATCGAGCGCGTGCTCGGACGCTCAGTTGTGGCCGATGAAGAGGTAGTCGCGCCAGGCCTCGTTGCGCGGGTCCGACAGGTACGGGGTGAACAGGGTGTAGACGTCGCAGCGCGGCTCGAATGGCGGCCGCGAGAGACGCATGCGCGCCTCGTCCACCAGGCGGCCGCCCTTGCGGTGGTTGCAGTGCTTGCACGCCGTGACCAGGTTGTCCCAGGTGTGCGCGCCGCCACGATGGCGGGGAATGACATGGTCGAGCGTCAGGTCGTGCGTCTGCGAGCCGCAGTACTGGCAGGTGTGCTTGTCACGCGCGAACACCTCGCGCCGGCTGAGGCGCACGCGCGGCCGCGGCCGCTTGATGCGGTGTTGCAGCCGGATGACGCTCGGCGCGCGGAATATCTCCGTCGGAGTCCGGATCTCGGTGTGGTCGTACTGGATCACCTCTGCCTTCTCACCGAAGACGAGGCGAAACGCGCGCCTGATGTTGCAGACGTTGAGTGGTTCGTAATCGGCGTTCAGTAGGAGTACGACGCTGTCCATTGCTCCCTGAAGCCGGCCGGGACTCGACCGGGCGACGCTCGCATCGTAGCAAAAGCGAGCGTGAATCCCGACTGTGCCTACGGCAGGCGCGCGCCGGTTGCCGCGTCCCAGCCGCCTGCCTGGCCGACCTTGCTGGCCAGTGGCCGGCCCAGCTGCGCGGCGATGTAGCGCGCCGCTTCCAGCACGGAGTTGAGGTTGGCGCCGTGGTGAATGCCCAGGCCGTCGAGCATGTACACGAGATCCTCCGTGGCGAGATTGCCCGCCGCGCCCGGCGCGTACGGACAGCCGCCGGTCCCGCCGGCGGACGCATCGAAGCAGGTCACCCCGTCTTCCAACCCGGCCAGCACGTTGGCCAGCGCGGTGCCACGCGTGTCATGGAAGTGGTATGCGAGCCGGTCTGTGGGTAGGCCGGCTGCGGCCAGCGCAGCGCTTATCTCGTGCACCTGTGAGGGCACGCCCACGCCGATCGTGTCGCCGACGCAGATCTCGTCGGCGCCCAGCTCCACCAGGCGCAGGCTGACGTCCACGACGCGGGCAACGTCCACCCGGCCGGTGAATGGACAGCCGAACGCGGTCGAGACGTAGGCGCGCTTCCACCAGCCAAGCTCCGTCGCGCGGGCCAGCACGGGGGCAAAGGCGGCCAGCGACTCGTCCACGGTCATGCCGATGTTGCGCTCGGTGAATGCGTCGCTGGCAGCCGTGAAAACGGCCAGAGAATTGGCGCCGGCCGCGATCGCGCGGTCCATGCCGCGCTCATTGGGCACCAGCACCGGGTAGCGCGCGCCAGCGAATTCGGTCGCCGTCAGCCTGGGCAGCAGCTCGTCCGCATCGGCCAGCTGGGGGATCGCCCGCGGCGACACGAAGCTGGTCGCCTCGATCTCGCGCAGTCCGGCGCCGCGCAGCAGGCGGATGTACTCCACCTTGGCCGCGGTCGAGATGGGCTGCGCCTCGTTCTGCAGGCCGTCGCGCGGTCCAACCTCGTAGATCCGGACGTGGCTGGGAAGGTCCATTCGAATGCGAGTCTAGGAGAGCTCGACCAGCACCTGGCCGCGCTGCACCTGCTCGCCCGTCTGAACCAGGACGCGCTCGACGCGCCCGGCGGCCGGGGCAGACACGGTGTTCTCCATCTTCATCGCCTCCAGGACAACGAGCACCTGTCCGGCGGCGACCTCGTCGCCGTCGGCGACGCGGATGGCGATGATCGAGCCCGGCATGGGCGCTTCCACGCGCGCGGCTGCGGACCCGCCGTGGCCGGCCGCGCGCAGCGCCTCGTCCACGCTGGGCGGCGCAGCCAGAGCCGCGCTGAGCGCAAGGCCGTCGAAGTCGAGCACGATCGCATCGTCCGAGACCGCGGCCCAGGGCACTGAAGGCGCGCTGTGATCGAGTGACGTGATCCGAGTCTGACCGTCGAGGACCATGGCGATTTGCGGCGCGGCGTTGAGCCGGAAGCCGAGCGGCGCGTCAGCGCCGCCCAGGTGCGCGGCCAGCGCCGCGGCGGCCGCCGTCCAGGCCGAATCGGGCACGGCGTCAGGCGCCTGCCACGTTTCGTCGATCTGCGTGGTGAACATCAGACCGCGGCGCACGTCGGGCTGGGCCAGCAGCCAGCGCAGGAAGCCGCGGTTGGTGGTGACGCCCACCACGCTCGTCTGTTGAAGCGCGCCGGCCAGCGTGGCCAGGGCGTCCGCGCGCGTTGGCCCGTGAGCGATGACCTTGGCCAGCAACGGGTCATAACGAGTCCCGATCACGTCGCCCGCGCCCACGCCAGAGTCGATCCGGACAGCCGAATCGGTGGACGGAAAGTGGACTTCGAGCACCTCGCCCGTGGCCGGCAGGAAGTCGTGCCACGGATCCTCGGCGTAGAGGCGCGCCTCGATCGCATGGCCGTCGAGCGAGATGTCCGCCTGGCTTACGCCGAGCGGCTGACGCTGTGCGATGCGCAGCTGGTCCGCGACCAGGTCGCGACCGGTGACGAGCTCGGTCACCGGGTGCTCCACCTGCAGCCGCGCGTTGACCTCCAGGAAGTAGAACGTGCCGTCGTCCGCGAGGAGGAACTCGGCCGTGCCCGCGCCGACATAGCCCGCCGCGGCGGCCAGCTTCAGCGCGGCCTCGCCCAGGCGGTCGCGCAGTCGCGCCCCCACGGCCGGCGACGGCGCCTCCTCGATGACCTTCTGGTGGCGGCGCTGGAGCGAGCATTCGCGCTCGCCAAGATGGACGGCCGTGCCGTGCTCGTCGCGCAGGAACTGGATCTCAATGTGGCGCGGCCGGACCATGAGCTTCTCGATGATCTGCCGGTCGTCGCCGAAGGCCGCGGCCGCCTCGCGCCTGGCCCGCGCAAGCGTGTCGCGCATCTCGCGCGCCGACTGGACGACGTGCATGCCCTTGCCGCCGCCGCCGGCGCTGGGCTTGACCAGCACCGGGTAACCGATCCGGCGTGCCTCGCGCACGAGCCTGTCGTCCGACTGGTCGGCACCGTCGTAGCCGGGCAGCGTCGGCACGCCGACCTCCTCAGCCAGCCGGCGCGCGGCGGCCTTGTCACCCAGCGCGCGCATGGCCGCGGGCGGTGGCCCAACCCAGGTCATACCGGCGGCCGTCACAGCCGCGGCAAAGTCCGCGTTCTCGGCCAGGAAGCCGTATCCGGGGTGGATCGCGTCAGCCCCGGCCCGGCGCGCCGCGTCGAGGACCGCGGCTGCATCCAGGTAGCTGCCGGCAAGCGGCACCATCTCGTCCGCGCCACGTGCCCACCACGAGCGGGCCTGGTCCTCCGGCACGAGCGCCAGGCAGGTGATGCCCAGCTGACGACACGTACGCGCGATGCGCACGACGAGCTCCCCGCGGTTGGCCACCAGGAGGCGCCGAATGGGCCGTTGCGCCACTTCTTCGCCAGGGGCGCCACCGGGCAGTGCCGAGGCCGCGACCTTGATGTGCGAGCCCACCTTGACCTGGGCCAAGCGGCCTTCGCGCAGCCAACGCTGGACTGTCCGGGTGCTGACCCCCAACCGCCGCGCGGCCTCCGTGGGGCCGACGGCTTCCTTCAATGCGCCCCGCTCACGTCACTCAATGTCGTCTTTGTCGCGTTACGTGTCAACGCGCCAGGCCGGCTCGCGCTTCTCGAGGAATGCCTTGAGGCCCTCCTGGCCCTCCGCGCTGGTGCGCTGTCCGGCTATGCGCCGCGCCGTGTGCCAGCGCGTCGACTCGTGCGGCAGCCCGCGCACCTCGCGGATGACGGCCTTGGCCGCTCGAGAAGCGCTGGGTCCCGCCGCGAGCAGGTCAGCCAGTGCCGTGTCGACCGCGCTATCCAGCGCTTCGATCCCCTCCACGACCTCGTGGACGAGGCCTATGCGCAGCGCGCGCGTCGCGTCGAACCGGCGGCCGCCGGGGAACAGGGCGCGCGCGTGGCTCTCCCCGATCTTGGCGATCACGAACGGCGAGATGACCGCGGGCAGGATGCCCAGGCGAGTCTCAGTGAAGCCGAACTTCGCGCCGGCCTCGGCGATGACGAGGTCACTCACCGAGCACAGGCCCATCCCACCGCCCAGTGATGCGCCATGCACCCGCGCGATGACCGGCACGGGACAGCGGTCGATCGCGTCGAACATCTCCGCCATGACCATCGCGTCCTGCTCGTTCTGCTCCCGTGTCAGGCCCAGGCTGGCGCGCATCCACGAGACATCGGCGCCGGCGCAGAACGACGGGCCGATGCCCGTCAGGACGACCGCCCGTAGTGCCTCGACCGGCTCATCGGACAGCCTGCGGAACGCATGGCGCAGATCGCCGATCAGCTCGGCATTGAAGGCGTTGTGCACATCGGGCCGATTGAGCGACACGCGAGCCACCACGCCGCGCGGACCTGTTCGCTCGATCTGCAGCAGATCGCTCACGCCGGCACCCGATCTGCCTCGACACCAGCCGGCACGTACTGGTACTGCTCGCGCACACCCAGCTGGCGCAGCCCCATGCGCTCCAGGTTGCCTGCCGACAGTCCGCCGTCCTCGGCCCACGCCCCCACCAGATCGCAGCCCTTCTCGGCGGCGAGCCGCACCCGTGCACTGATCAGGGCGCGCTGGATGCCGCGACCGCGCGCCTCCGGCACCACGGCCGCGCCACGCAACCAGCCCACGTGGCGGCTGACGTGGAGCGACGACACGCCCACGATCTGGCCGTCCATCTCCGCCACGAGGATCGTGCGCGCGTGGTTGGCGGCCAGGCGGCCGTAGACGTCCGGCCACGGGTTGACGGCGGCATGGGCGATGCCGGTTGATTCGGCCGCCTGGTAGACGTGCTCCACTGCCGGACCTTCTTCCGGAGTCGCTGGGCGGAGCAGCACGCCGTCGGGCGGCGCGACGTCAGGAACGTCTTCGGGCGTGCCGCCCAGCACGGCGACCACCAGTCCGGGCTGCGCGTCCGGCCATGGCGGGGCGTCTGTGAGCAGCCAGCCCGGGCTGCCGTGCCTGTCGTAGAAGTCGGTCGCCACTGAAATCTGGTTGGGGAGCTGGGCAAAGCCAACCGCGTGGTTGAAGCCCGGCCCGGCAATGTCCGGCGCAGCTGCCATGGCGATGTCACCGTCCTCAACGATGCGCACGTCGTAACCCGCGTCGGCGGCCGCCTGCCAGGCCGCGACGGCAGACTTGGCCTCGGCCCGGTCGAGCCGGTAGAGCAGCAACTGGTCAGCTGCGCGCGAGTCGGGTGGCGGTGGCAGCACGGTGATCGGATCGCCCGGCCGGACCTCGCCCTGGCGCACCACTCGGGCATACATCCTGCTGTCCGTGGGATGGAGATCAATGTTGATCCGGCTGAAGCGGCCGCCGATGAAATTGTCCTTGGTCGTGGCGCATGGAGTCGTGGGGCTGGCCAGCTCCAGCTCCAGCTCGTCGCCGATCCTGGCCCGCGCGCCGACCGGCATCAGTGACCACTCGACACCGGTCGTGGTCAGGTTCTCGCCCGCTCCGCCGGGCTCGATCGGGTGCCCTTCCGACTGCAGGCGCTCGATGGCTTCGATCGCGTACAGGCACACGGCCCGGTGTGGCCCGCCGTGGTCGTTGACCGCCTTGTGCGCGTCGCCCTCGAGGCCCAGCGTGCCGACCCAGGCACGTTCCACGGGCAGCTTGGGGACGCCGCCGGGTGACACGTTGACGTGGAGTACCCGACCCGCTGCGAGCGGCGCTGGCTCTGAGCTCACGCGAGCGATGCTAAGCGCGTTCGGGCAGGTGCATGACCCACAGCCCGCTGCCCTCGTCGATCACGCGCCGTACTTCCGTCGGCTCCGGCTCGACCGTGATCTCCAGGTTGGGATGAACGATCAGGTCGTTCAGGTGCCCGCCCACGATTGACAGGTCGCGCCGGCCCAGGCTGACGTGGATGTGCACGAACGGCGCGCCGTCCTTGATCGTGGCGTTGCCGATCAGGGAAACGATCTCGAGCTGCTCGTCCAGCACGTGCGGCTCGTATTCGCGCGTCTGCGCATTCCAATAGGAGACGCGCGCCTGGCGCACGGCGCCGATGCCGGACAGCGTGGCGAAGGTGATGCGCTCGGCCGTCATCCAGCGCAGCAGCGGCTCCACGACTGATTCGCCGCTCTCGAAGCGGACCTGGTACCTGCTCTCGAAGCGCTCGAAATGCATGGCCGTAATAGTCGCGGTTAGCATCGTCAGCCGTGAAGCTCGTGGCCACGCTCGCTCTCGCCACTGCCCTGTCCGCCTGCAGCGGCGCAACGGCTCCTGTTCAGTCGCCCGCGGCAACATCCACGGCAAGCCCAACGCCGATGCCATCGGCCACGGCCATGGCCACGTCCTCTCCGGCACCGACGGCGTCACCGAGTGGGCCGTCCGCGACACCTGAGCCCTCTGCCGCGGGCAGCCCGATCGCTACTGAGATGCCCGCGATGCCCTTCGAGCTGACCTCCGTGGCTTTCGCCGACGGCGAGCCCATCCCAGTCGTGCACACGTGCGACGGAGAGGATCGCGTGATTCCTCTGACGTGGAGCGGTGTGCCGGTCGGCACGGCCGAGCTGGCGCTGGTCATGCACGATCCCGATGCGGGCGGCTTCGTGCACTGGGTGGTCGCTGGCATCCCTCCCACCACAAGTGAGCTGGGCGAGGAGCTGCCCGCGGGAGCGATCGCAGGCCGAAATGACTTCGGCCGATCGGGCTACGCGGGCTCGTGCCCGCCAAGCGGCAACCACGGCTACGTATTCACCCTCTTCGCGCTGTCCGCGCCGCTCGAGCTGAGCGGTGATGTCACCGCCCGCGCGGTGCGCCAGGGAGCGGCAGACAGGACGCTCGCAACGGCCGAGCTGCTGGGCACCTACCGGCGCCCCCGGTGAGTGGGGCGCGCTAGCCGCGGCTCGTCTTGAGCAGCTCCTCGCCCTCGACGAACGTTCCGTCCCGGGCCCTGTCACCGGCCATCACCAGCCAGCCGCCGACGGCCACCACGAGCGCAAGCAGCGCCAGGGCGATGATCGCCGTGCGCAGGTTGATGGCCTGGGCGAGCAGACCCACCAGCCCCGGGCCGATCACGAAGCCGGTGTAGCCGATCGCCGTGACGCGCGCGATCGCGGCGCCGCGGCCGGACGGTCCGGCCAGGCGCCCGGCCCTCGCGAAGAGTGCCGGCGCGACCATGCTGATCCCGGCACCGGCCATGGCCAGGCCTGCGAGCGCGACGAACGCCTCGGGCGCGACGGCCAGGATTCCCGTGCCCACGGCCGCCATCAGCGCACCTCCGGACAGCAGGCTCCGTTCGCTGAAGCGATCGCCAAGCCGCTGACCCAGGGCGCGGCCAAGGAACATCGAGCCGGCGAAGATGCCCGGCGCGGCGCCGCCAAGCGCCGGGCCGGCGCCCAGGTTGCGCTCCATGTGCAGCGCGCTCCAGTTCTGGATCGCGTCCTCCACCAGGAACGCGAGCGCACACAGGATGGCGAGGATGACGATGGCCGTCACGGCTGGCGCGGCCACTTCGCCGAGTGGCTCGCCGCTGGCCGCGCGCCTGGCGTTGCGCGCCGCGCCGATCGTGCCCAGGGCAATCAGTGCCGTGATCAGGGCGACCGTGCCCAGCACGTGGACTGGTTCGGCGCCGAACTCGCGCGCGAAGCCCGTGGCGACCGCCGCCACCAGCACGCCCAGCGAGAACAGCGCGTGGGCACCGAACATGAGGCGCGCGCCCGTGCCTGCCTCCACATCGCTGATCGCGGCGTTCATCGAAACGTCGAGCACGCCCGATCCGGCGCCGAAGAGGGCAGCCGTCACGGCCAGCGCGAGCGGCGTGGTCGCCGCGATCGGCGGCAGCATGGCCGCCGCGAAGAGCAGGCCGCCCACGGGCAGCAGCCACCAGCCCAGGCGCCGCCACAGCCGCCCGGTGAAGAGCATCGCCGGGATGGCGCCCACACCGGCGAACAACAGCGCGACGCCCAGCTCACCGTCACTGGCGCCCGACTGCGCCCTCATGTCCGGCACGAGCGCGGCCCAGGCACCCCAGAACGAGCCGAGCGCCACGAAACAGATGAGTGGCCAGCGGGCGCTCAAAGCGGCGCCCTCACATCCGGAAGACGCCGAACTTCGTCTCCGGGATGGGCGCGTTGAGCGCCGCGGCAATGGCCAGGGCGAGAACGTCGCGTGTCTGAGCGGGGTCGATCACGCCGTCGTCCCACAGTCGGGCGGTCGAGTGGTAAGGATTGCCCTCGCGCTCGTACTTGGCGCGCATTTCGGCCCGGTAGGCCTCGCGCTCCTTCTCGTTCTTGAACGTGCCGACCATGGACAGCACCATCGCTGCCTGCTCGCCACCCATCACGCTGATCCGCGCGTTGGGCCACATCCACAGTCCCCGAGCGCCGAACGCGCGGCCGGCCATGCCGTAGTTACCGGCGCCGAACGAGCCGCCGATGATGACCGTGAACTTGGGCACCGCCGTGGTGGCAACTGCCGTCACGAGCTTCGCGCCATCCTTGGCGATGCCGCCCGACTCGTACTCGCGACCGACCATGAAGCCGGTGATGTTCTGCAGGAAGACGAGCGGTACGCGGCGCTGCGACGCCAGCTCGATGAAGTGCGCGCCCTTCAGCGCCGACTGGCTGAACAGCACGCCGTTGTTGGCCAGGATGCCCACCGGATAGCCGTCGATGTGGGCGAATCCGGTCACGAGCGTTTCGCCGTAGCCCTGCTTGAACTCGTGAAACTCGGAGCCGTCTACGAGCCGGGCGATCACCTCGTGGACGTCGTAGCCCTTGCGCAGGTCGGCCGGGATGACCGAGTAGAGGTCAGTCGGGTCGACTGCGGGTGGTCGGGCGGGTAGTCGGTCCCACGGTGGGTCGGGCTTCTTCCACGACAGGCTGGCCACGATCTGACGTCCGATTGCCAGCGCGTGCTCGTCGTCCAGCGCCTCGTGGTCCGCGACGCCGCTGATCCGGGCGTGCACGCTGGCACCGCCGAGGTCCTCGGCGCTGACCTCTTCGCCGGTCGCCGCCTTCACCAGCGGCGGCCCGCCCAGGAAGATCGTGCCCGTCCCGCGGACGATGACCGTCTCGTCGCTCATCGCCGGCACGTACGCGCCGCCGGCGGTGCTGCTGCCCATGACCAGCGCGATCTGCGAGATGCCCCGCGCGCTCATCTGGGCCTGGTTGTAGAAGATGCGGCCGAAGTGCTCGCGGTCGGGGAAGACCTCGTCCTGGAGCGGCAGGAACGCGCCGCCACTGTCGACCAGATAAATGCATGGCAGGCGGTTCTGGAGCGCGATCTCCTGGGCGCGGAGATGCTTCTTGACGGTCATCGGGTAGTACGTGCCACCCTTCACCGTCGCGTCGTTGGCGACGATCACGACGTCAGTGCCACTGACCTTGCCGATGCCCGTGACCACACCGGCGCCGGGCGCCTCGTCGTCGTACATGCCGTTCGCGGCGAGTGGGCTCAGCTCCAGGAAGGGCGAGCCTGGGTCGAGCAGCCGATCTATGCGCTCGCGGACGGGCAGCTTGCCGCGCTCGCGATGGCGCGCGATCGACCTGTCATCACCGCCCGCGCCGCGCTCGCTGACCGTGGCCGTCTTCTGGCGCAGCTCGTCGACGAGCGCCTGCATGCCCGCGCTGTTTGCAAGTGCCTCGTCACTAGCTGGATCAACACGCGTCGTCAGCACCGCCATTGCGGCCGATATTAGGGCGGCCGGTCAGGCCCGGAAGCTGAGCGCTCGGAACAGCGGTCGATCAAGCGTGGGATGGGGCGTACCATCGAATCGCTGTCTCCCCCAAGCGGGTCCCCAATGAGCGATGAGGCAGACCCTCCAGTCTCTGCACCCCGAGCTGACCTGGGTCAACGAACCAGACGTTGGATTGTCAATACGGGCGTGCGGGTCAGCCTGCTGGTCAGCCCGCGTCCGACGACGCTGCTGGTGCGCCGACGATTTTCATCCTCCGGCGATCGGCTCAAGAACAATCTGGACAGACATGCCCCGGCTGGCCTTGTCGTGCTCGTAGACGAGCGCTACGGCGAGGGTGACGACACGCTGCTTGACGTCGTCCTCCCAGAGGCGGCGAGCGGGCGCTTGCCACTTGTGTTGTGGGTGCACGGCGGCGGATGGGTGGGCGGGGCCAAAGAGGAGCTCAGGGGCTACTTCAAGGCCATCGCAAATATGGGCTTTGTGGTCGCCGGACCGCGCTACTCGCTTGCTCCTGAGCATCAGTATCCGACGCCTGCGCGGCAGATCATGCGCGCCCTCGAGTATCTCCAGTCAAACGCTGCGCGCCTGAACATCGACCCGGACAGGATCGCCATTGGCGGTGACTCCGCGGGGGCCCAGATTGCGGCACAGATCGCTGCTCTGGTGACCACGGCGGGCTATGCCGAGGCCGTAGGTGTGCGCCCGACGATCAATCCGTCGCAGCTGCGCGGCGTTGTCCTCGCCTGCGGCCCATACGATTTGTCACTCGCCGCTCGGGCGAGTTCGCCGGCGGCGCGCCGTCTCACTCAGGCCGTCATGTGGGCCTATTCTGGCACCCGACACTTCATGGACGATCCCCGCTTCGCGAGCTGGTCGATCACCCAGAATGTGACCGCCGCCTTCCCTCCAGTACTGATCACCGTCGGCAATGATGATCCACTGCGTCCGCACTCCGAGTTGCTCGCCGCCGAGTTCCGCCGCTCAGGAGTGGAGCTCGAAACGCTGTTCTGGCCCGACGACTATCGGCCTCTGCTCGGGCACCAGTACCAGTTCGATCTCGACATTGCGGCGGGCCGGCAGTTCCTGGACCACATGCATGACTTCCTGGGGCGTCGGCTGGGGCAGAAACTCGGGGTGGCCGACCCTGTTCAGGGTCCGGTTACGGCGATGCCCCCGCAGGCGTAACAGTGACTGAAATCTTGCCCTGAGCGGCCTTCCTGACCGCCACCGGCGGATACGCGGTCGCCCTCCTTGGCCAGGGTACGCAGGCCTAACCCATCGTCAGCCCGCCACGCGGCCGATATTAGGCGCGCGAAGTCAGCCGCCCAAGGTTGGCGAGCCTGGCCCGGCGCGCTTGGGGCGGTAGCGGAAGTAGGCCCATGTACCGAGCGAGACGACACCTACCACGACGAGGAAGATCACACCGACGAGCATGGGTGCCTGGCTGTCATTGGACATGTAGCCGTTGGCCGGGTCGAGCAGGATGAGCAGGTAACCGAAGATCGCCAGGGCAAACACAGCGACCCACATGCCTTTACGCCAGCCAAAAACTGAATGGCCGGGCATGAATCGCATCGGCAGCAGCCCCACGACGATGGTCTCGATGCCGGCGACAACGAACGTGACCAGCCCGGTCTCGAGGACAAGCGTCATGAACGCACTGTCGCTGCCACCCTGGCGGACCAGGATGAGCACGATCCAGGCGATGAAGCTCAGGCCCAGCAGCCAGGCAGAGGCCAGCCAGTTGCCGACACCCTCCTCGCGTGCGCTGATCTCTGACGCGAAGACGATCGAGATGATCAAGCCGTACAGATAACCCGGCTGGAAGTCGGCCAGGCGCGACACGATGACGAAGACAAGTGCGATCGGCAGCGTCCACCACAGCGCCTGTAGGGAGCCGCCGTCACGCTCGGCGCTCCGGCGCCGGTGGTAGAAGCGCAGGGGCAGGTCGAAGGCGAGCACGATCAGCGTCAGGCCCAGGAGCATGCCCAGGAACAGCGACAGGGACCCTGCGTCGAGGCCAAAGCTTGGGCTCAGAAAGCCGTACACGAGAGCCGACAGGACCAGGAAGATGATCAGCCCGAATTGCCCGCCGAGCAGCGCACCCAGCCCGCCCCGCATACCAGCCAGCGGACCGATCGCCAATGCACTCAGGAGCGCGTCCCAGCGCCCCTTCGCGCCGGCGATCCAGCCCTGGATCTCGGTGTAGTTCGCCTCCACTGTCTTGTTGAAGATCGTGGACGGGAAGAGCACCAGGAAGGCAATCAGCAGCGCAAGTACGCCCGTCGTAGCCAGAGTGGCTAGATCCAGGCTGGCGCGTTCGGCGCCGGGGGTGTGCAGGCTCGACGGCCAGGGCCGGACGCCATCGTCAGGCGTGGGTTCGGGAGTCAGTTGCTCGGTTGGCACCGGCGCAGGGCTCTCGGTCGGAGCCCCAGTCGGGGTTGGCGCAGGCGAGTCGGTGGGCGCCGGCGACGGAGGAACGGTCGGGCTCGGGCTCTCGCTCGGGCTGGGGCTAAGGCTCGGGCTGGGGCTAAGGCTTGGGCTCGGGCTCGGGGTGATCACGGGGGCGACGGTCGGTGTAGCCGTCGCCGGTGGCGTGGCAGTGGCGGTAGCCGATGCAGTTGCGGTGGCGGTAGGCGTGGGCGTGGCCGTCCGCGTCGGCGTCGGTGTTGGCGTCGCTGGCGGCGCGAGGATGGCGTATGCGGCACTGGCGATGTCGTCTGAGCTGCAGAAAGACGGGCTGAAGGTGACTTCCTGGGTGCACGCCCAGACGGTGTAGTTGCCCGGCGGATCAGTCGGAGTGAATGTGAACGAATCGAAATCGCCCGTCCCGTCGGTCGAGCTTCCGGCGGGCGGCGTGATTTCGCGCACCGCCGGGTCGGTGATCGGCTTGCCCTGTGGGCCGAAGAACAGGTAGGCCTCCCGGTTGGGCAGGAAGTTGGTGCCGCCGATGTCGATCGCCTCGCCGCTCTGGCCCGACGATCTGTTGAGCGTGACGTTCTGGGCCACGATCGTGAACTTGTCGGTGGCCGTGTCCTTCGGATCGCACGTTTCGCTGGTGCGCTCGTACGGCACGTCGCAGGCAGTGATCGTGTACGTGCCCGGTGGTTTGTTTGGCACGGTGATTGGGATGCTGAAGCTCGACGTGGCCGGGTAGCTCTCGTCACTGACCACGTTGCCAAACTTGATGCGCACCAACTCGTCGGCGTTGCCAGGCGAGAATCCCAGTCCGTTGACCGTGACCTCGCTGCCGGCTCTGCCGCGGTCGCGACTCAGGTCCACCGTCGGCTTGACGACCCTGAAGTTCGCCTCCACGCGCAGGTCGCACTCAGCGTCCAGGTTGCCGCACGCGATGATCGTGTGTAGACCGGGACGGACCAGCTCAGGAAAACCCGCATAGAGCGGGACTTCGACGCAGTAGGTGAACGTGCCGTCGTCCGCGGTGGTGTTGTCACACCTGAAGTCCACCCGCATCTCGTGGCTGTCATCGACGACGTCCCAGTAGAAGTAGGGTCCCTCGTAGAAGGTGGGTCCGTCGTCGGCCGTGAAGTCGCCGTTCAGGGTGATCCTGGTCTGATTGTCGTTGCCATCGTCGCGCGGACCCGAAGTCGGGCTCAGCGTCAGTGACGGGCCGGCCGCCAGGATCGCGCTCAATCCAAGCGACATGATGGCAACGACGAGCACGACGGCCACGCCGCCACGTTGTCGTCTGGAAATCTTCAATCCGCCCACCGGCCGATGGTGCCACATCCAGCGCGGTTGACAGCAACCGTTATTGCAAGACCTGAACGGCGCCGGTGAGATAATCAGTGGACGGGGCGCGGCCAGCGCCACCAAGCAGAGGTTTCCACGATCAGCGTGACCGAAGAGAAGTCGACCTGGACGACCAAGACCGGCCTGGCCCAGATGCTCAAGGGCGGCGTGATCATGGATGTCGTCACGCCCGAGCACGCCAAGATCGCGGAGGACGCCGGCGCCGTGGCGGTAATGGCGTTGGAACGCGTTCCATCGGACATTCGGGCGATGGGCGGCGTGGCGCGCATGAGCGACCCGACCATGATCGTCGGGATCATGGACGCGGTGACCATTCCGGTCATGGCCAAGGCGCGCATCGGCCACTTCGTCGAAGCGCAGGTGCTGGAAGCGCTCGGCGTGGACTACATCGACGAGTCGGAGGTCCTCACACCGGCGGACGAGAGCAACCACATCGACAAGCACGCCTTCAAGGTTCCCTTCGTGTGCGGCTGTCGCGACCTGGGCGAGGCGCTGCGCCGGATCAATGAGGGTGCGGCGATGATCCGCACCAAGGGCGAAGCAGGCACGGGCAACATCGTCGAAGCGGTCAGGCACATCCGCTCGCTGTGGGCCGGCATCCGCAAGCTGCAGGGCATGCGCGAGGACGAGCTCTTCGTCGCCGCCAAGGAGCTGCAGGCACCGTTCGAGCTGGTCAAGGACGTCGCCCAGAACGGCAAGCTGCCGGTGGTCAACTTCGTCGCCGGCGGCATCGCCACTCCGGCCGACGCCGCGCTGGCCATGCAGCTTGGCGCTGAGGGCGTGTTCGTGGGCTCCGGGATCTTCAAGTCAGAGGATCCCGAGCGGACCGCGCGGGCGATCGTCCAGGCGACCACCCACTTCGACAATCCGGAGATCATCGCGGACGTATCCAAGGGATTGGGCAGCCCGATGAAGGGCATCGAGATGGCTACGATCGCCGAGGCAGACCGGCTGGCTGTTCGCGGCTGGTAGCTGCCATCCAGAGAGGGCAGGGCGGTTGATGGCGCCAAGGTCTGTCGACGGATCGCTGAGGATCGGAGTCCTCGCCGTTCAGGGCGCGTTCGCCGAGCACATCGCCGTCCTGCGCCAGCTGGGCGTCGAGGCAGTGCCCGTCCGCCTCCCGAAGGACCTCGAGGGGCTTTCCGGCCTGATCCTGCCCGGTGGCGAGAGCACCACGATGCGCAAGCTGATCGACCGCTGGCAGCTGCGCGAGCCCATCCTGGAGCTGGCCGGCAAGGGCGCGCCGATATTCGGCACGTGTGCCGGCATGATCCTGCTCTCGAAGGAGATCACGGACGGTGACGCCCCGGTGCTGCCGCTGCTGGACATCTCCGTCAAGCGCAACGCGTTTGGCCGCCAGCTGGACAGCTTCGAGGCAGATCTGTCCGTCCCCGTGCTGGGCGACAAACCGGTGCACGCGGTGTTCATCCGTGCCCCGATCGTGGAACGAGTTGGCCCGGACGTGGATGTTCTGGCCGAGCTCGACGACGGTCGCATCGTGGCCATCCGGCGCGGCAACGTGATTGCCACCGCGTTCCATCCGGAGCTCGCCGGTGAGACGCGCTTCCACAGCCTGGTGGCGACCATGGCCGCCGCCTTCTCCGAACCGGGCGAGGGCAGCGGCCGGCGGCCCCACCCTGTGAGGCGACGAGCGACAGCGTGATCGTTGCCCGCCGGCCGAGTCTCCAGCGCGGAGGTCGCGAGCGGATCGGGCGCGTCCGACTGGCACGGCTGACCGACCTCGCTGCGGTAGGTGACCTGTCGCGTCAGTCGCACAACGCGGACCATCCGCAGAGCGCGGGCATGCGCACCCTGGGCCTGCCCGTGGGCAGCAGCCACATCAGCGTGTTCAGCCTTTTCCGGCTGCCGCTCGGCGCGTTCATGCCCAGCGACCTGCTGTACGTGTACGAGGAGAGCGGCAACATCCTGGGCCTGGCCCGCGCCGAGCACGACGGCATCCGCGACGAATGGACGATCGTGGAGCTCGACGCGATCGACAACGGCACGGCAGGCGACATCAGGTTCCGCCTCGTGCAGCAGGTTCTGCGAGACGCAAGCAAGCGCGGCGGCATGCGCTTCCATGTTTCCTGTGCCGACAGCGGCGGTAACGTCGAGCTGTTCATGCAGGCAGGCTTCGCGCGCTACGGGGAGGAGCACATCCTCTTCCGCGCCCCGGACAACGACCATGGCCAGGCAGCGGCCGGCTTCGACGCGGCCGCGCGCGGCATACGGCCGACCACGCCGCTCGACGCCAACGACCTCGACCGGCTGTACCGGCGCGCAACACCGCCGCCCGTGGCGCGGCTGGAGAGCTATCGGCTGGCCGACTGGGAGCGCCAGGGCACTCACTGGCGCGTGCCGCGCTCGTCGATGACGCCGATCCTGCGCTTCGCTGATGTCGAGGGCTTCGTCCAGGAGGGCCGCACCGGCCTGGCCGCGTTCGCCCAGGTGGGCGTGGCCAAGGAGGAGCAGCCGCACTACCTGCGCATCGTCGCGCTGCCCGACCACGATCCGACCGAGCTGATCGACTTCGGCCTGGCCGTCATCGCCGAGCGAACCCATTCCGGGTGGGCCGACCGGGCGCGCATCCACCGTGCCGATCGCGGCGTGATCAGCGTCGTGCGCACCTACGAGGCACCGCTCGACCGGCGCCTGGCGGACCACGGATTCACTGCCATCGCGGACGTCTCGCTGCTCATGCGCGAGCTGGTCGAGCGCGTCCGCCAGCCGGCGTTGGTGCCCGTCGCCAGCCGGTGATCGCCATTTGTCCGATCCTGTGCAGGACATGAGCCGAGCAACAGCAAGCCACAAACCAACCACGGAGATCCCCGCCGCGACGCATCCGCCCGACCTGGAGGCGCTGCTCGTGGCGCTGCCGCCGGAGATTGCCAAGCGCATCCGGTCGCTGCCGCCTGAGCGCGACATGATCGAGGTGGTGATGGACCTGGGCCGCCCGCCGGAGGCGCGCTTCGGTGGCGGCGGCGAGGAGATGCTGCTCGACCGCGAGGTGACCGAAGAGGACATCCAGTACGTCATCGATCACATCGGCTCGTTCGGCGAGGACAATCGCGCCGGGATCGAGCGCACGCTTCATCGCATCAGCGCCATCCGCAACCGAAGCGGCAAGATCGTGGGCCTGACCGCGCGCATCGGCCGCGCCGTGTTCGGGACGATCGAGATCATCAACGACCTGGTCGAGTCGGGTAAGAGCGTGCTGATCATGGGCCGGCCGGGCATCGGCAAGACGACCATGCTGCGCGAGGCGGCGCGCGTGCTGGCCGATGAGATCGACAAGCGCGTCGTCGTGGTCGACACGAGCAACGAGATCGCCGGCGACGGCGACATCCCCCATCCGGGCATTGGCCGGGCGCGCCGAATGCAGGTTCGCACGCCGGCCGAGCAGCACGCGGTGATGATCGAGGCGGTCGAGAACCACATGCCCCAGGTGATCGTGATCGACGAGATCGGCACGGAGCTTGAAGCGTCCGCGGCGCGCACGATCGCCGAGCGCGGCGTGCAGCTGATCGGCACCGCGCACGGCAACAACCTGGACAACCTGATGCTCAACCCCACGTTGTCCGACCTGATCGGCGGCATCCAGAGCGTCACGCTCGGCGACGACGAGGCGCGCCGCCGGCGGACCCAGAAGAGCGTCCTCGAGCGCAAGGCGCCGCCCACGTTCGATGTGGTGGTCGAGATCCAGTCGCGCGAGCGGGTGACGGTCCACGCCGACGTGTCGGAGACCGTCGACGCGATGTTGCGCGGCGATCCCGTGGCGCCCGAGCTGCGCTGGCGCGACGACAGCGGCGTGCACCGCTCCCAGGCGCGGCCCAGGCCGGGACCGCAGGCGCAGATGCCCGGCGAGCGTTTCGGCGGACTCGTGGGCAGCAGCAGCGGCTGGCGCACCGAGCCCGGCTGGCGGCCAGACGGCCGACGCGGCGAGACATTCTTCAACGGCGGCGCGGGCCGCGAGGGCGACCGCGGATTCCGGCCCGGCTACCGACCGGGTGCCAGCGGCGGATGGCGGCGCGGCCGTGCGTCGCGCGCGACCGGCTCACCGTCCGAGTCGCCAACCTGGGAGGACGATCCACGACCACAGGCGTTCCAGGCGGGGCCGTTAGCTGATCGAGGACCGCTCGAGCGGGGCACGCCCGCGCCTGAGCCGCGCGCCAGGGACGCGCGCGAGTTCGAACGCCAGCGAGAGTGGCGTGATTCCGCCGTGCGCGCGATCACGCAGCTGCGCACGGGCGAGGTGGACGAGGACGAGCCGGATCTCGTGGCCGCGCTGGAGGACGAGCGGGACGACGATGACGAGGAGCTGTCCGGTGACCGACGTCCCACCCTCCTGCCTGAATCGGGCAGCACGTCGCTGCCCACGCTGCGCGTCCTGGGCTTCGGCGTCAGCACCAAGCGGCTTGAGCAGGCGGTGCGCGAGCTGCAGCTGCCAGTGCTGATCGTGCGCGAGGCGGATGAGGCAGACGTCGTCATCACCCTGCGCAACTACTTCAAGCAGAAGGCGCCGGCGCTGCGCGAGGCGGAGGAGCGCGGCCTGCCGATCTTCGTGCTCAAGTCGAACAGCCTGGTCCAGGTCGAATTGGCGCTGACCTCGATCTTCGCGCTGGAGGTTGACCCACGCGACGCTGCGCTGCGCGAGGTGGAGGAGGCGATCGGACTGGTCAACGACCAGGAGAAGCCGGTCGAGCTGTCACCTCAGAACGCGTACATCCGGCGCCTGCAGCACCAGATGGCCGAGCGGGCCAACGTCGTATCGCACTCGCGCGGGCGCGAGCCGTACCGTCGTGTTCGGCTCTACCCGGACAGCGCCCGCGCCAGGAACTAGGCAGCAGCCCAGCCGGCTTGCGCTAGCTGGCCGCGCCCAGCTCGGACAGCGCCACTTCCGCCTGCTGTGCCTCCAGCGCGGTGATCGTTCCGCGCGCCTCGAGTGACCGCGCCAGGTGATCACGGGCGGCTGGCTCATCGTTCGCCGCCAGGGCAATCATCCCGGCGTGAAAGTGGAAGTAGCCGAAGGAAGTGCCCAGCCGGAGCGCCTCGGCCATGAACGGGCGCGCTGCCGCGACATCGCCCGCCCGATACAGCGACCAGGCCAGGGCATCGGCTGCCTTGACGTTGGGCTGCGCCGCGTATGCGGCTCGGGCCAGCTCCACGGCTCGTGCCGGATCGCCGTGATTTGCCTCGAACAGGGCCAGCTCCAGCTCCACGTTGACGCCGCTCTCGGCAAATAGCCTCTGCATCGCGCGGACCAGCTCGAACGTGCCCTCGGCGTCGTCCGTCCGGCCGGCGGCCTGTTCGGCGTCGCCCAGTGCCACGAGCAGCTCGGGCAGCGGGACCGCGTCCGTCGCCGCCCGGTAACGCTCGACGGCCTCATCCAGGTCGCCTCGCGCGGTCGCGGCGCGGGCCATGCCCGCCTCCGCCCATACGAAGTCGGGCAGCACTTCGAGCGACGCGCGGTAGATCTGCTCGGCCGTTACAGCGTCGCCTTTGGCCAGGTGAAGGTCGCCGATCAGGACGCGCAGGTACTCGCGCTGCTCGGCTGGGGCGCCGGCGCCGGCATCGAACGCGCGCGCCATGGCCTCGATCGCCCCGTCCAGGTCGCCGTGCAGCTCGCGCTGATAGGCCACCCGGCTGAGTGAGGCGAGGTCCGGGCGCAGATCGACCATGCGCTGGGCGCTGGCGACCGATTCGTCATAACGTCCCAGCTCTGTCAGCGCATCCACGACGACGCCGTGGGCGCGGGACGTGCTGGGTGCGAGGGCCACGGCGCGCTCGCCCAGGGCTCAGCGCGGCGCTGAAGTCGTGGCGCGCCAGGGCGATCACGCCCAGGCCGATCACCGCGCCGGCATTTTCCGGGTCGCGTTGCTCAGCGGCAGAGAAGGCTGCCTCGGCGCGGCCGTAGTCGGCCGGGTCGGCCGTCTCGCGCACGTGCTGCACGTAGGCATTGCCGAGCAGGACATAGGCATCGACTGTGTCCGGGTAGAGGCGCACCGTCTCGTAACGCTCGGCGATCTCGATCTCCGTCGCGGATGCGCCGGCAGGGGCGGCAAAGGCGCCATCGCCGGCGCCGGGCGGTGCCATCTCGCTCAGCAGAGGCGCGGAGGGCCGTGCGGCGGCCGGGCCAAAGGCGAAGAAGACGACCAGCACGCTGACGATGAGCGTGACCGGGAACCACGTCCGTGCGATGAGCCGGTTCACTGGAGCTGGCTCCCGGCCTGGATCGTTATCGCCGCGCCCACGACGAGGAAGGTCAGCGCGGTGACCAGCGGCGCATAGGCGAAGACGCGATTGAGGCTTCGGCTGGGCAGCCGCTCGGCAAGGCTGCGTGCGCGGACGAGCAGGACGCCGACGCCCACCAGCACTGCCGCCATGCCAGCCCCGAAGGCGACGATCAGGAGCATGCCAAACGCGGGCCGTCCGGCGGCGATCGAGCCGACCAGGATGAGGATCGCCGAGGCCGACGGAACGAGGCCGCCGATCAGGCCCAGTGCGAGCAGGTTGCGCCGGCGCAGCGGACCGTCCGTTGCGGGCAGGTGGGTGTGGCGCAGCGGCCCGTGCGAGTGCCAGCCCTCAGCTGCCGCCTTTGCTTCCTCGGCGTGGCTGTGCTCGTCGTGTTCCGCGTGGCTGTGCTCGTGACCGGCCGCGTGGTCATGCCCGTGAGCTCGATCAGCCCTCGCTGCGCGGATGCGCTGGTAGAGGAACGTAGCGCCCAGGGCGGTGACGATCAGTCCCGAGACCAGGCCCAGCACCGGGAAGAGGCGCTCGGCCGGGACGGCGGCGCCGGCCGCGAGGACGATCGCGCCCAGCACGAGCACGCCGACTGTGTGTGCCACGGTGACGGTCATGCCCAGACCAAGGGCGTGGCGCGTGGTTCCGCGAGATCCGACCAGGTAGGCGGCCATGAGGGTCTTGCCGTGACCCGGAGTTGCTGCGTGGAAGGCGCCCACGACCATTGCCGCCATAACGGCCACCAAGATCGCGGGCAGGCTCAGCTCCTGGGCCTGGAAGACGGCGGCCAGCTCCGCCGGCAGATCGGCCACGCCGCCGGGCAGCTGCGCCGGACCGGCGACTGCGCTGGCGCCGACGATGGCCGACGGGGCACTGCCCAACGCCACCGCGTCAGCCACCGTGGGCTGGGCGACGGGCGCTGCTGAAGACGTGCCGCTGACGATGAAGGTCGCGCTGGCCTGGGCGCGGATCGCGCCGGCGCCGTCTGCCGGATACACGCGCAGCCGATCGGATGATCCGGAGGCGAACGCGTCCGCGCCGCCCAGCGTCAGGCCTGCCGGCGTGATCACGATCTCCTGCCAGCCCTGGCGGCCGGCGTATGAGCTGTCGGCGAACTGGATCTGAGTGCCGGCGGCCGTGGCCGGATGTGCGGCGACGTACGTGCACACCAGGCGCAGCGTCGGCAGCCCGGCCTGGCCGGAGGGTGAAGTGATGCCCACGCCGCGCGCCATGAACTGGGCGGGCTGGTCATTGACGCGAAGGCTGAGTTCGCCGCTCGCGGACGCGCACTGGGCCTCTGCCCATGCAGCAGTCTCGTTAGCTGATGTTGTCCCGTCGCGGTCGGTGTCAATCGCCTGGCGCGCCCGGACTGTGGGCAGCTCGGCCAGGTCGACCACGCGGTCTAGGAAGGTCCACTCGCTGGCAACGGTCAGGCCGTTGTAGCGGTTGATCGTGAAGTTGCCCAGCGGATGGGCGGAGACGGTCGCGGGCAGGGCAAGACCGATCAGCATCAGTCCGAGCACGGCTGCGGAGATCAGTCGGCCGGTTGTTGAGAGCGAGTTCATCGAGTCGTGCCTTCCCAAGCAGGTGGTGGGGGCGGACGCCGCGCCCCTGGGGGCGCGGCGTCCGGCCTTTACCGATCGCTGTGGCTCAGTGCCTCAGCGGGCGGTGCTGGTCTCGTCGAGCGCTTCGCACGGCGAGCTGTGGTGAACGCCATCCTCGTATCCCTGCCAGGGAGCGGCAACGTACGGGAAGGTGTTCAGGAATGACTTGTCGTTTGCGTCACAACCGTCGCCGACCATGTTGTTCGGCGTCTCGTTCGGCAAGCCGAAGTTCTCGTTGAGGAACGTGCCGTAGCCGTCGGCCACTGCGCGGATCTCGATGTCGACAACGTCATCCCAGACGCGGCGTCCATTGGGGAAGCCGGCAAGGTCGCCGTCGAGCACGCCGAGGCGGCTCGGATTGGCGGAAGGGGCGATGCCCATGTTCAGCCGAAGCATGTCGTACAGGGTGTCACCGGTGTTGGTGGCATTCAGTCCCGGCACGCCCTGGCCAAGGATCAGCACCAGGTCGCTCCGATCGCTGGTCCGGGCATCCGGCAGCGTGGGATAGACGGTGTTGATGATCGCGGCGAGCTCGGAGTTGAGGTAACGATCCATGTAGTCGGCGTCATTCGCCGGCTGTGAAGCGTTCCACGCATCCTTCTCGCCGAGGGGGATGATGACCTCGTTGATGAGCGGGTTGCCCAGGCGCGAAACCTGGACGTAGTCGCCGCTGATCTCGGGCACGCCCGTGTCAGTCAGTACGGTCGTGGCCTTGCGGGTCGCGCCGGCCCAGATACCCACGACGGCGTTTGCCGCGTCGGGAGCCGAGACTGCCTGGCCGTCATTGGTCAGGTCGCTGATCGGCACCTGGATGGCGATGCTGTTGACGTTGAACGAGCTGAGAGCGTCCTGGCCCTGCGCCGTGGGGAGCGGGAGCAGGTGCGCCTCGTTGAACGGCCGCAGGCCGCCCAGGTCGAAGATCGCGCCCAGGTCGACGAAGAAGGGATCGTCGCGCTGGCCGGCAAAGCTCATCACGCCGTTGCCCAGGTCCTCGATGCTGTCCTCGGCAAAGCTGCCGTAGTCAGGCGTCGTGCGCGGGCCGATATTCGGCGGGGGAACATTCAGGCCGCTGCCGAGCTCGGTGCCGTTCAGCGAGACGGAATACGTCTGGCTGATGTTGGCCGGAGCGAAGGGCGCGCCCTGGGGATCGGACTGGTCCTCGATCGGGCCGTAGCCGCTGAACAGGAAGCTGTCCGGGTTGGCGATGTCGGTCTCGAACTCGAACACATAGGTCAGGTCCTCGACACCGTCGCCGGTGTTGTCGACGCGAATGAAGTAGTGCGCCGACGGGTCGAAGTTGTAGAAGTTGGGGCCACCCGCCGGCTCCTGGAAGGGCAGGTAGTTGGCAATGATCGTCACCGTGTCCGGCTTGTCAGGACTGACAAAGGCGTACAGGTCGGTGATGTCTGCGGAGGGATCGTTGGCGATGAGCGGAGCCTCGCGGTGGCTCGAAGCCAGTGCTCCGCCGCCAATCGAGGTGATCGCCAGGACGGCTGTCGCCCCGAAGATCGCCAGCTTTCGGCTGGATTTCATTGGAAGTCCTCAAATAGTGGATTGCGTGGTTGAAATGGTGCGGCTGCCTGCGCATCCGCCCTGTCGCGTGAACCTCTCTGAATCGTGTGGCTGCGCTCCTTCCTCCCGGCCTTGGGCGTTGTTCGTAAGTTGGTTGGTCGCTTGGGACCGGCCACCGGGGTCTGTCCCTTCTTTCGGGCAAGCGCCGGGTATGGATCACTCCATTCGCCGATTTGCCGTCTGGCGCCGCCGCTGATCCGACCTTCGAGGCGCTGCGTACAACCAACGACAGCAATCACGGATCAACTCGGAGCCCGCCTTTCATGACCCCCACAGATACGCACTCAACGCCAAGGTCCCGCCCGGCCGCCTCGCGCCTCGCGCTCGGTCTGGTGGTCGCGCTCGCGCTGGCGGCCTGTGCCGGATCCGGTGCGGCCGCGCCCGGCGCCACTCAGCCGGGTGCCGGCGACAGCGCCGCGCCGGGCAGCTCAATTGCGGCCTCCCTGGCGCCCGGCGAGACGGCGATCGCAACGGGGCCGTCCGACGCGCCGCGTACGCCGGGGCCCAGCGTTCCTCGCGTGGCTCCCCTCCAGCCGCCCGCCTACGCCAGCCGGGTCGTGCTGGCCGGGCTGCGCATCGACCTGCCTGTCATCTCGGGCGACCTCCAGCCGCCGCCCAGCTATCCCTTCTGTGACGTGGCCGCGTACGTGACACGCTTCAGCCAGCCGTACGAGACGGGCATCACCTACATCTCCGCTCACGCCCAGCGCGACATGTTCCTGCCGCTGCTGCAGGCGTCGGAGCGCAACGACGGACAGGAGCTGCTGGGCGAGCTGGTCGAGGTCTACGTCGGTGACGGGCGCCTGTTCACCTACCGCATCGAACAGGTCATTCGACACGCGACCGACTACGCCACGCTCGTGGAAATTCCGCTCGACGAGCGCCACCTGGTGCTGCAGACGAGCGAGGGGCCGTACGGCACCGTCGAGAAGCTCCAGGTAGTGGCCCAGTTCGAGGCAGAGTCAGCCGTCGACGAGACGGCTGCCAACCCGCCCGCGACACCGCGCGACTGCGAGCCCGATCAAGCTCCTGTCGCCTCACCGTCGCCTGCCTGAGGTCGCGCAAATGAGCGTCGCTAAACTGCCCGCGTGCGATCCATCAGAGGGTCAATGGCCGGCAGTGAACCGTTCGCGGCTCGCGACCGCCTACGGCCATGACCGGCCGGGGGGAGGCCTTGGCCGACCGGAGCTCGCCGAGCTCCGTGATGTCCGACGAAGCGCTGATCGAACGCCTGGCGACGGGCACAGATCAAGAGGCGCTGTCTCAACTGTACGATCGGTTCCAGGGACCCATGTACGGGTTGGCAATGCGCATAACAAGGGACCAGGGACTGGCCCAGGACGCGGTACAGGAGGCGTTCGTTGGCATCTGGCGCAACGCGGCACGCTACGCGCAGGGCCGCGCCTCAGCGCGCACCTGGATCCTGTCCATCACCCATCACCGAGCAGTGGACCTGGTGCGCCGACGCAAGGCGACCAGCGAGCTGCCCGATACGGACGCGATAGTGGAGTCGGCTTTGATCGCCCCTGACGTCTGGCCGGAAGTGTCACGAGTGCTCGACCGCGAGGTTGTTCAGCGTGCCGTGGACCAGCTGCCCCAGGCACAGCGCGAAGCCATTGCCATGGCCTACTTCGAGGGTCTGACCCAGGTCGAGATCGCCGATCGGACAGGCGTGCCTTTGGGCACGGTCAAGAGCCGGGTGCGGTTGGGCCTGGCCCAGATGCGCCGCTCTCTGGATGGATCGACATGACCGGCGATACCGCGATCCGCCACGCTGGGTTCAGCTGCGAAGAGATCTTCGAGCTGGCTGGCCTGTACGTGCTCGGCGCCCTGGAGGACGATGAGGCGCGGCGCGTGGCCGAGCACCTGGCGAGCTGCCCGGAAGCGCACCCCGAGATGGCCGAGCTGGGTGGCGTCGTGGCCGCGCTGGCCGAGCTGGCTGAGCCCGTTGAGGCTCCTGCCGCGCTCAAGGCGCGGGTAATTGACGCATATCGGCACGAAGCGGCACCCCAAACGGCGGCGACCCCGGCGCCCGCGCCCGAGCCAAAAAAGGAGACTCGCATCTGGGAGATGCCCGTCGCGACCACCGGGCGACCGGCGCAGCGGGCGTGGATGGGCTGGGCATCTGCGGCTCTCGCGCTGGTGCTGGTAGCGGTGGTCGGCGCGTGGGGGCTGAGTGCCCAGGCGCGCGCAGATCGAGAGGCTCAGCGAGCAGCCACGATGGCGGAAGCGCTCCAGGTTCTGGGCGCGCCAGATTCAGAGGTCGCGCTCCTGAGCGGCTCGGGCGATGCCGCCAGCGCGAGCGGTTTCGCGGCATTCTCGAGTGCCGGGCACGGCTACGTGGTGGTTTCGGGACTGCCCGCGCTGCCCTCTGACCTGGCCTACCAGGCGTGGTATTTGATTGATGGCACCCCCGTGTCGGCGGGCGTTATGACGCTCGATGCGGAAGGCTTCGCGGTACTGGCACGCATACCCCACCATGCCGGCACGGACGTGATCGCGCTGACCCGTGAGCGAGCGGCAGGGGCGGACGCACCCACCAGCGCCCCCATCGTCAGCGGAGAGCTGCAGCCGGCCTAGATGATCCGGCCGGGGATGGGCTTGAGCACCATGTCCGCGATGAGGGCCACGATGATCAGCGCATCGAGAAGCAGCACCGCCCGGATGCGCGGCGAGTTGACGAGCGCACCAAGCTCCGGCGAGAAGGATGCGTCGCCGCTCGCGTCAGCCGCGGCGAGTACGCGCTTCATCCACGGCGTGGTGAACACGTTGGCTATCACTGCCGCGGCCGCGAAGAGGATGTAGGCGATGACCAGCCAGCCGGCCAGCGGATCGAAGCCGTGGACGAAGATGGCGACCACGCCCAGGACGGCGCCGGTCACGAAGGCCAGGCCGGTGAGCGGAGCGAGCGCAACGCCGATGCGCGTGACCTCGCGCAGCGCCCGCACGTTGTCCATCCGCGTGGCCACGACCATCATCAGGCCCGGGCCGTAGCCGGCCATCACGGCAAAGAACATGACCAGCACGTGCAGGAACACAAAGATCGGCACCGCGCCCTCCTTCAATAGACTGCCCCTCGAGTGGACGGAAGAATAGGTCGCGTGGGAGCGTTCGTAACCCTCGAGGGACCGGACGGGGCTGGAAAGTCGGTCCAGGCGCGCCTGCTCGCAGATCGCCTCGCGGCGAACGGCAAAGAGGTCGTGCTGACGCGCGAGCCGGGTGGGACGGAGCTTGGCGAGCGAGTACGGGAGATCCTGCTCGAGGCCGCGCCACAGACCCATGACGCCGCGTCTGACGCGTTCCTCTTCAACGCAGCGCGGGCACAGCTTGTCCGGCGCGTGATTCGGCCCGCCCTGGAGAGGGGTGCGGTCGTCGTGTGCGACAGGTTCGCCGACTCAACGCTCGCGTACCAGGGCTACGGCGGCGGTGTGCCGCTCGAGGACCTGCGCGAACTGGCGCAGCTGGCGACCCAGGACCTGGTGCCCAACCGAACCGTCTTGCTCGATCTGCCGGTGGAGGTCGGCCTGGCCCGCCGCCGCGGTGGAGCCGCAGCCGAGCTGACGCGCTTCGAGACAGATGAGGACCACGACGCGGAGTTCCACTCGCGCGTTCGCGCCGGGTTCCTGGAGCTGGCCGAGCAGGACCGTGATCGCTGGCGGGTGGTCGACGCCTCGGGCGCTCAGGCCCGGGTGGCAGATGCGGTCTGGGCGGCCGTGTCCGACCTTTTCGCGGGCTAGTCGCGTCCGGCGAAGATCGTTCCCCGGCCGCGCCGCTTGGCCTCCGCCAGCGCTCGGCCGGCCGCGCTGAGAAGCTCCTCGCTGCTCGCTCCATCGGCCGGGTAGACGACAATGCCCACGCTCAGGCTGATCGGCTGTCCGGCGGCTTCGCGCGTGGCGATCGCGTCGCGTATGCGCCGGCCGGCGATCTCGCCGCCGCCGCCGGGAGCGATCAGTGCGAACTCGTCCGGGCCGTAGCGGGCAACCGTGTCGACCAGCCGAACCTGGTCGGCCAGCGTGGCGGCTACGTGGCGCAGGACCTCGTCCGCCCCGGCGCCGCCTGCCGACTCGTTGATCTGCGTGAAGCCGTCAATGTCGAACAGGACGACGCTGACCTGCGTTTCCTGGCGCGTCGCCCGGGCGATCTCAAGCTCGAGCATGCGCTCGAAGGTCACCCGATTGGCAAGGCCAGTCAGCGAATCCGTGTTGGCCAGCCGGCCGATCCAGTCGGCCCGCTCGAGCAGCGCGCTCTCCAGGCGTGCCTGGCGGATGGCAACGGCGCACAGGTCCGCGAGGGCAGTGATCGTGCTCTCCGGGTTGGCCACGTCAGGCGGAGCTCCCTCGAACGCGGCGAGCAGCACGCCCTCCGCATCCTCGCCGCCCGATTCGTCCGAGGCCACCAGCGGCAGCGCCGCGAGGCCGCGCCACTCGATGTGCTGTCCGTCGAACGCCCGGCCGGCACGCCCGCCCTCGGCCGTCATCGATCGCCGCTCGCGCACCACCTCCGCGACCAGCTCCTCCGGGTCGTCCGCGGAGATCGTCCCGCGGCCGGCGAGGAGGTCGGCATCCAGGCCGGCCTGCGCGGCGGGTACAAGCAGCTGCGCCACGGGGTCATAGAGATAGACGACGGCAGCCGTGGCTCCGGCCGAGCCGAGCACGTGCCGGCACAGCGCGTCGAGCTTCTCGTCCAGCTCGCTGCCGCGCGCGACTATACGGGTCGCCTCAAGCAAGCTGAACTGCGCCTTGGGTCCCTCCACCGAAGCGATGATAGTGCCGTCGCGAAGCGACCACCGCCGCTACGGACGAAGCAGCTCCAGGAAGCGGTCGGGGTCCACGTTGCCGCCGGAGAGGACGGCCACCGCTGGCCCGGCCGGCAGCTCATCCGCGTGGGCGAGCAGAGCGGCAAGCGTGGCAGCGCCTGAAGGCTCCAGGACCAGGCGCGCCTCTGCCGCGGCGACGCGCATCGCGTCCCTGATCTCGTCCTCCTCCACCGTGATGACCCCGTCCAATGACTTCTTCAGGTGGGCGAACGGAATCGGTGCGGGCGCCTCGCCGCGCAGGCCGTCCGCGATGGTCCTCGAAGTCCGCTCCGCGGGCCATGGAGTGACGACTCCGGCGGCCAGCGAGGCGCGCGTGTCCGCCGCCAGTGATGGCTCCACGCCGAGCACACGCGCCTCGGGCGCAAGCGCCTTGATCACCGTCGAGACGCCGGCCGCCAGGCCGCCCAGGCCGACCGGCACCAGGACGACCGCCGTGCGCGCGGAAACGCCCGCCTCGTCGAGTTGTCCGACGATCTCGAGCCCGATCGTGCCCTGGCCGGCGATGACGTCGAGATGGTTGGCCGACGAGACGAGCACCATCCCGTCCCGCTCGGAGATCTCGTGCGCGCGCGCGACGCGCTCCACGTTGTGCGGCCCCACGAACTCGATCTGTGCTCCGTCGGCACGCACACCGTTGACCTTGACCGCAGGTGCGTTGTCCGGCATCACCACCAGTGCGCGGATGCCGAGCAGGCGCGCGGCGCGCGCTATCGCCTGCGCGTGGTTGCCGCTCGAGTGGGCCACCACGCCCCTCGCCCTGTCCGCATCGCTCAGACGGTCCAGCGCGTTGTACGCACCGCGGATCTTGAACGAGCCGGTCGGCTGGAGGCTCTCCGGTTTGAGGAACTGACCGTCGCGGAAGGGGAGCAGCGGCGTCCTGAGCGCCACTCCGAGCAGGCGCTGTGCGGCTTCCCGGACCGCGTCCAGGGTGGTCAGCTCGTCGGCGTCAGCGTAGGTCACGTGGCTATACTGCCCGCACGGGCCGTTGGCCGCTCGAAGCGTGGATCGGGTGGCTGGGGGCCGCCGTGTCGGAGGGTCTGATCGATCGTGAGTCTGGGTAGCGCCGCACCCGCCGAGCTTTCCACGGAAGACCGCGCGCGTCGACGGCTGGCCAAGACTGACACGCTCCGCCCCACATACGGCTTCGACGACGTTTCGCTCGCGCCGGGAGTGGAGACGCTCGAGCCGGCCGACGTGGATACCTCCGTCCACTTCCTGGGCCTGGAGCTGCAGGTGCCGATCCTCGCTTCGGCCATGGACGCCGTCGTTGACCCCGCTTTCGCCGGCCTGCTGGCGCGCCTGGGCGGCCTGGCCGTGCTCAATCTTGAGGGGCTCCAGACGCGCTACGAGGACCCCGCCGTCATCGTCGAGCGCATCGCGTCCCTGCCTGACGCGGACGTGCAGGCGGCCCTGGCAGAGGCTTACTCGCGGCCGATCTCAGAGGAGCTCGTCGCGCGGCGCATCTCAGAGCTGCACGCCGCGGGCTCGCCCGCCCTTGTCGCGGCTACTCCCGCGGCCGCCCGCCGCCTTGGGCCGCTCTCCGCGGAGCACGGCGCGGATGCCTTCCTGGTCCAGTCGCAGGTCTCCTCGGCGCGTCACCTGGCGGCGGGCTACGAGCCACTCGCCCTGTCCGAGTTCACGGGCTTCATGCCAATCCCTGTGGCGGTCGGCAACACCACCTCGTACCAGGCCGCGATCGAATTGATGCGCCAGGGCGCCGCGGCCGTGTTCGTAGGCGTGGGACCCGGGGCCGCGTGCACCACGCGTGACGTGCTCGGAATCGGCGTGCCGCAGGTGACGGCGATCGCCGACGTCGCCGCGGCGCGCGATGACTACCTCGACCAGACCGGGCGCTACGTGCCCGTGGTCGCTGACGGCGGCATGCGCCGCGGCGGCGAGCTGGCCAAGGCAATCGCCGCCGGTGCGGACGTGCTCATGCTCGGCTCGCCTCTAGCGCGCGCGTCCGAAGCACCGGGCAAGGGCACCAACTGGGGCATGGCCGCCCCGTCGCCCACACTGCCGCGCGGCACGCGCATTCACGTCGGGACGGTGGGCTCGCTGGAGCGGATCCTGTTCGGGCCCGCGTCAGTCGTGGACGGCTCGGAGAACCTGGTCGGCGCGCTCCGCCAGTCGATGGCCGCACTCGGCGCGCGTGACATCCGCGCCATGCAGCAGGTTGAGATGGTTTACGCGCCGTCTGTGGCGGTCGAGGGCAAATCGTGGCAAAGGGGCGCCTCGCGCTGACCGCCGATCGGTCGATCGGCGAACAACTCGCCGGCTGGGGCAAGGTGGCGTTGATCGAGACGCCCGGCCGCACGTCTGGCAAGCCTTCAAGCGCGGCAGTCGGCTTCGTGGAAGATCCGGATGGCAGCCTTCTGGTCGCGGCCGGCTCGGATTCGGCCGACTGGGCGCTCAACCTGCGCGCGCACGGCAATTGCCGAGCCACGATCGCCGGCACTACGCACGACTACCGCGGCCTGGAGCTCGATGAACGCGAGCGGAACGCGGCCGTGTCGGCGCTGATCCTCAAGTACGGCACGCCGGCCGAGAAGCTTGGCCGCGGCCCTGTCTTCCGGCTCGTCCGAATCAACTGACGGTGGACGAACAGCCGGACCAGCAGCCCACCCGCGGCGGGGGTGCGTGCGGGGCGATCGGCTGCGTGCTGCTCATCCGCGCGCTGGAGTGAGCGACGCAGCCGAACAGCTGAGCGAGCGCAGGCTCAACCGTGCACTCCTTGCTCGCCAGCACCTGCTTGAGCGTGCCGACGTGCCCATCGACAGAGTGTTGGAGGACGTGGGCGGGCTGCAGACCCAGTACTCACCGTCGGGGTATGTCGGGCTCTGGACGCGTCTGGCCGGCTTCAGGCGCGATTCGCTGACCGATGCACTGAACTCGCGTGACGTGATCCAGGCGACGCTGATGCGGACCACGATTCACATGGTTTCGGCAGCTGACTACTGGCCGATCACGGCCGGCGTGCGGAATGCCCGGCGTGCGTGGCACGCGCGCGCTTCAGCCTCTGTCATCGGCGGGGCGAGCAGCGAAGGACTGTCACGCGTGCTGCGCCAGGTCCTGTCGCATGGTCCGTTGCGCTGGTCCGCGCTTGCCAGCGCGCTTGCCGAGCACGGGTTTGCCGACGCGAGTTCGGGCACCGTCAGCGTCTGGGCGGACCTGGTTCGCGTGCCACCCTCAGGCACGTGGGAGCACAGGCGAGCGGACGTCTACGGGCTTGCGGACCAGTGGCTCCCTGCAGCCCGCGCCGCAACGGAAGGCGAGGGCATTGAGCTGCTGGTGCGCCGCTACCTCGGGGCATTCGGGCCGGCACGCCCGAGCGACATCGCCGCCTGGGCAGGTCTGCCGGTTACCAGCCTGCGTCCCGCGATCCAGTCAGTCGCTGCGCGTCACTTTGTCGACGAGTCCGGGCGCAAGCTCATAGACCTGACCGACGCGGCGCTGCCCAGCGAGAACACGCCGGCGCCCGTGCGATTCCTCCCCACATGGGACGCGACGCTTCTCGCCCACGCACGGCGAACTCAGATCGTGCCCGAGCGATTCCGCCCGCTGATCTTCAGCACGAAGACGCCGCACTCGATCGGCACTTTCCTCGTTGATGGCCAGGTTGCCGGTACCTGGCGCTACGAATCGGGCCGGGTGCAGTGGAACACTCTGGAGCCACTCAGCAAATCGAACCTCAGCGCGATCGACGCCGAGGCGGAGCAGCTCAGCGCATTCCATCGCTGACGGGCGGTACCATCGGCGCGAGGTGGAGCTGAGCCAGTTCCTGACGGCACTTGTGGGAGCGTTTTTCGGTGCGTCCGGGTGGTTGGTCGTGGGCCTCTTTCTTTCGCGCCGGCAGTACGACCGCCAGGCACGCAATGCGGCGCGCGCGGTCTACTTCGAGCTGGCCATGAACGAGATCGACGTTGACGTGGCGATCAGCCACGCGGTCTTCCAGCCACTGCGGCGCGGCTCGTTCGACCGGTTGCTGCCCGAGCTGGCCACCTGGCTCCAGCCGGACGAGCTGCAAGCCATCGTTCGCGCGTACATGAGCCACGCTGGGTACGAGCAGGTGCAGCGCGAGAGCCATTTGCCGGCGAAAGTCAAGCAGGCACTGCTGGAGCGCGTGATGGCGGAGCATCGAGCCGCTTCCGGTCTGCTCCGTCAACGAGCCTTTACTGGCTCGCAGGCAGCCAAGCTGGCGGAATCCAGGGCGATCAATCCGGAGCGGAGGGCAGCGTGAGCTTCAACGTCCACGACTTCTTCACGCGCTACATCCGGGCCATCAGCGACCGCGACTACGACCTGCTCGAAACCATGGTTCACCCCGATTTCATGATCGATTATCCCCAGTCAGGGGAGCGCTTTCGGGGGTTCGCCTCGTTCCGCCAGCAACTGGAGAGTTACCCCGGCGGTCTGCCCGCCGCAAGCGTTGAGGATCCCAGGACGAAGGTCATCGGTGACGAGGAGCGCTGGGTGATCAGCCCCAACTACACGGTGCTGCCCATGTCTGCCCCGGAGCGCTTCACGACAGTCAGTCGTGTTCTCTATCCGGACGGGTCGCGTTGGTGGGTCGTCTCGATCACCACTCTCAAAGACCAGCAGATTTACTACGCCGAGACCTATTTCGCGCCCGAGTTCGAGCCGCCCGAGTGGCGCAAGGGCATGGTCGAGATCCTTCCGCGCGACTGAGCCCGGCTGCGTGCGCGGCCCGACTGCAGGTAGACTCGGGATCAGAGGCGGAGGGAACGATCGACCATAACGAGCGCGGCAAGACCGTCCACGGCGAGCCGGCCAACGCGGGCCACCGTGTGCTGGCGCCCGACGACGCGGAGGTAGAGGCCTACCTCGAGGTGGCCCTTGACGCGCCCGCTCCGGATCGCGCTGCGGCCGCCGACACCCCACCGGACAACGTCGTGGTGCTCGACTTCGGCGGCCAGACGGCGCAGCTCATTGCGCGCCGCGTGCGCGAGCTCAACGTCTACTCGGAGCTGCTCCCTTTCGACACGCCGTGGAGCGAAATCGAGCGTCGCCAGCCGCGTGCCGTGATCCTGTCCGGCGGGCCGATGAGCGTCTACGAGGACGGCGCGCCGCATCCCGATCCGCGCATCTGGTCGGACGCATCGATGCCGCTTCTCGGCATCTGCTACGGCGTCCAGCTGATGGCGCACCACCTGGGTGGCAACGTCGTCCCGACGGACAAGCGCGAGTACGGCCCGGCGACGATCTCGATCACCACGGAGGACGGCCTGTTCCACGGCATTGAGCGCGAGCAGCCGGTATGGATGAGCCACGGCGACTCGATCGTCGCGCCGCCGAGCGGCTTCACGGCGCTCGCGGCGACGGCCTCCACGCCGTACGCGGGCATGGCGGACCCGGAGCGCCGGATGTACGGCATCCAGTTCCACCCTGAAGTCGTCCACACGCCCGCTGGCCGCGACATCCTGCGCAACTTCGTGATCGGCATCAGCGGCGCGCGGCCGTCATGGACATCGCACAGCTTCATCGAGACGACGGTCGCTGACATCGCGGCGCGTGTGGGTGACGGCAAGGTCATCTGCGCACTGTCCGGCGGCGTTGACTCCGCCGTGGCCGCGACGCTCGTCCACCGCGCGGTGGGCGATCAACTGACCTGCATCTACGTTGACCACGGGCTGATGCGCAAGCGCGAGTCTGACCTGCTGCGCCAGACATTCGCGGACAACCTGGGCATGAACCTGATCATGGTCGATGCGCGCGAGCGCTTCCTGGCCCGCCTGGCCGGGGTCGATTGATCCCGAACAGAAGCGGATGATCATTGGTGACGAGTTCATCCGCGTCTTCGAGGAGGAGGCCACGCGGCTGGGCCAGATCGATTTCCTGACCCAGGGCACGCTCTACCCGGACGTGATCGAGTCGGCCACGCCCGAGACCAAGGCCGCCCAGAAGATCAAGACCCATCACAACGTCGGCGGCCTGCCCGCCGACCTGCGCTTCCAGCTCATCGAGCCGCTGCGCTACCTGTTCAAGGATGAAGTCCGTTCGGTGGGCATGGAGCTGGGCCTGCCCGAGCAGATGGTCATGCGCCAGCCGTTCCCCGGGCCTGGACTGGCCATCCGGATCATCGGCGAGGTGACTGCGACGCGGCTCGAGACGCTGCGCGACGCGGACTGGATCGTCATCGACGAGGTAAAGGCGGCCGGGCTGTACCGCAGCCTGTGGCAGTCCTTCGCAATCCTGACTCCCGTCCAGTCGGTCGGCGTGATGGGCGACGGTCGGACGTACGCCAACGTGGTCGCGATCAGGGCCGTGACGAGCGAGGACGGGATGACCGCCGACTGGGCCAAGCTGCCCTACGACGTCCTGGGCCGGATCAGCTCGCGCATCGTCAACGAGGTGCCCGGCGTGAACCGGGTCGTGTACGACATCAGCAGCAAGCCGCCCGCGACCATCGAGTGGGAGTGACGGCGGACCGGCTTCCGATCCCCGGGCCTTCATTCGCGAAAGAGGAGCCGGTCCTGCTTCGCCGTGCGGCGGGCGAAGTGGCATCGGCCACGGCCGGGCTGACAGTTCCGAGCGTGATGGACGACGGCTGGTGGCTGACTCACATGTGGGTCGCGGACGAGCACGGCATCGTCAGCTGCGTCGATGTCGCGCCCGCCGCCGGGCCACCGCCCGGTGCCCCGCTCGACGCGGTGGGCCCGCGCCTCGCCGGCTCCCTGTCCGGCTTGATCGCCGAGGAAGACGGACGCCAGCTGATCCGGCTGCGCATGCCGCCCGCCCCGGACCAGGCGCGTCCGTGGCACCGGCCGCTGCTGTGCATGCTGGCCATCAAGTGGGATCCGGTGCGCGCGTCGGTGATGACGCGCAACGAGCTCGCGCGTGAGCTGCTGCGTGGTTTCGCTGCCGCGGTGGAGGCAGTCGGCCGCCCGGGCTGAGCCGGGTCAACTGACCCCTAGTCGCTCAGCGCCGCGCGCGCCATGATGGCAGCGATGGAGATCCAGCTCGCGACCGAGCGACTGTTCGTCCTGGAGGACAGGCTGACGGCAGACGACGCCGAGCAGCGCGCGAACGAGAAGCGGATGCAGGCATTCGGCGGCGGCATCGGCTCGCTCCTCCAGCGGCCCAAGCCGGATGACATCGTGCTCGTCGCGCGCCAGCGCAGGCTGGAACCGTTCTGGCACGTGTCCGCACGTGCCGAATACATCTACGAGCGGCAACGCGAGTACGCCGTGCCCGGCAGCGCGCCGGAAGTGCAGGCGGTGACGATCGAGGGCAAGCGCTACGAGCTGGAGCACTCGGGCTCGCGCATGGGCACGTTCCGGATGGGCGCGCTGGAGCACTGCCGCGATGAGTTCGTGCACGACGTGTACCTCGACGGACTGAGCGGGGTTCCCGTCGCCGACGGCGCGCAGGTCGTCGACGGGCCAAAGAAGGAGGTCTCCGATCCGGGCGACCTGGCCGCCGACGGCACCCTCGTGGTGCCGCCCGAGCAACGCGCCTCGTTCGTCGTGCGCAAGGCGCTGGCTGAGGTCATGAAACCTGTCCAGGCCGACCGAATTCTCCAGGAATCGGTGGCCCTCGACGCGACGGACCTGTTCTACCGGCCGGTTTGGGCGTTCGAGTTCAGCTGGCAGGGGCGCGGCAAGTCGGGTGTCATCGAGGTCGATACGGCCACTGCCCAGGTGCGCCAGGGCAAGCCGCTGCTGGGCCAGATTCGCGGGATATTCACGCGTGACGTGCTCTTCGACGTGGGCGCGGACACGGTCGGCCTGATCGTTCCCGGCGGCAGCATCGCGGTGAAGCTGGCGAAAGCGGCGATTGACCGGCGTCAATAACCGCGCGGCAGGCGCTGCCGCGTGATCCCATCGCGCGTCGTCGCCGCGCCCGGCGTGCGCAGCGTCGCCATCCCCGGCTGGCGAGCCCACCTGGGCATCGCCGTCGCGGTTGTCCTGGGCGGGCCGCGGCTGTGGATCATCGGTGCGCTGGGCTTCGCCCTGCGCGGCGGCATAGTGCTCCTGCTGCTGCCCATCCTGATCCTGCCCACGCCCGTCGAGGTGAGGCTGTTGCTCGGCTCCAGCCTGGGCTCGTCCGGGCTGACGGCCGATTTCTGGACGCTGGTGGCCTTCGGGTCGGCCGTCTGCTCGGTTGGCCTGATCGCGCTCCTGCTCGTGCTTGCCCGCCTTGAGATGTCCGCGTTCGACCATCTCGTGCGCGATCCGGAGACGGCCGATCTGCGCGGTTGGCGACCCGTCGCGCGGCTATCGGCCGAACGTCGCCGGCAGATGCTGGGCTGGACCTTCGCCGTCCAGGCACTTGGGCTGCTGGGCATCGTGGTAGCGGCGGTTCCGCTCGCTGCGGCCGTGGGACCGGCTGTGCTGGACGAGATTGTGCGTCCCTCGTCGAGCACCGCGATCTATGTGCGTGTGCTGGAGCGAGTCGCTCCGCAGCTCCTGCTCGTGGGCGCCGCGCTGCTCATCGTTGAGATGCTCTCCGCTGTTGCGACGCGTTACGTGCTGTCGCGCGGGTACGGCCTCTGGCACCGACGCTCCACGCGGCGGCCGGCCAGCGTTGAGGGCGCTTTGTTCGCTGCGCGGAGGCTGCTGCGCGCGCCGGCGGCCAGCCTTGCCAGCGCGGCGCTCGGCTGGCTGGTGACCCTGCTCGTGCTGGCACCGGCCGTCTGGGCACTCGGTGCCGTTTGGCAGACGACGCGCTCGTCCTTCCTGTCCTCGACGTCCGTGGCAGACCTGCTCGGCCGCCCGGAATCGCTGCTCGTGGCCGGGTTGCTCGCCGGGGTGATGCTGGCCGGGCTGCTGCTGGCCGGCCTCGCATCCGCCTTCCGATCCGCCTCGTGGACGGTCGAGATGCTGCGCCGCGCTGACCTTGACCAGGGTTGACGCGCGGCCGGGCGCGTCCAGGACGTGCTGGAGTTGTAACGCAGAGGACCTGCGGCCCATGCTGCCGAGTCAGGTCCGACTGCTAAACTCGGCCCCGCTCAAGATCGGCTGTGAGGCGCATTCCCCATGATTGACCAGCTCCTGGACACGCTTGGGAGCGAGATCGGCAAGATCTTCGATTCGCCGCTCGTCCGGCTGACGCTGCAGGCGATCGCCTTCTACGTCGTGCTGCTCTGGGCGGCGACGGCCTATTGGGCGTACCGCGACCTCCAGACACGCACCACGAACCCCGTAGCGCCCTACCTGGCCGCGGCGCTGATCATCCTGTTCACGCCGATCTTCTTTGTCTTCGGTGTCATCGTCTACCGCATCCTGCGCCCAGCGGAAACGGTCGCCGAGGCGAACGAGAGGGCGCTCGCCGAAGAGGCGATGATGGTCGAGATCGAGTCGCAGCCGCACTGCGCCAACTGCTCGCGCCAGGTGCACGAAGACTGGATCATCTGCCCCACCTGTCGCAACCGGCTGCGCCGCGTGTGCCCCAACTGCAGCCGCCTGATCGAGCTCGACTGGTCGCTCTGCGCGTGGTGCGGCAAGGACTTCGAGCGTCCGGACCTGCTGACAGATGTCAGCGTCGTGCCCGCCGCACGATCGCTCCAGGAGCTGGACGACGACGAAGAGCGTGAGACGCTCGGCGAGCCTGACACACAGGCCATCCCGGCCCTTGCGCCAAGCTCGATCGACGCGCGTGTGCCCGAGCGCCGGCCGGCGGTTGGCGAGCGCTGACCCCATCTGAGCCACCCGGCAGGCCAGGCGCCGATCGCCTGAGCTCATCTCGCTCGGGCCGGCCGGGCGGTGGCCTGTACCTCCTGGCGTGGCTGCTTTCCGGCGCCGGCCTGGGCCTCGTCTTCGTTGCCGCAGCCGCCGGGCCGCCCTTCGCCGCAGTGCTGCTGGCGGCTGGATTGCTGAGCCTGTTGTTCGGCCTGTGCGCGGGCGCGGCCTACCAGATCGTCGTCCGTCGCAGCCGGCCGCAGCCATTCTTCCGCGGCCCGTCGCCGCTCATCCTGTTCGGCGTCCAGGTCATCGGCGTGAACACCGCCAGCCTGGCCCTCCTGCCGCTCGGCGCTCCTCAGCCCGATACGCCGGTCGGCTTCCTGCTCGCGGCGATCGTGCTGTTGATTGGCTACTTCCTTGGTCGTGTGGCTCTTCGGCGTCGAGATCCGGCGCCCTGCGCTGGTCCGACCTCGGACTGCCCCAGCGCGGTCGCATTGGCAAGCTCGTGGGCGACATGGCCGTGGCCGCGGGCACGATGCTCGTCGTTGCCGTGGTGGCCGGCCTGGCCGGCGGCCTGCTTGCACGACTGCTGGGCACTGACGCTCCGGAGGTCGTGCCGCTCCCTTCATCGACCGTGGAGCTGGTCATGGTTGCCCTGAGCGCGGTCATCCTGGTGCCCATCGGCGAGGAGCTCTTCTTCCGCGGCTACGCCCTCACCGCATGGCTGCGTGACCGGGGCGAGCGCAGCGCCCTGATCCGATCGACCGTCTTCTTCGCGCTGGTGCACATCGTCACGCTCACTTCGGCCACGTTCGACGAGGGACTGCGCCAAGCCGCGCTGGTGGTGGCCGTCATCGGCCCGGTCGGGCTGGCCCTGGGTTGGCTCTACGTGCGCCGCGGCCTCTTCGCCGCGATTGCCGGCCACGCGGCCTTCAACCTGTTCGGCATCCTGATCACCGTGCTCGCCCAGAACCTGCCGCCGCCCGCCAGTTGATCGAGGAGCAAGTGGCCGGCAATCGGTGGTGAATGGGCCGTGGCTAGCATCCGCATTGCTCCCTGGTCGGGACGGCGGGGAAATCGGCGGGCTCCGTTGTCCGGGCCAGGGAGCGTACTGATCTGGAACTATCCGGAGGCCTGATGCCAGGTGCCACCTCGCGCCTCGACCACACGCTCCGCGGGCCCAGTCCCGATTGCCGTCCGCGAGCTGCCCGTCTCTGAGCTGCCGCGCGAGCGGATGGAACGGCACGGCCCGGCTTCGATGAGCGCAGCCGAGCTGCTTGCCCTGGTCTGGAGCTCCGGTATTCGTGGCGCGTCCTCACTGGACCTGGCCACTGACGTGCTGGCCAGGCACGGGTCGCTGGCTGAGCTGTCGCGCGCCCACGTGCTGGAGCTGACCGCAGCGCCCGGAATTGGGGCCGCGCGCGCGGCGCAGCTGGTCGCCGCGTTCGAGCTGGGCCGGCGCTCGTCGGTGCCCGACGGCAGCGCGCGTTGGACGATCCGCGCGCCGCGCGACGTGGCCGACCGGTTGATGCACGAGATGTCCGGCCTGGAACGCGAGGAGCTGCGCGTCCTGCTGCTCAACGCCAAGAACGTCGTCCTGCGCCAGGTGGTCGTCTACCAGGGCAACGTCTCGGCCGCGCTGGTGCGCATCGCCGAGCTGTTTCGCGACGCGGTGCGGGCCCACGCGGCCGGCGTCGTGGTTGTCCACAACCACCCGTCAGGCGACCCGGAGCCATCGCCGGACGACCTGCACCTGACCGCTGAGGCGATCGCCGCCGGCCGGCTGCTGGACATTGCCGTGCTCGACCACGTCATCGTCGCCGGCGGCGCGTACGTCAGCCTGCGCGATCGTGGCGTGGCGTTCGACCGCCGCTAGGCAGCCGGACAGGATCAGCCGCTGGGCCGGGACCTCCGCGCCGGGCAGATTCCGCGCGTGGAGCGGAGCTTTACCGCGAATCGAGGTCAGGGCGTCGTATTCGAGGCAGATTCCGACCGGGGAGCGGCAAGACCTGCGAATTGAGTCCCAAACAGGCGCGCCGACAGCGATATCCGTCCGAGCTCCGACCGGGGATCGGAATCTGCCCGTCCGCCCGTACCGGCTGTGCGTAGCCCTAACACGAGCGGCCGCGTTCGAGGGGCGCCGGTATACACTGCGCAGGCTTTCCGCGGCCTTCCTGCCCGGGCGCGGACACCCAAATTTCACGACCAAGGACTTATCGCTCCATGCTCGACTCGTTCCTCGGGATGTTCTCGCGTGACATCGGCATCGATCTCGGCACGGCCAACACGCTTGTGCACGTGCGCGATCGCGGCATCGTCATCAGCGAGCCGTCCGTCGTGGCCATCGACCAGCGCACCAAGCGCGTGCTCGCCATTGGCGCCGAGGCCAAGCGTATGTTGGGCCGCACGCCGGCCAACATCATCGCCGTTCGTCCGCTGCGCGACGGGGTCATCAGCGACTTCGACGTCACCGAGCAGATGATCCGCTACTTCGTGCACAAGGTTCACGATCGGGTGGGGATGATCAAGCGCCCGCGGATGCTGATCGGCATTCCCAGTGGCGTGACTGAGGTGGAGAAGCGGGCCGTGCGCGACGCCGCGATGAATGCCGGCGCCCGCTGGGCGCGGCTGATCGAGGAGCCCATGGCCGCCGCGATCGGGGCCGGGCTGCCCGTGGGTGAGCCGACCGGATCGCTGATCGTCGACATCGGCGGCGGCACCACTGAGGTGGCCGTCATCAGCCTGGGCGGGATCGTCGTCAGCCGCAGCCTGCGCGTGGGCGGCGACGAACTGGACCAGGACATCATTTCCTACGCCCGGCGCGAGTACAACCTGCTGCTCGGCGAGCGGACGGCAGAGGACATCAAGATCGCCATCGGCTCCGCTTACCCGGGTGACTACGACGAGCAGCGCGTCACGCTGCGCGGTCGCGACCTGCTGACCGGGCTGCCGCGCGCAGTGGACATCACCGCCGAACAGGTGCGCGAGGCGCTCGAGGCATCCGTCGCCCAGATCGTTGACACGATCAAGGACACGATCGAGGAGACACCGCCCGAGCTGGTCGCCGACATCATGGACCAGGGCATCGTGCTCGCCGGCGGCGGGGCGTTGCTGCAGGGCCTGGACCGGCGCGTGGCAGAGGCGACGCAGATGCCCGTCCACGTCGCCGACGATCCGCTGACCTGCGTCGCGCGCGGCACGGGCAAGGCGCTCGAGGAGCTGGACGTGATGGAGCGCACGCTTGTTTCAGAGACCTACTCGTACGCGCCTCGCTGAGGGAGCGGGCGGCATCCGTTTCCCGCCCGACGAGCGACCGGACCTGCTGCTGAAGCGCGAACCCTAGATGCTCACCAAGCGCCACTCGCGCCGCCAGGTCGTGCTCTACGTTGCCGTCCTGGCCGCCAGCATCCTGATGCTCGCCTTCAGTGGATCCGCGCCTTTGACCGCCCTGCGCAGCGGCGTCAGCTTCGCGATGCGCCCGATCCAGGAGGTGCTCGGCCAGGGCGCGCGAACGTTCGGCTCCGTGTTCACGACGATCACCGAGATCGAGCGGTTGCGCCAGATCAACGAGGACCTCACCCGGCGCCTGAACGAGCTTGAGGCCGCCAACCGTGGACTGGAGAGCCTGCGCGTCCAGAATCAGCAGCTGACGGACCTGCTTGCTGTCCGCTCATCGCTCGACTACGAGACTGTCGCGGGCGAGGTGGTCAGCCGGCGGACGACTCTCCAGGAGCGGGTGCTCAGCCTTGGTGTCGGCAGCGAGGCGGGCATTCGCGAGGGCGACCCGGTGCTGGCCGGCGGCGGTGCCCTGATCGGCCAGGTGGACGAAGTGGGCGTTGGCTACAGCCGCGTGCTGCTGATCAGCGACAGCCGCTTCTTCGTCGCCGGTTTGATCGAAACAGGCCGCGGCGTGGGCGACCTGCGCGGTCAGTCGGAGCGACCGCTGCGCATGACCGGCATCCCGGCCGCCGACGCGGTCGCCGTGGGCGAATCCGTGCTCACGGCCGGGATCGAGCTCGAGGACGGGATCCGTTCGCCGTATCCCAAGGGACTCCTGATCGGCACGATCGTGGACGTGCAGCGCTCGCCCGACCAGCTCTTCCAGACAGCGCTCGTCCAGCCGGCCGCGCCGCTCGACCGCCTCGAGTACGTGCTCGTGATCATCAACTACGAAGGCGGATTGCCGGAGGGTCCGTCCGTGTCGCCGTCGCCCGATGGTGTGCCGCTGGCCTCGCCTTCCCCGCTCTCCACTGTGGCGCCGTCCGCGACTCCCTGAGCAGACGACGCGCGGCTAGCGCCTGGGGCGCGGCGTGGGAATAGTGCCGTAGCCGGGGATCAGAAGCTCCTGGCCCACCTGGATCCGGTTCGGGTTGCTTATGTCGTTGAGCGTCGCGATGTCGTCGACGTCAACCTGGTACAGCTCGGCGATCTCCGACAGAGACTCGCCACGCTCCACGATGTGCACGAACGGTGTCGGCTCGACCGTCTCCACCGGCGACGGCGTCGGAGTGCGCCGGGGAGGCTCCGTGGGCTGCGCAGTTGGCAGGCCGTCGGTAGGCCCGGGCGTGAGGGACTGGCCGGCGGAAGGACGAGGCGTGGGCACGCCGCCGACTGGCGGCGGCACTGCGCGCATGCTGGCCACGATCCATGCCGTGGCGACGCCGCCTCCGGCAGCGAGGACAAGGACGATTGCGACCGCAGCGACCCACGGCAGCAGGCCGCGAGCGGCTGAACGGGGCGCGGATAGGCGGTCGTCGTGTTCAGGCGGAGAGACGCGACCGGGGGAGCTGTCCGTATCCGAGGGCACGGCCGCAGAGTAACGGCCGCATCATTCGCGCGCCGTACGCGTTGCCAACGGGCAACTGCACGCAGGGTGACATCTGCAGTGGGTCGGCCCGCCGATTGGGACTTTCGTCATTTCTGAGCACGGCGCCAAACGAGGGGCCGAACTACACACATCTACCCCACAGCGCGACTTACCGGACCGTTCCGACCGCCCCGATCCGAGCCCGGATGTCGTCCGCGTGACGCCACGGTCCCTGGCCTTTCAGGACCATCTAGGTATGGCGCGGGGGGCCGCCTTTGGGGAGTCTTGCGTGGCATTCATCAGGCGCGTTCCCAGACGTGCCAATTCCAGCGCAATCATCGTTACCCGAGAGGAAGAGGGGAATGGCTTTCCAGGCGTCCGTGTCCTTTGCCCCGAGCCGCGCTCAGCGCATGCTCGCCGTGGCCGTCGCTCTGGCGTGCATGGTCGCCTTCGCGGCAGCCCCTGCCGTGCGGCCCGTCCGCGCCGCCGCGCCTGCCCCGCTCAAGGCGGTCATCATCGTGGGCCCAACCGACGGGCTGACGGACAGCAATCTTGCCGACGCAACGGCGCTCGCCAACGAGGCCGAGCTGCTGGGCATGGATGTCCGCCGCGTGTTCTTCCCCAACGCAACGTGGGAAAACGTGATGGCCAACATCCAGGGAGCCAACCTGGTCGTCTACATGGGCCACGGCTATGGCTGGCCCAGCCCGTACACCAAGGTCATCACGGAGAGCCGCCAGAACGGCATGGGCCTCAACACGTTCGCCGGTAGCGGCAAGAGCCAGTACACCTACTACGGCGCCAACGTGCTCAAGGAGCAGGTGACGCTCGCGCCCAATGCAATCGTCTTCCTCAACCACCTGTGCTACTCGGCCGGCAACGCCGAGGCGGGCATGGCCGTCCCCACCTGGGACGTCGCCCATCAGCGCGTGGACAACATGGCCAACGGCTGGCTCGGTGCGGGCGCACGGACCGTTTTCGCCTACTCGTCACAGCCGTTCATCAAGGCCATCCGCGCCCTCTTCCAGACCGACTCGACGATGGAGGACATCTTCCGCCTCCCCGGCTCAAAGCCCAAGTCGTACTTCGGCTGGATCGGCTGGGACGCGCGCAAGTTCGACTCCGTGCGCACCCCGGGCACAAAGAACTTCCTCGATCCTGAGCCCACGGTCGGCTTCTATCGCGCGATAAGCGGCGACCTGGGCATGACCGCCCGCCAGTGGGCCGAAGGCCCTGATGGCCCGTCCGGTCCTCCGCCTGACATGTCCAACCTGAGCGCGACGGCATCGGGCGGCGTGAGCGCCCTGTCAGGCAGCAACATGCCCCTCTTCACGCCCAACGGTGACGGCGTCACAGACAGCCTGACCGTGACCTACGAAGTCAATCGCGAAGCGTTCGTGGACTTCGAGGTGCGCGACTCCGCCAATGACGTGGTGCGCGCGTTCTCCTCGTGGTCCAGAGCGGGGACGGCCAGCGTGGCCTGGGACGGCAAGCGCACCGACGGCGCGTGGGCGCCCGACGGCACTTACACGGTGCGCGGAGTGCCGCGCAACAGGACAGGCGCGACTGGCTCTCCGGCCAGCCTCGACGTCAAGGTTCTGACCACGATGCGCGCCCCAGCCGCCGCCCCGGCGCGCTTCTACGCCGCCGACGGCGACAACCTGGCGCCGCGGACGACGATGTCCGTCACGCTGGACAAGGCGGCCACCTTCACCTGGAAGATGGTCGACAGCAACGACAACGTCGTGCGCGCCAACATGAGCAACGCCGGCGTCAATCCCGGCGCGCTCAGCTGGCAGTGGGACGGCCGCAACGACGCGGGCGCGTTCGTGCCCGACGGCGTCTACTACAGCGTGATGACCGCGGCCACGTCCGCCGGCACTTACAGCCACCGGGTGCCGATCGAGGTGGGCGCGTTCAGCCTCAGCCGGGCAGTGCCCGGCCCGGTGGTGCGCGGCGTCAAGGTCAAGCACGTGACGTTCTCGGCAGAGACGCTCTCGTCCAGCTTCCCCAAGCCCAAGATCCGGGTCTACGCCCCCGGTGTAGCGGTCAAGGTCTGGAAGACGACCAAGGCGTCCGATGGCAGCTTCTTCGCGAACATCACGGTGCCGCTCACCGCACAGGCGGGAACCGTGCAGATGCGCGTCCAGGGCACCGATGCCAACGGCGTCGTGCAGTACACGGACTACTTCTTCCCGCTGCAGTAGGCCCCAGTACACAGCAGCGGGTGCGCGCGGGCCGAAGCCTCCGGTCCGCAGGCACGTAGCGCCGAGCTGGCTCGAGAGAGCTTGCTCGGCGCCTTTATCTGCCCGGCCGGCTGGTTAGACTCGGCCGCGTGACCGGTACCCAGACATCGCCCACCACCGGCGCGCCCGAGTTCGCCGGCACGTGGGTCGTGCTGCCCACGTACAACGAGATCGAGAACCTGGCCCAGATCGGCCCGGCGATCCTCGAGCGCCTGCCCGGTGCGACGCTGCTCGTGGTCGACGACTCGTCCCCTGACGGCACCGGCCAGTTGGCCGATGAGATGGCCGCCGCGGATCCGACGAGTGCAGGTGCTGCACCGCAGTCAGAAGCAGGGCCTTGGCCGCGCCTACATCGCCGGCTTCCAGGCGGCCCTCGAGCGCGGCGCGCAACGCGTCGTTCAGATGGACGCCGACTGGTCGCATGACCCTGCCTATCTGCCCGATCTGGTTCGCGCCCTCGATAGGGACGCGGATGTGGTCATCGGCTCGCGCTATGTGCCCGGCGGCGGCGTCCGCAACTGGGGCTTCATGCGCCGTTTCGTATCGCGTGGCGGATCCACCTTCGCGCGCATCGTGCTCGGGCTGGTGCCCCACGACCTGACCGGCGGCTTCAAGGCGTGGCGGGCCGAAACGCTGGGAGCGCTCGACTGGGAGCGCCTCCACTCGGGCGGCTACGTCTTCCAGATCGAGACGACGTATCTCGCCTCACGGGCCGGCGCGCGCGTGGCGGAGGTGCCGATCGTGTTCGTGGACCGCCGCCTGGGCGCGAGCAAGATGTCGCGCCGGATCATCATCGAGGCGCTCGTCGTCGTCCTGCGCCTGCGCTGGGAGGAGCTGCGCGGACGCGGCCCCACGCGCCGCTGATGGCCCGCCTGGCAGCACGCCGGCCGGCCCGCCCTGAACCGGTCGGCGTACGCGTTGTGATCGACGCACGGCCCATGCAGGAGCCCGACAACTCGCCCCTGACAGCCGAGTACCTTGACCGCCTGCTGCACGCGTTTGCCGCGCAGCCCCTGGCAGGCGAGTCGTTCGTCATCGTCTCGCGCTCGCTGCGCCCGGACCCGTCCGCTGAGCTTGCCGCGGCCGGCTTGCCCGTGGCTGGCGGCAGGCGGGTGCCGCCCACGACGCGCGTGCTCCGCTCGGCCGGCCTGACACTCGACTCGTTTCTTCTCCGCGCGGCCGAGCTGGGCACGGCCGGCACGGCCGATGAGGGTGCCGTATTCCACACGGCGGGCGGGGCGGTCCCGCTCGCTTCGCGCCTGCCCGTAGTGGCGACGCTGCTCGACATGGCGCCCTGGGAGCTGCCCCAGTCGTACGCGGCGAGCGCGGCGGCACGCTTCGGCCATCGCCTGCGCGCGCGCGTGCTGCGTGACGCCGCGCGCGTAATCGTCTGCTCACGGGCCACGGCGGAAAGCGCCCGCCGCGTCCTGCACCTGCCTGCCGAGCGGCTGGCAATCGTGCCCCTCGCCGTTGACTCGGATTACCGCGCCGCGGGCCGCGACGCAGCCATGGTTGCCGAAGTGCGCGCCAGGCTGGAGCTGCCGCCGCGCTATTTGAGCTTCTCGGGCCGCTATGACGCGCGCAAGGACATGCGCTCGCTGTTCGAGGCGCTCGCCGCCTTGCGCAACATATCCACAACCGGAGCTTCCGGGTCGCGCAGCAGGAGGCGGGCCCGGCCGGCCGAGGAAGGGCCAGATGCCGCGGGCCCGCCGCAGCTGGTGATGGCCCTTCAGCACGCCGGCCCGCGCGACCGCGACCTGGTCGAGATGGCCCTCGACCGGTTCGCCATTCGCGATTTGGTGCGTGTGATCATCCCGGCCACGCTGGCCGAGCGGGCGGCGGTGGTCGCGGGGAGTGAAGCGTTCGTCTACCCCGCACTGAGCGAGGCCACGGCGCTGCCCGCGTTGGAGGCGCTCAGCCTGGGCATCCCGGCGGTGGTCTCGCGCGCCGGTGCACTGCCCGAAACCGTGGGCAGCGCCGGGATCGTCGTGGAGCCGCGCGATGCGCAGCGCATGGCGGCCGCGCTGCAGGCGTTCTGGGATCGCGGATCGCTGGCCGAGCAGCTGCGCCGCCGGGCCGAGCGCCGCGCGGAGGCGGACGAACGCAGCTGGTCGGACGTTGCGCGGGAGACGCGGCAGGTCTATGCCGAGGCCGCCGCGCTGTCACGCCGGGCTCCAGGCTCGCCATCGAGTGCGTAATCCCGTCCATCGCGCTACGCTGGTCAGCCCGTTCGGCCCCGCCCGCGTGATCCGACGCCCGGCAGGCGGCCATCCCGGCAGGAGATGAGATAAATGGTCTACGAGCGCGACGAGCGCGACACCGAAGAAGGTGCCCCGGCAGATAGCGCCAGCATGGCCTTCGAAGGCTCGGTACCGGCCGACGACGACTCGGATGCGCCCATACAGATGGACGAGCAGGATCTGGAGCCGGGCTTCCTGCCTGGCGGAGACGTGCGCGCGGAGAACGTGACAATCTCGCAGGGTGGCGCCAGCAACGTGGACGCGACGACCGTGTCGATCACGCAGGGTGGTGCGGCGCGCGTCCTGGCCGGCGATTTCTCGATCAGCCAGGGCGGCGTGGGCCTTGCCCAGACAGAGCAGCTCACCGTCAATGAGGGTGGATCCGTCTTCGCGGTCTTCGCCGATGAGGCGAATGTCGCCGATGGCGGCAGCGTGTTCATGCTCCTGGCTCGCTCGACCAGCGGCGACGTGCGGCCGGTACTCGACTGGCGTGCAGCGCTCGCCTTCGGTGCCGCGTTCGCGCTGGCGCTGCGCATCCTTCGCCGCCGATGACCCTCCGCGTTCGCCGGCCACGGCGCGGCATCCGCACCCGTCTGGGCAAACTCTTCGAAGGCGAGGAGCGCCAGCAGGCAGCCGTCACGACTCTGTTCATAGGCGCCATCGCGGCGGTCGTGCTGATCCTGATCGGTGCCATCACGCTGGCCTGGTACAACGACAATCTGCGCCCGCTGGCCCGCGTGGGGTCGGTCGAGGTCGGGCCCCAGCAGCTGCGTGAGCTCGTCGGGCTGGAGCGCTGGCGCATCATCCGTGAAGAGGGGCGCGTCACGGAGGCGCGCATCAGCCGCGAGATCGACGAGCAGACGGCACAGGCCCGCCTGTCCGAGCTCAGCCAGCGTGCCGACAGCCTGGCCGGCAACGCCCTCGACGAGCTGATCGATGCGATCTACCAGTCGCAGCTCGCCACCCAGGAAGGCATCACCGTCACTGACGCGGACATCGACGCGCGCCTCGAGGAGGATCTAACCGGCGTCGAGCGCCGGTACGTACAGCTGATCGCGGTGGAGCCGCAGGCCGCCAATCCGGACGAGGGCCCCTCCGTCGTCGAGCGACGCACGGCGCTGGAGCGTGCGCAGGAGGCGCTGGCCAGGATCCAGGCAGGCGACGAATGGGCGACCGTGGCGCGCGAGTTCAGCACTGACATCACGGCGCCCGCCGGGGGAGAGCTGGGCCTGCGCAGCCAGCTGGCCATCTCGGACACGGAGCTCGGCCGCACGGTGTTCGACCTTGAAGAGGGCGGCACGACCGGAGTCGTGCGCGGCAACGACGGCATCTATCGAGTGGCCCGGGTGACGGAGATCGTGGAGGCGACAGAGGAGCCCGGGGCGCGTGAGGACTTGCTGCAGGCAGTGCCGGAGCCCGGCCTGCGCACGCTGATCGGGTACCAGATCGCCGCGGACCGGTTGAGTGACAAGATCGTGGGCGACGCCCTTTCGGCCACGCCGGAGCAGGTACGCATCTCAGTCATCTTCATCGAGGGTTCGCTGAGCGACGATCCTGACGACCCGGACACGTTGGGCGGCGAGGTCGACTACAGCGAGATCGTTTTTGCGCCCAACGACGACCTGATCGACGCGCCGGACCTGCCCGCCGACGACCCCGCCTGGGCCGCGGCCAAGACGGAGGCGGACAACACCTTCGCCGAGCTCCAGGGACTGACGGATCCGGACATCCGGGAGACTCGCTTCGAGGACCTGGCCACGGACAACAGCGACTCGCCGACGGCCGAAGATGGTGGTCGCGTGGGCTTCGTGACGCGCAGCCTTCCGCCACCCGCGGTGGGCGACGCGCTCTTCGACCAGCCCCACGCCGAGGGCGATCTCGTCGGCCCGATCAAGGGCGATGCCGCGTGGTACGTGCTCCTCTTCCACGAGAAGCGCGAATCGCCGGAGTCGCGCATCCAGGCCGTCAAGGATGCCCTGGCCGCGCCGGGCGCAGATTTCAACGCAGTCGCACGCGAGCTGTCCGAGGGCCCGGAGGCGGAGGATGGCGGTGAAGTCGGCTGGCTGACCAGAGATCAGCTGACCGAGGAGCTGGCCGAGGACGTCTTTGCGCTGGAGGTTGGCGCGGTGAGCGAGCCGCTCGAGCTGGGCGAGGGCCAGTACTTCGTCAAGCTGGAGGAGAAGGCCGTCCGGCCGCTGGATCCCGACCAGATACCGAACATCAGTGGTACCGCCTTCACGGACTGGTACGCGCCCAAGAAGGAAGCGGCCGAGGCAGACGGCACTATCGTGCGCGCAGACGGCAGCACCGCCCTTGAGCCGGATATCCCGGAGTTCGACACAGAGGGTCCGTGACACTGCGCCGGTTGGCGGCGTGGCGCGTGTAGGCTGCGGCGGTGGACGCATTGCTGGCTGAGATGAGCTCTCGGTTCGGCCTGTCCGCCGCCCAGGGCATCCAGCTGCTTACTCCGACGGCCGTCCTCACCCGGCCGTTCGACCCTGGCATGGCCGTGCTGATCACGCCTGACGCGGAGCGGGCGCCGGAAGCCGCACAGCTGCTGCCCGGCCGTCACGCCCACGGCACTGACGGCGCGGACATGCTGCGCGCGCTCTACCCGCCCGACCACGCCGTGTTCGGGCTGAGTGGCGCGCCGGACACGACCATCGCCCGCCTGTCCGACACCCAGCTCCAGGCCGGCGCCCACTACCTGCCCGCGCTCGAGCCGCTGGCCAATGCGGCCAGCCCGCACGGCCTGCCCTGGCTCGTGGCTCGTCTGCGTGCGCCAGACGGGTGTCCGTGGGACCGCGAGCAGGACCACCTGTCATTGCGCAAGTTCCTGCTCGAGGAGAGCTACGAGGTCTACGACGCGCTGGAGCATGGCTCGACGCCGGCGCTGGCCGAGGAGCTCGGCGACCTGCTCCTCCAGATCGTCCTCCACGCCCAGTACGCGGCGGAGGATGGAGTCTTCGACATGGCCGACGTCAATCGCGCTGTGATGACCAAGATCGTCCGCCGCCACCCGCACGTATTCGGCGACGTGGTGGCCGACTCGGCCGCAGAGGTCATCCGCAACTGGGAGCAGATCAAGGCCGGCGAGAGGGCCGAGCACGCCGCGCAGGCACAGACGAACGGTGCCACCGCACGGCGTGGCGCGCCGGACATGCCGGAGGCGTTCGCCGGATTGTCACGCTCGCTGCCCGCGCTGGCCTATGCCCAGGAGATGCAGGAGCGCGCGGCATCGCTTGGCTACGATTGGCCGTCGGTCGATGGCGTGCTGGACAAGGTCGTGGAGGAGGCCAACGAGCTGGCCGCGGCGACTGATGACGCAGAGCGGCGCGAGGAGCTGGGCGACCTGCTCCTGGTCGTGGTCAACCTGGCTCGTCGGCTGGGCATCGACTCCGAAGCAGCGTTGCGCGCGGCGAGCGCCAAGTTCGCTGCCCGCTTCGCGCAGGTCGAGCGCGTCGCGGAGGAGCGCGACGTGGAGCTGCGCACACTAACCCCCGAAGAGTTGGATGAGCTATGGCAGGAGGCCAAGTCGCGATGAGCATCAGTGGCGGGCGCTTCCGCGCCGACGGCCGAACCCCCAAGCAGCTGCGCAAGGTCAGCTTCGCGCTGGACGTCCAGAAGTGGGCCGAAGGTTCATGCACGATCGACATGGGCGACACGCGCGTGCTGTGCGCGGCCACGGTCGAGGATCGCGTGCCGCCCCACCTGCGCGGCAAGGGCCTGGGCTGGGTGACGGCGGAATACAACATGCTCCCGCGCGCAACGTCGGAGCGGACGCAGCGCGAGGTGATCAAGGGCCGCCAGGGTGGCAGGACGATGGAGATCCAGCGCCTGATCGGCCGGGCCCTGCGTGGCGTTGTCGACACCTCCAAGATCGGTGACCGGACGATCACCGTCGACTGCGACGTACTCCAGGCGGACGGCGGCACGCGCACCGCTTCAATAACCGGCGGATACGTCGCGCTGGCGCTGGCCCTGCGCAAGATCGGCGCATTCAACGCGCTGGACGGCCAGATCGCGGCGGTCAGCGTGGGCATCGTGGATGGCGTGCCCCTGCTCGACCTGGACTACTCGGAGGACTCGCACGCCGAGGTGGACTTCAACGTCGTCGGCACGGACAAGGCGGCGTACGTGGAGGTCCAGGGCACCGCGGAGGGAAAGGCGTTCGATCGCGCTTCCATGGACACGCTGCTGGACCTTGCCGATGCCGGGATGGAGCAGCTGTTCCGCTTCCAGCGCACGGTTCTCGGCCTGGAGTGAGCGATCAGCGGCGGCTGCTGATCGCCACCGGGTCGAGCCATAAGTTTGCCGAGCTGAGCGATCTGCTTGCGCTGCCGCAGACCGCGCTGCTCTCGCTGGCGGACGTGGGCTTGACCGACTCGGCGGTCGAGGACGGCGCGACCTTCGCAGACAACGCCCGACTGAAGGCGCTCCATTACGCCCGGCTGTCGGGCCTGCCCACGCTGGCCGATGACTCGGGCCTGGAGGTCGACGCGCTTGGCGGCCGACCGGGCGTGTACACCCGCCGCTACGCCGGCCCGGACGCGACAGACGACCAGAACAACGGCAAGCTGCTGCTCGAGCTGGCCGACTTCTACGGCCCTGCTGAACGCACCGCGCGCTACCAGTGCGTGCTCGTGCTGGTGGAGGAGGGCGAGGTCGTCGAGACGACGAGGGCCACGTTCGAGGGCCGCATCGCATTCGAGGCACGTGGCGCGGGCGGTTTTGGCTACGACCCCCTATTTGAGCCGCTCACGGAGCCACCGGGCGGTCGCACCGTGGGCGAGCTGAGCGCGGAGGAGAAGAATGCGATCTCACACCGCGCCCAGGCCGCACGGGCCATGCGCGACCGGCTCGCTGCGCGCGGCTATCAGTAAGGTAGGAGAGGAATGACCGATGCTGCTGCCAGCCCGGGACCTCATCAGCCGCACTCGCCGGAGACGGATGCAGCCGGCCGCGAATGGCAGGAGCATTGGCGGCGCGGACCGACCAGGACCCGATGGACCGAGCTGCCGCCGCAGGTCGGCGACCCGGCCCCGTCGATAGACCTGTTCGAGGCGCGCACCCGTCAGGTCGTTGCCATCTCGGAGCTCTGGGCGCACCGGCCGGCGCTGCTTCTCTTCTGGCGCCACTTCGGCTGCAGCTGCGGCCGTGACCGCTCTGCTCGCCTGCGACACGAGTACAGCGGTTACATAGCCGCCGGCGCGCGCGTCGCGATCATCGGCCAGGGCGAGCCGCAAAGGGCATTGACGTACGCAAACGCCAACGGGATTCCAGATGACATTCCGCTTTTGTGCGATCCAGGCGAGGACGCATACAAGGCTTTTGGGTTGCTCGAGGGGGGACCGGGCGAGATCCTCTTCGACGCCCCGGACGAGTTCCTGCGCTGCGAGCCTGCCGCAGGCCAAAGCCTGTTCGAGATGCGCGCTGCGAGCGGCATGCCCATGGTCGACAACCCGTGGCTGCTGCCCGGCGAGTTCGTCGTGGGCCGTGACGGCGTCCTAGTGGCCGCGTACCGGTTCCAGTTCTGCGAGCACTGGATCGATCCGCGCGTCAACATGGCCGCGATCCGCTACGCCACTGGCGACCTGCGCCCGGACTTCAGGGGCTAGACGGCAAGGCGTTCAGTTCGTGGCGCGGAACTGGTCAGCGGCGCTCGAGACCACCTCGACCATGTGCGGCGCAGGGGGCTCCATGCGGAACATCACCTCCGCAACGCCCTCGTCGCGCCACACGGCGAGCGCCTGGGCAACGTCAGCGACACGGTCGGGGATGCCCTGCGGCCAGCTGCCGCCCAGGTTCTGCTCGTCAGCGATGACCAGCCCTGCGGTGACCTCGATCGAGGCCGGGTCGCGGCCAATCCTGCGGCACGACTCGAAGAGCAGGTCGCGCTCGGCACGGAACTCATCGGTGGGCAGGCCGTACCAGACCGTGTTCCATCGGTCGGCCCAGCGCGCCGTCAGGCCCATCATCCGTGGCCGCGAGCAGGCAATCAAGATCGGCGGACCGTCCGGTCTGACGCGCGGCGGGCGGAGCTCGGCCTTGCCCACGGCCATCGAGCCGCGGTAGTCGACAGCCCCTGAGCGCAGGAGCGGGACCAGCACCTCGAGCTGTTCCTCGAACAGGCTCACGCGTCGCTCGAACTCGAATCCGAAGGCGCTGAACTCGGGCTCGTGCCAGCCGCTGCCCAGGCCGAGCACGAAGCGCCCCGTGCTGATCTCGTCGAGCGTGTTGGCCATCCAGGCGATCAGCCCCGCGTTGCGAAAGGGCGAGCACAGGACGAGTGGACCAAGCTCCACCCGGTCGGTGGCCTCGGCCAGGGCGGCGAGCATCGAGAGCGATTCCCATGCGCCCGATTGCTCGCGACCCGGGTTGCTGAAGAGCAGGTGATCGGCGACCCAGATCGAATCGAGCCCGCCCTGCTCGGCCATCACGGCGAGGTCGCGCATCTCGGCGTACCGGTACGTTCTGCGCTCCGCGCCTCGCTCGCTGATCGGGATGCACATGCCCACGCGCATCGTTTCAGGCTAGCCGACCGGCTGGGCGGCTGGTTTTCGGCGGCTAGCCCGGCCGCAGCAGGCGCAGCCGTCGCAGGAGCTGCGCATTCGCGGCCACGACGATCGTCGAGGCACTCATCGCGATCGCGCCCACTGCCATGGGCAGGTCGATGCCCCAGGGCACGAGGATGCCCGCCGCGACCGGGATCGCGACGACGTTGTAGCCGGTCGCCCAGAAGAGGTTCTGGCGCATCTTTCGATAGCTCGCTCGCGACAGCTCGATCGCCCCGACCACATCGCGCGGATCGCTGCGAACAAGCACGATGCCCGCCGATTCAACCGCGACGTCCGTGCCGGCGCCGATCGCTATGCCTACGTCCGCCGTGGCCAGCGCCGGCGCATCGTTGACACCGTCGCCGACCATCGCGACCCGCCGGCCACCCGCCTGGAATTGCCTGACCGCCGCAGCCTTGTCAGCCGGGAGAACCTGCGCCGCTACCTCGTCGATGCCGAGACGCCTGGCCACCGAGTCCGCAACCTCCTGGCTGTCGCCAGTGATCATTGCCACCTTCAGCCCCAGCTCATGCAGCTCATCCACTGCCGTGCGCGATTCGGCCCGAATCTCGTCCTCCAGGGCAATGGCGCCGATCGCACGCCCTTCTGCGATCACGTGCAGGACGGTCCTGCCCTCGCCCGCCCATGAGCCGCTTTGCGGAAGAGGAGCGAGGTCGAGCTCGGCCAACAGCTGTGGGCCTCCCACGGCGACGCGTTGGCCATCGACCACCGCTCGGGCGCCGCGGCCGGCCAGACTCTCAAAGCCGGAGGCTCTGGGTGGATCGATGTCTCGCCGCTTCGCCTCCTCGACTATGGCCCGCGCGAGTGGGTGCTCGGAGTCTGCCTCGACGGCAGCAGCGAGGCGCACAACGTCGGTCTCAGTCCCGTCCGCTGCCCTGACTGCGGCGACCACCGGGCGGCCGAGTGTGAGGGTGCCGGTCTTGTCGAATATGACGACGTCCAGCTCGCGCGCCCGCTCCAGCGCGATCCGATCCTTGATGAGCAGACCGTTGCGCGCGCCGATCGAAGTGGATATGGCGATGACCAGGGGTATGGCGAGCCCCAGGGCGTGGGGGCACGCGATGACCAGAACCGTCGCGGTTCGAACGAGGGCTCCCTCCTGGTCGCCCTGGATCCACCAGAACGTCAGCGTGGCGAGCCCCGCGACCACCGCCACGTAGAACAGGATGGCCGCGGCCCGGTCAGCAAGGGCCTGCGCGCGCGAGGCTGACGCCTGCGCCGCAGCGACCAGGCGCATGATCCCCGACAGCGCCGTCTGTTCGCCGGTTGCCGACACGCGCACGCGGAGGCTGCCACCGGCTGCGACGGTGCCGGCGATCACGTTGTCGCCGCGTTGCTTGATGACCGGCTTTGATTCGCCGGTGATCATCGACTCGTCGACCTCGGCGTCGCCCTCCACCACCTCACCGTCGGCCGGCACTCGAGCACCGGGGCGGACGAGCAGGACGTCGCCCACCGCGAGGGCCGAGAGTGGGACCGTCTCAGTTGCGTCAGACGTCACGCGTTCGGCCGTGTCGGGGAGCAGCTCGGCGAGGGCGGTGAGCGCGCCGCGAGCCTGTGCTATCGACCTCATCTCCAGCCAATGGCCCAGGAGCATGATCGTGATGAGGGTCGCCAGCTCCCACCAGATCTCGACCTCAAAGAACCCCAGCGTGCCCGCCCAGCTGGTGACCAGCGCGACGACGATGGCCAGCGAGATGAGCGTCATCATCCCCGGCTGGCGGCTGGCAAGCTCCGGGACAGCGCCGCGCAGGAAGACGAGCCCGCCGTACAGGAATACGACCGTTCCAAGGATCGCGGGCACGAATTCGGATCCCGGAAACTCCGGAATGCCGTACCCGAGCCACATCTGAATGTCGTGGCTCAGCAACACGACCGGAATGGTCAGGATCAGGCTCAGCCAGAACTTGTCCCTGAACATGGACACCGAGTGCCCCGCGTGTCGGTCGTGGGCGCCCGAGCCGTGGCCGGCGTGAGCGTTTCCTGCTTTCTCCCGGGCCGGCGCATGGTGATCGCGGTCCATCGCACGCCTACCGCGCAACGACTGTGATGGACGCGCGCATACCGCCGCCGTAGTGACCGGCAACGTGGCAGCCAGCCAGCGTGGCACCAGGCTGGGCAAAGGTGTACGTCAACTCCTTCGTCTGGCCCGGGTCGACAGAGATCCCTTGAGGCTCGTCGTGCATCATTCCGCCCATCGACTGCATTTCCTGCTCGTGCTCGGTCTGCGCCGCCTCGTCACCCAGGTAGAACTCATGATCGTTGGCACCGGAGTTGGTCACGACGAACGTGACCGGTACTCCCGCGGGGACCGTCATCGCCGCCGGCTCAATGCGCAGCCCGTCCGTGAGCGTCACATCGATCCGGTCCGCCGCAGGGGGTTCCGTGCTGGCCGTGCCCGCGCCACCGCAGCCGACGATGACGAGCACCAGCGTCATCAGCGCGAATCGCAGTCTGAACATGACTCTCCTCTCCGAGAAAGCGGATACTCCCGGGGAGTATGCCACAGTCTCCCAAGAGCGGCAGCTGTGGACGTCGCGATCGGTGTCGGAGTAGCCTCTTGGGAGTGCTCGGCAAGCTGTCGGCGTCCAGCTGAGCACAGTCCGCCGGGGTGTAGCGCAGTTGGTAGCGCACGTGCTTTGGGAGCACGAGGTCGTGGGTTCGAGTCCCACCACCCCGACCACTTTCTTCGAAGCGTCGAACGCCGCGTCCCGCTCTACGTGGAGACGAGGAGCTGGATCGTGATGAGCTCCGCACCGAGACGCGTGAGTCCCTGCCCACCTAGCGTAAACGTACCGCTCCGCATGGGACGCGGGCGTGAAATCATCGTCCCTGTGAAGAGGGAGAGGGGTTTCATGGGTCTGGCGCGCCTGTCGCTGGGGCTGATCGTCCTGCTCGTCGCCATCGGGGCAGCGGGCGCGACTCCGGTCCGCGCCGCAGATCCGCCCAACAGCCTGGGCCTGAGCGCCACGTACGACGTTGCGGCCACGTTGAAGTGGTCCAAACGCCGATTGAACGTGGTCAGCACGGCTCACGTCCGCAACACCACCGCTGAGCCGGTCAGCGCTCTGACGTTCAACTTCGCTCCGGCCCAGATCGGCAAGATGGTGCTCAAGAGCGTTCTTGCCGGCGGTCAGCCCACGACGGCCGTGCGCGACGACCAGAACCTGATCGTGGACCTGCCCACACCTCTCGCGCCTGACGCCGAGACCGACGTGACGATCGCTTACAACTCAACCCTGGGCAATCACTCGCGCGGCAAGCAGTGGCTGTTCGCCAAGCTGAACGGGATCGTCACTGCTTACCGCTGGATTCCGTGGCTGAGCAAACCGTACGACTTCATCACGCCCACCTTCGGCGAGCCGTTCGTGACCAAGATCGCCGATGAGGTGCGCGTCAGCATCACTGCCGATCGGCCCGGCATCGTGCTGGCCACAACCGGCCGGGCGACCGGCGTCGACGGCCTGACCCAGAGCTTCGTTGCCAACAACGTGCGCGACTTCAACTTCACGGCAAGTCCCAAGTACCTGACCCAAACGGGCACGTGGGGCAACGTCGAGATCACCTACCGCTACGTCAACCTGAACCCGGACGCGCTTGCCCAGCACACGATCGCGGCACTTGACGAGTTCACCAGCCGCGTGGGGCCGTATCGCTACGGGCAGCTGACCGTGGCCGAGTCGCACGTGGGCTACGCCATGGAGTCGCCCAGCCTGATCTGGATTCCGGGCAACTCACCGGCGAGCAACGTGCGCTACCTCGTCACCCACGAGATTGCCCACCAGTGGTTCTACGGCATGGTTGGCAACGACCAGGGTGGACAGCCATTCGCCGACGAGGCGATGGCTGAGTTCCTGACACGCAACCTGATCGGCCACCGCGCCTCGCGTTGCGCCCAGGACGTCCTGGACAAGCGCGTGTGGGACTACACCAAGTCGTGCTACTACGAATTGCTCTACGTCCAGGGCGACAACTACATCGACGCCTACCGCGCGCGTGTCGGCGACCAGGCCTTCTGGGCCGGAATTCGCAGCTACTACGACCAGTACGCAATGGACCCGGCCGGGACCCTGGGCGGCACAGCGAAGCTGCTCGACGCGCTGGACGCGGCTGCCACCCCAGCCGGCGGCGGTCACGGAGATCGTTTCCCGACCCTGTTCCCGGGTACGGGCGGCTAGTCCGGCACCTCTGCAGCCGATGGCCGCTCCTCGGGCGCGGGGTGGCGGCGGAACAGCGCGAACAGGCCCAGGTCGTAGACGATCTTGAGCGTGGCCGTGGCGAGCAGCGGGATGCCCAGGCCCCACGGCACGAGCAGCGCTCCGGCTATCGCCGGTCCGGGCACCTGCGCGAACGCGCGGGCCAATGCGGTCACTCCCGCCGTCGCCGTTCGCTCGGCCGGATCGACCACGGCCATGACGTACGACTGGCGCGCGGGCACGTCCATCGACGACAGTGCCGACCGAGCGAGCTGGAACACAGCGGCCACGGCCAGGTCCGGCGCGATTGCCACTCCGGCCAGGAAGAGGCTCGCCGGGATGTGCGTCCAGACCATCGTGTTGATCAGCCCGATCCGGCGCGCGAGCCACGCCGCGACCGGGAACGACATCGCGGTCAGGACGCTGCCGGCGAAGAAGATCGCGCCGATCTCGGCCGGTGATGCGCCGAAACGGACGGCGAAGAAGTAGGCCAGGAAGCTCTGCACTGTGAAGCTGCTGGCCAGCGAATCGAGGCTGAACAGGAGCGACAGCCGGGCGACCGTGGGACGCGAGCGGTCGATCGCCAGTCGGCGCGTGGGCCGGACGTGCGTCTCCGCCGACCGGTCCAGGCGGGCATGGAGGACCACGCACAACACGCCGACGACGGCGTAGACCATGAACGCGGGCGCGTAGATGTTCGGGCCGCTCAATCCCAATACGGTCGCCAGTCCGGGCAGCAGCCCTACGGCAAGGGCGCCCGCGGCTGCCGCCGCAGAGGCGACCAGGTTGTACGCCGCGAAGGCGGCCGTGCGGTCACGCGGCGCCACGGTCTGCGGCAGGAGCGCCTGGTCGACGGTCTGCAGGCCCGTTGACTCGTTCGCGTTGACCGCGACCATGCCTGACAGGGCGAGCGCCGCGAGCAGGAGCGGTTGAGCCCCCGCGAGCGGGATCAGTGACGCGCTGGCCATCAGCGCCGAGCCGGCAATGAGCAGGCGGCGCCGGCCGATCCGATCGCCCCAACCGGCAATGACCACGGTCAGCAGCAACGTGCCCGCCAGCGCGGCAGACAGGACAAGCCCAACCTGTCCGCCATCGAGCCCGGAGCTGGACAGGTAAAGGCCAAGGGCAACCGAGTTCAGGCCGAAGGCGAAGCTGCGCAGGGCGCGCGCGCCGAGCACAATCCGACCATTCCGGTCGAGGCGCGGAATCAGTCGCGCTGCGCGTTGCACGCCGTCCACACTAAAGCGGGTCGCAGTAGTACTTCTGACCGCGTGACGGCAGTACCATCGGCGGACCGTGGACGGGTACGACGCCCACCCCGGCCTCGATCGGGCGTCCCGCTGCATCCCGAGGTGCGCATCGACCAGGTTGCCCTGCTGCTTGGCATAGTCATCGTCGCCAATCTCGTTCTCATCGTCGCGCTCGAGCTGCCCCGACTGGGCAAGCGGCGAGGCGTTCGGGATCTCGACGAGTCCGATCTCGGTGCTACCCAGGACAGTCAGGGCGAGCGTTCCCTGAGCCCTGACGCGGCCGCGTTCCGGACCGGGCTGCAGACCGATCGACCTGTCCTATCGGATGCCGTCTACCAGCGTGTCGTGCGCGTTGTCAGCTTCCTGTTCCTGGGTGCGGTGCTCGTGGTGGCGACGCTCACCGGCGGTCCGTCCCAGATCCCGCTCTTCCTGCTCATCGCCCTCGGTGCCTTCCTGATCGTGCTCTTCCAGGACCTCCTCCCGTCGGCCGGCCTGGGGCATTGGCGGCTGACCCTCGAGGCACTCGCCTCGGTCGCCTTTCTCACCGCGCTGGTGATGCTCAGCGGCGGCTTTGCAAGTCCCTACTTCTTTGGCTACGTCCTGCTCGTGGGCGCCGCCGCGCTGTGGTCGTCCGGTTTCGGCCCGACACTGCTCGCCGCAGTGGCCAGCTCCGCGTACGTACTGGCCGTGCTGATCGCCGGGCCGCTCCCGCTGGCCGCCGGTGCACTGGCCCAGGTTGCGTTCAACCTCGTGGCACTGTCGTTGATCACCTACGTCGGCGCCGTGATCGGACGCGAGCAGCGCAGCGCGCGCGAGGATGCCCTCCGGCTGTCGCGCTTCGACCTGCTCACAGGGCTGCACAGCCGCGCGTTCCTAGCCGCCTCGCTCGACCAGGAGATTCGCCGCGCGGCTCGTACGGGCCGGCCGTTCTCCCTGTTGCTGGTCGACCTAGACGGGCTCAAGGCGGCCAACGATCGCTACGGCCACGACTCGGGCGACCGGCTGCTGCGCGCTGTGGCGGAGGTGCTCCACGGCGACGTGCGCGTGACGGACGTGGCCGCGCGCTACGGCGGCGACGAGTTCGTCCTGCTGCTGCCAGAGACGGAGATCTCCGGCGCGGCTCTTGTGGCTGACAAGGTGCGCGTTGACATCGCGCGCATCTCGCTCTCTCACAGTGGCGGCGTCATCCGCACGTCGGCCTCGATCGGCCTGGTCAGCTTCCCGCACGATGGCCGCACCGCGGCCGAGCTGATGCGCAAGGCGGACCTGGCCATGTACGAGGCGAAGCGCCGCGGCCGCGACCAGATCGTTCGTTTCGCGCGCCGCCCGGCGCAGGCCGCGCCACCCGGCGATCCCGCGGTCAGGACGGCGGCGGTGCCGGTCAACCAGTCTGCCGGTGCCCTGCGCCAGACGCCCGGACCGGCACCGTGGGAAAGCACCCGGAGCTGACCTCGCGCTCGAGTCCATGAGCGCCGACAGGGGTTGGCCCTGAGTCGGATGTAGCATCAACCCATGGGTGACGAGCGCGCGGCGGGACAGGGTTTCGGGACGCGCGCCATCCGCGCCGCGACGCGGGCGCCGCGCGTGGACCAGACCCCGGACGTGGTGCCCATCTACCAGGCGGTTACGTTCTCCTCCGCCGACGCGGCCGAGCTGGGCGACGTGCTGGGCGACAGAGTCCCCGGCTATGCCTACTCGCGCATCGACAACCCAACGGTCACCGCCTTGGCCGACGCCCTGGCGGAGGTGGAGGCCGGCCAGGCCGGCTACTGCTTCGCGACCGGGATGGCCGCGATCAGCGCGACGTTCACATCCCTGCTGCGCTCAGGCGACCACGTCGTGGCGGCCAACGCGCTGTACGGCAGCGTGAGCCACCTGCTCGATCGAGGCCTGGGCCGCTTCGGAATCGAGACGACGTTCGTTGACGCGACCGACCCTGACGCGGTGGAGGCGGCCCTCCGGCCCAACACTCGACTGCTGCACCTGGAGACGATTGCCAACCCGTCGCTGGTCGTGACCGACATCGCGGACCTGGCCGAGCGAGCCCATCGCCATGGGGTGACCGTGAGCGTGGACAACACCTTCGCCTCGCCCTACGTCTGCCAGCCGCTCGAGCTGGGCGCCGACCTGGTCATGGAGTCGCTCACCAAGTGGATCGGCGGCCACTCTGACGTGCTCGGCGGCGTCGTCGTCGGCGACCGTGAGCGCATCGCTGCGATCCGCGGCGTCCAGATCGACACCGGCTCCACTATGGCGCCGCTCAACGCCTTCCTGGCGCTGCGCGGACTGGCCACGCTTCACGTGCGAATGGAGCGCCACATCTCGAGCGCCCACGCTCTGGCCCGCCATCTTGAGCAGTCGGGCGCGGTGCGCGCGATGTTCTATCCCGGCCTGCCCAGCCACCCGCAGTTCGCGGTCGCGCAACGCCAGCTGTCTGCCGGAGGCGGGCTGTTCGCCATGGACGTCGGTGACCGGCGAACGGCCCAGGGAGTCCTGGATGGGATGACCATCGCGCCCATCACCGCCTCGCTGGGCAGCGTCCGCACGATGGCCGTGCACCCACCGTCAACCACCCACCGCCAGCTCGACGCCGCCGCCCTTGAGCGTGCCGGGATCCGTGAGGGCCTGATCCGCGTCTCGGTGGGGCTGGAGGACCTGGACGACCTCATCGCCGACTTCGACCAGGCCCTTCTCGCCGCAGGGCAGGCAACGTCCGCGGCACCAGCCTGAGGTCTCGTCGCCAGGGGGCATAGCCAGAAATCGCGACCATGTCATTGGGTGCTCGCCCGGCGCGTGCCCAGCTCAATCCCGTAGGCCGGCTGGGCTGGCTTGTTTGGCGGACGCTGACCAGCGTCCGCTTCGCAGTGCTCCAGATCAGCCTGCTCGCGGTTTCCGGCGTGATCGGCACCGTGCTGCCGCAGCTGCCGGCCTTCTCGCTCCACGACCCGGCGGCCTACGCGCAGCAGATGGCCGGCATCGAGGCACGCTACGAAGCGTTCTCCATCCTGGGCTTGAACGTTGGTCCGGGCATGGTCGACGTGTTCGAGCGGCTCGGGTTCTTCCGCGTCTTCTCTGCGCCGTGGTTCATCCTGCTGCTGACGCTGCTCGTGGTCAGCATCATCGTGTGCACGCTCGATCGGACGCCCAACCTGTGGCGCACGGCGCACAAGGTCAAGGTTGCCCAGGCGGCGCCGCTTCTACGACCTGCGCCTGTCCGAGCGGGCGCGCTTCGTTGCCGCCGACGAGGCCGCCGCGGACCAGCTCACCAGGGCGTTGCGCGGCAAGCGCTACCGCGTGCGCGAGGAGAGCGCTGACGGAGACACTGGTCCGATTCGGCACATCTACGGCGACCGCAACCAGTACCTGAAGCTGACCACGCTTTTCACCCACCTGGGGCTGATCCTGTTCCTGGCCGGTGGTGCGGTGACAACCGCGTTCGGCTACGAGACGGTCGTCTTCCTGGGCGAGGGCCAGACCGCGCCGGTGCAGGCCGTGGGGACGCCGGACAATCTGCTCGTCAAGAACATCAGCTTCGAGGCGCCCACCCGACCGGACGGGTCCTTCGCTGACTTCCGCACGGATCTTGCCGTGTACCAGAACGGCCAGGAGGTGGCGCGCAAGATCATCCGCGTCAACGACCCACTCGAGGTCAACGGCTTCGTCTTCCACCAGAACACCTTCGGCCCGGCAGAGGTGCTCGCCATCCGCGACCCTGCCGGCAGGCTGGTGTGGGATGGACCGGTCCTCCTGGCCGGCGAGCTGGCCGACCGGCCGCAGGGCTTCCTGACCATCCCAGGCTCGGACATTGGCCTCCTCGTCGTGCTCGACCGCAGCGTCAACGGCGACCCGCTCCTGGCGCTGACCGGCATCAGCGCCGAGACGCTGCCCGACGGCGGCAACATCCTCTTCCTGCGCGCGCTTGGCCTTGGCGCCACGAGCGAGCCGCAGACCACGGCCGGCTACTCGGTCAGCTGGGAGAGCGCCGGCGCCTACACCGGCATGGTCATCAAGCGCGACCCCGGCGCCGGCTTCATCTGGATCGCCTACCTGAGCCTGATCACTGGGCTGGTCCTGACCTTCTACTTCCCGCGCCGCCGAATCTGGGCCCGACTGCACGGCGACCACCTGGAGTTGGCCATGGTCGCCGACCGCTACGTGGACGCCGAGCGCGAGTTCGGGCAGCTCCTGGACGATGTCTCGGTCCGGCTACGTAACCGTCCCGAACGTCGTTTGCAACCGTCAACCGGGGTTCGTCCGGCGTAGACTCGAAACACCCGTGCGACGCCCAGAATTGGCAGGCGCCGGCGTGCGACAGGAGGGGCTAGCGGCGATGGCCATCGAGATCTCGGAACAGACCGCCACCCACGGCGCCAGCCACCCGGCTGGCGGAAATGGCAAGAGCAACGGCCGCGCAGCACGTGCAGCGGCGGTGCCCGCCCAGGGAGCAGGAATGTCCGCCCGGCAGAGCGCGATAAGCGCCATCTCGAGTCACCGAGTCGCCTCCACGCAGGATTACCTGGAGCACGCTGGCGAGGAGATCTACGGCCAGTACGTCTTCAACGAGTCGGCCCAGCGCAAGTTCCTGGCCAAGCCCATCTTCGACAAGCTGCGCCAGACGATCGATGGCAACGAGCCGTTCGACCTGACCATCGTCGACGCCGTCGCCCACGCGGTGAAGGAATGGGCGCTTGCCCACGGCGCCACGCACTACACGCACTGGTTCGTGCCCATGACCGGCTCCACGGCGGAGAAGCACGATTCGTTCCTGGCGCCGACCGGTGAAGGCAGCACGATCGCCGAGTTCAGTGGCAAGAACCTGGTCCAGGGCGAGCCAGACGCGAGCTCGTTCCCGTCGGGCGGAATTCGCGCCACGTTCGAAGCGCGCGGCTACACCGCCTGGGACGTCACCTCGCCCATCTTCCTGCAGGTCGAGCCGAACGGCGTGACGCTGACCATCCCGACGGCGTACGTCTCCTTCACCGGCGAGGCGCTCGATTACAAGATCCCGCTGCTGCGCTCACAGGACGCGCTGGGCAAGCAGGCAATGCGCGTGCTGCGCTGGTTCGGCAACACCGCGGCAACGCGCGTGTTCACCAACATCGGACCGGAGCAGGAGTACTTCCTGGTCGACCGCCGGTTGGCTGAGCAGCGGCCCGACCTGCTGCTCACCGGGCGCACCCTGTTCGGCGCCGCGTCGCCCAAGGGCCAGGAGCTGGAGGACCAGTACTTCGGCCCCATCCGCGAGCGCGTTCTGGCGTACATGATGGATCTCGACCGCGAGCTGTGGCGGCTGGGCATCCCGGCCAAGACGCGCCACAACGAGGTCGCCCCGGCCCAGTTCGAGATGGCGCCCGTGTACGAGGCGACGTCCGTTGGCTCGGACCACAACATGCTGGTCATGTCCACCATGCGCCGGCTCGCCCAGCAGCACGGCCTGATGCTGCTCATCCACGAGAAGCCGTTCGCCGGCATCAACGGATCGGGCAAGCACAACAACTGGTCGATGGCCACTGACAGCGGCGAGAACCTGCTCGACCCGGGCAAGGATCCGCACGCCAACGCGCAGTTCCTGGCGTTCCTGCTGGCCGTGATCCGCGCCGTGAACGTCCACGCCGACCTGCTCCGGGCGTCCATCGCCGACGCGGGCAATGACCACCGCCTGGGTGCCAATGAGGCGCCCCCGGCAATCATGTCGATCTTCCTTGGCTCGCAGCTGGAGGACGTCATCGCCCAGATCGAGCAGGGTCCCGCGTCCAACTCCACGGACGGCGGCTCGCTGGACCTTGGCGTTTCGTCCCTGCCCGGACTGCCGCGCGATGCCACTGACCGCAACCGGACGTCGCCCTTCGCGTTCACCGGCAACAAGTTCGAGTTCCGTGCTGTGGGATCGTCAGCGCCCATCTATTGGCCGCAGACGGTTCTTAACACGGCCGTGGCTGATTCCCTGAGCGACCTTGCCGACGATCTGGAGAAGCTCCAGCCGCGCGACTTCGACGGCCTCTCGGAGATCCTGTCCGGCATCGCCCGCGGCCACCGGCAGGTCGTCTTCGGCGGCAACGGCTACTCGCCCGAGTGGCACGCGGAAGCGGAGCGGCGCGGGCTGCCCAACAACAAGTCGACCGTGGACGCGCTGCCCGCACTGGCCACGGCCAAGGCCAAGCAGGTCTTCGCCAGGTTCGGCGTGCTGTCCGAGCGCGAGCTCGGCGCGCGGGTCGAGATCGCCTGGGAGCACTACGTCAAGGTCGGCAACATCGAGGCCAGCGCCGCGCTCGACATCGCTCGCACGATGATCATGCCCGCCGCGGTGCGCTACCTGGGCCAGCTGTCCGCGGCGGCCTCCTCGTCGCGTGCCGTTGAGCAGCTGTGCGGCCGCATCGGCGGCCTGATCGACCAGCTGAGCGCGCAGATGGAGCGGCTCGAGGCCGCGCAGCACGAGGCGCACGAGGCCGGCTGGGTCCAGGAAGAGGCGCGCGTCTTCGTCGAGAAGGTCATCCCGGCCCAGGACGAGTTGCGTGTCGCGGCGGACGAGCTGGAGACGCTCGTTGCCGACGACCTGTGGCCGCTGCCCAAGTACCGCGAGCTGCTCTTCCAGTACTGAGCGTGACCGATCGGCCGCGCTGCTGGTGGGCCGCGTCCGATCCGCTCCTTGCCCAGTATCACGACGATGACTGGGGCACTCCCGTCAGCGATGACGTTCGCCTGTTCGAGATGCTCACCCTGGAGGGCGCGCAGGCGGGCCTCTCCTGGCTGACGATCCTGCGCAAGCGTGACGGCTACCGGCGCGCCTTCGCTGGCTTCGATCCGCGCGCCGTGGCCGCGTTCGACGACGGCGACCGGGAGCGGCTCATGTCAGACGCGGGCATCGTCCGCAACCGGTCCAAGATCGACGCGACGATCGGCAACGCCGCGGCCCTGCTCGAGCTGATCAGGGAGGAGGGGAGCTTCCATGCGTACCTGCGCAGCATGGTTCCGGAGACGCGCACCCTGGCGCCTGACGTCACGGTCGATCAACTGACGTCCACGACGCCAGAGTCGGACCGGCTGTCCAGGGACCTCAAGAAGCGCGGCTTCCGCTTCGTGGGCTCGACGATCGTCTACTCGTTCATGGAAGCCGTGGGCCTGGTCGACGACCACATGCCCTACTGCTTCCGTTACCAGGGCTCGTAACACCACGAGTGTTGTAGCGCGCCTTTGCCCTCCGATAGGGCGGCCAGAAGACGCCGCGGTAACACTCGGAGCGTTGTGATGCCCTCTTGAGGGCGGGCTCTGTCTGAGGCGGCCTAGGTCTCGTCGCGCCGGGCGCCCATCATCTCGCCGCCGTCGACGCCGATGGTGTTGCCCGTCATCCAGTGCAGGCCCGGCGACGCAAGCGCGACCAGGGCATCGCCGACGTCCTCAGGCCGCGTCAGGCGTCCGCCCGGGTTGCGCGCCTCGGCCGCCGCGCGCAGCTCCTGGTGGCCGGGGATGCGGCGCAGCGCGGGAGTGTCCGTCACGCCTGCCCGGATCGCGTTGACGGTGATCCCGTGCGGGATGAGCTCCAGCGCGAGCTGTCGGACGTGGGCCTCCAGGGCGGCCTTCGCCGCGCTCACCGGCCCGTAGGTCGGGACCGCCTTGGTCGAGCCCTCGCTGGTCATCGCAAAGACGCGGCTGCCGTCACCCAGCAGCCCGGCGTGAAACAGGTCGCGTACCCAGTAGACGAGCGAGTGAGCCATCACGTCGGCGGTCATCTCGAGCTGCTTCTGGCTGACCTCTTTCTCGTCGGCTCCGCGTGTCACGTAGGACAGGGTGGTACCGAAGGCAAGGGAGTGGAGCACCACGGCGATGAATGGATCACGGCCCTCCGCGCGGCGCGCCTCCAGCGCCTGCCGTGTTGCCTCCACGATCTGCGCGCGCTTGCGTTCGTCGGCCGCGTTGGCATTGTGGAAGTGGACCGGCACTCCGGTCGCGGCGATCTCATCGCGGACCTGCTGCGCTGCGGCAATCGTGCCGCGCAGGTCCAGGTGCACGCCCACGATCGGATAGCCGACGCGAGCCAGCGCGAGGCCGGCTGCGGCGCCGAATCCGCTGCTCGCGCCCAGGATCAGCGCCCAGCGCTCTCGGGAGTCTTTGGTCTCGTCCATCGCGCCCGAGTTTAGCGATCAGCGGCTAGCCTCCCCGGTGCTGCATGACAGACGCCGACGAGAAAGCCCCAGCCTCTGCCGCCGTGGAGGCCCCTGACGTGTCATTGCCGGCCGGTGCGCCCGATATTCGGCCCAACCGGACGCTGTGGCTGTTGAGCGCGGCGCACGCGGTCAATCACGCCCAGGCGGCGCTGTTGCCGCTCGTCTACCTCGCGATCATTCCCGAGTTCAACGTCAGCGTCGCCGCGATCGCCTTTCTCGCCGCGGCGGGCAACGTCCTCTCCGGGCTCATCCAGTTCACATATGCCGGGATCACCCGTTTCGTCTCGCGCAGGCTGATCCTGACCGCCGGCGGCGTGCTCTTCGGCGGCGGCATGGCCGCCCAGGCCGTGGCGCCCGGCTTCGCGCTGTTCTCCGCGGCAAACGTTGTCTCGCGGATCGGCGGATCGCCCCAGCATCCGGTCGGCAACGGACTGCTCGCCGAGCAGTTCCCCGTCCACCGGCGTGGCTTCGCCATCGCCGCGCACATCGCCGGCGGCAACGTGGGCACCGTCGCGGTGCCGCTCGTGGGTGCGTGGCTGATCGCCGGCATCGGCTGGCGCTGGACCGTGGTCCTTTTCGGCGTGCCGGCGATCCTGATCGCGCTGGCCATATTCGCGCTGGTCAAGGAGTCGGGTAGTGACCGAGCCGCCGCGCGCGCGTACGGCTCGCTCCGCTCGGCTTTCTCGGCCGTGCTGCACGACCGCAACACGCTGCTCGTCTATCTCTCGGCGGTGATCGGCGGCGGTGGGCGCGGCCTGGGCGTGCTCAACATCTTCGTGCCGCTCTACCTGGCCGTGGTGATCGGCCTCGACCCAACGACGGTGGCGCTGATGTACACCGTGCTGGTTGTGGGCAGCGTGCCGGCACCGGTCATCGCCGGCTGGCTGTCCGATCGATTCGGGCGTAAGCCACTCATCATCGGCGCCTATGCCGGCGGCGCCGTGTCGCTGGTCCTGTTCATTGCCGCCGGGTCGAACGTGCCAATGCTCTGGCTGAGCATCGTGCTGCTGAGCATCTTCAACTTCGTTGAGAGCCCGCAGCTCCAGGCACTCCTTTCGGACATCACTCCGCCTGCCTTGCGTGACGCCTCGTTCTCCGCCTATTTCACGCTTGCCTTTGGCGTCGGCTCGCTGTGGATCGTCCTCTACGGCGCCGTGATCGATGTGCTGGGCGAGGCCAGCGGCCTGTCCATATCGTTCGCCCTGATGGCTCTCGCGTTCGTGCTGGCGGGACTGGTCGTGCTGCCCATCCGATTGCGCCGCACATGAGCGTGGTTGCCTATTGCGCCTGACCCGGGCGGTGCCTATGCTCCGGGCCGCAGTCGGCGTTCTTCTGAGGGGAGGATCCAGCCGTGCAGACGCTCGTAGCGGAGATACTTGCAGCGTGGCGGCGTGCCGAGCGGCTGTCACATGAGCTGCCCGCCGATTCAGCCGAGCAGGTGGCGGCACTGGCCGCATGCCAACGGCTCAAGGGGATCTATCGCGACCTGACCGGGACCGGCGTGGACGAGCCGCCCACCGAAAACGCCACACGCAGTGTGCTGGCCGAGATCGCCAAGGACCTGGGCGGCACTTCCTGAGAGCGCCGGACTATACTTCGAGGCCGCTCGGCGCTGATTTCAGCCGCCGCGTGGCTCGGTCGGGGCGTAGCGCAGCCTGGTAGCGCACAGCGTTCGGGACGCTGGGGTCGGAGGTTCAAATCCTCTCGCCCCGACCAAACTCACCGAAACCGTTTCCAATGCTGGTTCGCCCCTTGCGCGGGGCACGGCGGCGCTAGAGTCAACCGGAAAGGCGGCCGGTGCTGTCGCCCGGAGGGAGACGGGTGGACCAACCGGCTCGGTCGCTCATCGCGCAGACCCGCGGCCAGCTCATCGCGATGGGCGACGCCGACTATGACGAGGCCCGGACCTCGTACAACGGTCTGCTCGACCGCAGACCTCGGCTCATCCACCGGCCGACGGATGTGGCCGACGTCGTGGCCGCCGTTCGCTGGGCCGTCGACCAGGACATCGGGATCGCGGTCCGCGGAGGCGGGCACAACGTCGCCGGACACTCGATGCCCGACGACGCGTTCGTCATCGATCTGTCGCGATGGCGCGGGGCTCGCGTCGATGCCGTCGGCGGGACGGTCACCGCGCTCGGCGGCTCGCTCCTGATGGACCTCGACGCAGCGACGGCCGGCCACGGGTTCGCAGTCCCTTCGGGCACCTACGTCGACACCGGCATCGCCGGCCTGACCCTGGGCGGCGGCATCGGCTACCTGCTCCCATCGGCGGGGTTCGCCTGTGACGCATTGGTCGGCGTCCAGCTCGTCACGGCCGACGGGCGGGTCATCGAGGTCGACGCAGAGCGCGAGCCCGACCTGCTCTGGGCGCTCCGCGGCGGCGGGGGGAACTTCGGTGTCGTCACGCGCTTCCGGTATGCGATGACGCCGGTGGAGCGCATGTACGGCGGAGAGATCCGCTTCATGGGCGAGGGTGTCCGTGACGTGCTGGAGCGTGTCTTCGATCTGGACCGCGACGGCCCCGACGAGCTCGCCCTCCAGGCTGACGTCTGGTGGTCGGATGCCGAGGATGTGCCCGGGCTGACGCTCCTGGTCGCGTGGCGGGGTGACCAGGAGAGCGGTGATGCGGCCATCGGCGAGCTCAGCACCCACACGGCGGTCCGGCGCGCGGACCTGCGGCCCATGTCCTGGCTGGAGCTCCAGGCCCGCAACCGGCCGAGACCGTTCGGGTGGCGCAACTACTGGAAGGGGCATCTGGTCCGGGAGACATCGCCAGCGCTCGCCGCTGCCGTGCTGGAGGCCCTTGAAGGAGCCCATGGCGAGGACCAGGTCCTGATCGAGCTGATCCACGGCCAGGCCCATCGGATCGCGCGGGAGACGGCGGCGTTCGGGGGCCGGCATGCCGCCGCCAACGTCACCGCGCTTGCGATCTGGTCGGACCCGTCCGAGGACGATGCCCGGATCTCCTGGGCCCGTCGCGGCGCGGGGTTCCTGGCGCCGTTCTCGCTCACAGGGGGCGGCTACCTCAACTACCCGGAGGTGGATCAACCCGCGGAACGGGTGGCTGCGGCGTTCGGAGCCGAGGTGTTCGGACGACTCCGCCGGATCAAGTCAGCGGTCGACCCTGCGAACCGATTCCGGTACAACGCGAACATCCCGCCCGCATAGCACGCGGCGACCTTGACGGAACGTGAGTTCCGAAGGGGCTATCCCGCTCGCCCCGACCACTCCCATCATGTCTTCCGCGCGTCGGGCTACGCTTTGAGCGTGTCCCGGCTCTTGTGCATCGCATCTGTGGCGTTAGTTGGATGTGGCGCTGGCGTCGTCCAGACCGTGCCGCCTTCGCCGTCACCTTCGCCGTCACTTTCGACCCTGCCTTCACCGACGCCGTCCGCACGGCTCTCTGCGGCCCCAAGCCCGACCGCAACGGCCAGCGCCGCGGTGACTTCAACGGCGAGCGATGGGGCGCTACGTTTCCCGTCCGCTGCCCAGGTCGATCTCGTGCCCGGTCGCTATTCCAGCCAGCCGCCGTTCAGCATCGCGTTCACGTTCGATGTCCCGAGCGACGGGTGGGAGAGCGGCCACCTGCACGGCGAATTCTTCGACGTCCTGCAGCTCGATGCGCCAGGCGTGCCTTCACGCTGGATCGCATTCGCTCGGCCGAACCTGATCCACGGTGCGACCGATGCGCCAGCCGCGGGCCTGTCACCGCAGGAGTCGATCGCCACGATCGCCACGCTGGAGGGTCTCGAGGTCAGCCCCAGCACGCCCTTTGAGATCGGCGGCCTGACGGGCGTGACGAGCGACCTGCACGTTACCGGCGGCCAGGTTGCGCTGTTCGGCGGCGAGGCCGGGGACTTCGGCTTCAACGGCGACCTGGACCTGCGCCTGGGGATCGTGCCCTTCGACGGCACTCTGCTGCTCGTCCTTGTCATGGCCCCGGCGCCGGAGCTTGATGCGGCCTGGACAGAGGCGGCTCCACTGCTCGACAGCGTGGAGTTCGCTGCGCCCTAGTGAACCGCTGCGCGACGCGCGCTTGACGAGCGTGTGTCGCGCGACAGCCGGCCGTCCACCAGAGCGAAGGTGGGCAGATCCAGGCCGTTGGGATCCTCGGCCGAGACATCGTCGCGGATGAGCTCCAGCGTCTCGCGGTCCGCGTCGAACGGGGCGGCGATGAGCAGGTTGCGCATTGGCGCGATGAGCAGTCGCGGTTCGCCGCCGAAGCGCCGCGCGAGCTCCGCCTCCAGCAGCAAGAGGCCCGAGGCCAATCCGTGGCGCGACTGGTACCACCACAGCGGAATGTCAGCCACGGCCCCGTACTCGAGCTCGTACATTCGCTCGCCCTGAGCTGCCGCGCGCAGGTTCTCCAGGGCACGCGCGAACGCGTCGTCCGCGGATACCGGCCAGCCCGCGAGCATCCCCGGGCCCACGTACAGGAACGCCGGGCCGATGTCGATACCGAGGGCGACCTTGATGCCGATCTGTGTCGAGAATGTCACCGGCCGCTCCATCCCCGGCGGCAGCGGGCGGCGCCTTACGAAGACTGGTCGCAGACCGTCACGAACGTCCTCCCAGGCCAGCTCCGGCGGCAGCGATTCGACCGCGCGACGGACCGCGTCACGCGACGCCATGATCACATTGCCGCGCACTTCCTCTCCCTGCCTGACCCTCTTCGATCGCATGTCGCAATGCTGACGAGAGCCGGTTACCAAGCGGTTAGGCGCGCCTTATTCGCGCGTTATCCCACACTGTGCGGGTGAGAGGTCAATGAGCGAGCGCAGGTTTCCGTTCAGGCTCGGCCCTCTTTCGCGTCCCATCCTGCTCATCTTCGGAGCGCGCCAGGGCAATTCGTACGTGGACATCAACGGCGACCTGCGCGCCCACTTCGGCCTGTTCGGGGTCAGCACGCCAGTCGAGAACATTCGCCGCTGGCGGATCGAGGGTCCGTGGAACTGGCTCACCGCGATAGGTGTCCGGCGCGGGATCCGCAATGGCGACATCACGTTTGGCGGCAACCACAGGGCCGGCGTCAGGCTCGACTTCAAGACGCCGATCAAATTCCTGTGGATGCGCCCGCCCACCCTGTACGTGACGGTGGACGACCTTGAGGGATTCGCGGCCGTGCTTTCCGAGCGCGGCATCCCGGGCGAGGACGTCCGCGCCGCCTAGGTCCGGGTGTCCGCCTCGCCCAGTGCATAGGCCGCCGCCTCTTCCGCCGTGAGCTGCGCGCCCGACTCCCATTCGGCGATCCCGGCTGGGTCGTCAGTCGGCTTGGTGGGCACCACGAAGTCGACCAGCTCGATCGGGGTGTCGAGCAGGCCCGCTCCGGTTGACTGCCGCAGCGATTCGATCGCGCCGCCCAGCCGGAGGGCACGAGTCGTTTGACCGCGCGCCCGGGCCAGGTGATGGAAGCCGGTCAGGTTGAGCAGGATGCCGGTGCGGTCGTTTGCTCGGTGGAACAGACCGAGCGATTCGCGCAGGTGGCCCTCGACCCTGGCCATATCGCCATCTGCCACGCGCAGACCGCCGAGCAGGTACTCGCCCCAGCCAACGCGCAGCGGATCGTCCACCGTTCGAAAGCCGGCCAGCGCCCGCTCGGCATAGGCGATGGCCGACGCCCGATCGCCGCTGCTCGCATGAGCCATCGCGACGCCCCAGCTCGCGTCCGCCACCCCGCGCACGTTGCCCAGCTTGTCAAAGAGACGGAGCGCCTCGTCCCAGTACGGCCGCCCCGCCTGATACAGGGTGTTGCTGAACGTTTCCTGCTCTATCGCCGCGAAGCCCAGGTTGTACAGACCTTCGGCAATCAGGGCGTCGTCGCCCGTCTCGCGGGCCGCCGCCAGGGCAAGCGTGTACCAGCGATGCGTGGCTGGAATGTCCGCCTGCCAATAGGCGATGCTGCCCGCCGCGCCGATGCCCCGCGCGCGCAGCTCGGCACTCTGGCCCGGCAGGCCGGGCATGGCCATCACCGCGTCAACCCGACGACGTCCTTCGACGATGTGGCCGCGCACCTGCCAGAAGCGCCATATTGCGGCGACGAAGCGCAGCGCGTAGCCGGCGTCGTCGTGAGCGATGGCTCGATCGAGAGCGGCGCGCAGGTTGTCGTGATCCTGCTCGAGGCGATCTCCGATGAGCTTGCCTTGATCTCCGCTCAGCTGCGGCACGAGGCGCTCGACCAGCTCCAGGTAGACGTCGGCGTGGCGATGGGCGAGCGTGTCGTAGTCGGCGCCCTGCTCGAGCCGCTCGCGGGCATAGTCGCGGATCGTGACCAGCATCACGAAGCGGGGATCCTCGTCGGCGCCAAGATCAGCCCTGACGAGGCTCTTCTCTGACAGTGATGACAGCCCGTCCAGCACGTCCTCGCCCAGCTCATCCGTGGGCCCGCAGACCTTGTCCGCCTGGGTCAAGAAGGCACCGCCGGCATGGATCGAGAAGCGCTCGAACAGGCGTCTCTCCGGCTCGGCCAGCAGGTCGTAGCTCCAGTCGATCGCCCCGCGCAGCGTCTGCTGGCGGCCGGGCAGGTCACGCGCACCGCCGGTCAGCAGCGCCAGGTGCTGGTCGAGCCGGGCGTGGATCGCCGCGACGGGCAGCGAGCGAGTGCGCGCCGCGGCGAGCTCGATGGCCAGTGGCAGGCCGTCCAGCCGGCGCGCGATGTCAACGATGAGCGGCGCGTTCTGGTCGGTCAGCATGAAACTCGGCTGGACGGCAGAGGCGCGCTCGGCGAAGAGCCGCACGGCCTCGAACCTGGCCGCCTCGTCAGCCGTCGTGGGGTTGACGCCCGCCGGCGGCAGCCCCAGCGGCGGCACGGCGAACTCGCGCTCGCCGGAGACACGCAGCACGATGCGCGTGGTCACGATCACCTTGATCCGGGTCGCCTCGCGCAGCAGCCCGCTGACCACGGCCGCCGCGTCCACGATCTGCTCGAAGTTGTCGAGCACCAGCAGCAGCTCGCGTTGGCGCAGGTAGTCGATCAGCGAATTGAGCGGCGCCGTGGACCCGCTTGGCGTCAGGCCCAAAGTGGCGGCGATGACCGACGGCACCAGGTCCGGCTCCGCGATCGAGTCAAGGCCGACGAAGTACACGCCGTCGGCAAAGTCGTCGCTTGCTGCCGCGGCGAGCTGCAGGGCGAGGCGAGTCTTGCCCGTGCCGCCCGGTCCCGTCAGCGACAGCAGCCGCGTCTCGGCCAGCGCCGCCTGGGCCGCCGCGAGCTCGTCGCGGCCAACGAAGCTGGTCAGCTGCACGGGCAGGTTGTTGGCCCGCGTGTCGAGCGTCCTGAGCGCCGCGAACCCGTCGGGCAGTCCCTGGCCCGCGAGCTGGTAGATGCGTTGTGCGGCGCCAAGATCCTTGAAGCGCCGCTCGCCCAGGTCGCGCAGCTCGATCCCTTCGGGCAGGGCCGACAGGAGACGGTGGGTCGCCTCAGACACGAGCACCTGCCCACCGTGCCCGGCTGCGGTGATGCGCGCCACCTCGTGCAGCGGCAGCCCGACGTAGTTGTCGCCTGTGGCGATCGCCTCGCCGGTGTGTATGCCCATCCGCACGGCCACCACGGCGCCCCCGGGCCAGGCCGACGGCTGCAAGCGTGCGCTGCGCTCCGGCGGCCGCTTGCAACGCTTCGCCGGGTGTCGGGAAGGAGCAGAACAGGGCATCGCCCTCGCTGCCGAAGACGCGCCCGCCGTGGCCCTCCACCTCGGCGCGCAGGATGGCGTGGTGCTGTGCGAGCGCGTCGGCGTATTCGTCGCCCAGCTGTTGCAGGAGCCTGGTGGAACCTTCGATGTCCGTGAACAGGAAGGTCGGTGTTACGCGCCGCGCCGAGTGCTCTCGGTCAGCCGCTGCGGAGTCGGCTTCGCGCTGTGCGTCCATCGCGCTCAGGGCGACTCCAGCACGAGCGGCCCATCGGGGCATTCCACCCCGCCCGATGCCAGGGCCTCCAGCGCGGCGTTAGCTGTGGGCACCACCTGTCCATTCTCGCGGCCCAGGCTGCGCGCGCGACGCAGCGCAGCGCGCAAATCGTCGCCCAGGTAGGCGTCGTACTCGGCCGCCGCCTGTCCGCCCAGGTCGAGCAGGCCGGCGACGTCCAGCAGCATGTCGTCGGCATCGTCCCAAGTCGGGATCTCGTCGATCAGCACGGTCGCGCTCTGGGCCACCTGGCTCAGCTCGCGGGCCAGTCCGCGCGCGTCACGCGACGCTCCCTCGTCTAGCGCCCGCTCGATGTCCACGAGCAGCTCCTGGGCAACGCGCGCCTCGGCGAACATGGCGCAGAAGGCAGCGTCCCAGCCATCCGGGCGCGCTGCGCCAGACGGTGCGACCGAGGCCGATGGCCCGGGCGACGAGCCGCTCGAGGTGGGCAGCGGAGTGAATTCGAGCTCGACCAGTGACGGGCTGGGCCTGGGCGAGGTGGACGGGCCGCCGCAGGCGGCAATGAGCACGGCACCGATAAGTCCCAAGAGGCCCGTCTGTCGTCGCATATCAGCCGTCCGTCACCAGCAACCGACCCTCGGCCAGCAGCTGGTCACCGCGCAGGTAGCGCACGACGTACACGCCAGGGCCCTCGAGAAACCGCTCGGGCCGAATGCGCCGGACGTAGATCTGCGCCGGGCTGACGCTGGACTCGACGATCTCGTCGGCGATCAACCGCTCGCCTCCGGGAGCCGAGTCCTCCGACTTGAGCACGAGCAAGCGCAGAGCGGACGCGTCCGCCGGGGCGATCAGGTACGCGCTCCAGGTGATCCGCTCGGAACGGGTGAACTCGGTGCGCGGATCGATGACCTTTAGCTCGCGGTCGACCTTGGTGCCAAAGGTGACGAATCCAGGCCCCACGCCGATGAGCGGCGGCGTGGCCGGCGGACCGCTGCTCGCGTCCGACGACGGTGATGGTCCACCGTCGGTTGGCGATGCGGCGCTGGTCGGGATCGTCGTTGGCAGCGGACTGAGACTGGGCAGCATGGAGGGATTGAGGGCGACGACAGAGGCCCGCGGCGACGGCGTTGGATTCCTGCCGCCCACAAAGGCGATTGCGCCAACGGCCAGCAAGCCCGTTGCGAGCACGAGCACGATCATGCCCAGGATCTTGCCGATGAAGGACCCGGCTGACGAGCGCGGCCCGTCCTGGCGCACGGGGCCGTAGACGACGCCCTGGCGGCGCTGCTGTCGGTTAGCCACGTGCGGATTGTTGCATCACCGCCTATAGGGCCTGCAAATGGGCATGCAGGACTGATACAGTCCGCGACCGTGAGCACTACGCCGCCCGATGAGGCCGCGCAGGACAAGCCGCCGAGCGATGGCGCGGCTTCTCCACCGCCTCCTCCGACTGCCCAGCCGCCAGCGGCGGACCAGCCTGCCCCGCCGCCACCTCCGCCGCCTCCGCCGCCGGGCCCGGCTTTCGACGCCGGCGGCCAGGCCAAGGCCCTCTTCTCGCAGCTCGACCCCGCTGGTCTGCGCCCCACTGGGATCGTCGCCGGCATCATCCTGGCCCTCTTTTTCGGGGCGCAGCTGCTCAACGCCATCACGCCAACGTCGGCCGTCGGCCCGGGCAACCCAGGCCCTGGCGGACCGGGGCCGGTAGGACCCGGTCCCGTGCCCACCGCGAGCCCAGCCGGCCCCGGCCCGCTGCCCACGCCAGCCGGCCCCGGCCCGCTGCCCACGCCAGCCGGCCCCGGCCCTGGGACCACGCCCCTGCCGCCCGGATCGACGCTCACCGTGGGTCCGCTGCGCATCCCGCTCGAGAACGGCTGGGTGCCGCAGGAAGTACCTGAGAGCAACATCATCGTCAGGCTGACCAAGGGCAGTGTGGCGATCGACCTGTTCAGTGCCTCGATCCAGGGCCAGGCTGACGCGGCCGCCGTGTACAACGCCTTCATCCGTAGCCTGCAGGAGGACGCGACCGGGCTCGGCGCGACCCCTCCCAACGTCGTTCAGATCGGCAACGGCCAGCTGGGCGCGCGTGGGTCGTACACCGGCGTGTTCGGCCAGAGCCAGGTGGAGGGCGAGGTCACCACGCTCGTAGTGGGCGGCACGCAGGGCTTCATCTTTGACGTGTGGGCCGGCGCTGGAACGCTGCGCACGGTGCTGCCAGAGGCACAGCGCATGATCGACAACGTCCAGGTGGGCGGCTGATGAGCACTATCGCGCCACCGCCCGCACCGCCGCCGCCGGCAGCAGCCCTGGTTCCGGCCACTGCCGCCGGACCGGCGTTGGGTGCGCCGGCCGTACCGCCGTCGCTGCCGCGCTGGGGCGTCCAGACCGGCTTCTTCCAGCGCCGCCAGCCGGCCTTCTGGCTGTTCGTCGTTCTGCTCGTGCTGACCGGCCTGACCGTGCTGACCGAGCAGCTCTTCTATCTGCAGGTCTTCCCCGCAGGCTGGATCTTCAGCATTGCCCTGCTCACGATCTACGTCGTTCCCGTGGCCCTGGCCATCTGGCTGCTCGACCTGTTCGAGCGCGAGCCCATCTCGCTCGTCGTTGCCGCGTTCCTGTGGGGCGGGGTCGTCTCGATCGGTCTGGCGGTGGTCGTCAACACCTCGCTGCTGGAGGTGCTGGCCAAGGTCCTTGGCCCCAGCCTCGCGCAGTCGTGGGGCGCCGCGATCGTCGCGCCGCCGGTCGAGGAGACGTTCAAGTACCTGGGCATCGTGGTCATCTACCTGATCGCCCGGGCGGAGATCGACGACCTGTTCGACGGCTTCGTCTATGGCGCACTGATCGGCCTCGGCTTTGCGGCCGTCGAGAACGTGCAGTACTTCATCCAGGCCGTTGCCAACTCGGGCGGCGGCGATCAGCTCGGCCCGGTGTTCGGAATGTTCTTCCTGCGCTCGATCCTGGTCGGCGCTTACATGCACGTGATGTGGACGGGTTTGACCGGCGTCGGCTTCGCCTACTACGTCACCCAGCGCGACCAGCCGCGCCAGAAGCGCCTGCTCGTCGCCATCGGCCTGTTCGTGGCGGGCGTCACGGCACACTTCATCTGGAATTCGCCGCTGCTGACCGAGCTGCTCTCCGGCTTCGGCGGGATCTTGATCTTTGGCCTCGTCAAGGGATTGCCCTTCCTGGGCTTCCTGGCCGTGCTGGTGATCCTCGCCCGGCGGCGAGAACAGCGCTGGTTCGGGGCGTTGACCGCAACGGACCTGAACACGGACGTCTTGAGACAGGAGGAACTGGCCCAGCTGGGCGGCCTGCGCAACCGATGGGCAGCGCGGCGCCAGATGGGTCGGCGCAAGGGCGCCCAAGGGGCCAAGCTGCTGTCCCAGCTCCAGCGGGAACAGATCAACCTGGCCATGATCAGGTCGCGGGCAGGCACTGATGATGATCCAAGCGTCGTTGCCCAGCGCGAGCGCGTCCGGGCCGTTCGAGCCCAGCTCGATGCCCTGCCCGAAGTGGTGGCGCCTGTCGCCTTTGCTACGCCTGCGAGCGGCGCCGCAACAGCGCCACCGGCTCCGCCCGGAGCGTGGACGCCGACGCACGCGGTACCGGCAACAGGCATGGCCGCATGGGACGCTCCAGATCCCAGCCGGCCGCCCGTGGTCACGCTCGCCGGCGGCGTCCAGCTGACGGTCGCCGAGGAGAACGGAGCGTGGGCGAAAGTGGTCGGATCCAACGGCTGGACCGGCTGGGTGGACGCCCGACTGCTGGTCAGGCTCTGATGAGCGGCGCGTCAGCGCACGATACGGGTCAGTCGCGAGACGGGCTGATGGAGCGCCATCGCGCCGCGCGCGCGCGGCGCGAGGCGGCGGAGCTGGGCAGCGACGACTTTCGCGCGGCGGCGGAGGAAGTGGCGCGCATCGAGATCGCGATCGCCCGGCTGGAGGAGCCCCCGCCCAAGGTCGCCTAGAGCGGCGTCTGGATCGTCGCGGCCGGGATCGTCGCGGCCTAGATCGTCGCGATCGAGCGTGGGGCCATCCGCGGCCCGTGCCGCTCGGGCCACATTCCGGACCGCTCCAGGAGCAGCACGACCCGCGCGCGCTGACCGCGGTAAGGCTCGAGCAGCTCGAGCATGCGGGCATCGTCCGCATCGCGTTCACCGGCCAGCGCCCAACCGACCAGGTGCGGCACGTGGTAATCGCCAACGCTCACGGCGTCTGGATCGCCCATCGTCAAGCGGGTGGTCTCCGCCGCGCTCCACGGACCAACGCCGGGCAGCGACTGAAGTCGGCGGCGCGCCTCTTCTCCGGGCACCTGCACGATCCGGGCGAGCGACCGCGCGACGGCCGCCGCTGATCTGATCGTGTCCGCCCTGCGCCGCTCGAGGCCCAGTCCGTGGAAAGCCCAGTAGGGCATTGCGGCCAGCTTTGCGGCCGGTGGTGGCAGGCGCAGCCCAAATGGTCCCGGCGCGCGCTCACCAAAGCGCGTCAGCAGGGCGCGGTGCGCACGAAACGCCTCCATGCCGGTCACTTTCTGGGCGATGATCGTGGGCACCAGGGTTTCCATGACCCGGCCGGTTCGTGTCAGGCGCAGCCCGGGATGGCGGCGGACGATCTCCGCGATCAGCGCGTGGCGTGCCACGAGCGGGCTCGGATCGTCCAGCTCGCCGAGCAGGCCGGGCACCGCGTCCAGCGCTTCGTCCGCGCCGGCGCCCCAGGCGGTCGCGCTCACGGCACTGCGCGAGATGGCCAGGTGGACCGTGGCCGGCCCGGACTCCATGCGCATCGCACGCACGATCTCGCCGGCACCGACGTGCATCTGCGGATCACCCGGACCCTGACGGAGGGCGACCAGGCTGGCCACCGGATCCGATCCGTTGACCAGCGGCACGACGCGCTCCAGGCGGCGCTCCTCCGCATGGACCACGGAGGCCATCCGCTGAGTCACGGCAAGGCGACTGGCGGCGTCTCGATCAGCACCGCCTGCCCGAGCGACCAGAGGGTGACCGAGGTGAGCACGATCATCAGCGCTGCCAACGGCAGCTGGAGGCCGATTCGAGGACGCCCCGCATCATCACCGAGCGCTGCGTGGCCGGCCCACGCGCCAAGGATGTGGCCGCCCACGACGGCACCGAGCTGGATGCTCCAGAGCAGCGCCGTGGGCAGGAACATCGACGGCTCCCAGAAGCCCAGGTCGAGCGGCAGCAGGTTGTCCCCGCGTTGCAGCGGATCGTTGATGGCAAGGATGATGCGCTGGCCATCCACGAGCAGGAACGACAGGTAATGGGCGATCAGATAGCCCACCGCCACGGGCAGCAGGCCGGCGCCCACGGCCGAGAGTCCCACTCGGCGGGCGATGGCGAAGACGGCCCCCAGCAGCACCACCAGGAACACCGCCAGGCTGATCGAGTCGCGCACGATGCCCGTGCCCAGCGCTCCGCTGAGCACAACCAGGTCGAAGTAGAGCTGCGTCTGCGACAGGCCGTCGAAGATGATCGAGCCCGTCCCCAGGGCGACCAGGGCAAGGTCGGGGGCCAGCCACGGCTGGGCGACGAGCCCGTGGGCAAAGGGCCGGCGCTGGACCAGGTTGCTCTCCGGTGCGCCGGCCGAGCCGATCGGCGCCAGGCGCCCGAGCAGCCGAAACCAGACCGTGAAGACCTCGCCGTTGGCGCGCCACGTCTCGCGTCCGAAGTAGGACATCGCACCCAGGGTCAGGACCGTGTAGCCGAGCACGAGCAGGCCCAGTGTTCGGCCGCCATCCACCCTGGCGACCAGCTCGAGCCAGATGAGCCCGGTGATGCCGAGCACGGCCGGCCACTTGCCCAGCCGGGCCGGATACGCGGCCGGCTCACCGCCGCTCAGGCCAAGGCGTGTGCCGGCGGCGCCAAGGAGGCGGTGCAGGGTCGCGAACGGATCGAGCCATTCCCAGGCCGGTCCCAGCAGGGCGCTGACAAGCGCGATGCCCACCCAGCCGTACGTCCACACGAAGAGCGACGCAACGTCAGAGTCGCCCGATCCGCCGAACAACGTCTGGATGGCGATCCAGCCCAGGGCGACCAGCCCAATGGCGTTGAGCATGACGCGCAGCCAGCGCGGAACCTCGCGCGGAGCGCGTTTCGCTGAGTCGACCGTGGGCGGTGGCGGATTGCGCAGCAGGACGAACGCGAACGACATGGCCACCGCCAACGCGGCCCCCGCGACATAGGCGACCAGCGGCAGCGGCGCCTGGTAGCGATCGGTGAGTGCGTGGGCCAGCACCGCCGCCGGCAGGGCCAGTGCCAGCGCTGCGACCGCAGCGACGCCTGCGCCCACGCGCCGAAGCAGGGTCAGCCCCATCAGACCGTGACGTCCGCGCACGGCGTCACGTTAGCGAACCTGCCGGTCAGGCGCCCAGTGCGTGGCTTGCCAGCAGCTCCGCACCGCCGGTGCGCGCGTCCTCGGCCCACGTCGCGAGGGCCTCGTCGCTGTCCACGGACTCGCGCACGAGCCCGATCAGCCGGCTCAGCCCGAGCTCCGCGTACGCGCCGACGAGGTCCGCCCGTTGCTGACCGCCGGCGGACAGCTGCTCCCACCAGACGTGGATCGAGACCGTCAGCGTCTGCGGATCACGTCCGATCTCTTCGCACCGGCTGCGGATGACGGGCAGGGCCTGGGCCACCTCGTCCGGCGTCATGCCGTCCAAATTCAGCTCATCCGCGTAGCGTGCCGCGAGGCGCCAGGTGACCTGCGGTCCGTTGCCGCCGACCATGATTGGCACGCGTGGCTGCTGAACCGGTAACGGCCGATTGATGGCGCGCGCGACACTCGCATGCTGGCCGTCGTAATTCGCAGGCTCAGCGTCCATCATGGCGCGCGCGATCTCGAGCTGATCCTTCAAGATCGCCAGGCGTTCGCGCGCGCTCGGAAAGCCGTAGCCATACGCAAGCCATTCGTCGCGTTTCCAACCGGCACCCAGGCCGAGCTCGGTGCGTCCGCCGCTTATCGCATCGAGCGTTGAGATCATCTTCGTCGTCAGTGCCGGGTTGCGATACGCGGCGCACAGAACCACGTGCCCCAGGCGCACGCGGCGCGTTTCAGAAGCGAGCGCCGCCAGCGACGTGAATGCCTCGAACGTTATCTCCGGCTCAGGCCGTGGAACGGTGTGAAAGTGGTCGAACAACCAGATCGATTCGAAGCCCAGTGCTTCAGCCTGCCACGCAACATTGCGTGTTCGCGACCATGCATCCTTGGCGTCCCAGCCCTTGAATTCGCGTGTCCAGCCCTGCGGGACGATGATTCCGATCTTCATATTCCTCCGCCTGTTGTCGTTGCCTTTAGACTAGGTGAGAATTCCACGCGGCCACGTGAATTTCGCGCCGCGCACAATTCAGCGGCGAGACAAACCGCCGCGTAAAACGAGGAGCACAGATGGTCAAGATCCGTCAGGTTGACGTGTCCATGTTGGACAAGCCGAAAACGAGTGCCAGCACACAGGCGAAGCAGTTGAGCCCGGCCGCCGCGGCGCGCCAGAAGCAGCAGCGCCAGTTCGTAAGCATGCTGTCCAAGGTGACGGATCGCGACGCGGTATTCGAGGTTCGCCTGGACAAGACTGAGAAGGCACTGACCGTTCGCCAGCGACTGATGAAGGCCGCATCCGAGGCGGGCAAGGACATCGTCGTGCGCAAGTCGGAGAACGGCTGGCTGGTCGGCATGGCGACAGACGATCGCCGCTCGAAGCGCGGTCGGCGCAAGGCGACCGCCACGACGCGCACGCCGGCCTGACCGGCAGCACTCCAGCCCAGATCCAGGTCTTCGGGCGCGCCGATTCGCGCTCGACTCAGAAGGCGCTGCGCTTCTTCCGCGAGCGGCGCCTGGCGGTCAGCTTCGTCAACCTTGCCCAGCGGCCGATGGCGCCCACGGAGTTGCGTCGCTTTACCGCACGCCTCGGTGCCCGGGCGCTGCTCGACCCTGAGTCGCGGCCATACCGCGAGCTTGGACTGGGCTACATGAGCCTTGGCGACGACGAGATCGTCGAGCGCCTGCTGCGCCACCAGGCGCTGCTTCGGCTACCCCTGGTGCGCTCCGGGGAGCGTCTGACTGTCGGCCCGGATGAGATGGGCTGGCGCGACATGGCCGCGCCGCCGTCAGGCTAGAAGGGCGAGGTTCCGGCCCAGGTCATCGTGTCATCGAGCTGCGTGGTCGTGACCATGCTTGCCGACGTCGGATCGTTGTTCGTCTTGGCCACCGACCGCAGCCACATGACATCCGTGTCCGTGCCATCGCGCGAGATGAGCGCCAGGTCGCCGAGGCCATCCGGATCGGCGTCCATGCCGAGCAACATCGTGTCGGCGAAGGTGCCGGCGCCCGACCACAGCTGGCTGGCCGCCGCGAAGCTGCCGTCAGTCCTGGCCCGCGCGGCCATGACCTTGAACGTGCCGGTCCCGGTCGAGACGAGCACGAGCAGGTCGTCACGTCCGTCGCGGTCGAAGTCGCTCAGTGCAGTGTGACCTGCAGCGAGATCCCAGCCGGGCACGTCGAGCCACGCGGTCGCCGAAGCCAGGGTGCTGGCGCCTGGATTGGTGCATGCGCCCCAATTGCTGAAATTCGTGCAGCTGGCAACGGATGGGGCGACGCGATAGCCCGAGTTGCTGTCGCGCATGATCAGGTCCGCCTTGCCGTCGCCGTTGACGTCGCCTGCGGCGACGAACACGCCGGCGGCCGCCAGATCGAGGGCGCCGCTCCACCAGTCCACGGCGGCGCTGAACGTGTCGTCGCCCTGTCCGCGCATCACCGCCAGCTTCGCGTTGCCCAAGGTCGTGGTTGACAGCAGACCTGCGTCGGCCAGCCGGTCACCGTTGAAGTCGGCCACGACGAGCACCTGGCTGTCGCTCGGTGCGTTGGTCGCGACGGGCGTGGCGAAGGTCGAGCCATTGGAACGAGCGACCTTCAGCTTCCGGCCGCCGTCCTCGACGAGCATGACCAGGTCCGCGTAGAGGCGCGGATCGCCTGCCTGCGGCGTTTGGGTGTCATCACTGTTGCTGGCGCCGGTCGTTTCGCCCACGCCCTGGCCGAGCAGGACGCCGAGGTTGCTGAATGAGCCGCTGGGGCCGGCCTGGAAGCCGCCTGCGGTGCTGTTGTACAGGCGCCAATCGCCAGTTGCGCCGTTGACCAGGCCAAGGTCGCCGCGCCACGAGCCGCCATCGCTGAGCATGTCATGGGCGCGCACGTCGACGATCTCGAGGCGATCCTCGAAGTAGCGGCGCATCGTCTCCTCGAACGTCATCTTCTTGACGCCACAGTCGCGCAGGCTCTTCTGGTAGATCTTGAAACCGGTCGTGTCAGTCCCGCACGGCTTCTGCTTGCCAGATCGATAGCCGCTCAGGAAAAGCCGGCTCTTGAGCTTGTCGGTCATCCACTTGCGCATGCTGATGTGCCACGTCTCGCGCATCGCCTTGAGGTTGGCAGCGGTCGGGACGTTGGCCAGGATCCACTGGCCGGCGTTGTTCGGATCGGGCTTGACGTCCTTGTAGATCTGGTCCGCGGTCGTGTCCTTGACATCCCAGCACGACGTGATCGAGCTGGTGCCATCGCTGTACGTGACGCGTCCGCCGCCCCAGAACATGGTCTTGTACCAGGCGTATTGCTTGACGGTCAGCGCGCCCATGCGCATCCATGGATCAGGCTTGTCCTGGCCGCTCGAATACTCGGCGCGCAGGACAACGCCCACGTACTTCCAGAAGTTGACCGTTTCGACTCGCCCGGCATTCGGGCCTTTCGAGCGCAGGATGCGGATCGTGTCCGGCGGATGGAGCTCGTCCGGCCAGTTTGTGGGCAGGTGGCCCGGCGTGCAGACGTCATTCGGGTCGGCAACGGTGGGTATGGCCAGTCCCGGATTCTGGGCCGCGGTCGTGACCGCCGCGGACGAGATCGTGAGACACATGACTAGGGCGCCGATGAGCGCCCAGGCGCTGGGGCGTTGCTGGGGCATGAAACGCAACTTAGACAGCCTCCTTCGCGGCGTCGATCAGACGATGGGCCCGGTGGGGCCATGACCATCGGGTCGCACGGGCCCTGTAGCCAGCCACCCACGGTGATGGCTGGTTGATCGCCCATGACTTACGCTGCACGGCGTGGACAGCGGAACGCGACCCTCTATTACCAGTATGCCTGTCCAGCCGGGACCGTTGACCAACGCCGAACTCGACGCCGTACGCCGTCCAGTCGACCAGGCCACCCTGCTGCCGCCGCGCGTCTTCCACGACGAGACGGTGTTCGAGTTCGAGCAGTCGCGCTGGTTCGCCCGGAGCTGGCTTTGCGTGGCGCGCGCGGAGGACCTGCCCGCGCCGGGCACCTACGTACTGGTCGATGTCGCCGGCGAGAGCATCATCCTGCTGCGTGGGCGCGACCAACAGGTGCGCGCCTTCCATAACGTGTGCCGCCACCGCGGCTCCACCCTGCTCGACCAGCCGGTCGGCGCCCAGGCCGGGCGCGTCGTGCGCATCCAGTGTCCGTACCACGCATGGGTGTACGACATCGACGGCTCGCTGGCCAGGGCGCCGCACACCGATGAGCTGCTCGATTTCGACCGGGCCGACTACGGCTTGAGCAACGTGAGCGTGGACGAGTGGCAGGGGTTCATCTTCGTCAACCTGGATCCGGCCGCGCCGGCGCTGGCTGACCACCTGGCCGACCTTCCGGCTGCCGTCGGCCCGTATCCGATCGGGTCCCTGCGACGGGCGCGGCGGATCGAGTACGAGGTTGCCGCGAACTGGAAGGTGATCGGCGAGAACTACTCGGAGTGCTACCACTGTCCCGGCGTCCACCCGCAGCTCAATCGTCTGAGCCCGTATGACCGCGGCCGCAACCTTGAGTCGGCCGGACCGTGGGCGGGCGGCTGGATGGAGCTCGTCGAGGCCGCGCAGACGATGTCCACTGACGGAGGCAATCACGGCCGCCCGCCGCTGGCGGGCATCGGTGACGAGAACACGCGCCGCGTCTACTACTTTGTCGTGTGGCCCAACCTGCTGCTCAGCCTCCACCCCGACTACGTCATGACCCACCAGGTGTGGCCGATTGACGCCGAACGTTCGCGGGTCATCTGCGAGTGGCTGTTCGAACCGGACGTCATGGCCCGTCCCGATTTCGACCCGTCCGACGCGATCGACTTCTGGGACCTGACCAACCGCCAGGACTGGGCCGTCTGCGAGCGCCAGCAGATCGGCACTCGCTCGCAGCGGCTACGTGGCCGGGCGCTACTCGCTGATGGAGGACATGGTCCACGCCTTCGACCTGATGCTCGCGGACGGATACGCGGATGACGGGCGCAGGACGCGCTTCGAGCCACGTCACGACAAGTGGGCGACTGCTCCGCGGCGCACCCGCGCCGGCTGACACAGCCTGCCCCGAAACCGCGCTCACGCCGGCTGGGAACCTGCCTGTGCGACGCTGCCGGCCCTTGACTCGGCCCGCTCCCTGAGCGCTTCGTTGACCTGCTCGAAACCGCGCCGAGTGGCGTTCAGGCGCAGCCGCGCGTAGAGCGGCACGACCAGGCCACGGAACGTCTCGTCCTGGCTGAAACGCACGCGCTGCGGGCCGATCTGCTCGAGCTTGAAGCCGTGCTCACCACTGAAGAGGCGATGCGAAATGAACGTCGAGCGCCAGCGCAGCTCGGTGGGCGGTGACCAACTGGTCACGAGCGGGCGCATGACGACAGTGCGCGCTCCAGGCGGTGCGCTATGGATGGTCAGCCGTCCGCCGGGTCGCGGCTGGCCGAGCACCTTCCGGATGTGCGGATTCCACTCCGGGTAGGCGCCGAAGTCAGTCAATACGCGCCACACGGCGTCGAGCGGCGCGCAAATCTCTATCGCGCTTCGAATTGTCCGCGTAGTACGCAGGTCCACGCACGGCTACTCCACTGGCTTCCGGCGAATTGCACAGCACCCACTCATCGGGAAGCCAGGTCAGCTCAAACTTTAGCCGTTGCCCAGCCGCGCCGCGAATCAAACGGGCAACTTGACCTCGATCGTGCCGCTCACCAAGCGCACCGGGTAGTAGCGCATGCGGCGCACCCTGGTCAGCGCCCGGGCACGTGCCTTGAGATCCGTCGGCTCCTGCTTTCCTGCCGCGTCGACGGGCGTCCAGGGGGCGTGATAGCCGCCGTCGGCATCCAGGCCACCGGTGGTCGGGAACTGGACCACGTCGCCTGTGCACAGGTCGAAGTGCCCGCGATGAAGCGGACAGGCGACGGTGCAGTCATTGAGCGTGCCCAGCGAAAGTGGCGCGGACATGTGCGGGCAGCGATCGTTCGTGACGCAGATGCCCGCCGTGCCATGGGCGACAAGGAGGTCCAGGTCGCCGCGCGAGTAGCGCAGCATCGTGCCCGGGCCCAGTGCAGAAAGCGTGCACACGGCCACGAATTCGCCCTCGTTTGCGCCGGGCGCAACCAGCCCGTCGGGGATCGCCATGACCTGCGCAGTCGATTCGTGCATCGCGCCGATGGTAGTCACCACGCCGCGCGACCGGTGCGTTCGGAACTTAACCGTCCTGAGGCAGCGTCGAAACACGCAAGTGGAATGCTCCATTCCTCATCGGGGGCGAGTTGGAGAAGTGCAGTGAACATTCTTCGGTCCCTGTCCGCGCCACTCGTCGTGGCTCTTTTCCTCGCCGCCTGTACCGGGGCGTCGTCACCGGCGGCAACCAACGGGCCCGCTGGGCGCCCGGCGTCGGCACCAACAGTGGGCGATGACGAAGGTCGACTCGACCGCTACCTGGCCGAGCCCGGTAGCGCCCCAGTGGTGCCTGGCCAGCAGCTCATCGTGTACACCGGCTCGATAGACCTGGAGGTAACCGATCTGGCCGCCGCAGTCGTCCAGGCAGAGCAGCTCATGCGCGGCCTGGGCGGGCACGTGGCGTCATCGCGCGCATCGGACACGGAGGACCACAGGTCGGCCAGCGTGACCTACCGCGTGCCTGCGGAGCGCTGGTCGGAGGCAGTCAGCGCAATGCGCGGGCTGGGCCGTGTGCAGGCAGAGAACACCGAGTCGGACGACGTCACGGCCCAGGTGGTGGACCTCGACGCGCGAGTGGCCAACCTGCAGGCAACGGAAACGGCGCTCCAGGCGATCATGGATCGCGCGACCACGATCACCGACGTGCTCAAGGTCCAGGACGAGCTGACCACCGTGCGCAGCGAGATCGAGAGCCTGACCGCCCAGCGCGACCTCCTCGCCAGCCGGGCCGCGCTGGCCACGCTGACCGTGGGCTTCAACATCCCGATCGTGGAGGTCACGCGGGCAGCAGAGAGCTGGGACCTGGGTCGCGAGATCGATTCGGCCGTTGCCGCGCTGGTCCGGCTGGGCCAATGGGCGGCCAGTCTTGCCATCTGGATCGGAATAGTGGTCGTGCCCTTCGTCGCGCCCTTCTTCATCGGCGGCTACCTGGCGTACTGGCTCCGGCGCCGATGGCTGGCAACGCATCCGCGTTCCGCGTGAGCGTGTGACCATGTAGCGCGATCGCCGCCCGCTCCGGGTCGGCAGCCACGGAGCACCGGATGCGTTTCGCGCTCATGTCCGAGCCCCAGCAGGGGCTTGCCTACGAAGAGATCCTGGCGCTTGCGTCGACGGCGGAGGAGGCCGGCTTCGAGGCGTACTTCCGATCCGACCATTACGCCAGCTTTCCCGGCGAGGCGGGACTGCCGACGACGGACGCCTGGGCGACGCTGGCCGGGCTGGCCCGTGAGACGTCGCGCATCGTGCTCGGCGCGCTCGTCTCGCCGGTCACGTTTCGCCTGCCGGGCAACCTCGCCAAGGTAGTTGCCACTGTCGCCGAGATGGCCGGCGGACGGATCGAGCTTGGGCTGGGCGCGGGCTGGAACGCCGTGGAGCATCGCCAACACGGCCTCCGCTTTCCTGACACCGGAGAGCGTTTCGACATGCTCGAGGAGCAGCTGGCGATTGTGCACGGCCTGTGGGCGGAGCCGGACGGCTGGTCGTTCGACGGCCGCCACTGGCAGGTGGCCGATGCGCTCTTCTACCCGAAGCCGGCTGCGCTGCCCGGCCGGCGCCATCCGAATCTGATCATCGGCGGCAACGGCCGCCCGCGCATGGCGCGCCTCGTTGCCATGTACGCGGATGAGTTCAACCTGACCTCAGCCAGCCCGCGGGCGGCCGGGGAGGCGTACCAGCGCATCCGCGGCGCGTGCGCCACGCACGGCCGCGACCCGAATGAGGTCGCGCTGTCGGCCATGACCGGTGTGCTCGTGGGCGAGACACAGCAGGACGTCGAGCGGCGAGCGCGCGAGCTGTTGCGCGTCGTTGGCGCGGAGGGAGCGGACGGCGAGGCCTGGCTGGAAGAGCGCAATCGACGCTGGATCTGGGGCACGCCCGACCAGGCCCGGGCGCGAATGGCCGAATTCGAAGCTGCCGGAGTGCAGCGCCTGATGCTTCAGACGTTCCTTCCGCGCGACCTGGACATGGTCAGGCTGCTGGGCGAGGTCTTCCTGGCCTGAACGGGGCTAGTCGGTCGCGGCCGGCTCCGCGGCGGCGGGCGCCGCCGGCTGTGAATCGGCCGATCGGGTCGTCGAGCGCAACGGAACCTCGCGCAGGGCCAGCGTGGCTCCCAGGGCGATCAGTGCCGCGAGCACGCCGAGCCACATGGTGTTCGCAATAGCCAGCGAGAAGGCCTGATGAATTCCGTCCACGATCGCCGGGATTAGCGGCTCGACCATCGCGCGCAGCTCGACCGGCAGTCCGGCCAGGATGCGTGAGCCCATGTCGCCCACAGCCGAAAGGTCGTCCAGCGTGAAGGCAGACGAGCCCAGCTGGCCGGCCAGTTGCTCGACCTGCTCAGCGGGCACGCCGGCGCTCAGCAGCGATGTCGAGACCTGGCGCGGTGCCTCCGCCTGGAGGGTGGTGCCGAAGATAGTTCCTGAGAGAGCCAGCCCGACCGTGCCGCCGACCTGGCGGAAGAAGGTCAGGTTGCTGGTGGCAACGCCCAGCTTCTGCCACGGGACCGCGTTCTGGACGATGATCGTGAACACAGCCAGGGACGGGCCGATGCCGATGCCGGCGATGAACTGCCACACCCAAACGACCTGGGCCGGTGTGTCGCCGCGCAGCGTAGTAATCATCAGCAGGGCCGCGGCGAGCGTGCCCAGAGCGCCGGCGATGAGCCACTTGTAGCGCCCGGTGCGGCTGACGATCTGGCCGCTGACGATCGAGCTCAGGATGAGGCCGCCCAGCAGGGGCAGCAGCTGATAGCCCGATTCAGTCGCCGACGAGCCGTTGACCACCTGGTACCAGCGGGGCAGGAAGATGACCGCGCCGAAGAAGCCGAAGCTGGCCAGGAACGCGGCGAGCATGGAAATCGAGTACGTGCGGTTACGGAACAGGTCGAGCGGAACGATCGGCTCCGCGGCGCGCGATTCGATCCACAGGAAGATGCCCAGCAGCACCACGCCCACGGCGATGAGGCCGCCAACCCATGGGTCGAACCAGTCGAGCGCCTGCTTGTTGGTCAGCCCGATCAGGATCGGGATGAGGGCAAGGCTGAAGACGAACACGCCGGCGTAGTCGATGCGCCGCGTGACGCCGGTCTGCTGCAGGGGCGGCATGAGCCGCCAGATGATGGCCAGCGCCACCGCGCCAACGGGCAGATTGACGAAGAACACCCAGTGCCAGCTGATCTGGTCGGTCAGGAATCCACCCAGGAACGGGCCGATGATCGCGCTGATGCCGAACACCGCCCCGAACAGGCCCTGGTACTTGCCTCTTTCCTGGGGCGAGAAGAGGTCGCCGATGACTGCCAGTGCGATCGGGAACAGCGCGCCTGCGCCCAGGCCCTGGATGCCACGGAAGACGATCAGCTGGAACATGTCCTGGGAGAGCCCGGACAGGAACGATCCGAAGAGGAACAGCCCGATGCCGAACATCAGCAGCCGCTTGCGGCCGAACTGGTCGGACAGCTTGCCGTAGATGGGCCCAGTGATCGTGGCGGTGAGCAGGTAGATCGTCACCACCCACGTGTAGAGCTCGTTGCCGCCCAGATCGGTAACCACGCGGGGCAGAGCCGTGCCGACGATGGTCTGGTCGAGCGCTGACAGGAAGAGACCGAGCAGGATCGCGAAGAGGATCTCCATCCGCGCCCGGTGATCGAGAGGAAGGGCAGGGGCGGCCCGTTGCGCTGACTCGTTGGCCGTGTCTGGTACCGCTTCCATCAGTGAGCTCCGCTGGTGATCACGTTGCTGTCTGACGCGGCATCGATGCGCTCGGCCGCGTCGTGCAGGTCGGAGAAGGTCTGCAGCGCCCGAGCCTGCTGTTCTGGCGTGAGCAGCTCCAGCACGGCGCCCAGCGTCTGGCGCCGAACGAGGTCCATCTCGCCCAGCGTCTGGCGCCCGGCGTCCGTGGTGCGCACCGCCACGACACGCCTGTCGGCATCGTCCCGGACGCGCTCCACCAGCCCGCGCTCGACCATCCGATCCATCAGCCCGGTCATGTTGGGAAGTGACACGTCCAGCTCGTCGGCCAGGGCGCTCATCGAGCTGGTGCCCTTGAACTCGAGCAGGTACAAAACGTGCAGCTGAGTGGAGCTCACCATGCGCAGGCAGCCGTGTCGCGCTACCTCGCGGCGCTGGCGGGCAATCAGCGGATCGAGGCGATCGAGGATCTGATCGACGACTGTCCGGCCCTCAGCGTCGGCATTTTGTTCAGCATCACTAAATGGTTCATGCATCGTTGAGCATTATCGGCATGCTCACGATTCCGTCAAACGCGAAGCTCTGCGGCCGGTCATGGGCCAGTTCCGCGCCCCAGTCGGAGCTTTGGCGGGAATCAGTCTTCGGCGCTGCCCTGCAGGCCCTTTTGGCGCCGAGTTCCGCGTCCCAGTCGGAGCTTGGCCGGGAAAACGGCTTTGGCGACACCCAGCAGGCTCTCTTTGCCGCCGAGCTCCGCGCCCCAGTCGGAAAGCCTGATTCGCTGAGCTACAGCCGCGCGAGCCGGGCAACCGGCCAGTAGCGCAGCCACGGCCGGCCGATCACCAGCTCTGGCCCGATCCCGCCGATGGATCCCGATTCTTCCCTGTGGGCGGGATGGTCGCCGCTTACAGACAGCGACGCGTCCGACCCGACGGCGATGACGCGTTTGACCAGCAGCCGCCCTGAGCTGCGCGGATCTCGCGCGACGACAAGGTCACCTACGTGCGGGAGTGCCTGGAATGGCTCGACGAGCAGCCAGTCCCCGGCGCGCAGCGCGGGCTCCATGCTGTGCCCGCTGACGGCCACGCGCAGGTGCCACGAGCGGCGGACCCGGGCGGCGACGGGAAGGCCCAGGCCAACCAGGCCAAAGAGAAGGGCCGCCCCGAGCATCAGCCCGGTGCGGCCCATCCGTAACTCGGTTCGAGTCGGCAGAGCGATAGGTAGAGCGAAGCGCCCGCTCAGGCGGCCTTGACCGGCTCCATCTGCTGCATCCGCGTGGCCGCCGGCCCGCCCGTCTCGCGCCACATCTTGTCGATCTTGTCGATCAGGTCGAGCAGCTTCTGCGCCTCTTCAATGTCCACCGTGCGCTTGACCTGCGAGGCCTGCTTTGATGCCTTCCAGCACACGTCGTGCAGGTCGGGATACTTCTCGACGTGCTCCGGCTTGAAGTAGTCGTGCCACATCACGTCAATGTGATGCTTGGCCAGCTCCGCGCGCTCCTCCTTGACATGCAGGCAGCGCCCGCGGAAGACCTCGTCCTTTGAGTCGTGATACTTCTGGATGATCTTGTAGCAGGACTCCGCCTCGATCCGCGCCTGCTGCGGGTCGTAGACGCCGCACGGGATGTCGCAGTGGGCGTGCGCCACCTGGCGCGGAGCGAGCGCGGCTGTGATTTTGTCGAGCATCTGGGCACTCCTTCGAGTCATGACTGTGGGCTGTGTGCTGATGGCAATTGTGCGCTCGCCGCGCTTAGCGCGCCGATGCCGACCGGCTTCGCAACGTATAGAAGTCGCGACTTTCGGGCTCAGTGGCCCCACACCAGCGTGGGCAGCGCAAGCAGAATGGAGAGCAGCGTGATGGCCACTGTCGCTCGCTCTCGGCCGAGGCGCGAGACGAGCATGGCGCCCGGGATCATGGGCGCGATCGAGCCGGCGAAGAGGGGCACGATCAGCCACCAATTGGGCTCCACGTTGTGGAACGCGCTCTGGGCGAGCAGGAAAGCGACGACCGCTGAGGCAGCCATGAATACGCGCGCGAAAAGCGATGAGCCGATCGCCTGGCGTGGGTCGATGCGGGCCAGGATGAGCAGCTTCACGCCGAGTGGACCCCAGCCGGCGCCGGAGATGCCCGAGCTGAAGCCTGCGCTCAAGCCGATGCCGGCGATGCGCTTGGTGGGCACATCGTCCTCCGCCCGCACCTCACCCAGGCCGCTGCGGCGCACCGAGGCGAGCACGACCATGCCCACGACCACGATCAGCGCGGCGACGAAGCGGGCGATCACGTCCTTGGGCAGCAGGGCCGCGAAGAAGGGCCCGATGAATGCGCCGATCATGCCGCCCACGACGAGCGGCAGCGCGACTTTCTTGGAGAAGTTGCCCATCCGGTAGTGCGACCCGGCGGCGAGCGGGATGACCAGCACCTGCAGGAACATGGACACGGCCGCCGCGAAGCGGGCATCCACGCTGAGCAGCAGCAGGCCCGGCACGAGCACGCCGCCGTAGACGCCGATCGCGGTCGACGAAAGGCCCGCGGCGACCGCCACGAGCGTGCCCAACACGATGATTGGCCGCTCAGATGCAGGAGCCACGAACATCGTTGCGGCCACTGCGATGAGGCAGACGAAGGGCAGGATCATGCCCAGCTGCAGGGTCCGCCGCGACATGCCCGACTTCACGCTCAGGCGGTCGAGCCAGCCTTGAGCAGGAACCGGGTCCTGATCGGTATTCGGGGCCGCTGTGGAAATGGGGGCGCGGTCGGTCGGGTCGGTGGTGTTCTCAGTCACGGTGGCGTATAGTAGGGCTTCACCATCAAATCCACAATCTCCATTAGATTGGTAGTAATTGCCCATGCTCACCACCCAGGACAGTGCTCAGACGGCACTCAAGCAGGGCCTGACGCACCTCGACGCGCTCGAGTCAGAGTCGGTCTTCATCATGCGCGAGGTGGCCGCCGAGTTCGAGCGGCCCGTCCTCCTGTTCTCAGGCGGCAAGGATTCGATCGTCATGCTGCGCCTGGCGGAGAAGGCATTCCGGCCGGCCAAGTTTCCCTTCCCGGTCATGCACATTGATACCGGCCACAACTTTGCCGAAGTGCTCGACTACCGCGACCGGCGCGTGAAGGAGCTCGGCGAGCGGATGGTCGTCGCCTCCGTCCAGGAGTCGATTGACAAGGGCCGTGTGGCTGAGGAGCCGGGCAATCCCTCGCGCAACCGGTTGCAGACCACGACTCTCCTCGACGCGATCACGGAGCACCAGTTCGACGCCGTATTCGGCGGCGCGCGACGCGACGAGGAGAAGGCACGGGCCAAGGAGCGCGTCTTCTCGCTGCGCGACGAGTTCGGCCAGTGGGAGCCCAAGAGCCAGCGCCCTGAGCTGTGGAGCCTTTACAACGGCAAGCTCCGGCGCGGCCAGCACATGCGCATCTTTCCCATCTCCAACTGGACCGAGATGGACGTCTGGCAGTACATCGAGCGCGAGCAGCTCGAGGTTCCGTCGATCTACTTCGCCCATCAGCGCGACGTCTTCCGGCGCGATGGGATGTGGCTCTCGCCGAGCGACTTCCTGCCGCCGCGGCCGGAAGAGGAGGTCCAGCGCATGACCGTGCGCTACCGGACGGTGGGCGACATGACCTGCACCGGCGCGGTTGACTCGGGCGCCGCGAATGTGCGCGACATCATCCTCGAAGTGGCTGCGGCCCGGATCACTGAGCGTGGCGCTACGCGCGCTGACGACGCCTTCTCCGAGACGGCCATGGAAGACCGCAAGCGGGAGGGCTACTTCTAGTCATGGATCTACTTCGCTTCTCAACGGCCGGCTCGGTCGACGACGGCAAGAGCACGCTCATCGGCCGGCTGCTGTTCGACTCGAAGGGCATCTTCGAGGACCAGCTGGCGGCGATCGAGCGGACGAGCCAGCGGCGCGGCTACAACCAGGTTGACCTGGCGCTGCTGACCGACGGCCTGCGCGCTGAGCGCGAGCAGGGCATCACGATCGATGTGGCCTACCGCTACTTCGCCACGCCACGACGCAAGTTCATCATCGCCGACACGCCGGGCCACGTTCAGTACACGCGCAACATGGTCACCGGCTCGTCCACGGCGGACCTTGCCATCGTGCTCATCGACGCGCGCAAGGGCGTCCTGGAGCAGTCGCACCGGCATGCTTTCATCGCGACCCTGCTGGGCATCCCGCACCTCGTGGTGGCGGTCAACAAGATGGATCTCGTGGGCTACTCCGAGGAGGTCTACAACAAGATCCGCGACGAGTTCGCCGATTGGGCGCAGAAGCTCGACGTGCATGACATCCAGTTCATCCCCATGTCGGCGCTTCACGGCGACAACATCGTGACGCGCTCCATCTCGATGCCGTGGTACCAGGGTCCGTCGCTGCTGTACCACCTGGAGAACGTCTACATCGGCTCCGATCGGAACCTGATCGACGCCCGCTTCCCGGTCCAGCTGATCATCCGGCCCCAGTCGGACGAGCATCACGACTACCGCGGCTACGCCGGTCAGATCGCCTCCGGCGTCTTCCGCAAGGGAGACGAGGTGACCGTCCTGCCGTCAGGCAAGCGCACGCGCATCAAGCGCATCGAGACGTTCGACGGCGAGGTCGAGGCAGCCGCGCCGCCACTGTCGGTGTCGATGCTGCTCGAGGACGAGATCGACATCTCGCGCGGCGACATGATCTGCCGGCCGCACAACCAGCCCACGGTGGCGACCGAGTTCGACGCGATGATGTGCTGGATGGCGGACGAGCCGATGCGCGAGGGCGGCCGTTACCTGCTCAAGCACACGACGCGCACCGTCAAGGCGACGGTCGACGACCTGCGCTACCGAATTGACGTCAACTCCCTCCATCGCGACCAGGGCGCAGACCAGCTCGCCCTCAACGAGATCGGCCGCATCCGGTTGCGCACCAGCTCGCCGCTGCTGCTCGATCCGTACGACCTGTCGCGCACCACAGGCGGCTTCGTCCTGATCGATGAGACGTCGCACGACACTGTCGGCGCGGGCATGGTCATCTCGGCCGGGCCGGAGCAGCAGCAGGTTCCCGAGGAGGGAATGCTTGCCGCGTCGGAACAGCCTTCAGAGGAAGCCGCGGCCGCCTAGAATCACCGCAATGGCTGCGAGGGGCGAGCTTTTCGGCGAGTCACCGCATGCCTGTCCCTTCGTTGCCCTCGAGGACAACCGGGACGCGCGCTCCGAATCGCCCGACGCGCGCCACAGGTGCTACGCGGAACCCACTCCGCAGCCCCGCGCGCTGGTGCACCAGGAGGCCTTTTGCCTGGCGCCCACGTTCGCCGGCTGTCCCATCTTCCAGGACTGGGCCGCTCGTGCCGCCGCGCGGCCGGTGTCGCCGGTGGCCGCGGCGAGCGCGGCGACCGAGCAGCTGGGCGCGTTCGACGGCGTAGTCGCCTCTGGGGCGGCGGCGGCGGCTGCTGCTGCCGCTGGCGAGCCGGAGGAGCTGGTCAAGGCGGCAGGTGAGCCGCAAGAGCTGGCCGAGGTGGCCGCGCCTGAGAGCTGGCCGAGTCCGCCGGCCGCGCGAGGCGCCCGAGGAACCCAGCGCCCACCAGACGCCCAGCCGGGCCGACCCGATCAGGGACGCGGCCGCTCCGATCCCCCCACCCACGCCGGACGCTCGTGCCGACGTCAGCGACGCGATGTCCGCGGACGAGGACGAGATCCCGGCCGTGCCGCCATTCCTGGCCGGCCGCTCCACGGATTCGGCCGGCACGGCGCGGGCCAGCCTGGCGCGGCCGACGCCGACGCCCATGCCTTTCGGCGACGAGCTGGAGGGCCAGGTGGAGATCCCGCCACCCACGCCGCGCAGCTCGACGCCGCTTGCGATCCCGTCCGAGAAGGTCATCCGCGAAGACGTCGTCCCCTCGTGGGAGATCGACGGCCGGTACGGCGCCCAGCCCGAGGCCGAGCCTGCCGATGATCGCTACGGCGGCTGGCTGACGGCCATCGCCGTGGTCGCCATCCTGGCCCTCGGCGTGGCCGGAGTCATATTCCTGCCCGGGATGCTGGCCGGCGGGCCGGCGCGCTCGCCCACGCCCGCGGCAACGATCGGCTCAAGCCCGCTGCCAACTCTCAGCACGCCACTGACCACGCCCAGCGGCGTACTGCCATCGGTGAGTGCCACTCCGGTCGAAACCGGTCCCACGGCGGAGCCGACGGTCGAGGCGACGCCACGGCTCTATCGGATCAGGGCAGGCGACTCACTGGCGCGCATAGGGCGGCGCTTCGACGTGACGGTCGAGGACATCCTGGCCGCCAACCCGGAGATCAGCAACCCGAACCAGATCCAGGTCGGCCAGTTCATCGTCATCCCCCAGCCACCGCCGACTGCCGCGCCCTGAGTGCCGCTACGCGCGTCAGCGCGAGAGGCAAGGCCCGCGTCAGCGCGGGGCGAAGTTGATCGAGGTGATCTTGCCCGCCTCCACGCGGAACGTGGCGTCGATGTTCTGCGATGGCGCGCCCGGGCGCAGCACGAGCAGGTCGCACTCGTAGTTCACGCCGGTATCGCGCTCGTTGGCCGGGATCATCTTCAGGCCCTTGTCAGCGCGCAGGAACCAGCCGCCGGCATTCTCGATGCCGCGCAACGTCCGCGCGTTGTCGCCCACGTGGACGCGCAGCTCCACCCTCTCGTCCATCAGCTCTAGCGCCGAGTCGCGCTCACCTGCGTTCAGCAGCTCGAAGAACTGCTGCATCGTGTCGACAGCACCCATGGCCCCAGTCTAGCCCGCGTCGCACAGTCGTCCCCGCCCGACTCCTCGCCCCGTATTCATGACAGCCCGGTCCATGGGAACGTCCCAGACGATCAGTAACCGCCGCCGGAGCCGCCGCCACCACCACCACTGCTGCCGCCGCTGAAACCACCCGACCCACCAGAGCCACTCGAGCTGGGCGAATTGCCGATCGAGCCCAGGGCGGACATCATGCCGCCGAAGTCGGGGATTGCCGAAGCCGAGAAGAGGCCCGGCGCGATCCCGCCCCCGCCGCCCGCGGCGCCGGCCGAATAGCCGGTGCCGTACCAACCCGGCAGCCATGGGTTGTACGTGGTGACGCCTGCCTGCGCGTCCTCCGCCGAGCGCTCGAGTACCGCCTCCACGTCGCCCTGCAGGCCGAGTGCCACGCCCCACACGACCGCCTGATCGGGCGTCTCCAGCCAGTCCAAACGTGCCTCGTCGACGACCTGGTTCATGGAGCGTGCCTGCTCCATCGTCTTGTGCAGCGTGCGTCGGTACGCAGCGAGCATGGCGTAGATCATCGCGCCGGCCATCGTCCGTGCCGGCATCTGACGGGCCACTATGAACATGACGATCCCCGCAGCAATCATCGCGACGCCCAGGATGGTCAGGCCGGCACTCGGCAGATTGAAGGCCGCGATCAAGCTGACCACGCCCAGCACGAGGACGATCGTGGCGCGCGTCGTCCAGCGCGACGTCGCCTTGGCCGGCGGCTCGCGGAACCAGCCCTTGTCAGACACGTGGCGCTCGATCGTCGAGTCGAACTTCGACGCGTAGCGGCCGAATTTGGTGATGTCTTCGGACGCGATGTAGTTGGCCACCTCGCCCCGGCCAATGCCCTGCAGCCGCTCGAGGGCGTAATTCTCCGCCGGGCCGATCGGTCGCCGCCGGTTGCGAATCACGTATGGGTCGTCACTCGGCCGATCCTGGATCTGGATACCCGCCTTCTTGCTCAGCAGGCCGCCCTCCTCGCGAAAGCTCAGCTCGCCCCGGCTGGCCAGGTCGAGCATCGCCGTGGTCAGCGCTCGCCGCGTGGCGCGGCCCTCCCATACGACCGCGCCGGATGCGGCGGTCAGCTCGGGCGGCGGCGCGGGCATCAGGATCGACGGGCTGTCCAGGTAGACCGGGTCGCGCCCGTAACGGAGCCAGGACCAGGCCGCGCCGCCGACCAGCACGATGAACGCGAACGGGCCGCCAATCAGCCCGACCGCAGCATCGATGATGCGCGCCGTCTCCAGCGTCCGCGCGTGATCGACCGTGGCGTTCTCGTCGATCTTGGCCAGCGCGGCAAGCAGCGCGCCGTCTTCGTCGCATACGCGCAATCGGGGCAGCATGTCCTCGTCGAAGATCTGCTGGCGCTCGCTGTTCGACAGAAACGCGGCGCGGTAGCCGGGACCGGCATAGAGCTGGACCTGCCCGTTGCCGCTCACGCCGGACTGGCACGTCTGGCGGTTGGTGTTCCACATGATCGCCAAGCCGTCGTCGAAGCCCGCCCGACCCACGCCCCACTGATCAATCAGCGCGATGGCGTCGCGCTCGGTCGATTCCTCGCTCGATCCGGGCTTGTACTGGGTGTAGACGACGACCTCTGCGCCAACCCGCTCCTCGATGGCCACGATCGTCGCCGTAGCGCTGGCCTCAGTCGCCGCCGACAGGATGCCGGCCGTGTCGTAGACGACGACATCGTTGACCGGCTCCGGGAACGGCGGCCCGGCCGCGAGCGCGGCGGAAGCGGTCAGCCCGAACAGGCTGGTGGCCATGATCAACGAGCGCAGTCTCACGAGCGGACCTCCGGCTGGGGCGCGGGCATGTGCGCCCGGACGCGGCGGACGAGCTCGGCGGCCAGCTCGTAGCGCCCGAAGCTGGGCATTATGTAAGTGCCCTGCACGACCGGCGCGAGGGCCTCGAGCAACGCCGCGGCCATCTCCAGGCCCACGTCCGCGCCGCGCTCGCCGGCCGCAGCCATCGCCGCGCGCACCTCGTCGGGAATGGTGATGCCGGGCACCTCGTTATGCAGGAACTCCGCGTGGCGCTGCGTGTGGAGGGGCAGGATCCCGAGCAGCACCGGCTTGGGCAGGCCGCCCGGCCAGCGCGCCGCGGCGAGATCCATGAAGCGGTCCCACTGCTCGCGCGCGTAGATGGGCTGGGTCATGATCAGGTCGGCCCCCGCGTCCAGCTTCGCCGCGAGGCGATCGACCTCGTCGCCCAGCTCGGCCGCAGTGGGGTCCAGCGCGCAGGCGATGGTGAAGCCGGCCGGTGCGCCGATCGGCTTGCCGGCCTGGTCCTCGCCGCGGTTGAGGCGCGCCAGGATGCCGATCAGCCCAATCGAGTCGACGTCCCAGATGCCCGTGCCGGTGGGATAGTCGCCCACCCGAGGCGGGTCGCCGGTGAGTGCCAGGATGTTGCGCACGCCGAGGGCATGCGCGCCAAGGAGCTCCGATTCGAGCGCCATCAGGTTGCGGTCGCGCGTCGTGACGTGGACGAGGCACTCCAGGTCCAGGTCGTGCTGCACGCCAAAGGCAACGGCCAAGGCGCCCATGCGCACGCGGGCCATGGCGCTGTCACTGATGTTGACGATGTCCACGCCGGCGTCCTGGAGCAGCGCGGCTGCCTCGATCGTGCGGTCGATGCGCACCGAGCGCGGCGGGTCGATCTCGACGCTGACGATGAAGTGCTGATCGGCGAGCTGCCCGGCCAAACGCGTCGGCGGCGGCGGCTCAGTCGCTGACGCGCTGCCGCGCTCGGCGATCGGCGTGCGCGGCCCAATCACGTGCTCCGCGCCGTGGTGCCTGGCCGCCCGGCCGGGAGTGCCGCTGGCCAGTCCGTCCAATGCGCGGCGCATGTGGCGGATGTGCTCCGGCGTCGTGCCACAGCAGCCACCAACGATGCGCGCACCGGCATCCACGAAACGGCGCACGGCGTCGCCGAAATAGGCCGGCTCTGCCGCGTACACGAACTGGCCCTCGATCCGTTGTGGAAGGCCGGCATTGGGCACGATCGAGCGCGCCAGGCCGGCCGACGGCATGCCCATCTGGCTCAGCGCGTCAAGGCAGATCAGCGGTCCCACGCCGCAGTTGACGCCCACGGCGTCAACGCCTGCGGCGGCCAGTGCGGTGGCGGCCGTCTGCGGGCTGGTGCCGTCGATCGCCAGCAGCTCCTCGCCGAACGTCATCTGGGCCACGATCGGGATGTCTGACAGCTGCTTCGCCTCGTCCACGCCGGCCAGCAGCTCGTCGAGGTTGCTGAACGTCTCGAACAGCAGCAAATCGGCGCCACCCTCCAGCAGGCCCTCGATCTGCTCGCGGAAAGCGCCACGGATGACCGGATCGCGCAACCCGTCCGGTCCGTGCACGGGAGCTTCGAGCGGGCCGATCGAACCTGCCACGAGGACGTCTCCGCGCCCGGCCACGTCGCGTGCCTCGCGGGCCAGCTGCGCCGCACGGCGGTTGAGCAGACCAGCGCGCTCGGCCAGGCCGAAGGGCGCCAGGCGCAGCCGGTTGGCGCCGAAAGTATTCGTCTCGATAACGTCCGCGCCGGCCTCGATGTACTCGCGGTGGATCGTTCCGATCAGCTCCGGTCGAGTCTCGACCAGGGCGTCCAGCGAGGATCGTTGCGGCACTCCCCGGCTGTACAGCAGCGTGCCCATTGCGCCGTCGAGCAGCAACGGCGCGCGCGCGATGCGCTCGGCAAAGGCGCGCCGGGCGTGGGATTGGCTCGATCCACTCACGCGGGAAGGTTAGCGCCGACTCTCCAGCGCGGCCCATGCCTGGGGCGGCCCGCGCCCCGAGATCCACGAGGAAGCGTCAGGGCAGCGAGGCCAGCGACCCGCGCCGGCGGAGGAGCGCCAGGCGCCCGTCGTCCCAGGCGACCTCGGGCGGGCGCGGCCGGCCGTTGTAGGTGGAGGCCATGGACGAGCCGTAAGCGCCGGCGACGCCGATCGCCACCAGGTCGCCGCGCGCCAGCGGCGGCATGGCGGCCGTGCCCAGCGTGTCGGTCGACTCGCAGATCGGTCCGTCGAGTCGCACCAGCGCCATTTCGGCCGTGGCGTCGCCGACCGGCTGCCCGAGCGAGGTCAGCGCCAGCATCGGGTGCGCCGCGCCGTACATGGCCGGTCGCACGAGCTCGGTCATGCCCGTGTCGAGCACCACGATCTGCGGATCGCGCTGGCGAACATGGAGCACGCGACCGATCAGCCAGCCGCAGCCGGCCACGACGGCCCGGCCCGGCTCCACGGCCAGGCGCGCCGGCCGCGCCGCGGCGGGCAGTGCGTCAAGCTCGGCTGCGGCCGCGCCGGCGAAGTGAACCGCGCTGGGTACCGAGTCCGAGTCGGACATCGCCACCGGAAAGCCGCCGCCTGCGTCGAGCGTGTCGAAGTCGGCCAGCTCGGCACGCTGCAGTTCCATCAGCCGCAGGCCCACGCGGAAAGCCGAGCGCCACGCGTCGACGGCGCCCAGCTGCGAGCCGACGTGCAGGTGCAGCCCGCGCCAGCGCAGCGGCCCGTCCGGCCCGCCGCCCGCCTCGATGACCGCCGGCAGCTCCTCTGGCAGCACTCCGAACTTGGACTCGGCGGCTCCCACCGCGAGGCCACGGTGGGTCTCCGGCGCCACGGACGGGTTGACGCGCACCAGGACATCCAAACGCACGTTGTCTCGCCACGCCCGCGCGGCGAGCGCCTCGGCGTCCTCAGCCGTCTCGAGGCTGACCCACAGCAGGGGAGTGCCACGCGCAGCGAGCGCGGCCGCCGCCGCGAGATCCGCCTCCGTCTTGCCGATGCCCTCCAGCGCGGTTCGCTCTGGGGCTGCGCCCGCACGCGCCGCCAAGTGCAGCTCGCCGCGTGACACGGCGCTGGCCACGAATCCCTCGCTCAGGATCTCGTCGCACGAGGCCGGGCAGCCCGTTCGCCTTGAGCGCGTACAGGCGCAGCCATGGATCCGGAAATGCACCGGCGATGGCCTGCGCGTCGGCGCGCAGCCGCGCCAGGTCGTACAGGTAGAGGGGCGTGCCGTGGCGTCGGGCCGCTTCGAGCGCGGCACCAGCGAAGTCGGGCGTCAGCAGCTCAGATGCGCGGCGTGGCGAGCCGGACGAGGGCCATGATCGCCGACACCAGGCTCAGCAGGATCGAGGTCAGCAGCGCGGCAACGATCGTGTCCAGTCCGATGTTGTCCGGTGGCCAGCCAGCCAGCGCGAAGCCCAGGTCGAGGTTGTCACCAATGGCCGCAGCGATCAGCACCATGCCCGTGTTGACGACCAGCCCGACCACGCCGAAGGCGATCAGGTTGAGCGGCAGGCTGAGCAGCTTGACGATGGGTCGCAGGTAGGCGTTGACGAGACCGAAGATCGCGGCCAGCACGGCCAGCTGCCACCACTCGCCGCTGAAGGTCGCACCGGGCACGAGGTGCACGGCGGCGATCAGGGCGATGGCGTTGATCAGGATGCGGACGCCGAACTCGAGCAAGGTGCTGGCCATGCTACATCCGCGCGCTGCGGCTACGATGCCTCGGCCGTGACGGATACCCGCTTCAGGTCCCTCGCGCCAGATACGCGGCCCCAGCCGCGAACCGCGTTCGACCATGTCCTGCACCGCCTGCTCGACGACCTGTTCGAGGCAGAGCCGGTGTGGGCAACACAGATCGGCTTCCATGCCTTCGACGATCGCTGGCCGGACGTGACCGAAGGCGGCCGCGAATCACGCCTGGCCAGGCTGCGCCACCATCGGGCGCGGCTGGAGGCGCTCGACCAGAGTCAGCTGGCTGACGGCGAAGACATCGACCGCGGCATCGTCCGCGAAGCAATTGACGGCTGGGAGTTCAGCGAGGCGGAGCTGCGCGAGTCGGCCTGGGACCCGCTGAGCTACGTCGCGATGGTGGGTGGCGGGCTGTTCGGCCTCCTGGGGCGAGAGTTCGCTCCGTGGTCCCACCGGGGCGGAGCCCTCGCCGGCCGGCTGCGCAACCTGCCAGCCCTGCTGAGCGATGCGGCAGCGGCACTGACCGGCCTGCCCGATCGTCCCGTCTCGCTGCTCCACACAGAGACGGCCCTGGCTCAGCTCAGCGGCGTGGGCGACCTGATCGACCAGGCGCTGTCAGAAGCGGAGGCCCGCGCGGCGCAGGGCGAGGACACCGATGTCGCCGCAGAGCTGCGCGACGCGGCCGGCCCGGCGCGCGAAGCGCTGGCCCGCTTCCGGGAGCGACTCGAAACGGAGATCAAGGCGCGCGCCGTGGGCGAGGGCCGGCTGGGCGCCCAGATGTTCCAGGCAAAGCTGCGCCACACGCTCGCGAGCGACATCTCGCTACGACGATCTCGCGGCACGCGCAAGGCGCGACTACGACCTCGTCAGGGCGGAGATGCTGCGCCTGGCGCGCCTGGCGTGGACAGATTGGCTCCCGGGCCAATCCCAGCCGGCAGACGAGGACGAGCTCATCCGGCGCGTACTCGACGCGATCTCCAGGGAACACCGCCAGCCGCACGAGCTGCTCGACTGGAGCAAGGCGGAAGTGGCCAACATCGAGGCCTTTTGCCGGGAGCGCGACATCATCGGCCTGCCAGACGAGCCACTCCAGGTGACCTGGACGCCGGTCTTCATGCGCGCTTACGGCGGTGCCTTCCTGAACTCGCCCGGTCCGCTGGACAAGGGCATGTCCAGCTACTTCTGGATCACGCCGCCAGACGAGAGCACCGGGCCGGCCGCGGTCGAGTCGTACATGCGCGAAGACAACGACCGGATGCTGCGCCTGCTCGCGATCCATGAAGGCGTGCCCGGCCACTACCTCCAGCTGGCCTACTCGAATCGGACGCCGAATCTCACGCGCGGTGTCTTCGGCAGCGGCATGTTTGCCGAGGGCTGGGCGGTCTACGTCACGCAGGTGATGATGGATCTGGGCTATGGCGACCACGAGCCCGCGCTCGCTGCTCAACCACTGGAAGTTCTACCTGCGCGCGATCACCAACGCGCTGATCGACATCGGCATCCACACCGCGGGCATGACCGAGCAGGAGGCCATGGACCTGATGGTCAAGGGCGGCTTCCAGGAGGAGGACGAGGCGCGCCGAAAGTGGCTGCGCGCGCGGCTGACGTCCACCCAGCTGTGCACCTACTACCTGGGCTCGCTTGAGATGTGGGACCTGGAGCTTGCCGCGCGACGGCAGGCGGCGCGGGTTGCCGGTGCGGGCGACGAGGCGGTTCCCGAGCAGCGCGTGGTGGGCGAGCTTGGCCAGACGCCTGGCTTCGACTACCGCACGCACCTCGAGTCCGTCATCTCGCACGGAATGCCGCCAATCAAGTGGGTTCAGCGCATCCTCGTCGGCGACGCCTGAGCCGAGAGGCACGATGGATTTCGGGCTGATCCTGCCGTCGTACCGGGCGGGCGCGTCGGTGGAAGCGATCGACGCCTCTGCCGAGACCGTTGCCCGCCTGGGCTGGCACTCGGTGTTCACGACCGATCACCTGCTGGTCGAGCAGTCGCGGCGCAGCGAGGACTATTTCCACCTGTATGACGCGCTGCTGACCACCGTCCACGTCGCCGCCCGGCAGCCGAGCCTGCGCGTCGGCATCAGCGTCGTCGTCGTGCCGATGCGCAACGCCGTCGAGCTGGCCAAGGAGCTGGCAACGATCGACGCGCTATCCGGTGGCCGGCTGATCGCGGGTGTCGGTGTGGGCTGGAACAAGACCGAGTTCGGGCATCTCGGCCTGGAGGACCGCTTCCACCGCCGAGGCGCGTACCTGGACGAGGCGATCGCCATCTGGCGCCACCTGTGGGGCGGCGGCGAGGGGCCGTTTGAGGGCAAGTTCCACCACTTCGACCACGTCCGCTTCGGCCCGCTGCCGCCGCAGGGCGCCGAGCTGCCTGTGTGGGTCGGCGGGCGCGATGAGCGGGCGCTGCGTCGGGCAGGGCGGCTGGGAAATGGTTACCACTCGTCCGCATCGGGCCCCGAGCAGCTTGCCGAACGGGTCCCGGTGGTTCGCGCTGCCGCCGCAGAGGCGGGACGACCTGAGCCATTTATCTCGGCACGCTGCCGGGTCACGTTCGACCGCGTCGAAACCGCTTTCTTCACACTCGGCGGATCGACGGATCAGATGCGCGCGACGTTGGGCGAGTTTGCCGAGGCGGGCGTCCAACACGTCGCGGTTGATTTCGCGGAGACGGACGCGGACAAGCTCGTCCCGCTCGTCGAGCGCTTTGATGCTGAGGTCCGCGCCGCACTCTGATGTCCGACGCCCCGCGCCGGCCCGCGAACGCTCGACCCCGCTCAGATGCTCCGGAGCACGAACACTCCGAGGCCTCTGCGCCAACGCGCGATGAGCTCGTCGCGATCGAGCGCGCGCACGCCGAGCTGGCCGTCCAGGCCGACGGCAGCGTCACAGACGATCCGGCGCTGGGCGTTGTCTGGGTGCGCTTCCCGGATCGGCGACCGGCGCTCAACTACGCCGCTGTGCTGCGCTGGACGCAAGCCACCTTCGATGAGCGCCTGGCTGAGGTCGTTCGTCGCAGCCGCGAGGTCGGCGACTGGCCGGTCGTTCAGATCGCGGAGGGCGTTGCACAGCCAGCAGATGTGGCCGAGCGTCTTTTCGCAGCTGGATGGCTGCGCGTGGCCGGCGAGCGGATCATGACGACACGCCACCCGGCCACCGTGCCGCATCTCGATCGCAGTCTGCGAGTCGAGGCGGTTACGCCCGCCACCGCGCTCGACTGCGTGCAGCTCGAGATAGCCAACTTCGACCTTCCGCGGGACCAGACGGGCGAGCGCGCCGAGCGGCTTGCGCGCCTCGTGACCGATGGCAACGTGCGCGCCTTCCTGCTGCGACTCGTAGGCGAGCCGGTCGCCTCGGTCCGGCTGACATCCGGTCCGCGCGTCGCGTCGCTGAGCGCCGTTGGAGCCGCCGTTCGCCACCGCCGGCGCGGCTACGGCCGGATGATCACCGCGGTCGCCACCCGCGCCGGCCTGGCCACCGGCCATAAGCTCGTCTGGCTGTCAGTCGACGAGAGCAACTCCGGCGCGGTCGAGCTGTATCGGAGCCTGGGCTTCGAGCCGTCGATCGCCTGGTCGCGCTGGGCCGCACCTGCCACCGACTGAGAAGCTGGTGTCGAAGCTTGGCGTCTGTCTGACGTCTAATCCGCCAGTCTTTCGTTCGCCCGGTCGCGGGATTGGGTGAAGCGGAAAGTGGCGGTAAAGGTGCGATGTTCGGTCGGGGCGAGCTGCAGCGGCCAGCGCTGGATGAGACACGTGCCCTGATGGACGCGCTCGAAGCCGGCCTCAGAGTTGGACACGGTGTCGACCGACTTCCACTCCTGTGTGCGCCGGGGAATCGAGCGCGACGGTCAGCTCCACGCCCTCGTAGCGGTTGCCCATTCGCAATTCGGCGCCTGAGGGAGCAGACCCCGACGTATCAAGGCGAGCTTCGTTTGCGTCCCAGGCGATGTAAGCCTCGGGGTTTCCGCCGCCGCCCATCAGATTGAGGTTCCACTCCAGCTCCAGGGTTCCGGTCGCGGCGCCCAGCCCACGGTTCTGGACCTCGACCGCCACCGACAGCCCGCCCGTCAGCCGCTCGCCGCCCACCGTCACCCGCTTGCGCACGAAGAACCCAGGCGCCGCGCGCGTCACGACCGCCTCCGATTCGGACGCGCTCTCGAGATGCCACTCCCCGTTGACGAAGTCGCCCAGCTCGCGGCCGGCAGGATCGAGAATCCGAACGAGGCCGCTGCGTCGCTCGTGGTCGTCGTAGACCAGGTAGCGCGCCAGGTCCTCCTCCTTGGCGTGCATGGCCTCGTGCGGGTTGATCGCCTGGCCCTCTTTCGATCCGGCGCCGTCCACCCTCTCGTCCGCGGCGCGCAACTTGCGGTGATACGCCTCTGGCCGACGACGCAGCACGGACGCCAGCGCGACGCGTGACGCGCGCAGGTCCCATGATCCGATGCCCGCGCCCTCCGCCACGTCCACCAGCACGACTCTGCCCCGGTCCAGCGATGAGCACCTCGTCGAGCCCGTCGAGATCAAAGTCAGCCGTGGCCGCCGCCACCTGGCCGCCGGCCACGGCAAGATCCTCTGCGGCGATGAGCTCGGCCAGTGTGGCCATGCGCATGTGCACGATGTAGATGCCGCCAAAGAGGCCGTGCCAGTAGCAGTCGTTGGACTGGGCGCGATAGAGGTGGTCCTGCGCCAGATTGCGGGCCGACCCGGCGGGCATCGCCTCCACCATCGCTGAGACGCGCAGCATCTGCTTGTGCAGGTCGTTGATCTCCCGGTAGCGCGCCTGGAAGTTGCGCCACGACGCACCGCGCAGGAAGCGCGCCGCCGCTGACCCCTTTTCGTCCGCCTCGGACAGCAGGCGTCCGAATGCCGGGCCCTCATCCGGTGGCAGCGCCCACTGGGTCATCTCCACGTACGACGCGGTGGGCACGTAGATCCGGCCGATGGGCGCATTGCCGGCCATCCAGTCCGAAGGTGTGACGGTGCTCAGCCAGTCGGCGTTCTGCTCCAGCGCCGTGAAGCACCTTTCGATCCAGCGTTCCTTGCTCCAGCACAGCTCGTACGTGCCCGGCCAGGCGCCGAACTTCTCGCCGTCGTCGCCCATGATCCCGAGCCGCTCGCCGGTGTCCGTCGCCGCCTCGCGCAGGTAGGCGATCAGGTCATCGACCGGCTGCCACGGGATCCGGTATCGGAGCCCCTTCTCCGTGCCGAAGATGGTCAGCCGCCGGCCCTGATCGTCAGTCGTGTACGTGCCCCACATCGCATCCTCGGCGACCGAGGCGGCGCGCAGATGGTTGTCGTCAAGCACCGTGTACGTGTAGCCGGCGTCGACCAGCGAGGTGGGTAGAGATGGTTCCCAGACGCGTTCCGCGAGCCAGGCACCGTGCGGCGCCAGGCCGAAGCGCCGTTCGATGTCCTCGCGCATGCGGACGAGCTGGCCGAGGCGGTCGCGCTCGGGCAGCGCGACGAGAATCGGCTCGAACATGCCGCCACCCAGTATCTCGACCTGCTGGCGCGCCACCAGCGCCCGCAGCCGGTCAAGAGCCGCGGGCTGGTTGGCCTCCATCCACTCCAGCAGTGGGCCCGTGTAGTGGAGCGCGAGGCGAATTCGCGGATGGCGCTCCAGGGCACCGATCAACGGCTCGTACGCCTTCTCGAAGACCTCCTCGATCACCCACCCGAAATTCCCGATGGGCTGGTGGTTGTGGATGACGAGAGCAAGCGAGATCCGTTTGGCCATCAGTGGTGGGGCGAGACTCCTATTCGGCCGAGGTCGCTGCCGCAGCCGGCTCCCGCTTGGCGGCCGATTTCGAACCGGCAGCGGCCGGCAGATACAGCTGCTCGATGTACTCCTCGAGCATGCGCGTGGTGGAGAACTGCCACACGGCGCTGGCCATGGACTCCTTCATCTTGCTCAGCCAGCCGCGCGGCAGACCCTTCTTGTCGCGCTGGTAGTAGAGCGGAATGATCTCGTTCTCCAGCAGCCGATAAAGGTCCTGCGCGTCAGCCCAGTCCTGGGCGCCTTCATCGTTGAGTGTCTCGCGCCCGCCGATGGCCCAGCCGTTCGTCCCGTTGTAGCCCTCGTCCCACCAGCCGTCCAGCACGGAGCAGTTGATGACGCCGTTCATGGCCGCCTTCATGCCGCTCGTCCCGGATGCCTCGAGCGGCCGGCGCGGGTTGTTCAGCCACACGTCCACGCCCTGCACCAGGTAGCGCCCGACGCGGATGTCGTAGTCCTCCATGACGAAGACGCGCCGGGCGAACTTCGGGGACCGGCTGCGCGTGAAGATGTCCTGGATCATGCGCTGCCCGGGCCGGTCGGCGGGATGAGCCTTGCCGGCGAAGACGATCTGCACTGGTCGGTCGTCGTTGAGCAGGATGCGTGCCAGGCGTTCCTCATCGGAGAAGATCAACGCGGCGCGCTTGTAGGTCGCGAAGCGACGCGCGAAGCCGATCGTCAGGATCTCCGGATCGAGCGCCTCGGACAGGTCCTCAAGCAGGCGCGGCGCTTCGCCGTGGCGCGCGAACTGCGACTGCAGCCGGCGCCGGCAGAAATAGGCCAGCTCCAGCTTCTGGCGGCGGTGCGCCTCCCACAGCTGCTCGTCGGGCAGGTCCGCGATCTTGTCCCAGAAAGGCTTCTCCTGGGCATCGATGTCATCGACGTCGGCGCCCAGCTGCTCGTACAGGCCGCGTGCCGGGCCACCCAGCCAGGAGGGCGGGTGAACGCCGTTGGTGATGCCCAGGATTGGCTCGCTCGTCACGCCCGTCCAGGTGGAGTTGGCGGTGCGTGCATGGAGCTGGCTGACCGCGTTGGCGCCATGTGTCTCGCGCAGCGAGAAGGCCGTCATATCGAACTGGGCGGCGTCGTTGTCCGCGCCACGGCCGAGCTCAATGACCCGCTCCAGGTCCAGGTTGCTGCCCTCCAGGAGGGGCGTGACCAGGTTTCGCACGAGGGTCGTGTCGAATCTCTCGTTGCCGGCCGACACCGGTGTGTGAATGGTGAACACCGCGTTGCTCCGGACACGGTCGAAGGCCTTCTCGAAGGCCATTCCCTCGCGCGTCAGCTCGCGCGCGCGCTCGACGAGCATCAGTGCCGAGTGACCCTCGTTGAGGTGCCACACGCGCGGCTCGATCTTGAGTGCGCGCAGGGCACGAACGCCGCCCACGCCCAGAATGATCTCCTGGTGCAGGCGCATCTCCCGCCCGCGGACGTAAAGGATGTGGGTGATCGGCCGGTCGACCTCGTCGTTGTCGGGAATGTCGCTGTCCAGCAGGAGCAGCGGTACGCGGCCCACCTGGGCCAGCCAGACAGCGCACCACACGGTGCGCCCGGGGAGCTCCACTCCGATGCGAAGTGGTCCGCCGTCGCCGTCTGCCACGCGCCGGAGGGGCAATCCGTACGGGTCGTAGTTGGGGTAGGCGTGCTCCTGGTGGCCGTCGGCGTCGATCGTCTGGCGGAAGTAGCCGTGGCGGTAGAAGAGGCCCACGCCCACGAACGGGATGGCCATGTCCGAGGCTGCCTTGAGATGGTCGCCGGCCAGCACGCCCAGGCCGCCTGAGTAGATGCCCAGGGCCTCGTTCAGGCCGTACTCGGCGCAGAAGTAGGCGATCGGGCCGTCGAGCTGCTCGCCGTGCTCGCGCTGGAACCAGTGCCCAGCGCCGTTCTCCATGTAGCCATCGAAGGCGTCGAGCAGGGTCCGGTATTCGGCCATCAGGTCGATGTCTTCGAGCACGCCCGACCAATCGCGGTGGGCCTGCAGCACGGGCACCGGATTGCGATGCCGGAGCCAGGCTCCCACGTCAATGCGGCGGAACAGGACGCGCACGCGGGGGTGCCACATCCAGTAGTGGTTGAAGGCGAGTCGCTCGAGTCCCTCGAGCTGGGCGGGAAGTCTCAGGCCTGCCGGGGGCAGGGTCTGTATAGGTGTCCGTGTCGGCACGATGGCGGGCATCCTACCCCAGTAGCGCGTGGCGCATAAACCGGTTCAGCACGGCACGTTCCACCAAGGTGAGAACAGTCGCGTGATCAGCATGCCTGGCTGCGGCTGGGCGGCGACAGCGCCCGGCGGAACGCGCCGATCACGCGAAGGTTCTCAACAAGTTGATGCCCAGGCCCCTGATGCTGCCCCGACCGGTCCGGGCCGAGGGGCTAGCATCGCGGCCATGCGCATCGCGATGATCGCCTCTGAATGTGAGCCATTCGCCAAGACGGGCGGGCTGGCCGATGTGGTTGACGCGCTGTCTCGCGCGCTGGGCCAGCTGGGCCACGAGGTGGACGTCTACCTGCCCTTCTATCGCGGCATCCCGCGTCCGGAGCCGGCCGAGCGACTGGATCTGCTCGTGCCCGTGGGCAACGGCGGAAGCGTGCCGGTCACCATCTGGAGCGCCACTGGCCGTGGCTACCGGCTGCGCCTGGTGGAGCACCCGCCCAGCTTCGACCGGCCCGACTACTACGTCGTCGACGGGCGCGACTACCCGGACAACGGCTTTCGCTTCGCGTTGCTTGGCCGCGCGGCACTGGAGGCAATGCGCGTAGAGCGTCGTCCGGCTGACGTGCTCCATGCCCATGACTGGGAGGGCGTCCCGGCTCTCCTCCTTCTTCGCGCGCGCTACGGCGACGATGCGCAGCTGCGCGGCATGGCCACCATGCTGACCTGCCACAACCTCGCCTACCACGGCTGGGTGCCGCGCTCACAGGTCGAGGGGCAGCTGGACCTGCCGCCCGATATCGGCGCGCCGGACGGCGTGGACCTGTTGCGCGAGGGCGTCCTGCGCGCCGACCTGGTCAACACCGTCAGCCCCACCTATGCCCGCGAGTCGCTCGAGCCGGGCAACGGCGCGGGATTGGAGGACGCCCTCGCCGCGCGTGGCGAGCGCTACTTCGGGATCATCAACGGGCTCGATAACGAGCTTTGGAATCCGGCCACGGACGGCGACATCGCCGCGCGCTATTCAGCCGCAGATCTTTCCGGCAAACGGGCTTGCCGGGCCGCGCTGTGCGCCGAGTTGGGCCTCGATCCCACGGGCCCCGTGTTCGCCATGGTCAGCCGCCTCGACCCGCAGAAGGGATTCGACCTGCTCGCGCAAGCTGCGCCCGCGCTGATGGACGCTGGCGCTCGCATCGCGGTGCTGGGCACCGGCGATCACGATCTGGTAGCCGGGCTCAAGGAGCTCGCCGCTCAGCGGCCGGATCGCCTGGCGGTTGAGGAGCGCTTCGACCGATCGCTGGCCCGGCGCATGTACGCCGGCGCCGACGCGTTCCTGATGCCGTCCCGCTTCGAGCCTTGCGGGCAGAGCCAGATGATCTCGATGCGCTACGGCACGATCCCGGTCGTGCGCGCCACGGGCGGCCTGGTGGACACGGTCGTGGATGCTGATGCGAGCCCTGATCACGGCACGGGTTTCACCTTCGCCGCGGCGGAGGCAGGGGCCCTGTTCGACGCCTGCCGTCGTGCGGCTATGGCGATGTCAGACATGCCGCGCTGGAGCGCACTGCGCCAGCGGGCGATGGCGACCGATTTCTCGTGGTCGGGGCCGGCGCGTGACTACGTCGCTTCTTACCGTCGCGCGCTTGCGCTACTCGCTGACTACGAGCAGCCCGTCTAGGTCCACGCGCGGCCGGCTGCCTGGCTGGCCGACGACCTCGATGCTCACGCTGTGCGGGCCGGCCGAGGTCCACGAGTGGGCGAAGACCACCTGGCGGTGCTTGATCAGCGACGAGTACAGGTCGATCGTGGCCACGAGTGACCCGTCCACTCGGACTTGCGCCTTGCCGCGCGTCGAGCCCTTCGTCGTGATCCAGGCAACGCTGCGGCCCGTGAATTGCAGTGTGGCGGTTGCGCCGCCCTGGACGGAGTACTGCGGGTCGTCGCTGTATGGGCGGGCAAGCGGCGCGAACTGCCACGCGCCGCTCAGTACGACAGGGGCCACCGCGGGCTCGAACGGCACGACGACGGAGCTGCGGCCGGTCTGCCAGGCGCGCCAGGTCCCGCCGACCTTGGCTCGCACGCGGAGCTGAACTCGAGTCCCCGGCCAGGCAGTCAGGTTGAACTTGGGGCCGTAGGTCTTGGCGAGGGTCACCCACGGTGACCCGTCCACGCTGTGCTGAAGCTCGTAGCGCTGCGCCCTGCTGACCGACGCCCACTTGGCCCGGACCGGGATGGAGATGGGGCCCGACTCGACGCCCTTGAGCAGCTTCAGGTACGGACCGTTTGGGTCGCCGTCCGTGGCGTACACCACGAGCGTGAAGGTGACCGACCGATTGGCGCCATCGGCCGCGCCGGTGACCTCGATCTCGTACGCGCCGATGGGCGTATTCGAACCAACCTGGATGGTCAGCGTCGCTTCCCCGTCCGGCGGCGCGGATGGGTCGCCGCTCCATGTCGCGCTGGCTCCGGCCGGCAGCGTCGCGCCCGTCACTTCCAGATCAACCGGCGTGGCAAATCCGTGCAGCCGCGCGATGCGGATGTCCATGCTGCCGCTGCCGCCGGGCGCGACGCGCAGCACGCTCTGTGACGCGGTCATCTGGAAGTCGGCTGCCGTGACCAGGCTGGATGCGTCGAGCGCCGGCTCATGCTCAGCGTCGCGGTCCGTTTCAGTCCGCCAGTCAGGCGTGCCGCGGTCGACCAACGCCGCACGAACCTGCTCGGGCGTTGGGCGAGCTCGTCCGTCCGCCACTTCGGCCAGGAAGTACAGCGCCGCTGCGCCGACCACGTGCGGCGTGGCCATTGACGTGCCGCTCATCAGGCCGAGCCCGTCCACGGGCAGCGTGGATAGCACGCACACGCCCGGTGCGATCAGGTCGATGTCCGGGCCGTAGTTGCTGAACGATGCGAACGCGTCGTCGGCGACCGTGCTGGTGCAGCCCGTTGGTCGTGTTCCGTTGCCGGCGGGCTGGCCGTCCCAGTCGGCCATTGCCGAGACCGTGATCAGCTCGTCGTACGCCGCCGGGACATAGTTGGCCGCGTTCGAGCCTGCGTTGCCGGCCGCGGCGACCATGGTGATGCCCTCGTCCGCAACGCGGCAGACCGCCTGGTGGAGCAGATCTGCGATGTCCAGCCCGCAGTTGCCGTCGTCCGCGCCGCTCGCGGCGAGGCTCATGTTGACCACCTCAACCAGCGGCACGGCCGGATTGCCCGGCTCGCGCATCCCGGCGACGTGGTCGAGTCCGCAGATGACCCACGACCAGTAGCCGTTGCCGTTGCCGTCGAGGACCTTGATCGCCCACAGCCGCGCGCCCTGGGCCACGCCGGCGACGCCACGTCCGTTCTGGCGCGCGGCCGCGATGCCGGCCACGTGAGTGCCGTGTCCGAATGACGGCGAATCCTTCCAGCTGTCGGGGTCGTCGCGCTGAGCCTCCGGCTGGCTCTCGTCGGTGCAGTTGTAGCCGCCGACGACGTTCAGCTCGTCGTTGTCCGGCTGGATGCCCGTGTCGAGCACGGCGATGTCCACGTCCAGCTCCACGACGGGCGGCTCGAACGCGCGGTGTGTGTTCTCGGGCGCGCCGACGCGGCGCACGCCGGGCGGCACCTCCTCTGTCGTTTCCGCGTACGGCTGGCCGGTGGACTTGACGGGGACATCGGGCACCACGGCCACTACGCGCGGATCGGCCAGCAGCGCGCTGCGCTGGGCGGGCGTGAGGGATGCGGCGAAACCGTTCAGCACGCGGCTGAAGCGTTGGCTGGGTGCCAGCTCCCGCCCGCCGGCGGCGGGAGCCTGTGCGATCACGTCACCGGTCCGCGCGCCGGGCCTGAGCTGGACGATCCAGCGCGCGGCTGGCCCGTCGATGCCGACAACCGGGCTGGGCACTCCAAGCATGGCAAAGAGTCCGGCGATCACGATCAGGCGCGCGGCGATCATTCGAACCACTCGGTCCCCCGGCACGGTTGGCTCACTGACCGAAGGCTACACTCCATCGTCGGCCACGATCGCTCAGGCCAGTACGGCAGGCGAGGGGGAAACGAGAGTCAAAATGGTGCGCCATTCGCGCTACCGGATCGCAGCCCTTGTGCTGGCATTGGCATTCTGTCTGCCCGTCGCGTCGCCGGTCGCCGCGGCCAATGACACGATCACGTCCGTGACCCTCACCGGCACGCCTTTCGCGCCGGACATGGCGCCGCTCGCGCAGCGCGTCACGATCAATCTGGTGCTCGCTCGGCGGGCCACGGTGTGGCTTTCCATCAGAAAGCAGACCGGCATCCGGGTGCGTCGTATCGCGACCGGGGTCACGTTGCGCGCGGGAACGCACAGTTGGACGTGGGATGGGACGAATGGCCAGGGCGGCGAAGCGGCGGATGGCCCGTACGTCGCGCGCGTCGTTGCCGACAGCTCGCTCGGTCGCGTGCGCCACGATCGCCCGCTGCGCAAGGGCCTGCCGGCCATCTACCCGGCCAATCCGGGCGCGATCGTGGTCGCCGTGGATGCCGGTCACGGCGGGCGTTATGCAGGCGCGGTTCGCCAGGGCTTCAAGGAGAAGGACTTCAACCTGGACATCGCGCTCAAGCTGCGTGACCTGCTCGAGCGCGCCGGCGTGCAGGTCGTCATGACGCGGACGACGGATCGCGCGATCGACGAGCCCCCGACCGATCACAACGGCGATGGCGCCTTCAACCGCTACGACGACGACCTGCTGCGCAACGACACCAAGAACCTGGCCCGCGCGGACGTGGCCGTGCACGTCCACAACAACGCCTTCACGGACAGCACGGTGCGCGGTACGCAGGTCTACACAGACGCCGATCAGCCCTGGTCCACGCCGGCTACGGACGTTGCACAGTTGATGCTGCCAGAGGTGGTGCGCTCGCTCGAGGCGCACAGGGCGCCCGACTTCGACCCGCTTCACGCCGGCGTCCGTTTCGCCTGGTTCTATTACCTCGCCCCGTACGACCCACCCTTCCTGGCGCGCCCATCGCTGGTCACGAGCGTCCTGTCCGAATCTCTCTTCGTCAGCAATCCGTCAGAGCTCGACGCACTCAAGCGGCCGGAGGTGCGCCTGTCCATCGCGGCCGGCATCTACCTGGGCCTGGCAGAGTGGCTCAACTCGCGCGACCTTGGCGCGGGCTACTCGACGGCCGCGCCGCCGCCGGAGTCTGCCGTGGCCGGCACCTCCGTGGGCTACTCGGTGCGCGTGACGAATCGGGGCAACGTGCCGTCTGCGGGCTGGACGCTGCGCCTGGGTGCGGTGCCGGCCGTGCCGCTCTACGACGGCTCGGGTGCGCGTGGCGACCAGATCGGGGCCGTGAGCGTGCCGGATGGCCTCCAACCGGGCTCTTTTGTTGATCTGAACGTGGCCGCGACCGCGCCGGCGACGGCCGGCGAGTGGCTGGTCAAGGCGGACATCGTCACGAATGGCGGGTCACACCTTTCCGACGCAGGTATCGTTGCGCTGCAAATGCCGCTAACAACGACCACCCCGTGACTGACGTCGAGGGCCTCCACTCAGGGATGCTGGCCGGCAAGAAGGCGCTCGTCTTTGGTGTGGCCAACGATCACTCGATTGCGTGGGGCATTGCCCGCGCGTTCCACGAGCACGGCGCCGTGGTCGGCTTCAGCTCGATCGAGTCGCTCATCGAGCGACGCGTGCGGCCTCTCGCGGAGAGCATCGGCTCAACCTTCGTCGAGCCGTGCGACGTCCAGGACGACGAGCAAATCGCGCGCGTCATCAGCAAGTGGGACGAGACATACGGCCAGCTCGACATCCTTGTCCACGCGCTCGCCTTCGCCCGACGCGAAGACCTGGAGGGCAAGTTCGTCGATACGTCGCGTGACGGCTTCGCGCTCGCGCTGGACATAAGTGCCTATTCCCTGGTCGCGATCGCTCGCGCCGCGTCAGAGATCATGCCCGCCGGCGGCAGCATCATGACCCTCTCCTATTACGGGGCGGAAAAGGTCGTCGCCAACTACAACGTGATGGGCGTGGCCAAGGCCGCGCTGGAGGCCAGCGTGCGCTACCTGGCCAACGATCTGGGTCCGGCGGGTGTGCGCGTCAACGCGATCAGCGCCGGCCCGATCAGGACGCTCGCCGCCAGTGGCGTGGCGAACTTCAAGAAGATGTACGGCATGTTCCGCGACATCACCCCGCTGCGCCGCAACGTGACCATCGAGGACGTGGGGGGCACGGCCGTCTACCTGGCCAGCGACCTGTCTGCGTCGGTGACCGGCGAGGTCATCTACGTCGACGGCGGCTTCAACGTGCTCGGAGTTCCGACACCGGACGAGTGAGCGAAGCACCAGGTCCCGGCACAGACTCTCATTTGCCGTCGCTCGGCCCGCGCGGCGAGGGTTGGTTCGTGCTCCAGATCCTGTTGATAGGCATCGTGTTCGTGGCCGGCCTGCTGGTCGGCGCCAACTGGTCGGGCGCGCCGCGTTTTGCGGCCGGCGTTGCCGGCGCGGTGCTGATGCTGGGTGGCGTCGCGCTGGGCTACCTGGGCATCCGCGACCTCGATCGATCGATGAGCCCCATGCCGCGCCCGATCGAAGACGGCGTGCTCATCTCCGACGGCATTTATCGCCGCCTGCGCCATCCGATCTACGCCGGGCTGCTGCTGCTCGCGTTCGGCTGGAGCCTGTTGACTGCGTCCGTGCTCGCCCTTGGTCTGTCGCTCGCGTTCGCCGTACTGCTCGACCTGAAGGCGCGGCGCGAGGAGATCTGGCTGCGCGAGCGCTTCCCGGGCTACGCGGCGTACGCCGCGCGAACCAGCCGCTTCGTTCCCGGCCTGTACTGAATCGAAAGACCCGAAAGAACCGCGGAGTAGCTGAGCGGTGGCTAAGGGACGAGCCCTTCGCCGCTATCAGGGAGCGAGTCCCAGATAATCCGGCTCTGCTGACCGATCGCACCTGCTGGAGCAAGCCCCTGCCTGTGTGTTCGGTTTTCCGTGGCCCCTTCGGGCTGAGACGAAGATTAGGGTCGGCGCCTGGTGGGCACAAGCCCAGTCATCCACGAGTTTCCAGGCTCTACCGGGCTTTATCCACGCAACCGGGCGGGGCTGGGGATAGTCGCTGTGGATGACCATGTTGTGCAGCGCGATCCGGGCGAGAATGCGATCCACATGGACCCCCAATCGACCGCCCGGCGTGAGGTCTTCGTCAGCGTTGACGTGGAGGCGAGCGGTCCAAGCCCAGGTACCGGCAGCCTGCTGTCAGTCGGCGCCTGCCTGGTCTCCGATCCGGACTCGGGCATCTACATCGAGCTCAAGCCCTCGCCCGACTTGCCCTGGGAGTTGGAGGCGGAGCGCATCCACGGCCTGGACCGGGACCGACTGACGCGCGACGGCCTGGAGCCGGCCGCGGCCATGGCCCGGCTCGACTCGTGGCTGACCCAGCAATGTGGCGGCGGTCAGCCCGTGTTCGTCGGTTTCAACTCGCCCTACGACTGGATGTTCGTGGCCGACTATTTCTGGCGTCACCTGGGCCGCAATCCGTTCGGCATCTCAGCCCTTGACCTGAAGTCGTACTACATGGGCCGCGAGGCGGTCGCCGCGTGGAACGAGACGCGCCGGATTCACCTCGACGCGCGCTTCGGCCTGGAGCCCGACCACACTCACCATGCCCTGGACGACGCGCGCGGGCAGGCCAGGCTGGCACAGCTGCTGCTCGAGCGCGGTCCTCACCAGGAGGGCAGTACCAAGGTATAGGCGGCATATCATTCGGCGCATGTAACATTGCAGCGGCATAACTGCCACGGGGCCTGAGAGGGGGCAGGAAACTGCGGGCTCGTCGCCGGTCCCGATTGACATTTGACGGGTGACGATGCGCCGAATCGCTTCGAAGTTAGGCCGCCAGCTCCGCCGCAGTCGGCGTCGCTGGGTGGCCATGGCTGCTGTCACACTCGTCCTGACCACCGGCCTCGGCGTGGCCTTCTTGACGGCGCCACCTCCGTCCGCCCAGACCGCCCTGCCCGCGGCGACATCTGCCCAGCGCTGGTCGCTGCTCGAGCTCACGTCACGCGTCGATGCCGGCGAGGTCCAGCACGTCACGCTGGGCACGAACGCGGCAGGAACCCAGTCGCTGCTGGCACGCACGGTGGATGGCGCGTACGTAGCGCTGACCTTCAGCGGCACGGTGGCGCAGGCAGCAGGCGCGCTGGTCAGCCTTGGTTACGGTGACCTGCTGACGCGCAATGCCCTGGCCCTGGCGGATGCGACGGGCCCTTCGGGCGGGTCCGATCCGCTGCGCACTGTGGTCAACTTCCTGTTCATCTTCATGCTCGTTGCGATCGGCATCTCGCTGCTGTATCGCGTACGTGATCGCCTGCCGGTGGTGGGCCGCAAGGCGACCCGCTTCTCGACGATCATGCCCGTCACCGAGCGCTCGACTGGCGGCCTAGGCACGCCCACGGACGTCCCCGTCACGTCCCTCCCGGTCACCAGCTCGAGTGTTCGTCTCGCTGACGTTGCCGGGTGCGACGAAGCAAAGCTGGAGCTGGCCGAGGCAATCGACTTCCTGCGCAATCCGGACCGCTTCCGCAACCTTGGCGCGCACGTGCCACGTGGAGTGCTGCTATATGGGCCGCCCGGCACGGGCAAGACGATGCTCGCCCGGGCTGTCGCGACAGAGGCCGGCGTGCCGTTCCACCACGCGTCCGGCTCCGATTTCGTGGAGAAGTACGTGGGCGTCGGAGCGCGCCGCGTACGCGACCTTTTTGCCCATGCGCGCAAGCTGGGCAAGGGCGTCATCTTCATTGACGAGTTCGACGCGCTGGGCAAGTCGCGCGGCGGAGCCAACAGCCATGAAGAGCGCGAGCAGACGCTCAATCAGCTGCTGGTTGAGCTGGATGGATTCTCGACCACGACGGAGATCGTGGTCATCGCTGCGACCAATCGGCTGGACATCCTTGACGAGGCGCTTCTCCGGCCGGGCCGCTTCAGCCGCAAGGTTCACGTGGGCCTGCCCGACGTCGCCGGGCGGCGCGCGATTTTGGACGTCCACGCGCGGGGCAAGCCGCTCTCGGCCGATGTGGACCTGGATCACCTGGCGCGCAAGACGTACGGATTCTCGGGCGCGCAGCTGGCCGACCTGTTGAACGAGGCCGCGATCATGGCCGCCCGGCGCGAAGGTGGCGAGGTGGGCAACGAGGACATGCATGCCGGCTGGCTGAAGGTGGCCGTGGGCACTGGCCGGCGCCGTTCGATGAGCGAGCGCGACCGGGCGATCATTGCCGCGCACGAGGTAGGTCACGCAATCTGCGGCAAGGTCCACGGCGACTCGCGCCGGGTGGAGGAGATCAGCCTCTTCGCCCACGGCGAGGCGCTTGGTGTCACGGTCAGCTCGCAGGAGGACAACGACCTGCCCGCCGAGTCCGACCTGCGCGCCAGGCTCGTGGCACTGATGGGCGGCCGCGCGGCGGAGGAGCTGCTCTTCCACGAGGTGACGCCGGGCGCCGCGAACGACTTCGAAAAGGCGACCCACATTGCTACGTCCATGGTCCACCGCTGGGGCATGGGCAACGACCCGCGCGCAAGCGCCGACCAGGGCGCGTCAGGCCGCGGGCCACTCTCATTCATCACCGTCAAGCGCGATGGGTCCCTGCCCACCGAGCTCCAGGCCGCGGCCACGCGCGCGATCGCGGCCATCCTGGACGAGGCTTACAAGAACGCGCGCCAGACGTTGATCGACCACCTTGAGAAGCTTCGCGCGATCGGCGTCTACCTGGTCCAGCAGGAGCGCATCGACGGTGACACGTTCGACGCCCTTTTCGAAGGTCGCATCGATGTGCCCGATGCCGACAGCGAGTGGCGCCCGGCCACTTCCAGCCCGCGCGAGTGGGCGGCGATCACCGCCATGGCCACGGCCTCCGCAGCCGAGGCGAATACCACGCCCGACTGAACGCCCTTCCCCCGACTTCGGTTCGGTAGCCGATCCAAACGTCCGCCGAAGCCCAGGAACGGGCACCAAAAGGCCCGAACGCGACCACTCCACGGCTAGGGCACGCTTGCTGGGGGAGCTTCGGACAGCTCGCGCGAACGCCAACCTGAGCCAGAACCAGGTGGCGCGCGAGCTGGGCTGGACGCGCAGCCGCTACGCCCGGTTCGAGGCTGACGCCCTGGCCGATGTGGGGATCGAGGACATGTGCCTGTCGGCTGCGGTGCTCGGGATGGAGGTTTCGGTGGGCCTGCATCCGGTCGAGGACGCAGTCCGGGACATCGGCCAACTCCGGCTCAGTGCGAAGTTCAGGAGTCTCATCAACCCTGCGTACCGGGCACTCGGTGAGGTGCTCCTACCCGGCGTCGGCGATCGCCGCGCGTGGGATCTACTGCCCCGCGTGCCCCAGCACCTGATTGGCGTTGAGCTGGAAACCCGACTGCGCGACGTTCAGTGGCTGGCCCGGCGACTGCGCGAACGGGAACGCGACGGCGGCGTAGACGCCATCCTGCTCGTCCTCTCGGATAGCCGAGCGAACCGGCGCCTGGTGCCGCACCTGCTCGACACCTTGGGCGACCCGTGGCGCACCTCGCCTCGCGCGATCCTGCGCGCGCTTCGCAGCGGGAATCGCATACCTGGTTCCGGCGTGATCCTGCTGTAAATGCAGCGGTCTAGCCGAGTGCCTCGAGGATGTGCTTGAACAGGTCCCGGGCGGAGACGATGCCGGTGGCATGGCCGTTCTGCACGAGCGGGATGTGGCGGAAGCCGCCGACGGCCATCTTGTGGATCGCCACCGCGATGGTGTCGTCCGGGCGCAGCACGACCGGATCGGGCGTCATCAGCTGAGCGACGGTCGCTCCGTCAAGCGGTGCTCCGTCCAACTTCATGACCAGATCGCGCTCTGACACGATGCCGACGACCCAGCCGTCTCCGTCTTCGACGATCAAACAGCCCACGCCGGCCGCCTGCATCTGGCCCACAGCGTCGGAGGCGCTGGCCTCGGCGTCGATCGTCAGTGGGGCACGCGGGCTGACCGCTGCCAGGGGAACGTTGACCATCCGCGCCTCGAAGCCGGTGCCCGGCGCCGGAATGTCTGCCGTGCGCAGGTCCGCGCCGCAGTTCTCGCACTCGTCGAGACCCTGCAGGTTCTCGAACCCGCAGGCAGGACAGATCACGCGACTGTTCTCACGCCATTGTCAGGTGACGGTCCAGGTCTCGCCGGCCACGAGCAGATCGGCCAGGTCGCCCTCGCCCTGGCGCGCGACGGCATCCTCCAGCTGGGCCACGGCAAGCTGGTCGTGAGTGGGCCGCTGCGTCCGGCGCAGCACACCGACCGGCACCGGGAACTGGGGCCACCACATGCGCGACAGCATGAACGCGAGGTACGGATCCTCGGCCTCCTCGTCGTGCACGAGCAGGTCCGCCTCACTCACGCCACCCTCGCCCAGCGTCACGACCTCCGGCCGGAGGCCGTTGAGCCGGATGCCCTTGTCGCGGTCCTTGCCGAAGACCATGGGCTTGCCGTGCTCCAGGACGAGCATGCGGTCCTCGCGCACCTCGCGCTCGGTGAAGTCGCGGAACGCGCCGTCGTTGAAGATGTTGCAGTTCTGGAGAACCTCGACAAAAACGGAGCCGCTGTGCCGCCCAGCGCGCTCGAGCGTCTCCTGGAGGTGCTCGGTGTGCGTGTCCACGGAGCGTGCCACGAAGCTCGCCTCGGCGGCCAGCGCGATGGACAGTGGCTGGATCGGGAAGTCGATCGTGCCCACCGGTGACGACTTGGTCTTCTTGCCCAGCTCCGATGTTGGAGATGCCTGCCCCTTGGTCAGGCCGTAGATGCGGTTGTTGAACATGATCAGCTTGATGTCCACGTTGCGCCGCATCGAGTGCAGCACGTGGTTGCCGCCAATGGACAGCGCATCGCCGTCACCGGTGATGACCCACACCATCAGTGATGGGTTGGCCAGCTTTAACCCGGTGGCCAGGGTGGGGGCGCGACCGTGGATGGTGTGGAAGCCGAACGTGTTCATGTAGTACGGCAGCCGGCCCGAGCAGCCGATGCCGGAGATGAACACGATGTTCTCCTTGGCCACGCCGAAGTCGGGCATCGTCTTCTGGGTCTGGGCGAGGATCGAGTAGTCGCCGCAGCCGGGACACCAGCGGACCTCCTGGTCGCGAGACGAAGTCCTTGCGGCTGAGCTGGATGACCGCCTCGTTCTCCGGGCTCAGCGCCGGCGCGGACGCTCCGTTCTTGCCGTGGCCGTGGCCGTGGCCATTGGTCACCTTGGTGATCGGATCAGTCATTTCCCGTCCTGCCCCAGCAGCTCTTCGGCCGCCTGCTTGATATCCACGATGCGGTACGGCTTGCCGCGCACCTTGTTCAGCCCCACGACGTCAATCGAGGAAGCGCGCCCTGAGCAGCAGCGACAGCTGGCCCAGGTTGAGCTCAGGCACGAGCACCCGGCGGAAGCTGCGCAGGACGTCGCCCGTGTTGCGACGGCAGCGGGTTGAGGTAGCGCAGCTGGGCGTGGGCCACGCTCCAGCTCTCCGCCTGGAGGCGTTCGACGGCGCTGCGGATCGCGCCGTACGTGGAGCCCCAGCCCAGGATGAGCAGGTCGCCCGACTGCGGGCCGTAGACCTCGAGCTGCGGGATGTCGCGCGCAATGCCGGCGACCTTCTCGTGGCGCAGCATCTGCATCCGGTGATGGTTGTCCGGGTCGTACGACACGTTGCCCGTGACGTCGGCCTTCTCCAGGCCGCCGATGCGGTGCTCCAGGCCGGCCGTGCCGGGCACCGCCCACGGTCGGGCCAGTGTCTGCGGATCGCGCGCGTAGGGCTGGAAAGTGCTGCGCTCGGTGTGGTTGGAGACGGAGATGTCCGGCAGCTCGTCGACCGACGGCACGCGCCAGGGCTCGGCGCCGGTGGCCAGGAACGCGTCAGACAGGTAGATGACCGGCGTCATGTACTTGAGCGCGATGCGCCAGGCCTCCACGGCGTAGTCGAAGCATTCGGCCGGCGTGGCCGGCGCCACGATCGGTACGGGCGAGTCGCTGTTGCGTCCGAACATGGCCATCAGCAGGTCTGCCTGCTCGGTCTTGGTGGGCATGCCCGTTGACGGCCCGGCGCGCTGGACGTCGACCAGCACCAGCGGCAGCTCGACCATCACGGCCAGGTTGAGCGCCTCGCTCTTCAGCGCCACGCCCGGGCCGGACGAGGCGGTCAGGCCCATGCCGCCGCCGTACGCGGCGCCGATCGCCGCGCCGATGGCCGCAATCTCGTCCTCCGCCTGGAAGGTCTTGACGCCGAAGTTCTTGTACGTGGCCAGCTGATGCAGGATGTCAGACGCAGGCGTGATCGGGTACGAGCCCAGACCAGCTCGCGCCGGGCCAGTCGGGCCGCGGTGACGAAACCGAGTGCGGTCGCTTCGTTGCCGGTGATGTTGCGATACGTGCCCGGGGCCAGCTGAGCCGGCGCCACGCGGTACGTGGTGTGGAACATCTCCGTCGTCTCGCCGAAGGCATAGCCGGCCTTGAGAGCGCGTGCATTGGCCTGGCCGATGACCGGCTTGGCCGCGAAGCGCTGCTCGATCCAGCGCAGGGTGGGATCCATGCTCCGCTCGTACAGCCAGAACATCAGGCCCAGGGCGAAGAAGTTCTTGGTCAGGTCGATCTGCTTGCTGGTCATGTCCAGCCCTTCCATCGCGCGCGTGTTGAGCGTGCTGATGGGGATCTCGAAGACGGTGTACTGCTTGAGCGAGCCGTCGGCCAGTGGGTTCGCCTCGTAGCCCGCCTTCTTGAGGTTGTTGGCGCTGAACGCATCCGAGTTGACGATCAGCGCGCCGCCCGGCGGCAGGTCGGCGATGTTCGTGCGCAGCGCGGCCGGGTTCATCGCCACGAGCACGTCGGGTGCGTCGCCTGGGGTGTAGATCTCCTCCGACGAGAAGCTGATCTGGAAGCCTGAAACGCCGGGCAGCGAACCCGCCGGGGCGCGGATCTCGGCCGGATAGTCGGGCAGGGTGCTCACGTCGTTGCCGAACACCGCAGCCGTGCGCGTGAACTGCGTACCTGTCAGCTGCATGCCGTCGCCCGAGTCGCCCGCGAAACGGATAGTTACGCGATCGAGCTCCTGGACGCTTACGTCCTTGGCGGCTTTCACTTCGGTGGTCATGGTTGGGTCGCGCTGGTTACGCGCCCTCGGGCTCCTCCATGTTCTGGTGCGGTCGTGGGGGTAGGTTAAGGATTTCCTGCGGGAAGGCCTCCGCCACGTAGGAAAGCAGGTCCTGTTGCCGCAGCAGGCCGACGAGCGTGCCGTCCTGCTCGACCAGCGGCACGTTCCGAAAGTGGCCGCTCTCCATGGCCCGCATCGCCTCGATCAGCGTTGCGTCTGCAGGCAGAGTGCGTGGCTCGGCGGTCATGAACTGTTCCACCGGACGTCCGCGATCCACGGTCGTGCCAAGCACGCGGGTGAGCACGTCACGCTCGGTCAGGATGCCGACCAGCCGATCCTTGTCGCATACCAGGACGGCGTCCCCGCCGGCGTCGCGCATTGCCGTCATGGCGTCGGCCAGCGACGTGTCCGGCCGGACCACGGCCGGTTCGTTGCGCGCGACGGCGCGCGCCTTCTCCGTGCGCAGCTCGGCGCGCGTGGGAGCCACGGCGGTGTCACCCATGCTCTTGATGTTGACGGTGCCTTGCACGCGGCGAAGTTGCCTCCGTGGATGAACGTGTTGACGGGCCAGTGATTCTACCCGTCGATGAAACGTTCTCCTTGCGTGGGCAAGGTGCGCCTGCTGCCCCTCGTCGCGGAGCATGGTCGGGTAAGCGTTGCTGACGCCGATCCCGGCGCCAGCGGCAGAATGGGAGGAACCATCATGGGTAACCACGAGCAGGCCGAAGGCAAGCTGGAGCAGGCCCGCGGCACGATCAAGGAAAACCTTGGCGACGCCATCGGCAACGAGCGCATGGAGCGCGAGGGCGAGATGGACCAGGCCAAGGGCCACGTCCGCGAGGGCGTGGGCGACCTCAAGGAAGGCGTCGAGGACGCCAAGGACGACTGGAACCGCGAAACCAATCGCTGATCTCCAGCGCCACTGAAATCCAGAAGGCCGGGCCGCGAAAGCGGCCCGGCCTTTCTTGTTGCCTCGGCAGATCCGTGATCCGAGTCGCGCCTAGCGGCGTGCCCCGAGCACGAGCCACAGGTAGTACACGAACGACAGCAGCGCGGTGAGCGCGGCGGCGACGTACGTCCAGCCCGCGGCGCGCAGCACGGAGCGGGCGCCATCGGCACGCTCGCCGACCAGACCGAGCGGGCCGACGTAGGCCAACGCACGATTGCTGGCACCGAACTCGACCGGCAGCGTCACGAAGGTGAACAGCACCGCCGCGGCGAAGAAGGCCAGCCCGATCAGGGCGAGGTTGAAGATGTTCAGGAACACGCCGGCGAGCACGAGCCACGGCGCAAGGCTGGAACCCAGGCTCGCCACGGGCACGATGGTCTGGCGGAGTGCCATGGCCGGATCTCGCTGCTGGTGCTGGGCGGCATGGCCAACCTCATGAGCAATGACCGCGACGGCGGCAACGGAGAGGCGTCCCCGGCCGCTGTCCGGGTAGCCCAGGGTCTGCGTCCGCGGATCGAACTGGCCCATCTGGCTATTGCCGGCCACGGCGGAGCTGACGCGCAGGGTCCGCGATCGTGGGTCGTAGTGGTCGGTCAGGTGGCCCGGCGTGGGCTCGACGTTGACCTGGTTGAGTCCCTGCTGGTTGAGCAGGTAGCGGGCGAAGTCGAGCGCCGGCATGGAGATGCCTGAATCGACCTTGTCCCACTTGGAGTACGTGGATCGAACCCGCCACGCGGCCCACACGGAAAGACCCAGGCCGGGCAGCATGACGAGCAGGATGTAAGGCAGTAGGCCCAACCCTTTTCTGAGAACCTCCAAGAAGCGATATCCGACACATAAGGTTACAGCCAACACCGAAGGAGGCGACCGTCAGCAGGTTCTGGATGCCACCGTTCGCAGAGGCTGCGGCGCGCCTGGCGTTCGGCTATGCGCGCAACCAGTACGGACTCCGAACGCGCAGGCCGCTGGGCGGCTTCATCGCGCGGACGGCGCGCTTCCTCGCGCTGGGGCGGCGCCAGGCAGAGGTGGAGGCGGATATGAGCGGCCTGCGCGTCATGCTCAGCACCGCCGATAAGACGATCGCACGCTCTGTCTTCGCGGCAGGGGACTGGGACCCACTGCTCGTTGGCACGACCTTCCGCGCGCTGGACGCGTACGGGATCGCCTATCGCGACAGGACATTCCTGGAAGTCGGCGCCAACTTCGGCGTGTACTGCCTGCCTGCGGTGGCCGAGTACGGCTTCGCCCGAGCCATCGCCTACGAGCCCGATCCCGAGTCGTACCGCCTGCTGCGCCAGAACGTGGAGCGCAACAGCCTGGCCGACCGGGTGCAGACATACAACGCGGCCCTGTCCGCGGAGCCGGGCGAGTTGGTCCTGCGCCTTGGCCGGCACAACGCGGGCGACAACCGGGTCGTCGGCGATGACACGCGCGACGACCCGCGCGACCTGGTGCGAGTACCGGCGCGAACGTTTGACGATGAGGCGACCGCCGGCCGCATCCTGCTGGGTGACCTTGCTCTGGTCTGGCTGGACGTCCAGGGTCACGAGCTCGAAGTCCTGCGTGGCGCGAGCACGCTGCTTGCCGCGGACGTTCCGGTCGTGCTCGAGTACTCGACGGCGATGATGAGCAGCGCGGCGAGGCTCGATCTGGATCACCTGATCGCCACGCAATTCGAGGCTTTCGTGGACCTGGGCTGGGCCACGCTCACCGATCGCCTTCGGCTGCAGCCGGCCATTGACGTCCATCAGCTGTCACCGCGCGGGCGCGCCCTGGAGACAGATCTGCTGCTGCTGCCAAGGTGGCCGGCGGGCCGCTGACCCTGCGGAGTGTCGCGCGGCTGTTATGCCGCGGGCATCTGTCGTTTGCTCCCGATCGTTGCCGGCGGCGCACATTGAGCGCGTTGGTTCGTTGTGCTGCGGCCTAATCGCAGCCGGATCAAGGGAGGACGCGATGTCGAACTACGACCAGAACCAGGGCAACTCGGGCCAGTCCGGTCAGGGCGGCGAGTCTGATCAGTCCGATCAGTCGGGCCAGAACTCGGGCATGGGCGGCGGCCAGTCCGATCAGTCCGGCCAGGGCGGCCAGAACTCGGGCATGGGCGGAGGCCAGTCCGGCCAGGGCGGCCAGGGCGGCCAGAACTCGGGCATGGGCGACCAGTCGCGCGAGTCCGGCATGGGCGGGCAGGCGGGTCAGGGCGGCCAGGGCGGCCAGGGCAGCCAGGAGGAGAGCGGTCAGGGCCAGTAGCGCGGCGCCCTTCTTGGGCAAATCGACAGCTACCAACGGGAACCGGGCGGCGACGCCCGGTTCCTTCTTTGTAAGCGCCGTGCGTTCGCGCTAGGCTGGTGCGGCGTCGGCCAAGGGGCCGGCCCGGTCGTCACGCGCCGAGAGGTTCCTGGAGGGGAAACAGAGATGTTCCAAAGCATCGGCCGCAGCATCGAGCTGGCCAAGGCCAGCCTGCGTGTCCTGCGCACGGACAAGGAGCTGCTGCTCTTTCCGTTCGTGTCATTCATCGCCCTCGTCATCGTCACGGCCAGCTTCGCAGTGCCCATGTGGCTGACCGGCGCGATCACCGACGCCGCCGACGGCCGGCTCAACATCCCCGGCGCGATAGTCGCGTTCCTCTTCTACCTGGTCAGCTACACGATCATCTTCTTCTTCAACACGGCGCTCGTTGGCGCGGCGATGATCCGCCTGGACGGCGGCGACCCAACGCTGCGCGACGGGTTCCGAATCGCGTTCTCGCGCCTGCCCCAGATCATCGTCTACGCGCTCATTGCCGCCACCGTGGGCATGATCCTGCGCTGGATCTCCGAGCGTGCCGGCTTCCTGGGCGTGCTCGTGGCGAGCGTCATCGGCATCGCCTGGAACCTGGCCACATTCCTCGTCGTGCCCGTGCTCGTCGTCGAGCGAGTTGGCCCCATCGAGGCGATCAAGCGCAGCGGCAGCCTGTTGCGCAAGACCTGGGGTGAGCAGGTCGTGGGCAACGTGGGCATCGGCCTGGTGTTCGGACTCCTGGCCCTGCTGGCAATCGTGCTGGGAGTGGCACTGGTCGCGGTGCTGGCCCAGGTTTCGGTCATCCTGGCCATTGCCGGCGTGGTCGTGACCGTCCTGGTCGTGGGCACGATCGCGCTGATCGGCTCCGCCGCGAGCGGCATTTTCACCGCCAGCCTCTATCGCTACGCGACCAAGGGCGACGGCGGCGACCTGTACCGGCCGGAGACTTTGGCCGCCGCCTTCAGGACCAAGGGCTAGCCAGCACGCGACGCCTGAGCTCCGGCTCCGGGCGTCCCTGCAACGGGGGCAGCGCATGAACGTCGTCTTCCTCTCCCCCCATTTCCCGCCCCACTGGTACCGCTTTGCCGTGGCCCTGCGCTCGGTCGGGGCGAACACGCTGGGCATCGCCGATGCCAGCTTCGAGCAGCTGCGGCCAGAGCTGCGCGAAGCGCTGAGCGACTACTACCGCGTCGACGACCTGGGCGACTACGACCAGATGACGCGCGCGCTGGGCTATTTCATCCACCGCCACGGGCGCATCGACCGGATCGACTCGCTCAACGAGCACTGGCTGGAGCTCGAGGCGGCCCTGCGCACCGATTTCAACATTCCGGGCATCGACCGCAGAGGCATCGCGGCGATCAAGCGCAAGTCGCTCATGAAGCGCCGCTTCATCGCCGTGGGGCTGGAGCCGGCGCGGGGTGAGGTGTGCCGTACGCCGCAGGCCCTGCGCCGCTTCATCGGCCGCGTGGGATACCCGGTCGTGGCCAAGCCGGACATCGGCGTGGGCGCCGCCAAGACCTACAAGCTTCATGACGACGCTCAGCTGGACGCCTACCTGGCCGACAAGCCGCCCTTCGACTACATCGTCGAGGAGTTCGTGACCGGCGAGCTGCTGACCTACGATGGCATGACCGGCCGGGCGGGCGAGATCCTGTTCGAATCCTCGTTCCACTACTCGCAGGGCGTCATGGAAGCGGTCAACGACCAGACCGACCTCTTCTACTGGATCCCGCGTGCCGTGCCGGAGGACGTGAGCGCCGTGGGCCGCGCGATGGCGCGCGCATTCGACCTGCGCGAGCGGCCCTTCCACTTCGAGATGTTCCGTACCCCGGATGGACGGCTCATCCCGCTCGAGGTCAACATGCGTCCGCCGGGCGGCTGGACGGTGGACATGTTCAATTACGCAAACGACTTCGACCTGTACCGCGAGTGGGCCAACGTGCTCGTCCATGGCCGCTTCGAGGCAGAGGTTGCGCGCCGCTACAACGTGGTCTATGCCAGCCGCCGGGATCACCGCAACTACGTCATGTCGCACGACGACGTCATGCGCGACTTCTCCGACCTGATCGTCCACCAGTCGCGCATGGAGCGCGTCATCGCCACGGCGATGGGTGATTCCGGATACGTCCTGCGCAGCCCTGAGCTTGAGCCGCTGATCGAGGCCGCCCAGCGCATCCAGGCGACCGTGGAGTGAGGCGCGAGGAACGCCGCTGGTTCAGCTCCAACTTGGGCCATGACATGGACCTCATCGTCTACGGCAGCGGCGGCCTGCCGCTCATCTGCTTTCCGTCGCAGGACGGCCGGGTGACCGACTGGGAAAACTTCGGCATGGCCGACTGCGTGGCGGACCTGATCGACACCGGCCGGCTGTTGATGATCGCCGTCGACGGCATCGACTGGCAGAGCTGGACGAACAAGGAGGCGCCCATCCACGAGCGCGCCCGGCGCCACAACGACTACCAGCGCTACATCACTGATGAGGTCGTGCCTTTCGCGCGCGGCGAGAGCGGCCGCGAGCACGTGTGGGGCGCCGGGTGCAGCATGGGCGCGTTCCACGCGGCCAACTTCTTCTTCAAGCGACCGGACCTGTTCAGCGGCGTGATCGCCATGTCCGGGCTGTACCAGCCGCGCCTCTTCGTGGGCGATTACCGGGACGATGACGTCTACTTCAACAGCCCCCTCTACTACCTGCCCGAGCTGCGCGACGCGTGGCACATCGAGCTGTATCGGCGCAGCCACATCGTGTTCTGTGTGGGCCAGGGCGCGTGGGAGGATGAGGCGCTGGTCGACACGCGCGAGCTGCAGGAGCTGCTCCACCGCAAGGGCGTCGGCGCCACCTTCGACTATTGGGGTCATGACGTGGAGCATCACTGGTACTGGTGGCAGAAGATGCTCCGCCACCATCTCCAGGTGCTGTGGGCAGATTGACCGATCCCGCCCGGTGAGGCCAAAGGCGGCGGTGGGCGCCACCTGGATACTCAGCGCGGCCGTGCTGGCCGGCGCCTGTGGCAGCGGTCTCGGCACTCCACCCCCGACCCGCGTGGCGGGCAGCACGCCCACTGCCGCACTGACCGGCGCCCAGCCGTCGCACTCCGCGAACAACGCCACTCCGGGCTCTGGCCCGGGCGGATTCATCGAGCTGGCTGACTTTCCGGCCGGCGGCGCGTTCGAGGTGACCGGCGCGGTCGCAATGGCCGACGGCTACGTTGCGGTCGGCTTCGGAGGAATGGATGGGGCTGACTACTTCGGGCGCCGGCAGGGCCTCGTGTGGCGCTCAAGCGATGGCCGCAGCTGGGAGCCTGAGGCGCCTGCGTCACTGGCCAACGTGACGCCAGTGCGCATCGCCGGGTTGGGCAGCGACCTCCTCATCCTTGGCCTGCTCTCCGCGTGTGCCGGCGAGGATGGGTGCGCGGAGCCGCCGGAAGCGGGTTACGGACTTTGGCGCGCCGCGAGCGACGGGTCGTGGCAGCGCCTGACGCCGCCGGCTGATCTGCAGCAGGCACTGTCGGTCGACGATCTCGTCGCCGGCTGGGACCGCTTGGCCGCATTCGGCAGCGCGGCCGATGAGCGCGAGACGCCAACGCTGTGGAGCTCCACGGACGGCCAGTCGTGGACCGTGACCACGGACCTGTCCGGCCTCGATCCGCTGACCGCATTCGGGGCAACGGCCAACGGCTTTGTCGCGTTCGGGACGGTCCTGCGGCCGGCGAGCGACTCGGCCGACCTGGCCGCGGGCGTCTCCAGCGACGGGATCACGTTCACGCCGGCAACGGTCCCGGCGCTGGCCAATTCGGCGATCGATGACGTGGCCGTGGGTGCCAGCGGCCTGGTTGCAGCGGGCCGCGGCTACGTGGACGAGGACACCGAGTTGCGCGCTCTCGTTCTCTTCTCTGCTGACGGCAACGCCTGGATCGAGGGGGCGGCGGAGGACGGCTCGTTCAGCAACGCGGCCCTGGTCGCCGCGCACGCCGTCAGCGCTGGTTACGTGGCCATCGGCTTCAAGCTGGATGAGTCGGACTTCGCGTTCCAGGCCGGGCAGGCGTGGATCTCCGCTGACGGGCAGCGCTGGCGTGCTCTGGCGTCGATCGGCGAGGTCTCGTTGATCACCGCGTCCGCGTCCGGGGCGGGCGGGCTGGTCGTCTTCAGCGCCGATCAGGTGGAGGACGAGACGGGCGTGACCAGCACGGTCGGAGCATGGTTCGCGCCACAGTCGGCGCTCGTGCCCTGACGCTTCGCAAGTCCGTCACAGCACGCTCACAGCCCGCTCCAAGCGCGGCCCGCTAAAACGTTGCCATGCATCAGACCGCACTGCCCGATGAGCCCGCAAGCGACCGGCGCATGAGCCTGCGCGACCTGGTCGCGGTGGCCGTCCTGTCGGCAACGATCGCGTCTTTCTCCACTTTCGCGCTGTTCACTGGGACCGGCGGCGCGCCGCTCGTGGCGATCACGCCGGTTGCGTCCGAGTCACCTGAGGTGGTTGCGCCGGCCGTCAGCGCGGACGGCGCGTCAGACATCACTGACATCGTGGCCGCGGCGCGCGACTCGGTCGTGACGATCACCACGGCCGGCGCTTCGGGCGGCGATCTCTCGCCGCTTGGCATTCCTTCATCGGGAGTCGGATCAGGCATCGTGGTCAGTGCCGACGGGCTGATCCTGACCAACAACCATGTCGTGGACGGCGCGCAGCGGTTGACCGTGACGACGGCCGACGGGCAAGAGCTCGATGCCGTCGTGGTGAGCACGGAACCCGCGCTGGACATGGCCGTCATCCGCGCCAGCGGTGGCGACCTGACACCGGCTCGGCTGGGCGACTCGTCGACCGTCAAGGTGGGTCAGACCGCGCTCGCCATCGGCAGTCCGCTGGGCGAGTTCACAGAGACCGTGACGCGCGGCATCATTTCCGCGCTCGATCGAGACATCACCGTTGCCGACCAGGATGGGCGCAGCCAGACACGGCTGAGTGGCCTGATCCAGACCGATGCGGCGATCAATCCGGGCAACAGCGGCGGAGCCCTCATCGATGACACCGGAGCGGTGATCGGCATCAACACTGCGGTCACGCGCAGCGCCGAGGGCATTGGCTTCGCCATCCCGATCAACGCGGCCAAGCCGCTCATCGACCGCGCTGCGTCCGCGTCCGCCTGACGAGCACGGACCTGCAACCCTGCAGGCTCGCCGTATAGCGCGCTCGTACCCCGTCCCGGGCTAGCCTGCGGCCGTGGCCATCATCACCGCGATCGTCGGAATGCTGGGTCGTTTCGCCGGGCGCGTCCTGAGCGCGACGCTCGGCTGGGCGACGCTGCTCCTGTTCGGCAAGGTGCCCCAGAACCGGCAGACGCTACTGCTCGTCATCGTCTTTGGCTCCCTTGTCTGGGTGGCGCTGCTCGTCGGCGTGCTCGTTCCGCAGGTCGGCCTGCTGCTCATCGCGGCCGTGCCGCTGCCCGAGTTCATCAGGGAGGAATGGGTGCGCTGGGCGATGTTGGCGGGCGCGGCCATCATCCCGCTCCTGCTCGGCCTGGCGGCGGTGTTCGTGACCGACGACAACGGCAGGCGAACACCGGCCGGCCTGATCGTCGCGGTGTTGCGCGGCTATCCCTTCGCCCTGGTGCTGACCCTGATCATCGTTGTGCTCGCGGTCGTTGGCACGGTGCGCAAGGTGCGCAGCCTGGTCCACCGCTGGGAAGATGCGCATATCCCGCTCATCGTCAAGCCCGGCGCGTACGACGCCGTGCTCGACGACGTGCGCCGGACGCTGCTCAACGCGAACATCGCGATCCGATCGCGCGATGCTGGAATCTTCCTGTCCGGCCCGCCCAAGCTGCTCGATGCGATCGCCGGCCGGGCGCTGGGAGCGATGGTTCCTGACCGGCTGATGATCCTTTACGGCGCCAACCTCGAGGTGCTCGTCTACCCCTCCGATCTCGCCATCTCCGGCACGCGCGAGCGGGTCGCGATTGCTCGGGCGGCATTGGCCAGCAAGGTGTCAGAGGCGCCCGCTTACATGACCACGACCAAGGAAGCACAGGATTTCGAGGATCGCCTGGACAGGGCCCGGGTGCTGGCCGAGCGCGGAAACCCGGCCGAGGCACTGGTCAAGCTGGGCGAGCTGGATTCCAGCCTGGCGCGGCTGATCGTGCCGCACGAAGAGTGGGAGATCCTCTACCGGCGCCGATTGCAACTCGAGCGCGACGCACTGCGCGCCCGGGAGGACGGAGCAGATGGTTGGCTGGACGATGGCGAAGAGGTAAGCCGTGCGCCATCGCGACTGGGATGGGTCGTCGGCGCGGCAGGCCTGGGCCTGGTGGCCATCGATCTCGCCCTGCTGATCACAGAGCGCCGCAATTCAGGGGACAAAGGTCCGCGCTGACGCGCTTTCGGTCAGGGGGAAGTGGAGCGGGAGACGGGACTCGAACCCGCGACAGCCTGCTTGGAAGGCAGGCACTCTACCAACTGAGTTACTCCCGCAGACGTCCAATTCTAGGGTGCCATGGCGCTCAAGCCCCGTAGGCGACATTGCACGCGCATAGCCAAATGATGAAACGTGATTGTGATCGTCCCGCCGGGCGGTTCTGGTTACTCATGCAACGCCCCTGAGCGCATTCTTCCGTCGGCCCTCACGCCGTGGAGGTCCAGCTAACGGAGGAAGGCAAAATGGCCTACGAAACCGACCATCGCGACGTGATCGTCGAGCGAGAAGGCACAGGCATCGGAACGATCCTGGGCATCATCCTTGCGATCGTCGTCGTGCTTGCGATCATCTGGTTCTTCTTTCTCGGTGGTCTGGGTCAGAACCCGGGAACGACCAATCCGGGTAACGACACGGACATCAACATCGAGCAGCCGGTCAATCCGGTGCCGGTTGATCCGGTACAGCCAGTGGAGCCCGTCGAGCCGGCACCGCCGGCCCCCTAAGGGCGAAGCTATCGAACCAGGAAAAGAGCCGGGCGCAAGCCCGGCTCTTTCAATATGTTCTGGAGGTGAACTCAACTCTCGACCAAAGGCTGGTAGTCACGCTGCGCGGGCCGACTGACCTGCGCACCAGCCTGCAACCGCTGGGGCGGCAGGGTGACGACGGGCTGGACCGTTGGGACGGCACGCTGCTCGTGCGAGTTGCGCGGATCGGGAGAACGGGCCAGCCGGTGCCCTACGCCGCGCGCGTCTCGGGCACGCCGGAGCAACCGATGCTGTCCGTCTGCGCACCGGCGCGCGTGGACGCCGCGGCCCTCGTGGACGCCGTCCGCGGAACCTTCGTGACCGACTACGCCGCACTCGCGCAGCTGGCCATGGTTGACGACAGGGTGGCCACCCTGGCCAGCCTCTACCCGGGCCTGGCGCCCGTCCTGGTGACCGACCCATTCTCCGCGCTGGTGCGCGCGATCAGCGCCCAGCAGGTCAACCTGCGCTGGGCGGCCACCATCCGCGCGCGCCTCGCTGAGCACTATGGCGAGCGCCTGGAGGTTTGCGCAACCCACGTATCCGTCCTGCTCTCCGAGCGGCTCGCCAACGCCTCAGTCGCGCAGCTGCGCGGTCTGCAGCTGACCGGCGCCAAGGCCTCGTCCGTGATCGAGTGCGCGCGCGCCGCGCAGGCGGGTGAGCTGGCGCCGGATCTGCTGGCCGCAATGAGCGACGACGCGCTGATCGCCCATCTGACCCGCCTGCGCGGCATCGGCCGCTGGAGTGCTGACTGGTTCCTGGCGCGCACCCTGGGCCGGCCGCGCGTCGTGTGCGGCGACCTGGGCGTGCGCAAGGCAATCGGCCTGCTCTACGCCACGCCCGCGCTGCCCAGCGAGGACGAGGTGCGCCGCCTGACGGAGCATTGGGGAACAGCGGCAACCATGGCTCAGGCGCTCGCCCTGCAGCACCTGTCCGTCAGCTCGGGCGACGCCTAGTCGAGCTCAGCCTCCAGCTGGGCGATCTTCTCGACCCGCAGTGTGTGCCGCCCGCCCTGGAACTGGCCGTTCACGAAGGCTGACACGCAGGCCAGGGCCACTTCGCGGCCGATGATCCGCGCGCCCATCGCAAGCACGTTCGCGTCATTGTGCTCGCGGCCCAGGCGCGCGGTGACCGGATCCGATGCCTCCACGCAGCGGATGCCGCGAATCTTGTTGGCCACGATCTGCTCGCCCGTGCCGCTCCCACCCAGGACGATGCCGAGCTCCGCCTGGCCGGCCGCGACGGCCCGCGCCGCGGGCGCGATGATGTCCGGGTAGTCAACTGGCGTAGGCTCGTCGACGCCGAAGTCGATGACCTCGTGTCCGGCCGCGGTGAGCCAGTCGGCGATGGGCTGCTTGAGCTGCAGACCGGCGTGGTCAGTAGCCACGGCGACGCGCATGTTCGAGACCCTAGCACTCGGCCCTGTATCGTTTCGACCATGCTGAACAACTCGATCCGGCTCTTCACCGTGCGCGGCATCGAGGTCGGCGTCCACTACAGCTGGCTGTTCATCTTCGGCCTGGTGACGTGGTCACTGAGCGTCTACGTCTTTCCCGGCACGACCGGCATCGCGGAGCTGACGGACGTCGAGTACTGGTTGCTCGGGGCGCTGACGGCGGTGCTCATGTTCGCCTCCGTCCTGGTCCACGAGCTGGCCCATTCGTTCGTGGCCAAGGCGCGCGGCCTGGACGCCCGGTCCATAACCCTGTTCATCTTCGGCGGCGTGTCCAACCTGGGCGGGGAGGCGAAGGAAGCATCGACCGAGTTCCTTGTTGCCATCGTCGGTCCCTTGACCAGCTTCGTCCTTGCCGGTGTGTTTTTCGGCATTGCGTCGGTCGTCACGGAGCCGCGCGTGGAGCTGGTGACCAGCTACCTCTTCTACATCAACCTGGTGCTGGGCATCTTCAATCTCGTGCCTGGCTTCCCGCTCGACGGCGGGCGGGTGCTGCGCGCGATCCTCTGGACGGCAACCGGCAGCCTGCGCAAGGCGACGGAGTGGGCGGCGAACGCGGGCAAGGTCGTGGCCTACCTGTTGGTCGCCTACTCGATCTTCCTGTTCCTCAACGAGAGCGTCATCGGCGGGCTGTGGACCGCGGCGATCGCCTGGTTCCTGCACAACGCCGCCTCGACCAGTGTGCAGCAGCTGGTCTTCGAGACGCGACTCAAGCGTGTTCGCGTGGCGGATGTTGTGCAGCCAATTGAGGAGACGGCCGCGCCCGGAATCACCGTGGCCGAGCTGATCGAGCGGCACATCCTGGCCCACAACATGCGCGCCGTGCCGGTCCTCGACAACGGCCGCCTGGTCGGCATCGTGACGCTGGGCGACATCATGCGCGTGCCGGCGCCCGAGCGCGGCCGGGTTATGGTCGCCGAGGTGATGGGCGGAGCCCAGGGCCTGCACACCGTGGCCGCCGATGCGCGCGTCCAGGATGCGGTCGAGCTGCTCGCCCAGCACGAGGTGGATCAGCTGCCGGTCCTCCAGGACGGCCGCTTCGTGGGCTTCCTGACCCGCGCCGACGTGATGCGCCAGTTGCAGCTGCGCGAGGCGCTCGACGTCTAGCGACTGACCTGCTGCGCTGCCCTACTCGGGCTTGCGCGTGCGCTGGTGGCGCAGCTCCTGCTGGGCTTCGGCGGCTTCAGCCCCGTGCGGGCTCGCCTCCGCCTCGGCGCGCTCCTCGTCCGCATCCACGAATGACTGCTCGATCCAGGCCAGTGCCTCGTCGTTGTCATCGGTCAGCTTGAAAAGCTCCAGGTCGCGCGGCGCGATCATGCGCTTGTTCGACACCGGCCCTTCCAGCCAGCGCAACAGCGGCCGCCAGTAGCGCGTGCCGTACAGGATCACCGGAAAGTTGTCGATCTTGCCCGTCTGGACCAGGGTCAGCGACTCGAACAGCTCGTCAAACGTGCCGTATCCGCCGGGGTAGATGACGAAGCCCTGGGCGTACTTGACGAACATCGTCTTGCGCACGAAGAAGTATCGGAAGTTGAGCCGCAGGTTGCACCACTTGTTGGTGTCCTGCTCGTGGGGCAGCTCGATACCCAGGCCGACAGACACTCCGCCGGCCTGCGCGGCACCCTTGTTGGCAGCCTCCATGATGCCCGGCCCGCCGCCGGTGATCACGGTGATGCCGCGCCGCGCCAGCTTGCCGGCCAGATCCTCGGCCGCCTTGTAGTAGCGATCCTTGGCCGTCAGACGGGCGGAGCCGAAGATGCTCACGGCTGGGCCGAGCTCGGCCAGCGAATCGAACCCCTCCACGAACTCGCCCATGATGCGCAGCGCGCGCCACGCGTCGCTGTCCAGGAAGGTGGTGTCGGCGTACGGCGCCGGCGTGAGCAGCTTGCGATCCTCGGTCGGCTTGCCCTTTGGGCGCCGCTCTACGCTCTCTCGAGCGGCGCTCGGATCAAGGGTGGGCTTTGGCGGGCGGTCTTCGCTCATTCGCGGCAGGATAGTCGGAGCGGCTCAACGCATGGACCTGGAGGAAATCAGATGGCGATTGCAACCGACCCGGTGTGCGGCATGGAAGTCGACACGGACAACGCACAGCACACAGCCGAGCACAACGGCCAGCGCTACTACTTCTGCGCCCGCGGCTGCATGCTCGACTTCCAGGATGAGCCCGAGCGCTACCTGGATGCCGACTACAAGCCGATGGGCATGGACGGCCACTGAGGTCGAGCGCGCCGCGTCCGTGGTGCCGCCGGGCAACGGCGCGTCGAAACTGGTGGACCGCGCCCCTCGCGACCGCTATATTCCCGCCGATTCAGGGCGCCTCGTCAGTACGACCCTGAGCTGCGCAAAAACTCGGTCGGAGGGTCGTATTCAAGGTGTACACGGATCGCACGATTGCCTGCGTGGATTGCGCGCAGGAGTTCAGCTTCACGGCTGGGGAACAGGAGTTCTACGCCCAGCGCGGATTCACCGAGCCACCCAAGCGATGTCCGTCATGCCGCGCAATTCGCAAGTCACAGCGATCTCGCGGCTCTGATTTCGAGGGCTCGGGCGGCTCGGGCGGCTCGGGCGGGTCGGGCGGCGGGGGCTGGTCTGCGCCGTCCTATGACAGCGGCTACTCGTATGCCGGCGCATCGGGCGGCTACGCCGGTTCGGCCGGCGACGGCGGATACCGCGAGCGTCGACCGCGCGAGATGTTCGACGCTGTATGCGCGGAATGTGGCAAGACGGCCCAGGTCCCCTTTCGTCCGTCGGGAACGAAGCCGGTGTATTGCAGCGACTGCTTCCAGAACCGGCGCTGACCGGCAGCGGTTTTCCACATTTGCGGTAAGTCGCAGTGAAGCGAGTGTCAATCGTCCGATAACCATCGCTGCCTAGATTCGTGGCGCCGGCTGATCGCCCGCCGGTCGACCCGTCGAATAGGTGCACGGATGGAGACCAATGGACGTCGTTTCTCTGCCCCTCTACCGCCTCGCCCGGAGCCCGTGGCTGACGCCCACCATCGCTCTCGGCCTCCTGTCACTCCTGGTCCTGCTCGCGTACGCCGTCGGCCTCGCCGGGATCAGCGAGGCTCCACCGGATGAGCGCGTGCTCGTCGCTCCGTTTCGCTGGCGGTCCGACGGGGCGGGAGAGGGCTGACGCTGGAAGCTACCCGGTTGCGCAGGGCGCACGCGGGCGGGAACCCGCCTACAGTCGAGTGAGTGAGCTCAAGGCGTAAACCCATCTCGCGTGCGCCAGCAATAGTGCTGATCGTCGGCATGAGCCTGGCCGTCGGCCTCGTGTTCCTGGGCGCGTCGCTCGCGTCGGCGCCCGCCCCGGCGCCCGCCATCGCCCGGCCTGGAACGGTCAATTCGCCACGCGATGTGAACGTCATCCTGCGTGACTACGCCTTCAACCCGGACCCGCTCCACCTCGTGGCCGGCGAGACGGTCCGGTTCACGATCGTCAACGGCGGCCTGATCGAGCACGAGTTCGTGCTGGGCGACGCCCAGGTCCAGGCCGCCTGGGCGGACGCTGACGCCAGGGCCTCTGCTCCGGCGCCATTCGCCACGCCGCCGCCGGCAAGCAGGCCCCCCGGTGTGGACGGCCTGCGCCTTGTTGTCGGCTCAGGGCAGACGGCGGTTGCGCTGCACACCGTCCCGCCCGCGTCAGCGCTCGAGCTGGCCTGCCACCTGCCCGGCCACCTGCAGGCCGGCATGCGAGCGCGAGTCGTGCTCGTCGTCGCTAACATGAGCGACCCAACATGAGCTGCACAGTGATTTCCACCAGGAGTGCCCGATGACGTATGTGATCGCCGAGCCGTGCATCGACGTCATCGACCAGTCGTGCATATCGGTCTGCCCGGTGGATTGCATCCATTTCGACCAGGGCACGGACCGCATGCTGTTCATCGATCCGGACGAGTGCATCGATTGCGGCGCTTGCGAGCCGGAGTGCCCGGTCAACGCGATCTACCCTGAAGATTCGGTGCCCGCCGAGTGGGCGCAATACACGGAGATCAACGCGCGCTGGTTCAGCGACAAGGATTCGACTCGCGCGACCGTTGACGAATGGAAGCCTCCGGCCTGAGGCGCGGCGCGGCCGCGACGGCCTGAGCCGGCGCGCACCACTTCGCGCCGCCGGGCGCTGATCTACTGAGATGCGCATCGTCTCTCTCCTCCCTTCGGCGACCGAGATCGTCTTTGCCCTGGGCCTGGGCGACGAGCTGGTTGGCCGCACCCACGAGTGCGACTACCCGGCGGAGGTGGAGTCCGTCCCGGTCGTGACCACGGACGTCGGCGCCACGGCGCACGAGTCCAGTCGCGAGATCAACGATCGGGTCGCTGCGAGCATCCATGGCGGGAGCTCCATATATGCGCTCGATCTCGATGCTCTCGCGGCCGCGGATGCGGACCTGATCCTGACCCAGGAGCTGTGCGCTGTGTGCGCGGTGAGCTACCGCGAGGTTGCCGCGGCCGTTCGTCAGCTGGACGCGGACAGCACCGTCGTCAGTCTCGAGCCGACGTCGATCGAGGGCATCCTGAACACGATCTCGACCGTCGGCGCCATGGCCGAGGCAGAGGACGAAGCGGTTGGCCTGATCGAGCTGCTGCGCGAGCGGCTGGCGCGCATCGAGAACCGCGTCCTGGAGCGGCGTTTGGAGGGAATCGCCTCGCGCCGGGTAGTGTCGCTCGAATGGCTCGATCCACCCTTCGCCGCTGGCCACTGGGTGCCCGAGCAGGTCAGCCGCGCCGGCGGCTGGGACGTGCTGGGCAGCACCGGCCAGCCGGCCGTCGAGACGACCTGGGATGCGCTGCGCGACGTGGATCCGGATCAGCTGCTGTTGATGCCGTGCGGTTTTGACGCGGCGCGGACCGCCGCGGAGTGGCAGCGGTCAGCCAGCGCACGCCCCGAATGGCTGGGCGAGCTTGGCGCGGTCCGTGCGGGCGAGGTCTACGCGCTTGATGGCTCGGCCTACTTCAGCCGGCCGGGACCGCGCGTCATTGACGGCATCGCGGTGCTGGCCGAGATCTTCGATCCGGGCGTCTTCACGGACGAGGTCCCGGCCGGCTCGTGGCTGCCGCTGAAGGCGGGTCAGACGACTCCCGGCGCAACTTGAGCGAGCCCAAGGCAGCTACGGACGCGCGGCGCCCCCCGACGCAGAGCGGTAGCGGCTTCAGCGCCGAGTTCAACTGCCTGTGGTGCGGCCGGCCGCACCAGACACGGACGCCGTCCGATCTCGAGGGCTGGGCCCGGCTGTGCCCCGAGTGCGTGGGCCGCGCGCAGGACAACGAGTTCCTGCGCTTCCGTTTGCGCGAAGGGCTGCGCCACAGATCCGCGGCCGAGTCGCCCGACGCGCAACCGGCACCGGTGCCCCAGTCGGACGACCAGCTGCGTGCCTACTACGCGGCCCGGGCCGGCGAGTACGACGACTGGTACCTGCGCCGGGGCCGGTACAGCCGCGGCCCGATTGCCGACATGGCCTGGTCGGCCGACCTCGATGGCGCGACCATGTGGCTCGACGCGCTGCCCATCACGGGCGAGGTTGTGGAGCTCGCGGCGGGCACTGGCTGGTGGTCGCCGCTGCTCGCGCAGAAGGGCCAGCTGTCCATTTACGACGCCGTCGAGGAGCCGCTCGACCGTGCTCGCGACCGCTTGCTGGCGCACGGTCTGGCCGCTCATATTCACGTCCGCGACGCTTGGGAAGAGCCCGACCGCCAGGTGGACGGCCTCTTCTGCGGCTTCTGGCTGAGCCACGTCGAACGGGTTCGACTGGCCGACTTCCTGGCCATCTGCCGGCGCTGGCTGAAGCCCGGCGGCACGTTCGCCTTCATTGATTCGCAGCCAGACCCCGAATCCGGCGCGCGCGACAATCCCGCTCCTGCTGACGACATGTCCGTGCGTCGCCTGGACGACGGTCGCGAGTTCAGCATCCCCAAGGTCTACTACACGCCGGCCGAGCTCGAGCAGGCATTGCTTGGCGCGGGCTTTGCGTCGGCCGAGGTGACCACGACGGCGCGCTTCTTCGTGCTGGGCCGGGCCGCAGCGGAGTAGTCCGCGGCGGCCCTCCTATACTCGGCCGCCTATGACGCTCAAGGACGCGACGATCGCCACCATCGGTTCGGGCGTGATGGCCGAGGCCATGATCGCCGGGCTGCTGCGTGGCAATCTGCTGTCGCCCGACCAGGTGATTGCCAGCCACCCGCGTTCCGACAGGCGATCCGAGCTGATCAGCAGCTACGGCATCCGCACCGTGGAGGACAACGCCAGCGCGGTCGAGCCGGCGAGCGTGGTGGTGCTGGCCATCAAGCCGCAGATGCTGATGCGCGTCGGACGCGAGATCGCGCCCATGCTCAGCGACGGGAAGCTGGTCATCAGCATCATTGCCGGGGCCACCACGCGCGCCCTTTCGAACGTGCTCAAGCACCACCAGATCGTGCGCAGCATGCCCAACACGCCGGCCCAGCTGGGTCGTGGCATGACCGTCTGGTACGCGACGCCAGAGGTGAGCGACTCACAGCGCGAGCAGGCGCGCGTCCTGATGGCCAGCCTGGGCGCCGAGCTGCAGGTGGATGATGAGAAGCTGGTCGGCATGGCCACGGCCGTGAGTGGCACCGGACCGACCTACGTCTTCCTGGTCATGGAGGCGCTGATCGACGCGGCCGTCCACCTGGGCTTCCCGCGCCACGTCGCGCACGACCTGGTCATCGAGACGCTCGAAGGCAGCACCCTGTTCGCCAAGTCGAGTGGCATGCACCCCGCCCAGCTACGCAACATGGTCACCTCGCCCGGCGGCACCAGCGCCGCCGCGCTGCACGAGCTGGAATCGGGCCGGCTCAGGACGGTCCTCTCGGAAGCGGTCTGGGCGGCCTACCGGCGTACCGAGGAGCTGGGTCGCAACCTGGAAAGCGAGACGGACAAACAGGATTAGGGCGAGCGGAAGCTCACCAGCCTGATGGAGATCTCTGTCTCTGGCTGAGCGCTGAAGGCGAAGGAGACGTCGACCCGCGATCCGGCAGGCAGGAAGTCGACCGTGACCTCGCTCACCTCCTGCGTCCCGCCGACGCCGGCCGCTGCCTCGATCAGGACCGCCTCCGCGGCGGCATCGCCCTGGTTGACCACCGTGGCGGGCACGATCCAGCCAGCGGCGCCGGAGCGCGCTTCGTCGACGAGTACGTCAACGCGCGGATCGGCCGGGCGCTCCTCGGACAGACCGTCGAGGGCGAGCATGGCAACGACGAGCACGATGGCGATGATGCTCGTGCCGAGCACGGCCCACTCGACGACGTTGCGTTTCATGCGCCCTCAGCCTCAGGGTGGCCGCCGACGAGCAGGCGCGCCACGGCCGCACCGACCGATGCCACGACTCCGAGCATTACGGTCATGCCGACGATCGCCTGGAAGCCGACGCCGTCGGTCTGGCCGAACGACCACAGCAGCAACAGCGCCACGCCCAGGCTGATCGCGTACGCGGCGACCGTTTCCGACCAGGGATGCTCCAGGATCCCTGCTCCCGACCGCGCTCGGCCACCGAACTCGGCGTAGTAGACCAGTGCGAAGGTGACGACCAGCGAAACGGCTACGGCCAGAGCGAGCAACCATGGTGAAGCCTCGATGCCCAGCATCATGGGCTCCTGGGTGGGCGCCACGTTAAGCGCGAAGAACAGCGCGCCGCCGGCAGCCACGAACAGCCGCGCGAGCGGGCCCACGGCTCCGCTTGCCGCGCTGCTCGTCGCCCAGCTGGGCCGCCGCGAGCGAGGCACCGAATGAGATCGGGATGGCCTCCAGGGCGACCTGCCCGGCCGCGTCGCGCACGTCGGTCGAGCTGTCGATCCGGCCGAGCACGACCAGGGCGACGAAGGCGAGCGCGATGCCGATGCCGAGTGCGGAGACCGAATCGGCGAGCAGCTCGATCGCTGACCTTTCGCGCCGAAATCCGGCAATGGTGTTGTAGCCCACGACGATCACGAAAGCGACCCCGAGCAGCAGCAGGATCTTCCATGCAGGCAGGGCCGATCCGTGCGTCCAGACCTCCATCGTGAACAGGAGCGGCAGGCCCAGGATGAGCCCGCCGCCCGCGGCTCGGACGTAATCCCGTGTGCTCTCGGTCAGCTCGTCCGGCACAGCAGGTTGTATAGCACGCTGCGGACCTATCATCGGAGCATGGGATGGCGCGTTCTCATTGCTTCTGTGCTGCTCTTGCTGGCCGCATCGGCGTGCTACCAGGAACCGATCGCCGTCACGACGCTCCCGCCGCGGGCGAGCGGCACGCCGATTGCCTTCCCGCCTTCGCCGGCTGCTACGCGGACGCCACGCGACACGCCTGAGCCGACCGCACCCACGCCGACTATTTCGCCCACGGATGGCCCCACGAGCACGGCTCCCGCGAGCCCTGGCTCGACGCCCGTCGCGGGCAGCCCCGGCGCCGGCTGCGTCAACGGCTGGAGCGCCCCGGCCCCGGGCTCGCCGGCACATGAGACCGGCCTCGCCATCCTGTCCGGGCACCTTTCCGTGGAAGGCGGCTGGACCGTCCAGGAGATGCGCTACTTCACCGGGCCGGAGCTGCCCAACGTGGAGCCGCAATACCCTTCTGTCGAGCGCTGGTACGTGAGCGGTGCGCTGGTCAGCGATCCAAACTTCCGCGGCCGCTTCCTGCTTGAGCGGCGAACCGAGCAGATCGCCGGCATCTCCGCGGTGGCCCCGTACGCCAGCAGCGGCTACCAGTCTCCGGACTGGACAGGCTTCATAGGCGAAGGCCCGCCAACGACGTACCTGGGCCTGCCCGGCCAGTGGTCGGGCATTCCATATGACTTCGTGACCGGCGCGGGCGACGGCGGCTTTCCCGGCCTGCCAGAGGAGGTGGCCGGCTGCCTGTCCGGCACGTGACCGCCAATCCGGGGGCAGCCTGATGCGCGTCGAAGTCCTGGCCACGCCCGACTGCCCGCATGTCGACCGGGCGACGGACGTGCTGCGCGCGTCGCTCGCGGAGCTGGACTGGTCGGCGGAGATCGACCGGATCTACGTCAACAGCCTGGATGAGGCCGCCGGGCTTGGCTTTCACGGCTCGCCCACCATCCGCCTCGACGGTCGCGACGTGGTCCCCGTTCCAGCCGGCCTGCCGATCAACCTGGGCTGCCGGCTCTACGCGCAGCCGGAAGGCGGCATGGGTGGGGTCGTGCCCGCGCAAACGATCGCGGCAGAGATTGCGCGCCGCCGAGAAGCTGAGGCGCAGGCGCGTGCCGCTCGGCCCAGTCTGCGCAGCCTGCCGGCGAAGCTGTCGCGCGGCTTCTTCCTGTGGGCCTCGCGCCGGCGTGCCCTGGCCCGCGTCGCGACTGCGATCCCGCTGACGCGCTCGATGGTCCGCCGATTCGTGGCCGGCGACGACCTGCCGGCAGCCCTGCAGGTCCTCGAGCGGTTGCGCGAGCAGGGCATCCGCTGGACCGTTGACGTGTTCGGGGAATCGGTCGATTCGCGCGCAGCGGCCATAGCCGCCGCGGAGCGCTACATACACACTCTCGATGCGCTGGCCGAGCGTGGCCTCGAGGGGAACGTGTCGGTCAAGCTGACCCAGATGGGCCTCGACATCGACCGTGGCCTGTGTGAGGAGAACGTGGGGCGCATAGTCGATCGCGCGGCCGAGGTCGGCGCCTTCGTGCGCATCGACATGGAGGACCACACCCGGACGCAGGTGACGCTGGACATCGTGCGCGAGCTGCACGGGCGTTACCCGGAGGTCGGCGCGGTCATCCAGTCCTACCTGCGGCGCTCAGCCGCCGACATCGAGGCGCTCAACGTTGACCAGACACGCGTCCGGCTATGCAAGGGGGCCTACGACGAGCCCGCATCGGTCGCCTTCGTGACGCGCGAGGAGGTCGACGACAGCTATCTCCGGCTGACTGAACGGCTGCTGCTCGAGGGACGCTATCCGGCACTCGCGACGCACGACGACCGGATCATCGAGCACGCGCTCGAGTTTGCCGAGCGCAACTCGATCCCGCCCAGTCGCTACGAGTTCCAGATGCTGTACGGGATACGGCGCGACCTGCAGGAGCGGCTCGTAGCGATGGGCCAGACCGTGCGTGTCTACGTGCCCTACGGCACCGAGTGGTACCCGTACTACATGCGCCGCCTGGCCGAGCGCCCGCAGAACGTGCTGTTCATCCTGGGCACGGTCCTGCGCGAAGGGCGCGGCGCAGACAAGAGCTAGGCGCCGGTTCGATCCTCGATCGCGCCCGACTCGACGAAGACCCTGATCAGCTCTCCTCCGTCTGCTCCAGCGCAGCGAGACCGTCCAGCTGGTCGGCGTGCTCCTCGAGATGGACGGCCACGAAGCGCTCGACGATCGCCTCCACGTCCATCTCGCCCCGCGTGGGATGCCGGCCGACAGCATTCCATTCGGCGCTGGTCAGCCCGGCGAGATAGCGACGCAATTCAGCGACAGCCTCGCGCGTCCGCTCGAAGCTGTCGGTCACCGGGTCGTGGCGGCCCACCTCGATCGCGGCAATGCGGCCTGGGTCCGTCTTCGTGCGACCGAACGGCACCGGCTCGCCGGCATACTCGGCGATGACTGTCTGCAGCTCTGCGTGCCAGTAGGGCACGAACTCGGCGATGTGGGCCCACACCTGGCCGGCCTCCCACCGTTCCTCGGGCGTATCAGGGTCTGCCTCCGTCAGGCCGTCCGGCGTCGCGGCGTGGGCGTGCACTCCAAGGCGCCGCTCAACCGCTTCGAGCCGCGCAGTTGTGTCAGGCCCGGTAAGTGGATCCATCAGTCGGGGAAGGCTTCTGGGCCGCGCTCCGAGAGCGCCTGGGCCTGCTCTTCCGGATTCTCCGGTGGCAGCCACGAGTACGCGTACGAGTCGTCCTCCAGGCCGGCGGCCTCGGGAGTCATGTTCAGCGGATGGAACGTGTCGACCATGACCGCCAGCTCTTCCGTCGCCTCCTTGCCGATCGACGCCTCGACCGTGCCCGGGTGCGGCCCGTGGGGAATGCCCGCCGGATGAAGCGTGAACGAGGAGATCTCAACGCCGCGCCGGCTCATGAAGTTGCCTGCTACGTAGTAGATGACCTCGTCGCTGTTGATGTTCGAGTGGTTGTACGGCGCAGGGATGGCGAGCGGGTGGTAGTCGAACTTGCGCGGCACGAACGAGCACACGACGTAATTCCGGCCGGCGAACGTCTGGTGTACCGGCGGCGGCTGGTGGACGCGCCCGGTGATCGGCTCGAAGTCACCGATGTTGAAGATGTACGGGAACAGGTAGCCGTCCCAGCCCACCACGTCGAACGGATGGTGGTGATAGTGGTAGGCCGTGATCCGGCCGCGAACGCGGACCCAGATGACGTAGTCGCCCGGCTCGTCGCGCGCCGGTGCTTCCTCCGGCACGCGGATGTCGCGCTGGCTGTAGGGCGAGTGCTCCAGCAGCTGGCCCCAGTCATTGCGGTAGCGCTTGGGCGGCACGATCTCAGTCGGCGACTCGACGTACAGGATGCGGTGGTCGGAGCCGTCGTCCTGGGCCAGCCGCCACGTCGTGCCGATGGGGATGACGATGTAGTCGCCCTTGGCGTAGCGCATCGGCCCGAAGTTGCTCTCGAACGTGCCGCTGCCCTCGTGCACGAAGAGCATCTCGTCCGCCTCGCCGTTGCGATAGAACGTGTTGTCCGGGAGCGGCTCCACCGGCCGCACCACGCCCATCAGGACGTCGCTGTTGAAGAAGAGCGGCACGCGCCCGTCGATGATGTTGCCGCGTCCGCCGACCGCGCCCGTCTTGACCAGCCGGTGCTTCTGGATGCCATCGTCGACCGCCTGTGGCCGCAGATCACGGAGCTTCTCGACCTTGTGCGTGCGCGTCGGCGGCACGAGGTGGTAGAGCAGCGACGATCGCCCGGTGAAGCCCTCCATGCCGAACAGCTCCTCGGCGTAGAGCGACCCGTCGGGCGCGCGATGCTGAGTGTGGCGCTTGTGGGGAACGTTGCCGCGCGCTACGTAGAACACGGCGGCCATTCTAGGCTGCGGCCCGAGGCAGCCGTAAGTTGAAGCTGGTGGTGGCGCTTCAGCGCGTGGGTCGATCTATCACCGGGCTCGATAGCGCACCCAGGCGCTCCACGCGCAGTGTGACGTTGTCGCCGGGCAGGAGATAGCGCCCGAAACCGGAGTCCTCGCGGATCTCGAGCAAACAGCCGGTGCCGACCGTTCCCGATCCCAGCACGTCGCCGGCAAGCAGCCGCACGTCGGCCGAGGCGCGCTCGATCATCGCGCCGAACGAGAACTGGATGTCCGCCCATGTTCCGCGCGAAAGCTCCGTGCCGTTGACCTCGGCCGTCGCGGTCAGCGCGTAGCCATTGGCCGAGCGGGCATCGGCGAGCTCGTCCGGTGTCACCAGCCAAGGCCCAAGCGTGGTGGCGAAGTCCTTGCCCTTGGCCGGGCCAAGGCGAACCGTCGTCTCCTCGCGTTGCAGGTCGCGCGCCGACCAGTCGTTCATGACCATGAAGCCGCCGATCGCCTCCTCGCCGCGCTCGGCGGACACGTCGTGCACCGGCGTGTCGAGCAGTGCGGCAATCTCGAGCTCATAGTCGAGCTCGCTGGAGTCGCGCGGCGTCCATACCGGATCGCCGTCGCCGCGGACCTCGGACACGTTGCTGAAGTAGAAGATCGGCAGCCGGTACCACGCCTCCGGTATCTCCTGGCCGCGGCGCGACCACATGGTCCCCACGTGGCGCTCGAAGGCATAGAAGTCGCGCAGGCTCGCCGGGCGCAGGATGGGTGACCCAAAGGCCAGATCGGTCGTCCGGTGGACCGCGTCATCTCCTTCATCGACGGCCGCGAAGCCATCTACCAGGTCGCCCAGGGCTGCCACGCGCAAGCCGCGCGCCAGGTGATCATCAAGCGTCCCGATGGGCTGTCTAAAGAGGATGCTGTTGTGGGCCAACCGCTCGTCGCGCCGTATGCGGCGCCGACGCGCCACTTCCAGGTCGAGCCACGTCTCCGGGCCTGGGTCCAGCGCAGCAAAAAGGCGATAGGGCGCGCCCGCTGGGGCGTTGCGCTCGCGCGCGTTGGCGATCTTCATGCGGGCTGGAGTCTAGTGGCACGCCTCCGTGCCGCTGTCCGTGAAGGTCGCGCCGGGCACAGGCAGGAACTCCCACGAGTACGAGCCGGGCGCGAGGTCCAGGCGCAGCACGCCGTGCGAAGCGCTGTCGCGCACCTCAATAAGCGCGCTCTCGAACTTGAATGCGTAGAGCCCAACTCCGCCAGTGCCCACGACGAACTGCCTGGTGCCGGTCAGTGGATCCGCGACGCCGTCCGCGTCCGACGGCGCAAAGCGCTGATAGCTGTGGTCGTGCCCGGACAGGATCATCTCGGCGCCATGTTGGTGCAGCAGGCGGTACATGTCGGCCATGCCCGGGCGATCCCCGTGCGGGCCGGTGCTGAAGCGTGGCCTGTGCCACAGGGCGGCAACACAGCGATGCGGCTCGGCGGCCAGGTCCGCGGCCAGCCACTCGTACTGCGCGGAACCTGCTACGCAGCCGCCAACCTGGGCACACTCGCTGTTGAGCGCGTAGATGCGCCACGTGCCGGCCTGGAAGCGGTAGTAGCCCAGAGCTGGATCACCGGCGTTGGCGCCGAAGTAGGCGAAGTAGGGCGCACCACCCGGGTTCCCCTGGTAGTCATGGTTGCCCGGCACCGGCCGCGTCCGGTCCTTGATTGCGCCCCAGCCCGGCTCGTAGCAGTTGGCGTAGTGCTCGGCGTCACCTTGCGGGTACACGTTGTCGCCCAGGGTGAAGACGATGCCCTCCACTCCTGCGGCCACGGCCGCCGTGGCTTCGTCGGCCAGGCGGTCTTCGCCACAGACGGCGATATCGCCCGTGCCGACCATGGTCTGCGTGGTCGGGGCGCTGATGACCGCGATCGCATCCAGATCGATCGTGGGCCGTCCCGGCGTGGCGCGGTTGACGATCGCCAGCGTGTGCTCGCCGTCAGTCGGCCAGCGCGCGCTGAACACGACCCGTCGCCGACCGGTCGTGGACTTGAACAGGTCGATCGTCTTGACGAGGGCACCGTCAAGGTAGATATCCGCCTCGCCGCGCTGGGCGCCGCGCATGGCGATCCAGGCAACTTCGCGGCCCACGAACTTATGCGTGGCAGTTGCGCCGCCATCCATGCTGCTCGCTCGTCCGCCGCCGAACGACTTCGGGTCGGCAACGAGCGTCCAGCCCGGGCTCAACATCAGCAGCGGGTCGTTCTCGTGTGCCGTGGAGAGCCACACCGGCTGGGATTGCGCCCAGTCGCTGACGTTGCCCGCCTTGTCTTCAGCCTGAACTCGGAACGTGATCACCTGCCACGCCGCCAGCTTGACCGTTCTGACGCGGGTCAGGCGCGAAGCGAGCGTGACCGCGGTCCACGGGCCACTGTCAACGCTCTGCTCGAGCGTGTACCGGTGGATGGCGGACCCGTTGGCCGTGGCCGCCGGCCACGAGACTCGGAGTGGAAGCGCGCTGCCGTCGACGGTGCCCGGGACCAGGAACTCCACCTTGGGCGGAGTGGCCACCGGCTGCGCCGCCGTGGCCACCGGGGCCGGGGCGAGCACAACAAGCGCCGCCCACAGCAGCGCGATTCGTGAGGCTGCGCCCGTCCCCCTGTTCACGGCCGATTGATATTAGTGGCGGTCAGCGCTCGCTACGGCTCTTTGGTGCTGATCAACCGGGCCTATTGGATGAGCTCGCCGTCGGCGCCAACGACGAACCAGCTGCCGCCCACGCCCTGTCCATTGGTGTCGCCCGCGGCGGTGTCATTGGCGAAGTAGTAGAGCGGGTAATCGCCGACCACCAGCTGGCTGGAGCCGTCCGTCCGCTCGACCACGCTGAAGCCGGCCGAGTCGAGGCCATCTCCAACGCTGAACGAGTCGTCTGCCTCCAGCGCCGGCCAGTTCTGGGCGCATGCGTCGTAGCAGGTGGGCGTTCCGCCGGCGGCCTGGTCGGGCACGAACCCGTACAGGGTCAGCCCGTCGCCATCGACGAGAATCTCGCCCAGCTCGCTTGAGGCCAGCTCGACGGTAGTGCCTCCGCCGACCGGGCTGGAGGCGGGCGTTCCGCTGGCTGCCGGAGTGCCGGCTCCCGGCGTGGCCGAGGGCAGAGAGGCCGTAGAACCGCACGCAACCGCCAGAAAGGCGAGCACGGTAAGGCCGATCAAGGTCCTGCGCATGTCATTCTCCAATTGCGAGCCGGGGACACGACACCCCGAGCGCCCAGTTTCCTCCAGCGGGCCGCGCCGCGCCGGAAATCTGCGATTTCTTAACCGGGATTCATGTCGCGGCTGGTGTCCAGCCCGAAGTCGCTAGAGGTTGCCGCGCAGGGCCTGCTCGCGCTCGATCGCCTCGAACAGTGCCTTGAAGTTGCCTACCCCAAAGCCGCGTGAGCCGTGGCGCTCGATGATCTCGAAGAAGAAGGTCGGCCGATCCTGGACCGGGCGGGTGAAGATCTGGAGCAGGTAGCCCTCCTCGTCCCGGTCGGCCTCGATGCCCAGCTCTTCGAGCGTGTCGATCGGCACGCCAACGTCGCCGACCCGCTCCGGCAGCGCCGCGTAGTACTCGTGCGGCATGCCCAGGAACTCGACACCGTTCTCACGCAGCTGGCGGACGGTGCCCACGATGTCTTCTGTGCGCAGGGCGATGTGCTGGCAGCCCGATGAGAGGTACCAGTCGAGATACTCCTGGATCTGGCTCTTCTTCTTGCCTGTCGCGGGCTCGTTGATCGGGAACTTGATCCTGCCGTTGCCGTTGGTCATGACCTTGCTCATGAGCGCCGAATAGTCGGTATGGATGACCTTGTCGTCGTAGTGGATGAGCTGGCTGAAGCCGAACACGTCGCGGTAGTACTCGACGAACTTGTTCATCTCGCCGAGCGAGACGTTGCCCACGCAGTGGTCGACCTCCAGCAGCGACAGGCCCTGGGCGGCACGCGCCGGGTTCTTGACCTTGCGATAGCCCGGCGCGAACGCACCGTGGTAGTCGTTGCGGTCGATGAATGAATGGATTACGTCGCCGTACGTGCGCACGGCAGACCGGCGCAGGACACCGTCCTCGCCGCCGTCGATCTCGGTTGGCTCCATGACGCTGACCGCGCCGCGCTTGGTCGTCTCGCGCCACGCCGACTCGACGTCATCAACGGCAAAGGCGATATCCCTCACGCCGTCGCCATGACGATGGACGTGCTCGGCGATCTCGCCATCCGGCGTAAGTGGCGCGGTGAGCACGAAGCGGATGTCGTTCTGCTCGATGACATACGAAGCCCGATCGCGGACCTTGGTCTCCAGCCCGGAGAACGCTGTCGGGGTGAATCCCCACATTGTCCGGTAGTAGGCGGACGCCTGGCGCGCGTTGCCGACCCAGAACTCGACGTGGTCAATGCCCTTGAGCGGCAGGAAGTCCTGCGCCTCCGCGTAGGCGTCCTTGTTGATGATCGCGCCGGCCTGGTTCTGCGCCGCGCGGGTGAGGGTCTCGGTCATGAAGAGGCCTCCCTGTCCTTAGTCTGGCTATCGTACCCCCATGGCGGTCAGGCTCGGAATGCGCGACGGGGATCATGCCGGGCATCCGCGCCGGCTGGAGGAGCTGGAGTTCCTGGCCGAGGTTGCGCGCCTCGTCGGCTCGGCGCGTACGTGGGACGAGCTGATGGGCACGATCGTGGACCGCGCCACGGCCGCGGCGGACGCCGAAGTGTGCTCGCTCTACCTGATGGACCGAGATGGGACCGGGGTGACTCTGGCCGCGACCAACGGACTCGATCCCGAGCAGGTCGGAACTGCCCGGCTGGCGCTGGGCGTGGGCATCACGGGCAGCGTCGCAAAGTCGGGCAAGCCGATCACCAGCCCGGACGTCAAGAGCGACAAGCGCTTCCACTACATCCGCGGCGTGGACAAGCCGCAGTACACCTCGATGTGCTCCGTGCCGCTGATCTGGAACGACCAGGTGATCGGCGTGCTCAACGTCCAGACGGAGCGGAAGCGGACCTTCACCAAGGAGGATGTCAGCTTCCTCGAGGCGCTTGCCGGGCTGCTGGCCGGCATCGTCGAGCGCAACCGGCTCCAGCAGGAGGCGGAGGCACAGGTCGAAAGCCTGCGCGCGATCGACGAGGCGCGCGCGCACCTGATTGCCGTGGTAACTCACGCGCTGCGTACGCCGCTCGCCGTGGTGCGCGCCTACCTGGAGCTGCTCGGCGCTGCCGCGCGCCGACGCGACGCCTCTGACCCGGAGGCGATCGACGCCACCGATTGGGAGCGCCAGGCGCTGGCCCAGGTTGATCGGTTGGACCAGACGGTCGACTCCATCCTGGCCAGCCTGCGCGTGCTCCAGTCGGACGCGGGTCCGGTCGTTGCCCTCGACGTCGCGGAGATCGTCGATGAGACCGCGCGCGAGCTCGCGCCGATCTTCCGCCGCCACCGGTTGGCGGTGGAGTTCGTTGATCGGCCGCTGATGGCCACGGCGTCAGCCGAGCTGCTCCGCCGGCTGCTCGGCTACCTGCTCGAGAACGCCTCCAAGTACGCTCCGGCGGACGGCACGATCGACCTGTACGGGTGGCGCAAGGACGATCGCGCCTACCTCGCCATCACCGATGACGGACCGGGCATTCCGGCCGCCTGGCGCGAGCGGATCTTCGAGCCGTTCGTGCGCCTGGACGATTCACCGCGCGGTGCAGGCATCGGACTGTTCGCCGCGCGACACCTGGCCCGGTCGATGGGCGGCGAGCTGCGCGTCGAGGATCGAGCTCCGCGCGGCAGCCAGTTCGTGCTGGAATTGCCCGCAGTGCGCTAGTCGGGCGTTAGCCGGAGGGGCCGGTCAGCGCGGAATCTCGGGTCCGTTCCACCACTGGACGAACGCGAGGGTGCACGCGAAGGTGAAGACGACGAAAACAATCTCGAGCACAGGACGCGGCCCGAGTCAGGCGGCGGCGGAGTCGAGCTCCGCGGAGCCCTCCGTGAATGCCGCGGGAAGCAGCACGCGGCCGTCTTGGCCGTGCATCTCATCAACGCAGCGCGGCCGGCAGCCGCGCGCATCGTGGCCCGCCTTCAGCGACGGGAAGTGGCGATACGCGCCATCGTCCGGGCCAGTCAGCGCGACCAGGCGGCAGCCACACACCGAGCATGTGACCGGCCCCACCGCGTCGCGCGGGGGGAGGAAGCTTGTGACCGACGATTCACTCATGCTCGCAGCCTAGTTGCGCCCGGCCCGGCGGTCAGCGGCGCGGCGGTGTCCCTTGGGTGACGGGAAGGTTGCGAGCCTGCCGGCCGCGCCCTTGATATCGTCGCGCATCTGATCGACCGGACGTTCTCGCGCCTCTCGTTCTACGGCCGCGATCTGCCGCCGCAGTTCTGGTTCCTGTGGCTGGGCACGGTCGTCAACCGGCTGGGCGGGTTCGCCGTGCCGTTCCTGATGCTGTACCTGACCGGCCGCCTGGGCATCGGCCCGGCAGAGGCGGCGCTGATGGTTTCCGTCCTGGGCGCCGGCTCGTTCTTCTCGCAGTTGTCCGGGGGCGAGCTGGCCGACCGCTTCGGACGCCGGCCGGTGATGCTGCTCAGCTTCTTCATCGCGCCAGTGGCGATGCTCACCCTCGGCGTCGCGCGCGAGACGTGGGTGATCGTGGTCGCAATGTTCGCGCTCGGCTTCTTCATGGACCTGTACCGCCCGGCGATGAGCGCCGCAGTGGTCGACCTGGTGCCGCCCGAGAAGCGCACGCGCGCCTTCGGCTACATCTACTGGGCGATCAACCTCGGCGCCGCGCTGGCCCCGATCGCTGCCGGGCTGATGGCCAACATCGACTTCTTCCTGCTCTTCGTGGGCGACGCGATCACGACTGCGGTGTTCGGCATCATCGTCCTGCGCCGCATTCCCGAGACGCGGCCAGCTCGGGCGACGGTCGATGTAGCGCCACGCCCGCACTCGCGCGCCGGCCAGGTGGCGCGCGAGCCGATGCTCCTCGTTTTCGCCCTCTTCGCGCTCATGTTCGGCATGATCTACGCGCAAAGCAACGTGACGCTGCCGGTGGCCATGGCCGACAGCGGGCTGCCGCCCAGCGACTACGGCCTGGCGATTGCGGTCAACGGCGCGTTGATCGTGCTCATCACGCTCCAGGCCGTTCGATACGTGGAGCGCATGCCGCGCTTCCTGGGCATGGCCATCGCCGCCGTGCTGGTCGGCGTGGGTTTCGGGCTGACCGAGCTGGCCGACACCTTGCCGCTCTATGCGCTGACAGTGGTCATATGGACCGTGGGCGAGATCGTGGGCGCGGCGATCGCACCGGTCATCGTGAGCGAGATGTCGCCACCCGACATGCGCGGGCTGTACCAGGGCATCTTCGGCTCGGCCTGGGGCCTGGCCTTCTTCATCGGCCCCGCGCTGGGCGGCTTCATCTACGGCCGACTTGGCTCAGAGGCGTTGTGGGCCGGCACTTTCGTGCTCGGCCTGTTCCTGTTCGTGGGTTACCTGCTGCTCGGCGCCTTCGCGAAACGCCGCATGCAGCCGACGACGGGCCCGCCCAGCGCATCAGCGTGATGCTGTCCGTCCGCCGCGGTTATCCGGTCACCCGATAGCCCACTGCGCGCACCGCGGCCGGCGCCGGCGCGCCGATCTCGCGCAGCTTGTCGCGTAGCCGGGCGAGGTGCGGCTTCAACCACAGCGGGTCCGGGTCAGGCACGTCGGGCCAGCCCGCGCCGAGCAGCTCGGCATGAGGCACCACTTCGGCCAGGCGCTGGACGAGAAGCGCCAGCAGGCGGAACTCGATCGCCGTGGCGGGCACGACCCGGCCCTGCCAGCTGATCTCGTGGCGCGGCAGGTCCAACCGCCACGCGGATCCAGCACCGGGCGGCTGGGCAGTGCCCGCGGACCCGCCGCGCCGGCGGACCACGGCCCTGATTCGGGCCAGCAGCTCGGTTGATGGTGTGCCCTTTCGGACGTAGTCGTCTGCGCCCAGGTCGAGCAGCTCGGCGGGCACGGCGCGGTCGCGCTCGCCGGAAACGATCAGGATGGGCACGTTCGATGCGGCGCGCATCTGGCGGCACACCTCGGCGCCGTCCAAACCCGGCATGGCCAGGTCGAGCAGCACCGCGTCGACGTGTTCGGAGCGGAAGCGACGGAGCGCCTCTTCGCCGTCATAGGCGGCCACGATGCGGTGGCCCGCCTTGCCCAGCACCGCGCCCAGCGCGCCGACCCACGCCGGCTCGTCGTCAACCACGAGCAGCGTCAGCGCCGCCCTTCTATCCGTGTCGCCGGTCATGCCCGTCTCAGCCATCCTCTTCGCGGCAGCGGTTCACCAGCCGCCCGATGTGCTCGATCTCGACGACCACCTCGTCGCCGTCGCCGAGCAGCACCTTGGGCTCGCGGAACCAGCCCACGCCGGCCGGAGTGCCGGTGGCGATCACGTCGCCCGGCTCCAGTGTCATCGCCTGTGAACAGAAGCTGATCAGCTCCGCCACGCCGAAGATCATCTCGGCCGTCGTGGCGTCCTGCATCACCGTCCCGTTGCGCAGGCCGCGCACGCGCAACGACTGCGGGTCGGGGATCTCGTCGGCCGTCACCAGCCACGGACCCATGGGACAGAACGTGTCGAGCGACTTGCCGCGCACGAACTGCTTGTCCGCGTACTGCAGGTCACGTGCGCTGACGTCATTCAGGCAGGTGTAGCCGGCGACGTAGTCGAGCGCGACCAATTCGTCCACGCGGCGGCAGGTGCGGCCGATCACGACGGCCAGCTCGGCCTCGAAATCGACGCCCTGCGTCAGCTGCGGCGACCAGCGAACCTCGGCGCCGGGGCCGACCACGGACGTGGGCATCTTGGCGAAGAGCACCGGATGATCGGGCGGCTCGCGGTTCTGCTCGTCGCCGTGGCTGCGGTAGTTCACTCCCGCGGCGAGGATCTTGCCCGGGCGCGGAACCGGCGCCATGAGCTGTGCATCTGCCAGGGCGATGCCCGCATCCAACGCCAGATGCCCGGATGCCACGCGCAGCGCGTCGATTCCGGGCGACCAATCGGCGAGCAGCTCGGCCATCGTCTTCGGTACGCGCTGGCCCAGTTCCGAGCATGCGACCACGCGATCATTCATGACGAGCGCGAGTTCCCCCGCGGCTCCCAGGGACGCCAGCCTCAAGCTTTGCCTCCAGTGCGCGATGTCTGTGACAGCAGCACGCCGATGATGACCAGCGCACCGCCGGCGAGCTGGATGGGCGCCAGTGTCTCGCCAAACAGCAACGCCGCGAGCGCGATCGTGTAGATCGGCTCGACAGTGCTGACCAGCGAGGCCTGTGCGGCGCCAATCCGCCGCGTCCCAGCGTAGAACGCCTGCAGGGCCAGCGCCGTGGCCACGAGTCCCAGCGCGAACAGCGCCCACCACGCGTCACCCGGGATCTGGTGCGGCAGCACAGGGCGACCAGTGGCCAGGGCCGCGATCCACCACGCGGCGGCGGTGGCGCTGAGCATGATCGCCGCCGCGGGCGCCGCATCGGCCCGGTCCCGGCCGGCGACCGCCTCCGTGTCGTAGGGCGGCACGACCGCGGCCGGCTCGCCCCGCCGGCCAGCTGGACGCTCGCCGCTCAATCGGGCGGCGAGGATGATCCACACCGCATAGATGAGCGGCGACACGAGCACGAGCAGCAGGCCGAGCAGCGGCGGTGCCGTATTCGGGTCAATGCCGCCCACCGCGAGTGCCACTCCGGCCGTGGCGAGGCCCAGCGCGAACCACGGGCGGCGCCCCTCCAGGCGACGTGCGAATCGAATCGAAAGCACGGCCACGATCGCCGGGAAGAGGTAGACGATGAGCGCCGCGAGCGAGGCCGAGACCGTTTCGAGCGCGGCGAAATACGTGCCGCTGTTGCCGATGTAGAAGACGCCCAGCAGGACAAGCACGAGCACGCGTCGGCGCGAAAGGCTGCGCACGACGCGGCGCTGCGCCGGCCAGAGCAGCAGCCAGCCCCACGAGAGCAGCGCGGCGAAGAGGAAGCGCCAGGCGAGCAGGGTCATCCAATCCACGCCGGCGGCATAGATCGGCTTGGCCAGCAGGGCGCCCGAGCCGAACCCGCAAGCGGAGACGACGATCAGCGCAATGCCCAGGGCTCGCTCGCGGTCCATCGGCGCAGACTAATTAGACTGCCCGACATGGACTCGCGAACGGTGCTCGTAGTGGCCGACGACCTGATCTGGGCCTCGCGCCTGGTGGCCGCGGCAGATCGCGCCGGCGTCCAGGGCAAGATCGCTCGCGACGCGCAGGAGCTGGCCGCCGGGTTGGCCGCGCCTGATACAGCGGCGGTGATCGTCGATTTGGGCGGGCGCCGCTATGACGGCGTGGAGGCGGTGCGGACCGCGGCGAATGCCGGTGGGCCCGTCCTGGCCGTCGGCCAGCACGAGGATGTCGAGCTTCGCCGACGTGCGCTGGCCGCTGGCGCCCAGCGCGTCTTCTCGTACAACAAGATGTTTCGTGATGGCGCGCAGGTCGTCGCTCGGCTGATCGGCGTTTCGTGAGCACGCGCTCTATCCCCGCCTCGCGCTACGCCGATCGCATCCAGCGCGCACAGGAACAGCTGCCGGCCGAGGATGCCGCGGCGTTGCTGGTCGGTGTCGGCGCCGACCTGCAGTGGCTGACCGGCTACGCCGCCCACATGCTCGAGCGGCTGACGATGCTGGTCGTGACCACCAACGGCAAGCCAACGCTCGTCGTGCCCCGGCTGGAGCTGCCGGCGGCGCAGGGCTGCACGGCGGCCCAGGCAGGCATCGTCGAGCTGGTGACATGGGAGGAGACGGACGATCCGTTCCAGGTCGTCGGTGGCTTGCTGGGAGCGGCCAAGAGCCGGCCGGAGATCCAGCTGGGAGCCCTCGGCGGGGCGTGGGGCCGGCTGGGTGGGCTGCTCGTGTCGGATCGGCTGTGGGCAACCTTCCTTCTCCGCCTGCAGGCCGTCGTGCCGGATGCAGCCTTTGGGCTCGCGTCGGCGGTGCTTGGTCCGCTGCGCGCGATCAAGGACGCGGAAGAGATCGAGCTGCTCCGGAGCGCGGCCCATGCCGCTGATCGGGTCGTGGCCCAGATTGCCGGTGGGCGGCTGGTCGGCCGTTCCGAATCGGACGTGTCGCACGAGGTCCGCGAGCGCCTTGTTGCGGAGGGTCACGACGAGGCGGCATTTGCCATCGTCGCCAGCGGTCCCAATTCCGCGTCGCCGCACCACGAGCCGGGCGAGCGCCTGATCAGGGCCGGTGAGCCGATCGTGCTCGACATCGGCGGCACGCTCGAGGGCTACGCCTCTGACATCACGCGCACGCTGTGGGTCACGGGCGATGAAGATGTCCGGCCGGATGAGCAGTTCACGCGCCTGTACGACGTGTTGCACGAGGCGCAGGCTGCTGGAAGGGCCGCGGTTCGACCGGGTGTTGCCTGCGCACAGATCGACGCCACCACGCGCGCGCTGATCACGAATGCCGGGTTCGGCTCCAATTTCATTCACCGCACGGGCCACGGCATTGGTCTCGAGACGCACGAGGACCCTTACATCGTGGCCGGCAACGACGAGGTTCTTGCCCAGGGCCATGCGTTCAGCGTCGAGCCGGGCATTTACCTCGATGGTCGCTACGGCGCGCGGATAGAGGACATCGTGGTCTGTGCCGCCGCTGCCGCAGACGAGCTCAACCAGGCGTCGCGCGACCTGTACGTGGTCCGCGGAGAATGATCTACGGCCGCGCAGAGTCCTGCCGGGGCGGATGTATCATCGGCCGCAGGCAGGGGTGCGGAACACGGAACAGAGGGCGCCCCAGGTGGTGATGAACGTCGATGAATCGGCCGCGCCGGCCGCCCAAAATGGTGAGGCCTCCCAGGGCCCAACGGCCGCCCAGCTGCGCCGCTTCATAAAGTCGCGCCCATACGTTCCGATGCACGAGCTTCGCCGCCGGTTCGAGTTGAACGGCGAGTCGGACGATGTTTCAGTGGTCCATCTGCACGATCAGGGTCCGGTCTTCGTGGGCCTGCCCGCGCGTGAGGCGGAGTTCGTGGCCACGCTCGCGCGCGACGGCGACATCGGCCTGGAGCTGTGCCAGGACCCGCTCGTGGCCGTCGTCGTGGGTGTCTACCCGATCAGGCCCGTCACTCGGAACTGAGGCCACTCCACCGGCCTGATAGGCGCCGGTGCTTATACTAGGGGGGAGTATGCCGACCCCCGCTCCGTCCGCTCCCGCAGACTCCGAGATCACGTTGCCCATAGAGGGCATGACGTGCGCCTCGTGCGTCAACCGCGTCGAGCGCCACCTGCGCCGCACGGAGGGCGTTGCCGAGGCGAACGTCAACCTGGCCACGGAGCGGGCGCGCGTGCGCTTCGATCCCTCGATCGTGGACGAGGCGGAGCTGACCCGCGCGGTCGAGGCCGCCGGATACTCGGTCAGGGCCGAGGACGCGCAGGCCGAGGACACGGCGCTGGCGGCGGCAGACGATGCGGAGTCCGCGCGCCGAGCACGCGAAGTCCGCCGCCTGGGCGTTGAGGCCGCCGCCGCGCTCATCGCGGGCCTGGCCATGATGGCGCTCACGCTCTGGCCGTCGCCGCCATTCGAGCTCGAGCAACTGAACCTGTTCCTGCTGCTGCCGGCCACGATCGTGCAGTTCGGACTGGGCTGGCGCTTCTATACATCCGCGTGGCGGGCGGCACGGCACGTCTCGGCGAACATGAGCACGCTCGTCGTCCTGGGCACGAGCGCTGCCTGGGCGTACTCGGCGGCCATCACCCTGTGGCCGGCCGCGGTCGCCGGCGCGGGGATTGAGCCCATGACCTACTTCGACAGCGCGGCCGTGATCATCGGCCTCGTCCTTGGCGGGCGGTGGCTGGAAATGCGCGCGCGATCGGCGACGGCCGGCGCGGTCCGTCGCCTGGCCGGCCTGCAGCCGCGCTCCGCTCGCGTCGTGCGCGACGGCAGCGAAGTTGACGTTCCGCTCCACGCCGTCCAGGCCGGCGATCTCGTCCGGGTTCGGCCAGGCGAGAAGGTGCCCGTCGACGGGCGCATCGAGGACGGCTCGTCGCACGTCGACGAATCGATGTTGACGGGCGAGGCGATGCCGGTCGCCAGGGGAGTGGGTGACGAGGTGATCGGCGCGACGATCAACCAGTCGGGCACCTTCCTCATGCGCGCGACGCGCGTTGGCCGCGAGACCGTGCTGGCCCAGATCATGCGCCTGGTGGAGGAGGCGCAGGGCTCCAAGGCGCCTGTGCAGCGCCTGGCCGACGCGGTCACCGGTTACTTCGTGCCGGCTGTGCTGGTCATTGCCGCGCTCACCGCGCTGGCCTGGCTGGCGGTCGGGCCCGAGCCGCGCCTGACGTACGCGCTGGTCAGCGCGATCAGCGTCCTGATCATTGCCTGTCCGTGCGCCATGGGCCTGGCCACACCGACGGCGATCATGGTCGCCACGGGCCGGGCCGCGGAGGCGGGCATGCTCATCCGCGGCGGCGAGGCGCTCCAGGCCGCCGAGCGGATTGACACGGTCGTGTTCGACAAGACGGGCACGCTGACCCACGGTCGCCCCCAGGTCGTCGAAGTTCTGGCGACAGGCGGACATACGCAGGAACAGGTTCTGGCCATGGCCGCCGCGGCCGAGGCAGGCAGCGAGCACCCCATCGGGGCGGCGATCCTGGAGCGCGCCAAGCGTGACGGCATGAGCCTCGCACCGGCAGTCGGCTTCCACGCCGACGCCGGCCACGGCGTCCACGCCACGGTCGACGGCCGCCGCGTGCTGGTCGGCAATCAGCGGCTGCTGGAGGACGCATCTGTTGACATCACTCCGCTGGACATGGCGCTGGCCGCGGCATCGGCCGCCGGCAGGACCCCGGCGCTGGTGGCCGTCGACGGCGTACTGGCCGGCCTAATCTCCGTCACTGATCCCGTGCGGCCGGAGGCGGAGCCGGCAGTGTCCGAGCTGCGCGCGCGAGGCGTGGAGGTCTGGCTGTTGAGCGGCGACCAGCGTGGAGTCGCGCTTGCCGTTGCGGCCCGCGTGGGCATCGCGTCCGACCATGTCATCGCCCAGGTCCTGCCCGCGGACAAGGCGGCGCAGATCGAGCGCCTCCAGGCGGCCGGGCGCCGCGTGGCCATGGTCGGCGACGGGATCAACGACGCTCCGGCCCTGGCCCGGGCCGACCTTGGCGTCGCCATCGGTACGGGCACTGACGTGGCCATGGAGGCGTCCGACGTGACCCTCGTCGGCGCCGACACGCGGCTGGTGCCCGCGGCGCTGACGCTGTCGCGCAGGACGATGACGGTCATCCGCCAGAACCTGTTCTGGGCGTTTGCCTACAACGTCGTGCTAATCCCGGTCGCGATGGGCGTCCTCTATCCGTTCACCGGGATCCTGCTCGACCCGATTCTTGCCGCGGCGGCGATGGCCCTCTCGTCGGTCAGCGTGGTCGCCAACTCGCTCCGGCTGCGCCGCCTGGACGCCCGCCCACCGGCGCCCGATCTCCGACCCGCCGCCGCGCCGGCCTGACTCCGCGCCGGCCTGACTCCGCGCCGGTACGCGGGGCGACAATGGCGCAATGAGCGAGCGTCGCGTCAGGATCGAGGGCGACTTTGCCTATGAGCACCCGATCGAAGTTCGCTTCGTTGACACGGATGCCTTCGGCCACGTCAACAACGCCGTGTACCTGAGCTACTTCGAGGCTGCCCGGGCCGGCTATTACGCCCGGGTGGCGGGCATTCCGTTCGGGACCGGCGAGAGCGCCGGCAAGCACACCTTCGTCGTCGCGGAGGCCCGCATCAGCTATCGCGCGCCGTCGTTCTTCGGCGAGACGCTGCTCGTCGGCTGCCGGTTCAGCTGGTCGGGACGAACCTCATTCGGGCTCGAATACGTCATTCGCGCCGCAGCATCGGCCGTGGCGGCGGAACGGATAGTGGCCGACGGGGCGACCACGCAGGTGATGTTCGACCTCCAGCGCAATCGGGTGATGCGCGTGCCAGCCGACCTGCTGGCGATGTTCGAGGCGTACGAGGGGCACCCAATCGCGCGCCGCTGAGAGGGTCGGGGTCAGATCTCGAAGCGGCGGAAGATGGCCACTGCGTTCTGGCCGCCGAAGCCGAAGCCGTTGATCATCGCCGTGTCGACCTTCGCCTGGCGGGCCGTGAGCGGGACGTAGTCCAGGTCAAGCTCGGGCAGGTCGGGCTCCTCGAGGTTGATCGTGGGCGCGACAACGCCCTCGCGGATTGCGCCGATCGCGGCGAATGCGTTGATCACGCCCGCCGCGCCGATTGTGTGGCCGACCATTGACTTGGTCGAGCTGACCAGAACCTTGTGGGCATGCGCGCCAAAGGCGCCCTTGATCGCGCGCGTCTCGGTCAGATCGTTCAGCGCGGTGCTCGTCCCGTGCGCGGCGATGTAGTCGATCTCGTCCGGAGCGACGCCCGCGTCCCGCATGGCCTTGGTCATGGCCATGCGCGCTCCACGGCCGGTGGGCTCGGGGGCGGAGATGTGGAACGCGTCGGCGGTCAGCGCGGCGCCGATGACCTCGGCCTGGATCCTGGCGCCACGGGCGAGGGCATGCTCGGCTGACTCGAGCACCACGACGCCGGCGCCCTCGCCGTACAGGAAGCCGTCGCGATTCTTGTCGAACGGGCGCGATGCACGGGCCGGCTCGTCGTTGCGCTTTGACAGCGCGCCCATGTTGCCCAATGCGGCAAAGCCAACCGGCAGCAGCGGTGCCTCCGTCCCGCCGGCCAGCACCACGTCCACCTCGCCGCGCTGGATCATGCGCAGCCCGTCGAGGAAGCAGATGACCGAGGTCGCGCATGCGGCGGACTGCGTTATGACTGGACCGGTCAGCCCGTACTCCATCGACAGCTGACATGCGCCCATCGAGGCCGACAGGGCGGGGAACGCAAACGGGCTGACTGAACGCGGCCCCTTTTCATGGAGGATCGCGGTGCCGTCCGTGATCGCCTCGACGCCGCCGCCGCCGGTGTTGACCGCCACGGCAGTCCGGTCGCGGCGCTCAGGCGACCAATCGGAGAAGTCGAGCCCGGAGTCACGCACGGCCTCAGTGCCGGCGCCCATCGCGAAGTGCACGAAGCGGCTCATCCGGCGCGCCATCTTGCGATCCATGGCCACGGCTGGGTCGAAGTCCTTGACCTCCGCCGCGATGCGCACCTCGAAGTCGCTCGCGTCGAACAGCGTGATCGGCCCCGCGCCGCTGACGCCGGCGACCAGGTTGCGCCAAAAAGTGGGATGGTCGTTGCCTATCGGCGTCACGGCGCCGAGGCCGGTGACCACGGCGCGGCGGGACAGGTCCTGTTCGGGCACTAGTGGGAACTCCTGGACAAGGTGGGCGCGATTGTACCGGCGCGATCCGGCCCACCGTCCGCCATGACCTCAGGGGTCGTGTCGGGCCGCCCTGGCGAATGCACGATTGGCGTGGGGCATGGATCTGAGCCCGGCGGGCACCGTCCGAACCCACGCCCTGACGCCCCATCCCAGCGTGCGGGCCGCGCGCTCATGGCGCTCGCCCCAGTCAATCCCGAACTCGTCGCGCAGACGCGCCGGCAGCAGGGCCAGGCCGGGCAGGGCCAGCAGGTCGACCACGGATCCGGGCAGCAGCGGAATCGGCGGTCGGAGGATCAACGGGGCCAGCCGGCGGGCCGTTTGAGTCGGGTGAATCGGGCCGTCGGCGGCAAGCATCCGGTCCCAGTACGCCATCAGCGCGGGCCAATTGGCGGGCGAGAGCGCGAGCGAGATGCCGAGGCGCACGCCCACCCGCCGCGCTTCCTGCCAGAAGTCCTCCTTCTCCGTCGTCAGTGAGCGGACGGACCCATCGGCCGTACGCCTGGACGCTGGTGACGATGAGCGTGGCCTGGACCCACAGGAGCAGCTCTGGATCCATGGCCCGGTAGCTTTCCGCCAGGGCGCGCGCCTGGGGATCGGCCGCGTCGCCGCGGATCGCCCGGTGAACGCCATTCAACCGGCGCACGGCACGCTCTGCTGCGCGTCCATCGCCAAAGACGAGCGCCATCGTCGTCGCGATCGTGCCGTGCAGCCGCTTGAACGGATCCTGGGCGAACGTGCTGTGGTGCGCGACGCCCTCGGCGACCATGGGGTGCGCGATCTGGAGCAGCAGCGCCGCGGGCCCGGCGCCGAGCAGCACCGCCTCGCGGTTGATGCGCCACATCATGGAGCCAGGCCCGTAGAAGCCGAGCTGCGGGTCCGCGCGCGCCGTGTCCATGGCACCCATCGTGGCATAGCCTTGCGGGACAGCCCGTGACCGACCCTGCCGACCTCCTCGTGCGCAACGCGATGCTCGTCACGCCCTCCGGACGGCGAGCAGTGGACATCGTCATGCGCGGCGGCCGCTTCGAGGCGATCGGGCCGCCGGGCAGTGCCGCGCCGCACGGGCAGGAGGTGATTGACGCGTCCGGGCTCGTCGCACTGCCCGGCGTGATTGACGGTCACGTGCACTTCCGGTCGCCCGGGCTGGAGCACGAGGAGGACTGGCTGACCGGCACTCGCGCCGCGGCGTTCGGTGGCGTCACGACCGTGCTCGACATGCCCAACACGGTGCCGCCCACCGATACCGTCGAGCGGGCGCGCGCGAAGCTGGAGCTGGCGGGTTCGACCGCGTTGGTGGATTACGGCGTCTTCGGGCTCCTGTTCGACCGACCGGCGGATGCGCTGGCACTCGCCCGGTCGGGCCTGGTGGTGGGCCTGAAGGCGTTCCTGGGCCCGACCACGGGACAGCTCGGCCCGCCCGGTGACGAGGCTCTACGCGCCCTTTTGGCCGACGGCATCCGCGTTGCGATGCATGCCGAAGATGAGCGGCAAATCGAGCTTCTGTCGCGTTCGCTCGCTGACCGGCACGATGCTGCGGCCCACCTTGAGTCCCGCGCGCCAGACCAGGAGGCGGCTGCGGTCGAGCGCGCCTGCCGCGTTGTGGCCGAGACCGGCGGCCGCGGTCACATCGCCCACGTCAGCTCACTCGAAGGTCTGGCCGCCGCCCGTTCGTGGGTCGAGCGAGGCGTGGACGTCACGACAGAGGTCACGCCGCACCACTGCCTGCTGGGCGCCGATGTGTACGACCGCGCCGGACCGCTGGCCAAGGTCAATCCGCCCATTCGCGGCGAGCCGCATGCGTCGGGCCTGCTGGCGGCGCTGGCCGATGCGCGGGTCGACGTGCTCGGCAGCGACCACGCCCCGCACCTCGAGTCGGACAAGCGGCACGACTCGATCTGGGACGTGCCCGCGGGAATTCCAGGCGTTGAGACGATGCTGCCCTTGATGCTGACCGAGGTTGCGGCCGGCAAGCTCAGCCTGGAACGGCTCGTCCACGCGACGTCGGAGATGCCCGCGCGGATCTGGGGACTGTGGCCGCGCAAGGGCGCGCTGACGGTCGGTTCTGACGCTGACCTGACGCTGGTCGACCTGGAACGGCCGGGTGCCATCGCGGCCGCCGGGCTGCACGGCAAGAACAACGCCACGCCGTTCGAGGGACGGCAGACGCGCGGCGCAGTAGTTGTCACGATCGTGCGCGGCCGGGTCGTGATGCGCGACGGCGAGCTGCTCGCGCCGCCTGGCTGGGGGCGTCCGGTCAGCCGGCCCTGACGAAAGCGGCCAGCCCCGCGATCGCATCATCGACGGCCGCCTTCGTGGCCGCATTTGGCCGTACGCCAGGCTCCCAGTGCAGCTTGATCACCTGGAGCTCGTTTGACTTGCGGTCGCGCTCCGAGTCGAGGCGGCCGACCAGCGCGCCATCGTGGACGATGGGCAGGACGAAGTGACCGAACTGGCGCTCGGCTTTGGGCACGTACATCTCCAACCGGTAGCGAAAGCCGAACAGCCGCTCGGTTCGTTCGCGGTCATAGACGAGCGGATCGAAGGGCGACAGCAGCGTCGTGCGTTTCTCGCCCGCTGAGGCGCTGGCCAGGGCCTTGGGCAGCGCGAATGCCGGCGCAGGCTTGTCCGCGTAGGGAAGGTCGACCGCGGCCAGCCGGCCGTCCGCGACGAGGCGCGCGAGCAGGGCCTTCGTATCAGGAATGCGCAGGCCGTACGCGCGCAGGCGGATCTCCTGCTGCGTAGCGACGCCGAAGCGCTGCATGGCACGCATCACCCGTCGCTCCTCGTACTCGGCCTCGGTCAGGATGTCGCGTGGCGCATCTGCCGGCACGACGCGGTCGAAGAGATCCCAAACCCGTTCCTGGCCCGCCCGGCCCGATACGCAGACGTCGCCAAGCACGCTCATGAACTCGAGCATCTGGGCCGTGTTGTTGCCCTGGGTCCAGCCGGTCGATTGCCAGTCCGAGGTGACCTTGGCGTCGTCGATCTGGCGTGATTGAAGCGGTCCCTTGTCGCGCAGCTGATCGAGGATGGAACGCCGGAAGGCGTCGTTCGCGGCGAGGAAGTCGCGCACCCGCTGGCGCCAGGTCCCGCCGCCTTCTGGCCAGCGCTTGGCGACGTACAGGATGTCGGGCACGCGATCGGGCGTGACGACGAAAGCGTTGTATTCGAATGCCTTGCGCTGGGTCAGCACGTCGTGCAGCAGGTCTCTGTCGTAGTCCGCGATGCGACTCCACAGGACCAGGTGCTGGGTACGCTCGACGGTACGCGTGGGATCGATCTGGACGCCGCCGAAGTGACGCGCCACGTCGAGGATGCTCTTTGCCGTCGCCGGCAGCTGCTTGTCTAGGAGCGCCGCCGCGACCGCGATCTGGCGCGCGGTGGCGATCGTGATCGCCCGGCTCACGCTCGCCATTCCGTCAAAGCTGCCGGTCTGGAAGCGCGTTTCGGCTGGCGCCCCCGGGTTGCGATCACGGCTGTCCGATTTGGCCGAAATGACGGAACTCGACGCTGTGTCGCCGAGATGCGCTGCGAGAAATGCGGATCTGACGGGTTGCCACCCGAACTGCTCGACGCCCCCACCGTGCCAAACGTCAGTCGCCGTCGTAGCGCTTGAAGATCACCGCGCCGTTGTGGCCGCCGAGGCCGATGTTGTCGCTCATCGCGTAGCGGATCTCCATCGTGCGCGGCCCGTCGTGGACGATATTCAGGTTGATCTCGGGATCCTCGTCGCGGTAGTTGAGCGTGGCCGGCGCGCACTGGTTGTAGACGCTGAGGACCGTGAACACGCCTTCGACCGCACCGGCCGCGCCCATCAGATGGCCGGTCATTGATTTCGTGGCGCTGATCGCGATGTTCGGGGTGTGGTCGCCGAATGCGGCCCAGATGGCCTGCGCCTCGCGCAGGTCGCCCAGCGGCGTGGACGTGCCGTGCGGGTTGATCAGGTCGATCTCGTTGGCCGGCACGTTGTGTCTCTCCAGTGCCTGGAGCATTGCGCGGCGCGCCCCATCGCCCTTCTCAACGGGCTGGATGAGGTCCCACGCGTCCGCTGCGGAGCCGTAGCCCACGACCTCGGCGTAGACCTTCGCGCCGCGCGCCTTGGCGAACTCCAGGTCCTCCAGCATCAGCGCGCCGGCGCCCTCGCCAAGGACGAAGCCGTTGCGCGTCTTGTCGAACGGGCGCGAAACGGTCTGCAGCTCCTCGTCCGGCCGGGGAAGGCCCATGCCGCGCATGTTCGAAAAGCCGATGTGGACCAGCTCGTGCAACGGATTCTCCGTCGCGCCGGTCAGCGCCGCGATGTAGTCGCCGCGCCGGATGCCCTCGGCCGCCTCACCGATGTTGTGCGTGCCCGTCGAGCAGGCGGTGACGACGCACATGTTCGAGCCGCGGATGCCGGTGTCGATCGCGATCTGGCCCGAAGCGGTGTCGGGCAGCATGTTGGCGATGAAGAACGGGCTGACCGTGCGCGCGCCCTTGTTGCGCCAGGCTTCCGTGTTGTCCATCAGCAGCAGCGGGCCGCCGCCGCCCGAGCCGAAGATGACGCCGATGTCGTCGCGGTTGCCGTCGTCGACGACCAGCCCGGAGTCCTGCAGCGCCTGCTTGGCCGCGGCGACGCCCATGACCACGTTCTTGTCCGTCCGGCGGATGGCCTTGAAGTCCATCCACTGGGTGCCGTCGAAGTTTTCGATCTCACCCGCGACCTGGGCCTCGTATGGCGTGGGGTCCCAGCGCGTGATCTTCTTGAGCCCGGACCGACCGTTGACCAGGTTGTCCCAGACGGTGTCCTTGTCCTGACCGATGGGGCTGATGATGCCGAGGCCGGTGACGGCAACTCGACGCGAGAAATCGGGGCGGCGCATGGGCATGGCTAGCTGGCGGCTCCTGTGCTGGCGTGCGGGGCGAGGAATTCGGGGCGGGCAAGGCGGTTTGGCGCCGATTGCTCATCGAGCGCGCTCGATTCCGCGTCCGGCGCGATGCGCTTGATGAGGCCGGTGAGCACCTTGCCCGGTCCCGGCTCGATGAAGTTCGTGACGCCTTGCGCGCGCATCGTCTCGACCGCCGCAATCCAGTCGACCCCGCGCGTCAGGTGCTCAACAAGCTCGGCGCGGCACTCCGCGCCGGTAGTCAGCAAGCGCGCGTCGGCGTTGGCCAGCAGCGGTGCGCGCGGGTCGTTGAACTCGATCTCCGCGAGGACCTCGCGCATCGCGTCCGCGGCGCGGCTCATCAGCGGCGAGTGCGCGGCTACGCTCACGGGCAGCATCAGGGCCCGCTTGGCGCCGAGCTCCTTGGCCTTTTCGGCTGCTGCCTCGACGGCCAGCGCGCTCGCCGCTGACCACGACCTGGCCGGGGGAGTTGCGATTGGCGATGGTGAAGATGCCCGCCGACTGGCCGGCCGCCTCCAATTCCGCGAGCCGCTCGTCGGCGAGGCCGATGATGGCGGCCATCGCGCCGTCCTCTGCAGAGGCCTGCATCTGCCGGCCGCGCTCGCGAACCAGGCGGATGCCGTCCTCGATGCTCAGCACACCGGCGGCGACCATGGCGCTGTACTGGCCCATCGAGTGGCCGGCGAAGAATGCCGCGCTGGGCAGCTCGCCGAGCATCTCCTCGAGCGCCCGGACATAGGCGATCGAGGTCGCCAAAATGCCCGGCTGCGAGTTGATGGTCTGGTTGAGCAGCTCGTCCGGCCCCTCGAAGGCAAGCCGCGAGATTGGCTCACCGAGCGCGGAGTCGGCCGTTTCGTACACGCGAGCGGCCGCAGGCGAGGCCTGGGCGAGAGCCTTGCCCATGCCCACGTACTGCGAGCCCTGACCGGGGAAGACGATGGCAACCTTCAAATCGGCGCCACCGTAGCAGCGCCGGGAGCCCTTCTCGCCCGATTAGGTGCAATGATGCACCCTTCAATGGCGACCGACTTCGACGACGCGGAGCTCAGTCCGGCGGTCATTGCTGCGCGCGACCAGCTCCAGAACCCGCGCCTGCTCTCCGATCGCATCGCAATGGGCCGTGCCCTGTGGCGTGACCTGGTGGTCGGCTTTGCCGCGCAGCTCAACGAGCTTGGCCTGGGATTCGCCCAGCTGGCCGCGCTGTACGCAATCGACGGCACGGAGACGCTGACCATTGCCGACCTGGCCGAGCGCCTCAGCCGATCGCCGTCTGCCACCAGCCGGCTGGTGTCCGCCCTCGAGCGTGCCGGGTACGTGGCGCGGCGCGAGGAAGTTGCCGATCGCCGTCAGCGGCAGCTGGAGATCACGCCCGCCGGAAGAAGCATGCTCGCCCAGGTGGACAACGCACGCGCCGAACAATTCCTGTCCGTCGTCCGGCCGCTGCCGCCGAGCGAGCGCGCCCTGGTGGCGATGGGCGTGGCCGCGCTGTCGAGCCGTGCGATAACCCGCCGCGGCCGGTTGATCAAGGCTCGCTAGCGGGCGCTCAGGCGGGCGCTCAGGCGGGCGTTCACTGGGCGAGGCACGGCCCGCTCGGGACCGGATCGCCGCTGCCGATCGCCGCATCGATTGAGTTGGCTACCGCTACCGGCGACAGCGCATAGCCGATGGCCGAGTTGAGGCGCGACTCGGAGAACGTGACGCCGCCCACGAGGCCATTGACGATGACCGGGCCGCCGCTGTCGCCCGGCGCCACGTCGGCATGCATCTCGATCACGTCGCGCGACACGGTGGCGTTGCCGTAGATGTCGCGTCCCAGGGCATCAAGGGTGCGCGTCACGACCGCCGGGATGAGCCTCTGCCGGCCGCCGCCGGTGAAGCCCAGCGCGGCCGCCGAGGTTCCCGCGTCCGGCACGCCACGAGCCAGGCGCAAGGGCGCGAGATCCAGGCCGGGCACGTCCAGCAGTGCGACATCCAGGTCGCCGTCAAAGTGCACGACCTCGGCGTTGAAGCGATCGAGCGAGCCGTCGAACGAGATCCACACCCGGTCGGAGCCGGCCACGACGTGGGCGTTGGTCACGATCTGGTCAGCGACGATTGCGAAGCCGCTGCCGGTCAGCAGCCGGCCGCAGGCGGCAGCCTCAACGCGGACCGTGCTGAGTCGCGCCGCGCCGGCGATCTGCTCTGCCTCAGCCTCGCTTGGTCCGCCCTCCGGGATCGTGATCGGCGGCGGCACGCCCACGAACACGTCGGGCAGTCCTGCCGCCTGGATGATCCGGCCAAGCTCGGCGGCCAGCACGACCGGGGAGGGGAAGCGCGTCTCGATCGCGCGCACGATCGTGGACTGGCGCGCCTCCGCGCCGAGTGACGGCACCGGGAAGAGGCCCAGCAGGCCGGCCAGCAGCCAGACCGTGAATATGCCGCGCGCGAACCCGAACATGGCGCCGGCGCCCTGGTCCACACCGCTCAGCACGCCCCGGCCCATCCGCCGCCGCAGGGCCGTGCCGATCGAGCCGCCCAGCCACTGGCCGACCAGCACCAGGCCGGCCACGGCACCCAGCACGACAAAGAGGCGCACGAGCACGTCCGAGGTCTCGACCAGCTGGGCGATGTGCGGCGCAAGCAGCACCACCGCGGCCAGGCCGACCAGGAAGCCGCCCAGGGCGAAGGCCTGGATCACGAAGCCAGAGCGCCAGCCGAAGACAACGGCCAGGGCGATGACGCCCACGGCCGCCAGGTCGATCAGGTTGAAGGGCAGGTCCATTTCAGCTGCCCGCGGCCGACCAGCGCGCCACGCGATTGATGGCGACGCGGATCATGGGCCGTCGCTCGAGGGCCATCGCCGCGTACTGCGGGTAGCGCGAACGGAGCAGGCGGATGGCCGCTGCATGCTCGGCCGTGGGCGGGTCAAGGGGCTCGATCAGCGACGCAGATCCGTCGAGTCGCAGCCACGCCAGGCGCGTCCAATCCTCGTCCCAGCGGTCGATCAGAACGCTCACCTGTGGTCGATCACGGATGTCGCGCACGCGGGCCAGGTCACGCGGGTCGGCCACGCTCTTGGGCTTGTCGTCAAGCGCCGAATAGATGATCTGCTCGCCCGCATAGCGGGTGTACGCATATGCGATCGGCACCAGGCGCGGCCGCCCGTCCGAGGCGCTGGTGGCCAGCGCGGCGCGGCGAGCCACCTGGAGCAGCTCCACATCTGCCGGATCGAGCGTCAGGCCGGTCACCCTCGAAGCCTATTGGCTGTCGCTGTGAATGGCCTGACAAACACCTGATGGCCCGGGTGGCCTAGGCCTCCTCGATCGAGACCCCGTTGATCATGGCCGGGTTGATCGGCCGGTCCTGCGTACCGGTTTTCCCGGTGGCGATCTTGTCGAGGACATCCTCGCCCGAGGTCAGCCGGCCGAAGATCGTGTAGCTGGGGGGCAGGGCATAGTCGGCGTGCATCACGAAGAACTGGCTGCCGTTGGTGTTCGGGCCGGCATTGGCCATGGCCAGGATGCCGCGCGAGTAGGGTCGGCTGACCGGCTCATCGTTGAAGCGATAGCCCGGGCCGCCCCTGCCGCTGCCGGTAGGGTCGCCGCCCTGGATCATGAAGCCCGGGATCACGCGGTGGAAGATGACCCCGTCATAAAAGCCCTCGCGGGCCAGGAAGACGAAGTTGTTCACCGTCTGCGGCGCGTCGGTCACGAACAGCTCGGCGGTCATGGTGCCCTCGCTCGTCTCGATGGTCGCGCTGTACTTGCGCGCGCCGTCGATCGACATCGCGGGCGGGCTGGTGTAGCTCTTCAATGGAGATCTCCTGTGCTGAGCCACGAGCCTAGCGCACCGGGGCCGCGGCTCAATTTCAGTGACCGGCGAGAGCCGCCTACCATGAAGCCCGGCGCCATTCCGCAGCGCCAGCCGCAGACGCACCCGGGGAGACCGAACTGCCGATGAAGGAAGCCTTTGCCCGCGCCATGGCCGAGGGCTACGCCCTCGAGCAGCCGAGCATCGTGCTTGGTCGGCCCATGCTGGAAGGTGCCGTCGAACAGGGCGCTGCGATCCAGGTCGCCCTCTCGATCCTGAATCGCCACGGGTTGATCGCGGGCGCAACCGGCACGGGCAAGACAAAGACGCTCCAGCTGATGGCGGAGCAGCTCTCGAAGGCCGGCGTGCCCAGCTTCGTGGCCGACATCAAGGGCGACCTGACCGGAATGGCCACGCCGGGCAACGCGGCGGACCCGCGCATCGTCGAGCGCATGGCCGGGCTCGACCTGCCCTACCTGCCCACAGGGCACCCGGTCGAGTACCTGTCGCTGACCGGCCGTCGCGGCGCCCAGGTGCGTGCCACTGTCCATTCGTTCGGGCCGCTGCTGCTGGGCAAGGTGCTCGACCTGAACGACACGCAGACCTCGATCCTGGCGCTCATCTTCAAGTACTGCGACGACAACGATCTGCCACTGCTTGACCTGGCCGACCTGGTCACCACGCTGAAGTTCCTCTCCTCCGATGCGGGCAAGCCCATCCTGGCCGACTACGGCGGCATGTCGGCTGCATCGGTCGGTGTCCTGCTGCGCTCGATCGTGGTGCTCGAGCAGGAAGGCGCCGATGTCTTCTTCGGCGAGCCCGAGTTCGACGTGCTTGACCTGCTGCGCACGACTGCCGACGGCCAGGGTGTGATCAGCCTGCTCGAGCTGACCGACGTGATGGAGAAGCCACGTCTCTTCTCCACCTTCATGCTCTGGATACTGGCCCAGCTGTACGAGTCGCTGCCCGAGGCGGGCGACCTGCCCCAGCCCAAGCTGTGCTTCTTCTTCGACGAGGCGCACCTGCTCTTCGACGACGCGTCGGACGCGTTGATGGACCAGATCGAGCGCACCGCTCGGCTGATCCGGTCGAAGGGCGTGGGCATCTACTTCGTGACCCATGCACCAACGGACGTGCCCTCTGCCGTCCTGTCGCAGCTCGGCAACCGCGTCCAGCACGCCCTGCGCGCGTTCACGCCGGATGACGCGGACGCGCTGCGCAAGACGGTGCGCACCTTTCCGATGACCGACTTCTATGACGTTGAGCGGATGCTCACCTCGCTCGGCATCGGCGAGGCGGCGGTCACGGTCCTGTCGCCCAAGGGCGTGCCCACCCCGCTCGCGGCAACGCGGCTGGTGGCGCCGGACTCGTCAATGAGCCCGCTCGACGACGCTCGTTTTCAGGAGGCGGTCGTGGCCAGCAGCTTGAACGCCAAGTACGGCACGGCGGTCGATCGAGAGTCAGCCCACGAGAAGATCACCGCCCGGCTGGCCGCCGCGCGCGAGGCGGCCGCCCAGTCCGCAGCACGCGGCGAGATGGCGCCAACAACGAGCGGTGGCCTGAACACGATGACGCCGGCCCAGCAGCGGCGCGAGATCCAGCGCCAGGCGCGCGAGATGCGTGCCGCGGAGAAGGCTGCCGAACGCGAGCGCAAGGCCGCCGAACGCGAGCGCAAGTCCGCCGAGCGCGCCCGCCAGCGGTCGATCGACAACGTCATCCGCACCGGCGGACGGGTCGCGACCTCGCGCACGGGACAGGACCTGCTGCGCGGTGTCTTCGACACGATCTTTGGTGGTGGCCGCCGCCGCTGACGGCGACCGTGGCCGCCGCCGCTGACGGCGCCTATTCGATCTTCAGGTCGGGCGGCAGGTCGGGGGCAGGCGGGTAGTCGGGCTTGAGCTCATCGATCGTCTCGGCCAGGATTGATGACACGGCCAAGTTGCGCAGCCAGTTCCGATTGGCCGGGATGACGTACCACGGCGCGTCGTCCGTTGACGTCTCCGACAGCGCGTCCTCGAACGCCTCGATGTACGCGTCCCAGTGCTTGCGCTCGTCCAGGTCGCCGAGCGAGAACTTCCAGCGCTTGCGCGGGTTGTCGTAGCGCTCCTGGAAGCGTTCGCGCTGCTCCTCGCGCGAGATGTACAGGAAGAGCTTGATGATCGTCGTGCCGTTCTCCACGAGATGGCGTTCGAACTCGCGGATCTGGCGGTAGCGCCCTGACCACACGTCGCGCGGCACGAGATCGTGGACGCGCACGACGAGCACATCCTCGTAGTGCGATCGATTGAAGATGCCGATCTCGCCCTTGGCGGGCACGCGCTTGTGGATGCGCCACAGGTAGTCGTGGGCAAGTTCCTCTGGCGTGGGCACCTTGAACGCCGCCACGCTGCAGCCCTGCGGGTTGAACGCCTCCATCACCTTCTGGATGGTGCCGTCCTTGCCAGCCGCGTCGATGCCCTGGAGGACGATCAGCACTGATTGCCTGGCCTGCGCCCACAGTCGGTCCTGGAGGTCGCTCAGCCGGAGCAGCTGGGCGGCGGTCTCCGCCTCGCCGGCGTCCTTGTCCCAGCCGTGCCTGTCCCCGGGATCGAGCTTCGAAAGGTTGACGCGCGAACCTGGTTTGACACGGAGCAGCTTGCGGAAGTCGGACTTGGCCATGGCAGCCAGCGTAGTCCAGCTGTCGCGTGACCGATACCCGGCCCAGCGCGCCGCAGATTGCGGATGTGAGGTGTCGATCAACACACTGCCTGGATGAACAGAGAGCAGCGACGCCATCCGGAGCAAGAGCCCTCAACGGATCCGGGCGCGGACAACAATCCGGCGCTCAGCGAGCAGCCGCCCAAAGACGCATATGCCGGCAGGGCTGATCAGGACGTGACCAAGAACACCGGCGCGGGCGCAGGCGGCGCGACGGAGCACGGCGGCGGCAACAAGAACCACCCTTCGCGCATCGCCAGCAGCACGCAGGCCGGCCAGAAGCGCTGACGCCCGCCGTCAGTCCTGGGCCAATTGCAGCCGGGCGACCGTAAACCCTCTGCGAGCGGTCGCAAGGGCGACGATTTTCACGGTGGCTGCAGATGGATCGAAATGTGGACTCATCGCGCACTCTGCGGCACTGATCACCAGGCGTCCCGGGAATCGGCTAACGGTCGCCACGTTCGAGATAGCGGATAAAGGCCGGCGCCACGACTAAAATCGGGCAGTCGTGACGCTCACCGCCGCCAAGCCCCACCCCATCTTCCTGGCTGGCCGCTGGGTCGACTCGCCTGACACGCTGAGCATCGCCAACCCGGCGCGGCCGGACGAGCCGGCCGGCGCGACCTACAACGCGACCGAGGAGCAGTACGAGGAGGCCGTCCTCGCGGCGATCCGCGCCTTCGAGGTGACGCGCCGCCTGCCGGCATACGAGCGCGGCAACATCCTGCGCAACATCAGCGCCGGCATCCGCGAGCGTCGCGAGGAGATCGGCCGGCTCATTGCGCTCGAGTCCGGGAAGCCGATACGCGACGCGCTGGTCGAGGTCGACCGCGCCGCGCTCACGTTCCGCCTGGGCGCGGAGGAGGCGGAGCGCATGACCGGCGAGCTCATCCCGCTCGACCTGATGGCCTCGTCCAAGGGGCGCATCGGCGTCACGCGGCGCTTCCCGATCGGGCCCATCGCGGCCATCAGCCCGTTCAACTTCCCGCTCAACCTGGCCGCGCACAAGCTGGCGCCGGCGATCGCAGCGGGTAACACGATCGTGCTCAAGCCGCCGTCAAAGGACCCGCTGACGATGCTCACCGTGGCGGAGATCGTCGAGCAGTCGGGCGCTCCGGAGGGCTCGGTCAGCATCCTGCCCATGACCCGCGAGCTGGGCGACCGAATGGTCGCCGACGACCGCTTCAAGCTGCTCACATTCACCGGCTCGCCCAGCGTGGGCTGGCGCATGAAGGAGCGCGCCGGCAAGAAGAAGGTGGTGCTCGAGCTGGGCGGCAATGCCGGCGTCATCGTGGACGAAACGGCCGACCTGGACTGGGCCGTCAAGCGGACCCTGGTGGGCGCCTTCACCTACGCCGGACAGGTATGCATCAGCGTTCAGCGCATGTTCATCCAGCGCTCGGTCTTCGACCAGTTCATCGAGCGCCTGATCGAGGGTGCGCGCGGCCTCGTCGTGGGCGACCCGCTCGATCCAGAGACGCAGCTGGGACCGATGGTCGACGAGCAGCAGGCTCAGCGCACGGAGCGCTGGGTGCGCGAGGCGCAGGAGATGGGTGGCCGCGTCCTGCTCGGCGGCCGCGCCGAAGGCTCGTTTTTTCCGCCGACCGTGCTCGTAGATACTCCGACCGAGGCCCAGGTGTGCAGCAATGAGGCCTTCGCGCCGCTCGTTGTGGCCTTTCCGTTCGACGACTTCGGTGACGCGATCAAGCAGGTCAACGACTCCTTCTACGGGCTCCAGACGGGTGTCTTCACCAACGACCTTGCCCGATCGTGGCGGGCGTTCGACGAGCTCGAAGTGGGCGGCGTGATCATCAACGACGTTCCCACGTACCGCATCGACCACATGCCCTACGGCGGCGTGAAGGATTCGGGGCTGGGTCGCGAAGGCCTGCGCTGGGCGATCGATGACATGACCGAGCTGCGCATCATGGTCGTCGCGCAGGCGGACGTGCCCGCGCCGCGACCGGCCAGCTAGGACCTCGCGGAGCGGGTCCCCCTACCGTCGTACTGGGCGCGCAGTTTTCGCGCCGAGCGCACCTGCGCGCACAAGTCCCCACCCTGCGCCACCGGAACGGCCCACGGCTTCTCCCAAAGGTACGGGCCCCGTTACTCCAGTAGTTGGGTAGTTGACCGCGCGCTTCGACTGGTCCACTTCGGCTATGCCGCGAGACCGTCACGTCGCCGGCGCATTGCCATCCCGGGGGGGATACCTGGAGACCAACACGATGAACCACTTCGCCCACGGTGCGGCACGCTTCAAGCTGCTGGCACTTGGCATCACGGCCGTCAGCGCGATCGCCGTCAGCGCAGGCGCAATGTCACTGGCCCTGTTCACTGACGACGCGACGGTCGATTCGAACTCGTTCCAGACGGGCACGATCGTCATCTCGACCAATCCCACGACCGCCCTGTTCTCGGTCACCGCGATGATGCCCGGCGATAGCGCCTCCGGCCAGCTGAGCGTCAGCAACGACGGTTCTGCCGAGCTGCGCTACTCGATGACCACGTCGGCCACCGATCCGGACAGCAAGGCGCTCGCCGCAGCGGTCAATGTCGAAGTGCGCGAGAAGGCTGCCGGCAGCTGTTCGGCTGACTTCACCGGGTCGGTCGTCCTCTCATCGACTGCCCTTGACGGTGCCGCGTTCGGCGACCCGACCGCCGGCCAGGATGCGGATGACCGCGTGCTGTCCGCTGCGGCGAGCGAGAACCTGTGCTTCCGGGTGACCCTCCCGAGCGGAGCTGACAACAGCTTCCAGGGCGCGGCCACGGTTGCCACGTTCACCTTCAACGCCGAGCAGACCGCCAACAACAGCTAGGCCGGGAGGGATCTCCCGCCCACTGCAGCGAGGGCCAGCAATGGTCACCAGAGCACTGAAGCTGTCACTTCTGACGATGCGCGTCGGCTGGTTGCTTGCAACCGCCGGCGTTGCATTGCTTGCGCTGCTGCCGCATGTCCTGCCGCCCCTGGACCGCCAGATGTTCATCGTCCGCGGGTCCTCGATGGTGCCCGCCGTGCCCCTCGGCTCGCTGGCCATCACGGCCAAGGTCGACCCGAGCCACATCCAGGCCGGTGACGTCATCACCTTCCACGGCACCAACGGGACGATCGTCACCCACCGCGTTCTGAGCATCGTGGATGGCCAGAACGCCTTCCAGACCAAGGGCGATGCCAGCGCCGCCACCGACCCAACCCCCGTGGCGCACGACGCGCTGATCGGCCGTGTCGAGCACGTGGTGCCGGTGCTGGGCGTGGCCATGGCCGCATTCAGCACGTCGCTCGGCATCATCGCCGCCTTTGGCCTGATTGGCGGACTGATGCTGGCCAGCTTCTTCGTTGAGGAGTTGCTGGCCGTAGTTCGGCGCTCGTCCCAGAGGGCACCCGTCGGCGAGCCCGCACACTGACATGGCCGTCATCCACGGGCGTCCGGCGCGGCCGGTTCGCTCAGGCAGGGAGCGCGAGCGCTGGGTGTTGCCTCTGGGCACCATCGCCGTGGTCGCGTTGATCAGCAGCCTGTCGATGGTAGGCCTGGTTGGCAGTGGAGCCCTGTTCAGCGACGACCAGCCCATCGAGGCCGGTATCGCGGCGGCGCGCATCTTTCCCGCCGAGCGGGATACGCCGGCCTTCGACGTGACCGATTCGTCGTCGGGCACGGGCCAGTCGGCTTCGAGCGCCACGGCCTTCGGCGGCGACGGACGCCATCAGCTGAGCCAGCCCTGGCCCGCCACGTTCGACGTCGCGCGCTGGATGGAGCTCGACTTCAACTACACCCCTGGCAGCCGGGCTGTCAGCCAGCGGGGCTACCGCCACGGTGCGCTTCTCGAGCGCGACCGGGTCCGGCAGTGTGTGCGTCTACGCCGAGTTGCGCCGGGCATCGAGCGGTGCACTGGTCAGCACTCACGGCGCGCCGGGCAGTCCCCTCGGGTGCACCATCGGCAGCGCGACGCACAGCGTGGACGTGGGGATGCCGGCGGTCGACGGAACTAGCATGGCGAACGACCTGCGCGTGCGCCTCTACGCGCGGGACTCGGCTGCCGGCGCGTTGATGCTCGACCAGCTCACGATCGCCGGGACTACGCCGTACGCGCCGTTCACGCTGTACGCGATCTCGTCTCGTGAGCTCGTCAACGGTGTCCATCTCGTCACCCGCTGGGGGCCTGCCGGACCGTGAACGGCTATACCCGGCGCGACCTGCGCCGCTCGATCCTGATCGGGCTGCTCCTCTCGGCGATCATCGGCGCGCCGTTTCCGACTGGCGCCGAGCAGCCCTCCCAGGCGCCGGTTTCGAGTGCCGCGCCGGAGTCGAGTGCGCCGCCCTCGATCGCGCCGTCGCTGCCAGCAGACACACCGCCGCCAAGTGCGGCCGCAACGTCGCCACCGGACGAGAACGCGTCCCCATCGCCGCCCGAAGGCGCTCCACCACCTGAGACGCCGACGCCAGCCCCGACACCCGCCGAAATCCCGGCGGGTGCGTCGCCGTCTCCGGGGTCGACTCCGGAGACGACAGCCGACCCCTCCGCTGGGCCCTCGGCCGACCCGCCGCCCAGCGCATCGACCGAGCCTTCAGCTTCCCCGCTTGGGCCACCGGCTGGGGTGCCCTACCTGGTCGCGTTCGACGACCAGGCGGCGTTCGAGCAGCGCGCCATGACCTTCGCCAGCCTCGGTGTGGCCGAAGCCTCGAGTGTCGCTCCGCTGCGCTTGGCAGCGATCCATGTCCCGCCTGATGCTGCCCAGGCGATTGCTGCACTGCGCGCCACGGCGCACATCGTGTCGGTCGAGCCAGACCGGCTGCGGTCGGTTGAGGCGGCGCCGAACGATCCGCTCTACGACGGGCAATGGGCACTGCCGGTCATCGGCTGGCCCGCCGTCCAGGCCAGTGCGCCGAGTGCCGGACAGGCAATCGTGGCCATCCTTGACACGGGCGTCGACGCCGATCATCCGGACCTGGCCGGCCAGCTGGTGTCCGGGGCCGCGTTCGCCGCAGGCAGCATTCCGAACACCGACCCGAACGGGCACGGGACCTGGATGGCAGGCATCGTCGGCGCGTTGGTGGGCAACGGCGAGGGCGTCGCCGGAGTCGGCATGGGGAGTGTCCGGATCATGCCCATCACGGTCATCGGCAGCGACGGCGTCGGTCGCGACAGCGACATCATCGCCGGCCTCATTCACGCCGTTGAGCATGGTGCGGACGTGGTCCTCATGGCGTTCTCCAGCCGTGGCTACTCGACGGCACTGCAGCAGGCGATCGACTATGCGTGGGAGCGCAACGTGGTGCTCGTGGCTGCCGTCGGCAACGATGGTTCGGCCAGCGCGACGTATCCCGCCGGGGACGCCGGCGTGATGGGCGTCGCGGCAACGGATCGTGAAGACGGTCCGTGGGCGGCGAGCAACTCCGGCCCCGCCGTATTCATTGCCGCGCCCGGCGCCGACATCCTGACCACCAGCGCTGCCGGCGCCTACCAGGCGATCAGCGGCACCTCCGCGGCTGCGGCACACGTTGCGGCCGCGGCGGGCCTGCTGGCTGCGCGCGAACCGCAGCTCACGAGCGGCGCAATCGTGGGCCGGCTTGCGCGCAGCGCTGCTGCGGCCGGTGGCCGAGCAGAGGTGGGCAATGGCCGGCTCGACCTGGGCGCCGCCTGGCTGGATGACGGGACACAGGAGATCAGGCCGGCCGGTGTGCACGGCGCGGATGGCGGCCCGTTCGTCAGCCCCGATCCGACGCCGTTCGAGCAGCCGTACTACCCGGCAGCGGCCGGGTTCCGGTCGTCAACCCAGGCCGGCGTTGACAGCGGCATCACCACGCTCACCATTGCCAAGCCATCAGGCGTCGTCAGCGGCGACGTCCTGGTTGCCGCCATCGCGGTCCGGCCGCACACCGCCACGGTCACCGAGCCCAGCGGCTGGACCCTGGCCCGGGCACGGGTCGACAACCCGAATGCGAACGCAAATGCGCAGCTCATGTACTACCGCTTCGTGGACGGCACGGAAGGCGCCGACTTCAGCTGGACACTTGGCGCGTCGCCGACCGGTGCGGTGGGCGGCATCGCTGCGTTCACTGGCGTCAAGACATGCGTGCCAATCGATGCCTCTGACGGCCAGCTGACGGCGAACGGCCTGACGCACGCCGCTCCAGGCGTTGGCGCGACCCAGGTGAACGACCTGCTGGTCACCGCGCACAGCTTCACCTCGGCCGCGACCTGGACCCCGCCCTCGGGCATGACCGAGGTTGCCGACGTTGCCTCGCTGCCAGTTCCCCAGACGGGAGGCATCTCGCTCGAGCTGAACTACGAGATCCTTGGCGCCGAGGGAGCGACCGGGCCGCGCGACGCGGTTGCGGCCAACGACGCCGACGCTGGCGTTGGCCAGACGCTCGCCTTCCGGACGTGGTGCTCCGCGGACATGCGCTCCGCCACCCAGGCCGGCGTGGGCAGTGGCGTGACGACTTTGACCATCGCCAAGCCGTCGGGCGCGAGCCTGGGAGACGTACTCGTGGCCGCCATTGCCGTACGACCAGACACGGCGACCGTAACGCCGCCGAGTGGCTGGACCCTGGCCCGGCCACGGGTGGACAACCCGAACGCCAACGCCAATGCCCAGCTCATGTACTACCGCTTCGTCGATGGCACGGAGGGCGCCGACTTCAGCTGGACGCTGGGCGCATCGCCTACCGGGGCGGTCGGCGGAATAGTTGCCTTCGCCGGCGTCGAGTCATGCACGCCGATCGATGCCTCTGACGGCCAGCTGACGGCCAACGGCCTGACCCATTCCGCTCCCAGCGTCAATGCCAGCCAGACCGGCGACCTGCTGGTCACCGCGCACAGCTTCACGTCGGCCGCGGCCTGGACCCCGCCCACGGGCATGACCGAGGCAGTCGATGTGGCCTCGGTCGCGGTACCGCAGACCGCAGGCATCTCGATGTCGATGAGCTACGAGGAGCTGACCGCCTCCGGTGCGACCGGGCCGCGCGATGCGGTTGCCTCGAACGACGCCGACTCGGGCGTAGCCCAGGCCCTCGCGTTGCGCACCCACTGCACCTACAGCGTGGGCCTCCAGGCTGAGGACTACGTTCCCGGATCGGCGACCGGGGCCGGTTTCAGCACCGTCGCCGAAGGTTCGGCACTGGCCGGCGAGGCGATCACCAGCAACGGCAACAACACCAGCGGTTCGGGTCCGCCGGTCGAGATGGTTCGCTACGACGTGACCTTCCCGGACGCCGGTCCGACCAACAGCTACAGGCTGTACATCCGCTACCGAATGCTGGTCGATGTCGTCGACGACGACAGCGGCTGGGCGCTGCGGCCGCTCGATGCGGACCAGGCGCTGGCCGGCAGCTGGGACCAGATCAACGACCTGACCAACCACGGCGACACGAGCTATCGCTGGGTGGACCTCCAGGCGACCGCCGGCATCAACGGCGTTCCCAGCTTCGACAACGTCACTGCCGGCCAGCACACCTGGTGGTTCGGCGGGCGCGAGGATGGGCTGTACTTCGATGCGTTCGTGTTCAGCACGGCCAGCGGCCTGGATCTGACCGCTGAGGGGCAGGCCCTGCTCGACGCGGCCATCAATGACCGGCCCACGGCGGTCGCGGATGCGTACCCGGTCAATGAGGGCGCCTCGCTCAACGTCAGTGCCGCGGGCGTGCTGGGCAACGACACGGATCCTGAAGGCAATCCCCTGACGGCCTCGCTCGTCTCGACCACCTCGTACGGCGCGCTGACCCTCAACCCCGACGGCTCGTTCAGCTACACGCCCGGCGCAGACTTCTTCGGCAGCGACTCGTTCACCTATCGGGCCAGCGACGGGATGGCGGCCTCCACGCCGGCGACCGTCACCATCACGGTCAATCCGGTTAACGATGTGCCGTCCTTCACCAAGGGGGCCAACCAGTCTGTCAACGAGAACTCCGGCGCGCAGACGGTTGCCGGCTGGGCAACCGCGATCAGCGCCGGCCCGGCCAACGAAGCCGCACAGGCAATCGATTTCATCGTCACCAACGACAACAACGGTCTGTTCAGCGTCCAGCCGGCAATCTCGGCCAGTGGCACGCTGACCTACACCGGCGCTACGAACGTGGATGGCGTCACGACCGTGACGGTCCGCATCCACGATGACGGTGGTACGGCCAACGGAGGCGTGGACACGAGCGCTGCGCAGACGTTCACGATCACAGTCACTGACGTCGCCCCGTCAGGCCGGACGTGGACCGGCGGCGGGGCAGACAACAACTGGACGACTCCGGCCAACTGGGGCGGCACTGCGCCGACGGCCGGCGACAACCTGCTCTTCCCCGCCGGTGCAGCACGGCTGAGCAACACCAACAACTACACCGCGGCAACCAGCTTCGGCTCGATCACCATCTCCGGCTCTGGCTACACGCTGGCCGGCAACCAGGTCACGCTTGGCGCCGGTGGACTGGTCGCCAGCGGCGTCGGCACGACCAACACGATCAGCCTGCCGATGGCGTTCGCGGCGTCGCGTCCGGTGACCGTTACCGACGCGGGTGCCACCCTGACCTTGAGCGGCGTCATCAGCGGCGCCGGTGGCTTGACGCGCGATGGGGCCGGCACGCTGGCCCTCGGCGCGGCCAATACGTACACCGGTGCGAACGTCCTTTCGGCCGGCGTGACGCTGGTCCAGACTGCGACGGCCCTCGGAACGACGGCCGGCGCCACGACCGTTGCCAGCGGCGCTTCGCTGCGCACCAACGGCAGCGGCCTGACCGTGGCCGAGCCGGTAACCCTGAACGGCTCCGGCCTCATCAGCCAGGGCGTTCTGCGCAACCTGGCCAACAACAACACCTGGTCAGGGGCCATAACGCTCGGCTCGGCCAGCATGATCGGCAGCTCGTCGGGCACCTTCACCGTCAGCGGCGCGATCGCCAACGGTGGCCACGTGCTCACGATCGACGGGGCAGGCAACGTCACGAAGTCGTCGGGCGCCATCTCGGGCACGGGCGGCCTGACCCAGACTGCGGCAGGCACCTTGACGCTGAGCGTGGCCAACACTTACAGCGGCCCGACCACGGTCAGCGCCGGAACGCTCAGGCTGGGCATCGCCAACGGCGTGGCCGCCACAAGCGCGCTGACCGTGGCCAGTGGCGCCACACTCGACATGAACGGCTTTGCCGATGCGGTCGGATCGCTCGCCGGAGCCGGGACCGTGACCAACGGCGCGGCCACCTCGGCGACGCTGACGAGCGGCGCGGACGGGTCCAGCACGGTCTTCTCCGGTGTCGTCCAGAACGGCGTCGGCGCAGTCGCCCTGGTCAAATCGGGCGCCGGCACGCTGACCCTCTCGGGCACCAACACCTATACCGGCCTGACCACTGTCAGCGTGGGCGCAATCCGAATCCAAGCCAACGCCGCCCTGGGCTCCACGTCGGGCAGCACGACGGTTGCCTCCGGCGCGGCGATCGAGATCGACGGAAGCGGCCTGAGTGTCGGCGAGACCATCGGCAGCCTGACCGGGACTGGCATCTCGGTCACCGGGGCGCTGCGCAACCTGGCCAACAACAACACGTGGTCGGGCGCCATCACGCTCGCCGGCACGACGCGCATCAACTCGGACGGCGGGACGCTGACGCTGGCGGCCGGCATCGGAGCTAACACCCGGGCGCTGACCGTGGGCGGTACGGGCAGCCACAGCGTCAACGGCATCACCGGAACGACAGCCTCGCTGACCAAGGACGGAGCGGGCACGCTGACCTTGACGGCCGCCAACACGCACACCGGCCTGACCACGGTGAGTGCCGGCACGCTCAGGCTGGGCATCGCGGACGGCGTCGGGCCGAGCAGCGCCCTGACCGTGGCCTCCGGCGCAACGTTCGACCTGGCCGGCCACAGCAACACGATCGGCTCGCTTGCCGGCGCCGGCAGCGTGACCAGCTCGACCGCCGGCGCTGTGACGCTGACATCGGGTGGCAACAACACGAGCACCACCTTCTCGGGCATCATGTCAGATGGGAGCGGAACCCTTGCGCTGGCCAAGATCGGCACTGGAACCCAGACGCTGTCCGGCGCCAACTCACACACCGGCGGGACGAGCTTCAACGCCGGCACCGTGTCGGTCAGCTCGGACGGCCCCTTGGGCACCGTTCCCGGATCGCCGACGACCGGCCAGCTGACGTTCAACGGCGGCACGCTGCTGGCCACGGCCAGCTTCACCATCAACTCGAACCGCGGCGTGGCCTTGACCGGCAGCGGCACGTTCAGTGTCAACTCGGGCATCACGCTTACCTACGGTGGCGTCATCGCCGGCGCGGGCACGCTGGCCAAGGCGGGCACGGGCACGCTGACCCTGTCGGGCGCGAACACATACAGCGGCGGCACGAGCTTCAACGCGGGCACCGTGTCGGTCAACGCCGACGCGGTGCTGGGCACGCCGCCCGCCTCGCCCAGCGCCGGCCAGCTGACGTTCAACGGCGGCACGCTGCTGGCCACGGCCAGCTTCACGCTCAACTCGAACCGCGGCGTGGCTCTGACCGGAGCGGGCACGCTCAACGTCAACTCGGCCATCAGCCTGACCTACGACGGCATCATCGCCGGCGCGGGCACGCTGGCCAAGTCGGGCACGGGCACGCTCGTGCTGGCCGGCGCCAACACCTACACCGGCACCACCACGCTCAGCGCGGGCACCCTCTCGATCGCCGCCGACAGCGCCCTGGGCACGCCGCCGGGCAGCCCGACCGCGGGCCAGCTGACGTTCAACGGCGGCACGCTGGCGGCCACGGCCGACTTCACGCTCAACTCGAACCGTGGCGTGGCCCTGACCGCGGCGGGCACGTTCAACGTCAGCGCTGGTGTGACGCTGACCTATGGCGGCGTCATCGCCGGCGCGAGCACCCTGACCAAGTCAAACGGCACGGGCACGCTCGTGCTGTCCGGCGCCAACACATATGCCGGCAGCACCACGCTCTCGGCCGGTGTGCTGCGCGTTGGCGACAGCACGGCGCTGGGCAGCACCGCCGGCGGCACCACGGTCGCCTCGGGCACGACGATCGAGATCGACGGCTCGGGCCTGCTCATCGCCGAGAACATCACCAGCCTGATCGGCACCGGCCTGTCGGCCACGGGCGCGCTGCGCAACCTGGCCAACGACAACACCCTGTCGGGCGCCATCACGCTCGGCTCGGGCGGTGCGCGGGTCAACTCGGACGGCGGCACGCTGACCATCTCGGCCGGCGTCAACGCCAACACCCGCGCGCTGACCATGGGCGGCGCCGGCAATCATGTCGTGCACGGCATCAGCGGCACGACTGCCACGCTGACCAAGGATGGCGCGGGCACCACAACCCTCTCCGCGCCGAGCACCTACACCGGCGTCACCACGATCAACGCGGGCACGATCAGGCTGGGCGCAACAGACGCGATCGGCCCCAGCAGCGCAGTGACTGTGGCCTCCGGAGCGACGCTCGACATGGCCGGCTACAGCAATACGGTCGGGTCGCTGGCCGGCGCCGGCAGCGTGACCAGCTCCATCGCAGGGTCCACCACCCTGACCTCGGGCGGCAACAACACGACCACCACCTTCTCCGGTGACGCCACGGACGGCAGCGGCACCCTTGCGCTGGCCAAGGCGGGCACGGGCACGCTGACCCTGTCGGGCGCGAACACATACAGCGGCGGCACGAGCTTCAACGCGGGCACCGTGTCGGTCAACGCCGACGCGGTGCTGGGCACGCCGCCCGCCTCGCCCAGCGCCGGCCAGCTGACGTTCAACGGCGGCACGCTGCTGGCCACGGCGAGCTTCACGCTCAACTCGAACCGCGGCGTGGCTCTGACCGGAGCGGGCACGCTCAACGTCAACTCGGCCATCAGCCTGACCTACGACGGCATCATCGCCGGCGCGGGCACGCTGGCCAAGTCGGGCACGGGCACGCTCGTGCTGGCCGGCGCCAACACCTACACCGGCACCACCACGCTCAGCGCGGGCACCCTCTCGATCGCCGCCGACAGCGCCCTGGGCACGCCGCCGGGCAGCCCGACCGCGGGCCAGCTGACGTTCAACGGCGGCACGCTGGCGGCCACGGCCGACTTCACGCTCAACTCGAACCGTGGCGTGGCCCTGACCGCGGCGGGCACGTTCAACGTCAGCGCTGGTGTGACGCTGACCTATGGCGGCGTCATCGCCGGCGCGAGCACCCTGACCAAGTCAAACGGCACGGGCACGCTCGTGCTGTCCGGCGCCAACACATATGCCGGCAGCACCACGCTCTCGGCCGGTGTGCTGCGCGTTGGCGACAGCACGGCGCTGGGCAGCACCGCCGGCGGCACCACGGTCGCCTCGGGCACGACGATCGAGATCGACGGCTCGGGCCTGCTCATCGCCGAGAACATCACCAGCCTGATCGGCACCGGCCTGTCGGCCACGGGCGCGCTGCGCAACCTGGCCAACGACAACACCCTGTCGGGCGCCATCACGCTCGGCTCGGGCGGTGCGCGGGTCAACTCGGACGGCGGCACGCTGACCATCTCGGCCGGCGTCAACGCCAACACCCGCGCGCTGACCATGGGCGGCGCCGGCAATCATGTCGTGCACGGCATCAGCGGCACGACTGCCACGCTGACCAAGGATGGCGCGGGCACCACAACCCTCTCCGCGCCGAGCACCTACACCGGCGTCACCACGATCAACGCGGGCACGATCGAGATCAACGACGACGCCAACCTGGGCACATCTCCGGGAGCCCCAACGGCGGGCAATGTGACCCTCGCCGGGGGCACGCTGCGCGCCACGGCCAGCATGACGCTCGCCGCCAACCGTGGAATCGCCCTGAATGTTGCGGGCGGCACGCTCGACGTGGGCCCCGGCGTCACGCTGACCTACGGCGGCATCGCAACAGGCACGGGCGCCCTGACCAAGTCCGGTGACGGCGAGCTGGATCTGACCACGGCGACGGTCACGGCCGGCGGACTGACTCTCGTGGCGGGCACGATCAGCGCGCCGAGCACAAATGTGTTCTCGGTCACGGGCGCGTGGACGAACGATGCGTCGGCCGGAGCATTCAGCCCCGGATCGGGCACGGTCACGCTCAATGGCACGGCCGGCCAGGTCATCGGCGGAACCTTCGCCACCAGCTTCAACGGGCTGACCGTCAACAATGCAGCCGGCGTCACGCTGGCCAACGACATCAGCGTTGGCGGAGTGCTGACGCTGACATCGGGCAAAGTCACCACCGCCAGCCACGTGCTCTCCGTCACCTCGAGCGGCTCCGTAGCGCGCACGAGCGGACACGTCGTGGGCAACCTGCGCAAGCACTTCGCCTTGGGCAACCCCAGCGCCACGTTCGAGATCGGTGATGCGGCAAGCTATGCCCCCCTGACAGTGGAGTTCAGCGGCGTTTCCGTGGCGGGCGAGCTGACCGCCACCACGTCGGGCGGCGATCACCCGGATATCGCCAGCTCGAGCCTCGATTCTGCCCACACCGCGAACCGCTTCTGGAGCCTGGCCAACTCGGGCGTGGTGTTCACCACCTATAGCGCCACGTTCCAGTTCGTCAGCGGCGACCTAGATGTCGGCGCCGACCCGAACGACTTCGTCGTGCGCCGCCTGGCAGGCGGCAGCTGGAACGCCGTAGCGGTCGGCGCGCGTACGGCAACCAGCACCCAGGGAACGGGCCTGACCGCCTTCGGCGAGTTCGCCGTGGGCGTGCCGAACGACGCGGCACTCGACCACTTCGTGATCGCCACGCCCGCGGGAGCGACGGCAGGGCAAGCCTTTGACGTGACCGTCACCGCCGCTGACTCGGTCGGCAACACGGTCACCGGCTACACCGGCACGATCACCTTCTCGAGCTCCGATCCGTACGCTTCAATCAGCCCCGCCAGCTACGCCTTCCAGGCGAGCGATCACGGCACCAAGACCTTCACAGCGGGCGTCACGCTCCGGGTCGCGGGCAGCCAGACCGTCAGTGTGGCCGGCTCCGACAAGAGTGCTGCGAGCGACCCGATCGCGGTCAGTCCGGCCGCATTCGTCAAGCTCCAGATCCTGGTTCCGGGCGAGACCGCCGAGCCCGGCTCGCCGAGCGGCGTGACCGGCAGCCCGGCCGGCCAGACGGCGAACTCCGGCTTCTCCGTCACCGTGCGCGCCGTGGACGCGTACTGGAACCTGGTCCCTGCGACGGACACCGTCGGCATCACCTCGTCCGATACGAGCGCGAATCTGCCGCCCGACGCCGCGCTGATCGGTGGCCAGGGCACGTTCAACGTCATTGCCCAGGCCGGCGGGGCCACGACTTTCACGGCGACCGATGTCAGCGACGGCGGCAAGGCGGCCGCCACCAGCACGGCCATCGCTGTCGCCAACTCTGCGCCGATCGCTGCGGCGGACAGCTACACGGTGGCCCAGGATGGAACGCTGACCGTGTCCGCGACCGGGGTGCTGGGCAACGACGTGGACGCCGAGGGCCAGCCGCTCGCGGTTGGTGACCCACGCCCGGTGAGCGCGCCCAGCAATGGCGACCTGACCCTCAACCCGGACGGCTCGTTCACCTACACGCCGGCCCCCGGCTTCAGCGGCACGGACAGCTTCACCTACGTTGCCACTGACAACTTCCTGGTGTCAGCCAGCGCGACGGTGACGATCACGGTCAGCGACCACTCACTCGTCTCGGTTACGGGCTGGCTGACCACGTTCGCCGCCGACCGCTACCTGGCCTTCAGCTTCCCGGCTTACGTGCCCGATGGCTCGGCCGTCCAGGGCGCCACCTTCAATCACGCCTATCGCTCGCTAGCTGGCAGCGGAACGACCTGCTACTACATCGAGGTCTACGAGGGCGTGACATTGATCGCAGCGCACGGTGACGCCGGCACGCCGCTGGGCTGCAACGCGACCGGCAGCTACGCCACCGATTCGATCGCCCTGCCCGAGGTCAACTCAGCCCAGCGTGCCAACGCCGTGACGGTGAGGGTCCACTACCGCAACTCCGCCGCAGCACAGACCCAGACCTACCTGGCCACAGTGGGGATCGACTACTACCTGCCCTGAGGGACCGGATCCGGGGGGAGCCGTCAGCAGTGCGTGACGTGGCTCGCGCGCGGGGAGCGAGGAGCGGAGCGGCTAGGGCTGCACCAGGTGGACCGGGTTGCCCCGGATGGTGACCTCCCAGGTCGTCGTGTCGTTGCCGCTGGCGGTGATCGTGTACTCGATCTTCCACCAGCCCGGCTGTGTCTCCCCGGGCGGCGTCAGCGTGTCCAGGATGCCGTACGTGTTGGACAGCGGCACGGAGATCGTGATCCACGAGTTGTTGTAGAGGTTGGTGCCGCCGACCGCGGTCTGGATCGAGCTGACGTTCGTGCCCGAGCGGCCGTTGTCTGCCGTGAAGCTGAACGTGGCGTCAACGTAACCCAGGGTCGTCGGCCGCTTGATGCGCAGGACCGCGTCGCCGCCCACATCGCCCGGGTCGAAGAGCCGAATTTCCGCCGTCTTGCCGGCGTGCACCGCGTCGATCTGGGCGAGGTAGAAGAGCGCCGATCCGCCGTTGATGTTGTTGTACATGGCCATCCGCTCCGTCCCGTGGACGCGCGGCGTGCCTGCGTCGCCCACGACCTGGATGCCGAACATGTTCTCCGCGTTGACGCCCACATTGCTTGCGCTGCTGGTCGTCACCTGGAGCCTGTATGTGCCGGCGGCGAGCTTGTCCTCGAGCCGGAACCAGTCGTTGTGCTCCTTGTCCTTTGCGCAGTCGGTCGATGTGGCGCCGTCGTAGCCGCCGTCCGAGTAGCGCCCGTCGCCAACGTACTCGGTGCTCTTGTCGACCTGGTTCTCGTTCGCGAACTGCGTTCCCGAGTCTGTGACGCGCACGTCGTCGCGCGTGTCGAAGGGCGTGTTGCGCGTGTTCCACAGGATGAAGTCGGTGGTCACCGGGATGCCGCCCGTGCCTATCCAGTGGTCGCCCGTGCCGAGATATGAGCCGCTCGTGTGATGGCCCACCGCACAGAACGTGGCATCGAACAGGTAGACCTTCCCGTCCTTGGTTCCGGCCGGGAAGGTGATCGTGTATCCGTAGCCGCTCGGGTCGTAATTGGGGTTGCCGCCCCCACCATTGTTCTGCGGTGAGTAGGCGTCACCGTTCTGGCGTTGGCCGCCGCGGGTGATCACGGCCGCCCAGAAGCCCTGCGGGCTGAGGGTGGATGGCCCCGACGCGCCGGACGCCTTCTTGACAAGGTCCGTCCGCCAGGCCCCGCTCTTTTCGCGCGAGGTCAGGTGGTAGATGCCGAAGTAGCTCTGCGGACTGCCCATCGGCACGGGCAGCGTGTACTCCGCGCGGGCCGTCTGCGTGACCGTGATCTGGCTCATCCCGAATATGCGCGCGAAGAACGTGTTGACCGGCGCCGAGATGGTCACGTTCAGGCGGCGCGGGTTCTGCCCATCCTGGGCGGGATCAATGACCACGCCGCCTATCGCCGCATAGCCGTTCTTGGCCGCCTCGTCGCGCGCTGTCGAATAGGCCGTCGCCGGGGCGCCGGGCAGATGGATGGCGCCGGCCAGTGCCGCCGCGTCCGCCGCTCGCTGGACCTTGAGCGAATTCGACCAGAACCACGATATGTCGATCACGATGGCGACCGCGCCGATGATCACCACGGAGAGCAGCACGAACAGCGCGAGCACCTGGCCGCGTTCGTCCGAATTGCGGCCGCGCAGGCGCGCGATGGGCTGCTTCACGTCTGTGGGTTCAGGGCCATGACGGTTCGATCGTCGATCGTGAGCAGGGTCGCCGGCGCGCTCGAGAACATCGTGGCGATGCCGCCCAAGGGTGTCTGGAAGGCGTAGCGATAGCGCAGGCTCACGCCGATCGAGTCCGGATTCGGACCGCTGTTCCGGCTGCAAACTGGCCAGCCCACGCTGCTTGGCGAGAAGTCCAGCCGGTCCACGCCCAGTCCTCGATCAATGTCAGGCCCGGCGCCTGGCGTGTAGCGCCACACGTTGGCGTCCGATCCGACCTGCCCGCCGCTGGCATCGGCGCGATACAGGCGCACCTCATCTACGCCGGCCAGATTGACCGGCGATCCGGGCGACTTGAGGATGCGCTGCACGGCGCCAACGATTTGCCCATCAATGTCGTCCAGGTCAACGCCGGCGAGGCAGTTGGTCGAGCCACCGTCGGCAAGCGCGGATCCGGTCCTGCTTCCTTCGCGCGTCGCGTACTCGATCGTCATGTGGTGGTTGAAGGCGAGGCCGAATTCGAGCATGCCGAGCAGGCACAGCAGGAAGACCGGCACGAGAATTGCAAACTCCACCAGGCTCTGGCCACGCTGGGCTGCGGTGGTTTCAACGCCACTGCGCCTCACAGCGTGGGCTCCATGCGGAACACGTTGCGCTGCACGAAGGTGTACCCGGTTCCGCTCATCGAGCCACCGACCATGGGCAGCAGGGCCTTCAGCGGCGTGCGCCACGGATAGACGTAGGTGATCTGGACGCCGATCGTGTCGACCGTCGTGCGCAGCGGGACGAGTGTCGAACAACCGTGCGGTGGCAGTACCGTGCAGCGCTGGCCAGTTGGGTAACCGCTCGAGACCGAGCTGTACGGAACGGAGATGTTGCTGCCGTCGGCCATGGTGCACCTCGTCGAGCCGCCGCGCTGATAGGCGTTCGCGCCGTACACGGTGTTGCCCGACGGGTTCGTGCGCTGGATCTCGACCCGGCTGATCTGCTGGCTGTCCGCGGGCATGTGCATCAGCTGCTCGACCTCGCGCAGGATCAGGCAGTCCGCCGCGGCGGCATTGCCCACCTGGGCTGCAACCAGACCGGCGCCGCGACTGGCGTAGTTCGTGTTGAGCAGGGCGTTGAACGCGAAGGCGAATTCGAACACTGCCATCAGCAGGACCATGAACAGCGGGATCAGCAACGCGAACTCAGCCAGCGACTGGCCGCGCTCCGGGGAGGAGCTGCGAGGCCGTGTGGGCGCGCGCGTAGGTGACCCCAATGGCATGGCCCTATGTCAGCGCATGTCCGGCAGGGTTTCCCTGGGTCGAATGGCCAAACGCGGCCGTACGTTGGGCATATCCCCGATCTGGTCCGCTCGACGGCGATCCGCCCCGTACCGAACGTTGACCGACGGGTCAGGGCGTGTGCGAGGACCGGCCTGTCAACGGCGAGGAGATGCGCTCTTGGGCTGTGTGGAGTGGTCTGCGACGGAAGTGTGCTGACCGGGTGTTGCGCGCGGTGGCTCGATCGTAGGGGGCCTGCGCCGACAACTTGGTGAGTGCCCTGGACGCGCCACGCTGTCATACCTGTCGAGCGACAGCAATCATTCCCACCGAGGCTCAATTGGACGCCACCCGGCCGCCGCTTTCCGCCTCAGAGGCGCACCCCAACCTGGGGCGCATCCGAACCCGGCTCCGGCTCGTGCTGATGGCCGTGGGCATCCTGCCCCTGGCAGCCGCGACGGGGCTCCTCTACTTCCTTGCGCCAAAGGCCGTCCCGGCTCAGCTGCTGGCACTCATTCCATTGACCGCGCTGCTGATGGTGCCCTTCGTGCTCTGGCTCCCGCGCCATCTGCTGCGTGTGACCGAGCGCCTCGAGCGATCGAGCGCCGAGATGCGGAGGCTGTACGAGGTTGCCCACGAGGCGTCGATGCGCGACGGGCTGACTGGCCTGGGCAATCACCGCGCCTTCCAGGAGGAGCTCGACCGCCAGCTCGACTGGCACAACCGCTACCAGGTCCGTGTCGCGCTGCTGCTGATCGACCTGGACGACCTGAAGCTTGTCAACGATTCGGACGGCCACGCCGCGGGCGACGAGATGCTGCGCGACCTGGGCGCGCTCATCCAGCAGTCGGTGCGTTACGCCGATCGCGCCTTCCGGATCGGCGGCGACGAGTTCGCCGTGCTCATGCCTCATACCGACGCGGCAGGCGCGCTCCACATCGCGCAGCGTCTCCAGCAGCGTGCGCTGCAGCCCACGGCAGGCAGGCGTGCGATCCCGTTCTCGGCAGGCATCTCCGTCTGCCCGGAGCTGGCCACCACGCGATCGTCGCTCTACGCCCAGGCGGACGCGGCTCTGTACTGGTGCAAGCGCCATGGCAGATCGTCCATCGACGTATTCGACCCGGCACGCGATCGCGGACCAAACATGGAGGCCACGGGCGAGCTGTCGGCGTCGATCGCGCGGGTGATCACGGACAACCGCCTACGGCCGGTGTACCAGCCCATCGTGGACCTGACGACCGGTCGCGTGATCGGCTTCGAAGGCCTGATCCGGCCGGCGGCCGAGTCCGGCTTCGCCGACCCAGCCAGCCTGTTCCAGGCCGCCGAGTCTGTCGGCCGCACCGTCGAGCTCGACCAGGCTTGCCTGCAGGCCGTCGTCGCCGGCGCGCGGGCCATGCCGGTCGACCAGCTGCTCACCCTGAACGTCTCGCCGCGCACGGTGGAGGCGCCGCACTTCTCGGCCGAATCAATCTTGAGCATCCTGAGCCGCAATGGCATCGCCCCGGAACGCGTCGTGGTTGAGTTGACCGAGCGCGAGATGGTCCAGGATGTGCTCCGGCTTCAATCCAACCTCGCCGCGCTTCAGCGCGCCGGAGTACGCGTTGCTGCCGACGACGTTGGCGCAGGCAACGCCGGCCTGCGCCTGCTGAGCCAGTTCCGCTTCGACATCGTCAAGATCGACCTGACCCTTGTCCAGGACGGCACGGAGCGTGCTTCGTCACGAGCCGTGTTGCGTTCGCTGCGCGACCTTGCCGGTCGCTGGGGCGCATCGGTCATCGCCGAAGGGCTGGAGACGGTGGGCCAGCTGCGCACCGTTCGCGAGCTGGGCATGTCCGCCGGGCAGGGCTACCTGCTCGGACGCCCGATGCCCAATCCCATCCTGAGCTCCGTGGACGTGGCCGCCCTCGAAGCCGGCGCGACGATCCTTTCGCAGCACGTCAATGCAGACGGAGCGCTGTCCCCGGCTACCGGCTGATCAGCCGCCTTGCGAGCGGCGACGCAGGCCGGAAATGATCGCCTGCGCTTCGGGACCGGAAACACCCAGCCGCCCGAGGGTGTAACGCGCCATCTCGAGTGCCACCTCCGTCTCGGCGACGACAATTTCGCCGACGCCCTCGCGCTCCAGGACTTCGCGTTCCGTCGCAGTGCGAGCTCGGGCCACGATCGGCAGACGTGGGTGCGAGCGGCGTACAAAGTGGACGACCTGCTGGATGGCGAGCGAATCGGGCAGCGTGACGATGACCACCTGAGCGTGGCCAAGGTCCGCCCGCGACAGGTTGCGCTGGTTCTCGGCCGCGCCCTGGATAACCGGCACCGCCCGGCTGCGCAGCTCGCGACAGACCCGCGGGTCGACCTCGATGACTGTGTACGGGAATCCGCGCCGCTCGAGGGCTGCGGCCACCAGCCGGCCCACTCGTCCGTAGCCGCAGATCAGGGCGTGGCGGCGGGCGGGACCGTCTGCTGCAGGGGCGGCGCTTTCGTCGGTATCGCGCCCCCCGTAGCGTTCGTCCAGGCGCCGGAGAATGCCCGGCGTGGCGCGCATCGCCGAAGGTGCGACAACGATGCTCAGCGCGGCGCCGGCGAGCATCAGGCTGAACATTTCCTCGCCCACCACGCCCGCCTCAACTCCCTGCCGTGCGAGCAGGAACGAGAACTCGCCGGCCTGGGCGAGCAGCACTCCGGCCAGCACGGCCGAGCGAACGGGGATGCCGAGCACATAGGACAGGCCGGCGATCAAGGCGCCCTTGAGCGGCACGATGAGGAGTACCGCAACCAGGATGAGTCCGATCGACCCGACCACGAAGACCGGGTCCACGAACATGCCGACGGAGACGAAGAAGAGCCCGGCGAATACGTCGCGCACCGGTGCCAGCTCGCCGAGCACGTGATGGCTGATGTCCGACTCACTGACGAGCAGCCCGGCCAGGAATGCGCCTAGCGCCAGAGACAGGCCGAACATCTCCGAGAGGTAGGCGGTCCCCAGGGCCACGGCGACAACGGTCAGGATGAACAGCTCGCGGCTGCGCAGGAGAACCACGCGCTCGAACAGCCAGGGCAGCACGCGCAAGCCGAGTGGCAGCAGTATCGCCAGGAATATGGCGGCCTTGCCCAGTGCCAATCCGATGTCCGTCGCCAGGTCGCCACCCAGCGATAGCGCGCCAAGGAGCACGACCAGAACAATCGTTGACAGGTCCTGCAGCGTTGCCCAGCCCAGGACCACGTGCCCGTGGGCCGAATCGAGCTCTCCGCGCTCGGTCAGGATCTTGCCCATGACGGCGCTTGAGGATTGCGAGATGAACGCGCCAAAGAAGAGTGACTCGAGCGGCTGGAAGCCGAGCAGGGCTCCGACTCCGTAGCCGATCGCGACCATGGCCACGACCTGTGCAGAGCCGCCCAGGAGCGCAACCCTGCGCACTCGAAGCAACTCGCCGAACGAGAGTTGGAGACCGATCGCAAAGAGCAGGAAGATGAGGCCGACATCGGCCAGCGCGCCGACGGTTTCGGGCTCCGCGACCGGCCCGGCCGTGTACGGGCCGATGATCAGGCCGGCGGCCACGTAGCCCAGGATTGGGGACTGGCCCAGGCGCACGGCGATGAAGGCGCCAATTGCAGCGGCGATCAGCGCCAGGGCTAGGGTGACGAGGATCCCGGCGTCGGTCATGGGCACCTGTTGAAGGGCCGGCAATATTGGTGGTTGGAGGTGATCGTAAACGCTGGCCTCGTTCGAGACGCGCGGGCAGGCTGGCTAGACTCCAACGCGTGACCGTTTCCAAGACCAGTCGAACCGCTGCGGACCTGCTCGTGGAATGCCTCGAGGCGGAGCAATGCGAGTACGTCTTCTCAGTGCCCGGCGAGGAAACGATGGATGTCCTCGACGCGCTGTCGCGCTCCGAGGTCGTGCGCCACGTAACGACCCGCCATGAGCAGGGCGCGGCATTCATGGCCGACGTCTACGGCCGGCTGACCGGGCGCTGCGCGGTAGCCATGGCGACGCTTGGCCCAGGCGCCACGAACCTCATCACCGGCATCGCCGACGCCTTCCTGGATCATGCGCCGATGGTGGCCCTGACCGGCCAGGTGGGCTCGGACAAGCTGCACAAGGAGGCGCACCAGTTCGTCGACATCGTCGACATGCTGCGCCCGGTCACCAAGTGGAACACGCGCGTCGAGCGCATCGACGCAATACCGGAGATCGTGCGCAAGGCGTTCCGCATCGCCCAACTGGAGAAGCCCGGGCCCACGCACGTCGAGCTGCCCGAGAACCGCGCCCAGATGTCGCCCGAGTCGGGTGCCCGGACGCAGGCGCTCGTCCCGCGCCGACTGTTCTTCCCCGAGCCGACCGACGAGGCAATCGCGGCGGCAGCGGCGTTGATCGATCGCGCCGAGCGGCCGATCATCCTGGCCGGCAACGGAGTCCTGCGCCGGCGCGCATCAGATCAGCTGCGCGCGTTCGCCAAGGCGCTCCACATCCCGGTCGCGGTGACGTTCATGGGCAAGGGAGCCATCGACGATCGCGACCACCTGTCGCTGATGGCGGTCGGCCTGCAGGCGCGCGATCACGTCTTGACCGGCTTTGACCGCGCCGATCTGATCGTGTGCGTGGGCTACGACCCGGTCGAGTACGCCCCGTCACTGTGGAACCCGGACAGGTCCAAGCGGATCCTCTCGATCGACACCCAGCCCGCGGAGGTGGATGCCAGCTTCCGGCCGGAGGTCGAGTTGGTGGGCAACATAACGGGCGCCCTGGAGCGGCTGCTGGCCGAGGTCAGCCCGCGTGACGCGTCGGACCACCTGGAGGGCCACCTGGACCTGCGCGAGGCGCTGCTGCACGATCTGCACGTCAACGAGGCGGACGAGGGCTGGCCGATCAAGCCCCAGAAGGCAATCTTCGACCTGCGCCGAGCCCTGGCGCCGGAGGACATCGTCATCAGCGACGTTGGCGCGCACAAGGTCTGGGCGGCGCGCCTGTACCAGGCGTATGAGCCGAACACGGTGATCATCAGCAATGGTTTCGCGGCGATGGGCATCTCACTGCCCGGCGCGATCGCGGCCAAGCTCGTGTATCCCGAACGCAAGGTCGTCGCGCTTTGCGGCGACGGGGCGTTCCTGATGAACTCGCAGGAGCTCGAGACGGCCAAGCGCATCGGGACCGCCATCACCGTGGTCGTCTGGCGCGACGACGGGTATGGGCTGATCGACTGGAAGCAGCGCAACGAGTTCGGCCGTCCGTTCGGGGTCGAGTTCGGGAACCCTGACCTGGTCGCCTACGCCGAGTCGTTCGGCATTGCCGGCTTCCGGCCCTCGTCCGCGGCCGATCTCTATCCCACGCTGATGCGCGCGCTGGACGTGGATGGCCCGTCCGTGGTGGACGTGCCGATCGACTATCGCGAGAACCTGCGCCTGACCGAGCGGCTCGGCTTCCTCGCCACGGACGGCTGATCGCCGGCCAGGGTCAGGCGGCGACGGTCAGGCGGCGGGCTCTGACTCGCGCACGAGCGACGGGCTGAACTCGTCGTATGCCCGGACAGGGATCGCAATCAGCCCTGTTTCCGCGACCACCGGCACCGCAACGTAGCTCGGCGCCGTTTCGGTCGCATGGGCCGCGCCGGCGACATCCGGCAGAGGCCTGAAGAACTCGCCCACGATCGCCTTGAGGATCGTCCAGCCGGCCGAGAAAGTCCGCAGCTTTGCCTCGCCGGCCACGCGCGGTGCCTCCCTGCTGCCGACCTCGACCACGCGCAGGCCGCGCCGGTAGGCACGGATGTTGCCCACGATCTCGTGCGCCCAGCCGTCGATCTCCGGGGCGAGCAGGTGGTGGTGGCGGCGCCAGACGGCGTTGTAGCCGTAGGTGATGTCAGAGAAGCGGCTGCCGAAGAGCACGTTGGCCAGGGCCACAAAGCTCCAGTTGCCCAAACGGCGCAGCGGGGTGATGTCGTCCGAGCCTCCGCCCTCGGCAAACCGGCTGCCCTTGGCGTAGTCGGCGCCGGCGAGCAGGCAATCAACGAAGTCCGGGATCTCGGCCGGGTCCGTCGAGCCGTCCGCGTCGAGGTGGACGACGATGTCGCCCGAGGCGGCCGCAAAGCCGGCGCGCAGCGCGGCGCCCTTGCCCGGGCGGTCCTGGCGGACGATGCGGATGCTGGGCATGATCTGCCGCGCAACCTCAATCGTGCCGTCGGTCGAGGCGCCGTCGACGAGGATCACCTCGTGCACGAAGCGCGGGATCAGCGGCAGGACGTGGGGCAGGCTCGCGGCCTCGTTGAGAGCCGGGATAACGACGCTGACTGTGGTTCCCAATTCCCGGTCCCTCATGACGTGTCCCTCTTGCAGCAGGGTCGACCGATCAGCCGCCGGGCCAGCCCACCTGGGAGGCCTCGCCGACGGCTGTCGGATCAGACCGGACTGGGAACGTAGTACTTAGGTACTGGGTAAGTCAACCCCATCAGTACCCTCTGCGGTGCGCACCGGCACCGAAGCCCACGTGCAGGGCGAGGGTCAGCGATCGAGCTGGACGAAAAGCCTTTCGAACGCGTCGGCCGTGTTCGACCAGGAGTGGGGATGCTCGAAGCGCTGACCGCGCATCCGGCCCACGCGACGGAGGGCCTCGGTCAGTGGTGCGGGCTCGGCGGGCGGAATGAGCACCACCCCGCCGTAGCCCTGTGCCGCCTCGGCGTTGCCACCCACGTCCGTCATCACGATCGGCAGGCCGTAGCCCATCGCCACGTGCAACGGGCCGCTCAGCGACGAGCGCAGGTAGGGCAGGATGACCGCGTCCGCCCCGAGCATGTGGCGGTGCAGCTCCTCGTCCGTGACGTAGCGATTGACCAGGGTTATCCGGTCACGCCGCGGGCTGCGCGCAATCAGCTCGGTCGGCAGCGTCCAGCCCTCCCACGTCTCGCCCACGACGGTCAGCCAGAAATCGCCGATCTCTGACTCGGGGATCGTCTCGAAGGCGCGGACGAGGTGCTCGAGGCCCTTGTACGGCCGGATGACGCCGAAGAAGAGCAGGTTGGTCGCCTCGGCCGGCGCCTCACGCAGCGGCTCGACGGCGGCGCCGCTCGCGTCCCGACCAGGTTCTGTGCCACTGGCCGGCTGATAGTGGTCGTGAGGTCCATGGGGCAGCACCTCGAGCGGCTTGCGCCGGCCGAGCGGCCATGTCTCCAGCGCGAGGCGACGATCGAACTCGGAGTGCACCGCGTAGGCGTCGGCGAGGCGGAGCAGGATGGGGAACACGGCGTGCACGTAGCGCTTTGCGAAGGGGATGTTCGCCTCGCCGGTCTCGATGATCTCGTGGAACTCGACGACGACCCGCGCGCCGATGAGCCTGGCCAGCAGGGCGAGCGCGATGTAGCTGTGCAGGACCGTGCCTGTCCACCACTCGAAGACGACCACCTCCGGCCGGCGCCGGAGCATGAACAACGCTGCGCGCAGGATGCTCGGCAGCCAGAACCAGTCGACTCCGTCGAACATCTCGACGCCGCGCTCCGGAGCGATCCGCGCCAGCTCCGCCCCGACCCGCTTCCAGCCCGGGTACAGACGGCGTGGAAGGAGGCTGCGCATGGTGATGATGGCGACCCGGTGCTGGCCGGCCAGCGCGTTGGCCAGGCGGACGGTGTAAACGCTGATGCCCGAAAGGAAGCGTGTCCCCGAGCCAACGACCAGGACTCGCCGCGCCGGGCGAGCCGGTTCAGCCATGGACGCCGTTGACCCGCCAGGTCTGAAGACCGAGCGGCTCTAGCGCAACCTCGTGAATTTGGCAGCCCATCCGGGTCAGCTTTTCGGCGACGAGATGCTTTCGGTCATAGCGGCAGTAGAGCAGCATGTAGCCGCCACCGCCGGCGCCGGTGATCTTGCCGCCCAGCGCCCCTTCGCTGAGCGCCGAGTCATACAGCTCGTCCAGCTCCGGGCTCGAGATGCGCGGCGACATGCGCTTCTTGTGCGTCCACTCTTCGCCCAGCAGGCGGCCGAACTCGTCCAGCTGACGGCGCAGCAGCGCGTTCTTCATCTCGAACGTCAGCGCCTTGAGCTCCCTCAGCGCTTGGGTCGTGTCCGACTCGTGGTCCTCGTAGCGGCGCACCTGGTCCTCGATGATGTGCGACGAAAGGCGCATCTTGCCGGTGTGCGCGAGGAGCAGGTTGTACTCGAGCTCGTTCTGGATGTCCTGGCTGATCTTGAGCGGGTTGACGATGACCCGGTCGCCCAGGAACTCGATGAAGTTGAAGCCACCGAAGGCGGCCGCGTACTGGTCCTGCATGCCGCCCTGGATGCCCAGGTCACCGCGCTCGATGGTGTACGCCAGCTCGGCCACCTCGTAGTCGGTCAACGGCAGGCCGTGGAATTCCTTGAGCAGGCCGACCAGCACGACCATCATGGCTGACGATGACCCGAGGCCGGACCCGGGCGGAGCGTCGGTGTGGAGGAACAGGTCGTAGCCGGCGCGGTGCTCGCCGGCAAGTCGGTTGATGGCCGCCTTGGCCAGGTCCATCTGCCCGTCGTAGGTCAGGGCCTCGCGCGACGCGTAAGCGAGCGAAACGCCGAAGTCGAGCGAGTTGATGCAGATCTGGCCGTCGTCACGCGGGCGCAGCGTGCCCCACGCGTAGCGATTGATGGTCGACGAGAGCACGCACCCGCCCTCGCGCTCCGGAAACGGCGGAACGTCTGTGCCGCCACCGGCAAAGCTGATGCGCAGCGGGGCCTTGGCGCGGACGAGGGTCTTGTTAATCACCAGCGTTCGAGGCTACGAGAGGGCGGGAGTACCAGTCAACGGCCGGTACGCCGGTCCTGTGCGGTGCGGTGCGGTCGCGTTGCCAGCGGTCCACAGGAAACGGGTGACTGGGCCGGCGAAACGTCGAATCGTGACCATTCGTTAGTAGACTCGCCGCCTGTCACCAGATCGGGGGTAGTACCAAAGTAATGGCCTCTGCCGTGCCGGCCGCCCCGAGTGGCCGGCGCAGCCCCTTCGTCGTGTTCGTCGCGCTCGTCGCACTGGCCGCGCTGCCGATCGGTGCGCCGCTGCCGCTGGCGGCCGCCGGTGTGCCCGTGGCCGCGGATGCCTACGAGCGCAGCGTGAGCAACGGCTGGGGGGCGGACGACACGGGTGGCGCGTATGCCCTGGAGGGCAACCCTGCGAGCTTCTCCGTGGGCGCCGGCTCCGGCAGCATCGTGCTGCCCAACTCGAACTCGAACCGGGCGGCGACCCTTTCCGGCGTGAGCGCGCGCGACGTGGACGCGACCATCCGCCTGGGTGCCAACAAGCGCCCGACCGGCGGCTCCCTGTTCGTCTACCTGCCGGTACGCCGATCGGGCCCGAACGCGTACCGCCCCAAGGCGATCCTGCACCCCAACGGAACCGTTTCCGTCCACGCCGGCATCGTCATCAACAACACCGAATCATCGCTTGGAGCTGCGGTCGTGGTCGGTGGCCTGACCCACGCCGCGAACACTTTCATCCGCCTCCGAGCACAGGTCAGCGGCGCGAACCCAACGACCATCTCTGTCCGCGCGTGGGCTGACGGAGCGCCCGAGCCGGCGACGTGGCAGTTCGTTGCCGTCAACTCCGCGGCCGAGGTCCAGCAGCCGGGCGCGGTCGGCGTGCGCGCCTATCTCCATGGCGGCGCGACCAACGCCCCGCTGATCGTCTCCGTCGACGACCTGCTGGTCGAGTCGCACGACGCGCCGCCGCCGCCCCCGGCACCCGGCGCGAGCTTCGAATGGGCCCAGACGGCAGGATCGCTCGACGTCAGCTTCAGCGACCAGTCGAGCGGCGCGCCCACCGAGTGGCTGTGGGACTTCGGCGACAGCGGCTCGAGCGCTGAGCAGAGCCCGACCCACAGCTATGCGGCGACAGGGGCCTACTCGGTCACGCTGACGGCGACGAACGAGGTCGGCACGGACACCATCGTCAGGCAGGTCGACGTGGTCGAGCCGCCGCCGCCGCCGACCATCCTCGCCGCAGACTCCTTCGAACGGGCCGCCAGCGGGACATGGGAAGTGGCCGACCCGGGCGGGCTGTACTCGTACCAGGGCAACCCGGTCGATTTCGCCACGACCGGATCGGAGGGCACGCTGCGTCTGCCCAACGCCGGCGCCACGCGCAGCGCATTCCTGTTCAGCACGCTCGCGCAGGACGTGACGGTCAGCTTTGCCGTGTCGACCAGCAAGCCGGCCAGCGGCGGTTCGATGTTCATCTACGCCTCGCTGCGGCGGACGACGAGCGGACTTGCCTATCGGCCAAAGGTGCGCGTGGCCGCGGACGGCTCCGTCTTTGCCCACGCCGGCCGGCTGGGGGCGAGCGGCGAGACCTCGCTCGGGCCGGAAGTGCGCGTGCCCGGCCTGAGCCACGTCGCCGGCCAACGCATCCAGGTGCGCGCCGAGGCGATCGGCAGCAACCCCACTACTGTCCGCATCCGCGCCTGGGCTGACGGTCAGCCTGAGCCAGTTGGGTGGCATTTCACCGCGCTCGACGCGAATGCCGCGCTCCAGGGGCCCGGTGCCGTGGGCCTGCTAAGCCACCTGCACGCCGCGGCCAGCAACGCCCCGGTCGTGGTCCATTTCGACGACCTGCGCGTGACCACGACGGCGCCGATCGATCGCGTGCAGGGTGAGACATTCGTCGGCGCCGGTGACATCTCCGTGTGCAATGGAACTGGCGACGAGTCCACGGCCAGGTTGCTCGACCTCATCAGCGGCACTGTCTTTGCCGCAGGCGACACCGCCTACCCAAACGGCAGCGCGATCGACTTCGCCAATTGCTATGAGCCGACGTGGGGTCGTCACCTGGCGCGAACACGCCCGGCAGTCGGCAACCACGAGTACCAGACGCCAGGCGCGGCGGCCTACTACGCGTACTTCGGCGCAGCCGCGGGCGATCCGGCAGAGGGCTACTACGCCTTCGACCTGGGCGAGTGGCGCGTCATCGTGCTCAACACGAACTGCGCCATCGTCTCGTGCCTCGCTGGTTCTCCCCAGGAACAGTGGCTGCGCGCCGAGCTGGCCGCCGGCACCGCCCAGTGCCAGGTCGCGGTTGGTCACCATCCGCGCTTCAGCTCGGGCAACGAGCACGGCTCCAATGCGACGGTCCAGCCGCTCTGGCAGGCACTCCACGACGCCGGTGCAGAGCTGCTCCTTTCCGGCCACGAGCACAACTACGAGCGCCTGGCGCCAATGAACGCCGTCGGCGAGCCGGACGCAGCTGCCGGAGTGCGCCAGTTCGTCGTGGGCACCGGCGGGGTGGGCCTGCGCGCCGGATTCAGCCCGGTCGCGACGAGTGAGGTGCGCCAGGCTTCAAGTCACGGAGTGCTCCAGCTGACCCTTGGCAGCGGGGCATACGAATGGGAATTCATTCCCATAGCGGGTCAGACCTTCACTGACCGAGGATCAGGTTCCTGTCATTGAGCGATAACGACGAGGCACCGCATCAGCTTGAGGATCCAACTCCGCACGCCCACGCCCCCGGCGACAGCAGTCGCCCGGTGCGTTCCGCCGCGTCTCGCTTCCGACTGCCCGGCCGGCGCCACCGATCACCTTGGTCGAGCCGCACGACGGTCCTGGTGGCAGTCGTGATAGCGACGCTCCTCGCTCCGCTGTGGCTGGATCCGGTCACGCTGGGCGAGCTGCGCGGCCAGCCGGCGTCGCCCAGCGCGTCAGTCGAGCCGATCGTCGAGGATCCACCGGACGGCCGGCCGCGGCGCACGCCCGGCCTGCCGGTCAACACGCACGAGCTCGCCGCGGACGATTTCGAGCGGCGCGTGCGGGGCGGCTTCGGAGATGCCGATGCAGGAGGGCCGTACGCGATCAGCAATGGATCAGCGCAGGTCGAGGTGCTTTCCGGCCGGGCCACGGTTCGGGTTTCGGCCGACGCCATGGGCCAGGGCATCCTGGACTCAGCCACTGGACACGAGCTGGACGCGTCAGTGACTGTCACGCTCGATCGCCCAGCGCGCGACGGAGAGGCAGCGGCGGCGCTTGTACTGCGTGCGGCGCCGGGAGTGGCGTATCGGCCCGGCATCGCCTTCGCCGGCGATTTGGTCGGTGTCGTGATCGACGTCGTCGCCGGTGGAACGGCACGCCGCGTGGCCGGTCCGATCGAGCTGACCGGCGTGACCATCGGCACGGACGCCATTCGCATCCGCGCGCACGTAAGCGGCAGTGACCCGGCCACGGTCAGCGTCCGCGCCTGGCCCGCCGCGCAGCCGGAGCCCACGACATGGACGCTGAGCATCATCGACTGGACCGGCCGCCTCCAGCAGCCCGGCGCTTCAGGACTCGCCTGGCACCGTCTCGGTGGCGCCGGCCGCGCGCCGCTGGTGCTGACCTTCGACGACCTGACCGTCTCGACGGGCGACAGCGTGGCCGCTCAATGACAGCGCTTGCTGGCTCCCAGCGCAACGCGGCCGACCGTCCCACGGATCGCGCGGCGGGCCTTGCGCCAGGCGCCGCGCCGCGCCTGTACGTCGCCGGCGGACAGCAGCGCACGCTGCGCGGCCTGACTGCGGACATGGACAGCTGGTACGAGTACCAGCGCGGCCTGGTGATCGAGCTGGACACGGCCAGCGGCAAGGCGAGCGTGGCCGTCGACTATGTCTCGCCGCCCGAGGCCTGCCCGGAGGAGGATCCGGCGATCCTGTTCAAGTCGGGCACCCTCGTCGGCGACACGCTCTACGTCTGCACCCAGACAGAGGTGCTCCTGTACCGCGTCCCGAGCTTCGAGCGCATCGCCTACGTGTCGCTGCCCATGTTCAACGATGTCCACCACGTCAGGCCCACGCCGAAGGGCACCCTGCTGGTGGCCAATACCGGCCTTGACATGGTCATCGAGATGACCCGCGAAGGGAGCATCGTCAAGCTCTGGAACGTGCTCGGCGAGGATCCGTGGGCGCGCTTCTCGCCCGACATCGACTACCGGCGGATCAAGTCGACCAAGCCCCACCTGGCCCATCCCAACCACGTCTTCTACGTTGGCGACGAGCCGTGGGCGAGCCGCTTCCAGCAGAAGGACGCCATCTCGCTGGTGGATCCCACGCGCCGCATCGACATCGGTCTCGAGCGCATCCACGACGGCATCGTCGACGGCGATCGCGTCTACTTCACGACGGTTGACGGCAAGGTCGCCGTGGCCAACACGACGACGCTCAGCGTTGAGCGCGTGATCGACCTGACCGAGTCGCACCCGGCTGACATGCTGCTGGGCTGGGCGCGCGGGCTGCTGATCGACGGCGACGTGATGTGGGTCGGCTTCTCGCGCATCCGTCCGACCAAGTTCCGCGAGAACGTGGGCTGGGTGCTGCGCGGGCTCAAGCGCGACTTCGGCACTCACGTGGGTTGCTACGACCTGGCTTCGGGCCGGTCGCTGGCCCAGATCCCGCTCGAGTCGGCTGGCCTGAGCGCGATCTTCGGCATCTACCGGGCGCCTCTCCAGGAGGGGTCACAGGAAGTCGCCTGATCGTGCCAGCGGGCAACACATATGCGTCCGAGTAGTACCCAGGTACCTTGACTTTAGTACTACGCGCAGGGACCATCTGACCTGCGGGGGACCCTTTCTCCAATCGCCCCGCCGGGGGATTCACGTCACCGCTACAGGATCGAAGAGGTATTCATGCGCCGTCTGGTGGCCGCCCTACTGCTCGTCTCGCTGGCCCTGCTCACCGCCGGGCAGGCCATCGTTGCGCGCCAGCCGGACAGCGCCAGGGGGCTCATTTCCGCACCGCGCGCGTTCGAGCCCGGCGTCGCCGGGACGCTTGAGCTGCGCCTGCCGCTGAATGCGGCCGCGGTCCAGGCCCGCGTCCTGCTCGATCGAAGCGTGGCCGAAGTGGTCGGCATCGCGCCGCTGGGCAAGGGCACCGCGCTCGAGCCGGTCGAGATCGACGGTGGCTTCGCCGTCGCCGCCTACGGCCTCACCGGACAGGCCGGTAGCAACATCCTGCGCATCGTTGTCGCCGCTGCCGTCGAGGGCAGTCTTGGCGTGCGCGTCGTGATCGACGCTGCCGCAGACGCGCAGGGCAATCGAATCAGCATCGCCCGCTCGCGCGGGCTGGCCAGTGTTCGCGTCGGTATCGGCGGCGCCCAGCGTGGTGCTCCGGCTGAGTCGGCGCGGCCGCAGCCCGTTCGCGCCGCCGGCGCGACGCGTGACCTGGTTGCCGATGGCGTCGTGGGGCGCCTGGACCTGGACGTGGTGCGCGCCGGATGGGCTCGTTCGCAGTCGCAGGCCGCATGCCTCGGCGCGCTCGACGATGGCGACGCCAACGGCGACGGCTGCGTCGACGTGCTGGACCTTCAGGCGGTTGCTGCTGCGCAGGGCCGTCAGGTGGGCCAGCTGCGCCCGAGTGGCGAGCAGACGCGCGCCGCTGAGAGCGGTCGCACGCTGGCCGTCACGGCCGCAGCCAACGCGCCGTTCGTGGTCACCAGCACTTCCGACACGCCCGACGACAACCCCGGCGACGGCCTGTGCCGGGACTCGCAGGGCCGCTGCACACTGCGCGCCGCGGTGACCGAGTCCAACTGGCAGTCCGGCGAGAACCGCATCGAGTTCAACCTGTCGGGCAACGCGCCGGTGCTCATCCAGCTCTCCAGCAGCCGCAGCGCGCCGCTCATCCAGGACCGATCCGGCGGCGTCGTCATCGACGGCTACTCACAGCCGGGCAGCCGCGTCAACACCGCGACCCATGGCTCGAATGCCATTCCCGGCGTGGAGATCCGCGGCAACGCCGGCTCGCCGCGCGGACAGGCGTTCCGCGTCACCAGCGCCAACAACACGATTCGCGGCTTCGTCTTCACGAACCACTACGACACGATCTTCTTTGACACGGTCGATGCGCATCACAACCAGGTCGTGGGCAACTGGTTCGGGTACACCACCAGCGGCCAGGTGCACAGCTACCGCGGCCACCACGGCGTGCGGCTGAACAACGGCGCGCACCACAACCAGGTCGGCAGCGCCTCACTCGCCGATCGCAACGTGATGGGCAACTCCACCCACCCGGTCGACATGTACGGCCCGGGCACGGACTTCAACGTGGTCCAGGGCAACCTGTTCTGCGTCACGCCGAGCGGCACCGGGACGGCCTCGTGCAGCACCGCGATCGACCACAACTTCGGGCCCAAGAACAACCTGCTGGGCGGCCCCAACCCGGGCGAGCGCAACGTCATCGGCACCACGTCGCTGAACGGCATCGAGATCTCGCACGGTTGGGATCCCGACCGCAAGGACACGACGACCAAGTGGCAGAACAACAACAACCGGGTCATCGGCAACTGGATCGGCTTCCGCGCCGACGGCAGCTACAACTCGGCCTTCCGGTCAGGGCAGAACAACCCGAACAGCAACGACCAGAACGGGGTCAACGTTTACGACGGGTCGAACTTCAACCTGGTCGAGGGCAACATCATCGCCAGCGTGTGGGATGGCATCAACCTCATGTCGCCCAACTCGACCGGCAACATCGTGCGCAACAACCTGATCGGTGAGTCGCCGCAGGGCCAGCCGGCGCCCTTCAATCGGTATGGCATCCACGTGCGCAACGCGACCAAGTCGCACGTCGTGGAGGGCAACACGATCCGCAACGGCGGCATCTACGGCATCGGCCTGACCAATCACAACGTGCTCTGGATCAAGCTCAGCCGAAACATCATCAGCGACATGAACGGAACCGCGATCTACCTCGCGCCAAACCCGAACAACTCCGCCCAGGGCGCCAACAACCTGCTGCCCGCCCCGGTGATCACCTCGGCGACTTCCGTCCGCGCCAGCGGCACGGGCATTGCCGGCGCCACGGTGGAGGTCTACCGCGCTTCACGCAACGCCGGCCAGAGCGGCCTGCCGATCGAGTACCTGGGCTCGACCGTGGTTGGCGGCAACGGCACCTGGACGATGCCCATCGTCGTCCAGGACGGCCAGCGCGTGACTGCGCTGCAGATCAATCCGGCCAACAACACGTCCGCGCTGGGCGCCAACGTGACCGCCCAGTTCGAGACGCCGCCGCCCGGCCCGGATGCCGGCTTCAGCGCCTCGCAGCGCGCCGGTACGCTGACCGTTGACTTCAGCGACACGTCCACCAACACGCCTGCACAGTGGTCGTGGGACTTCGGCGACGGCACCAGCTCTATCCAGCAGAACCCGACCAAGACCTACGCCCAGGCCGGCGACTACAACGTCTCGCTGACCGTGACCAACGGTGGCGGCAGTGACTCGACCTCGCAGCTGATCACGGTTGCGCCGCTGCCGAGCGGCACGACGCACGCGGCGGACGGCTTCGGCCGTACCCAGTCGGGGTGGGGCAGTGCCGACCTGGGCGGGAGCTACTCGCTCCAGGGCCAGGCGACCAACTATGCCGTGGGCAACGGTGTCGGGACGATGCAGGTGTCCGCGGCCAACCAGACCCGCCATGCTCTGCTCAGCAACGTTTCGGCCACGGACGTGGACATTCGCTTCCGGGTCGCGGTCAACAAGGTTGCCGCGGGCGGCAACTACCTCGTCTATGCGGTTGCGCGGCGCACCGGCAACAGCGAATACCGCCCGCGCGTCGTGTTCAACTCCAACGGGACGATCGCGGTCAACGCGAGTGTGCTGAGCAACGGCAGCGAGTCATCGCTCGGCGCGCCCGTCGTCGTGCCCGGCCTGGCCCAGGCAGCCGACTCGTGGGTGTGGTTCAGGGCCCAGGTGACCGGCACCGGCACGACGACCATCCGTGTCAAGGCATGGGCCGACGGCCAGGCTGAGCCAGCCGGCTGGACGTTCACCGCCACCAACTCACAGGCATCCCTGCAGGGCGCCGGCTCCGTCGGGCTGCGCGTCTGGCTGGGCGGTGCGGTGAGCAATGCACCCGTGGTCCTCAGTTTCGATGACTACGCGGTCACCAGCGCGAACTGACCAATCCCTGGCTGGGCTGAGGGTTAGCCGGCGGCTGTCCGCGGGAAAACGTCTTCTGACCGCTGGGGTTGTTTTCGCCTCGTTACTCAGCCTGGGCGCCCAGGCGTCTCTCGCGGCACCCAGTGTGACGCTCGAAACACCGGCATCCGCCGCGTCGCTCGCGGCCACCACGCTTTCGCTCAAGCTGCCATCAGGGGTCGCGGCAGTAGAAGGACGCCTGCTCGTGGATCGCGCGGCTGCCGAGCTGGTCGGTATCGCCCCGGTCGGACGGGGCACCTCCATGAGCCCGGTTGAAGTGGGCGAGGGCTACGCCTTCGGGGTCTACGGGCTGCGCTCCACGCGCGCGTCAGTGCTGCGCCTGGTTGTCGTGCCGCTGCGGCCGGGACGGATCGAGATCGGAGTCGTGGTCGACGTTGCCGCGACTGCCACTGGCACGCGCCTCTTGCCAGCCGGCCGGGATCACCGCGTGCGCCTTTCCGTTGATCGTGCCGGCGCCCTCTTCCGCGCGCCGAGCGCTTCTCCCCGCGGCGCCCCACCACGCATTGCCGGAGCCACGCGCGAGGTGGTCAGCGACGGGGTCATCGATCGCGACGACCTGGACGCCGCGCGCGCCGCCTGGTACCGCACCAAGTCGCTGGCGAGTGCCTGCCAGCCCGGTCCTGACGCGCTGGGCGACGTAAACCGCGATGGCTGCGTGGACGTCGTCGATCTGCAGGCCACGCTGCGCGTCACCGGCACGAACGCCGCGCCCGCCGCCGCTCCCACTGCCGCGCTGGCCGCCGCAGGGCTGACGTTCACTGTCACAAGCCCGCTCGACACGCCCGACGCGTCGCCTGGCAACGGCCTGTGCGCCGACGCGACCGGTAGCTGCACGCTGCGCGCGGCGATGACCGAATCGAACTGGAATGCCGGCCAGAACCGAATCGAGTTCAACCTGCCCGGCGCGGCGCCGGTGACCATCCAGATCGGCAGCTCCGCGCTTTCGCTGCTGGGCTCGTCGTCGAGCAGCGTCTTCATCGACGGCTACTCGCAGCCGGGCAGCCAGCCCAATACGGCCCAGTTCGGGACAAACGCGATCCCGGGCGTCGAGGTGCGTGGCCTGGGCAATTCCTCGACGCCGTACATGTTCTTCGGCGCCAGCGCCAACAACACCATCCGCGGCCTGCTGCTGAGCAACGCCGACCGACCCATCTTCCTTGATGGCGCGGCTGCCAACGGCAACACGCTCATTGGTAATTGGATCGGTTTCAACCGCGATGGGTCGCTGCCGCCGCGTGGCCGTGCCGCGGTGTGGCTCAACAACGGCGCCCATGACAACTTCATCGGCACGCCCGCCCTGGCTGACCGCAACGTCATCGGCAACTATGACAAGGGCATCTACAGCTATGGCTCGGGAACCGACGCAACGCTCATCCAGAACAACGTCCTGTGCATCCGGCCCAACGGTCTGACGGCCGACTGCCAGACCGCGCTCGACTACGACTTCGGGCCCAAGGCTTCGGTCGTGGGTGGCCTGGGCACCAATGAGCGCAACGTCATCGGCCCCACCCGCTTGAACGGGATCGAGTTTTCGCACGGCTACCAGCAGGGGACAGGCTCAGGGCCGGGAACGCCGGCCTTCCACATCCGCGACCACCGTGTGATCGGCAACTGGATCGGCTTCCGCAGCGACGGCTCGTACAGCGCCGCGTACCGCTCCGCACAGAACGTGCCCACGTTCGACAACGGCCAGGCGATCAACATCTACGACGGCTCGAGTCACAACGTCGTCGAGTCGAACTACATCGCCGCCGTCTACGACGGTGTGACGATTGCCCTCTCCAACGCGACCGGCAACCAGGTGCTGGACAACGTCATCGGCCAGTCGCCGCTGGGCGAACAGGCGCCGATGGCCGGCTGGGGCGTGTACTTCTACAGCAATACTCATCAGCACACGGTTGCCGGCAACGTCATTCGCAACGCGGCCGACGGGGGCGTGGGACTGCTCGACCACAACACCAGCCAGGTTCGCATCAGCCGCAACCTGGTCATAGACACCGCCGGTCCGGCGATCCTGCTCACGCCCGACCCGGGCAATCCCTCGAGCGGTGCCAACGGCCTCCTCGCGGCGCCGGTCATCAGCTCAGTCAGCGCGACGGAGGCGTCGGGCAGCGGCCTGGCCGGTGCGACGGTTGAGGTCTACGCGGCCTCGCGCCCGGCAGGACACGCCGGTCTGCCCATCGCATTCCTGGGCCAGGCGACGGTGTCGGGCGGGGGCACCTGGTCGGTGCCGGTCACGCTCGTCGACGGTGACCGCATAACGGCGTTGCAGATCGCGACCAATGGCAACACCTCGTCGCTCGCGCCGAACTCGATTGTGGGCACGACGCCCAGCCAGGCCGTCGCCAGCGACGCGTTCGGGCGCACTGTGACCAACGGCTGGGGCACGGCCGACGCTGGCGGCGCGTACACGCTCGACGGCAATGCCGGCGCATTCAACGTGTCCGGCTCGGCGGGCAACATCGTGCTTCCGGCAGCCAACTCGAACCGCGCCGCGCTGCTCAACCAGGCCACCGGCCTGGAGGTCGACGCCCGGGTGCGCGTAGCGACGGACAAGCCGGCGGCCGGCAGCAGCGCCCAGTACGCGTATCTCGTGCTGCGCCGCAATGGCGCCAATTCTTACCGGCCCAAGCTGATATTCCACACCAACGGCTCTGTCGCAGTCCATGCCGGAGTCGTGGTCAACAACGCCGAATCGTCCGTCGCGCCGTCCGTAGTGGTGCCCGGCCTGACGCACACGCCGGGCAGCTTCATCTGGCTCCGCGCCCAGCTGACGGGCACCAACCCGACCACGATCCAGGTCAAGGCATGGCCCGATGGCCAGCCCGAGCCAGCCGCGTGGCAGTTCACGGCGAACAACTCAAACGCGGCTCTCCAGGTTGCCGGCGGCACCGGCCTGCGGGCGTACATGGGCTCGGTCGGCAATGCGCCGGTCACGTTCAGTTTCGACGACCTGGACATCCAGCTGGCCACGCCGCCACCTCCACCTGCCAACCCGGCGGCAGACGCGTTCGAGCGTGCGGTCAGCAACGGCTGGGGCAGCGCCGACGTGGGCGGCAGCTACGCGCTCGAGGGCAGCGCGAACAGCTTCGCGGTGGCTGCCGGACGGGGCGCCATCACGCTGCCCAACGCCAACTCGAATCGCGCCGCGTTCCTGAACGCGGTCAACGAGCAGGACATCGACGTGCGCGTCCGGATCAGCACCGACAAGCCGGCATCGGGTGGTTCGCTGTACGCCTACCTCGTCGTCCGGCGCAACGGCGCCGACTCGTATCGGCCGAAGCTGATCTTCAACACCAACGGCTCGGTCGCCGTCCACGCCGGAGTGGTGGTCAACAACGCCGAATCGTCGGTCGCTCCGAGCGTCGTGGTGCCCGGCTTGACCCACTCTGCCGGGTCGGACATCTGGATCCGCGCCCAGATCAGCGGCATCAGCCCAACGACGATCCGTGTCCGAGCCTGGGCGGACGGGCAACCCGAGCCGTCCAGCTGGCAGTTCGTCGCGACGAACTCGCAGGCAGCCCTGCAGGGTGCCGGGTCAGTCGGGCTGCGCGCCTACATGGGCAGCGTGGCCAATGCCCCGGTGGCGTTCAGCTTCGACGACTACTCGGTCGACCACGTAGCTCCGTGAGCTCCATTCCGCAGGCTCTGCGCGACACTGATCGAGTGGGCGCGGAACCGTTGATCGACACTGCCATGCAGCGCACCGGCAGTGCCAGTGCGCGCGGCCTGGCTCGCGCCGCGTCGGGCAGCCTGGCGCTCAACATCGCCAACACGGGGGTCAGCGTCCTGGCCACCATCGCCCTGGCGCGGCTGATGGAGCTCGCGGCGTTCGGCGTCTACTCGTGGGTGGTGGCAACGGTCACCCTGCTGACCGTGCCCGCAATGCTCGGCATGGACCGCCTGCTGGTGCGCGACGTCGCCGTGTACGCCAACCGCAGCGATCACGGCGCAACGCGCGGACTCATCCGCCGCGGGCTGCAGATCGTGCTCATTGCCTCGACCCTGACGATCGCGCTCGGCGTGCTTGCCGGTGTTCTCGTGGACGGCCCGGGCACGCCGCTGGTGCCACTTGCGCTGGGCCTGATCGCGCTCCCGGCGCTGAGCCTGCTGCGCGTGTCGCAGTCGGCCATGATGGGCCTCCAGCAGATCGTGCGCGGCCAGCTGGGCGACCTGCTCCTGCGCCCGGCGCTCTTGCTTGGGCTGATCGTGGCCGCGGCCCTCGCAGGCGTGGCCCTCGATGCCAGTGCCGCGGTCGGGATCTTCAGTGTCAGCGCCGTTGCGGCCACCGCGGTTGCGCTGCTGCTGCTGCGCCGCTCCATTGCAGCCGTCCCGAACATGCCTGCGACTCACGACACGCGGCGCTGGGTTGGCGCCGCTTCCGGCCTGGTGCTGCTCGGCGGCGGGATAGTGATCAACAGCCAGATCGGCGTCGTCCTGCTCGGGCTGATCGACGCGCCCGAATCGGCCGGCCTGTACGCCGTGGCGCAGCGCGGCGCCATCCTTATTGCCTTCCCCTTGCTGGCCCTCAACGCGGCACTCGCCCCGCGCGCGGCAGGTCTGTGGTCCGCTGGCCGGCACGAGGAGCTGCAGCGACTGATCACGATCGGATCGCGCGCCATCCTGCTCCTGTCGCTGCCCGCCGTCCTGGTCCTCGTCTTCGCCGGCGGCACGCTGCTCGACCTCGTCTTCGGCGCCGCCTTCGTGGCCGGCGCGCCTGCGCTGGCCATCCTCGCCCTGGGCCAGCTGAGCAATGTCGCCACAGGCTCGGTCGCGACCGTGCTGATCATGACCGGCAACGAGAAGCGCGCCGGCGTTGGCATCGGCGTGGGCATGGTGCTCAACGTGGCCCTCGGCCTGCTGCTCATCCCGACGCTCCACGCGGCCGGCGCGGCGATCGCCGCGGCGACCGGCATCCTCGCCTCGAACGCCATCCATGTCGTGCTCGCGCGGCGCACCCTGGGCCTGGATACGACCGGCCTGGGCCTGCCGGTTCGGGCCACGATCGCCAGCGGCGGTAACGGTCGGTGAATCGCGTGACCGCGATCTTCGCGGGCGAGCCGGAGGTGGTCCAGGGCGCACGTTCGGGCTGGTCGTGGGGCCTGGTGCCGCTGCTTTCGCTGGTCGTTGCGGCCGGCCTGCTCGCGGTGGCGATCGGCAACCGGGCCGCGGAGGCCGGCCTGTGGTGGTCGGAGATCGCCTTCTACGGCGGCCTGCTCGTCATCGTCCTGCCCGTTGCCGTGCGCCTGATCCTGCCCCAGGCACAGGGCACTGAGCGCGTGTCGCTGGTCGCCCTGCTGGCAATCGGGCTGTTCCTGTGCAAGGTCGTGCACGATCCGCTCCACTTCGGCGCGTTCGACGAGTACCTGCACTGGCGGACTGCGCTCGATATCGAGGGCACGGGCCAGGTGTTCACGCCCAACACGCTGCTCGGCGTGAGCCCGTACTACCCGGGCCTGGAGCTTCTCGCGACCGGCCTGGCCGACATGAGCGGAATGCCCATCTTCCAGGCCGGCGTGGTCGTGCTGCTGGCGGCGCGGCTGGTATTCATGGTCAGCCTCTTCTTCTTCTTCGCGATGGCTTCAGGCAGCACGCGCGTGGCCGGCATCGCCAGCCTGGTCTACATGACCAATCCCAAGTTCCTGTACTTCAACGCTCAGTTCTCGTACGAGTCGCTGGCCCTGCCACTGGCCGCGCTGCTGCTCTATCTGCTCGCCCGGCGCGGCCACTCCGGGCCGGCGCGCTGGCTGGGCCTGACCATCATCGCCCTGGTCACGCTGCCCGCGATCGTGGTCACGCACCACGTGACGTCAGTGATGCTGGTCGTGTTCGTGGCCCTGTGGGCCGTCGTGGGCATCTTCATCGCTCGCCGCGACCGAGCCCGCCCGGGACGCATCGCGACGATCGGCGCCGTGCTCATTGCGGGCTGGACCCTTCTCGTGGCGACTGCCACGATCGGCTACCTCGCGCCCGCGCTGACCTCAACCGTGGGCGAGCTGCTCAGGCTCGTCGCGGGCGAGATCGGCGCCCGCCAGCTGTTCGTCTCGCGGACGGGCGAGGTCGCGCCGCTGTGGGAGCGCCTCGTTGGCGGCGCCTCGGCCGGCACGATCGTCATCCTGCTGCCGCTCGGGCTGCTCATCGTCTGGGCCCGCTACAGGTCCAACCCGCTCATGCTCGCCCTCGCCCTCGCTGCGTGCCTCTATCCGGCGACGCTGGTGGCTCGCTTCACGAGCGTCGGCGCCGAAGTCGCCGGTCGCACGCCCGAGTTCCTGTTCCTGGGCATCGGCATCGTCGTCGCGCTGGCGCTGGCGCGGCTGTCGTACAGCGGTCGCCTGGGCGGCCTCCAGACGGCCGGCGCGACCCTCGTCATCGGCGTGATGCTCGTCGGCGGCGTGATCGTGGGCCTGCCCGGCTGGGGTCGCCTGCCCGGGCCGTACCTTGTCTCCGCGGACGGACGGTCGATCGAGGCCGAGGGCATCACTGCCGCCACCTGGACGCGTGCCGTCCTGGGCCCGGGCAACGTCCTTGTCGCCGACCGCGTCAACCGCATCCTGATGTCCACCTATGGGCAGCAGGAGCTCGTCACCACGTACGAGACGAGGCTGCCCGTCCGGCGCCTCTACCTGGCCCGCGAGATCGGCCCCACGCAGCGCCAGATCGTGGCCCAGGGCAACATCAGGTATCTCGTCGTGGACCGCCGGCTGAGCACGGGCCTGCCCGTCGTGGGCCACTACTTCGATCGCGGGGAACGGGCCATTCTTGGTTCCCGGCCACGCCCGCTGGATCCCCAGATCCTGGCCAAGTTCGACCTCGAGCCGGAGGTGGACCGCATCTTCGACAGCGGCAACATCCAGCTCTACGACGTGGCGGCCCTGGGTCGCGGGCTCGTAGCGCCAGAACCGTCCCCGCCGCCTACCGGGTAGCCCCTCCCGGACCATCAGGTTGCTTGGAACTGCCCGCCGCTGCTGCGAACCTGAGTGCGCCGGACGTTCCGGCGAATCGAAAAGGCACAGCCGTCGCGAGACGGTGTCGCAAAGCCGCGGGCCTGCGTCAGCAGGCAGCCGGGCCGCCGAAATCGCTGGAGGTCGCCATCCCAGGGCGCCAGGCGATTCGCGCCAAGCCTCGCTGACCAGCTGACTGGCTGCCCGCGCCAGGAGGGTGCAGGGCAGCGTGGGAGCGCGAAGGCAGCTCGGACTGATCGTCGCCATCGCGGCGCTCAGCGTTGGCTGGTCCGTGTGGCCCAGGGCGGCCGCCTCTGCCGGCAATCTTGCCGGAGCAGCCGGCTCATCCGGCAGCCTGATCATCTCGTCCAGCGGCACGTGGCGCGAGCTGTCCGTAAGCGACCGCGCGGCAGGCGATGTCCGATTCAACGTTCGCAGCGACAAGCGCGCCACGGGCTGGGGCCAGACCGTGGCCCTGATCGCGCGCGGTGACCGCGCCGAATATCGCGCGCGGCTGCGTTTCGCACCGAACGGCGACGTGTCACTCGCGATCGTCCGCGCGGGCAACGGGTCGCGCCGCCTGGTTGGATCTCTGTCCCGCGTTCCGAATCTCGTGCACCAGCCCGGCCGGACCGTCGCGGTGCGCGTGCGCCTGAGCGACACCCAGTCGAGCACCTCGGTCGCCGTCAAGGCCTGGCCGGCCGGCCGCCAGCAGCCGCGCGATTGGAGCCTGGTCGCGCACGACAGCAGCGCCCGACTGGGCGCGACCGGCTGGCTCGCGCTGCGCTTCGGTGTTTCGGCCGGCGCCACCAACCCGCCGGTCACCTATTCGTACGAGAGCGTAGCCGTCTCCGATTCGACCGGCGACCCGCCCCCTGCGCCGACGCCGACGCCGACGCCGACGCCGACGCCCACTCCCATCGAGCCGCCCACGCCGACGCCGTCGGCCTCGCCCACGCTCCCCCGCCCACGGCCACGCCGGCGCCCGCCAGCGCCAGCCCGACGCCGGCTTCCAGCCCGACCTCTCCGCCGTCCGCAACTCCATCGCCCAGCACCCAGCCCGTGCCCGCCAACTCCTACCACGTCGCTCCTGACGGCAGCGACGCGGCCGCCGGCTCCGCCGCCGCCCCGTGGCGCACTCTTCAGAAGGCAGCCGACACCGTCCCGGCCGGCGCGACAGTGCTCGTGCGCGACGGCACTTACGCAGGCTTCATCATGCGTCGCTCTGGCACGGCCGCGGCGCCGATCACCTTCGCCGCCTATCCCGGTGAGAAGCCCGTGGTGGACGGTCGTGACGCTGTCGCCTACGTGATCCGCCTGGTGGGCGTCAGCCACGTCCGCCTGGTGGGCCTGACGGTCCAGGGTGGCTACGCCGAGCGCCACAGCGGCGGCGGCGTGTCGATCGAGAGCTCCAGCCACGTCGTCGTGCGCGACAGCCTGATCCGCGGAAACAAGGCCTTCGGCATCCGCTCGGCCGGCTCGACGCACGTGCTCATCGAAGCCAATGAGGTCACCGGCAACGCCGTGGGCGTCCACATCAACGGCGCCGGCGAGGGCACGGTCGTTTCCAACAACCTGGTCCACGACAACACGCGGATGATGGTCAACACGCCCGACGTGGCCAATGACGATGTCGGCGCCGAGGGCATTGCGCTCGTGCGCTCCACCGGTCGGGTGGTGGTGCGCGACAACTACCTGTGGGGCAACCGTGCTCCGTCATACGACTACGGCTACGACGGCGGCGCCTTCTCGGTCTACGCCGCGAGCAATTGGACGATCACGGGCAACACCTCGTGGGACAACCGCAATGTGCTCGAGACGGGCACCGATGCCGCCATGACGCCGTGCGCCAACAACGTCTTCACTCGCAACCTGAGCTACGGCGCGACCACGGTCGATCGCACCGTGGGCATGGTCCTGCGTTGCGCGGAGAACATGCTCGTGGCCAACAACACGTTCCGCGGCATGCAGCACTTCGTGTTTGCCCTTTCGCACAACCGTTCCGGGTGGGGCGGGTCGACTGAGGGTCTGCGCATCGTCAACAACATCGTCTCGATCTCGACCGGGACGATCTTCCGGATCGAGAACTCGCTTCCAGCCTCGGTGATGACCGACAGCAACCTGGTCGAGGTGTCCGCAGGCGCCTACGTCGCCTCCGCGCCCGGACGTGGCTCTACCGCCAGCCTGGCCACCTTCCGGTCCTGGATGGGCTGGGAGCAGGACGGCGTGCAGGCCGACCCGGGCTTTGTCGATGCGCAGGCGAACGACTACCGGCTGCGCGCTGACTCAGCGGCAGTGGACACGGCGTGGGTCATTCCGGGCGTGACCGACGGGCACACCGGTGAGGCACCGGATCGGGGCTACGCAGAGCGCTGACCGCCGACAATGGGCGCGTGCCCAGATACCCGGACTACCTGATCGTCGGCGCCCCGCGCACGGGCACCACCTTCATGTTCGATTACCTGGCCGAGCACCCGCAGATCCACAACGCGGCGCGCAAGGAGCCGCAGTTCTTTGCCACCGATCTCGACTCGGGCAACTACATGGATTCGCTCACCTTCATGCGCGATCGCGACGAGTACCTGGCGCTGTTCGACGGCGCGCGCTCCGACCAGATCGTCGGCGAGGCGTCGACCTGGTACCTGTACTCCAGGGCGGCGGCGGGCAACATCCACGCGGCCAACCCGGACGCCAGGATCATCATCATGCTGCGCCACCCGGTGCAGATGCTCTACTCGCTCCACGGCCGGCGCTACTACGCGGGCTCGGAGGACATTGCCGACTTCGGCGCGGCGCTGGACGCGGAGGCGGACCGTCGCGCCGGCCGGCGCATCCCGCCACGGGTTCGAAACGTGACCGCGCTCTACTACCGCGACGTGGGGCGCTACGCCGAGCAGGTCGAGCGCTACCTGGACACGTTCGGCCGCGACCAGGTTCATGTCGTCCTGTTCGAGGATTTCATCGCCGATCCGGCCGCGGCGTATCGAGGCGTGCTCGAGTTCCTGGGCGTCGACCCCAGCTTTCGGCCCGAGTTCCGAGTCGTCAACGCGGCCGCGGCGCGTCGCTCGCAACGCCTCCAGCAGCTCCTGCTTTCGCCGCGCGTCATCCGCGTGGCACGGGCCGTGATCCCGGTTGGGCTTCGACCACGCGTGGGCCGCTTGTGGGACTCGCTCAACTCACGCGGCCAGAAACGCGTCGCGCTCGATCCCGAGGTCGCCAGCGGCCTGCGCGCCGAGCTGCTGCCGGACATCGAACGGCTGGGTGCGCTGCTCGGGCGCGACCTCGCAGCTATGTGGCCGTGAGCCGCTCCAGGATCGCGTCAACCTCAGCCTGCGTGCGGCACCGGGTCAGCTTGGCCGTAAAGGGACGCAGCGCCTCCTCAGTGGCGGATCGACTGACGCCCGCCTGGTCGCGGTGGTACGAGCGCGCCTCGGGAATGGCTCGACCCAGCTCTCCCAGCCGGCGCCCGTAGTCGCGCAACCTGAAGAACCGGCGCCAACCCTTCTGGCTTCGCGCCTCGGCGAGCGCCTGGCCGGCGAAGCGGCGCACCATCCGCCGGCTCGCACCGCGCCACGAGACGTTGTCCAGCCACACGATCGCCTGGGCGGCTTCCATCAGCGGCGACGTCCATCCGAGATGAATGCCCTCAACCACCCAGCGGTCGGTCGCCAGGATGCGGCCCACGAGCCCATCGCGCTCGTTCTCCGGCCGCAGCGCGCTCGTTCCGCCACTGAGCCGCGCGACGAGATCCAGGTCGTGCACCGGCAGGTTCGCGCGCTGCCCGATCTGCCCGGCGAGCGTCGTCTTGCCGCTGCCCGACGCGCCTACGATCAGGATCCGCTCAGCCGCCATCCGTGACCGGATTGATGACCACGAACCTGATCTCCGCTTCGCCCGCGCCCTCGTACAGTCGAGCGACCACGGGCAGGGACCGGACCGCGGGCGAGAAGGAAACGATCATCTCCCACACCTCGTCGTCGTCGAGCTCGAGCGAGTGCTCCTGCAGGACCACGCCGGCGGACGAGATCCGTACGCGGTAGTCACCTGATCCGGTCGGGTGGCTGCCGGCGCGTACGCCCAGGCGCGCCTGAAGCGGGTTCTCGTCGAGCGGCACCAGCCACAGTGCAGCAGGGGCCGGGCTTTGCTGGCTGGACGCGATCAGCTGGCTGCCGAGCAGAACGTTAATCATCGCCAGCGCGGCGACGATCGTCATCAGCGCGCCCATCCGCGGCATGGTGGCAATGGTGAATTGCGGTCCGCTGACTCCCAGTCGCGCCCGGCGCCACCAGGCCACGGCGGCTCCGACGATGGCCACCAGTCCCAGCCCGAACGCCCAGCTGAAGCCGGTCAGGCCGAACCCGGCCGTGACCAGCGCCAGCCCGGCCAGGATGGCGATGGCGATGCTCGATCCGATGGCCAGCAGCAGCCGCTCCACGGCGGGCAGCTCGAGCGACGGGAAGATGGCGCTGACCAGCGCGTAGCCGGGCAGCACGAGGAGCAGCGGGACCGCGAGCAGGGAGCGGATGACGGGATGGAGGCCGATGGCAACGCCCAGCGCCGCCGCGGCCGCCGCGACGATCACGATCAACAGGTCCCGCTGGTCGAGCAGGCCGATCTCCCGCGCCCGGTTCATGCGGCGAGTCCCTCGTAGATGCGCTCGATGCGCGTCACGACGTCGGCAGCCATGAAGCGCGGGGCGCGCTCGCGTGCGGCACTGCCCATCGCGCGTAGAACGTCTGGTGCATCCAGTGCGCGGCGCATCGCTGCGGCCAGCGCGGCGACATCGCCCGGCGCGACGAGCATGCCCGTGCGGCCGTCGTCGACCAGGTCGGGCAGGCCGCCGATGCGAGAGCCGATGACCGGCACTCCGGCGGCCATTGCCTCGATCGCGACCGTGGGGCACGGATCGGGGAAGACGGAGGGAATGAAGCCGACCGATGCCCGACGCCACGCGGCCATCACCGCGCCGTGCGGCGCATCCTCCACGAAGGTGATGCCGGGTGGCAGCTCGATCGGCGCCTCGCCCATCTGCCGGCCCATGACCACCAGCGGCGGCACGTCGTCTGCTCCCATCGCGCCCAACGAGCGGTAGGCCTCGAGCAACACGGGCAGGCCCTTATGGCGCGAGAGAGCACCCACGTACAGCCAGAAGGGCTGCGTCGGGAGCGTGGCCAGCGCCGGGTGCCCGTCGTCGGCGGTATCGGCAACGCCGTTGGGCACGAAGTTGGGCACTACCTCGAACGGGACGTCCAGCTCAGCCAGCTGGTTGCCCCTGGCCACGGCGCGGCTGACAGGGATGAACACGTCGATCATCTTGCGCAGCAGCGGCTGTGTGGCCCAGTTGCCGAGGGTGATGGCCATGCCCTTGGCCGTGCCGTAGTGCCGTCCGGCGCAATGCAGGCACTTGGAGAAGCCCGGGCCGCTGCATTCCTCGTCGCGATAGAGCAGGCTGCGCTTGGCACATGCGACGCCATAGTCGTGCAGCGTCATCGCCAGGGCCGCACCGCTCAATTCCTTGAGCGGCAGGAACGAATGCACCATCCAGTTGTGGGCATGGACCACCGCGGGCTGCTCGTCGGCGATGATGCGGCGCAACGCGCTCGTGACGTCCGGGTCAGGAAACGGTGGGTGATATGGCCGGCCACTGGCCAGCAGGACCGGCAGGCGCTGGGTGGAGCTGCGCACGCGATGGACGCGCACACCGCCCTCATCTGTCATGCCGGCCGCGCTGCCGCTGATCGTGGCCACGGACACCGAATGGCCACGTGCGGCAAGCTCGTGACCCAGGTTGCGCACGTACTGCTCGGAGCCGCCGATGAACGGCGGATAGAGCTCGCTCAGCATCAGGACGCGCATCAGGCGGGCCGTCCCAGCACGTCGCGATAGACCTCGATCAGGCTGGCCGCGGAGTCGTCCCAGGTGGGCAGGCTCATATCCGTCGGCGGTGGCGTGGCAAGCTGGTCGAGGATGGCACTGGCCACCTGGTCGGTGGTGGTCGGCAGGGGAATCGACCGTGCCAGCCCGGCATGGGCAAGCTCGGACAGTCCGGACGTGTCGGCGACGAGCACGCGGCGGCGCAGGGCGAGCGCCTCCATCACCGCCACGGGGTTTGCCTCGTACTCGCTCAACAGGCAGACGATGCTCGCGCCGGCGATGACGCGCGCCATCTCGCCGCGCGCCGAGGGGTCGATGCTGCCGATCTCGATCCTGTCGCGGACGACGGACGCGGCAGCCATCCGGCGCAGCTCGTCCTCATACGGGCCGGCGCCCACGATGCGCAGCCGCGCTCCGGGGGAGGTTTCCAGGATGCGCGGCAGCGACTCGATCAGCAGGTGGTGGCCCTTGTAGCGCTCGAGGCGGCCCACGGACAGGATCAGCGGCGCGCTGTCGTCGCTCGTGTCACCCTCTGCCGGCCAGGCCATCGCCGCACCGTTCTGGATGGTCGCGAACCGTGTTGCGGGCAGGTGCAGCTCGCGCGCGAAGAAGGCCGCCTCGAACCTGGACACGGCGACGAGCCGGCGCGCGCGAGCGAGGAAAGGGCGCAGGAAGGCGCGCTGCGGACCGCGCATCTTGGTGCGCACGGCGGATCCGTGGCCACCGCTGTGGAACGTGAGCATGAAAGGCGTCCGCGAAGAGATCGCGCCGATCATCGCCAGCGCCGGGACGAACGTGTGCCAGCCCTGGCAATGGACCAGGTCCCAGTCGCCCCGCAGCACTTCGCGCAGGATGCCAGGGGCGAAGTACCAGTCGCGTCCCGACGGCCATGCCCCGACTCGGACACACGGCACGCCATTGATCGTGTCCCGGCGGGGCAGCTCGCCGCTCCGGTCGCTGGTCAGGATGGTCACGTCGAATCCGGCCGCGACGACACGCGGCGCGACCTCGTAGACGTGTGTCTCCACGCCGCCCATGACCGGGTACGCGTTGGCCGAGACCATCACCACGCGCGGCCGTGCTGCCCGGGCTGCGGACGTTTGCTCGCTGCTCATCGTCTCAGCCGAACAGCGCTGCCTCGACCAGCTCGCTCCAGATGTGGCCGATCATGATGTGCGCCTCCTGGATGCGCGGCACGTCGTCGGACGGCACGCCGACCCAATAGTCGGCCAGCTCGCGCGCGGCGCCACCGCCTGAGCCGGTCATGGCCACCGTGGTCAGGCCCTCTTCGCGCCCGGCGCGAAGGCCGGCCACGACGTTGGGCGCGTTGCCGCTGGTCGATATCCCGACGGCCACGTCACCCGGCCGCCCGAGGGCCTGGAGCTGTCGTGCAAATACCTGTTCGAAGCCGTAGTCGTTGCCGATCGCAGTGAGCGCCGACGTGTTGACGGTCAGGGCCTGCGCCGGCAGCGCCCGACGCTCGAGATAGAAGCGGCCCAGGAACTCGGCCGCGATGTGCTGCGCGTCAGCCGCACTGCCGCCGTTGCCGAACAGGAACAGCTGGCCGCCGGCGCGGTAGGCGCCGATCAGCGCCTGGGCCACGGCTACACAAGGCCCCAGATCTGCGAGCAGCGCCTGCTTGGCCGCGATGCTCGCTTCTACCTGCCGGCGAAAGCGATCCTGGACCTGATCAGCGGGCGACATGGCTCGCGCCGACGGTGCCGCGCAGCCGCTCAAGATCGGCGTCGACCATCATCGCCACGAGCTCTTCGAAGTCGACCTTGGGCTCCCAGCCCAGCTGTCGGCGGGCCTTGCTGGGATCGCCCAGCAGCCGATCGACCTCGGCCGGCCGGATGAAGGCGGGGTCGGTGACGACGTAATCGCGATAGTCGAGCCCCACGCGGCCAAACGCGATGTCGCACAGCGTGCGCACCGTGTTGGCGCTGCCCGTGGCGATGACGAAATCGTCCGGCTCGCTCTGCTGGAGCATCAGCCACATGGCGCGCACGAAGTCGCCGGCAAAGCCCCAGTCGCGATCCGCGTCCAGGTTGCCCATGCGCAGCTCGCTCTGCAGCCCGAGCTTGATCCGCGCCGCTCCGTCGCTCACCTTGCGCGTCACGAACTCGCGGCCGCGGCGCGGGGACTCGTGGTTGAAGCAGATGCCCGACGTGGCGAACAGGCCGTAGCTCTCGCGGTAGTTGACGGTCAGGTAATGGGCGTACGTCTTGGCCACGCCGTACGGGCTGCGCGGATGGAAGGGAGTCGTCTCGGTCTGAGGCGTCTCGCGCACCTTGCCGAACATCTCCGAAGACGATGCCTGGTAGAACTTGATCGACGGATCGACCTGGCGGATGGCCTCCAGGAGGCGCGTCACGCCGAGGGCGGTCACCTCGCCGGTCAGCACGGGCTGGTTCCAGCTGGTCGGCACGAAGCTCTGCGCGCCGAGGTTGTAGACCTCCGCCGGGCGCAGGTCGCGCAATGCCTCGACGAGCGATGCCTGGTCGAGCAGGTCACCCTGCACAACCTCGATCCTGTCGAAGAGGTGGGCGATGCGCTCGTTGGTCGCGGTGCTCGAGCGGCGGGTCATGCCCACCACGCGATACCCCTCTTCCAGGAGCAGCTCGGCCAGATAGGAGCCGTCTTGTCCGGTTACGCCTGTAATGAGTGCAGTCTTGGTCACCTGGCCGAGTTTAGGGCCGATCGCCCACTCTGGCGGCTACCCCCTCGGACGATGCTGCCTGCACCGAAAGTACGGGTGTCACGGACGGCCCGAGCCCGGTACTCGAGCCGGGCCTGGCGTAGCGCGGCCTGACCTGGGTAACCGCCCAAAGCAGCAGGAGCGACCCGAACTCGGGCTCGAAATGGATCAGGGCGCGCCTGCGGGCCACGATCCCGCGCGCCAGGCGGGGCACGCGCAACTTCTTCGACAGGCGGATCACGAAGCGGTGGCGCCGCTTGATCGAGAATCGGCGCCGATCGTCGATGGGCAGGCCGCGCTGCGCGGCAAAGGCACGCACGGCCGCCGCGCTGGCGGGCGCCATGGCGGCCAGACCAGACGCGTGGAGGGCCGCACTCGAGCGCCTCTTGACGGTCGCGAACGACCCGCGCGGCAGCCCTCCGTCCTCGGCTATCCGGCGCTGGATGGGCTTGTCGTACAGCCCCGGCATAACGAAGCGGCGCATTTGCGCCGATTCGATGATCCGGATCAGGCTGGGCTGCTGGGATGCTCCGAAGAAGAGCAGTGGCAGGTGAACGAAGTCACGTCGCACGCGGAACTCGGTCAGCGAACAGGACGAGAGGTCACCGCGGTACATGCCAGGCCGGTAGGGATTGCCCTTGAGCCGGAACTCCTCCGAGCCAGTCAGCAGGATCGACCTGCCGATCGAGTCCTCCATGGCCACGAAGACGACGTCCTCACCGCTCATGCCGGTAGCCAGGAACTCGGCTTCGGGCAGGTCGCTTCGCCCACGGTAGGCCAGGCGGTCGAACTCCCGTACGTCCATGCCCAGCCGGAGCGCGGTGGAGCGGCCGCTGTCGTCGGGTGACCCGCCCCCGGACAGGGGCTTGCTGGTCGCGAACGTGACCGCCCGCCGGCAGCCCGCCTCTGCCGCGACGACCGCAACCGCCGTGCTGTCATAGCCAGAGGACACCGTTGCAACCATCTCGTACCCGGGCGCATTGGCCACCGCCGAGCGAAGGGCCTCGCCCAGCCGCCGCCGGTACTCCTCGTACGTGCCGAACGGTGCCTCGTCCGGCCGCTCCTCGAATTCGATGCGGCCGGGCGGGGTCAGCCGCACGTTGTGGTGGGCGATCGCCTCGACTGGTGCCCCGGTCGTGGGTATTGCCATCGGGGCCGGCCGGACGCCCTCTGCGGCGGCAACGAAGAGCTGCGGATAGAGCGCGTCGGGCAGGAGCTCCAGGCCGGCCGCCTCGAGCAGCCAGGCGAACGAGTTGGACACCAGCATCACGCCTGGCGAACGTACGAGGTAGAGCCGCTCGAGCGGGTGGCTGGGTGGCACGAGCACGATGCCCGACCCGTCATCGACCATCGCCGAGCCAAAGACGGTCGTCGAGCGCGGGATCGACTCAAGCTCGGGCGCGCCGACCCAGGTGCCCTCCACGAAACCGGCGTCCGTGTGACGCACTGATCGGCCGCACTGGACGTGGACGCCCTGGGCGGTCACCGCTGCCAGCCAGGCAAGTGGCGGCAACGCATCTGATGCGGCGAATGAGAACGTGCTTCGTGCGCGGGCCACGGACCGATGTTAGAGACGCGCTGAAGGCAGGCGAGTGTGATCCTGGGCCTGCATTCGGCGATGGAGTGGCGGAAATGGACGCTGACGGTCGCACGCGGCCAGCCGTCGGTAGACTCACGGCCATGCCACGTCCACTGAAGATCGGAGTCCAGCTGCCCGAGGTCGAGCGCGAGGTGCGCTGGCCGGAGCTGCGCCAGATGGCGGTCAGCGCCGAGCAGGTCGGTTTCGATTCGCTGTGGGTCGGCGATCACCTGCTCTACAAGCCCGCCGAACGAGCGCCGATCGGGCCGTGGGAGGCCTGGTCCACGCTGGCCGCGCTGGCCGAGGCCACGCACCGCGTGGAGCTCGGGCCTCTGGTGGCCAGCACGAGCTTCCACAGCCCGGCCATGCTGGCCAAGATGGCCGCCACGGTCGACGAGATCAGCGGCGGCCGGCTGATTCTTGGCCTTGGCGCCGGCTGGAACGAGCCCGACTACACCGCCTATGGCTTCCCGTACGACCATCGCGCGTCACGCTTCGAGGAGGCGTTCACCATCATCCGCACGTTGCTGCGTGACGGCTACATCGACTTCAGCGGCACGTACTACGAGATCCGCGACTGCACCCTCGTCCCGCGCGGGCCGCGACCGGAGGGACCGCCGCTGATGCTCGGCTCGATCGGCCGGCGGATGCTCAACTTTGCCGCGCCGCACATCGACGCCTGGAACGCGTGGCACGACTGGTTCGGCAATACGCCGGCCGGGCTGGCCGAGCTGAACGCGACGGTGGATGAAGCCGTGCGCGCAGCCGGCCGCGACCCGGCTGACGTGACGCGCACGACAACGGTGCTCGTCCAGGCAAGCGGCGGTGTGGGCCGCCTGTCAGGTGGCGAGTTTGCGCGGCCGACTGAGCCACTGACCGGCACCGCAGACGAGATCGCCCAGGGCCTGCGCGCCTACGCCGCGATCGGCATCAGCCACGTCCAGCTCGTGCTTGACCCGATCACGGTCGAAGCGATCGAGGAGCTCGCGCCCGTTCTCGAGCTGCTCGACCGGGACTGACCCCGGCGGCACAGGCACATGGAGCTCCCCCCGATCGTCCAGGCGCTGCCGTATGTCGCCTGGGTGATCCTCGTCACGCTCGCCGTCGGCGCCTTTGCTTTCGCCGCGATCACGCGCGAGCGGTCGGACGCGACGCGCGGGTACCTGGGTTTCGTCAGCGTGTCCGCGTCCATCCTGGCCGGCCTGGCGCTGGTCAGCGACTGGGGTCTGCCGGCAACCGATCGGCTGGTAATCAGCGCGTCTGATCCCACGCTGACCTTCGTCCGCCAGGCCGGCCTGGCCGCGTTCGCCGTGCTGGCGCTCGTCTATGTCTTTGCGCTGCGGGGCCGGCTACCCACCCTGCCCGTTGGGGTTGCGACCATGGCTGCGGCCACTGTCGCCCTAGGGGCCGCTGCGTTTGGCTGGGCTCCAAGTGGCGTGGACGCTGTCCCACTCCTCGTCCAGCTCGGCATGCTCAGCGCGGTCACGGGTGGCTCGATGGCCGCGATCGCGTTGGGCCACTGGTATCTCGTCACGCCCAGGCTGGCGGTCGAGCCGCTCGTGATGCAGTCGCGCATGTTGCTCGCGATAGTCGCCATCCAGGTCCTGCTTTTCATCGTCTGGACCACGCTCGGCGGCGGTCCCGGCCAGGAAGCGTTCGACGCCTTCAGCGGTGGGACGGTCATCCTGGTCGTGCTGCGGCTCGTGGTCACGCTGCTCTTCCCGCTCGTGCTGTGCTACATGGCCCTGCGCACGGCCCAGACGCGTTCCATGGAATCGGCAACGGGACTGCTGTACATCAACCTGGCCGCCGTGATGGCGGGCACGATCGGCGCGGCGGCGCTGTACGTCTCGGCCGGCCTGCTGGTCTAGGGGTTCGTACGGCCGATGCAGGTCAGGGTCCGCTTGTTCGCAATGCTGCGCCAGCAGGCCGGCTGGCGCGATCGCCTGCTGGAGCTACCAGACGGCGCGACGATCGAGGATGCGTGGCGGGCACTGGTGGACCTGGTGCCGGAGTTCGCCGCGTCACGCGACACTGTCCGCTTCGCGCACAACCGCGGCTATGCCGCGCTCGAACAGCCCCTCTTCGATGGCGACGAGCTGGCCCTCATCCCGCCCGTCGCAGGCGGCTCCGATAGCGCTGTCCAGCCACTCCTGCGCATCGAGATCACCGCCGAGCCCATCAACGACGCGCTGCTGGGCGAGCTTCGCGCGAGCGTGCCCACCGCAGCGGACGGAGCGCTGGTCCTCTTCGTGGGCCAGACGCGCGAAACGCCCGGCACGCCCAGTCCAGGCGAGGAAGCGGCGGCCGCCCGATACGCCGGAGAGCACGTGACGGGCCTGGAGTACGAGGCCTTTGACGAGATGGCGCTCGACGTGCTGCGCCAGATCGGCGCAGAGATCGAGCAGCGCTTCGGGGTGACGCGGCTGGCCCTGATTCACCGCACCGGCGAGGTGCCCGTGGGCGAGCCGAGCGTCGTCATCGCCGCTGCCGCTCCGCATCGTGAAGCCGCGTTCGATGCGTGCCGCTACGCGATCGAGGAGCTCAAGGCACGGGCTCCTATCTGGAAGTCGGAGCGCTTCGCGAGTGGATCGGTCTGGATCGCCAACAAGCAAGGGGAGAGCTGATGGTTCGCGCCTACGTCTCGGTCGACATGGAGGGCGTGGCCGGCGTCAGCCACGCCAAGCCCACCAATCGGGGCGACGAGCGCTACGCCGAGGCGGTGGAGCTGATGGTCGGCGAGGCAAATGCAGCGGTCGAGGGCTGCTTCGACGGCGGCGCGACCGATGTGACGGTAAATGACAGCCACGGCGCGATGTACAACCTCACGCCAGAGAAGATGGATCCTCGCGCGCGGCTGGTGCAGGGCAAGAAGCCGTGGAGCATGGTCGAGGCAGCCCGCGACTCTCACTTTGACGTTGCGCTGTTCGTGGGCTACCACGCTCGCGCCGGTCATCCGCGGGGCACGATTGCGCACACCTACACCGGACGCGTCACGCTCGCCGAAGTCAACGGCCGGCCGGTGACGGAGGCAGGCATGAATGCCCTGTACCTGGGCGTGCTGGGCATCCCGGTCGCGATGGTCAGCGGCGACGATGCGCTCGCCGAGGAGATCGCCGACTGGCTGCCCTGGACGGAGACCGTCGTGGTCAAGCGCGCCGTGAGCTGGCAGGCGGCCGATTCACTCCACCCGGCGCGGGCACGCGAGCTGATCCGCGATGCGTCGCGCCGCGCCGTCGAGCGCGCCGCAAGCGGCGGCGGCCTTCAGCCGCTGACGCTGCCCGCGCCGCTCGAGCTGCGGATCGACTTCGCCCATGCCGGCCAGGCTGACGTTGCGGCGACCATTCCCGGGTTCACGCGCGAAGGCGATCGCGGCATCGCCTACTCGGCCGGCGACGCGACGACGCTGTTCCGTGCCTTCCTGTCCGCCGTCCGCCTCGCCGGCACGGCCGACGACTGACGGCCGCGCGGCGCCGGCTTTGCTAGGCTGCGTCCCATGAGCGAGCCGCGCAACGTAACTCCCGGCATGGACGATCAGCCGCGCGACGAGGCGTTCAACCGACGCTATTTCGACGAGCGCGGCGAGGGGCACGAGGCGGCCGGCTGGCAGTGGTCCAGCCGCGGCCGCAACTTTCCGTGGCTGGGCGTGCTGCTCGTGCTGGTCGGCATCGCGCTGCTCGTCCAGTACCTGTTCCCCACGGTCAGCGTGGGCACGCTCGTCCTGCTCGCCGTCGCACTCGCGTTCCTGTCCGGCTGGCTGTTCGGCGGATCGTGGATCGCGATGGTGCCGGGCCTGCTGGTGCTGGCCCTGGGCGTGACCGAGCTGATCGAGGACCTCGCGCTCTTCGGACCGGCCGGCGATGACGTGCCCGGGCTCGCGTCCAGCGCGCTCGCTATCGCCTTCATCGTCATCTGGCTCGTGGGTCAGTCGCGCGGCCGGCGCAGCGCATGGCCGTTGTGGGGAGCGGCGATCTTCGGGTTGATCGGCTTCGTTCAGCTCTCCGGCCGACTGGCCGGCATCCCCGAGCTCGGCGCACTGTGGCCGGTACTGATCATCGTCGTCGGCATCGCGCTGCTGCTGGGTGCCCGCCGCAACGCAACCTGACCCCAACCTCGCGCGACCCTGACAGGGACTGCGCGCCCGGGCAGTGACAGCCGGCAGTTTTCCTCAGGAAGTGGCCTGACGACTCTTATCCAGCCCGGTCCGCCTGACCAGCTCGGATGGCCCGCAATTCAGCCGTCGGGCAGTCGTCACACGGGTACGCGACGGATATCTGACCAGAGCGGGCGGCAGGTGATCTGATACGAGTCGCCACACGACTAGCTGACAAGATTAGGTGGGCGCACGGCAGGCGACCCGCCGCTCGTTGAGTTGGCGGCGCCCTGAGTCAGCTACTTCGTGTAAACGCCGCCCGGATCCAGCTCATCGCGAATCATGCGCAGCTCGTCGTAGGTTGGCGCTGGGGTCTCGGCCAACGCTTCGCTGACCTGCGGATCCCAGCCCATCGCGCTGCGCACCTGGTCGAGCGTCACTCCCGGATGGATCGAGTCGAGGCGCATCTCCCCGCCGTCCAGGTGGTAGATGCCGAGATCGGTGACGACCACGCTGACCCGTGACCCGACAGACGTCCGGAAGTCCAGCTTCTCCACGAAGGAGCGCGGGCTCTGGCGCATGATCACGAAGATCGACTTCGCGTTCTGGGCGATCTCGCACGCCCCGCCCGATCCCGGCAGGCGCGTCTTGGGCGAGGCGTACTCGCCGATGACCGTGCTGTTGAGGTTCGCGTTGCGATCAATCTGAGCCGCGCCAAGGAAGCCGACATCGATCAGCCCACCCTGCAGGTAGAAGCCGAACAGCTCGAACATGCTCGTCACCGCCGTCGCGTTGGTCACGATCGTCGGGTCGCCGATAGACAGCGGCAGGCGCGCCGGCCGGGCCCCAAACACGCCCGCTTCGTAGACCAGCTCAAGCTCTGGCGCGACCGTTCGCTTGGCCAGGTTGACCGCGATGTTGGGCAGGCCCACGCCCACGAAGCAGACGCGCTGCCCCGCCAGCTCACGCGCGGCGGCGACGATCATCATCTCCGACGCGCTGTGCTCCGCAGGCGCCGTCGCCTGCGCCTCGCTCACCGGCTGAGCCTCGCTCAACGGTAAGCGCCGTAATCGACTGGCCCGGACAGTGCCGGTTCCGGGCGCAATGCAGCGACACGATCGCGGCCCAGCTTCTCGACGTACTCGGCTCGCCCCGCCAGGCCATGGACCCACTCGTCGAGCCAGGCTGCCAGGGACGCCTCGTCGCGCGAGATGGCCTCCCAGTCCAGATAGAAGCGGTTGTCGCGGTCGTAGTAGCCCTGGGCGTATGACGGATGCGCGCCGAACGGCTCCACGACCACCGCGTCGACGACCAGCCCGGGCAGGATCGTCCGGTTGGGATCGGCGCGGATGACCGCCTCGTCGACCAGCTCCTCGACCACCACGATCACGCGCTCCGCCGCGAATGCGGCCTCCTTCTGGCAGCCGAGCAGCCCCCACACCTGCGTGTCGCCGGCAGCGTCGGCGCGCTGGGCGTGGATGATCGTGACGTCGGGCTTGAGCGCCGGAACGGCGTACAGCTCCTCGTCCGAGTAGGGCGAGCGGATCGGGCGGATGAGCGGATTGGCCGCCGGCAGGTCCGTGTCGGCATAGGAGCGCAGCGGAAAGAAGGGCAGGTTCATTGCGCCCGCCGTGTAGCGCGCCACCATCCCGAAGTGGCTGTACTCCTCCAGCTCGAGTTGTGGTGGTGACGCCTCGACCGCCCGACGCACGGCGTGCAGCGAGCCGACGCCGGGGTTGCCCAGCCAGCTGAAGACCAGCTTGCGCGCCACGCCGGCGGCGATCATCTGGTCGTACACGAGGTCGGGCGTCAGCCGGCACAGGGTCAGGTCGCGGCGGCGCTGGCGGATGATCTCGTGGCCCGCCGCGAACCCGATCAGGTGCGTGAAGCCCTCGATCGCGACGGTGTCACCGTTGCGCACGAGCTCAGCTATCGCGTCGGACATCGACGCGACCTTGGACGTGGCGCTCATCGCGCCCGGACGAGCGTCAGCCGCCGAGGTGGACGCCGTCGAGCGCGCCCCATTTGTGCGCGCGGTCCAGCGCGCCAGCCGGGTCGGCCGCGACGGCGGCGACTGACTCGCGAAACAGGCGAACGCAGGTGTCAACCTCGTCCGCGGTGACGATCAGTGGCGGCGAGAGGCGGACGACGTCGTCGCCCGCTTCGAGGACGAGCAGGCCGCGCTCGAAGCACGCCCACTGGACGGCCTCGGCGGTGTCACCGCTGTCGAACTGAACGCCCAGCATCAGGCCCTTGCCGCGCACGTCGCGGACCAGGTCCGGGTATTCCTCGATCAAAGGTCGCAGCCCCTGCGCCGCCTGCTGGCCGCGCTGTTCGGCGTTGTCCATCAGCCCTTCCTTGAGCAGCGCGATGGTCTCCAGCGCAGCGGCACAGCTCACCGCATTGCCGCCGAAGGTCGAGCCGTGGTGCCCCTTGCTCCATGTGAACAGCTCGCTTCGCGCGATCATCGCCCCGAGCGGCATGCCTGAAGCAATGCCCTTCGCGGCGCAGACGACGTCCGGCTCCACGCCCCAGTGCTCGACGGCCCACATCCGGCCGGTTCGACCTGCGCCCGACTGGACCTCGTCAGCCACGAGCAGGATGCCGTTGTCAGTGCACAGCTGGCGCAGGCGGGGCAGGAAGTCGTCATCAGGCACCACGTAGCCGCCCTCGCCCTGGATCGGCTCGACCACGATCGCGGCGATCTCGTCGGCGGGGATGAGGCGCTTGAAGACGCGCTGCTCGAGCTCGTCCAGGCCGGCGCTGCCGAACGGAACGTGCAGCACTCCGGGAAGCAGTGGGCCGAAGCCGGCGTGGTACTTGGACTTGGAGGCGGTGAGGGACACGGCCCCGTAGCTGCGTCCGTGGAAGCCGCCGACGAAGGCGACGATGTACTGCCGACGGGTGACAAAGCGGGCGAGCTTGATGGCCGCCTCGATTGCCTCCGTGCCCGAGTTGCCGATGAAGGCGCGTGTCGGCCCGGACATGGGCGCGATCTCGTCCAGGGCCGCGGCGAGCTGGGCATAGATCGGCAGGTAGAAGTCTGACGCGCTGAAGTGGACCAGGTCGCGTGCCTGGCGCTCGATCGCGGCGGTCACACGCGGGTGGTTGTAGCCCGTCGCCGATACGGCGATGCCGGCCGTGAAGTCGAGGAAGAGATTGCCGTCGATGTCCTCGACTTCGGCGCCATTTCCGCGCACTGGAACCAGCGGGTACGCGCGTGGCAGGCTGGGCGACGTGAACTCGTGATCGAAAGCCACGTGCTGGCGGGCGCGTGGGCCAGGTAGCGGCATGCGCACGTCCGGCGCGGTGCGAATGTCGGGACGCTCAGCCAGCTCTGTCACGGGATCCTCGCATTGGTCGCATTGTGAATTGATGCATAGATTTCATGCAGTGTGCATCAAACGTTCGCCAGTGTACCAATCGAGGGCGTCCTTCGGCCTGCCCGAGCTGTCACTGGGACCAATCTCCTAGTGTCTGAAGTGAACCGGGCGCTCTAGGCTGCCGTGTGCCATGACCGCCCCCCGGGTCTCATCGGCCGGGTGCCCCCGTTGAGCGCGGGCATCCCGCCTGTCGTCGAGCGACTGGAAGCGTTCCTGCTGCCAGGCGCCGATGACGTGCGCGTGGATGTGCGCCAGGATGCAGAACCGGCAACGGACGAGTTCCGGCGGGTTGTTGCGGTCGTCGCCGTTGCTGCCGTGGGATTCTTCGCGCCTGGACTGGTCATCGCCAGTGTCCCGCAGGACCTGTGGCCCGGATACCTTGGCGCGGCGGTCCTGGCTGGCCTCGCAATCGGCGGGTCTTTCGTCGTCATCCGACCGGGCAGCCGCCTCGCGATCCCTTCAGCGGTGATCAACGTGGGCGTGGTTGCCGGCCTGACCGTGCTCTATCAGCCGTACTTTCACCAGCTGCCGATGCTCTTCGCATTGGTCGTCGCCGCGTATGGAGTCGTACATGGCATCGGGCCAGCCCTGGCCGGCGCGCTGGTCGGGGCGCTGCTGATGCCGCTCGTCGCGCAGGGCGGCGTGCCTGCCAACCCGACCGACTTCGTGTACGCCTTCATCTACCTCTTCGGCACCGGTCTGGTGCCCTGGACCGCGGGTCGGCTCGCTCGTCGCCGCGCGCTGGCGTTGCGCGCCCAGCTGGATGACACCGTTGCCGCCGAGCGCGAGGCAGTCTTCGTCCTTGCTCGCGCAGCTGAGGCCAAGGACCACGTGACTGGCGAGCACGTCAAGGAAGTTGGCGACCTGGCCCAGCTGCTCGCCCTGCGCATCGGCTACAGCGCGCCGGCGGCTGCTGACCTGCGCTTCGCGGCCATGCTCCACGATGTTGGCAAGCTCCACCTGCCCGACTCGGTCCTCCAGAAGCCAGGCCCGCTAACACCCGAGGAATGGGAGCTGGTCAAGGAGCACACCGTGTGGGGCGAGAAGATCCTGGGCTCCACGGACGGCTTCGAGCTGGCGCGTCGTGTCGCGCGCTCGCATCACGAGAACTTCGACGGCTCGGGCTATCCCGACGGCCTGCACGGCGCAGGGATCCCGATCGAGGCTCGGATCGTACGCCTCGTGGACGTGCTCGACGCCATGCGCCAGGAGCGTCCCTACAAGCCTGCCTGGCCGCTCGATCGGTGCCTTGAGGAGATCGCCCGTGGCGCGGGTACGCAGTTCGATCCGGAGCTGGCAAGCGAGTTGCTTCGAATGGTCGACCCGAGCGTGATCCTGCTGCCAGTGATAGCGCGCGCTCCGGCTTCAAAGCCAATCCGCCCGCGACTCGCGCCGCCTGCCGTCTCACCTGTCCAGGCACTCGACGGTATCGTGCCCGCGCTGGGCCCGCGAGCCGTTCGTCGGCGACTGGAGCGGGCCACCTTGAGCCGCTAGATCTGCGGCAGCTGGCCCAGTATCCGGTCGATCTCGGCGCCCGTCGCGGGCCGCGGAAAGCCGTTCCTGATCACGGCCGGAATCCAGTCCACGGACTCGACGCCGTCGGCCGACAGGGTCACGTCCATGATCGCCGTGTCGTTCATCCGGCCGCTGAAATAGTCGAACACGAAGTTGCCCACGCTGTAGGCGATCAGGGTGTTGCCATCGAGCCGATATCCGTGCAGAACGTGCGGGTGGTGGCCGATGACCAGCTGCGCTCCGGCATCCACAGCTGCCTGCGCGAAGCTGCGCATCTGCTTGCCCGGCGCGCGCGTGTACTCGACCCCGCCATGGACCATGACCACCACCACATCGACCACGTCACGTATGGCGGCCACATCGCGGGCGACCGCCTCGGCCGTGCCGATGGCCAGGCCCGGCTTGAGCTCAGTCGCCGCCCACTGGCGAGTGTTGAAAGCCGGCCGGCCGGAGAAGGGGAGGACATAACCCAGAAAGGCGAGGCGCACGCCGTTCTGTTCGACGACCAGCGGCGCGTGCGCCTCGGCGTGGTCACGCCCGCCCCCGGCGCGTCCGATGTGGCGCTCGTCCAGCAGGTCGAGCGTGTCCTCGAAGGCCGGGATGCCGAAGTCGATCGCGTGGTTGTTGGCCAGCGAGACGACGTCGACGCCGGCGGCGACGAGCGAATCGGCGGCTTCCGGCGCAGGCGCGCGGAAGGTGAACGTCTTGGGCCACGCGGTGCCACGGTCGGAGATCGTGCACTCCAGGTTGGCTACAACGAGGTCCGCCTGATCGAAGATCGGCTTGACGAATCGCCACGGCTGGAGCGCTCCCTTGCTGACGATGCGCCGGCCGATCGACTGCCCGAGCATCACGTCGCCCACGGCCATCAGGCGCACCACGCCCGACGGCGACTCGCCAGGCTCGGACGTGCCGGGCGGGCTTGGCGCGGCGGTGGGTGAGGGTGACGGCGACGGCGCAGGAGCGGCCGGAGTGGCAGTACGGCCGGGTGCAAGCGACGCGGTGTGCGCGGGCGAGGAGCTGGGCTCCGCGCTGAGCGTGATTCTCGCCGTCGCGAGAGTGGACGCCGTGGAGGGGGCCGGCTCGGCCGTGGAGCAGGCGATGAGGAGCGCGCAGGCCAGCAGGACACGGACGGCCCTGGACGGCGGCGGGGAACCCCTCACGGCGCGAAGACTACGCCGGCCATCCAAGAGGGGGAAGGTCGCCCGCGAACGGGCGACTCAGGTCAATCGACGACTGTCTGCGACTGCTCGCGCATGAACTGCTGGACGTAGTACGGGCCGCCGCCGGCCTTGCCCGTCGAACCGGACGCCTTTGCGCCGCCGAAGGGCTGGATGCCCGGCCACGCGCCGGTCGTCGCACCGGCACGCCGGTTGACATAGACCACGCCCGCTTCGATCGAGTCCAGGAAGCGCTGCACCTCCGACTGGTCCTCGCTGAAGAACCCGGCCGTCAGGCCGTAGATGTTGTCGTTGGCCAGCGCCAGCCCCTCATCGATCGAGTCGATCGGCGCGACGGCCACGAAGGGCACGAACAGCTCCTCGCGGAACAGCCGGTGGTTGGTGGGCAGTCCGGTCGAGATCGTCGGCCGGACGTAGAAGCCGCGCTCCAGATCGCCTTCCATCACCCTCTCGCCGCCTGCCGCCAGCGTGCCTTCGAGGCGCGCCTCGGCGACCGCGTTCTCATAGCGGGCGAGGGCGCGCTGGTTGATGATCGGCCCCAGCCAGTTGCTCCGGTCGAGCGGGTCGCCGACCTTGATCTGGTCCGTCTTCTCCACCAGCAGGCGCACGAACTCGTCGTACACCGGGCGTTCCACGTATACGCGGCTGTTGGCCGAGCATTTCTGGCCGCCGAAGCCGAAGGCGGAGCGCATCACGCCTTCCGCGGCCTCCTCCAGGTCCGCGTTGCGTGACACGATGGTCGGGTTCTTGCCGCCCATCTCCACGATTACCGGCTTGGGGAACTCGCGCGCGAATGTCTTGTACAGCTCGAAGCCGACCTCGAAGGAACCGGTGAAGACGATGCCGTCAACGTCCGTGTTCTCCTGCAGCTCGGCGCCCACCGTTTCGCCCGGCCCGGCGACGAAGTGGAACGCTCCTGCCGGCAGACCGGCCTCGCGCAGGCACTCGTACAGCTTCATGCCCAGCAGCGGGGCGTCACTGGACGGCTTCAGCACGACCGTGTTGCCAGCCACGAGCGCGCCGCCGGCCGGTCCACCGGAGAGTGCCATAGGGAAGTTGAACGGGCTGATCACGGCGAACACGCCATAGGGCTTGAGGACCGAGCGGGTATGCACGGTCTCGTCGCCCAGGTTGCCCATCGGGACGCTGAAGCCGTCGTTCTCCTCCATCCGGTCGCAGTAGTAGCGGATCAGGTCGGCCGTCTCCTCGACGTCGCCGAGCGCCTCCAGCCGGTTCTTGCCAACCTCGTGACTCATCAGCGCGGCGTATTCAAACTGGCGCTCGCTGATCAGATCGGCCGCGCGACGCAGGATGGCCACGCGCTCGCGCCACGGCGTTGCGGCCCATGCCGGCGCGGCTGCCCGTGCCGCAGCGATGGCGTCCCTGGCGTCCTGTCGCGTTCCCTTTGCGAAGTAGGCCACGACGCGTTCCGTGTCGATCGGGGAGCGGTCTTCGAATTCGCCCTCCCCGTGGCGCGGCTGGCCATCGACGTAGTTCGGGTAGTGCGCGCCGAGCTGCGCGTCAGCCTGTTCGCGACCGCGCTCGAACTGCTCGTGCAGCTCCTCGTTGTCGGCGCGCAGGGTGGCGTACGTGACCTTCAGCCGCGGCCGCTCCATCGTGTCAGTCATCGGGGCGCGTTTCTCCTCGCTAGGGTCGGGTCCAGAGTCTAATCCCGAGATGTCGTGTTGCCGAACGGACCGCGAGCGGGATCGACGATCTCGTTCCCGCCAGATGTCGAAGATTGCCGACCCGGCCACGCCATTGGCCCGTGTCCACGGCCAATTTGGATTGCGAACACGCTCAAATCGCGTCAGGAGCAGGCGCTACGCGACTTCTGGCCGGAAAGTGGCGCATCGGAAGCCGCGGAGGTCTGCTTGCGTCGACTTCTGGCTGGAAAGTGGCGCGCCTGGCGATGCGGCCGCTGAAACCGGTTCCTAGCTTGCCTGGACGTCCCGGAAGCAGTCCGAGCAATACACGGGCCGGTCCATGCGCGGCTTGAAGGGCACCTGCGCTGCGTTGCCGCACTTCGAGCAGATGACCGCGAAGTACTCGCGCTGCGGACGGTAGTCGCCGCGCTCGTAGCCGCGCGGGCCACCGATCTCGCGCACGTCAAAGCCCGTCGTCTCGCGCATCGCCCGGCGCGAGGCGCGGCAGCCCGGGCACCGCTTGGGGTCCGATGCGAAGCCCTTCTGCGCGTAGAACTCCTGGTCGGCCGCGGAGTGGACGAACTCAACTCCACAATCGGCGCACATAACGTTGCGATCTACGTAGGACACCTGCCTGGACCTCCCCGTGGACAAGAAAAGAAAGAGTGCCTGCACGGCGCTGACCAGCCAGGTCGCAGTGGCACGAAGGGCGTGGCGTCGAACTCTGGTCAAGCCGGGCGCCGCGCGACCCAGGTGCTCTGCCGAGGTCCCTGAACTGGGGCGCACCGGTAACTGGCGGAAGCCTAGCACCGCTCGGGCGAGGGCGGCGCGGAGCTGCCAGGGCCTCCGGGAGGCGTCCCGGGCGCCGGTCGGCGAACATGCGCCCGACACTTGGTAGGCCTTCCGTCCTATGGTCAGGACAGGCCGCCCGGGTGGCAGAATCAAGTGGCGCGCACAGACACCGATGACGGAGGACCAACCAGCCCGTATGCCTCGTCTGCTGCACATGGCCGATGTGCACCTTGGAGCTCGACACGACGACCTCGGACCGGCTGCGGCCGACCAGCGAGAGCGGCAGTTCGGCGCGTTCCAGCGGGCGATCGAGCTGGCCGTGGCGGAGAAGGTGGACCTGATCCTGATCTGCGGCGACCTGTTCGACTCGAACGCGCAGCCCAAGCGCTCGGTGGAGCGGGCGGCGGCTGAGCTGGCCAAGGCCGTCGCGCGCAAGATCCCGACTGTCGTCATACCGGGCACTCACGACTGCTACGACGCGGCCTCCATCTACCGCGTCTTCGATCTGGCCGAGATGGCCGGTGCGGCGCCCGAGGACGCGCTCTTGACGGTCATGACGGACGAGCGGACCAAGGTCCACTTCGACCACCTGGACCTGACCGTGGTGGCGCGTACGTTCCCGACCAAGCGAGCGCCGTCGAGCCCGCTGGCCGGCCTGGCCGGAGAAGCAGACGGCAAGTGGAAGGTGGGCATGGTCCACGGCTCTTTCGCCGTTCCGGGCCGGTTCGACCAGGATGACGTCGTCTTCACAGACCAGGAGATAGCTGACAGCGGCCTGGACTACCTCGCCCTGGGCCACTGGCACTCTTTCCGGGAGGGCCGCTCGGGCACGACGACGTGGGCCTATCCGGGCGCCGTCGACCTGGTCGCCGTCGATCAGGATGGCGCCGGCCAGGTGCTGCTGGTCGGCCTCGACGAGCGCGGCGGCCGGCGCGAGGTGACGCTCGAGCAGCGCCGCGTAGGGCGCAGCCACTACCACCGCCTGGAGCTCGATGCCGCGGCGCTGACGTCGCAGGCCGAGCTCGAGCGGCAGCTGCGCGAACACTCCGACTCCGATCGCGTGCTCGACGTGCGCATCGCCGGCGTCCGCTCGGACGAGCTCGACCTGAACATGGACGAGCTGGAACGCCAGCTGCGCGGCAGCTTCCTGCGTCTGCGCATCCGTGATTCGTCCGTGCCACAGCTGGCCGGCACGGCCGCCCAGGCGCCGCCGGACACGATCCTGGGCGCCTTCGGGCGCGACCTGGTGACGCGCATCGACGACCACGAGTCACGCGGCGACCTGGCCAGCGCGGCCGAGCTGCGCGAGGCGCTCCACCTTGGCGAGCTGCTGCTCGACGACGCGCAGCGCGTGACCCTGCCCTGACCATGCGCATCCATCGCCTCCGACTCGCCGACTACAAGCGCCACCGCGAGCTGGACCTCGAGCTGCGCCCAGGGCTGAACGTCGTGCGCGGCCCGAACGAGGCCGGCAAGTCGACCATCCAGCGCGCGATCGAGATGGGCCTCTTCAGGCGGCCCACGTTTGCGTCGCAGGAGCGCGATGAGCTGCGATCGTGGTCCGCCACGGAGCCGGCCGACGCGGACACCGATCCGACTGTCGAGATCGAGTTCGAGCACGAGGGCCGGCGCGGAACGCTGCGCAAGGTCTTCGCCGGCTCGCGCGGCACGGTCGAGCTCACGCTGGGCGACGAGACGCTGACCGACCCGGCGGCCGTGGAACAGCGCATGGCGCAGCTGACCGGCCTGCCGTCGGAGAAGTTCTTCCGCGCCACGGCGAGCATCCATCACCAGGAGCTGACCGGGCTGACCCAGGACGAGGCCACGCTGCGCGACCGCCTGCAGCAGTCGATGAGCGGCGCCGACCGCGGCACACATGCAGCGCGGCGCAAGCTGGAAGAGGCCATTCGCCGCTATCGCACTGAAGGCGCCAAGAACCCCGGCTATCTCAAGATCCACCGCGCGGAGGTCGAGCGGCTCGAGTCTGATGCGCAGCGCGGCCAGGACGGGCTGAGTGCGCTCGAGGAAGACCGGCGGACGCTGGCCCAGGCGCGCCAGGCTCGCGGCGAGCTCGAGGTGCAGTACGTGGAGCACCAGGACAACCTGGGCCGCGCCGAGCGAGCCGTCGCGCTGGCGGCCCGGGCGACGGAGGCGTCGCGCCGCTACACGCACTACAAGCGTGCGGTCGAGCTGACCGAGGAGATCGCGCGCCTGGACGGCAGCCACCCAACGAGCATCCCGCTGGCCAACCTGCGCGGCAGCGTCGAGCAGCTGCGCGACCTGGAGTTCCGGCTGTCGGAGATGCGTGCCGAGCTGGCCGCCGAGCCGGACCTCTCCGGCTATGACGTGTCCATCCCGTCGCCACGCTGGCGGCCGTGGATGATCGCTGGAGCCGCGTTGCTCGGCGGCGCTGCGCTGATGGTCGTGCTGGCCGTCGTGGGCGGGCTCGGCCTGATCGGGTTCGCGGTCGCCGCGGCGCTCGGGGCCGGCGGAGCATTCGGGCTTTACCAGGGCACCAACCAGCGCCGCCGACTGAGCGACATAAGGATGCAGAACGAGCTGCGCGAGTCGGAGATCGCCCGTCGCCTGTCCGGTCGAACCGATCTGGCCGAGCGCGTCCGGCAGATCGAGCAGGAGCGCGCCGAAGCGCTCGCTGTGCTCAAGGTCGCCGACCTCCCCGCGGCCGAGGCGCTGCTCGCCTCCGAGTCGGAGCACAGCGCCCAGATCTCGTCGCGCAAAGCGGAGTACCGCGGGCTGATGGGCGCGGAGAACGCCGAGGACGTGACCGGACTGCGCGATGCAGCCGCGGCCGAGCTGGACGAGTGCCGCCACACGCTTTCGGGCATGGGCGAGCTGGGGCGCGATCCCGAGCGCCAGCTGTCCACCTATCGCAATTCTGTCCAGCGACTGGGGCCGGAGCGCGAGGCGGCAATTCAGGCCGAGGCCCAGGCCGACGCGCGACTGACGGCCAACGGCACCGATGCCGAGCGCGTTGCGGCCGACCAGGAGGCGCTGGCCACTGCGCGCGACGCCCTGGCGGCGGCCGAGCGGAGGCTGCGCATCTACGAGGAGACGCTGAACGCGATCAACAACGCCGAGCGAGCGACGATGAAGAAGGCGGCCCGCTTCCTGGAGCAGCGCATGGCGCGCGATGTCGAGCGCATCACGGGCGGCCGCTACCGGCGCCTCAAGGTGGATGAAGCGACGCTCAGCTTCACCCTCTTCTCGCCCGAGCTCAACGAATGGGTGGACGTCCGCCGGCTGTCGCAGGGCACGCTCGACCAGCTCTACCTGTGCGCCCGGCTGGGCATCGTCCACCAGGTCACGCAGGACGCGGATCCGCCGCTGGTGCTCGATGATCCGTTCGTGACCTTCGATGATGACCGCGCCCGCCGTTCGCTCGAACTGCTGCGCGAAGTGGCGCGCGAGTCGCAGGTCATCCTGCTCACCGCCTCCGATCGCTTTGACGCCCAGGCCGACCACGTGGTCGTGTTGCCCGCGCCGGTCGGTCGCGACGAGGCAGATCAGATGGCCGCCGACGTGTCAGCCGAAGCGATATCGATGTGGCCGGCAACGGACGTGCCGCCGCCCGCCAAGGGCGAGTCGCGCCGCTCCAACGGCAACGGGCGAGGCCAACAGCCTGCGGCGGCTGCCGCCTCGGCGACTGCCGATGGGCCGGAGCCAGCGCCGCTCTGGCCGGAGGAGCGCTGATCGGGCCGGGCCCGCTTCTCGGGCTATTTTCCGCCCTCAGCTGGGGCATCGGTGACTTCTGCGGCGGGCTGATCGCGCGCTATTCGAGCGTCCTGCTGGCGATGCTCGTCAGCCAGGGACTTGGCTTCATAGGCACGATCGTGCTGCTGATGGTCAGCGGCGAGGCGCCACCCGCGATCGAATCAATTGCCTGGGCAGCCGGCGCGGGTGCGCTGGGAATCGTTGGCCTGGCCGCGTTCTACGTTGCCCTGGCGCGTGGCTCGATGGGCATCGTGGCCCCTCTTGCCGCGCTCATCGGTGGCGGCGTCCCGGTTGCCGTGTCGATCCTGGGTGGCGCCAGCGTGTCACCCATGCGGCTGGTCGGCATGGGCGTTGCCATGGCGGCCGTGGTGCTCATCTCGCTGCCCTCAGCGCCACGCGACGCCGCCGAGCGGCGGACGGTGCGCATCGACCTGGCCGAGCTGCCCCTCGTCATCCTCGCCGGACTCGGCTTCGCCGGCTTCTTCCTGCTCGCTGACCGCGCCACGGCTACCGGCGCAACGTGGTGGCCGCTTGCCGTGGTGCGCATCGCCGGGCTCGCTTTGGTGATGATCGGTTTCGCCTGGGCGCTGCTCAGGGCGCGTCCGACCACCGGGTCGCGTCTGGCGTCAGTGCTCGGCCTGGAGCGTCTCCGGGGGCAGTCGCTGGGCATGCTGCCCATGGCTGTGCTGCTTATCGCTACCGGCGTCGGAGACCTGGGCGGCAACGTGTTCTTCGTGCTCTCCAAGCAGATTGATTCGCTCGCGGTGGCAGTCGTCCTTTCGTCGCTCTATCCGGTCGTGACCACCGTGCTAGCCGTGCTCCTGCTGCGCGAGCGGATGAGCCGCATGCAGGTGCTGGGCGTGATCATGGCAACGGCGAGCGTGCCGCTGCTGCGCTAGCTCTCGGCGGGCTAGAGGTTCTGTCCGCTGGTCCCGCCGTCGCGGCGCAGCTCCCAGCCGCCGCCGTCAGCGGCGCGCACCTCGTAGCGCGGCTGGTCGAACGTTGTGGGGCCCTGTGTTCGCCGGCCGGTGCGGACGTCGAAGCGTGAGTAGTGCCACGGGCACTCGACGCAGCCATCTACCAAACGACCCTCTGCCAGCGGCCCGCCTGCGTGGGCGCACGTCGCGTGCAGCGCGTAGACCTGATCGCCCTGGCGAACTACAACCACGCTCTGAGTGCCCGCCTTGGCGGCGGTCGGCACACCCTCTGGAATCTCGGCCAGGTCGAGCTTCTGCCACTTGGGCTCGCCGTAGAAGCGCCACGCATGCCGATTGACCATGTTGCCGAGCGCGTACACGATCTCGCCGCCGACCCACGCGCCGGCGGTCATGACCAGGTAGGCGGCCATGCTCAGAGCGATGGCCACTGTGCGATCCCCTCCGGGATCGCCGACGCGCAACCAGAGCGACGCGAGATACACGACGAGCGCCGTGGTCATCAGGGTTGAGTGGACGGTGGCCGCCGTCCGCGCGTCGTCGTCCGTGTCGCTGTAGTCGGCCATCCCGGTCACTGCTGCGCCAACGATGGCCACGACGCCCACCACCAGCGCGATGTCCGCCGCAGCGCGCAGGTCGAGCAGGTCGAACACGATGGCCAGCGTCAGTGCGCCGATGGGCAGGTCCGTGATCGCCGCGTGGATCGAGTGGCCCAGCCACTTTCCGTTGAGGAAGTCCTTCAGCGGACGGATGGGCCGGAAGATCGCGCGCAGGACGCGCACGTTGAACTTGCCGAGCGGCCTTGCCCAGCCTCCCTGTGCCGCCAGCAGACGACTGAGCATCCGACCGATCATCGAGCCACCTCCGTGCGCCCAAGGCTAGCGCGCGGTTGAAGGCGCGCCAAGTCTGCGACCATCGGCAGACATGGCAGGCGAGCGCGGCAGCGTGCCGTTCGGCGAGGCGGCACGGACGTGGGCCTATATCGGGCTCAACAGCTTCGGCGGCCCGGCCGGCCAGATCGCGGTCATGCATCGCGAGATCGTTGACCGGCGCGGCTGGATAGACGAATCCCAATTCCTGCACGCGCTGAACTACGCGATGCTGCTGCCCGGCCCGGAGGCGCAGCAGCTGGCCACGTACATCGGCTGGCTGCTGCACGGACTTCGCGGAGGACTTGTCGCCGGCACGCTGTTCATCCTGCCCGGCGCGATTGTGCTCTTGGCGCTATCCATCCTGTACGCCGGGTTCGTGCAGACGGCGATCGTCCAGGCCCTCTTCTATGGCATCAAGCCGGCCGTCGTGGCACTCGTCGCGCTGGCCGTCCTGCTCGTCTCCCGGCGCGCGCTGAAGGGCCGCGCCCAGGTCGCCCTGGCCGTGCTGGCCTTCGGCGCGATGTTCTTCCTGGACACGCCCTTCCCGATCGTCATCCTGGCGGCCGCACTTGGCGGGCTGCTCATCTCGCGCCGGACCAGAGCGGTGGCCGTGGCGAGCGGCCCGGACCCGGTTGCTGGCCCGCCCGCTGCCCGGCGCGCCCGCGTCAGGAGCTCGCTCGTCGCACTCGCGCTGGGCGTGGTCCTGTGGGTGCTGCCGACCGCCCTGCTGGCCGTGCTCCTGGGACCGTCGAGCCTGCTCGCGCAGCTTGCCTTTTTCTTCTCGCTCACCGCGGTCGTCACGTTCGGCGGCGCCTACGCCGTGCTCTCCTTCGTCGCCCAACAGGCGGTGGACGTCTATGGCTGGCTGTCGCCGGGCCAGATGCTCGATGGGCTGGGGCTAGCCGAGACGACGCCCGGCCCGCTGCTGATGGTCGTCCAATTCGTGGGTTTCATGGCCGCCTTTGCCCAGCCCAGCGGCCTCGATCCGTTCGTGGCCGGCACGGTTGGCGGCCTGCTCGTGACCTGGGTGACGTTCGTGCCGTCGTTCGTCTTCATCTTCGTCGGCGCGCCGCACGTAGAGGCTCTGCGCCACGTCCCATGGCTGTCAGCAGCGCTGACCGGCGTGACCGCCGCAGTGTCCGGCGTCATCGCCAATCTTGCCGCATGGTTTGCGCTCCAGACTCTCTTCGCCGAGACCGGTCAATACCGACTCGGCCCGTTGCGCATCCACACGGTCGAGCTGGCCTCGGTCGACCTGGTGGCGGTCGGCCTGGCCGTGTTCGCCTTCATCGCGCTGGTCCGGCTGCGCTGGTCGCTGCTGCTGACCCTGGCCGTCAGCGCCGGGCTGGGCAGTGCCTGGTTCCTGGTGCGCTAGGTCCCCGGCTGCGCGGCCTGGCTACCTTCTTCACCGGCTGCGGCGCGATCGACCAGCCACACGGCGTTGGCCAGCAAAGCGGCCTGCGCCGGCAGTCGATACGAGTCGCGCTCCTCGCCGAGCACCCGGGCCAGGATGTCGCGCTTGCCTTCGCCCGAGATCATGAGCAACACGCGCTCGGCGAGGGGCAGCAGGCGGACGGTGAGGGTCACCCGTGGCAGATGCGGTTCGACGTGTCCGGGCGCCGGGATGGCCATCGCCGCCGGCGCGTCGTCGGCGAGCGCGGGACTGCCCGGAAAGACGGACATCACGTGGCCGTCGGGCCCGAGCCCGGTCAGGATCAGGTCGAAGCGCGGCATGCCTCCACGCGCGGCTGGGAGCCAGCGGGCCATCACGTCCGCGTAGCGCTGCGCGGCGAGCTCGACCGGCTCGCTGTCGCCGAGCACCTCGTCCACCTCGACCGGGTGCACGTTCTGCGGATCGACAGCCACGCCCGACTGACCGCCCGCCGCCGAGGCATTCAGGAGCTCGCGATAGACCAGCCCGGCGTTCGATTCGGGATGGTCGGCGGGCACGAATCGCTCGTCCGCCCACCACAGGTGAACACGCGACCAGTCGAGCGACGTGCGTCGCGATGGGTCGGCCAGTGCGCGGTAGAGCGGACCGGCGCTGGAGCCGCCGGTCAGCGCCACGTGCGCCACGCCGCGCCGCTCCACGGCTTCGGCCAGTGTGGCGATGGTCAGGTCCGCTGCTGCGCTGGCCACCTCAGCCTCGTCGCTCACGATGCGCAGCTCGGCCGGGGCGGCGTCCAGGCGGTCAGCCACTGCTCACCAGCCTCACCGCGCGCACGAGCGCCTGCTCGAAGTTGCGATCCTGTCCCGGCCGCTCGAGCGCCTCGGCGATGAACGGCGTCTCGTCGAACGGCTCCAGCCGTCCGGCCCGGCGCAAAACCTGGGCGCCATTCCAGTCGGCCGTGGCGAGCAGGTGATCGGCCTGCCGGGTGATGCGCGCGCGGACCGTCGACTTTGCTCTGCTCGCCTCGACATCGATTCGCACAAGCGAACCGGCAGCACGCTGCGAGCCATCGAGCGTCGAGCGCACGGGTCGCAGCTCGATGTCAATCGCGCGCCGGCCCGAGCGAAACGTGCCGTGCAGCACGTCGTCATCCGTGCCACGTCGCGCCAGCGGCTTGGCGACTTCCCAGCCCAGGCGGCTGGCCAGCCAGCCCAGGTAGAAGGCGGCCTTGGAGACGCGCAGCGTGCTCGTTGGCCGGGCCACGTCCACGCGCACGGACCTGATGTGCTCCAACTCCGGCGTGAGCAGGGGATGGTCGAACAGGCCCGCCAGCAGCTCGCGCCACAGTGTCAGGCGCAACCAGCCGATGTCGGTCACGGAGACGCCCTCAGAGACGACGGTGGCCAGCCCGGCCATGCGCTTGCCGCCGTCCTCGTTGAACGCGCCCGAGTCGACCAGCAGGCGGTCGGCCGTACCGACCACGTCACTGAAGTGGCGCAGCCCGAACGCGGGATCGTCCGGCCACCACAGCACCACCGGCAGGTCGTGGATCAAGAGCGGCGTCACCACGCGCGAGAGGTGCTGCGACAGCTCCCCGCCGGTCTTGATCAGGATCTGCTCGGTGCACATCTCCGCGTCCGAGCGGCCAGAGAGCTGGCACTCGGCGTAGATGTGGGCGTCGAGCGTGGAAGGCCCGTCCGGATCGGCCGGCGAGACGACGATCGCGCGTGACGGATGACGCTGGTGAAGGGCATTGATCGCGGCCAGGGCGCGCTCCGCGGTCTCCGGCCGTGGCGCCACGACGACGAGCGTCAGGACGCTGGTGCGCATCCGCACGCGCATGCCGGCCGGGTCGCCACCGTCCTGTTCGGCGGCCATTGTCCAGACCTGGCCGAGCTGCTCGACGCACTCGGAGATGCTGTGCGCGCGCACATGCCAGCGCGAAGTCGTTGGCTCCATCTCGAGGCGGGTCATCTCGGGCATTGCGCTACAGCCTCCGCCAGCGGCGCCCGTCGTGCTCCATCAGCTTGTCGGCGTTCTCCGGGCCCCAGCTGCCCGCCTCGTAGAAGCACATCTCGCTGTCCGCCGCGGATTCCTTGTTCCAGCTCTGCCAGATCTCCGTCAGCGGGGTCACGATGCCCCATGCCGCCTCGACTTCGTCGGCCCGGGTGAAGAGCGACGCGTCACCCAGCATGGCGTCCAGGATGAGCGTCTCGTACGCCTCGGGGGCGTCGCGCGTGAACGACAGCCCGTAGGCGAAGTCCATGTTGACGCTGCGCACGTCCAGGCCAAGGTCGGGCACCTTGGCCGCGAAGCGCAGCATGATCCCCTCGTCGGGCTGGATGCGCAGCGCGAGCAGGTTCGGCTCGGGCGGGGTGGAGCTCTCACCGAACAGCATCAGCGGCGGCAGCTTGAACTGGATCGCGATCTCCGTCGCACGGCGCGGCAGGCGCTTGCCGGTGCGCAGGTAGAACGGGACATCCGCCCAGCGCCAGTTCTGGATCTCCAGCTTCAGGGCGACAAAGGTCTCCACGTCAGAGGCAGCGTCCACCTCCTCCTCTTCGCGGTAGCCGATGGCCTGCTTGTCGCCGATCCAGCCGGCGGTGTACTGGCCGCGGACGACCGTTGCCCGCACGCGCGCCTCGGTCCACTTGGTGTCGATCGCGCGCAGGACGCGCACCTTCTCGTCGCGCAGCGCATCAGCCTCGAAGGCGATCGGCGGCTCCATCGCGACCAGTGTCAGCAGCTGCAGCAGGTGGTTCTGGAGGATGTCGCGACTCGCGCCGGCCTCCTCGTAGAAGTCTCCGCGGCCCTCGACGCCCAGGTCCTCCGCCACGGTGATCTGGACATGGTCCACGTAGCGGCGGTTCCAGAGCGGCTCGAAGATGCCGTTGCCGAAGCGAAAGACCATCAGGTTGCGGACGGTTTCCTTGCCCAGATAGTGGTCGATGCGGTAGATCTGCGATTCGTCGAAGACCTCGACCAGCGCGTCGTTCAGCTCGCCCGCCGACGCAAGATCGTGCCCGAACGGCTTCTCGACCACGATGCGCGACCAGCCCGTGCGCGCGTTCTGCTTGTGCAGGCCCACCCGGCCCAGGTTGGCCACGATCTCGGCGTACGCTGAGGGCGGTGTGGCCAGGTAGAAGAGGCGGTTGCTGCGTGTCCCACGGGCCGCGTCGATCTGCTCCAGCCGCTCAACCAGGTCGCGGTAGGAGGCCCGGTCGCCGAACTCGCCGGGCTGGTAATGGATGCCCTCGGCGAAATCGTCCCACAGGCCGTCTTCGACCTTGCACCCGGGAGTGCGACTCAACCGACTCGCGCATCAGCGAGCGAAAGTCGTCGTCCGTCAGCGGCCGGCGCGAGAAGCCCAGCACGGTCGTCTCCGGCGGCAACAGGCCCGTCCGGCGCAGGTTGTAGATGGCCGGCAGGATCTTGCGCGAGGTCAGGTCGCCCGTCGCGCCGAAGACAACGACGACGCACGGCTCCGGGACGCGTTCGATGGCCAGGCCGGCGCGCAACGGGTTCTCCGCGCGCTGCTCGGACGCACGGTAGAGGTGGACCGCCTCCGCCCCGTGACGCTGGGCATTGGTCGTGCCGCCCATCGTCCGACCACCCGTCTTCTTCTTTGGCGGCGGCTTTGCGGGCTTCGGCGCGGCCTTTGGCCCGCTCTTGGGTGCGGGGCTGCTCTTGCGCCTGGTATCGGTGGCCACTCGGGCGCCTTACTCCGTCTTGACCGCGTGGCCGCCGAACTGCTGGCGCAGAGCAGCCAGGACGCGCGCCGAGTAGCTCTCTGACTGGCGGCTGCGGAAGCGGGTCATGCAGCGAGAGAGTGATGACGTGGGCCGGGACGTCGAGGTCGATCGCCTCCTGCACCGTCCAGCGACCCTCGCCCGAATCCGCCACCCAGCCTCGAATGTCACCCAGGCCCTCGCCGTGCTGTTCGTAGGCGCGCCCGAGCAGCTCGAGCAGCCACGAGCGGATGACCGTGCCGTGCATCCACGCCTCGGCGACCGCGGCCAGGTCGAGTCGGGTACTCCGACGCATGCAGGATCTCGAAGCCCTCGGCGTACGCCTGCATCAGTCCGTACTCGATCCCGTTGTGAACCATCTTCACGTAGTGACCGGCGCCCGGTCCGGCCGCAATGGACGTAGCCGCCCTCGGGTGCCAGCGAGCGGAAGATGGGCTCGAGCGGCTGCGACGGCCTCCGGGTCGCCGCCGACCATCGTGCCGTAGCCGTTGGTGAGGCCCCAGACGCCGCCGCTGATGCCCGCGTCCACGAACTTGAGGCCGCGCTCCCCGAGCATCGCGTGGCGCCGCTTGCGAGTCCTTGAAGTTGGCGTTGCCGCCGTCCACGATCGTGTCGCCCGGCTCGAGCAGCGCGGCGAACTCCTCGATCGTCTGCTCCGTCGCGTCGCCGGCGGGAACCATCAGCCACACGACGCGCGGCGCGGGCGAGCATGGCCACCACGTCCGCGGGGCGTAGCCGCCTTCGAGGCCCTCGCCCATGATCTCCTCGGTCTTGTCGCGCGATCGGTTGTAGGCCACCACGCGATGACCGGCCGGTGCAGACGGCGGGCCATGTTGCCGCCCATGCGACCGAGCCCGACGATGGCCAGCTCCACGTTCTTGCTCCCTCAGCTCGCTGCCCTGGCCATGGCGTCCGTCAGCACCGACTGGAGCTCGGCCAGCCCGGCCTCCACGTCGCTGCCCAGGTCGATCCGGGCGACGGGCAGGTCGTGCGCCTCGAGCGCGGCGAAGTCGCCCGCCGCCTGGGCGGCGATGAGCGTCGCCGAACGTCTCGCGCCAGCCGGGAATGGGCAGGTCGTCGGTCGTGGCCGCGGTGAGCTGGATGAAGCACGCCAGCCGGCGGGCCGCCCTTGTGCAGCTGCCCGGTCGAGTGCAGGAAGCGCGGGCCATAGCCGACCGTGACCGGGCGCCGCGTAGCGTCGCGCAGCAACCGGGCAATCGAACGCAACGCCGCGTCACGCTCTGGAGTGGCCGCCACGTACGCCTGGAGGCCGAAGTAGCCGCGCTCGCCGACGCGGGCCAGGTGGCGGCGCAGCTCGCCGGTCACTCCGTCACTCCCGTCGGTCAGCCGCAGAGGCGCGTCCCCGAACAGGTAGAGCAGCCCCTGACTGGCCAACAGCTCGTCGGGGGGCAGCTCGCCGCTCGATCGGAACTGCTCCAGCACGCGCCGCGTGTTGTCCTTCGATTCGGTGACGTTGGGCTCGTCGAATGGGTTGATCCCCAGTACGGCGCCGGCCACTGCAGTGGCGAACTCCCAGCGGAAGAACTCTCCGCCGAGCGCGCCGCCGCCGGGCGTCATGGCGACATCAATCACCGGATGTCCGGCATCTGCGAGCGCCGCCAGGGCGCCCTCGTGTGCATCGTTCCAGGCCATGTCGGTGCCGGTGGTGATGCGCACGAAGACTCGATCGTCGCCGTACACGGACGGGTCCCCGACTTCTTCGCCGTCGACCGGGATGATGCCCACTCCACGCTTACCCGTGCTCTCCGCCACGAGCTGCTCGATCCACGCCCCCAGGGCGGCGTAGCGCGGCTCGATGAGCAACGTCAGCTTGTCGCGCCCGGCGCGGGCAAGGATGCCCAGCGCCACACCCAGCCAGAGGCCCGGGTTGTCCGACCCGGAGCGCCGGCACTGGGACGCCATCTGGGTCGCCTCGGCCATCAGCGCGCGCAGGTCGAGGCCGAGCAGGGCGGCCGGCACGAGTCCAACGTACGAGAGGGCGCTGTATCGGCCGCCCACGTCGGATGGATTGAGGAACGACTCGCGGAACAGGTCGGCATGCGGAATCGCATCCAGGCTCTGCCCGGGATCCGTGATCGCCACGAAGTGCGCGCCAGCGAGGCCCTGGGGTATGTCTGAATGGACGTCGTCCTCGCGCTCCCAGAAGTGGGCCAGAAAGGCCTGCGATCTCGGTCGTAGTGCCCGACTTGCTGGCGATCAGGTACATCGTCTGGGACGGATCGGAGGCCATCGTCGCGGCCCTGACGGCCGCCGGGTCGGTCGAATCCAGGACCCGCACCGGGATCCCGTGATCGCCCCGGGGCAGCGAGCGTGCCAGCACCTCAGGTGCCAGCGACGAGCCGCCCATGCCGCACACCAGCGCTGCGGTGAAGCCCTGTTCGCGCACGGAAAGCGCAAACGCTTCGAGCTCCTCGATGCGCTCGGCGAAGGACTCGGGCAGGTCCAGCCAGCCGAGTCTGTCGCCGATCAGATCGGCCACCTTCGCGTCGTCAGTCCAGACACCGCTGTCGCGCGACCAGATCCGGCCGACCCAGTCATTGGCCACGGCGCGCTCCAGGACGCGCTCGATGTCCTGCTGATGCTGCGCCGGGATGCTTGTTGCCAGCGGGGTCACGGCGCCGTGGGTCATGCCGGAGCGCCGGACATTGACGCGACGCTGAGCGCGGCCAGCTCGCGGCCGACGGCCTCAATCGCAGCGGCATCGATGCCCGCGTCGGCGAGCTCCTCGTCCGGGGTCGCCGAGCCGGGCAGGTTGCGCACTGCGAGCAGCCTCCCTGCGACGGGCACGCCCTCCTCGGCCAGTGCGGCGAAGACGGCCTCGCCCAGGCCGCCTTCGGGCCAGTGGTCCTCCACGGTCATCACCCGGCCCGTGTCGCGCGCCGCCTTGACCAGCGTCGCCACGTCGAGCGGCTTGACCGAGTAAAGGTCGATCACCCGGGCGTGGATGCCTGTGGCCGCCAGCCGGTCAGCAGCAGTGAGCGCCTCGCCCAGGGTTATCCCGGCGGCCACGATTGTCAGCTGCGCCTGGGCGGCGTCGCGCACGACCCGGCTGCCGCCGATCTCGAACTCCTCGTCCGGGCCGTAGATGACCGGCGTCGCCTGGCGCGTGGTGCGGATGTAGTTGATGCCGCTGTTGTCCGACATCAGCGCCAGCAGCTTCGCCGTCTGGTTGGCGTCGCACGGATACAGGACCGTGCTGCCGTGCACGGCGCGCAGCGAGGCGATGTCCTCGAGGCCCATCTGCGATGGGCCGTCCTCGCCGATCGAGACGCCGGCGTGCGAGCCGCACAGGTACAGGTTCGCGCGGCTGATGGCGGCCATGCGCACGAAGTCATAGCCGCGGCTCAGGAACGCGGCAAAGGTGGCCGCGTGCGGCTTCCAGCCACGGACCTGCAGGCCCACCGCAGCGCCCATCATCTGCTGCTCGGCGATGTACATCTGGAAGAAGCGATCGGGGAACTCCTTGCCGAACGTCTCGGTGTACGTGGAGTTGCCCACCTCACCGTCGAGCACCACGATGTCGCCGCGTGCGCGCCCCAGCGCCGCGAGCGCGTCGCCGTACGCCTTGCGCGTGGCGACCTTCTCGCCCAGCTCAAAGCGCGGCAGCTCCAGCGTTCCAGTGTCAGCCGGTGGCCGGGCGGACGCCTGATCGGGCGCCGTGAGCCGGATGCGAATGCTGCTCGGCCCGCCCAGCTCCTCGATCGCGACCTTGTCGTCATCCACGGGCTTGCCGTGCGCGCCGCCCTTGTCCGCGACGGCGGTGACGCCCTTGCCCTTGACCGTGCGCGCCACGATCGCCGTGGGCCGGCCAGTCGTCGCGACCGCTTCTGCAAAGGCGCTATTGATCGCGCTCACGTCATGGCCGTCGATCTCGATCGCGTGCCAGCCGAAGGCGCGCAGCCGATCGGAATACGCGTCCAGGTCCCACCCATAACGCGTTGGTCCGGTCTGGCCCAGGCGGTTGACGTCGATGATCGCGGTCAGGTTGTCCAGGCCGTCGAACGCGGCCTGGGCGAATGCCTCCCACATGGATCCTTCGGCCATCTCCGAGTCGCCGCACAGGATCCACGTCCGGTAGGGCAGCTTGTCGAGCCGCTTGCCGGCCAGCGCGACGCCGACGCCGATGGGCAGTCCCTGGCCGAGCGAGCCGGTGGCCACGTCGACCCACGGAAGGACCGGCGTGGGATGGCCCTCGAGCCGGCTGCCGCGCTGCCGATAGGTCATGAACTCCCGTTCGTCGATCGCACCGATGGCGAGCAGGATCGAGTAGTACAACGGCGACGCGTGGCCCTTCGAGAAGATCAGGTGGTCGTTGTTCGGCTCGTCCGGCCGCTCCACGGCGTAGCGCAGGTACTTGCCCAGCAGCACCGCCATCAGGTCCGCCGCCGAGAGCGATGACGTGGGATGGCCGGAGCCCGCGTGGCTCGACACCCGGACCGAGTCCACGCGCAGCTGGCGCGCGAGCTCCTGCCAGGACCTGATCTCGTTGTCGGCGTCAGTCATGCACTTCCATCATCGGCGCTTGGGTTCCGTCGAGCCATCGTACTGCGCCTTGGCCGGCTTGCGCCTTTCTTCCACCCGATTGCCGCGGCTGCCCTCGTAGGATGGCTCGATGCGCGTGGCAGGGCGGCGGCCAAGGCTGCTGACGATCGGTGACCTGATGCTCGACGTGGTCGTGCGCGCCCACGCGCCGATTGACGAGGGCACGGACGTGCCCGGGTCGATTCGCTTCCGAGTCGGCGGCTCGGCGGCGAACACAGCGCGTGCCTTTGCGGCGCTCAATGGCGCTGCGACCTTCCTGGGCGCCATCGCGCCCGACGACCTGGGCAAGCGACTGGTGGCGGCGATGCGCTCGTCCGGTGTGCGCGTCCACGCCGTCGAGCGGCGCGGAGTCACGCCACGGCTGCTGGCCGTCGTTGGCCCGAGTGGCGAGCGATCGTTCGTGACCGACCGCGGCGTGGCCGATGACCTGCCGCGCTCGGCGCTCAACGACGCGTGGCTGCGCGCGACCGACGTGCTCCATCTACCGGCCTACTCACTGCTCCGCGCACCGTTGTCGGAAACGGCGATCGGCGTCGCGCTAGAGGTGCGCGCCGCGGGCACGCTGGTATCGGTCGACCTCGCCTCGGCCCGGCCGATCCTGGACGCGGGGCGCGAAACGGTCGCCGACCTCGTGCGCCGCACGGAGCCCGACGTCCTGTTCTGCAACATCGGTGAGGCACGCGCGCTCCTCGGACCGCGTGGCCGGCTGGCGCGCCTGCTCGAGTTCGCGCCCACGGTCGCGGTCAAGGAGGGTGCGGCCGGCTGCCGCGTGCTGTGGCGCGTGGGCGATGATGGCGCGGTGAAAGAGATGCAGGTGGCGACACGAACTATCCGCGCGGCCGATACGACCGGCGCGGGCGACGCCTTCGACGCGGGCTTCCTGCACGCCCTGGTCTCGGGCGGTGCGCGCCGCGGCGAGGCACCCACCCCGGCCCTGCTGGGTCGTGCGGCACTGGCCGGGAATCGCGCGGCGGCCACCGTCATCCGCGGACCGCGCCTGGAGCTCGGCCTGTGACCAACTCCGCGCCGCTCATCGTCGCCGACCGCGTGCGGGCCGCACTAGACGCCGGCCGCCCGGTTGTTGCGCTCGAGTCGACGCTCATCACTCATGGCTTTGCGGCGCCACTCAACCTGGACGCGGCGCGCCGCGCCGAAGCGGCAGTGCGCGCCGAGGATGCCGAGCCGGCTACGGTCGCAGTGCGTGACGGCCAGGTCCTGGTCGGCCTGAGCGACGAGGAGCTCGAGGAGATCGCCGCGGCCCGTGCGCCGCGCAAGGCATCGCGTGGCACGCTGGCACTCGCCCTCGCCCAGGGTGGCTGGGCGGGTACGACCGTGTCGGCGACGATGATCGCCGCCCACCTCGCCGGCATCCGCGTATTCGCCACCGGCGGCATCGGCGGTGTCCACCGCGGCGGTGCCCAGACGCTGGACATATCGGCCGACCTGGACGAGCTGGCGCGCACGCCCGTGCTCGTCGTATGTGCCGGGCCGAAGTCGATGCTCGACATAGACCTGACGCTCGAGTACCTCGAGACGCGCGGCGTGCCGGTGCTCGGCTGGCAGACCACGGAGCTGGCCGGGTTCTACGCGCGCAGTAGCGGCCGAACACTGGCCGGCTCGGTTGACGATGCGGCGCACGCCGCGCGCGTGGCTCGCGCGCACTGGGAGATGGGCCTCGGATCTGGCATCGTGATTGCGGCGCCGCTACCGGACGAACTTGCGCTGTCCTCAACCGAAGCAGAGCAGGCGATCGCCCAGGCCATTGAGGCCGCTGACGCCGGGCGCATCCACGGCCCCGCCTCCACGCCCTTCGTGCTCGGCCGCATCGCGCAGATCACCGATGGTCGGTCGGTTCGGGCCAATCTCGCGCTGATCGAAAACAACTCCGGCATCGCGGCCCAGATCGCGGCCGAGCTGGTGCGGAGCTAGTGGTCTCTAGCCGTTGACCATGCCCGACGTGTCGACGACCTCGAAATCGGCGCCGTCGAGCTGGTGCAGATCGTGCAGGTCGTCGTCGTCCCAGCCGGCGTGCGGCGCGCCCGTCACGTACAGCGGCGAGCCGTTGTCAGCCAGGATCATGCCGTACACCTGGAGCGCCCGCAGCAGCACGCGCGACTGCGGTCCGAACTGGTCGATGTCCACCGAGGCCTTGAGCCGCAGGCGCAGGCCCATCGGCGGCAGTGAGGCACTGTCGCTCTCGCCGGCGTGGTGGCGTGCCGGATACACGTAGGCATTCCGCGTTCGCGGCGCGGTAAAGCGCAGTGCGTGGCGAATGACTCCGGCGGCGACCTCGTCGTAGCGCACCAGGCCGGGCAGGATGGGCAGCCCGGCCGCATCCGCGCTCGTCCAGCCCTGTGGTCGGAGCGCGTTCGAACGCATGTCCCACTTCGCGCCGGAGCCGGCTCGCCAGCCGGACGATGTCTTGCGCACGTAGAACAGCTCGTACAGCCGGCAGCTGTCGCGGTCAACCACCAACAGATGCCGGTCACTGCCGTTCTCGAACTTTGCGCGCCGCGGAATGATGTACGGATTGGGGTCCAATTCGCCGGGCCACGTGAAGCTCACGTTCTTCCTGCGCGCGCCAGAGCCCACGACGTTGAACGGTATGCCGTAGTTGCCGCCGGAGATGGAGCTGAAGTCGGGGTGAAGGTTGGCGCTTGGGCCAATGGTCGACATCAGCGTCGCCGACTGCGGGTGAACGGCCAGGGTGTCGACCGGCCGGTTCCACACGTTCGTCTCCGGAAACACGGGGCAATTCGGCGCGCCGGGAACGGTGACCGGCGTCCCGGCCACGCTCGGCGACGGCGCGCCGGCCACGGCGACGGCCACGGCGGCGCCCACGACCATGGCGCGGAAGATCGAGTTGCGCATGAAGGGCATGGATGGATCGTGGTCGGCTGGCCCGAGGTGGTCAACCGGTACGTTCGGGCGTTGCGCGCTGCCCCGGCGTCACACCGGAACGATTGCCACTCGTCACGCGTCAGGACCATGTCAACTACAGTTAGGTTCAGGAGGCGCGCGTTCTGAGCACGAATCGAATGCAGGCCGCCAGCGGATCGTCACCCGTGTCACCTCGATCCGGCGCCGTAGCGGCTTTCCTAAGCTTCATCTTTCCTGGCCTTGGCCAGGCATACCTGGGCCGAACTCGAGACGCCCTGCGCTTCGCGCTGCCCGTCGTCCTGGTCATCCTGGCCGCCGCCATATTCGTGATCACCTCGGGCGGAGTAGCCGGGGCCGGGGCGCGCTCGCTCGACCCGGCCGTGGCCTTTCCGGCCGCGGTCATCGTCTTCTTCGTAGGCGCGTGGTGGATCCTGGCCATCCTGCACGCGTGGCGTAATGGCGCGCGCATGTCCGCCGCGGCGTTCGTCGTGCCCCTCGCACTCGTCTTCCTGGTCGGCGCGGCCGACGTCTGGGGCGCCACCTCGCTGTACCGGCTGGGCAATGCCGGCATAGCCATCACCTCGGGCGACCCGACTCTCGACAATGACCGGCCGTCGCCCCGCCCGACGACGCCACCGACTCCCGCCGGCCAGACGAGTGACCCGCTGGCCACGCCCACGCAGCCCCCGCCGGACATCCAGTATCCCGAGGATTCCGAGCCGCCAGACGAGCCGTCGCCATCGCTGGCGCCCGGTCCCACCCCGGGCTACGACATCACCGCCATCGACGCCGAGAGCGACGGCTACCTGAACGTGCTGCTGGCCGGCCTTGACTGGTGGGAAGGTCGCGTTGGCACACGCACGGACACGATGCTCGTCGTCAGCGTCAACAGCGACACCGGCGAAGTGAAGATGTTCAGCTTCCCGCGCGACCTTCAGCGTTTCCCCATCTACAACGGCGGCACGTTCAACGGCAAGCTCAACTCGTTTGCCGGGGTGAGCAAGAACTACCCCGAGAAGTTTCCCGAGCCGGGCATGCCCTCGCTCGCCTACCAGCTCGGCTTCCTGCTCGGCATCAAGATCGACTACTACGCCAGCGTGAACATGGAGGGCTTCCAGGAGGTCGTCGACATCGTCGGCGGCATCACGATCTATAACGACCGCGAGATCGCCGACGATCACCTCCAGTTCTACCTGCCCGTCGGCGAGCACCGCCTCGGGCCTGCGGACGCGCTGCGCTACGTGCGCAGCCGAAAGGGCCAGTCCGGCGGCGACTTCGCGCGTGCCAAGCGCCAGCAGGTCATCCTCGCCGCGCTGCGGCGCGAGATGCTCAAGCCGGCCAACCTGCCCCGCGCGCCGGAGATCGCCGAGGCGCTCGCCCAGGTCATCAACACGAACTTTCCGATCAGCCAGTTCGATCAGCTGCTGGAGCTGGCCAAGACTGTCGAGGACGAGCCGAGCGGAAGCTACGTGCTCAAGCCGCCGCTGTATGCGACGCACCTGCCGCGCAGCGAAACAGGCGGCCGATCGGTCATGTACCCGCTGATAGACGCGCTCGAGGAGCTGTCGATCGAAATCTTCGGCACGGACAGCCTCTACAACAAATAGCGTCGCTCGCGCGCCGCCACGGTGCCCGGTACGTCTGGCGGGTTACGGCGCATGACGGTTTCTGCCTAGACTCGGGCTCATGCGCTTGTACGAAGGTGCCCCGCGCCACAACTACGAGGACATGCTGCGCTCGATCGGGGCCATTCTCGATCAGCGCGGCATGCGCGAACTGACGCTCGTCGAGATGGACGACGGGTTCGTCGTCCAGGGCCTCGCCCTGGTTCCGGGCGAGGGTGGGACGTGGTCCGATCCCGACGCGCGACTCGAGAAGGAGACCGTGCAGCTGCTCGAGGATGACGTGGCGCGGATGATGGACGAGGCGGCGGCTCGGCGCCGTCAGCGCGGCCGGCCAGAGACGAGGCACTCCAATCCGGACACGGCGTTCTACGAGTCGGCGCTGCGCGCGATAGGCGCGTACATCGATCAGCAGAAGCCGCGTGACATTCTCCTGTTCGAGCTGGACCGCCAGTTCGTGCTGCGCCTGCTGATGTCGACGCGCGCCGGTCTGCGCCACGTGTTGGCCGAGTTCACGCGCGAGGAGATTGAGGCGATGGTCGCCGCGGGTCGCCCGAATCGCGGTCGGTAGCCACTTTTCGGACCGTTGCGCTAACGTGATCCCAATCAGCAGGAGGATCTCGTGATGAGAATGATCAAGATGCTGGCGGTGCTGTTGATCGTGCTGCTAGCCGCCGTCGTAATCGTGCCGCTCGTCGTTCTGGCTGGCCTGTTCATCTGGCTCAAGCTGACCGAGGAAGCGGACGAGGAGGCGCTCGAGCTCGAGCACGACTTGGAGTCAGGCGAGGAAGCGGGCACCATCTGATCGACGCGGGGGCGCCGGCGGGAGGCGCGCCGGTGAGCTTCCTGGTCGACTACGACGGCACCATCTCGCGTGTCGACGTTGGCGACGCGCTTTTGTGGCGCCACTACCCGGACAAGGACGAGCTCGAACGCAAGGACGCGCTGTACGCCAGTGCCCGCCTCGGCTCTCGCGAGCTGATGGTCTGGGACATGGACGTGCTGCCCAACGATGCCGCCCTCCTCCGCCACGACGCGGCGGCGATGCCGCAGGACGACACGTTTCCCGACTTCGTGGCCGCGGTCCGCGCGCGCGGCGCCTCGATCGAGGTCGTGAGTGACGGCCTGGGCTTCTACGTCCAGCCCAACCTTGACGCGCTGGGGGTGGGCGACATCTTCGTCGCCACCAACCGGAATGAGCTGGCCGGCGGCGAAGGCATGTCGTTCCCGTTCGGTCATCCGTCCTGCTTCGTGTGCGGAACGTGCAAGCGCGAGCGGGTCAGGCTGCACCAGGCCCAGGGTCGGGCGGTCGTGTTCATCGGTGATGGTCCCAGCGACCGTTACGCGGCTGCGCACGCTGACGTCGTGTTCGCCAAGGAGTCACTGGCGCGCATCTGCGCCAGCGTGGGCTGGCCGTTCATTGAGTGGGACACGTTTGCGGACGTGAGCGCGGAAGTGGAGCGTGCCTTTGCCGATGGCAGGCTGCCGCGCGACATCGCCGCGCTGGCTGACTGGCGCGCCCGTTACGCGTCGGCGCCCAGGCCGTTCATCTGCGGTCCGGAGGTCTGGGGACCGGGCAGAACCACGCCCGGGCCGGGCCCGCACTAACATCGCCCAGATGTCGCGCATGTCATTCCTGGTCAGTACGCTGGTCGTGCTGGCCGTCAGCACCACGCTTCTCGCCGGTGCCCTTTTCATGGGTGTCCTGTCCGTGCCAGGCGCCGGCCAGACGCCGCGTCCATCGGGCACCTTCGTGGCTTCCTCGCCCACGCCCAGCGGGCCACCCACCGCTGCGCCCAGCGCCACGCCCACTGCCACGCCCAGCGCCGGACCGACCGGCGGTGGGACCCATGTCGTTCAGCCGGGCAAATCACTCAGCACGATCGGCGACCTGTACGGCGTGCCCTGGCTGCAGATCGCGCAGGCCAACAACATTCCCGAGCCGTACATCATCCAGGTCGGTCAGGAGCTGATCATCCCCGTTGGCGCCGCGCCGACCAACGAGCCCGGCACGCATATCGTCCAGCCCGGCGAATCGATCATCAGCATCGCCGAGCTGTATGACATCGACCCGACCGTGCTCGCCGACGCCAACGACATTGCCGACTGGAACCTGATTTTCGTCGGCCAGCAGCTGGTCATCCCCGACAGCTCCGCGACGACCGTCACCGAGCCCAGCCCCACGCCCTAGACTCGGGTCGCAATGACCATTTCATTCGGCGGTTTCCCCTCGGCGCCGGCTCCGCGACGTCGCTCCATCGCCCCGTGGTGGGTCTCGCTCATCATTGTCGGGGCCGGCGCGATCCTTGCCCTCGTCTGGTTCCTCATGGGCGGACTGCCCTTCTCGAACCATGTCGCGTACGGCCAGGTCCCGGTTCCCGGGCAGGGCCAGGTGAGCCTGTCGCCGGGCGAGGTCTGGCTCTACTTCGAGGAAGAAGGGATATTCGGCGAGAACGACTCGGCCGACATGCCCTCCGACCTGAGCGTGAGCGCTGCCGGACCCGGTGGCGCGCTGGTCATCAGCCGTGTGTCCGACATGCTCTTCGCCAGCTCCACCAACAACGTTGGATACGTTCCCTTCGGCCGCGCCCAGGTTGACAGCGCGGGCACGTACACAGTTACCACCGCAGGCAGCGCGACCTCTGCGGTCGCGCCCAAGGTCACCTTCGGCGATGGGCCCTGGAACCCATTCGGACCGCCCATCGTTGGCGCGCTGCTGATCCTGCTGCCGTTCGTAGTGCTGGCCGTGATCCTGCTGCTGCCGCTCAGGCGCGCCTAGCAGCCCACGCTCTCGAGGCCAGGTGGTCTTGGTTCGGAAGAGTATTTCGCCTGGCCGTCGGAGCTCGGCCGGATTTCGGGTTTGTGCCGGCCCTGAGCCGGCGTTTCGAGCACGACTTACGTACCGCAGTCGGAATTGCGCCGGATTTTCGGTGTGTCGCTCCCGCTGGCGCAGATTCCGGATGAAGCTCCGCCTCACGGTCGGAACTGCCCGCCTGGATGCAGTCAGCGCCCCCCGTCCGGGCTGGCTTGCGGTAACATTCGAAAAACCCCGGAGGGACTCGAACCTATGGCGAAGTATGTCTTTGTGACCGGAGGCGTCACCTCCTCACTCGGCAAAGGCATCACCGCCGCCAGCATCGGCCGGCTGCTCAAGAGCCGCGGCCTCTCCGTCTCGATCATCAAGCTCGATCCGTACATCAACGTGGATCCGGGCACGATGTCGCCTTACCAGCACGGCGAGGTCTTTGTCACCGATGACGGCGCGGAAACAGACCTGGATCTGGGCCACTACGAGCGGTTCATAGACGAGAACCTGACCCAGCTATCCAACGTCACCACCGGCCGCATCTACCAGGCGGTCATCGCCAAGGAGCGCCGCGGCGACTACCTCGGCGGCACCGTCCAGGTCATCCCGCACATCACCAACGAGATCAAGGAGCGCGTCCAGCGCGTGGCTCGCGACGGCCGCGCGGACGTGGTCATCGTCGAGGTCGGCGGCACGGTCGGCGACATCGAGTCGCTGCCGTTCCTGGAGGCCATCCGCCAGATGCGCAAGGACGTGGGCCGGACGAACGTGCTCTATGTACACGTCACCCTGCTCCCGTCGCTCTCCGCAACCGGTGAGCTCAAGACCAAGCCCACCCAGCACTCGGTCAAGGAGCTGCGCAGCATCGGCATCCAGCCCGACGTGATCATTGCCCGCGCCGAGCAGGACGTGCCCGATGATCTGCGCGAGAAGATCGCCCTGTTCTGCGACGTGGCGGTCGAGGCAGTCATACCGGCGCCAACCGCCGAAACGATCTACGAAGTGCCGCTCCAGTTCCACGACCGCGGCCTGGACGACCTGATCGTGCGCGAGCTCGGGCTCGCGGAGAAGGCCCAGCCGGCAGATTTGTCGGGCTGGCGCGCCCTTGTCGACCTGATCAAGAAGCCCAAGCCGCAGCTCGAGATTGCGCTGGTGGGCAAGTACATCGAACTGCCTGACGCGTACCTGTCCGTGACAGAGGCCATGCGCCACGCGGGCTGGGCGCACGGCCGCTCGATCGTCATTCGTTGGGTCGATTCAGAGGCATTGACCCTTGACAACTACGTCGAGCGACTCGGCGGAGCGGGAGGCGTGCTGGTGCCGGGGGGCTTCGGCCATCGCGGCATCGAGGGCAAGGTCCTCGCCGCGCGCTACGCGCGTGAGAACCGCGTGCCGTACCTGGGGCTGTGCCTTGGCCTGCAGTGCGGCGTGATCGAGTTCGCCCGCGACGTGGTCGGCGCCCAGGACGCCAACTCGACCGAGTTCGACATGTTCACCAACGCTCCCGTGATCGACTTCATGCCCGACCAGCGTGAGCTGGAGGACAAGGGCGGCACGATGCGCCTGGGTCTCTACCCGGCGCGCCTTGCGCCCGGATCGAAGGCGGCCGAGGCCTATGGCGAGGAAGTCGTCTACGAGCGCCACCGGCACCGCTTCGAGGTCTCCAACCAGTACCGCGAGGCACTCGAGCAGAGCGGCATGGTGCTGTCAGGCCAGTCGCCAGACGGCCGGCTGGTGGAGATCGTGGAGCTCAAGGACCACCCATGGTTCGTCGCCTCCCAGTTCCATCCCGAGTTCCGGTCGCGGCCCGATCGACCGCACCCCCTGTTCTTCGGCTTCGTCAAGGCGGCCATCGAGCACTCCGGCACGCGTACTTTGGACGAACTGGCGGCCGTCGCAAGCGACGCCTGAGCCCAGCAGAAATCGGTGACCACGCCCGTGCTCGATGCACCGCTGTTGCGACTCGCGCCGGCGGCGCCCGTAGCGCTTGCACCCGAGCTGGTTCGCGCGCGCGATTCGATCGAGGCCGGCCTGACACTTCTGGGCAGCGTGCCCGACACGGCGCTCGAGCGACCCTGGCACTGGCGGGACGGCGAGCTTGACGTGCGTTCTGGCCTCTATCGCCAGTACGAGGAGCTCGAGGACTCGCGCGCGTTGGTGGCTCTTTCCGGCGCGCAGGCCAAAACGGGCGAATCGGTCGCCCGGCCCCTGGTAGCTGCGGCGACTGCAGCGCGCTGGGATCTGCACGGCCTGCTCGCCGGCCTCGCTGACGCGGACCTCGATCGTGATCCGGGCAACGCCGAGTGGACCGTACGCCAGACGCTGGCCCACATCATCAGCGGCCAGCGTGCGTACGCCTGGTTCACGGCGTGGTGGATGGACCAGCACATCACCAGCGTCGATGACCTTCCGGCGAGCGTGCCTGACGATGCAATTGTGGGTGTGCCGGAGGAAGAAGAGGAGGGACGCGGCAGCCTGGCCCAGATCCTCCGTCGGCTCGATGACCTCGTGGACCTGTCGGCCGGCGTGTTCGGGCCGCTGGGGGCGGCGGACCTGGCCGCCCGGGCGCGCTGGGCCGGGCGGCCCGTGGACGTCCGCTTCCGGATGGTGCGCTGGTCATCGCACATGCGCGAACACACCATTCAGGTCGAAAAGACGCTCGGCTACATCGGCCATGAGTTGACCGAGGTTGAGCGCCTGGTCCGGCTGACCGCTGCCGCCTACGGCCGTCTTGAAGCGGAGCTTTTCATGTTCCAGGCTGACCGGCCCGACATCGCCGAGGCACTTACGCTGACCGAATCGGCGGCCGCCCGCGTCGCCACCGGAGCAGCTTCAGTGGCCCAGGCCGCGCACTCCTAACTTCGCGGCGACCAGGCGTCGGCCATCAGGCGATGGCGCGGTGCAGTCGCAGGAAGGTCGGCCGGAAGCCCATCGCCCGCCACGTGCGATCGGCCTCGATGTTGGTCGAGCGCCATTCCGTGGCAAGCCACTCGTAGCCCGCATCACGTGCCCAGGCCATGACCGTGTCGCCCAGCGCGCGGCCTGCGCCCAGTCCGCGCGCGTCTGGTAGCACCGCGACAAAGCCGAGAAAAGCACAGCTGGCCGGGCGCATGAGTGGCCCGTGAAGGCTCGACACTTCCAGCGCGCACCCAACCGCCTCGCCGACCACCCGGCCATCGTGCTCGGCCACAAAGCTGGTCAGTTTGGGGTCGTCAAAATCCGCCTCAAGTTCGGCCAGCTCTTCGCTCACGCTAGGTACCAGTGCGCGCGAGAAGACCGGCGAGCCGAGCAAATGGCGCGGCAGCTCGACGCTCAACTCGGCCAACACGGGCAGGTCGCCCCTGGTGGAACGCCGGATGGGCAGGCCACCCGGGTTGTGCGGCGTGAAATCGGGCCCAGGCATCTCGCGCAGCGCGTGCACGTGCTGCGCGCCGAAGCCGACGCTGAACCAGGCCGCGACGGTGTCCTCGTCGGTCGCCGGCACGACGACGAAGTGGCTCGTCCGGCCGTCCTCGACCCAGGGCCTTGCGGCTGCGCCATAAGCCACCCGGATGGCCTCCATGTCAGCGCCCGCGTTGCCGGCCTCATCGACCCACGCGTTAGGCCCCCAGGCCGTGTCCGGCTTGCGGCCGCCAAGTAGGTACGCGGCCGTGTCTCCGTCACGGCTCACGAACACTCCCTGCTGGCCCTGCTCCAGCAGCGCCTCGATCCGGTCGGCGGCCGGCTGGACTGACTCGAACTCGGGGTTGAGCGCCGGCCACGCCGCTCGGTGGCGAGCGTGGCGCTCGGCGAGCAGGCGCGCGGCCGGCGCGACGTGCTCTGGCCGGAATGGCTCAGCTTCGAATCTCGTGCTCACCCGCGGAGTCTGCCGTAAGGCGCGCTTGTCTGCCGCGCCAGGGTCCGTCATACGCTTCCGCAAAGTGAGCACGCGTAGACTGTCCTCGTTGCACAGACGAGGAGCGCTCCAATGAAAATCTTCCTGGACACAGCAGATATCGAAGAGATTCAAATTGCCGCACGCTGGGGCGTGCTTGACGGCGTGACCACGAACCCCACCCTGTACGGCAAGATCGGCGGTTCCTACGAGGACATCCTGCGCCAGATCTGCGAGCTGACGCCCGGGCCGGTAAGTGCCGAGGTTGTCGCCGAGCACGTCGATGGGATGCTCAGCGAGGGCCGTGCGTTCGCCAAGATCGCGCCCAACATCGTGGTCAAGGTACCCATGAGCGAGGAGGGCCTGGAGGCCATCTACCGCTTCGCCGAGGAAGGCATCAAGACCAACTGCACGCTCATCTTCACGGCCAATCAGGGCATGCTCGCGGCCAAGGCCGGAGCTTCGCTGCTGTCGCCCTTCATCGGCCGCCTGGACGACATCAACCAGGACGGCATGGACGTCATCCGCGAGCTGGTCACGATCATCGAGGTCCATGATCTCGACTCGGAAGTGCTGACCGCGTCCGTCCGCCATCCGCGTCACGTGACGGAGGCGGCGATGCTCGGCTCGCACATCGCCACGCTGCCCTTCAAGGTGCTCCAGCAGATGATCCACCACCCGCTCACGGACAAGGGCATCGTCACCTTCCGCGAGGACTGGGACAAGGCTCGTGCCGCTGCTGCCGCCAAAGACGCCGCGCGCGAGACCGCCATCCAGCACTAGCTTCGGCGGCCCGCTGGCGGGCCTCCTTCCATCTCCGGGCGAGCGGCGCAATCGCATCCCGACCCCGCTCGGCGCGCTTGACCGACGCTCGGGAAGTGCTAATATCTGGTCCTTCCCGCTTCCCCCACCCGATCGGCCGCTGGGCAGATCACATGTGGCGCGTGCCAAGGCGGGTCCGTAGTTCCGTCCCGGTCGACGCTGTCCAGCGTCCTGATTCCGGTCACCCATCGCTAGCAGGCGGATCGATTCCCGAATGAACATCAACGAACTCAAGAGCAAGAACTTCAATCAGCTCGTCCAGATCGGCGGCGAGCTGGACCTCGCCGACGCCAAGCAGATGCGCAAGGACGACCTCGTCGAGCAGATCCTGCAGCGCCAGGTCGAGCGCAGCGGCGCGGTCTACGTCACCGGCATCCTGGACATCGTCGATGACGGCTACGGATTCCTGCGCCGGCACGGGCTGATGCCCGGCCCGGACGACGTGTACGTCTCGTCCTCGCAGGTGCGCCGCAATGGACTGCGCGCCGGCGATCGCGTCGGCGGCGTCATTCGCCAGCCCAAGGACGGGGAGAAGTACTGGGGCCTCATGCGCGTTGAGTCGGTCAACGGCGTCGATCCGGAGGCGGCCAAGCGGCGGCCCCATTTCGATGCGCTGACGCCGATCCACCCCATCGAGTTGATCAACCTGGAGACTGACTCGAAGAACCTCAGCCAGCGGCTGATCAACCTGGTCAACCCGATCGGCAAGGGCCAGCGTGCCCTGATCGTCTCGCCGCCCAAGGCGGGCAAGACGATGCTCCTCAAGCAGATCGCCAACGGCATCACGGCCAACTATCCCGAGGTCCTGCTGATGGTCGCGCTGATCGGTGAGCGGCCAGAGGAAGTGACCGACATGCGCCGCTCGGTCAAGGGCGAAGTCATCTCGTCAACCTTTGACGAGCCGACCGAGAACCACACCCGCGCGGCGGAGATGGCGCTCGAGATCGCCAAGCGCCAGGTGGAGACCGGCCGCGACGTGGTCATCCTGCTCGACTCGATCACGCGCCTCGCACGTGCCTACAACCTGGCCCTGCCGCCATCGGGCCGGACGCTGTCGGGTGGTATCGACCCCATCGCCCTGTATCCGCCCAAGCGCTTCTTTGGCGCCGCGCGCAAGATCGAAGAAGGCGGTTCGCTGACGATCATCGGCACTTGCCTGATCGACACCGGCTCGCGCATGGATGACGTGATCTACGAGGAGTTCAAGGGCACCGGCAACTCAGAGCTCATCCTCGACCGCAAGCTGGCCGAGAAGCGCATCTTCCCGGCGATCGACGTGCAGCGTTCGGGCACGCGGCGCGAAGAGCTGTTGCTCGAGGAGGGCACTCTGCGCATGGTCTGGACGATGCGCCGGATGCTCAGCGCGGTTGGCACCAACGAGGGCATCGAGCTGCTCCTCAACCGCCTGGCCAAGACCAACTCGAATGCCGAGTTCCTGGCCAGCCTGACCAAGAACGCGGCCGCCGCCGAGGTCTAGCCGGCGCAACCTCCGCGCGCAGAGAGCGACCTGAACTCGTGCGTGCTGGCGCGACTACGATCTAACCCAGATGTTCCTTGACGAAGTGACGATCACTGTCCGCGCCGGAGAAGGCGGGGACGGTGCCGCCACGTTCCGGCGCGAAGCGCATGTCCCGCGCGGCGGTCCGGACGGCGGCGACGGAGGTCGGGGCGGAACCGTCTACCTGCGCGTCGACCCGGGCGAGACGATGCTGCGTGACTATCGCTTCAAGCACCATTTCCGGGCCGAGTCAGGCGGCCGCGGCACGGGCTCCAGGCGCCACGGCAAGGCGGGCAAGGACCTGATCCTGAACGTCCCGCCGGGCACCGTCGTGCGCGACGCTTCCACGCGCGACCTGATCGCCGACCTCGTCGCGCATGGCCAGCAGGTGATGGTCGCGCGCGGCGGCCGGGGCGGGTTGGGCAACGTCCACTTCGCCACCGCCACGCAGCGCGCGCCGACTCACTCTCAGATGGGCGAGCCGGGTGTCGAGCGCAAACTGATCCTGGAGCTGCGCCTGATCGCTGACGTCGGGCTGGTCGGCCTGCCCAATGCCGGCAAGTCCACCCTGCTCGGCGCGTTGACCGCGGCCACGCCACAGGTCGCGGCATACCCGTTCACGACGCTTGTGCCCAACCTGGGCGTGCTCGACCTGTCCGTCGTGGACGCCCGGGATGAGCGGCGGGTGACGATCGCGGATATGCCCGGCCTGATCGAGGGCGCCAGCGATGGAGCCGGACTGGGCCACGCCTTTCTGCGCCACGTATCCCGGACGCGCGTGCTGGGTCACGTGGTCGATCTCGCCGCCGCGGATCCCGAGCGCGACTACCAGGTCATCCGCGAGGAGCTCGAGGCCCACGACCCCGCCCTGCTGGACAAGATCAGCCTGGTCATCGGCAACAAGATTGACCTGCCCGAGGGGGACGCCCAGCGCCTGGCCTTCGCCAAGCGGCGCAAGCGCGACAAGATCGACTTCGTGACCGTCTCGGCCGCGGACGGTACCGGTCTGGACAAGGTTCTCGCCGCTCTGGCCCGCCTGCTGCCCGATGCCCAGACGCTCAGCCAGCCGGGTGAGCCGGCCGGCGTCGTGGTGCACCGCTTCGAGTCGGCGCCCGAGACCTTCACCGTCCAGCGCGAAGACGGGGCTTACCGCGTCATCGGCCGGCGCATCGAGCGACTCGCGGCGCAGACGAACTTCGACAACGCCGAATCGGCCGACCGGTTCCAGCGTGACCTGGCCCGCCTGGGCGTTGAGCGCGAGCTTGTCCTCGCGGGCGTCAACGCGGGCGACAGCGTGCGCATCGGAGCCGTGGAGCTGGAGTGGGAGGACGAGTCGGCATAGCTGACAGCACGCCACGAGAGCGCTGGGGCATACTCGGCGGCATCTTCGATCCCATCCACTACGGCCATCTCGCCATTGCCGAACAGGCGCGCGACGCGCTGAGCCTCGCCTGCGTCCTGTTCGTACCCGCCGGCGAGCCCGTGCACAAGGGCGCGCCGGGCGCTGACGCCGAGCACCGCGCGCGCATGATCGAGCTGGCAACGACAGACAACAGCGCTTTCGTGCTCAGCCGGATCGAGCTCGACGCCGATCGGCCGAGCTATACCGTGGATACCCTGACCGAGCTCGCTGCCGAGCACCCCGGGCGAGATTGGACGATCATCGTCTCGGCAGAGGCGGCGCGCACATTGCCCACCTGGCGTCTCCCGGAGCGCATCCTCGACCTGGCCAGCGTCGCGATCGTGGAGCGCCTGGGCTACGACGACATCAGCGCTGAGTGGCTTGCGCAGCAGTTCCCCGGGCGAGCCGACAGGTTCACCGTCCTCGATACAAGCCGTTTGGGGCATTCCAGCACGGACGTCCGCGGCCGGATCCGCGCCGGCCGCTCAATTCGCTACCTGGTTCCCGCCTCCGTCGAGGCCTACATCGGAGACAACCGACTCTATGGCAGAAACTGAGCAGACTGAGCAGCCCGAGAAGCTTCGGCCAGGGCTGCCGCGCGGGCGCAAGACCACGGTCAAGAAGCGCCCAAGGAAGCCGTCCACGCCCGACGAGCAGGCGCAGGCGCTGGCCCTGGCGCGCAGGATCGTGGATCTCGCGGCGGACAAGAAGGCGTCGGACATCGTGCTGCTGGAGATCGGCGGCCTGACCACGCTGGCCGACTACTTCGTGATCTGCTCCGGCTCGTCAGAGCGCCAGCTGGGCGCGATCGTCGACGGCATCGCGGAGGGCCTGCGCGACGAGGGCCACAAGCCGATCGGTCGCGAGGGATCCTCCAACGCGCACTGGATGCTGATCGACTACGGATCGGTCGTCGTCCATGTCATGGCGCCACCTGAGCGCGACTTCTACCAGCTCGAGCGACTGTGGGCGGACGCGCCGCTGCTGCTGCGCCTCCAATAAACGGCTGCGGCCGTGCCATGTGGCTGTGACCGGAGTAGGAAAGTCGGCTGGCGCAGAGGTACCGCTGGGTCATGTGGGAGTCCACCGGAACGTACCTAGCATCCCCGCATGGATCGCATCGGCAGTGCTTGTCCGGTCTGCGCAAGCAGCCTGATCAGCTCGCGCTTCGACACAACGTTCCGACTCACGGACGGTGCTGAGCGCTTCTTCTTCGGATTGCCGGCGAGCCTGTGCGAGATGTGCCAGCAGCTGTACCTGGACCCGGACCTGATCGAACTGCTCGACGTTCCGGAAGGGCGCTGCACCTTTGCCATCGAGACCGACCAGGTGCTCCTGCGCGAAGCCTGGTCCAGGGCCGACTACCTGCCCTAGCCCCGAATTAACAGCGGCGCCGACCTCCTCCGGTGCCCGCCCTAATCCGACACGCCAGCCGGAGCTCGCCCGCCCCGGCTGGCGTGTTTTCCTATCCAGGCCAGGAACGCCAGCTGGGATCTGTCCTCAGACAATGAGTGCGGCGATCCGTCGCGCGCGATGCCCTTGCTGAGCATGTCCAGCTCCTGCAGGTCGCTCAGCGCCTCGTCCAGCTCGGGCTGCTCCCACGTGCGCGCCTGCTCGGTCAGCTTCTGGGCCCGGAAGGGCTGCAGCTTGAGCTCGCGCACGAGATCGGGCGGGCGCGTCCCGGCGGCCAGGTGGTCACGGATCACGATCAGCTCGCGCAGCCGGCGATGGACCTGGGTCACCAGCACCGGCAGCGGCGTGGCATCGCGCAGCAGACGCTCGGCGAGCGTGGCCGCCTCTGCCGTCCGGCGTGCGCCCAGCGCGTCCAGCAGCGCCCACGTCGAGCCCGGCACGACCTCCGCCACGAGCTGCTCAACGTCCTCGCGCGTGATCGTGCCGCCCGGCCTGAACAGGGCCAGCTTCTCGAGTTCGGCATTGGCCAGCTCGCTCATCCGGCGTCGGTCAACGTCCCCTTCGCGGACGTGGGCGCCGATGCGCTCGGCGATCAGGCGCGCGACCGGGGGCGCGATGCTGACGTCCAGCTCCTGGGCGCGCGCGGTGATCCAGCCGTCCATTCGCTCGCGCGAAAGAGCCGGAAAGTCGCGCACATCGCCGCCCAGCGCTGCGACCGTGTCGCGCAGCGCGGATTGGTGGGCGGGCAGGCCCTTCGAGCCCGAGGCGAGCAGGTCACACAGGCACAGCGCGTTGCCCGGCGCCACGCGGGTGAGGAGCTCCACCAGGCGCTCGCGCGCAGCAGTCTCGCGTACGATCGAGCCCGGCTGGCGGAGCACGACGAGCGTCCCGCCGCCAAAGAGAGTGGCCGTCGTGAGGCGCTCCTCGATCTGGTCCAGGATGCGCGTCCGCTTCTTGGCGGCGCCCCCGCCGGCCGGCGCCGAATCGGATGAGTCGTCCTCGTCCGCGCTGGTGCGCCAGGTGTCCAGCTGCTGGCCACCCTCTGTGGCGAGCTTCGCGCCAAAGGTGCGTGACGCGTTGTCGATCGACCACGCGTCCTCGCCGTAGAAGTAGGCAACGGCAGCGGCCACGCTTCAGGCCGCCTCGTCCATGGCCGCCGCGACCCACGGCAGGCGCTGCACGTCGCTCGGTGCGATACCCGCGGCGGCGCAGACGTCGCGCTCCAGGAGGCGCGCCCGCTCGTGCGCCACAGGCAGCATCTCGCTCTCCGGGTAGAAGCCGTACCAGCGCTCGAAGCGCTCGTCCAGCTTGACCACGTCCTGCAGCGCGCGCTTGTCGGCGAAGGCCACCACGCGCGCTTCCAGGCTCAGCTCCGCGGACCACTCGTCGTATCCGGCTGCCTCGCCCAGCGTGCGCACCGGGTGATTGGCGACTGCCTGGCCCAGCTCGTCGTGGCCGTTCAGGCGCAGCCACTCGGCGCCGGCGGGCCCGTGGCCCAGCGCGCGCAGCGGATCATCCGTGGCCAGCGCCTTGTCAAGGTCATGCAGGAACGCCGCCAATTCGGCCAGCGGTGTGTCTATCACCACGCCGCGGCGGGCCATGGCAGCACACAGGAACGCGGCTATCTCGCCCGCGACGGTGGAGTGGGTGAGCAGTCTTTCGCTTGGAGCGAGGCCGCGCATGATCGCCGCGGCCTGTGCCCGGGTAGGGATCGCCATCCCGTCGATTGTAGGTAAGCCTCCGGCGGGCCCCGGACGACGGAGCAGGGACGGGGCAGAAGCCGACGCCGGGCGGCTCACTCGGTCGGCGTGTCGGGACCGGTCGCCCTCCGCTCGCTGAAGCCACAAGGTCTGACCCATCGGTCGAGATATCCACTGAGCCGTCAAGGTCGGTCCGAAACAGGCGTGCTCCGGATTCGGCCAGGCGCGCGACGGTCTCGCCTGATGGGTGGCCGTAGGGGTTGCCGCTTCCCGCGCTGATGACCGCGATCTGCGGGTCGAGAGTTTCCACGAACGCGTCTGTCGTCGCTGTCCCGCTGCCGTGATGAGCGACTTTGAGCACGTCCAAGCGGCTTCCGCCGTGCTTGCCGGCGATGCCCGTGGCGAGCAGATGCGGATCGATGTCCTCCTCGACGTCGCCGCTGAACAGCATCCGGCGCTGGCCGAAGCGCACGTCGAGCACGATCGATACGTTGTTGATCGCCCGGCCGCCATCCGGCGCGCGCAGCAGGACGCGGCCGGGGAGGGGCCACTCCACGTCCAGCGCGATGCCGTCCAGCCAGAGCCTGTCGCCGGCGGCCACGACGCGCGTCTCACGGCCAAGCTCGGTCAGCCGGCGCCGGTAAGCGGCGTCGCCCGGCCCCGCACCGACCATGCCCGGCTCCACGATCGCGCCGATCCGATAGCGGTCGAGCAGCAGCGCCAGACCCGCTACGTGGTCCTCGTGCGGGTGAGTCAACACAACGAGATCAACTCGCCTGTCCCACGCGGGTAGGCGTTGGTCGAGCAGGGCCAGTAGGCGATCCGGGTCAGGGCCAGTGTCGATCAGGGCACGGCCGCCGGTAGGTCCCTGGAGCAGGATCGCGTCGCCCTGGCCGATATCAAGGATCGTCACGTGCAGACGTCCATCCGGCCGTGCCGCACCGACCAGCACGAGCATCACGCACAGGGACGCAGTGCCGCCGCCCAGCGTCAGCCGGCGTGGGCTGAGCCGTACCGGCAGCCTGATCGCTGTTCGCCGCTGGGCAAGGCGCTCGGCGGACGTGGCGGCGGCGGTCCTTGTCGGACGGCGGCGCGCGATGATGGCAATCAAGACGAGTGTGGCAACCGCTGCGGCCACGTTGAGCGGCTCCGGAACCTGGATTGCCGCGAACGGAAGCCGCGCGGTCAGCTGGGCGATGCCGATCATCGCGCCGACGCCGATCGCGGACACGAGGGTGATCGGCGCGAGGAGCAGCGCCGGCACGCCCAGCGCGATCAGGCCACCGGCTGCGAAGGCGAGCACCGTGAGCAGCATGGCCGGCGCCACGATCGGCGCGACGATCAGGTTGGCGAGCGGTGCCACGGCGGAAAGCGAGCCGAAGTGGAAGAGGATGAGCGGCAGGGTCGCGGCCTGCGCGGCGAGCGAGACCGAGAGTGCCTCGAGCAACCAGCCGGGCGTCTGGGCCGGAAGGTGACCCTCCAACCACGCGCGCAGGCGTGCTGACCAGCACAGCAATCCGGCCGTCGCGGCAGCCGACAGCTGGAAGCCGACATCCTCGACGGTTCTCGGCTCGGCCAGGATCAGTCCGAAACAGGTCAGTCCCAGTGCGAGTGAGGCGCGGCTGGCGCGGCCCGACTCGCGTGCCAGAAGTGCGACTGACGCCATCACGGCTGCGCGCAGGATGCTGGGCGATGCTCCAGCCAGGATGGAGTAGGCGATGACGACCAGGACCACGACGAGCGCTCGCCGCCGGCGCGAAAGACGGCCCAGGGCCGCGGTCACGACAGCGGCGAGAAGGCAGATGTGCCAGCCACTGATTGCCACCACGTGGCTCAGGCCAGACGTCCGGAAGTCGGCGGCAACATCGCGTGCGACCAGGTCACGCAGCCCGATCATCATGGCTGCGCCCAGGCCGGCCTGCGGCTCCGGCATGCCGCGCGTGATCAGGGCCGCCACCTCACGGCGCACCGCTTCCAGCGCGGCCAGGGGAGTGCCGTCGCCGCCCAGGCGCTCAAGGGTTCGCGCCCGAATCGTCCAGGCAATGCCGGCACGGGCCAGATATTCCCCGAACCCTGGATCGGTTGGTGCGAGTTCGAGTGGTCCCGCGAAGTGGATGACGTCGCCGGCAACGACGCCCGGGTAGCGCGGCAGCCAGGCATAGACGCGTTCGGCGCCCGCCGACCTCAGCTCGACCGTGGCACGCTGCGTGCCCTGCGCCGGAGTCCCGACCGACAGCACGACGGCTTCGTGCTCGCTCCATCCACTGGCGAGCGGCGTCGGCGCTGCCTGACCCGGCGTCAAGGAGGCACCGACGACCGAGCGCAGGATGACCAGCCCGCCCGCCAGGCAGGCGGCACCGATCGCGAGGCGGTGGGAAGCGCTGGCCCGTCGTGCGGCTCGAAACAGCGTGACTCCAGCGAGCCCGAGCAGGGCTGCGAACGCGAGCGCCGGCCACCCTGCAACCGCGCCGGACACCAGGCCGCCGGCGATGGCCCCGACGGCCATGCCGACCGGGCGCGTCACTGCGTAACGGCTATCAGCGCACGGATCTTGTCCATCGTGGCCGGGCCAACGACTTGGCGGCCAAGCAGCTCCTCGATCGAGCCGAAAGGCATCTCCTCGCGCGCCGCGATGATCTTCGCCGCGGTTACCTCGCCGATCCCGGGCAGCGTCTCGAGCTCCTGCGCGCTGGCGCGGTTGACGTCGATCAGGCCACCGGTCCCAGTCGAATTGCTCGTCCCGTCTGCCGGCGAGCCCGGCACGCTTGGCGCGCTCGGCAAGCCGCCATCTCCAAGCGCCGGCACGTGGATCTTGGCCCCGTCGTCCAGCAGCGCCGCGAGGTTGAGCTGGGCCGCGGCCGCGCGGATGTCGACAGCAGGGCTGTAGCCGCCGGCCGCCTGGATCGCGTCGCCGACCCGGGAGGCAGCCGCGATGCGATGAAGGCCGGGACGCGCTACGGCGCCCTCGATGTCAACGACGATCGTCGACGGCGTGGCGTTGGCAGCCGGACCGTCCGTTTCCGCCGGCGGTTCGGCTGACCCAGCGGAGCCGATCTGGAAGGCGCGCCCACCGACATCCAGCCGCACGTCCGGCTGAGGCAACGTGAGCCAGATCGCTCCGCCGGCCACACCGACCACCAGAGCAACCACGGCTGCCACCAGCCAGCGCGTCGAGCCGGCTGCCGACTCCTCGACCGCAGGAGCCGAGCTCTCCACAGCCTCGTCGTCGGGCTCGTCCGAATCCACAAGCCGCCACTCTCCGGCGCGATCCACTGAGTCCTCCCAGGCGGGTATGCCGGCGGGACAGCGGCGGGTTCGCGTGCGCAGTGTGGCGGCTTGGCCCGCCGACCACCCGGGGCACTTCGAGCGGTCAGGCGGGCAGTTACGGACTTTAAGAAGCGAGACTTATCAACCGCTTATCGGTCGGTTGGTTGCCGCCTCCGGCACGTACAGTTCGGGCCAGTGCTCAAGTGATGCAGCATCCAGTCGCGGGCTCGTCACGGAGAGTCAGCAATGAGGTACCTGTGGACCGATGAATGCGCGCTCAGCCAGGCCGAAACCCGGTTCTCATCTTCCGATACAAAGCGCGCGGGCATTGCTCGCGGTAGGGACCATCGCAATCGCCCTGGTCGCCGCATGCATAAACATCGACGTTGCCAACAACACGCCCACGCTCGTTCCGTCTCCCACCCCGACACTCATCCAACCGACGCACAGTCCGGACGTGTCCCCGACCGCGGTGGCCAGCTCACCGGCGCCGACTGCCCTTACCACCGCCGCGACTGCGACCGCAGAGCCCTCGCCGCCACCGACCGCCACGCCGCGCGCGACGACCTCGCCAACGGTCGCCGCTAACGAACCGAACCTATCGAAGGGCCAGACAGTTTTGACCGCCTGGACACCTCCGTTCAGCGAATACGTCTACTTCATGGTCATCCAGGAGGTGATCAACACGGGCACTGGCTGGGCCGAGTTGAGGGCGTTCGATAGCTCCTACGAAATCTTTGATCAGAGCGGCGCGGTGTTGACCACGGCAAGCTTCCTGTACTCCTATCCGGTCTACATCGGACCAGGGGAAACGGGCTACCTGATTGAAGAAGGCGTTCAAGACGGAGCCGACGAAGCGGACTTCGCCTCCGTCAACGTTGACGGCAGGTATCGGGATGTCGAGGGCCCGCCCGATCAGATGCTCGAAACGTCAAACCTCACGCTGCGCGTCAGAAGTCTCGACGACAGCCTGTTCGTGACCGGTCAGGCACGGAACACGGGAACCCGGGACGTAGATCGTGCCCAGGTCGCAGCCATTTTCTTTGGCAGTGACCGCGAGATCATCGGCGCAAGCACCACGAACCTGCTCGAAAACGTTGGCGCGGGACAGACAAGGGCCTTCGAGACCATCGGGGGCAATCCGCTGAGGCGGTCTCAAGTCGTGGACTTTGTGGCCGTGGCCGCCGCGTCGACCGACTTCTAGCAGCACCGCGCTGGCAGAACCAGGGAACAGAGCCTAGGCGATCGAGGCGCCCAGGGCCTGGGCCAGCCTCGGCCGGACCTCTTCGACCAGGCGGACCATGGTCTCTTCGTCGTATGGCGCTGGAAAGCCCACGACGATGTGTCTGTAGCCCTGCTCCAGGAATGGAAGCAGCGTCTCCACGACGTGGTCGGGCGTGCCTGTTGGCTGGGCCGAGGCCGGTCGCCCGGCCCACGTCTCTGCCTTGCCGTTGTGCTCGTAGATGCGCTCCAGCTCGCGCACCGCATCCTCATGCGTGTTGCGGATGACGATCGGGCCGGTGTTCAGCGTGCGCTCGATCTCGCGCTCGTCACGGCCCACCTCCTGGCAGTGCCGGCGCAAAGCCTCTTCCTTGCGCTTGAAGCCGTCCAGCCCCGCTGCAAAGCCAATGTTGTTCGCATCGCCGTAACGCGCCACCAGGCGCAGCGTGACGTTCTCGCCGCCACCACCAATGAGCAGCGGCAGGTGGGCCTGGATGGGCTGCGGGTCATTGCGCACGTTCTGCACCGAGTAGCGCGGCCCGGCCGCAGACGGCTCCTCCCCGTGGAGCATGCCGCGCATGACGGGCAGTGCCTCGCGCAGCCAGCGCAGCCGCTCGGCGGGCGACTCGCCAAAGTCAATCCCGAATGCTCGCGCCTCAGTCTCGTTCCAGGCTGAGCCGATGCCCAGGTAGGCGCGCCCGTTGCTGATGTGATCGAGCGTGGTGGCCATCTTGGCCACCAGCGCCGGGTTGCGGAACGGGTTGGCGCCGACCATAAGGCCCACGCGGATGCGCTCCGTCGCCTGCGCCCACGCGGCGAGGGTCAGGTAGCCCTCGAAGAACGGCCCACGATCTGCGCCCACGATGGGATAGAGGTGGTCCCACGTCCAGAGGCTGTAGAAGCCGGCCTTCTCGGCACGCCGGCCCGCCTCGAGCAGCGCCGGCCACTCGGTGTACTGGTTCCAGCACAGGGCACCCAGTCTGATCTCGTCGTTCATCTCGGCGAGCGTAGCACCGGTAGCGCAACCGGCGGCCAAAGAGAACGGCCCGCCGGGAGGAGGTCCGGCGGGCCGTATGGAAAACGAGGAATGATCTGGTTCAGCGGCGCGGCAGGAACCCGCGCAGCTCTGTCTCACGTGACGGGCCAAGCTGGGCCCGGCTGAGCGTTGTGCTCACCCGATCGCGCAGCCGGCTGGTGCCCTCCGCCACTCGAGCGGCGAGGCCTGGATGACGGGTCGTCTTCATCAGACGTATCTCCTTCTCCCCCGAAACTGATCTAGCGCTGACCGCGTGCCAGACGCGTCAGCCGATGAACTGGATGGACGCTGCTGCGCGCCATCCCGCCGGCCAGCCGGCGCATGCGCGACTCCGCTGCCTCTGCGAGCAGCTTGGCCTGGCGGTCGCGGGCGAGCATTTCCATGTTGTTGAGCACTCGTCTCCTCCTTCCGCACCCTTGATGGGTAACTACTCCACGGCTTTGTACCGGTTACTTACAAGACGAAGAATAGCCACTTGCGGGTAACCTGTCAATGGTGTACAAACGGTTACCTCATGGAACCCCAGATGCATCCCGGCCAAGCGCATGATCCCCACGCGCCGGGCAACGGACACCACTCGATCGATCTCGACGATGACGGCCGCCACGGGCACCAGGCTTCGATCGGCGACGGGCTTGACTTCGTCAACACGCTCGAATTCGACAAGGGTCAGCAGGTCGACGACCTGACCGATCACGGCACGGCTATCCGCTGGTTCGAGGGTCACGAGCTGCTCCACCACGAAACCGCCGTGGACCTCGTGGGCGAGCTCGATACGGACGAGACCGCCGCGCAGCGCGCGCTGCAGCGCATTCGCCGCACGCGCGGCGCCCTGCGCGAGCTGCTCGATGCGACCGTGGAGCAGCGTCCGCCGGAGGAGTGGGCGCTGCGCGAGGTCAACCGCGCGCTGCGTGCGCCGTACATCTACGAACTCGTGCCCGCCGCGGATGGCGTGTCGCTCGACCATCGCCATGAAGGCGATGCGATCAGCGGCGCCCTGGGCCGGCTGTCGGAGGCCATTGCGCGCGAGCTGACCCAGGGCGAGACGGGCCGCCTGCGCATCTGCGCCAACGATGAGTGCCGCTGGGTCTTCCGTGACTACTCATCCGCCGGCCGGCGCAAGTGGTGCGACATGAGCACGTGCGGCAACCGGGCCAAGGCCGCGCGCCACCGCGAGCGGCAGAAGACGTCCCGGCCGGAGGGCCTCGACTAGCTCACATCCCGCCCGCGGCCCTTGCGCGGTGATGCACCATTGCGCTGCGCGGGCCTTGACCCCGCGTCCGAGGGGGAACGGGGGTTCCGTTCGCATGAATCGGTCCGCGCCGCCGGCGGCGACATCTGGAAGGCACCTCGCGCGCCCACGGCTGGTCGAGCGCATCAAGGGATCGCGCTCGGCCGCCATCATCGCCCCGAGCGGCTTCGGCAAGTCGGTCGTGGCCGAGGAGATCGCGCGTCACCTGGGTCACGCCACGGTGTACGTCGAGCTCAGCGAGCGCAGCGGCCGTGACGGCCACCTGTTCGTCGCGCAGCTCCGCCGAGCGCTGCGTGGCTCGGGCCTGAGGGCACTCGCGGATGCCGTGGCGACCATTGACGACGCCACCGGCGGCACGGCCGCCGTGGGCATGATCTGCACGCTGCTCGCCGAGCGCGACGATCCGATCGTCATCGTCATCGACGAGTCACAGCACGGATCGGGCTCTGGCGCCGAAGCGCTGGCCGTCCTGGTCGACCGCGCGCCACCCGGCCACCGGCTGATGCTCGTCGGGCAGGCGCTGCCCGGCTGGGCGGCCGCACCGCACATCGAGCAGAAGCTGACTGCGCCCGACCTTGCCTTCCGCGCTGACGAGATCCTGGGGCTCAGCCAGCTCGCTGGTCGCCCCCTGGACGAGGTCGACGTGGCGGCGGTGCTCGACGCGACCGAGGGCTGGCCGGCGGCTGTTGCCCTGGCAGTCGAATCAGGCTTCACCGATCCGCGCACGCTGCGCCAGGGCATTGCCCGCCTCGTGGATCGCGTCCTGGCGTCGGCCGACCCGCAGACGCGCCGGGCTGTCACAGCGCTGGCCGGTGTTCCGCTCCTCTCCGAGACCGTTTCCGAAGCGGTCGCCGGACCCGGTTCGCTGCGCCGCCTGGTCGAATTCGGCATCCCCGTTCGGGCACGGCCGGATGGTTGGCTGGTGCTGCCCGACCCGATCCGGGCTGCCCTTGCGCGCGACGCGGAGGACGGCGGGCGGCCACTGGCGGCGGAGACGCTGGCCGCCGCGGCCACGGCGTACTTCGATGCCGGCGCGGGCCAGACGGCAGTGACCATGCTCCTCGCGCGCGGCGCATTCGACGAGGCCGCGGCGACCATCGAGGCGCGCTCGTGGCAGGAGCTGAAGGAGTTCGACCCGGTCGAGCTGCGCACGTGGCTGTCCCTGCTGCCACCCGAGGCGATCGCCGCGCATCCGCAGCTGCTGGTGCGCATGGCGCGCGCGGCGAACGCGGCCGGGGAGCTGCAGTGGCGGTCGGCCCTGCTCGATCGCGCCGCCGAATCGGCGGCCACCCAGCGCGATCCCGTCATCGCGCGCGAGATCGACGCTGATCGCGCAGCAGTCGCCGCACAGCACGGCGATGTCACGCGAACCGAGCAGCTCGCGGCCGCGGTGCTCGACGGCGCGACGTCTGCCGAGAGCGCCACGCGCGCACGGGCCCTCGCTGCTCTGGGCCGCGTCCGCGCCTTCGAACGAGCCCCGAACTCCATGAGCCAGGCGCGCCAGCTTCTTGCCGACGCTGCGGCACTGGCGGCCATGGCGGCAGAGGCCGAGCTGCTCGCAGGAATCCAACAGGCGCTCGGATACAACGTCTACTTCGCCGAGGGCGACCTGTCAGCGGCCGAGCGCAGCCTGCGCGCCGCAGCCGAGGCCGCCCCGCCGCTGAGTCGCGAACGGGCGGCAATCCTGACCTTCCTGGCCGACGTTCTCGTGTACTCGGGTGACCTGGACGGCGCGGATGCGTCACTGCGCGAGGTGGCCGAGGTCGGCCGTCGCCTGCGCGACCAGGGCCTCCTGGGCTACCACGCCTGGATGAAGTCGTCGATCGCTTCGCGCCGAACTGACGCCGTGGCGCTGGCCACCTGGCTCGATGCTACCGAGCGCCACGCCGGCGACTGGTTCAACCATCCCACCGGGATCGAGTTCCTGGCCGAAGCGGTGGACATGCTCGGACGCGTGGGCGATCACGAGCGTGCAGCTGCTTACCTGGAGCGTGTTGAAGAGCGCTGCGCGGCCGACCCGCACGAGGGCGTGGACCAGATCGCGCTCCAGGCGCGGGCCATTCACCTGGCCCGTGCCGGGGACGCGCGACAGGCTGAGACGGAGCTGGCGGCCCTGCTCCAGTCAGAGCAGCTGGCCCCACGCGACGCGTGGCGCATCCATCTTCTGCGCGGCGTGGCCGCGTTGCGCGCAGGCAGCCCGCGCGAGGCGGCAGAGCATGCCAGTCGTGCCTTCGAGGAGGCAGCCGCCCTGGGCCACCCGGAGCTGCCCGGCATTCACGAGCCGGGCGCCATGGCGCAGCTGCTGCCCCTCGCGCGCGGCCTGCGCTCCGCGGCTGCAGAATCCGTGGCCCAGGCTGAGCCGGTCGTGGCGGTGCGCGTGCTTGGTGACTTCGCGGTCAATATCGGCGGCCGTGCCGCTGAGCCACCCCCGGGCAGGCCTGCGACGCTCGTCAAGCTGCTCGCCGTTGCCGGACGACCAGTCGCCGTGGACGAGGCGCTCGAGATCCTGTGGCCGGAGGTGGATGGCGATACCGGCCGCGCCCGCCTGCGCAACGTCCTGGCCCGCATCCGGTCCGCATGTGGCGACCTTGTCCGGCGTGACGGCAATGCGCTGACTCTTTCAGAGGGAACAGTGGTGGACGCCACTGAGTTCATGCGCGAGGCACGTTCGGCGCTGGCCGCGGGCGATGAGAGAGCCGCCGCAGCTCGTCGCGCGGCGTCGCGCTACTCGGGAGAACTGCTGCCGGGTGACCGCTACGAGGAATTCACGGTCGTTCCGCGCGAGCAGATGGCGCTGCTCCATCTGGGCTTGCTCGACCGGCTGGCGCTGGAGGCGGACAAGGCGGGCGACGTGGACGAAGCGCTGCGCGTTTACAGCGAGGCGATCGCCGCCGCGCCGCTGGAGGAGCACCGCTATGAGGCGGCCGCGGCACTGGCCATGGAGCACGGCCGCCGCCAGCGCGCGCGCGAGATCGTGGAGCAGGCGTTGCGCATGCTCGCGGATCTCGATGTGGAGCCTTCTGCCACGCTCGCCGCGGTCGTGAGCCGCACTGAGGATCAGTAGCCAGGCCCGTTAAACGTTCATCAAACGCGCGCTGCGCAACATCCCTGAAACCGGCGACCAGGCCGGAACGGTATGAGGTGGCCAGGGGATGTCGGAATCACGCAGCGTGCCGGCCAGCGAAGGGGCTTCCAGTAGCGGTGTCGTGACGGTCGTGGTGCGCCTCCTGGCGCGCCATCTGGAGCGTGGCGAGATCGTGGGCAGGGGCGAGGTGGTGCGCACCGGCGAGACCGCAGACCTGCGTGACACGAGTGACCTTGTGCGCCTGGCCATGGGCTCCGCGTCCATCGCGGACGAGGCTCGCTGAGCGATGAGCAGGATTGCACGCTACCTGGTCCCGCTGCTGGCAGCGGTCGTTCTGGCGACGGTCGCGGTGCCTGCGGCCGCGCCAGCGGCGCCGCTGCTGGGCCTCCAGCCTCCGATCGCCCAGGCGCGTCCGTGCGAGGGCAATGGCCAGTACTTCACCACCGAGTGCCCAACCGGAACCAAGGTCGCTGAAGCTCCCAACTGGAACGAGGGGTACAGCCTCCAGATCCCCCAGTACTGGACGGGCACCTTCGACTGGGGTTGGAGAATCAACGTCACAACGGAAGCCTGCCCCGCCCACACCAATCATTGGCAGTGGGGCATAGTGCCGGTCGTCAGCGGCCCGAACAGCTACTCGGTCACCGATACGCCACACATCAGCAGCAACTCCAATTCCGGGTCGTTCAAGCTGGTGCCATCGCCGCCCAACGACTACGGCTACCGCTACGTGCGCATCCACGCCGCTTGCTTCAACGGCACCAACAAGGTCGCCGACCTGATGCCGACGATCATCCTTTTCCGGGCCTATCACGTGGGCCCGCCGCCCAGCGGGGGTGATCCGCCGACTGCCACCTGCACTGCCACCCAGACAGGTGATCCCGGCAACTACCACTTCGTTGCCGACGCCGACGATCCCGAGAACGGCGCGCTCAGCTACGAATGGGACTTTGGTGACGGGTCGCCCAATGAGGCGGGCGACAACCGCACGCACCAGTACGCAAAACCAGGTGAGTTCGCCGCGTCCGTCAAGGTGACCGATATCGGCGGCCAGTCCGTCGTGGCCGCTTGCCCGGTGGACGTGCCGGCGCCCGATCTGGGGCTGGCCATCGTGCTGCCTGACAAGGAGGACGGCAACGTCCTGTTCGACGAGACGTTCAAGGCCCAGTTGATCGTCTCAGCCGGCGCGGACGGCGTTGGCGCCCTGAGCGATCTGGAGTTCGCCGGCGACCCGCTCCGGCTCTCGCCGCAGGCGAACCTGGAGATCACATCCGGCCCGGAGCCGGAGATCCCCGAGACGCTGGAGATCCAGCCTGGTGAATCGATCACCTTCGACTACGACGTTCACGTCCTGAGCAGGGGTCTTGCGACGCTGGCCTCGCGCATTGCCGGCAAGGACGCCGCCGGGCGCGAGGTGGACAGCGACGAGGTCACCCGCCGCGTCAGCGCGCCGTCGCTCCTGGTCACGATCACGCCGAGCAAGACGAACTTCAAGCTCGACGCCGACGCTGAGGGCAAACCGGAGCCGGAGGAGATCACGGTCGACGTTGCCGTCAAGAACGTCACCACGGAGCCTGTCGGAAACGTGACCGTGGCCCAGCTGGAGCTCGCCGCGTTCGATCCCAACCGGACGTACGACCCGTTCCCGGCCGAGATCTTCGGCGAAAACGGGGAGGTGGTCGTGGGTACCCTGGCCGCAGGCGAGACGACGCATGTCACGCGCCACGTGCGTGTCCTGGGCGACGGCCACATGAAGCTGCTGACCCTCGTCACCAGCGACGGCTCGCCCGCGCTGGGCGAGGAAGAGCTGCGCACTGACGTGCAGACGCTGCTGCGCATGACCATCGACGGCGACACCACGCGCCTTGCGACGGCCGGCAGCCCGGTCACCTTCTTTGGCCGCTTCACAAACGTGACCAACGAACGGACCGTGGCGATCACCGATCCCATGAAGGTCATCCGCGAAGGGAACCTGCTCGGTGGCGGCCTCATCGCCGAGGTGACGACAGACGGCTTTCCCAGGCCGCTGATCGGCAAGCTCGATCCGGGCAAGGACGTCGAGTTCAGCATCACCTTCAACACCGACCGACCGACCATCGACGACTATGACGCCGGCAACGACCAGGCGGCGGCCTGGACCAGCGGCGCAGTGGACTTCAACGTTTGGGTCAGGGCCGCGGTCAAGGAAGACGACGACAGCTGGGCGGCGCTCAGCGCGGACGATCCGTGCATTTGCGACTACCCCGAATCGGTCGTGATCGAAGGCGGCAGCCTGGGTCGCTTCGACGTGGTCATTGACACAACGGAACGAGTCATCGACAGCGGCCAGTTCGGCAGTGCCGCATTCGGCTTCAGCCTGGGCGCGTTGCAGGGCGCTCAGCGCCGACTGTCCGGTATCGGCAGCTTCATCGCCAACACCGGGCGGTTCGTGCTTATTCCCGACTACCGCGAGGAAGTCGGGGCGACGCTCCTGCAGGGCCGTCTCAAGGACTCGCTCGACTACCTGGCGGAGATTGCCGTGTGGCTGCCCGCGGCCGAAGTGGAAGAAGTGGCCGAGACGGTTGGCGACAACCTGTCCGATGCGTACGCCGGCTTCACCGAGACCGTGACGAGTGGCATCCCTCATCCCGAGGACACCCGAACGGCACAGGCGATCACAGCCGTGGCGCGTGAGTACATCGAGCACCTCCAGGGCGCCTGGCGGCGCGGCGATCCAAACGAGCTGATCGACGCTGTCATGCCCGCCGGTGGCTTCGTCGGCGAGCAGGTGACGGACGTGATCATCGGCGAGGCGGTCTTCGAGGCATTGGCGCACATGGCGACCGTGCCCACTTACCTGGATCTGGCCGCCCAGAACTGGCGTGACGCGCGAACGATTGCGCAGATGCAGGACAAGCTGCCCTCGCTGGCCAACCAGTCAGATCTGCTCGACGCGATCGAGCGCTCCAAGTCCAACTTCCAGCATCTCGAGGATGCCTACCAGGCGCGCCGGCCGCTGGTCGATGCCGAGCTTGGCGGCGCCGACAACGGCGCAGGCCTGGGCCGCGACACGATCCAGACCGCCCGGCGGTGGTCGGCCGACAACCCCAACCAGGTGATCGTGGTGCTGCCCAACGAGCCGGCCAGCGCCGCGCTGCGCGACGCCGGTCTTGCCGTGGGCAAGATCGAGAACATCAAGCCCAAGTCAATGGCGTCGATCGAGTACCTCGTCTTCGGCGGCCGGGCCCAGGACCGCAATGCCGTCATCCTGCGCGACCTGCGCGCAATGACCGAGGCAGAGGTCAACACGCGCGTTGACGCGCTCATCGCGGCGGGCGAGCTGGCCGAGGAGGACCGCGCTGTTGCGATCCAGATCCTTGCCACGCGCAACAAGGAGTGGAAGCTCTTCTCCGACCGCGGCGTCAAGGATCCGGACACGGGCGTGGTCACGCCGGATGCGAGCGGCATCGGCCTGCTCAAGACGTACGACGAGGCGCGCCACATTCCCAACCAATTCCGCGGCGAGGACAACGGAGTGCTGTTCTCCGGTCCCAAGCAGCACCTCGAGTTCAAGCTCGAGTACTACAAGGGTGACGAGCTGCTGCCGCCAGGCCGGATCGGCGAGGCGGACTACGTCGTGCTGCTCCAGGAGCATCCGGTCAGCGGCGAGCTGGTCAAGATCGTAGGCGATGACGACGGCCTGTTCATGGGCATGATCAACGGGCTTGGGCTGGCGCCCGACAGGCTGGAGGCCGCCTACGCGTCCGTCTGGCACGCCTTCAACCATCCCTTCTCGGACACCTGGCTGGCGCACGTATCGGGCGCGGTCAAGGCGAAGCTGAAGATCTTCTCGCGCTACTTCACCAACCTGCCCGACACGGGCGAGGCGGGCAAGCCCCTCGTGGCCTTCGTCAACGGCGAGGCGTTCGCGGTCAAGATCGACCCGTGGCTGTCGCGCATCGATCCGACCGCCAACCGAGCCTTCATCAAGTACGTGGGACTGCCCCAGGCGGTCGATCCCGTCAACCCGGGCGGCTGGATCAACGCGGTGCTGCGCAGCGTGCGCAAGCTGCCGCTGCCGGCCCTGTACCTGCGCAGCCTGCTCCACCTGCCCGGCGGATCGGAAGCAGACCTACCGCCCATCAACGGTGCCCGGAACGCGCGCGTCCTGCGCCTCAACGAGTCGGGCCGGGTCGAGAGCTGGACGCCCACGACCGGCTGGCTGATCGATCCTGTGGCGGAAGCCGAGATCGCCGCGACGGGCGCGATCACGGTTGCGCCGCAGACCCAGGTCTACGGCTCGGTCGAGCCCGGCGCGGTGCGCATCGAGATCGCGCCGCAGTCTGAGATGGCACTCGTGGGCGACTGGTTCGAGATCGGCGACACGGTCGTCCTCGATCCGGGCGGGCCCAACGAGGAGACCGCGACGATCAACGATTTTGGGTCGCTTGTCTTCAGCGCGCCACTGCAGCACGCGCACCAGGCGGGCGAGCTGATCAGCTTCCTGTCAGCAGCCGACGTCGAGCCGACCGGCACGCCGCGCCAGCTCAAGCAGGCCGCGCTGGCCGCGCTACGGGCGATGTTGCCGACCGGTGGCAATCGCGCCGATCGGCGCATCAGCCGGGCCATCTCACGGCTGGAGGCAAGCCTGCGCGACGAGCGCTGGCTGGACGAGGTTGCCCTTGTCCCGTCGCTGGGCACGAAGGTCTTCCGGGCCGAGCGTCGTGCCGTGCGGCTGCTCGACCGACCGTCGCTCAGGGGCCGGACGGAGATCGTCCAGGTCATCGCCGACCTGCTCGCGGCAGATCGGGGAATCGCCCGCTACGCGATCGATGCCAGCTCTGACACGGGCGCACAGGCAGCCGCCGAGGGCTGGATGACGAGCGCCGAAGCGCACGTGGGTGCCGGCCGATCCGGCAAGGCAATCAGGGCCTACATGAAGGCCTGGAAGCTGGTGAGGTAGCTGTCCGTGGTCAGGCGCCGGGGCGCGTGACCACGTTCACCAGCCGGCCGGCCACGATAACGACGCGCGCCACCTGCTGGCCCTCGAGATGGACGCGCACCTTGTCGCGCGCGAGCACGATCTGCTCGATCTCGATGTCCGACAGAGCCGCCGGAACGGTGATCACGTCACGCAGCTTGCCGTTGACCTGGATGGGCAGCTCCGCCTCCGGGTCCACCACCAGCTCGGGGACGTAGGCAGGCCATGGCTGGGTATGAACGGACGACCATTCCTCGCCGGACTTGGCCAGTCGGCGACTCCAGAGCTCCTCGCTGAAATGGGGCGCGATGGGCGCCAGCATCAAAATCAGGAGCCTGACCGCCTCGTCCCACTCCGGACCACCGGCGACCTCCGTGCCGCGCAGCCGGATGAGCCGGTTGGTCAGCTCCATCAGCGCCGAGATCATCGTGTTCCAGCCGAAGTCGGCGTGATCGTCGGTCACCTTCTTGAGCGTGCGGTGGGCGTGGCGCTGGAGTGCCGTGGCCGCCGAAGCGCCGGTCTGGCCGGCCGGCAGCCGGCCCGCCTCGGCGTCGCCCGATTCAACGCCGTGCGCATCCGTGGCCACCGTCCAGACCCGACGCAGGAAGCGATACACGCCCTCGATGCCGGTCGCGCTCCATGGTGCGTCCGCCGCCCACGGCTTCATGAACATCAGGAACAGGCGCACCGCGTCAGCGCCGTAGCGCGCGACGAGCTCGTCCGGATCCTGGACGTTGCCGCGCGACTTGCTCATGCGCTCGCCGTCCTCGCCCAGGATCTGGCCCTGGTTGAACAGGCGCAGCCACGGCTCGCGCTCCTTGACCAGGCCCAGCTCGTTGAGCGCCTTGGTGAACCAGCGCGCGTAGAGCAGGTGCAGCACGGCGTGCTCCGAGCCGCCCGTGTACTGGTCGACCGGGCACCAGCGCGCGGTCATGCCGGGATCGACTCGGCCGCTCGTCGTCGTGCGGCGACAGGTAGCGCCACCAATACCAGGACGAGTCCACGAATGTGTCCATGGTGTCCGTCTCGCGCCGCCCGGGTCCGCCGCAGCGGGGACACGTGGTGCGCAGGAAGCCCTCGTGGCTCTCGAGCGCGTTGCCGCCCTCCGGCCAGAACTCGAAGTCGTCAGGCAGCAGCACGGGCAGCTGCTCCTCAGGCACGGGCACGACGCCGCATGACGGATCCGCCTCGCAGTAGACGACCGGGATGGGCGTGCCCCACGCTCGTTGACGGCTGACCAGCCAGTCGCGCAGGCGGTAGGTCACCGCCGATTCGGCGCGACCCTCGCCGATCAGGCGCTCGGTGATGGCGCGCGCCGCCCGGGGCGCCTGCTGGCCGCTGAAGTCGCCCGAGTTGACGAGCACCTCGTCCACGGTGTGCGCCGCGAACGCCTGGTCCGGCCGGGCACCTGTTGCGCCATCTGCCTGATCGCGCGGAGCGACCACCTGGCGGACGGGCAGACCGTGCGCGCGGGCGAAGTCGAAGTCGCGCTCGTCGTGCGCGGGCACGGCCATGATCGCGCCCGTGCCGTAGCCGAGCAGCACGTAGTCGGAGATCCAGATCGGGATGCGTTCGCCGTTGATCGGGTTGATGGCGGACGAGCCGAGCGCCACGCCGGTCTTCTCGCGATCAGTGGAAAGCCGGTCGATCTCCGACTTGCGGCGCGACTGGAAGCGATAGTTGCCGACTTCCGCCATGCGCTCGGGGTGGGTCAGCTGCTCGACCAGCGGATGCTCGGGCGCGAGGACCATGAACGTCGCTCCGAAGAGCGTGTCGGGCCGCGTGGTGAAGACCTTGATCTGCTCGCCGCCTGTCTGGTTTTCGTCGGGGGCGACCTGGAAGCTGATCTGCGCGCCCTCAGAGCGGCCGATCCAGTTCTTCTGCATCAGCTGGATGGGCTCCGGCCAGGTCAGCCCGTCGTAGCTGAGCAGCTCATCGGCGAACTCGGTGGTCCTGAAGAACCACTGCTCCAGGTCGCGCTTGACGACCTGCGTGCCGCACCGCCAGCACACCCGATCGGCGCCCTCGACCTGCTCGCGCGCGAGAACCACCTGGTCCTTGGGGCACCAGTCGACGGGCGCCATCTGGCGGTAGGCCAGGCCCTTCTCCAGGAAGCGCAGGAAGAACCACTGGTTCCAGCGGTAGAACGACGGATCGCAGGTGATGACCTCCGCGCTCCAATCGAACGTCGCACCGATGGTCCTCAGCTGGCGGCGCATGCCGGCGATGTTGGCCAGCGTCCAGTCGCGCGGGTGGGTGCCGCTCTTGATCGCCGCGTTCTCCGCTGGCAGCCCGAAGGCGTCGAAGCCGATCGGGAAGAAGACGTTGTAGCCCTGCATCCGCTTGTAGCGGCCCGACCGCGTCGGTCGGCGCGATGATCGACCAGTGCCCGATGTGCAGGTCGCCCGACGGGTACGGGTACATGGTCAGCAGGTAGAACCTGGGCCGGCTGTCGTCGTCGAGGTCGGTCGTGTGCATGCCGAGCTCTTCCCAGCGCTGCTGCCAGCGCGGCTCGATCTCGGTCGGATCGTACGGATGCTCGGTTCGGGTGCGCGTTTCGCGCGAAGGTGGCTCGGTGGTCATGGCGATGCCTTCAGGGTATCCGCGGGTGAGGTCGACGGAGAGGCTGCGGGTCGCGCAGGCGTCAGGCGCCGGCGACCCCGCTAAGCGCGAGGTCGGCGAGTGAGCGGCCGATCTGATCCGTCACGTGTGCCATGTCGAGAGCGCATGGTAAACCGGCCTTGCCGACTTCGACATCCGCACCGGGCCCGACACGAACGATCACCTGAGCAATCGCTGCAGCTCGCTCGACAGCTCGAGCGCGTCACTGTCCTGGCTGATCTCCCAGATCATCGCCCCGCGCAGTCCCAGCTCGAAGATCAGATCAACGCGTCGAGCAATCGATGCCGGGTCGTCGTACGAGATGAAGGTGCCGAGCGCGTCCGCCGAGCCAGGCTGTGGTGGCCTGTAGAGCCACGGGACCCTGGCCGCTTCGCTCCAGTGGCGCGTGAATCCATCTCGGCCCTGTGGCGGCCGCGCGGCTGAGCCCGGATCCAGGATCCGCGCGACATCGACGAGGTCGCGGTAGGTGGGTGCTTCTGACAGATCCCACGACTTCTCGTCGAAGGCGCTGTTGTCGAACGACTGGTAGAGGCCGTTGTTGATGTCCGGCACGCGCGCGTACTGCCTGGCGTAGAAGGGAACGCCCAGGACGAGCGCCCATGGCGACACGCCCTGCGAGAGGAGAAAGCGGACGGTGCCGACGACGCTTGCCATTGGGCGGCGCTGTGGATCGACGGGATCGGCGGGGTCGGTCTCGAAGGGCGAGTTGAACGCCGTGTAGGTTTGCCACGGGCCGTTGATGTCGTAGGCCATGACGTTGATCCACGAGAGGATCTCGGTGATCTCGGCCAATTCATAACTCACGGCTGGCTGGCGGCTGCCGCCCGGAATAGCGGCCGTCAGCAGGTAAGGCCTGCCGGTCCGCGCCGTGCGTTCGTCAAGCTGGCGGCGGAACTCGCGAAAGAGCAGAGTGGCGTTCGCCCTGTCCTCCGGTCGGTCCGGCTGCCCGGGCCCGGCAGAACGCACCGGGTACTCCCAATCGATGTCGATGCCATCGAATATGTCGCGCGCGACTCCTGCTCCGCCCAGTCCGTCATCGCGGGGCAGGTTGCCATCGAGCAGCATGCTGATACATGACGCGACGAACCTCCGGCGCGACTCCGCAGTCGCGGCGGCACGCGGGAAGTTGGGCGACTCGATCCAGCCGCGGAGCGAGATGAGCAGGGTCAGCGCCGGGTTCGCGGCCTTGAGCTTGCGCAGCTGGTTGAAGTTGCCCATCAGCGGTTCACCCGGCACGTCGCCAATCCCGTCGACACTTTCGGCTGCAGAGAACGGCCGCTGGTAGTCGGGCCACGGGTCGAGCAGCGCGCACAAACCATGCTCGTCCACCGTGGCGAAGGCATAGATGACGTGCGTCAGCCGATCGACAGGGATGTGCCTGGGAAAGTAGCCGCGTTTCCAGGCGTTCCAGCTGCCGAAGTATCCGGCCACTACCCGCGTCTGATCGGCGCTCAAGTTACGGCGAGGGGTTTGGTGGAGCGACGGGGGCTCGAACCCCGGACCTTCTGCATGCCATGCAGATGCTCTCCCAACTGAGCTATCGCCCCGTGCCGAGCGTGAATTCTAGCAACCTCCCGGCGGCTAGCATCGGTTTCGTGAGGTCAACGGCAGATGCCCAGTCGAGCGGGTACGAGATTCGCCGCTCAACCCGCGCGCGAAGGTCGCGCCTGACGATCACTGACGACGGGCGGGCAGTCGTGGTGCTTCCGCTACGAGCACGAGAGGCAGAGGCAGCCGATCTGGTCACCCGCCACCGGGCCTGGATTGCCCGTCACGTGGCCCGGATCGCGGCCCGCCAGTCCGCGCTTGCCGGCCGACCGCCGCTCGACGGTGGTCGCTCTATCGCCATCGCCGGAGCGCCACACCGGTTGATCGTCACCACGACGCTGCATGGCCGCCGCTCGAGCGTGCGCCAGGAGCCCGGGCTCATGATCGTGGAGCGTGCGGCTGCTGAGCGGCGATCCACAGCCGCGTTGCTCGAAGCATGGCTGCGTGCGTACGCACGCGACGTAATCGCCGAACGAGTCGGCCGGCGCGCCGTGGAGATGGATCTGGAGGTCCAGCGGATTACGATCCGCGATCAGCGGACACGGTGGGGAAGTGCCTCGCACAACGGCACGCTGTCGTTCAACTGGCGCCTGGTGATGTCGCCGCCGGGCATCATCGACTACGTCGTCGTCCACGAGCTCGCTCACCTGCGCCACTCCGGACACGGCCGTCGTTTCTGGCGGCTGGTCCGACCGCCACTTCCCGGACAGCGCGGCTGCACGGCGCTGGCTGCGGCGCAGCCACGACGCGCTGCGGCACGCGCTGGACTGACCGAACGGTTCAGGGAAAAGTGGTGGAGATGAGGGGACTCGAACCCCTGACCCCTGCGATGCGAACGCAGTGCTCTCCCAGCTGAGCTACATCCCCACGGAGCGGAAAGTATAAGCGCGACCCACCGAGCGGGGCTTGAGCGGCTAGGGAATCGGGCCCGCTTCGCCAGTCCAGAAGCTGACCAGCCGATCGCGATCGCCGGTGCCGTGTGAAGCCCGGGCGAGGATGTTGAACCGGTCGTCCGTCCAGTAGATCGATGGCGTTACGGCGGGGTCAATGCCCGTGTCGATGCACAGGTAGCGGCCGACGGCGGTGCCGCCAACGCGGTACCCGTTCTCGGTCGGCCATGAGGCGCCGAGCGAGCAGTCGCCCGTGTCGGGCTCGATCTGCGCCGTTTCCACGAATGCCTGGTAGGCGGCGCCCATCTCATCGCGCGTTGCGTACAGGAAGTACTCGACGATGAGCGATCCTCCGTCCGCAGTGCATGACACCTGGGCCACGACCGGCGCAGCGGCCGAAGCTGGCGAGCAGCCGGCGGACAAAGCAGGCGGCACGTGGCCAAGCAGGACGGCAGCGGGATCGGTGCCCGGCAGCGTGGTCGGCGGGATGGTGAACGTTGGCGTGCCGGGCGATTGGCTGGGCAGGTCGGTCGCGCCGGCCGACTGGGTTGGGCTGGCCGTCGCCGAGGTGGGACCCGGCGTGGCTGACGTGGCCGGAGGGCCGGTCGGCGGTGGCGACGAGGTCGCCGTGGACGAGACGCTGGGTGATGGAGCAGCGCTTGCCGGTGGGCTGGGCTCGACGCCTGGCGAGGACGTCGCGGAATTGAACGGACCGATGCCGAAGGCGAACATCGCGCCCCAAGCCAGGGCCACCACGACGAGCAGCAGCAGGCCGCCCAAAAGCAACGCCGACGGGCCGCGGCGTCGTGGCCGCGGCGTCGTGCTGCCGTAGCTCGTCTGCCCGGTCATCGGCGCCGATCGTAGACGACATCGGCTCTTGACGAATAGAACATTTGTTCTATCATCGGCCACATGCCCGCTGACGCCAATCTGGGATCTGCCCTCGCCAGGCTGGAGTCACGGTGGGGCAGTGCGGCGGTCAGGGTCGGCCTCGGCAGCGATCGTTCCGGCGTGCCCTCCGGACCGGTCTCGGCCAGCGTTTCTCCCACGCTGGTGGATGGCGCGCTTGCCCTCGCGCCCGCCGAGGTGGACCCGGACCCGCGCTCGTCCGCGCCGCCGCTGCCGGATGAGATCGTGCCCACCGGCTTTGCACGGCTGGATGCGCTGATCGGCACCGGCGGCCTGCCGCGCGGCGCCAGCGCGTCCTTTCGCGGGGCGCGCTCGAGCGGCAAAACGGCGCTTGCCCTGCACTGCCTTGCCCAGGCCCAGGCACGCGGCGGCATCGTCGCCTTCCTGGACCTGGCGCGCATCTTCGATCCGCTCGAAGCTGCCGCGCGCGGAGTGGACCTGCGCTGGCTGCTCGTGGTTCGGCCGCGAGACGTGGAGGAGGGCTGGGCGCTCGCCGCGGCGCTCGTCTCCGGTCGCCAGATAGACCTGCTCGTGGTAGACCTGCCCGAACGGCTCAGCGCGGCCAGCCATGATGCGTCGCTGCGCCGTCTCGCCGCGCACGCCCGGCGCACCAGCGTGCGCCTGATCGTGCTCGAGCCCAGCAGTTTGGCCGCTGCCGTGCATGGCGCGCTGGCCGAATCGGTGAGCCTGCGCCTGGAGCTGGAGCAGCGTGCCTGGCTGCGCGCTGGACGCGACATCGTCGGCCGCCGGGTGAGGGTCAATGTGGCCAAGAACCGATTCGGCGCGCCCGGTCGCGAAACGGAGATAGAGATCCGCTACCTGGCTGATGGTGAGCACGGCGCCGCGCTCGATCGCTTTGCCACGCCGGACGGAGAGGCAGCCGACCACGCCGCCATTGCCCGACTCAGCGAGCGGGAGCCGACCCGTATTCCGTCAGCCAGTCGGCTGGCGACTCATGTCCAGCCGACGTTGCGACGGACAGCCCAGCCGACCGCTGATTCGTTATCGCATAGCCGGCTGGCGGCTGTCTGACGACGGCTTGACCGACTGACCGCCCTACCGGCGGCCGGCGTTTTGGATACCACTCGCGCTACGACTGACTGACAGGAACCGCTCCGCCATCGACTGAATCGACTTCATGATGCGACTGCTCTATCTGGATTGGCCTCACCTCGCGTACCGGATCGAGGCCGCACGCGCCGCCGACGGTGGTGCCGCGCTGCCCGAGATGGTGGTCGTCGGCGGCCAGCCGTGGGAGCAGGGCGCGGTCCTCGATTGCAGCCCGGCCGCTCAGCGGCTCGGAGTGACGCGCGGCCAGCCGCTGGGCACGGCGCACCGGGTGGTGCCAGAGGCCAGGTTCCTGCCCGCGGACGTTGACCGCTATCGGCGCGCGCTGGAGTCAGCCGTCGACGCGCTGGCCGGCTTCACGCCCGCGCTCGAGGCAGAGCTGGACCCGCGCGCGCGTGGCTTCGGCCAGATCCTGCTCGGCATCGAGGGCCTCCATCGCCTGTGGGGCGAGGAGGGCGTGCTGGCCGCGCGCGTGGTCGAGGTGGTGCGCCGGTTGCTGCCCGGCGAGCCCCGGCTGGGGATCGGCAACACGCGCTTCGGTGCCCAGGTCGCGGCGGTCGTGGGCGGCGGTCGTCTGGAGAGCATCCCGGCCGGCGACGCAACGGTGGAGGCGGCTTACCTGGCGCCGCTCTCGATCCGCCTGCTGCCCGCGGATGAAGAGGCACGGCAGCGATTGCGTCTCTTCGGCCTGACGCGCATCGGCGAGTACGCGCGCCTGTCGCGCTCGGCGGTCGTGGCCCGCTTCGGCGCGCTGGGCGGCGAGTTGCTCGACCTGGCGTCCGGCATGGACGGCCGCCGGCTGCGACCCAGGAAGCCGGTCGAGCGGCTGCGCGCCGAAGCGGAGCTGGAGCCGCCGGTCGATTCGCTCGAGCCGCTGCGCTTCCTGCTGCACAACCTGTGCGGGGCACTGTGCGAACAGCTCGCTGCGCGAGGCGCGGGCGCGACACGGGCGGTGCTGGAGCTGGAAGTCGAGCGCGGCCGGCCGCTCGTCCTGGAGCAGCAGCTGCCCGAGCCGACTGCCGCAGCGGACCTGCTCGAGCGCCTGCTCTTCGCGCGACTGGTCTCCTCGCCGCCAGCTGCGGCGGTGACGCGCCTGTCCCTCGAGCTGCGTGGCGAGCAGGTCGCCGGCGGCCAGCAGCTGGGCCTCTTCGCGCCGCAGCTGGCGCGTGCCGGCCGGCTCGACTGGCAGCTGACCGGTCTTGCCCTGCGTTTCGGGCCGGATCGGGTGCTGCGCGCCACGATCCTGGACCCTGAGGCATCCCTGGCGGAGAGTCGCTTCGAACTCGCGGCCGCGGTAGCCACGGCCGGCGAACCGGCCACGCCATGACCCGCCTGCTCGGCCACCATCCGCTGATCGGCGTCGACCTGGACGAGCATGGCCGGCCGTGGCGCCTGCGCTGGGCGGGCGGCAGCGAGCAGGTCGAGGTGTGCAATGGGTGGCGGATCGAGGAGGCCTGGTGGCGCCGGCCGGTCAGTCGCGATTACTACAAGCTGGCCGGCACGCGCCTGCTGGCGCTGGTCTACCTGGACCGGGTCGACCAGACCTGGCACCTAGAGCGCGTCTACGACTAGCTGCGTCCACCGCCGACCGGTCGCTCACGCAACTCGACCCCGGGGGAGACCGGGGTCGAGTTCAACCGATGCGCTCGTTCCCATGGCCGGCGAGGAGGAAAAGGCCGGCCAACCGAGACGGGCGACTGCCGTGTTGCCACTTGATCTGACGCCACGATCGCGCGCGCTGTGACGTGGCGGAGCGGCGCGCGACGAATTGCAATCAGTCTTGGAACGGCGCCCCGCGGGATCGCGGCGACGAGGCGGGGGTCCCGGGCCTCAGCGAAGCGTTGGCGGGCCGCCCTCGGGAATCGTCAGCACGACGATGGTCACGACCAGGCCGGCCAGGATCAGGAAGAGGGCGACCGAGGCAACCAGCTGGATCGTGGGCGGACGCATCCGCCTCAGGATACGGTCAGCGGCCGATCAGTGAGCGGCGGCGGCGATGGAGAGCATGGCCGGCAGCCCGATCATGATCAGCAACGTGACCAGCCCGGCGAGGAAAAGAGCCCGCACGAAGGGAAACGCGGCGCGTACTGTGCTCATCGCTCGTGTGACGGCCGCGGCATTGCCGGTGTGACGGATGAGCTGTCCATAGCGAACTGAAACTGACGACATCTCGGGCTCCAAGGTTTGTGGTGGCTGACTGGTCAAGGCGAGGGCGCTGCGCTGTTGATCGGGCTTGACGTGGCTGTTGGCGTCGGGGTTCCGTTGACCCGGTCCTGGAGGCGCTGGGGGGCGTATTGATCGCCCCAGGGGAGCACTTTCAGCGGATCGATTCGCTCTCGCACCAGCGGCGGGTAGCCGTACTGCGTGAGCCGCGGCAGGACCTCCTGCCAGCCGGCATCCATGCGGATGAGGCCGTAATGGAGATGGCAGCCAGTGGCCAGTCCGGTGGCGCCTTCGCGCCCGATGACATCGCCCGCACTCACCTGCGCCCCGACCTCCACTTCCGCCTTGTTGAGGTGGACATAGATGCTCCGATACCCGTTGCCGTCATCGATGACGATGACGATGGGCAGCGTGTTGACACGTCCCTGCTGCTCAAGACGAGCGTAGATCTGTTCGGGTTCACCCCTATAGCCCAGGAACACGTCGAAGTTACGTCCTGCATACAAAACGCGGCCGTCGTGCGCCGCACGGATGGAATCGCCGCAGCGCGTGGCCAGGTCCAGGCCGTCGTGGTATTCGCGCCCGTCGATGCGCAGGAAGCCGCCGAAGTCGCGCGCGGCAAAGCGGCTGGTGATCAGCGCGTTGCGCAACGGCCATACGTAGCCGGTCACCTCCTCCGGTGGCTCGCTTCGTGGACTGGCCTGCTTGAGCGCGTCGGGCGTCGCCGTGGGGCTCGGGCCGGGCGTATCGAACGGGCCTGCCGAGGGGCTTGTGCCGCCGTCCGTGGGCAGCGCGACAGAGGGTTGTCCGCTCGGCGTCTGCCCGGCACCCACTGGCGGTGCCGTTGAACCGGCCGGCTCACCGCTCGGCGAGCCTGTGCCCGGGCCGCCCAGCCCGAGCACGACGAGGGTCGTGGCCGTCACCAGCGCGAGCGCGATGACCAGCACGACGAGCGCTCGGGAGGCCGATGGGCGTGGGCTGGACATGCCCGGCTATGTAATCACGGGCGGCCGGCAGGCGTGGGCCCGACCTCTGGAAGTAGTAGAACAAACGTTCTAATATCGGCTGGATGGCCAGCTTCGCCGAACTGCACTGCCACACCAACTTTTCCTTCCTCGACGGGGCCTCGCCGGTGGATGACCTGGTCGAGCGGGCAGTCGAGCTTGGTCTCACGGCGCTGGCCGCGACCGATCACCAGGGCCTCTATGGCGCGGTGCGCTTTGCAAGCGCAGCTCGGGATGCCGGCCTGCGGCCGATCGTGGGCATGGAGATCGAGCTGCTCGATTCGATCGTCCCGGATCCGCTCGGGCTGGTCGTGCCGCGCCGCCGGCGGAAGCCCCGGCGCAGGACTGCGGCACGAGAGTCGGATGACGAGACCGGCCCGCCCCAGGCGCTCGGCCTGGACCTGGCAGAGGCTCCGACTGAAGGCCGGGTGGTCCGTCCGCCGATCGAGCGCCTCCGGCCGCCCGGCCATCGCACGCCGCGGCGCGAGGACCTGCGCGGCGTCCGGCCGCGCGAGATGGGCCCGCACCTGGTCCTCCTGGCGCGCGACATGATCGGCTACCGCAGCCTGTGCCGGCTGGCCAGTGGCGCGCACCTGGCCGGCACGAAGGGCGCGCCGCGCTTCACTCACCAGCTGCTGGCGGCGAACACGGAAGGGCTGGTAGCGCTTTCCGGTTGCCGGCACGGGGAGATTGCCCGGCGCCTGTTGGCCGGCGACCGGGATGGTGCGCTGCACGCGGCTCGAGGTTTGGCCGGGCTGTTCGGCGCGGATGGCTTCTACGTCGAGCTCCAGCACCACCTGCTGCCGGACGACGACTGGCTGGTCACGCAGAGCGTGGCCGTGGCCGACGAGCTGGAGCTGCCCGTGCTGGTGACCAACGATGCCCACTACGCACGTCCGGAGGGCCGCGAGCTGCAGGACGTGCTGGTGTGCATCCGGCACGGCAGGTCGCTCGAGCAGAGTGCCCACCTGCGCCGGCCGAACGGCGAGTACCACCTCAAGGACGAGGCCCAGATCGCGGCACTGCCGCCGGGCACCGGCGCGCTCGGCGAGCGGGTCGCGCGTGCGTGGGCGGAGGGCATGCGCAACGCGGGCGAGCTGGCGAGCAGGTGCTCGGTCAACTTCGATTTCGAGCAGTACCGCTTCCCGGGCTTCCCTGTGCCGTCGGGCGAGACGGCCTTCTCGTACCTCGAGGCGCTCTCCCACGAGGGCATGCGGCGACGCTACATACCGCTTCGGCCCGCGGTGGTGAAGCAGCTCGCCCATGAGCTGGAGGTCATCGAGCGCACCGGTCTGGCCGAGTTCTTCCTGATCTGCTGGGACATCATGCGTTTCTGTCGCGAACGTGGCATCCCGGCCCAGGGCCGCGGGAGTGCCGGTGATTCGATCGTCGCCTACGTGCTCGGCATCACCCGCGTCGATCCCATCCGCCACCGGCTGCTCTTCGAGCGCTTCATCAACGAGGGCCGCACCACTTACCCGGACGTGGACATCGACTTCGCCTCGTCGCGCCGCGAGGAGGTCATCCAGTACGTCTACGACCGCTACGGCGCCGAGCACACGGGCATGGTCTGCAACCTCGTCACGTACCGGGCGCGGTCCGCCGTGCGCGAGGTGGGCTACGCGCTGGGCTTTCCGCGCCCGCTGGTCGACCGCGTGGCGAAGGCGCTCGAGACGTACGACTCGGTCATGGTCCGGCGCGACCTGGAAGCGGAGGGTGGCTTCGCCGAGTTCTTCGGCGCGTCGGCGGACGGCGAGCCGGGCGTCGGCGCGGAGGGCGTAGCGGGCGTCGGCGCGGGCGCGGGCGGCGATCCCTCGGCCGACATAGCCCGGGCGCGCGGCCTGGTCGACCACATGGGCCGGCTCAAGCCGCCGGCACGCACGCTGCAGGCGAGTGGTCGCAGCCTCTCCGATGACGAGGGCGGCCCGGGTGACACGCCGGTCAGCGTGCGCTGGCTGCGCGGCGAGCTGGAGCACGGCCGGGTGGCCGAGACGCATCCGCCGCTCGAACGTCCGCCGCGCCGGCTGGACCCGGATTTCGAGCCTGCCGATCCCCCTGGTCCCGCCGACGACTACCGCCCGCCCGCCTTATCGGTCCCGATTTCGCCCGCATTGTTGAACCTTGGGGAACGAGGTGGATATCGGGCCGCGGCCGTGTCGGAAGCAGGCGATTCCACGCTCAGTGCGAGCACAGAAGGCCTCACCGGAGCGTCCCAACCGGTCGAAATCGGTCGTTATCGCCAACCTTATGCGGAAGACAAGCATGGGGGCGCAATCGGCGGCCATAGCGGGAGGGACCTCCGGTCGACGATCGGGCTGAGCCCGTGGGATCGGTGGCTGGAGCTGACGGCGCGCATCGACGGCTTTCCACGACATCTGTCCATTCACACGGGCGGCATGCTCGTCACGCAGGCACCGTTGATCGACATCGCGCCGCTTGAAAGAGCGACGATGCCCGGGCGTGTCGTGGTGCAATACGACAAACGCGACATCGAGACCATCAAGCTCATCAAGTTGGACCTGCTGGGGCTGCGGATGCTGTCCTCGATAGATGACGCATTGCGCGACATCACCGCCGACTGCTCGGTCGTGGTTGATCTCGACCGGCTGCCAGAGGACATCCCCGACGTCTTCCGAATGATCCAGGCGGCGGACACGGTGGGCGTCTTCCAGATCGAGTCGCGCGCACAGATGCAGACCCTGCCTCGATCGCGGCCGGAGAACCTGGACGACCTGGTCGTGGAGGTGGCGATCATCCGGCCCGGACCCATCCAGGGCAACGCGGTCCACCCCTACCTGCGCCGGCGCCAGGGCAAGGAAGAGGTGACCTACCTCCATCCGAGTCTCCAGCCGGCGCTCGAGGAGACGATGGGCGTGATCCTCTACCAGGAGCAGGTGATGAAGATCGCCATCGACGTGGCCGGCTTCAGCGCGGCCGAGTCGGACGGCTTCAGGCGGGCGATGGGCACATGGCGCTCGAGCCGCGAGATGGAGAAGCTGCACGCCCAGTTCGTGGACGGCTGCATGGCCCGCAACGGCCTGACCAGCGAGCAGGCGGAGGAGCTCTTCCGCCAGGTCGCGGCATTCGCCAGCTTCGGCTTCAACAAGAGCCACGCGGCAGCGTTCGCGCGGACCGCCTACGAGAGCGCGTTCCTCAAGCTTTTCTATCCGGCCCAGTTCGTGACCGGGCTGATCAACGCCCAGCCAATGGGCTTCTACCCGATCGAGGTGCTGATCAATGATGCCAAGCGCCATGGCGTATGCGTGCTCCCGTTGACGTCAACCGCAGCCGCTACCTGAGCACTACCGAGTGGGTCGGCGCGCCGGGCGAGCCTCTGCCCGAGGGCTGTGGCATCGAGCGCCGGCCGGAGGTCGTCCGCTCCTCGGGCTGCGTCGTGCCCAGCGACGAGTCGCGCGCCTACTGGTCGGCCCAGAGCGCGACGGCCTACGGCATCCGCCTTGGCCTGCATCTCGTCAAGGGCATCGGCGAGACAGAGGGCGAGGCGCTCGACACGGAGATCAGCGCACGCGGCCCGTTCCGCTCACTGGCCGACCTGGCCGCGCGCACGGATCTTGCCGAGGAGGTCATGGCCCGGCTCATCCGGGCCGGCGCGCTCGATTCGCTGGGCGAGCCGCGGCGCAGCCTGCTGTGGCAGCTGAAGGAGGTAGCGCGTGCCAGCCGTGGTACGCGCACACGCGGGGTCCGACCGCTCGACCTGCGCCTGCCGCCCACAGATGCGCCAGACCTGCCGCCGCCAACGGAGCTCGAGCGGCTGGGCGACGCGTACGCGATCCTGTCGCTCGACGCGCGCCGGCAGGTGATCGAGCTATTCCGGCCGGCGCTCGACAGCCTGGGCGTCCTGACCGCCGGCGCGCTCGCCGACGCGAAGCCGGGCCGGGTGCGCATCGGCGGCCTGGTAGTGACGCGACAGCACCCCATGACCGCACGCGGCACGGTCTTCCTGGCCCTGGAGGATGAGACGGGCATGGTCAACGTGACCATGTGGCCGGATACCTGGGCGCGTTATCGGCGCACCGTGCGGCGCCACGCTCTGCTCTACGTGGAAGGGCGTCTCGAGCGCGCGTCGGACGTGGTCAACGTGATCGCCGATCGAGTCGAGTCACTGGCCGAGGTGGCACGACCGGCTGGCGGGCCCACCCAGCCCAGCGGCGTGCGCCACATGGGCCACGCCGGGATGCGCCGCCTGAGCTGAAGCTGAACGCGGCGCGCTAGGTGCGCTTGGCGACCCGGCGCGCCTCCTGGCGGTTGTCGCGGCGCTGCGCGCGCAGCTTGGCCTCCTGGTCGGCACGGCGAGTCTTGCCGCGCTCCTGCATGCCGCGCAGGAAGTCGCGGTACCAGGCCGCAAAGGCGGCGGCGAGGGTGCCGTACAGGGTTCCGATCACGAGCATGTTCAGGACGATGAAGACTGGGCCGGTGCTGGCGTCGACGGCCGGTGCGCCGGTCTCACCAAGGCCCGGGCCAAGGATCACCAGGGCCCACATCAGTCCCGCCAGCAGGCCGTAGATGAAGCCGACCATGTACGAGGCTCGCGGAGCGAAGAAGCCGGCCAGGAAGAACGTGAAGAGTGCCGGCGGGACGAAGAAGAACTGGACGAAGATGCCGGCGATGCTGGCGACTTCGGGTGCCAGGCCGGGAATGGCCAGCGTCAGTGCCAGGCCGACCACGAGCAGGACGAGCGGCACCCACAGCAGGCGCCTGGTACGGAACATCTGCGGGAGCGCCTTGAGGTCCTCGCGCACGTTGGGCAACTTGAACAACTTCGGCCGCTCAGTGGGCGCGGCCGGCGCAGCACTGTCGTCGGCGAATTCGGCCGAGTCGTCCAGCTCGTCTTCCGCGAGCTCGGCGCGAGTCAGCTCACGCGTACGGCGCCTGGCTTCTGATCGTGAGGTGTTCTTGGCGCGGGCCAACAGGGTGCTCCTTGATCGGGTGACGGGGCGGCACTGAATTGTAGCGCATGACCTCGGCTCGCCCGCTCGCGTCGAAAAAGCGCGAGTTAAGCGCCAGCCAATCGGCCGTAGAGCGCCCGGCTCCAGACTCGGTCCTGACCGCCGTCCGGCCCGCCCCGCGTGGAAGTGGGAAGTTTCGGAATGTCGAACGCGCGCGTCGATCGCCTGTTTCACCTGGGCCTGGTGGTGGCCCTCGCCGGCCTGATTGGAGTGGGGCTTCGCCCTGCGTCCGGTCCGTTGACTGACGTGGAGGGCAGGCCCCTGGCGCTGGCCCAACAGGCGACCTGGCCCATCTCGGCGGACCTGCTCGTGTCGGAGGTGTCAACCGGCGGGGCGAGCGCGTCGGACGAATTCGTCGAGATCTACAACGCATCAGCCGTGGCACTGGACCTGGGCGGGCTGGAGCTCGTCTACGTCACCGCGTCCGGCTCGACCGTCTCGCGCAAGCAATCGTGGACGTCGCTGACCATCCCTGCCCACGGCCACGTTCTGCTCGCAAACTCGGCCGGCACGTGGGCCGCGGCCGCGGACGGCCTCTATTCGGGCGGGTTCGCGGCGACCGGAGGCAGTCTCGTGCTGCGCGCGCTGACCGGCGGCGCGGTGCTCGACTCGCTCAGCTGGGGAGACGCCGCGAGCTCGTTCGTCGAAGGCACACCAGGCGCGCCTCCCGCCGCCGGTGCGAGCCTGGAGCGCAGGCCGGGTGGCACCGCGGGCAACGCGATAGATACCAATGACAACTCTGCCGACACGCGTATCGAGCCGGCTCCGGTCGCCCAATCGGTGTCGTCGGCACCGGTCCCTGCGCCGGGCGCGACAGCCACTCCCGGTGCGACCACCACGCCAGGGCCGACCGGCACCGTGCCCGGCACGCAGACCGCGGATCCCACGACCATGGAGACGCCCTGCCCCACCGATCTTCCGACGGAGCAGCCGACGGCAAGCCCCGATCCGATACCCACGCCCACGCCGACTTCGCCGCCGACCCCCACCCCCACCCCAAGCCCGACTCCCACGCCCACCGACGAACCGACCCCCGGCCAGACGTCGACCCCGTCTCCGTCGGCCGGCGCATCGTTCAGTGCAACGCCGGATCCCAGCCAGGTGCCTTCGCCGCTACCGAGCGCCACGCCCGTCGCGACGCCGACCGCGGCGCCGACCGTCGCGCCACTCACCGTGATCCAGGCGCGATCGTTTCCGATCGGCTCCACCGCTACCGTGCGCGGCCGCCTGACGACGCCGGTTGGACTTCTGGAAAACGGCCACGGCGCTTTCATTGAGGACGAGACGGCCGGTATCGCGCTGTTCGTGGAGGACGGCGTGTGGCCGGCAGTCGCCATGGGCACGGACCTGGTCGCGACCGGGACAATCGAGTCGCGGTTGGGTCAGGTCACGCTGCACGCACAGACTGGCGCGGACCTCGTTGCGGATGGGGCCGGGTCCCTCCAGCTGCCCGTTCTGGTGGCGGCCGTGCTCGCGTGCGAGCCGTTCGAGGGCCGCCTCGTCGCCGTCGAGGGCCGCGTCGCGGGTCCGGCCAGCGCCTCAGAGGAGGGCCTGCTCGCTTTCGTTGACGACGGCACGGCGGCCCTTGCCGTCATAGCTCCTCCGCTGAGCGGCGTTGGCGCGACTGCGTTCGTCTGGGGCTCACGCGTCCGCGTTGTGGGCGTCGTGAGCCAGCGCGACGTCACCGCTGACGGGCTGGGCTATCGGCTGATCATGCGCTCGCTGGCTGACCTGACCCTGCTCGAGCTGCCAGCCACGCCGCCGCCGACCATGGCGCCCACGCCCATCCCTACCCAGATCCCGACGCCGATCCCGCCGCCGACCCCGACGCCAGCGCCCACGGCCTCGCCAGCGCCGACCGCCTCGCCAGCGCCGACCGCCTCGCCAGCGCCGACCGCCTCGCCAAGCCCGACGCTGTCGCCCTCTCCGTCACCGGTGATCTCGATCGCGTACGCCCGTCTGCGGCCGATCGGCAGCGAGGTCCGGGTCCGCGGCACGGTCACCAGCGCGGCGGGCGTGCTGCTGGGTGACGCGACGATCGCCATCCAGGACGAGGGCGCCGGCATCCTGGTCAGGCTCGCCGATCCCGTCACCGCCCGCCCGGCAATCGGGCAGATCGTCGAGGCCACTGGTGAGCTCGCCGCGCCGTACGGCAACCTGGAGCTGCGCGTCGGGCCGGAGATCTGCGAGTCGTCGGTTCGGGCCCCGTCCCGATCGCCGAGAGTCGTCAGCGTGGCCGGGCTGGCGGAGTCGAACGAGGGCACCCTGGCACGCCTTGCGGCCGAAGTGGCGCGCATCGAGTCGAGCACGACGGGCAGCCTGACGCTGATCGTCGAGGATGCCTCAGGCGAAGGCCGCGTGTTCTTCCACGCACCGCTCGGCGTGGCAGCGTCCGACTTCAGCGCGGGCCAGCGGTTGGAGGTAACGGGCATCGTGGGCGACCGCCTGGGCCTGTACCGAATGTGGCCAAGGGCACGCGCCGACGTCCGAGTTCTCAGCGAACCGCCTCAGCCGACCCCGCGGCCCACAGCCACGCCCCGACCGAGCGCCACGCCACGCCCCTCGGCCACGCCACGTCCTACGTCCACGCCCCGGCCAGGCACGACGCCGAGGCCCTCGGGGTCCGCGACGCCGCGGCCATCCGGCTCCGCGCAGCCGTCGGCCGTCAGCATCGCTGACGCGCTCCGCCGCCAGGGCCAGGACGTGACCGTCGAAGGCTCCGTCACTGCGCGGCCGGGCCTGCTCGACAGCAGCGCCGAGCGGATCACCATCCAGGACTCCACGGCGGCGGTGATGATCAGGCTGCCAAGCGGTGCGAGCGTGCAGGTGGGCCAGCGAGTGCGCGTCAGCGGCGAGATGACGACCTACTACGGTGCGCCGTCGCTCAGCGCGACCACGATCAACGTCACGGGACAGGCCGCTGCCACGCCGCTTGCGGTCGGCGGATCGCCACTGGCGGCTGCGCTCGAATGGCGGCTGGTGACCGTCAGCGGCCGCGTCGAGTCAGTCCTGCGCGACGGCGATGCGTGGCGTGCCGAGCTAGTTGTGGGCGGCGGCACGATCCCCATCAGCGGCGTGGCCCGGTCGGCGATTCCATCTACGGCGCTGGCTGAGGGCAGCGCGGCGACCGTGACCGGCATCGTCAAGCGAGCCTATCCCACGGCTTCCGACCAGCGCCTGTCGATCGTGCCCCGCTCAGCCGCTGACATCCGGCTGGGCGCCGCTGCTGGTCCCGGCGCATCCGCTTCGCCGGCGCGCCCGGGGGCGACGGGCGATCCGGGCGCCTCACACGGCGCCCCCACGGGAAGCGGCTCGAGCGCCTCGCCGGGCAACAGTCCCGGCCCGGGCACGGGCGGCGCTGCCGGCCCCGGGCGGACAGTGGCGCTCGTCGATCTTGCTCGCCACGAAGGCGCCCTGGTGACGGTGGGCGGCGCCGTGACGGCCACGGCCGGCCCGCTGCTGACCATTGACGACGGCTCGGCCTCGGGCGTGGTGCGCCTGGCCGGTTCCGCGGCCGCACTGGCGGCGTCTGTCACGCGGGGCGACATCGTCAACGCCAGCGGGACCGTCGAGCGTGATGGTCGCGGCGTCATCCAGGTCGTCGTCAGCGACGCGGCGCGGCTGTCGCGTCTCGACAAGGGCAGCGGCAGCAGTGGCAGCACCGGCACGGGCCCAGGCTCGGCCGGCGCCCCCTCTGCCGAGCCTGCCGCCAGCGCACGCCCGGCGGCGACCGAAATGCTGCCCGCGGCCGGGCACGTGCGGGCCGAGCTGGTCGCGCTGGCCGTGCTCGTCATCGCCGCGACGCTCTGCGCAGCGGCCCTGGCGCTCGACCCGCGCCGTCGCGCTCGCGCTCAGAAAGATGTTCGTGGCGGTGCGCCGTCGGTTGACGCTCGGCTGAGCACACGCCTATCGTCAGAGCGTGCCCGACGCCGATCGCCTTGTTGCCCTGCCCGACAGTGACCGCCAGTACCACATCGACCTTGGCCCGGGCGAGCTGGCCGAGTACATCCTGTTGCCCGGCGACCAGGACCGCACGGCCAAGGTCGCCGCGCGCTTCGACGAGGTGGAGTTCCAGAGACGACACCGCGAGTTCGCCAGCGCGACCGGCACCTACAAGGGCCTGCGCGTGTCCGTGGTCTCGACCGGCATCGGCACGGACAACGTCGAGATCGTGCTGGCCGAGATTTTGGCCATCACGACCAGGCCTACTTTCATCCGCATCGGGTCGTGCGGCGTGCTGCGCGACGATATCGGCCTGGGCGAACTGGTCATCTCATCGGGCGCCGTGCGCCTCGAATCCACGACCAAGTACTTCGTCCACGAGGGCTTTCCGGCGGTTGCCGACTACTCGGCCGTGGCCGCCCTCGTGGAAGCCGCGCACAGCCTGGGCCACAAGGCGCACGTGGGCATCACGGCGACCGCTCCGGGCTTCTATGGCGCCCAGGGACGACCGATTCCCCAGCTTCCCATCAGATTCCCGGACCTCGCCGACGAGATGACCCGGCAGGGGGTGGTCAATTTCGAGATGGAAGCGTCGGCACTGCTCGTGCTTGCGGGATTGGCAAAATGCCGCGCAGGAGTCGTCTGCACGGCGTACGCTCAGCGTGTGAGTGGCGCTTTCGTGCAGGGCGCTCAGAAGGAGCAGGCCGAATCGGCCTGTATCGAGACCGGCCTGGAGGCACTTCGCCTGCTGGCCGACATGGATGAAGCCATGCGCGCACAAGGAGCGTTGCATTGGCGGCCTTCGCTGTGGGTGCCCGGCGTGGCATCCTGAGCGTGAGCACGATCGGCGCAACAGCGTCGAACAGCGCTCGTGAGTGAGAACTAGCAAGGAAAAGGAGGACAGGTGGCTGAAGCCTACTGCGTGCGGGACAAGATGAAGGTCGAGATTCAGAACCCGCAGAAGATCACCATGAAGAACGGCAAGCCGGCCACGAAGGGCACTTGCCCCAAGTGCGGTAACAGCGTCTTCCGCATCGGCGCCTAATCGGCGCTAAAGAAGAGGGAGGGAAGGGGTCTCGGCGCGAGCCGAGGCCCCTTCTTCTTTTGTTGAGGCCCGCCGCCGTCCTGGCGCTCGACCTGGGTGGGACCCAGCTGCGCACCGCACTGACGCTTGCCGACGGCAGCGTCATGGCACGCCACGCGTCGCGCACGCCGCGCAACGCAGACGAGATCCTTGCCCGCTGCGTCGAGCAGCTCCGCTCATCACGCGACGAGGCGCTGGCGGAAGGGGCGCCAGCCGCGGCGGCGATCGGAATCTCGGCCCCCGGCCCGCTGGACGCCACGAGCGGCACGCTGCTCGACCCACCGAACATGGACCGCAGCCTGTGGGACTACCCGCTCGGGCCGCGCATCTCCGAGGCGCTCGAGCTGCCCTTCGCGATCGGGCTGGACGTCCACGTCGCGGCGCTGGGCGAGGGTGACTACGGCGCCGCGATCGGGCTGACCGACTACATCTACCTGACCGTCTCAACCGGCGTGGGGGGCGCCGTGGTCAGCGGAGGACGGCTGATGCTGGGTGCCGATGGGCTGGCCGGTGAGCTGGGTCACCTGCTGGTCGATATCGACGGCCCGCCCTGCGGGTGCGGCGCGCGCGGTCACCTGGAGGCACTGGCGTCGGGCACGGGCATTGCCCGTGCGGCACGCGAGGAAGGACTGGGCGAGATCGACGCGCGCCAGGTGGCCGAGCTCGAGGAGAGGGGCGACGCGGCAGCGGCGCGGATCATGGAGCGTGCCCGGCGTGCCTTTGCGGAGGCGGTCGTGACCATGGTCGACGTGTTCAATCCGCAGCGGATCGTGGTCGGGGGCAGCATCGCGGCCGGCCAGTCCGACCGGCTGCTGGGCCCTGCTCGCGAGGCCGTGCGCGACCACGCCTACCGGCGCCAGGCGCAGCGCGTCGAGATCGTGCCAGCCGCGCTGGGCGACGATGTCGGCCTCGTCGGAGGCCTGTCACTCGTCAACCTTGCCGCGGTGGGCGAAGATAGACGCATCAATCCGCGCGCAACGGAGCCGGGCCAGGTGGCGCTCTCCGATCTGCGCTCAGCCGCCGACGATGGTGGCGACATCTAATCGAAGGAGTTCGCCATGACAGTCCGTGTCGCAATCAACGGCTTCGGGCGCATTGGCCGCCAGTCACTGAAGGCCATCCTCGAGCGGGCCAAGGACGTTGAGGTCGTGGCCATCAACGATCTCGTCGACACGGCCATGAACGCCCATCTGTTCCGCTACGACTCAACCTACGGGCGCTTCGCGGGGACCGTCGACCACACGGACGATGCGCTGATCGTGGACGGCCACGAGATCAAGGTTTTCAGCGAGAAGGATCCGGCGGCGCTGCCGTGGAAGGAGCTTGGCGTCGACATCGTGGTCGAGTCGACCGGCTTCTTCACAGATGCGACGAAGGCCCGTGCGCACATTGACGCCGGCGCGCGCAAGGTGATCATCAGCGCCCCGGCCAAGAACGAGGACATCACGATCGTGCTCGGCGTGAACGAGGAGATGTACGACTCCGCGAAGCACGACATGATCAGCAACGCCAGCTGCACCACGAACGGGCTGGCGCCGGTGGCCAAGGTGCTCAACGACACGTTCGGCATCGAGAAGGGCTTCCTGACCACGGTCCACGCCTACACCAACTCGCAGCGCCTGCTGGACGTGGCGGCCAAGGACCCGCGAGATGCGCGCGCCGCGGCGCAGAACATCGTGCCATCGCCGACCGGTGCCGCGAAGGCGGTCGCGCTGGTAATCCCCGAGCTCAAGGGACGCTTCACGGGGATGGCTTTCCGTGTCCCCACGGCGACCGTGTCAGTCGTCGACTTCACTGCCGTACTGTCCCGCGAGGTGACGACCGAGGAGGTCAACGCGGCGTTCGAAAAGGCCGCCGCCGGCGAGCTGAAGGGCATCATGGCCTACACCGACGAACCGCTCGTCTCGTCCGACATGCGCGGCGATGACCACTCGACCATCGTCAGTGCGATGGACACCATCGTGCTGGGAGACATGGTCAAGGTCATCTCGTGGTACGACAACGAATGGGGCTATGCCAGCCGGATCGCCGACCTCGTCGCGTTCGTGGGCGAGCGCCTCTCGGCTGACCGTCCGATGGAGACGACCTCGGCCGCTTCTTCCTGACCTCGCCATCCACGCGCTGCCCGACAGCCGCCTCCCGTCCAGATTGAGAGCCATGCCATGGAAAAGCTGACCGTCCGCGACTTCGACCCGCAGGGCAAGCGCGTCATCGTGCGCGTCGATTTCAACGTCCCGATCGAGGACGGCAAGGTCAAGGACGACTCGCGCATTCGCGCCGCGTTGCCCACGATCCGCCACCTGCTCGAACACGGCGCAGCCGTGGTGCTGATGAGCCACCTTGGCCGCCCCAAGGGCAAGGTCGTCGAATCGGCCCGCCTGCGCCCCGTTGCCCAGTGGCTGAGCACGCTGATGCGCATGAACGTGCCGATCACCGGTGATCCGCTGGGAATCGGCACGCGGGACGCTGTCGCGCGGCTCAAGCCCGGCCAGGTGCTGATGCTCGAGAACCTTCGCTTCCATCCCCAGGAGGAGGCCAACGATCCCGAGTACGCCAAGACGCTCGCGTCGTATGGCGAGTTGTACGTCAATGACGCGTTCGGCACGGCGCATCGCGCGCACGCCTCGACGGTCGGCATTGCCGAGCACCTGCCCGCCTATGCCGGCCTGCTGATGGAGGCAGAGATCACGGCTCTTTCGTCGCTGCTGGACAAGGTCGCCCACCCGTTCGCCGCCGTGATCGGTGGCGCCAAGGTGTCCGGCAAGCTGGGCGTGCTCAACAACCTGATGGGCAAGGTGGACTCGTTCCTGATCGGGGGCGGCATGGCCAACACCTTCCTCGTCGCCCAGGGCAACACGGTCGGCAAGAGCCTGCTCGAGCGCGACCTCGTCGACGACGCGCGCAAGATCCTGGACAAGGCGGACAAGCGCGGCGTGAAGTTCGTGCTGCCCACTGACGTGGTCGTGGCCAAGGAGGTCACGCGCGGCGCTGAGCACAAGGTCGTGCCGGTCAACAAGATCCCGAATTCCTGGTCGGCGGTGGACATCGGGCCGCAGACGACGGAAGCGTTCAAGGAGGCACTCGAGTCGGCCAAGACCGTCTTCTGGAACGGGCCGCTGGGCGTCTTCGAGGTGCCCACCTTCGGTGACGGCACGCGCGCCATCGCGCGGCTGCTCGCCACGCGCGCGGAGTCAGGCGTGACCGTGGTCGTTGGTGGCGGCGATTCCGTGGCCGCGCTCGAGGAGCTTGGCGTGACCTCGAAGATGACGCACATCTCCACCGGTGGCGGCGCGTCGCTCGAGTTCCTGGAGGGTCGCGAGCTGCCCGGCATAAGCGTGCTGCTCGACCGCCCGACCAGGAAGTCCAGGTCCAAGGTGCCGGCGGCGGTCGCATGACCACGATCGAGCTCATCGACGCGCACGAGATCCTCGATTCGCGCGGCAACCCCACGCTGGAGGCCGTCGTCGTGCTCGACTCGGGCGCAGTCGGCCGCGCGGCGGTGCCGTCGGGCGCCTCCACTGGTGCCCACGAGGCGGTCGAGCTGCGCGACGGAGAGAAGGATCGCTTCGGCGGCAAGGGTGTCCGCCAGGCCGTGATCAACGTGCTCGAGACGATCGGTCCGGCGCTGGTCGATCAGGACGCGGCCGAGCAGCAGCAGGTCGACCAGCTGATGATCGACCTGGACGGGACGCCCAACAAGAGCCGGCTGGGCGCCAACGCGATCCTGGGCGTTTCGCTCGCATGCGCTCACGCTGTCGCCGCCGCGTACGGCATGCCGCTCTACCGCTACCTGGGCGGGGTACGTGCCACGACGCTGCCCGTGCCCATGTTCAACATCCTGAACGGCGGCAAGCATGCGCTCGATTCGACGGACTTCCAGGAGTTCATGGTCGCGCCCATCGGCGCGCCAACGTACAGCGAGGCCGTCCGCGCCGGAGCGGAAATCTTCCACGCTCTCAAGGCTGAGCTGCACGATCGCGGACTTGCCACCGGCCAGGGTGACGAGGGTGGGTTCGCGCCGTCACTCGATTCCAACCAGGCGGCGATCGATCTGGTGCTGCGCGCCATCGAGCGCGGCGGCTACCGGCCGGGTGAGGACGTCGCCATTGCGCTCGATCCGGCGGTCAGCGAGCTGGTCGACCTGGACACGCCGGCCGATTCGAACGGCGAGCTGACCTACCGCCTGGCGCGCGAAGGGCGCACCATGCGCACCGGTGAGCTGATCGACTTCTGGGCCGACTGGGCCGACCGATACCCGCTCGTCTCGCTAGAGGACGGCCTGGCCGAGGATGACTGGGCCGGCTGGGCTGAGCTGAACCGGCGCCTGGGGTCGCGCGTCCAGCTCGTGGGCGATGACCTGCTGGTAACCAATCCTGAGCGCGTGCAGCGTGGCATTGACGAGCATTCCGCTAACGCTGTGCTGGTCAAGCTCAACCAGATCGGCACTCTGTCGGAGACGCTGGCCACGATCGAGCTTGCCCAGCGCAACGGCTGGGGAGCGGTGATCAGCCACCGCAGCGGCGAGACAGAGGACACGACTATTGCCGATCTCGCCGTGGCGACGGGCGCCGGCCAGATCAAGAGCGGCGCCCCGTCCCGCTCAGAGCGCGTGGCCAAGTACAACCGCCTGCTGCGCATCGAGTCCGAGCTGGGGTCGTCGGCGCGCTACCCGGGCGCGGCGGCGCTGGCCCGCTCCAGGTGATCTCCCGGCTGGTCGATGAGGGCGCCGTTTTCGGCGCGTGGGTCGGTGTGGGCGCGGCGCTCGTTCTGGCCATCGCCTTCGAGCTGATCATCCCGGTGCAGACGATCGTCTTCATCCTCGCGCCGCTGATGGGTGCCGTGATCGGCGCCTACGCCAACGTCCGCGCAGACCGCTGGCGCCCGCGCGCCAAGGTGCTGCTCAACGCCGGCTACGCCGGATTGGTGACCGGCATCTCGCTCGCGTTGATCTACGTTGTCATCCGGCTGGTCTTCGTCTACGGCGACAGCGGCGCGCTGCCCGACGGCACGAGCATGAGCTGCCCGGCCGGTCCGGCATGCGCCTACCAGCGCTACGTGGATGCCGGCGAAAGCGAAGTGCTCGCCTCGCGCGGCATCACCGACGCGGTGACCTTTGAGGCTGCCATCTGGCAGGACCTGGCCGTTACCGGCGCCGGGCTGATCGTCCTGACCGTTGGCGGCGCGTTGGTCGGCGGGCTGGCGCGCAGCTTCAGCTCGCCGCCCAAATCGGTCTCGCTGCCCACCGCCGGCCGTCGCCTGCGGCCGCGCACTGAGGAAACGGGCTCGACCTAGGGCGACTTGATGCCGCGCCCGGGGCATTTCCGCGCCCGGGTCGGAGCTCTACCCAGTTCGGGCGCCGGCGCGTCCCGGACGACTCGCTTCTACGGCCGACTCACGCTCAGGCGTCGGAATCCGCGTGGAAACGAGGTCCAAGAGGCGGACTCGGGTCAAAGCTCCGACTCCCCGTCGAATTCGACGTCATGCGCCGGGCTGGATGGCGACCTGCGACTCGAATTGCCGGTCGTCGTGGACGACGGCCTGGCTGGCAACCCGCCTGACTGGAGAGGCGAGGGCTAGGTCTTCTTCGGCGCTGCCTTGGTGGTCGACTTCGCCGCGCTCTTGGCCGCGGTCGACTTGCTGGCGGAGGCCTTCGTCGAGGACTTTGCCGCTGCCGACTTGGTCGCAGCCGGCTTCTTGCCGCTCGACTTTGCGCTCGTCTTGGCGCTCGCCTTGGTGCTCGCGGGCTTCGTCGCCGTCTTTGCACTGGGCTCTGCGGCCGGCGTGACCGGCTGCTCGGCGACGGTCTCGCGCGAGGTGCGCGCGAGGGCTGCGCGCGCCTTGCCTGCGGCCGTCTGCGCTCCCTTGGCCTTGACGGCACGCGACGCTGCGATGCGCGCCTTGGCCTGCTTGGCCGCCGCGGCCTTGCCGGTCTGGCGAGCCGACTTCGCGGCACCGGTGGCAACCTCGCCCCCGAGGGTGGCGTTGACCTTGAGCATCAGCCGGCTCTTGCGCCGATCAGCCGCGTTGCGATGGATCGCGCCAATCTTGGCCGCCTTGTCCAGGGCAGAGACTGCTCGCTCGACGGCCTGCTGCACCTCGGCCGCGTCAGTGCCGTTGATGGCGGCGTCGTTCGCCACGCCAATGGCCTTGGCGATGAGCGTCTTGGCCGCGGTTCGGCGCGGCTGGTTGACGAGGCGGCGGCGCTGGCCCTGGCGGACGCGCTTGACCGCGGACGGGGTGCGGGCGCCGGTCCAGGTGCGGGAGGAGTGTGGCAAGTCAAAACCTCGAAATGACCACGTCGGAGACGTGAGATCTGTACGTGTTCGTGCGACGCGAGATGTTACCAGCAATATCAGCCGGGTAGATGCTACCAACTGGTAGTATCCACGGATGAGGTTGTCGCTCGCCGTCGTGCTCGTGCTGGTCATGGGCTGTACTTCGCCGGTGGCGCCGACCTCGTCGCTGGTCACGCCATCGGTCACGCCATCGGTCACGCCATCGGCCGCGCCAGCGACGGCATCGCCTTCTCAGGTGCCGGCTGCGAGCCCGACTCCGTCGCCGCCGCAAACCCGCATCGACTTCGCCCGCGCCGCGCTCGACCAGCTCCTGTCCAGCCTCGAGCTGATCCATCCCGAGCCGTACCACGGCATCAGCCGCGAGCAGTTCCGCGCGGAGATCGCGGCGCTCTCCGCCGCGCTGCCGGAGCTGTCCGCGTTCGAGGCACAGGTCGCCCTGCAGCGGGCGGTTGCACTGCTCAGTCGAGATGGCCGGGATGGGCACCAGTTCGCCATGCCGCCAGAAGACATCGAGGCACCGGCGCTGCCGATCAAGGTCTACGAATTCGACGATGGCGTCTACATAACGGCCGCGCTCGAACCGTACGGCGAGCTCGTGGGAAGGCGCGTCATCTCGCTCAACGGGCGGCCGATCGAAGACGTGCTCGAAGCGATCGAGCCGCTGGTGCCGCGCGACGGACCGGCCACCGTGCCGGGCTTCCGGCCGATCTTCGTACTGCGCACCTCCGTCCTGACCGGTCTTGGCCTGATCGGTGACGGGCCAGTACCGATCACGACCATCGCCGAGGGCTCCGCCGAGCTGGACACTGACCTGCAACCCGTGCCATTCCCCGAGTGGCGCGCCTTCGCAGGCGCCTTCGGCCTTCCCTCACTCCCAGCTCGCGTAGACACCCTCTACCTTTCCGATCCCGGCCCTACGTTCTGGTCCGATTTCCTGCCCGACGCAGGCATCCTTTACATCCGCTACGAGCAGGTGGTGGCGATCGAGGATGCGGCCCTGGCGGCCGTTTTCGAGAGGGCGGCAGAGCCTGACGTGGATGCGGTGGTGCTGGACCTTCGCCAGAACCCGGGCGGTGACAACAACCGCTACGTGGGCCTGCTGACGCGACTGCGCCTCCCGGCGATCGACCGGCCGGGCCGGCTGTTCGTGATGACCGACCGACTCACGTTCTCGGCGGCCTCGAACCTGGCGACCGAGATCGAGCAGTCGACGGGCGCGATCTTCGTGGGCGAGCCGATGGGCGGCGGGCTCAACTTCTGGGATGACGTCCAGCAAATTCGGCTGGCCGACTACGTCGTGCCGATGAACGTAGGCGTCAGCACGCGTTACTGGCAGAAATCCACGCCTGACGATCCACGCCTGACGATCGACCCAGACATCCGCGTTCCCGTCCTGTCGACCGACTACTTCGCCGGGCGGGATCCGGCGCTCGAGGCAATCATCGACAGCCTCTGAGACGTCAGTGCAGCTTGGTGGCCGCTCGACCGGGACCGCTCAGGACGCCAACGATCTCGCCCAGTGCCTGCGAGTAGGAAACGAGGAGCATGGCCGGAGTGGCCGCCGCGACGCGGCCGACGGGCTGGCCGCGGCGCACGGCAGTCACCAGGCGCTTGGCCGAGCGCGGCAGTGGCATGGCCACGGCGCGCAGGATGCGCGCCGGCGCATCGCTGTGTGACGCGCGGCGCGTGCCCTCGAAGTGCTGGCCGGCGTAGAAGTGAAGCCGGAACGTTTTGGCCACGCCGCGCGACTGGAAGTGGCTGACGATGATCCGGCCGTCGGAGACGAGCAGCCCACCGGTCGCCTTGATCTGATCGTTGATCAGCGTCTCGATCGCTCGGTCGCCGCCCAACGCATCGAGCGCCGCCACAAGCGCCTCACGCTTGTAGGACACGTTGATTCCTGAGAGGTACTCCGCCGGGCCGATTGCCATGGGCTCGAGGAACGGCGCGTGGCCGGCATAGAAGCTGGCCCAGTCGACCATGTGGCCGGGCGTGCCGTTGCGCACCGCTCCACCGACTGCCGCCGCCTCGGGATGCTCTTCATGTGCGCGCAGGATGGCCGCAACCCAGTCCGGCGCGCCCTCGACGTGGTCCTCGGTCATGGCCACCAGCGCGCCGAGAGCTTCGTGATATGCACGGGCGCGCATCTCGGCAATGTCCGAACCGGGCATCTGGATCCAGCGCGTGGTCGAACCCAACTCTCCAGTCTGGGGCGCTGCACCGCCGCTGCCGTCCACCAGGATGACCTCCGCGCCCGCCTCTTCCGCCTGGGCGCGGATCGCGTCATAGGCCTGGCGGACGGTAGACCACCCGTCATTGGTCGCGATCGCGATCGTCAGTGGAACCTGCTGGCCAGCTCTTGCCGTCATGCCGGGCAGCATAGACGGCCACGTACAGGGCCCAGCTGGCGCTGCCGTCGGCGCACCCGGCGCGCGCTCATATACTTCCGGCCCGGTGATCCCCCAGGCGCGGTTGCGCAACTTTTCCATCATTGCCCATGTCGATCATGGCAAGTCAACGCTCGCCGACCGCCTAATTGAGCTGACCCACACGATCGAGTCGCGGCTGATGATGAGCCAGGTGCTCGACTCGATGGACCTCGAGCGCGAGAAGGGCATCACGATCAAGGCACGCGCCGTGCGGCTGGAGTACGACGCGCGCGACGGCCAGCGCTATGGGCTCAACCTGATCGACACGCCCGGCCACGTCGACTTCAGCTACGAGGTCAGCCGCAGCCTGCAGGCGTGCGAGGGCGCGATCCTGGTCGTCGACGCGGCACAGGGCATAGAGGCGCAGACGCTGGCCAACGTCCATCTCGCGCTTGCCCAGGGCCTGGCCATCGTCCCGGTCATCAACAAGATCGACCTGCCCTCGGCCCAGCCCGAGCTCGTCCTGGAGGAACTCGAGAACGTGCTCGCCATACCGCGCGAGGAAGTGCTCCTCGTGTCGGCCAAGGAGGGCACCGGCGTGGCCGAGGTGCTCGAGGCAATCGTCGACCGTGTCCCGCCGCCCAAGGGCAGCGCGGACGCCCCGCTCAGAGGACTGATCTTCGATTCGCACTACGACGCCTACAAGGGCGTGGTCGCCTACGTCAGGTTGTTCGAGGGGCGCCTGAACAACCATGACGGGGTGCGCCTGATGGCCAGCGGCGCGCAGGCGGAGATCCTCGAGATCGGCGTCTTCCGCCCGCAGCTGGTGCCGGCCGATACCCTCGGCCCGGGCGAGGTGGGCTATGTCGCGACGGGTCTCAAGAGCGTCCGCGACTGCCAGGTTGGCGACACGATGACGTCGTCCGTGCGGCCGGCGGCCGGCCCTTTGCCTGGCTACAAGCCAGCCAAGCCGCTCGTCTTCGCCGGCCTCTATCCGTTGCGCGGCGAGGACTTCGGCGAGCTGCGTGATGCGCTCGAGAAGCTCCACCTCAACGATGCCTCGATCAGCTACGAGCCGGAAACCTCGGCCGCGCTGGGCACTGGCTTCCGCTGCGGCTTCCTGGGCCTGCTGCACATGGAGATCGTCCAGGAGCGGCTGGAGCGCGAGTTCGATCTGGACCTGATCGCATCGGCGCCTTCGGTCGAGTACCGCGTCACCCTGACCAACGGCCGCGGCGAAGTGGTCGTGGACAATCCCGCCCAGCTGCCGCCAATCGGAGACATCGAGTCGATCGCCGAACCGTGGGTCAAGACGAGCGTTGTCACGCCGAGCAGCTACATCGGCACGTTGATGGAGCTCGCCACCGGCCGGCGCGGCAGCTTCCAATCAATGGATTACCTGGACGCAGAGCGAGTGCTGCTCACCTTCGAGCTGCCCTTGGGCGAGGTGATCGTCGACTTCTTCGATCAGCTCAAGAGCCGCTCGCAGGGCTACGCCTCGCTCGACTACGAGGAGATCGGCTATCGCGACGGCGACCTCGTTCGGCTCGACGTGCTGGTCGCTGGCGAGCCGGTTGACGCACTGTCTCTGATCACCCACCGATCGCGGTCGCACAGCACGGGCCGAGCGCTGGTGGATCGCCTGCGCCAGCTCATCCCGCGCCAGATGTTCGAGGTGCCCGTCCAGGCCGCAATCGGGTCGAATGTCATCGCGCGCGAGACGATCAGGGCGATGCGCAAGAACGTGCTGGCCAAGTGCTACGGCGGCGACATCTCACGCAAGCGCAAGCTGCTCGAGAAGCAGAAGGCGGGCAAGGCGCGCATGAAGCGCGTGGGCAACGTGGAGATCCCGCAGGAGGCGTTCCTCGCCGTGCTGCGCTCGGACGAGTCGAGCTGAGCTGATGGACGGACTCGAGTTCCTGATCATGCTTGCCCTGTCCGGGATGCTCATCCTGCTGCGCTTCGATGCGCGTCGCTTCGGTGCGGCCGACTTCGACGACGAGGAGGCCGTCGGCGGATGGCGGACCTGGGCGCGCCGGCTGACCTGGTACGGACTCGGGCTGCTGCTCGTCCTGGCCGTGTATTTCCTGTTCCCGCAGCCGCTGACGCTGCTCCACCTGCAGATGGGCGAGCCACGCGCGAACGTCCTGGTTCTTGGCGTGGCCCTGGGCATCCTGGGCACCGCCTATGCCGCCGGCTATGCGTGGTGGCGCTTCGGGAACCTGCGCCTGCCCACCGTCCAGCGCTACCCGGCCGCTCTGCTCAACAGCATTGCCACGGCGTTCATTGACGAGGCCGCCTTCCGCGGCATCCTGCTTGGCCTGCTGCTCTTCTACGACTGGCCGGTCCAATACGCGATCGGCTTCCAGGCCGTGGTCTACGCGCTGGCCACCCGCCTGGGCGCACCCGGCCGGCCGCGCGCGCTGCTGCTCCTGGCGTTGCTCACCGGACTGATCGGTGGCTGGCTGACTGTTGCCACGGCCGGCATCGGCGCGGCCTTCCTGGCCCATGCCCTGACGCGCTTCGGGATCTTCATCGCCACTGGGCACGCGGGCCAGGTGACCGCTTCCACGACGCGCGAGGAGGAGGCCGTGCTGGAAGGATCGTCCATCGCGCCCTCCGGCTGGGAGATCATCGAGACGGACAGCGGGCCGGCGCGTTGAGCGGCGCGGTCAGTGGCGGGCTGAGTGGAGCGGTGAGCGGAACCGCGTCCGGTGCCGTGTCCGGCGCAAGCAGCAGTTCTCCTGCCGGGCTCTACGTCCACTTCCCGTTCTGCATCGGAATCTGTCCGTACTGCGACTTCGTGGTCTATGGCGGCCGCGCCGCCCGCGGGCCGGCTAGCCAGGTTGAGCGACTGGTGGAAGCGCTGATTGCGGAGATCACGTTGCGCGGCGCGGCCGCACCGCCGGGACCGCCACTGGCGACCGTCTACCTGGGCGGCGGCACTCCCTCGCTCATGTCCGCGCACCACGTTGCGCGGCTGCTGGCCGCAGATCCACGCGAGCTTCGGCGTCGCGCACGCGGCAGAGGTCACGATCGAGGTCAACCCCGGGCCGGATGAGCGCGGCGATCTGGCCGGGTTTCGCGCCGCGGGCGTCAATCGCGTGTCGATCGGCGCGCAGAGCCTCCAGGTCGCCGAGCTGCGCACGCTGGGCCGGCGCCACGCCCCGCAGGACGTGGCGGCGACCGTGAGCGAGGCGCGCCGGGCGGGCATGGACAACGTCAGCCTGGACCTGCTTTACGACATTCCCGGCCAGTCGCTGCGGTCCTGGCGGCGGACGCTGGATGCCGCGCTCGAGCTCGCTCCGGAGCACGTCAGCGCCTATGCGCTCACGCTCGACGATCCTGACGCGGAGGGGCTGACCGAGCCGCTGGGCGACCACCTGCCGCTCCGCGCCGGAGCTCGGCGCTGGCGCCTGCGAGCGACGATCGACCAGGACGCCGACCGGGCAGCCGACTGCTACGAGGTTGCCGACGACCTTCTCTCGCGCGCCGGGCTGGGCTGGTACGAGATCTCCAACTGGGCGCGGCCGGGTCGCGCGAGCCGACACAACCTGGCCTACTGGAGTGGCGCTGCGTGGGAGGCCGTGGGCCCTGGAGCGCACGCCTTCGATGGAGCTCAGACGCGGCGCTGGAATGCGGCACGACTCGACGGCTATCTTGCGGCGCTTGCCCCCGCCGACGGCTCGCGGGCAGCGCTGCCGCCCGGCTCCGCCGCCGTCGTTGGCGTGCATGTCGGCCGCGCCGAGTCGGTCGTGCTGGCCCTGCGCACGTCGCTCGGAGTGACGGCAAGCTTGGCCGAGCGCCAGCCTCACCGCGCGGCCTTCGCCTGGGCCGGCGAGAACGGCCTTGTCGAGCGGTACGGCGGCCGGATCAGGCTCACCCGCCGCGGCCGCCTACTGGGCAGCGAGCTGTTCGAGCGCCTGATCGCCAGCGAGAACGGCCCGCGCGCCGTCCGTCCTGCCTGAGCGGCTGGCCAGAGAAACTACCAAGTCGTAGCATCTGGCCCATGCCAGAACGATCGGGGCTGTCCCTCCTGTGGCAGCTCTTCGTCACCGGCCAACACGTCAAACAGCTGCTGGTCACGGCCATGGCCGACGCGCCGTTGACGCCCGACGAGTACGCCGTCTACAGCGCCCTGTTCGACCTGGGCCCCAAGTCGCCGACGGAGCTTGCTCGGCTGCTGGGCATGCCGCCGACAACCATGTCGCACTACGTCCGCGCGATGGCCGAGCGCGGCCACGCCCGACGGCAGCGGTCGGCTACGGATGGCCGTTCCTTCGCGCTCGAGCTGACTGAGGCCGGCCTTGCCGTTCATCGCGAAACCGCCGCCCACTTCTCGGAGGCGAATTGACGCTTCGGCGCCGCGCTCGACGTGGACGAGGCCTTCCTCGACGGCGGTTTGCGCGAGATCGGCCGCGCCGCCGCTGCCGCGGCAGAGGAGCTGTCGGCCGACAAGGCACGGGCCACCGGCTGACTGCCGCTCACCGCGCGTTGACGCACGATCCGCCTCGCGTTACGATGCAGGCAAGTCGTTAGCACTCCGCCAGTGAGAGTGCTAACCGACCGGAGTCAGGGCAGAGCATGGTGCGCCGCACGGAGCGACCGGCCGGTCCGCTCGATCCCCGTTCACAGGCGATCCTGCGGGCCGTCATCGAGGAATACGTATCCACCGCCGAGCCGGTCGGCAGCCAGACGCTGGTCGACCGCTATCGCCTCGGCGTGTCCTCGGCCACCGTGCGCAACATCCTGGCCGAGCTGGAGCAGGCCGGCTACCTGACCCATCCGCACACAAGCGCCGGGCGTGTCCCCACCGATGCGGGGTATCGGCTGTACATCGAGTCGCTCGCGCCGCGCTCCAGCCTCGCTCCCGTCGACCGGCTCATGATCCGCCATCAGTTCGGCCAGGTTGAGTTCGCCAGCGAGCAGTGGTTTCGGCTGGCCGCCGCAACCATCGCCGCAGTAACCCATGCCGCGGGCCTGGCCACGCCGGCCAAGCCGATCGCCTGCCGCCTGCGCCACGTGGACCTGGTGCTGACCAGCACGCACACAGCCAGCCTGGTCATGGTTCTTGCCGAGGGCTCGGTCAAGCAGGAGCTCGTGCCGATTGACGAGAGCTACGACCAGGACGAGCTGGACGACGTCGCGCGGCTGCTCAACGGAGAGCTGGCCGGCCTCACTGCCCCGCAGGCATCCGATCGCGTCGCCCGCCTGCGCGAGGAAGCGGATGTGCCGCGCCTGATGGTTCGCGTCGGTGAGCGGATCGAGAAGATGATGCGCGAGTTCGACGCGGCGTCGATCGAGGACGTGTTCTCCGACGGGCTGCTCAACGTCCTGGAGGCGCCCGAGTTCAGCCAGAGCGAGAAGATCCGGCGCGTCTTCGCGGTACTCCAGAACCGCGACTACCTGGGCTCACTTGTGGGCCGCCTGGAAGCGGCGCAGGACGTCCAGGTGCTGATCGGCGCCGAGAACAGCGTGGCTGACATGGAGGACGTCTCGCTCGTGCTGGCCAGCTACGGCCAGGCCGGCCGGGCGATGGGCGTCGTCGGCGTGCTCGGTCCACGGCGCATGTCCTATCCGCACGCAATCGGCACCGTTCGCTACGTGAGCGGGCTGATGAATGAGCTCGTGGAGCAGATGTACAGATGAACGACCACCAACGTCGGCGCACGCGCGCCGAGGAGCGCATCGCGGCGCTCGACACGTCAGCGGAGTCTCTTGCCGGCGAGCTGGACGAGATGCGCCAGCAGCTGGTCGCGGCAGAGCAGGAAGCGGCCGAGAACAAGGCCGGCTGGCAGCGCACGGCGGCTGACTTCGCCAACTATCGCCGGCGCAGCGAGCAGGATCGCGAGCAGATGGCGGGCATTGCCAACGAGGTCCTGCTCTCGAAGCTGCTGACGATCGCTGACGACTTCGATCGCGCCATCGCCAACATGCCCGCCGACGTGGGCGGCGCGGGCTGGGCTGAGGGCATCGCGGCGATCGACCGAAAGCTGCGCCTGTTGCTCGACTCTGAGGGCCTGACGCCGATCGAAGCGGTCGGCCGCCCATTCGACCCGCACGAGCACGAGGCAGTGGTGTCCGAGGACCGGCCGGATGTGGCCGAAGGAACGGTCACCGCTGAGCTTCAGCGCGGCTACCGCATCCGCGACCGCGTGCTGCGACCAGCAATGGTCGCCGTGGCCCGCAGCCCCGAAAACCAGGACCAAACACGCGCCGGCAACGGCGAATTCAATTCCGGAGGAATGAACTGAGATGGGACGAATAATCGGCATCGACCTGGGCACGACCAACTCGGTCGTGGCAGTCATGGAGGGCGGCGAGCCGACCGTCATCCCGAGCGCAGAAGGCGGACGGACCATTCCGTCGGTCGTAGCGTTCACCAAGAACGGCGAACGGCTCGTGGGCCAGGTGGCCAAGCGCCAGGCGATCACCAACCCGGCCAACACGGTCTACTCGATCAAGCGCTTCATGGGCCGTCGCTGGGACGACACGGAGGTCAAGCGCAGCGGCGAGCTGATGCCGTACAAGGTTGAGAAGGACGCCAAGAGCGACGGCGTCAAGGTCGTGCTTTCGGACGGCAACGGCTACACGCCGCCGGAGATCAGCGCGATGATCCTGCAGAAGCTCAAGGCAGACGCCGAGGCGTACCTGGGCGAGAAGATCACCGAGGCGGTAATCACCGTCCCGGCCTACTTCGATGACACCCAGCGCCAGGCAACCAAGGACGCCGGGCGCATCGCCGGGCTGGATGTCAAGCGCATCATCAACGAGCCCACCGCGTCGGCGCTGGCCTACGGCCTGGACAAGAAGAAGGACGAGCAGATCGCCGTCTACGACCTGGGCGGCGGCACGTTCGACATCTCCATCCTGGAGCTGGGCGACGGCGTGTTCGAGGTCAAGGCGACCAACGGCGACACGCACCTCGGCGGCGACGACTTCGACCAGCGCGTCATCGACTGGCTGCTGACCGAGTTCAAGAAGGACCAGGGCATCGACCTGTCCAAGGACCAGCAGGCGCTGCAGCGCCTCAAGGAGGCGGCCGAGAAGGCCAAGATCGAGCTGTCCACGACGATGTCGACCGAGATCAACCTGCCCTACATCACCGTGGACGCGGAAAAGAACCCCAAGCACCTGGTGGTGACGCTCTCGCGCGCCAAGCTGGAGGACCTCGTCGCGGACCTGGTCGACCGCACCCGTGGACCGGTCGAGGCGGCGCTCAAGGATGCCGGCCTGAAGGCGACGGACATCGACGAGGTGATCCTCGTCGGCGGCCAGACGCGCATGCCGGCCGTGGTCGAGGCGGTCAAGAAGATGTTCGGCGGCAAGGAGCCGCACAAGGGCGTCAACCCGGACGAGGTCGTGGCCATCGGGGCGGCGATCCAGGCCGGCGTGCTGGCCGGCGACGTCAAGGACGTGCTGCTGCTGGACGTGACCCCGCTGTCGCTGGGCATCGAAACGCTCGGTGGCGTCATGACCAGGCTGATCGAGCGCAACACGACCATCCCGACCAGCAAGTCGCAGGTCTTCTCGACGGCATCTGACAGCCAGCCGCAGGTCGAGATCCACGTCCTGCAGGGCGAGCGCGAGATGGCCACGGACAACAAGACGCTGGGCCGCTTCATCCTGGACGGGATCCCGCCCGCTCCCCGGGGAGTGCCCCAGATCGAGGTCACCTTCGACATCGACGCCAACGGCATCCTGGACGTCAAGGCCAAGGACCGCGCAACCGGTCGCGAGCAGACCGTGCGCATCACGGCCTCGTCGATGCTTTCCAAGGACGACGTGGACAAGATGGTCCGCGATGCCCAGGAGCATGCCGAGGAGGACCGCAAGCGGCGCGACGAGGTCGAGACGCGCAACCAGGCGGACGCCCTGGCCTTCCAGGCCGAGCGCACGCTGCGCGACCTGGGCGACAAGGTCTCGGCCGAGGACAGGGCCGAGGTCGAGTCGAAGGTCGGCTCTCTGCGTGAGGCGCTCAAGGGTGACGATCTTGAGGCGATGCGCTCGCGCATGAACGAGCTGGCCGAGTCACTCCAGCGCGTCTCTACCGCTGCCTACCAGGCGGCGGGCCCGAGCGGTCCGGATGGCAACGGCGCTTCGGCCGAGGGCGAGCCGAGTGGCGAGCAGGCCGGCGCGACCGCCGATGCCGACGCCGAGGAAGCCGTCGAGGGCGAGTTCAAGGAGGTCTAGAACCCCCGCTGCGCCGAACGGTCGCCCGCTGCGCCCACATGACAGCGCGAGCGTGATCCGCTGCCTTAGCGCCTTGGCGGATGGTCGTAATCGGGCGTGGCTGCGCCTCCATCGCTGAATTGAGGGTCCGCGGGCGATACCGGACCGATGGCCACGGCCAAGCGATGGCCAACCGGCCGATAACGGCTCGCTAAGTGCTCGCGCCCATCATGCGGGCGCAGTGTCGACTCGTAGACGTACCAGCCTGTCAGTCCAGGCGAGGCGGGCCCTCCAGCCCACTGCTGGCCGGCGAGGGTCAGAAGATCAGGCGGGCACGAAAGCGGCGGCGTTGGACGCAGGTGGTAGTCGCCCGACGCACTGGTGTGTCGCCGTCCACGATCAGCGCGATTGAGAGAGGCGACGGGGGAACGCTCTCGCTGGAGCTATGGCAGCAGATTGCCCTCGTGTTGGGCCTGCCTTTCAAGTTGGAGATCGGCCGGGATCGTGATGGACGAGCCGGCTGACGCCGGCCACCTGCGCATCCAGGAGCTGGTCCTGCGGCTGGGCGGGTGACCGGTCGGCGACGGACATACGAGCTGGCGACGAAGCCAGACGACCCGCGGCGCTCGACTGATGTCGGGCTGATCGACGACGTCGCGCGACTGTTGCTGCTGATCGAGTGCGTCAACACGTTCGGCAACGTCAACGCGTCCATCCGCTCGTCTGATCGCAAGCGGGCAGAGTCTGAGGCGCGCGGCATAGCGATCGGCAACGGCCAGCCGTACGCGGTTCGGACGTGCTGGGTCGTGCGCGCGACGCGACGGAATCGGCTGCTGCTCGCGACCTACCCAGAGCTGTTCGCGACGCGCTTTCCCGGTTCGTCGCGTGGCTGGGTCGACGCGCTGACCAAGGGCCAGTCGCCGCCGTACGAAGCCGGCCTCGTGTGGTGCGACATCAACGCAACGCACGTCTTCGAGTGGCGGCCTCGCCGGCATGCCGGCCCACCCAGCCGGCGGCACTGATGAGGGGCGCCTGGCTCAGTCCCCGGCGCTGTCCGCCTCAGCCGGCTGGCGGCGCCTGCGGTTGAGCGAGATCCAAGCCTCCGGATCGGTCGTCAGCTCACGCACGCGTTCGGGCAGGTGGTCCTCGACCAGGTCCTGCAGGCTGGTCGTCTCGAGCACGCGGCGCAGGCTGGCCCGAACCGCAACCCACACGTCGCGCAGCGCGCGCGCCGAGCCCGTGTACTCGACCGTCTCCACACGTTCGCCGCGCACGTTGGCCAGCGGCCCATCCACCGCGCGGATCACGTCGGCGACGCTGATCTCAGCCGCCGGACGCGCCAGGGCATAGCCGCCGCCCGCGCCGCGCGTGCTCTTGACGATGCCGGCGTGCTTGAGCTCGAGCATGATCGTCTCGAGGAACTTGGACGGGATCTTCTGGGCCGTGGAGATCTCGTCGCGCTTGAGCGGCCGAACCCCGCTCGCGGCGGCGAGCTCGGCCGCCGCACGAACGGCGTAGTCAGCCTTTGCGGAAACCCTCACCCGCTAATTGTCAGCGATGGCGCGGCGCTCAGGGAAGGCGCACGAAGAGGGGCACATCCAGGTTTAGCGCTGCGGCGAGGATCACCACGCCGTATGCCGCCAGCAGGAGGATGCCCACGTACAGGTGGACGCGGATGTTGACCGCCATCACCGCCATCAGCCCGTATGGCTGCTCGTAGTAGCGGTTGAGGCCGTCGCGCACGCGACCTGCGAGTGGCACGGCGAGAAGTGTGAGCAGGGCCGGGATGGGCAGCAGGCCCAGGGCAACGCCGACAACAATCGTGCCAAACGCAGCAGCAGCAGCGAGCACGTAGCCGTTGATCACCGCTGCCTGCGGCAGGCGGACGGGCAGCGTGCGCTTGCCGGCGCGCGCATCGCCCGAGCGGTCGGGAACCTCGTTCACGTACAGGATGAGCATCACCAGCAGCGCGATCGGGATGGACGCCACGAACGGCTCCGGCCGGAGGGCGCCGAGCGTCTGGACCACGTACGCGCCGACGAGCATCAGCGGCCCGAAGCCGATGGCGGTGGTGATCTCGCCCAGCCCGCGGTAGACGAGCTTGAGTGGCGGAGCCGTGTAGAAGAAGCTGAGCAGCACGCCCAGCACTCCGATCACCAGCAGTGCCGGTGAGTAGCGCGTCCAGAGCAGGAGGAGCCCGATGCCCATCGCCACGGCGTACATCAGCACTGAGATCGCGGCCATGCGCCGGATCGATACGAGTCCGTACTGGATGACGCGCGAGCCGCCGCTGTACTGGGTCGGGTTGATGTTGCGCTCGTCGGCGCCCAGGCGGGAGTCGAAGACGTCGTTGGCCACGTTCAGGCCCAGGTGGACCGCGGCCGCGCCGACCAGGGTCAGCAGTGCGCCGAACAGGTCGAAGGAGCCGTGCGCGGCCGCAATGGCAATACCGATCGCGACCGGAATGAACGTTGCCGACAGGAACGGCAGGCGAGTCGCGCGCAGCGTCAGCCAGCCCAGCGACAGGCGCGGCCGCACCAGCCGGCCGGTCTCGGCCGAGACGCGCGCAAGGTAGCGCCGTGACTGGCCCACCTGGCGCTCGGCGTACTCCGGGAATGGGATCTGCTGCTCGTCCCAGCCCCATGCCGCTGAGGGCACGAAGCGGATCTCGCCTTCCTGGCCATGACCGGCGTGACCCCACACGGTCACGTGGCGCCGCTCGTCGTAGCCCATCCCCGGCTGCGGTCGGATGTGGCTGCCGGTCAGGCTGATCTCCGGGCCCAGCGGAATGTCCACTCCGGCGGGCGGTTGGAACGAGACCAGCCCCTGCTCCTGGTCCACGCGCGCTTCGACCGCCGCGCTGAGCGGGTAGCCGTCGTCATCGACCCAGGTCAGGAGGGCGAATGGATAGTCGGCCAGCCGGCGCACGCCCTCGGCGCCGTCAAACATGGAGACTCCTGCGCGAATGTCCATCGTCAGGCCGCCCTTGGCGCGCCTTGCGCGTTGCTCGGGTTGCTCGGGCTGCTGCTCATCTGGGGCGCCACTGAGGTGTCGCCGTCTGGCCAGTAATAGACACGGCGCGGCGTCACTTCGATCACAGAACGCTCGAAGAACAGCGGAAAAGCGACGCGTGCCTTGAGGAACTCGAGGATGACTGGCTCCTTGGCCGACCAGAGCGGCAGGAGGCGCTCCCAATCAGTGTGCGGATCGCCATCGATCACTCGCGCATCACCCTGGATCGTGGCCCGGGCAGTCCGGCCGCCCAGCGCCACCGGGTCGCTGAGCGATAGCGAAACCCTGGAATTTGCCTTGATGTGCTCCAGCTTGCGCGAGAAGAGGATGCTCGACGTCATCAGCACCCGGGCTCCGTCCCACATCGGGATGAGCGGGTAGGTCAGCGGCCGCCCATCGGCGCGCACTGCGGTCAGCTCGGTCACCAACGCTGCGTCGATAAGCTCGCGCACCGGCTCCGGGATCCAGCTCTCTGGTTGGTCCATCTCCTGGCTCATCGTCGTGCCTTTCTGGAAACTGTGTACGTCACGGTAACACATTTCGTCGCCTTTCCTCAATCTCCGGGACCGGCCGTTACCATGCCTCGGTGCCCCCGACTGACGCCCCTCGCGAACCGCTAATTCGTGCCCGCGGCCTGACCAAGCGCTTCGCCGCCTTTACTGCTGTCGACGCCGTGGACTTCGACGTCGCACCCGGTGAATCCTTCGGCTTCCTGGGCCCCAATGGCGCCGGCAAGACCTCGACGATGCGCATGATCGCGTGCGTCTCGCCGCGCAGCGCCGGGGAGTTGACGGTGCTTGGCAACGATCCAGATCGCGCAGGGGCGAAGATCCGAGCGCGCCTTGGCGTCGTGCCCCAGATGGACACGCTCGACACCGAGCTGACCGTGCTGGAGAACCTGATCATCTACGGCCGCTACTTCGACCTTTCCTACGCGGAAGCCGGCAAGCGGGCGATGGAACTGCTCGAGTTCGTGCAGCTCAAGGACCGCGCCAAGGACCTGGTCGAGCCGCTGTCGGGCGGGATGAAGCGGCGCCTGACGATCGCCCGGGCGCTGATAAACGAGCCTGACCTGCTGCTGCTCGACGAGCCGACTACCGGTCTCGACCCCCAGGCACGCCACCTCGTGTGGGACCGCCTGTACCGCCTCAAGCAACGCGGCACGACGCTCGTGCTGACGACGCACTACATGGACGAGGCCGAGCAGCTGTGCGACCGGCTGGTGGTCATGGACTCGGCCAAGATCGTGGCCGAGGGATCACCGCGCGCGCTGATCGAGAAGTACGCGACACGCGAGGTGCTCGAGCTGCGCTTCCCGGTGGGCGTGCAGGAGACGCTCGACGGTCAGCTGGAGGGGCTGGGCGAACGCATCGAGCACCTGCCCGATCGCGTGCTGGTGTACGCGCCGGACGGAGAAGCCGCGGCCGAGGCGGCCCACCAACGCGGGCTGCGACCGGAGAGTGTCCTGGTCCGCCGCTCCAGCCTGGAGGACGTCTTCCTGCGTCTCACCGGCCGCACCCTGGTCGAGTAACGATGACTGCGCTCCGGGCCGACCAGCGCGCGGCGATCACGCTGCCCGGCATTCGCAAGCTGGAGCACAGCCTGATCGTCTACCGGCGCATCTGGCGCGGCACCTTCTTCGGCACCATTCTGTCGCCGATCCTGTACCTGTCCGCGATGGGCGTCGCGCTGGGCAGCCTCGTGCCGTCGATGACCACGTTCGGCGGCGTGCCGTACATCGTCTTCCTCGCACCGGGTCTGCTTACAGCGCAGGCGATGCAGACCGCCTCGATCGAAGGGTCGTGGCCGCTCTTCGCCGGCTTCAAATGGAACAAGACGTTCGAGGCGATGATCGGCACGCCGCAGGGCGTGCGCGACATCGTCCTGGGCCACCTCTACTGGCTCGTCGTCCGCCTCGCCATCGTGACCGGCATCTTCCTGGCGGTGATGGTGATGTTCGGTGCCGTGAGTTCGCCAACGTTCATCCTCGCGTGGCCCGCGGCGATCCTGACCGGCGTCGCATTCGGGATGCCAATGGCCGCCTGGACTGCGACGCGTAAGCGCGAGAACTCCTTCGCGATCATCTTCCGCTTCATCATCACCCCGCTCTTCCTGTTCAGCGGGACGTTCTTCCCGATCGCGCAGCTGCCCGACCAGATCGAGTGGCTGGCCTGGTTCACACCCCTCTTCCACGGCGTGGACCTGGCCCGCATGCTGGCCATCGGCCACGACCTCAATCCGGTGACGATCCTCATCCACGTCGCCGTGCTGGTGACCATGGCCGTCATCGGGACGCTCATCGCCTTCGCTACCTTCCGTCGCCGGCTGGTGGTCTAGCCATGTCGGTCATCGGCGGCGTCGCCCGCGTTATGCCCTTCGGCAGCCGCCACGCGGTCCACATCCTGGAGAGAAACAGGTTCATCTTCCGGCGTGGCTGGATGGTCATCGTCTCGGGCTTCTTCGAGCCGGTCTTCTTCCTGCTCGGGATCGGCTTCGGGCTGGGGTCGCTGATCGGCAGCGTCGCCGGTCCGGACGGCACTTTGATCCCGTATGCCGTCTTCGTGGCGCCGGCCCTGCTGGCCGCGTCAGCGATGAACGGTGCGGTCTACGACAGCACCAACATGTTCTTCCGGCTGCGCTACGAGAAGGCCTACGAGGGCATGCTCGCGACGCCCATGAACGTGGGTGACATCTCGCTCGGCGAGGTCACCTGGGCACTTGGCCGGGGCGCGCTGTACGGCTTCGGCTTCCTGGTCGTGATGTTCGCTTTCGGGCTTGTCCCGTCAGCATGGGGCGTGCTGGCACTGCCGGCTTCGATGCTGATCGGCTTCGCCACGGCCGCGACCGGGCTCGCGGCGGTGACATTCATGCGCTCGTGGCAGGACCTCGACATCTTCTTCGTCATCACCCTGCCGCTGTTCCTGTTCAGCGGCACGTTCTTCCCGATCACCACGTACCCGGAGCCGCTGCGCATCCTGGTCGAGTTCTCGCCGCTATATCGCGGCGTGGACCTGATCCGCGGCCTGACCACCGGCGCGCTGGGCTGGAACCTGGTAATTGACGTGATCTTCCTGCTCGCGATGGGCCTCTTCTTCGTCTGGGTCGCCTCGCGCCGCCTGGGGAAGATGCTGCTCAAGTAGGGTCCGCGGGCGCGGTCGCGGCCGGCCCAGCCCGCTACATCACCGCGAAGGCGCGCTCCACGGCGAGATCGGAGCGGAGCTTGCGGTCGACGATGGCGCGCAGCCTGTAGTTGACCGCGACGCCCTTGTCGGCAAGCGTGGGCGGCGCGTCGGCGGGGATGGGCACCTTGATCGTCGTGCCGCCGCGAAACGCGGCCGGGTCCACGGTAGTCGTCCATAGAACCAGGTCGTTCAGGCCGTTGGGCGCCTCCACGTCCGCCTGTAGCTCCAGCCTTCCGCCGCGCCCGGATCCAGCACCGGGCCATGTGACGGTCACATCGATCTCCGAGCCGGCCGCGATCGGCGGCAGCGGCGAGACGGCGATCGAGGCGTCACCAACCTGCCATGCGTCGAACATGGCGCCCTGCTCCAGCCGGACCGCGCCCGAACGCAGGTAGTCGATGTTCTGGCGCACGTCGACCAATGCCGCCAGTCGTTCGTCGCCGCCCATCGAGATGTCCCACTTGGCCTCGATCGCCCAGGCCAGGATCGCGCTGCCCATGTGCGCCGTAACCGGGCCCAGGCGCGGAGCGGGAAGCGTGAAGTCGGCCTCGAACGATTCCCCAGCGGCAAGCGAGACGGGGAGAGCAGGCTGCGAAAAGGGCAGCTCCTCGAACAGCTTGCCGCTGACCTCGACCCACTGCTCGCTGCGCACCACCTTGCCCTCGCTGTCGCGCTCCTCCTTCGAGCGCCGCTGCTCGGTGATCAGCGCGCCAACGAGGCGCAGCATCGCCCCGCGCGCCTTGATCTCCTTGCGCGCCGTGAGCGTGATGTGGCCCGAGAGCGCCTCGCCGATGCGCACCGGGTCGGTGATCGTGATCTGGCCGTCGAGGCCGTTGCTGGCGCGGCTGACCAGCTCGTCCAGCGCGACCAAAGCCAGTGGATGGCTACCCGACGGTCCCACGAGCCGGTGCCCTTCAACCGCATCGAACGGACTGGGAGCGCTGCCACTCCGCCCGCCAAATCCCGTCCAGCCCCCCAGGGATGTACCGCTGCCCTGGGCCGCGGCCCGAAATCCGTTCATGGCGTCTCCCCACCTGCTCTGTCGATTCGCAACTTGCCCATTCGTAGTTGAGTTGAGACGGTCGAGTATCGAACCGTATGTAGAAGATGGCAGGAGGCCTGCACATGGGCAACAACGTTATCCACGTAGAGGTGGTGGGCAAGGATGGGGCGCAACTGCAGAAGTTCTACAGCGAGGTCCTGGGCTGGAGCTTCGACACAGACAACCCGGGTGGCTACGGGCTGATGCGCCAGGGCGACCTGAGTGCAGGCGTCGGCGCGTCGAACGACGGCGGGCCGGGCCACGTCACGTTCTACATCCACAGCGACGACCCGCAGGGCGTACTGGCCCGGGCCGCGGCCAGTGGCGGCCGGGTGATCATGCCGCTGACCGAGGTCGCTCCCGAGACGACGATCGCTCTCTTCGCCGATCCGGAAGGGCACGTCATCGGCATCATGTAGCCAGCTTCTCTGGGCGCCGCTGCGCACGTCAGCGCGGCGCCGCCCGACACACCTATCGGACGCGAACCTGTCCGATCAGTCGGCCTGCGCTGGCAGCCGCTGGAGACCACTCCACGGACTTCGAGCCGACAAAGCGCTGGTAGGCCGCCAGGGCGGTGCGCATCGCCTCGACAAAGCCTTCGGCCGGGCGCGGCACGAACCCCGGCTCCCACCAGATGCCGAGGATTCGAAGCGTGCGCGTGGCGCGATCGAGTCGCGGCTCGAAGCGGCCCACGAGCCGGTCGCCGAAGAGGATCGGAAGTACGTAGTAGCCCCAGCGCCGCTTGGGCTCAGGCACGTAGACCTCCCAGATGTAGTCGAAGTCGAACAGGTCGCGCACCAGACGCCGATCCCACATGAACGGATCGAGCGGCGCCAGGAAGGCCACGCCGGGTGAGTCCGCCCGGCCCTGTTCAGCCGATTCCAGCAGGGCCCGATCATCCACGACCGCGTAGCGCTCTCCCTTCAGGCCCTCCACAACGACCGGCACCAGCTCACCCATATCGACCAGCTCGTCCGTTCGGCGGCGTCGCTCGGCGGCCGTGCCGGTGCCCACGATCACCTCCGTGTTAGCCGATGGGCTGGCCAGGCCCACGCCCCGATATCTAGACAGCAGCCGATGGCGATGCGCCGCGTCCTCTGGCTCCGGCGCGGCCAGGATGTGGGCCGGGACGAGGCGCTCGATGAGGTCGTAGTAGCGCCGATTGCCCTCACGCCGAGCGACGCCCACGCGGCCGACAACGAAGAGCGCCTCGAGGATGGCGCGCGACGCCCGCGTGGGTGCCCACCACCAATCCACGGCCTGCGAGTGCTGCGCAAAATCGGCCGTCGAGAGCGGGCCGCGCTGCTCGAGCGTCCGGACGATGTCCTCGACCGCCTCGGCATGCTCGCTCAGGACGCCGTCTCCGTAGCGTTCGGCGTAGCGCGTCCAGCTGATGCTGAAGTGGGGCAGCTCGGCCATGGGCACGATGTTCAGGCTCTTGTTGTAGATCTCGAACAGGCGTCGATCCGGTCCGTACAGCCACTGCTCGCACCACTCACGGCGGTAGCCGTCGATGCGCGCGTGGAGGACCAGATCGTGGTTGCGCGCGCCGGGCACTTCGAGCGGATCGAACTGAAGCACGCCCAGCCGGCGCACGGCCTCGAGCACGCTCGCGGGATCGGCCGGCAGCGCACGTGGCGGCGCGAGGCCGTGGCGCGCCACCAGGAAGCGGCGCGCGGCATCGGCTGAGAGGTGGACGGGCACGAAGGTCGAACTGTAGACCTTCCCTATACTCGATCGCGCATGGCCACCCCACGTGATTTCTATGACGTTTTGGGCGTGCCACGCGGCGCCGGGGACGACGAGATCAAGCGCTCCTTCCGGAAGTTGGCGCAGCAGTGGCACCCGGACGTCAACACCTCGGCCGAGGCGGACCTGCGCTTCAAGGAGATCAACGAGGCCTACCAGGTGCTGTCCGACCCGCAGCGCCGACAGGCGTACGACATGTTCGGCCACGCCGGCCTGGGAGGGGCCTCAGGTGAGGGCTTCGATCCCTTCGGCGGCGGATTCAGCGGCGGGTTCCAGGGCTTCGGCGACCTTTTCGACGCGGTCTTCGGCGGCGCGGCCGGCGGTGGCCGCAGACCGCGCGTGCCGACCGGCGCCGACCTGCGCTACGACCTGGAGCTGACCTTCGCCGAGTCCATCGCAGGCGTCGAGAAGGAGATCGAGTTCACGGCCCTGTCGCGCTGCGAGACGTGTGCCGGGTCAGGCGCGGAGCCGGGCAGCGAGCCCTCTACGTGTCCGCGCTGCCAGGGCAGCGGCGAGCTGCGCCAGGTGCGCTCCACGATGCTCGGCCAGATGGTCAACGTCTCTGTCTGTGATCGCTGCCGCGGCACGGGCACGATCGTCGAGACGCCGTGCAAGACGTGCCGCGGCGAGGCGCGAGTCGAGCGCAAGCGGACCCTCCGCGTGAGCATCCCGGCGGGCATCGACGACGGCCACCAGGTGCGCCTGTCGGGCGAGGGCGAAGCCGCGCCGCGCGGTGGCGTGCCGGGCAACCTGTACGTCGTCGTCCATGTGGCCCAGCACGCCCAGCTGAAGCGGCGCGACACGGAGCTCTTCTACGAGCTGTCTCTGTCGATCACCCAGGCCGCGCTGGGCGCGCGGGTGACCGTGCCCACGGCCGACGGCCGCGAGCAGATCGAGGTCAAGCCGGGCACCCAGACCGGGGCAGAGATCCGCCTGCGCGGGAGAGGCGTGCCCCATCTGCGCCGACCGGGCGTCCGCGGCGACGTCCACGTGCTGGTTGACGTCCACGTGCCAAGTCGCCTGACGGCGCGCCAGCGCGAGCTGCTCGAGCTTCTTGCGGTTGAGTTCGGCGAGGAGGACGCGGAAGCGCAGGGTGCCGATGAAGCGCCGGCAGCCGACGCCACGGCGGGCGATCAGAAGCGCAATCGCGCCGCGCGTCGGCGAGAGCGGCGGTTGCGCGACCGGCTGCGGGACGCGATCAGCTGACGGGCGCGGGCACTCGGTCTGAGGGGGAGGGGCTTACTGCCGCCGGAACCTGGTACGAGCTGGCGGTGCGCGCCGATCACGAGGCCGTGGAGCAGGTCAGCGAGATCCTGTCGCGCGTCTGCCCGGGCGGGGTGTCCGTCGAAGCGCCATTCGAGGTGCTCGAGGAGGGCCTCGCCGCTCGAGTCGACACCACCCGGCCGGCCATTGTGCGTGGCTACCTGCCGGCCGCAGACGGCGCGGCGGCACGCGCGGCGGTGCAGGAGGTGCGGCGCAACCTGGGTCATCTGCAGGCGTTTGCGCTGCGGCCGATCGGCGAGCTCGAGACGCGCATCGTCAACGAGGAGGACTGGGCCGAGGCGTGGAAGGAGCACTTCCCGGTGCTTCGCGTGGGCCGGCGGATGGTGGTCCGACCCACCTGGCGCGAGCACGCTGCGGCGCCCGACGAGGTGATCATCAGCCTTGACCCGGGCATGGCCTTCGGCACCGGCCTGCATCCGTCGACTCGGCTGTGCCTGGCGGGAATCGAGGCGCTCGCCGACGAGGGCCTGGTGGGCGAGGCGCGCGTGCTCGACGTAGGCTGTGGTTCGGGCATCCTGGCCATCGCGGCCGGGCTGCTGGGCGCGCGCGAGATCATGGCCGTGGACACCGATCCGCTGGCCGTGGAGACGACCTTGGTCAACGCCGGTCTGAACGGGCTCTCGCGAGTGATCGATGCGCGGCGCGGCAGCGTTCCGGAGAGCGCGGGAGCGTTTGACGTGGTGCTGGCCAACCTGGTCGCGTCTGTGCTGATCCAGCTCGCGCCGGACCTGGCCCGCGTCGTGGCCCACGGACACGGCCGGCTGCTGGCCAGCGGTATCTTCCGCGATCGCGAGGATGACGTGACCGCTGCATTCGAGTCGGCCGGGCTGCGCGTCGTCGCTCGGACGGCAGAGGCGGACTGGGTTGCGCTGGCGGCGCGCGCATGAGCCTCGTCCAGCTTTTCCCAGTTGTCCTGGTTGCGCACATCGTGCTCGCCGTCTCGCTCTTCCTGCCCAGCATGCTGCTGCCGTTCGCGCTGCGCCTGCGCGGCGGCAAGTGGCAGCAGGGGCCGGGTCGTATCTCGCGCGCGCTGTTCTGGCTGCAGCGCAACGGGACGCTGATCATCGGCATCGGCCTCGGCATCACCGGGCTGCTGCTCGTGCTGACGCTGGGCGCTCAGCTGTTCAGCCAGCCGTGGCTGCTGGTGGCGCTGACGGTCTACGGCCTGAACCTCGTGCTGGCCTTCTTCGTCCAGCGTCCGGGACTGGCACGCCTTCTCCGGGTGGCGCCCGAGGTCAGCGACGAGACGCGCGAGAGATGGCGAACCTGGGCGCGCCGGCAGCGTTACGTGAGCTACGTGATGGCCACGCTCATCGGCGTGATCGCGTTCCTGATGTCCACCAAGCCTTCGTTCTAGATGCGTCTGGTGGCGCCCGCCGCGCTGGCCGCGTTCGCCGCGCTGCTGCTCGCAAGCTGCGCTGCGCAGTCAGGTGCCCCGATCGTGCCGACCGGCTCGCCGGCAATGCCCAGCCCGTCGACGCCGCAGGCTTCAGGCGGCGCTGTCGGTGGCTACCTGCTTACAACCGACCCTGCCATCGCGCCGTTCCATCTGACCTTTCGCTTCGTGGATCGCGCCGGCGCATCGACCGCGTTCGATGAGGTTCCGGCCGGCGCGACCACGGAGGTCCTGCGCACCAGCTTCGCCGGACCGCACCGGATCATGCTCAATGGCGTCATCTGCGCCGGCACGTTCGAGGTCAGGGACCGCCTTCGGACGCTGATCGTGGTGTCCGTGCCGGCGGTCGGCGAATGCGCGATCGAGGTTGTGGGCGAAGAGCCATACGAATAGCGTTAGGCGATGGACCAACTGCCGAGTGACTGCCTGTTCTGCCGCATCGCGGCGGGCGATGTGCCCGCCGAGCTGCTTCACGACGACGATCTTGTGGTCGCGTTCCGGGACATCGCACCAAAGGCGCCCACGCACGTCCTCGTGATCCCGCGCCGCCACGTCGTCTCCGCCGCCGACCTGACCGACGCGGACGGACCGATGCTCGGACGGCTCTTCGCCGTCGCCGCGCAGCTGGCTCGCGACGCGGGCGTGGTCGCGAGCGGCTTCAGGCTGGTCACCAACGCCGGCCGTGCTGCCGGCCAGAGTGTCGAACACCTGCATTTCCACCTGCTGGGCGGCCGCACCATGAGCTGGCCGCCGGGTTGAGGACGGCCGTTCCTGTCAGATGCCATGGTGGGCGGCGTTAGCAACGCGTTGATCAGGCGGATCGCGCCTGAGCAGGCCCTACGGTGGTCCAGCCACGCTCAGCGGCGTCGTTTACCGATGCTTGCGCCAGTCACATGCGCGCAGCCCAGGCACTGGATGAAGTCCGGGTCGCTCGACTTCGCCTGGTGCGTCAGGGTTCGGCGTTTGGCAGCCAAATGGCCCGATTCGGGCGGTCAATGCTCTCTCCCGGCGCGTATGGCTGGATCCGGCCGCAGCAGCCGAGTTAGTGCGCCCATGCGTGGCAACTGACAAAGTCGAGTGGGGCGACACCGGCCGTGACGACGCCGGGCTATTCCTCGTCGACGATGGCCAGCGGGGCGTCCGCTCCGGCCCAGCGCTGTACCTCGGAGCGCCTGATCTTGAGCGTGTGGGTGCGCGGAAAGTCGGCCTCCGGCCAGATCCGGAAGTCGGCGATGCGCTGCTGCGGACCCAGGCGGGCGTTGGCCGACTTGATCATGGGCTCGATGCGCGCGCGCAGTGCGGCCACTTCCTGCTCCGTTTGCGGTGCAGGCGGCGCGGGCAGGTTGGGCGTGATCATCGGCGGCGCATCGGGTGACAGCAGGATGGCTTCGATGCGACCCGGGCGCAGTCTCGATCACGACCGCCTGCTGGAGGCCGGCATCTCCGAGCACGTTCTCGATGTCCTCCGGATAGACGTTGAAGCCGTTGGGCAGCACGATGATGTTCTTGGTCCGCCCGAGCAGCACCAGGTTGCCGCGCTGGTCGAAGCGACCCACGTCCCCGGTCCGGTACCAGCCGTCCTCGAGTCATCACAGCTGCTGTCGCGGCCGGGTCCTGCCAGTAGCCGGCGAAGACGGTCGGCCCGCCGACCAGGATCTCGCCGCTGCCCTCCGCGAGGCGCAGCTCGACCGGCTCGGTGCGCTTGCCGACAGTGGCCGTGGGATGGTCGTTGACGCGCGTGGCGGCCGCCGGACCACACTCGGTCGCGCCATAGCCCTGGACCACGATGATGCCCAGGCTCTCCCATTGTTCCTGCAGCGCGGGCGGCAGGTACGCCCCGGCCGACACCATCAGGTCCAGGTGGCCGCCGAGCTGCTGGTGGACGCGGCGGAAGAGCAGGCGACGCGCCCAGTACGGCAGGAAGCGCGCGATGCGCCGCGCCCGGTTGAAGAGCTTCTCGCGGCCCTGGCGCTTGACTTCGCGCTCCAGCCCCAGCCAGAAGATCTCGAGCAGCTGTGGGACGAGGACCATGGTCGTGACGCGCGCCTCGCGCAGGGACTCGAAGATGACGCGCGGCGTGCGCGAGCGAACGTACGTGATCTCGGCGCCGATCATGGTCCCGAAGAGCATCACCGGGGCCTGCTCGAACAGGTGCGAGGCGGGCAGCAGGCTGACTGTCCGATGCTCCCGTGGCGGCAGGATCTTGGCGATTGCCTCGAGCGTGGAGAGCAGCGTCCCGTGGTTGAGCATCACGCCCTTGGGGTTGCCGGTCGTGCCGGAGGTGTAGATCACCTCGAACAGGCTGTCGCGCGTGGGCCGCGGCCAGGCATCAACCTGTTGCTCCCAGTCGGGGGGGAACGGGTCATCCAGGCCGCCTTCGTCGAGCCGCGCCGCGCTCTCGTGTGATGGCGGGGCGGCCAGCCACTCGATCGTGCGCGCGTCCAGGTGCTCGAGTCCGCCCTCAACGGGATCGGGCGCATCGAAGCCCGTGCCAAGGGCGAGCCACTGCGCGCCGGCGGCGGACGCGATGCGCTGCAACGTCTCTCTGGACATACGCAGGTCGAGCGGCACGATGACCACGCCGGCGCGCATCGCGCCGAAGTAGACCGCGGGCAGGGCCGGGGTGGATGGGCTCCAGGTCAGCAGCCGATCGCCCGGCTTGAGGCCGAGCGCACGCAGGCGCCAGGCGACGAGCCTGGAGTGGTAGTTGACGTCCGCGGCGCTCCACGGCAGCTCGATCCCGTCATCTGTGCGCAGCGAGAGCTGGACCTTGCCGTCGTAGCGGCGCGCGGCGTCCTCGATCAGGTCGAGCAACGAGTCGAACGTGCGCGGATCGGGCAGCTCCCACATGGGAATGAGTCTATTGCCACGCAAGTTGCGGCCGCGACGCGTCTGGCCGCGGCTCCGGGCGGGCTCGTCCGACACGGCACGGGTATCACCTGTCCGAAATCGGCCCGGGTACGCGCACATTTGGGCCGATTTCGGACTCACACGCGGGTTTCGGACCCATTCGCGGACGGTCGACACAGCAAAAGCAGCCAAAGGCGGAGTTTTGGCGGTTCGTGGGCTGGTCAGTTCGGCAAAATCGGACAGGTGATACGTCTCGCGTATGGCGAGCGGCGGGGCGTGCGTATGGAGAGCGGCGGCGCGTACGTTGCGGCCAGGGCCCTCTGCGGCTAGACTTCGGCGGCCCTGGCGCGGGCGTGTCGCACAGCCGTGACGACAACAGACCGCGCCGCACCCCCGCTCGGAGTCCGGCCCCGTGCAGGTGATGGGCCGCAAGCATGCCGGTGGGAGGTGATTCCTGATTGGCTGAGGTCCGCGTAGGCGAAAACGAGACCTTCGAGAGTGCCCTGCGGCGCTTCAATAAGAAGATCCAGCAGAGTGGCATTCTGGCGGAGGCTCGACGTCGCGAGCACTACGAGAAGCCCAGCGTCAAGCGCAAGCGCAAGGAAGCCAAGCGCAAGAAGGCGGCCCGCTCGGAGTAGTCGGCCGACAGGCCCGACGCCTTCGATGCCGGCGCGCCAGGGCGATGCCCCGCCCAAGGAACGCCAACCGGTGACTCTCTCAGGCAGGCTCCAGCAGGATTTGACGACCGCCATCCGCGATCGTGACGAGCTTCGTCGCGACACGCTGCGGATGGCTATTTCGGCTGCCTACAACGCGCAGAAGGCGGCTCGGCGCGAGCTGTCGGACGACGAGGTGCTCGGCGTGCTCTCGCGCGAGGTCAAGACGCGCCGAGAGTCAGTGGACGCGTTCGCGGCCGCCGGGCGCGACGAAGCAGCGGCCAAGGAAAGGGCGGAGATAGACATCCTGACCGCGTACCTGCCCAGCCAGCTGGGCGAGGAGGAGCTGGTCGTGCTCGTACGCGCGGCAGTCGCCGAAAGTGGCGCGACCTCACCGCGTGACATGGGCAGGGCCATGGCGGCGCTGATGCCCAAGGTACGCGGCAGGGCAGACGGCAAGCTGGTCAGCTCGCTCGTCGCGCAGGAGCTCGCCCGCGCCGATATCCAGGGCCACGGGCACTGATGGCCCGTTCGCAGCGTCCGGATCGCTGATGCTGGCACGCAGCGCATCCATTCGACGATTCACGCGCCATGACGCCGGGCGGCTGACCGCCTACGGCGTGCTGCTCGCGCTCGCCCTGGGAGCAGTGCTCTCAATCGACGTGCTGCCCGGGCCGCTGGGCGGCTCGCAGGCGATCGTCGACAACGTCGCCGCGGTCGATATCCGCGCGCCGCGGGCAATCTCCTACGTGAGCGACGTCGCGACCGAGCTGCGCCGCCAGGAGGTGCGCGACCAGGTCCAGCCGCAGTACGACTACACGCCCGATCGTGGCCAGCTCACCGCGCGCCTCCAGCTGGACGTGTTCGACGAGGACATAGCGGCCGTTGACGCAGCGTTCAGCGCCATCCTGACCGACGAGTCGCGCATGGCCGCGCTCCGCGCGGCCATGCCCCAGCTCAGCGTCAGCGCGCGCGAGACGCTGGCCAACATGGACAGCTCGCAGTGGGCCGCACTGCGCACGGAGATGGCGCGCGTCCTCGAGTCCGTGCAGCAACAGGAAGTGCGCGACACGGTCCTGGCGGATATGCGTGGCTCCATGCCGACGCGCGTCAGCCCGCGTTTCGCGGCTGAGCAGCGCGCGCTTGCGGGCGAGATCATCACGCCGCTCCTGGTGGCCAACTCCACCTTCGACCTGGCGGCCACCGAGCGCGTCCGGACCGAAGCCGGCAACACGGTCGCGCCGGTCAGCTTCTCGATCCGCAACGGCGAGATCATCGTCCAGCGCGGCCAGCGCCTGGACGACCTCGCGCGCGAGCAGCTCGACCTGTTCGGCCTGCTCGATCCGCGCCCGGACCTGGCGCGCGCCGGTGGCTGGTTCGTCCTCGCCGCGCTGGCGGTAATGCTCCTGCTCGGCTGGGTGTGGCGCTTCCGGCCGCAGATCTGGCACCGCACCCAGGCGCTGCTGCTCATCGCCCTCGTGCTGATCGGCACCGCGGTTGCCTTCAAGATCACCGGTGATCGCTCGGTCCTGCCATATGTCGTGCCCATCGCGGCGGTGGGCCTGCTGCTTGCCGTGCTCCTGGACAGCGGCGCGGCGTTGATCGTGACCGGCATCGTGGCCCTGCTCGGGGGAGCGATCGTGGGCACTGTCGAGTTCGCCACCTACGTCCTGTTCGGTGGCCTGGCCGGCATCATCGTCATCCGGCGCGGCGAGAGGCTCACCAATTTCGCGCAGGCGGCGGTTGTGATCGCCGCGGTCAATCTGGCCGTGGTGATGATCTTCACCCTGCTCGGCGACCGCGACTTCACCGGCCTTTTTGAGCTGGCCGTGGCCAGCGTCGCCTCAGCCATCGGCAGCTCGGTCGCGGCTGTCGGCTCCTTCGCGCTGGTAGGCAACCTGTTCGGAATCACGACGTCGTTCCAGCTGCTCGAGCTGGCCAACCCCAGCCAGCCGCTGCTGCGTCGGCTGCTGCTCGAGACGCCCGGCACGTACCACCACTCGCTGATGGTCGGCAACCTGGCCGAGCGTGCAGCCGAGGCCGTTGGAGCGGATCCGCTCGTGGCTCGTGCCGCGGCCTACTACCACGACATTGGCAAGCTGGCCAACCCGGCGGCGTACATCGAAAACCAGGCCGCGGGCGAGAACGTCCACGATGAGCTGGAGCCCGAGCAGTCGGTCGGTCTGCTCAAGGCGCACGTTGCCAGCGGCATTGACCTCGCCTACCAGTACAAGCTGCCACGGCCGCTCATCGCGTTCATCCCGCAGCACCATGGAACGGCGCTGATGAGCTACTTCTTCGCGCGCGCCCAGGAGCAGGCCGCCGCCGATCTGGGCGCGCTGCCCGGAACTGCAGCGGCCCAGCAGGCTGCAGCCAGCGTGGACGCCAACCGCTTCCGTCACGCCGGGCCCAAGCCACAGTCACGCGAGGCGGCGATCCTGATGCTCGCCGACAGCGTCGAGGCCTCTGTCCGCTCGCTGGGCACGCCGGACGAGGCGTCCATCCGGGCGATGGTCAGCCGCATAATCCGCGAGCGGCTGGAGGACGGCCAGTTCGACGAGTGCGACCTGACGCTGCGCGATCTGGAGCTCATCCGCGAAGCGTTCGTCGCCCAGCTGCTGGGCATGTACCACCGGCGCATCGAGTACCCGCAGAACAAGATCGTGGAGATCGAGTCGCGCCGGGCCGCCGGCACCAGCGCATAGCGGCGGCCGCATTGCCCGTGACGTCGGCCATGACGTCGATCTACCTGCCGCCCTGGCGTATCGACGTCAGTGCCCGACCCGGCGTAAGGCCAACTCTCGCCAAAACGGCGATCGCACGCGTGGCGGTCCGTACCCTGGCCAACGTCCGGGCCCCTTCGCCGGCGAGCCTCGCGATCATCCTGTCCGACGACCGTGAGCTGGCCGACCTGAACGTCCAGCACATGGGCCACGCCGGCCCGACCGACGTCCTGTCATTCCCGATGCTCCACGCCGGCGACTTTCCCGAGCACGCCGGGCAGGACCCCGAGGCGCGGCTCATGCCGGCGACTCCGTCCGTCTCGCCGGCAGGCCGGCGGCTGCACCTGGGCGACATCGTCGTATCGGTCGAGCGAGCGACCGCCCAGGCGCCCGAGCAGGGCTGGTCCGCGGCTGATGAGCTGCGCCAGCTGATCGTCCACGGCGTACTGCATATCTGCGGCTGGGACCACGCCGTGACCGCTGAGCGCGACGCCATGCGCGCGCTGGAAAGTGCTGTACTTGGTGAGCCATGACCGACGAACACGACCACGACCATCACGACCACGCCGACCATGACGCCGACGCCCATCACCATGAGCACGAGCTGTCGTGGGCCGACGAGCTGGCCCAGCTGCGCGACTCGGCACGCCACTACTACGAGCATCAATTCGACTGGAAGGGCCAGGGACCGCCGCCCGGCTTCGAGGGCCCGCGCTTCTTCGCCCCGGACGAGGAGTGGCGCCGCACGGCGCGTCTCGACCGCAGCGTTCCGGGCACCGGAGATGAGGTTCAGCTCGCGACATCCACTGGCCAGCTGCGCAACATGATCCTGGCCGGACAACTCGTGTTCGATGTCGATGGCGTCGAGCACCGCCTCACTGGCTTCGTGACTCACGGCGCCGACGGCTACGAGGTGCTGTTCATCCCATTCCGCGACGCCACGTCAGGCGTCGAGACCTACGGCGCCGGCCGGTACCTGGAGGTGGGCTACGAACCGGACGAAGAGGCGGTGGAGCTCGATTTCAACTACTCGTACAACCCGTCTTGTGTCTACAGCACGGCGTATGACTGCCCGTACCCGCCGCCGGCCAATCGCCTCGCAGTACACGTTCGTGCGGGCGAGATGATGCCGGCCATCTCGATCGAGCATTGAGCACGCCGCCCGATTGGGGGCCGCCTCCCGGTTCGACCCAGCTGCCGTCAGGCTGGAACCCGCCGCCGCCCTCTGGCTGGACTACCCCGCAGCCGTCCGGCTTCGGACCCGGGCCCGGCGGCTGGCAGCAGCCGCCCGCCAAGCGTGAAAGTCGGCTCCCAATCGTCATCATCGGCCTGTTGGTGGCAGGCCTGGTCGTGGGCGTCATCGTTGCCGCGATGCTGCTGATGTCCTCGCTGGGTGCGCTTGGCGGCGGATCCAACGTGAGCACCGTGGCCGTTGGTCAGTGCTTCAACGGCGGCCGTGCGCTCGACTCCTCGTCTACGACGATCCTGCGCAACGTCGAGGTCGTGGATTGCGCAACTCCGCACGAGAGCGAGATGGCGGCCTCGTTCGAGTATCCCGGCGCGTCGGCGGCGGCGGAGTACCCGGGCGAGGAGCGCATGGCGTCGGAGGCACAGTCCGAGTGCACGGGTCGCTTTGCGAGCTACGTCGGGCTCTCCTTCAGCGAATCGATCTACGGCCTGACCTACGCCTACCCGCTCGAGATGAACTGGCTGCTCGGCGACCGGTCGATCCAGTGCATTGCCCATCCACCCGATGGCCAGCAGACGATGACCGGATCTGTTCGCAACTCGGCGCGCTGAGGGCGGCCGGGCGCGCTCCAGGCTGCCGCCCGATTAGGTCGGCGGCATTAGCATCGCGGAGCACAAGCCGGTCGACGTGTCGATCGGCCCGTAAGCATGCCCAGCGAAAGTGCGAATGAAGATCGTGGTCGGCCTGGGAAATCCGGGCAAGCAATACGAAGAGACGCGCCACAACGTTGGCTGGATGGTCCTCGACCGGCTCGCCGAGCGAGCCGGTTGGACCGGCCACGCCCGCGCGCGCGACGCGGCGGCGACCGTTCACGGACGCTTCAAGGGCCTCGATCTCATGCTCGTCAAGCCCACCACGTACATGAACCTGTCCGGAGTGGCAGTACGGAAAGTGCTCGCCCGCCAGCGCGCGCCGCTGGACGACCTGCTCGTGGTGGTCGACGACTTCGACCTGCCGCTGGGCAAGTTGCGGCTGCGTGACCTGGGCAGCGCGGGCACTCACAACGGGCTGCGCTCGATCATCGGCGAGCTGGGCAACCAGAAGTTCGCGCGGCTGAGAGTGGGCATCGGCATGCCTTCGCGAACGGCGAAGGACCATGTCCTGACGCGTTTCGCGGAGCACGAGCGCGCCGTGTTGGAGGAGGCGCTCGACGCGGCCGCGGACGCGGTCGAAGACTGGGCGCGCGAGGGATCTGCGCGAGCGTCGAACAGGTGGAACGGCTGGACCGCGCCGGCGGCGCAGGGCGATCAAGCGGCCGGCGACGACGCTGCAGCAGGTGATCGCTCGTCGGATGATGCGGATCCCAGCCAGCCGGTCATCGTTCGCCGCCCGACCGGCTGGCGCCGCCTCCTGCCCCGGCTCGAGCGGGAGGACTGAGCGTGGCCGAGCCTTCCGTCCGCATTCGCGGCCGGCGCACGCGCGACCGGCGCATCGCCGACCAGGCAGTCGCTCAGCACGCGGCCGCGGCTGCGGCCGGAGAAGCGCAGCGCGCCGCCACGGCCGACGCGACCCACGGTCGTGGCCGCCTGCCCGACCTTTCCGCGCTGACACGCCTGCTGGCAGGCTCGGGTGAGCTGGCCGCGCTCGTCGATCGTTACGCCACCGTGCGCGAGGGCCGCGTGGGCCAGGACCTGCGCCACGTCACGTACGCCCAGGTGCCGCACGGCGCGAAGTCGTATCTTGCCGCGGCCCTCGCGCTCGCCGGCGGGGAGCGGCTGGTCTGGCTGGCGCGCGACTCGGAGATCGCCGATCGCGTGGCGGAGGAGCTGCAGGCCTGGCTGGGCGACCCGGCCTCGGTCGTCACGCTCGAGCCGCGAACCTCCCTTGCGTACGAGCGATCCGAGCTGATCAGGGACGAGAGCGCGGCGCGCGTGGCGACCCTCTCGATCTGGCGCTCGGGCGTGCCGCGCGTCCTGGTCGCCAGTGTCCAGGCCCTGTTCCAGCACACGCTCGCTCCTGGCGACCTGCCCAGCACGCCGGTCGAGCTCAAGGCGCGCCAGCGCATTGCCCAGGAACGGGTCCTGCGCGAGCTGATCGACCTGGGCTACGAGGCGCTGCCTGAAGTAGCGGGGCGTGGCGAGTTCGCCCGGCGCGGCGGGATCGTGGACGTCTTCCCGGCCGGGCTGGCACTGCCTGTTCGCATCGAGTGGTTCGGCGACGAGATCGAATCGCTGCGCACCTTTGACCCGGCAACACAGCGCGGCCTCGCGCTAGCCGAAACGGTCACGCTGTTGCCCGCGAGCGAGTTCCTGATCGGCGCTGACGCAGGTGCGGGGCTGCGTGCCGGGCTGGGCAGCGCCGCGGCCCGGCTGCCCGCCGACCTAGCCGCCGACCTGGCTCGCCTGGAGCAGGGCCAGCTGTCCGACGCGGCCGAGATCTGGGCCGGCCACCTCGCGCCGTCCACCGGCCTGGACCACATCGCCGACGAGATCTGGATCGTGGACGAGCCGGAGGACGTCAGCACCGCGGCGGACTTCCTGTGGACCCAGGCCGACGAGCGCCGCGCGGAGCTGGAGCGCGCCCGGATCCTGCCCAAGGCATGGCCCGGCGCGTACCCCGGACGGCGTGAATGGAAGCAGCGCCTGGTTGCGGCGCGCACGCTGGAGCTGACCTGGGAATCGGAAGCGCGCGGTGCGCCGGTGGGTGGCAATCCCTTTGGCTGGCACGAGCCGGTCATGCCGCCTGCGGCCATCGGCCACCTGGCCGAGACGATCGAGCGCTGGCGCAGGGAAGGCTCGCGGGTCGTGATGGCGTCCGACCAATCTGCTCGGCTGTCCGAGATCCTGGCCGAGTCGGACGTCATCGCCGCACCAACGACAGGCCTGGCCGAGGCGCCGCCGGCGGGCGGACTGGCACTCATCGAACGCAGCCTCAACTCCGGGTTTGCCGGTGGACCGGAGGGCGTGGTGCTGGTCACCGACCGCGAGCTCTTCGGGACCGTGCGTGTCCGGCGACCGCGCGTGCTGCGTCGGATCGTGCCCAAGGACCTGCTCGAGCGGCTCAACCCTGGCGACCTGGTCGTCCACATCGACCATGGCATCGCCAAGTACGGCGGGATGACCCGGCGCGACGCGGGCGGCGCTGGGGGCGAGGAGCGCGACTTCCTGGAGCTGCAGTTCGCCGAGAGTGGCCGCATCTGGGTCCCTGTCGAGCAGATCGAGCGCGTTTCGCGCTATGCCGGCGGGGAGAACCCGCGCCTGTCGCGCCTGGGCGGCGGGGAGTGGCAGCGGACCAAGTCGCGCGTGCGCCGGGCAGTCACTGACCTGGCCAAGGAGCTGCTCGAGCTGTACTCGTCGCGCGAACGTGCCCAGGGTCGCCCGGTCAGTCCCGATTCTCCGTGGCAGCAGGAGATGGAGGCCGCGTTCCCGTACGAAGAGACTGTCGACCAGCTGCGTGCCACGGCAGAGGTGAAGGCCGACCTGGAGCGAGGGCGCCCGATGGACCGGCTGGTGGTGGGCGACGTTGGCTACGGCAAGACAGAAGTCGCGCTGCGCGCGGCGTTCAAGGCAATCGCCGATGGCCTGCAGGTGGCCGTCCTGGTGCCCACGACAGTGCTCGCCGCGCAGCACTTCGAGACTTTCCGCCAGCGCTTCGCCGCGTACCCGTTCTCGGTGCGCATGCTGTCAGCCGCTTCGTGCCCGCCGACCAGCAGCGCGACATCCTTGCCGGCCTGGCCGCCGGGCTCGGTCGACATCGTCATCGGCACGCACCGGCTGCTGTCCAAGGACATCCGCTTCAAGAACCTGGGCCTGGTCGTGGTCGACGAGGAGCAGCGCTTCGGCGTGGCCCACAAGGAGCGCCTCAAGCAGATGCGCACCGAGGTCCACGTGCTGACGCTGTCCGCCACGCCCATCCCGCGCACGCTCAACCTGGCCCTCGCCGGCGTGCGCGACATGAGCGTCATCGAGACGCCGCCTGAGGACCGGCTGCCCATCCAGACGCGCGTCGCCGAGGCCTCGGCCGGTCTCGTGCGCGACGCGATGATGCGCGAGCTCGACCGCGGCGGGCAGGTCTTCTTCGTCCACAACCGGGTCGAGACGATCGAGGCCCAGGCCGAGCAGCTGCGCTCGCTGCTGCCCCAGGCGCGCATCGTGGCGGCGCACGGCCAGATGGCGGAGGGCGCGCTGGAGCGGGTGATGCTGGCCTTCGCGCGGGGCGAGTTCGACGTGCTCGTGTGCACGACGATCATCGAGTCGGGCCTGGACATCCCCAATGCCAACACGATCATCATCGACCGTGCCGATGCGCTCGGGCTGGCCCAGCTCTACCAGCTGCGCGGTCGCGTGGGCCGATCGTCGCGCCGGGCGTACGCGTATCTGCTCTATCGCAAGCGCGGCCAGCTGTCGGAGATTGCCCGAAAGCGACTCCAGGCCATCTTCAACGCGTCTGAGCTGGGCGCCGGCTTCCAGATCGCGCTGTCAGACCTGGAGATCCGCGGCGCGGGCAACATCCTGGGCGGCGAGCAGCACGGCCACCTGGCGGCTGTGGGCTTCGACCTGTACACGCGGCTGCTGTCGGACGCGGTGGAGGAGCAGCGCGCGACGCGCGACATGCGCGAGCCGGTCAAGCCGCGACCGCAGACGGTGATTGACCTGCCCGTGGACGCGTACCTGCCCGACGACTACGTGGCCGAAGAGCCGCAGAAGCTCGAGCTGTACCGCCGCCTGGGCCGCGCAGCCACGGAAGGCGAAGTGGGAACAATCCGGGCCGAGCTCGTCGACAGGTTCGGCCAGCTGCCCGGCCCAGTCGAGCGGCTGCTCGAGGTGGCCCGCCTGCGCATCACGGCGGAGGCGGCCGGCGTTGCCTCGCTCGCGCGCGAAGGCAGCGAGCTGATCGTGCGCTTCCACTCCGACTGGTCACGCTCGGCCACGATGCGCGCGATGGCCCCGGCAGGGCCCGGTGATCGCATCCCGGGTGTGCCGGTGGGTGGCATCAGCTATGGCTCGAACCAGCTCCGCGCGCGGCTGTCACGCGAGCCGGCAGCCGCATGGGCCACGACGCGCGCCATCGTCGAGCGCCTGGCCAGACGCATGGAGCCAGCCGCCGACTGACCGCCGGTTCCCACGCGGTTGAGGGGCGATCGTGCATGACTCCTGCCATTTGCCGCAGTCACGCGGGCTAAAGCCGGTCGCAGCCCGCGGCGCGCCGCCTTGGGCGATCCGATCCAGCGTGAGGGTGGCCCGAAATTCGTCGGGAAACGCAGGCCCGCCCGCATAAGCCCGCGCGCGATCCGAATTTGTCAGGTCCGCGGCGCGGCGGTCGCGGACTGCGAAAACGGAGTCGGCTGAGACCGGCCAGTGCTGCGCTAGACTGACGCGCGGCCCGCACGACCCAGCCGGGCGCCCCACGCGAGGTGACTCAACCCGTGTCCGCAGACGATCTGCGCGCGAAGATCCGCGAGATCCCCGACTTCCCCAAGCCGGGCATCCTGTTCTACGACATCACGACGCTGCTCAAGGACGCGGCCGCGTTCAAGGAGTCGATCGACCTGATGATCGAGCCGTTCCGCGGCAAGAAGATCGACATCGTCGTGGGCATGGAATCACGCGGTTTCATCTTCAGCGCGCCAATGGCCATCGAGCTCGGCGCGGGCTTCGTGCCCGTGCGCAAGCTGGGCAAGCTGCCGGCTGAGACGGCCAGCGTGGAGTACGCCCTGGAGTACGGCACGAACACGCTCGAGATCCACAAGGACGCCCTCCAGCCCGGGCAGAACGTGCTCGTCGTGGACGACCTGCTCGCCACTGGCGGAACGGTCCTGGGCACGATCGAGCTGGTCAAGACGCTCAAGGCGGACGTCGTGGGCCTTGCCTTCCTGGTGGAGCTGCTGTTCCTCAAGGGCCGCGAGCGGCTGGGTGACCACCTCACGCACAGCGTGATCCAGTACTGACGCGTCCGATCATGCCGCGCACGGACAGGCCGGCCGATCAGCACGACGCCAGCCGGCGCGAGTTCTTCCGCACCTTCAGCCGCCAGACCGTGCACAACGCCGGCGCGGTGATCGGGGCGGCGACCGAGCTGCGCCGCACCGGGCTCGAGGCAGCGCGCGAGCTCCTGGGCAACGAGCAGGGTCAGGCGCTCGCCGAGCCGACGCCGCCGGCCGCTCCCCAGCTAGACAGCGCAGCGCCGGACAGTGGCTGGAGCTATCGAAGTGCCTACCGCGTCACGGCCGACGGGCTGCTGCTGCTTGACCAGCGCGAGCTGCCCGGTCGAGTAACGGAAGTCACCGTCAGCGACGCCTCGGAGGCTGCCTCGGCGATCCGGGCCGGGGTGGTCAACGGCGGACCAGTGGCGGGGCAAGTGGCGGCCTACGCAATGGTGATCGCCGCACGATCGGCGCTCGATCGTTCCGAGGCCGGACGGCAGCAGCAGATCCGTGCCGCGGCCGGAGCGCTGCGCGCCGCGCGACCAGAGCTGCGCGTCGTGACATTCGCGATGGACGCGATGGAAGCCCGGCTCGACGCCGCGCTGGACAGCGGCGTGGCGCCGACGGACATCGTCGCTGCCCTTCAGGCCGAGGCGGACCGGATCGCTGGCGAAGCCAACGTCGCCCACGCCGCAATCGGCCGCCTGGCCGCCGAATCGATCGCCTCGGCCGGCTCGGCAGATGTCGTCAACCTGCTCCTGCACGGCGACCTCGGACCGCTCAGCTGCGGCATGGTCGGCATCGGCACCACCCTCGTGCGCGCGCTGGCCGACGCGGGCCTGACCGCTCATGCCTGGGTGACGGAGGCGGGACCCGGTCGCGAGGGATCGCGTATCGGCGCGCTCCAGCTCGCTCAGAACGACGTGCCCCACACCGTGATCCCCGATGCTGCCGTGGGCTGGCTGTTGGCCAACCGGCGCATCCACGCCGCACTGTTGCGTGGCGATCGGGTGGCCGTCAACGGAGACGTCGGAACGATCGTCGGCGGCCTGGGTGTGGCCCAGCTGGCCGCGCAGTCGGACGTGCCGGTCTACGCGCTGGCGCCCTCGGCCGCGCTTGATCCATCAATTGCGAGTGGGGCTGAGATGGGAGTGCCGCAGTCGTCGTCTGCGGAAGCGCTGGCCGCCCGACTGGCAGCCGGCTCCGAATCGGCCAGTCGAGCTGCATTCGGCGCCCAGCTTCAACCCGCAGCTGATGTCGTCCCGGCCGGACTGATCACTCGCCTCGTGACCGAGACGAAGGTGCAGGTTGCGCCGCTGGGTGCGGGTCGAGCGAACCGCTGATGGCCAGCGTCGCCCACGAGCGCGCGCGCGTGCGCGAGCGCGCGATCCAGGTCTCCGCGACGCGCGACCGTGATCTGCTGCGCGGCTTCCTCGAGGGCGATCGCATCCGGGCTGCCTACGCCCTGTGCGATCTCGAGGATCGCGAGTTTGCCAAGTCCAGGTGGGGCGTCGCAACGGAGAGTGGCGTGACGATCGCCGTGGTGCTCGAGTTCGGCGGCCTGACCCCTCAGCCGCTGTTCGCGATGGGCGACGCGGACGGCATCGTGGCCGTGCTGCGTGACGTCATCCGGCCGCGCCTCGTCTACCTCGCCGCGGACGAGTCGCTGCTCACCTCCATCAGCGGCGTCTACCGCATCGATGCCGGCCCGCAGATGGTGCGCATGCGCGTAAGCAGGGACACGTTCCGCCCGGTAGAGGGCCCGGCGATGAGACTCGGCCCGGCCGACATCGTGGACCTCAACCGGCTCTACGGCCTGGGCTTCTCCGGCTGGCTGCCGTCCGAGGCAATCGCCAGCGGGGTCTACTTCGGCGTCCGCGTGGCCGGCCGGCTTGTCGCTGCCGCCGGCACGCACGTGATCAGCCCGACCGCCGCGGCTGGCCGCGGTGGGCAACGTGATGACCCATGCCGACTTCCGCAACCGCGGCTTTGCCAAGCTGACCACGAGCGCGGTCACGCAGGAGCTGATGCGGACGTGTGACGACGTGGTGCTCAACGTCCGCTCGGACAATCCTCCTGCGCTGGCCGCCTACGAGGCGCTCGGATATGGCGAGTACTGCCGCTTCGAGGAGAGGCTTGCGCACCGTCGCGGCGCCCCCTGGGATAGCATCCTCGCCCAGCTTGCACGCGTGCTGCTGCGCAACAAGGAGCCCAATTGACCACCAGTGATCTTCCGCGCGTCGACCAGGCCCGTCCTGAGCTGCCTGCCCATGACGTGACTGACATCTCACTCGCCCCGGGAGGCGTCACGCGCATCGAATGGGCGGAGCGCGAGATGCCCGTCCTGCGCCTCATCCGCGAGCGGTTCGAGCGCGAGCGTCCGCTCGAGGGACTGCGCGTCGGCGCGTGCCTCCACGTCACGACGGAGACGGCCAACCTCATGCGCACGCTGAAGGCCGGCGGCGCCGAAATCGCGTTGTGCGCCTCCAACCTGCTCTCCACGCAGGACGACGTCGCCGCAGCACTCGTGGCGGAATACGGGATCAGCGTGTTCGCGCGCCGCGGCGTGGATCGCGACGGCTTCTACCGGCACCTGAATGCCGTTGCCGACACGCGTCCGCACCTTACCCAGGACGACGGCTGCGATCTCGTCTCGCTGCTCCACCGGGAGCGAACGGATGCTCTTGGCGGCGTGCTGGCCGGCACCGAGGAGACCACGACGGGCATCATCCGCCTGCGTGCCATGGCCGCCGACGGTGCGCTCAAGTATCCGGTCGTGGGCGTCAACGAGGCGAAGACCAAGCACATGTTCGACAACCGGTTCGGTACCGGGCAGTCCACGGTCGACGGCATCCTGCGCGCCACGAACATCCTTCTCGCCGGACGCCACGTGGTTGTCGCGGGCTACGGCTGGGTGGGCAAGGGAATTGCCTCGCGGATGCGCGGGATGGGCGCCCAGGTTGCCATCGTGGAGGTCGATCCCATCGTGGCGATCGAGGCCTTCATGGAGGGCTACCAGGTCATGTCCGGTCTCGAAGCGGCGAAGTGGGGCGAGGTGTTCATCACCGCCACCGGCAACCTTCATGTGTTCCGCCGCGAGCACTTTGAGCGCATGCCGAACGGCGCGATCCTCGCCAACAGCGGACATTTCGACGCTGAGCTGGATCTCGTCGCGCTGAGCGAGATGAGTGGCGGCCGCGTCCGCCAGCTGCGGCGCGACGTCAAGGAGTACGACCTGGGAGACCGCAAGCTGCACGTGATCGCCGACGGCCGCTTGGTCAACCTCGCCGCGGCGGAGGGCCACCCGGCGGCGGTCATGGACATGAGCTTCGCCAACCAGGCGCTCGCCGCCGAGTACGGCGCCAAGAACCATGCCAGCCTGGGCCCGCAGGTCCACATCATGCCGGCCGAGATCGACCGCGAGGTCGCTCGGCTCAAGCTCGAGGCGCTGGGCGTGGAGATCGACGAGATGACGCCGGAGCAGCAGCGCTACGTCAACTCGTGGCAGGAAGGCACCTGATCATGACCAGCATCGTCGACGACGCGCAGTACCTGTTCACATCGGAGTCCGTCACCGAGGGCCACCCGGACAAGATGTGCGACCAGATCAGCGACGCGATCCTGGACGCCATCATCCGTGACGATCCGGCGGCTCGCGTCGCGTGTGAGACCGCGACCACCACGGGCACGGTGATGGTCATCGGCGAGATCACGACGACGACCTACGTCGACTTCCAGGCGGTCATCCGCGAGACCGTGCGCAACATCGGCTACACCGACGCGCGCTTCGGCTTTGACTACCGCACGTGCGGCACGCTGGTGTCGATCCACGAGCAGTCGCCGGACATCCAGCGCGGCGTGGACGACGCGCTCGAGACGCGCGGCCGAAGTGACGTGCACGACCAGGGCGCAGGCGACCAGGGCATGATGTTCGGCTACGCGTGCCGCGAGACGGACGAGCTGATGCCGCTGCCGATCACGCTCGCCCACCGCCTGACGCGCCGGCTGGCCGAGGTGCGCAAGCAGGGCCAGCTGGACTACCTGCGCCCGGACGGCAAGTCGCAGGTCACCGTCGAGTACAGCCGGGGCAAGCCGGTCGCGGTGCGCACTGTAGTCATCGCCGCGCAGCACGACGACGACGTGTCCAACGACCGGCTGCGCGACGACATCATCGAGATGGTCATCAAGCCCGTCATCCCGGCCGAGCTGCGCACGGTTGAGCCCAAGATCCACGTCAACCCCACCGGGCGTTTCGTGATCGGCGGGCCGATGGGCGACGCCGGCCTCACCGGGCGCAAGATCATCGTCGACTCGTACGGTGGGATGGCGCGCCACGGTGGCGGCGCCTTCTCCGGCAAGGACCCGTCCAAGGTGGACCGCTCGGGCGCATATGCCGCCCGCTGGGTGGCCAAGAACGTGGTCGCCGCCGGTCTCGCCGACCGCTTCGAGATCGAGCTCAGCTATGCCATCGGCGTGGCCCACCCGATCAGCGTCTCGATCGAGACGTTCGGCACCGGGCGCATCGCCGACGAGCGCATCATGGGCCTGATCGACAAGCACTTCGACCTGCGCCCGGGCGCGATCATCGAGGCGCTGTCGCTGCGCCGCCCGATCTACCAGCAGACCGCCTCGTACGGCCACTTCGGCCGGCCCGACCTTGACCTCCCGTGGGAGCGAACGGATCGCGCCGAGGCGCTCGCGGACGACGCCGGTGTCAGTCTGCCCGAACCGGTCCCCGCCTCCGCCTGAGCTCGTGCGTCAGCGCACGCGCCTGACTCGCTCGGCGAGCAGCAGCAGCGAGAGGCTGCCGACCATCAGCAGCACCGCCGCGGCAATGAGCACGGGCAGGTTGCCCGTGAATTCGAATCTGGCCGGCCAGGTGGACCGGGAAGGTGGGATCGCGGCCGGCCAGGAAGAGCGCCAGGGCGACCTCGTCGAACGACACCGTGAACGCGACCAGCCAGGCGGCAACGATCGAGGGCGCAATGATGGGCAGGACGACCAGGCGCAGCGCCGTCGCGTAGGTCCCGCCCAGATCCATCGCGGCGTCCTCCAGCGCGCGGTCGAAGCCGGTCAGTCGAGCGAACACGATGAGGGTCGTGAAGGGCAGGCTGACGACGACGTGCGCGGCCCCGATGCTGACTATTGAAAGGGGCAGGTCCAGCGCGCGGAAGAGGATGAGCAGCGCCACGCCCAGCACTACGGCGGGCACGATCAGCGGTAGCACTGCGAGCGCGGCGAGCAGAGTCTTGCCCCGGAACTCATAACGCAACAGGAGCACGGCGATCGCAGTGCCGAGCGCGGTGGCCACGGTGCTGCTCGCGACCGCAACGACGACGCTGTTCTGTGCGGCGCCGATCAGCGTCCGGTCGGAGAAAAGCTCCTGGTACCACTCCAGGGTGAAGCCCTGGATCGGGAAGCTGATCGTGGTGTTGGCACTGAACGAGAAGACGAGCAGGATGCCGATGGGCAGGTAGAGCAGGCTCAGCAGGAGCAGGTAGTAGCCGCGCAGCGCCCGTCCGCCCTGCCGTGCTGTCACGGGGCCAGGAACCGGCGCACGTTGATCAGCTTCGCGGCGATCGCACTGAAGATGAGCGTCGCGCCGAGCATGACCATCGACAGCATTGACCCGAACGGCCAGTTGGCGGCGCGGGTGAAGAAGTCATTGATGATGTTGCCGTACATCGCGCCGCCAGAGCCGCCGACGAGGAGTGGCGTGACGTACTCGCCCACGGTCGGGATGAAGACCATGAAGAAGCAGATCAGGATGCCGGGCAGGCTGAGCGGCAGGGTGACGCGCAGGAACTGATCGCGCGGGCGCGCATAGAGGTCCGCCGCGGCCTCGTGCAGCGCGGGTTCCACGCGCTGCAGCGCGGCGAGGATGGGCAGCGCGGCGAACGGGATCCAGACGTAGACCAGGGTGATGATTACCGCCGTGCGGCTGTAGAGCAGCTCGCTGATCGGCTCGGAGATGAGCCCGACTGAGAGCAGGAACGAGTTGACCACGCCCTCCGAGCCGAGCATCTGGCGCCAGGCGATGACGCGCAGCAGGTAGCTCGTCCAGAAGGGCACCAGCAACAGGAGCAGGTAGACAGTCGCGCGCGATCCGGCGCGAAACCTCAGGAAGTACGCGAGCGGGTAGGCGAGCAGCGTGGCAAGGCCGGCGACGATCGCCGCGATCCCGATCGACGTCAGCAGCAGGCGCACGAAACTGGGCGTCTCGATCAGCCTGACGTAATGCTCGAGCGTGGGCGCCCACGGCTGGAGGAGCGGTCCGGACAGGTCCTCGCGCAGGCTGAGCGCGCCCATCAGCGCCAACGGGGCGAGCAGGAAGAGCGCCAGGAAGACGACGGGCGGCGTCAGCAGCAGGCCGAAGAGCGGCCGTCGCCCGTCGCTCGATGAGCGCCCGGTTCGGCCCGGGCGGCCCGTTTGTTGTCTGTCGGCGCGCGTTACTGCGACGCCTTGACCTCGGCCCACATCGCCGTCCAGTCGTCGCGCTGCTGCGCGGTCAGGTTCGGGGTGAAATTGGTTCGCTCGAGGACGTCCGGATCGTCGATCGAGAACGCCTCGATCAGCGTTTCGTCAGTGATCGCGGCCATCACTTCGCCATTGGCGTGTCCGTAGTAGAAGTTGGTGACCAGGTTGTTGCCGGTCATCTCGCCCAGCTTCTCGTCCAGGAACTTCAGTGCCAGGTCCATGTTCTGCGTGTCTGGATTGATGCCATACACGCCGACCCACGAGTTGCGACCCTCCTGCGGATCGGCGTAGGCAACCGGCACGCCCTCGCCGAGCAGGGTGGCGTAGGCGCCCTGCCACGAGTAGGCCAGCCACGCCTCGTCGTCGCGGAAGAGCTGGTCGAGCTCGCCGTATTCGGAGGTCCAGTAGGTGACGTTCAGCGGCGCCTGGTCGATCCATTCGGCCTTGGCCTGGTCGAGCTGCTCGGCCGTGACCGCCGTCTCGTCCCAGCCGTGGATATACGACGACACCGTCACCGCACCCGGTCCGTCGTCCCACATCGTGACGTGGCCGTCGTATTGCTCGTCGAAGAGGGCCGACCACGAGTCGACCGAATCGACGTGGTCGGTGCGGTACATGATCGAGGTGAAGCCCCAGTCGAAGGGCACGAAGTATTGCTTGCCGCCAATCATCCCGACCTGCTTGAAGCTGTCCGGAACGGCGTCCCAGTTGGCCAGCTTGCTCGTGTCGATCTCGGCCACGAGGCCTTCATCCACGTAGAACTGGAGCCACCCCGTGTAGGCGTGGAAGAGGTCCGACTGGTCGCCTGCCTTGACCTTGCCGTAGATGTCCGCGTCGGAGATGCCGAACGAGAACGAGACGTCCGCCTCGGGATACTTGGCCTCGAAGTCAGCCCAGTACAGGGGATCCTCGTAGCCCGACCACTCGAGCACGCTCAGGCTGCCCGACACGGGCCCGGCCGATTCGCTCGGCGCTTCGCTGGGCGCCTGACTGGAACTGGCGGTGGGGGCGGGCGTGGGCGCGCCGGTCGGGGCTCCGCCGGGCGTCGTGGCGCACGCGGCGCTGATCAACGCCGTCGCGGCGAGCATGACCAAAGTGCGTGACCGTGCGCTGACCGCGAGCATGCCCTCTCCTCCTCGTGGGGTCGCGTCCCCGCTCGCGGCCACCCAACAACTGCCTGCGGCAGATTGGCGCGGATCGTACACCCGGCGCCGGTCCCTAGAATGGCCTCACATGTATGCGGTTGTGCTGGCCGGCGGCGGCGGTACGCGACTGTGGCCGCTCAGCCGGCGGTCGCGACCAAAGCCCTTTCTCAACCTCCTGGGCGAGGACACGCTCTTTCAGCGCACCCTGCGCCGGCTGGAGCCGCTGATCAATGGCGAAGACGCGTACGTGATCGCCGATCAGCACCACCTGGAGATCATCGCGCAGCAGGCGCCACACATCGTCCGCTCGCATCTGCTGGGCGAGCCCTTCGGGCGCAACACCGCCGCCGCGGTCGCGCTCGCGGCGCTGGCCATCCAGCGCGACGACGACGAGATCATGGTCGTCCTGCCGGCTGATCACCACGTCCTGGATGAGCCCGTCTTTCGCGACAGCCTGGCCGCGGCCGCGGAGGCCGCCGCGGACGGTTCGCTGGTCACTCTGGGAATAACGCCGCAGGGCCCGGAGACCGGCTACGGCTACATCGTCGGTGATCACGGCTCGACCGAGGGCGGCCGGATGCGCGGCGTCCAGCGCTTTGTTGAGAAGCCGGACCGCGAGCGAGCGCTCGAGTTGCTTGCCTCGCCCAGCGGCGCGTGGTGGAACGCGGGCATCTTCGTCTGGCGCCGAGACGCGCTGATCGACGGGCTGGAGCGCTACGCGCACGGAATTCTCAGTCCGCTGCGCCGCGGACTGGACGCCGGGCTGGGGCTGTCGAACGTGTACCAGGCACTGCCCGACATCTCCGTTGATCGGGCGCTGCTGGAGCCTGCCTCGCTCGACGGCAAGGTCAAGGTCGTGCCGGCGGACGCGGGCTGGGGTGACCTGGGCAGCTGGAACTCGCTCCATGCCGAGCTGGCACGCGAGATGCATGCGCCCGCCGGCGTCGTCCAGGTGGGACGCGCCGAGGACATTGGCTCGCGTGACATCCTCGTCCACTCGTCGGGCGATCGGCTGGTGGTGACCGTGGGGCTCGCCGACACGATCGTGGTCGACACGCCGGACGTCGTCCTGGTGTGTGCGGCAGACCGCGCGCAGGAGGTGCGTGCCGTCGTCGATCGGCTGAACAAGACCAAGGAGAACGAATACCTGTGATGAGCCTGCTGCTGTGACCGTGCCCATGCCGCCGATCGTCTTCGGCACCGATGGCTGGCGAGCCCGGATCGCCGATGAGTACACCTACGACGCGGTACGACGCTGTGCCGAGGGCGTCGCGCGCTACGCGGTTGACAACGGCACTGCCCAGCGCGGCGTGGTCGTTGGCTACGACCGCCGCTTCGCGTCCGAGTTCTTCGCCCAGGCGGCGGCCGAGGTGCTGCTCGCGCACGACGTGCCGGTCATCTTCTCGAGCGACGCGCTGCCTACCCAGATGGTCTCGTTCGAGGTCGTGGAACGCAGTGCGGCGTGCGGCATCGTCATCACCGCCTCGCACAACCCGTGGACGGACAACGGCTTCAAGGTCAAGTCGTCAACCGGGGCCGCGGCCGGACCGGAGATCCTCGCCGTGCTGGAGGGCACGATCCGGGATCGAGCCGGCGACCAGCCACCGCGCCGTCCGTTCGCCGATGCGGTCAGCGATGGCAAGGTCGAATACTTCGACTCTTTCGACGGCTATCGCCGCTTCGTCCAGCGCACGCTCGACCTCGAGAAGCTCAAGCAGACCCAGATGCGTGTCCTGGTCGAGCCCATGTGGGGATCCGGCGCCGGCTGGATAAGCCGCCTGCTTGCCGGCGGTCGCATCGAGGTCACCGAGATCCACCAGGAGCGCAACCCGTTCTTCGGAGGCGTCAATCCGGAGCCCATCCGGCCCAACATCGACGAGGCGCTGGGCATGCTCGCCGGCGGCGGCTACGACCTGGGCCTGCTGCTCGACGGCGACGCCGATCGTGCCGGCGCGGCCGACGAAACGGGCACGTTCATCCATCAGCTGCAGGTGATGGGCCTGCTCATGTACTACCTGCTCGAACACCATGGCCTGCGCCAGCCGGTCGTGTCGACCGTGAACGAGACGTCGATGGTCGGCCGCCTGGGCGAGAAGTACGGCGTTGATGTCCACGAGACACCGGTCGGCTTCAAGTACGTGGGACCCAAGATGATCGAGACCGGCGCGATGATGGGCGGCGAGGAATCGGGCGGATACGGCTTCGGCATGCACCTGCCCGAGCGCGACGGTATCTACGCCAACCTGCTCCTGCTGGACCTGTTCGTGCGCGAGCGCGAGGCCGGACGCTGGCCGGTGTCGGCCGCGGTTCAGCACCTGCACGAGATCGCCGGCAACTCGTTCTACCTGCGCTCGGACGTCCACGTGGACCGCGCCGCGTACTCGGCGCTCAAGGAGAAGCTGCTCGTGGAGCTGCGCGAGCAGGCACCGACCGCGATCGGGGGCCGGCCGGTGGTCAACACTGACACGCTGTCCACCAACGACGGCTTCAAGTTCTGGCTGGACGACGGGTCCTGGCTGCTCGTCCGATTCAGCGGCACGGAGCCCCTCGTTCGCGTGTACGCGGAGGCGACCAGCGCGGAGCTGCGCGACGAGATCCTGCGCCACGGCTCGGCGCTGGTGCGTGGCGAAGTCGCGTGAGCATCGCTGATCGAACGGGTGACGTGCTGGAAGATCAGCAGGCGGTCCGACGGCGAGATCCGGGCGGAATGCTCGGCCATATCGGGCGCTTCCCAGACCAGCTGCGCGCCGGCTGGGACATCAGTCGCTCGCTGGAGCTGGGCCCGCGTCACCGTCGACTCGACAGCCGTCGCAGTGCTTGGCATGGGCGGCTCGGCGGTGGCCGGCGACCTGGTCCGGGCGATCTTCGGCGAGCGCCTGCGCGTGCCGCTCGTGTCGGTGCGCGATTACGAGCTGCCTGCCTGGGTGGGCGCGTCCACGTTCGTTGTCGCCTCGTCGCACAGTGGCGCGACGGAGGAGACCATCGCCGCCCTGGGTGCCGCGCTCGAGCGGCGCTGCCCGGTGGCCGTCATCACCACCGGCGGGCCGATCGCGGACGTCGCTACCCGGGTGGGGCTGCCGCGCCTGATCTTTCCGAACGAGACGCCGCCAAGGGCGTCGCTGGGCTACGGCATGGGGCTGCTGAGCGGTCTGCTCGAGCGGGCGGGCATGCTCGACCTCCCCGAGGCGGAGCTCGACGAGGCGATCGAGTCGACCCGTGCGGTGGGGATGAGCAGCGCTCCTTCGCTGCCCGCCGACGAGAACATGGCCAAGCAGCTGGCCTGGACGCTGCTCGATCGTCTGCCGGTCATCGAAGGCAGCGGCATGATGGCCGCCGTAGCGCGGCGCTGGAAGACGCAGCTCAACGAGAACGCGAATTGCGCCGCAGTGGCCGAGGAGCTGCCCGAGGCGACGCACAACACGGTGGTGGGCTACGACCAGCCGGACACCCTGCGCGATCACCAGTACGTGCTCTTCCTTGACGCGCCGGCAGACAACCCGCGCAACGCTCAGCGCGCCAAGCTGTCGACCGACCTGCTCGACGCCGCATCCATCTCGTATCAGCGCATTCGCTTCGAAGGATCGACGAGGCTCGCCCAGGCCTGCGCCGCGATCAGCCTCGGCGACTACCTGTCGTTCTACCTGGCCATGCTCTACGGCGTGGACCCCAACGACACGCCGGCGCTGACCCTGGTCAAGACGAGCATGACCGAGTTCGACCCGCTTTCAGAGAGCCAAACTGAGGGCTGACGCCGGCCGGTCGCTGTTGTAGCCTAGGCCGGTCAACGCTCGGCTCCGCCGGCACGAGCGGTCAGCGGACTCGAGCGCTCAGGTAGGGCGTCGCGACGTCGCGACCCCGGCGGGAGGTTGTCCAATGCACTCGAGCGTGATCGGCAAGATCGAGAAGGCGAATCGCTATGCGCGTGAGCTCGACCGGATAACGATCGACGGCGTGTCGCTCACTTTTCGCGGCGATAACGACACCCACAGGGTGACCCTCGACGCCGACCGCTGGCGGTGCAATTGCCACTACTTCGAATCTTGGACAACCTGTGCCCACGTCCTGGCCATGCAGAAGATTTTGGGCCAGATGCTGACCGAGCAGGCCCAGACCAGTTTCTTCGGCGCACCCGATTCGGCACTCGCGGAGGCCACCCCCGCCTAGCCTCCATTGTCGTCTGATGTGAGAAGGGCCGGCCCCGACGGGACCGGCCCTTTCCTGTTCATGGCGCGCTGACTAGGGCACCGCGAAGTGCCAGTAGTAGATGCCGTCGCCGCGACCGGCGAACTGCAGCGCAACCGACACCACCCAGTCCCCTGATGGAGGACCTTCGAAGGTGAACGTCGACGAGAGGGGCCCGAGTGTCGCGGACGCGACGTCCGGGTCATAGGTGACGCCACCGGAATCAAGCTCGATCGCCGGGTCGTCAATCGACGCGCGATAAGTGACCGTCCAGTGGTTGAACGGGTGGGTGTCGGCCAGCCTGAAGCTGGTTTCCGAGCCTGGCTGCGCATCTATCAATGGCAGCTGCTCCTTAGGCGGGGGAGGACCGTCCAGGCATGCGCCGTCGTAGCACCAGCTGCCTTGGTAACCGATTACGACCGTGCCATCGGCTTGCTCGAGCTGGGCAGTCGGCGGCGGCTGTGGCTCCTGCTCAGTGGCTGATGGTGACTGCGTGGCGGATGGCGCAGTTGGCGTGGCCGCGAGCGTAGCCGTCGGTGCCGGCGAGGGCTGCGCCGGAGACGGGGCGAGCGATGTGGTGGGAGGCGGCGCCGCAAGTCCGCAGCCGGCCACGACGAAGCTCACCGAGACGAGCATTGCCGCCCCAACCGTTCGACGGTTCGAGCTTCCCAAGCGACGATCCATCTTCTTCCTCCGACTCAGCACGTTGGTGCGGTGATCGTGCCGCCAGCAGATGTGACGCACGGGTCCGCGATGGAGATACGGACGACTCCGGAATTGGATTCCTCGAGGCCCTCAGCGCCCGGGCCGTCGAAGCGTGCGCGGTACTCATATGAGGCCGTGGCGGACAGCGTCTTTGAGTACTTGCCAGCGCCGCTGCCGGTCAGGCTGCCGACATCCGACCAGCCGGTGGCGCCCACGGGACGCCGTTGGAGACGCACCGCTCGGCCGTCGAGGACGTTGCCGGCCAGCACCTGCTCGGCTGCGTTGGGGTCCACTCGTAGCGTCGCCGTGAGCACGAATGACGAGCCGTACTCCACCTGGGTGCCCGGACTTGCGCCGAGTGTGAGTTGCGTTCCCAGTGACAGGCACGTGCTGATCGGTGCCGTTGACGAGGCCGTGTCGTAGCGCAGCTGCAGCCGGGCAACGTCGCAGCGGCCGTACTCGTGGGCGTTCCAGCCCGCCTTGGCGCGCGTCTTGGGTGCCGCGTGCATCACGCTGTCCGCCCAGTCCGTGACAGTGCTCTCGTCAACGTGGCTCAGCGTCAGCACGTGGCCGAACTCGTGCAGTGTGATCATCTCTGCGTCGTAGCACCCCGTCGGCGGGGTCTCGTAGAACTCACACCAGCGCAGGGTGCCCCAGTCCAGCTGATAGCCCTGCGGGCGGAGCCGGATGCTGAAGCTGTGCGGAACCGATCGCGTCGCATACCCGACCGCGAAGCCGCTCGGAATATCCCCGGTGTAGCCGATCCAGCCGGCCGCCGCCGAGTCATAGGCGAAATCCGGAGTGGCCGCGCGCGTCGAGACGCTCGCATCCACGGCCGCCGCGTGAATGGCCGGCTTCAGCCAGCTGGGCGGCTCCATGCCCGCTGCCCAGCGGTACTCAAGCCGGCCCGTCTCCCAGATTGCGCCATTGGCCGGGGTAGGCGGGGTAGCCGCGGCTCCACCGGCAAGCAGCGCGGCGAGAGTTAGGGCGGCCGATGCGGGAAGGGCAGCTCGCCCTAGAACACGAAGCCTGCTCACAGCGACACCTCCACCGAGCCTTCGTCGGTCATCATCGACACGACGGCGCTACCGTCCGGCAGCAGTCGCATCGCGGCATCATTCACGTGTCCAGACAAGAGCTGCCGGTCGCCCGTCGCGATGTCGTGGACCACGACGCTGCACGGCAGCCCCGGGCACGATCCGTACGCGACGACCTTCGAGTCCGTCGCTCCCACGAGCGCGCCGATGCCAGCCGCATCCACCGTCTCGACCAGCCCCGACGACACGCTGAGCACCCGCGTCAGGCACTCCGCGAAGCCGCACGAATGCACGGCCAGCGACGTTCCGCCCAGGCTCCACGCCAGCTGCGTGCCGAAAATCCGGCCGATGCGAGCGGGCGGCGAGAGCGCCGGGACGGCAAGGGCCTGGCCGCCTGTCGCGAGGTCGTGGCGCGTGACGCCGGCGTCGCTCCGATCGCCACGCCGGACTGCATGGACGTAGACCGCTGATCCATCTGGAGACAGGGCGGCGCTGCGAACCACCTCTGCCGGCCGGGCGACGACCGTGTCGCAGCCGGTCGAGAGATTGACGAGGTGGACCTCAGACCCGCGGCCAGCGTCGAACCTCGTGTAGACGATCAGGTCGCCGGTTCGCTGGCCGATGAACGAATCGCGCGGGAGGGAGATGGACGTGATGAAACCGAGGGCTTGCTCATGCTGCAGGAGCCGGCCGTCGAACTCCCCACGCCGGGAGATCCGATCGCCAATCAGCACACGTGCCTGGCGGTCCGTCCGCGACGAGGCAGCCCTGGCGGCCTCGATGGGCGTCGCCGGACACGCGATTGGCGGGGGCGCCGAGGGGCGAGCGGAAACTGCGAATGCGGCGGTTGCTGTCATGGCGGTGACGACGACGGCGGTCCCTATGAGAATTGACGGCAGACGAACTCGATGGCGCCACCGGGCGCTGACCATTTCCTACCTCCTGCGACGGTCCTGTGGCGGATGCCTGGCGGGACGCGTCCGGCAGGGAGCGGTGCGCACATCATCGCGATCGCCACTTACCAGCCGCTTATCTGCGAGCGGCCTGGAGTACACTCGCCGGGTCAACTGAACATTGATCGTGGGTCCGCGAAGCCGGTGTGAATCCGGCACAGTCCCGCTACGGTGACTGGCGCTCTGGGAGCGTCGGAAGTCCGGTCGCCGGACCCATGGTCGTGCCACTTTCCTTCGTGAGAAAGGGAACGCACCCGTGCGAACCGACCACACATCGACCCCTTCCGGAGCGTCCGAGAAGGGGTCTGTCCGTTCTCGGGGCACTACGCGCGTCGTAGTCAACGACTTGATGCAGCGCGGCTATGCGTACGAGCTGAGCGAGCCAGAGGGAAGCGGCTTTGCGCCCGGGTTTCAGCCCCAGCTGACGCCGGCCGAGATGCTCCGACTGGGCGTCTTCGGCGGGCGCTACATGACTGACTGCCGGGACGAGTTTCCCGCGAGCTGGTACGCCCGGGCTCGCCTGTGCCCCGAGCGCCACGACCCGGAGGTCAACTTCTTCGGCGTGAACGCTTCCCAGCCGCTCTCCGTTTGGCGCGCCAAGGGCTGGATTCATCCGGACGACCCGCGCGGCTGGTTCCAGTGGTACTGCCGCTACTTCCTGGGCCGGCGCCACGAGGACGACGCGCGTCAGATCAAGCGCTGGCGGGCCATCACGCGCCATGTCGCCCAACTCCGCCGCGCGTGCCCGGAGGGCGCTCTCGACTGCCGGCCCAGGCAGCGACAGGCCCTGCTCCATTGGGCCTACGACTCGCGCCGCATCTGACTTCTGTGAAGGAACGACCGATGATCAAGCTGACCTCCCTGCTCTCCGCGCTCGTCCTGTTGATATCCGCCTGCCAGTCACCGGGCGCGGCGCCGACCATGACAGCCACGGCCACCGCCGCGGCCACCGCGACTGCCACGGCCACCGCGACAGCCGCGACCACCGCGACCGCGACCGCCGCCGCCGACTTCCCGCTGACACTGACCGACGACGAAGGAACGACGCTCACCCTCGCTGCCCAGCCCGAGCGCGTCATCAGCCTTACCCCGGCCACGACCGAGCTCGTCTTCGCGCTGGGCGAAGGCGAACGCCTCGTGGGCCGCACGGACTTCGATGACTACCCACCGGAGGCGACGGAGCTGCCCGCCGTGGCGACCTTCACCGGCGTCCTGATCGAGCAGGTGGTGGATCTCGAGCCGGACCTGGTCCTCGCCGGCGGCAACAACTTCACCGCCGCGGGCGACGTGGAGCGGCTGCGCGACCTGGACATCCCGGTACTGGTCATCTACGCATCGGACGTCGACGGCGTGCTGGCCGACATCCGGCTCGTGGGCGAGGCGATCGGCGCCCAGGCGGCCGCCGAGGAGGTGGTGTCAGAAATCGAGCAGCGCGTGACGGAGGTCGCGGCCGCGCTCGCCGGCATCGCGCGTCCGCGCGTCTTCTACGAGATAGGCAATGAGCCCGAGATCTACGGACCCGCGCCGGATTCCTTCGTGGCCGACATGGTCACCCTTGCCGGCGGCGACCCGATCACCACCACGGACCCCGCCGTGTTCAGTATCCCGCTCGAGCGCCTGGTTGACCTGGACCCGGAGGTCATCGTGCTTGGCGACGCGGCCTACGGCGTTTGCCCCGACAGCGTCGCCGCGCGACCCGGCTGGGGCGCCATGACGGCGGTCGCAGAGGGCGCGGTCCGGCCCGTTGATGATCTCGTCGTGACCCGTCCCGGACCGCGCCTGGGCGAGGGGCTGGCGGCCCTCGCGCTGGCCATCCATCCCGATGCGCAGATAGCGCCGCCCCAGGCGGGCAGCGAGCTGTGCGCGGAGGCGGCGCTCATCCCGTGAACGCGGGCGTGGCCGCGCAGCGCGCATTGCCGGCTCATGGCCGGCTGGACGCGCTGCGCCATCGGCCGCTCGCGCTGGCCGTAATCGGCGTCGTGCTGATGGGTGTCGTCCTCGTCGCCGGCGTTGCGCTGGGCAACGTGGCAATCCCGGCCGGCGACACGCTGGCCATGCTCGTCCGGCGCCTGCTGGGAGTGCCGGTGGACGTCACCTGGGCTGCTTCGGCGGAGACGATCATCTTCGACCTGCGCCTGCCGCGTGTCCTGACCGCGATGGCCGTCGGTGCCGCGCTGGCGCTGGCCGGCACGGTCTTCCAGGGACTGCTGCGCAACCCGCTGGCGGATCCGTACGTGCTGGGCACCGCAAGTGGCGCGGCGCTGGGCGCGGCGGTGGCGCTGGTCATCCCCGTCCAGGTCGCCCTGCTCGGCTTTGGGCTGCTCCACCTGTTCGCATTCCTGGGCGCACTTGCGGCGGTGGCCGTCGTGTACCGCGCGTCGCGACTGGGCGCGGGCAGCTCGATGACCTCGGTACTGCTGACCGGCTACGCGATCGGCTCGCTCCTTGCCGCCGGCCTGGCGATGACCATGTACCTCGCCGGCAACAACCTGCGCCAGATCTTCTTCTACCTACTGGGCAGCTTCGCGCTCGCCTCCTGGCAGCAGGTCCTGATCGGCTTCCCGATCATTGCCGCCGGAGCCGCGGTAATCCTGACTCGGGCCCGTGCGCTGAACGGCCTGCTGCTGGGCGAGGAGACGGCAGCGCACCTGGGCCTGGACGTCAGGCGCGAGCGGCTCATCCTGCTGGGCGCGGCGTCACTTGTGACCGCGGCGGCGGTGGCCTTGAGCGGGCTGATCGGCTTCGTCGGGCTGGTCGTCCCGCACGTCGTGCGCCTGGTGGTTGGTCCCAACGCGCGCGCAGTGCTGCCTCTATCGGCCATCTACGGAGCGTCATTCCTGGCCCTCGCGGACCTGGTGGCGCGCACGCCCGGCGAGCTGCCCGTCGGGGTGATCACGGCGCTCGTGGGCGCGCCTTTCTTCCTGTACCTGTTGCGCCGCCACCGAGCGGGCTACGCGCTGTGAGCCACGACCAGTCCGCGCTGCTGGAGCTGCACGAGGTTCGATTCGCGTACGGCCCGCGCCAGGTGCTCAACGGCATCAGCGCGGCCGTGGACGTGGGCGAGATGGTTGCCCTGCTCGGTCCGAACGGCGCGGGCAAGTCAACCCTCGTCGGTTGCCTGAGCGGCACACTGCGACCCAGCGGCGGCTCCGTCCGGCTCGATGGCGTACCGCTCGCCGAGCACTCTCGTGCCGCGCTGGCCAGGCGTATCGCGGTCGTGCCGGGTGAGGTCAGCGTCGGCTTTCCGCTGCGCGTGGGTGAGCTCGTCGCGCTTGGCCGGCTGCCGCACGAGCATCCGCTGCTGGGTCTGAAGGCGGCCGACCGGGCCGCAATCGACAGCGCGATCGAGCGCGTGGGCATCGCGCACCTGCGCGAGCGAGACGTGCGCGAGCTGTCGCTCGGCGAGCGCCAGCTGGCAGTGCTGGCCATGGCCGTCGCTCAGAACGCCGCCGTGATGCTGCTCGACGAGCCCACGGTTCATCTCGATCTGCGCCACCAGGTGGAGGTGATGGAGCTCCTGCGCGACATCTCAGCGCGCGACGGCGTCGCGGTGGTCGCGGTGATGCACGACCTGACCCTGGCCGCCCACTTCTTCCCGCGTCTGGTGTTGCTTGATGAGGGCCGATTGGTGGCCGATGGCGAGCCGCCCGCGGTACTGACGCCGGACGCGATCCGCGCCGTCTATGGAGTCGACCCTGCGCTGGTGACCGTAGGCGGTCGATAGCGCACCACAGCGTGCATTTCCGCCACTCAGCGGCTGGATGCGACGCTCAGCGTGCGCGCTGACCAGGCACAGCGCTGCACCAATTTCAGGTGTGCACGGCCGAGATCGCAATCGGCCACGTCGTGGCCAGAATGCACGCCCAGCGTCGCAAAAGAGGCTGCGGCTCGGCCTCAGGCAGCAGCCCGGCGGTCGCTCGGCGCGACCTCAGGCAGCGGCGGCCACCGGCTGCCGATCGACGGCCAGCTCGCCGGGCATCGAGTCGGCCGGCAGGTACGTGGCCAGGCCCTCGTCGAGCGGAGTCAGCCGGCGCGGCATCCGCTCCAGCAGCGGCTCCACGTCGACCGTGGCAGGTTGATTGACGAAGTCGATCGCCGACGGCGTCATCGGCGGTGACGGCAGCAGCGACAGGGGAGCGACGCCGAGCTTGATCAGCGGCGCAGGACCCGGAACGACTGGCTTGTCGATGCCCGCCGCGCCCAGCGCACGGCCGATGATCTCGCGCATGGACAGCGTCTCCGGCCCGCCCAGCTCGAAGACCTGGTCGTTGGCGTTGGCGTCGATCAGGCTGTCGGCGACCAGCCGGCCGACGTCGTCGATGAATACGGGGGCCAGCAGCTGCCGGCCGAAGTTGGACATGGGCACGAATGGCAGGCGCCGCCCAAAGCCAACGAAGCGATTGAGCGAGTTGTCGCCGGGCCCGTAGATCCAGGTTGGCCTGATGATCGTCCAGGGGATCTCGCTCCCGCGCACGGCTTCCTCCGCGCGCCACTTGGCCCGGAACCAGTGCCGGCTTGCGTCCGGCGCGGCGCCCGCGCCGGACATGTAGACGAGATGCATGACACCTGCGTCGCGCGCCGCGGCCACCAGGCGTTCGGTGCCCGCGGCGTCGACCGCGGCGAACGTCCGGCCGCGCATGGGGGCCTCGACGGGCAAGTTGGCAAAGGCGAGCGAGATGACCAGCGCGTCCACATCGTGGAGGGCGACCACCAGCGAATCGTGACCGTCTTCCGCGGTCGCGTCGGCAACCCGGATCTCCACGTCGTCTGGCAGCGCGCCGCGCGCCGACTCGCCACGATGCGAAAGCACGACGACGCGGTTGCCGCGCCTGCGGAGCTCGCGCGCGATCCCTCCGCCTACAAAGCCCGTGCCGCCGGCCACGGCGACCGTCATCGGCGCCTCAGTCTGGCCGGGCCGCTCGAAGATGTGCTCCAGCGCCTGGGCGCGGTGGCGAAAGATTCGCTCAAGCTCGCCGCGCACGATGCCGTGGCCAAGGTTGCCCAGGTCACCCAAAGGCAGCTCGTAGTCGATCCGATCCTCCACGAGCGTGCCGCCCGGCACTGCCCGGAAGGAGTGGTGATGCTCCCAGCGTCGGTAGGGGCCCGACTTCTGGATGTCCGTGAAGCCGTGCGGCGAGTGGAAGTCGGCGATCTCTGTGCGCCACTTGGTGGGCACTCCGAACAGCGGCCGGAGCCGGTACTCGATCTCCAGGCCGTCGCGCATCTCGAAGTCGTCCGTCAGGAACTCGAAGCGCATGTCGCCGGGCGTGATCCGGCCCAGGTTGCGCGGCTCGGAGAAGAAGGCGAACACATCGTCGACCGGGCGGGGGATCAGCTGGCTCGCTTCTAGCCGGTGGGCATTCATGATGGCTGCTCCGTGTACAACGTTTGTACAAAGCATGACGGTCTGTTGAGCGTGTGTCAAGAGTTTGTAGAGCGTTGACCACCGCGTCGCAGTGTGCGCCGCAGCGTGCATTCCCGATACGCAATGGACATTCGAGTTCCCCACCGTGCACGGCGACCAGGCACGCACCCTTCTGCGTGGCACAAGTGCACACTGGCACGCGCAATCAGCCGGGTCGTGCTCCAGATGCACGCTCAGCGGCGCACTCGTTGGACGGCGCGGAGGTGTTTCAGTCCTTCTTGCGCGGAGGGTCGAAGAAGGGCAGCGCGACCACCGTCGCCGTGGCCCGGCCGCGGCGGCCCTCGACCGTCCATTCCAGCTCGACGGTCGAGCCCAGCGCCTCGTACTCGGGCTCCACTGACGCCAGGCAGATGTGCTGCTTGAGCGTGGGGCTCCACGTTCCGCTCGTCGCCCGGCCCACCTGCGGACCGCCGTCGGCCGCATAGACCGGACGCTGCTCGCGCCACGTCTGGGCCTCGACGAAGATCGGCAGATCCTGCTCCTCGTACAGGCGCTCGATGCGTTCCCAGTCGACGGTCAGCCCGACCAGCCGCCGGCTCGGACCGCCACGCGCCTGCTCCTCCACGAGCGCCCGCCGGCCAACGAAGTGGGTTGCCTTGTCCAGGTTGACCAGCCGGCCAAGCCCTATCTCGTACGGCGAGTAGCTCTGCTCGGGAATGATCGCGTCCTGGGACGAGGTGTAGTCGACCTCGATCAGGATCAGGCCGGCCTCCATGCGCGCCATGTCGAGCGCGAGCATCCCTGCCGGCCGAATGGCGAACGGGCGCCCGACTTCCATCAGCCGGTCCCATAGCAAGACGGCCTTGCCCGAGTCCACCCACAGCTCGTAACCAAGGTCGCCGGTGTAGCCGGTGCGGCTGACGTCAATCGGGATCCGTCCCACCTTCGCCGAGCGGCGGCGGTAGTAGCCGACGTCCGACCAGTCGTCCTTGGTGGCGGCCTCGAGCACGGCCCGTGAGAGCGGGCCCTGGAGCGCGATCGCCGCCATCTGCTCGCTGACGTCCTCGACCTCCGCGTCCAGCCCGCGCGAGTTGAGCCTGAACCAGCGCAGGTGCGGTTCGGCGCTCGTCCAGCGGAACGAGTCGTCATCGAGCCGCGCGATCGTGCCGTCGTCAATGACCTTGCCGTGCTCATCGCACCACGGCGTGTAGATGACCTGGCCGGGCTTGATCTTGGTCGCATCGCGGGTTATGACGCGGTCGATGAGTCGTGTCGCGTCCGGCCCGCGAACGATGTACTTGTAGAGCGGTGAGACGTCGATCAGCACCGCTGCGTGGCGGATGCCCACGTACTCGTGCACGTGGCGGAAGTCGTACGCGCTCGAAGCGAGATAGCCCGACCACTCGCGCCACTGGCGCTTGCGGTTGAGCGGTTGCGTCCGCTCGTCAAGCGGCGACCCGATGCTCACAACCGTTCCAGGATCTGCGTCCGCTTGGCCTCGTACTCCTCGGCCGAGATCAGACCGGCGTCGCGCAGACGGTTCAGCTCCGCCAGCGCGGTCTCCGATTGCCACTGCGTGTCCGTGAGCTTGCTCTTGCGCGCCTGCATTCGGTTGTAGCCGAAACCGATCTTCAACACGATGACGGTGACGATCAGAACGAACACGGCCCACAGCGCTCCGTAGATGACGGCCGCGATGAACGCGTTGTTGGCCAGCAGGAGCCACCAGCCGCCAAGGATCGCCATGACCGCCAGGAGCAGCAGCAGGATTCTGGTCGATGCGTGCATTCGCTCGAAAAGGTAGCAGTCCCATAGGCGGCCGCGCCTCCGACCCAGGCGGCTCGCGCCGGTACAGTTGGGCCGTGGCAGATGGGAAAGGGGAGCGGCGCTACGACGCCGTGGTTATCGGCGGTGGTCACAACGGCCTGACCGCCGCGGCGTACCTTGCCCGCGCCGGCAAACGCGTCGTGGTCCTCGAGCGGCGCCACGTCCTGGGTGGCGCCACGGTCACCGAAGAGGTGGTCCCCGGCTTCAAGTTCAGCGTCGCGTCGTACGTCGTCAGCCTTTTGCGGCCGGAGATCATCCGCGAGCTCGAGCTGGCCCGCCACGGACTGGCCGTGCTGCCCGTCGACGGCACGCTCACGCCCCTAAGTACGAAGCAGGGTGACTTCCTGTGGCGCGTCGACGATCACGGCATGACCGTGCGCGAGATCCGGCGTTGGTCGAAGACGGACGCAGAGGCGTACGAGGAGTACGCCGTGCTGATGGCCGAGATGGCCCGCTTCGTCAAGCCTTTCCTGGGCGAGTCGGCGCCGCACATCTCCAGCCTGGACGCGCGCGGCATGCGCGAGCTTGCCCCGTTCGCCAGGCGCTTCGCCGCGCTGCCCGAACGCCAGCAGACGGCCTTCATCCAGCTGCTGACCATGAGCTCGGCCGATTTCGTCAGCCAATGGTTCGAGACAGAGCCGCTGCGCGCGACGCTCGCATCGTCGGGCATCATCGGCACCTTCCTCTCGCCGCGCACGCCGGGCAGCGCGTACGTGCTGCTCCATCACTACATGGGCGAGGTGGACGGCGAGTACCGAGCCTGGGGCCTGCCCGTGGGCGGCACGGGCGGGATCAGCGCCGCGATCGCCGCCGCCGCGCGCGAGGCAGGCGCGGAGCTGCGCACAGACGCGCCCGTCGCGCGCATTCTCATCCGCGATGACCTGGCGGGCGGAGCGAACCGCGCGAGCGGGGTGGTGCTCGAGTCCGGCGAGGAGATCGAGGCCGACGTCGTGCTCTCCAGCGCCGATGCGCGGGTGACGCTCTCTGGCCTGCTGGAGCCGGGCACGCTCTCCGCCGAAGAGGACGCGGCGGTTCGGCGCTACAAGTTCCGCGGCTCGTCGGGCAAGGTCAACTTCGCGCTGAAGGGCCTGCCCACCTTCGCCTGCCTGCCTCCGGGCACGACCGACCACTACCGCGGGATGGTCTCGATCTCGCCCTCGATCGACTACCTGGAGCAGGCCTACGACGATGCAGTCGACGGCCGATTCTCCCGCTCGCCCTACGTCGACATGGGCTTCCCGAGCGTCATCGATCCGTCAGTTGCGCCGCCCGGCAAGCACGTCATGGCCTGCTTCGTCCAGTACGCCCCGTACGAGCTGGCCGAGGGAACCTGGGACGAGCAGCGCGAGGCGTTCGGCGATGCCGTCCAGGCGGCAATAGCGCGTTTCGCGCCAGACATCGACGATCTCGTCGTGGGCCGCCAGGTGCTGACGCCGCTCGATATTGAACGCACGTTCGGCCTGACTGAGGGCAACATCTTCCAGGGCGAGCTTCTGCTCGAGCAGCTCTTCAGCGGCCGGCCCATGGCTGGTGCCGGCTATCGCACGCCGGTGCGCGACCTGTGGCTGTGCGGGTCGGCGACGCATCCCGGAGGCGCGATTTCCGGCGCGCCGGGCCGGAACGCGGCCATGGCCGTGTTGCGCGAGAAGGCAGCGTGAGCCGCAAACGCAGCGTCGCTGATGCTGTGGTGATCGGCGCCGGACACAACGGCCTGATCTGTGCGGCGTACCTGGCTCGCGCGGGACTGCGCGTGATCGTGGTCGAGCGGCGCAAGGAGCTGGGCGGCATGGCCGGCACGAGCGAGATCCTGCCCGGCGTGCGCGTGCCGCGCCTGGCTCACACCGTCGGCCGGCTGCGCGGCTCGGTGGCGCGCGACCTGAAGCTGCGCCGTCACGGGTTGGTGATGGTCCAGCCGGACGTGCGCCTCTTCGCGCCACAGCCCGACGGACGGGCCGTGACGCTGTGGGGCGACAGTGCCCGCACGGCCAGCGATCTGGGCGCGAGCGGACTCGTGGACGCGGCGGATGCGGCGGCGTATGCGGACGCGGACGCGCGCATGCGCGAGCTGGCGCGCGACCTCGGGACATTGCTCGCGCGCGTGCCGCCCGACCTGGCCGCGCCAGCGCTGGAAAGTGCCTTTCGCGGTCTTGCCAGGGAGGTCGCCGCGCGGGTTCGCGCGCGCCGGCCCAGCGTGGAGCTGCTGCGCGTCATGCCCATGTCCGTGCGCGACCTCGTCGCCGAGTGGTTCACGTCGGACGCGCTCCAGGCGGCAGTTGCCGCGCGCGGAGTGCTGTACACCTCGCTCGGCCCGCGCGCGCCAGGCACGGCCGGAGTGCTGCTCAGCGATGCAGCCGGCAATGACAGCGGGCTGGCCGGCCAGGCGGTCTTCGCGCGCGGCGGGCCGGGCGCGTTGGTCGAGGCGCTGGCGGCCGCAGCGCGCGCGGCCGGGGCCCAGATCCGGACCGGTGCCGACGTGGCGCGCGTGCGCGGCGACGGCGAGCGCGCCATCGGCGTGACCCTTGCCAGCGGCGAGGAGATCGATGCGTCGATAGTCGTGTCCAACGCGGATCCGCGCACGACTTTGCTCAACCTGGTCGATCCCGAGGCGCTCGGCCCGCGCCTGTCGTGGCGCGCGTCCAACATTCGCCAGAACGGCGTGACGGCCAAGGTCAACTTCGCGCTAAACGAGCTGCCGCACTTCCCGGCAGCCAACGGCGACGCGCGCCGGCTGCGCGGACGAATCCTGATCGCGCCGTCAATGCGCTACCTGGACCTCGCCGCGCGATCGGCTCGTCACGGCCAGACGGCGGAGCAGCCGCTCGTTGAAGCCACGATCCCGTCACTGGTGGACCCCGGCCTCGTGACACCAAAGAGCCGCGGACCGAAGGTCAAGCACGTGCTCAGCGCTGTGGTCCAGGCGGTCGCGGCCGACTCAACGAAGGACGTGGGCGAGATCGCGACGGAGACGATCGAGGCATACGCACCCGGCTTCGCCGGCCTTATCGCAGCGCGCGAGGTCCTTCTGCCCGGCGACATCGAGGCCGAGTACGGCGCACAGGGCGGGCACCCGATGCACGCCGAGGTGGACCTGGCCCAGTGGTTCGCCTGGCGACCGCTGCACGGCTACGGGCGATATCGGATGCCGGTCGACGGGCTGTACCTGTGCGGATCCGGAGCGCATCCCGGCGGCGGAGTAACCGGTGGCCCGGGCGCAATGGCGGCAAGGGAAGTGGTCACCGACTTTCGGCGCGCCCGCCGGCGGCAGACGTAGAGTGAGCGCGTGATCTGCCCCAGCTGCTCGGCTGAGAACGCGGCCGGCGCCAAGTTCTGCAACGAGTGCGGCACCGCGCTGGCCGCTGGCTGCCCGAGCTGCGGGGCCAGCAACAAGCCCGGCGCGCGCTTCTGCAACGAATGCGGCGCCACGCTCGCACAGCCGGCGGGAGGTGCGCCTCCGGCCGTCACGTCAACGGCTCCAGTTGCCGAGCGTCGACTGGTCACGGTTATGTTCGCGGACCTTGTCGGCTTCACTCCGTTCGCCGAAGAGCGCGACGCTGAGGATGTGCGCGACACCCTGTCGCGCTATTTCGATCTCTGCTCGGAGATCGTCCTGCGCTATGGCGGCACGGTCGAGAAGTTCATTGGTGACGCGGTCATGGCGGTGTGGGGCGCACCCGTCGCGCATGAGGACGACGCCGAGCGCGCCGTTCGCGCGGCGCTTGATCTCGTCGAATCGGTGGCCAGCGTTTCACCCGAAGCGCAGGCGCGCGCCGGGGTCCTGACGGGCGAAGCGGCGGTCACGCTGGGCGCCACGAATCAGGGCATGGTTGCCGGCGACCTGGTCAACACCGCGGCGCGCCTGCAGAGCGTCGCGCAGCCGGGCAGCGTGCTCGTCGGCGAAACCACTTCTCGGGCCGCCGGAGCCGCGATTCACTTCGAGCCCGCCGGGGAGCAGGTGCTCAAGGGCAAGCAGGCGCCAGTGCCCGCCTGGCGCGCCACCCGCGTTGTGGCCGAGCTGGGCGGTAGGAATCGGAGCGCAAGCCTCGAGGCGCCGTTCGTTGGCCGCGCAGATGAGCTGCGCCTGCTCAAGGACCTCTTCCACGCCACGGCGCGCGAGAAGCGCATCCGGTTGGTGTCGGTCATGGGCCCGGCCGGAATCGGCAAGAGCCGGCTGGCGTGGGAGTTCGCCAAGTACGCCGACGGCCTGGTGGAGGACACGTATTGGCACACGGGTCGGTCACCGTCATACGGCGAGGGCGTGACCTTCTGGGCGCTGGGCGAGATGATCCGCCGGCGCTGCGAGCTGGTCGAGAGCGACGACGAGACGACCACGCGCGGCAAGGTAAGCGCGACCGTCGAACAGTGGATCACGGACACCGACGAGCGCGATTGGGTCAAGAGCTCGTTGATGACCCTGCTCGGCTACGACGACGGCATGGCCTCCGAGCAGCTGTTCGCGGCCTGGCGGACGTTCTTCGAGCGCATCGCCGAGCACGGCACGGTGGCGCTGATCTTCGAGGACATGCACTTCGCCGACTCCGGGCTACTCGACTTCATCGACCACCTCCTGGAATGGAGCCGCGGGCTGCCGATATTCATCCTGAGCCTGTCCCGGCCAGAACTGCTCGACCGAAGGACGGATTGGGGCGCCGGCAAGCGCAGCTTCACCTCGATCCATCTCGAGCCCCTGTCCGGCGAGCACATGCACGAGCTGCTCGGCGGGTTGGTCCCGGGCCTGCCGCCGGCAGCCGCAGAACGGATCGTCGTGCGCGCCGACGGCATTCCGTTGTACGCCGTCGAAACGGTCCGCATGCTCATCTCGGACGGGCGCCTGCGCCTGGAGGGCGAGGTCTACGTCCCTGTCGACGATCTCGAGACCGTTGCCGTTCCGGAGACACTGACCGCACTGATCGCCTCCCGCCTCGATGCGCTCGATCCGGCCGACAGGTCGCTTCTCCACGACGCTGCCGTGCTCGGGCAATCCTTCACCACGCAGGCTCTGGCGGCCCTGTCTGGCGCGGAGGTCGAGGCCGTCGAGGAGAGGCTGCGGGCCCTGGCCCGGCGCGAGATCGTGGGCCGCGATGTTGACCCGCGCTCACCCGAGCGCGGCCAGTACGCCTTCGTGCAGGCCCTCATTCGGGAGGTCGCGTACAACACGCTCGCGCGGAAGGACCGCAAGACGCGCCACCTCGCCGCCGCGCGCTACTTCGAGGCCATGGGATCCGATGAGCTGGCCGGTGCCCTTGCCGGTCACTACCTGGCCGCCCACGCAAACGCCGGCGAAGGCCCCGAGGCAGACGCCCTTGCCGTCCAGGCACGAATCGCCCTCAAGGCCGCCGCCGAGAGGGCCGCCGCGCTTGGTGCACAGGACCAGGCAATCTCGTTCCTCGAGCAATCACTCCGGATAACCCCGGAAGGGACTGAACGGGCGGAGATGCTCGAGCGCGCCGGAAGGGCGGCCAAGACCGCTGGCCGAGTGGAAGACGCGGAGCGTTTATACGGATCGGCGATCGAAATCTACGAGGGAACGGACGACCGAGCCGGCGCCGCCCGCTCGGCGGCCGGCATCGCCGAGGCAAAGCTGAATGCGCGCCAGATCCACATCGCTGTGCCGCAGCTCGAGGCCGCGTGGGACAAGTACGGAGACCTGTGGCCGTCTCCGTCGGCGATCGAGCTTAGGTTGCAATTGGCCCGTGCGTACGCCAATGGCGAGCACAATGCCAAGGCGCTCGAAACTATCGAAGAGGTGCTCGAGTTTGCCGAGCATTCCAATCTCGTGCCCACGATCGCCCGGGGCCTGATCATCAAAGGCACGGCATACGGAAGCATGGGACGGCTCAGGGAATCGATCGCGCTGCTCGATGCCGCCGAACGCCTGGCGCGCGAGTCGTCAGTCAACGAGGTGTTGGCTGCGGCCCTTCTGGTCGGCGGCTTCCATCTCAACGAGGTAGACCTGCGCGGAGCCCTGGCCAAGTACCGTGAGGGTGCCGTCCTCGCCCGTCGAACCGGGCAGCGACTGACGCTGTACACGTTCATCAACAACATCGCCTACACCGGTTTCACCACTGGCGACTGGGACGAAGCCATGGCCGTGAGCGGAGATGCGTTGAGCGGCGACGTGGAAGGCACGCACCGCGCCTGGCTGATCGGCAACGAGGTGTCGATCCGGGCCGGCCGAGGTGAGGACGTGGAGGAGGGGTTGGCCTTGATGCGCGAGCTCGCCGCTCGGGCTGTCGATGAAGACATGAACATTGCCATCCTCGATGCGGAGGCCAATACCTGGCTCGCACAGGGACTGCTCAGAGAGGCGGCTGACGCTTGGCGCGCCATCGCTGGGATCCAGATCGCGCAGGCGCCATCGAGCCTCTATCAGGCCGGGCGCGCAGACCTCTGGGCCGGTGATCTGGAGAGCGCCCGCGCCGATCTGGCAGGGATCGATGCCACCGGCGTGCAGGGACCGATTGTCGCCACTCGGCGTAAGACCCTCGCCGCCGGGATTGCCGCCTTGGAGGGCCGGCACGTGGACAGTGCAGCCCTCTATCGCGAAGCGATGCGGGGCTGGAAGGAAGTCGGCATGGGCTGGGAGGAGGCGCTCGCCGGCGTCGACATGGCGCTCCTGCTGGGCTCGGATGCGGATCCTCAGGTCGTCGCCGCGACGCGCGCAATTCTTGAACGCCTGGAGGCCCGGCCGTACCTGGTCCGCCTGGATAGCGCCTTGGAGAGGACGCCGGAGCGGCCGCGCGCAGCTGTCCCCACGGCGGCGCCCGCGCCTGTCAGCGACCGCGTCTAGCGGCGCTCTTCGCCTGGCTCGGACTGGGCGGTGACGATCTCGTCGAGTCGTTCCGCGGCGCGCGTGTCCGGCTCTGCGGCTGCCGGCGCGACTTCTTCGGCGGGCAGCTGCCACGACCACGAATTGAGGCGTGACAGCAACCGCCGCGCGGTGAGATCGAGCTGGATCGGGGTGATCGCGATGCGTCGGTTGACCACGGCGTGGAAGTCGGTGCCCGGCTCGGCCAGGCCGGACGGTGGCGGGCCGCCGATCCAGTAGTACGGAGTGCCGCGCGGGTCGAGCCGCTCGATCAGCTCGTCCTGGTAGATGCGCTTGCCCATCCGCGTGACCTCGACGCCCTCACATTCGTCGGCGCGGATCGCGGGCACGTTGATGTTGATCAGCTCGCCCGGCGCCAGGCCGTTCTCCAGGATGTTGACCGCGGCGACGTAGGCGATCTGGGCCGCCAGCGTGAAATCGGGGTGCTCGTAGTACTCCTGCGAGATCGCGAAGGCGGGCACGGCCGACAGCACGGCCTCCATCGCCGCGCTGACCGTGCCCGAGTAGGTGATGTCGTCACCCAGGTTGGCGCCGTAGTTGATGCCGCTCGCGACGAGGTCGAAGCCGATCTCGAAGTAGCCCAGGAAAGCCAGGCTTACCGCGTCCGTGGGCGAGCCATCCACTGACCAGCCCAGCGTTCCGTCAGCCAGCGTCCGCTCGCGCACGCGCAGCGGCCGCATGAACGTCTTGGTGTGGCCCACGGCCGACTGGTTCGTCTCCGGCGCGAGCACGTAGACATCGCCCAGCGGCTCGAGTGCCTGCTTCAGCACCAGCAGGCCGCGCGACTCGATGCCGTCGTCGTTGGTGACCAGGATGCGTGGCCGCGACTCCCACGCGGAAAGCGCCTTCGCCGTGCGCGGCCTGGCGCGTGGGCGCGCACGGTGCCGGCCGCCTGCGGCGAGTGGCTCGCCCCGCTCCAGGTCCACGTCGCGCCGCTCCACGCGCTCCGCGTCGCGCCTGATGTCAGTGCCGTGCGCACCGTTGTCCTTGTTTCGATCGACCGGCATCGGGCTTCAGGCAGGTGGATCGGCGGACTTTGGCTCCGAGCTCACCGTGGGGCCCTTGACGGGTACGTCGGGCGGCTTGGGCACGCGCACGGTGCGCCCCTCCCGCTCTCCGACGCGCTTCGCCGCTCGGCTGGTCACGTCCCTCGGCACGTTTGCCTTGCTCGCCAGGAAGTGATGGAAGAAGGCGGCGATCACGGCCGCGAACGGCAGCGCGAAGACGGCCCCGGCGATGCCCGCGATCTTTAGGCCGACCAGGACCGAGACCAGCACGACCACCGGATGGATGCCCACGGCGGAGGCCATGACGCGCGGCAGGACCACGTTGTTGACGATGAACCAGGCGATGCCCATCGCGATCAGCACGGGCAGTGCGAGGTCCGGCCGAGTCAGCAGCGCGACCACGACCGGCGGCGCCCAGGAGAAGACCGGCCCAAAGAATGGGATCGCCTGGAGCACGCCGGACAGCGCAGCGGACGCGGGCATGAAGTCGATGCCCAGCACGGCATGGACGAGGATCGCCAAGGCCGCCATGACCACGCCCTGGATGGCCTGGCCGCGCAGGAACCCGGCGAAGGAGCTGGCCACGCTCGTCTCGAACAGGCGCGCGGTGTCGCTGTACTGCGGCGGTACGAGCCGGTTGAGGTAGGCCAGGATGCGGTCCTTGTCGAGCACGATGAAGAGCGACAGGAAGACCACGATGAGCAGGTTGGCCACGATGCCCAGGCTGAACAGGGCGAGGTCGGTCAGCGGCTGGACGAGCTCGTCGCCCAGGTCGCCCAGGTTGCGCAGAAGGTCCTGCGCTGTGGCCACGATGTCGAGCCGGAAGCCCAGGCTCTGGAGCGTCCCCTGCAGCCCGGCCAGGATCTCGGGCAGGCGCGCCTGCAGGTTGGGCAGCTCGGTCACGAAGCCGGCAATCGAGTTGGCCAGGCTGCCGGCGACCACGAGCACGATCCATGACAGGCCGACCAGCAGCGTCAGGTAGATGGCGGCCACCGCGATTCCGCGAGGCAGCCTGGGAAAGGCGCGAGTCACGAGGCCCACGGCGGGCGAGATCATGAACGCCAGCAGCCACGCCAGGAGCAGGATCAGCAGGATGTCGCTGAAGAAGGCAAGCAGTGCGCTGATCTGGGCGACAAGGACCAGGGCGAGCACGAGCGTGCCCAGTACGAGGACCGCGTAGAGCCAGCGACGCTCCCTCTGGGGGAGCTGGATCTCCATCAGCGGTTGAGTCTAATCCCGCCCGGGCGCCGCACGCCCGTCCACCGCGATGTCGTGGACGACGGGCCAGCCTCCCCGCGTGAAATCAGCCGAGCCCAGCAAGTGCTCCAGTCCGGTACACGGGGTGCGACCGCGAAAGTCGCCGTTGCCACACTCGGAGTGTTGCCGCGTCGCACCAGCGTCGCCGCCGGAGCTGGCCGGCGCGCGATCAGGAGAGCCGGCCGAGGCCCATCCGGTCGTGAACCTCGCGCATCGTCTCGCGCGCCATGGGCGCCAGCCGCTCGGCGCCGGCGCGGAGGATCTCCTCGACGTACTCGGGCCGCGACTCAAGGTCGCGCCGGCGTTCGCGCGCCTCGGCGAAGTGGCCAATGATCCGCTCGGCGAGCAGTTTCTTCGTATCCACGCAGCCCGTACGGGCCGTCCGCTCGCCGTCCCAGATGGACTCGTAGTCAGCGCCGAAGAATCGGTGCAGCTGGCATACGTTGCACACCTCGGGCCGGCCCGGCTGCGTGCGCAGGATGCGCTGCGTGTCGGTGACCATGCTCATGACCTGCTTCTTGATCACGTCCTCGTCGGCCAGGATCTCGATCGCGTTGCCGAGTGACTTGGACATCTTGTTCACGCCGTCTGTGCCCAGGATGACCGGGGAATCGGTGAACACGGCCTCAGGCTCGACCAGGAACTCGCCGTAGCGCCTGTTGAAGGCGCGCACGATCTCGCGCGCCAGCTCCAGGTGCGCCGCCTGGTCCTTGCCGACCGGCACGCGACGGGCGTGGTAGATGGCGATGTCGGCCGCCTGGAGCACGGGGTAGGTGAGCAGCGCGTGGTTGATGTCGTCTGGCTGGTCGCGCTTCTTGTCCTTGAAGCTGGGCGTGCGCTCCACCCACGACACCGGCACGACCGTGGAGAGCAGGTACGCAAGCTCAGCGTGTTCGGGCCGGTCCGACTGGCGGAAGAGGATGGCCTTCTCCGGATCGAGCCCCAGCGCGAGCAGGGCAATGGCCATGTCCGTCGTGTTGCGCCGGATGTGCGCGCCGTCGTGGGTCGAGGTCAGCGCGTGGTAGTCGACGATGCAGTAGATGGCGTCGCCTGATTCCTGGAGCGCGATGTAGTTCCGGAACGCGCCCAGGTAGTTGCCCAGGTGGGGCAGTCCGGATGGCTGGACGCCGGAGAAGACGCGCTCACTGCTCGGGGACATGCTGGTCAGTGTATTGACGCGCGTCGCGTGCGCGCGCCGCGGCAGGGCGGACCCGCGTCGCCTCACAATGGACGACGTGAAGATGAGTGATGTGCTGCGCCAGCTGCGCCAGCAGCGGACGACGGCTGAGGCACGGCCGCGGCTGATGGAGCGTTACGAGGCATTCCTGCCGATCGGTCCGGCCACTCCGCGGATCAGCCTGGGCGAGGGCTACACGCCGCTCGTCCAGGCGCGCAACCTGGGCCGGATGCTGGGCACGCCGCTCCTCTACCTGAAGGTCGAGGGGCTCAATCCGACTGGCTCGTTCAAGGACCGGGGCATGGTCATCGCCGTGGCCAAGGCGCTCGAGGCAGGTTCGCGCGCGATCGTGTGCGCCTCGACCGGCAACACCGCCGCCTCGGCAGCCGCGTACGGCGCGGCCGTGGGCCTGGACGTCGTGGTGGTCCTACCCAGGGGCCACGTGGCCCAGGGCAAGCTGCTCCAGGCACAGGCCGCGGGCGCGCGCGTGGTCGGGGTGGACGGCAATTTCGACCAGGCGCTCGACGCCGTGCGCGAGCTGGTCGAGCCGTCCGGCGGACAGGATCCGGGCCGGCCCGTCACGCTCGTGAACTCGGTCAACCCGCACCGACTTGCCGGCCAGAAGACGGCTGCCTTCGAGATCTGCGAGGACCTTGGCGGCGCGCCCGACTACCTCGCCATCCCGGTCGGCAACGCGGGCAACATCAGCGCGTACTGGCAGGGCTTCACGGATTACTTCGAGGCGGGCTTCGTCGACGTACGGCCGCGCATGCTGGGCTTCCAGGCGGCGGGTGCGGCACCGCTCGTGATCGGCCGTCCGGTGGACGATCCGCAGACCGTGGCGACGGCCATACGCATCGGCAATCCGGCCAGCGCGGCCAAGGCGGAAGCGGCGCGCGACGAGTCTGGTGGCGTAATCGAAGCGGTCACGGACGACGAGATCATGGCCGCCTATCGCGACCTGGCGCGCAACGAGGGAATCTTCTGCGAGCCTGCCTCGGCGGCCTCGCTGGCCGGCGTCCGAAAGCTCGTCGCGGAGGGTCGAATCGACCCAGGCGCGACAATCGTATGCGTGCTGACCGGACACGGCCTGAAGGATCCCGACACTGCTGCGCGCGCCGCGGCGCCACTGATCGAGGCGCCCGCGACGGCACAGGGTTTGCGCGAGGCACTCGATTGGTGACCCGCCGCGAGCTGCTCATGGCGCCCGTGACGGTGGAGGCGCCCGCCTCCACGGCCAACCTGGGGCCGGGCTACGACACGCTGGCCATGGCGCTCGACCTGCACCTGCGCGTGACGGTCACGCCGCTCGAGTACGGCGGTGAGAGCCTCGTCGTGGAGGGCGAAGGGGCCGACGAGATCGGGCTGGATGCGGGCAACCGATTCCTGATCGGCCTCGAGCGCGGGCTGGAGCAGCTCGGCGCAGAGCCGCCGGTGATGCGCATCGAGATGAACAACGAGATCCCCCTGGCACGCGGTCTGGGCTCGTCCGCCGCGGCGTCCGTGGCCGGGCTGCTGGCGGCCGAGGTGCTTGGCTGGAGAGCCCTTGGGGCAGGAGACCATGCTCCGCCTGGCGACGGAGATCGAGGGCCATCCGGACAACGCGGCCGCCGCACTACTGGGCGGTTTCGTCGTGGTCGGCCAGACCGCGAGTGGCGCGCCACGTGCCACGCGTTTCGACCAACCGGGCGCGCTGGAGGCGGCACTGTTCATCCCGCACCGGCCGCTGCGCACGTCGGACATGCGCGCCGCGCTGCCCGAGTCGGTCAGCCACGCCGACGCGGCGCACAACGTGGGCCGCGTGGCGATGGTCGTCGCCGCGCTTACCGGGGATCGGCTCGAGCTGCTCAGCGCGATGGCCGAGGATCGCCTTCACGAGCCTTATCGAGCGGCGCACTTCGCGCAGCTGCCCGGTCTCGTCGCGGCGGCCATGTCCGCCGGTGCGCTCGGCGCGGCACTCTCCGGTGCCGGATCTACCGTGATCGCCCTGTGCGACGGCGCGCCAGCGGCCGAGACCGCGGCCCAGGCGATGGCCGACGCGGCAGCAGGCAGCGGGCTCGAGGGACGGACGATGATCGTGCGTCCCACCTCTGTTGGGGCGAGGATCCTGTCCGGAATGCCCGCTAACCGTTGACGGTGACGTTCCCCAGCCGCCTCGAGCATTTCCGGGCAGTCGATTCGACGCAGCGCGTCGTGCGCGAGTGGCTAGACGCGGGCACGCCCGAGGTTGCTGTCGCTGTCGCCGGCTACCAGACCCAGGGCCGCGGCCGGCTCGGCCGGGAGTGGCTGGCGCCGGCCGGCGCAGCGCTCCTGTTGTCAGTCGGCTTCCGGCCCTCGGGCATGTCGGCCGAGCACGGCTGGCGCCTGGCGGCGATCGTGGCCATGGCCATGCGCGACGCTTCCGAGGAGGTGGCCGGCCTGGCCGACGGCACCCTCGGCCTGAAGTGGCCCAATGATGTGGTTGCCGACGGCCCGCATGGGGCGCTGCTCAAGGTGGCAGGCGTGCTCGGCGAATCGGTCGCACAGGGCGAGCAGCTCGACTCGGCGGTGATCGGCATGGGCGTCAACAGCGACTGGAAGGGAGCCGATTTTCCGTGGCGCCTGGCGCCCACGATGAGCAGCCTGCGCGAGCTGGCCGGACGCCGGCCGATAGACAACGCAGCGCTCCTCGACGCCTTCCTGTCTCGGCTGGAGCCGCGCTACGAGGCGCTGCGCAAGGGCCGCTTCGATGCCGCCGGATGGTCCGCCGTGCAGCGCACCAACGGACGCACGGTGGTCGTTGACGTGGGCACGGAGATGATCACCGGGCCGGCGTCGGGCGTGGACCCGGAGTCAGGCGCGCTGCTGATGCTCGGCGATGATGGCCGGCCGCGATCGATCGACAGCGGCGAGGTCGTGCGCTGCCGCGTCATCTGAGCGCGGCACGACCGCTGATCACCCAGTCGTAGGCATCGCCGGCCAGCTCGCGCAGCCGCCGATCGAAATGATCGAGCTCCTGTCGCGTCAGCAGCGCCGCCCAGTCGCGCGTGCCGCCCGATTTAAAGAAGCCCTCGGCTGATTGCCACAGCCCCAGGTTCGCCTCGGGCGCCAGGACGCTCGCCTTCGCGCGCATTGACTTCAGGGTCGCCGCCTGGACGAAAGTGGGCCAGCGAGCTTCGTCACGGCCCACGTCGAGCGCCGCCGCCACATGGCGCATCTCTGCGTCGAGGTCATGCCACATGTCCGCGTAGTGGAAGAGATGGACGTTGGGTCGTGCCCGAGCGTCCCAGTAGGTGCGGATCTGCTGGCAGTAGTCCTCGAGACCGTACGGCCCGCTGCCTGACGGCTGCTCGTGGTTGTCTATGAACCAGCGCAGGAATTCGGTCGTGTCCTCGGGCGCCTTCTCGCTCTGCGCCGGCGGCTCGTACGGCCCGACGGCCTTCTCGCGCATCTCGATCGCCCGATCCCTGTGCATGTTGGCCATGTGGTCTCGATCAGACAGGGCCGCGTCGAGCGGATGCCGGATAACCGCGAGATAGGTCACCGTGTCGCTCGGCGGCAGGCCGTCGAGCGGCGTGTGCGTCTTGATGAAGCGCCGTTCTGTCTGGGCGGCGAGCAGGCCGAATACCTCTTCTTCGGTGCGCACCTGCATGTCCAGCCAGGGCGAGACCATGGTCAGCGGGGGCAGGTCGACGCTCTGGTTGAGCAGGATGCCCACGATCGTCTGCATCCACGTGGTCCCGCACTTGGCCGGCGTGGTGATGATCACGTCATCCGGCCGAAGCTCGAAGCGCTGCCAGCGCGCGCTGTCGGCCATGAACCCGTGGTATCGGCGCATCTGCGGCATGGTAGGTGTGCCCGGTCGCCATCGCCATCACCGCCACTGAGTGCCCGTGGTTCGGCAGGCCGCGACAGGCACTACCACTCACATAGTCGTGGCACGACTGCTATCAAATGGTTGCGGACGATTGCTGGCTCGAGACGCCCAGTTTCACGCTCGGCGCCGCCCCCTGGCGGCCGAGTTGGCCGGACGCGGCCATTGAATCGCTGGATAGCAAACGTCACACGGGTGACTGGCGAATTTGTTCGTGGGGTCGATCTGGCGCGTCGGACGACCAACGAGGGCGCCAGGGGTGTAACAAGTAGACTTCCTCCGGTGTTGAGGAGAGGGAGGGACCAGGAGTCGGTCCCGGTCAAGCTAGACGTCGACCGCTCCGCCGTGGAGGAGGCCCGACACGATCCACGCGCCTTCGAGGCGCTTTATCGGAAGTACGTTGCCCAGGTGTACAGCTTTGCGCTCTATGAGCTTCGCGACCGCCACGCGGCGGAGGACGTGACCGCCCAGGTGTTCCTGCGCGCGCTCGGCGGTCTGCCCGCGTTCCGTGAGCAGGCAAGCGCACCGGATAGCAGCTTCCGGGTGTGGCTCTTCCAGATCGCGCGCAACGCCCTGTCCAACGAGCGCCGCCGCCGGCGCCGCCATCCGGATCGGCCGCTCGACGTCGCCGCCGAGATGCCCGCCAGGGACGACGTATTGGCCACGGCCGTCGAGCGGGATGAGCTGCGCGCCGCGTGGCAGGCGATCGAGACACTGTCGAGCGACAAGCGCCGGGCGCTCGTGCTGCGTTTCGTGCAGGAGATGAGCACGCGCGAGATCGGGGCCGTGCTGGGCAAGTCGGAAGTGGCCACGCGCGTCCTCATCCATCGCTCCCTGAAGTCGGTCGCGCGACAGATCGGCCGTCAGCCGTCTGTACCGGCGAGCAGCACGGAAGCGGGGACGGGGCGCAGACGCGCCACGCACTGATGTTCCGCGAAGCTGAAGACGGGGCCATCCAGAGCGACGCGTACATCGACGCGCTGCTGGCCGGCCACACCCATGAGCCAATCCGGATGCCTGCGCTCGGCGCGCCTGCGGCCGGCGTTCGCCACGTGATCCGCGTGCTGGAGCGCGGGCTGCCGCGCTACCACCCCTCGTTCGTGTTCGAGGAACGGCTGGCCGCCCAGCTGCGCGCAGTGGCAGAGGCAGTGCCGCCACAGGGCGTCGTACACGATCGGCGCCTCCTGGTCGGCGGCGCCCTGGCATCGGGCGTGTCGCTCGGCGCCGCAGCTGCGATGTGGGCCTGGCGCCGCCGGCCGCACGTCGACCCAGCCGGGGATTCTTGACGATGCCGATCAAGCTGCCCTTCGGCGGTCGCCGCCAGTCCCATCCGACCGATCTCTGGACGCAGTGCCCGGACTGCCAGGAGATGGTCTACAACAAGCAGCTCGACAAGAATCACCGCATCTGCCCGCGCTGCGGCCACCACTTCCGGCTGCGTGTTGACGCGCGCCTGGCGCTGCTGCTCGACCGTGACAGCTTCCGCGAGCAGGACGCTGGGCTCGAGTCGGTCGACATGCTTGGATTCGTCGACCAGAAGCCGTACCCGGAGCGGCTCGAAGCTGCGCGCGTGAGCACGGGCATTCGTGACGCCGCGCTGTGGGGCACGGGCACGATCTCCGGCACGAAGGTGGCGATCTGCGTCATGGACTTCGCCTTCATGGGCGGCTCGATGGGCACGGTGGTGGGCGAGAAGGTCACCCGTGCCGCCGAGCACGCGCTGGCCGAGCGGCTGCCGCTCATCGTCGTCTCCTCGTCGGGCGGGGCACGCATGCAGGAAGGAACCCTGTCGCTCATGCAGCTGGCCAAGACTGTCGCCGCGCTGGGCCGACTGGCGGAGGCGGGCGTGCCGTACATCAGCCTGATGACGGATCCCACCACGGGCGGCGTGTTCGCCTCGTTCGCTGCTCTGGGTGACGTCAACATCGCCGAGCCGAAGTCGCTCATCGGATTTGCCGGCGCGCGCGTCGCGGCGGGCACGATCAGCGAGTCATTGCCCGAGGGCTTCCAGCGCGCAGAGTTCCTGTTCGAGCACGGCTTCGTGGACGAGGTCGTTCCGCGTGGCCGGCTGCGCGAGTCACTGATCGGACTGTTGCGCTACCTGCGTGCCGCGCCGCTACCGGTCAGTGCGGACAGGTCGGGCAGCAACGGCAGCTCACCCGCGAGCCGATCGCCCGGCTTCCTGGAGCAGCTCGTCAATCGAGACCCGGCCCGTGGCTGACCCCCTGGCTACCTCCGTCGGGGCCGCGGCAGCCCAGGCCGTTGCCGACCAGCCCGCGCCGGACGCCGACCAGGTTCGCGCCGCCGTATGGCAGCGCGTCCAGCAGGCGCGCAACGTCAAGCGGCCGCACACGCTCGAGCTGGTGCGCGCGATGGCGAGCGAGGTGATCGAGCTCCACGGCGACCGCCTGTTCCGCGACGACCCCGCGATCGTCGGCGGCTTCTGCCGGATTGACGGCCGGCGGGCGGTCTTCGTCGGCCATCAGAAAGGCGCCGAGACGGACGAGAACATCCGGCGCAACTTCGGCATGCCTCACCCGGAGGGCTACCGCAAGGCGATCCGCCTCTACCAGCTGGCCGAGCGGCTGCAGTTGCCCGTGGTCACGTTCGTGGACACGCCCGGCGCTTTCCCCGGGCCTGCGTCCGAGGAGCGCGGCGTGGCAGAGGCAATCGCGCGCTGCATCATGACCATGACCGGGCTGCGCACGCCGATCGTGACGGTCATCACCGGCGAGGGCGGATCAGGTGGCGCACTGGCGCTCGCCGTGGGCGACGTGGTGCTGGCGCTGGAGAACTCGATCTACTCGGTCATCAGCCCCGAAGGCGCGGCCAGCATCCTGTGGCGCTCGCCCGAGTTCTCCCAGCAGGCCGCGGTGGCCATGCGCCTGACCGCTGCCGAGCAGCTCGCGCTGGGCGTGATAGATGAGGTCGTGCCCGAGCCCGTCGGCGGCGCGCACGAGCATCCCGAGGAGACCGCGCGCCGCCTGCGTGAACGCATCACTGCGCCAGCTCGACACCCTGGCCGGGCGCGACCGAAGAGTGCTCGTCGACTCGCGCTACGCTCGCTACCGGAACATGGGCGAATTCGCCACGGCCACGCCGAGCGGCGAAACGCGACCGGTCCGGCCGGGACTCGTCGACCGCATCAGGAGCGTGCTCGAGGGCGGCCGGACAGCCCTGCTCCGAACTGACGTGCTGCCATCCTCGGCCGCCGACGACGAGGCCGATCCGCCCCTGCGCGAGGACGTGTAACCGATGCCCAGCGAAAGACAGTCACAGCCAGCAGCCAAACCCGCGTCGAACGGCGATGCAGCGGACCGGGAGACGATTGCGCGGCTCACGTCCGACGTTCTGCCGACGCTCATGGAGCGTCTGTCCAGGAGCGAGCTGGGCGAGCTGGAGGTACGCGAGCAGGGCTGGCGCATCCGCCTGCGCCGCCCAACCGAGACCAATGGCCACGCGCCCGCAGGCGGGCTCCCCGGCGCCGCATCCAGCGCCTCGACGCGTCCATCCTCGGCGAGCCAGCACGCGGCCGGAGCGGCCCAGCGCGAGCCGCGCCGCGACGTGGTGCCGTCTCCAGCGGTCGGCTACTTTTCGCCGCGCGAAGGCATCAAGGCAGGCAGCGACTTACGCGCCGGCGACGGGATCGGGCACGTGGACGTGCTCGGGGTCAAGGTCGAAGTGGTCGTTGCCGTGGATGGCAGGCTGGCCCGGCTGGTCGTGGAGCCGGGCGAGGCGGTCGAGTACGGCCAGCCGATCGCGCACCTGGAGCCGGCGGCTGCCTCGCGGACCAAAGATGTTTAGCAAGATCCTGATCGCCAACCGGGGCGAGATCGCGTTGCGCATCGTGCGCGCGTGCCGCCGGCTGGGCATTGCGTCTGTCGTCGCATACAGCGAAGCCGATCGCGACTCGCGTGCGGTGCAGCTGGCCGACGAATCGGTGTGCATCGGTCCGGCCGAGTCGCGCAAGAGCTACCTTTCCGCGCCGGCGATCCTGTCGGCGGCCCTCGTATCGGGCTGCGACGCGGTCCATCCCGGGTACGGCTTCCTGTCCGAGGACGACACCTTCGCCGACATCACGCGGGCCCACGGACTGACTTTCATCGGCCCGCCGGCCGAGGTGCTCGAGCGCTTCGCGTCGAAGGCCGGCACGCGCACCCTGCTCGCCCGTCATGGGCTGCCCACGATCCCCGGCTCGGGCATGCTGCGCGACGATGCGCACGCCCTGGCCGAGGCGGACAAGATCGGATATCCGGTGCTGCTCAAGCCATCGGCTGGTGGCGGCGGCAAAGGCATGCGCATGGTTCGCTCGGCGCGCGAGCTGCAGCAGGCCATTACCGTTTGCCGTTCCGAGGCCCTGGCCGCATTCGGCGATGACGCGCTCTACCTGGAGAAGTGGCTCGAGGAAAACCGCCACGTGGAGATCCAGGTCATCGTCGATCGCTACGGCAACGGCGTCCACGTCGGCGAGCGTGACTGCTCCGTCCAGCGTCGCCACCAGAAGATCATCGAGGAAGGTCCCTCGCCGGCGCTCGACGACGGGCGGCGCGAGGCGCTCGCCGAGTCGGCCGTACGGGCGGTGGTCGCGGCCGGTTACGAGAACCTTGGGACGCTCGAATTCCTGCTCGACCGCGCAGGCAACTACTACTTCATCGAGATCAACTGCCGCATCCAGGTCGAGCATCCGGTGACCGAGATGCTGTCCGGGATCGACCTCGTCGCCGAGCAGATCCGCATTGCCGCGGGCGAGCCGCTGGGCTACTCCCAGGCAGACGTGACGCTGCGCGGCCATGCCATCGAGTTCCGCATCAACGCCGAGGACAGCGAGAACGATTTCAGGCCCCAGGCCGGCGTGATCGACACGTACCTGCCGCCGGGTGGACCGGGTGTGCGCATGGATTCGCACATGTACAGCGGGTACGAGGTGCCGCCGTACTACGATTCACTTCTCGGCAAGCTGATCGTTTGGGGCCCTGACCGGCTCGCGGCGATCGCCCGCTCGCGCCAGGCGCTCGATGAGCTCGTGGTTGATGGCGTGGTCACCAACGTACCGCTCCATCGCGCGCTGCTCGACCACAGGACCTTCCTGGACGGCGAGTTCACGACCAACCTCCTTGATCGCGTCGGCAGCGGCGCGTTCCTCAACGCTACGAGGGCCGCATGACGGATACACAACAGCCAACCCAGAAGCCGCCCGGAGCCGAGACCAGCCCGCTGACGCGAGCCGGCGTCGTCCTGTCGTCGGCGCAGATCCAGAAGCTGATCCCGCATCGGCTGCCCATCCTGATGGTTGACCGAATCGTGGAGTACGACCCGGCTCGCTCGTACATCAAGGGCGAGAAGGCGGTCGCCTCAAACGAGTGGTTCTTCCAGGGCCACTTCCCCGGACTGCCGGTCATGCCCGGCGTGCTTCAGGTGGAGGCATTGGCCCAGACGATGGCCGTCTACGTCGCCCAGCAGGAGGGCTTCGGCGATCGCATCGGGCTCTTCGCCGGCATCGACGAGTGCCGCTTCAAGCGCGTCGTCCAGCCCGGCGACCGACTCACACTCGAGGTGACCATGGACAAGCTGGGCCGGCGCTTCGGCCGCGGCCGCGCCATCGCCAGCGTTGACGGCGAGGTGTGCTGCGAGGCCACCATCTCGTTCGTCATCCCGGGCGAAGGGGTGCTCGACTGATGGCCCTTCGTCTTGCGCTGCTGAGCGACGTCCATGGCAACCTGCACGCCCTGGACGCCGCACTCAAGGACATCAAGCGCCACAAGCCGGACCGCATCGCGGTTGCCGGCGATCTCGTCTTCAGCGGCCCGAACCCGGCCGAGGTGGTCGATCGACTGACGAGGGCTCGAGAGTGACGGCGCGCTGATCATCCAGGGCAACACGGACGTCGCCGTGGCCGACTTCGACTACGCGGCCGCATTTCCGTCAATGGAGCAGGTCCCGGCGGCCCATCGCGCCGCGGCCGAGTGGGCGCACGACCAGCTCAGCGACGAGCAGATCGACTGGCTGCGCCGCCTGCCGTCCGAGCGGCGACTGGCGGTCGACTCCGAGCTGGTCCTGGTCTGCCACGGGTCGCCGGGCAGCCAGACGGCAGGGCTGTCAGTGGATCTCGACCCGACCGTGACCATGGAGCGCGCGACGCGCACCGACGCGCGCGTGATCGCGTGCGGCCACACCCACATGGCCGACGTGCGCGAGCTGGGCCGCAAGCTGATCGTCAACGCCGGCTCGTGCGGCTACGCGTTCGATGGCGACCCCGCCGCGTGCTGGGCACTGGTGGTCGTACCAGATCAGCCGGCGTCAACGGTCGATTCGGAAGACGCTGACGACGACGCGATCACCGACTCGGCCGCTCCGGAGGCGCAGCTCTTCCGGCCAACGTACGACGCATCCGCAGCGGCGAGCGAGGTCGAGAAGCGTGGCCTGCCGGGCGACGTCTACCGCGCGGCCACGATCCGCACCGGGCGGCTGATTCGGTGACTTCTGTCGTGCGCCTCCCCCGGCGGCGCGTAGTGGTCACCGGCATGGGCGTCGTGACGCCACTCGGCAACGACGTCGACACGTTCTGGTCGCGCCTCGTCGCCGGCGAATCGGGTGTGCGCGTGATCCAGGGTTTCGATCCTTCGCGCGTGGACAGCAAGATCGCCGGCGAGGTGGTCGATTTCGATGCCTCGCACGTGCTCGATCGCAAGGAGCTGCGACGCAACGACCGCTACACGCAGTTCGCCCTGGTCGCCACGCGCGAGGCGATGACCCAGGCCGGGCTGCCCGAGCGCCTGGAAGGCGAGCTGGCCGAGCGCACGGGGGCCATCATCGGCTCCGGCCTGGGCGGCTCGGGCACGCTGAGCGAGCAGATGGCAATCAACACCACGCGTGGCCCGGACCGGCTGTCGCCGTTCTTCATCCCGATGGCGATTGCCAACATGGCCTCGGGCCAGACCGCGATCAGCTTCGGCGCCCAGGGGCCCAACTACGCGACGGTGAGTGCCTGCGCGACGGCCGGCCACGCGATCGGCGAAGGCTCGGAGATCATCATCCGGGGCGACGCTGACGTGATGCTCGCGGGCGGCTCGGAGGCGACCGTGTTCGAGCCGCTCGTTGGCGCTTTCGCGGCGATGCGCGCACTGTCCACGCGCAACGACGATCCGGCCGGCGCCAGCCGTCCGTTCGACGAGGGCCGCGACGGCTTCGTGATCGCCGAGGGCGCCGGCGTGCTCGTGCTCGAAGAGCTTGATCACGCCCGCCGGCGCGGGGCGCGCATCCTGGCCGAGCTGTGCGGCTACGGCGCCACGGCAGACGCCAGTCACATCACGCTGCCCGCGCCGGGTGGCGCAGGCGGTGTCCGCGCCGCGCGGCGTGCACTGGAGAAGGCGGGCCTGGACGCGTCCGAGATCGATCACGTCAGCGCCCACGCCACATCGACCCCGGAGGGCGACCCGGCCGAGCTGGCCGCGTTCAAGACCATCTTTGGTGGCCACGCACCGGACGTATCGATCAGCGCGACCAAGAGCGCCATCGGCCACACCCTGGGCGCGGCGGGTGGCATCGGCGCCGTCGCTGCGATCAGCGCCATGCTCGATGGGTGCGTGCCGCCCACTCTGAACCTGGTCGATCCGTCCCCGGTCGCCGAAGGACTGGACTGCACGCCGCTCACCGCGCGTCGTCGCGAGGTGCGCACGGCGATCGTCAACGCGTTCGGCTTCGGCGGCCAGAACGCGGCACTCGTGCTGCGCCGCTGGGACGAGGACTGATGGCAGAGGCCACCAAGTCCCCACCCGCACAGGGCCTGATCGAGCTCATCGACCAGCTCGAGAAGCTGCTCAACGAGTCTGAGCTGTCCGAGATCGAGATCGAAGCCGGCGGGACGGCGCTCGTGTTGCGCAAGCCCATGGCACTGGCCGGTGTGCCGCAGCCGGCCGGTGCCGGCACCGAGCCGGCGCAGGCCGGCAGGGGAGCCGCTCCGGACGGCGCGACGCAGGTTGACGACGGGCCGTCGCCCAATGCCGTGCTCGCCCCGCTGACCGGGCTCTACTACCGCTCGCCGTCGCCCGGCGCAGAGCCGTACCTGCGCGAGGGCGGCCAGGTGGTGGTCGGCCAGGTCATCGGGCTGATCGAGGCGATGAAGCTGTTCAACGAGATCAAGAGCGACCGGGCCGGCCGGGTGACGCGCATCTACCCCGAGAGCGGGGCGCTCGTCAAAGCCAAGCAGCCCCTGATTGAGGTGGAGCCATGACCCCCAAGAGCGTCCGCGTCACCGGTTGGGGCATGTATGCGCCGGAACGCCGCCTGACCAATGCCGACCTGGAACGCGTGGTGGACACGTCCGACGAGTGGATCGTGCAGCGCACCGGCATCCGCGAGCGGCGTGTCGCCGCGGCGCACGAGACGACCGCCACGCTGTCCGCGATCGCCGGCAAGCGTGCCATCGCCGTTGCCGGGCTGGAGCCTGACGATATCGACGTCATCCTCGTCGCCACCCTCACGCCCGACTACTGGATGCCCTCCACGGGCGCGCTGGTCAAGGAGGCGATCGGCAACACGCGCGCCGCGGCAATGGACGTCATGGCGGCGTGCTCAGGCTTCGTCTATGCCTACTCGGTGGCCGACGCATACATCCGCTCGGGCATGTACCGCAACGCGCTGGTGATCGGCGCCGAGACCCTGACCCGCTTCCTGGACTTCTCAGATCGCGGCACGTGCATCCTGTTCGGCGACGGTGCCGGCGCGGTCGTGCTGTCCGCATCCGACGAGGACGGCGGCGGCATGCGGGGCATGGAGATGACGACCGACCCTGACGGCGCGTACATGATCTGGCTTCCGTCGGGCGGCGCGCGCTCGCCGGCCTCAGGACAGACTCTTGCGCGCGGCGAGCACTTCGTGCGCATGGAGGGTCGCGAAACGTACCGCTACGCGACCAAGACGATGGCAACCACGGCCCTCAAGGCGATCGAGCGCGCCGGCTGGCAGCCTGACGAGATCGACCTGTTCATCCCGCACCAGGCCAACGTGCGCATCATCGAGTCCGTCGCCAAGGGTCTCAACCTGCCCATGGACAAGATGTTCGTGAATGTCGACCGCTACGGGAACACCTCGGCGGCGTCGGTTCCGATCGCTCTTGCAGAGGCTGTTGACTCGGGTCGGATCAAGGTTGGCGACAAGGTCGTGCTGGTTGCCTTTGGGGCGGGCCTGACTTCGGGCGGCATCGCGCTCGAGTGGACCGCCGATCCGGCGTTCGGGCGGCGCGCCGAGTCGGTCGAGCCGGTGGCGAATATCCGCGAGCCGCAGGACTGGTCGTCCGTCGACCCGATCCCCGAACGCCTGCGCCAGGTGCTGGAGGGAGGCGGCCCGCCAGTGCCACTCGACGACGTCGTGCCGGGCGAGCCGGAGCACGCGCCCAAGAACGAGGTCCTCGCCTAGCCCGTCAGGTATGAGGTTCCTGACATTTTCCGTACCTGCGCGGTCTTACGCGGACCTCTGCCCCGAGCGGAGAGTGAGATCGGGCCCTCCAAGCGTGGCCGAGCGTCTCCAACGCGAAAGGTTGCTGACCGATTCCGCGTAACGCCCGGCTGAGGCCGAATCTGACAGGAGCCAGATCGGGTTCAGGCGCGCGACAACTCCGCGCCGGGTGGCGGATCCGCCATCGTTGGGCGGGCAATGGACAACCTCAGGTCGTCGATCGGGATGATCATTGAGCCCGTAAGAGTGGTGTCGAGGGCAGCGTGGACTCGCGGCTGAAAGCTCGCCGCAAACGCGAGCCAGCGCTCATATCTGGCCGCCACCTGGTCACCGTCGGCGCACACCAGCGCGACGTTTGCCAGGCTCTTGAGCAGGCGTCGTCGGCGTACATGGCGATCGACGCGCCACGGGGCGTGCCAGGCAGCGGCGAGCGCGCTGCCGCGAGCCTCGATCCGCTCGAGCAGAGCAGCGGGCTGAGCCCAAACCGTCACGAAGGCGAGATCCTGCGCCGAACGGATCATCCTGAGGGCAGGATCATCGGCGTAGCCGTCCATGCCCTGGCGATCCGGCCGAAACAGGTCGTAATGGAGCACAGCGCGATTCAGCAGCTGGTCGCGACTGCCTCGCACGTCACGAGCACGAATCAGGCGCCACGACTGCGGATCGCCGATTGCCAGGCGCTCAGCCAGGTCGGGCCGAGCGCCACTGATGATGGCCGAGATCGTGGTCGACTTGCCGGATGCGGGCAGACCGGCGACCACGATCAAAGACGACGCCTTTAGCACTCTCTCCCTCCGACCTGCCAGCTGCACGCGGCAGTCTGGAAATCATGCAGCCGCCGTCAAGTCCACTGATTACACTCGGGCCATGATCGATTTGAGTGGCAAGGCCGCCGTGGTCACCGGCGGATCGCGGGGCATTGGCAAGGCGATCGGCCTCAGGCTCGCTGATCAGGGCGCGGACATCTGTTTCTCGTACCGCGGCAACGAGGACGCCGCCGGCGCAACAGTCAAGGAGATCGAGGCCAAGGGTCGCCGGGCTCTCGCCGTCCAGGCGGACGTGACCCAGCCGGAAGCGGCAGAGGAGCTGATCAAGGCCGCCCTCGCCGCCCTGGGCAAGGTCGACATCCTGGTCAACAACGCGGGCATCACGCGCGACGACCTGATCATGCGCATGAAGCCAGAGGATTGGCGCGACGTCCTCGAGACGAACCTCTTCGGCGCGTTCTGGACGCTCAAGGCCGTCACCCGGCCCATGCTCCGCGCCAAGGGCGGTCGGATCATCAACATCACCTCGGTCAGCGGACAGGCCGGCCAGACGGGCCAGGCGAACTACTCGTCCGCAAAGGCCGGCCTGATTGGCCTGACCAAGGCGTCAGCGCGCGAGCTCGCATCGCGCGGGATCACGGTCAATGCCGTAGCGCCGGGCTTCGTTCTGACCGAGCTGACACAGGACCTGCCCGAGAGCCTCCAGGCGCAGATCACTGAGCGCACACCGTTGGGCAGGTTCGGAACGGTCGATGAGGTGGCCTACGCGGTCGCCTTCCTCGCCTCGGACGAGGCGGCGTACATCACCGGCCAGGTGCTTGCCGTGGATGGCGGCCTGGTGATGATGTGAGTCAGGCTTCGGCGCGTTCGGCCGCCTCCGCGTGCGACTTCGTCTCGTGGACCGTCCCCGGTGCGTGGTGGGGCGGCGCGTAGATCGTTATCAAGCGCAGCGGTCCGTCGCCGCGATTGATGAAGTTGTGGCGGACGCCGGCGCGAACAAAGACGAGGTCACCCTCGTCGAACGGGCGTGACCTGCCGTCCAGCAGTGCTTCGCCTGAACCTTCGACGAAGATGAGCACCTGGTCAGTGTCCGGATGGACCTCCTCGCCGATGTCTTCACCGACCGGGATCGTCATGACCACGACCTGCTCCAGCCCACCGGTTGCCACCACTCGGCGAAATGCGTCGTTGTCCCTGGCCGCGTCGATGATGTCGGTCCGTACCTCATCCTCGAGCAGTTTCGTTGTGTCCATGGATGCCTCCGTTTCCGGGCGCGCGTCGGCAGACGATCGGCCCATGGTGATGGTCGTCGCCCACGCGCCGACGGACAAGAGCCGAAGGTAACTTTCGGGAGTTCAGCGCTCCAGGATGCCGCGCTGCTCGAGGTATGCGATGACGTCGGAGACGTTGTCCTCCACCGTCCGATCCACCGTGCGCAGGTGCAACTCGGGCTCATCGGGCGGCTCGTAAGGATCGCTTACGCCGGTCATCTTGGGCACCTCGCCGCGCTGCGACGCGGCGTAGAGGCCCTTCACGTCGCGTTCCATGACCACCTCGATCGGGGTGTCCACGAATACCTCAACGAACGAGCCGTCGCCGCCCGCGGCATTGACCGTCTCACGTACTTCGCCGCGCGTGGAGATGTAGGGGCTGACCAGCGAGCAGACGACCAGTCCGCCGTGGCGCACGATCTCGGCGGCCACGAAGCCCACTCGGCGAACGTTCTCATCGCGGTCCTCGCGCGAGAAGCCCAGGCCGCGCGACAGGTGAGTGCGCACGACATCGCCGTCGAGCACGGTCACCGTCCGCCCGTACCCCTCCAGGAGCGGCACGAGCGCGTCGGCGGTGGTTGTCTTGCCCGAGCCGGACAGCCCGGTGAACCACAGGCACGCGCCGCGCGGAGGACCCGAGATCACGAGGCGGCGGCGGCCTTTGGCGCAATCACGGCTGCGCGCGGGCCGAGCGCTGGGCGCTTGAACCACACCTCGCCCAGATCGCGACCGAGCATCTCGGACAGCCGCGCCACGTCCGGCATGAACTCGTCTTCCAGCCGGCCGCGCGTCTCGGGTCGCAGAGCACCCTTCTTGATCGGCTTGCGGTGGAACCACGAGTGGCGGAACGATCGCACCATGCCGCGCGTGCGCGTGTCGCCCAGCACCCTGGGCAGCAGGCCCCATACGAACCACTGCGGGATCCGGCCGTTGAGAACGCGCCGGATCAACATCGAACGCGCGCCGTGGGCAGTGTTGTACGCGGCGAATGATTCGGGCTGGTAGGCGGGATCGACGCCCAGGAACTCCAGCAGGCGGCGGAACTCCTGTTGAGGCTCGCGGACCATGTCCTCGAAGATCATTACGTGGACCCGGTCGCGTCCGAACGTGTCAAACCAGCGCGGCAGCTGCTCGCCGAAGCGGGCCCGGTCGGTGTACGTGGCCAGCAGCGGGTTGGAGTGCTGGGGCAGGCGCTCGCCCTTCATCCGCTCCGGCTCGGCTGCCAGCGCCTCGTCGAAATCGGCCAGGTCCTCGGTGCCTGCGGCAAGCTTGTGGGCGTGGAGTGAGTGGATCATGTCGATCGGGTTGCGCAGCATGGCGATGATCCGAGCGTCAGGCGACGCCTGATCGATGAGCGCAGGCGCGTCCTTGGAGTACAGGTAGCGCGTCGAGCCCTCGCCCAGGCGCGCGGCGTCGCCGGCAGCGGCGAACAGGTCCGCGTACAGCTTCTCGTCGCGCTCGTAGACCAGGAAGTTGCCCGAGTGGTCCCGGGCCAGGTCGCGCGCGAAGTAGCACGGCTCCTTGACGACGCTCATGAAGATCTGCGGGTGGCCGCGCAGGTACTCGTACAGCGAAGTCGTGCCGCACTTGGGCGCGCCGATGATGAACAGGTTGGGAGTTGGGGTCACGCAAGGCTCCGATGCACTCGGTAGGCGAGCAATTCTACGCGCTGCGCCGGATACGCCAGCGGAACGGCGGCCCCACGCCCAATCGTCTACCGTGGCGAATGTGAGGGCAGTCGCGCTGGTAGCAGTGTTGTTGGTGACGGCGTGCGCTGGCCAGCCGCCGACTCCCACGCGCAACGCGACCCCTGCCGTGCTCGAATCCCCGTCCGCGCCGCCAACGCCCGTGCCAAGTCCCTCGCCCCGCCGCAGCGCGACGCCCTCGGCCGTGGGATCCACGCCGATCACCGTCCAGTTCCATGCCACGCGCATTACGCCTTGCGGCGGCGAGAGCGCCTGCGTGCACTTTGCTCAGATCGATGGCGCCGGGGGGACGTGGCGGCGCAGCCTGGCATTCACTGGTGAGCCCGCGCTGCTCACGGACGAAATGGGCTTGCCGGTTGATCTGCCCGTCGGCGGCTACACAGCAATCATGGAGCGCTACACGGGATCAGATTTGATCGTGGATGAACAACCTCCGATTGAGGCACTCGACGTGACCTGCAGCGCCGCATTCAGCGTGGAGCAAGGTCAGGGCCCGGTTGACATCCAGGTCACGTTCCGCAATGACGGCTGTGAGGTGGCTGTCGAGGAGGCACACGCGCCGGGCGCTGAGTAGCGAGGCGGTGGCTCATCCTGCGTCGCCCGAACTGAGGTCAGGTCGGCGCGAGTGGCCGCTGCGCTAGACTCGCCGGGCATGCCCCGACCCGACTTTTTCGTCGTCGGCGCCTTCAAGAGTGGTAGCACCGCCCTCTATGAAGGGCTGCGCCGACACCCACAGATATTCATGCCGTTCCACAAGGAGCCGCTGTATTTCGGCGACGACCTGACGCGCCGCTACGGCCGCCTCACGGAAGCGGAATACCTGAACCTGTTCAAGGGCGCCAAGGCGGGCCAGCGCATCGGCGAGGCGAGCACCTGGTACATGTACTCGGAGTCGGCGGCCAGGGAGATCAAGGCCTTTTCGCCTGACGCGCGGATCCTGATCGTGCTGCGCAACCCGGTTGACGTCATGTACGCCCAGCACAACCAGCTCATCTTCAACGTGATCGAGGACATTCCCGACTTCGAGGAGGCGCTCGCTGCCGAGCCTGAGCGCCGTGCCGGCAGGCGCATCCCACCCGGCCCGATCAACGTCGAGAACCTGTTCTACCGCCACTCAGTCCGCTTCGCCGAACAGATCGAGCGCTACTTCGAGGTGTTCGGCCGCGATCGAGTACACGTGATGCTCCACGACGACCTGGTGCGCGACGGTGCCGGCACGGTCAGGGGAGTGCTCGAGTTCCTGGACGTGGACCCGGCCCTGGCCGCGGCGCCGCCCAAGTCGAACGAGAACCGGCGCGTCCGCTCGCCGCTCATTCAGCGCCTCATCTTCGCGCCCAAGCTGCTGCTCCCCCTGGCGCCGTTCCTGCGCCGCTTCCCGCTCGTGCGCGCCGTGCGCACGAAGATGCTCGAAGCGAACAGCGAGGCCAAGCCACGCGCGCCGATGAGCCCCGAGCTGCGCCGCCAGCTGCTCGACGAGTTCACGCCGCAGATCGAGCGCCTGGGCCAGGTCATTGGCCGCGACCTGTCGCACTGGCTGGAGCGAGCCCCAGACCAGAGAGCTGCGGAGCGGGCCCCGGCGACGACGACGGCGTGAAGCGGCCCGACTTCTTCATCGTCGGCGCCTTCAAGGCCGGGACGACGGCGATGTACGAGTACCTCCGTGCGCACCCGCAGATCTTCATGAGCGTCCCAAAGGAGCCGATGTACTTCGGCCAGGACCTCACGCCGCGCTACACGCGCATGACGGAGGACGAGTACCTGGGCCTGTTCCGCGATGCCCGACCCGACCAGCGTGCCGGCGAGGCGTCGCCCTGGTACCTCTACTCGAAGTCGGCCCCGGCGGAGATCAACGCCTTCGACCCCCAGTCGAAGGTGATCATCATGCTGCGCAACCCGGTCGACGTGATGTATGCCCAGCACAGCCAGCTCGTGTTCAACCAGCGCGAGGACCTGACCGACTTCGGCGCTGCCCTGGAGGCCGAGCCCGACCGACTGCGCGGCGAGCGACTCCCCGCCGACGCCATCCGACCCGAGGCGCTCTACTACCGCCGCAGCGTGAGATTCGCGGAGCAGGTGCAGCGCTGGCTGGACGTTTTCGGCCGTGAACGCGTCCACTTCATCGTCTTCGACGACCTCCTCGCGGACGCCAGCGCCACGTACCGCAGAGCGCTCGAGTTCCTCGGCGTGGACCCCACGGTCGAGCTCGACGCTTCCGTTTACAACCCCAACAAGCGGGCCCGGTCAGGCGTCGTGCAACGGCTCATCTTTGCGCCGCGCGGCCCGGCGCGGGCGATGTTCGGGACGCTGCGCCGCTTCCCGCTCATGCACCGCGTGCGCGACGCCCTCGTGTCGGCCAACAGCACGAAGGCCAGGCGCGAGACGATGGATCCGGTCCTGAGGGCGCAGCTGACCCAGGAGTTCGGCGCGCAGGTCGCCGAGCTGGGCCAGATCATCGGTCGCGACCTGTCCGCCTGGACCGCCGCTACCCGGGCAGCCGGCTAACCATGCGCCTTGGCGTCGCCGTCCATCCGGCAGGCGCGACGCTGAGCGGGATAGGCGCTGCACTCCTTGGCGCTGCGCGCGATCTTGGCCTTGACGGTCGGTTCGTCCCGGACGATGACGACGAAGCTTCAGTCGATGTCCTGATCGCCGTCGGATCGGCGCAGTTCTACCCGGCCGTGCTGTCGCGAGCGCCGCGCGCGCACAGGATCCTGTGGCACATCGAGCCGTTGCCCGCTGCGGCGTCTGGGCTCAACGTCCGCATCCACCGTGCGCTGCCCACGGGCTGGCTGATCGACCGGGCGATCCAGGCCGTGCCACGCCTGTCACGCTCGGCGAGCATCGCCGCGGCGAGGGAGACCGCGGAGCGAGAGCGCGAGCAACGCGCCAACGCGCGGGCCCTGCGTCGCCATCGCGCTGCCTTCGATCGCGTCTTCGTCGATACGCAGGATCGGTCGCGCCGAGCCGCGCTGGCGGGCATCCACGCGCCAGCCGTGCCGGTCGGCTATCACGCCGACATGGCCGGCCCGCTCGCAGACGGCCCTGGAGAGCGAGACATTCCGGTCCTGCTTCTGGCCCGTCTGCACCAGCCATTGGGACGGCGGCGCCGGCTCCTGTCGGCGGTGACGCGTGAGCTGTCCGGTGCGGGCGTCGAGGTGGCTGTCCAGAGCGAGTTCGTGGGTGGTACCGAGCGCCGCGCGCTGCTTGAGCGGACCAGGATCGTGCTCGACATCCACCGCATGCCGGAAACATCGGAGACTATTCGCTACGTACTCGCCACGGCCGCAGGGGCGGTGATGGTGACCGAGCCGGCAGCCGACCGGGGACCGGTTCTGGCGGGCACCCACCTGGTCCAGGCGCGGCCCGAGGAGATGGCCCGCGCAACCGTCGATCTGCTGGCCGACGACGAGCGGCGCCAGGCGATGGTGTCCGCCGGACGCGCTTTGCTCGTGGGCGAGCTGAGCATGACCCGGGCGCTGGAGCGGCTGCTGGCGGACGCCCGTCCGCGCCGCTGATTGGCCGTAGTCTTGGCGCCGTGACAGAGCCTGCGCCCCCACCCATGCCGCGCGAGATCCACATCCCGACCGTGGACGTGACCGTCCACGACATCGTGTTCGCGGAAGCGGTCGAGCTGATCGTGCGCTGGGCGCGCGAGGGGAGTGGCGGCTACGTGTCCACCCCAAACGTGGACCACCTCGTGCGGGCCAGGCGCGACCCGGCGTTCAGGGCGCTGATGATGGGCGCGCGCCTGCGCGTGCCGGACGGCATGGGCCTGATCTACGCGTCGAAACTGGCGGGCAGGCCCTTCCGCGGGGCAGTGACGGGCAGGCTCCTGCCTGAAGCGATCGTTGCCGCAACCCTGGACGATCCGCTGCCGATGGCGATCATCGGCGGCCGGGGCGAAGCGCCGGCCAGGGCGGCAGAACACCTCAACAGGCTGGGCGGCAAGGTTGTTGCGGCGGTCGGGCCGCCGATGGGCTTCGAGATCGGCGGTGAGCAGGACGCGGCCTACGTGAAGCAGTTCCAGGAGCACCAGCCGCGCATCGTGCTCGTGGGCTTTGGCGCGCCGCGCCAGGAGATGTGGATGGCGCACCACCGCGATGCGCTGCCCGGAGCGGTGATGCTCGGCATTGGCCAGACGATCGACATCCTGGGCGGGCTCATACCGGCCGCTCCGGCGTGGATGACCAGGGTTGGCCTGGAGTGGGCGTTCCGCATGCTGCGCGACCCGCGCCGCATCGGCCGCCGCGTGTTCATCGACGACCCGCCCTTCTTCTGGTGGATGCTGCGCTCGCGCCTGCGCCGCGGCTGAGCGTTCCAACGAGTCGGTGAGCGCGCGCACGGCCTGGCTCGCAGTCCTGGCCCCTGGGCTCGTCGTAGGCGTGCCGGCGCTGGTCCTGATTGCCATCACCGGGTTCGACGGCCTGTACGGGCAGGACTCATACGCCTATGTCGATTACGCCCTTGGCCCGCTGTCCCAGTTCGTGCGCAACGCCGCGCTGCCCCCCGACTTCTTCTGGCCGCCCGGATTCCCGCTTGTTGTTGCGCTGGCGAACCTCTCCAGCGGCCTGGGCGTTGCGGCCGCTCAGATCGTCAGCCTGGCCGCTGGTACGCTGGCTGCGATCCTGGTCGCCTTGCTCGCGCGCGAGTTGCTTCTGCACCGGGCACTGCCGCCATCGCGGCCTTCGTCCGTCAACGCGATCGCCCTGCTCTCGGGCCTGGCCTTCGCTCTATGCGGCCAGGTATGGCAATCGTCCGTTGTGGTGATGTCCGACACGACCGCTGTCGCATTGGCCACGACCGGCGCGCTGGGCGTCGCGCGGTACGCGCGCACTGGCCGGGCTGCGTGGCTGCTGCTCGCCGCCGGCGCCACGACCTTTGCGATCGAGACACGCTGGATCTACGGCCTGGTCGCGCTGCCCATCGCGTCGATCGCGCTGGTGAGGCTCGCGCAGCTCGCCCGGCAAAGGATGGCCCTCGCCGCTGGGCATGCCATCGCGGCCTCCGTGGTCACGCTCCTGGTCGCGTCCCCCACGCTGCTGCCGATCGGGCGCGCGCTTTTGGATGGCTCTGCCGTGCCCTTCGTGGGCGACTTTGTCGTTTACCACTGGGATCCTGGTGGCGCTCTGCGCAGCACGTTCGATACGCCCGACGGCCGGCTGGCATTTGCCATGCCAACCGGGCTCTTCTACCTGGCCCAGCCGTTCCAGCACTATTGGTTTGCGGTGCTGGGCGTTTTCAGCATTCCCGGCGTCGTATCCGTGGCGAGACAGGCCACGCCAGCGGGCGTCGCCCTGCTCCTGGTCTGGCCGGCACTCGTGCTCGCCTTCCTGGTCGGAGGCGCCTATCAGAACACGCGCTTCTTCCTGGCCGCAGCGCCACCGGTTGCTGTGCTCATCGGTTTCGGATCGCTCAGCGTGTGGGCCCTGATCGCAGGGCGAGTCCCGGCTGCCCAAAGGCTCGTGGCCGGCCTGATCATCCTGGCGCTGCTGCTCAACGCGACACTCGCCGCGCGCTTCGCGTATTCGTTCATAGACCGCGTCAGCGCCGACGCGGCGGCAGTCCGCTCGCTGGCAGCACAGGTGCCTGACGGCGCGCGGCTGATCAGCCTCGGGGCGACGGCACTCCTGCGTCACGACGGGGTTGCCGTTCTCGAGCTCGCGCATCTGGATGGCGGGTCTGTGACACAACTCCTGGCCGAGGAGGGGCCCACCTACATGCTTGTCGATTGGTCCTCAATCACCAGCCAGTGGGCTGCCAGTGACGTGGGCCTCACGATCCGCGTCGCGCAAGATGTAGCGAACATGCGGGTTGTTGGCGCGGCCGGGATCTGGAGCCTGTTCGAGCTGGCCGACTTATGATTGGCCGCCAGCTCATCCGATCAGCCCATGGAGAGGCGATGAACAACCTCACCCGCTTTGGGCTGACCATCCTTGCCGTCGCGACGGTGGCAGTCGCCGCCTGCGCGGCGCCCACGGGCACGCCCGCTCCAGTCACCCTTCGGCTGCAGGTCAGCCTGACCGCCGAGGAGATGGCCGTCTTCCGGCCCGCGCTGCAGGGCATCGATGACGCTCACCCCGGCTGGTCTGTCGCCCTGGAGGCCGTGCCCCAGGGCTCGGAGGTAGAGAAGGTCAACACGCTGCTGGCCGGCGACGACCTGCCTGACGTGCTGCGCGTCCAGGGACTCAACGTCCAGCAGTGGATCCGACGCGGCGCCTTTGTCGATCTGGGCGGCCGCATCTCCAGCGAGGGGCTGGACACGGACGACTTCTACGCGGGGCCGATGGCCCAGTTCCGCCACGACGATGCCCTCTGGGGCCTGCCCGACACGGCCACGCCCGAAGTCCTCTTTTACGATCGGGCTGCGTTTGCCGGAGCGGGCGTCGCGCCCCCCACGGACGAGTGGACTTACGAGGACATGCGCAGCGCTGCCGTGGCCCTGACGCTGGACGGCGAGGGCCGCAACCCGCGCGACGCCGGATTCGAACCGTCCGACATCCAGCGCTGGGGCTGGAACGGCGGCATCACCTACTTCTGGCAGAACGCGTTCGTCAAGGCGCTCGGTGGCGACCTGTGCGCGAATGCTGATTGCACGCTGATGGACTTCACCTCGCCCGCCAACCGCGCCGCGTTCGAGTGGTGGGTCAGCCTGGTGCGCGACGATCACGCGGCGCTGTACGACCCGTACGGTGGATCGCAGACCGGCGTGCCGGGGGATCCGTTCATCGCCGGCCGGGCGGCCATGGGCTCGAACGGCGCCTTCGCCATCGGCCAGCTGAATGCTGCTGGCACGATCGACTACGACATCGCCCCGCCGCTCATCGGCGTCGATGGCAACCGCTACACGCCGCTGAGCACGAGCGGCTACGTGATTTCCGCCAGCTCCGATCATCCCGATGCCGCCTTCTCACTGGTCCGGGCGCTGACGGACGCGGGCTTCCTGGCAGAGACGTGGGGCAAGCCCGGGCACGGGGTGCCGGCCCGTCGCTCGGCCGCGCAGTCGATCGTCGACACGAGTCATCCGCCCACGAACCAGCAGGCCATCCTGCTGGCCATGGAGAGCGGCGACGTCTTCCGACCGGGCACTGCCAGCGCCGGCGCCGCGTTCGGCGCGACGGTCAGCCTGTTCACCCGAATGAACACGGGTGAGCTGGCGCTCGATGAAGCTCTCGCTCAGCTCGAGGTCGCCGCGAACCAGGCGCTCGCTTCAGACCGCGACCCGTGACCAGCGCGCCTCGCGCCTGCCCGGCGGCGGCATGAGGCGCCGCGAGCGCTGGTTCTACTTGTTCATATCGCCCTGGCTGATCGGCTTCGTCGTCCTCCAATTGCTGCCTGTCGCCGCAACTGTTGGGCTTGCCTTCACGGACTGGCAGCCGCCTGCTCCGCCGGAGCTCGTCGGCGCGGCCAACTTCGAGACATTGCTCCGTGACGGCCGTTTCGCGCACGCCCTGTACAACACCATCGTCTACGGCATCGCAACCGTGGTGCCCGGCCTGGTCATCGGCCTTGGGCTCGCCCTCCTGCTGCGCGGCCTGCGCCGCGGCGGATTGCTCGCGCAGTCGACCGTGTTCATGCCCGCCGTCATCGCGGGGGTGGCGACCGCCTTCATGTGGGGCTGGATCCTCAACCCGCGCTTCGGCCTGCTGAATGGCCTGCTCGACGTCTTCGGCGTAGATGGCCCTGCCTGGCTGAGCGATCCGGCGTGGGCGATGCCGGCGATGGTGCTCATCGGGCTGTGGAACGTGGGCATCAACGTGGTCATCTACATCGCCGCGCTGAACACCGTGCCGCGTGAGCTGGGCGACGCGGCTGCGCTTGACGGCGCGGGGCCGCTTGCTCGCTTCCGTCACGTCACGTGGCCGGCGCTGACCCCGGTCACCTTCTATCTGGCCATCGTCAATGCCATCGGCGCGTTCCAGGTGTTCACGCCCACGTACCTGCTCACCGGCGGCGGACCGGACGACGCGACCCTTACCACCTCGCTGTACACATTCCAGACGGCGTTCGGTGCGGGGCAGCTGGGCTACGCCGCGGCAATGGCTCTCGTTGTGCTCGTCATCGTCGTGGCCCTCACTGTCAGCCAGTTCCGATTCCTTGGCCGACGCGTGCAGTACCTGCGAGCCGACTGATGCGCGTCCTCGAATCGCGCGTTCCGTGGCGCGCAGTACTGGCTGTCATTCTCGCCCTGCCGTTTGCGGTGCCCCTTGTCTGGCTGGCGGCCAGCGCGCTCAAGCCGGCCGACCAGTTCTTTGCCTCGCCCCCAACCCTATTTCCCAATCCGCCGTCGCTGGAGAACGTCGAACGGGTGCTGGGGCTGCTCGAGACGCCCCGCCTGTTCGCCAACACGCTGTTCATCGCTTCATTCAGTGCCTTGTTCAGCGTGCTCTCCTCGGCCGTGGTCGGCTTCGCGTTCGCCACCCTTCGCGCACGGGGACGACGGGTTCTGTTCGCGCTGCTGATCGGCACGATCCTCATCCCCCCGGCGGCGGTCATCGTGCCCCAGTTCATCCTCTTCAGCCGGCTGGGCTGGGTGGGCAGCTATCTGCCGCTGATCGTGCCGCACCTGTTCGGCAGCGCCTTCTTCATCTTCCTGTTCCGGCAGTGGTTCCGCACGCTGCCCGATCACGTCTTCGAGAGTGCGGAGCTGGACGGCGCCTCGCCCTTCCAGGCCTTTCGGCACATAGCTCTGCCGCTCGCCCGGCCGGCAGTCGCCGCCGTGGCAGTCTTCGCCTTCGTCGGAGCGTGGAACGACTTCCTTGGGCCGCTCGTGTACCTGCGTTCACCGGAGTCGTTTACGGTCAGCGTGGGAATGGCAACGCTCGAAGGGGTCTACGTCCGCTCGCCGCAGAACACGGTGGCGATGTCGCTCATCGCGCTCATTCCGCCCGTGCTCGTGTTCATCGTCGCGCAGCGCTACCTGGTGCGCGGCGTGGGTGCCGGTGGCTGGCGCAGCTGAGGATGCCCATTCGACGTCGCCAGCAGATGGCCGTATCGCAGGTCTCCCTGGAGGGCGAATTCGGGATCCTGGGTGATCGGCTCATCGTGCAGACCAACGACCAGCGTGTGCTCGACGCAGCCCAACGTTCATTCGGCCGCTTTGCCATTCCGCCAGCAACAGATCCGGTGACCCTGCGCCTGATCGTCGCGTCGGGGGAGGGCGCCAACTCGCCACCCGCGGCCAGTGCGCGCGGGGCCGGACAAAGTCGCCACCACACGGACGCAGGCCACTACCTCTTCTCGACGCCGGGTGGGGTCGGAGCGGCGGACACGAAGCGTGGCTGGTCAATCGTCTTCGTGGATGACGCGACGGCAGATGACGCGGCTCTCCTGCGCTATACGTTCATAGAGGGGCCGGCGCTGGCCATGCTCACCCGCAGCCGCGGCTACATCGCGATCCACGCCAGCGGCATTGCGCGCAACGGCATCGGCCTCGCGCTGCACGGAGCGGAGGGCGCGGGCAAGACCACGCTCGCCGTGGCCGCCGCGCGGCGCGGCTTGGACGTGTTCGCAGAGGACGGTGTGTTCGCGCGCAACGCCGGCAGCGGCCTGGAGTTCTGGGGCCTACCGTGGGTGCAGCGCCTGCTGCCCGATGCCGCGCATATCTTCCCCGAACTGGCCGGCATCGAAGCGCGAGTGCAACCGAATCTGGAGCTGAAGCTGGAGGCGGAGCTCGACCTTTTCTACCCCGGCCGTACTCAGCCGTATGCCCGGCCGGCAGGCGTGATCGTCATCGAGCGGAACGCCGTGCCGGGAGAGGGCGGACCGTCCGCCACCACGTCGGTCGAGCGGCTGTCTGCGACGCAGGCGCTCGAGGCCCTGGAGGTCCAGTGGCCGTGGGACTATCCCTGGACACAGGCGCACGACGAGGCCCTGGCCGGGATCGAATCGTTGCCCATGTTCCGCCTGCAAATGGCCGGGACGCCTGACCAGGCGGTCGATGCCCTGCAGCTCGTCTTCGATCAGCTGAAGCCGCCGTCCACTCCCTCATGACATGAAGGGCGCCGCGCGAATCGTCAGATCCCTGGCCGCAACTCTCGCGGCGCCGGCCGAGTTGGCCGCATCGCTGGCGATCAGGAATGGTGTCGACTGGGGCGCCGTCACCCGACTGGTCACGATCCACGGCCTCGCCGCCCACCTTCACCGCAGCGCCGGCGATGACCTGGCCCGCGTACTGCCTGGCCAGGTCGCCGGATGGCTGGCCGAGCAGAGCTCGCTCAACGAGGCGCGCATCCGGCGCATGCACGATGAGCTTGCCGCCATCCTGGGCGCAGCCGCCACTGCTGGCATCGAGGTCATGCCGCTCAAGGGCGCAGTGCTGACCACGATGCCCGGCGTGGATCAGTTCCGCCGGCCGATGGCCGACCTCGACCTGCTGGTCCGCCCGGAGGCGACTGAGACCATGGCGGCCGTGCTGCTCCGGCTGGGTTACCTGCGCCAGCATGAGGCGAACCCGCGCCCGACCCATCACGTTTTCGCCGCACCTGCCGCCAATGAGGTCGTCTCGGTCGACGAGCATCCCGACAACCCGCGCCGCGTGGAGCTGCACACCGAGCTCGTGGGCCACCTGTGGGCCTGGATCGACGAGGAGGATCTCCTGACCGAAGCGATGTGGCGCGACAGCACACCCGGCCAGGTACTGGGACAGCCGGCACGCTTGCCCGCTGCACATTCGCTGCTCGCGCACCTGGCGATCCACGCCGGTGCCGACCTGCTCAACGGCCGCGGCAGGCTGATCCAGTGGCTCGACCTTGACCACGTCGCGGGTTTGGCCGGCGCCGGCGCCGGCGTCGAGCGGCTGGCCCACGCGCGGCTGGCGTTCACATCTCTTGCGCTCGCCCAACGTGCCCTGCCCGCTCGCCTGCGTGCGCTCGACATCGCGCGCCTGGCGCGAGACATGCCCGCACCGTTGCGCAAGTGGGCAGAGCGGGTTCCGCTTGACCATCGCTCCGGCCTGATGATCGGGGCGCATGGCGCCCAGCCGCACACGATGGCCGCCCGAGCCGAGCGCTGGGCGCCGCGCCGGCAGCGGCTGTGGGTCGCCTACGGCGAGCGGCCGCTGCCGTTCATGCTGGCCATGCACGGTCGGCACATGGCGCGCAGCTTCGTATCCCGGCTCAGGTATCGATCCGCGAACCCGTTATAGGTGTGGCCAGCGACTGGTAGAGCGACAGGACGGCGGCCGTCGTGCGGTCCAGACCGTAGCTGTTGCTCGACGGCCGCGCGACCGGCACGGCCGATCATGCCCGCCAGTCGCGGATCATCCAGCAAACGAGCAAGGGCCACGGACAGCGCGTGCTCGTCGCCGATCGGTACGGTCAGTGCTCCGGCGCCCAGGTCGGGCAGGACGCCGACGCGCGTCCCGACGACTGGCACCGCGCATGCCGCGGCCTCCACGGCGACCATTGACTGGGCCTCGTGGCGCGAGGTGATGCACAGCACGGACGCCGAGCGATAGACGTCCGGCAACGCACCGCGCGGGAGCTGACCGGTGAACTCGACGAGATCGGCAATGCCGAGATCGCCCGCCATGCCCGCCAGATGCGCGCGCTGTGAGCCATCGCCCACCATGCGCAGCCGAAGTCGCTCTCGATGATGAGCAACGGAGGCGAAGACGCGCAGCATCATCTCCGGATCCTTGACCGACTCGAGGCTGCCAACGAACAGGACAGTCTGCTGACTGCCCATCGACTTCGTGGCGGCGGCGGGCGCAAACTCGGTCAGATCGACCCCCAGCGGCTGGAGCGTGACGTCACGACCAGGCCGGGCGCGCACGACCTGGTCGCGCAGAAACGTCGAGCCCGCCGTCACTGACGTCGCCAGCCGTAGCGACAGGGCAGTGGTCAGGCGCCCGCCTCGCCCCAGCAGAGCGCCGTAGCTGATGTCCGGCAGAGCGACGAGCTCGCCGCCCATGACCGAAACGAGCGTTGGCCGGCGCACGAGACGACCGGCGAGCGTGGCCACCGCGCCAGCCTCGTCCGCCCAGAAGGCGTGGATCAGGTCGAATGGGCGGCGTTGGTGGAGGCGCGTGACTGCCTGGATGCCGCGCAGCAGGACTCTCAGCCGGCCGGTCGCACCGACCGCGCGCACGGGCCCCTGTGCATGGACCGTCGCAGCGAAGGCCTCGTACGGAGGCTGTCGCGATGGGTGACGCAGAGCCACTACCTGCACGTCGTGCACCTCGCCGATCCGGCCGATCAGATCGGTCAGAGCAGCCAGACCGGGCTCATGGACATTTCGCGCAAAGCCGGGAGTGACGACGCAGATGCGCAGGCGCCTGGTCACGCGCAGTCGTCCCGGGCGGGCGGGTGGATCAGGAGGGTGAGTAGTGCCAACCAGAGCAGGAGCGCGCCATACAGGCGTGGATAGAAGAACAGCACAACAACGCCGTCGACCGGCTGGCGATTAAACGGCCACGCCGGACCGAGGAGCGCCAGGGCAGCTACAAGGGCCAGCCACAGGGGCCAGGCCGGCCGCTCCACCAGCAGCGCGACTATCAGGACGGCAATCGGCAAAAGCGTCAGCAGGTAGTGATAATCCTCTGCGATTGGGCTCGCGACGATGGCCAGCGGCACGAATAACGCGACGGGCATCATGCGCCGCGCCGGTGACGGAGCACCTGCACTGCTCCGGGCTCGGCGAACTACCGCCGCGCTGATCGTCAGCAGAGCGCCAACAGCGAGGTACCACAGCAGATCAGCCACGAGCGGCACGTTCGCAAGCGGTGCCGGGTTCCAGTCGGCATCGAACCGGAACAGGTGCCCGAACAGGCTGTGCAGCGTCTGGTACGCGGTGACCGTGGTCTCCGGCCGTGCTCGCCACGCGAGCGAAGTCTCGATCCACACCAGCCAGCCACCCCAGCCGACGATGGGCAGGCTGGCCGCGATCGCAACGCCCACGACGGCCGCGGCGACGGCGATCTCCCGCCCACGGCCGACGACGAAGGATCCGAACAGGGCGATGACGCCGTAGTACGCCTTCAGGATCGTCGCCATGCTCAACGCCATCCCGCCCATGGCCTGTCCGTGGCCAATCCTGGTCGTGGCGCGCGCGGCGAGCGCCAGGGCGAGCAGGACGAACGCGAAGGCCTGCCCCAGGCCAAAGTTCTCGCGCAGAGGCTGGAAGATTGGGACGAGCGCGAAAGCGGATACGGCCGCCAGGGGCGGGGCGCGTAGCGAGCGCAGCAGGATCGCCACGGCTGTGACCAGCGCAGCAAGGCCGAACAGCGTCCAGGCAGCGTAAGCATCCACCTGGGCCAGGAGGCCGAAGGGCAGCAGCGGCAGGACGGCGATCGGGGCATTTGGGATGAAGCCGCGATCGCGCCGCGCACCGAGCTCCTGCGCGGCGTCGCCGAATGCCTCGACGTCATAGAGCTGTGCGCCGCGTCCCTCCAGCACCAGGCGCGGCGCGACCCAGTACGTGGACGTCGGGTACTCGCCGAAGGTGAGCCCCGGGCCGATCACGCGTGAGTAGAAGTCAGCCCACAGGAGGAACCCGGCCAGCAGCGCAACGACGAGCATGGCGGTCCTGGCCGATCGGGAAGTGACCTTAGGCATGGGCTCCTGCGCGTGTTTGGTCGTCGTGTTGGACCGTAGTATCGGATCGGTGAACCGCGCTCAGAGGGACTGGCAGCGGATGACGCTGCTGGGCCTGGCGACGATCGCCGCACTTGGGTTCGTGGTCCGTCTCGCCGGAACCGGGGAGCGGACGCTGTTCTGGGACGAGGCCTATCACATTCGGTTGGCGAACGCGCCGTCGGTGGTGGGAATGTTAGGCAGCGTGTTGGCCAATCCGCCAAGCGATCCGCTCTACGCATTCCTGCTCCGCGGCTGGGTCGCGTTCGCCGGGAACGCGGACTTTGCGGTACGCCTTCCATCAGTCGCGCTGGGTGCTCTGACCGTGATTGCAACAGGCTGGCTGGCGTGGGAGATGACGGCGGCGAGACGTATCGTGATCGCCGCGGCTTTAGTCGCGGCTGTCGCGCCCTACCTCGTCGAGTTCGGCCAGGAGGCGTCCCTTTACGCGCTGGCGGCCCCTGCGACGACGTTCGCTCTGGCCGCCGGCTGGCGCTGGCGCCGGACCGCACGGCGGTGTGACGCGGCGCTCGCCCTCGGTCTCGCGGTGATCGCGTCGTACAGCCACTACGTCGTGCCGGCCATCCTCGGGCTGGCCGCGATCCTGTCGATGACGCGCCTGGCCGGGCCGGCAGCCGTCTCGCGCCTTCAGGTGGCACTGATGAGCGCTGCCGTCGTCGCCGCCTGGCTGCCGTGGCTCCTGCCCATGCTCGCATCGTGGATGACGGCGGAGACGCCGCGCAGCTCGCTCCAGGTGAGGGCGGGCTTCGCCGAATTCCTCGGCGGGCTCAGCCAGTACACCAGCGGGAGCGGCGCCCTCCTCAACAGGGTCCGTCCGCTCCAGCTGCTGGGCGTCGCCATTGCCGGCCTGCTGATTCTGCGCGCGTGGTGGGACGCAAACGGCCTTCGGCGCGGCTTGCGCGTGATCATCGTCGTGAGCGGCCTGATCATGGCGGGGCCCTGGCTCGCATCATTCCTGACCGGGCGTTGGCTATTCGTCGCGCACATGATGCTGTTCCTGCTGCCGGCGTTGTCGGTCGTCATCACGGCCGGAGCGCTGGCCGCTGAGGGCGGCTCGCGCCTCACGCGCGCGGCGGCAGCCACGGCCGGGATCGTCTTTGTCGCCGTGCAGCTTGGCGGCCTTACCGTCAATCTGCTGGACCCGCCACACGGCGACGATGGGTCGCGCGACGTTGCCCAGGCCCTCGAGTCGATCCATGAGCGCACCGATCCGGTGCTCATCCTGCCCAACGAGCAGCAGCTGATCTTCGACCGCTATTGGAGCGGACCGCTCGATGGCCTCCCACGCGACGTGGACATACGCATGCTGTACCGCCCGGTTGAAGTCGCGGCCGATCTGGCCGCCACGGTCGAACGGTTCGATTTGATCGCCGGCACCGCCGCCAGAGCGTGGCTTGTATACACGCCGGCACGAGAGGCCGACGCGCTGTTTCTCGATTGGCTCCGTCATGAACGGGTCGTGACGCTGGTAGTCGAGCGCCCTTTTGGAGCCCTCTACGAGATCCGCAAGGCCAGCGCGGTGCCATAACGGACCGCCCGGGTCGGGGTCGCTGAGCCAATCAGAGGGTCCGCGCACCGCCTCGCGCTATGCTCGGCCACAGTGAGTGACGAGCAGTCCCACACGCCCATCGACGTGCCTGACGACCCGCAGCATCCGCCGCGCGCCCACCCGCGCAGTAGCCGTACGGCGGCCGTGCTCTCGGCCGTCTGGCCCGGTCTTGGCCAGGCGTACCTGGGCGATCGCAGGCGTGCACTGGCCCACGCGCTGCCACCCACGCTCATCGTGGGCGCGCTGGTCGCAGGCCTCCTCGTCGTTGGTCCGCTGATCTTCGGCCTGTACCTGCTCAATCCGCTGGTCTCGCTGGGCCTGATCGGGCTGATCGTGGTCCTGGGCCTGTGGCGCTCGCTTTCGATCCTCGACGCCGCACGACCTCGCACGCCGGCTTCCAACGCGCTGGTCGTGCTGCTGATGGCGCTCGTGGTGCTCAGCCACGGCTGGCTGGCCGGCAACGTGTTCGCCTTCTTCCAGGCCGGTCAGCGCATCAGCGAACCAGTCGATGTGGGTGTAGTCGCCACGACTCCACCTGGCGCGCCCGCGTCGCAGACGCCCCTGGGGCGGACTCCGGACCCGTCCGCGGCGTCGCCTGGCCCCACGACACCGGCCGGCCAGCTGCCCGGGGCGACGTCACGGGTGACCGTGCTGCTCGTGGGCGTCGACAACACGCACGCGGCAGAGCGTGGCCTGACCGACACGCTCATAGTTGCCACCTTCGATCCCATCGGGCGCTCGCTGACCATGATCAGCATGCCGCGCGACGTGTCGCGGCTGCCCTTCTACCGCGGGGGCGAGTTCCGGCCGCGCGTCAACAACCTGATGCAGACGGCTGCGCGCAACCCGGCCGACTATCCCGACGGCGCCATGGGCACGCTGGTCAACCAGATGTCGTACGTGATCGGCATCCCTATCGACTACTACGCGCTGATCGACATCTCCGGCTTCACCCTGCTTGTGGACGCGGCGGGCGGCGTGGACGTCCAGGTCGAGCGGGCGATCAGTGACGCCGGATACCAGTTCAGCCCGACTGAAACCGGCTTCTTCCTGGAGCCCGGCCCGCAGCACCTGGATGGCAAGTACGCGACGGCCTACGCCCGCTCACGCCACGGCCCGGGCAACAGCGACTACGAGCGCGCAGGCCGCCAGCAGCAGATCCTTCTCGCCCTGCGCGCCAAGCTGAGCGAGCCGCGCATCCTGACCAACCTGCCGGCCGTCGTGGGTGCGCTGTCGCAGATCATCCGCACCGACGCTCCGCTCGACCGGCTGCCGGACATCGTGTCAATTGCGCTGGCCAGCGCGGACGCGGAGACGCGGCGCATTGTCCTGTCCCCGCCGCGCTACGCCCGCGGTGCGCGCAACGAAGCTGGATTGCCAACGTCCGCCCTCGAGCTGAACATGGATGCCGTGGCCCAGCTCTCTATTGAGCTGTTCGGCTCGAACAGCCGCTACGCGCAGACCGCGCAACCGTGACCCGGCCGCGGCCGCTTGCGGCTTGCGGGTAGACTGCGGCGGTCGACGTGGCCGTGACAGCCACGCGCAGGGGGAAGGCCGATGACTTCGCGACGTCGCAACCGCACCGTGCTCCGCGTCATGTGCGGTTTTGCGCTGGCCGTCGTGGTGGGCGTCACCGGATCGCTCTCGGATCCAGCGACCGTCCTGGCCCGGCCGGAGCGAAACCGGGGCATCGCCTGGACTGACGCTGCCGGCAGCTTGTTCTCGCTGATTCCGCCGGGGCTGCTGGAGGTGCTGGGCCAGGGCCAGTCGATCTCGCACGGTGGCGACGGCGTGCTGAACGTGCTGCTGATGGGCTCTGACACGCGCACCGGCACGGCGCTCGGCCTGACCGACTCGATCATGGTCTTCTCGCTGAAGGTGAATCAGCAGGGCAATGGGCCGCTCAGGGCGGCAAGCATCCCGCGCGACACGGGCAAGATCCCCAACCCATTCACGGCCAACACGACGGACACCTTCAAAGGACGCGTCAACTCACTGCTCAAGAAGCTCAAGAAGGAGCACGGCTCTAACGAGGTCGCGCTGCAGAAATTCGAGGTGGTCATCGAGCACCTGCTCGGCATCACCATCGACTACCACGCGCTGATCACGTTCGCCGGCTTCCACGCACTGGTGGACGTCGTCGATCCGATCTCGATCGCCTACACCAAGGAGATCCGCGACACCAAGTACGAGGACGATCCCGACCCGGACAAGCCCAACGGCGTGTACTTCCCGCCGAACCAGCCCAACTACCAGCTCTACGCGTACCAGCCGGACGAGCCCAGCCAGCTTTGCAACGGTCTGTTCAAGAATGACAACGCGGGCCCGGTGGATGCGGAGTATTGGTGCCGCCGGGCGATGCCCTTCGTGCGCAGCCGCAAGGGATCGGGCAACTCCGACTGGAAGCGCGCCGGGCGGCAGCAGGACTTCGTCTACGCGACCGTCCTGGACGTCATCGCCGGCGGCTCATCGGACGGTGCCCTCAATCCACTGCTCCAGGCGGCCACCGGTCAGCAGGGAGCAAGCCAGCTGCGAACCAACATCCCGATGGCCACGGTGGGCGACCTCAGGGCCATCTTCGACTACCTGAAGAACGCCACCCGAGGCGAACAGGTCGTGTTCGGTCCCAATAAGTACGCGACGCACATCCCGGGCACAACGGCCTACAAGCTCAAGCTCGATGAAGTTCGCAAGTGGGCGAACGCGAACCTGAAGTAGGGTCGGTGAACACTCGAACGGCGCGCTCGCGCCTGCTGGCCGTCCTCCTGGCCGTGGCCGCAGTGTCGGCATCGGGTGTTGGCTTCGGCACGTCGGTCGTTTCGGCCGGCCAGGTGCCTGGCGGGTCGGGCGGCCGCACGCCGTGGGTCGATCTCGCCCGGACGCTGTTCGGACTCGTGCCGCCGCCGCTCATCGAGCTGCTGGACGGGCCGAGCGCGATCGATCAGGGCAGCGACGGCCGCCTCACGGTGGTGCTGCTCGGCTCCGACTCGCGCCGCGGAGGAGTGTCACGCACGGACACGATCATGATCGTGTCCGTCCGCGGCAACACGATCTCCGCCGTGAGCATGCCGCGCGACATGGCGCGCATCCCCAATCCGAACGGCGGAACGTATTCGGCGCGCGTCAACGCGCTCTATCGCCAGCTGGGCGCGAACGAGTTCGTGCGCGTCATGGAGCACGTCCTCCAGATAGAGATCGACTATTACGCGCTGACCACCTTCATAGGCTTTCACGCGCTGGTGGACGAGGTTGACCCGATCACGATGCGCACGCGCGAGGTGCGCGACACGCAGTACTGGGACGACCCGAATCTGCCCAAGGGCATCTACGTCCCGGCCTCCGAGGGCTACGAGCTGCACGCCTACCAGCCGGGCGCGGATAGCCGGCTGTGCAATGGCCTCTACCAGACCCAGGGCACCAGCTCCCAGCACTGGTGCCGCCGCGCGCTGCCGTACATCCGCAGCCGCAAGGGCAGCAGCGACTTCGCCCGCGCGCGAAGGCAGCAGGACTTCGTCATTGCCTCGATCCGGCGTGTCACCAACCGCGGCAGCGGATCGGCGCTCAACTCGCTGCTCAACGTCGCGCAGGGGACCGCCGGCGGCAACCAGCTGATCACGAACATCCCGCTCAACGCATCGAGCGCGTCAGATCTCTACAACCGCCTCAACGGTGCGGGCGTTGGACTCCAGGAAGTGCTCGCTCCGCCAACCTATGCAGACCACATCCCGGGTGGGACCGGCTACGAGCTCAAGCTGGATGCCGTGCGTCAGCTGATGCGCCAGCATTTCGGCAGCACCGGGTCACCGCCGCCCAATCCCACGCCGACCGCCAACCCCACCCCGACCCGTGCGCCCACTCCCGTTCCAACGCCGACCGCCAATCCCACTTTGCCGCCCGGCGCGACGCCCACGGTGCCCGGCGCGACGGCCACCGTGCCGCCGACGCTGGCGCCCGGGCCAGACACCCACGCCTGTCCCTGTGGCCACGCCCACGCTCGCACCGGGCCAGACGCCGCTGCCCACGCCCACGCTGGCGCCCGGGGAAACTCCGCTCCCCACGCCGACGCTGGCGCCAGGGCAGACGCCTTTGCCCACGCCCACGCTCGCTCCAGGGCAGACGCCGCTGCCGACGAGCACGCTCGCACCGGGCGCCACGCCTACCGCAGTCGGGGCCGTGCCCAGCGCCAGCCTCGAGCCGGGTGCCACGCCGTCACCCGTGGGAGCAGTGGCGCCAACGCCCGGTCCCGGTGAGCCGGGGGTGGGACAGACCCCGACCAGCAACGACACGATGCTCTTCGTTGCCGCGCTGGCAGTCGCGCTGGTCGCGGCCGCGGCCCTGTTCCTTGGCTACCGCCGCCTGCGCTTGCAGCGCTAGGCTCGCTTCCAGGCGCCCACGCGGCGGCGCAGGATGACGTTGAGCCAGGCCAGGCCGAACGCCGCGTTGACGGCGACGATCGTCAGGGCGAAGCCGGTCAAGGGCACGCGGACGCCCAAGCGGCGGGCCAAAATGCCGATCCCCGCCGCGACCATTACGACGAGAGCCGCTACCGCCGGCAGCAGGTAAAGAGCTGACTCGCCCGCTGCGTACAGCGCTGCGCCGGCCCCGGCTGAGCTGACGCCCAGGATCGGCGTCGCCCAGCGCAGGAGCTTGTGCGACCAGATGGCCAGCAGCGTCCCCGGCCGGCGCCAGGCGCGGACCCTGAACGCCACGCGCAGATTGGCCTCGATGCCCTGGGTGGCGATCCGCGTTCGGCTGCGGAACTGATCGTCCAGGCCGAAGGTGCCCTGGTCCCAGCCGATCGCTTCCGGGCGCGCCAGCACAAGCAGCCCGGCCTGGCGCGCCAGTAGAGGCAGCATCTGGTCGAGTGAGGCGTGGGCAGCCACGGGGCGAAACAGAGATCGACGCGCGGCGAGCAACGCACCTGTCGCGGCGGCGAGCCATCCAGAGCGACTCTCCCACGCGCGCACGCGCTGCTCGTAGCGCCAGTACAGGCCCTCGTGGTACGCGGTCTGGGTGCGTCGGTCGTAGTGCCAGCGCAGGACGCCGGTGGTACAGCCCACGGCGGGGTCTGCGAACGGCGCCACAAGGTCTGCCAGGCAACCGGACACGTAGCGCGTCTCAATGTCCGTCAGCACCACGATGTCGCCGCGCGCGGCCTCGAAGATGGCCGACTGGGCTGCGGACTGCCCGACACGCGGCAGGTCGAGCAGCCTGATCCGTGAATCGGTCTCCGCGCGCCGCCTGACCATTTCAGCGGTGTCGTCGGTCGAGCCGTCGGAGGCGACGATCAGCTCGAGTCCGAAGGGTGGAGCCTGGTCGAGGACGTTGGTCATCCGTTCGTCGATCTCCGGCCCGCCATCGTGGACGGCGATGCCCACGCTGACCAGGTCGGGCCACTGCTCGACCGTGCTCAGGCGTACGGGTCGCAGCCGTCCATATGCCAACGCCAGGAGCGGGTAGCCCAGGTAGACCCAGGCGAGGAGGCCCGTGCACAGCCAGAACAGGACAGCGGTCACCACCGGCGAAGGATGGGCTACCAGGCGAGATTCGGAAACTGGCCACGCAGCCAGCCCACCATCCGCTCCGCCTGGCGCTCGGCGGTGTGGTCGCCGGCCCAGCCCAGGCCGCGCTCACGCAACACGCGACGCTCGTCCGGGTTCTCGATCAGCCCACGCACCGCTGCCGCCAGCGCCGGCGCGTCGTTGGGCGGCACCAGCACGCCCCGCTCGCCGTCGCCCAGGATCTGGGCACACGCCGCCAACGGTTCGTGGCCACGACCGGCAGGCCCGCTGCCATGGCCTCGCCCACGACCTTGGGCACTGCCTCCGCCCCTGACGGGTGGACAAGCACGTGCGCGCTGCGCAGCAGGTCCAGGTACGCGTCCGGATCGCCGACGTAGCCCACCATGCGCACGCAGCCGGGCGGCAGTGACGCCGCCATGTGCTCGACGCGCTCGCGCTGCGTGCCGTCGCCGATCATCAGCAGCTCGAAGTCCGTGCCGCCCGCGAGCAGCAGGTGCGCCGCTTCGAAGAGCGTGCCGAGGCCCTTCTCCGGAGCCATCCGGCCCGCCCACGCCAGGCGCCACGGAGGGCCTTCCGCCGGCGGGCCGGCACTCAATGACGCGTTCACCTGTTGGGTGCTGATGACGCTGTTGAACAGCTCGCCGCCCAGCGCCGCGACCGGGCCGCCGCGTGCCGCAACGCGGGCCACCTCGTCGTACGCGGCGCCGGTGGCCCGGGCCAGCAGACTCAATGGCAGCGGCCGCTTCCTGGGCCCGGGCGACGTCGCCGACGCTGCCCGCGATCCAGCCGAAGTAGGGAACGTTACTGACGCCGCGCAGCGGCCAGGCGATTGGCGCATTGGAGGCCGGCAGGCGCAGCCAGACCAGGTCAGCCCCGGCCACCGCGCGCTCGATCGGGCGCCAGTTGCGGGCAAGCATCCAGGCGCTGCGCGTCAGGTAGTCGGCGATGCCGGAGAACGACGCCGTGGGCACGACGCGCAGCAGCCTCCTCGTCGACCGGCGGCAGCACCGGGTCGGGCTCCCAGATGCGCAGCCGGCGCACCGGACACCATGTAGCGCACCTCAGCTGAACGCGCCGTGCGCGGCGACCGCCTCCACGAAGCGGTGGAACGTCGCCGCCACCGGGTGGAGAGTGCCGGCGTAGCGTGCGCACGAAGAGCCCGTCGTCCAGGACCGCCAAGCGAAGGGCCACGGCCGATCAGGCGCGGCCGGGCAGCGCGCGCCGCGTCAGCTCGCGCAGCTGGGTCCAGCGGGCACTGATGTCCGAGCGGCGGATGATGAGCGTCTCCGCCAGGCCCTGGCCGGAGATGTTTCGGTAGAGGAGCAGCATCAACACGGCCGTGGCCGAGTAGCTGACCGTGCTCGCCAACGCGGCGCCGATCAGGCCCAGCTGCGGGATGAGCAGCACGTTGCCGGCGATGTTGATGCCAAGTCCGGCGATGAGCACCGCGGCCGCGCGGCCCGGCGCCCCGCGCGCGATGACGTAGTGCGAAAGCAGCGCGACGATGCTGTAAAGCACCACGCCGGGCAGCAGTATCTGGAGCGCCGGACCCGCTTCGCGGAATGGGGCGCCATAGACGATCTCGATCAGAGCCGGCGCCACCAGCGCGAGCGGCGCGGCAGCGACGACCATCAGCGCCAGCATCGTGCGCGTCATGGCGCTGGCGATCGCCGCGCTGTCAGTGTCGGGACGAACCGCACGGCTGAAGAGCACCAGTCCCAGTGCGCCGGGCAGGTACCACAGCGTCTCGGCCAGGGCGAGCGCGACGGAGAAGACACCGGTCGCCGCGACCGAGACGAGCGCGGTGAGCATGAACGTGTTGGCTCGATAGTGGAGTCGCTCGGCGATCGTGCCGACGACGGCTCGCCCACCGAACGACAGCTGGCCCACGAGCATGGACGGGCTGACGTGCAGCGACAGGATCCCCGCCCGCGCTGCGGCAAGCAGGATGCCGCCGGCGGTCAGCGCCAGCGCGGCCAGGTTGAGCCACAGCACGAGCTCCAGATCGATGCTCGCGGCGAGCGCGAAGCCGAGCAGCAGCGCGGTCAGAATGGCGCGGCGCACGAAACGAAGGACGTTGTAGGAGATGACGCCCTGCCGGCCGAGAAGGCCGACGAGACCGATGGCATAGGCCATCTCGAAGGGCAGCGCGAGTGCCGCGAGCGCCAGCTCGCCCAGGGTCAGGGCGGGCATGATGCCGGCCAGCGGTCCGGTGCCGCCGCGGCCGCCGGCGATCGGTCCGTAGAGCGCGATGATGGCCAGCGTGCCCGCGGCGCCGATCAGCACCGTCCACAGCACGGCGTTGGCGAACGCTCTCCGGGCCACGTCCAGCGAACGGGCCGCGAAGACCGCCAGCGACCGGTCGAGGCCCAAACTCAGAAAGACGGCGCCCAGGCTGCTCAGGGCGAGCAGCAGCGTGAAGCCGCCCTTGCCTTCCGGGCCCAGAGTGCGCGCCACGATCACGTCGCCGACGATGATTGCCGCAGTAACGGCGAGCCTGCCCCCGAAGGTGAGGACGACGTCGCGCGCCACTCCGTGGCGCGCCTCGCGCTCAGCGCCCACGGAACCATTCGAGGGTTGACGCGAGCCCGGCACGCAGCTCCACCCGCGGATCGAAATCCAGCAGCTCGCGCGCCTTGCTTATGTCGCTCACGTTGCGCGCAACGTCCCCGGCGCTGGCCGGCTCGTGGGTAACGGGGACTGGGCCGCCACCGGCCTGGAAGAGCATCGCGAGCAGCTCGGCAAGGCTCGTCTCGACGCCTGTGCCGATCTGGAAGATCTCGCCCGCGACTATTGGCGCGCGGTCTGCGGCGCTGATCACGGCCGCTGCGACGTCGTCGACGTGAACGTAGTCACGTGTCTGCTTGCCGCTGCCGCGGATGACGATCGGTCCGCCTTCCAGATAGGCGCGGATGAAGGACGCCACGGCACTCTCTTTGTGGGCCGACCACGGTCCGTACGCATTGGAGAAGCGCAAGGCGACGGTGGCCATGCCGTACGCGGCGCCGTAAGCGCGCAGGTATGCCTCGATGGCGGCCTTGCCGGCGCCGTAGGGCGAGACCGGGCGCGGCACCTGACGCTCGTGAGTCGGGGGCTCGTGCCCGGCCACGACTGAGCTGGACGAGGCAAACACGAAGCGCTCCACGCCCGCCCTGCGTGCTGCCTCCAGCAGGGTCAGCGAGCCGTTGACGTTGATCGCGAAGTCCTCGAGCGGGTCATCTATCGAGCCGGGCACACTCGGGTTGGCGGCGAGATGGATGACGACCGTCTCACTGTCGAGCGCGGCCGCATAGGCGGACGGATCGCGCACGTCGCCCACGATCAGTCGCGCGGCGCTGCCCTCGATCGCGCTGAAGCCGGCTGCCACACCCGAGTCGACGACGGTGACCTCGTCGCCGCGCGACAGCAGCTGCCGCGTCACGGTCGCGCCGATGAGCCCGCAGCCACCTGTGACGAGGTACCGACCGGCCAGGCTTTTCTCCCCATGTCGCGATAGGTAGATGCGATGCCGTCTTCGTGCGCCGCAGGGCTGGCGCAGCGTAGCAGCGTTGCCGGCCACAGCCGCGCACGCAGGAGTGACGCGCCGCCTAGCCTACGGCGAGCCATGGACCGCTTGCGCAGCCTGCGCCCCGAAGACCGCGCCCTCGCCGCCGGCGTGGTGCTGGTGGCCGTCTACGCCATCCTGCGCACGGCTGGTGCAGCCGACCAGGTCGTGCTCGCCTGGACCGCGCTGGCCGTCGCCGCGATGGTCGCCTGGCCGTTGACCGGGTTGGTCGTGCTGGCTGCTCTGGGCCCGTTCACAGAGGCCCAGACGGGCGATGGACGGATCACGGCCGTGCCATTCCTGCTGGCCGGCTTGGGCGCCTCTGTGGTGCTCCACGTAGCCGTCCGTCGCCGGCTGCCGCGCCCATCAGTGCCGGTTCTCCTGGCCGGCGTCCTGTTCGTCGCAACGGCGCTGGGCGTCCTGGTCAGTGCCCTGCGCTACGGCACGGAGCTTGGCCTCTTCGCCGCCCAGGGCTGGGTGCCGGGCATCGGTGGCGCGCTGACGGTGCTCATCGCCAGCTGGTGGCTTGCCGTACGTGGCCAGCACCGGGCGCTGTACGTCGCGGTCGCGGCGATTGCGATCGGCGCCCTGGTGAGCATGATCAACGAGCTGAGCGACCAATCGGTGCGCGCGTCCGCGATCGGCTGGTTGCTGCGCGCCGATGTCGATCCGCATCGCGTGGGCGGCCTCTTTCCCGCGCCGAACGCTGTCGCGGCACTGTTCGTGACCGGCATAGCCGTCTGCCTCGCACTGGCCGTCAACGTCGAGTCGACCCGCGTCCGTCTCCTGGCGACGGCTGGCACGGCAGTCCAGATGATCGCCCTGGCGATGACCTTCAGTCGGTCCGGGCTGGTGGCACTGGGCGTGGTTGTGGCCATCGTGATCTGGCGCCGCTGGCCGCGGGCAGGCCCGTTGATGGCCGTCGCTGTCGTGGGCGTCACGTTGGCCGCCATAGGCTTCGTGTGGCTCGAGCGAGACATTCCGATCGCGACCGACCAGAGCCGATTGACCGCGTGGCAGGCCACGATTCGATTGTGGCTCGATCACCCGCTCTTCGGCGCCGGCTTCAGGAGCTTCGAGTGGCTCCACGCCGAGTACGGCAGCGCGTTCGTCAATGCGCCGCACAACGAGTGGCTGCGCCTGTTCAGCGAGGAGGGCACGCTCGCCGGGCTTGCCGGCCTGGCCTTCGCGGTGTCGACACTGGTCGTGCTGCTGCGCGGGCAGGGCACGCTCGCAGTTGCCACGGGCACCGCCGCCGTCGGCCTCTTCCTGGCCGCGTGCTTCAACAACCCTTTCCTGAGCGTCCAGCTCAATGTGCCCGCTTTTCTGATCGTGGGCACCGGTCTTGGGCTGGTCCAGGCCCAGTCCGGTCGGTCAGCGGCCTTCCTGGGCGAGAACCACGGGAATCGTGCGCAGCAGGATCTTGAGATCCATCCAGAGCGACCATCGGTCGATGTAGTCGAGGTCCAGCTCCACGCGCCGGTCGAAGTCCGCCTCGCTGCGCGCTGACACCTGCCACAAGCCGGTCAGGCCAGGTCGCATCGACAGCCGACGGCGGTGCCAGATGCTGTACTGCTCCACCTCGCGCGGGGGCGCCGGCCTGGGTCCAACGATGCTCATCTCGCCGCGCAGCACGTTCAACAGCTGGGGCAGCTCGTCCAGGCTGCTGCGACGCAGGAAGCGGCCGACCGGCGTGACGCGCGGGTCCTCGGCGATCTTGAAGGCCGGGCCGCGGACCTCGGACAGGTGGACGAGATCGGCCAGCTGCTCCTCCGCATCGGGCACCATGGTCCTGAACTTGAGACATATGAAGGGCCGGCCGTGGAGCCCGATCCGCTTCTGGCGAAACAGGATGGGCGGCCCGTCGGCAAGGCGGACGTGGAGGGCGACGATCAGCAGCAGCGGGCTGAGCACGACGAGCGCGATGGCGCTGCCGACGATGTCGAAGAGCCGCTTGGCGAGCAGGCCCAGCACCCGGTCGGGACCGTACAGGTAGGTCACGATCGGAACGCCACCGACCTCCTCGAAGTGGCCGCCGGTCAGGACTCCGCCGAGGGCCTGGGCTGACACGCGCACGATCTTGCCTTCCTCTTCGCAGATGCGCGTCACGGGCTCGATGTACGACCACTCTTCGGGGGCGAGGCAGATCGCGACTTCATCTACCACTCGCTCGTGCAGGAAGGTCTCGATCTGCTCGATCGTGCCCAGCACCGGCCGGGTCACGGTCGTGTCCCGCTTCTGCGCACCGCGCAGGTGGCCGATGACGTGCAGGCCGAGCTGCCGATGGCGCTCGACGATCTCGGCGAACTGCTGCGCCTCCGGGCCGGCGCCCACGATGAGCATCTGGCGCCGGATCTGTCCGCGGCTGCGCATCCGCTCCAGGACTTTGCGCAGCACGAGCCGGAAGGTGATCGTGATCGCCGGCTGGCCCAACAGGAGCATGGCCACGAAGACGCGACTGACCTCGGTCAGGTCGGCGAGATACAGGATGCTGAGCGATACGACGAGAACGACGACCGTCGCGCGCAGCACGTCGACGACGTCTCCGCGCATCGCCCAGTGGGTGCGCAGCCGGTACAGGCCCATCAGCCACAGCGCCGCAACCCATAGCACGGCGTAGACCAGCGCGATCTGGATGGGCTCGATATCGCCCAGTGACCAGACGCCGCCCAAAACGTCGAAGCGCAGGTTGTAGAGCAGCAGGAAGAGCGCGAGCGCGCTGACACCGTCGGTGAGCATCAGCGCCGCTTTGAGCGGCACCATGTAGCGACGGATCACTTGCCTATCCCCCTGGCCCCTGTTGAAGGAGCCGATCATAGGCCGGGCCGGCCTCGCTCAGGTACTCGACCAGCGCGTTACGCCAGTCGCGCAGGCGGATGCCGAGATCGGCGGCACGCGCCGGATCCAGGACAGCCCACGCTGGCGGCTCCGATGCGCGACCGTAGTCGCGCCCGGAGATCGGCTCGACGGTGGTCGACGGGCGAAGCGCGCCGACCACCGCCTGCGCAACTTCGAAGCGCGACGCAGAGCCAGGCGGGACCAGGTGGTACACGTCCGGTGGACCGGTCGCGACCAGGTCCAGCAGGGCGACGGCGAGATCCTTGCTGAACGTGGGCGATCCGTACTCGTCGTCAACCACGCGCAGGGCTTCGCCGGGTGCAAGGCGATCTGACGCGGCGATCACCTTGTGCGGAAAATCGTTGCCGGGTGCACCGAACAGCCAGGCCGTGCGCACGATCCACAGCGCCGGGCCGTGCCGCCCAAACGCGGCGCGTGCCACCTCCTCGGCGGCCAGCTTGCTGCGCCCGTAGGCGTTGATCGGCCCGACGCCGTCCGTCTCCGCGTAACCCCGGCCGTCCTTGCGAGCGCCGTCGAACACCTCGTTGGTCGAGAGGACAACGAGCGGTACGCGGCGTTCAGCACAGGCGGTGGCCAGTACCTCGGTCGCGCCGGCATTGCGCGCCATGGCCAGTGCCGGGTCGCGCGCGCAGCCGTCGACATCAGTCCACGCCGCACAATGGATGACCAGCCCGGGCCGGTCGCGCTCGATCAGGCGCGCCACATCCGCTGGGGCATCCAGGTCAAATTCGGGGCGCCGCCAGGGAACGCCGGCGCTGCCGCTGCCGCTGCCGCTCAGCCGGTTGATCAGCGCCATGCCAAGGCGGCCGCCGGCGCCCGTCACGGCGATCGTGCCGGGCAGGCTCACGCGTCGACGGACTCGGCCAGCCGCCACCCGTACTGGTCTTCGTAGTAGGCCGCCCAGTCGCCCGAGCGGGCGTCGCGCCACCACTCGGGATTGGCCCGGTACCAGTCCACGGTCCTGTCCAGTCCGGCCTCGAAGTCGACCTGCGGCCGCCAGCCCAGGCCCTGCAGGCGGTCACCGTCGAGCGCATAGCGGAGGTCGTGTCCGGGCCGGTCGGGCACGCTGCGCACCAGGCTCCAGTCGCGCCCCACGCGGCGCAGGATTGCTTCGGCCACCGCGCGATTACGTAGCGCGCCGGTGCCCGGCACGTTGTAGGCCTCGCCGCTGACGCCGTGATCCAGGGCAAACCCGACGGCATCGGCGTGGTCATCGACGTACAGCCAGTCGCGCTCCTGGTGCCCGTCGCCGTAAAGCGGCAGCGGCTCGTCCTCCAGCGCATTGGTCACGAAGAGCGGCACGAGCTTTTCCGGGTGCTGGTACGGGCCGTACGTGTTGGCGCCGCGGGTCACGACCGCGTCCGTGCCATGGGTAACGTGATACGCCTGGACGAGGAGCTCGCCGGCCGCCTTGGCCGAGGCATACGGGCTGCGCGGCCGGAGGGCGTCCGACTCGCGCGAGACGCCGCTGCGTACCTCGCCGTAGACCTCATCGGTGGACACCTGGACGAAGCGCGCTGGGCGGCCCGCCACGCGCAGCGCCTCCAACAGCACGTGCACGCCGATCACGCCTGTGCGCAGGAACGCCTCCGCGTCCAGGATCGAGCGATCGACGTGCGACTCGGCGGCAAAGTTGACCACAGCGTCGGCCTCTCCGACGAGCCCGGCGACGAGCTCGGCATCGCAGATGTCTCCCTGCACGAAGCGGAGCCGCGCGGCAAGCGCAGGGTCCTCGTCGCACTCGGCCAGGTTGGCGCGATTGCCGGCATAGGTCAGCTTGTCGATAACCGTGATCGTGTCGCTCGTCGCGGCCAGCCGGCGGCGGACGAAGGTGCTGCCGATGAACCCGGCACCGCCGGTCACCAACAGCCTCATCGGCTCCCCGCCTCAGTCGCCACGTCACTGCCCGCCGCCATGTTCGACGCGTGCAGGAGTGACTCGGTCGTGCCTGCGTCTGACCAGTGGCCCTCGTACTCGCGCCAGAACAGCCGGCCTTCCGGTATGTAGTGGTTGAGCACGTCGGTGATCTCGAACTCGTTGCGCGCTGACGGCGTCAGGTGGGCGATGACGTCAAAGGCGTCGGGCCGAAGCAGGTAGACGCCGATCGGGATCAGGTCGCTCTTGGGTTGCTCCGGCTTCTCCTCGAATCCCACGATCCGACCCGCTTCGTCGAGCTCGGCGACGCCGAAGCGCTCCGCATCCGGAACTCGATAGAGCAGCGTGCCCGCGCTCCACGGCCCCGCCTCGAACTCGGCAGCCACGGAGGCCAGGTCCGGTCCGCGCAGCACGTTGTCGCCCAGCACGACGCAGAAGCTGTCGTCGGCGACGAAGTCACGCGCGAGGCCAATGGCCTGCGCGATGCCAGCGGCGCCGCGCTGGTAGCGATAGGTCAGGTCGAGGCCGAACTCGCTGCCATCGGCGAGGAGCTCCACGATGTCACCGATGCTCCGACCGCCCAGGACGATCATCACCTCGCGGATGCCCATCCCGCGCAGCGTGTCGATGGGGTAGTAGATCATCGGCCGGTCGTACACCGGCAACAGATGTTTGTTGGTTACGCGGGACAGGGCGCCCATTCGCGTCGCCGTGCCGCCGGCGAGGATGAGCCCCTTCATGCCGACGCTCCGTGTCTGCCCGTGATGCGCGCTGCGCTCAGCTCAAGCACCTCTCTCGCCCAGATTCCAGAGTAGATCAGCCATGACAGCAGCCGAGGGTAGCGGCTGGCGTAATGGTCCCGGTAGAAGATGCGCATCGCATCGTAGAAGGCGCGGATGGAGCGCGACCGGTACTTGCTCGAAGCGGAGCGCTTGAGGTGCGTGGCCCGCGCCCCGGGTTGGTACATGACGCGCCAGCCGGCACGCTTGATGCGATACGCCCAATCCAGGTCCTCGCCGTACATGAAGTAGCGCTCATCGAGCGGGCCGACGCTGCTGAAGATCTCGGCGCGGACCATCATGAACGCGCCGCACGGCGCATCGATCTCCGTCTCGCGATCTTCGGGCAGGTAGGTCAGGTTGTACTGCCCAAAGCGCCGGCTGCGCGGGAAGAGGCGCGAGAGCATCGTCAACCGGTACAGCGAACGCTCCGGAGTCGGGAACAGCCGCCGGCAGGCCAGGTCGAGCCGGCCATCCTCGAGCACCAGCCGGGCGGTCGCGCAGCCCACGTCCGGCCGGGCGTCCATGTACGCGACCATCTTGGACAGCGTGTCCGGCTCAACGATCGTGTCCGCGTTGAGCAGCAGCATGTAGCGCCCGGCGGCCAGGCGCAGGCCCTGGTTGGCGGCCGCGGCAAATCCCACGTTGACCCGGTTGACGACCAGGCGCGGGGCGGGAACACGGCGCGACACCCGTTGCGCGTCAAACGAGGCAGAGGCGTTGTCGACGACGATCGTCTCGAACGCGACCGCGCGCGACCCGTTCAGGGCGTCGAGGCAGCGCTCGAGGAGGTCGGGCGTCTCGTAGTGAACGACGACTGCGCTCACGTCGGCCGGTGCGTGGGTCATCGGGTCCCCCATCGGGAGCGCTGCGCCGGCTGCCTATACTCGGCCGGGTGATCGAGCCCGAGGCCTTACCCGTAGCGGGCCGACTCCAGCGCGGGGCAATCTTACGCGCGGGACTGGTCGCCCTCGTGGCGATTGGCATCGCCTCCGCCGTCGTCCTGCACGCAACCGCGGCGGCCGGAACACATCCAGCTTGCCAACCAGATCTTCCTCGCGGCTGCGTTCGCAGCACTCGCCTTGGTCGACCTGCGCCTGGCCTTTGCCGTGGCCGTGCTCGAGTTAATCGTCGGCGGTGCCTCCGGGCGGTGGACAGTGCTGCCCGGCGGGTTCTCCGGTCGCATGCTGATCGACTCCATCCTGGGAGTGGTCAGCCTGATCGCGCTGTGGCGCGCGGCGTACGGCACACAGCGGATGCCCCTTGGCCGTTACGGCCTGCACGCGGCCATCGTTGCCGTGGCCATACCGGCCGTCTGGGTGCCGATCGGGATAGTCAACGGCTTCGGTGTGCGCAACGCCATCTCGGACGGCGACGGCTTCCTGTTCTTCGCATTGGCACTGGTGCTGGCCGCGGTCGCGCTGCGCGGGGACCTGGGCTGGCTGCGCCGCTGGATCCTGGCCTGCTCGGTGGCTGCGGCGGCAGTGACGATCATCGTCTTCGCCGCGATCGTGGTCGGTGCCGCGAATGCGGACGCGCTGGAGGCGTTGCTGGTTGGAACGTTCGACATGGGCGGCCTGGTTGACTCCCATTCGGGCGGCACGCGCGTCTACCTGGCTTCAGGCCTCTTCCTCCAGGTTGGCGCTGCGATCGTGGCCTGGGAGCTGCTGCACGATCGCCGTCGCGCGTGGCCCTGGCTGGTGACGTTCGTCCTGGCCGCGGCGCTTGTGCTGAGCTTCACGCGCGGATACTGGCTCGGCGCGACGGTCGCCGCGGGCATCGTCGTGCTCTTCGGGCGCGGCGACCTTGCCCACAGGCTTGCCAGCAGTCCGCGCCTCGCGGCCGGACTGCTCGTGGGCGGCATCTCAGTGTTCCTGGCCATCTCACTGCTCGGCGCGGGCGGCGGCCTGGGCTCGAACCTGGTCAAGCTCTACCAGGCGGTGATCCTTACGGGCCACTTCCTTGAGCGACCCTTTATCGGCTGGGGCCTGGGCGCCGTCGCGCCCAACTACTTCCTGGGCGACGCATTCACGTACGAGATCACGTACCTCGACCGCGCCTTCAAGCTGGGCGCCCTGGGTTTGATCGTGTTCCTTTCCCTGCCGCTTCGACTCCTGCTCGACAGCGTGCGCGTGGCATTCGGGCGCCTTCAGGGCGCGACGGGCATGGCGCCGCGCGAGGGAGTCGTCGCAGTGGGCATCATTGCCTCCGTCATGCTTGCCAGCGCCACGAATCCGTACATGGTCGGATCGGTCGGAATCGGCGCGCTCGTGCTCGCGATCGCCTGGCTCGATCCGTTCGATGAGGGGAGCCGCCCGGAGTGACCGCACCGCACTGAGTTGGTGCTCCGGCGTAAATCGCCTCCTATGCTGTGAACGTTCGGGGCAGCTTTGCGAAGAGCCAACCAGGAGGATCGGTGCCTGGTACCGAGAATCAGCCGAGACGTCTTTGGCTGTGGGTCCTCGTGCCCCTGTTCGTGCTCGGCATGACTTCTACGGCACATCTGGATACGCCGGGCGTCTATCCGGACGCGGTAAACCCTGACTTTCTCGCCGTCAAGGCCCTTGGCAGTGCCACCTATGGAGTGCCCCGGACGGGCATTCCCGGCAATCTGCTGGACAGCACCTGGCCAGTCATGCGCCAGGTCTACCACGGCGCCCTGCCCTTCTGGATTGGCCTGCCCATCTATGCCCTGGTCGGAACCGACGTGGTCGGCATAAGGCTGACGCACGCCTTCTTTGCCGCACTAATCGTGCTCGCCGCCTTCTGGCTGCTGAAGGCGCTCCGCGTGCGCCCCTGGTTGGGCGCACTCGTCCTGACGGTCATGGCGCTCGATCCCGCGTTCGTCCTGCAGTTTCGGACGCAGTTCGTGATAACGGTGTTGCCCGTCTCTCTCCTGCTGGTCGCCCTTGCCCTGGCTTGGCGGTGCATGACAGAGCCCTGTGGCAAGCGTCTGCTGATTATTGGCGGGCTCGCGGCGGGATTGTCTGTCTACGGATACTTCCACTACGCGTTCTTCGTCCTTGCCCTGGGACTCGCCCTCGTCGCGCGTCTTCGGTCAGGAGCCGCGCCCTGGGCTGTCGGTCTCGCGCTTGGTGCTCTCCCAATCCTCGCCGGTTGGGGTCTGGCGGCCCTCAACACGGGAGATTTCGGAGCCTTGTGGGAAGAGGCACTGGCACGCGGCACATTGCGCGACAGCTCCGACCCAGTGGCCCGGATCGGGTCCACCATCGGCCTGATCTCATTCGCGCTGGACGGAACTGGGATCAGTCGGATGTTCTTCGACAATGTCGCGCCTGAACCGTTCGCGCCGGTCAAGATCGCGTTCATCATCTTGCTTCCTGTTGTCGTGGCGGGCCTGCTCGAGGTCCGTCGTCGCTCGGAACCGCAGATCCGGCTCATGATGCTCGTGAGCGTCGTTCCACCGCTCGCCTACGGTGTCGTCTTCGGCGACCGGCTGTGGGCCCATCACTTCGCGCCCATGGTCCCGCTTCTCTACTGTGCAGCTGGCGTGGTGCTGATGCGAGTGCTGGCAATCTCAGCGCGACGGTCCATCGCGGCCGGGCTCGTTGGCGTGCTGGCGAGCGTCGTGGCCCTCAACGCACTCTCGTTTGGACAGGCTCTCAAGAGGCTGGAGGTGACCGGTGGCTCGGGCTACTTCTCCACTGCGATCAATGAGTTCTCGGCAGCCGCCCGTGCGGACCAGGCACTCTATGTCCTGCCCGACTGGGGCCTTTTCATGCCGTTCCAGATGATCTCCTCGGGCGATACCCAGTTCCTGGCCCGGTTCGCCGGCAACGAGATCGATCGCGCCCTATGCGGCGGCCGGGACGTCGTGCTGGCGTCGATGGTTTCGAACGAGGTCACCTCACACGAGCAGAGAATTGTCCAGGTGCGCTGGGCGGCCCCGCATTCGACGGTCTTCGCCGATCGCCTTGGCCAGTCCGTGATCCTGGTCGCGCGTTGGGACGGGCAGAATTGCAGCATGGCGGTCGAGTGCTGACAGGGAGCTGCGAAAACGGCGCTGGCTCATGAGTGCGGCCCGTCTCAGCGTCTCGCTGGTCACGTTCAACGGCATGCGCTGGTTGGGCGGCTGCCTCGATTCCCTGCGCGCCCAGACTTTCACCGACTTCGAGCTGCGGGTGGTGGACAACGCCTCGACCGATGGCACTCGCGAGCAGCTGCGCCGGGCCGTTGTCGGAGATCCGCGCATGAGCGTCCACGAAAGCGAAAGGAACGTCGGTTTCGCGGCAGCCCACAATCGGGGCATCTTCGGGACGCGCTCCGATCTGGTCATGCTCCTCAATCAGGACGTCGTGCTCGATCCGGGCTTCCTCGCCGCGGCGGTGGGCGCGTTTGACGGCCGACCGCGAGTCGCTGCCGTCCAGGGTCGGTTGCGTCGGCTGGGCCCGGCCGGCGAGCGGACGACGATGATCGACTCGACCGGCCTGGCCATGCATCGCGATAGGCGCGTCGTGGCGCGCCGCCAGGGCGAGCATGAGACGGAGCGAGACCACGTAGCGGGACCCGTGTGGGGCGCAGATGGACCAGCGCCCATCTATCGTCGCGCGGCGCTGATGGAGGCCCGCGAGCCGCGCACGGGCGGTGGCTGGGAGGTCCTCGACGAGGACTTCTTCATGTACAAGGAAGATGTCGATCTCGCCTGGCGATTGCGCCGGCTGGGCTGGACGGCATGGTACGAGCCGCGGGCTCTTGCATGGCACGGCCGCGGCGCCGGGGGTCCTGTCAATCGCGGCGCACTGGACATGATTCGCTCGCGCCATGCCATTCCGCGCTGGATCCTGGACGTCTCATGGCGCAACCACCGACTCATGCAGATCAAGAACGAGGCTGTCAGCGAGTACCTGCGCGACCTGCCCTGGATCATGCGCCGCGAAGCCCTGTCGCTGACGATGATGTCCCTCGACGATCCGCGCCGGCTGCGCATCCTGGCCGGTTTGGCCAGGGGAATTCCGGCCGCGGCGCGCAAACGTACGGCGCTCAAGCTGGGGCGGGCACGTACTAGTTGACGGCGCGGCAACCTTCACATCGGATCCTGTTCGCGCCCGTGCTGGCCTGCCTCCTGGCATCGGCCGCGTGTCAGGCCACTTCAGAGCCGGCCAGGCCAACCCCGCTCGAGCCGATCGGCAGCATGGCTCTGATCGAGATTCACACTGGCCTTGACCGGCCGCTACTGGCCACGTCCGACGGTCGGCCGGGCCGCATCTACGTGATCGAGCAGACGGGCAGAGTGCTGGTTACGGAACGGGAAAGTGACGACTGGCAACCGCCGCGCCTCTTCCTTGATCTGCGCTCACGAATAATTGGTCCGGACGCGGAGCTGTGCTGGCCGGGCGAGTTCCACGCGGAGCGGGGCCTGCTGGGCCTGGCCTTCCACCCCGATTTCGAAGCTAACGACAAGCTCTACGTGAGCTACACGCTCAACGCGCCGTGTGGGGCAGAGGATCGCGGTGCCCTTGTCATCAGCGAGCTTCAGGGCGCCTCACTTGGCAGCGGCGGCGACAACCGCGAGCGCATCGTGATGTCGACCAACAAGCCCCTCTTCAAGCCGGGGCAACCGCGTTCGAATCACCACGGCGGAATGATCGCGTTCGGCCCGGATGGCCTGCTGTACGTTGGCTTTGGCGAAGGCGGCCACGGCGGAGGCCGAACGGCGCGCGCGCTCGACACGCGCTGGGGCAAGCTTGTGCGAGTCGATCCGACCGACACCGACGGCGACGGACCGCTCAGCTTTACGATCCCGGCCGATAATCCATTCGTGGGAGATGCTGCCGTGCTGCCCGAGATCTGGGCGTCCGGCTTGCGCAATCCCTGGCGCTGGAGCTTCGATCGGCTCACCGGCGACATTTGGATCGGCGACGTGGGGCAGTTTCGGTATGAGTCAGTTGATCGCGCTCCGGCAGATTCGACCGGGCGCAACGCAGCTCGTGGCCTGGACTTTGGCTGGGCCGGATGCGAAGGCGCGCATTTATATGACGGCTCGCGGCCGGATGATCCCGAGCCTGGTCGCTGCTCCACCGGACACCTGCCCGTGCTCGAGTACGAGCATGGGGGTCAGAGCTGCGCAGTGACCGGCGGGTACGTCAACCGGGGTCCCGGGCATCCTTCCTGGCAGGGCGCGTACGTATTTGCCGACCTGTGTGACGGGCTCATCCGTGCCATTGATGGCGATGGCAACGAAGTCGGACGGCTTGCGACCAGCCTGCCGATCACCTCGTTCGGCGAGGATGAAGCCGGCCGGATATTCGTCGTGGGGGGAAATGGCGCCCTGTTTGAGCTGCGCTTTGGCGTCTGAACCCAGGCTGAATCGGGGCGAAGCCGCCAGGTACGTCATCTCGTGCGCCGCGCGCACGGGCAGCACGATGCTGGTTCATATGCTCCGCTCGCACCCTGACGTCCTGTCTCATGACGAAGTTTTCAGCCGCGGCAGGATCGGCGGAATGGACGGATCGTGGATGCAGCTTCGGCGCCGTGATCCTGCCCTGGACGGAGACCTGTGGCGCCTACGGGAGCGGAATGCAGGGGCATTCCTCGAGCGGATCGTGTTCGACCCCCAGGGAAGGTCCGTGGTGGGGTTCAAGTTCAAGACGGACGAGTTGTTCCTGCCGGCCTGGTTGGACGTGCGCGAGGCAGTCGTTCGCGATCGCCGGGTAGCCGTCATTCATCTGCGGCGCCGCGACCTCCTGAGCCAGTACGTCTCTCATCAGGCCGTGCTGAAGCATGGCGTGCCTACTTCGATCACGAGTGGCTCGATCCAGATCAACCCGTTTCGATTGGACGTGGAAGCGGCCCTCAGATACGCGAGTGACGTGCGTGACCGCGACGAACGCGCAGTGCGCATGTATCGCGACCACCGGTCGATGCTGGTCGAGTACGAATCACTCGACACGGATGCCATCTGCGCGTTCCTGAACGTGCGCCCCATGCCCGTGTCCAGCCCAACGCGCAAGATCATCAGCGACAGGAACAGCCTGATCGTTAATCTCGATCACGCCATCGAGGCATTTCGAACGCACGGCTTCCAGACTGAATGAGAGGGCGGGGGCCCGCATGCCCAGCATTTCGGTTTTGGCGCCGGTCGACGGCGACAGGTACGGCTGAGTGGCCGATCACCGGTTGAGAGCACGGACCCAGACAGCGTTGCTTCGAGTCCCGCTCATACGCGACCTGCTCGCCAACCCGCTTCTGGACGGGGAGTGGTACCTCACCGAGTATCCCGACGTTCGAGCCGCCGGAATGCACCCGGCAACCCATTACGCCTTGCACGGCATCGCCGAAGGCCGCGACCCCAACCCGTTGTTCGATACCGACTGGTACCTGGCCAGCTATCCGGACGTTCGCGACACAGGACGCAGCCCGCTGGACCACTATCTTCTGCACGGCGGCTTCGAAGGTCGCGACCCAAGCCCGCTGTTCAGCTCTGGTTCGTATCTGGCTCTCAACCTGGACGTGGCCAGCTCAGGCTTGAACCCACTGCTCCATTACCTGCGCTTCGGGGTGCGCGAGGGTAGAGCGCCGGGTCGGCCGACCAGCTACCGACCTCCCTTGACGCTGGCGCAACCGGGGAGGGTCATCCTGGCGGCGCAGCGCGTCGTTTGGGATCGGCGACGCTTGCGGCGACAGCCTGTCGTTCGGCCGGCCCATTCCGTGCCAGCCGTGGACGTGGAGGCAGTGCGCAGGGTGCTGTCGGATCTGATCGAACCCGCTTCCGTCATCAGCCCGCAACCAGAGCCGGACCCGGCTCTGTGGCGTGACGGCATGACGCCGGGCGGCCTGCAGGCTGCCGCGGTCGAGCCGTCCTGGGCGGCGTTCGGGTCAACTGGCGCCGTGGCACGACTTGAGTGGCTCAGGGCGCTGGGGATCAGCTACTTCGTCTTGCCCCCTGGAGCGCGAGCGTGGCTCTCAGCGCTGGAAGGATTCTGGACTCACCTCGCGGTCAGGTACCGCCCAGTTCGATCGGAACGCGGCTACACCGTGTACGACGTACGAACGCCGAGGAAGCCTGGGGGCGGTCCGGTGGCCGCCCAGATGCGGCCGCTGATCGATGAATTTCGTGATCGCTTCGGGAGGTATCCCAGCCTGCTCGATCGTTCGAGTGGTGCCTCGTTGAGCCGGGCACTGCCGGGACTCGAGGTAACCGTGCCCCCGGCTACTGACTCGGGGCCGACGGCGTACGCCGATTCGAGCATCGACATGGTCGCCGTGCCCACCAGGGATAAGGACGCTCTCGCGGATGCGCAGCGGGTAGCGCATTGGGCGGTGATCACTGTCGACGGCCGCGACCCACCCAAGCTGGATCCAGTGATCACAGGAAACCGAACATCGAGGAATTCTTGCAGGCGCAACGGTCATCATCCCGACCTTCAACGGAGCGACCCACCTCGAGCGCTGCCTGCGCAGCCTTGCTGAAACGGTGCCGGGCTACCTGCGCGTCGAGATCATCGTCGTCGACGACGCATCGAAGCCCGACCAGAGTGCGAGGATCGCCGCGGTCTGTGATCACTACGAGCGCGTCGTGCGGCTGGTCAATGCCAGGAACCTGGGTTTCGTGGGATCGGTCAATCGCGCAGCCGCCATTGCCAGCCGAGAAATACTGGTCCTCCTCAACGACGACACCTTCCTGATGCCGGGCTGGTTGCAGTGGCTGCTGAGGACCTTCGCCTCGACCGCGGACGCGGGCGTCGTAGGTGGCAAGCTCGTCTATCCGGACGGTCGGTTGCAGGAGGCCGGGGCGATCGTCTACGCCGACGCCAGCGCGTCAAACTTCGGCAAGGGCGTTCTGGACTCTGACGCTCCGGAGTACTCGTACGTACGCGACGTCGACTATGTCTCCGGCGCGCTGCTGGCCACCCGCACGGACCTCTTTCACGATCTTGGCGGACTCGATGCCGTCTACGGCTTCGGCTATTTCGACGACAGCGACTACTGCTTCAGGATCCGCCGAGCCGGCTACCGGGTCATCTACCAGCCACTGTGCGCGATCATTCATGTCGAGGGCGGCACGGCCGGGACCAGCCTGCAGGAGGGTCCCAAATCGTCACAGGTTCCAAACGCGGCGATTTTTCGGGAGCGCTGGGGCGAGGAGCTTCGGGCCCAGCCCCATCCGGAGTGGGCGGCCTCGCGCGATCACATCGCACGCATCGCCGATCGGCGCCGACGAGGCACGAGCACGCGTCCGCCAGGCGCGCCACGCCCATGACGCATGGCATGCCTTCACTACCACTGGCTGGGTTGACCCTGCTCGTGATCGACGACAGGCTGCCTGAATTCGACAAGCACGCTGGCGGCCAGAACATGGACGGCATGTTGCGCGCGCTCATAGGCCTGGGGTCGAGCGTCACTTTCCTGCCGCACAGTCGTCGCGCAATCGAGCCGTATGCGCAGCGGTTGCAGCAGAGCGGCGTTCAGGTCCTGAGCGGGCCGTTTGACGTCGACGAGTGGCTAGCCATCCACGGCGACGATCTGGACTGGGTCATCTTGGCCAGGCCCACGATCGCCGAGGCCCACCTCCCGTCGGTTCGCGATCATTCACGTGCGGCGGTCGTCTACTACACCCACGACCTTCACGCGCTGCGCGAGGAGAGGCGATATCGCGCGACGTTGGCCCGGGATGCGCTCGAGGCGAGCGAGCGGATGCTGACCATCGAGAAGCGGCTCTTCGCTGAGGCGGACCTGGTGCTCACCCCAAGCCCCGCTGAGGTGGCGCAGATCCAGGATCTGGTGCCCGGTGCCAGAGTTTCCGTCGTCCCCAGCTTCGTCGAGATTGCCGAAGCGAGTCCGGACGCCGTGCCCATGTCCGAGCGGCGGTCGATCGTGTTCGTCGGTGGTTTTCAGCATCCACCGAACGTTGATGCCGCCCGATTCCTGGTCGAGCAGGTGATGCCTTTGATCTGGGCCTCGGACGTAAGCGCACTGGTCTACCTGGTCGGGAAGCAATCCAGTCCCGGAGGTGATGGCGCTGGCATCGAACCGAGTGAAGGTAACTGGCTACGTGCCGCAGATCCGTCCTTACCTCGAGCAGGCCAGGGTTTCGATCAGCCCGCTGCGCTTTGGGGCGGGGATCAAGGGCAAGGTGCTCGACTCCCTTGCCGCCGGAGCACCGGTCGTGACCACCTCGATCGGCAATGAGGGCATCGGACTGGTCCACGAAGAGCACGCGCTCCTGGCCGACAGCGCTGAGGATCTCGCTGCCCAGGTTCTTCGCCTGCTGGGCGATGCTCGCCTGGCCGAGTCGGTCGGGGCGTCCGGCGAGCGGTTCGTGCGCGACCGGTTCGGAGAGCGCGTCATGCGTGACGCTCTGGTTGCCGTCTTCTCCTAGCCCTGGACGCGAACCAGCTCGCGTACGTAGAAATTGACGCCCTTCGTGGTGTCACCAGAGAAGCGCAAGGCGCCGCCGTCGAACACGAGCACCGAGTCGCTGATGCTGCGAATTGAGTCCATGTGATGACTGACGAACAGGACCGTGCGTCCATCCCTGACCACTTCGCGAATTCGTGTCCTGCACTTCTCCTGAAACGCGGCGTCACCAACCGCGAGCACCTCATCGACGAGCATGATCTCGGCCCTGAGGTGTGCTGAGACGCTGAACGCGAGACGGAGATACATCCCGCTTGAGTAGCGCTTGACGGGGGTGTCCAGGAAGGCGCCGATCTCCGCGAAATCGATGATCTGGTCCTGGACGGCGGCGATCTCCTGTCTGGCCATGCCCAGGATGGCGCCGCTCAATGCGATGTTGTCGCGGCCGGTCAGCTCGGGATGGAAGCCGGTGCCCACCTGGAGCAGCGCTCCCACCCGACCACGGACCATGGCCAGCCCCTCGGTCGGCGCCGTCACCCGGGCCAGGATCTTCATGAGCGTGCTTTTGCCCGAACCGTTGCGGCCGATGACGCCGACGACGTTGCCCGGCGCCACGTCGAAGGAGACGTCGTGCAGTGCCCAGATCGTGGGGTGGGGATCCACCTGCGCTCCACTGGCGCGTCGTGCCATTCCGCCCAGCCGGTCGTACAGGCTGCCGCTGCCCGGCTGCGCGCCGATGCTGAACCTCTTGCCCAGACCGCGCACGGACAGCGCCGGCCGGATACCCGAGTCGCTCACACCACGTCCGCGAAGAACTGTTCGCGCTGGCGGTAGAACACGTACCCGCTCACGAGCAGCAGGACCGCCACAAACACGCCGGCGAGCCACGCCTCCGAAGGCGGCACGCGGGCGCCGGCAAAGGCCCAGCGGAAGCCGTCGATCACGACTGCCATCGGGTTCAGGTAGTACATGCCGCGGAACGCCTCGGGGATGATCGTGCTCGGGTACAGCACGGGCGAGGCAAAGAACCAGAGCTGGACGAGCGAGGGCAGCAGCTGGGTCACGTCGCGGTACGCTGCGTTGAGCGCCGCCAGCCACATGGCCACCCCGAGTGACGTGGCCAGCGCGATCACCAGCAGGAGCGGCACGGCCAGCAGGCCGACGCTCGGGCTGGCCCCGAAGGCGACCAGCAGGATGACCAGCGCGACCAGCCCGAACGCGAAGTCGACCAGCGCGCTGATCGCGGTCGCCAGCGGCAGGTAGACCCTGGGGAAGTAGACGCGCGTGACCAGCGCGGCGTTGGCCACGACGCTGAGGCTGCCTTCGTTCACGATGCGCGCCACGATCTGCCACGGAAGTAGCCCCAGGAAGTAGAAGACGGGGTGGGGCAGGCCCTCTGTTGGCACGCGGGCGAACAGCCCGAAGAAGACCGTGAACACGATCATCAGCAGGATCGGCTGGAGGATGGTCCATGAGACGCCCAGGAATGCCTGGCGGTAGCGAGCCTTGAGTGACCTCTTGGCCAGGACGAGGCATATCGCGCGGTATTGCCACAGCTCACCCAGGTTGAGGCGCGGCAACGGGCCCGGGGGCCGGATTATTGTCACGCCATGCCTGCCGGCGATCGACAATTCAACGGCGTCGCGCTCGAGAGCCTGGTTCACGGCGCGATGGTAGCCGCGCCCCGGCCCGGGCTGGGAAGGGCCGCCGCCGTGCGCGGGTTTCGCGTGTTCGGCAGCCGCTCGCTATCCGAGCTGATCGCGGCCGCTCGCGGCCCGGTGATCCTGGTCGCGCTGAACGCCGAGAAGATAGGCAATGGCGATGAGCGGGTGCGACGCATCGTCAACACCAACATCGGCTACCCGGACGGCATGGGCGTGGTGCTGGCGCTGCGCCGCAAGGGGATTCGAAGCGCGCGGATCGCGGGCGCCGACCTGTGGCGGCCGCTCCTTGCATCCCGTCCCAATGGCAGCCGCGTCTACCTGGTGGGCGGCACAAAGAGGACGATCGAGATGGTCGTCACTCGCCTTCGACAGGACCTGCCCCAGATCGACATCTGCGGTTTCCGTGACGGGTACCTGGGCCCCGGCGATGTCGCCCGGCTGGAGGCTTCGCTCGTGGCGGCACGACCGGATGTTGTCGTGGTCGGCATGGGCTCGCCGCGCCAGGAGATGCTGATGGCGCGCCTCGGGCGTGCCCACCCGGCCGTGTACGTGGGCGTCGGCGGCAGCTTCGACGTCTACGTGGGCCGCCGGCGCCGCGCGCCGGCCTGGATGCAGCGCGCCGGTCTGGAGTGGGTATTCCGCTTCGTCGAGGATCCCAGCCGCCTGCCGCGCCTGGGCGCCTATCTGCGCTTCGCGTGGCTGCTGGCCAGGGGCCGGCTCTAGAAGGTCGGGCTGCCCGCGATCCGTCTAGACCGGCTCGTAGCTGATGACGTGCACTGCCTGGTCCGTGTCGACGTAGTACAGCGCGCCGTTCGGCCCGATCTCGAAATCGATCGGCCCGGCCCCTACCCGGAATTCACGGATCGTCGTGTGGTCCGGCCGGCCATCCGGCCCGGGACTGATCACCCACGTGCAGCGCAACTGGTGGTCGCCCAGGAACAGGACGCCGTCGTACTCGTCAGGGAAGCTGTCCCCGTCGTAGAAGGCAATCGCGCTCAGCGCGGCACCGCCACTCTGGCACGGGACCTCACCGTCATCGCTGCGTCCAAAGCTGAATGCCGGAAAGGCCAGGTCCGGTGGCTCAGATTCGTATAGCTCAGTACACAGGTCCAGCTCGAGGGCCTGCCAGTCGGGCTCCGCATACGGCCCCTCGAAGCACGGCCAGCCATGGTTCGGTGGTGCGCCAGCGGCACCGGCGCCGGACTTCCAGGTCGAGCACGTTGACCTCCTCGTAGCGCTGCCAGCCCACGTCGGCGATCCACAGCTCGCCGCTCCCCGGGCGGATGTCGAACCGGTACGGATTGCGCATCCCGTAGGCGACGATCCGCTGCGCGTTGGCGTCCTGGTCGTCGAACAGTGGATTGCCCGGCAGGGCCGCGCCCGTGGACCGATCGACGCGGATGATCGTCCCGTTCAGGCCCAGCGGGTCGGTGCGGGTGCGCAGGTCCTGGCTGCGCAGCGCGCCACCTTCGGCGCTTGGCGCCGAAGGCTCCATGCCGGCCTCAACGGGCGGGTCGCCGCATACGTTGCGCGGCTGGCCGTGCCGCCCGAAATCGAGCGCGGCCACAGCCGAATCTCCGACTCCCGCCAGCAGCGAGCCGTCCGGCCCCCAGGCGATGTCGCCGACCGAATGGGTAGGCGCCGATCCGCACCAGCCATCGACCAGGACCTGCTCCGGACCAAGGGTCTGGGCGTCCACGAACCTGAATCGCGAAAGGCGGGCGCCGGTTGCGCACGCGACACCGTCGCCGCCTGGGCACTCATCGGCGTCCTCATCCGCGGTCCCATATGAAGGCTGTGCCGCGCCCGGTGGGCCGGCGAAGGCGTACAGGACGTAGACGTATGGCTCGCTCTCGAAATCGGGGTCGACGGCCAGGCCCAGCAAGCCCTGGTGCAATCGGAAGAAGACGTGCCGCCGGTGATCGAGCAGGGTGACCGGCGCGCCATCGCCTACGCCGGCAAAGATCTTGATCACGCCGCGCTGCTCTGCCACCAGGGCCCGGCCGTCGGGCAGGAAGGCGATGGACGTGGGATAGGCCAGATCGCGAAACGCGAACCTCTCCTTGAAGCCGGCGGGCAGACCGTTGGGCTGGGCGCCGGGTGCGGGCGGAGCCGCGTAGGCCGGCCAGTCCTCGATCACGATCCCGCCACGCTCCGCCTGTGCCGGTGCGGCAGTGGGCACGGCCTGGCCGCACGCCCCGGCGGCAGCGCTGATCAGGACGGCGAGGAAAAGGGCATGAGCGCGCGTAGTACCTTGCAGGCGGCCATGGTACGAGGCGCATCCCGGATCGAACGACACGCCATCGCTCATGTGGTCGGGGCGCGCCCAAACTTCGTCAAGGCGGCGCCCATCATCCAGGCACTTGATGATCTGGGCATCAGCCAAACGCTGTTGCACACCGGCCAGCACCACGACGCCTCCCTGTCGGCGGTCTTCTTCGAGGAGCTGGGGCTGCGCCAGCCCGACGTGCAGCTCACACTGCCAGCCGCCGAGGCCAGCGCTCCGAGCGCTACCGGGCAGCTGGCCGCCCTCATCGCGTCGCTCGAGCCCGCCCTGCGTGAGCTGGCCCCAAAGCTGGTCGTGCTGTACGGCGACGTCAGGTCGACACTCGCCGGCGCCCTGGTCGGGCACAGCCTGGGCTTCCCGATCGCGCACGTCGAGGCCGGCCTGCGCAGCTTCGACCTGTCCATGCCCGAGGAGGTCAACCGGCGCATCACGGACATTCTCTCCACGGTGAGGTTCGTTACCAGTCCCGAGGCGATCGACAACCTGGTCGCCGAGGGCGTCGAGCGCTCAACGATTCACGAGCTCGGCAACCCCATGATCGACACGCTGCTGGCCAACCTTGAGCGGCTGGACACCTCTGCCGCGCGTGCCGCACACGAGCTGCCCGAGCGATACGCCGTGGCGACCATCCATCGCCAATCCAACGTGGACTCGGGGGCGGGCGCCGCGAACGTCGTGCTGGCGCTGGCTGCCGTGGCGCGCCACGTTCCGGCGTTGGTGCCACTCCACCCGCGCGGACGGGAGGCGCTCGCCGCAGCCGGCCTGGACCGGGTCCCGGGCGTGCGCGTCGTGGCGCCTCTTGGCTACCTCGAGTTCATCTCGCTCGTGCGCGGAGCGGCGCTGGTCGTGACCGACTCGGGCGGCGTCCAGGAGGAAACCACCGCGCTGGACGTGCCGTGCCTGACGTTGCGGCCCAACACGGAGCGGCCGATCACGATCAGCCACGGCACCAATCGCCTGGTGTCGGCGGAGGCTCGTCGAGGCCGCGGTGCTGGATGTCCTGGAGGGTCGCGCCGCGTTTCCCACCGCTCGCCCGCCGTTGTGGGACGGCCGGTCGGGCGAGCGCATCGCACGGGTGATCGCGGAGGTGAGCCGGACCGTCAACGCCGGGCGGCAAGCTCGCTGATCAGCTCCTGGTGACCGCGTCAACCGTTCGCTGCGGCGTGAATCCTTCGCTCGTCGCCCGCGCGGCGGCCCGCAACCGCATAGCGAGGGCGGGATCGTCGAGCAAACGGCCAATCGCCGCCGCGAGCGCGACCGAGTCCCCGACCGGCACGAGCAGGCCGTCGCGCTCGTGAGTAAGGACTTCGCGCGGCCCCCAGTCGCAGTCCGTGGCGACGATCGCGGCCCCCGTGCGCGTGGCCTCGAGCAGCATCACCGAGAAGGCTTCGCTGTGCGATGGGGCCACGACGACGTCGGCAGCGGCCATCTCCGGCCAAGGGTGAGGGCGATGCCCGGCAAAGGTGACCAGGTGCTCGATCCCCAGGTCGCGCGCCAGCTCCGCCAGGCTCGCCAGCAGCGGCCCGGTGCCGATGACCAGGAGGCGGAGTGCTCGCGCGGTGCCCAGCAGGGCGACGGCGCGGATCAGGTCAGCGACGCCTTTCTCGGAAGTCAGGCGGCCGACGAAGACGATCACCGGCGCACCCTCGCCGAAGGGCGGACCGAGCCGCGCACCGGACTCGGCGTGCTCGGCGATGATGCGATCGAGCTGCTCTGGGAAGCCGTTGTGAATGAATCCGATGCGGGTCTCGGGCACGCCGAACGCGTTGCCGACCACGGCACGCATGCCGCTGCTCACGGTGACCACAGATTCTGCGCCGGGGTACAGCCAGCGCCCAGCCCAGCGCAGCCAACGCGTGCGCCAGGCGTTGAGCAGCGCAGGCGTGGCGTGCTCGGTGACCATCATTGCGGGCACATGGCCGGCGCCCCTCCGGGCAAGCAGGGCGATCACGTTCGCGTACGTTCCGCGACCCATCACCACGTCCGGCTTGACCGTGTTGTACAGCGCGCGCAGCTCGCGAATGATCCTCAGCTGATCGATGAAGCCACGTTTGCCCAGCGCAGTGACGTCCACATCGGCCGGCAGCTGCGCGAGGAACGAGGCATTGTTGCCTGGCGAGTGGGTCAGCACGACTGATGGCTCGATGACCGACCGGTCGAACCCGTGGAGCAGCGTCAGCGTCGATCGCTCCAAGCCCCCGCCGCCCGTTGGGGACAGAGCGACGAGCAGGCGGGCGGGCATATGCGCAGTATGCGGATCTCGTTACGATCGGCCCGTGAACGACTGGACGGCCGACCCCACGGTAGGCGGCGTACTGCGCCGCCAAGTCGCTTTCACGCCTGATTCGCGCGGCCGGTTCGGCGAGCTGTGGCGAGAATCGTGGACCAGCGGCCTGGGCCTGAAGTTTCGCCAGGCCAACCTTTCGCGGTCCCGCGCGGGGGTCCTGCGTGGGCTTCACTTCCACAGGCGCCAGACAGACTTCTGGGCCGTCCTCGAGGGCACCGCGCATGTCGCGGTGGTGGACCTGCGCGAGCGAATGCGCGACCTGAACTTTGACGAGCGGCCGCGGCACTCGATCCACGTCATCGAAGCGGGCGGTGCGATCGTCATCCCGCCCGGGGTGGCGCACGGGTTCTGGGCGCTCGATGATGTCAGCCTGCTCTACCTCGTGACAGAGGAGTACGACGGCTCGGACGAGTACGGCTTCGCCTGGAACGATGCGCTGGCCGGGGTGAGCTGGCCAGCAGGCGCGCCGGTGCTGTCAGAGCGCGACGCCAAGGCGCCGTCCATGAGCTCGGCCGTGAGCCGCGCCCGGTAGCTCCCCTTAGACCCTTCGTCAGTTCGGCTGCGCGTCGAGCTGGGTGACGACGGCGGAAGGCGTCCTCAGCCGCGCCCGCGCGGCAAGCGGGTGCTTGGCCAGGGCCATCAGGTGGCCTTTGAAGCTGGCCGCCCATTCGGGGTTGAGCAGGGTGTCCGCACGGACCATGAAGGGCAACACGGAGAGGAGGCCACGGTCCACGTCTGCCCGCGCTAGATCCCACAGCAGCGTCGTTGGCCACGGCGCCCAGAGCAGCGCCGGTCGATGCATCGGCATGCCCCGGTGACGGGCGCGGCGGGCCAGCCGCCGCCAGGCCGGCAACGCCGGATCGGGATTGACCGATGCCAGCGGCAGCACCCACAGGCCGCCGGGCTGGGGCCGGGGAAGGGCCAGCGTGTAGTCGGCTGGATCTGGTTGGTACGGGGTGCGCGGGACGCCGAACTGGGCCGAGAGCGGTCGTTCGGTAGACGACATGTCGTGCGCTGGACGTCCGGGCTCCACGGTCAGGTCGGAGGTGGCGCCCAGCTCGCGGATGATCGCCACGATCTCGGTGCCCATGTAACTGTCGCCGTAGCGGTGGCTGCGACACGGTTGGCCGAAGGCCGCCCGGTAGGCGTCGAATGACACCCGCACGCATTCCTGCACCCACGGCTCATCATCGATCGCGGCCAGCCAGCCGTTGCGTCGGTCGTCCCAGCGCAGGGCATGGGGATGTAGCCCCAGCTCATCGCCCGCGGCACGAAGCTTGTCGAGCTGCACGCCGTACGCATCAGCGACCCAACTGGCCGAGCCGTATACCTCTTCGATCTGCGGGTCCATGCGCAGGTGCCAGCTGAATGCGACGGGCGCGCGCAGCGCGTCCTCCAGGCGCGGCCGCAGCTGGTCGATGACCTCCAGCGTCCGCTCAAACCCCGTCCACGCTCTTCGCTCTCGCCGGGGGATGTCCAGCCCGTCAGGCTCCACGTCGAAGCCAACGACGATCGGCACCTCACTCTCGGCGCTCAGCTCGTCAGCGCCGTCAACCACTGCTCATACTCCTCTGCAACACGATCCCAGTTGTAGAGCTCGCCCGCTCGGCGCGCCGCGTCAGATCGCAACCGGTCGGCGAGTGCGCCGTCGTCCAGCACGCGCTGGAGCTGCTCGGTCAGCTGCGCCGCGCCGCTGTAGTAGAGGCCGGCGTCGCCCAGCACCTCACGATGCTCGGGAACGTCATTGGCCACGATGGCATTGCCAAAGCCCATCGCCTCGACCAGCGCCGGATGGGTGCCACCCACCTCGGTCGCCTGGACGTACGCCGCCGCATGCGAGCGCAGGACTCGGTAGGCCGCGCCGTAGTGCGCGCCGAGGAGGATCACCCGGCGATCCTTTGCGGCGGTTGCCTTGAGGCGCCTGATGTAGGCCGTGGCGTATGGCGCGTCGCCAACGATGGCAAGCGTCACATCCGTCCGGACTCCGGCGAACGCGTCGACCACCAGCTGGGCGTTGTTCTCTGGTTCGAGTCGGCTGACGTAGAGCACGTAGCCGCCCGGCGTCAGGCGCAGGCTCGCCAGCGTGCCGTCATCGGCCACAGGCTGCAGGTCCGTTCCGTATGCGAAGTACCTCGTGCGGCGGCCGTAGCGTTCCTGGTAGTAGCGCTCGATGACGCGCGCATCGGTGACCAGCTCGATCGGCAGTCGGGTCGCCAACCAGGCGCAGGCTCGGTAGTAGGTGCGGCCAAGCAGGTTCCACTTCGCGCGCTCCCATTCGAGGCCATCGACGTTGAGGACGACCCGGTGGCCGGCCGCGCGGAGCAGCACTGCGGAGGGCACGTTGGCCAGGTTGCACACATACACGGCCGACCACGGCCGGCGCATGGCGTGGATGGCGCTGAACAGGGTGTGGACCACGGTTTCGAGGTACTTGGAGCGCGGCGCGGGAAGGCGGACGATGCGCATTCCCCGGTGGGACACCTTGCCGCGCGACGTCCAGGCGGATCGCGAGTAGACGGTGATCTCGTGCCCATGCTCGGCCAGCCGCGCGCCGAGCTCCTCGGCGAACGTCTCGAAGCCTCCGTAACGCGCCGGGATGCCGCGCGTGCCAAGGATGGCCAGCCGCATCAGGCCGACACCCTCGCTGGCCCTAACATCGGCCGCGATGCTAGCGCGTGGATCGGCCTCGGTGTCCGAACGTGCCACCGGCCGCCAATGCTGATCGGGATCGACGCCCACACCGTCGGCCGGCGGGCAACGGGCAACGAGCGCGTCACGGTGGAGATGGCCGCTGCCCTCGTGCGGCGGGGCGATGTCGACGTGATCGCGTACCTGGACCACGCTGCCGAGTGGCCGGCGGACGCGCAGCCGGCGCCGCGCCTGGTTCGCCTCCGCGCTCGCCGGCCGCAGCTGCGCATCCCGCTCGAGCTGCCGGTCCGCACGCGCCGGGATCGAGTCGACCTGCTCCAGGTCACGTACGTCGCGCCACCGGTCATCGGCGTGCCGCTGGTGACCGTGGTCCACGACCTGTCATTCGAGGATCATCCCGAGCTGTACCCGGCGCGGACTCGCCTGCGGCTGCGCGCGACAGTTGGCTCAGCCGTGCGGCGCTCGGCTGCGGTGGTGACGGGGTCGGACTTCACGCGCCGCCGCCTGCTCGACGTGTACGGACTGCCTCCGGCGCGCGTGCACCAGGTCAGGTACGGCGTGGGTGCCAACTGGCGGCCGATGGAACCTGACGATGCGCAGGCACTGACTGCAGACATGGGCCTGCCGCCCCTCTTCGTGCTCGCCGTCGGTACGTCCGCGCCACGCAAGAATCTTGCCCGCCTGGTGGCGGCGGTCGAGTCCCTCCGAGCCAAGAAGCCGGAGCTCGCCGAGCTGGGCCTGGTGCTTGCCGGCCCGGTGGATGCGATGCCAGCCGGCGCGCCGTGGGTGACGCGCCTTGGCTACGTCAGCGACGAAACGCTCCGGGCGCTGTATTCCGTTGCCGGCGCGGTTGCCTACGTCTCTCTCTACGAGGGCTTCGGCCTGCCAGTGCTGGAGGCGCTGGCGTGCGGCGCGGTGGTCGTCGCCAGCGCCACGACAGCCACTGCGGAGGCGGCCGGTGAGGCGTGCGTAACAGTCGATCCGCGGGAGGTGACGTCAATCGCCGGCGGCCTCAGCGCCGCGCTCCTGGACGAGCCGCTGCGCGCCGGGCTGCGCTCACGCGCGCCGGCCCACGTCGCCGGCTTCAGCTGGGACGCGTGTGCCGGGCAGATGATGGACGTCTACCGCGCCGCACTGGCGCGCTGAGAAGCGTCGGGCAGAGGCGCGTTCGGCTGTATGACCTGGGCCAGGCATCTGGCCATCGAGAGATCGATCCGCAGCAGCTCCTGGCCGGCCTCCACCAGGTGCCGCCGGCGCGGCTCGTCGGCGAGCAGGTCGACGACCTCGTCCGCCAGCCGGTCGCGCGCGACCTCGACGACGAGCTCGTGCGGGTTGGGCAGCCATTCGTCGAACGTCTCTTCGTTGACCAGCGCCGCGCCACCGGCAGTGGCCAGCACATACCGGATACCGGTCGAGTTGCCCGGCAGCCGGTGGATGTCCACGATCACCTTCGTGCGTGCCAGCAGGGCGTGCCGCTCGGCCCCCATCGCGCCGCCATCGACGACCGTCACCTCTGCTCGACCTCCCAGCCGGCGCCGGAAGTCGGCCAGGGCGCGGGCTCTTCGACCCCGCGCGTGGACGTCGCGACCCAGGAAGAGCACGTCTATGTCCCGGCCGGCGCTGGACGGCGCCACGAGCGGCCCAGCCATCACCGCGTGGTAGCCGAACGGCACGCGCCGCGGCTGCCAGCCGGCGAGGTGCGCGCCGCTGACGCGATTGGACGAGACGACAACCAGCTCGTCGATCCACGCACGCGCCGCGCGCAGCTCGGCCATGTTGCGCCCCAGCTCACGCTGCGCCGCGGCTGATTCGCGCATTCGCAGCAGACGCCCGCGGGAGCGCGGTCCGAGCAACCGTCCGAACGTGTCGTGGGCAACGTCGAGCATGCGCGCGCTGGGCAACAGGCGTGCCATTGACTCGGAGCGCGTTGGCCCTTCGCTGGGCAGGTTCTCGCCGTACCAGCTGATGCGCCGCGTGGCGCGCGGCGCCCGTCGGAGCGATGGGTAGTAGTGCGGGTAGCCGAGCAGCAGCACGGCGTCGAATCGCCACTCGTCGCGCGGATCTGAGAGCCGCTCGGCTTCGACACCGATCTCGGCGGCGGCAGCCAATGCGGCCGAAACCAGCTCCTCGTGCAGCGGGTGCTGGTTCTCGTGAGCTATCGCGAGGCGCACGGATCAGCCGTCGCGGACCGCGATCAGGACGCTGGTCAGGCCCAGGACGCGCTGTCGAACGATGCGCACGCCCGCCTGCGCCGGGAAGAGCGCCGCCAGGTCGCCGGCGCTCAGCGGATTGAGCGCCGCTTCGCTCGCCCAGCGCGCGTTGCCGGTCAAGTGCAGCAGCGGATGGCGGACGCGGCGGGGCAGCCAATGCAGAAATGGCAGCAGCGTGTGCGGGTCGATCGGGAAGCGCGAGTTGGGCGTGGCCACGAACACGCGCCGGCAGACGCGCACCATCTCCGCCGCGAAGCGGCGCTGGTCGTCGCGTGAGCCGACATGCTCGATCACCGCGTTGGAGAAGCCGATATCGAACGAGCCATCCTCGAAGGGCAGCTCGCGGCCGTCACCCACGACCAGCGCGACGTCGGGAAACGTTCGCCGGAAGTCGGGCATGTCGCGCGGCGCGAGGGCGGTGATCCTGTTCGGCCACGCGTAGCCTGCCTCCAGGAAGTTGCTGGCGCGCCACGTGGACTCCGAGACGCCGACGTCCAGGACGCTGTCCTCTGGCGACGGCCGCATCAGCTCCATGAACAGCCTCTGGCGCTGGGCGCGCGATGAGCTCGTGAAGCGCGCAGTCAGCCGCCACGCCGGTCCGTGAGCTCGCGGCGCAGCGGGCCGCGCCGGAGGTGCCCCCGCGCTGCTCAAGCTCGCGGGCGGTGCGGCCAGGCGGCCGCGATGACGCCGCCGGCGAGGACCCAGGTAACCGTGAAATGGAGCGCCGATGTCGATAGATAGCCGACCAGCATCACGGTCAGAGCGCTGCCCAGCGCGATGGCCGGTGCGCGCCGGTCTGCGTCCGTCGCGCCCGCGGCACGCCAGACGAGGATTGCTGCGAGTGCCAGGAAGGCGGACAGCGCGGCCAGGCCCACTATGCCGCTGTCGTGCAGCACGAGCACCGGCAGCACGGCGATCACCTCCGGCCCGTGGACGGGATCGATGTGGCGCTGCCCGTAGGAGAACGCGCCCCGGCCGATGAGCGGGCTGGCGCGCCACTCATCCAGCCCGACCCTGACCCGTTCGAGGCGGTACTCCAGCGTGTCGAGGTGGTCGTTTGGCACATAACCGGGCGGAGCCGGGTCACCGATCACGACGGGTGCGCCCGGGTCCGGATCCGTCACCGCCTGGACCGCCGGACGCAGCAACCCGGCGTATGCCGGGTTGAGGATGAGGGCGGGCAGCAATAGTCCAACCAGTGCGCCCACGCCGACCACGCTGCTGGCCCGGCTCAGCGCCGGCGTCCAGCCGCCACGACGGATGTGGAGCAGGAGGAAGAGCACCATCCCCGCGACCAGGCCGATGTAGGCCGCCCGAGTGATGCCCAGGCCAAGGGCCAGCAGGGGGAGCGCGAGCAGGACAAGGTTGCGTCGCGATGCCTTCGCCCGGAACTGCTCCGCGGCGAGCGGGACAGAGATGGCAAGCAGGCTGGCGTACAGGTTCGGCTCGTAGGCCGGCAGGAAGACACGTGGATTGCCTGCTGTGCCTCCGATCACCTCTGACCAACGGCCGAAGAGCAGGTAGCTGCCCGCGAGAAGCAGGCCAATGACAGATACGAACGCGCCCGTGCCAATCGAGCCACGGCAGCAGCTCGCGCACGCGGCCCCTGACCAGCAACACGACGGCGAGGCCGGCGGCCATTGATAGGGCCGTCCAGAAGACCATGCGCAGGCTCTCCATGGGCACCTCGGCGACCAGGACCGACGATGCGCCAAGGGCGGCCAGATAGGCCGCGCCCAGGAGCAGCAGCGGCCAGATGTCCCGCACAGATCCGACCGCGAATCGTCGACGATGCCAGACCGTGGCCACCAGCAGGGCGGCCACAGCCGGATGCTCGACGCGCATCGCGCCGACCGGCGTCTCGATCGCGATCCGTTCGAAAACAGCCACGAGGAAGACGATGCCGACCGCGGCTGCGGGTCGCGTGGGGACGAGGATGGCGACCGCGGCGGCAGCGATGCTGGCCAACGCCAGCACCGGCGCCGCGAGCGGCTGGAAGCCGGACAGTGCCCACAGACCCACGCCGCCCGCCGTCGCTGCCAGCGCGACGAGCAACGTCCACGAACTGCCGGGGCCGGGCGCCCGCTCCTCTTGCGCTGTCATCGGGCCGATGATCGCCGATTGTGGCTCAGGACAGGACTCGCTCATACGCAGCGATCGACGCGCGGGCCGAGGCGGCCGGGCTGAAGCGCTCTACGACCTCGCCTGGCAGGCCGGTCGGCGGGCGCGCGACGAGCTCCTCGTAGGCGTCCGCGACTGACATGGGTAGATCCTGATCGGCGTACGTGCCCGCGTTGCCGAGCGTCTCCCGGAATGCGGCGGCAGACCCGCAGATTGCTCGACCGCCGGCAGCAAGAGCCTCGAGTGGCGTCAGCCCCAGGCCCTCGCTGCCGGACAGGGCCAGCAGGACGCTCGCCCGGTACAGCTCTGTCAACCGCGCGTCGTCGACGATGCCCAGCCAATCGAGGTGGGCGGCGACGCCACTCGCCTGAGCGTGGCGGGTGAGCGCCTGTCGCGCGGGTTGCGGCTGGGGGCCAGCCAGGCGCAGCCGGATGTCATGGCCCCGCCGTCGCAGCTCGGCCAGCGCGTCGATCGCCTGAGGCGCGTTCTTGTGTGGCTGTGGCACGCCCACGAACAGGAGATCGGGCCGTTCAACGTGAGGCGTTGCGGAAGCCGCTGCCGCGGCAACTGCCAGCCCGGGGTATACGACGGCGATCCGGTCACGGGGAACGCCCAGGCGGCGTTCGACCTCTCCCGCTGTCGTGTGCGAGATGGCCACCACCAGGTGGGCCTGGCGCAGCCGCTGGAGGTAAAGCCGATACACCAGACGGCGATGGCCGCGCATCGCACCCATCACCCTTGGATCCGCGAGCGGGATCAGGTCGTAGGCGGTAACGATGGAGCGCTGGCCCCACGGCGCAAGCGGCGCGGCCGGGTCCGTCGCATGCCACGCCTGCGAGCCGCGCGTCCGCCCGGCAATCGAGTCGAGCACTGGCGCTGTCCACCAGCCGGTGTCCTGGCTACGCCGCCGGATGCGGCGCGTGACGACCGTCTCACCCGGCCACCAGCCCAGCTCCGTGTCCGCCGTGCGAACCGGCAGCAAGTGGCGCGCGGCCCAGTCGGATTGCTGCGTGGCCAATGAGCGCAGCACCGCAGCCAGGTAGCGGCCGATCCCGCGCGCGGCGTGACCGCCGAAGTTGCCCGGTGCCGGGGTGAGCGGCGTCGCGTCGAACGCGATCGCTCTCATCGTCCGAGCCTAGCACCGGGACCCGCCTATCATCGCCCGCGTGACAGAGTCCGGCCTCGAGCTGGGACCCGAGGTCGTCGGGATCGCGCGCACCGGCCGGAACGCGGTCCTTCAGCTTGCCGTGCGCACCGGGGCCCTGCGCGCGATCACGTTCGTGGGCACGATCCTGCTTGCCCGCGCGCTGAACCCTGAGGACTACGGAATCTTCGCCGTGGTCATCTTCGCCGTGGGCGCGCTCACGCCGCTGGGCGACCTGGGGCTGGGAGCCGCCCTGATCCAGAAGCGCGAACGTCCCACGGAGCGCGAGATCGCTTCCGTGTTCACCGTCCAGACGCTGGGCTGGCTCATTTTGGTTGCCGTCTTCTGGGTCCTCGCCCCGCTCATTCAGCTTGCCGCCGGGATGCCTCCAGATGCCGAGTGGATGATCCGCGTCACGGCCATCGCGGTCTTCATCGGCCACCTGCAGGCAGTGCCCGGGGCAATGATGTCGAGAGTGCTGCGCTTCGGGCCGCTCGCCGCAAGCGAGGTCGTGCAGCAGGTCATCTACGTTGTCGTGGCGCTCGCACTGGCGGTCAACGGAGCCGGCGCGTGGTCGTTCATCCTGGCCGTACTCGTTCAGTACTGCGTCGGCTCCGTGATCGCGTTTGCCGCCTGGGGCCGGCTGCCGGGGATCGCCATCGACCGCGATGCGCTTCGTCCGCTGCTCGGCTTCGGCGTCACCGTCCAGGCCTCGAGCATGCTCTCGCTTCTGCGCGAGTCCGTCGTGCCCCTGTTTGGTGGGCTGGCCGGCGGCACGCCGGCCATCGGCCACCTCCAGTTCGGCCAGCGCCTCGGTCGACTCGTGGGCGGCGTGGAGGAGGTGGCGGCACGAGTGGCCTTCCCTGCGTTCAGCCGGCTGCAGGACGACAGGGAGCGGCTGTCACGCGCACTGGTGTACGTCGTCGAGACGACAGCCCTCGGACTGGGCATGGTCATGTGCTGGTCGATCGCCGTCGCGCCGACCCTGCTCTCCACGCTCTTCTCCGACCGGTGGGCGCCGGCCGTGCCCGTCTTCCAGCTGATGGCCGCAGCGTCTTTGCTGGTTCCTCAATCGCACTTCCTGCGCGGCATCGGCCTGTCTTCCGGCCGTGCGCGCCCGCTGCTGATCTGGTCCGCGTTGTGTGGCATCGCCATCCTGATCGCCTTTCCCTTCCTGGTGATGTCGCTCGGGCTGCTCGGTGGGGGCCTGGGCTTCCTGGGCTACGCGGCGCTGCAGCTGTATGGCTACTGGCGCGCGACGAGGACCGTGGCGCGCTTCCCGTGGATACCCATGCTGCGCATCTACCTGATCGGCGCCGTGGCCGGCGTATGTGCCGCGCTCACGCTCCTCTTGATCACCGGGCTGGCCGGCCTGGTCGTGTCAGGCCTGGTTTTCCTGGCCATCTACGGTGGACTTGCGCTGGTCTTCGAGCGTCCACAGCTCAGCCGCGCCTGGCAGCTGCTGCGCAGCGGCACCGTTCCCGGAGCCGTCTAGCCCGCGCGGCCCCCGAGCCCAAATCCGCGCACCGTGCTGTACCGGCCGCGCACCTGGGCCACCGACCAGCGCAGCAGGAGCGAGCCCAGGACCGGCTCGATGTGGACCGATTCCATCCTCCGCCGGGCGATGTCGCGCGTCAGCCTGTCGGCGCCGATCGAGTGCGCCACGCGCAGCGCCAGGCGACCGCGCCGGCCGATGGGTCGTCGCTCGGGCAGTCGCTCGAGCGCGCCGGGCGCCTGGGTGTGACAGAAGTCCTCGAACGACGCTCGACCGGACGGCGATAGCGCATCGAGGCCGCCCGTATGCAGGCGAACGCTGGTCGCCATCTTGACCACCGCGAACGATCCGCGAGGCACGCCGGCCTCCTCGGCGATCCGTCGGGCGACGGGCTCGTCGTACTTGCCGCCCATCCGGTAGCGATCCATGTCGGCCGATTTCTGGATGCGCCTCAGGCTGGGCTGATTGACGCCGCCGATATATGCAACCGGGATGTGGATGAAGCCTGTGCGCAGGCGCAGCTCACCCAGTGACGCCCCGGACAGATCGAGTCGGCTGAGCTGCGCCCGGTCGTTGTTGCGCCAGGCTGCACCACCCCAGAAGCCAGTGAGCAGGACGGAGTTTGGCAGTGCCGCCTCCATCGACCGATAGATGACGTCCTCGCCGCTCATGCCGGTGGCCAGGAACTCAGCGTCAGGTGCGTCCGGCAGCGCGCGGTAGGCAAGCCGGTCGAACGTCTGCAGGTCCAGGCCAAGAGCGCGCGCTGCCTTCTCGCCGCTGTCGGCCGTGCCCGTGAAACCCTGCCAGGCCCAGCCCGACGCGAAGGTAACCGCGCGCCGGCAGCCGGCCAGCTTGCCCACTGCGGCGCAGGCAGTGCTGTCGTAGCCCGACGACAGGGTCGCCAATGGCTGGTGATCCGACGCATTGGCGAAGGCCGAGGCCAGACGCGCCGTGAGGAGGTCGCGATACTCATCGAACGACGCAAAATCGGGCTCGCGCGGCTTTGGTCGGACGGTCAGCGAGCCATCCCGGCCAACGGCCAGGTTCTCGAAGTGGTGCGCGGTTATGGGCGCGGCACTGGTCGGGATCCCCGTGGCGAGATGCGACAGTCCGCGATTGATCTTGCCAAAGAGGGTTGGGTAGGCCACCCCGTCAATCAGCCCGACGCCCATCGCCTCGAGCAATCCCGGGAAGGAGTTGCCCACGATGAGCGCGCCATCCGCATCGCGGGAGTAGTAGATGGGCTCGAGCGTGTGCGCCGGTGGCACTACGGTCACCTCGTCGCGGCCCAAGACCAGGCCCGACCCGAACACGGTCGCCGCCTGGGCCGCGGAAGCGATACCGCTCGGGCCCGCCCACGTCCCTTCGAACAGGCCACCGTCCTCCACGCGCACCGACCGACCAACTGCCGCCTCGACGTTTCCCTGGCCAATGCGAGCGATCCAGGCTCGCTGCGGCAGCGCCGGGTCGGTCCTGGCCTCCAGCCGCCAGCCGCGTGTTCGCCGCGCGCCCCGAGCAGTGCCCTCGATGTTGGCGGCGGCGTCGGAGGTGGCAGTGTCAGACATCGGCAGCGCAACCTATCATCCGCTCCGGTCAGGCTGGAGGAGGGACGTTTGCGCATCGTCTTCGTTGGGACGCTAGAGCCACACCCGGGCGGCAGCGGCGTCGTCAACGCCCAGGTGCTGCGCGGACTGACGCGGCGCGGTCACACGATCGACGCGATCGCGCCCGCAATGACCCTGCACCGATCGCCAAGTTTGGTCAGCCTGGCAACAATGTGAGCGGAGTGGCGGAGGTGATCGCCCGGCGCGACCTGCTGTTCAATCTGACCCGGGCCGAGCTCAGCGCGCGCTATAGAACGGCGGCTCTCGGACTGATCTGGTTCCTGCTCACGCCGCTCATCCTGATGGTCGTCCTGACCATCGTCTTTGCGTTCGTCATCGACCTGGGCATACCCAGCTACCCGGTCTTCGTCCTCGCCGGATTGCTGCCATACACCTTCATCCAGGTCGGGTTGCTGAACGCCACAACCTCGGTCACCCGAGCATCGGGCCTGGTCAAACGGGCGCAGATACCGCGCATCTACCTGCCCCTCGCGGCAGTCGGCGCAAACCTGATCAACTACGTCTTCTCGCTCCTCCTGCTCGTGCCGCTGATGCTTGTTCTGGGCGTTCCGCTGACGAGTGGGCTGCTGCTACTGCCGTTGACCATTCTTCTGGCCGTGGTTGCCGTCACCGGCGCCGGCCTGCTTACCGCAGGCCTCAACGTCGCGCACCGTGACATCGAGCTGATGCTCGCGGCCGGCACGCGCGTGTTCTTCTACCTGAGCCCGGTGATGTACCCGCTGAGCTTTGTGCCCCAGGAATGGCGCGCCATCTACCTGCTCAACCCGATTGCCGGAGTGATCGAGATCCAGCGCTCACTGCTCATGACGGGCACTCTGCCGTCTCTTGACGTGATCGCGATGACCGTCGCCGTGTCCGGCGCCCTGCTCGCCATCGGCTTGTTCGTCTTTGCTCGCCGTCAGGCTGATTTCGAGGACTACCTGTGACAGCCACTCAGCGGCGCGAGCGACTGCGTATCGCCTGCGTCTACATGCTCGACCGTGACAGCGGTCCCTCCATGGACCTGATCCGATTCCGGCGCATGGCTGAGGCGCTGGCGCGCGCCGGCTACACGGTCGACATCGTCCAGCGCCGCGGCCCTTTCGGCGCGCTCGCCCCGCGCCTCAGACGCGTGCCCGTCAACGGTATCCGCTGGTCCGACTACGGCGCCATCAAGGTCTCCATCCACAGTGGCTTCGAGCACCTCATCGCGGCAGGCGGCGGCGAGCACCCTTTCATCATCGCCAGCCTTGGTTCTGCGGTCGCTGACGGCCCACGGCCCGGCGTCCACTTCTTCGGCGCCGTGCACGAGCGATTGCTGGCGACGCAGCACGTGATCGCAAGCCGCGCGCGAGCGGTGAACCTGCTCACGGACGAGAACGAGGGCGCCTGGCTGGAGACCCACGGTCCGCAGATGCTGCGCCTACGCGTGCCTACCGGCGTGGACCGCGACCTGCCGCGGCCGGCCGGAGATCCGTACCGCAGCCTGGGCATCGCCGGCCGTGCCGTCCTCTTTGCGGGCAACATCTACCACGCAGAGCAGGCCGAAGTGAATCAGCTGTGGGTCAACCGCCTGAACATGCTGGGCCGCGCTTTGCAGCGACGCGGTCTGCACCTTGTCGCGATGGGCCCAGGACGCAGGGTTCACCTGGACCCGGCCGCGGTCACTCACGTCGGGGAGATTCCCCCGGATCGGATTTGGGATTGGCAGCGCAACGCCCGGGCCGGCATCGTGCTGGCTCACGGCGCGCAGCAGGACAACGAGAGCAGCAAGATCTACTACTACCTGCGCACAGAGCTGCCCGTCATCTGCGAGTCGCCGGTGCCCAATCGCTGGCTGGTCGAGCAGACGGGCCATGGCGCGATCGTCGCGCTCGATGACACGGAGGCGATGGCCGAGGCTGCGGAGGGCCTCGCGGCCAGCCCGCCGGCGAACACGGGCCTGGGGGAGCGGATGGCGCGCGAGCACTCATGGGACGAACGCGCCGCGCGCTACGAGGGCCTGCTCGAGGAGGCCCTGCTGGCAGCGCCTTCGACACGTCCGCGGCCTGCTCTGCGGCGCATGCTGAACAGGCTGCTCGCGCCTGCGGCCGGCCCATCGCTGGGTCCCCGGCGTCAACCAGAAGCGGCCGGCACGATCGTGCTGCTCAGCCCGGGCCTGGGCGAGCGCGCCGTGTGGGGAGAGCGCATCGTGGCCCGCTCGGTCGCCCGGGCGATGCGTGACGCTCTGCCCGGCGCCAACGTCGAGCTGCTCGACATAGACCACCTGGACCGGCTGAGCGAAATGGACGTCGACCTCCTCATCTCCATGTGCACCGGTCCGCGACCTCCGTGGCGCGCGGACGATGCCGGCCGGCGCATCGGCGGCGTGTCGATGCTGTGGGTGCTCAACCATCCCGAGCTGCTCGACGAATTTGCCGCGCTCGACTTCGACGGCTTCCTGACCAACAGCAGGGCCGCGCTGGAAGTTTTGGCAACCTCACGGCCCGCGGCGTGGTGCCCGCTCGGTGTCGACCGAAACTGGGCGCCTCGCCCCGCCCAGTCGCGCTACAGGGCCGAGGTCACCTACCTCGGCAGCGGCGGCATCGGCAACAAGGACCCCCGCTCCACCCACCTCTACCTCGATCCGGCCAAGGCCTTCGACTTCGGCCTTTGGGGCAGCAACTGGAGCGCCGAGTATTGGGCCCCGGTCCATGGCTCGAACGCGACCGCAAACGACTGGCACCGGCATTGGCGTGGTCCGCTGGCCGTGGGCGAGGAAGCGGCGCTGTACGGCTCAGCGGGCGTCGTGCTCGGCTACCACGCCGACGGCCAGCGCGAGTGGGGAATGTGGAACAACCGGGTGTTTGAGGTGCTGGCGAGCGGAGCGACGCTGATCTCCGACCGTGCCGCGGGGCTCGAAGACGAGTTGGGTGACGGGATGGTGATGACCGGCGGCGCGGACGAGACGGCGGGCCACATCGCCCGGCTGCTCAAGCAGCCCGCCGAGCGCCGCCGGATTGCCGAAGCCGGCCGACGCATGGTCATGGAGCGCTACACCTACGATCACGCGGTCGCGCGCGTCCTGGATCACTATCGGGACCTTTGCGAGGCGCACGGATTGCGGCCAATGAAAGCGGCGCTGGCGCTCACCAGCGGCGACCGGGTGGCGTGACCGGCCACGCGCAGCCGATCGTGACGGCGGTCGGCGTCTCCAAGTGGTACCGGGCTCGTCTCAGACGCGACTGGCTGCTCGCCCGACCCTTCGCGCGGCGCCACGGCGAAAGCCAGCGCGCGGGGCACTGGGCGCTGCGCGACGTGTCGTTCGAGCTCGAGCGAGGCCGGTCGCTGGGCATCGTCGGCAACAACGGCGCCGGCAAGACGACGCTGATGCGCATCCTGGCCGGCATCTCACGTTCGACCGAAGGGCGCGTGTCGGTCAGGGGCCGGGTGGCAAGCAGGTTCGGCTACGGCGTGGCCTTCAACCCGTACCTGTCAGGTCGCGAGAACATCTTCCTGGAGGGCACGCTGCTGGGTATGACGAACCGCCAGATTCGAGTCCGCCTGGACGAGATTCTCGACGTTGCGGCGCTCGATGGAGCCATTGATCGCCCGCTGTGGACTTATTCGTCGGGCATGACCTCGCGCCTCGGCTTTTCGATCGCTGCGCTGGTCGATTCGGACGTGCTCCTTCTCGACGAGGCACTCAGCGCCGGCGACGGCACATTCCGCCAGCGCGGCGAGCAGCTCCTGCTCGACGCGCGCGAGCAGGGCCGGAGCCTGATCGTCGTGTCGCACGGCCTTTCACTGGTGCGCAAGCTGTGCGATGACGGGCTGTGGATCGATCACGGTGCGGTGGGCGGGGTCGGCCCCGTTGACGAGGTTGTCGACGCTTACGAGCAGAGCGCCGCGCTGCCCTCCAGCCGGCCCAAGGACGTGCCCGATTCGGCGTCGCTTGAGGGCGACAGCGGATGATCCGTGTCGGTGCGGTGATCGACACATTCGATGTCGGCGGCTTCGAGCTCGCGTGTTTGGATCTGCTGAAACGGCTGGACAGCTCGCGCTTCAGCTCGCACATCTACACCTTCCGCCCGGGCGCGCTGGTCGAGCGGGCAAGGGCAGCCGGCATCCCCGTCCTGATCGGTCACAACAAGCCGCCCGAGGATCTCGAATGGCGGCCACAGGACATTCGTGCCAGGGAAGCGTGGACCGGCACTCTTGCTGCGGCCATGGCCGCTCAGCATGCCGATCTCTGCCTCGTCTGGGCATGGCCGGAGGCGATCGTGGCCGCGCAGCAGGCAGGGGTCGGGGCGATCGTCGAGCGCATAGACGGCCCGGGCCTTGCGGGGCGGGTTGGCAACAAGTCCGCCCTCGACCTGGTCATCTGCGAGTCGGACATGGCCCGCCAGATGCTCATTGCACAGCGCGATCTGCTTGGACTCGACCCAAGTCGAGTCGAGGTCATCCGTAACGGTGTCGACCTGTCCCGCTTCTATCCCGGAGTCGTCAGCCGGGCCGCGGCGCGTTCGTCGCTCGGCCTGCCTGCCAATGCCTTCATCGTGGGCACGATCGCCCGCCTCGCGCCCGAGAAGAACCTCGTCCAGCTGGTGCGCGGCTTTGCGGCGGCGCTGAGTGGCCACGGCCGTTGGCTGGCCAGCCAGGGATGGCTCGTGCTGTGCGGCCCGGATGCGGGCAGCCGAGCCGAGCTCGAAGCAGAAGTCCAGAGTGCGGGCATCGCCGACCGGGTCCTCTTCACCGGCGCTCGCGATGACACTCCCACCGTGCTTGCCGCGCTCGACGTCTTCTGCACCACGTCATACACAGAGGGAACGCCAGCCGCCGTCCTCGAAGCGATGGCGATGGGCAAGGCGATCGTGGCCACTCCGGTCGGCGGCCTGCTGGAGATGCTCGACGGAAACGCGATCCTGGTCGACCTGCTCGCGCCACGCGCCACATCCGAGGCGATCGCCCGCCTGGCCGCCGACACCGAGCTGCGCGAGCAGCTGGGCCGTCGCAGCGCAGCACTCGCCCAGGGCTGGACCATCGAGAGCCACGTCGAGCGCTACGAAAGCGCGCTCGAAAAGGTCTGGCAGAAATCGAGGGTGCCGGGCGGGTGAAGGTGCTATCGGTAATAGAGGCGCTGGGTTTCGGCGGTGCCGAGACGGCCATGGTCGATCTGATCAGCGGTCTGGATGAGCATCGCCATTCGGTGTGGCACTTCAGCGGCATCAACGGGATCCCGGTCAATGACGCCCACGTCCGGCGGCTTCATTCGCAAGGCGCCCAGGTGGTCAACACGCACTGGGCCACCGCGTGGGAGAAGTGGTTGCGCGACGAGCAACTGGCGCGATTCCAGCCGGACGTCGTGATCTTCCACTGGTGGATCCACGAGCCGTGGCGCCCCTGGCTCACCGAGCGCGGACCGAGCGGTCCCGCATTCGTTTGCGTGCTGCACTCCGCGCGCACCAACGTCAGCAGCGGCTACGACAGCTACGTCTTGCTCGCGCCTTTCCAGGCCGAGGGCGTGCCCGATGCACGGGGCGCGCGGGTCCAGCTGATCCCCAACGCCGTGGACCTCGAGCGCTACGCCGTCCAATCGCAGGCGGAGCGATCCGATGACCGAGCGCCACTGAGCATCGGGATTCTCGCCCGGCTGCGCCCGTTCAAGGTCCCGGACAGCCTTGTAGAGGACATCGTCAGCTGGAACGTTCCAGGCGCAACGTGGCTGATCGCCGGCGACGGACAGCTGCGCCCGTCACTCGAAGCGGACGCGGCACGACTCGGACAACAGGCGCGCGTCCGGTTCGCGGGACACGTTGAGCGCGAATTCGTGCCGGCATTCCTGGCCGGCCTCGATGTCCTCTGCCACCCGGTCACGCCGTCGGTTCTCGACACAAACCCGATCGCCGTGATCGAGGCGCTCGCCGCCGGGGTGCCCGTAGTGGCCGAGCGGCGTGGCGGACTGCCCGCCCTGATCGAGCACGAGCGCAACGGACTGCTCGCTGACAGCGCCGAAGAGATGGGTGTGCTGCTCCACCGGCTGGCCGCCGATCGCCCGCTCGTCCGGCGCCTCGCCGTGGGCGCGCGCGAAACGTCACTCCGCTTCGGTCGGGCGCGCCAGCTGGAAGCCTACCGCGAGTTGCTCGCCTCGCTCGGCCCAAACATGTTCTCGACCACGTACGCTCTGGCGAGTGACTGATCAGCCGGGCCGCCGATCACAGCGTTCGCCGCGCGTGCTCGCCGTGGTGTCCAGGTTCAAGTGGTCACACATCGATTACCTGGCCGCGCTCGGGTGCGAGGTGGAGTTGCACGCCGTCTGGTCTGGCGTCGGTCACCAGGGCGCTCCAGAGCGCGCGGTGCGCGAGGGATTGCGCGTCGAATCTGTGGGCTCTCTCTCCGCTGACGATGCTGCCTCTGTGCGCTCTGCGCTCGCCGGCGCCCTCGAGCGGGTGCGTCCGGACGTCGTCCACGTCATGTACTACCACCACGAGAAACTGACGGTCATGTTGCGCGACCTGACGGACGTGCCGATCGTGTGGGAGTGCCGCGATCCGTTGACGACGCTCAGAGATGCCCGGCCGGGATCGCCGGAGTGGAGCGACGAAGCGGCCGCCTTGGCCGCCGCGGACAGCCACATCCTGGTCAGCGAGGCACTCCGGGAATACCTGGAACGTGGCCATGGAGTCGATCTGGATCAGGCGCTGATCGTCCCGCACGCATTTGCCACCGCACACGCCGGCCCGCTCCGCGACAAGCTCTCGGCAGCCGATGGCAGGACCCACATCGCTTTGGTCGGCACGGCTGACTCGGACCCGGGAAGCGGCCGCTACTACGTGCGCATCATCCGCCGCCTGGTCGAGCTGGGGTTTGTCGTCCACTCGCATTTTCACGATCTGGAAAACAGGCCACTCGATGTCTACCGCCGGCTCGCAGACGAGCTGGCCGACTACCGCTTCCATCCCACCGTGTCGTTCCGCGAGGCGCATCTGCTGTCCGACCTGACCTCGACCTACGACCTGATGGGCGTGTTCCACGAGCTGGAGGCACCGCGCAACAACGAATTGGCCACGTTGGCGGTGTGCATGCCAACCAAGGCCGTCTCATCCTGGCTGCATGGCGCCATCCCCATCGTCACGTTCGCCAATTACCGCGGACTGACCGAGCGCATCGAACGGCTGGGCAACGGGTTTGTGGCGCGCGACTGGGCTGACGTGGGCCGGCTGGTCGGTGATCGCGCCGCGATCGAGCGCGCGACGCTGGCCTGTGTCGCGTCACGTGAAGAGTTCAGCCACGAGCACCAGGCACGCCGGATCGCAGATCATTACCGGCGCGTGATTCACAGTCGGAGGGTTGCCGCTTGAGCGAGCTGTGGGAGCGGTTCGAGCTCACCGGCCTGCCCGAGGAGCGTGATCTCAGCCGCGCTCGCTTCGAGGAGCTTTACCGCGGCCGCGGCCCGGTCGTGGTGCGTGGCGGTGCGCGCGACATGCCCGCTTTCGCCAGGTGGGACGCGGACTACCTCGCCAGTCAGGCCGGGCAGGCCATGGTCAACGTGGCCGCGTACGCGTCCGACAGACGCGACTACGGAGTTGTGCGACCACGGCACATGACACTCGCCGAGTTCCTGGCCAGCATGGCCGAGGGACCTGGCGACGAGGTGCGCTACCTGTTCAACAACGCCAGCTGCATATTCCTGCGCAACGAGGACCAGCCGCGCTTCCACATCGGCTGGGCGGCCAACGTCAATCCCGGTTTGGCCAGCCTCGGCGACGACTTTCGGGTCCCGGCCTTCGTTGACCCTGAAAAGTTCGTTGCGGCGGTGATCATCCTGGGCTCGCAGGAGAACGCGACCGACCTGCACTACGACAACGGCGGTGAAGGGAAGGTGCTCGTCCAGCTGCGCGGCCGCAAGCGCATCCTGCTGCTCCCGCCGACCAGCGCGGAGGCACTCCAGCTGCAGTCGATCTTCAGGGCACCTGATGGACCGGAAGGGCAGTCAGGCAGCCGTCCGGCACTGAACATCCATGCGCCGGGCGACGCGGATGGACTTGCGCTGAGCGGCTACACGGTGGAGCTGGAGCCGGGCGACATCGCGTATTGGCCGCCGTTCTGGTTCCATGACATCGCCAATCTCGAGCCCTTCACCCTGGCTGCCGGGCTGATGGTCGATGAGATCACGCTGCCGCCCCTGCTGGTGCGCCACCTGGCCCACGCCATATTCCGCGAGGTCCTCCGCTCCGCTCGGAAGCGAGCAGGTGAGGGGAGCGAGCCGTTTCCGCTGGCTGAGGGCTGGAACCTTCGCGTCGCACTGGGCGACACGGATCTGGGCAGCCTTGCCCAGCTGATGCGCGATGTCGAGGAGCGACTGCTCGGCGAGGCCAGCGCAGACACCAGCCAGCTGTGGAACTGGAACGCCCGCCTCGGACAGGAGTGAACCGGGGTTCAGCCTCGTTCCCGATCGACCAGCCCGTCGCTCACCGTCCGCCCGTACCAGCGGCTGTGGTCGGCCACGATCGCCGCGCGATTCTCAATCGGCACCTGATGCTTCTCCAGGATGCGCTCAAGGGACTTGACCTGGTCGGCCGCCGATCTGAGTGTCAGTCGGTCACCCGGGTGGTCGCGCAGGCGGTAGTGGGCGCGTCGTGTGAACCCGACCGACGCGCCCGCCTCGAGCAACGACCAGACCATGTCGAAGTCGTCCACCCCGGATAAGTCGCCCAGCGTTTCATCGACACCGCCAACGCGCAACACGATCTCGCGGCGCATGAACAGGAAATGGGTGACGTAGCGCGCCTTCTCCTCCAGGGTGAGCATCCTGTTGAAGACCCTCTTCGTGCCGGTCCATTCGAAGGTCACCTCCGTCCAGCCGTCGGATCTTTCTAGAAGGACCTGCTTCCCGGCGGAGACGACGTCGGCGTCTACGTTCAGGCTCGCCGCAATCGTCCTCCGGTCGAGCCAATCGTCGGAGTGGAGGATGCCGAAGCGCTCGGTGCGCACCTCCGCGATGCCCGTGTTGAGCGCAACGGCGAAGCCACGCCGGGGCCGGACGACAACGCGTAGCAGGCCGCCGCCATCTGCGAGGCGGTCAAGGACGGCGAGATTCGATGGCGGCGTCTCGTGCGCCGTGACCACGATCACCTCAGTGGGCGCGGTTTGCTCGAGGGCCGATCTGACGCTCTGCTCGAGCCAGTCGTCACGCTGGACGCGCAGCGGCATGACGATGCTGGCCGCGGGCGTGACGCTCACGGCACCTCCTGCGCGCCGCGCAGCCGTGACTGCGCTCGGGCAATGGCAGCTCGTGCCAGGTCAGCCGGGGTGTCCACCCCCCACGCCGCGGCGAGGTATGCCGGAAAGTCGAGCAGCGCTTCAGGCAGCTCATGGCGGTGGGCGCGGTGGAAGGCGAAGAAATAGGACGGCAGCGCACCCAGCCGCTTCTGCTCGTGGGCCAGGGCGGCATGCTCGAGGCGCTCCACGAAGCCTGCGCCAGTCGCGCCCAGTTCGCGTTCGACCTCCACCGGCACTGGTGCCGCCAGCGTACGGCGCAGGTAGCGCAGGGTGGAGCGGAAGCGAACCACGAATGCACGCCGACGTGCCTCGGAAATCGCGACAGACCAGTCCACGTCGCGCGTCGTCATGACCTGGTAGGCATCAGTCGCCCAGCGTATTCCGGGCGTGCGCGTCCAGCGCGCACCGTGGACGCAGGCGTGAAGCAGCGCATCGGCGGCCGATGGGCGGCGCACGGCGATGGTGCCGATCTGGGCCGGGACGCTGCGCAGCCAGATGCCGGCGTCGATCCCGGGCGCGCAGGAATCCTCGAACACGTACCAGTGCAGGTCGAGCTGGCACCCGTCTTCATCGGCCAGGTGTGCAGCGTGCTTCACCTGCACGAACCAGTCGGTGACCTCGTGACGTGGCGTCCAGCCCGCATCGACTGTGATCTGCCACGCGCGGCGAGCGGTGGATTGGGGCACCAGGATGTCGACGTCGCTCATCGGTCGCACGGACGAAGCAGTGGCGTTGCCGGCGACCAGCGCCGCACCCTTGAGCAGCATCACCTGGATGCCGGCCGACTCGAGCGCCAGCACGAGCTGTGCGACGTGCTCGAAAAGGCGACCGTTGCGCTCGGCCGTCAGCTCGCGTTCCGCCAGCATCTCGACAAGCAGCTCGTCGTGGATGCCCTGGCGTTCCAGGTTCTGCGCCAGGAGTGGTGTCATCCAGCGCACCTGGGGCGCGCGCTGCCGGGCAGGCACGAGGAATTCTGGGCGTGCCGCGGCCCACGCCCGGGCGGCCGGCTCCCCGTCGAGCAGCGCTGCCCGGAGCAGATTCGTGCCCAACTGTCCGGGGAGATACGAGCGAGAGGGCGCGCTGACGAGCGGCATTGGCCCGGCTGGTCAGGCGGCGCGGCGCAGCAGACGCTGGCCGGGCCACTCGCTGACAAACGCGGCGCTTCCGACGCGCGCGCTGTACACCGGCAGCCGCGACAGCGCGACCAGGGTCATCTCCTGAGCCTCGCGTTCGGCCTCCGTTGGCGGATGCTGGTCCCCGGCGAGCGCCGACACCGGCACGTCGCCCAGGGCCGCGCCGACCAGCCCGGCGCGCAGCTGCGTCAGGGCGGACGTGGGTGAAGCGGCGACCAGCTCCAGTCCCGCCGCCGTCGGGTCGATCATGGGCAGAACGAGCGCGCCCAGCGGGGCATCGGCTCGGGGCTCGACATCGAGCAGCCTGCACAACGACGCCGGCGCCAGGTCAACGGCGCGCTCGGTGTCCGCCCAGGGCCGGGCGGTGCGACGGCTTGACTCGTCTGCGGTCAGCCAGTGCCTGTCCGGCGCGGCGCGCACATGGCGGGCCACGTCCGGGAAGCGGCTCAGCGTGTCGGCGCGCAATGAGACGATCGTGGGCAGGCCGCGCAGCACGAGGCGGCCGTCGTCGCCCAGGGAAGCAACGGCCCGGTCGTTGGCCACGAACTCGGCGCCGGGAGCGGCCAGGCTGTGCAGCAGCATGCTCGACTTGCCTGCCCGCTTTGGACCGCAGAACGCGATAGAGCGGCCATCGTGCGCGACGGCGGACGAGTGCAGCACGACATTGCCGCGCCGGCGCTGGTCGACCATCGTCAGCTCGCGCACGACGCGCATGAGCGCCACGCGCGCGCCCGGTCCGTCCGCCCTGACGACGATCTCCACGGCCCCTGCCTCCACGCCATAAACCGCGCTGAATGCCTCGTCAAGGATCCAGTGGCGCCCATCGAGGCTGCCCAGGCTCGGCAGGCTGACGAGGCCACTGTCGAGCACGAAGCAGGGCACGTCCTGGCCGGCTGTGGCAGAGCCACCGGCCGTGCGCAGGATTGCCTCGTGACGGTCGGGGTCGACGACCAGCCTGACGGTGCCGGCCGCCTGGCTGCCCGCTGGGGCAAACCACGGCCGCAGGAAAAATTCCAGCCAGGCCAGGGGAGCGTCGTCGGCGGTCACCTCCAGGGCGGTGTCATCGAAAGTGAACCGGACCGGGCTGCTCACGCCGGGGCCGCCATCTCGCGCAGCAGCCTGATCGGCCGGCTTACTCCGCGCGCCCCGCTCAGCAGCCGAAACAGGGCCACGTCCGCAAGGACGTCGATCATCCAGAACCGGGAAGGCACGGGAGAGCGGCCGGCTGAATCCGCGTAACCGGCGCGGAATTCGTCCTCGTGCTCGCCGGCCATGGGCCACAGGTAAGCCGTTCGCGCCAGGTCGAAGTCATGCGCACCCAAGTTGATCGAACCGTTGTCGACCACGCGCGGCGCGCCGGAGGCGTCGATGATCACGTTGCGCGGCATGAGATCGCGATGGACGATGCCGGTCGCGGCACTTCCGGGCAGCTCGGCGCGGGCGATGCCAGCCAGGCGTCGCGACATCCTGGCCGACAGCGCCCCTTGCGTGGCCAGGCGTTCCAGGCGCAGCACAACGTTGGCCAGCCGGCCATCAGGCTGCCAGCCCTGAACGTGGCCCTCGAGGTCTTCCTGCACGGCATGGACCGATCCCAGCGCCTGCCCGCACTCACGCAGCAGCGTCGGCGTGGGCCCATGGCGATCGAGCGTCACACCGTTGACCCACGGCTCCAGCAGCGCGGCGCCGTGGCGCGCAATCGGCGGCGTGAACCAGCGTCCATCAAGCCGGCGCGTCAGCTCGTCAATTCGACGTGCGTCCTCTTCCCGATCGAGGCGCCTGCCCTTGAGCACCAGCCCGCCCGCGAATCGAAGGCGGAACGTCTGGCGATCGAGCAGCTTGGCGCGCAGTCCGGTGATCATCCGCGCGCCCACGAGTCGGGCGGGATGGCTGGCAACGAGCGTGGCCAGGTCCGGCCCCAGCGATTGGTCGAGCCGCTCACGGTCCATAGCGTGCGGGGCTAGCGTGGCTGCGGGCCGCGCAGCGCAGCCCATAGCTGGGCGGCGCCGACGAAGGCAGCATCTGGTGGACGACGAAAGTCCTTTATCGGCTGCTCGGCATTGGCCGGCCGGCCGCGCACGCTGGCGGCGAGGATGCCCATCAGGGCGTAGAAGTCGATCTCGTCCGGCTGATCGGCCAGGCGACGCGTGAACTCTTCGCCGTAGACGGCGAACCAGTCCATCTGGTCCGGGTTGTCCATCCGGAGCAGCTCCAGGTCGCGGTAGCGATCGAAAATCGTTCGCGGATCGGTGCCCACCACGTGCATGCCGAAGATCATCCGCTGGCCCGATTCCTCGAGCGGCCGGCGCGCCACGCGATATCCGGCCGCGAACATCGCGGCATTGCGCTCGAGCACGTTGGCATAGGCATTCCATGGGAACTTGCTGCTGAAGTCATGGCGATGGATCTTGACGCCCTCGATCCAGCGCCCCAAGTGGGGGTCGTGCAGCCGTCCCACGAGCAGTCCCACGTTGGGGTACTCGGCTTCGATCAGGTCGTACAGCCGGCCGATCGCGTCACTTTCGAGGAGCATGTCCTCGTCCACCTGCACGAAGTAGCGGGTCGCGCACCGATCGAGCATCAGCTGCAGCGCGGCGGGCAGTGGCGCAACGCCATCGATCACCTCGAACCGCACGCGGACGTCCTGCTCCTCCAGGTGGCGAATGCAATCGGCGAAGGTGAGCGCGCCCACGGTGGTCACGAAGGCGGTGACCTGACCACTCAGGTCGCGCCCGGCGCCAATCGTCTGTTCGAGGCTGATATCGCCCCTTGCTGCCGGCATCGAACGGAATGGTAGTGGCGACCGGTGGCGGTCCGGGCGGGATCGCCCAAGGTCGTCCGCGCCGGTAATCTCCAGCGATGGAGCGAAGCGTCGCGATCATCGGCCTGGGCTACGTCGGCCTGCCGCTCGGGATCGCACTGTCCAAGGCGGGCCTGCAGGTCACGGGTTATGACGGCAACCTCGAGCGGTTGGCCACGTTGCGTGCCGGCCGGTCACCGATCGACGACGTATCCGAGCAGGAGCTCGGCGCGGCGGTCGCGCGCGGGCTCCGTTTCGCGGCGCCGGATGAGGACGGGCTGGGCAGCGTGGACGCGATCGTCGTCTGTGTTTCGACGCCCATTGACGAGCAGCGCGAACCGGACCTTGGCGCCGTGTTGAGCGCGGCGCGCACGATCGCGGCTTCGCTCAAGTCGGGCCAGCTGGTGGTGCTCCAGTCCACGACATGGCCGGGCACCACAAGTGGCCCTTTCCGCGAGCAGCTCGAGCAGAGCGGCCTGGTTGCCGGCCGCGATTTCGCCCTTGCCTTTGTGCCCGAGCGCATCAGTCCGGGCGAGAGCGGGCGCGTCAGTGCGTCACTGCCGCGGCTCGTCGGGGGGCTGGCCGCGGCCGATACGCAGCGCGCCGCGGCGCTTTTCCGCCGCCTGGGCGGCGAGGTGTACGAGCTCACCTCGACCGACGCCGCCGAGATGGCCAAGCTACTCGAGAACGTCTTCCGCAACGTGAACATCGCGCTGGTCAACCAGCTGGCCCTGCTGTGCGAGCGGATGGGTCTGGATGTCTGGGAGGTAATCGACGCAGCGTCGACCAAGCCGTTCGGGTTCATGCCCTTCCGGCCGGGGCCGGGCGTTGGCGGGCACTGCATCCCGGTCGACCCGTACTACCTCGCCTGGCGCTCGCGCCAGTTCGGCCTCGACGACCGCTTCGTAGAGCTCGCCGGCGACATCAACACGCAGATGCCCTTCCACGTTGCCGACCTGGCCCAGCAGGCGCTCGACGATCGCGGTAGCGCGCTGGCGGGCGTGACCGTGGGCGTCATCGGCGTCGCCTTCAAGGCCGACGTTGGCGACGCGCGCAACGCGCCGGCGGCGACCGTGATCGCCGAGCTGGCGCGACGTGGCGCCCGCGTCGCCTACCACGATCCGCACGTCGAGCGTTTCACTGACGCCGACGGCACGGACTACGAGTCGCAGCAGCTTGACCGGCTGCTGGCGGAAAGCGACTTGATCGTCGCGCTGGTCGGACACCGGGCGGTCGACTGGGCGCGTGTCTACGGCGCCGCCGCGCTCGTGGTCGACACCGTCAACTCGGTGCGCGGCCGAGTCGTCAAGGATCGCCAGGTCCTGCGCCTTGGCGCAGGGTGGGCGCCAGCTAGCTCGGGCTGACGTTTGCGCGGCGCGATGCCGCGTTGCCATCTCGGGCAAGCGCGCGGTAGACGTCGTACACCCGCTTGAGCACGTTCGTGGCCGAGTAGGGGGCGACAGCTTCGATGGCGGCCCGTGCGACTTCCGCGCGCGGTTGCTCGATCGCCCACGCCAGCCCTCGTGCCAGAGCGGCAGGATCGCGCCCGTCGGTCAACCAGCCATTGACGCCTGTTGTCACCGTACGCGCCACGTCGCCCACGGTCGTGGCAACAACCGGAACGCCGCTGGCAAGCGCCTCTAGCACGACGCGTGGCCCGCCGCCTTCCGCGTGCGAGGTGAGCAGCAAGGCGTCCGTGGCGCGCATCGTGGTGGCCAGCTCATCGCGACTCAGGTCGCCCATCAGGTGTGCCTGGCCGGACATACCCAGCTCGCCCAGCCGAGCCATGACGGCAGCCTTTTCCTCCCCGTCGCCCGCGATCAGCAGTCGGGCGCGCGTTCCGTCCGCCACGAGTCGGGCGAAAGCCTCCACGGCGAGCGTCGGATCCTTGTTGTCGTCCAGCCGTCCGCAGACCAGGACCAGCGCCTCACCGTCGTCGAATGGCGCTGCGCCGATGGTGGCGGCGAGTGCCGCGCGCCGCTCGGCCCGCTCGCCCGATACGGGTGGCCGGAACACCTGTCCGTCGTACCACACGGGCAGAAACTCGACCCGTTCGGCGATCTCGGGCCGATCACGCTTGAGCAGCTCAACGCCGGGCTCGTTGGCCACGAAAACCTTGGCCATGCCCAGCAGCTGGCCGTGCGAGAACGGCTGGTACAGGCGGTTGAACCGGGCCCAGCCGGACGGACCGGGCCAGGCACGCAGGTCGAGATGCACGAACTGGACACGCGGCCCGCGGTGACCGGCGAGGAGGATCCTGCGGTACGGCCGGTGGACCTGCAGGATGGTCTGGCGGTCGCGCATCATGCGCCGCAGGACCAGTTGGGCACGGGCCATGCGGACCAGGTCAAGCGGGTTGAGCGACATCCTGCCCTGTGGCGCGAGCGGCAGTGTCCATGCCCGGCGGCCCTCGATGGACAGCTCGCGCAGGCGGCCGATGGGACGAGCCCGGCGATCGGCGGTGACGCCGGCAATCGTGATGTCGAAGTCGTCCGGTGCGTACTTGACCAGGTCATGCAGGAAAGTCTGGATGCCGCCCTGGGTGGGCGCGGCGAGGTCGCGCGGGTGCACGACGAGCAGGCGCACGCGATCAGCTGGACCGGACTGCAGATGGATCACGCGCCGCCGCCCGGGACTCGGTAGGTGACGCGTCTGATCTCGCCGGCAATGTAATCGACGTAGTAGAGCGCCCCGTCGGGCCCGACCTGGGCATCGACTGGAGCGGCGCCGATCACGAACTCGCGCACCGTGTGGGGATCTGGCAAGCCGTCGTCTCCGGAGCTCATCACCCACAGGCACCGCCGCTGAGCATCACCCAGGAAAAGCGCCCCTTGAAACGCTGCCGGGAACATGTGCGCGCCGTAGAAGGCAACGGCGCTGATCGCCGTCCCGCCGGCAGCGCACCCTCCCTGGCGTGGCTCCGAATGGGCGAGGCTGGCATACGGGAACGTGAGTGCGGCCGGCTCGTCCGCATAGATCTCTTCGCACATCGTGACCCCCAGCGCATCGAACTCGGTCTGTCGCTCGGGCCCCTCGAAGCACGGCCAGCCCAGGTTGGGCACTGGTCCGGCGAGCGCGTCCGCCACTCGATTGATCTCCTCGTATCGCCGCCAGCCAACGTCCGCGATCCACAACTCTGAGGTACCCGGTCTGAACGTGAAGCGAAATGGGTTGCGCAGGCCGTAGGCCACAATACGCCGCGCGTTGGAGTCGCTTTCAGCGCTGAGTGGGTTGTCGTCCGGCGCCTCGCCGCTGTCGGGATCTATGCGAATGATCGTGCCGGCGAGACCGGTCGGATCGCCCGCGGTGCGCAGGTCCTGACTGCGCAGTGAGCCGCCTTCGGCGGTGTCAGGCGCTCCGATCACTACGCCCGGGTCCTCGCAGCTGTTGGGCTGTGCGCCGAGCTGGCCGTAATCAAGGACCTCGCCGTCCGCCCCGTCGCCGCCACCCGCAAACAATGTCCCGTCAGGCGCGAAGGCAAGCGTGCCTATCGTGTGGTTGCGGCTGGACATGCACCAGTCCTCGACCAACACCTGCTCAGTACCGGCACTCGGGCCGGCGATCGTGATCCGAACTATGCGCGCCCCGGCAGGGCAGTCGGAGCGACCGCCACTGCACTCGTCCTGGTCAGCTTCCGGTCGTCCGTAGAGCGGGGCCTGGCCGCCGATCCGGGCGTCGAGTGTGTGGGCCAGGTAGACGAAGGGACGCCGCTCGAAGTCGGGATCGACGGCCAGCCCGAGCAGCCCGTCCTGGGATCGGTTGAAGACCTGTGTGCGCAGATCGACGAGCTGGACTGGCGCGCCCCGGCCATTGTCGGGGTAGGCCGTGAGGACACCGCGCTGCTCGGCCACAAGCAGCTCTCCGCTCGGCAGCCAGCGTACTGCCGTGGGTTGCCTGATTCCGCCGACCACGAGCTCGTCAGCGAACCCACTGGGCAGCAACGCGTCGTCCAGGCGCCCGGCGCCACCGGGCCAGGGGTCGATCACCACGCCACCGCGCTGGCTGCTGAACGCTTGGGCGCAACCGGACAGGAGCGCGAGCGCGCATCCAACGGCAACCAGGCGCGATCGCGCGCTGCTCATGGCTGGCCGTTGTAGAGCGACCGCTCCACGCCATTCCGGTTGAGAAGGGCGCGCCACTGCTTGAAGAAGCGCGGCCGCCCGAACCGCTCCGCGTGATGGCGGATGGCCTGCGGGTCGAAGGCGATGCCGTCCAGGCGCTCGAGTGCCCCAGTGAGGCCGGCGTGCGAGGGATCCGAGTACAGCACTCCCGTCACGCCATCGATGACGGTCTCGCGCAGACCGCCACGAGCCAGCGCGACGACCGGTTTGCCGGCCGCCATCGCTTCCACCGGGGCGATGCCGAAGTCCTCTTCACCGGGCACGACGTAGGCATGGCACCGTTCGAAGAGGTCGATCAGCTCCGCGCGGTCCAGCCAGCCGGCAAAACGCACCGTCGGGCCGGCCATGCGCTCCAGCCGCTCGCGCTCCGGCCCATCGCCGACAACGATCATCTGGCGGCGCATGGCCGTGGCGGCGCGCACGGCGACGTCTATGCGCCGATAGGCGAGCAGGCGTGCCGCGATGAGCAGGTATCCATCGTCGCGCCCGGACGGCGTGAACTCATCGACGTCTACGGCCGGGTAGATCACCTCTGCCTCGCGCCCCCATCTATGACGGATCCGTTCCCGGACGTTGTACGAGTTGCCGACCAGGAGGTCAGGTCTCATTGCAGTCCTTCGGTCCCACGCTGCAAGCGGTCCGCGCAACGTGAGCGCGGCGGCCCGTCCGACGAGCCCAAAGCTGGAGCGGTCGAGGTACGCGTTGGCGTCGTACGCGAAGCGCATCGGTGTGTGGATGTAGCTGATGTGGAGTCCGCGCGCCGAGGTGCGCACGGCCTTGGCGAACGCGGAGGAATTGCTTACCACCAGTCGCGTGTGACGAAGGTCCAACCCGCTGAAGTAGAACGGATACAGCTGTACCAGCCCGCGGAAGTGGTGAGCGCTGACACGCCCCTGCAGGGGCCACGTGATTACGCGCGCCGGATCAATGCGCGCGCCGAAGGTCGCGGCGTCGAAGAAGGACGTGTAGACGCGAGCCGTCGGCAGCAGCCGGGTCAGCTCGATGGCCATCCTCTCGCCACCACCGTCCTGCACGAAATAGTCGTGGACGACCGCGACCTCGTCCGAATATGGGGCCAACTATCTAGCGCATGTGACCGGGACTATCGCCCGGGCCAGTCGCGTAGCCAACGAGGTGGCCCACGCCCTGGCTTAGCTCGAGCCACAACGCCCATGGCGCGCTGGCCAGCAACTCGCGGCGCAGCCTGCCCTTGCCCAGGCCCATGCGCACGGTTCGGATGGTCCGCCACCAGGGCAGTGCCAGGGACACGGCCATGCGCAGCCACTCCTCACCGCCCATCCCGGCACGGCGCCGGAACGCGGCGATCGAACGACCGTTGTGGAAGTGAATCGCGGTCTGGGCGCGGAAGCCGATCGTCTCCATGTGGTCAACGACGATTCGGTCATCGACGCGCAGGATCGCGCCGCTCTGGGCCAGGCGTTGGTTGTGCAGGATGGCCATGAAGCCCAGGCCGTCGTTGTCATCGAGCCGTTCGACCGCCCAGCGCTTGTAGGAAACGTTCGCTTCGTTCGTCGTGACCGGAACCTGGTCATCGCCCAGCGGCGCCATGTGCAATCCCTGCGTGGTGAAGTAGCTTGCCCAATCGAGCAGGGTGCTCGTCGATCCGTTCTCGATGGCGCCGCCGATTGCCGCGGCCTCGGGATGCTCATCATGTGCGCGCAGGATGGCGCCAACCCACCCCGCGCGTGGAATCGCGTGGTCCTCGGTCGTGGCCACCACCGGCGCCCGCGTCTCACGCAGGGCCAGGGCATAGAGCGCGAAGACCGAGGGCGCCCCGAACTTCAGCCAGCGCACGGAAGGGCCAACCTCCGCCGAATCCGGGGCCGCGTTGCTGCTGCTGTCAGCGACGACGATCTCTGCGCCCACGCGCTCCGAGTCGGCACGGATTGCGTTGATCAGCTCGCGCAGGTACGGCCAGCCCTCGCCCGTGCCGATGACGATCGAAAGCGTTGGCTGGTCCATGCCGGCGGCGTCTAGAAGAGCCGGCGTGGACTGCCGCCCGGGCCCGCCGCGTAGCCGATCAGCTCGCCGGCCATGGCGCAGTACTGCAGCCAGAGGTGGGCCGGCGCTGCCTTGGCGCGAACGCCCGCCGGACGCTCCTTGTCGCCCACGATGCGCAGCGCACGGACGCTCCGATAGACAGGCAGCAGCGGCGACAGCAGGATGCGCAGGACGTCTCCTCGGTCGATCTTGCGGCGCCTGTAGCCGGCGATCGTGCGGCCATTATCGAACTCCGCCAGCGACGTGCCCCAGAAGCCCTGCGACTGGTGGTGGACGACGCGGATCGTGTCGTCATTGACCAGGCCCGCTCCCTGGACCGCGTCGGGCAGCTCCAGGAAGTCGATCACGCCATGCAGCTCATCCCCGCTCAGGCGCTGCAGCACGTGGCGCTTGTACGAGACGTTCGCCGGTCCCGACACACGCGCGGCCGGACCGTTGGCCAGAGGCGGCATGAACGGGCCCTGGGTGAGCATGAACGCGGCCCAGTCGACGAGCTTCGTGTCCGTCCCATTCAGGATGGCGCCGCCCACGACAGCGGCTTCGGGATGCTCTGAGTGCGCCGCCAGGACGCGTTCGACCCAGTCGTCGGCAACGTGGCAATGGTCCTCCGTGACCGCCACAACCTCGCCACGCGCGGCGGCGTAGCCGGCCATGCGCAGCTGAAAGACAGAGGCGCCGGGCATCGACATCCAGGTCACCCCCTGGCTTGGCTCGATGTACCTGTCGGGCGCGGCCCGGCCGCTGCCGTCAGCAACGATGACCTCACCGCCGGCCTTGAGCGTCTGCCCGACTACGAGCTCGATCGCCCGGCGCGCCGCAGGCCAGCCGCGGATGGTGGGAATCAGGGTCGTGATTGGGAGCTTCTCGGTTGCCACGGTGCCTCGTTGCCGGTTGTGCTCAAGATGTTCTCTGTTCAGCCGCCTTCGGCATCCTCGCACGGTTCGCCCTCACGCGATGGGGACGCGCACCGAGTACCCGGCGTGCGCCCCCGATCGCTAGATCTCTCATGCTTGGCGGGTGACAGAGCATGGCAGCGACTGGCGACTGGCCTTCGATGTTGGTCCGGTGCGTGGCCAGCCTGCGGGTATTGGCATGTACGCTGCAAACGTGGCCGTCGGGCTGGCACGTCGTCTCGACGACCGGCTGACGCTGATCGGGGTCCGGGACGATGCGGCGCTGCTCGACCGGGTGGGAACGGCCAACAAGCTGCCGTTCGTCGGTTCGAACTATCACGTCTGGCTGCAGCGCCATGCAGGCGGCCAGGCGCGGCGGGCACGAGCGAACTTCTGCCACTACACCAATGCCGCCGCGCCGTTGCTCTCACGCGTGCCGTACGTGGTCACCGTCCACGACCTGTCGCTCCTGCGCATGCCGCGCACTCATCCGTTCGCACGACGGCTGACGGTCCCGGTCATGCTCGCTGCGCTGGCACGCGCACAGGCGATAGTGGTGCCGTCCGAGTTCACCCGTCGTGAGCTGGCCCGCCTGCGCGTGTCGCCGCGTCGAGTCACGGTCATCGCCCACGCCCCCACGCCTCGCGCTGCGTCATTCGACCGACCGGCGGCCGAGTCGCTCATCGGCAGTCTCGGCCTGCTGCCGCACCAGTACGTGCTGGCTGTGGGCACGCTCGAGCCACGCAAGAACCTGGTCCGTCTGGTGGCCGCCTTCGAGCGCCTTGCCGGCGCTTGGCCCGATCTGAAGCTCGTGCTCGTGGGCGCCCCTGGCTGGCAGTACCAGCCCATCCTGGAGCGCATCGACAGCAGCCCTCACCGCGACCGGGTGATCGTGTCCGGTTACCAGGGCGAGGCTGACCTGGACGCGCTCATTGGGCTATGTGGCGTGTCGGCCTACGTGTCTGTGTACGAGGGCTTCGGGATGCCCGTGCTCGATGCGATGGCCCGTGGCGCGGCGGTGGTGGCGTCGGACTCGACGGCGGTGCCCGAGGCAGCCGGCGGAGCTGCGTTGCTGGTCGACCCGCTCGACGTCGGCGCCATCGCGCGCGGGCTGGATGAGGGCATGCGCCAGCGCGCGAGCCTCGCCGCGGCAGGTCTCGCGCGCGCCGGCTCGCGGTCGTGGCAGGACGTGGCCGACGAGCATGTCGACGTCTACAGGTGGGTCGCGCAAGGGCGCTGATTCGGATGCCCGCGCTCCTGACCGCAATGCTCAGGACCTATCCGGACTGGTACTTATTCGACTCTCGACAGTGCTGCCTGGCACGGTGATGCTTGACCGGCATGAGCATCCCGGTCAGGGCGGCGACTCCGGAGGTCCGGATCTCACCGGGTCCGCCCGACGCCGCGGCCGGATCTCATAACGAGCCGACCGGGATCGGAGTGGCGCTCCCGCGTGGCAGGGCGTACGGCGCCATCGTCGCGTCGGGCGAAGAGCGCGATCGGCATCTCCTGGGTCGCGCGCAATGGCTGCTCGGAGGGGCGCTGGTCGTCCTGGCGCTCGCCGTGCTGGTCGCGCTAGCGCGCGCGCCGGCCGATCCACTTATCGGTGTGCAGCTCATTGCCGTTCTGGTGTTGGCCGTCGCGCTCGGCTTCGTGTACCGCACCGACCGCCGGCTGAGCAGCGGCCGCGAGGCACGCGAGGCGGGCATGACGCGCATGGTCCAGGGCATGTCGCGCTCCCGCTCGCCCGAGGCGATCGTGGAGTCGATCGTCGAGGAGCTGCGCCGCACCGCCGACACGGACCACATCGTCGTCGCCCGGCTGCGCCCGGTCCATCGCGTGGTGGAAACGACGCTCGTGTCCAGCCGCGGCGTGGTGCCCCCGTCACGCTCGATCCTGCCTGCCGGGGTTCTCGATCCTGCTCGCCCGGCCGGGCAGCAACCGCGCCGACTGCGACGCCCGGGCGTGACCCAGCGCCGTAGCGCGCAAGCCGTGGCCGATGATCTTGCGGCCCAGCTGGGCTCCGTGTATGCGCTGTCCAACACGCTCGCGGCGCCGCTCGTCGCCGGCCCGGACATCGTTGGCGCCCTGATCCTCTCGCGCCGCGGCGACCGCGAGTGGGCCGACAACGACCGCCAGCTGCTCGAGTTCTCCGCGCGCGAGCTGTCGGCCGCCCTGGCCCGCGCCTTTGCCTTCGAGGAGGCCGAGATCCGGGCCAACATCGACGCCCTGACCGGCCTACCCAACCGGCGCTACCTGGAGGACCTGCTCGCGTCGGTCGGTCCACGCCGGCGGTCGATGGACCGGGTTGGCGCGCTGATGATCGACCTGGACCACTTCAAGCGGCTCAACGACCGCTACGGCCACGCACTGGGCGACAGCGTGCTGCGGACCGTGGCGCAGGCAATCTTCGACGCAGTTCGCGCGGACGACACCCCCGCGCGCTACGGCGGCGAGGAGTTCGCCGTCGTGCTCCGTCGGGCAAGTCCCGAGCAGGCGCTCGAGGTGGCTGAGCGCGTGCGCACCCAGATCAGCGCGCTCGACACCAGCGATCTGGGTATTGCCGAGCGCATCACGGTTTCGATCGGAGTTGCCGTGGCCGATGGGCGCGACGATGATGTGAAGGACCTCCTCGCTGAGGCCGACCGCGCGCTATATCGTGCCAAGCGTGAGGGTAGGAACCGGGTCGTCCTCGCTCGCTGAGGGCGGGCCGCTCGCGCGTGGCGCTGGCGGGGGAGGGCTTGTGCGCAGGCTTTATCGTCGCTCGCCGGTGCGCCATCTGCTGAAGATCACGATGGCCCATCGCGGTTTGAGTGGGGACGACATCTTCTGCGCCGCCTACCCCCGTTCAGGCTCGATGTACATGCGCTGGCTGATCGTGGAGATGCTCACCGGTGAAGCCAGCTTCGCCAACGTCAGGCAGACGTTTCCGTATGTCGGCCAGCACCGCGCGTCGCCGCGCGTTCTGGGTGGCACAGGAAGGCTGATCAAGACGCACGAGAGGTTCATGCCCATCTACGGCAGGGTCATCCACCTGGTGCGCGATCCGCGCGACGTGGCCATCTCCTACTTCCACTTCCTGCAGCGCACCGGGCGGATCGAGCTGCGGGCGGGGGATGACGTCGAAGCCAGCTTCGGGCGTTACCTCGATGCGCTGATCGCCGGAAGAATCGACGGTCACGGGACCTGGCAGGAGCATCTCACCAGCTGGCTCGCCGCATCTGACCTCGGTCGCGCCGATGTCCTGCGCGTGCGCTATGAAGACCTGCGCGCAGACCCGCAGGTGTGGCTGATGCGCATCGCCGACTGGATGGGTCACGAGCTGGACGCTGAACGAGCTGAGCAGGTCATCGAGCGCTGCTCGCTGGAGCGGATGCGCGCCGAGGAGGATGCGATGGGCAGCCAGGGCATCTTCCGCGAGCGAGATGTGCGCAGCGGCCACCGCGCTGTGCGCGAGGGGCGGGTCGGCGCGTGGCGGCAGCTGCTGACCGACGAGCATTTGGCGCGTTTCACGCCTTTCGCGGACGGGCTGGCGCGGTTGGGCTACGCGGAAGCGCACAACTGATGCCGGCGCGGCTGCCCATCTATCGCTCGCTGCCCGACCCGTGGCGGGGGCGTATCGGCCTGCGCCGCGCTCGGCGTTGGGCGCAGGCCGTGCTCCACGCCCGCGGCCACAACTCGCGCCAGCCGGCGCACGCGCCCACGATCAACTTCTTCCCCATGCGACCCGGTCCGAACTCGTCGATGGCCCACATCCTGGCCCGTTTCCCGGTGCGGATCGGTCATTCGCCGAAACCTGGCCCGCCGACGATCGCCTGGGACACCGGCACGTGGTTCTCGCCCGCTGAACAACGGCGGCTGCCGGCCGATGCGGTAAACGGGCGCTGCCTGGACATCGCCAAGAGCACCGTGGACCGGATCTGGGGGGAGGTCGCCGGCTACTCGATCACCGTCGATCCGCTGACGACCACGGGGGATCTGGTCGAGAAGCCGGACGTGAACGGCATGCACGCCGGTCGCGTGCTCCAGGGACCGGTCCAGCCGCGCCCGGGGATGGTCTATCAGCGCCTCGTCGACGCGCGCGTGGACGAGCAGCGCATTCTTCAGCTGCGCGCGGTGATCATCGGCAGCCAAATCGTGTTCACCTACGCCAAATGGCGACCCTATCCGCAGTGGTTCAAGGGCACGGAGCTGACCGAGCCACTGCCCACGGAAGACAACCTGTCGACCGATGAGGTGGCCACGCTCCTTCGCTTTGCCGCCGCCATCGGGCTCGAGTACGGCGAGCTGGACATCCTGCGCGACCAGGACGGCCGGATCTATGCGATCGACGCCAACCGCACGCCGGTGAGACCCAAGGGCCTGCCGCTCGACGCAGAGGACGCAGCCTTCGAGCCGCAGGCGCGCGCCCTGGCTCAGTCGCTCGGACTTGCCTCCGCCAGCGCACCTGGCGCATCCGGGTCAGGGGACGAGTAGCGCTCAGCCCGCTGGAAGCTGCTCGCGCAGCAGGAGATTGCCCAGTCGCGCTTCGAAATGCAGGCGCCTGCGCGGGAGGCGCTCATTCGGTGGCGGCTTGGGAGGACCTGGTAAAGCTGCTCACCTCCGCCGGGTTCGACTCGCGCGCCCACTTCTGAGCCGACCACCAGATCGACTGCCTGCCGGCTGGGCAGGTCGGCCTGTATGCGCAGACGCCGACCGTCCACATCGGCGGCAAGCGCAACGCGGGTAAGGGCACCCTGGAAGCCGACCTCCTCGACGACGGCGGGCATCGCGCCGGCCGGCGCGGCCTCGAGCTGCCAACCTCCACGCTTTCGGGCGCGAAGTAGGCCACGACGACGTCCGTTCGTCGCCTCTGGCGCGGCGACGTCGAAGAGTCCGCCGAGCCGGACCCGGCCGTCCACGATGTCGACCTCGATTGCGTTGCGGTTGCCCACGAAGGTGGCCGCGAACTCGGTCATGGGCCGGCCATAAACGTGGCGCGGCGGGCCAACCTGCTCGATCACCCCGTGATTCATGACCGCCACGCGGTCGGCGATCGCCAGCGCCTCGGACTGGTCGTGGGTGACGTACACGGTCGTCGTGCCGACCTGCTGCTGGACGCGCCTAATCTCGTCGCGCAGGTGGGTGCGGACGATCATGTCGAGGGCCGAAAGCGGCTCATCGAGCAGGAGCACTTGGGGATCGGGCGCCAGGGCGCGCGCCAGAGCGCAGCGCTGCGCCTGTCCACCTGAGATCTGGTTCGGGAACCTGTCGGCCTGCGTACCCAGGCGGACAAGGTCGAGCAGCTCGTCCACCCGGGCGCGGATCTCCGCCTGGGGCCGGCGGCGCACCTCGAGCGGGAAGCTGATGTTCTGCCGCACCGTCAGGTTGGGGAACAGGGCGTAGCTCTGGAATACGAGGCCTATGGGCCGCTCGCGAGTTGGGCGCCGGGTGACGTCCGTGCCGCCGATCAGCACGCGGCCCGAGTCGGGCTGCTCAAGCCCGGCCACGATGCGCAGCAGCGTTGTCTTGCCGCAGCCGGATGGACCAAGGAGGGCGAGCAGCTCACCCTCGGCCACTTCGAGTGACACATCGTCCAGGGCGCGCACGGCGCCGAACGTCTTGGTCACGCCGGTCAATGTGATCTCGCTCATGAGCCGCTCACTGACCGGCCGCCACGCCACCGTCGGCCATGCCCGGCAGCTGCTGCGTGATGCGGCCGCGATTGACGTACGCAACCGCGGCGGAGAGCACGAACAGGAGCGCGAAGACGACGGTGGTCACGACCGATAGCGGGGCAAAGCTGCCGCCCGTCGCGATGATCGCGGACGCGCTCCAGACGGGAATGGTCATGACCGACGAGGCGAGCACCTTGACCAGCGCGAACTCGCCGATGGCCAGGGCGAAGACGAGCAGCGCTGCGGTGGTGATGCCGGCGCTGATGTTGGGCAGCACGACACGGCGCAGGGTCTGCCACTGCGAAGCGCCGCACGCGGCAGCCACCTCGCTCAGGCGACGCACGTCTGCCGCGGCCATTGCCCCGTCGATCGCCCAGTAGGCGAACGGGAAGCTGATCGCCACGTAGGCCAGCACCAGCAGCGGGTAGGTCCCCTGCAGTCCTGGAGCGAACACGCCACTGAAGTGGAGCAGGGCAAAGCCAATGACCACGAAGGGCAGCGCGAACGGGATCACCGCGGCTGCCTCCAGCACCGGCCGGATGCGCGGATTGCGCGTCCGCGCCCAGTAGACCGCGGGCACGGTCAGGACGAGCACGAGCACGGTCGTCCAGGCGCCCAGCGTCAGCGACGTGGCGAATGCCGACAGGACGCGCGCGCTGCTGAACGTCTCTATCCAGTGCGCCAGCGTGTAGCCGTCGGGCAGCACGTTCGCCGTCCAGCGCGTCGCGACCGAGTACAGCGCGACGGCAACGATGGGCACACACAGGTAGAGGGCAAAGGCGGAGAAGAGGGCAACCGGCGCAATGCGCCACCGCCTCCGCCCATCGCGCGCCGTGGGACGTGCCGTGGGATCGGTGCGCGATCGAGCCCGGACGCCAGCCAGCGCGTGCCTCTGCCAGTAAGCCGGCGGTAGATGAGCAGGGCGCCGATGGCGAGCACCATCAGCACGACCGACAGAACCGCTGCGCGCTCGGGACCGTGCACCGCGTCGTCGGCCAGCGACTGGCCGATCTGGAGCGTGATCAGCTTGATCGGCAGCGCTGCCGACTGCCCGGCCAGGGCGTAGGCGATGCCGAAGATGCCGATCGACCACGTGAATGCGAGCACGAAGCCGGCGCCGATGAAGGGCGCCAGCACCGGCAAGCCGATGCGCCGCCAGAACTGCCAGCGCGTCGCCGACGAGGCCGCCGCTGCCTCCGCCCACTCGTCGCGCAGCATGGCCATGGCCGGCACGAGCAGCAGCACGTAGAGCGGGATGTTGGCGTGCTCGTAGGTGATCACCAGCGCGACGAACGAATCTCGCGCGGGCGGGTTGAACGCCAGGCCAGCGTCGCGCAGAAGCAGGGTCGCCATGCCGAAGGAGCCAAGCGTGGCGATGTAGGCAAACGCGAGGCCGATACCGCCGAAGTGCGCGGCCACGTTGAGCAGGCCCAGCCAGGCGGCGCGCGGCCCGGCGATCATGCGGCTGATCAGCCAGGCGAGGGGAGTGCCGGCCAGGACACTGATCGCGGCGCAGGTCAGCCCCAGCTCGAGACTGGTGACGATCGCACGCTGGTTGATCGCGCTGGCCCAGCACGCGCGCCCAAGCGGACAGGCCGATCCCGTCGGCGGTGACGAAGGAGCGTGCCAGCAGCGCGACTGACGGGCGCCACGAGCGTCAGGGCCGACGACGACGCATCAGCGGCAGCGCCACGCCCCAGTCGGCCAGCCAGCGTCGCACGCCAGCGCCGGCACTCGCCTGGCGCGCTCGGGCTCGCTCACCGCGGCCATCAGCTACCCGTCGCGACCTGGCTCTCCCAGATCTGTTGCAGCTCCTCGGGGTCGATCAGTCGCCAGTCGACCGTTTCGACGCTCGCGTAGTCCTCGTCCGGCAGCCAGTTGGCGCGCGCACTCGTCGGGCACCACTACGCGAGTTTCGCCGACTACGTGAGCGAATCGGGCGAGCGCCGTACTTGGCGAAGATGACCTGCGCCTCGTCGGTCAGCACCCACTCCATGAACATCCGGCCGAAGTCGGCGTGCGCCGTGTCATAGCGGTTGAGCATCAGCGTCGACGGCGCGAACACAGAGCCATCCGAGGGCACGATCATGCGGTAGTGGACGCCGCGCTCGTCGAGGTCGGCGAACCATGGCGCCTGGTTGAAGTCGTAGCGCACGGAGATGGGCACCTCGCCCCGCTCGAACGGTGTCGAGCGACGCCGACTGGGTCAGGTTGGGCAGCAGACGCCGGCCATAGTCGACGCCCGGCTGCCAGTCGTCGAGCGTGCCGCCCGCGGCCAGGTTCATGGCCACGAACGCCCACGTGGCGCTGCCGCTGACGCCGATCGCGGCCCAGGCCGACCAGGCCGGCGTACGACGGGTCAGTGAGATCGGCCCAGCTCTCCGGCACCTCCAGCCCACGCGATTCGAGCGAGTCCAGATTGACCAGGATGGTCGGCACGCCGGTGAACGTGGCCACCCAGCCTGGCCCGTGCAGGTCGTCGGGCAGCAGAGTGGCGTTGGGCGCCTCGTAGTCGGCCAGGACGCCGACCTCCTCGCCCTGCGGGATGAACAGGATGCCGATGTCCGCCACGACCGACTGCGGATTGTTCTTCTCCGCTTCCCACTGCCCGATCTCCTGCGCCGAACTCATGCTGCCCTCGGTCAGGTCGCGTCCCTCCCTGTTGCAGTCGAAGTTGAACCGGACCTGGCAGAAGCGGCTGAACTGCTCGCCGTAGTTGCCGTAAGTGTCCTGCGTGGCGATCGTGTGAAAAGTGCGCGCCTGCTCGGCCGCGGCCGCGGCATCCGGGCTGGCGTCGGCCTGGCCTGGCGAGGCTGGCGCAACCGATGCGCAGCCGAGCATCAAAAGGCCCGCCGCGACAGTGCTGGCGAACGGCTCCGCTTGCCCTGATCGGCATCCAGATCCCCCTCGTGTCCCCTCGGATTGACTGACACGTACCTTATTCGCGTCGCGCTACGCTGGGCGTGCGAGATGCCAGCCCGACCCGCGCGACGATCCACCCCACCCCGCCCAAAACGCGTCGATGTGCCGCCGCCGCGAGTCAGCCCGACAGAGGCCGACACCCAGGCCCCGGCGCTGGCCGAGGACATCGTCCGCGACCCGGACGATCCGCCGTACGAGACGCGGCCGCGCGCGTCGCGCGGCGACGACGTGGCCATGCTCGGCAACGATGAGCTGGCGCGCATCTTCTACGAGATCGGCGACATGCTCGAGATCCAGGGCGAGCTGCCGTTCAAGATCGCCGCCTACCGGCGTGGGGCGGACTCGATCGCCCACTCTCCGGTGGACGTCGCGCGCGCCTACCGTGAGGGCGTGCCGCCCCGCCTGCCGGGCGTGGGCAAGGCGATCGACGAGAAGCTGGCCGAGCTGGCCGACACTGGCCGGCTGCGCTACTACGAGCGCCTGCGGCGCGACGTGCCGCCCAGTGTCGTGACGCTCCTGCAGGTGCCCGGCCTGGGCCCACGCACTGCCGGTGAATTGTGGCGCCAGGGCGGCATCGCGACTGTCGAGGAGCTGGAGGCGGCAGCGACCGGGCGGCCGGCTGCGCGAGCTGCAAGGGAATGACCGCGCGGACCGAGCAGCGCCTGCTCGAGGGCCTGGCGGAGATGCGCAAGCGGCCGCCCAGGCGAATGCGGCTGGGCACTGCCCAGGACATCGTGGAGCGCCTCGTGCGCGCGCTGGAGCCGGCGACGGGCGCCGGGTCCGTCACTCCCGCCGGGTCCTACCGCCGGCGACGCGAAACCGTCGCGGACATTGACGTGCTGGTCGAAACGACGGATCCCGGCGCGACCATCGAGCTTCTGAAGAAGTCGCCCTGGGTGGAGCGCGTCGGCGGCTTTGGGCCGCGCACGGGCGGCGCAGCGGGCACGGGCGGCGCAACGCGCGCGACGGTCCAGTTGATGCGCGGCCCACAGGTCGACCTGATGACAATGCCGCCCGGCCTGACGGGCACGTATCTGGTCCATTTCACCGGCTCTGCCGAGCACAACGTGCGGCTGCGCGCGATCGCTCGCGACCGCGGCTGGTCACTGTCCGAGCACGGCTTCACCAGCCTCGAGGACAGCGCCGACGTACGCACCTTTGCGACCGAGGAGGAGGTCTACGACTTCCTCGGCCTGCCGTTCATAGATCCCGCGCTGCGCGAGGACCGCGGCGAGATCGAGGCGGCTCTCGCCGGGCAGCTGCCGGCGCTCGTCACACGCGACGACCTGCTCGGCGACTGCCACACCCACAGTGATTGGAGCGACGGCCACTATTCGATCGCGGAGATGGTCGCTGAGGCGCGTCGGCGCGGGTTGCGCTGGCAGGTGCTGACCGATCACACCCAGAGCCTGTCAATCGCCCGCGGCCTGACGCCCGAGCGCGTCGAACAGGAGCGGCGCATCATCGGTGATCTCAACGAATCATTTGCGCGCGAGGGGGCCGACTTCCGGCTGCTGCACGGCTGCGAGCTGGAGATCAGGCCGGACGGACGGCTGGACTACGACGACGCGCTGCTGGCCCGCTTCGACGTGGTCGTGGCGTCGCTGCACGTTGGCCGCCGGCAGCCCCGCGCGCAGCTCATGGCCCGCTATCGGACCGCGCTGCGCAGCCCCCATGTCGACATCATTGCCCACCCTTCGGGACGCAAGATCGGCATTCGCGACGACCTCGATCTCGACTGGGAGGCCTTCTATCGCGAGGCGGCCGAGTCACAGACCGTGCTCGAGGTGAACGGCTCCGACGAGAGGCTCGACCTGGACGACCGCCGCGCACGGTCGGCGCTCGAGGCGGGCAACCGCTTCGTGATCGACTCGGACGCGCACTACCTGCGCGAGTTCGACAACCTCGACTGGGGCGTCTCGCAGGCGCGACGCGCCTGGCTCGAGCCGCGCAACGTGCTCAACACGCTGCCGCTCGACGCGTTCCTGGCCGAGGTCACGCGCAAGTCACGCGGCTGACCCGCGGCTGTCCCACGGCTGACGCGCGGCTGTCCACGCCCGGCGGCGCCTTTCTGCCATTTCCCGCCGTGGCGCGGCTTCAGGCCGGTCACGCGACTGCCTGCGACCGTGCGCGCCCCAGAGCCGAGCGGCGCCACGCTCGATAAGGCCGCGCCGTGCCCTCCAACCACGCCCGGACCTGGCTTAAGCCCGCGGACGCGCGGCTGATGTCAAGTCACGCAACCAGGGGCCCAGCTAAGCGGGTGGTAAGCGGCGCCGCCGAGACTGAGCGAGTGATCAACCGGAGGTTGGGCAAGGTCCACCGGCGTCTGCGCGTTCTGGCGCGCCTGACTCAGACGGACCTTTCTGCCAGAAGCGGCGTGTCACCCGAGAAGATCGCGCGAATTGAACGCGACGCGCTCGGCTCGCTGCGTTTCGATGACGTCGAGCGCAGCCTGGCCGCGCTGGGTGCCGAGCTGGAGGTTCGCGTCCGATACCGCGGCGCCGAGGCGGAGCGCGTCCTTGATGAGCTGCACGCCAGGATCACGGCGCTCGTTGTCGCGGTCCTGCGTCGCCACGGTTGGGAGACGCGCGTCGAAGTGACGTTCTCCGAGTATGGCGAGCGGGGTTCGTACGACGTGCTCGCGTGGCATCCATCGGCGCACGTGCTGCTCGTGGTCGAGGTCAAGTCGGAACTGCCCAGCGTGGAGGGCACGTTGCGACCACTGGACGCCAAGGTGCGTTTGGCGCGGAAGGTCGCCCGTGAGCAGTTCGGTTGGCACGCGCGCATGGTCGGGCGGGTGCTGGTGCTGCCTGAGGACCGAACCGCGCGACGGGCAGTCGAGCGGCACGCAATGGTCCTCCGGTCGGCATTGCCGTCTGCCTCACGCGAATTCCGGAGCTGGTTGCGCTCTCCGGCCACGCCAGTGGCCGCAATCTGGTTCGTGTCGCAGCCGGCCGGGCACAGCTGGATGCGCAATCCCTCAGCCGTTCAGCGCGTCCGCCCTTCACGCCCATCGACTGCGCCCACGTCAGTCACGCTCCGCCCCGCCGACCTGCCGACCTGACCGCGCCCTGCCGACCTGACATTTGCCGCGCCACGACGGCCTTCAGCGGGCTGCGACACACGCCCGCCGACGGTGGGGCTTCGCATCAAGCGTGGACGCGCCCGGGCGAAGTGCTCGGCCACGACGATCGTTCGCGTAAGACCGGCGTGGCGCGGGATCTGGCAGGAAGCGACTCCCTCGCCGCCGGATCAGGACCCTGCTACTCCGCCAGGGACCCGGCTACTCCGCCAGGTTGCGCAGCAAGCGCGCGAGCTCGACTCGCTCGCGTGGCGGCAGGCCGGAGAGCGGCGGCCGCACCCCGCCGCCGGCCAGGCCCAGCACGTCCATGGCCGCCTTGATCACTGCCACGTTGTTGCCCGCTTTGTGTCGGGCGCTGACTCTTTCCAGCGGCAGGACGCGGTTGATGACCCCGGCCGCCTCGCTGAACCGCCCCAGGCGCAGCTCGGCGAATGCGGCCAACGAGTGGGTGGGCAACAGGTTGGCGATGCCTGACGTGAAGCCGGGTGCTCCCGCCTGCCAGAATTCGCTCGCGAACTCCTCGCCGACGCCGCACATCCAGGCGATGTCCGGAGCGGCATTGCGCATGTCGGCCAGGTACGACAGCTCGGGCACGTCGACCGCGACGCCTACGATCGTGGGCGCGTCGCGAATGACGCGCTCGAGCGAGGCCGGGCGAAGCAACGCGTTGTGGAGATGCAGGATCAACGGCGCGTCGGGCAGGCCGCGCGCCAGACGCAGGTAGTACTCGGCCAAGCCGCGATCGGTGGAGTAGGGGACGGGCGGCTGATGGACGAACAGAGCGGTGGCGCCTAAACCCAGGGCGCCGCGGCCGAGCTCGATCGCCTCGTCGATCTGATAGCCGACGCCGGCCAGCACCCGGACGCCGCCGGCGCCGGCCGCGACATGGACGCGCACCACCTCCAGCCGCTCGGCGGGCGTCAGGGTCGCGAACTCCGCCGTGTTGCCGCCGGCCACGAGCAGGCGCGCTCCGCGCCGCACGAGAAAGGCCAGGTTTGCCTCCAGCGCCGCGCCGTCGACCGAGTCGAGCTCGCGTCCGGCAAAGGGGGTGACCGTCAGCACCGCCACATCGGACAAGCCTGGCGCCAGTCCTCGCTCGCGGTCCTCTAAACTCCCAGCACGATCTTGGCAATGACGAAGTAGACGATCAGGCCCGTGGCGTCAACGAGCGTGGTGATGAACGGGGCACTCATCACGGCCGGGTCGAACCCCAACCGCCGCGCCAGCAGCGGCAGCAGCGAGCCGACGAGCGTGGCGAGGATGCACACGAAGAGGAGCGTGCTGGACACGACGGTGGCCATGCGCAGGTCCACGAAGAGCAGCGTGGGCACGAAGGCCAGCGCGGCGAGCATGCCGCCCAGCAGGACGCCCACGCGCGCCTCGCGGAGAACCACGAGCATCACGTCGCCCGAGCGCAGCTCGCCCACCGCCAACGCACGGGTGACCGTGGTCGCGGACTGCGATCCGGCATTGCCGCCCGTGCCGATCACCAGGGGAATGAAGAGCGTCAGCGTGACGACGAGCTCGAGGGTCGCCTCGAACACGTGGAGCACGTTGACGGTCAGCGTGGCGGCGACGATCAGCGCAAGCAGCCAAACGACGCGACTACGCGCCAGGCCAAGAACGGAGACGGACAGGTACGGATGCTCGAGCGGCTCGGCGCCGCCGGCGCGAGCCACGTCCTCTGTCTGCTCTTCCTCGAGGATCTGCATCGCGTCGTCGACGGTGACGATGCCAACCAGCCTCTGCTCCGTGTCCACGATGGGCAGTGCCAGCAGGTCCGCCTCCTGCATCAGGCGCGCGACCTCTTCCTGGTCCTGGTCTACGCGCGCCGAGTAGACCTCCTCGTCCATCAGGTCGCCCACGTTCGTCGCCGGGTCAGCCAGGACCAGGTCGCGCAGGCCGAGCACGCCGACCAGGCGCCGTGCGTCGTCGGTTACCGGCAGGGCATAGATCGTCTCAGCCGACGCGCCGATGCGGCGCAGACGGTTGAGCGCGTCGCCCACGGTCTGGTTCGCCTTCAGGTTGACGACCTCGGGCGACATGACACGCCCGGCCGAGTTCTCCGGGTAGCCGAGCAGCGTCGCGGTCAGCACCCGCTCGCGTGGTGAGAGCCCGCCGAGCAACTGTTTGGCCACCGTGGCCGGCATCTCGTCGACCAGGCGCGCGCGGTCGTCCGGGTCCATGTCCTCGAACAGCTGGCGGACGGACGTGTCGCGCAGGCCCTCGAGCAGTTCCTGCTGGTGGATCGGGTCGAGTGCCTCGAAGACTTCAAGGGCGCGGTCCTTGGGCAGCAGCCGGAAGGGTATGGCGCGATCGGGCGGGTCGAGGCGTGCCAGCTCCTCGGCAATCTGAAGCGTGCCCGCGTCGGCCAACCATTGATTGAGGCTGTTGATGTCGCGCGTCGCGACCAGATCGGGCATGGTCATCGGTGGACCGCTCGTGCCGGGTTGCTCACAGGATGGGCAAGCCAAGCGTCGCAGCAGCACCGCCACGACCAGGGCTCTCAGCCGATGTTAGCCCGTGCGCGCTCGGCAAACGCCGACAGCCCGCGAACACCCGCCGCGGGCGGCGCGTTTGACACTCGGAGCGAAGCGGTGTTACAAGTGGAGCAGTCCCGTGACTACCTGGCGGCAGCGACGCTATGCCCGCCGTGACCCACAGCGAAGGATCCCACTGCCCTGATGAGCTTCTCGATCACCGACGGCGCCGGCGCCGGCGCCGCCCCTGTCAACGCCACACGACTCAAGCGCCAGCTGACCGAGCAGGCGATTGCCGCCGCGACCGACGCCGACTGGGAGGCCGCGGCCGACCTCAACCGGCGCATCATCGAGCTGGGCGCCGACAGCGACGCCGAGAATCGGCTGGCCAAGTCCTTCTGGGAGATGGGCGAGCTTGCAACGGCGCGCGAGCACTACCAGGCGGCTCTGGCGCTCGACCCAACTAACCGAATCGCGGAGCGCAACATCAGCCGCCTGCGCATGCTCCTGAACGAGGCCGGCAAGAAGACCGTGGCCGCCCAGAAGGGCAGCAAGGCGCCCGTCTCGATCTTCGTCGAGGAGACCGGCAAGACCGGCTTCGCACACCTCGTGGATCTTGCCGATCCCAAGCAGCTGGCGCAGGTCAATCCAGGCGATCTGGTGGAGCTCGGCCCGGACGGCCCGCGCCTGGAGGCAAAGTCAAACGGCAAGCACATCGGCTACGTGGAGCCACGCGTCGCGGCGCGGCTGCTGAAGCTGATCGCCGAGGGCAACAAGTACACCGCGGGCGTGACCAGCCTGGGCGAGCACGACGTGCGCATCATCATTCGCGAGACCTACCAGGATCCGGCCAACTACGGCAAGGTGTCCTTTCCCACGGCGGCCAAGGTGAGCGACATGCGGCCCTACACGAAGGGCACGCTCGTGCGCGAGGAGATGGAGCTCGACGACGACCTGGAGCTCGACGAGGACGATGACGAGATCGAGGACATCGGCCGCGTGGTACCCGACGACCTGACCAGCGACGAGGCGTTCGTGGACGAGGAGCCGGTCGAGGAGTCGGACGAGAACGACGAGTAGGCGCCTCTCAACGAGTACGCGCCACTCAACCTCGCCTGTGCCCGCTGAGCGTCGCGGGCACACCAGCGACCTGTCCGCCCGCAAGTAGACTCGCGTCTCGATGGCGGACCCCCTCTCGTCGCTGATTCGACCCCACGCTGGGCCCCAGCTCCCCGCCTTCGAGCGCTTCGCCCCGCCGCCGCCCGACAACGTCGCGGCAGCCGAGCTCGCCGCGCGCACCGCCCCGGGCGACGTCGTCATCGATGTCCATGGGCGTGGCGGGTGGATTGCCCGGGGCGCCATCTCGGCCCTGCGCCGGGTCTACTCCTACGAGTCCACAGCGCTCACGCGACTCCTTGCCGAAGTCGTGCTGCGTCCGCCCGACCTGCGCCATTTCGACGCCGGCCTGTCGAGCGTGGCCACCCACCCGCGCGGCGAGGTCGAGCTGAAGCGGGCACTCGAGCAGCTCTACTCGTCGCGCTGCCCAACCTGTGGCCGGCCGGTCGTGGTCGAGGAGTACCTGTGGGAGGCGGGCGCCGCGACGCCGGAGAGAAAGGTCTTCCGGTGCACGTTCTGCCGCGAGCACGTCCGCGGCAACGAGGCGCGCATCGTGGATGTCGACGCGGACGACCTGCGCCTGCTCGAGGAGATCGGCGATCGGCCGCCGGCATGGGCCAGCCTGCGCTCGCGCTTCCCGGTGATCATGGGCGGCGAGTCGCTGCCCGGCGAGCTGCTCGAGCTGTACACGCCGCGCGCGCTGGTGGCCATCGAGGCCATAGTCGAGCGGCTCGAGGCGGACCTGCGTGCCGCGCCAGTGTCAGCCGGGCTCAAGCTTGGGCTGGTCCACGGACTGCTCGCCGCGAGTCGGCTGAACGGGTATCCCGGTCGCGTTGCGGCGCTGCGCATCCGTCACGGCCACGTGCAGCAGCCGACGTCGCGCTACTGGCGTGAACGCAACCTGTGGCTCGCCTTCGAGGAGGGTTGCCGCGAGGTGCGCAGCTTCATCACCCGGGTAGAGGACGGTGCGGGCACGTTCCAGCCGCGTCCGGGCGACGACCTGGAGGCCCTCATCGACGGCACCGCCAATGTCGTGCTGCGCACGGGTTCGGCGTACCGGCCGGGCAACGAGCCCCAGTTCTCCTCGCGCCGGCCCGTGCTGCCCGGCCGGCTCGATCCGCGCTCGCGAGTACGCCTCGTGCTGACCCAGCCGCCGGTGCGCTGGTCGGTCGAGAACGCCTCGTTCGCCTACCTCGCCACTGCCCTCGTCGAGGGCCGCGCCGCGGCTACCGAGCTGCCCCTCGAATGGATCTTCGGACCGCCGCCCAGCAACGATCGCGGTAGAGAGGCGACCGGCCTGCGCCGATCGCTGCTCGCGGTACGGCCGGTGCTCGCACGTGATGCCAAGGCGGTGGTCATCCTCGACCGCGGTGGAGCGTCGGGTTTGGTGGCCGGCGTGCTCGGCGGAGTCGGGGCCGGCTTTCGGCTCAGCGCCGCGCTGCTGGCCGAGTCGGGCAACCAGATCGGCGGCGTGCTCGAGTTCGACCTTGGCCAAGGCGGCGACCAGACCGAGGGTCACCCTGAGCTGGCCAATCTGCGCCGCGCCGATCCCGATCAGCCCTTTGCCCTGGCCGATGTCGAGCAGGCCGTCAGCCAGGTCGCGGTAACCGTCCTCCAGGCGCGCGGCGAGCCGGCCGGTGGGGAGCGGCTGCTGGGCGAGGTGCTCATCGGGCTGGATCGCCTGGGACACCTCCGCCGCCTCGTGGGCACCCAGACGTTCGGCGAATCTGAAGCTGCCTCGGAGAGCCTGGTCGAGATCTCCGGCCCTGACCTGAACGGCGACCTCGCGCTAACGTCCGACAAGGCCGACGTGGTCGAGGAAGCCGACGTGGTCGAGGAAGACGACGTCGCCGGGGCGACCGGCCCGGGCGATGCCGCCCTAGGCGACCCACCTGCCAAGCCTGATCAAGACGACGCCGGCTCGGCGTCGCCGGCCGGCCAGCCCGCTCTCGCCCGCCCACCGGAGTGGGCACTCGGCGCCGCATCCGCGACGGACCATGTGCGGCTGCTGATGGAGATAGTGATGGGCGAGCTGCGCCGGCCGGATCACCCGCGCCTGGTGGAGGTGGAGAGCGGCCGTTGGTGGCTGCGCAACCGGCGCGACCTGGAGCAGGCTCGCCCGCCGCTTTCCGATCGCCTGGAGTGGGCCGCCTTCGGACTACTGTCCACCTCGCAGGGCATGGACGAGGAGACGTTCTTCGAGCGCGTGGCGGGCATGTTCAGTGGCCACGACACGCCCGACTCGGATCTCGTGCGGGCCGTGCTCGAGTCGTATCGCGACCCGGAATCGGCGAACGTTCGGTTGCGCCCGCAGGACGGACTGGCCGACCGCTACATCGAGCATGGCGAGTTGGTCGGACTGCTCGTCGAGTATGGCCACCGGCTGGGGCTGCGCTGCCACGTGTCGCCCAAGGAGCGACGCCGCGCGTTTGGCATGGGAACGGTGGGCGACCTGCTGTCCGAGGAGGAGGAGCGGGCATACATGCCGCTCGTTGCGAGCGGCGACCCGCAGACGCTCGAGGCGATCGACTGCATCTGGTACCTGCGCGGCAAGGCGACGTTCATGTTCGAGGTCGAGTGGACGGCGATGCTGACCGACGCTCTCCTGCGCCGCGGGCCACGCATCCCAGCCAGCGACACGGTGGTGCGCTTCCTGCTCGTCCCGCCCGAGCGCGCCGAGCTCGTGCGCTTCAAGCTTGACCGTTCACCGCTGTTACGCTCAGCCCTTGACGAGCAGAACTGGCATGTCCTGAAAACCGACCACTTCCGCCGCCTGGTCGCGCGGGAGGAAGCGGGGCTCGAACAGCTGGCGCCCATCCTGGGGCTGGACCCTGAGATCGAACGAGAGGCGGAACAGCTCGCACTTTTTGGATGACCCGGCCACCGGCCGGGCCCAGGGAGGGTTCGTAACTTGACTGACCTGTTGATGCGCAGCCGCGTGACCGATCTGGCCGATCGCTTCTGGCAGTGGTTCCTGGCGCGCAATCCCATCTATGCGACCGTGCTCGGCGACGAGCGCTACGACGACCGGCTGAGCGACCCGAGCGCGCGGGGCAGGGCCCAGGAGATCGACGGGCTCAAGGGCTTCCAGGCGGACGCGCGAGAGATGGATCGCACCGGACTCGAGGCTGAGGACGTGATCACGCTCGACATGCTCGAGGTGGTGACCCGTATCTGGCTCCGACAGCACGAGCACGAAGTTCACCATTTCGATGCGATGGATCAGATGTCCGGTCCGCACAGCCTGCCCGGCGACCTGTCGCGCTTTCAGCGCCTTGACACGCCGGAGCGCATCGATCGGTTGATCAAACGCCTGGAGCTGTTTCCCGAATTCCTGACCGGCCACCGCGCCAACCTGCTCGAGGGAATTGCGGCTGGGCGAACCGCGGCTGCGCCGGTGGTGGCGCGCGTCATCGAGCAGACCCGTCGCGCGGTGGAGACGCCTGCGGACGGATCACCGCTGCTGGTTGCCCATCCCGAGCTGGACGAGGAGTCGCGCGCGCGCATTCGCAAGGGGATCGAGACCTGGGTGGCCCCGGCCCTGGCCGACCACCTGGCCGCGCTCGAGGGCTATGCGCCGCACGCGCGCACCGGCGACGGCGTCTGGGCCGTGCCCGGCGGGGATGAGCTGTACCGAACCATGATCCTGGCCTCGACCACGCTTGATGAGACGCCCGAGGCACTCCATCAGTACGGGCTGGAACAGATCGAGCTAATCCGCGAGGAAGTGGCCGGCATCGCGCGCGAGCTTGGCTACAGGGACGTGGCCGAGATGCGCACTGCGCTCGCGGCCGATCCGGCGAACTATGCCGCCAACGGAGCGGAGATCGTGGAGCGTGCGCGGCGCCAGATCGAGCGCGCGAACGCCCAGGCACCGCGCCTGTTCGGGCGGCTGCCGGTCGCCCCGTGCGAGGTGCGCGCGGTTGAGCCGTACCAGGAGAAGGAGGCGCCGCCGGCGTTCTACTTTCCGCCCGCGCCGGACGGCTCACGCGGCGGCATCTACTACGTCAACACGTATCAGCCTGAGAACAGGCCGCTCTACCGGCTCGCGGCGACCACATTCCATGAGGCCACGCCCGGGCACCACTTCCAGATCGCGATCGAGAGTGAGCTGACCGAGCAGCCTGACTTTCGTCGCTTCGGAGCGCGCCTGTCGGGCATCGCGTACCCGGAGGGCTGGGGCCTGTACAGCGAGCGGCTGGCGGACGAGATGGGCCTGTACGAGAGCGCCTGGGAGCGGCTGGGTATGCTCGATGCACAGGCGTGGCGTGCGGCGCGCCTGGTTGTCGACACCGGCATCCATGCCTTCCGCTGGGAGCGCGCCAGGTCCGTCGAGCTGCTCACCAGCCTTGGGCTGACGCAGCTGGAGGCGGAGACGGAGACCGATCGCTACATCGCCTGGCCCGGGCAGGCGCTGGCGTACATGACCGGCATGCGCGAGATCCTGGCCCTGCGTCGCCAGCTGGAGGAGCGAGACGGCGAACGATTCGACATCGTCTCCTTCCACGACCAGGTGCTTGGCCACGGAACACTGCCATTGGCGACGCTGCGGCGCGAGCTGCCCGGCTGGGTCACGCCGCGCGCCTAGGCGCGTTGCGCATCATCTTCAGCGGGAGCAGGCATGGACTGGCAGGCGCTGATCGACGATCTCCACGCGTCGGGCGCGCTGATCGTGGCCGCGCGGCTGCTGCTCGTCGTGGTGGCCACGTTCATCGCGCTGCGCTTTGTGCGCGTCACGGTGACCGTGGCACTCAACCGGCTCTTCTACCGCGAGTCTGTCGAGGGCACCGCACGCGACGTCAGCGCGGTGGAGATCGAGCGCCGCCGGCAGACGCTGGACGGGCTCGTCTACCGCGCCCTGCGCGTGATGATCCTGATCATCGCCTTCCTGATGGCGCTCCAGGTGCATGCGCCTGGACATTGGCCCGGCCATCGCCGGACTGGGCATCGTGGGCCTGGCCCTGAGTCTCGGCGCACAGCACCTCGTGCGCGACTACGTCGCGGGTGCCTTCGTGCTGATCGAGAACCACTATTCGAAGGGCGATACCGTCGCCATCGCCGGCGTCAGCGGCACGGTCGAGGACGTCAGCCTCAGGCGCACCACCCTGCGCGACTCGGACGGGACGGTGCACTACGTCCCGCACGGCCTGATCCAGACCGCCAGCAACCTGAGCCGCAGCTGGGCCGGCATCAGCATCGATCTGCCGGTGCCCTACGAGCAGGATCTCGAGGTCGGTTCGCGGTGCCGTCGAGCGCGCCGCCAAGCGCCTCGCCGCTCATCCCGAGCTGGGTACCGCGCGTTCTCGAGCTGCCCCACGTGACCGGCGTCGAGCGCCTTGCCGAGCAGGGCATCCTGCTGCGCGTGGCGGGCAGCGTCACGGCGGCGCACCGGCACGTCGCCGCGGGCGTGCTGCGCTCGATGATCGTCGAAGAGGCAGCCGCGGTCGGAGCGATCATCGGCTGGCGGGCGATGCCCGAGCAGTCGCCGGAAACGCCTCAATCACTGACTGAACGGGCTACGTCCCATCCACGCCGAGGCGGACGAGGTGACGGCCGCGCAGAGCGACGACGGGCAGGGTTAGCATCGCTTCAGCGACACGGAGGTAGAAGTGACCGAAGCGGGCCTGCCCGGTTCCATGAGCCGGCCAGAGATCGAGAACCTGATGATGGCTGAAGGGCGACGCTTCGAGCCGGATCCGTCGTTCATCGGCCAGGCCAACGCGACCGCAGCGCTGTACGAAGAGGCCGAGCGCGACTACGTCGCCTTCTGGGAACGACCTAGCGCGCGAGCGACTGGACTGGCAGACGCCCTTCGACACGACGCTCGAATGGGAGCCTGCCCTTCGCCAAGTGGTTCCTGGGCGGGAAGCTCAACGTCGCCTACAACTGTGTTGATCGCCACGTCGAAGCGGGCCTGGGCGACAAGGTCGCCTACCACTGGATCGGTGAGCCGGGCGATGCGCGCAAGCTGACCTACTCGGACCTGCAGCTTGAGGTCTCGAAGGCGGCCAACGCGCTGATCGAGCTCGGCGTCCAGACCGGAGACCGGGTGGCGATCTACATGCCCATGATCCCGGAGCTGCCCATCGCCATGCTCGCCTGCGCACGCATCGGCGCGCCACACACCGTCGTCTTCGGCGGCTTCAGCGCCGAGGCGCTCGCCGGTCGCATCGAGGATGCCCAGGCAAAGGTGCTGATCACCGCCGACGGTGGCTGGCGGCGGGGCAAGGCAGTCAACCTCAAGAACGCGGCCGACGAGGCAATGGACATGGCCCCCACGATCGAGCATGCGCTGGTGGTCCGGCGCATCGGCGACGAGGGCGAGCCGGCCACTATGCGCGACGGCCGCGACGTGTGGTGGCACGACATCGTCGATCGCCAGTCGTCCGACTGCCCTCCCGTGGCGGTCGACTCGGAGCACATGCTCTACCTGCTCTACACCTCGGGCACCACGGCGCGACCCAAGGGCATCATGCATACCTCGGCGGGCTACCTGCTCGGCGCGTCGTTCACGCACTGGTCCGTGTTCGACCTCAAGCCGGACGACGTGTACTGGTGCGCGGCAGACATCGGCTGGGTGACCGGCCACTCGTACATCGTCTACGGCCCGCTGGCCAACGCGGCGACGAGCGTGCTGTACGAGGGCACGCCGGACACTCCGGCCTGGGATCGCTGGTGGCAGATCGTCGAGGACTACAAGGTCACCATCCTGTACACCGCGCCGACCGCAATCCGCGCCTTCATGAAGCAGGGCGACGAGTTCCCGGCGCGCCACGACCTGTCGTCACTGCGCCTGCTGGGCAGCGTGGGCGAGCCGATCAATCCCGAGGCGTGGCTGTGGTACCAGCGCAATATCGGCGCCTCGCGCACGCCGGTCGTGGACACCTGGTGGCAGACGGAGACGGGCATGATCATGATCACGCCCCTGCCCGGGGTAACCACGACCAAGCCGGGCAGCGCCACGTTCCCGTTCCCGGGCGTGGGCGTGGACGTGGTTGACGCGAACGGCGAATCAGTTCCGCTCGGCGGGGGCGGCTACCTCGTGCTGACCCGGCCGTGGCCGGCGATGTTGCGCGGCATCTACGGTGATCCGGAGCGCTATCGGGAGACGTACTGGAGCCGCTTCCCGGGCAGGTACTTTGCGGGCGACGGCGCCAAGCGCGACGAGGACGGCTACCTCTGGCTGCTGGGCCGGGTTGATGACGTGATGAACGTGTCCGGCCATCGGCTGTCAACGATCGAGGTCGAATCAGCCCTCGTCGACCACCCCGCAGTCGCGGAGGCGGCGGTCGTTGGTCGGGCAGACCCGATCACCGGCCAGGCGATTTTCGCCTTCGTCATCCTGCGCGTGGGATTCGAGCCGACCGACGAGCTTGCCGCCGAGGTGCGCGAGCACGTGGGCAAGGTCATCAGCCCGATCGCCAAGCCAAAGTACCTGCTCTTCACGCCCGACCTGCCCAAGACCCGCTCGGGCAAGATCATGCGCCGCCTGTTGCGCGACATCGGGGAGGGGCGGCCGCTGGGCGACACGACGACGCTGGCCGACTCGGCCGTGGTCGAGACGATCCGCGATCGATCAGGCGCCGCGACCGAAGAGGAATAGCGCACCGCCGCCAGTGCGCGAAAAGTCGTTGTGGGGGGAGCGCGCCTGTCCTACCCTTTTGTAGGGCAACTTCGATTGCCCGATGAAGTGGAGGAGAGATGGGAGCTTCGGAAACCGCCAGGTGGTACGCCATCGTCGTCGGCGCGGTGCTTGTCCTGGTCGGCCTATTGGGGTTCATCGCGAATCCCATCGTGGGCGAGCCGGCCAACAACCCGCTGTTCGTGACGGGCCTCGTACACAACCTGGTGCACATCGTGACCGGCGCACTGGCGCTGTACATCGGCTATGGCATGACCGGCATAAACCGGGCCAACGGTCTTATCGGCTTCGGCGTCCTGTATGCCGTCATCCTCGTGCTGACGCTGGTCAGCCCGAACCTGTTCGGCATCCTCAACTACGGCGTGAACACGATGGACCATGTGCTCCATGCTGTGCTTGCGGCGGCCAGCCTTGGTATTGGCTGGTGGGCGCGCAACGAGCGCGACGTGATGCGCGCCTAGCGCATTCGCTGAATTCTGTAAGCGGCCGCTCCGGCCGGCGCTCTTGCGCCAGGCTCGGGCGGCCTCTTCTTTTTCGCCCGGGGATACGATCATGTGGCGATGCTGCCAATGATCGAGACCGGCCCGAGTGACACTTTCGGCCGGCCGCTGCACGACCTGCGCATCTCGGTCACCGATCGCTGCAACTTTCGCTGCACGTACTGCATGCCGCGCGAGGTCTACGGCCGCGACTTCGCGTTCATGGCTCGCGCGGAGCTGCTGACCTTCGAGGAGATGGAGCGCCTGGCGCGCATTTTCGTCGGCCTGGGAGTGCGCAAGCTGCGCCTGACCGGCGGCGAGCCACTCCTCCGGCGTGATCTCCCGAACCTGGTGCGCATGTTGCGCACGATCGACGACGTCGAGGACCTGACGCTGACGACCAACGGCTCCCTGCTCGCGCGCCACGCGGGGGCGCTGGCCGAGGCGGGCCTCGATCGCGTCAGCGTGAGTCTCGATTCACTCGATGACGCCACTTTTGCGCGCATGAACGACGTGGGCTTCGCGGTGTCCGCGGTGGTCGAGGGCATAGACGCCGCCGCGCGCGCGGGCCTGACCCCAATCAAGGTCAACATGGTCGTCCGGCGCGGCATCAACGAGGATGACGTGGTGCCCATGGCGCGCTTCTTCCGCGAGCGCGGGCACATCATGCGCTTCATCGAGTACATGGACGTTGGCCATACCAATGGCTGGCGCATGGACGACGTCGTTCCGGCGGCGGAGATCCTGGCCCGCATCGATGCCGATATGCCGCTCGCGGCCCTGCCCGCTCAGTACCGTGGCGAGGTCGCCGACCGCTGGGCATACCGTGATGGACCGGGCGAGGTGGGCATCATCGCGTCGGTGACGCAGCCCTTCTGCGCTGACTGCAGCCGCGCCCGCCTCACGGCCGACGGGCAGCTCTACACCTGTCTCTTCGCCAGCACGGGTCACGATCTGCGTGGACCGCTTCGCTCGGGCGCAACGGACGCTGAGCTGCGCAATGCGATCTCCGCCATTTGGCGCGGACGCGACGATCGCTACTCGAACGACCGCTCACTCGTGACTCTTTCCGCTGCCCAGCCTGAAGGCAGTTCAGCGCAACTCGACCGCGTGGAGATGTCGCGCATCGGCGGCTGACAACGGTTCCTTTGGTAAACCGCCAAAAACGTCGCCGCGCACGCTCGCGCGAGGGTTATGCTGAATTGCGAAACGGCCGACGAGCGAGGGTGCTCAATGTCGGACCTGCGAAGGAGGAGAGAGTGAGCATGGATCAACCGGACTCGGGAGGGCAGACCCCCCCGGCAAGTCCACCGCCGCAGCAGAACTGGCAGTCGACGCCACAGGCTCCGGCACCGCCCCCGCCCGCCGGTGGCCAGCCGGGCAGCGGAATGCCGTCATGGACATCGAACCTGACCGCTCAGGGAACCATCCCTGGTCCGGGTGGAGTGGCGCTCGCTGACACGCCCAATCGTGTCATCGCCGCGGTCATCGACTTCATCATCCTGGGCATCGTCGGCTTCATCGTGACAACGCTTACGACATCGATGCTCGGTGAAAGCTTCGGCGGCCTGTTCGGCAACTTCCGCGTCCCGTCGCTGGTCAGCAGCATCGCGGCCGCGGTCATCATGCTCGTCGTCAGCGGCGCGTACTTCATCGGCATGTGGACGCGCATGGGCGGCGCCACGGTCGGCATGCGCGTGCTCAAGCTGACCCTGCGTGACGCTTCGTCAGGCGGGCCCATCACCCAGCAACAGGCGATCAGCCGCTGGATGCTGTTCGGCGCCCCGTGGGCCCTGAGCTGGTTCTACGGCTGGGGCTTCGGGATCATCATCAGCCTGCTGGTCCTGGCCTGGTACGTGTACCTGTTGGTGACGATCGCCCAGAGTCCCACTCGGCAGGGCGCGCACGACAAGCAGGGCAACACGGTCGTCGCCAAGGGCTGACCGCTCACCTTCGTCGATCAAGAGACCCCGCCGAGCAGGCGGGGTCTCTTTTCGTGCGCGATACCCTTGCGCCCGGCTCGCGACCTTTCCACCGCGTATCCACAGCGACGGTGGATTCTGTGGACGCCTTTGGGCCGCTCGTCACAAAAACGTGGATAAGCGCGTTGACCTTCCTGGCTCCCGACCTTAACTTTGGTCTTGCCCGGAGGGGCCGCGAGAAGCTCGGACACTGAGATCACATCAAAGTGTCAGGAGGGCTCGGCAGGCTTCTCCGGGCGTTTCGTTGTGCGCTATCGTCGCGCCGTGGACGCACCTTCCTTGACTTCCTTCTCCGATCGCCTGGCTGCGCTCGAAGCCGTCGTGCGCTCGCGCACCCATCGCGTACCCATGCTCGGCATCGTGCTGGGCTCAGGGTTGGGCGGCTTGGCCGATCAGCTGAGCGACCCGGACATCGTTCCGTTCGCCGACCTGCCCGGCTGGCCGGCGGCCTCGGCGCCCGGTCATACCGGACGGCTGCTGCTCGGTGACCTGGGCGGAGTGTCGGTCGTCTGCCTTCAGGGACGGCTGCACATGTACGAGGGATTGGACGAGCGGCTGATAGTCGAGCCCGTACTGCTCATGAGCGCCCTGGGCGCCCGGTCCGTGCTCGTCACCAACGCCGCCGGCGGCGTCAACGCTGCCTACCCCGCGGGCACGTTGATGCTGATTGCGGATCACCTCAACCTGACCGGCCGGAACCCACTCATCGGGCCCAACGACGACACGCTTGGCACGCGTTTTCCCGACATGGTCGACGCGTACAGCCCGCGCCTGCGCGACGTCATGCGCCGTGCCGCGGCAGAGGAGGGCGTCGCTCTGGAGGAGGGCGTCTACGCGGGCCTGACCGGGCCGACCTACGAGACGCCGGCCGAAGTGAGAATGCTGCGCGGGCTGGGCGCAGACGCGGTCGGCATGTCGACCGTGCTGGAGGTCATCGCCGCGCGCTGGGCAGGCCTCGAGGTGTGTGGCGTGTCGCTCGTCACGAACCCCGGCGCGGGCGTGACGGGAGAGCCGCTCACCCACGAGGAAGTGCTCGCGGCGGCAGCCGAGGCTGCGCCACGCTTCATCGCCCTCGTCACGCGCTTTGCGAGGTACGTGGCACAGGCGTGACGCGCCGCACGGCGTTGCTGGCCGTCCTCGTCGCGGCGGATATCGGCGTTCTGCTCGCCCTCCGACTGAGCGGCACGGGTGGGCTGATCGAGCTTGTCGGACAGGCCGTCCTCGTTGTGGCGTTCGCGGCGCTGGCGCTGCTCGACCTGCGCGCCGCGGTGGCGATCGTCGTCCTGGAGCTGGCGCTCGGCGGCGCATCTGGGCGATGGTCCGTCTACGGCGGCGTCGTTTCGGCCCGCATCGTCCTCGACACGATCGTGTTTGGCGTGGCCCTGTGGCGGCTGGCCCAGGCACGTGACCGGCCGTGGCGCGAACGGCTCGGGCGCTACGGCGTGCATGCCCTGATCGTCGCCGTCCTGCTCCCCGCAATCTGGATCCCGCTCGGCGTCCTGAACGGCTGGCGCCCGGCCGATGCATGGGGTGATGGCAACGGCTACCTCTTCTTCGCGTTCGCGCTGGTTCCGGCCGCGCTGGCCACGAGCGGCGATCTGGGCTGGCTGCGACGCTGGCTGCTGGTCGCGTGCTCGGCCACCGCGGTGCTCACGGCGGGCCTGGCAATCGTCGCCGTGTTCATCGCGCCCGACTTCATCGCGGTTCGCAAGGCCCTGCTGCTCACCCTGGACCAGGGCGGGGCGATCGCCGTAACGGACGAGTACCTGCGCCTGGCACTGGGCAGTGGCCTGTACCTGGTGGTGGGTATCGCCCTCGTGGCGTGGGAGGTTGTCGCCAATCCACGGCGAGTCTGGCCGTGGGTGCTCGTCGCATTGTTCGCGATTGCCCTGCTGTCGACCTACACGCGCGCTCTGTGGCTTGCCGGTGGCGGAGCCGTGTTGATCGTGGCCCTGCTCGGTACTGAGCGCCTGCGCGGCGCGGTGCTCGCAGGCGGCATGGCCGCGCTGATGCTGGCCAGCGCCGGGCTGTTCGCCGTCAGCGCGGGCTGGCCGTATCCCGGCTACCTGTTGGAGCGGGTGAGCAGCGTTGCCTCGCTTCCGCGTGACGACATCAACGCGCTGGAGGCCGAGATGGCCATGGGTGAGACCTCGAATGCGATCAAGATCCACCAGGCCAAGGTGCTTTTCGGGCACATCGTGGAGCGACCACTGCATGGCTTCGGCTTCGGCGCGATTGCGCCCGATTACCGCTACGCACAGATCTACTCGTACGAGCTGAGCTACATCGCGCTCGTCTACAAGGCCGGGATCGTGGGCCTGTTGCTGTTCCTGTCGTTGCCCGTGCGCCTGCTCTGGGATGCGCTGCGCATGCGCCTCGGACGCCTCAAGCCTCCGGCGGGCGTCACCGTTCCTCAGGCAGCCGTACCGATCGCCATCGTCGGCGTGCTGCTCGCCGTGGGTGCGACCAATCCATTCCTGGTTGCCTCCTTCGGCCTCGCGCCGATCGTGCTCACGATCTGCTGGCTGGATGCCTTCCGCCGATGAACGGGGCTTCAATCCTGGTCGGCCAGCGCAGCCACGTGACAGCGGCACCGAACGCCGTGCCCACCGCAGCAAAGGCCACGTCCGCGATGGTGTCCGCCGGCGAAAGGCCCAGGCCCTCGAACCCGAGCCGCTCGGCAACGTATTCCATGCCATCGAAGGCCAGCTCGCCAACGAGGCCGAAGGCGATCGTGGCCGCCACGGCCTGCTCTCGAGATTTGACGCGGCCGGAGATGACCGCTCCGAAGAGCGAGGTCAGGACGGCGGCATTCAGGCCGTGGACCGCGTCGTCGATGCGCGCCGCGTCATAGATCCCGAGCGAGTTGCCCGCGGCATCGACCAGCAGTGGCGTGGTCATGGCCAGATCGGCAGCGACCGGGTACCGATCCTGCCGGGAGCTCAGCCAGGCGGCTGGGACGAGCATCAGGCCGCCCAGGTAACCGAGCGAGCGGATGCGCATCGCCTTGCCCTTGTACTTGGGCTGGCGCGGCCAGATGATCGCCTCGAACGTGTAGGCCAGCGTGGCCAGCTTGGCGAGTGCGAGCACGATCCATCCGGCCCCCCTCAAGGCCCTGTGGATCGACGTCTGGCTGCTGCCTGCGTCTAGGCTGTTTGCAGTTCCCGGCCAGCCTGTTGGGCCTCGAAGGGCGAGACGCTGAACACCTCGTGGCGGATCAGCTGGAACGGGCGCCGGATCTCCCATTGGGTCATTGTGCACAGTCGCGTCCACTGCGGCCGGGAACCGCTCGCGCACCTAGCTGGAACGCTCCGACAGGCAATCGGGAGTCGCAGTCGAAATATCCAACCGCGGCGCTATCGCGTGCATCTCACCTGCGTCGGAAGTGGCAGCGTTGGGTGCATCGGTGCAAAAGGTGATCGTCCTGCTTGGGGTGCTGCTAGGCGGCTGTACCGTGGCGGACAGTCCCGTCGGGGACGTCCATACGTATCGCGGCGATGCCGCGCGCACCGGAGTCATGTCCGGCCCTGGCCCGGCAGCCCAGCCTGTCGTCCAGTGGCAGGCACAGCTCGATGGTCCGATTGCGTCGTCGCCGGTCGTCGCAGGCGGCATCGTTTACGTCGCCTCCGGAAACGGCATCGTCCATGCCCTTTCCCTCGAGGGCGGATACGAGAAGTGGCGCAAAGACGTGGGTGCACCTATCGGGTCATCCACCCCGCTGATCGTCGGCGAGAGACTCGTCGTGTCCGACATGGGCGGGACGCTGCGGGCGCTCGCACTCGATGACGGCAGCACGAGCTGGTCGACGAGCCTGGACGGCCCGGTGAACGGCTCGCCGGCAACCGTGGACGAGCGCATCTTCGTCGCCACATTGTCGGGCACGGCCTACGCCGTCGACGCCATAGATGGGTCGATCCACTGGCAGCGAGAACTTCCTGCTGGTGTCTCGCGGTCGATCGCGGTCGCGAACAAATTCGCTTACATGGGCGCCAGCGACGGCATGTTGCTTGCAGTACGTCTACAAGACGGAGAGGTCGGATGGCACCGCCAAGTGTCGAGCTCGGGCGAAATCGGAACACCGACCGTGGCACAAGACATCGTCCTAGCGGCATCAGGTATCAGTTCGGCCGATGCCACGGTTAAGGCGCTCGTCGCTGTTGAGGTCGAGTCCGGCACCGAGGTCTGGCGATATGCCAGTCCTACTCTCGCGCAGGTGTTCACGCCAGCCGTGTTCAACGAGACGGCGTATCTCGTAGGCAAGGACGGCCGCGTGGTCGCCCTGGACCTCCACTCAGGCGTCGAGCGATGGGGCGTTGACATGGGTCAGGCGACTACTGCTCTGCCGGCAATCGCCGGTGGCATCCTCTACGTTGCGACGGATGAGGGTGCCGTAATGGCACTGACGACGCAGGATGGCGGACACGTCTGGACTGCACAACTCATTGCCGGTCAGGCTTACGCGCCCGTCTTGAGCGCTGGATTCATGCTCGTCGGTACCAGCCACGGCGTGCTATTCGCTCTTGGGGCGCCGACCGGCCAGTGACCGATGGCCAAATTAGCCCAACCGCGCGGCCTCGCCGTACATCACACCCGTATACCGAATCAAGAGTGGGAGGCACCGACATGAAAAAAGCATTCTCGCTTCGAATGGCTGTGTGTGCTGGCATCGCCGTTCTCGCGTGCGCCTGCGGCTCGGGTGCGCAACCTGCGCCGCCCACCCGGGCGCCGCAGACTACAGCGGCAGCGACCAGCACTCCTGCCGCGTCCATTGCGTCACCGACGGCAAGCCCGGAGGCCGTCGCCACTCCGTCGGGATCGTCGGAACCGCCCGCGCAGCTCATCGTCCCGGGGAGTGTCGAGCCTGGGCCGGCGCTCGAGACGATCTGGGAAGCGGCGGGTCCGTCCGGAGAGGAAATGCCGTTCAACCCGGCGATCGATCCGGAGGGCCGTATCTGGGTCGCTGGCGAGGCGGGAGTGGGCGAGGGGGCAAACCAGTTCATGATCTTCGACGCGGACGGGAACTACCTCGAAACGTGGGGTGAGTCCGGCAGCAGCGATGGCCAGTTCGACTTCCAACACCCCTGGAGCGGTGCCTTCGGCGGCATCGCTTTCGCCGATGATGGAACCTTCTACGTCTCGGAAGGCGGCAATCGCCGTGTCCAGCGGTTCGACCCGGAGCGCAACTTCCTCGGTTCGTGGGGGACATTCGGCCCAGGCGAGGACGAGTTCCTGGCCCCAGACTCCATCGCGATTGACGACGCCGGCAACGTCTATGTCCACGACGTCGAGCAGGGAGTGCACAAGGTATTCACCGCGGAAGGCGAATTCGTGCGCACCCTTGCTGAGGGCAGTTCCCCATGGGTTGCCGTATCCGATGCAGGGTATGTGTATGCGCAGATGCCGGGGAACGTCCTCAACGAGTACGCTCCGGACGGCTCGCTCGTGCGATCGATCGACCTCCGCGGGCTGGCCCAGCTGCCGCGCGTAGCCGACGTCGAAGTCGACGACGCTGGTCGATTGTGGGTCACCAGTATCCGCGAAGGAGACTCGGACGTTCCCGACAAGCTCTTCGTGCTCGGCCCCGACGGCCGGCTGCTGCATCGGTGGGACGGTTTCGCAGCGACGCAGTTCGCCCTTTCTCCGGCCGGAGATCGGATATACGCGACGTTCTTCGGCGAGCCGTCGTTGAACGCTTACGCCGTTCCACAGGACTGAGATCGCACGTGGGTAGGTCAGCCGGCGAGTGAGCTACGCCGCACGCGCCAAGGCCGCCCGTCTCGGCGACGCGAGCTTGGTTGATCTGGCCGCGGACGGTGATGCAGACGCCTTTGATCTGCTGATTCGTCCGCGGCTCGATCGCCTCTTCCGCATGGCGATGGCGATAACACGCAGCGAGGCCGATTCGCGCGACGCGGTTCAGGATGCATGTGTCTCGGCCTGGCGGGAGCTGCCTCGCTTGCGTGATCGACTGCGCTTCGATGCGTGGCTGTCGCAGATCCTGGTAAATGCTTCCCGAGGGGTGCTGCGACGAAGGCGTCACGTCCGCGTACGCGAGATCCCGGAGTCCGAGGTCGGCCCCGAAGGGACGCGTCGTCAGAGCCAGCCGTACGGTGCGGATCAGCCAGCAATAACTGCCGAAGTCGACGCGATCCGGCGTGCGTTCGGGCGGCTGGACCCGGCGACGAGATCGCTGCTGGCTCTGCACTATGTCGAGGAACGTCCACTTGCCGAAATCGGCCAGTTGATCGGGGCGCCGACCGGCACGATCAAGTGGCGTTTGTCACGCGCGCGCCGGGCGCTGGAGAGCGCGTTGGAGGTTGAGCGACGATGAGCCTCGATCGTGATCGCCAGATCCGCCTCGCGCTGACGCCTGAAGCACCGGTCACCGCACCCGCGGACCTTTTTGAACAGATCAGCCGTGTCGTCCGTCAGACTCCGCAGCGGCGACCACTGATCCCGACTTTGGTCCTGCGCCCGACGGACGTGGCTCCCGCCCTCCGGTTGGTTCTCATCGGCCTGCTGTTGCTCGCTCTGCTCGCCGTGTCGTTCGTCGCCCTGTCGCGGCTCCGGCAGCCGGCCGCGCTGATGTACCACGGCGGGCCCGAGCGAACAGGGGTCCTGCCGGGACCGGGCCCTGCCGGCGCGCCATTCATTGTCTGGGAGGCGCAACTCGGCGGACCGGTGTCGTTCTCGATCATGCCGCTCGTCGCCGACGGCCGAGTTGTGATAATCGACGAGGGCGGAACTGTCTACGCACTCGACGAAGCGACTGGCACAGAACTCTGGCGCAAAGCGCATGGCAGTCGCATTCGTGCCTCGCCACTATTGTCCGGCGAGAGGCTCATCTTCGCCTCGGATTCCGGCGACCTTGTGGCCATGCGTTCGTCCGATGCGACCCCACTCTGGAGTTTCTCAGCGGTAGCCCCGGTATCGGCGGCACTCGTCGAGGTGAACAACGTGGTCTACGTCCCCGTCGAAGACGGAGTCGTCCATGCCGTTGATGTCTCGACGGGTCGGGCGCGCTGGTCGTATGACGCGGGCGAGCTGGTCAACCGGGGCGCCGCCGTTTCCAAAGGGGTTCTTTTCGTTGGATCCTATGGAGGTCGCTTCTCGGCGATCGATGTGGCGACTGCTGACTCGATGTGGAGCATCGAGCTCGGCCCTGGCGAGGTAAGCACGCCGATCGCGTCGGACGGACGTGTTTATGTGGGTCGCCGCCTCGACCAGGGATCTCACGAGCGGTCGCTGGTCGCATTGGACGTGGTCGACGGTGAGCAGCAGTGGGAGTTTCGGGCAGCTACGGGTTTCCAGGTCCGCCCCGGCGCGCTAGGTGACACGTATCTGTATGTGGTGGCAGAGGATGGCAACGTATACGCATTGGACCGCCTTACGGGCGCCCTCGCCTGGTCTCACGATTCCGGTAACAGGATCGGCAGTCTCGCCTCGCTAGCCGGTAGCACCCTCTACGTGAGCAGCACGGACGGCTCGGTGAGGGCGCTCGACGCGCATAACGGGTCCTTGCTCTGGAAGATCGACGTGGAAGGAGAGCCGACAATTCCGGTCGTAATCAACGGCCGGGTGATCGTTGCCACGACGGCGGGCAAAGTCGTCGCCATTGCCGGTCGTGCGGACGCCGAGCACGAATAGTCGCCGCCGGGCTCAGAGTGTGGGCAGCTCGCGGCCCGCCGCCTTGGCGGCTTGCTTCTTCTCCGCCCAGGCCGCCAGCACGTTGTCCTTGTGGGGTCGGATCGGGCAGTGCTCATCACGGTTGCGGTCCTCGTCGCAGTAGCCCAGCGGTACGCACTTGGGAGCGAGGAACGAGCCCAGGAAGGGCGACACGCTGAACACCTCGTGCCGGATGAGCTGGAACAGCCGCCTGATCTCCCACTGGGCCATGGTGCACAGGCGCAATCCGGACATGTGGATCAGCGATCGCAGGTTGGCCGTCATGATCAGGTTCGTGCGCGTGGCATTGGGCATCACGAAGCGGGCGTCTTCGCCGGGAATGCCTGCTTCGAGCATCTCGCCGTAGAACGAAAGAGACTCGTCCATCTCGTCGGTGAAGCGCTCGCGCATCTCGTCCGGAGCGTCCTGGATGGAGCCCGGGACCATGTATGACGGCCGCTTGTAGTTGAGGTACCGCTGCGACTGCTGGTCGAAGGCGACGCCGGCCCGGTGACGGACGAGCTGGTGTGAGAGCGTCCGCGTCACGCCACTGATGGCGAAGGTGAAGACGATGTGCTCGATCGTGGAGCCATGGCCCGACTCGATCACGCGCCGGATCAGGTCCTGCTGCTTGTCAGTGGCCACTTGTCCGCTCGTGGCGCGCTCGAAGATGTCCTGCGGCTCCAGCTCGCTGTAGCACGTCCGGCACGCGGTATAGATCAGCGGGAGGTAGAACTCCTGCGCGATCTCGCGCGTGGGGAAGAGCATCTTGGCGGTCATGCCAAGGTCGCGCGTAGCCGGGCTCTTGGGCGTGCCAGTAGGCGGCCGTGATGCGGTGGGCACAGGAGCCTGGGGAGGAGGTGCGGGTTCGACAGCCATCGGCTGTCTAGATTACGCGCTCAGCGCGTTACCGACTGGTCAGCGGATGCCCGTGTCGTAGCTCAGCACCATCCCCGTGACATCGCCCCCGGCAACCGCGAAGGCGACCGCGTCCGCCGAGCGCATCAGGCCCTCGACGGGCAGCGTTTCGATGTAGTAGGCACCCGGCGCCACCTCCAACACGAGGATGCCCTCGTCGTTCGATTGACCGCGTCCGACCTCCGCTCCGGACGGATCGCGTAGCACGACCTCGGCGTTGGTGACCGGGCGTGGCGCGCAGCCTGGATCGGCCGGCACCGTCTCCACGGGACAGATGGGGCCGGCGAGCAGAGTAAGAGTGACCAGGGCCGACTCGTCTCCGCCGGCTACCGGCTGAAGGTCGATGTCGTCACCCTCGTCGGCGACGAGAGTGATCGTTCCGTTCGGGTCAACCAGGTAGGTCCACGTGTGGCGGTCAATGCAACCTGCCTGGCAGTCGCCCGAGCCGGTGGTGATGAGCACAGAGAAGCCGCCGCTCGTCTCCGACGCCTCGTACCAGGTCGACTGACCGATCAGGCCGGGATGCAGGGGCCCCATCCGGCCGAAACGCGCATCCGAGGCGAAGACGATCGCCGCGGCCTGGGCGGGTGACGTGACGCGGCCGACGGGCGTGTCCACGGGAGTTGGCGAGGGCGAAGGCAGGACTGACGGGGACGGTGGCGACGATGGCTGAACGCTGGGCGAGGCGGTGGGCAACGGTGTGGCGCCCACGGTGCCGCAGGCCGCACCCAGGAGGGCGAGCACGAGGAGCGCCGGCAGGGCAGCGAGTTTGTGGCTATTCATCACTCCCCTGAGACGAATGGGGACACGGCCGGGTTCCGCCGCCGATCAACCGCTCCAACGTGTGGCATCCTGCGCCCATGGTCATGAGGCGCTTCCTGGGCATTGACGGCGGAGATGCAGCGCAACCGGTCCGAACCGACGGCGAGACCGAGACGGTGCGGCGCATCGTGCGCGAGCTGGAACAGGTCGAGCCCGACCGGCGCCGCTTCCTGGCCGGCTTTGCCTACGTCCTGGGCCGGGCGGCGCACGCCGACCTGGAGATCAGCGCCGACGAGACGAGGCTGATGGAGCAGATCGTGGTCGACATCGGCGGGCTGCCGGAGGCGCAGGCCGTGCTCGTGGTTGAGATCGCCAAGCACCAGACGCAGCTCTACGGTGGCACGGAGGATTTCCTGGTCACGCGCGAGTTCGCCGCGCGGGCGGACGAAACGCAGCGCCATGGGCTGGTGGAGGCGTGCTTTGCCGTGGTCGCCAGCGATCACCAGATCTCGGCCGAGGAGTACGCCGAGCTGACCCAGATCGCCGACGAGCTGGGGCTCACCAGGGAAGAGCTCAACGTGATCCGGCGCGAATATCGCGAGCACCTCGCCGCCATCCAGCACATGCGCGCTCGGGTCGCCGATCCCGGCTAGGCCACGCTTGCGTTCGCGTGTTCTGTCGGGCTGCTAGCCGGTCGGCTCGGCAGGAGTCCGTCCAGGGTCAGCCGCGGGCAGGAACAGGTAGCGGTAGGCGAGCGCGGCGAGCGCGGCGCCGATAAGCGGTCCGATGATCCACACGTAGCTGTTGTCCCACGCTCCGGTCACCGCGGCCGGCCCGAACCAGCGCGCCGGGTTCATCGCTGCCCCCGTGAGCGGGCCGCCCATCAGGATGTCTGCCGCCACGGCCAGGCCGATTGCGAGGCCACCCACCTTGGGGCCGCGTGTGTCGATTGCGGTGCCAAACACGGCGGTCAGCAGGATCACTGTGAGCACGATCTCGATGACGATGCCCATCAACGGATCTATGCCTGCGCCCAGCGCCGGCGTGCCAAGGCTGGGTGATAGTGCGGCCGGAAAGATCCAGCGCACTACCCAGGCGGCCAACAGCCCACCGATCAGCTGGGCGACGACGTATGACATCGCTCGGCGGCCCGGAATCTGGCCTGCGATCCAGATGCCGAAGGTGACCGCCGGATTGAAATGGGCGCCGCTCACCGCGCCCAGGGCGCTGACCAGCACGGCCAACACGACTCCATGGGCTAGCGCGACGACGATCAGTCCTGCCGCAGCATCGGCCGCTGCTCCACCAGCCATGGCACGCTCGAGCGATGCCACGGCGCCGATGCCCACGAAGAAGAAGAGAAACGTGCCGGCCATTTCGGCGATAACGGCGTTCCATGGACTGCGCATTCGACTCTCCCTCTTTGCGACCGGTTGCATACTACGCATTGCCCCCACCCGTCGTGGCGGGGCAACCGCTCACCCGGAGGCAGATGACCGCACTTCGCGCGCCCATGGAACCCGCCGCGCCCGCCGTGCCCGCGCGCCCGATTGCGGGGCTGCGTCCCGAGGACAGCGTCATGACCCTCCGAGACGGCCGCCAGCTGGGCTATGCCCAGGGCGGCGACCCCGCGGGCCGGCCGGTGTTCTTCTTCCATGGCTTCGGCACGACGCGCGTCGTCTGCCCGCCTGAGGAGCCGGCACGGGAGCTGGGCATCAGGCTCATCGCAGTGGACAGGCCGGGCATCGGGCTGTCCGATCCGCTACCCGGCCGACGCCTGCTCGACTGGCCCGACGACATCGCCGAGCTGCGCGATCGGCTGGACGTCACTGACTTCTCCGTCGTGGGCTGGTCCGGCGGAGGTCCATACGCGCTGGCCTGCGCGGCCGTGGCGGGTGCGAGCGTCAGGTCAGTCGGGCTCGTCAGCGCGCCAGCGCCGCTGGCCGGATCGGCCGACCCGGCCTACCTGCGGCGACTGGATCGGAACGCCGTCCGGGTCGCGGGCCGTGCGCCATGGGTCATCCGCCTGGCCATGTGGCACTGGGGCCGGCCTCAGCGGCGCGACGCGCGCGCCTTCTTCGACCGTTCAGTGGCCGAGATGTGCGCGGCGGACCAGGCCGTGCTGGCAGACGAGGCGTTGCGCGTGCGGATGATCGCCAACTCGGCCGAGCTCTACCGCCAGGGCGGGCGCGGCATGTACGACGAGGCGCTCGTTCTCGCCCGGCCGTGGGGCTTCGAGCTTTCGGACGTGCGAGCCCCGGTACATGTCTGGCAGGGCACGCGCGACGACACCGTCCCGGAGGCAATGGCCCACCACCTGGTGCGCGAGCTTCCGAACGCGAAGCTGAGGCTGTTCGAGCAAGAGGGCCACCACCTGCTCTATCGCCGCTGGCCGGAGATCCTCGCCGAGATCGCCTAGCGACCGGGGCTGGTCGTTGGTGTTTCGATCCCCGCTCAGGGGACGACCATGACCGAGCAGTGCGCATGGAGCAGCACGTTGCGCGCCACGCTGCCCAGCATCAGCCGCGTGAGTCCCGCTCGACCGTGCGTCCCGACCACGATGAGGTCGGCCTGGTCGTCATCTGCCGCACGGATCAACTCGGTCGCCGGATCGCCCTCGACCACTCGTGCCGAGGCGTACCGGCCGGCCTTGGTCAGGCGCGCTGCCGCCTCCTCGGCCAATGTCCGGTGATCGGCGACCGACTGGCGACCGGCCTCGAGATATGGCTCGAATGCTGCCTGCGGCGGCATCGTCAAACCCGTGATCCAGGGCAGCCCGATGGAGGCCACGCTGACCGCTTCCACCGCGCTGGAGCTGAAAATCGGCCACTCGCCGACCAGGTCCTCGGCCACGCGGGCCAGCTCTGAGCCGTCAACTCCCAGGATGATTCGGTTGAGCGTCGGTCGACGGGCTACGAGCACGGGGCGTGACGAGTGGTCGACCACTTCCGCGCTGACCGAACCGAGCAGCATCGAGCCGATCTGGCCATGGCCGCGGCTACCAATGATCAGCAGGTCGGCCTCGAAGTCCTGGGCGGCGCCCACGATCTCGGTCGCCGGCCTTCCCTTGAGCGCCACGCGTTCGATCGTTGCGCCACTACGCGCCAGCCTGCGCTGAGCATGCTCAAGGATCGCCTGGGCCATCGCCAGCACATCCGGTGCATCCGGCGCCTCGCCTTGGATCTCGGCCGTCCAGGGTCGCACCAGGACCGCCTCCACCGGACGGGCCACGGTCAACAGGCGGATGACACTGCCAGGCGGCCAATCCATGGCGGCCGCCAGGTCGAGTGCGATGCCGGCAGCCTCGGAGCCGTCGGTCGCCAGCACAACACGCAGGCCGCGCTGGTCTGCCATCACACCCTGCCTCGTGGGACTGTCCGCCAATAGGCCTTGTTGAAAAGGACCTTGCCCAGGTGCCAGAAACGGTTGGGCGTCGGAGGTTGCGGAGGATTGTCGTAATCGAAGCTCAACAGCGTGCCCTTCCCGTCGCCGATTTCGAAGAAGCACACCACTTTGCCCGTGTAATTGGCGTGGCGCGGGTTGGGTTTCTGTCCAGTGAGGGCGGCGGCAATACGCTCGGCCACGACAGGCGCCTCAAAATGGGCGGTCGAGCCGGCCTTCGACAATGGCAGGTCTGTTGCGTCTCCCAGTGCGTACACATTGTCGCGACCGCCGACCAGGAGGCTGTGGCGGTCGGTCGGCAGCCAGCCGCCCGGCGCCGGCGCCAGCCCAGAGTCGATCAGCACCTGGGCTCCCTTGTGCGGTGGGACCAGGATGAGCAGCTCATAGGGCAGCTGCTCGCCCTCGAGGCTGTGGACGACGTGCCTGTCGGCATCGATCGTCTCGACGTTGAAGAAAGTGTGCAGCTCGATGCCCTTCTCCTCGAGCACCGGCGTGGCCATGTCGCTCACCGACTCGATCGTGAAGGCGCGTCCGATGGGCGAGCAGAAGTGAACCTCTGACTGCTCGCGCAGTCCGCGCTGGCGCAACTCCGCCTCGATCAGAAAGGCGACCTCGAGCGGCGCCGGGGGGCACTTGTAGGGCATGCCCGCGATTCCGATGACTATCCGCCCTCCGCTGAACGAGTCCAGTGCCTGACGCAGTCGCTGGGCGGCTTCGGCGGTATAGAAGTGGTGCGCTTCGGTCTCGAAGTTGGCCACCTCCTCGGGCACTATGCGCGAACCGGTGGACAGCACCAGCTGGTCATAACCGAGCCACTCGTCGCCGTCCACGCGGACCGTCTGCGTCACCTCATCGATCTCGGTCACCTCGCCCACGACCAGCTCAACCCGGTCGTCCAGCAGCGAACGCTCGGGCCGCTGAAGATTCTCCGCGCGCTCGCCCCCGAAGGTGATGTACATGAAGCCCGGCTGATAGACATGGTTGCCTGACTGGTCGACGACGGTCACCTGGACACTGCCGTCATCGATCTGGCGGCGCAGCTTGCGGCTGAGCCGGTTGGCCACGATGGTGCCGCCCACCCCGCCGCCCAGGATCAGGACCCTGTTCGGCGTTGTCATCGCATCTTCTCAACGGTGATCTCGTCATAGCCGTCGATCTGCTCGACACTGGCCAGCCGGTGGCCAGCCTTTTCCACCCACTTGGGAATGTCAATGCGAGACCCGCTGTCGGTCGAGCGCACGGCGAGCAGTGTGCCGACACCCGACTCGCGAATGGCCCGGATCAGCTCCATCAACGGTCCCGGGCAGTAGCTGCCGCGGGCGTCGACCAGACGCGTGCCGGTGGTTGGCTGGGGGTTGGTCATGGTTGTCATCACGTGTCTCCCATTTCGTGTGTGGCGCGCCTAGATGAACAGGCTGGCGGTGTTGGGCTGAGTCATCAGCTCGATTACCGTCGCCGCGCCGGCCGGGTCGCCCAGGCCGTCGATCATGTCCTCGCGCTTCAGGCCGAACATGTCCATCGTCATCTGGCACGGGATGAACTCGACGCCCATCGCCTGGGCTGCTTCGAGCAGCTCGTCCGGCGCAGCCACGTTGTACTGCTTTGACAGGCGCCCGATCATCCACGGGCCCATGCCCATGAAGTTCATCTTGGACAGCTTCATGTGGGCCATGCCCGGTCGCTGCATGAGCGCGAGCATCCTCTGCATCCAGTTCTCGCCAACGATGCGCTTGCCCTCCCTGACGAAAGGCAGCAGGCCCCAGAACGTGATGAACACGCTCGTCTTGTAGCCGCTCGCAGCGGCTGTGGTGGACATGATCAGGGTCGGCCAGAGCCGATCAAGCTCGCCGCTCCAGTTAACGATGACGAGCTGCTTGGTCGCCTGCTCGATCTCGTTGTCCTGCGCGGACACGGCAGTGGGCTCGGCCACGGCGCGCGTGTCAGGCGCCCGGTCAAGGGTGGTAGAAGTAGTCATCGGTTCCTCACTTCCGCTCGATGATGAAGGTGTAGACGCCCGCTTCTTCGCTCGAGCGAACGAGCCGGTTTCCCGTTGTCCGGGTCCAGGCCGCGAAGTCGGCGACGGATCCGGCATCGGTTGCCTGAACTTCCAGCAGCTGACCTGACGCAATGGCCTTGATGGCCTGCGCAGTGCGGATGATGGGCATCGGGCATTTCAGGCCGCGTGCATCAAGCCGTACCGGCTCGACAGCATGGGCGGCGGTGGCAATTGCATTCATGGAAAACCTCCTTGAGTCAGATGAAGACGACCTGGCCCTCGCCGGCGCTGACGTGGAAGGCGGTCACGCCCTCGACGCCGTCGACCAGCGGGTCGAGCTCGTTGGCTTCCAGGCCGAGCAGGTCCATCGAGAGTGAGCAGGCCCTGATGTCGACCTCGCCGATCTCCTTGGCCTGGCGCAGCGTGGTCGACCAGGACTGCTGGCCCGCCGCGCGCATGCGTTCCACGGCATTGGCGCCGTCGGCGCCTGCTTCGGGCGAGAGCGGCAGAGACTGGCCAATTCGCTCCGACCGAAACGCATCGAGAGCCCAGTACTGCAGGAAGATGTGAACCTGCTGGCCCAGTGCGGCGGCCCCTGCGGTGAGCACTGCGGCCGCCTGGAGGCGGTCTTCAGTGCCCGAGAAGAGCACGATTGAGAAAGGCTGTCCGACCATCACGAAATTTCCCTCGGCTTACTTGCTGATGACCTGACGATGGCGGACTGGGGAGCTGGGCGCGAGTGCCCACTTGCCCCTGTTGACAGGCCGTTTGACCCTCCATCGCAGACCGTCTGGCGCTGGTGGGCTGAGCGAGAATGGGCGAGCGTGGCTGAAAACCCGTATCCGGAGAACGAAATGACCAATCTCAGAAAAGCGTTCATCGCCATACCGCTAATCGCCCTGCTGGGCGCGTGCGGACCCGCAGTTGGGTCAGGCCCGGTGCGGGCTGAGCTGACCGAGTTCGCGATCGAGCTTGCCCCGGCCGCAGTCGCCGCGGGCGATGTCCAGTTCGACATCAACAACGCCGGCACAATCGAGCACGAGTTCGTGATCGTGGACACGGACACTCTGGCGGCGGACCTGACGGTCGAAGGCGAGGGCGTGAGCGAGGAGGGCATGACCGTGGTCGACGAGGTCGAGGACATCGCCGCCGGCGCCACGCCGACGCTGACCGTGAGCCTGAGCGCCGGCCACTACGCGCTCATCTGCAATCTGCCGGGCCACTACGCCGGCGGCATGCACGCCGATTTGACCGTGGAGTAGCGGACGACTGCCGCCCGGCTTGCTCAGCCGGGCGGCGGCTTGCCCCTCACCGCGAGCAAAGCGAGCAGCCAGCCGGCCAGCACGGTCACGGCGTAGGCGACGCACCACACGCAGATCGCGTGGATGACGAAGAGCTCCAGAAATGTCAGGTAGGCCAGCACGGGCAGGCTGGCCAATCCGACTGCGTAGGCCAACATCAGACCCGCGTGGCGGCCGCTCCGCCACCACCACAGCGCGCCGCCGAGCGTGGCGGCGGAGGCGGCGGCGCCGAAAAGGGCTACTGGTAGACCAAGGAACTCCGAGTAGATGCTCGTGTTGACCGTTTCACAGCCGACCAGGGGCCCGCACAGGGGCTGGCCACCAGCGAGCTTGACCACGAGCAGGTAAAGCGCGATGGCGAGGCCGGCCGAGGCAAGGAGAATCAGGCCGGGGCCGATTCGGGTGCGGCTCATTTCGTGTGGCGGCGAATTGACGCCGAGGGCAGCTTCAGTTGCTGCCCGCCGCCAGAGCCTGATCAATGAGCGCGGCCAGGTCGGCGTAGCTGGCAGGCACCCCGGTCAGGCGCTCATTGCCGATGATCAGCGTTGGCGTGCTCGAGATACCGGCCGCCGCGGCGAGGGACTGCTCCCGGTCAACCGCGCGACGCAGTTCAGGATCGGCCTGGGCGGCGCGAAACTCGACCAGGTCGAGTCCGATCGCTGTCGCGATCTCCTCCAGCCGCGCCTGGCTGAAGTTGCCCACGTTGTGCTCCGGCACCTGGTTGGCGAACAGGTAATCGTGGTACTGCCAGAACAGCCCGCTCTGGCCGGCGGCCCGGGCGGCAATAGCTGCCGATTGCGATTCGGGCCCAAGGAAAGCCAGGTCGCGATACACCAGGCGGACGCGGCTGTCGTCAACGTAGTCGCTTACCAGCCGCGGCTCGATCTGACGCGTGAAGGCGGCACAGGCGGGGCACTGGAAGTCGGACCACAGCTCGATCGTCAATGGCGCGTCGGCACTGCCCAGCGCCATGCCGTCGGCCAGCGCGGCCGGCGTCCGGAAGGTTGGCTCGACCAGCTCGGCACGGCCCGCCGGCCCACCCACTAGAACCAGCACGAGCACACCGATAAGGCCGCCGGCCAGAGCACCTAGCGTCAGGTTGCGCGTTGACAGCCAAGCCGGGGAGCTGCGGGCTGACCCGCCGCGTCGCAGGGCCTTGCGCTGGTCGCGCTCGGTGCGCTTCCGCTCCTGGCGGGCCAGCTGTCGGTCAGTTCGGCTCATTTCGTTCCCATGCTAGGCACGAAACCCGTATTGAGTCATGGGACGCGCGGCACGATTCGGCGGGCCGTTCGGCTCCTGCCGCGCCTGCCCTGCATAAACGACCGGTCAGATCAGCCGTGCCCGGCGTGCCTCTTCGGCCAGCTCGTCGCGGAAGGCCGGCTCAGCGATGGCGATCAGCGCTCGGGCCCGCTCGGGAATGGAACGGCCGTGCATCTCGGCCACCCCGTGCTCGGTCACGATCGTCTCGACATGCGCCCGGGTGGTCACCACGCCCGCCCCCTGGCGCAGGAAGGGCACAATGCGCGAGATCGTGCCGCCCGAGGCGGTAGATGGCAGCGCGATGATTGCACGGCCCTCGTCAGCCAGCGCCGCGCCGCGCACAAAGTCCATCTGGCCACCCACGCCGCTGTACAGCCGCGAACCGATCGAGTCGGCGCAGACTTGGCCGGTGAGGTCGATCTCGATCGCGGAGTTGATGGCGACCATCTTCCCGAACATTCGGATGACAGACGTGTCGTTGGTGTAATCGGCCGAGCGCAGCTGCACCTGGGGGTTGTCGTCGGCCCAGTCATACAGCCGCTCCGTGCCGAGCATGAAGGTGGCGACGATCGTGCCCCGGTCCACCTCCTTGGCCGCCCCCGTTACGACCCCAGCCTCAACCAGGTCGAGCACCACGTCGGTCATCATCTCGGTGTGGATGCCCAGATCCCGTTTGCCGTCAAGTCGCGCCGCGACAGCCGAGGGAATGGCGCCGATGCCCATCTGGACGGTGGCGCCATCGGGCACGAGGTCCGCAACGTGCTCACCGATGCGCTGCTCGACGTCGCTGATAGGGCCCAGGTCGAGGGTGTACGGCGGCACGTCCACCTCCACACCCAGGTCGATGTCGTTGATATGGACGAACGTGTCGCCCAGCGTGCGCGGCATCGAACGGTTGAGCTGGGCGATGACCGTCGTCGCGCTGCGGATGGCGGCAGGCATGGCGATCACTGACGTGCCCAGCGAGCAGTAGCCGTGCCGGTCCGGCCGCGACACGTTGACCAGCACGGCATCGAGGGGCAGGATGCCGCGCCGGAAGAAGCTTGGTGCGTCAGACAGGAACGCAGGAATGTACTCGGCCCGGCCGTCGTTGACGGCGGCTCTCGCATTTGGGCCGATGAACAGAGCCCGGTGGCGGAAGTGGGCTGCCATCTCAGGTTGCAGGTGTGGACCTGGGCCCTCGAGGTGGAAGTGCACGACTCGGACGTCGCGCAGGTCGGCCGCGCGAGCGACCAGCGCGTCGAGCAGCACCGATGGCGTGGCCGCCGCCGAGTGGACGTAGATCTGCTGACCCGACTCAATGCCGGCGACGGCCTCTGACGGGTCAACGATGCGCATATCCAGGGACTGTAGTCCGCCCGCTGTCAGGCCGACGCAGGGCGCTCGCGAAGCTGACGCTCGGTGGAAGTCCGTGCGACACCTTCCGGATGCGGTCAGCCCCAGCCGTGCAGCACCAGCAGATCAGCCGAATCGTCAGTGCATCATCACGCTGATGCGCGCCTTCATCCACGGATGCGGCAGGCAGAAGTACTCGAAGTCACCAGGCTCGTTGAAGGTGAACGAGAACGATGCGCCAGAGTCGAAGAAACCTGAGTCGAACGACCCGTCGACGGCGGTGACCGTATGCATGATGTCCGGATCGTCGTTCGTCCAGGTCACCGTGGTGCCGAGCGGAATCATGAGCACGTTGACGCTGTAATCGGCGGGTGTCTCGACGTCGGCGAACTCGTCGGGCGCGTCGGTTGCCTGGAAGTCGCCGGCACCGGGCACGATCGAGATCTGTTCGGTTGCGCCGGCGCTAGCGCTGGGCGATGGGCCAGCGGTCGTTGGCGACGGTTGTGGAGCCGCCGTGCTGGTAATCCCAAAGGCCTCAAACAGCTCCGGGTTGGGATCACCGGTGATCACGATCTGTCCGATGGCGCCCTTGTCAAAGGCGCGCGCAAGGGCATGGTCGACGAGCACGATCGTCTGCGGCACCTGACCGATCAACTCGACCACCGTCCCGCCACCGGCGGGCACAAGCGTCGTCTGCGAGCCGCGCAGCGGGGCGTTGAGCGTGGCGCCCTCCTGATAGACCTTGTCCCAGTGCGAGCCAATCGGGTGGAAGTTCGAGTCAAGGTTCAAGCCGGCGTTGACGAAGTAGATGCGCAGCGTTTCACCCACGGCGATGCGCGGTGCGTGGTCGCCGGTGAGTGAGCCGACGGCGCCGTTGAATACGACAAACTCAGGGTGCTCGAGCGTGATTGCGCCGCGATCGGTCGTCAGCGGGCCGGCCGCCGGATCGGTCGTGTAGTACTCCGACTGGACCATGTACAGCTCGTGCTCGACGGCCGGCAGCGGCACGGCTGGGTCGACCAGGATGCCGCCGTACATGCCCTGGGCGATGTGCAGCGGAACGTCGCCATAGGCGCAGTGGTACATGAAGATGCCCGGATAGAGGAGGCGCGCCTCGATCGTCGTCGTCTCGCCCGGCGCGACCGTCGTGTCGGCGGCGCCGCCGCCCTGGCCGGTCACCGCATGGAAGTCGACATTGTGCGGATGGGTGTTGGTGGCCAGATTGGTGATCGAGAAGCGCAGCACGTCACCCACCCGCGCACGGATGATGGGCCCGGGCGTGCCGGTCAGCACGGCGTCGTCGCCATGGATGCGATATCCCCACGTCTCGTACTGGGTGCCGTTGGCATCGATCGCCTGCGTCCCCTCGACGATGTCGAAGGCAACATCGACGATGGCCTGTTCAGTGCGGGTGGCCGGGGCAGGGACATTGGGCGCAACGGCTACGTTGACCTCGCCCGCCGGCACAGGTGACAGATTGGCCTTGGGCGTCAGCGAGGGCAGCACATCGGCCGCCGCCGCTGGGCTGGCAAATCCGGCGCCCGGGGTTGCCGAGGCGGACACGGGGGTGTTCGGTGCGACGGTGGCCGGGTTGTCGCCCTGCGTTGGCGCATGCGTCCAGGCGTTGCGTGCGCCGGAGGCACAGCCAACCAGGACCAGGGCGCTCGCGAGCGCAGCCGTGGCTAGACGTCGGGTTGAGGTCATGGTCGATCCGCTCCTGGTGGATGTAGTCCACGTCACGGTCGCGCGCAGCGGCGCCACGGTCATGAGCCATTCGGCCCTTAGGAGCCTACGGAATGACGTTCCTCGGGGGGCCATTGCGACCCCGACGGATCGGGAGCGCGTGCCCCTGCAGCTACTGCTCGGTCGGGCTGCCGGTGTGGCGCTTGGCCATGTAGGCCGCTGCCTGTGCGCGGCGCTGGAGGTGAAGCTTGGAGAGGATCGAGCTGACGTAGTTCTTGACCGTCTTGTCGGATAGGAAGACCTCGGCCGCGATCTCCTTGTTCGTCTTGCCCTCGGCGACCAGGAGCAGGATCTTCTGCTCCTGGGCGGTCAGTTGGGCCAGCTCGTCGCTGGCCGCCCCGGTGGCGATGCGGCGCACCCGCTCCAGCACCTTCTCCGTTACCGCCGGGTCGAGCAGCGATTCGCCGCGTCCAACGGCCTCCAGCGCCGCGACCAGGTCTCTGCCGCGCACCTGCTTGAGCAGGTAGCCGCTGGCGCCCGCGACGATGGCCGAGAAGACCGCCTCCTCGTCGGGGTAGCTGGTCAGGATCACGACCCGCGTCGCGGGCAGCTCTGCGCGAATGTCGCGGCAGGCCTCGATGCCCGACCCGTCGGGAAGGCGCACGTCCATAACGACCAGATCAGGCAAGTGACGGCGGGCGGCCTCCATCGCCTCGGCAACCGTGCCGGCTTCAGCCACGACCTGGAAATTGGGCCGCCGGCTGAGCATTGCGACCAGGCCCTGGCGGACGACCTCGTGGTCATCCACGACCAGCAGTCGCTGCACCTGGCCGGTCTGCTGTTCGATGCTCATCAGCTGCTCTCCCTTTCGAGCGGAACGATGGCCGTCAACCGGGTGCCGGCGCCCGGCTCGCTGACGATGTCCAGCCTGCCGCCGATCGTATCTGCCCGTGACTTCAGGTTGGCCAGCCCGTGCTGACGGGCGGAGCGTGGCAGTGCGGCGTCGAAGCCGCGGCCGTTGTCGGTGACGATCAGCCGCGCGGCGTCCTCGTCGCGGCCCAGTTCGATCGTCACGCGCGTGGCGCCCGAATGGCGGGCAATGTTGCTCAGCGCCTCGCGCGTGATCGCGAGCAGTTGGCTGGCCTCATCACCGCGCAGCTCGCCGATGGCCGGATCCACGCTCAGCTCTACGTCGATCAGCGTGTTGGCCGAGAACTCGGCTACCAGCGACTCGAGGCCTACGGTCAGGCCCGCCTCGGCCAGCACTTCCGGCTGCAGGCCCATGATGAAGTTGCGGATGTCGCGGATGGTCGAATGGATCGCGTCGATCGCCCGGTCGGCTCGCGCCGCGCCCTCCGACGCGTCCTCGGCGATCAAGTCGGGCAGGTCTTCCAGCGACAGCGAGGTGGCATACAGGCTCTGGATGACAGAGTCGTGCAGGTCCTGGCTGATGCGCTGGCGCTCCTCGACGATCGCCAGCCGGCCGATCTCCTCGTGCAGGCGGGCATTCTCGATGGCGATCCCGGCGTGCAGCGCGAACATCTCCACGAGGCGCAGGTCGGCCGCCGAAAAGGCCGGCGCGGTCAGCTTATTGGTCAGATAGAAGTTGCCCACAGAGCGGCCCTTGCTGCGCACGGGGGTGCCCAGGAAGGCGTGCATGGGCGGGTGGTGGTCGGGGAAGCCATGCCGCCGTGAATCGATCGCCAGGTCATCGATCAGGAACGAGCGGTCCTCGCGGATGATCAGCCCGAGCAGGCCCAGGCCCGTTGGCAGCCGGCCGATCTGATGGCGTCGCTCATCGCTCATGCCGCTCGTGATGAACTGCTCGATCCGTCCGAACTCATCGCCGATGCCCAGCGCCGCGTATTCAGCCTCGACCAGCTCGCGCACTCGATCGACGATCAGCTGCAGGACGCGGTCGACGGACAGGACGCCGGCGATGCCGCGTACGGCTAAGTCAAGGGCTTCGAGCTGGGTGCGCTGCAGGTGGGCCTCGTGCCTGGCCGACATCGACGCCAGAGCCAGCTCGATCGCGTCGCCCAACATCGCCGCTGCATCTGCGTCGCCGTCGATGATGATGCGCACCTGGGCGCGGCCGGCCTCCGAAAAGTCGATCTCGCTCACTCTGAGGCCGTCGCGCTTCAGCGCGTCGGGCTCGGCCAACGTGCCCACGCCTAAAGACACCGCACGCAGCGGCTCAGCATCGGAGGCGAGGTGCAGCCCGCGTGCCTCGTAGGCTGCGGTCAGCCGCTCCAGGCTGCCGGCAAGTGCCTGGAGGTTGCGGTTGGATGGCGCCAGCCGCCACGCCTCGAGCACGGTCAGCAACTCATGCAGTGGCAGGAGCGGCGGCTTCGTGGCGACCATGGCGAGCCTGACGGTAGCAGCCGCCGGCAGCACGCCCGCCGCCACGCGGGGCCAGCCCATGCCGTTCCACTCGCCGTTCGAGGTTCGCTCGGAGCGGCGATCTTCGCGCAAGCGACTATGCGACGATCCGCGCGATGTCCGACGAGCTGCGCGACGACCCGCGTCTCGAAGCGCTGCCGCCGACGCCACCGGGCGGTTTGACCGCAGACGAGGCCGCTCGACGGCGCAACGCCGGGATGGGCAACGACGCCGTCATTCGCACCGGGCGCAGCTACACCGAGATCCTGCGCGACAACGCGCTCAACCCGGTCAACGTGCTGCTGGTCGCCATCTCTGTCGTGCTCGTTGTGCTCGGCCTGCACGGCGACGCGCTGGTGACCGTCGTGCTCGTGCTGGTGAACATCGTCGTCGGCGTCTACCAGGAGGGGCGCGCGAAGCGGACGCTGGACCGATTGAGCATCCTCACCCGACCCACGGCGACGATCCTGCGTGACGGCCGCGAGCAGACGGCCGACCAGCGCGAAGCAGTCCTGGGCGACGCGCTTGTTGTTCGGCTGGGAGACCAGGTCATGCTCGACGGACGCGTGACCGAAGGCGCGATGGAGGTCGACGAGTCGCTGCTGACCGGCGAGGCAGACCGGATCCCGAAGCGCGCCGGTGACACGGTCCTGTCGGGCAGTGTGTGCGTGAGCGGGGCGGCAACCTATACAGCGGTCCGAGTTGGGAGCGAGTCCTTCGCCAACCGGCTGACGAGCGCCGCGCGCGCATTCCGCGAGGACGCCACGCCCATCCAGCGCGACGTGGCCCGGGTGATGCGCGCGATGAGCCTGCTCGTGGCGATCGCGGCCGTCCCGGTCATGGCCGGCATCTGGTTGCGCTCCGGTGGCCTCGACGCGGTCGAGGCTGCGCGTGCAGCGGCCGTGCTGGTCGCACTCGTGCCGCAGGGCCTGATCGTGATGGTCACCGTCACCTACGCGCTGGGCATAGTTCGCCTGGCCGGTGGCAAGGCACTCATCCAGCGCTCCAACGCGATCGAGTCGATGAGCCGCGTGGATGTGCTGTGCCTGGACAAGACCGGCACGCTGACGACGCCGCTGATCGAGCTGGCACGCGTCAATCCGTTCGCGGACGAGGAGCGCCTGACGAAGGCGCTGGGCGACTTCCTTGCGTCGGCCACGCTGGCCACGCGCAGCGCGGACGCTCTGCGCGTTACATACCGGGGCAGCGAGCGCGAGATCGCCGAGGAAGTCACATTCTCATCCGAGCTGCGCTGGAGCGGCGTTCGCTATGCGGGCGGGGAGGGGTACGTGCTCGGTGCGCCCGAGGTTCTTGCGCCGCTGATTCACGGGACGGTCGCCGATCAGGCGGCGGCACTGACGGCGTCAATGGGCTGACGAGGGACTGCGCGTGATGCTCTTCGGGGCGCTCCCGAACGGCGCTCTCTTGCGTGACGGTGCCGGGCAGCCGGCACTGCCCGATGGCGTGGCTCCGCTGGGGCTCTTCGCGCTGCGCGAACAGCTGCGTGCCGATGCGCGCGAAACGCTCGACCGGCTCGCAGCTGCGGGAATCCGGCTCAAGCTCATCTCTGGCGACAACCCGGCGACCGTGGCTGCGCTGACACGGCAGATCGGCATCGTGATCGAGGGACCGCCCATGTCCGGCATTGACCTGGCCGGCATGGACGACGCCGGCCTTGCCGACGCCGTGGGGCGGGCAACGATATTCGGCCGCGTTCAGCCGTCGCTCAAGGCGCGACTCGTGGAGGCGCTCAGGGCACGCGGCTACTGGGTAGCGATGGTCGGCGATGGCGTAAACGACGTGCTCTCGTTGAAGCAGGCGCATCTGGGCATCTCGATGCAGAGCGGCAGCCAGGCGACGCGCGCCGTCGCCGACATGGTCCTGCTGGAGGATTCGTTCTCCGCGCTGCCGGCGGCCGTGGTCGAGGGCCAGCGGATCATCAGCGGCATGCAGGACAGCCTGCACCTGTTCATGACCCGCGCGATGTACATGGCCCTCGTGATCCTGGGCGCGGCCGTGCTTGGCTACGCCATGCCGGTCTCACCGCGCCACAACACCGTCCTTGCGCTGCTCACCGTGGGCGTGCCGGCGCTGCTGCTGGCTGTCTGGGCACGACCGGCTCGCCCCGGCATCGACTCATTGCGTCGCATCCTGCGCCTCGTCATCCCGCCCGCGGTGGCCTGTGCCGCGATCGGCCTTCCGCTGTACATCGCGTATGCCGGCACCACGGACATCGACTACGCGCGCACCGTCTTCACCACATTCGCCGTGCTGTGTGGCCTTCTGCTGCTGCCGCTGCTCGAGCCGCCGATCGGCGAGTCGATCAGCGGCGCCGATGCCGATGGCGCCGACTTCAGGCCGACAATCCTGGCTGCGGCGCTCATCGGCGTCTATGCGCTCTTCTTCGTGATCGAGCCGGCGCGCGAGTTCTTCGAGCTGGCGCTGATCTCGCTGGCCGATGTTGCGCTCATCGGCGCTCTTTCCCTTCTCTGGGCCGCCTTGGTCCTGATTGCCTGGCGGACGCGCGTGATTGACCGGCTGCGCGCCGCCCTGTCACGCCGGGGAAAGGATGGTCAGGCGGCGGGGGAGCTGCCGGCCGCCTGACCACCGCCGGCCCCATCGGCCGGTTGGAGGCACGCCTCCGCGTCAGCGACGCGTGCCACGATCTGGTCGCGCAGGCGGTCCAGCCCGGTCGTTACCGCGGCCGCCGTGTTGCGGATTGAGGTCAGCTGCGTCTTGAGCCGGCGCAGCTCGTCCAGCTCGGCGCGAATGGCCGCCACGGCCTGCAGCGCACGCGCGGCGTCCACCTCGCTGTGCTGAGCCGCGAGCGTCGCGAGGGCGTGAAGGCGGGCGAGTCGAAGGCCCGCCTCCAAAGTTGCCGGATCCGGAGCCTGGGGATCGATGACGCAGAAGACGTGGCCGTAACGAACATCAAATGGCGCGACGCCTGACGGGGCGTGCTGCGGCGTGAAGATGGCCAGCGCGACCGCAGCGCCGCGATTGCGACGCGCCTCCGTGAGCTCGTCGCGGATTTCGCGCCACGAGCAGTTGCGGTCCTTGGCTTCGATGACCACGCGCACGTCCAGCCCGTTGCTCCAGGCAGGGTCGAGCGACAGCACGAAGTCGCCCTTGCGCGAGCGGCTCACGTCGCCTGCCACGGCGGCAGTCCGCTCGACCACGTCTCCCGACGCGCGCACGGCATGGGCGAGCATCTGCTCGAGCAGGTCCTCGAAGTCCTCACCCTTGGCCGACGAGCGGGCACGCTCGGACGAGCGCGCTGCGTAGGCTGCCTCGATCGCGGTCATGCGGTCGTTGAGCTTCTCGAAATGCTGGCTGATCTCGACCCGGAACTGGTGCAGCGGCGACCCGATGCGCGTGGGGTCGAGCAGTTGGGCCAGGCGCGACGCGTCGCCGTCGAAGTAGGTGCCCAGGAGTGACTTCATGCGCCCGATCGCGCTGTCGCGACGCGTCTCATCAAAGAGCTCTGAGACGAACCGGTTGAGCTGGCCACGGTCACCCAGGAAGCGCTCCAGGGTGCGCGGCAGCCGACCGTCACCGTCCGCGAAGTTGGTGCGCAGAATGCGATCCAGCTCAGTCGCGGCGCGCTCGTTGGCGGTGGCGCTCCGGTCGAGCAGGGCGTCGAATTCGCGCCGTACCAGCTCCACGTCGAGTGACGATCCCGCGTCCTGCAGCGCATGCAGCCCGATGCGCAGCGCGCGCTCTGCCAGCTCCGGGCGGTCGTCCTGAGCGCGCTGTTCGACGAACGCCGCCAGTCCACGATCTGTCAGGCGCAGACGCTCGACGTAGACGGCATCACCGTCGACGCGAACGAGCGGAGCCTGTGGCGGAGTGGTGTGAAGGGGAACGATGCGGGCGACTTCCATGCGCTCATCCTCGGAGCCGTTTGTGACAGCTCGCGTGTCACGATGGACGCCATGAGCAATCAATCTGATGCTGTTGCGGGAATCACGATCTACCTCGCTCACGGTGCGTCGGGCAACGCGGCGAGCATGGACCCGCACGTACGGGGTCTCGGCGCGCGCGGGCTCGCCGCGCAGGCCGTCGGTCTGCCCGTCTCAAAGGCTGAACGTGCAGTCGATCGCTATCTGGAGCAGGTCGGCGACCTGGCGAGCGCGGTGATCGGCGGCCACTCGTACGGTGGGCGCGTGGCGAGCCTGCTCGCGGCTCGCGAGGGCCCAGCCGGGCCGCGCGGCCTGGTGCTGTTCAGCTACCCGCTCCACCGACCCGGGCGGCCAGAGATGGAGGGCCGGGTCGACCACTGGCCGAGCATCGAGTGCCCGGTCCTGCTGCTTTCCGGCGAGGCGGACCCGTTCGCGAACATGGCCATGCTGCGCGAGGCAGTTGCCAGACTGCCTCGCGCCGAGCTCGTCACCTACGGCCGCCTGGGACATGGCCTGAGGCCTGTCCTGGACGACGCGCTCGATCGCACCGCCGCGTTCGTTCGGAATCTTGCCCCGGCTGGCTCCGGTTAGCGGAGCGGCAAGCTCGAGGCGCCCGAGTTGCGCCCGCCTTCACGGTCGGTCGCCATGACAGCCATCGTCAGCACGCCAGCCTCGCCGCCGCTGGGCAACGTGACGCTCACCTTGTACGTCTTGCCAGTCACCTTGGTCGCCGTGGCCGACCATGGCTCGATCCCGGGTTGGGTGAATTCCACGTTCAGCGCCCCACTCAGAGGCTCACTGCTGACGATCGTCAGCGTCAGCTTGTCACCACGCGCGGGCGAGGCGACCGATGGAGTCACACGGAATGCGCCGACATAAACCGAGCGTTCCTGGACGTAGCTCCCTTGAGCCGTGGTTGCTGTGACCAGGCTGCGGTACCAGCCATCGGCCACATGGGCTCCGCCGTCAGTTCGACCGTCCCACTTGAAGGTGATCCTGCCGGCGCTGACCGAACTGTCATCGCGCACGGTGCGCACGGTCTGGCCGCTCGAATCCACGATCTGCCACGTCAACCGGGCCGGCTGGTTGACCTTGACCTTGAACGAAACGTATTTCGCGAGCGCGTCCGCATCGGCTGCAAAGAAGGCTGCCTTTGAAGCTGCCGGGAGGGCAGCTGCAGTGAGCACGAGCGCCTGCGTGGACACGGGATCGCCGGCTGCACCGGAAGCGTCGCGCGCAACGTAGGTCAGCGTGTATATCCCGTCAGGTACGAAGCCTCCAGACTGGTTCTTGCCGTTCCAGCGCGAGCCGCCGGCACCGGAGGCGGACCACACGCTGTACGTCCGCACAATCGCCCCATCGGCATTGGTGACCGTCGCATCGAGGTTCGCCGCGCGCGTCACCGTATGACGCAGTGAGAGCTCCTCGTCCAGGCCATCGCCGTTGGGATGGAAGCTGGGCGGGTCCACCTGTGACGCGCTCGCGCCAGCGCCGTCCGCTGTCAGCTCGGTGATCTGGGGCGGGCCCTCCGACTGCGGCGGCGGGGAAGTCTCGCCACCCGGTGCGCCAGAGCGCCAGTCCGCCGCGGTCATGGTCAGATCGCCGCTGAGGGCGCGCATGAAGCCGTACTTGCTGTGCGGGTCGAGGCGATTGAATGCGCCCGGCGTCCGATCAGAGGCGAACGTCGTGGTGCGCCAACCCGCGAAGCCCGACGGCGACCCGTTCGAGCGGGTCATGAAGATCTCGTCCATCGACTTGTCGGTCGTCATCAGTGCCAGCGCGTGATCGAGCTTCTGGTTCCAGGAGTAGGCGAACACGGCCCGTGCGCCCGCGGCCAGCCAGCCGTTGGCCATGTTGTCCACGCGCTGCCGGGCGATGTCCTCGCTCGGTATGGCCATGCCCGATTCACCGTTGCCGGCGGCGTAGCACAGGTGGTTGAGGATGACCACGGCGTTGTCGGCCAATACGACGCTCTCGCGAATGCGGTTGGCGCCGTAATAGGTGTACTGGTCGGCGCCGCTGCCGTCATACGAGTTGAGGCCCATCCCGTTCTGGCGCGCCTCGGTCATCTCGCGCGTGTACGCGCTTGGCCACCCATATCCGTGGCCCATGTAAACAACGAGGTTCGCGCCCTGGATGTTGGCCAGTACGTTGTCCCAGGTCGCGTGCGGGAAGAACACGCGGCGCACGTCCATGCCCACCGCTTCGGCCTGCTGCGCCATCTTTTCCGCGTCGGACAGGTTGCTTTGGGTCAGCCCGTTCGTCGGCCCCACGATGAACACGGCCTTGGGTGGCGTCGGCACGGCGTACGCAACGCGGACCGGAACGGCCAGCAGCCCGATGGTGACGACCATTACGAGCCCGGCGGCCATGAGCTGACGAAGCAATCGGCCTGGCGTTCGCAGAACGCCTGCGGTCAATGGCAAAATTCCTGCCTCCCCTCCACCCGAACGCCACTCCACGGCAGCGGCGACGAAGTTGTTGGCCGAAACGGCGGTTCCCCGGTCAATCGGCACGCAGCACGGACGCGGCCGAAGGTGATGGGCAACGGCGGCCCGCTGGGGCGGGACGCAGGGGGCGTCGATCCTGGGGGAGCAACGTCCGCCGAGCCGGCTATGAACTTGTCCTATATGTCGCTGTAACGCGTGGCCCCCCGCGCGACACGCCCAGTATGGCGGGCCGTGCAAGTGCTCGCGAGCAGAATGCGCAAGCTCTTGGCGTAATCTTCCGACTGATGATCGACTCGGACGTCATTCGCCGGGCGCCAAAGGTGCTTCTCCACGACCACCTGGACGGCGGGCTGCGCCCGCAGACAGTGATCGACCTGGCCCGCGAGAGCGGCTATGGCGGCCTGCCGACGACCGATCCGGCGGAGCTGGCCGCCTTTTTCAGGTCAGGCGCCGATCGCAAGAGCCTGGAGCTGTACCTAGAAGGTTTCGAGCACACCGTGGGCGTGCTCCAGACGGCCTCTGCGCTGACCCGCGTCGCGGCCGAGTGCGTCGAGGACCTGGCCGCGGACGGTGTCGTGTATGCCGAGGTCCGCTACGCGCCCGAGTTGAGCACGCACGAGGGGATGAGCCTGGACGACGTGGTGCAGGCAATCGTGGCCGGATTCAAGCAGGGCGAAGCGTCGACCGGTGTGCGCGTTGGCTTCATCGTCACCGCGATGCGTCAGTTCGCGCGCTCGGTCGAGATCGCCGAGCTGGCCATCCGCTACCGCGACGAGGGGGTTGTTGCCTTTGACGTGGCCGGCCCCGAAGCCGGCTTCCCGCCGACGCGCTACCTGGACGCATTCAACCTCATCCACCAGGCCAACTTTCACCTGACCATCCATGCTGGTGAGGCATTCGGCCTGCCGTCCATCTGGGAGGCGCTGCAGTGGTGTGGCGCGCATCGGCTTGGCCACGGCGTGCGGATCGTGGACGACATCACGATCGGCGCAGACGGCGCGGTTGAGCTGGGCCGGCTCGCGAGCTACGTGCGTGACCAGCGCATCCCGCTCGAGATGTGCCCAACGTCGAACGTGCACACCGGGGCGGTGGCGTCGATCGAGGAGCACCCCATCGACCTGCTGCGGCGGCTGCGCTTCCGGGTCACGGTCAACACGGACAACCGGCTGATGAGCGGCGTGACGATGAGCGACGAGATGTCCACTCTGTCGCGCGTTTTCGGGTTTGGCCTGGACGAGATGCAGTGGTTGACGCTCAACGCCATGAAGAGCGCGTTCGCTCCGTTCGACGAACGATTGCGCATCATCAACGGCTTGATCAAGCCCGGCTACGCCAGGCTGCTGGCCGAGACGAGCTTCTCCTAGGCAGCCGCGCGCTATTGAGCCGCCGCGCACTCAGGCACGCGGTCAGGCTGCGAGCGCGAGCTCATTGAGCGCGGGGTCCATCTCGTCCTCGAAGCACCATGCCGTGCGGCACTCCGGACAGGTCTGCTCGACCGTGGTTTCTGCGAACGACATCGGCAGCTCTACCTCGCACCAAGGGCACGTCACCTGAAACATCAGCAACCTCCATATCTGCGAGCGCTGTCATGCGCTGGCACGCCAAACCATGAGTCCACGGTGTGACAGCTTCTGTGTCACGGCCTAGGCTCGTCCTGTGAGCGACGAGGAAGAAGTTGCGGCCGCGCCGCCGGTCGAGGAGGCCGAGCCGGACGAGGCCAGTCGCAACGTCCTGTTCGGCGTCGCCTCGACGATCGCCGGCGCCGCAGGCCCGGTCTTTTCAGCGGCGCGCCGCCCGGTCGGCAGCCTGGCCACCGGGGCCCGGAGGATGTTCAACGAGCGCGCCGGCGCACGCGTGCGCCGCGTGCGGCGGATGAGCCGCGAGCCACTCCGAAACCTGTATGACGTGCACCCTGGCACGCGCCGGGCGGCGCTGCGCGAGCTGGGCCTGATGAGCGTCCCCGTCGACCGGGTACGCGGCACGGCCGTCGAGGGGCCTGCCCAGCGCGGAGGCGACTTCCTGCCGCTCAAGGACAGGCGCTCAGCCGACTGGCGCTCGCGCTGGCAGCGCATCCTGCAGGCGATCGACTCGCTCCACAACCTGCCCCCGATCGAGCTCGTGCGCTTCGGTGACGAGTATTGGGTCGTTGACGGCCACAATCGAGTGGCCGCGGCGCTCTACACCGGGCAGGGCGAGCTCGACGCCGTGGTCACCGACCTGCGCCTGCCGGGGATGGCGTCGCAACCGGTCCAGCGCATCGCGGGCGTGCTCGAGGGCAGCCTGGACCTGCGCAATGCGGGCGCCGGCAGACTGACGCGTACTTCAGTCCGGCCGACTGACCTGGGCTCGGTCCGGCCCCACACCCACGGCGCAGACGCGCCCCCAGGATCCGATGATCAGGCCGATGACGCGGGCCACCAGCACGAACCGGGCGACGATGCCCCGGAGACGCCGTGATTCGCAAGCTCGCCCTGCGTGCTCCAGCGGTCGCGCTCGTGCCCGACGGGCAGCGCCCCGTCCGTCTGCTGGCTGTCTCCGATGAGGCGGACCGGGCCTTTGACTTCGAATCGAACCGCGAAGCCCTTCGGCCGCTGGACGCGATCCTCGCCGCCGGCGACCTCGATCCGGATTATTTGTGCTTCCTGGCCGACGCGTTTCGCGTGCCGCTCCTGTACGTGCTCGGCAACCACGACCGAGGCGCGAACTGGGAGAAGCGCCACTCTGAGCTGCCCGGCCGGCTCGACGGGCGCATCGAGGAAATCTCGGGAATCGCCATCGCCGGCCTCTCGTGGCCCGGTGGCGGCCGTGGCCGTGCTGCCCGTGATGAGGCCGGCGCGTGGGGCCAGGCAATCAGGCTGGCACTCAGGTCGGCCGCGCGGCGCAAGCCTTTGATCGTGCTCAGCCACGTTCCGCCGCGTGACCTGGGTGACACGCCCCAGGATCCCTATCACCGCGGTTTCAGCGCCTACCGCTGGCTGTTGCGCAGGCTTTCGCCGATCGCCTGGCTGCACGGCCACACGGCCCTCGCCGGCGCCTCTGGGTGGCGCATCGAGTGGCGCGGCACGACCCTGGCCAACGTGACCGGCGCGGTGCTGGTCGAGATCACCTCGGGCAAGGAGCCGGTGATCAGGAGCGCCGTGGTGGACGCGTGACGCGGATCCTGCTCTATACCGGCAAGGGCGGCGTGGGCAAGACGAGCGTCGCCGCGGCCACGGCTGTCCTGGCCGCCAAGCGCGGCGTCCGAACGCTGGTCGTCTCGACAGACATCGCGCACAGCCTGGCCGACGCGCTCGACACGCCGGTTGGGGCCGAGCCGCGCCAGATAGCCGACAACCTGTGGGCGCACGAGCCGGACGTCTTCTTCAACATCTCGCGCTACTGGCGGACCATCCAGTCCTACTTCTCGAGCCTGTTTTCATGGGGCGGCCTGGACGAGGTCATGGCCGAGGAGATGACCGTCCTGCCGGGCATGGATGAGTTGGGCAACCTGCTCTGGATCGGCGACCACGTCGATCGCGGTGATTACGACCTCATCGTGGTCGACGCCGCGCCCACCGGTGAGACCGTGCGCCTGCTCTCGCTGCCCGAGGCCAGTCGCTGGTGGATCGAGAAGATCGCGCCGATCGGGCGCCGCGTGCAGCGCCTTGGTGGCCCGGTCCTGCGCCGCATCGTGGGAGTGCCGCTGCCAACCGAGGAGGTTTATGAATCGGCCGAGGAGCTCCTGGGCCGGCTGCGCCACGTCCACGACCTGCTCGCCGACCCGGAACGGTCATCGGTCCGCCTCGTGCTCAACCTGGAACGGGTCTCGATCCAGGAAGCGCAGCGCTCATTCACCTACTTCCACCTGTATGGCTTCCCGACCGATCTGATCGTCGCCAACCGGGTGCTGCCGGCGGCCTCGGGTGCGTATTTCGAGGCGTGGCGCGAGGCGCAGGCGCGCTATCTGCCCATGGTCGAGCAGCAGTTCGCACCGGTGCCGGTGCGCACGATCCCGTATTTCGACAAGGAGATGGTCGGCCTCGAGCGCCTCGAGGAGCTGGGAACAGCACTGTTCGGCGGCGACGCCCCGCACGAGTTCGCCTACCGTGGCCGGCCGTACCAGGTGCGCCGCGAGGAAGGCGGCTACGTGCTGGCCCTCGAGCTGCCGTTCACGTCGCGCGAGGAGATCACGCTCTCTCGTGCCGGCGATGAGCTCGTCCTGCAGGTAGGCACGTGGCGCCGTAATCTCGTACTGCCGCGACTTCTCCTTGACGCCCCAACGCTGGGCGCCAAGATGGAGGATCGCGTGTTGAAGGTGCGTTTCGCGGAACCTGCGCGACAGGCACGTGGAGGATCGGCCAATGGATGATGAGCGACTGGACCGGCTCGAGCGCCGGCTGAACGAGCTCGACCAGCGCAGCAGCGCAATGGAGCGGGCCATGGACCGGGCGATGGATCGCTCCCGTGCGGCGATGGACACGCTGCTGCCATCAGAGACCAGGCAGCACGTCAAGGCTGCCGGCCGCGAGAACCTGCTCGCGGTGCGCAGCCTGCTCGATTACTGGATCAACCGGCTGGGTGAGACCCCGGAGCGCGAGTCGCCCAACGGCTCACGCGAGAACATTCGGATCGATTGATCCCGGACCTGCCGACCCGGAACGCGCAGGTCCCCTGATGGCACGTTGGCCGAGCATTGGGGCGCTACTGGCTGGCGCGCTGATCGCTGTTGGGTGTGCCGCCAACCAGACCGCCACGCCGACCCCGACTGCATCGCCTTCCGCCACCCTGGGGCCATCACCCAGCCCGACACCCAGCCCGGTCGTCCCGACCCCGACGCCGAGCCCGACACCGAGCCCCACGCCGAGCCTGATGCCCAGCCCGACACCCAGCCCGACCGTTTCGATCGATCCCCCACCCGGCTCGATCGTTGTCACCTTCGCCGTGATCGACGAAACGTATCGCGTGCTGCTCACGGAGCCTGACGACATATCCGTGGCGCTGTTGCTGCTCGCGGGCGGCGAGGCTCCGACCATCCCCAACGGCCTGATCGTGCGCGGCGTGACCGGCGTCAACGTGGGCTGGAGCTGGTCGATCGACCCCGCGTCGATCGAGTTCGCCGACGTGACCATGGAAGTCTGTGACGGGCTGCCGTCGCACGTGGAAGAGTGGACGCTGACCGGGGACCGCTTCTGTCCGTGGAGCGCCACGGTCATCGCCATCGAGTAGCGGCGCCGGGTCCGCCAGACAAGAAAACGCCCGAAAGAGCCGTCCGGTCCGGGGACCATCTCGCTGGCAAGCCAGCTGGATGATCTCGGTTCCGTGGCCCCTTCGGGACGACCACAGGTTAGTCGGACGACGCGTCTCACTTCAAGGCCACTTGTCCACGAACCTTGGCCGCCGGCGCCGGTTTTCCACGTTCCATCCAGATCGACTGTCCACAGCGCGTCCGGCGCTTGTGGCCGATGATCAGCGCCGATGAGCGACTACCGCAGCTACGACTCCACGCCCGCCGCACGACCGGCGGTCGCCTTCGCCGCCATCCTGTTGATCGCGCTCGTCTTCATGGTCGGTGTCGCAGTCGGGCAGAGTGGTCTGCTCGGCGGCGGGCCGGATGGCGGAGTCGCGACCCGGCCGACGCCAACGGCTCCGGCCACGAACAGCCCCAGCAGCGCGCCTTCGTCGATCGGTCCGGGCGCGACGCTGCCGCCCGACGCGCCGCTCAATTTCGGCCTGCTCTTCGAGGCGCTCGAGGTCATCCGGCGCGACTACGTGGGGCGCTCCGAGCTTGACGTCGAGGTGCTGACCCATGGGGCGATTCGCGGCCTGATCGAGGCGCTCGGCGACACGGCACACTCGGTCTTCCTCACGCCCGAGGAGGCGGCCAATGAGCAGAACGCGCTGGACGGCAGCGTGGTCGGCATCGGCGTGCTCCTGGGCCGGCGTGAGGAGCAGGTCGTCATCGTGTCGGTCATCGGCGGCAGTCCGGCACAGGCGGCGGGCATGCGCGCCGGGGACGAGCTGCTGACCGTTGATGGACAGTCGATCGCCGGCCTGGAGACAGACCAGGTGGCGACGCGAGTCCGAGGCGAGGAGGGCTCGGAGGTGACGCTCAGCGTCGCTCGACCCTCAACCGGGGATACGCTCGAGTTCACCATCGCACGAGCGCGCATTCGCGTACCGGCCACGGCCTGGGCGATGGTCCCCGGCACTGACGTTGCGGTGCTGCGCCTGGTGCAGTTCTCGGCCGGGTCCGCGGGCGAGCTTCAGCAGGCACGCAACGAAGCGCTGGCCGCGGGCGCGACGGCGTTCATCCTTGACCTGCGTGGCAATCCAGGCGGCTTCGTGGACCAGGCGGTCGACGTGTCCAGCCTCTTCCTGGGCGACGCGGTCGTCTACATCCGGGAGTTGGCCGATGGCGAGCGCATCCCGGTCCAGACCAACACCGCAATCGATGCGACCGATCTTCCGCTTGTCGTCCTGATCGACCAGAACACGGCCAGCTCGGGCGAGATCACCGCCGGGGCCATCGCCGCCGCCGGCCGCGCCCAGCTCGTGGGCCAGACGACGTTTGGCACGGGCACGATCCTGCTCCCCTTCGACCTGTCAGATGGCTCATCGATCCGTCTCGCCGTGGAACGCTGGCTGACTCCGGATGGCGAGTTGATCTTCGGCAACGGCATCGTGCCCGACCTTGCTATTGAGCTGCCCGAGGACGGCGTGCCGATCGAGCCGGACGCCCTGCGCGACATGGCTCCGGCGGATGTGGCGGCGCTGGGCGACAGTCAGCTGCTCGCTGCGCTCGAGCTGCTCGGCGCGGTCCAAATGGCGCCCTCTCCAAGCCCGTAGTAGGCTCGGCCGATGAGTGATCCAGGTAGCCCAGAGCGAGAGTCGATTCAGCCCCAGGACTGGCCTCTCGAAGAGGGCCAGGCGCAGGCCCAGCCCGGACTGCGCAGCGATATCGGCACCAGCCAGGGGACGCCCAAGACTGATCCCCCCGAGTCGGCTCCCGACGTTGGCCAGGACGCGGGTGAACGTGGTCCGCTGGGCACGCAGACGCCGACCAGCAAGGGAGCCGAGCAGGGCCCGCGCTGATCGATCAGCGCCGGGTCAGTGGACCGGGCCGCCCTCCGTGGCGCTGTCCGGTCCGGTCTCACCTGGCGCGGCGAAAATCGCCTCCACCTCGCGTTCCTCGGCGCCACGCACGGTGCGCAACCTGAGCGAGGACCCGGCGCTCAGCGCACCGAGCGCGTCATGGACGTCGTCCGGATCTCGAATCGGCCGCCCAGCAGCCTCCACGATCAGGTCCCCCTCGGCAATGCCTGCGCGCTCCGCCGGGCTGTCCGCATCAACCTCGCGCACGAGCACGCCCTCGCGATCGGGCAGGCCCACTGCGCGGCGCATGCGAGCGGCCACCCACGACGGCGCGATGCCGATGCCCAGGTACGGTCGCTCCGCGTTCTCGCCGCGCTGAAGCGCGGCAACCCGGTTGCGCAGCGCCTCATCGGCCGGCAGGGCAAGGTAGAAGCCATTGCCCACGCGGTTGGTGTTGAGCCCCAGCAGGCGTCCCTCGCGGTCGAGCAGCGCGCTACCTGACGATCCGGGCGCAAGGGGAGCGGTGTGCTCGACGCTGCCCGAGATGCGTCTGCCACGCGGTCCGCGGAACGCGCGCGCGACGCTGGACACGAAACCAAACGTGACGCGCGTGCCGTCGCTGCCGGCAGCGACGGCGAACACGGGCGTGCCGATGGTTGCTGTGGCGGAGGCCCACTCGAGCGCCGGTGCCGCGCCGGTGTCGACATTCAACACGGCAAGGTCGCCGTCGACGTCAGCGCCGGCGAGAGTTGCCTCCGCTCGCCGGCCGTCGGCGAACACGACGACTGACTCGGATGATCGAACATTGTGTGCATTGGTGAGCACCGCACCATGGGCGATTACCACTCCGCTGCCACCGCGCGATCCGCCGCCAATGCGAACCACTGACCCCGCCGCGCTCTGGGCCACGTCGTGCAGCGCGCTGCTCAGCTCATCCAGGACTGCCACTTGCTGACTCCTCGTTAGATTGGTCGTGGACGTGTAACTTGCAAGTCGCAAGTTACACCCTGTCGGCCGGACGGGCAAGCAGGAAGGCGGGCATGCAACCATGTGGCTGTGGCGGAGCAGGGAATGGGGCATGACGGATCGCGCTCTGGGCTGGATGCGGCCCTTGAGCGGGTGGGCGACCGCTGGTCGCTGCTCATCGTCGAGGCGCTGCTCGACGGCTCGGCACGCTTCAACGACCTGGGAGCGGCGGTCGCCGGCATCGCTCCGAACATCCTGACCGACAGGCTGCGCAAGCTCGAGCGCGCCGGCGTCGTCGTCACCCGGCGCTACTCGGAGCGCCCGGTGCGACTTTCGTACGCGCTGAGCGAAGACGGCCAGGAGCTGGCCGGAGTCCTGCGTCTCCTCGCCGCGTGGGGCGCGACCGGCGCGGGCCGTGGTCCGGGCGACGGCGCGGATGGCCTGCGCCACGTCTCCTGTGGCTCCCTGCTCGAGGCGCGCTGGTATTGCCCCACGTGTGCCCAGCCGGTGGCTGAGGACGAGGCATCCAACCTGCGCTACGCATAACCACCTTGGAGTCGCGCACCGATGGCTACGTCCTAGTCGTCAATCCGAAATCGGGCGGCGGGCGCGGAGACCGCTTTGCTGCGGCAGCCCTGCACCAGTTCGCGCGTCACGGGATCCGACCCGACGTGGTCGTCTGCCTGAACGGGAGCGAGCCTGCCCGGGTCGCGCAGAAAGCCGCGGCCGATGGGGCACGCGTGGTCGTTGCCATTGGTGGGGATGGGCACGCGGCTGCGGTGGGCGAGGGCCTGATCGGGTCGAACGCCACGTTCGCGCTCGTGCCGGCGGGCAGCGCCAATGATCTTGCCCGCTCGCTGGGCATGGTGCGCAACGACCCGCGCCGGGCCGTTGAAGCCATAGTCACCGGGCGCGAGATGCGCATTGACACGATCCGCGTATCGCTCGACGGCCGCGAGCGACGCTTCCTGAACGTGGTCGGGGTTGGCTTCGACGCCGCAGTCGCCGCACGCGCGGAGCGAATCCCGGTCATGCGCGGTGCGTTCCGGTACGTGCTTTCTGTGATGCGCGAGCTGCCCGGCTTTTCGCCCGCTGGATACGAGCTGCGCGTTGACGGCGTCCCGCGCGAGCAGCGGGCGATGATGATTGCCCTGGCCAACGGCCACAGCTATGGCGGGGGAATGCGCGTCGCGCCGTCCGCCCGGCTGGACAGTGGCCGGCTGGAGATCTGCGTCGTGGGCGAGGTCTCAAGGATTGGCTTCGCGCGCGCCTTTCCGCGTGTCTTTAGGGGCACCCACGTGACCCATCCGGCGGTGACGATGCTCGAGGGAAGAATCGTCGACCTGGCCGCAGACGCGCCGGTCTGGTTGATCGGCGACGGTGAGCTGGTCGGCCGGCTGCCCGCCCGCGTGAGCGTCGATCCTGCAAGCCTTGCCGTGATCGTCGGCAGCGGGGTCAGCCAACCGGCGTAGCGCGGACACCCCGCCGTGGGGTTACACTCCCGCGGACCCACCCGTCGGGCACCCATCGGAGAGTCACGAACCCGTGTCGAACAGCCAGGTAATTGCCGGTCACGCGCCCGCGCGCGACGTCCTCAACCAGAATGACGCAGCCGAACGCGCGGCACGCGTCCAGCAGGCGGAATACGAGATCGTTCTCGACCTGTCCGCCGGCCAGTCGACGTACCGTGCCGACGTCACTCTGCGCTTCGCCGCAAGCGGCTCAGGGCCGCTGTTCCTCGACTTCCGAGGCAAGTCGATCGAGTCGTTGGAGGTCAACGGCAGTGCCGTCGAGCCCGACTGGACCGGCTACCGCCTGACGCTTCCGGACTGGGCGCTGGGCCATGACAACGTCGTTCGCGTCGTCTACGAGAACGACTACGACACGACCGGCGACGGCTTCCACCGCTTCGTGGATCCCGAGGACGGCGAAGAATACGTCTACACGAACTTCGAGCCGTACGAGGCCCACCGCCTGTTCCCGTGCTTCGATCAGCCCGACATCAAGGGTCGCTACACGTTCACCGTCACGGCGCCGCGCGAGTGGGTCGTCCTGGCCAACTCGCCGCTCGAGTCGAGTGCGCCCACCGATGACGGCCGAACTTTGCACCACTTCGCCCAGACGGAACTGTTCAGCAGCTACCTGGTCGCGCTCGTGGGCGGACCGTACGTGGAGCGCCGCGTAGAGCACGGGGGCCTGAGGCTGGGCCTCTACGCCCGTCGCTCGATGGAGCGCTACCTGGAGGAGCACGCGCCGGAGATCTTCGAGATAACCGGCCAGGGTCTCGACTTCTACAGCGAGATGTTCGCCCAGCCCTACCCATTCGCGAAGTACGACCAGGTTTTCGTGCCCGAGTACAACTCGGGCGCCATGGAGAACGTGGGCCTCGTCACTTACAACGAGGCATACCTGTTCCGGGACCCGGCAACGGAGAACCAGCGCCTGGACCGTGCCGAGACATTCCTGCACGAGCTGGCCCACATGTGGTTCGGCAACCTGGTCACGATGCGCTGGTGGGATGACCTGTGGCTCAACGAGAGCTTCGCCACGTACATCAGCTACCTCGCGCTGACAGAGGCGACGCGTTTCGACAACGCCTGGAAGGTCTTCAACTCAGAGATCAAGCGCTGGGCGTATCAGCAGGACCAGCTGCCCACCACCCACCCCATCTCGGGCAGGGCGGACGACACGGAGATCGCCTTCCTGAACTTCGACGGGATCACGTACGGCAAGGGCGCCTCGGTCCTCAAGCAGCTCGTCAAGTACATCGGCCGCGACGCCTTCCGGGACGGGATGAGAACGTACTTCCGTCGCCACGCCTGGTCGAATGCCACGCTGGACGACTTCCTGAGCTGCCTCGAGGAGGCAAGCGGCGCCACCCTCGACGATTGGGCGCGACTGTGGCTGCGAACCGCGTCGGTCAACACGCTCGCCGCGCAGTGGCAGGAGAGCAGCGGGCAGCTGTCCGGCCTGGCCATCACGCAGACGGCACCTTCGGAGCACCCCACGTTGCGCCCGCACGCGCTCGAGGTTGCGCTGGCCATGCCGCGCAACGGCCACTTCGTGGTCGACTCGCTGCCGGCCTGGGTCGATGGCGAGCGGACGGAGGTTGCCGACGCGCGCGGCGCGACCGCCCCGGCGCTCGTCTACCCGAACCACGGTGACCACGCCTACGCCAAGATCGCGCTCGACCCGGTCTCGATCGAGTTCGTGCGCGCCAAGCTGGACCGGGTCGAGGACGATCTGCTGCGAGCCCTGCTGTGGACTTCGCTGTGGGAAATGGTCCGCGACAGTCAGCTGACCTCGACCGAGTACCTCTCCATTGGCCGCGTCCAGCTGCCTTCTGAGCCGGACCTTGACATCACCGACATCGTCCTCGAGCGCTCCGCGATCGCCCTGGCGCGCTACGTGCCAGAGTCCAAGCGTGAGGCCGAGTCCCACGCGTGGTTCGAGGTGGCCCTCGAGAACCTGGCCCGCGGACAGGAAAGCGATCGCCAGATCATTTGGGCGCGCTCGGCGGTCAACGTCGCCGCCACGCGCGAGGACGTGGAGCGCCTGACCGCCATCGCCGACGGCCGCGAGAAAGTTGGCTCGTTCGAGCTGGACCAGGAGATGCGCTGGATGGTGGCCATCAAGGCCGTGGCCTTCGGTCTTGCCGACGGCGACGAGCGACTCGCCCGCGAAGCCGAGCGCGACCGCTCCGATCGCGGCCGCCGCGCGCTGCTGCGCGCAGACGCCTCGCGACCAACGGCCCAGGCCAAGGCGGAGACCTGGGATCGCATCAACGGCGACGGCTATGGCTCGTTCCACCTGACTCGGGCTGCTATGCAGGGCTTCTTCTGGCCGCACCAGCAGGAGTTGCTGGAGCCGTACGTGGATCGCTTCTTCGGCGGCCTGCGCGACGTCTTCGCCAAGCGCGACCATCCATTTGCGCGCTGGTACTTGCTCGCGCTCTACCCGGCGTACCTGGCCCAGCCGGAAGTGCTCGAGCGATCACGCCAACTGCTGGGCAGTCTGGACGAATCCCTGCCCACGCTTTTGCGCCAGCTGGCCGAATCGGCCGACGACCTGGAGCGTCAGATCAAGGTGCGCGACTTCGCCACCCGGGCCTGAACAGTGACCGGTCGGCCATGGGTTGAGCCGGTCACCATGGAAGGGGCCGTGGCGCGGCTGGAGCCGCTGACGCTCGATCACGTGGCCGGCCTGACGGAGGTCGGGTTGGACGCAGAGATATGGCGCTGGACGCTATCCGCGGTAACCACGCCCGGTGAGATGCGCACCCTGGTCGAGTCCGCCCTCGCCGCCGCTGCCGCGGGAACGGAAGTGCCCTTCGTGACGGTCGAGGTGGCCACCGGTCGGGTTATCGGCAGCACCCGCTTTCTGTCCATCGACGCACAGCACCGCCGAGTGGAGATCGGCTACACCTGGGTCGCTCCGCCATGGCAGCGCACGGCGCTCAACACGGAAGCCAAGCTGCTCATGCTGCGCCACGCGTTCGACACACTCGGCGCGCTGCGCGTGGAGTTCAAGACGGATTCGCTCAATGAGCGTTCGCGTGCGGCGCTGGCAGGGATCGGCGCGACGGAGGAGGGGACCTTGCGCAATCACATGGTGACCGACACGGGACGGCGCCGGCACTCGGTCTACTTCAGCGTGATCGAGGAGGAGTGGCCGCGCGTGCGGATGCACCTCGAGGCGCGCCTAAACCGCCTGGCTGCGCAGATCACAACGCAGTAGCGGGCCTCCAACTCAGGCGCTGCGCACAGCCTCCATGCGCAGCCGGCGCGCGCGATCGATGTTGTATGCAGACGTGACCAGGCCGACATGGCTGAGTGCCTGCGGGAAGTTGCCCAGCAGCCGGCCATCGACCGGGTCGTACTCCTCCGCGAGGAGGCCGACGTCGTTGCGCAGGCCAAGCAGGCGTTCGAAGATCTGCTCGGCCTCCTCGATCTCGCCGGTCATGGCGAGGTTGTCCACCAGCCAGAAGGTGCACGCCAGGAACGCGCCCTCGCCGGGCGGCAGCCCATCATCGGTGTCGTGGGTCAGGTAGCGCTTGACGAAACCATCCGCCATCAGCTCGGCGCGGATTGCCTTGACCGTGCCACGCATGCGCGGGTCAGTTGCTGGCAGGAAGTGGACCAGCGGGATCATCAGCAGGCTCGCGTCGAGCTCCTTTGAGCCGTAGTGCTGGGTGAAGGTGTTGCGCTCGGCGTCAAAGCCCTTCTCGAGGATGTCGGCGCGGATTGCCTTGCGCACGGCACGCCACTCGGCGACTGGTCCGTCCAGGCCGAACTTCTCCACAGCCTTCACGGCCCGGTCGAGCGCCACCCAGGCAAACACCTTGGAATGGGTGAAGTGGCGGCGCGGCCCACGGACCTCCCAGATGCCCTCATCCGGTTCCTGCCAGTGGTCGACCACGAACTCGATCAGGTGCTTCTCGATGGCCCACGCCGCCCCGTCCGCCTCCAGCCCGAAGAGGCGCCCCAGGTGCAGTGCGTCGATCGTCTCGCCGTACACGTCGAGCTGGAACTGGTCGCTAGCGGCATTGCCCACGCGTACCGGCTGAGAGCCCTCGTAGCCGCTCAGCCAGGGCAGCTCCTGCTCCGGCAGGCGGCTCTCCCCGGTGACGCTGTACAGCACCTGGAGGTTGTCCGGGTCGCCGCCGCAGGCGCGCAGCAGCCAGTTGCGCCACGCCCGCGCTTCATCTGTATAGCCGCCGATGTTCAGCGCCCAGAGCGAGTAGGCAGCGTCGCGCAGCCAGCAGTAGCGGTAGTCCCAGTTGCGCACTCCACCGATGTGCTCCGGGACAGACGTGGTGGGCGCGGCCACGATGCCACCCGTGGGGACGAAGGTGAGCGCCTTGAGCAGCATCAGCGAGCGCCCAACGTCCTCGCGGTAGCGACCTTCATAGCGCAGCCGGCCGGCCCATGCGCGCCACTCGTCCAGGGTGACCTCAAGTGCGCCGCCGGCATGGGGCGGCTCATGCGGCGCCTGCCACGACGGACTCCACGAGAGAACGAATGACACGAAATCACCCTTGCGCATGGTGAATTCGCCCACCGTGCGCCGGTTCTCGCCGTGCAGCTGCACGTCCGAGCGCAGCGTGACCTGGTCCGGCCCGGATACGAAGCTGAGATCCCCGCTCACCTGCCGCGCCCACGGCACCAGCCGGCCGTAGTCGAAGCGCACGATCAGCTCCGTCTCCATGTCCACCTCGCCCGCGACGCACTCCACTTGCCGGACGAGATGCGGATGCCCGGTTCGCGGCGGCATGAAGTCGGTCACCCTGGCCACGCCTGTCGGAGTCTGCCACTCCGTCTCCAGCACGAGCGAGTTGTCCATGTAGCGCCGGCTGGTAGCCCGTGAGACGCCGCGGGCGGCGATCCGCCAGCGGCCGTTGTCCGGGGTGCCCAGCAGCGCGGCGAAGCAGGCACCCGAATCGAAGCGCGGCAGGCAGAGCCAGTCGATCGACCCGTCGATGCCGACCAGCGCAGCCGTGTGCGAGTCGCCGATTAGTGCGTAGTCCTCGATCCTCAGTGACACGGTGGCGCAGAATGTACGCGCATGGGACCAAGCCCAGACCACTCGCGCGCTGCGTCGATGATCGTCGGCGTCCTGCTGATCGGCGTGGGGCTGATCTTCCTCGCCGTCCAGAACTTCGGGCTCGTGCTGCCCTTCGACCTGGGCAGCGTGGGCTGGCCGCTGTATGTCATTGCGCCCGGGTTCGTGCTGCTCGTGATCGGGCTGTTCCTGCCTGCAACGCCCGGCCTGGGCCTGACCATCGCCGGCGGAATCGTCACCACGGTCGGACTGCTGCTTGCGTACCAGTCGTCAACGGACCATTTCTCCAGCTGGGCATATGCCTGGGCGCTCGTGGCACCCGGTTCAGTCGGCGCGGCGATGGTTCTGTGGGGGACGGTGCGCCTGCACGGGGACACGATCCGCGGCGGCCTGGCCGCCCTAGCGACCGGGCTGGTCATCTTCCTGGTCGGCTTCGCCTTCTTCGAGGGCGTGCTCAACCTGGGCCGGGACCGCGGCCTGGCGCCGCTCGGCCGTCAGGCCCTGCCGATCGCCCTGATAGTTGCCGGAGTGCTGGTCATCCTCACGCGACTCTGGCCGCGCGGCCGCGCCGGCCACTCCCACCGGGCGTGGAGCTGGTCGAAGGACGACCCGAGCGAGGCCCAGCCGGCGATCGACCCGAGGACCGACCAGCCGTTGAACGACTCGACCGACCGCCCGGCGACCTGACGCCGCGGGCGGGTCCGCCGCTCAGGTCCGGCTCGAAACCCTTGATGATTCGTACCGGCAGGTCACGCTTGAGCAGCCGGTTGATCTGCTTGAGGTAGTCCTCTTCCTCCGGCGCGACGAGTGAGATGGCGTGTCCCGTCTGGCCGGCACGTCCGGTGCGGCCGATGCGGTGGACGTAGTCGTGCGCGGTGTGCGGCAACTCGAAGTTGACGACCTGGGGCAGGTCCTCGATGTCCAGGCCGCGAGCGGCCACGTCAGTTGCAACGAGCACGCGCACTTCGCCGGTCTTGAAGTCGGCCAGGGCCCGCTCGCGTTCCGGCTGCGACCGGTCGCCGTGGATTGCCACCGCGTTGACGCCGTCGCGATCGAGCTGGGAGGCAAGCCTGCCTGCCTGCAGCTTGGTCCGCGTGAACACGAGCACCTGGTGCAGGTTGCGTCGGCGCACGAGCTCGGCCAACAGCTCACGCTTGCGGTCCGAGTCGACCAGGTAGACGACCTGCTCGACCGATTCGGCCGAGGTGGTCTGCGGCTCGATGTCGACCGAGACCGGGTCATTGAGCAGCGTCGCGGCAAGCTTGCGGATCTCGGCCGAGAAGGTGGCCGAGAAGAGCAGCGTCTGCTTGCGATTGGCGACCATGTCCACGATGCGCCGGATGTCCGGCAGGAAGCCCATGTCCAGCATCCGGTCCGCCTCGTCCAGGACGAGGATCTCGACCTGCGTCAGGTTGACCGTGCGCTGGCCGACGTGATCCAGCAGCCGGCCCGGCGTGGCGACGAGAATCTCCACGCCGGCGAGGAGCTGCTTCGATTGCGGCTCGATCGGCACGCCGCCGTAGACGACCAGGTTGCGCAAGGGCACGTGGCGGCCGTATGAGCGGAAGCTGTCGCCGACCTGCACGGCCAGCTCGCGCGTTGGCGTCAGGATCAGCGCGCGCACCGGATGGCGCGCGGGCGAGAAGCTGGTGTTCGCGTGTGCGCGCAGGCGCTCCAGCATGGGCAGCGCGAAGGCGGCTGTCTTGCCCGTGCCGGTCTGGGCGCGACCCATCATGTCGCGCCCGGCCAGAACGAGCGGGATCGCCTGGTCCTGGATGGGAGTGGGTATCTGGTAGCCCTGCTCGTTTACTGCTCGCAGGATGTCGGGGCTTAGCCCGAAGTGATCGAAAGACAAGATGTCAGCTCTCCTCGTGAGCGCCGCGCCGGGCGCCCGTAACGGTGTCGCGCATCGAGTATGGGGCAGGTCCGCCGGTCACGCTTGTCCGCGGCGCCATTGCCAATACCAGTACGCAGGTCGAATGAAGACTTTGTCGAAGGCGGGCAGCGTGCGCGTCACGCGTCCGCCCCAGCCCTTCTTGAAGCGGTAGACGCCGTCGAGCGGGTCGCGCCGCGCCTCAGCCTCCAGCGTGTGCATTTCTGGCGACCCGGCGTCCGCCCCGCCGCTGATGGCCAGCTCGTAGCGGCCGCGCGCGTCAGCCAGGCCCCACAGGTCCCACGTCTTCACGCCGCGCTCCCTGGCCCAGCTGATCGCGTGCCACTGGAGAAGATGTGCGGCATGGTGTTCCAGCCCGGCCGGTGAAGAGCCGGCGACGAGGTACGTGCCCTGCGTGCCGTAGGTCAGGCAGAGCGAGGCGGACACGACCTGACCCTCGTACTCGGCCAGGAAGAGACGCGCGTCATCACCGAAGGCCTGCCACATGGCGCGGTAGTAGCCCGGGCTGTGGACGACGAACTTCTTGCGCTGCTGGGTGGCGACGACCATCGCCACGAGCTGGTCGATCTCTGCCGCATCGCTCGCGACGCGAACCGTGACACCTTCACGCTCCGAGCGGCGCAGGCTGGACCTGTGACCCTTGGAAACGCCGCGCAGCTGCTCGTCCTCCGTGGCCAGGATGTCCATCCTGATCGACGAGCGCGGCTGGAGCGTCCGATCGGACGACTGGAAGCCGGCGGCGCCCAACGCCTTAGTGGTGGGATCCGCAGCTGGGTCGCCCTCGAGCGCGTCTGGCTCCAGGCGCAGGAAAGCGGCACGCTGTGAACGTGCCGCGGAGATGAGCGATTTGATGAGGGCCGGGTCCGGCGGCTCGCCGTCGCTAGTGACCGGCCCGCGTGGCACGTATGCCACGGACAGGCCGCGTAGAGGACGAATGAGCAGCTGGGCCGCCGAGCGGCCGTCCGGGCTGGAGAGCCGGATCGGCTGCCAGCCGAAGCGCTGCTTCAGCTCTCCCCACGCCCACGATTGAAACGGGGGAGCGCCGAGGCTGGTGGCCAGCTGGTCCCAGTCGGCCTGAGCGTGGTGGACGACCGTGCCGGGCTCGAGCAGTCGCTCGAGAGACTTGGTCGCCATCACCGCTGATTGTGACGGCGCGATCAGCCGAGCGTCCGTCGCGCTCCGCAAACCGGGCATGTCGCCATGAAGCCGGTCACGTCTGGCTGAAGGTATGTGGTGCATCCATTGGTGGAGCAGAACAGTCGGCTACCGGCGTGTGTGCGCCGGATGCGCCGACGGGCCGAGGCCCGGTCCATGGAGCAATGACTTGAATGAGAACGAGGTTGCATTTGACTATTCCTGGATACGCCTGTGCGCCGGGATTTGGCGCCAGACGGCGTGTTGATCGCGCTCCACGACGCTTGTCTATCCCTGTGCGTCGGAGCGATGGCCCAACCATGGGCCGCGGGAGCGAGGGTTTGATGCTCAGACCTGCGGCTCTCTCTGGTTGTCGGAGGACATCTTACCTCAGATTCGCAATTCGGCCCCCGTACGTTCGGGCTAGCGCTCCCTGGGCGTCACCCTGAACGCGGTCGGAGACCGATATGCGGCCAGCGCCGCCGCCGCTGCTCGCTACTTTGGCTGCGTGCGGAGCTCCGCCTTGCGCGCTCGCTTGCCGGCCTGGTACTCGGCCAGCGCCTCGGCAGAGTCGACGTCGCCCAGCGTGGGATGTCGCGGTGCCACTTCCTCCCAACCGGGCGGCCTGACACCAAGCCGCTTGCCCAAGATCGCGATGAGCGTCCCGGCCTTCATGGCGCCGATGCCCGGCAGGGACAGCAGGCGGCGCTCCAGGTCGCGTCCGTCGCTCGCGTCGAGCCACACTCGAGCCGCGTCGCCGTCGTACGCGTCCACGATCGCGGCGCACAGCTCCTGCGTGCGGCGGGCCATGCTGCCCGGGAAGCGGTGCAGCGCCGGCCGCTCCTTGAAGAGCGCCTCGAGCCGAGCAGGATCCATGTCCGCGATCGTCCGCGCATCCAGCGAACCGATTTGCCGGCGCAGCTCGAACGGGCCGTGGAACGCCTTCTGAAGCGGCACCTGCTGGTCGAGTACGAAGCCGATCAGCAGCGCCAGGGGATCCTGCTCCAGCAGCAGGTCGGCCTCGTCTATCCCGGTGAAGGGCAGCATGCGGGTGGAGCTCTTGACCATCGAAGCGATGTTAGTCGGACGTGTCGCCGATGGGCGTAACCCTCGAACCGTGCTCGACCGGCGCGTCGGGCGGCGCTAAGGTGTCCGTGGGGGACGCCATTGCACGAGAGGGAGTTTGCAGATGAGCGGTCCTGATGCCTCGCCGCCACCCGCCGCACCGCCGCCGGCCGCGCCTACACCCGTGACGCCGCCACCGGCCGCACCGCCGCCCGGCGCGCCTTCGCAGATGAGCAGCATGCTCGCGTCCTACAGCAAGGCCGAGCTGTACGTTTTGGGCGGTGGCCTGCTGGTCCTGCTGTCCGACCTCGTGTTCGACATCTTTGGCTCATACAGCTTCTCGCACATCATCTGGGCAGCTGCTCTGGCGGCGATGCTGATGGTGGTGCTCGGCGGGCGAATGTCCAGCTCAGGCAGGACGGCGAGATTGCTGGCCATCGGTGCCGTTGGAGTCGCGCTCTACGCGACCGCGCGCAACCTCCTGCTGGACATCTTGTTCATTCCCGGCCGCGGCCTGGACGTGACCTATTTCCTGGGCGCAGTGGCGCTCTACGTGGGCGTCGCTGTGATGGCCTGGGGAGCCTATGAGCTGTGGAGATCACGCTCGGCCTGATCCGTCGACAATGAGCGCGTGACGCGCTTCACCGATTCGCCGACGCTCGACCGAATAGACCGGCGCATCACGCGCGCCATGGCCGACCACGGCCTGATCCTGATGAGGCTCGCCCTGGGCCTCGTATTCCTGTGGTTTGGAGCGCTCAAGCTCCTGCCCGGGGCCAGCCCGGCGGAGAGCCTCGCCGGGCGCACCATCGAGGTGCTCAGCGGAGGCCTGGTCACGCAGTCAGTGGCCGTGCCGATCCTGGGGGTGTGGGAGAGCCTGATCGGTCTGGGCCTGCTGACGGGCCTGTTCCTGCGCGCCACGCTTGCGCTGCTCTTCGTTCAGATGCTGGGCACCCTCACGCCGCTGCTGCTCTTCCCGGCGGAGACGTTCGCCCAGTTTCCGTTCGTGCCCACGCTGGAGGGCCAGTACATCATCAAGAACGCAGTGCTCATCGCCGGAGCCGTGATCCTGGGCGCCACTGTCCGTGGCGGCGAGATCGACCCGGAGCCCGACCGGCCGATCAGTCCACGTAGCTGAGCGGCGTGACCGCGAAGCCCTCGGGCAGAGTTATGCCCGTCGAATGGTTGGGGCAGTAGCCGGCCGGGTTCCTGTCCAGGTACTGCTGGTGATAGTCCTCTGCGAAAAAGAAGGGCGGTGCCGGTGGCCCGCTGATCTCGGTCGTGATCGCGCCATAGCCGGCCGCGCTCAGCTGCTCCTGGTACATCTGCCTGGAAGCCTCGGCAGCGACCCGTTGTGCCTCGTCCTGGACGAAGATCGCTGAGCGGTATCCGCTTCCCACATCATTGCCCTGGCGCATGCCCTGGGTGGGATCGTGGTTCTCCCAGAAGACCTTCAATAGGCCCTCGTAGCTTGCCTTTGCGGGATCGAAGACGACGCGCACGGTCTCAGCGTGACCGGTCTTGCCCGTGCACGACTCCTCGTACGTGGGATTTGGCGTGAAGCCGCCCTGGTAACCCACCGCGGTCGTCCACACGCCGGGTTGCTGCCAAAACGTCTTTTCCTCGCCCCAGAAGCAGCCAAGCGCGAACTCCGCAATCTGGAACCCGTCGGGGTAGGGCCCGGCGATTGGCGTGCCGAGCACGCGGTGGGGTTGGGGGTTGGGCAGGATGGGCTCGGCGCGGCCGGGCAGCGCCGTCTCAGGCGTGGGCAGCTGCGTCTTGTCGCGGTTGAAGAGAAACATGCGAACTCCGATCGATGGTTAGTGCATAAAAGTGTATGCCGGGGCACTGAACACGCTCCGGATGGACGCTGGTCGTCCGCCCTCGCGGAACGGCCATCAGCACGGCGTGCGAGACTGACCGCGCCGTTAAATGGGGGAAGAGGGTGCTCTTGATCTTTTCGCGCCGTGTGCTGATGACAACGCTGGCGCTTGCCGGTGCCCTGGCCATAGCCGCACCGAGTGCTCCCGCACCGGCCAATGCCGCGACGACGTACCTTGACGGGATCGACGTCTCGCGCTGGCAGGGCAAGCCGCGCTGGCCGGACGTCAAGGCAGCCGGCATTCGCTTCGTGATCGCCAAGGCTACCGAGGGCACCACCTGGGTGGACCCGGAGTACGCACGCAACCGGTCGCGGCTGCGCGCCAACCGGATCGCGTTCAGTGCCTACCACTTCGCCGGGCCGGACACCACGCCGGGCGATGCGGTTGCGGAGGCCGACCACTTCGTCAACACGGCTGTGCTCGACGGCCGCAACCTGCTTCCCGTGCTCGACCTCGAGCGCGATAACGGCCTGAGCGCCGGCGAATTGCGCGACTGGGCCGCAGCCTGGCTGGCGCGAGTCGAGGAGCGCCTCGGCGTCAAGGCGATGATCTATACGGATCGATACTTCTGGATTGACCACATGGGCAACACGACGTGGTTCGCCGACAACGGCTACCGGCTCTGGATCGCCCACTGGACGACTGCCGATGAGCCCACCCTGCCCGCGGGCAACTGGGGCGGGCGCGGATGGACTCTGTGGCAGCACGCGGTAGTGGGTGGCCTGGACGGCATCAGCGGCAAGGTCGACCGCGACCGCTACGCCGGTGAGACGCTCGCTCCGATCAAAATCAAGAACAATCGCTGAGCGTTGCGTCAAACGTCGGGATTTGGCCGGCCCCGGGGGGGATTGAAGAAGATCGCCACGCGCCGATCGGGGGCGTCCTCGTCGGGCGCCTGGAGCTGGAAATCGCCGCCGAACTCGGCCCTCAGGACGCGCCGCAGGTCGTGCACGGTGCGATTGGTCAGCGCCACGTCAGCAACCACAGAGGCGCGCCGCTCGACCTCGCCGGACGGCCAGAAGCGGGCGTAGACGTGGATCGCCTCGAACCCCTCCGTGCTCCACGCAATGCGCACCGAACCGTCGCTTTCCACCCACCAATTCTGGCGCGGCCAGTACGAAAGCGCCCATTGCCGGCAAGCGCCGCGCCATGAAGCATCGGCTCCTGCCATGAAGCGCCCCGCATTTCGGCTCGTCTCACCTGCCGTCGTCACGCTCGCCGTCGCCTCGCTGCTTGCCTCGGCGGCCCCGGCGCGAGCCGCGGAGCCCGCCGGGTACGAGCATTTCCACACCTACGCGGAGATGGAGACGCTGATCGATGCGGCGGTCGCGGACCACCCGCAGATCGCCCACAAGCTGTCGATCGGCCAGAGCTACGAGGGGCGCGAGATCTGGGCGGTCAAGATCAGCGACAACGTTGCCACTGACGAGAACGAGCCGGAGGTCTTCTTCAACGGCCTGACTCACGGCCGCGAGCGGCTCAGCGCGGAGATGGCGCTGCACATCATCGAGTTCCTGACCAACGGTTATGCCACGGACGCGCGCATCGCCGAGGTCGTCGACAGCCGCGAGGTGTGGGTCGTGCCCATGCTCAACCCGGACGCCGCCGAGTTCGACTTCTCCGCTGGCTCGTTCCGCACCTGGCGCAAGAACCGCCAGCCGATCCCCGACTCGAGCGCGATTGGCATCGACCTGAACCGTCAGTTCGGGTTCATGTGGAATTGCTGCGGCGGCTCCAGCGCCAACCCTGCGAGCGACAACTACCACGGCCCGGAGCCGTGGTACGCGCCTGAGGTGCGCGCCTACCGCGATTTCATCGATGGTCGAGTTGTGGATGGCCGGCAGCAGATCCGACTCTCGATCAGCTGGCACTCTGCGGGCCGGATGGTCCTCTGGCCGTACGGCTACACGCGCCAGGACGTGCCGGACACCATGTCATACGACGACTGGCGGGCGATGAAGGCACTCGGCCAGCAGATGGCCGCGTTGAACGGCTACCGCGCTCAGCAGGGCAGCGACCTGTACATCGTCGACGGCGACCAGGACGACTGGACGTACCACGAGCACCGCATCTTCTCCTACACCTTCGAGATGGCCAAGGGCGCCGACAAGCGCTACTACCCGACGGCGGCCGAGGTCGCGTCCGAGCTGGCCAACAACGAGGCGCCAGTACTGCTCATGCTCGAGCAGGCCGACTGCCCGTTCCGCGCCGCCGGTCTGGAGGCGACGCACTGCGGGCCACTCAACGACGATTTCGAGGCCGAACGTGGCTGGACGCTGGCAAGCACTTCCGGCACGGGCTGGCAACGATCGATCCCGGAGGCCTCCTCGACCGCGGCCGGTGCCAAGCAGTTGGCCGACGTGCCCAGCGGCCAGTCGGACCTTGTCACCGATGCCACCTCGGACCTAGACCCCAACGCAAACGACGTCGATGGCGTGACCACAGCACTTTCCAGGCGGATCACCCTCGGCCCGGGCAAATGGACCGTCAAGTTCCGCTTCACGTTTGCCCATGACGCGGCGGCGACGTCGGCCGACTACCTGCGCCTGGGCGTCGTCCGCGGCGCGACGGCCAACGCAATCTGGACGGCACGCGGCAAGGCAGCCGAGCGCAACGCGTCGTGGACGACCAGGACGCTGTCACTGACCGCCTACGCCGGGCAGACGATCCAGCTCAAGTTCACAGCCGCAGACGGCGCGGCGGACAACCTCGTTGAAGCTGCCGTGGACAACGTCCGCGTCTACCAGAAGCCCTAGGGAGAGAGATCGATGCGCCTTCGGATCATGCTCAGCCTGGCCGTTCGTCGCCTCATTGCTGGGCGCGCCGGCGACGGTCGTGGCCGAGGACCAGCACTACTTCCCGGCGGGCTACGAGGGCTACCACGACTACGACGAGGTGGATGCCGAGCTGGATGCGGCGGTGGCCGCATACGGCCAGGGAACGGGCGCCATCCTGCGCCGCTACGTGATCGGCCAGAGCTTCGAAGGACGCGACATCTGGGCGGTCAAGATCAGCGACCGCGTCAATCGCGACGAGAACGAGCCTGAGGCGCTGTCCGAGTGCGGCATGCATGCCCGGGAGCACATCACGGTCGAGATGTGCCTGTACATGATCGACCTGCTGACGGAAAACTACGGCGCGCCGACGGCGCTCGGCCAGCGCGTCACGCAGATAGTCAACACGCGCGAAATATGGATCATCCCGACGCTCAACCCGGACGGCGCCGAGTACAACATCCTGGACGGCGAGTTCCACGGCTGGCGCAAGAACCGCCAGCTCAATCCCGGCTCTGAAAAGGTCGGCATCGACCTGAACCGCAACTGGAGCTTCATGTGGAACTGCTGCGGCGGCTCGGGTGGCGATCCCGGCTCGGCACGCTATCGCGGTCGTTTCCCGTTCGAGGCGGTCGAGAACCAGGTCCTGCGCGACTTCATCCTGGGCCGCCGAGTGGGCGGGCGGCAGCAGATCAAGATTGTCTTCAACTGGCACAGCTACGGCGAGTTCGTCATGTGGCCGTACGGCTTCACAAAGGAAGACGTGCCGCCCCAGATGACCCAGGACGACCATGCTGCGTTCGTCGCCATCGGCCGGCACATGGCCTCGCTCAACGGCTACAAGGCAAAGCAGGGCAGCAATTCGTACATCTACGACGGCGACTTCCCGGCCTGGGCGTACGGCGACCAGCGCATGTTCGTGTACACGTTCGAGATGTATCCAGGCTGGGGATGCAGCGGCTGTGGCGGCTTCAGGCCACCTGACACGGTCATTGATCAGGAAGTGACCCGCAATCGCGACGCGGTGCTCTACTTCCTCGAAGAGGCCGACTGTCCCTACCGCGCGGCGGGTCTCGGCGCGACCCACTGCGGACCGCTCAACGACGACTTCGAAACCGGCCGGGGCTGGACCGTTGGCGGCACCGCGTCCTCGGGCGGCTTCGAGCGCGCAGATCCTGAGGAGACCTCCACCTCGGCCGGCGCCAAGCAGCTCGGCGACGTGCCCAGTGGCATGGCCGTGCTGGTCACCGGCGCGGCGATGGGTGCTGGCGCAGACGCACTCGACCTGGACGGCACGACAACGGCGCGCTCATTCCGTTTCCGTCTGGGCAGCGGGCAGTGGACTGCATCGTTCGACTACGCGTTTGCCCACGATGCAAGCGCGACGGCGGCCGATTTCCTGCGCCTGAGCATCGTCAAGGGCACCACTACAACAGCGGTCTGGTCCGTCGCCGCTGACGGAACTGAGCGCAACGGGGCCTGGCAGAGCGCGACGGTGGACCTCAGCGCGTACGCCGGCAAGCGCATCCGCCTCCTGTTCGAGGCGACCGACGGCGCTGCAGACAGCCTCGTTGAGGCCGCCCTGGACAACGTTCGCGTGCACCGCTCGCCGTGAGTCGCAAGTTGGGGGGTCGGAGTGCGCTGGCACTGGTCGTGCTGGCCATGCTGCTACCCGCGGGTGCCGCACGCGCAGTCAGCAGCGCCGGGTTTCCGTCCGGATTCGAGGGCTACCACGACTACGCTGAGACGACCGCCGCGCTGCTGGCCGCTGCAGACGATCACCCGAGCATCGTCCGCGTCTCCTCGTTCGGCCGGAGCCACGAGGGTCGCGAGCTGTGGGTGGTCAAGATCAGTGACAACGTCGCGGCGGACGAGGACGAGCCCGAGGTGCTGATGGACTCGCTTCATCACGCGCGCGAGCACCTGACGGTGGAGATGGCGCTGCGCGTCATCGAGCTGCTCACGGACAACTACCGCGCCAACCCGGCCAGCATCGAGACTCCGCTTCAACAGCGAGTCACTGACATTGTGCGCAGCCGCGAGATCTGGATCGTGCCGATGCTCAACCCGGACGGCGGCGAACACGACCTCTCGGGCCCCGGCGGCCAGTTCCGCGGTTGGCGGCGCAACATGCAGCCCATCGTCGAGTCGGCGCCGCCGGGCATCGACCTCAATCGCAACTGGGACTTCAAGTGGGGCTGCTGCGGAGGGTCAGCCGGCCAGCCCGGTACGTCGACCTATCGCGGCCAGTTCCCGTGGCAGGCCCCGGAGGTCGCTGCGCTGCGCGACTTCGTGCTCGGCCGGGTGGTCAACGGCCGGCAGCAGATCCGCGCGGCGATCTCGTGGCATACGTTCAACGAAGAGATCATGTGGCCCTACGGCTACACCACGGCCGACCTTCCGCGCACGATGAGCCCGGACGACCTGCTCGCCTTCCGCGCGCTGGGCGAGGAGATGGCCGCCCTGAACGGCTACGTCGCCCAGCAGATGAGCGACCTGTACGTGCTCGACGGCGCGGCCAGCGACTGGATGTACGGCGACCAGCGCATCTTTGCCTACACGATCGAGCTCTACCCGACCGACAACTCCGACTCGGGCGGCTTTTACCCGCCTGCCGCGATCATCGAGCGCGAGACCACGCGCAACGACGGAATGGTTCTCCACTTCCTGGAGCAGGCCGATTGCCCGTACCGCGTCGCCGGCCTGGGCGCGACCCACTGCGGGCCGCTCAACGACGACTTCGAGACGGAGCGCGGCTGGCGCGTCGACCCGAACGCCACGGACAGCGCCACCTCGGGGCGCTGGGAACGCGCCACGCCGCAGAAATCGCGCAGCTCGAACGGCATCAAGCAGCGTGCCTACGGCTACACCGGCCTGGCTGCGTTCGTCACCGGCGCGCTGCGCGGCGCTTCCGCGTCCGCCAATGACGTCGACGGCGGCGTGACCTCGGTCGAGTCGGCTGCCTTCTCGCTCGGCGGATCGGGCAGCACCGGTTGGACGCTCGCGTTCCGGTACACATTCGCCCACAACTCGAAAGCCACGTCGGCGGACATGCTGCGCGTCTCTGTCGACGGCACGCCGGTGTTCACACAGGCCGGCAACCGGGCGCTGCGCAATGCGGCGTGGACGCCGGTGACGGCAAGCCTTGACGCGTACGCAGGACAGACGGTGAGAGTGCTGATCGAGGCAGTCGATGCCGGCGGCGACAGCCTGGTGGAGGCAGCGATCGACGACGTGCGTGTCTATCGGACGCCCTGACGCGCACCACTTTTTATGGCTCCGTTACGCCCCTGATATGGACTGGGACTCAGGCCAGGAGTAGAATTGCGGCACGCAACGAGGTGCGAGCAAAGTGGGCAACCACAACCGCAGTAGTGATCGTTTCGATCGGAGGATCCGGTACGACGGTGCCTCTTGGATCCTGCCCATCACCGCGGATGTGACCAACGGCGCCAGCAACCTCGCCACCCGGCCCCGAGCGGGCAACCTCAGCACTGACACGCGGGCCGGCATACCCCGGTGATCCGGGACGAGAGCGGCAACGTGTCACGTCGCCCCCCGGATCGCCAGCAATGAGCAGACGAGACCCACACTCGTTCCCGGAGTGTGGGTCTTGTGGTGTCTGGCCCTAGCGCGTCTCGGTCACCTTCTGGATGGTGCGCGGCTGGTTCGGATCCAGGCCGCGCGCGATGGTCAGGTGATAGGCGAAGAACTGGCCCGGGATGATCGACACGAGCGGCGTCAGCCAGCGTGGCACGTCCGAGGGGATGGCCATACCGCGGCCGAATGAGCGCGCAACCTCCGAGTCGGAAATGATCACGATGTCCGATCCATGGCGGTCGCGCAGCCTGCCCAGGATCTCCTGCTGCGCGTCCAGCTCCGCACCGGCTGGCGCCACGGCCAGGACGGCAAGCCCCGGGTCGGCCAGGGCGATGGGGCCGTGCTCGAAGTCGGCCGTGGAGAAGGGCACGGCCAGGACCTGGGCCAGCTCCTGCAGCTTCAATGCCCATTCGCGCGCGGTCGCGTAGTCGTATCCGCGGCCCAGGACGACCGCGCGCGCGAGCGTGGGCAGCGCTGCGGCGATCTCCTGCGCCTGTGACTCGGCCGCCAGCACCGCGGCGATCAGCTCGGGAACGCGTGTGATCTCGTCGCGCTCCTGAGGCGTGGGATCGTCAAGCGCGAATGACAGCAGGGCAGCGGCGAGCAGCTGGGTCGTGTAGGTCTTCGTCGCCGCGGTGGCCAGCTCAGGTCCGGCGCGCAGATCGATCGCGTGCTCGGCCGCATCCGCCAAGGGCGACTGGGTGTCGTTGGTGATGGCCACCGTGGGCGCGCCCTGGCGGCGCGCCTCGTCGATGACGGCGACGATGTCCGGTGACCGCCCTGACTGGGAGATGCCCACCACAAGTGCCTTGGACATGTCCGGTCGCGCTCCGAAGAGCGTTATCGCCGATGGCGTGGCCAGCGCCACTGGCAGGCGATTGCGAACCGCGAACAGGTACTGGCCGTAGAGCGCCGCGTTGTCCGAGCTGCCGCGCGCGGCGATGACCACGAAGCTTGGCCGGCGGCGGGCAACGATCGACGCTATGGCGGCGAATGCCTGTGGTGCAGACTCGAGCAGACGCGTGGCCGCCGCGGGCTGCTCGAGGATCTCGTCTCTCAGGGCCATGTGCCGTGCACCACCTCTCCGCTGATGATCGTGGCGACCAGCTCCAGATCTGCTGTCCAGATGGATAGGTCGGCCCGCTGGCCGGCTTGCAGTAGCCCACGATCGGGCAGGCCCAGGAGGCTGGCCGGCAGGATGGTCATCGTCGCCAGCACGTCGCTCGCGTTCCAACCTGTCGCCGCGCGAAGGTTGCGCAGTGCCTGGTCGGCGGAAAGCGCCGAGCCGGCCAGGCGGCCGTCCTCGTCGCGTACCGCCCCTCCGTCGAGCACGACATCGCGGCCACCGAGCCGGAAGCGACCGGCCGGCATGCCCAGGGCGGCGGTGGCGTCAGTCACCAGCGACAGCCGCTTTCGCTCAGACGCGGCAGCCGCCAAGCGAACCGACGAGTCGTGCACGTGCTCGCCATCCACGATCAGCCCCAGGGCCACGCGCGGATCATCCAGGGCGGCGCCGGCGATTCCCGGACGGCGCTTGTCGAGCGACGGCATGGCATTGAAGAGGTGCGTGGCGTAGCGGATGCCCGCTTCGAAGCCGGCCATCGCCTGCTCGTAGCTGGCCGTCGAATGGCCGCCCGACACGAGCACGCCGTGCCCGGCGAGCGTGGCCGCGAGCTCGAGCGCGCCGGGCAGCTCCGGCGCCAGGGTGACCATTCGGACGCCCGCCTCCGGCGCCCACTCGGCGACGTCATCATCAGCTTCCGCCGGCGCCCGAAGCAGCGCCGGGTCGTGCGCGCCGGCCGCGGCTGGGCTCAGGAACGGTCCCTCGAAGTGGAGGCCGAGGGGCTCGGCGCCCAGGTAGCCCGCCGGCCGCTCGCCGAGCGCGCGCCGCGCCGCGTCGCGTGCCGCTCGCGTGGACGTGACGATCGTCGGCAGGAACGCGGTCACGCCATGCTCCACCAGCCGCCGGCCAACCTCCCACATGGACGCCGGGTCGCCAGTGAAGTCGTGGCCGAAGCCCCCGTTGATCTGGAGATCGATCAGGCCGGCGCCAAGCAGGCCACCGCGCAAGTCAACCACGCGTGCGTCTGGCGAGACGCTGAATGATTCCGTCCGGCTGACCTCCGCGATCGCGCCGTCGCGTACGACGACGATGAGCTCGCCGGCCACGATCGTCAGGGCTTCACTCATGCGCTGAGTCCGTGTCCGCGCGGGTAGGTGTCGTGCATCGTCACCGGCAGCCGGCCGGTGAACAGTGCCTCGCCGAACAGCGCCGCCGCCAGCGCCTCCGATGTCGGGGAGAGGGCGCCGTAGGTGCACACATGCGTGCGTGACTCGGGATAGCAGGGCAGGTCCCACGGAGTGCGCAGGGCAATTGTCACCACCGGCCGTCCGGTGGCCAGTGCGGCGCGCGCCAGGTCAGCCTGGCCGGACACGGTGTTGGCGGCGACCGTGCCTACGACGATCAGGGCGGCATCGGCCACCCGCGCGCGCATCGCATCCAGGTCGGAGGGCGACGGCTGGAGAGGCAGAATCACCTCATCAACAGTCGCGTGCCGGCGCCGGATGGCCGCTGCCAGCGAGGGCGCAACGTGGGAGGACGTGTCGGCCGGCGTCAGGTCCGCCGGGGCTGACTGGACAACGGCTATGCGCGCGCCAGCCGGCAGGCGCAGCGGGATCGCCCCGTCATCGTTGCGGACCAGGGTCAGCGAGCGCCGCGCGAGCTCGGCGGCAAGGTCTCGATGCTCGGCGCAGCCGACGATGTTGAGGACCGGCTGGTCAAAGCCGGCCAGCCATTGGCGCAGGGAGCGCAGCCGCAGGGCCGCGGCCCCGTCGTCGCCGACCAGGCCACGGGCCGCGGCCTGGGCCAGCCCGGAGTCGAGATCGCCCAGCCGCACTCGGTCGGGTGTGGCCAGCAGCAGGTCCTCGCCGGCGCCCAGGGCAACGATCGCCTCCACGATGCTCGCCGATCCCTGGGCCAGGGCGCGCATGTCCAGCGCGTCGGTGATCGTCAGGCCGCGGAAGCCCAGCTCGTCGCGCAAGAGGTCGTGGATCACGGCCCGGGAGAGGCTGGCCGGCAGCGTCCGATCACCCGTCAGCGCGGGCAGCGCTGCGTGGCCGGCCATAACCAGGTGACAGCCAGCCTCAATGGCCGCGCGGAAGGGGAGGAGCTCGCGACCGTCCAGCTCCTGGCGCGTCGCGTCCAGGACGGCGAGCTCGTGGTGCGTGTCGGCGTCCACGTCACCGATGCCCGGGAAGTGCTTGGCCGTGGCGGCCACGCCTTCGGCCTGGAGGCCGCGCACGGTGGCCGCCACGAGCGGCGCCACCAGGACGGGATCGTCGCCAAACGAGCGGATGCCAATGCCCGGGTTGTCCGGGTTGGTGGCCAGGTCGCACACGGGCGCGTAATCCACGTTGATCCCGGTAGCGAGCAGCTCGCGCGCCATCGCCCGCGCAACTCGTTCGGCCAGCTCGGCATCGCCGGTCGCGCCGAGGGCCATCGCCCCGGCGAACTCGGTTGCGCCGCCCTCGCCCTCGCCCAGCGCGTTGAGCTGGCCGCCCTCCTGGTCGGTCGCGATAAGGAGCGGCCCGGATCCCTCGGGCAGGGCCGCCTGGAGCTCAGCGGTCAGCGCGCGCAGTTGAGCGATGCTCTCCACGTTGTGGTCGCGGAAAAGGGTCACACCGGCATAGCCGCGCGCGGCAACAGTCGCGGCCACGTCCGCCGGCAGCCGCGTTCCGGTGAATGCCGCCATCAGCCGCGCCGACGTCGCCCAGCCGGCCATCAGCCGGCCACTACTTGACGGAGCCGGCCAGGATCCCTCGGACGAACGCGCGCTGAAGGAGCAGGAAGACCGCGAGCGGCAGGATCATGGTCAGGAAGGCGCCGGCAGTCAGGATGTGCCACTGCTCGCCGCGGTTGCCGACGAGCACGCTCAGGGCGGTGGGCATCACGCGCTGCTCCTGCCCGACACCAAAGAACACGAGGGCCACGAGCAGGTCGTTCCAGACCCACAGGAACTGGAAGATGGCGAAGGCGCCCAGCGCAGGGAGGGACAGCGGCAGCACGATCCTGATGAAGGTCTGGAAATGCGAGGCGCCGTCAATCGCGGCCGACTCGAACAGGTCGCGCGGAAGCTGCGAGATGAAGTTGTAGAGCAGGAAGATGGCCAGCGGCAGCCCAAAGGCCGTGTGCGCCAGCCAGACGCCCAGGAACGTCCCGTACAGGCCCAGGTCGCCGTACAGGCGCAGGATGGGCACGAGCGACATCTGCAGCGGCACGACGAGAAGGCCGACCACGATCGCGAACAGGATGCCGCGCCCGGGGAACCGGATCCAGGCGAATGCGTACGCGGCAAACGCGGCAATGGTGATCGGGATTGCGGTCGAGGGAATGGTCACGATCAGGCTGTTCAGGAAGGCATCGGCGAACCCCTCGCTGCCCAGCACGGTCTGGTAGTTGGCGAGCGTCCACTGCGCGTCGCGGAAGGGCTGCAGCAGGGCCTCCCACCAGCCTGTCCGAGTCACTTCGAGCGGGTTGCGCACCGACGTCACCAGCAGTCCAACGGTGGGCAGCGACCAGAGCAGGCAGATGAAGATCACGGCCAGCCGGATGGGCGCGTTTTGCAACAGGTTGGGCCGCCACGCGCGGCGAACGGGCGGGCGCTCGGCGGGCCGGGCAGGCGCGGTCATGCTCCGATCCCCTGCTTGTTGAGGTTGCGCACGTTGACGTACATGATCGGCAAGACGGCCAGGAAGAGGACCACCGCGAGGGCCGCGGCGCGCCCGTCGTTGAAGAACTGGAACATCTCCAGGAACATGCGGTTGGCGACCACGTCCGTGTCGCTACGGCCGCCAGTCATCACGTAGACGATGTCGAAGATCTTCAGCACCGCGATGGCGATCGTGGTCGCGACGGTGATGATCGAGCCCTTGATGATGGGCACGATGATGCTGAAGAAGGTCTGGCGCTCACTCGCGCCGTCCAGGCGCGCCGCCTCCAGAACCTCCACAGAAACGCCCTTGATCGCGGCCGACAGGACGACCATCGCGAAGCCGGTCTGCAGCCAGATCATGATCACGATCAGGCGAACGTGTTGATCGGCGGGGTGGCGACCCATGGCACGGGGTCGAAGCCCAGCCCGGTCCAGATCGCGTTGAGCAGGCCGTACTGCGGCTGGCCCTCCGGCCGCCACTGGTAGACGAAGCGCCAGATGACAGACGCGCCGACGAGCGAGATGGCCAGCGGCAGGAAGATGAACGTCTTGGCCAGCGCCTCGTGCCGGACGCGGTCCACCAGTCCGGCAATGAGCAGCCCCAGGCCCACGCTGCCCGCGGTGCCCACGACCAGCCAGATCAGGTTGTTGCGGAAGATGGCCAGGAAGGTGGGCTGCGTCAGTTCCTTGTAGTGCGTCAACGGATCGCCGCCGACCAGGTTGGAGGTGACACTCAGGAGTGTCGTCGCGATCATGGGATAGATCAGGTAGACGGTCAGCAGAGCGATCGCGGGCAGGATGAACACCCACGGCAGGATGCGTCCCTGGTTGCGCGGGCTGAGCAGCCCGACGATGGAGCTGACGCCGGTGTACAGCATCCAGATGCCGCCTACGCCGACCACGACCGCGAACACGGCGAGCACGACCTTGGCCAGACCCACGTCGCCCTGGTTGCGGCGCAGCAGCTCGGCGCCGCCGTTGTTGCCGAGCAGCTCGTAGATGAAGGCGAGCAGGTTCTGGGCGGCGCGCGGGTCGGCCATGACCTTGATCCCGGCGAGCAGGACGATCAGCCCTATCACCGCGGCCACCGGCACGAGCCAGCGGCTCAGCCCTGCGTCCTGCTCCTTCGCCCTGAGCGCATCAGACATCGCGTACCCCTCGCTCCTCGCGCAGATAGTAGGGGGTGGATATACGAGGGCGCGCCGCTTGCGCGGCGCGCCCTCGAAGCTATACGGGTCAGGCCGCCTCTACTGGGCGGGCCAGGCCGCGTCGATCGCGGGGAGGACCTCATCGAGACTCGCCCCGCCGTCGATGTGACGAACTGCCTCGGTCCAGAACGCGCCTGCGCCCACCGCGGCGGGCATCAGGTCGGAAGCGTCAAAGCCAAGGTATGTCGCGTTGTTCACGATCTCCGCCGCCACATCGAGCTTGTACGCACCTTCGTACCACTCCTGCGGCGTCTCCGTGTTGGCCGAGATGGCGCTGCCAGCCTCGATCCAGCGCTGGACTCCCTGCGGCGTTGAGAGGAACTGCGCAACGGCGCGAACCTCGGGCCGGTCAGCCATGACCATCAGTGAGTCAGCCGAGCCGAGTGCCGGCGTGCCCTGCTCCGCGTTGATCGGAGGCAGGTAGAAGATGCCGATCTCCGTGCCGATCTCGTACTGGGTCTGGGTCCCGGCGCCGCCAGCGCGGACATCCGGGAAGAAGTCAGGTCCGTACCAGGTCGGGATCTTGTGCATCCAGCAACCCGGGGTGAAGCCTTCCCAGTTCCCGTCCTGCGGGAATGCCGGGTCGAAGGGCTCGGTCTGAGGAGTGTTCATGACGGCCGTGGTCCCGCCGTACACGTAGTTCTCGGTCAGCAGAATCTCGTCGACCATCTCGAACGCTGCGCGAACCTCGGGCGAGTTGAAGTCAAGGTCGCCGGCGATCCACGCGTTGTACTGCTCGGGGGTCTGGGTGCGGAGCATTACTTCCTCGACCCAGTCGGTGTACTGCCAACCGGTAGCAGTGCCGGCTCCCATGCCGACGCACCACGGGTTGCCGTTGCCGTCGGCAACGATCTGGTCGGACAGGGCGATCATCTCGTCCCATGTCGCGGGCACTTCGTAGCCGGCGGCCTCGAAGGCAAGGATCGGGTACCAGACGGTCGACTTGACGTCCGCCTTGTACGGGATCGCCCACGTGTTGCCCGCGGCGTTGGTGATCAGGCCGATCGTGGCCGGGTGCTCGGCGGCGAGCTTGTCACCGTCCATGATCGTGTTGACGTCGATCAGCCGACCCTGCTCTCCGTACTGGAGAACGGCCGTCGGCTGGGCGAGCATGGCCAGGTCGGGCGGCTGTCCGCCCTCGATCCGCGTCCGCAGGACGGTCTCGTGGCTGGAGCCGATGCTGTCGACCTGGATGCGAATGCCGGTCGCCGCGACGAAGTCGGCGATCGCGGCTGAGAAGTTCTCACCCTCGCCGCCGATCCACTGGGTCTGAATCGAGACCGCCGGAGCGGCGTCCTTGAAGTCGCCGTTGAGCGCCGCGTCCAGCTCGGTGTATCCGGTCGGGACGCTGGGCAGCGCCGGATCGGGTGCGTCTGTCGGCTCTGGTGCGTCCGACGGTGCGTCACTCGGTCCAGCTGCCGTGGATGTGGCGGCCGGTGTGGGTGTGCCCTGCGATGCCGTGCTGCAGGCGAGGGCGAAGACGGTGACCATCACCACCAACGCCCACCAGTTTCCTTTACCCATTCGGTTGATCCTCCTCCGTGAATTCTGTGACTGAATTCATCCCCAACTTTACGCCCCCTCGATATCAGGGCGGCTTTGAAGCGTGCGGCCAGTAGGTCGGTCGCCCGCCTGCGCGTGCGCGATCGGTCAGTAGCCCACCCCCTCTCCGCGAGCGTGGCCGACGCGACGGCGGGCGATTGAGGCCGCTCCCCGTGCGCCTGCCTCGACCTCGGGTGAGAGCAGTTGGATAGTCGAATTTGAGAACGCGGCCTCGATCAGCGGGGAGGCCGATCGCTCGCGCTGGATTGCCGCCAGCAGGCGCTCGAGAAGCGCATCACCAGCCGCGGCAACGCCGCCGCCGACGATGATGCGGTTGACACCCAGCGTCAGCACGAGCGCGCGGATCAGGCGCGCCAGTCGGATGGCCACCGTTTCGGCAATCTCGGCTGCCACGGGGTCGCCCTCGGCGGCGGCGCGGAATACCTCGCCGGAGGTTGCGTGCGCAGGGAGCGCCGTGGCGCGTTCGAGCGCTACTGCCTCGCCGGCCATACGTGCGATGGCCGGCCCGGCGGCCAGCACCTCGACGCAACCGGTCATGCCGCACGGGCAAGCGTCTCCGTCGGCAGAGGCAAACGTGTGGCCCACCTCGCCGGCCAGTCCATTGCTGCCGCGCAGCACCGTGCCGCCAAGGACAATGCCCGCGGCGATGCCGGTACCCACGCTTAGGTAGACGAGATCCGGGCCGCTGCCGGCCGCGTCGCGCGACTGGGCCGTCTCGTGCAGCCAGATCGCCGCGGCTCGAGCATCGTGTTCCACGAAGACGGGCAGCCCAATCGACTCTTCGAGCATTGGTCCGAGCGCCATCTGCTCGCCACCAAGGTTGACGGCCAGCCCGACCTGGCCCGTGCGCGGCTCGACCAGGCCGGGCACGGCGACGCCGACGGCCCGGATCCAGCCACTCTCGTTCGCGGCGACGCTGTCGATTGCATGCCGGATCAGTCGCGCCAGCTGGACGGGCAACTGGCGGGCGTCGGTCGGCTCGACCTCGCGCATGAGCACGCGATCCTGGGCGTCGGTCACCACGCACGCGGTCTTGGTGCCGCCCACGTCAATGCCGACGGTCAGCAGGGCAGTACCCGTTGGGACGGTCGGCGCGCTTGCCGGCATGTCCACGTCGGCGATGCTCATCGGCGCACGCTCATCTGCTCAAGCTCAGTCCCAGCTCCTGGGTCATCAGGAGCGCGGACGCGCCGATCAGAACGTCTTCCTCGCGTGCCTCGCCGAGCTCAATGATGGTGTCGCGCACGAGCAGCGAAAGGGCGCTCGAGCTTGCTCGCTCGCGGACCGCGTCCAGCCACTCCTCACCGAGCTGGGTCGCAGGCCCGATCAGCAACACGTGATGGACGTTCAGCGCGCCGATCAGCGCCGCGATCACCACGCCCAGCCTGTCGCCCGCAGACTGGACCACCTCGCGCACGATCGGATCGCCGTTCCGGAACGCGCTGACCAGGCTTGCCTCATCGGTTACCGCCGCTGTCCGGTCCCGCGCGGCGTGGACCATGGCGCCCATGCTGGCCAGCGTCTCGATGCACCCGGTGCGACCGCAACGGCATGCGCGAGCTTCTTCCGGACGGCTGCCGCCGAGCACGATGTGGCCAATCTCGCCCGCCCCGGCGCCGTCGCCCTGGAAGAGCTGGCCGTCGAGGATGATGCCGGCGCCGATGCCACGCCCCACGCGCACCACGACCAGGTTCTGGGGCCGCGGCACACTGCCGAATGTCAGCTCGGCCACCGCGGCGGCCTGGCTGTCGTTGGCCACCACGGTGGGCAGGCCGAAGCGCTCCTCGACCAATCCTCCCAGCGGCAGATCGGCCCAGTCGAGGTTGACCGCCCAGCGCACGGTGCCCGAGCGCGAGTCGATCAGGCCCGGGGCGCCGATGCCGATGCCGAGCACGGGGCTGGCGCCATTGCGGCTGGTGAGCGTCTCGATCAGGCCCATGACGGCCTCCACGGCCTGTGCGCCGTTGCGACCGTCAAGCGCGACGCTGGCCGATGAGACGACGTTGCCGCGCAGGTCGACCACGGCGCCATTGAACGCTGCCTCGGCGAGGTCCAGGCCGATGACGTGGCGCCCCTCCGCCCGGAAGCGGACCAGGATCGGCGCCTTGCCGCCCGTCGACGGACCGGTGCCGATCTCCTCGACCAAACCATCACGCAGCAGCTCGGCGACGAGATTGGAGACTGACGTGCGGGTCAGCCCGGTGATGCGTGAAATCTCTGCCCGGCTGGTCGCGCTACGGTCGTAGATAGCGCGCAGGACCAGCTGCTGGTTGAACGTCCGGGTCTGCTGGTGCGTGGCTTTCTCGGGAAGTGTTGCCATCGCCTCTCTTGGTCACCGACCGGCAGCCGCTTCGGGACTTTGCCAAGTCAGTTGACAAACTCAGTTTGAGCGCCGCACGCGCTGTTTGTCAAACCGACCCATGGCCGCCGATTCACAGCCAACCTTCAGCGCTGGTTGAGGGCGGCCCAAGCAGTCGAACCGACGATGGCACCAGTTCGCGGACACATCCCGCGCTCTCGCCCAGAACAGACCAGGAGGTCAAGCTAATGAAACGACTCATCTGGTTGCCGGTGGCCGGCTTCCTGCTCATCGCCGGAGCGACCGTGGCCGCGGCCGGTTCCCAGCTCGTGACGATCACGCCGGCTTCGGCACCGTCCGCCGCCGACGCCACGGCTGTACCTGAAGCGGCAGCAATCGATTTGCGCGCCGGTGACCTGATCGACGGAGTCCTGACCGATTTGGTCGGCCAGGGCGTGATCAGCCAGGACCAGTCGGATGCAATCGTGGCCGCGCTCGAATCAGCCGCCGACGAGCGGCGAGCCGACGCCGAGGCGAGGTTCGAGGACATGCGCCAGACGTGGGAGCAGGTCAAGGGCTTCATGGACGACGGGGTGATCACCCAGGCTGAGATGGACACGCTGCCCGCCGACAATCCGCTCCGAGCTGCCTTCGACAGCATTGCCGAGAACGGGCAGGTAACCCTCGACCAGCTGCGCGAGCTGGGGCCCGGACTGGGCGGCCCGGGCCACGGGCGAGGCGGCATGCACTTCCACGTGGAGCGCGGTAGCGACGCTGAATCGGCCGACTAGGCCGCTCTCCCTCTCAATAACGGAGGGTCCTGGCGGGCCCTCCGTTTCACTTTGCCCCGGCTCAGCCCCTGGCCAGGCGCCGGAACCAGCGCGCGCTGTCCTTGGGGGTCCGGCGCAGCGTGTTGTAGTCGACATGGACCAGGCCGAAGCGCTTCGAGTAGCCGAAGCTCCACTCGTAGTTGTCCATGAACGACCAGGCGTAGAAGCCGGTCAGCGGGACCCCCGCATCGCGCGCGTCTGCTGCGGCTGCCACGTGGCGGGCGAGGTAGCTGCATTCGATCTGTGTCATGAACGATGCCGTCCTCGCCGACCGGATCAGGGCAGGCGGCGCCGTTCTCACTGATGATGATCTCCTTCGGCGCGTAGTCGCGGTGGACCCACTCCAGGCCCTGGCGCAGCCCGTCGGGCACGACCTCCCACTCCATCTCGGTCAGCTCCGCGCCGGGTGGCGTCACCAGCGCCCAGTCGAAGGCTCGATCGGACGCAGCCGAAACCGACTCCTGGCGGTAGTAGTTCATGCCCACGTAGTCCAGGTCGCCGGCGGGCGGGTCGGTCAAGTCGACTCCTTCAAGATGACCCGCCTCTCGATGCGCTTCGAGCCCCAGCTGCGGGTAGCCACGGCCGAAGAGCGGGTCCAGGAACCACGTGTCACGCGCCGCGCGGTACTGCGCCGCGGCACGCGCGTCCCTGTCCGAGTCCGTCGCAGGAACGACGTGGTTGAGGTCCACAGCGACGCCGATGCGCGCGTTGGGCACCGTGCCGCGGATGACCTGCACAGCCGCGGCGTGCGCGCGCAGCTGGTTGTCGGCCACCCGGATCGCGGTTGGCCAGTCGCGCAGCCCGGGCGAGTGGATGCCGTCCGCGTGGGCCAGAAATGCGAACACGGCCGGCTCGTTGAAGGTCATCCAGTCGGTGACCGAGTCGCCCAGTCGCTGGCAGATGAGCGCCGTGTAATCGGCGAAGCGGCCGACGATGTCCGGGTTGGCGAAGCCGCCCACATCCTGAAGCGCCTGGGGCAGGTCCCAGTGGAACAGGTTGAGCGTGGGCTCCACGCCGGCAGCGGTGAGCTCGTCCACCAGGCGCCGGTAGAAGTCGAGCCCGCGCTCGTTGGCCGGAGATTTGCCCGACGGCATCACGCGCGGCCAGCTGATGCTGAAGCGATAGCTGCGTGCACCCAGCTCGGCCATCAGCGCGACGTCATCGCGGTAGCGGTGGTAGTGGTCGCAGGCAACGTCGCCAGTGTCTCCGTTGAGCACCTTGCCCGGCTGCCGCGCAAAGGTGTCCCAGATCGATTGGCCGCGCCCGTCCTGTGCCGCCGCGCCCTCTATCTGGTACGCCGAGGCGGCGAAACCCCACTTGAAATCGGCTGGAAAACGCGCCGCGAGCTGCTCCGGCGTTGGCTCGTTGTCTGTGTCCACGCGCGAAGACTAGGGGCTGTCGCGGCCTAGCGGTGGGGCAGGCTCAGGGTGAATGTGGCTCCGCCGCCGGGCGTCTCCGAATAGCTGATCCGACCTGCGTGGGCGACGACGACAGCACGCCGCGATCGAAAGTCCCAGGCCGCTGCCGCCGCGATCACGCGAGCGGCCGCTGTCGGCGCGGTAGAAGCGGTCGAACACGCGCTCGACATGGGCTGCGTCGATACCCGGGCCGTGATCGGCCACGATCAGCGTCGCCAGCCCGCTCGCGTCGCTGAGTGACACCTCCATCGGCGCATCGACCGGCGTATGGACGCGCACGTTGGTCAGCAGATTGCCGCCACCTGGCGGAACCGGTCCTCGTCGCCGGTAATCGTCACACCGCGGCTGATCTCCGCGATGACGGGCGGCCGGCTCGACGGCGCGCAGGTCGCGCACGGCGTCACTCACAATCGTCCGCCAAAGCGACTGGATCGTTGCGCCAGCGGACGTCCCTGGTCGAGCCGGGCCAGCAGCAGCAGATCCTCGACCAGCGGCCCATTCGCCGGCTCTCGCTGCCGATGCGCGCGCATCGCCTGTTCGAGCGCGTCCTCCTCGGACAGGCCACCGGCCCGATACAGATCGGCGTAGCCGCGCACGGTGGTCAGCGGCGTGCGCAGCTCGTGCGACGCGTCGGCCACGAACTGGCGCAGCGGCGCCTCGCTGCGCGCCTGCGCCGCAAGTGCCTGCTGCTGGCTCGCTGGAACGCGCCCTGGATCTGGTCGAGCATCGCGATTGAATGCATGTGCCAGGCGTCCCGACCTCCGAGCTCGTCTCGCGCACGTCGGCGACGCGCTGGCGAGAGGTCTCCAGCGGAGATGCGGTCGGCGGTGGCGGTGACCTGCTCGAGCGGGCGTCAACTCGCGCCGATGATCATCCACCAGCCAGCGATCAGCACCGCTGCCAGCACGACGGCCGAGACAGCAGCAAGGTTGTGACCAGCTGGCGATGGCGAGCGATCGACCTCGCGCATTGGCGCGCCGAGCAGCAGGTAGTCGCGGCCGCCGGGATCGGCAACGGTCAGCAGCCGGTAGCGCAGCGAGCCACCCTCGCGGCACGCTCGACGATGCGGCCGATGGGCAGCTCGGGGCTGCCCGGTATGCCGGGCACGCGGCAGCGGATCCGGTCGTCGGGCGAAGCCGGATGGCACGCTGGCGGTGACGTCGCCACTCTCGTCGATCACAGCAGCAGCGCCAACCGTCGACCGGTGACGTCGTCACCGCCTGTCCGGCGCCCGGGCGACGAAGTCCGCCTGCGTCACGTTGCGCAGTTCGTCGTCCAGCTGCTCGACAGGCTGGCTCGGGTGAGACCCACGACCAGTCGCGCCCGAGACGACCAGGGCCAGAAAGCAGCATGCCGGCGACAGCGAGCAGCAGCGCCCGCGAAGCGCGCCTCTGCGTCCGCCGCGCCTCAGCCTCCTCGGCGCGCAGCGCATAGCCGAAGCCGCGGACGGTTCGCAGTCAGCGTCTCGCTGGCCGCGTCGATCTTGCGGCGCAGATAGCTGATGTAGGTCTCGACGACGTTGTCATCGCCGTTGAAGTCGTAGTTGCCAGACGTGATCGAGGATCTGCTGCTTGGAGAGCACGCGCTCGGCAGTTGAGCAGCAGGTAGCGCAGCAGCCGGAACTCGGTCGGCGACAGGTCGCACCTCGCTCTCGCCGCGCCAGACCTGGTGACGATCCTCGTCCATCTCGAGATCGAGATACCGCAGCCGGTTACGGCTCCTCGTCGGCGGACGCCACGCGTGTGCGGCGCAGCAGCGCGCCGATGCGCAGCGTCAGCTCCTCGCAGCGAGAAGGGCTTCGTGACGTAGTCGTCGCCGCCGCGGACGAAGCCGGTGACGCGGTCGTCCTCGCGCGTCGCGCGCGGTCAGGAAGATGACCGGCACGAAATCGCCGTCCGCGCGCAGTCGGCGGCACACCTCGAAGCCGTCGATGTCGGGCAGCATCACGTCCAGCACGACCACGTCGGGCGGCATGCGAGAGGCAGGCTCGCAGCGCGGCCTGCCCGTGCGCCGCAGTGGTCACCTCGTAGCCCATGTAGCGCAGCGCCGTGGAGAGCAGTTCGGTGATCGGCGCCTCGTCGTCCACGACAAGAACGCGGCCGCGTTCTGTGCGCCTCCCGGGCGGAGTGCCTCGTTTGCCTGTGCGGTTGTCATACGGCGTATTCCACGCCTCAAACCTTAGAGGTTGCTGTGAATCAGCCCAGAGTTGGTCTCCGAGTGCTTCTCAGCCGATTCACAGCCGGCTTGGGGCAACCGCTCGGCGGGCCGGTCAAGTTGTGGACCACAACAACAACGCCGGTCGCTGCTGTGGGTCCGTTCCCTCTCTCCCTCTCCCTCCTCCTCGCGGGCACGCAGCAACGGCCGGCGTTGCTAATTCAGCCGGCCGGCGCAGATCCCGCGACAGGCGCCAATCCGCTACCGGCGCCGCACCCGCGCGCAACGTTCGCCGGGCGACGTGGGCAAGTGCCTCGATGAAGAGCGGGCTGACGTTGAGCGAATTGATGCGCGCGAAGGTCAGGCCACTCGCCTGGGCCTGCTCGCTTGCGGCCACGTCGATGTCGTACAGGATCTCGAGGTGGTCGGCCAGGAACTGGATGGGCGCGACCAGCACGCTGTCGATGGCCGGCGGCGGCGAGCTGTGGCATCAGGTCGGCAAAGTCGGGCTTCATCCATTCGCCCGGTTCGTGCCCCGCACTCTGCCAGCAGAACGTCCACTCATCGTCGGCAAGCCCGGCCGCGCCGGCCACGAGCGAGGCCGTTTCGCGCAGCTGGTCCACGTAGCCAGGCTCCTGCTGCGCGACACGATGCGGGATCGAGTGGGCGGTGAGCAGGACGTGACGTGCTGACCGCGCGCGGCGCGGACCCTCTCCGCGAGCGCCTCAATGAACGCTGGCTCCGTGTGCCAGGCGGACGCGATACGGATTCGGTCGCCCGGCCAGCCGAGCTCTGCGCTGGCTGCGCCGACGCGCGCGGCTCATAGCCGCCCATCAGCAGCGGCGAGAACTGGGGCGACATGACGATGGCGCTCACGGCCTCCACGCCCGCGTCGGCCATCTCGCGCAGGCCATCGGCGATCGACGGCGCGGAGAAGCGCATCGCAGCGCGCACCATCGCGGCTCCGCCCAGGCTGCGCTTCCACTGCGGCCGCCTGGTCCTGCGTTATCTGGACCAGGGGCGAGCCGCCGATAAGCGTGTAGCGCCGGCGGAATTCGGCCACCAGCTCGTCGCTCGGCTCGCGCCCGCCGCGCACCGCGGCCAGGTAGCGCGGCACGTCCGCGATCGAAGCCGGCGACCCATAGGTCATGAGCAGCACTCCGAACCGGTCGGAGTGGCTCACCGGGCACTCTCGGCATGCACGAAATCGACCAGCCGGCGCAGTATCTCCGGGTCCGACTCGGGCAGGACGCCGTGGCCGAGGTTGAAGATGTGGCCCGGCCGACCAGCCGCCCGGCGCAGGACGTCGCGCGCACCTTCCTGGGTCGCCTCCCAGCCGGCCAGAACGCGTGTCGCGTCAAGGTTGCCCTGCACGCCGCGGCCATCCGGCAGGCGCGACCAGGCGACGTCGAGTGACTGGTGGGCGTCAATGCTCAGCACGTCGCCGCCGGCCGCTGCCATCAGCTCCAGCACGGCCGCGGTGCCCGCGCCGAAATGGATAGTGGGCACCTCCGTTACGGCGCCGAAGATGCGCGCCACGTGGGGCTGGACGTAACGCTGGTAGTCCCCCGGCGACAGCGCGCCGACCCACGAGTCGAACAGCTGGACGACCTGCGCGCCGGCCCCGATCTGGGCGCGGAGGTAGTCGATGATGACGTCGGACAGGATGTCCATCAGCCGGTGCCACGCCTCCGGCTCACTGAACATGAACGACTTGGCACGGGCGTAGTCGCGCGACGGCCTGCCTTCGATCAGGTAGCAGGCCAGGGTGAACGGCGCGCCGGCGAAGCCGATCACGGCTTGTCGAGCCGGCCAGCTCCCGGGCGACGATGCGGATTGCGTCCATGACGAAGCCCACGCCCTCGGCCGGTTCGAATCGGCGCAGCCGGTCGACGTCGGCCGCCGAACGGATGGGATTGTGGATGATCGGGCCGACATCGGGCTGGATCTCGAGCTCCACCCCCATCGGCTCAAGTGGCAGCATGATGTCGGCAAACATCACCGCGGCATCAACCCCGAATGCCGTGATCGGCATCAGCGTCACCTCTGCGCTGAGCTCCGGCGTCTTGGCCAGGGTCAGGATGTCGTGCCGCTCGCGCAGCGCGCGGTAGTCGGCCAGGCAGCGGCCGGCCTGGCGCATGAACCACACCGGCGTGGCATCAACGTGCTCGCGCCGCGCCGCGGCCAGGAAGCGCTGCTCGCCGGACATCGGCGGCGCATGGGTGATGCTCAAGTGGCGTCCCTAAACCCGCCCAACAGCGCGGCGATCTCGGCCATCGGCCGGTGGATGCCGGTGATGATCGGCGTGTCACGCACGGTCGCGCGGCGGCTCTCCGTCTCGCGCAGCTCGCGCACCAGATCCTGGAACCGAGCGAGGTCGTCCATCTCGTAGGCGACGATGAACTCCTGGTCATCGAGCCCGAACGAGTAGGCCAGCAGCTGGCGCACCTCCGGATAGCTGTGCCCCACGCGCATGTGCCCGCGCATCACGGCCTGGCGCTCATCTGCCGGGGTCAGGTACCAGTCGGTCGACTTAACGAACGGATACACGACGAGGTAGCGCGAGCGCTCGCCCTCGAACAGGCTCTGCTCCTGGGCGCTGGGCCGGCGGACATACTGCGACGGGCGAGTCATGCCGACCATCGAGATGGCCGGCGCAAGCCAGCGGCCCAGCCCGGATGACTGCATGTCCGCCGCGCTCTCCTCGATGTCCTCGAGGCGCTCTGCCATCCGCCACAGCAACAGGTCGCCCTCTGCGCGCAGGCCGATGGTCGAGTAGGCGTGCTGGACCAGGCGCCGCTCGGCGCGCTCCACGGCCTGGCAGAAATCGTCGATGTTCGCGCGTCGCTCGTCTGCGGCCAGCCGCCGCCAGGCCGGATCCAGGCGCAGCAGCCAGGCGTGCACGAAACGGTCGTCGCTGACGGGCTCGCTCACCAGCCGGCCTCTTCGCGCAGCCAGGCACTCGCTTCGGCGGCCGCGTAGGTGATCACCGTGCCGGCACCGGCGCGGACAATCGCGGTCAGCGTCTCCAGCGTCGCGCGGCGGCGATCGAGCCAGCCGCGCTCGGCGGCGGCGGCGATCATGGCGTACTCGCCGGACACCTGGTACGCAGCGAGCGGAATGTCCCACCGCCGGCGCGCGCGGGCGAGCACGTCGAGCTGCGTCAACGCGGGCTTGATCATGACCATGTCCGCGCCTTCCTCGATGTCGAGCGCGATCTCGCGCATCGCCTCGCGTCCATTGGCCGGGTCCATCTGGTAGCCGCGCCGGTCGCCAAACGAAGGGCTGCTCCCGGCCGCCTCGCGGAACGGTCCGTAGAAGGCAGAAGCCGCCTTTGCCGAGTAAGCCAGGATCGACGTCCCGTCACGGCCGGCTCCGGCGAGCCCTGCGCGGATCGCGGCAACCTGGCCGTCCATCATCGCGCTCGGCGCGACCACGTCCGCGCCGGCCAGTGCCTGGGCGACGGCCGTCCGGGCGAGGAGCGCGAGCGTCCGGTCGTTGTCCACGCCGGCGTCGGCCGTCAGCGGGCCGCAGTGGCCGTGGCTGGTGTACTGGCACAGGCACGTATCGGCGATCAGCACCAGCGGCAGCTGCGCGTCCGAGATGCGCCGGAGCGCCTGCTGGACCACGCCGTCCTCGATCCACGCCGCCGTGCCCTCGGTGTCCTTCGTGGCGGGCAGGCCGAACAGGATCACTCCGCCGATCCCGGCGCGGGCGTAGCGCTCCGCATCGCGCAGCGCTTCATCGGGCGACACGTGGTCAACGCCGGGCAGCGCTTCGATCGGCTCGCGCAGGCCGCTTCCGTCGCGCACGAAGATGGGCGCGACGAGCATCTCTGGGTGGAGACGCGTCTCACGAACCAGGTCGCGCATCGCTGCCGTGCGGCGCAGCCGCCGCAGGCGCATATCGGGCAGGGGCAGCGCCTCGTGGGCCACCGCCGCAGCGTCAGGGGCCGGCCGAGTCGCGGTCATCTGGAAGCCGCCAGCGCGGCCAGCTCGGCCAGAACGGTCGCATCCTGGTTGTGTGCAATGTCAGCCACGAAGAACCCGGCTTGTGCTGCCGTGGCGGCCGTGCGCGGACCAACGCAGACCGCTGGTAGGCGCAGTGCCTCGGCGTCCAGGCCCTGCTCCCTGGCCAGGGCCATAAAGCCGCGCACGGCCAATTCGCTGGCGAACACGACTGCGTTGGCGAAACCATCAACGAGGGCGCCGCGGAGCAGTGCCGCGGATGGCGCCGGGGCCTCGCGCGTCACGTAAGCGAGCACGCGCGTGACGATGGCGCCGCGCGCCTCGAGATCGCCGACGAGCGAGTCATCCGCGAGCGACCCGGCGAACCACACGACACGCTGACCTGGCTCCACTGGCAGGCCGGCAGCCAACGACGTCGCGTTGCTCTGCGCGGGGATCCATACACCGCCAACTCCGGCCTCCTCCAGCTCGCGTTGCGTCCGCCGGCCGACGGCCGCCCAGCGCGTGACGGTCAGAGGCAGTCCGTTGTGACTGGCGCACAGCGCAACCGTCCGCGCGCCGTTGGCGCTGGTGGCCACGGCCCAGTCATAGCCGGCCAGCTGGCGCAGCGCATCCGTTACTGCCGCCGACTGGTCAAGCAAATCGATCTCGATGGCCGGCACGATGACCGGCTGGACACCCAGCTCAGCCAGGCGCGTGGCGATCACTGATGAGTCCGACACGGGCCTGGTGACGATGACGCGCCTGTCCGTCGCCTCACGCGACCGGCGCTCGACGATCCGCCGCGCCAGCTCATGGGCAAGTGGCGTGGCTTCATTGGTCGAGCCGGAGACCGCCTCGATGCCGGTCGCCCGGCCGTCCAGCGTTGCAAAGCCGCAGGTGACCGTCAGCCGGTCGCCGCTGACCTCGGCCAGCACGCCGATCGGCGCCCGGCAGCCGCCGCCCGTGGCGGCCAGCGCGGCGCGCTCCGTCTCCACCGCTCGTCGCGTTGGCGGGTCATCGAAGGACGCCACCACGCTGCGTGCCGCGTTGTCATCCGATCGCACCTGCACGGCGAGCGCGCCCTGGCCGGCGGCCGGCGGCATCACCTCCGTGGGCAGCAGCTGGCTGATGCGGTGTTCCAGGTTGAGCCGGATCAATCCGGCCGCGGCAAGCACGAGCGCGTCCACCTCGCCCGCGTCCAGCCTGCGCACGCGGCTGTCGACGTTGCCGTGGATGGCGCGAACCTGCAGGTCCGGCCGGCGCGCCAGCAGGAAGCCGCGCCGGCGCGGGCTGTCCGTACCGACCACGCTGCCCGGCGCAAGGTCATCGAGCGAGCCCACCCTGCCGTTGGCCAGCACGAGCGCGTCGCGAGCCTCTGCGCGCGGCAGGTAGCCGCCGATCCAAAGCCGCGGGTCCTCTTCTGTCGGCACGTCCTTTGCGCTGTGCACCGCGACATCGGCAAAGCCGTCCAGAACGGCCTGTTCGATGGCTCGCACGAACGCTCCCTCGCCCCATGGCGTATCCGCGGCGCGCCGATCGCCGGCGGTCGACACGATCACCATCTCCGCGCGAACGCCGCGCGAGGCCAATGCCTGGCCCACGATCTCCGCCTGGGCCCGGGCCAGCCTGCTGCCCCTTGTGCCGATGCGCAGGACCGGCGGATTCAGCGCAGTCCCTCGCTCTCATCACCGGCCGTGCCGCGGCGCGGGTCGGCCTGCTCGATCGTGTACGCGCTCATCACCGCCAGCAGCAGGCGGTCCATCGCCCGTTCGGCGGCCTCGATCATCGAGCTGGTCGAGCTGGCGTCCATTCCGCGCTGCCCGGCGAACAGTCCCAGCTGGTGCAGGAACGGACGGCGGAACTGCAGAAAACCTTCCACGGACTGGCTGAGCGACACGCCCAGGGTGGCGGCCATACGACCGTATGCCGCAGCTTCCACGGTGGCATGGCCCAACCGCTCGTGGGCGAGCTGATCGTCAGTCGCGTCCAGGTGCTGGAGCAGGGTCTCCGCCAGCGCACGACCGTGAGCCCTGAACCACTCGCGCTGGTCGTCATTGAGCTCGATCAGCCAGGGCATCGCCCGGGCGGCGCTGCGGGCCTCCTTCCGGTATGCACGGGCCAGCCGTGCGGCCGGGATGCCCGAGCGCAACAGCGCCGGGCGCGGCGCTCGATCGCCCGGCAACAGCCGTTCGATCATCACGCGGCGGTAGCGGCGGTGGCCGCCGGGAGTGGTGAAGGCGCTGATCCGGCCGCTGTCGCTCCAGCGCCGAAGTGTCTCGGGGGCCACGCCCAGCAGCCGGCTGGCGTCACCCAGACCGAGCCATTCAGCGCGCCCGGCAGGCTTAACAAATCTGGTCAAATCTGGGCGAGGCTACCAGAACCGGGGTATCTGGCCCGAGCCGTTGCGCGTGTGCCTTAGTGCACCTGGCCGTGGCCGGGCTCGCTGCCCCGCTCGCGCAGGAAGCGCTCGATCTCCGTGATCAGCTCGTCGCCGGCGGGCAGGCGCGCCTCGTCGACCATCTCCTCCAGCCGCGCGACGTAGACGCGCGTCTTCTCGTCAACTTCGGTCGCCGTGTCCAGCCTTGAGCGGAGCTGATCCGCTTCGTCGTTCAGGTCACCGGTGGGCAGCTCGGCGTCCAGGTGCCGCGCAACTGCCTCGAGCAGCGCCAGCGCGGCCGCTGGATACTCGCCGCTGATGTAGTGCGGGATCTGGGCGTAGTAACCGAGCGCCGGAATGCCCGCCTCCGCGACGGCAAGATCGAACACGGAGATGGCCGCCGAGGGGACGCGCAGCATGCCCGCCGGACCCGGTGGAATCTCGCCGCGCAGAAGGCCCGGGCTCGATTCAGTGCCCAGGATGGGCACTGGACGGGTATGCGGAACGGCAGCCGGGATCGCACCGAGCGAGATCCACTGCTCCACCTCCAGCGAGCGAGCCAGTCCGGCCACCTCCTCGGCCAGCTCGCGCCAGCGAAAGTCCGGCTCAGGTCCGCTCAGCACGAGCACGTCGCGCTCGCCGATGCGCACGCGCCGAAGTGCCAGCTCGGGCCAGTGCAGGCGTGCCGGTCGGCCGTCGAGGATTTCGAGCGTGGGCCGTCGCGCGCGGTAGTCATAGAGCAGGTCCGCATCGAAGCTGGCCACGACAGGGGCATCCTCGTCGGCCAGCTCCTGGGCCGCCTTGGTAGAGGCCGATCCCGCGTCCACCCACGCGTCGAGCGCCACGACCACGGTCGGCGCGACCAGGTCTGACGCGTCGTGCAATCGGAGCAGGCTCACCGGCGAAGGATATGGCCGGCGGGTCGGATCGGCCTGCGCGCGCTGGGCAGCCCAGCGATGGCCCGACGGTAGCATTCGCCCATGGAGCTCGGCCTGTACACGTTCGGTGCCGTGCACCACGATCCGGTCAGTGGCCGGCAGCTCAATGCCGCCGACCGGCTGCGCCAGCTGATCGCGGAGATGGAGCTCGCCGACCAGGTTGGGCTTGACGTGTTCGCCATAGGCGAGCATCACCGGCCCGATTTCGCCGTCAGCGCGCCGGCCGTGGTGCTGGCCGCCGGAGCAGCGCGCACGAAGTCCATCCGCCTGTCCAGCGCGGTCAACGTGCTCAGCTCGGACGACCCGATCCGCGTCTTTCAGCAGTTCGCGACGCTGGACCTGCTGAGCGGCGGACGGGCGGAGATCATGGCCGGCCGCGGCTCGTTCATCGAGTCCTTTCCGCTCTTCGGCCATGACCTGAACGACTACGACACCCTTTTCGCCGAGAAGCTGGAGCTGCTGCTGGAGATCCGCCGCCAGGAGCTGGTCGACTGGCCCGGCGGCCGGCACACTCACCCGATCGCGAATCGGGGCGTCTATCCAAGGCCGGTCCAGCATCCGCTGCCGGTCTGGATCGCGGTCGGCGGAACGCCCGAGTCTGCCGCCCGCGCCGGTCTGCTGGGGCTGCCGCTGGCGCTGGCCATCATCGGCGGCGATCCGGCCCGCTTCGCGCCGTTCGCCGAGATCCATCGCGCGGCAGCGGCGGAAGCCGGTCATCCCCGTCCGGCGTTCAGTGTCAACTCGCACGGGCTGATCGCAGAGGACTCGCAGGAGGCAGTGGAGCTCGCCTTTCCGCCAATGAAGGAGATGATGGATCGCATCGGCAAGGAGCGCGGTTGGGGCGTGCCGCCCATGACGCCCGAGCAGTTCGAGCGTTCGCGTGGCCCGCACGGCGCCAACTTCGTTGGCTCGCCCGAGCAGATCGCGGAGAAGATCCTGGATCAGCACGCGCTCTTCAACCACGATCGATTCCTGATCATGTTCACGGTCGGGCCGCTGGCTCACGCCGCCGTGCTGCGCTCGATCGAGCTGTTCGGCACGAAGGTTGCGCCGATCGTGCGCGACGAGCTGGCGCGTCGGCGCGCATGACACTGGCCGAGATCCACTCAGCGTGAGCAATGGACGCGGAAGGGTGAACGCCGCCCGAGATGAAACAGGCCGGCTGACATCAGACCTGGGTGAGCTGGCCAACTCGCACTGGCGGGCTGCCTACCTTGCGCTCGTCGCTGCGCTTCGCGGACGCGCGAGGCAGTACGGCACGGTGCAGGCCTTCCTGGGCGGTGTGCCGCTGCCGTTCGCGAACGGCTGCCTGGTCCTGCAGACGACCAAGCCGTCAGACCTGCGCCGCGCCGTCAGCTGGCTGAACCGGTCGGGCGTGCCGTACCAGGTCCGCCTCGATGAGGGCCGCGCCCAGCGGGCGATCCAGGAATGCGTGGCGCTTGGCCTGGAACGAGCCGCCTCGCGCATGCCGGGCATGGTCCTGGAGGTGCTGCCAGCGCCACCTGAGCCGCCCGCCGGCGTGACCACGGAGCGGGTCGATGCGACGACATATCCACTTTTCGTGGAGGCGTTGATCGCCAGCGGATTCCCCAGCGAGTGGGCAGCGGCGTCTTTTCCCTCGAGCCTCGTGAGGAATCGGAACATGGCCCTGTTCATCGGCAAGCTGGACGGAGCGACGGCGGCGATGTCGCTTGCCCTGCGCACCGGGGACGTGACCGGCGTGTACGCCGTGGGCACTGCCGAGCATGCCCGCCGGCGCGGACTTGGCACGGCCGTGACGTGGGCGTGCGTAGGCGCTGCGCGAGAGTGGGGCTCGCAGGCAGTCGTGCTCCAGGCGTCAGAGATGGGCCTGCCCGTCTACCGGGCAATGGGTTTCAGGGAAGTGGTGGAATATGCGCGCTTCGCGCCACCGCCACCGTCGGCGGCGCCCGAGTTCGAGCCGGCGCCCGAGCCCCAGCCCGAGCCGGCGCCCGAGCCCCCGGCTGCCTGAGTGAGCCCCATGACGTGGTCACGGCGCCTCCTCGCGGCGTCTGGCATCGCGTACGTGTTCACCGGCCTGATGGCCTTCGTGCTGCCCGACTTCGCGGCCGCGAACTTCCCCTGGAACGTGAGCGAGTTCGTGGCCATGACGATCGGCGGCTGGACGCTGGGCATCGGCCTGATGGCGCTCCAGGCGACGCGTTTGTGGCGCTCCGGCGGCCGCCCCTACCCGCTGCTCGTGGGGGCGTGGCTCTTCTCCGCGTTCGAGCTGCTGGTCGTGATCGCGTTCGCGCCGCTGTTGCGCACCGACCAGTTCCTGACGATCCCGTACCTCGCCGCCCTGGGCCTGGGCACAGCTTCCGGGCTGCTTGGCGCGCGCGGCTGGTGGGCCATGCGGCGCGAGCTCGTGGTCGAGGGGGAGGGCATGCCGCGCTGGATCTTCGTGACCTATGCGTTGTTCGTCGCAGTCACCGCGCTACTGACGGTTGCCGCGCTGCTCGTCGTGCCCGCGGGCGGCACGATCTTCCCCGAGCCGCTCGGCGCGTTCACGACGCGCGCATTTGCCGCATTCTTCGCCGCACTCGGCGCGGGCGCGGTGCCGCTGCTCTTCACGCGCGACGATGAGCCCGCGGCCCATTACGCCCGGGCCGGGCTGTACCCGGTCGTGCTCATCCTGGCCGCGGCGATCAGCTACCTGGACCTGTTCGACTTCGGCGCCCGCCCCGGCGGCCTGATCTACATCGGCGCCTACGCCGTAACCGCGATCGCGGCGATGTCCATCGTCTACTGGCACCGCCGCCAAAGCGAGGTCGACTGGCGCTCCGAAGCCTGAGCGCCGCCCAGAGCGCAAAGACGGCTCAGCCCTGCTCGACCCACACGTTGTCGTGCAGCCGGTAGAACTCATCCATCTCCGCCTCGCTCGGCCGGCCGTCGCGCGCGAAGCGGGCGCTGCCTTCGAAGTACGCCTCGCGCGGCGCGCCCGGCGCGAAATGGATCAGCAACGAGGCCGGCGCGCCTGATTCATTGCGGAAGCCGTGGACGCCACCCTCCGGGACGTGCACGAAGTCGCCCGGCCGGGCGTCGAACCAGGCGCGCCCATCGTAAATGCGGATTGTGCCGTCCAGGACATAGAACGACTCCGTGATCGATCGGTGGAAATGCGGTCCGGGCCCGCTCAGGTCGGCACCCATCTCCATGCGATACAGCCCGAACAGGCCGCGCGTCATGTCGCCGCGGGCGAGGAAGTGAACTCTCGTTCCGTTGGGATAGACGAGGTCCGGCTCGTGATCATTTGGCCGAAGCACGGCCGACGCAACGCCTGATTCGCCCAGATAGACCGGATCCGGGTACGGCATGCTCTCCTCCGTCGTCACGCGATTAACTGTCGCGGCGCGCCGGATAGTTGGCGCGCTGTCCGACCTGTGCCTGCGCCGCCGCTTCCTCGATCCGCTTCGAACGCGTCTCGGGTCGCTTGGCGAAACTGATCCACGAAAGGATGTACTTGCGCACGGACGGCGGGAAGCCGTCCCAGTTGGCGCGCGCCGGCGGCCGTGCATCGAGGGCGGCGGCCAGGTCGGCCGGCACCTCGAGCCGCTCGGCAGAATCCAGGACGGTCCAGCTGCCGTCCGCCTTGGCGCGCTCGATGACCGCCAGGCCGGCCGGGGCCATGCTGCCGGCTGCCATCAGCCGCTCGATGCGCGCCTTGTTCGTGGCCGCCCAGCCACTGCCCGGTCGGCGCGGCGCGAAGTACTGCCTGGTGCGCTCGTCGTCGACCGCTGCCGCCTGCCCGTCCACCCAGCCGAAGCAGAGCGCTTCTTCCACGGCCGCCTCGTACTCGAGGCGCGGTCCGCCGGCAGCGGCGCGGCGCGTGACCAGCCACACGCCTTCCGAGGTCGCGTGGTTGCGCTCCAGCCATGCGCGCCAGCCGGCGCGGTCGGTGAGCTCCACGCGCGGCCTGTCGTCCAGTCCGGCCATGCCCCGCACCGTATAGCGTTTAGCGCGTGGTGACCCAGTCCGGCAATGACGCGCAGGCGGTGATCAGCGCGCGCGGCCTGGTCAAGCGCTACAAGCAGGTCGAGGCGGTCAAGGGCATCGATCTCGAGGTCCGCTCGGGCGAGATCTTCGGCTTCCTCGGTCCCAATGGTGCGGGCAAGACGACCACGATCAGCATCCTGTGCACGCTTCTCCGGCCGACCGCCGGCGCCGCATCCGTGGCCGGCTTTGACGTCGACCGCCACCCGGACGAGGTCCGCCGGCGGATCGGCCTTGTCTTCCAGGATCCCTCGCTCGACAACAAGCTGAGCGCGCGCGAGAACCTGCTCTTCCATGCCTTCATCTACAACGTCCCGTCGGCCGAGCGCTCGGCGCGCATTGATGCGCTGTTGGCCATGGTCGATCTCGCCGACCGCGCCTCAGCGATCGTCGAGACTTTCTCGGGCGGCATGAAACGCCGGCTGGAGATCGCGCGCGGCATGCTCCATACGCCGCAGGTGCTCTTCCTGGACGAACCGACATTGGGCCTGGACCCGCAGACACGGCGACACATCTGGGCTTACCTGCGCAACCTGCGCGCGGAGCGCGGCGTGACGCTGTTCATGACCACGCACTACATGGACGAGGCGGAGGAGTGCGACCGGATCGCGGTCATTGACGACGGCCGGATCGTTGCCCTGGGCTCACCTTCCGAGCTCAAGCGGCTGGTCGGCGGCGAGATCGTGACGGTCACGACAGAGGACAACGCGACGGCGGCGAACGAGATCCGCAGCCACTTCAACATCGAGCCGGTCATCGCCGACGAGAGCCTGCGCATCGAAGTGCCGGACGGGGCGGGCTTCATCCCGCGCCTCGTGCGCGAGCTGTCAGTGCCGGTCACCTCGGTCGCCGCTCATCGGCCCAGCCTGGACGACGTGTTCCTCAAGCTGACCGGTCACGCCATGCGCGACGAGGCTGCCTCGCCGGTTGACGGCATGCGCGCCATCAGCCGCGCCTGGACCGGCCGGAAGTGACGATCCGCCGCCGATGAGGGTCATCGTCATCGTCTGGTATCGCGACATGCTCCGCTTCTGGCGCGACCGGGCGCGCGTGGTCGGCTCGCTCGCCCAGCCGCTCCTCTTCCTGGTCGTGTTCGGGCTGGGCCTGGGCTCGTCACTCGGCGGTGGGTTCCGGCCCAGCCCGGAGGCGGACATCAGCTACATCCAGTTCGTATTCCCGGGCGTGATCGGCATGGCCGTTCTGTTCTCGGCCGTGTTCGGCGCCGCGTCCATCGTCTGGGATCGCGAGTTCGGCTTCCTCAAGGAGATCCTCGTCGCGCCGGTCGACCGTTCCGCGGTGGCGATCGGCAAGGCACTCGGCGGCGCGACGCAGGCCATGATCCAGGGTCTGATGCTGCTCGTGCTGGCGCCCTTGGTCGGCGTCCGACTGACACTCGAATCGCTCGTCCTGCTCGTCCCGCTGATCTTCGTGCTCGCCTTCGCGATGTCGTCCTTTGGCGTGGCCGTGGCGTCGACGATGAAGTCCATGCAGGGCTTCCAGATAATCATGAACCTGCTGCTGTTTCCCATGTTCCTGCTGTCCGGCTCGCTCTTCCCGCTCGGAAACCTGCCCGACTGGATGGCGGTACTGACGCGCCTGGATCCGGTGTCGTACGGCATGGATCCGCTGCGGCGGGTCATGCTCGGCGCGGAGCTGCCTGCCGGGGCGGCGGACAGCCTGGGCCTGACCGTCTTCGGCTGGGTCCTGCCGATCTGGCTCGAGGTGCTCATCCTGGTCGCGTTCGGCTTCGCTGCGCTGGGCTTCGCTGCGCTCAACTTCCGTCGCCGGGACTAGGCTTCGCTCATGACCGGCGCCGAATTCAGCGGTTTCAAGCGCGAGGCGATCCAGTTCCTGGCGGACCTTGCCGCGAACAATGAGCGAGCGTGGTTCCAGCCGCGCAAGGCGGACTACGAACGACTGCTGAAGGAGCCCATGGAGGAGCTGTGCGAGGCGCTCGCCGGCCGATTCGCCGCGCTCGACCTGCCCCTCCTGGCCGACCCCAAGCGCTCACCCTTCCGCATCTACCGCGACACTCGCTTCAGCCGCGACAAGTCGCCCTACAAGACTCATGTCGCCGCCACGTTCCCGTGGATCGGCGGCGGCCAGTCGGGGGAGCGAGCCGATGGTGGCGCGCACGGAAATGGCGGCTACTTCAACTTCCAGCCGGGCGAGATGTATGTCGGCGGCGGAATGTGGATGCCGGAGAAGCGCCGCCTCGACGCCCTGCGCGCCGCGATCCGCGACCAGCCCGAGAAGGTCACCGCGGCCCTTGAGGACCCGGGCTTTCGGGCCTGGTACGCGGATGGAGCTCACACGCACGAGTCGCTCAAGCGCGTCCCGCCGGGCTTTCCAGCCGACCACCCGATGGCCGACATGCTGCGCTGGAAGGACGTCATCTTCGGCCGCCGGCTGTCTGATCGCGAGGTCCTGTCAGCTGGGCTGCCGGACCTGATCGCCGAGGGCTACTCGGCGGCCCTGCCGGTGCTCAGGTTCCTGGACACCCTCCAGTAGCAAAGCGGTGACCCTGGTCCAGATAGCCGCCCTGCTGGCGGCAAGTCTGTGCCTGTTGATCGCCGCCTTCCAGCTCGGCCTGGCGCTGGGCGCGCCGTGGGGTCGAGCCGCGTGGGGAGGGGCTCATGCCGGGCGCCTGCCGGACCGCCTGCGCGTGTCCAGCGGAGTCGCCGTCGTGATCTGGATCGTGGGCGCGGCCGTCGTCCTGCGCCGCGCCGGCGTCATCAGCCTGCCGCTGCCCGGCGCCGTGGATTACTGGGGTACCTGGACGCTGGCGGTCGTGGCAGTGCTTGGCACGCTCGTCAACCTCGCCTCGTCGAGCCGCTACGAGCGCTTCGTCTGGGCGCCTCTGGCCGCGCTCCTGGCGGTCACTGCGCTGATAGTCGCGGTGAGCTGATTCGACTGTCACCACTTGACGGGGTGGTATACCCTCTCGGCGTAACCACCACCACTGGGTAGGGTGGCGCCTTGAGTGGAGACAAACGAGAATGCAACCGGTTTCCCGTCCCAAAGGCCGGACCGCGAGGTTCGGCTCGATCCTGATCGCACTTCTTGTGGCCGCACTGGTGGCCCCCGGCGCGGCCGCTGCGGCTCCGCGCGGCAACGGTCTGTCGCAGATCATGGCGGCGTACAGCTCGGCCAAGGTCGTGCGCGGCATCGCCGTGTTCCCGGCCGTGCCCACGGCGCAGCAGATTGGCGCCCTGAAGGGCCTTGGCCTGACTGTTCAGCCCATGCACCAGCTGCGCCTCGCGTTGGTCAAGGGCCCCGTATCAGCCATGCGTCAGGCCATAACCAGCGGCGTTGCGGCTGACGTCTATCCGGACGCGCCGATCGAGCTGTTCGACACCACTTCATCGAACGCAATGGGCGCTGCTGCGCTGCGCAGCGCGGGCTGGACAGGCAAGGGCGTCACGGTCGCGGTCGTGGACAGCGGCTGCGATGCCAGCCACCCCGACCTCGCCGACCACGTCGCACACAACGTGATCCTGGCCAGTGCGGAGTACTACAACGGCAGGACCAGCCCGGAAAACACGATCGTGGTCCCGACCGAGACCGGTCCCTACCAAAACTCTGACCTGGGCAGTGGCCACGGCACGCACGTCGCCGGCATCATCGCCGCCGACAGCAGCAGCGTGAGCGACGGCAGCCGCTTCGGCGTCGCGCCTGACGCAGAGCTGGTCTGCTTCGCCATCGGCGCCGTGCTGTTCACGAGCGCGGTGGTTACCGCGTACGACTACATGCTCCGCCAGCCCGATATGTGGAGCATCGACGTGGTCAACAACTCGTGGGGCAACATGTTCCGCCAGTTCGACCCGAATGATCCAGTCGCGGTCATCACCAAGGCCGTCGCCGATCACGGCGCGACGGTCGTCTTCGCCTCGGGCAATGCGGGCAACGATGAGGCCAGCCTCAACCCGTTCTCGCAGGCACCGTGGGTAATCTCGGTCGGCGCGGGCAGCGTCGATTACAAGCTGGGCAACTTTTCTTCGACCGGCCTGGTCCATGACAACAGCGTGGCCGGCCAGATCGGGCCCGGCGGCCAGACCGCCTACAAGGGCGATCGCATCGGCTTGTACCACCCCGACATCGTCGCCCCGGGCGTGTCCATCTCATCGAGCTGCGACACGGTCGGCGTGGCCGTTGGTCCGTGCCCTCCGGGCAGCAACGAGACCGCCTCTGGCACGAGCATGGCCGCGCCCCACGTGGCTGGCGCCGCAGCAGTCCTGCTGCAGGCCAATCCGCGCCTGACCCCCACCCAGGTCCGTCGCGCACTCGAGGCGACGGCGCGCCCGATCCTCGATGCGAGCGGCAAGCCGCTTCCGTTCTGGCAGCAGGGCTACGGGTATGTGGATCTGGCCAAGGCCGTCGCTCTGGTGCGCAGTTCGGGCTGGAAGGACAAGCTCAAGTCGGCCGCTGCAAAGGCGGACGCTCGCGTGCTCGCATCCGACGGCTACCGCGTCGTGCGCGCCGACTGGTGGACGTATGACGCTCCGCGAGTCGCGCTCGCCGGATCCGATTCGCGCAGCTACCAGGTCAACGTGCCGAGCACGACTCGCTTCCTGAAGGCGACCCTCGTGCACCCGGGTCTGGGCGTCCTGTGCTGCAACGGCATGCAGTACGACGTGACCATCCGTGATGCAGCGGGCAACGTCGTGGGCACCGGGGTCGAAGCCTCGACCACGGGCACGACCAGTGCCTGGGTGGAGCTGTCCTCGATCAGCCCCAAGGTCAAGTACGGCACGTTCACGATCGAGATCAGCGGCCAGCTGGCCGCGTCAGACCCGGACACGGTGGACAGCAATTCGCTGCTCGGCCGGATGATCACCCTGCAGGTGGCCCAGCTGGTGAGCGGCCGCTAGTCACGCGCTCCATGGAGCGAGCCGCCCGTACCCCTGGGTGCGGGCGGCTTTGCCTTGCCTGGTCGCGCGGGGCGCCCGTCAGGCCGCGTCTACCAGCGGCTTGACCTCACCGATGAAGCGCTCCATGGTTTCGTCGTCATAGGGCGCCGCCAGCTCGGCGATTGCTTCGGTGAAGCCCAGATCCCTCGCCTCGATCAGCTTCTCGGCGACCAGCTCCGGCGGACCGACCATGAACGTGACGTCCGATTCCACGTCGCTCATGGGCGTCCTGTTGTGCGCCATCTGGCTCTCCCACACGGCGCGCGCCTCGGCCACGCTGTCGCGGATGACCGGCTTGCAGCCGATCGTCTTGACGATCTCGTCCGGGTTGCGGCCAACGTCGGCGCAGTGCTGCAGGAGCACGTCCACCTTGCGCTGCAGCGTTTCCGTGCGACCCATGCCGTTCCACATGTCCGCGTATTTGGCGATCGTGCGCAGCGTCTTGCGCTCGCCGGATCCGCCGATCATCAGCGGCAGGTGTTCCTGGAGCGGGAGCGGCTCCTGGCGCAGCTCGTCGAATGAGTAGCGGCCGTCCGGCGCGGACGTGACGCTTCCGCCGTCGAGCAGGGTGCGCACCGCAGCGGCCGCCTCGTCCATCCAGATCAGACGCTCGCCCGGACTGCGCCCGAATTCGATGCCGTGGCGCAGGTGCTCGTACTCGAACCAGGCGCCGCCCAGCCCGCAGATCGCGCGGCCGCCGGAGATGTGGTCGAGCGTCGTCGCCAGCTTCGCGACGAGGGCCGGGTTGCGGAACGTGTTGGCGCCGACGAGCAGCCCCAGCCGGACCCGACTGGTGGCCTTGGCCCACGCCGCGACGGACATCCAGCCCTCGTAGATGGCCTGTTGCGGCTCACCGAATATGGCGTGCAGGTGGTCCCATGCCCACAGGTGCTCGTAGCCGAGCTCGTCCACGCGGCGCGCCGCGCGTTCGAATTCGGGCCAGTCCACGGCCTGGCTCCAGAGCAGGATCCCAAGTTTGAAGTCTTTCATCGCCTCAAATCGTATTGCGCGCGGACAGACAAAAGGCCCGGCGCTTTTGCGTCGGGCCTTTCAATGGAAGTCGAGTTATGGGCCCGGAGTTCGAGCGAGCCCTGCCCGACTAGCCCTCTATGACCGCGTAGACGCGGACCGGCCACGTGCCGAAGTTCACAACCGCGGACGGCGCGGCGTGCAGTCGAAAGCCGTTCGACGGCAGATGCGCGAGGCCCGTCATGTGCTCCACGATCGGGATGCCGGCCTCGAGCAGCACGGTGTGGGCCGGACGCGAGCTGTCGGTCGCGTCATCGATGTTCAATGAGTCGATGCCAACCAGCGCCGCCCCGCTTTCGACAAGCCACTCGGCTGCCGCGCGTGTCAAGAACGGGCTGCCGGAGGCGTACGCGTCGGTGCGCCAGTGGCGGTCCCAACCGGTGTGGAACAGGACCGCTAGTCCGCGGACATCGCCGGCGGGCAGGTTCGGTGGCCCGATGGCCGTGGCGCTTTCGTCCGCGCGGATCACCACGCCATGCAGGTCGACCATCTGCTCGAGCGGCAATCCGGCCAGGTCCGCGCCCTCGGCGAAGCGGTGGAACGGACTGTCCAGGTACGTGCCCGTATTGGCCACCATGGAGATCCGCCCGATGCTGAACTCGGTCCCCGGCGCATAGCGCTCACGCGACGCGGCGCGGGTCAGGTGCTCGGTTATCTCGGGCGCCGGCAGACCGGGATAGGTCACCATGCCGTGCTCGATGGGGTGGCTCAGATCGATGATCCGGCGGCGTGTCTCAGCCACGAAGCTGCTCCAGGGCCCTGACCAGCCGGGCCGCCCGGGTGTCGGGCTTGACCGCCTGACGAATGGGATCGGCCAGCTCCCGGCGACGCGAGAACGAGAGTGTCTCGAACCGGGCCCGCAACGCCGGATCGCTCGCGAACTCGGCCTCCAGCTCGGGTGCCAGCTCCAGCATGCGCGGCGACTCGTCGCGCACGACCTCGATCATCACCTCGTCGCCGATGTCGACGCCCGCTGCCTCACGCGTGGCGTTGTGCACGCCGAGATAGAACCCGCCGCGATAGGGCATCGTGCTGCTTTTGTAGTCCACGCCATTGACCGTCCCGAAGACGCGCATCTGCTTCAGGCCACCGAGCGCCGCCGTCACCTCCGGCGGTATCTTGGCCACCGCGCCGCCACCGCGCGCCGCCTCCACGACCGACTTGAACTTATGCCTGTCAGCCACGAAGTCGAGCATAACCTGCGCCGCGCCCGCGGCGGACCGATGAGTTTCACCGTCGGGCCACCGTCCAATTGGTCATACGGGCCCGTGAAGTCCGATCTGAGGCATGCTTGGAGTCGATGACCGAACACATCGAGATCCGCGGCGCGCGCGAGAACAACCTGCGCGACTTCGACCTGCGCATTCCCAAGCGCCGGATCACCATCTTCACCGGCGTGTCCGGCTCGGGCAAGTCGTCGATCGTCTTCGACACCATCGCCACCGAGGCGCAACGCCAGCTGTACGAGAACTTCAGCTTCTTCATCCGCAACTTCCTGCCGCGCTACCCGCAGCCCGACGCCGACTCGATCGAGAACCTGTCCATGGCGGTCATCGTCGACCAGAAGCGGCTGGGCGGCGGCTCGCACTCGACGGTCGGCACGGTGACCGACATCTACACCCTGCTGCGCCTGCTGTTCTCGCGCCTGGGCGAGCCTGCCGCCGGCTCCGCCAATGCCTTCTCGTTCAACGACCCGCAGGGCATGTGCCCCGAGTGCCAGGGGCTGGGCAAGAAGGTCGGCATCATCGCCGACGACTTCGTCGACCCGGCCAAGTCGCTCAACGAGGGTGCGATCCAGGTCCCGTTCTGGACGAGCTGGGAGCCCGGCGCGTACGCGGCCTCCGGCTACTTCGACAACGACAAGAAGGTGCGCGACTTCACGCCTGAGGAGATGGACCTGCTCCTGTACGGCAAGGACCGCAAGTTCAAGCTGCGCATCGGCGACAAGATGATGAACGCTACCTATCTTGGGGTGATCGAGAAGATCGAGGCCAGTTACGTCAGGCGCGACATCAAAACCCGCTCGGAGCGCACCCAGAAGCAGGTCGAGCCGTTCCTCAAGCAGCGGCCGTGTCCGCTGTGTCGTGGCGCGCGGCTCAGCCAGGCGGCCCTGGCGAGCAGGATCGAGGGCCGCAACATCGACGAGCTGGCGACGATGGAGGTCGACGACCTGGTCGACTTCCTGCGCGACCTGCCCAAGGGATCGGTCGGCGAATCGGTCATCGCCGCGCTGATCGAGCGCCTCCAGGCAGTGGTCGACATCGGCCTCGAGTACCTCAGCCTGAATCGCGAGACGGACACGCTGTCGGGCGGCGAATCGCAGCGCGTCAAGATGGTCAAGCACCTTGGCTCGAGCCTGGTCGACGTGCTCTACGTCTTCGACGAGCCGTCGATCGGCATGCACCCACGCGACGTGCACCGCCTGAACGAGCTGCTCGTCAAGCTGCGCGACAAGGGCAACACGGTCATCGTCGTCGAGCACGATCCCGACGTGATCCGCGTTGCCGACCATGTCGTGGACATGGGCCCGGGCGCCGGCACGCGCGGCGGCGAAGTGGTCTTCGAGGGTTCCTACGAGGGCCTGCGCAAGGCTGACACGCTGACCGCCCGGTTCCTGGCCCGCGCGCTGCCGGTCAAGCAGAACGTCCGCCCGGCGAGCGGCAGCCTGCCCATCCGCAACGCCAGTGCCAACAACCTGCAGGACGTGAGCGTCGACATCCCGACCGGTGTGCTGATCCTGATAACCGGCGTTGCCGGTTCGGGCAAGAGCTCGCTCATCAACGAGTCGTTCATCCCGCAGCACCCCGACGGCGATCGTCATCGACCAGCAGCCGGTCGGCGCGTCGAGCCGCTCAAACCCGGCCACCTACACCGGCGTGATGGACGACGTGCGCAAGGAGTTCGCGCGCGTCAACAAGGTCGATGCCGGGCTGTTCAGCTTCAACTCCAAGGGCGCCTGCGAGAACTGCAAGGGCAGCGGCGTGATCTACACCGACCTCGCCTTCCTCGAGGGGGTCAAGACGCCGTGCGAGATGTGCGATGGGCGCCGCTTCAAGGACGAGGTGCTCGAGTACCGACTCGATGGCAAGTCGATCAGCGACGTCCTGGCGCTGACCGTTGAAGAGGCGCTCGAGTTCTTCGGCCAGCGGGAGATCGTGCGCCGGCTGCAGGCGATGAGCGATGTCGGCGTCGGCTACCTGACCCTGGGCCAGCCACTGAGCACGCTGTCGGGCGGCGAGGCGCAGCGCATCAAGCTCGCTTCCGAGTTGCATCGCAAGGGCAACATCTACGTAATGGACGAGCCAACGACGGGACTGCACATGGCCGACATCGGCCACCTGCTGCAGATCATGGATCGCCTGGTGGACGCAGGAAACTCGGTCGTCGTCATCGAGCACAACCTGGACGTGATCCGCAACGCGGACTGGATCATCGACCTCGGGCCGGAGGGCGGCAACAAGGGCGGGCGCGTCGTGTTCGAGGGCACGCCAGCGGAGTTGCTCGAAGCCGAAGCGTCACTGACCGCGCGCTACCTCCGACCGCGAGAGGAAGCCGCCTAGCCGGCGCTCGTCCGCCTGGGCCAGATAGGCTTGGCCCGTGACGCAACGCGCGCGAGACCTTGGCATCCGGATCGGGACGATGGAGCCCGGCCCGCTCAACGCGATCACTGACGTGGCCGGCGTGAGCGTCGGCCATCGCACGCTCATCGAGGGCGACTCGATCCGGACCGGGGTGACCGTGATCATGCCCCGCCCCGAGGACGTCTGGCACGCGCCCCTGTTCGCGGGCGCGCATCGGCTGAACGGCAACGGCGAGATGACGGGCGTGCAGTGGATCGCTGAGAGCGGAATGCTCATGTCACCGATCGCGATCACCAACACGCACAGCGTGGGGCCGGTGCACGAGGGACTGGTGCGCTACGAGACGGCACGCCTCGGCCTCGATACGGATGCCTGGGCACTGCCAGTCGTGGCCGAGACATGGGACGGACGCCTGAACGAGATCAACGGCCTGCACGTCCGTCCGGAGCACGTCGAGCAGGCGATCTCGGCTGCGACCAGCGGGCCGGTCGCGGAAGGCAACGTCGGCGGCGGGACCGGGATGGTCTCGTTTGGCTTCAAGGCCGGGATTGGCAGCGCGTCCAGGATCGTGCCGCTGAACGGAGTGAGCTACACCCTCGGAGTGCTCACCCAGGCCAACTTTGGCTGGCGCGAGCGCTTCACGGTCGGCGGCGTCCCGGTCGGCCGCGTTCTGACACCTGAGCGCGTCCCGCTGCCCACCGGCGAGGAGACAGATGCCTCAACTGAAACTGGTTCGGTGATCGTCATTGCCGCCACGGACGCGCCGCTGCTGCCGCACCAGTGCGAGCGCGTTGCGCAGCGCATCGGCCTCGGCATCGGCCGCATCGGAGGCGCAGGCGGCAACTCGAGTGGCGACCTGTTCCTGTGCTTTGCAACCGGCAATCGCGACCTTTCGCCGTCCGACATGGGTGACAGGGCCCCGATCATCCAGTCCGTCGCCATGCTCACCGACGACAACATCAACGGGCTGTTCAGCGCGGTCATCGAGGCGACCGAGGAAGCCGTCCTCAACGCCATGCTGGCGGCCGAGACGATGACCGGGCATCGTGGCATGACCGTCCACGCGCTACCCCACGAGGAGCTCCTCGGGGTGTTGCGTACGGGCTGGTCGCCACTTTCCGATGGCTGAGGAGCAACAGACACTCAGCCGACCGCTGTTCGGGATATCCGTCACCCCGTACGCCGAGTCGTACCCGCGCATCGTCGAGCAGGTCCTGGCAGCCGAGCGGCTGGGGCTGGACATCGTGGGCATCCAGGACCACCCCTACCAGCGCCGCTTCCTGGACACATTCGCGCTGATCGGCGACCTGCTTGCGCGCACGACCAGGCTGCGCTTCTTCCCGGACGTGGCCAGCCTGCCCATGCGTCCGCCGCCGATGCTGGCCAAGGCCGCCGCCTCGCTCGACGTGATGAGTGGCGGCAGGTTCGAGCTGGGCATCGGGTCGGGCGCCTTCTGGGACGCAGTCGCGGGCATGGGCGGTACGCGACGCGAACGCGGTGAGCGGCTGCCCGCGCTGGAGGAGGCGCTGCACATCATTCGCGGCGCCTTGGACGTGGGCGCGCAACGCGGCGTCGTGCGCGGCAGCGGCCCGTACCACCCTGTGCCCGGCTACCCACCCGGGCCGCCGCCGGCGCATCGCGTCGAGATCTGGGTGGGCGCGATGTCCGGCGGCGCGATGGACCTCATCGGCCGCCTCGCCGACGGCTGGGTGCCGGGCAGTGGCGCCACGCGCGTGGCCGAGTTTCCGGCGCTCATCGCGCGCATGGAAGATGCGGCGGCCGCACTCGGGCGTAATCCGCGCCTGATCCGGCGCGTGCTCAACCTCTCGGGCACGATCACCGGCGGCGGATCGAGCAGCAGCGGTGTGCTGGACGGGCCGCCAAGCCAGTGGATCGACACGCTGGCCGGCTGGTCGCGCGACCTGGGCATCGACGGCTTCGTGTTCTGGCCGGGCGACGACGACACCGCGCAGATCGAGCGTTTCGCCACCGAAGTGGTGCCCGCCGTCCGAGCGGCCGCGCGCTAGGCGCAAAGCGCACTTCCGATACGGCGGTCCGGTGGGCAATCGGCGATCGTCCGACTTCCCCCGGGACGCACGCGCGGCGACGATCGGCTCAGCGATCGCCCATGGCACCACGACCCACACGCCGCCGCCTGCTCCGCGCGACACTCCACGTGCTCGCGGTCTTCGCGCTGGTCGTCATGAGCGGGATCACGCTTCAGGGCGTCGCGGAGGCCGGTGAGCGGCGCCGCTTCCCGGCGCCGGGGACGCTGGTCGACCTGGGTGACGGACGGCAGATGCACATGCGCACGTGGGGCGAGGGTGCGCCCGGCCGGCCCACGATCGTGCTCGAGGCGAGCGCGGGAATGTTCTCCTCGCAATGGACGTGGGTCGCGACGGACCTGGCGCGCGACTATCGCGTGGTCGCTGTCGACCGGCCGGCGCTGGGCTGGAGCATCGCGCCGCCGGGCCGACGCGATGTGGGTGCCGCCGCAAACGCGCTCTCCGCTGCGCTCGGAGCGACCGGAGTGGACGGACCGTTCGTCGTGGTGGGCCACTCGTTCGGCGGCCTGATCGCTCGGGTGTTCGCAGACCTGCACCGCGCCGATCTCGTCGGATTGGTGCTGGCCGACTCGACCCACCCCGACGGCGGGGGAGGCGAGGGCTTCGCGCGCCTGTTCCGCGGCGCCGCGCTGATCGGCCATACCGGGCTCAACCAGCTCCGCTCGCGCGGCACGACCGGGCTCGAGACCCTGCCCGCACACGAGGTGGAGCCCGCGCTGGCCGTGAGCGGCTGGACCTCGCACATGGACGCGACAGCCGACGAAATGGACGCCTGGGACGTGAGCACGGCCCAGGTGCGCCAGGCCGGCTCGTTCGACGACGTGCCGCTGCTCGTCCTGACTCGCCCGGCCGACGGTCGATTCCTGGAGCTGCAGCGCGACCTGCTCTCGCTCTCGAGCCGGAGCAGCCACGTGGAGCTGGCCGGCGTGGGCCACATCTCGATGCTGACCGACGAGGCGCAGTCGCGCCTGGTCATCGCCGCGTTGCGCGACTTCCTGGCAACGCTCGACTAGGGCCGCGCTCGGGCTAGGCCGCGCTCGGCTCCCGGGACAGGTCCGCCTGCTCGTCGCCCGATGCGCCTGCGGACGGCGCCTCGGAGTCCTCCGCCGGCGGATGCATGCGGTGCGAGCGCAGCCCGACGACCGCAACAAGCGCCACCGCGACGGCAGCCACTGCGGCGAACGCCGACGCCAGCTGCATAGCCAGCACGAACGCCTCCTGCGCCGCCGCGACCACGATCGCGCCGAGCTCGGTGGGCAGCCGGGCGGCGGCCGCGAGCGCGCTGCCGAGCGTGTCGCGCGCAGCGCTCGCCGCGTCGACCGGGACCCCGGCCGGCAGCGACCTGGCAACCTCGGAGCGGTATATCGCGACGCCGATGCTGCCCAGAATTGCGATGCCCAGCGCGCCGCCCAGCTCCGCGCCAGTCTCCGAGATGCCCGTTGCGGCGCCCGCCTGCTCCGACGGAGCCGAGCCCACGATCAGCTCCGTGGTCAGGCCGAATACGGGGGCCAGGCCGATCGAGATGACGACCGAGCCGATGATCATCGCCGGCAGGCCGTTGACGACGCCGACCTGGGTCAGGATGGCGAGGCCCACGCCGGCCAGCGCCATGCCCGCGCCGATCAGGTACGCCGGCCGGACGCGGTGGTAGATGCGTGGCGCAACCTGTGAGCCCACCACGAACCCGATCGCGGACGGCAGCGACCACAGTCCCGCGACAAGCGGCGACAGGCCGGCGACGAGCTGGAGGTACTGGGCCACGTACAGGAAGTAGCCGACCATGACGAAGATGGACACGAAGTTGATGGCCAACGCGACGTTGAACGAGCGCAGGCGGAATAGACGCAGGTCGATCATCGGGCTGCGCAGCGTCAGCTGACGGCGCACCCATATCGCGCCCACAATCAGCCCGGCCATGATGCTGGCCAGGGCGATGACCGAGATGCCGTCCTGGGCGAGCTGCTTGAGCCCGTAGATGACGGCCAGCACGGCGGCGACGGACATCGCCGCGGAGACCAGGTCCAGGCGGCCCGCGTCAGGATCCTTGTATTCGGGAAGCACGCGCGGGCCGAGCACGATCAGCAGGGCCATCACCGGCAGCGCGAGCAGGAAGACCGAGCCCCACCAGAAGAACTCCAGCATCACGCCGCCGATGACCGGCCCCACCGCGCTGCCGGCGGAGAACGCACCGATCCAGACGCCGATCGCGATCGAGCGCTGCTTGGGGTTCTGGAACATGTGGAAGATGAGCGACAGCGTCGATGGCGCGATGGTGGCGCCGGCCAGGCCCAATGCCGCGCGGCTGAAGATGAGCATGTTCGCGCTGGTCGAGAACGCGGCGAGCAGCGAAATCAGCCCAAAGGCGGCCGCGCCCACGAGCAGCAGCTTGCGCCGGCCGATCCGATCGCCCAGCGTGCCCATCGTGATCAGCGCGCCGGCCACGAAGAACCCGTAGATGTCGATGATCCAGAGCAGCTGCGCGCTGGTCGGCTTGAGATCGGCGCTCATCTGCGGGACGGCCAGGTGGAGCACGGTCAGGTCCATCACGTAGACCAGGCAGGCCAGGGCGAGCACGGCCAGGCCGATCCACTCGCGCCGCCCGGCCAGAGCCGGCTGCCCAGGTGCGCTGTTGATGCTTTCTGAGGTCATTCGCGTCTCATTGTGCGGATCGTGCCAACGGGTTAGACGGCATGCACACCGCGAATTCATCGGCCGCCGGGCGATTAGTTTCGCTTGTCGCAGCCGTCAGAATGAATGACTCCCAAACGCGCCCGTGGCGCTCGATGGACGAGGTGCAATCGATGACCACTACGCAGACCAGGCAGGCTCCGGGTGCGAACGCAAGCGCTGCGATCTCGGCTCTGCGCGAGCGAATGAACGGCCGCGTGGTCACCGCCGACGACGCCGACTTTGATGAGCTGCGCATGGTCATGGCTGCCCAGTTCGATCGTCGCCCGGCGGCCATCGCGCGCGTCGCCAACGCCCGTGACGTGGCAGCCGTCGTGGTCACTGCGCGCGAGCACGGCATGGAGCTCGCCGTACGCAGCGGCGGCCACGATGGAGTGGGCCACAGCTCGTCGGAGGGCGGCATCGTGCTCGACCTGCGCGAGATGCGCGCGCTTGAGATCGACCCCGACCGGCGTACGGCGTGGGCGGAGACTGGCCTGACCGCGGCTGATGTCGTGACCGAGGTGGCCGGTCACGGCCTGGTCATCGGGTTCGGCGATACGGGCACGGTCGGCATCGGCGGCATCACGCTCGGCGGCGGGATCGGCTACCAGGTGCGCAAGTTCGGGCTGACGATCGACAACCTGCTCGCAGCGGAGATCGTCACCGCGGACGGCCAGATCGTGACCGCCGACGCGGATAACCACCCCGACCTGTTCTGGGCCGTGCGCGGCGGGGGCGGCAACTTCGGCGTCGCCACGCGCTTCCTGTACCGGCTCAACCCGATGCCCGGTTTCGTCGGCGGCATCATGGTCCTGCCCGCCACACCAGAGGTCATCGCCGGCTTCATGCGGGCATCCGCTGAGGCGCCCGAGGAGCTGTCCACGATCGCCAACGTCATGAATTGCCCGCCGATGCCCTTCGTGCCACAGGAATTCCACGGCACGATCGTGGTGCTGGCGATGCTCGGCTGGACAGGCGACGAGGCGGAGGGCGAGCGCGCCATGGCGCCCTTCCGCGCGCTGGCCACGCCCATCGCGGACATGGTCCAGCCCATGCCCTACCCAAAGATGTACGACGAGGGGCCAGAGAGCGGGCCGGACGGCGGGCCCGAAGGCGCGCCCGAAGCCGGGCCAGGTGGCGCCGGTGAGGCGGCTCCGGCCGAGCCGTTCCGGCCGTTCGTGGTGGGCCGGACGATGTTCCTGAACAGTGTCGATCTGGGCGCGGCGCGCGAGATTGTCGCCGCACTGGAAGCCTCGGACGCTCCCATGCGAGCCGTCCAGCTGCGGGCGCTGGGTGGCGCCATGGCGCGCGTGCCCGCGGACGCTACAGCCTTCGCCCATCGCAACGCCCGGGTGCTGGGCATCGTGGTCTCCTTCTACGAGGGCGAGCACGACCGCGCGGCGCGCACGAAGTGGGTGCATGACCTGGCCGCGGCAATCGACCAGGGCGTTCCCGGCGCGTACGTCAACTTCCTGGAAGAGGATGGCGAGGAGGGTGTGCGGCACGCGTATCCGGGCGCCACGTGGGATCGCCTGGCCAGGATCAAGGCGCAGTACGACCCGACAAACCTGTTCCGCATGAACCACAACGTCCCGCCAGCGGGCCATTCGGCTGAGCGGTGACCCATGGGGGGAGCCGCGACATGGTTCTCCGACAGGACCTGCCGCCTGCTTTCGAGCGATGGCAGATCGCCATCGAGCCGGGCCAGGAGCACCTTACCCACGCTGCCGAGTGGGCTGACGCGATCGTTCTAGTCGAGCGCGGCGTGGTGGAGGTGCACTGTCGCGCCGGTGCATGGCGCACCTTTCGCCAGGGCGACATCCTGGCCTTCGGCTGCCTGCCCGTGCGCGCGGTGCGTAACCCCGGCCATCTGCCCGCGGAACTGGTCGCCGTGCGCAGGACGGTACGATGAGCTCGATGTCCCCGATGACCCGGACGGACTCGAATACCGGCAGACAGGCCGGCCTCGAGCACGAGCTTGACTCCTATCGGCGCGAGCTGACCGCCTATTGCTACAGGATGCTGGGCGGCACATTCCAGGCTGAGGACGCGGTGCAGGAGACGATGCTCCGCGCGTGGCGCGCGATAGAAAGCTTCGAAGGCCGCTCGTCGCTCAGGTCGTGGCTCTACCGCATCGCCACGAACGTATGCCTGGACATGCTCAGCGCCGACCAGCGCCGTGTGCGGCCGATGGACCTGCGCCCAGCCCAGTCGGCGGATACGCCGTTGCCGGACCCGATCGAGGAGGCGCGCTGGATCGAGCCTGTGCCGGACAGCCTGGTCGTGGGCGAGGAAGGTGATCCTGCCGCCGTGGCCCTGGCCCGCGAATCGGTGCGCCTTGCGTTCATGGCGGCGCTGCAGAACCTGCCGCCGCGGCAGCGTGCGGTACTCATCCTGCGCGAGGTCCTGCGCTGGCAGGCTTCAGAGGTGGCCGAGCTGCTGGGCACGTCCGTCGCGTCCGTCAACAGCGCGCTCCAGCGAGCACGGGAGACGCTCGCCACCAGGAACCTGTCGCTCGACGACGTCAGCCGCCGTTCAACGGATGGGGCGCCGGACGCCGAGCTACTCGAGCGCTACGTGGACGCGTTCGAGCGCTACGACATGAACGCGCTGACCGCGTTGCTCGCGGAGGACGCGACCTGGAACATGCCGCCCTACGACCTGTGGCTGGCGACGCACCGCGACATCGTCGACTGGTGCCTGGGCACGGGCAGCGCCTGTCGCGGCTCGCGTCTGCTGCCCATCAGCGCCAACGGCTCGCCAGCGTTCGCGCAGTACAAGCCCGGCCCGGACGGAACCCTCGAGCCGTGGTCGGTGCAGGTGCTTGAGATCGAGGACGGCCGCATCGCGGGGATCACCTTCTTCCTCGACACGCAGCGCTTCTTCCCACTCTTTGGCGTCCCCACAGAGCTCGCCGCCTAGCTCTGTCCCGGCGCGCCGCCCGCCAAATCTGTCCCACCTGCTCAGCGGTCGTATTGCTCAATCCGCGCGCGGATTCGCGCTCGATAGCTGATCAGCGTCGCCGCGCGTCGGTTGCTCACGCTTCGTCCACTGTTGGCCATCGCTCATATAGTGGAGCCGCCGCGCTTCCTCGTTCAGGCGCAGGTCCTCCAGGAGAAAGCCAGCCATCGCCCGACCGTTCCCCAAGGATGAGTTCACCGCCCTCGTCAAACGGCTGCCGAGCTATGCGCGGCTGGCATTCACGCTGGCCCGCGATCCGCGCCTGTCCCGAATCCGGCGCGCCGCACTCGTGGCTGCCGCGGCGTACGTCGTCTCGCCGATCGATGTCGTGCCCGGCATCATTCCTGTGGTGGGCCAGCTGGACGACATCGCCATTGCATTGGGCGCGATCAAGCTCGCCCTGAACGGACTGGACGCCCGGGCCCGCGTCGCCAGCCTGGCCGGTGTCGGTCTGACAGAGGCCGATCTCGACGCGGACGTTCGTGCGACGCGTGCCATCGCCGGCTGGCTGGCGCGCTCAGGGGTGAGAGTGGGTCGTCAGGTCGCAGGTGCGGGCGTGAGGGGCGCGGCCGCGCTGTATCGCGCCGTGCGCAGCGCCGCTGGCGGAGCCGCGCACAGACCGGAAATGCCATGAACTTGTGTGCTGCAGCGGCTCCGCGTGCGAGCACCCGCTCGTGCCACCCGTTCATCCTTGAAGTGTCTGCCGCGCTCGCGGCGCAACCGATTTAGGAGGCACGAATGATTGGCTGGTTCTTCCGACTGTGGGCGATCAAGCGCCTGTGGGGCGTGATCCGTGGCTCAGGCAGGAACTCGAACCGCTCGGGCGATCGCCGCTGATGGCTGAGCGCGAGCCGGAGCTCTTCGGGCAGTACCGGCTCGAGGAGCGCATCGGTGCAGGTGGGCTGGCCGAGGTCTGGCGGGCGGTCGACACGGAGACGGGTCGCGTCGTCGCGCTCAAACGATTCACGGGCGCCATTGCTTCGAGCGCTTCGGAGCGGTTGCGCGCGGATACGGAGCTTTTGGCGACCCATGCCCTGCGCGGCCACCCGCACGTGGTCGAGGTGTACGGCGGCGGGGCAGAGCCCAGCCCGCACGTGGTCATGGAGTACGTGGAAGGCGGTGACGTCAGCCACGAGCTGAAAGAGCTGGGCGCCCTGTCGCTTGGCCGCAGCGTGGAGATCGGCACCGCGGTGGCCAGCGCGCTGGAAGCGGCCGCGGAGGCGGGCATCGTCCACGGCGACCTGAAGCCGTCGAACGTGCTCATCGACCGCGAGGGCGCAATCAAGCTGGCCGACTTCAACGTGGCGCGAGTCGTCGGCTACACGGGCGACCTGAACGATCGAGAGGTGATGCTCTCGTCGGCCTACGCCGCACCGGAGGTCTGGGAAGGGCAGCCCACCAGCGCGTCGGACATGTACGCCCTTGGCTGCGTGCTCTATCACTGCCTGGCCGGGCACCCGCCGTTCAATGGCACTGCGGATGAGATCCTGCGCGGTCATCGAGATCGACCGCCCGACCTTTCCGCCCTGCCATCGGCGACCCCCACGGAGCTCAGCGCCCTGGTTGGCCAGATGCTCGCCAAGGATCCCTCTGAGCGGCCCACTGCCCACCAGGCAATCACGGTGCTTTCGGAGGTGGGCGGCCGACTGGGCATGGAAGGCAGTCGCGATCCAGTGCGGTTGCCTACGTCATTCGGTCCGTGGCAGATCACGTCCAAGCACCTGATCGATTCGTGGGCGTGGCGCGCGCGCCACGAGACCAACGGATCGGAGGCGACGGTCGAGCTCATCTTCGGCGGACCGGCGCTGGGCGAACGGCTCGAGCGGGCGGTAGCCGCCAACCGGGGCCTGGTCGCGCTGGGCGCCGAGCGGCTGGTGGGCTTCAACCGACTGCTGATGCGCCCGGGTGAGGGCTTCGAACGTGCCACGCCGCCGGGCTGGATCTTCTGGGTTGCACGCGAAGAGCTGGCCCTCCCGGCCGCGCCGCGATTGCTCGATCGCGCCGGGCTGGTTGCCGCGATCGAGCGGCTCCAGGCGCTCCTGGCTGCCGCCGCTGCCGCGCAGATCGCCCTCGACCTGTCCGCGGACAACGTCGTCGTCGCGACGGATGGCACGATCCACGTTCGGCGCCCGGGATTGCCCGGACCGGCCACGGCAGTCCACCCGTCCGCAGCGGCCGTCGTGGCATTGGCCGGGCTGGTCGAGCCTGGCCTCCAAGAAACGGTCCAATCGTCAGCCAGCCTGTTCGAGCTCGCCGTGGCACTCGAGCCCGGCGTTGAAGCCGTCGCTGCCGGCCACGACGCACCGACCACGATCGCCGGCCACGACGCACCGACCCGGCCGGTGCCGACCATTCCCAGCGATGCGAACGTCACCGCGCCTTTGCCGCCCACGATCGTGCCGCCGGCTGCACCGCCGGTGCAGCCCCGGATGATGGGCAACAGCCGTCTGCGCCGCGATCGGACGGATCACGGTGGCGCCGGCCTCGTCGCGGTTTTGGGCGCCATGGCGCTCGCCCTGTTCGCGCTGATCGCCTTCGTGGTGCTGGGCGGGCTCAGCTTCCGTCCGGCTGCGTCGCTGCCGCCCATAGCCGGCGAGCCGACGCCGGACCGGCCGACCGCGACGCTGTTCCCGCCGGCCACGGTTTTGCCAACCGGCACCGCGCTCCCGACCAGCACTCCTCTGCCGCCGGCGACGGTCTTCCCCAGCTCCACGCCGCTGCCGCCGACCGCTGAGCCCACGCCGCTCCCGCCCACGCCCGAGCCGACGGCCAATCCGACCAACGCGCCGACGCCACAGCCAACGCCCGGACCAACCGCGCAGCCCACTCCGCAGCCGCCCGATCCAACCGCGCCGCCGGGCAACTGGCAGGCAGACATCGCGGTTACCGACAACCGGGTCCAGAACGGCGAAAGGGTCGGCATCGAGGCCACGGCCAATCGCAACGTGGCCGACGGCCCATGGTTCCTGCAGGTGTTCAACCCGGACACGGGCTTCATCCACTGGTCGTGCAAGCGCGGCACGACGTGCGGCGGTGGCGCGCGGCGGGAGAACATCACGACCACGTACCAGGCACGCATCTCGGCCGTGGATGGAAGCAACGTCCAGGCCCAATCGGAACGCGTCACGGTCACCTGGGAGTGATGGCCAGGATCGCATTCGCACTGGCCGCTTCGATCCTCGTATCGTGCTCGGCGGGGTCACCGGCGCTGCCCTCGATCCAGCTGCCCAGCATTGACACGGAGGCGGTGGAGAGCCTCGTTGCCGACGCGATCGCAGAAGTGGAGCGCATCGCAGCGTCGCCGCCGGCGATCGAGCTGCCGCCGATCGAGCTGCCGGCGGACATCGCCAACCTGCTCCAGGAGCGCAACATCCAGCTCCCGCCCTTGCCCAGCAACGCGGCCGAGATCTGCATGGCGCTGGGCACGCCAGTCGGCACGGCCGCCTCCTCCGGGTTGAGCACGGTCGTCCAGCACCTGCTCATTGGTGGCGAGATCGGCATCGTCGTGGGCCTCCTCGTCACAGTCGTCTCACGCACCTGCCCAACGTGGATGCCCCACCTGGAGACTGCCGTGGAGCAGCTTCTCTAGGTCAGGCGCCTCACGTCGCGCACTCCCGGCAGGGCCCCGTGCACCTTTTCAGGGTGTATGCTCGTTGCTCCGCCGCGTTGTGCGGTGGCTCCGTGTGATCGACCTTTCTCGAACAGATCGTGCGACAGACTTCCCCGTTCGAGAGCTAGTTGGAGGGTCACTGTGGCCACCGGCACCATCAAGAAGGTCGTATCCGATCGCGGATTCGGCTTCATCACCGCGGATGACGCGAAGGAATACTTCTTTCACCGCAACTCGCTGGACTCCTCGCTCGACTTCGACCGCCTGGTCGGGGGCGAGAAGGTCGAGTTCGAGATCGAGCAGAGCCCCAAGGGCCCGCGCGCGAACCGAGTTCACGCCGTCTAAAGGCGCGACCAGCTACGAAGGGGCCGTCCGCAGCAATGCGGGCGGCCTCTTCTTTTTACTACAGCCCCAGCGTGAGCTGGATCGTGGGCCACTTGTCGACCAGGTCGAAGGCACCGATACCGATCAGCAGCACGCCGGCGACCACCTCCACCGCGCGATGGTGGGAGACGATGAAGCGCACCACCTCTCGGCTGCGCACTGACGTCAGCAGCGAAAGTGCGACGAGCGGCAGTCCGAAGCCCAGCCCAAAGATCAGGAACGTGCCGATCTTGCCCAGGGCGTCGGTCACGCCGAGCGAGATGCCCAGCAGGCTGACCAGGAACGGGCCGGCACAGGGCAAGGCGATCGGGCCCAGCATCAGCCCATAGATGTATGCCTGCCGGTACGGATTGCGCACGACGGGCACGCGCATGCCGGGCAATCGCTCGAACGGGTTGCGGCCCGCCAGCAGCAGGATGCCCAGCACGATGAGCACGGTGTCCACGACCGGCGTGGCATAGGCCAGCAGGCGGCTAGTGGGTACGGCGATCGCCACGAGCACCACTCCGGCAACGACCATCATGGTCAGCACGCCGGCGAGCACGAGGAGGCCCAGCAACCCGGTGCCGCGGCGACCCTCGAGGGACTCCGCGTTCGAGCCCAGGTAGGCGATGAAGCCCGGATAGAGCGGCAGCAGGCAGGGGCTCGCGGCGCTCAGCAGGCCAGCGCCGAACGGCCCCAGTGCCGCGATCGCCGCGCTCAGGTCTATTGGATGCGCTCCTGGACGAACTGGACGATCTCGGCCGCCGAATGGTGGCCGAGCATGTGCGTCACTTCGCCATCGGGCGCGATGACGATCACGTTGACCGAAGGCGGACTCAGGACGACCTCGCCGAAGCTGTCAACGAGCGCGCGCGACAGGGCCGTGTCCGAGATCACGTAGCGGAACGGGAAACCGTACTGATCGCGGTAGCGGGCGAGCGCCTCGGCCGTCTCGGTCGTTTCGACGTCCACGCCGATCCATTCGGCCACGTCGGGGTCAAGGGACGCGAACGCTTCGACGGCTGTGGCCTGCTGGGCGCGGCAGTTCGAGCACCAGATCGCCATCGGCTCCAGGAACACGACCTTGCCGCCGGCGACCAGGTCCGCGACGCTGAAGGTCTCGCCGGACGCGACGTCGGTAAGCGCCGCCGTGGCCCACGGCTCGTCAATCACTGCGGCCGGAGGGTCCGTGGGCGGCAGCGTCCCATTGGGCGTGGGCTGTCCCGTGGTTGGAGGAGTCATGGTGTCGCTGGCAGCGGGGGACGGTTCGGATGTCCGGCTGGGAGTGGCAGCGGCGGTGGGGGAGGCGCCGCCCACGGCAGGCGTAGCAGACTGGGAGCCGGGCCCTGCGGAGCAGGCGCCAAGCACCAGCACGCCGAGCAGCGCGATGTGGCGTAGTCGCAGGTTGTTCATGGTCTGATATTGAGGCTTACGCGTGACGACACGGTGACGGATCACCTGTTCTCGTCATGAGCGCGTCACGCGAGCCGTCGTAGCATGCCCACATGTCCAGGTCTGGGAACGGGCGGCCCGTGCTCGTGGTCGACGATGACGCCAAGATCGTGGCGCTCGTCAAGACGTATCTCGAGCGCGAGGGCCTGAGCGTGGTCAGCGCAGCCGACGGGATCGAGACGCTGGCCGCGATCGAGGAGCACCGCCCAAGCCTGGTCGTGCTGGACCTGATGCTGCCCGGGCTGGACGGACGCGCAGTCATCCGTGCCGTGCGCAGCGAGGGGATCGCACCGCCGATCCTGGTCCTGTCCGCACGTGGCACCTTGGCCGACCGTCTGGGCGGTCTGGAGGACGGCGCGGACGATTACCTGCCCAAGCCCTTCTCGCCCGCAGAGCTCGTCCTGCGCGTCAAATCCATCCTGCGCCGCAGCGAGGCGGATCCGTCCGGCAGGTCGAGCGACACGGCAGCGGTCGATCAGGATGCGCCCGAGCTGCGTCACGCCGACCTGGTCCTGGACCCGACCCGCTACGAGGTGCGCCGATCCGGTGCGCTCGTTGATCTGACGCGGGTCGAGTTCAAGCTGCTGCAGGCACTGCTGGAGGCGGACGGCCGCGTACTGACCCGCGATCAGCTGCTCGACGCCGTATACGGCAAGGACGCCACGGAGGTCCTGGACCGCACGATCGACGTTCACGTTGGCCGCCTGCGCGAGAAGCTTGCCGACGATCCTGAGCGCCCGAGCTACGTGGCCACGGTGCGCGGCGTGGGCTATCGCGCCGCGCCGTCGCCGGCATCGGCGGCTGCAACGGCCCCGGCCGCAGCGGGCCAGCGCTAGGTGGCGCGCGGAATCGCGACGCGCATCTTCCTGGCCGCGCTCGCGTCGGCGACGCTCGGGCTGCTCATCCTCGTGGTGGGCGTGGTGGTCGTTGGCGGACGGACGTTCGAGGAGCTCATGGTGGGCGCCGGCGACACGGCCACCCATGCGCGCGAGATGTTCGACTCTTCGGTCACCAGCGTTGTCCTCATCGCGGTCGGTGTCGCGCTGGTGGCCAGCGTCGCACTGTCGATCCTGCTCGCGCGCCGCCTGGCCCGGCCGCTGGAAGTCGTGGGCAGCGCCGCCCGTCGGATAGCGGCCGGCGATCACGCGGTGCGCGTGGAGCGCGATGGCCCTGAGGAGATCCGCGACCTGGCCGATTCCTTCAACCAGATGGCCGCCGCGATCGGTGAGCAGGAGCGCATCCGGCGCGACTTCATCGCCAACGCGGCGCACGAGCTGCGCACGCCGCTGACGAACCTGCAGGGCTACCTGGAGGCGCTCCGTGACGGGGTCATAGTGGCGGACTCGTCCACGTACGCGTCGCTGTGGGAGGAGGCCGATCGCCTCGTGCGGCTCTCGCGCTCGCTCAATTCGCTCGCCGAGGGCGAGGCGGGCGTGCTGCCCCCGCGGCTGGAGGAAGTGGACCTCGCCCAGCACATCCGTTCGGCCATCGAGCTCGCCCAGCCGTCCGTGGAGCGGGCCGGGTTGAGCCTGTCGGTGGAGCTTCCGGTTGAGCTGCGCGCGCGAGCCAATCCCGACCACCTGGCCCAGGTGCTGGCCAACCTGCTCTCAAATGCCGTCCGCTACAGCCCGGCCGGCGGCTCGATCATCGTCCGTGCCGAGCGCCGCCCGGCGGACCTCCTCGTTTCGGTCATCAACTCGGGTGAGGGCATCCCTCCTGCAGAGCTGGGCCGCGTCTTCGAGCGCTTCTACCGCGTGGAGAAGTCGCGCGACAGGGCCAAAGGCGGTGCAGGCATCGGGCTGGCCATCGTCAAGCAGCTCGTCGAGGCGGCCGGTGGTCGCGTGGGCGCGGACACGGGCAACGGCAGCACCCGCTTCTGGTTCAGCCTCTCCGCCTGAGGTTCGGCACGGGTCGCGCTCGCACGTCACGCCACCTTCACGGGATCGTCACGCGACTGCCATCGGCAGGTAACAGGCGAGGCGCACGGTGTCCTCTCATCCCCGGGCGCCGTGCCCGGGCCAAGCAGGAGGACGCATTCCGATGCGCAAACGACCCATGCTCCTGGCGGCTGCCGGTTTGACGCTGGCCCTTGTCGCCCCGGGCGCCGCGGCCGCCGGATCAGCCCGGGGCGCCGTGTTCACACTGTCCAACGAGCCGTCGGGCAACCGTGTGCTGGCCTGGGAGCGCGCCGCGGACGGATCGCTGCTTCCGTCCGGCGCCTTCGCCACGGGCGGTACCGGGACCGGCGCCGGACTGGGCAGCCAGGGAGCACTGACGTTGAGCCGCAACAATCGCTGGCTCTATGCCGTGAACCCCGGCAGCGACGAGATCTCCGTCTTCCGCGTTCATGGCGCCAAGCTGACGCTCATGGAAGTGGCGCCGAGCGGGGGCGACATGCCCATCAGCGTCACCTCGCACGGACGCGTGGTGTACGTGCTCAACGCCGGCGGTGACGGCAATATCCAGGGCTTCCGGCGCAGCCGCTCGGGCATCCTGACCGAGATCGCCGGCTCGAACGAGGCGCTCAGCCAGGCCGGCGCGGGTCCGGCGCAGGTGAGCTTCAGCCCCAACGGCCGGCGCCTGGTGGTGACGGAGAAGGCAACCAATCGGATCACGTTCTACGAGGTCGCCGGCAATGGCGCGGCCGGAGCGCCAGATTGGCGCGCCTCGTCCAGTGCCACGCCGTTTGGCTTCGAGTTCGCGCCCAACGGCCTGCTCGTGGTGTCCGAAGCGGTTGGCGGTGCCCCTGACGCGAGCGTGACCTCGAGCTACAGGTTCCGGCGTAACGGCAACCTGCGCATCGTCGATGGATCCGTGGCCACCACTGAGACGGCTGCGTGCTGGGTTGCGATCACGCACAACGGGCGCTTCGCCTACGTGACCAACACCGGCAGCGACACCGTCTCGGGCTACTCGATCGCCGGCAATGGCGACCTGACGCTGCTCGACGCAGACGGCGTGACGGCTTCGACCGGACCCGGATCCGCGCCGATCGACGCGGACACGGACCGCACGAGCCGACATCTGTACGTGCTCAACTCGGGCACGGACAGCCTGTCCATCCTTGGCGTGATGCCGGACGGCTCACTCGCCGATCAGGGCCAGGTCACCTCGCTGCCCGACGGGTCCGCCGGACTGGCAGCCTTCTAGCCAGCTCCCCAGCCGCATCCACCCCTCAGGCCAGGTCGTGCCCCAGCACGGCCTGGCCACCCCTCGTCCTGATGGCCGCGAATCAGTGCAGGATCTCCACCGTGTCAGTGTCCATGACCACGTGCTCGCGTCCCACGCGCTGGCCGTCGAAGCGCGCCGAGGGCCCCCAAACACGCGCAGCGCTGAACGTCGCGCCCAGGTCGTGGTGGACAGAATCGGCCACTTCAGCGACGGTCGCGCCGTGGCGCAGGGCGGCCGGATCATCATCCGTTGACCCGTTGCTGCGCAGATAGATACGGATCAGCCCGGTCATTCCCCAGACCGCCTGGCGGAGGCGCTCGAGCGAGTCCGGATCCAAAACGGACACCGGCAGCAGCTCGAAGTCGGGCAGCGCCTCGCGCAACAGCTCCACATCGCTGGCCGTGCCTTCGTCGGCGCGGGTGACGGCCAGAACGGCAGGCTTGTCGATGCCCGCGATGTCCAGCTCGTTGAGCACCGCCGCGAGGTCGTCAGCCGGGTGGCCGGCGCGGGCGCAGAAGACGATCGCGTCCGCCGAGCGCAGCACGCCGAGCAGGGCACGGCCGCCGCCACGATCCTCGGACGCGCCGCCGATCAACCCCGGGATCTCCACCAGCTGGATGAGGACGCCGTTGATGCGCGTCAGTGCCGGGACCGGGCGCAGCGTTGTGAACGGGTAGTCGCCCGTCTTGATCTGGATGTCGGACAGCGCCTGCAGGATGGTCGACTTGCCCACGTTGGGCGGTCCCACGAGGGCTACCTGCGCGGCCCCCTCGCGGCGCACGGCGATCGAGTCGCGATGGACCGCGCTCGATCGAACTCGGGTGTCCTCGATCTCCGCCAGGAGTGACTTGCGCAGGTCGGCATACGGCCCGTTCTTGTAGTCGGGCAGCTCGGCGATAAGCGCGCGCACTTCCCGAATTCGGTCCTTGCCCTCTTTGCCCACCAGCCGGCGTTTGGCTACCTGGGCAAACGTCCGATGCGGCATCGGCATCTCTGAAATCTCCTTCGTCCACCACGCAGGATGCGGCACGCCGGGCGCCCTCGATGAGGCGCCCGTCCAGCGTGCGTCGCTCCTGCCCCTTCCTTCGACGCAGTTAGCGGAAGGGGCCGATCAGCCGTTCTGTCGGGAGATGGTCGCGTACCAGGCGTCCCACGAGCGCCTGCCCAGAGGTTTCATCGGCCGTAGCCTACAGCGCCGCGGATGGCCGCTCACGAGCCGCGCTCGGCGATTGCGTAAAGGCCATCGAAGAGTGGCCGCGACGCGGCAATCACCTCGTCGTCCGTCAGTGTCAGGCTGAGCCCGCGGACGATCATGTCCAGGCCGGGCGCCTCCGGCGCGTCGAATGCCTCGTCGCCAATGTCCGCCTCGTGGACGATCTCGCCGATGCGCGCCAGCGCCGGGTCGTTGAGCAGCTGGTATTCGACCAGGAAGGTCTCGAAGCTGCACCTGCCTTCGGCATGCGAAAGCCTGACACCACGCATGTCGAACGGCGTCGCGTCCGCGGGCACGTCGTCCGGATCGTCTACGAAAATGAAGGCCGCATCCGGATCGATGAAGCGGCGAATGAGCCACGCGCACGCCGCGCGGTCAATGTGCACGCCGCTGCGCGTCGCCCAGCGCATCAGGCCGCAACCAGTGAGTCGAGCACGGGCTTGAGGGCAGCGCGGGCGCGGGCGCGGGCTGCCCCGGGGAAGTAGTCGCGCCGCTCTATCCGGTGCAACTGCCGGCGCAACCGCGACGTGGTCCGCCGGTCGCGCGACTGACCCATGGCGCGCAATTCCTGCTCGAGCGTTGCGTACTCAGCCTCGATCGACAGCGTCATTGCCTCGATGATCGCGCGTTCCTGGGCGCGAGTCGCCGGCTCGGCCAGCCAGATTGAAGCGTCGCCACCGCCCTGGATCACGTCGTCCGCGAGCCATTCCAGCTGCTCGCGCGTGCGCGGGTCCTCCGGCAGCGCCACTAGCCCGTCCGACAGCTGCGCGACCCCAAGCCGGCGAAGGTGGCGCCAGAGCGTGATGCGAGGGGTCGAAGGCTCTCGCGGCAGCCGATAGGCGAGCATCACCCAGCGCATCTGCGCAGCCTAGCACAAATAGCGCAACCGTGGTTACATACATCATCCGATGCGCATGGCAACCACGGCCCGGCTCGAGCAGCAGCCCGGGAAGGTCCGGACACGCTTCTCGCTGGCAAGCGCGATAACCCTCGGCGAGCTGATCAGTCGCGCCGGCGACTCGATCAACGACATCGCCCTGCCGTTGCTTGCCATCACCGTGCTGGGCGCCGGACCGGCCGAGATCGCCGCCATCGGCGCTGCCCAGGCCCTGCCGGCGCTGCTGCTCAGCCTGCCTGCCGGGGCATGGGTTGACCGACGCCGCCGGCGTGCGCCCATCGTCATCGGGGCCGACTTCCTGCGCGCCGGCCTGATCGCCATCGTGCCGCTGGCGGCAGTCACAGGCTTCCTGTCACTGCCGCTGGTGGTGCTCGTCGCGTTCGCCGCGAGCTGCGCCGGGACGCTGTTTGACGTCGGCTTCGCGGGCTGGATACCGCGCGTCCTGAAGGGCGAGGAGCTGCACCGGGTCAATGCGCGCATGGAGCTCGCTCGATCCGGCGCACTGATCAGCGGCCCGGCAGCCGGCGGCCTGCTCGTTTCGCTGGTCGGCGCTGCCACCGCGCTGGCGGCCGACGCCCTGTCGTTCCTGGTTTCGGGTGCGCTCCTGGCCAGCACGCGTTCGAGCGAGCCCGATCGTGAACCGGATGCCTCGCCGCGACCCAGCCTGAGGACTGAGATTGCCGCGGGCTTTGGCTACGTCGTGCGCCAGCCGATCGTGCGCGCGATCATCGCCACGGCCACGACCAACAACTTCTTCCGCGGCGTGACGATGTCCGTGGCGATCCTCTACCTGGTCAGCCAGGCGGGCATGACCGCCGCTGCGGTGGGCATTGCCGTGGCCGTGGGCAACGTCGGGTTCGTTCTCGGGGCGCTCATTTCGCGCCCACTGAGCCGGCGCATCGGCATCGGGCGAGCGATGCAGGTCGGGGTGGGGCTGTTCGGGCCAGCGTCGCTCCTCTTCGCGCTGGTACCGACGTCGCTTGCCGGGCCAGCGTTCACGCTGATGATGTTCGCCCACGGACTGGGCATCTCCATCCACGGCCCAAACCAGGTCACGCTGCGCCAGACACTCGTGCCCGACCACCTGCGCTCGCGCGTGGGCGCGGTTGTGAGGATCACGATCTTTGGCGCGACGCCGCTGGGCATCATGCTCGGCGGGGGCATCGGTGCGCTGTTCGGCGTGCACGCCGCGCTGCTCTGCGGCGGGCTCGGGCTTTTCCTCGGCTCCGTGCCCTATGCCCTGGCACGCGTCAGCCGCATCCGCACGCTCGACGACGCGTCTATCGGCCTCCAGGCGGCTGAGATCGGCCCCGCGCCTCGTCCCTGACGCGCAGGACGAGCTTGCCGCCGACCTGGCCGGTCTCGGCGCGGGCAAGGGCTGCGGCCGCGTCCGAGAGGGGATAGCTGCGCTCGATTTGCGGCCGGATCTGGCCCGCCTCGCACATCTCGCGCAACGTGTCCAGGTGGTGAAGCTGGACGTCAGCGATGAAGTTGATCACCGGCTGCTTGAGCAGGCGTGCCCTGACCTGGGCACCGATCAACCGTCCGACCGTGTCGCTAAAACCCCGACCCGCACCGACCAGCACCAGCCGGCCGTCTGCGGCAAGGACGCGCCGGAAGGCGCTTACCGATGGGCGCCCGGCAACGTCGACGATCACGTCGTACCGCTCGTTGCCCGGGTGAAGTCATGGAGCGTGTAGTCGAGCACCGCGTCGGCGCCCAGGCCCTTCACCATCTCCGCGTGTTGCGGGCTGGTGACGGCCGTGACGTGGGCGCCGAGCGCCTTGGCGATCTGGACCGCGTACGAACCCACTCCGCCGCCGGCTCCATTGACCAGCACGCGCTGGCCCGGCTGAACGCCGCCCTTGTCGCGCACGGCTATCAGGGCAGTGCCGGCGGCGATAGGAACTGCCGCAGCCTGTTCAAAGCTCAAGTTGGCAGGCTTGAGCACGAACTTGCGCCCGGCGACAAGCTCGGCGAAGCAACCGGTGCGGAAACCGAATACCTCGTCGCCTGCCTTCACGTGGCTGACGTCCTTGCCCACGGCCTCCACGACGCCCGCGGCGTCGCCGCCGAACTGGGGCGACTTCGGCCGCCGGAGACCTTCGTCCAGGCGCACCAGCGACGGAACCGCGCGCACCCGCCGCCAGTCGAGTGAGTTGACTGAGGCGGCAACGACGCGCACCAGGACCTGGTCGTCTGCCGGGGTCGGCTCGTCAACCTCTGCCAGGCGCACGACGGCGGCCGGCGCGCCGTACCCATCCTGGACTAACGCTCGCATCGCTTCACGCCCCAATCATACGGTGTAAGGTTGTGTTCCGGACCGTAACCGTACAGCGTAAGGGTGTCAAGACTGGCGACTCTGTCGAGAACGGGCGCGAGGTCCGAGAAAAAGACAGATTGGATATTTGGGCAAATAGGGCGTAGGGTGTCTGCACGCCGCGTCTCGCGGTGGCACCGTGTGATCGACCCTTCCTGAACAGATCGTGCGTAGACATCTGTCGTTCGGGAAGACTTGGAGGGTCACTGTGGCCACCGGAACCATCAAGAAGGTCGTCGCTGATCGCGGCTTCGGCTTCATCAGCGCGGATGACGCGAAGGAATACTTCTTTCACCGCAACTCGCTCGACTCCACCCTCGACTTCGACCGTCTGGTCGGCGGCGAGAAGGTCGAGTTCGAGATCGAGCAGAGCGACAAGGGCCCGCGCGCGAACCGAGTTCACGCCGCCTAGGCTTTACCGGCCTTGATCAGGGAGCCGTCCGCATGGGAGCGGGCGGCTTTCTGTTTCTCGGCCAAAGTCGAATGTGGCCGGAGGATCCTTGACCATGGACGGAGACGAGTTGACCCAGAAGCCAGCCGAGGCCCTGCAGCGTTGGCGCGAGGCTGAGCGGTCGGCAGCTGTAGCGCGGCGCGGGAAGCTTGCCGCCGAGACCGCGGTGCGGGCAGCCATGGACGCACAGGAAGCTGCGGCCGCCACGGCGACGGCGGCCAGGGCAGCGCTCGAATCGGCCACGTTTGCCGAATCTTCGGCCAAGGCCACGGCGGCGAGCGCTCGATTGGTCGTCGAAGCTACAACTTCGGATTTGATCGGAGCGGATGCCGATACGGCACTGGCCGACGCCGACGAGCTCGAGGCGCGCGACAAGTACCGTCAATCGGTCGACCGCCTCGCCGAAGACTGATTGGGCCGACTTCACGCCCTGGACGGCCCTGGACGGCGTTTGGAGTTCATCGCGCCGCCGGCTTTACGGTGTAAGGTAGTGTCGGGACGGTAACCGTACGGCGTAAGGGCGCAGGATCGGATGACCAACACGACAAGTCCGCTTCGCGCACAAGCGCGCACGCCGCTCAGCCGTGAGCGCGTCCTGGGCGCGGCGGTCGAGCTGGCTGACGAAGGCGGCCTCACCGTTCTGAGCATGCGCCGTCTGGCCCAGCACCTGGGCGTCGAGGCCATGTCGCTGTACCACTACGTCAAGCGCAAGGACGACATCCTCGGTGGCATGCTCGACATGGTCTTTGACGAGATCGAGCTGCCCAGGATTGACGGCAGCTGGCGCGCGGCCATTAGGGCCAGCGCGATCTCCGCCCATCACGTCCTGCTGCAGCACCACTGGGCGTGCAGCCTGCTGATGACACCGTCCGAGCCCAGCCGTGCCCAGCTGACTTACATGGATGCCGTCCTGGGTCGACTACGCGGCGCTGGCCTGACGGTCGAGCAGACCCATCACGCATATCACGCCCTGGACAGCCACATCGTGGGCTACACGCTGTGGCTGCTGCCTTACCTGGCGCTGGTCAAGGAGCGCCCCAATATCGAGCAGGAGTTCCTGGCTGATCTACCCGTGGACGAGCTGCCGTACCTGTTCGAGCACGTCGAGTACCACCTCGCGGGTGCCGAATTGGATGGCGTCAGCGGTTTCGAATTCGGGCTCGACCTGATCCTGGACGGCCTCGAGCGCATCCGCGGCTAGCGAGGGGCGTTTGGCTAACGCTCGTACGACCCGATATCGGGAACGGAGTTACGCGGCCTGATTACACCCCGTTGGTCGGTAGGCGGAAAGCTGCCGCCGCCGTTGTCGATCGCAGGGCTACCCGCCTTGAGTTTGTGAGTCTTGGTAGGGCCACCGTAGAAGCCAAGAGTGTCGAGGCGGGGCTTGGCGTTCAGGTCAGAGCTCTCCGTCAACCCGCACGTGACGCCGTTCTCAATGTTGTGGCCGAGTGACGTGGCTGGCCCGCTGCAGTTGCGGCCGCTGGCGTTTTCGGAGATGTTCTTGGCGATGATCGAGCCCTCGACCGTCACGTCGCCCGAGTTGAGGTAGATGCCTCCCGCGTAATTCGAACCCGTGTTGAAGGCGATGGTGCTGTACTGAATACTCGTCGAGCCTTGGTGGTTCATCAGGCCACCGCCATGCACCGTCGTGTTCCCGCTGATGGTGCTGTTGATGATCGTCAGCGTGCCCACGTTCTGGATCCCGCCACCCTGCCCGTCGGGCGCCCTGTTCCCGCTGATCGTGCTGCGGTCGATGATCATGGTGGTTTCGAACGGGTAGCCGTTCCCGATCCCGCCGCCTTGCTGGCCTCGATTGCCCCGGACGGTGCTCTTGAGCAAGTGGAAGGTGGCAGTGGGCTGCTGGTTCCAGATCCCCCCGCCGATCTCATCAAAGACGACGCCACCGGTGACGGTGACGTTTTCGATCCATACGTGGAACAGTGTCGAGTTGCCGGTGTACGGCACGTGGAGCACTCGGTCCAGCCCGCCTCCATCAATGATCGTCCGCCGCGCACCCGCTCCGCGGATAGTCACGCCGCCAGTGATGTCAAGGTCGCCGGTGGCTGCGGCCTGCTCGCCGAAGCCGGGGATTGCCAGTACGTACCGCCCCGCGGGAACGTTGATGGTGTCGTGGTCGACGGTTGCGTTCGAGGCGATGATCGCCTCGCGCAACGAGCAATCCTGACCCGTGCACGAGCCATCGTCCGTGTCGGCTGTTTTGGTCACATTGAACGGCACGGGTCCGCCCGCTGTTGCGGCCACCGGCATCATGGCGGCCAGGAGCCCGACGAGCATCCCGGCCAGCGTGATGCGACGACGACTACTCATCGTTGACCCCACCGAGCACCATCCCTTCGTTGGTGCGGCCGGCCCCGCTCGCCAGCCGATTGCGAGACCTTACTCCTTCACCCGGAGCGGCTGAGGCGCTCGCCGGGGAGGGCGGTAGGGCGGTTGCCCAGGCCCTGGCCGGAGGGTCGGGCGGGCTGCCAGCGACGATCGGTGCGCTGCGGACGACCCGCTGCCGGCCGACTGTCGCGCTGCGGCCGGCTGTCGGCCTGCTGCCAATCCTCCGGACGGAGTCGGCCCTCACGCTGCGGGCCCTGGTAGACGCGCGGCGGCTGGCCGCGATGGCCGGTCTGCGCGCGGCCGAATTGCTGGCCTCGACCGGGCTGCTGGCCGCGACCCTGGGGTCGGTGGCCGGCGGTGCGGAGCTGGATGGCCTGCGGTCGGATTGATCGGTCGGGCGCGAAGCCCTCGATGAGCTCCACTTCAACGCGGTGGCCCAGCAGGCGCTCGATCTCTGCCATCAGCGGCTGCTCATCGACGCACACCAGTGAGATCGCGTCGCCGTCAGTGCCAGCTCGGCCGGTGCGACCGATGCGGTGCACGTAGTCGGACGCCACCATGGGCAGCTCGTAGTTGACGACGTGGGGCAGGGCGTCGATGTCCAGTCCGCGCGCGGCGATGTCCGTCGCGACCAGGATGGCCACCTTGTTCTGCTTGAAGTCGTTCAGCGCGCGAACGCGCTGAGGCTGGCTCTTGTTGCCGTGGATTGCGAGCGCGCTGATGCCGTCGACGCCCAGCTGCTGGGCGAGTCGGTCGGCGCCGTGCTTGGTGCGCGTGAAGACGAGCGCCTGGTAGACGCGGCCCGACGTGACCAGGTGGCTGAGCAGCTCGCGCTTGCGGCTGCGATCCACCGGCATCACGATCTGCTTGACGAGGTCCGGGGCGGTGTTCTTGGGCGTCACCTGCACGAAGGCCGGATCCTTCAGGAAGTCGGACGCGAGGCGCCGGATCTCAGCCGAGAACGTCGCGCTGAAGAGCAGGTTCTGGCGATTGGTGGGCAGCAGCGCGAGCACCTTGCGGATGTCGTGGATGAAGCCCATGTCCAGCATGCGGTCGGCCTCGTCCAGGACGAGCACCTCGACCTGGCTGAGGTTGATGGTGCGCTGGTTGACGTGGTCCAGCAGCCGGCCCGGCGTGGCGACCACGATCTCCGGGCCCTGGCGCAGCCGGCGGACCTGGGCATCGAAGCCCACGCCGCCGTAGATGGCGGCCGACATGACCGGGCGCTGCTTGCCATACGTCCGCACGCTCTCCTCGACCTGCAGCGCGAGCTCGCGCGTTGGGGTCAGGACGAGCACGCGGATCGGGCGGCGGGCGTTGTTCTGGCTGTTGCCGTTGCCGGTGCGCTTGTTCAGGTTCTGCAGGATGGGCAGCACGAAGGCCGCCGTCTTGCCCGTGCCCGTCTGGGCGCCGGCGAGCAGGTCGCGGCCCTGCAGCACGTAGGGAATTGATTCGCTCTGCACTGGCGTGGGCTCTGTGTAGCCCTGCTGCGCCACGGCGCGGAGAAGCTCGGGCGCAAGCCCAAGTTGATCGAAAGACATTGAGGAATAGCTCCTGACGAGGCCCTCCCGCCTAGGCGGGGCCCGGTCGGGGCTCAGTTTGTGGGTCGAGGTCGAACGGATTTACCGGGGCGCTGACCGGAGCGCCTCATCGAACACGAATGTGAGGCTGCAGCCTACCACACGATCCGAACAGGCGTTCGATGCCTGGCTGGCCACCGAGGGCCGGCCACCGATTCCGCGTGCTTGGCCACCGATTCCGCGTGTGGGTCGGAGCTTTTCCCAATTTCGCGCTCCCAGGCCCTGATTTGCCGCCGAATCCGCGCGCCGGTCGGATTCCGGACCGATTTCCTGCCCCCGAAGCGCCGCCCAGGGCCGAATCGGGCAAAGCTCCGACTCCGGCGCGGAATCAGCGGAGGGGTTGGTGCGATGCCTCGGTGGACATTAAGGTGACGGGCATGGATGAGACCCTCGTTCGTGCCCATTCCCAGAAGATCTGCGACGCCCTCATCGCCGGCGAGATGGACCGCGCGACCGAGGACTTCAGCTCGGAGCTGCGATCCAACCTGGGCGAGGTGATCGCTCAGCTGCCACTGCCCGTCACGGAGGCCACCGTTGAGTCGGTCGACGTGGGCGGCAAGGGCCTGGTAGTCGTCCTCCTCCTCGTCGGCGAGACGGAGACAGTCCGCCTCCAGACGCGCTGGAAGGATCGGGACGGCGAGCCGACCGTCGTCGAGGTGAGCCACATGGCGGAGGAAGTCGCGCCACCGAGCGAACCCGAACCAGAGGAGTAGCGGTCAGTCGGCCATGGCCGCTCGCGTCTTGACTCGCGTCCCGATCACGTACGAGGTCGCCTCGGGCGGCACGACGCACGCGCCCATGGTCATGGCCTCGGTCGGCGGTGCGCCTGAGGCGCGCTACGTTCTCGACACCGGATCGGAAGTCCACCTGCTCAACGAAGACCTGGCCGACGAGCTGGGTCTGACCAAGGTGCCCGGTGAGGAGGGGACCGATCACAGCGGCGCGACCATGCCCAGCTGGGACGTGGGCAGCGTCGGCTGCACGCTCGGCGGGCTCGATCTCACGCTGCGCGATGTCGTCTCGATCCCGGCGCCTCCGCCCTTTCCCGGCTTCGGCGTGCGCGGCATCCTCAGTCCGCAGCACCTGCACCCGTCAGCGTGGGCCGTACTGGACATGGCCAACGACGAGCTGCTGCTGGTGGAAGGCACCGATGAGGAGCTCGAGGCGTTCCTAAGCCCCATGTCGCCTGCGCTGACCATGCTCCGACTGCCACGCGACGAAGGATTTACGAGCGTCGTCGTTCCGGCCGCGATCGAAGGCTTCGACGAGATGCCGGCGATGATCGATACGGGCGGCAAGCGGACCGAGGTCGCAGCGTCCGCCGTCTCCGGCATGACGGCCGAGTCGCCGGGCCACGCGGGTGCCGGAGTGAGCGGCGTCAGCTACGCCGGAGCGTCAGCCGGCGCGCAGACGCTCGTCGTCCAGGGCCACCGACTGGCCGTTCCCGCGCTCCACGTACGCGACGCGATGCCCGACCCGGCCATCATCGGCATGGACGTCCTGCGCGGCACTGTCGTTGCCTGCGCCGCCGACCTCGCGCGACCCGTCTTCTGGCAGGTCCAGCCACCCGCGAATAGCCGCGTCTCGTCGACGGCGCCGCGTCCCCGATTCCGCGCGGGAGTCGGAGCTTGTCCGAGTTTCGCGGTTCCGGCGCTCGCTTTGCCACAGAAGCCCGCGTGCGGGTCGGATTTAGGCCCCAATTGCGGTCCCGGAAGCGGCGTGCGAGCCCAAATCGGGCAAAGCTCCGACCCCGGCGCGGAAGTCTTTGGGTCTCTGGACCAGAGCGTGAACACCATTCGGCTCATCCTGCGCCGCATAATCGACTACGGCCTGAAGACCGGTTCTGTCGCGTACACGTGGAACGGGCGCCTACCCAACGGCAAGCTGGCGCCTGCAGGCAAGTACAAGTTCGTCGCCAAGGCCGTGGACCTGGCCGGCAACGTCAAGAAGAAGACGATCTACGTCAAGGTCGTTCGCTAGAGACAACACATCGCGGACCGGCGACTCGCGACCTCGCTCAGCGCTCACGTTCGAGGCGGACCTCCACGCGACGGCCCTTGATCTTGGCCGAGCCGAGCGCTCGGGTGATGCCCGCAGCTTCGGAGTCCGCAACCTCGACCAGCGCGAAGTTGTCGGTGATCTGGATGGCCCCGATGACAGACGCCGGCACGCCAGCCTCATTGGTGATGGCTCCGACCAGGTCCGCGGGGCGGATGCCCAGCCGCCGGCCGCCGCCGACGAACAGCTTCGTCCACGGCCCGCCGCTGTCTCGACCTTCGCGTCGGCGCGGTGTCTGTTGCTTCCCGCGCGGAGGCGGTCCGCCCGCCGTCCGTCCGCCCGCCGGCCGTCCGCGGGCAGGCCGTGCACCGGTGGGTCGGTCGTTGGTCGGGAACAGCGTGGCCGGAGCGATGTCGGCCTGATCCTCGCTGTCGCCTCCGGAAGCCTTGTCTGCGAGGCTGACCGCGGCAAGGGCGACGTCCACCACGTCGAACTCGGACGCCAGCTGCTCGACCACCACGCGGAAGCGGTCGAAGCCGTCTTCGAGCAGCGTCTCGCGCAGGTTGGCGCGCAGCATGTCGAGACGACGTTCACGCAGGTCCGCCGTGGTCGGGACCTGGGCCAGCTCGAGGCGTGTCTTGACGGTCCGCTCGATGTTCTTTAGCAGGCGGCTCTCGCGCGGCTCGACCAGCGTGATCGCGACTCCTTCACGGCCGGCGCGACCGGTACGCCCGATGCGATGCACGTAAGCGTCCGGATTGGACGGAACGTCGTAGTTGACGACGTGCGAAACGTGCTCGATGTCGAGCCCGCGCGCGGCCACATCCGTCGCCACGAGAACGTCCAGCTCGCCGTCGCGAAACCTGTTCATCACCCTGTCGCGCTGCTGCTGGTCCATTCCGCCGTGCAGCGCCGCCGCATCGTGGCCACGTCCCGTCAACTGCTGGGCGAGCTCCTCGACCTCGCCACGTGTCCTGCCGAACACCAGCGCTGACGAGGGATCCTCGACATCCAGGATCCGACCCAGCGCCGCCAGCTTGTCGAACCGCCGAACCACGTATGCCACCTGGCGCACCCGGGCGACACCATCACGTGTGCCACGCTCCGCGTGGATCTGGACTCGTTTCGGGTTGCGCAGGTGGCGCTGCGCGATCCTGGCGATGGGCCCGCCGATCGTGGCCGAGAACAATGCCGTCTGGCGCGTCTCCGGCGTGGCCTTTAGCAGCGTCTCCAGGTCCTCGGCGAAGCCCATGTCGAGCATCTCGTCCGCCTCGTCGAGGACGACCATGTCGACACTCTCGAGCTTGATGCTGCCGCGCTTGACGTGGTCCACGGCGCGCCCCGGCGTGGCCACCACCACGTCGACGCCCTTCTGCAGCGCGCGCAGCTGCAGGCTGATCGACTGTCCGCCGTAGACGGGCAGCACACGGATCGACAGCTGCTCCCCGTAGCGGTGGATGGCCTCCGAAACCTGCATCGCCAGCTCACGCGTCGGCACCAGCACGAGGGCGCAGATCAGCCCGTCCGCTCGGCTCGTCTTCGTTTCGGCGCGCTTGGCGACGAGTCGCTGCAGGAGGGGGAGCGCGAAGGCCGCCGTCTTGCCCGTGCCGGTGGGCGCCTCGGCCAGCACGTCGTGGCCGGCCAGCAGCGGCGGTATCGCTTCGCGCTGGATCGGCGTCGGTTCCTCGTAGCCCAGGCCGGTGAGCGTCGCCATCAGCCGGTCGTCGAGAGCCAGCGAGCTGAACCCGTCTCCGTCCGCCGGGACAGCAAGCGGCGGAGGTGTCTTCGGGTGCTTCATCGTCCCGATGCTAGTCGCCCGCTCTTGCTGAAGGAGAAGCCGCAGACCATTGCCGACCAGTTCAGCGCAGCGTCGATCCTGTTCGCCGACGTGGTCGACTTCACGACCCAGGCGGAGCATCTCCCGCCCGCCCAGGTGGTGGGCATGCTCGACCAGCTGTTCGGCCACTTCGACACGCTGGTGGAGAAGTACGACCTGGAGAAGATCAAGACCATCGGCGATCGCGTACATGGTGGCCGCCGGCATCCCGACTCCGCGGCCCGATCACGCGCGCGCCCTGGGGCTCCTGGCGCTGGACATGTTGGAGGCGGTGCGCTCCGGGTGGCGCCGTCGGAGATTTGGGCTTCGAGCTCCGGATCGGGATCAACTCCGGGCCAGTCGTCGCCGGCGTCATCGGCCGCAAGCGCTTCCTCTACGACCTGTGGGGCGACGCTGTGAACATGGCCAGCCGCATGGAGTCCCACGGCACCCCCGGCCGCATCCAGATCACCGAGGCAACCTACGAGCTGCTCAAGGACGAGTTCGACTGCGAGCCCCGCGGCCTCAGTCGACCGTCAAAGGCAAAGGCGAGGTGGAGACGTGGTATGTTGGTTGGGAGGGCGCGTGCGCTGAGGTAGCTGTGAGCGTTATGCGTTGCTCCGTTCCCGACGTGACGAAGCCCTAGCGCTACGATCAAAACGTTTCGCCTCCTAAACCAATCGGAGAGCCACATGGCCGAAGTTACTGTCAGACGGGCTGGAGAAATGTTGACAGCATTGTTTGGCATTCTTTCTCAGGCACCCGATGGGCTACCGGCGTCAGAAGCGCTGAGGCGCCTGGAGGATCGCCTGGAACTCAGCCCGTTCGAGGCGGCTGATTACCCGAAACACCGGCACGCGGCGGTTCGAGAAACTCGTTCGCTTTCACACGATCAGCGCTGTGAAGGCTGGTTGGATACATAAGTCGGGCGGCATCTGGACCCTAACCCCCCGGGGCTTGAGGCGTTAGGGCAGTTTCGCGACCCTGAGGTATTCATGCGGGAGGCGATACGCCACTACCGCGAATGGCTGAAGGGCCAGCCGGCGAAGCCGCCGGTGGGAGAAGTGGTGGACGTTGATGAGGATGAGGAGCCCGATCCCCTAGCCGCCCTTGAGGATGCCCAGGATGCTGCTAGATCGCAGATTCAGGCGTATCTCCAGAAAATGCCTGCCGTCCCGTTTCAGGATGTCGTCGCGGGCCTGCTTCGCGCCATGGGGTATGAAGTCCTCTGGGTCGCCCCTCCGGGCCCTGATGGCGGTTTCGACGTCGTTGCACAGACCGATCCTGTCGGAGCGCGAGGTCCACGCATTAAGGCGCAGGTCAAACAGAGGCCAGACTCGCGGAAGCGTAACGCCCTCGGACACTGCGATCATTCATGGCGACACTGGGCGACCAAGACGTGGGAATCTTCATCTCGACAGGAGGCTTCACGAAGGAAGCGGACGCAGAGGCGCGTCGGCAGGAGAAGCGCCGAGTGACGCTCATCGATCTCGCACGACTTCTCGAGCTATGGATCTTGCACTACGAGGAGTTGTCGGAGGCTAGACAGGCAACTCTTCGCCCCTTGCGGCCCGTGTACTTCTGGACACCCAGAGCGTAACCGCTCGTGGTCCGGGCTCCGACGGCGGGCAGGTCGTGCCCGTTGGATGGAATGTCTTGGGATGTGGTTCAATATCCATGGTCGCTGCCGCGACCGGTATTGGTCTGGACGCGCCGAGATAGCTCAGTTGGTAGAGCACGCGACTGAAAATCGCGGTGTCGCCGAGTTCGATTCTGGCTCTCGGCACCACCACATCCGGCCGGTCGGCCTGGCAACCGAGCGGGAGTGGCTCAGCTGGTAGAGCGTCACCTTGCCAAGGTCGAAGGTCGCGGGTTCGAACCCCGTCTCCCGCTCCAGTCTCCCGACCCGACAACCGGCTGAGCCGGCCCACGAGACCGCTGGCCCTTCGTCTAGTGGTAGGACAGCGGACTTTGGATCCGTGAACCGAGGTTCGAGAATCCTCGAGGGCCAGCCAATCACCAGTCCACACAGGCATCAAACTCAGGGGCGACGTACCCAAGTGGTTAAGGGGGAGGTCTGCAAAACCTCTATTCACCGGTTCGAAATCCGGTCGTCGCCTCCAATCTTCCCTAGGAATCGGCTATTCCAATCGCACGGTCGGTGAAAAAGCTCTCGGATGTGCGTTCGAAGAACTCACCTACGGAGGGCGCCTGCAGCATCTCGTCTACCAACTCCTCAGGAACGCCCTGGTAGCGGTAACCCTTCCGGTTCTGAAGTGGATGTCCAAGGTCCGACCACGCTGGTCGTACCGAACGGATCTAAGGTCCGTGGAAACAACGGCGCGCCAGCCTCGCGACTCAGGCGGCACGACCATCTTGGCGGTGGTGCTTCCACAGCGTTTCGCTGGGGCTGCCCTTTGCCAGTCAGCCCGGCCGTCTGAAGGCGTGCCCTACCAGCGCTCACCGATCCGAACAGCTGCCGCATGGTGGTTGCCTCGATATCGGTTTGCTGAGGCAATCGTCGCACCGGATTTCGTGCGTCGCCCATGATGATCGTGCCCCCGCCCAGACGCCTCAGCACACATCGACATTGTCGCGCATGATGTCGATGCCGAATAGATCACCTAAAGCATCTGCCTCAGACATCCGATGGCGGAGAATTTTCACCCACTTCGCGGCAACCAGGAACTGACCATCGCCACAGGCGGGATCCAACACCTTCTTGCCTCGGCCAAGCGCCTCCTCGGGGAGGTTTCTGACAATCTCTAGCACCAATGGAGTGGGTGTGAAGACCGCGCGGTTGATCTTACGGTTCACGCTGCCTACCGATTGCATGTATTCGTGCGCGGCCATGTGGCGCGCGATGTCATCCCAGATGTCGCTGGACATACTCTCTCTCGATGCCGACAGGTGAGATGATCTCGACCTCGGCGTCAGACAGTTCCTGGTCGAGTGGCAACAACGGCAGCGCCGCAAACACGCGCTCGTTACCATATCCTGACCAACGAGCCGTCGCGTAGATGTACCGCATCAACCGTCAATTCATGTTCCAAGCGAGCGCTTGACCTTGAGCGTCGGTTTTAACCCTTACGAAATACGCGGCATCGGTACCTCCTAGCGTACCTGGAGTCATAGAACGGCTTCGTGTATCCACTACGTGTCCACATGACCTTGCGTGATGTGGCGAATTCTTGTCGCACCGATGACCACCAAGTCTGATTGTTACTGTGAAACACTGGATAGACGTGCTGTGGAGTTCGCGATCGACTCAGACGTGGCTCGGCATCCTTCAACCGAATGTTGTGACATGTGACGTCAATCCCACTCGACGCGCAGCTTGAGCGGAGTGAGGAACATCACTTTGGCGTGGATTCGTAGCGCCATCGGAGACAAATCGTTTGGTAGATACGAGACGGTCCGAAGATCGATGCTTGTCTGCTCGCCCTTCCGATGAACAACGGTGGGCGTCCGATCTGGTGGCTCGTTCAGGACGACGTAATCCGCAAAACTCGACGCAACGGTTGGGAAATGATCGTCTATGCCAAGACGAAGGATGAGGGTCTTGCGGTTCCGCATTAGCTCCAGAACACGGCTGCTCGGGCTTTGGAAGCTCGCCGGAGAGACCTGCGTCCAAGCGATGCCCGTGTGGTCTTGACGTCTGACAAACGGCGGATTTCCGAACGACGGCATCAAATTGCGGCACGTCGACGCAGTTCCTTCCGTCCAGCGCGAACAAAGTCGTTTGCGGTGACGACTGGGCAGCGAGACTTCGTTCGGCCGGCGCCGATGACGTCCAGGCCTGCCGGGTACAGTCGACGCCGATATACCAGAGCTTAGTCCAGCAGCAGACGACCAACGCACTAAGAACTGCCCGACGGGGCGACCCCGGCTGATCGAGCGGCGGCCCGTCACCCACATTCCATCAGGTGCGTGTTGAGATTCCCGCCTAGGCACGCGAAACCAGACGGACCGAGTATCCGTCTGGCGTTTGATGTAGGCGGCCGGCGCACCCGATGAAGTCAGGCTGCAGCGTCGAGCACTTCCAGCTAGGCCGGGCGTAGAGTTAGCCGAGGGCACTCTCGATGTGCCGCATCGTGCAACGTCAGGTACGACTGGTTTCGGCGCCGACTTGGTCAGTCGCGATCTGACACTAAGCCGGCTAGCTACAGCCGCTCGTCGAGCCGCAGTTGAGGCACTTGTAGCAGCTGCCGTTGCGGACCATGATGCTGCCGCAGTCGGCGCAGCTGGGTGAGTCGGCCGAGACGGCGAAGCTGACCTTGGTGCCGCCGCCCAGCTCGAGCGGCTTCACGGGCAGCGTCTTCGAGTCCCCGTTCGCGTGGCCATTGGCATGGCCGTTCGCGTGTCCGTTGGAGAGGACGGGGAGGTCGGTGCCGCCGACTTCTGCAGGAGGAGGTTCCGCAGCGCTAGCCGACGCTTTGGGCCCACCGACCTCCCCGATGGCGCCATTCTGCTCCTTCTCACCCTGCTCTGTTGCGGGTAGGGGAGAGGCAGCAGCTGGCTGACAGCTCGTGCCGGCTCTGAGGCGGCCGCTTCTGACAGCGTCTCCGCCACGTCCGAGTCACCCCTGGTGATGATCCCCAGCGCGTCCCGCTCGTCCTTCGAGAGGAACCGCGAGCCCAGCCAGCGGAAGACGTAGTCCACGATGCTCTTGGCGATCGGGATCTCCGAGTTGCCGGTGAAGCCGGCCGGCTCGAAGCGCATGTGGCTGAACTTGTTGACCAGGTCGCGCAGCGGCACGCCGTACTGGAGCGAGATGGAGGTCATGGTGGCCAGCGAGTCCATCAGGCCGCTGACCGTGGAGCCCTCCTTGGCCATCTTGAGGAAGATCTCGCCCGGCTGACCATCCGGGTACAGCCCGACGGTGATGTAGCCCTCGTGGCCGCTGACCTGGAACTTGTGCGTGATCGCGCGCCGCTCGTCCGGCAGGCGGCGTCGATATGGCTTGGGCTCTCCGGCGGCTCGACCGGTGCCGCAGCCACGGCAGCGACCTCTTCCTTGTCCTTCTTCTTGCCCGTCGAGAGTGGCTGCGAGCGCTTGGACCCGTCGCGATAGATCGCGATCGCCTTGAGGCCCAGCTTCCAGCCTTCCATGTAGACGTGGCCGATCTCCTCCGCGGTGGCCGCCTCCGGCATGTTGACCGTCTTGGAGATGGCGCCACTGAGGAAGGGCTGGATCGCGCCCATCATTCGGACGTGGCCCATGTAGTGGATGGAGCGCTCGCCGTTGACCGGCTTGAAGGCGCAGTCGAAGACGGACAGGTGCTCCGGCCTCAGCGCGGGCGCGCCCTCGATGGTCTCGCGCTCGTCGATGTACTTGACGATCTCCTCCACCTCGAGTCGGGGAGTAGCCAAGCTTCTGTAGCGCGGACGGGACCGTCTTGTTGACGATCTTGAGGAAGCCCTCGCCGACCAGCTTCTTGTACTTGATCAGCGCGATGTCAGGCTCAACGCCGGTCGTGTCGCAATCCATCATGAAAGCGATCGTCCCGGTCGGCGCAAGCACGGTCACCTGGGAATTCCTGTACCCGTGCTGCGTGCCCAGCTCGAGCGCGGAATCCCAAGATGACCGTGCCGCGTCGATCAAATCTCGCGGCGCATCCGCCTCAGGGATGGCGTAGGCCGCTGCGCGATGCTTCTTGATGACTCGGATGAACGGTTGTGCGTTCTTGTCGTATTCCTTGAAGGCGCCACCGTGGTCGCGCGCGACCCGGGCCGACTGGGCATACGCCTCGCCGGTCATGATCGCGGTCAGGGTGGCGGCGGTTGCCCGGCCCTCGTCCGAGTCGTACGCCAGGCCGCGGCTCATGAGCAGCGCGCCAAGGTTGGCGTAGCCCAGGCCCAGCGGGCGGAAGAGGTGCGAGTTGAGCTCGATCTGGGGCGTGGGGTAGCCGGCGTTGTCGACCAGGATCTCCTGGGCGGTGATCGTCAGCCGGCAGGCGTAGGCGTACGCGTCGGGATCGAACTCGCCGTCATCCTTGACGAACTTCATCAGGTTCAGGCTGGCCAGGTTGCACGCCGTGTCATTCAGGAACATGTATTCGCTGCACGGGTTGCTGGCGTAGATCCGGTCAGTGGCCGCACTGGTGTGCCAGTCGTTGATGGTGGTGTCGTACTGGATGCCCGGGTCGCCGCAGATCCACGCCGCGTCCGCCATCTCCCTGAACAGGTCGCGTGCCTTGTACGTGGTCGCGGGCTGGCCGCTGGTGACCTCGTGCGTGGTCCAGTCCTTGTCCTGCTCCACCGCGCGCATGAACTCGTCCGTCACGCGGACCGAGTGGTTGGCGTTCTGGAAGAAGACCGACCCATACGCCTCGCCCGTGAACTGACGCGTCGTAGCCCTGCTCGATCAGCGCCCAGGCCTTCTTCTCCTCGCTCGCCTTGGAGGTGATGAAGTCGAGCACGTCCGGATGGTCGGCGTCGAGGATGACCATCTTCGCCGCGCGACGGGTCGTGCCGCCGCTCTTGACCACGCCGGCGAAGGCATCGAAGCCCTTCATGAAGCTGACCGGGCCACTGGCGATGCCGCCCAGGCTGAGCTTCTCCTTGCTGCCGCGGATGGGGGAGAGGTTGACCCCGGCGCCGGAGCCGTACTTGAACAGCATGGCCTCCGTCTTGGCCAGGTCCATGATGCTGCCCATGTTGTCGCGGACCGAGTTGATGAAGCAGGCGCTGCACTGGGGCCGCTCCTGCACGCCCACGTTGAACCAGACCGGTGAGTTGAAGCTCATCTTCTGGTGAACGAGGAGGTGGGTCAGCTCCGCCTTGAAGGTGTGCAGGTCGTCAGTGCTGCGGAAGTAGTGCTGCGTCTCCGCCCAGGCGGCGATCGTGTTGACGACGCGGTCGATGAGCTGCTTGACGCTGGTCTCGCGCCCGGCGGTGCCGATGTGGCCGCGGAAGTACTTGCTGACGACGACGTTGGTCGCCAGCTGGCTCCAGAAGGACGGGACCTCGATGTCGTTCTGCTCGAAGACGGTGCCGCCCGACTCGTTCTTGATCTCAGCCGAGCGCAGCTCCCACGTGATCTCGTCGTAGGGGTGCACGCCGGGGGTGGTCCAGCGCCGATCCCAGGCCATGCCGGGGACGTCGTGACCGGTGAAGCGACCCTCGCTGTCAATGGAGCCCACTTCTCGCTTGGGAGCCGGCTTGAGACCCGACCCGCGCGCAATCACCTGCGTGCCATCGTCCTGGATCTGGGTCTCCTGGGTGGTCGCTGAGCCGGTCGCTCGAGCCATCTGGCTACTCCCTCTCTACCTCTCTCGAGCGCCACCTCTGGGGCATCTGGGCGGGCACCCGTGTCCGCAAATGCTACGTCTGTGGATTGAGCGTTGTCAAGCCAGAAACCACAACATCTGGTGCCCGAGCCCCATTTGTAACCCTAGGACTTGTGTCTATCGTGGGTGAGCGGTGGGTACGCTGTGGAGCCTCGGTGGACCCTCTGGGGACGGTCCGTGGACGGCCGACTCGTTGCTCCGGTCAGAGAGTGACGCCGCCCTCACGCGCCGCAGCGGCAGCGACCCGATCCACGTACGCGGGCAGCATCGACTCGGACCCGTAGCGCTCACTGCGTCGCCGCGCCTCCAGGTATGCCGCGTGGCCATCGTCCTGACGGCCCTGGCGGAGCAGGAAAGCAGCAAGCCACATGTGCTGCTCCCAGCCGTTGTACTCGGTCCGGGCCAGGATCTCGATCGCCTCGCGCAGCAACGCCTCCGCCTCGTCCAGTCGGCCCTGCTTCTCGCGCACCATGCCCAGGTCCGTGCGCGTGGAAGCGAGTGTGAACATGTCGTCTGGCACAACCATCTGGATGGCCAGCTCGGCGTGGCGCACGGCAGCCTCCAGGTCGCCCAGCTCGAGGTGGGCGCGGGCCAGGCGGCGCTCCATCTCTGGTCGGTATCCCGCGTGATCCTTGACGAACGGCAGCGCGCGGTCGAAGTGCTCGAGCGCCTTGTGTGTCTCTCCGCGCGCGAACGCCATGTCGCCCAGGAACGCCTCGGACGCATACGCCTCGGCGAAATCGCCCAGCTCCTCGAGCGTGGTCACGCACGCGCTGAGTGCCGCGGCAGCCTCATCCCACGATCCGCCCAGGAACTGCGACGCGCCATAGGCGCGCTCGACGCGCGCGCGGGCCAGCCGGCTGGGCCCCTGCGCAGCGAGCTCGCGTGCCTCCGCCAGCAGTCGTTGCTGTTCCACCTGGTCGACGCGCTGACCGCGGACGCGAGCCAGCAGGATGAGCACCTCGGCCTCGCGGCTGGGCAGGCGCATCCGAACGTAGTGCGCGCGCAGCTCCTCCCACCAGCGCACGGCCGTGTCAAAGTCGCCCAGCCAGAAGCCGTTGTAACCCAGGTACTCCAGCGCTCGCGCCAGGGTGACGTTGTTGCCACCCTCCATCGCCAGCTGGCGCGCCCGAGCGATCTGGCGCCGCGCCGCTTCCGCATCGGCCGCACCCAGGCGCAGCCACGTCTCGCGCGCGACGATGAAAACGGCGTGCGCCTGCAGGTCCTTGCGCCCGGCCGACTCGGCCGCCGGCTCCAGCCGCCTGGCAAGCTCGGCGGCGAGGGTGAACTCGGACACGTTGAACAGCGCCTCGATGTGCAGCGCCTCAATCTCAAGCCGGAGCTCACCGTTGGGCACTTCCAGGCCCACGGCTCGCTCGGCGAATGACCGCGCCGCGCTGAAGTCGTCGCGGCCGATGGCGCGGTAGCCCGCCTTCATGAGCGTCGATCCGGCGCGCTCCAGCAGCGCTTGCTCGACCGTGCCCGCCACTTCGGCCTGGAGCCGGGCCGATTGCTCCAGGTGATACGCCTCGATCTCCACGAACTCGTCGATCCGCTCGCCGGCCCAGGCGCGCAGCCAGTCGGCCACTCCCCGGTGAAGCTCCGCGCGGCGCGCCTTGGGCAGCGTGGCGTAGGCGACGTCGCGGATCAGCACGTGGCGAAAGCGGAAAGTCGGTTCATCCGGCGAACGCTCGTCGGTGATCAGGTCGCGCAGCACCGCCTCCTCCAGATGGCGCTCGATGCTGCGCGTGCCATCTTCGGCGTGGATCGCGGCGACGGCTGATCGCTGGAAGACGCGGCCCACCACGGCCGCCGCCTGGAGCATCTTGCGCTCCGGCACGGGCAGTGTGTCCAGCCGCGCGCGGATGATCGCCTCGACAGAATCCGGTACGCGCACCTCTGACATTTCGCTCTTGGCCACCCAACGGTCGTCGCGCCGCTCGACGAAGCCCTCCTCGATCAGCATGCGCACCACTTCCTCGACGAAGAGCGGATTGCCCTCCGCCCGATCCAGCACCCGCTGGCGCACCTCGGCAGGCAGGTCGTCCACGGCCAGCAACGAGCCGAGCAGCGTGCGCGACTCGCCCTCCGTCAGCGGCTCGAGCATGATCCGGCTCGACTCCATCCGCCCCGAACCCCATGCCGGCCGCACGTCCAGCAGCTCGGGCCGTGCCGGGCAGGCCACGACCAACGGAACGTCACGCGTCCACGTGACCAGGTACTCGATCAGCTCCAGCAACGGCGGCTCTGCCCAGTGGATGTCCTCGAAGACGAGCATCACCGGCTGACCGGCTGCTACGTGCTCGATCAGGCGCCTGAAACCCCACGCGATCTCGCGCTCAGTCCCGCCACCGGCCGACTCGTCGCCCACCGTGCCGCCCAGGATCAGGGCAAGCCTGTCGGCCACCTCCGCATCGGGCGCCACCGCTGTGAGTCGGGCGCGGGCTTCATCAGGGCTCATCTCCGGGTCGATCCCGGCGAGCGAGCGCACCATCTCCTGCACCGACCAGTAGGTGATGCCCTCGCCATAGGGCAGGCACCGGCCACTGACTACGGACCAGCCACGCTGCGCGAGGCGAGCCGCCGTCTCGCGCACCAGCCGGCTCTTGCCCAGGCCGGGCACGCCGATGACGGTGAACAGCACGGCCTTGCGCTCACGCTCGGCGCGATCGGCTGCGTCGAGCAGCATGGCAAGCTCCTCGTCGCGGCCGGTCAGTGGGGCCTGCAGTCCGGGCACGCCGCGCGGCCGGCCCACGTCGGCGGCGACCGACACGACGCGCCAGCCCTTGAGCGAGCGCCTCGTGCCCGCGCAGGCTCAGCTCGCCCAACGGGTGCGCCTCGACCATGTCGCGCACGTGGTCAAAGGCGGCCGCGCCAACGACCACCTGGCCCGGATCGGCCTGCTGCTCGAGCCGCGCGGCGAGGTTCATCGCGTCACCTGTGGCCATCGTCGCGCCGCCGAACGGGTCGCCCACGACGACCTCGCCCGACTCGATCCCGATCCGCGCCTGGACGGTTATGCCGTGGCGCGCCTGCGCCGCACCCGCCATCGCGTTCAGTCCTGCGTGAATCGCCAGCGCAGCGCGGACGGCACGCTCCGGATCATCCTCGTGGGCCTGGGGCACGCCGAAGACGGCCATCACCGCGTCGCCGCTGAACTTCTCGACCGTGCCGCCGCGCTGCTCGATCTCCGTCCGCGCCAGCTCGAAGAAGTCGCCCACCAGGCCGCGCACGATCTCCGGGTCGAGGCGCTCGCCCATCCCCGTTGACCGGGCCAGGTCGGCGAAGAGCGCGGTCACGATGCGCCGCTCGTGCGCACCGACACGCTCGACGAGACTCGCACCGCAGCTGTTGCAGAAGCGCGAGCCGTCGGCGTTGGGCGTGCCACAGCGCGGACAGTCGGTCACGCGGACCATCGTATGCGGCACGCGACCCGGCCGGGCCGCGCCGCCTCATCGAACCGGACTCGAGCTATGCGGCGGTCTTTTCGTAAACCGCCGTGTGCCACAGGCCAACGCGCGCGGTGCGCAAAACGCGAAAACCAGCGTCGGCCAGGCGCTCTTCGATCATCGGCACCGAGTGGACGAAGCCCGGGCACGGCCGTCCGCGCAACAGGTTGGTGGCGTTCTCGATGACGATGAAGGCGCGCGTGATCCACGAGCGCCAGCCGCTCGAGAGCGGCACCGCGATCGCAATGCGCTGGTGCGCGGCGCCGATCGCGTTGGCCAGCAGCCGGTCCACGTTGGCGTAGCAGCAGATCACCCGATCAAGTACGACCCAGTCGTGTCCTTCCAGGGTCGCCACGGAGCCGTCGCCGTTTTGGAATGAGGCTCTCTCGGCAACGCCGGCCTCGTCCGCGCGCCGACGTGCCGTTTCGACGCTGCCTGCGGACAGGTCAACGCCGTCAGTGCGCGACGCGCCGCGGCGGAGCAGCTCCACGCTCAGCCCGCCGCTGCCCGAGCCCAGTTCCAGGATCGTGGGGCGCAACTGGCCCACATCGGCCAGCAGATCGAGCAGGCTCTCCGATGTCGACGCGAGCGGCGGGAAGGCCCCAGCCTCCTCGTGCTGGCGCATCTGCTTGTCAAAGTGGCGGGCGATGCGTGGATCGGCATCAATGGCGCAGCAGTCCTCGCGTCCGGAGTCGGGCGCCCGCTGCTCGTCGGCGGTCATCGTTCAATTGTGGGTGATCGCACAAGCGATCGGCCAGGTCAGAGCGTCGCTTCATTCGACGCTGGCCGACGAGGTGCGCTGTCACCGGTTGAGAACGTTCGCGTGATCACCGGCCGATGTGGGCGCCGGCGATCTCGGCCGGCGACCTGATGATCACGCGAAGGTGCTCACCGACCTATCCCCAAACCCTCTGAGCCATGCTGGCTGCGCCCACGCCGCGCGCGGCGAACGTCCCTAGATTCGGCCGCTGAACGTGTCGCAGGCCTCCGGATCGCCCTCGCGATAGCCGGTCGTGAACCACGCCTGTCGCTGAGCCGCCGAGCCATGTGTCCACGCCTCCGGGTTCACCTGCCCGGTCGCCTGCTCCTGGATGCGATCGTCGCCAACTGCGGCCGCGGCGCTCAGGGCGTCCTGCAGCTCGCTCTGCGTGATCGGTTCGAGCAACTCCGTGTCGACAGCGTTGCCCACCCACACTCCCGCGTAGCAGTCAGCCTGGAGCTCGACGCGCACCGCGGAGCTCTGCGGTCCGGTGGAGCCATCCTGCGCGCGCGCGAGCGTGCCGGTCAGGTTCTGGATGTGGTGGCCGTACTCGTGCGCGACCACGTAGCCCTGGGCAAGCGACCCGCCCGACGCGCCGTACTGCGTCTCCAGGACGTTGAAGAAGCCGAGCTCCAGGTAGATGAAGCGATCGGCTGGGCAGTAGAAGGGGCCAACCTGGGCCGAGGCGCCGCCGCAGCCGGTCTCGACGAACTCAGTGAACAGCGTCGTCTGCGTCTCCGGGTAGGTCTCGCCACGCGACGCGTAGTAGTCCGCCCAGTAGGCCTGGATGCTGTTCGTGAAACCGACCATGCGGCAGTCGAGCCGCTCGTTCGCGTCCTGGCCGGTCTGGCAGTCGGCGATGGCGCCACTTCCCCCCGGAGCCGTTGCGCCCGGATCAGTCACGCCCGAATTGCCGCCAGAGCCGCGACTCAGGAAGTAGAAAACGACGATGACGATGACGATGACGACGAGACCGCCGATCGAGCCGCCGGCCGGGATCGGCATGCCGCCGCCTCCGCCCCCGCTCCGCCCGAAGCCACCACCACCGCCGAGTCCGGGCAAGCCCAGGCCGCCACTGCCGCGCCCCGCGCCTCTTATGTCGCGGACCTGGCCGGGATTGAGTCGAGCGCCCCTGCGAAATGTCATTGCCGCCCGATCCTACGGTCGCAGCGCCGCGTCAGTCACTGCCGAGCGGGCACTCCAACGTTGCATTGTCAAATCATGGTTGGAGGCTCAACCGGCGAGGACGGGCTCTCCCACCGTGATCCCCGATCGCATCGACCCCAGCAGCAGCGGCTGGCCCAGGCGGTTGTGGTACTGCGGCCGGAAGCGCGCCAGGTCGTACATCGTGGGCACGTCAACCAGGCGCGGGTTGCCCGGCTCGGGGATTGGCACGTGCGCGTACTTGCCGTCTTCGATGGCCACCATCCGCCCGGTGATGCCGCCATCGCGAATGAGGTCCACCGCAATGTTGGCGTACGTGATGGCGACCATCTGGTCGAGCGAGTCGGCCTCGCCGGAGCGCAGGTCGTAGGTCAGCTCGGAATGGACGGCCTCCTCGCCCGAGCGCTGCTTGATCTGCTCGGCGAGAGCAAAGCCGATGTCTGCCTTGCGTCGGTGCCCGTACGCGTCCGCCTCGCCGAACTCGCCCACGGACCCACCACTCCACATCGCTCCCTCTGACGCGATCACGATCGAGTAGCGCGACGGGTTGAGCCGCTTGTCCTCGACGAGCACCTCCGTCAGCCGATCCAGGTCGAATGGCGCCTCCGGGATCACGCAGCGTGCCGAGGTGACGTACGCGGTGTACAGCGCGGTGAAGCCACTCTCGCGCCCAAAGATGCGGAATACGCCGATGCGCTCATGCGAGCCGAGCGTGGTGCGCTGGCGCGTGATCAATTCCTTGGCCCGCGTGATGGCGCTCGAGAAGCCGATGCAGTACTCGGTGCCGTGCACGTCGTTGTCCATCGTCTTGGGGATGGCGATGAGCGGCACCCCGATGCGGTCGAGCACCTTGGCGTACGACAGCGTGTCGTCACCGCCGATCGTGATCAGGTAATCAAGCCCCAGGTAGTCGATGTTGTCGAGCACGACCGGCGTGAGGTCGTACATGCCCTCGCCGGTCTTGAGCTGCTCGGCCCTGTCCGGAGGCAGGTGCGCGGGCAGCCGCTCCGTCTTCATCCGGCTGGGATTGGTGCGCGAGGTGTGCAGCATGGTGCCGCCCGATCGGTCGATCGTGCGCGTGGAGGTCCGATCCAGCGGGCGGACGTAGTCGGGATCGAGCCGGCCGCCGGCGGACAGCGCCTCCGCGCGGCGCATGTGGGTCAGCCCCTCCCAGCCGCGGCGAATGCCGATCACCTCGCAGCCGATCTCCGTCGCGTTGTAGACCACGCTCTTGATGACCGAGTTGAGGCCGGGCACGTCACCGCCGCCGGTCAGGATCCCAATTCGCCGCGCTGGCACGTTCGATCTACCCCCGCTGCCTAGATGCCGCTGTAGCTGTGCAGGCCGCCGAAGATCAGGTTGCCGCCCAGGTAGGTGAACATCACTCCGGCAAAGCCGATGACCAGGATCAGCGCCGCGGGTCGGCCAGCCCAGCCGCGCTGGCTGCGCGCGTGCAGGTAGACCGCGTAGATGAGCCAGGTCACCAGGGCCGAGGTCTCCTTGGGATCCCAGCCCCAATATCGGCCCCAGGCGATGGCCGCCCACCACGAGCCAAGGATGATCAGCGTGGCGAAGATCGGGAAGCCGATGATCACCGCACGGTAGGCAACCTCGTCGAGCACCTTGGCCGGCGGCAGCCACGAGACGCGGTTCTCGCGGCCCTGGACGAGGTAGCCCACCGCGGCCCCAAAGCTGACCGCGAGGATGCCGTAGCTGATGACCGCCATCGCCACGTGGATGGTCAGCAGCGGCGGGTTGTCCAGCGCGGGCACAAGCGGGCTGATCTCCTGCGGCAGCGTGAACGCGTAGGCGGCGAGGAAGAAGGCAACGCCGATGGGCAGGAAGGCAACCGAGCGGAGTGGGTAGCGCCGGCCCAGCCACAGGTAGGAAACAACGATGCCGAACGCGAAGGCGATGCTGAACTCGTACAGGTTGCCCCACGGGCCGCGGCCGACCAGGACGCCGCGCACGGCCATGCCGATCAGGATCGCGATGAGCGAGGCCCACACGAAAGACTGGGCAATGGATCCGGGCGTGGTCGACGTGGGCGACGGGTTGCTGCCGCCGCCGGTCGAGACAGTCACCGAGCCCACGCCCGGCGCTGCCGCGGACATCGTTGCGCGGCGACCCATGGCCAGCAGCATGGTGTGCACCACGAACAGCAGGAAGGCGATGCCGAGCGTGATGGTGCCGATGTCCAGCGCGTAGTACGAGAGCTTTGCCACTTAACTTCTTGCCACTATCCGTGCGTGCCGGTTCTCAGGCGACCGCGGCTCCACCGGCTGGAGGAGCGCCGCGGCGGCGAATGACTATTGGTGCCAGCGACGCGCCAAGCTGGTAGCGGGTTCCACACGAGCGGCAGACCTGCTGTCCGGCGACCCGGACCGCGTCGTCGATTGGGCAGCGCACGCGCAGCTCCTCGCCGTCGACGGCGCACTCGCGTGCCGTGGCGGGGTAGATCAGGTGATGCGTGGGGCAATAGGGCACATTGGCCGGGTAGACGTACGTGCCGTCAACGCCGGCGTCGACCGCGATCGGAACCGGGTCCTCCCAGCGCACCTTGCCGCGGCGCTGGTTTAGCCGGACGTACATCCAGTACATGACCAGGAGCGACAGGCCGGGCCCCACCACGCCCAGGATGAGCAGGATCGGCAGCAGGCCGATCAGGCCGTTCCAGTCGGGAATCAGGATCGTGGACAGCCAGTCGAGGAACGCGGTCCACGCGTCTACGGGTTGCTCCGGCACGGCCGAATTCTAGGCGCTCTGCGCTATGGCCTGCCGCGCCGCGGGTTGCCGCGCTTGCGCGTCGCGCCACGGCCCGGTCGCCACGGCTCGCGCTCTTCCTCTGGCGCGTCCTGTTGCGCCGGCCGAGCGACCGACTTGACGCCACTGCCGATGCCTGCGCCCGGTGCCGCGCGCCCGCCGAGAACTTCCTCCAACCAGTCGAGCCGGTTGGTGTGCGCGCCCAGGTGACGCGCCTTATCCGTCAGTGCCCGATCGTCCGTGACCAGGGTCAGCGTGGCGCGTTTCGCGCCCGGCTGGTCGCGCACGATGTTGAGCAGCGCGTCGTCGGCGGTGAGCGAGCCGGCGTGGTGGATCTCCAGGTTGCGTGCCACGCGCTGCCGGCGGTCCGTGCCCGGTGCAGCGTGGCCGTCGAGCATCACGATCGTGTGCACCTCGGCCGGCAGCCCGCCGCGCAGCCTGGCCAGCAGGGCACGCTGTGCGCCGGGATCGGCCGTGCCCGCCGTGCGGTGGAGCAGGTTGTTGCCGTCGATCAGCAGCCGCGCGACCCCGGCCAGCGATGCGCGCGAGCTCATCCGCTTAGCATCCGTGAGTGCTCCTGCTGGTCGACCTCGACGGCGTCGTGTATCGCGGCGCGGATGCCGTGCCCGGTATGGCGGACGTGCTCAACCGGCGCGCCGCAGCCGGTGACCGCGTCATCTACGTGACCAACAATTCGCGTTCGCATCGTGATGAGTATCGCGCGCGGCTGATGGGCCACGGCGTTCCGTTGGTCGGCGGCGACGAGAGCATCGTCACCGCGGCGCGCGCCACGGCCGTGCTGCTCGCCGAGCGCCAGCCGCGACCGGTGCTGGCGATGGTCTTCGGCGGCCCCGGGCTGGAGCGCGAGCTGGAGGAAGCCGGGCTGCCCACCGTGGCACCGACTGCGCAGGGCCTGGCCGCGGCGCCGGACGTGCTCGTCGTGGGCGTCGACTTCGATATGACCTACGACCGCCTGAGCGTGGCAGCGGAGGCGGTCCGCCGCGGCGCGCTGTTCGTGGCCACCAATCGCGATCCCATCTACCCGGCAGAGGAGGGGCTCAAGGCGGGCGCCGGCGCGATCGTGGCCGCAGTTGCGATCGCCGCTGGACGCGAACCTGACCTGGTCGTGGGCAAGCCCGAAGCGCGCCTGTTTCAGGCCGCGGCCGAGATTGCCGGCGTGGCCGTGGGTGACGCGGTGGTCATCGGCGACGGGCTGCTGACAGATATTCGCGCCGCAATCGCTGTTGGCGCGCGCTCCGTGCTGATGCTGACCGGGGTTACCACCGCCGCGGAGGCCGCGGCTGCCATTGACGGTGCACGTCCCACCGCCGTCGCGCGCGACGCGGCCGAGCTCGAGCGCATCCTGGGCGAGTTCGCGGCGTATTAAGAGCCCAGGCGGGCCACCCACAGGCCGCGGCCCATCAGACCGTCCGGATCCAGCTCGGCCGTCAAACCTGCGGCCTCGAAGGCGGCTCGGTACTCGTCGACGTCAAATAGTGCGGGCGAGTGCGTCTCGACCATGTGCTCCACCTTGCCCGGCCGCGCGACGAGGTAGTGGAAACGCATCACCGAGAGCCGCCCCTGGATGCGACTGTCGTTAACGCGCACGACGTGCCAGCCCGGGCCGGAGGCCACCATCGGCGCCGAGAGGTGCCGATCCTCGAACTGATCGGGCGACAACCACGGTTCCACGATCAGAACGCCGTCGGCCGTCAGGTGGCCGGCCATGTTGGCCAGCGCGTGGACCAGGTCCTCGGGCGTCTGCATGTAGCCGATCGCGCTGAACATGCAGGTGACCACGTCGAACTGGCGGCCCAGGTTGAAGGTGCGCATGTCGCCCATGTGGAGCGGCACTCCCGGCAGGCGCTGGCGCGCCACTTCCAGTAGCGCCGGTTCCAGGTCAACTCCCTCGACCGAGTACCAGCGCCGAAGCAGCTCCATGTGCTTGCCGGTCCCGCAGGCCACGTCGAGCAGCGTCGTCGCGCTCGGCAGACGTTCCAGAACCACGCGGCGCAGCTTCTCCGCCTCTGATGCGTAGTCCTTCCACGCGTAGATCGCGTCGTAGAACTCGGCCGCCTTCTCGTAGCTCACGGCGCGCGCAGCTCCGGCTCGTCCGCGGCAAACTGCTCGAACTCGGCGATCAGCCTCGCCCGCACCGGCTCATCGTGATGCAGGAACGCGACGCGCAGCGCGTGCATGTTCATGCGCCAAATCTCGGCCGCGGACAGGCCCATCACATCCCGCGCGCGCTCGTACTCGTGCACCAGCGTCAGGTCTGACACGGTCCGATCGTCCGTCGACAAGGTCAGCGGGACGCCGCCGCGCAGCAGGGCAGCCAGCGGAAAGTCGGCCAGCGACTTGTAGATCGAGGCCTGGACGTTGCTCGTGGGGCACAGGTCGAGGGTGATTTCGCGCCTGGTCAGCTCGGCCATCAGCGCAGGATCGTCTGCCGCGCGCGACCCGTGCGCGATGCGCCACGGATCCACCGCCAGCGCGCGCCGGACCTGGGCTGCGCCGTTCCACTCGCCGGCATGGATGGTGATGCCCAGGCCGCCCGCTAGGGCCGCCTCGAACGCGTCGGCGTGGAGCAAGGGGTCCGGAAATGCCTCCTCCTGCCCGGCCAGGTCGAAACCAGTCAGGCCGTGGTCCACGAAGCGCGCCGACTCGACCGCGACCTCAAGGTTGAGCTGCGGACGGTGAGAGCGGATGGCGACCGCGATCAGGCGCACGACCACACCCGTCGCCGCCTCCCCGGAGCGTGCGCCCGCGACCACCGCCGCGATGGAGGCGCGCAGGTCCAGCCCGCGCTCGATGTGCAGCGCCGGACCCCAGCGAATCTCGACGTAGCGGGTGCCGTCCGCGGCCACGTCCTGGACCAGCTCGTGGGTGATGCGCTCGATCGATTCTGCGTCCTGCATGATCGCGATGGGCAGGTCGAACGCCTCCAGCAGCACCTGCTGGCTCGCCGTCTGCGGCGGCGCCTGGAGGCGACGCGTCATCTGGTCGAGATCCATTCCTTCGTCCAGGCCGCGCTCGCGCGCCAGCTCCAGCGCGGTGCGCGGCCGGAGCGATCCATCAAGGTGGAGGTGCAGCTCCGCCTTGGGCATGCGTGCCAGCAGGTCCCCGTGTGCCAGCAGGTCCCCGTGCTCGCCGTCGTGAGCAGCCATGGGCCGATCGTAGGGCAGCAGACCCACCTGCAGCGCACCTAGACTCGCCCTGCACATGCCCGATGCTGAACTTGACCTCCGACCGCGCCTGTGGTGGACGGCGCTGCTCGTACTCATCGCGCTGTCCGGCGCCGGCCTGGCCGTGGCCGCCGACCGGCACCATGCGGAGTCGCGGCCGGAGCTCTTCTGGGCGGCAGACTTGAAGTACGGACCGGGGATCGACTCGGCCTGGGCCCAGGTGCGCGCGGCGAACGGGGCCCTGGCCGGCGTCGCATCCGCCGGGCGGGCGGCATTGGGGACGCTGCAGGCACTGGACCTGGAAGCGGCAAACCGTCACATCGACACGGGCGAGCTGTCTTCCCAGGCCCTGATTGACACGCTCGTGCGCGTCGCCGCGGACGGTGGCCTGCTTTTCGCTGCGGTCGATCGTTGGCGCCTGTCGCCCGGGCGGCAGGCGCAGCTGAGCGCGATCGAGTCCGCCCTCGCCGCGGCCGGAGCAGTGCCCGCCGACTGGCCGCTGATCGCCGCAACCGGCCGGACGATGAGCAGCGCGTTGCAGGCAATGCTGGTCCACGACGGGCTGGTGTTCCGCGCCACGACCGCCGGCCGCCAGGCGGAATGGGACGCGGCACTGGAGCTGCTCGGTCAGGCCGAAGCAGAGCTGGCCGAGGCGACCACTGCGAGTGAGGCGTTGGCCGAGCGTGGCAATGTCGAGACGCTGACCGACCTGCTCGGTCGCTACGCGGCGTACGACGCGGCGCTGAGGGACCTCTATATGTACGTGCGCGACTCGGGGCGCCAGGAAGGGGACGACTTCGAGCGATTGAGCGCGGCCGTAGACGCAGCGCAGGCGGCCCTGCCGGGCAGCGATGACGTCCTGTCCGTGGTCGTCGCGGAGTCGGCCGCGCCCGCACTCGCCGCCGCGTTGGTGCGTATCGAGCAGGCGCGCGGCGAGGTGATCGAGGCGCTCACCGTGGCGCCCGAGCCGGCGCCCTCACCATGAACGAGTTCATGGCGCCACTACCGATGTTGGCCGCGATCGTTGGCGCCCTGCTCGGCCTGCTCGCCGACCGACTGGCCACGCGCTGGCCGGAACATGAGCCCGGGTACACGCCGCGCGGCCCGGGTTGGCGGACGGCGGTGGTGATGCTCACCGGTGCCGCCATCGGCAGCGGGCTGGCCGTCCGCTGGGCGGCTGATCCGCGCGACCTAGCCATCCTGGCCATCTACTCGGCCGTGCTGCTGGTGCTCCTCGCGACCGACCTGGACCAGCGCATCCTGCCCGACCTGCTGACCCTGCCACTGATCGTCTTCACCGGCGCCGTGCTCGTGCTGGGCTGGTCGCCGCTCCTCGCAGAGCGCGAGCTGGGGCTGGTCAGCGGCGTCATCGCCGGCATCGGCGCCCCGCTCCTGCTGTGGCTCTCTGACCGCGTGCTGCATGGCGACCTGGGGGCGGGCGACCTCAAGCTGGCCGTCAGCATCGGCTTGATGTCCGGCATCTCGCAGCTCGTCTTCGGCCTGCTCGCGGCCAGCATCGGCTTTTCCGCAGTGCTCCTGGCGCTCATCGCGCTGCGCCGGCTGGGCCTGAAATCGGCCGTTCCCTTTGGCCCGGTGCTCATCTTCGCGGCGCTCGTGGCCGTCCTCTTCGGGTGATGGCATAAGATTTCGGGCCCAGCCCAACAGGAGCGGTCTCGCTTGTTCTCATCCCGTCATCGGCGCGCGCTTGGCACCGTGTTCGCCATCGCGCTGCTTGCCGTGCCGGCACCGGCCATCGCAGAGGACGGCGCAACGTCAGAGTCGCCGTTCATGTGGCCGACCACCGGCCGGATCACGCAGGCCTATGGCTGCACGGGTTTCCGCTTCGAGCCGCGCCGCGGATCGTGCGCCCACTTCCACAGCGGGATTGACGTGGCCGACTCGCGCGGCACCCCGATTCGCTCCGTGGAGGACGGCGTCGTGACCCACGTCGGCTGGGATCCGTGGCTGCCGCGACGAATCGCGTCGTGGGTCGTGCTCATTGGCCATGGCGACGGCGTCCAGTCGATGTATGCCCACTTGCGCGATAAGGATCTGGTCGGCATCTCGCCCGGCAAGCGGGTGCGCAAGGGGCAGATCATCGGGCTGATGGACAGCACCGGGCTTTCCACCGGGCCCCACCTGCACTTCTCCGTGCTGCGCAACGGCAGCTTTATCAATCCGCGCGAGTTCCTCTCCGGCCAGCCCCAGCGAGGTCCGCGCCCGGGCCAGGGCAGCACCGTGCCCGAGCAGGCCGACTGCTCCAACTTCGGCGCCGGTTACGGCGCGTACAACGGCGCGCTGACGGCCGCCGCAACCGAATTTGACGGGGGCTCGAACGACTGCACTGCCTGACCGGCGCAAGCTGCCCGCGCTCCGCGATCAGGCGCGGCGGGCGGCTCCGGCCGGTGTAGCATCGGCCTCGTGAAGCGGGTCATCGCAGTCGTCCTCGCCGGCGGAGAAGGGGAGCGACTCTCGATCCTGTCCGGCGTGCGGGCCAAGCCGGCCGTTCCGTTCGCGGGCAAGTACCGGATCATCGACTTCACACTCAGCAACTGCGTCAACTCAGAGCTCGACAACGTGCTCGTCCTGACGCAGTACAACCCGCGCTCGCTCAACGATCACATCGGCGCCGGGCGGCCGTGGGACCTCGATCGCAACGAGGGCGGCATCCGCCTGCTGCAGCCGTACATCGCCCGCGGCCGCGCGTCGGAGTGGTATCGCGGCACGGCGGACGCGGTGCTGGTCAACGTCGAGATGATCCGCCAGCAGCCGGGCGACATCGTCGTGGTGCTTGCCGGCGACCACATCTACAAGATGGACTACCAGCCGTTCATCCAGTTCCACCGGCGCAACCGGGCGGACGTGACGGTCGCCGTCAAGCGCGTGCCCATCTTCGAGGCGTCGCGCTTCGGCATCCTCGCCCTGGACGATGACGGCAAGGTCGTGGAGTGGCAGGAGAAGCCCAAGCAGCCCAAGAGCGATCTCGCATCGCTGGGGATATACGTCTTCTCAAAGAAGGCGCTGCTGGCCTGGCTGGACGAGAAGCGGACAGATTTCGGGCGCGACGTAATTCCGGCCATGCTTGACGGCGGGGCGCGCGTGTTCGGCTACCAGTTCGACGGCTACTGGCAGGACGTGGGCACGGTCGAGGGCTACTGGCAGGCGCACATGGACCTGCTCGAGGAGCATCCCGGCCTGGACCTGTACGACAAGGATTGGCTGATCCACACGCGCTCGGAGGAGCGCGCCCCGGCGCGCATCGGGCCCACCGCGAACGTGCATCGCTCGCTGATCAGCCACGGCTGCCAGGTGTGGGGCACGGTCGAGCGTTCGGTCCTGTCACCTGGCGTGCGCGTCGATCCGGGCGCGGTTGTGCGCGACTCGATCGTCATGTTCGACACGGTCATCCGCGCCGGCGCGGTCGTGGACCGGGCGATCATCGACAAGGAAGTCTCGATCGGGCCCAACGCAGTGGTGGGCATGGGCGACGACATGGACACGGCCAACCGACAGGAGCCGGGCAGGCTCAACGCAGGCATCACGGTCGTCGGCAAGCGCGCGGTGATTCCGGCCGGAGTGCGCCTGGGCCGCAACGTGAAGGTCAACGAGGGCGTGCGCCCGGCCGATTTTGGCGGCCGCCGATCTGTGCCGTCGGGTGGCACGATCGAGGCCAAGGCTGCGCGGGCCCGCTCCGGGGCGCCTGCCGCCCAGCGCGGCTCCAGCGCCAAGTCACACGACGGCGAGCCCATCCCGGCGCGCATCAGCGCCTCTGCAATTGGGGCACGGCGCTGACCGATCCCGTCGCCGCGCGCGTCGAAAGCTGGCTGACCGAACTGGGCCTCGTGCCGGTCGAGCGTGCCGAGCGCGAGGGGATCAGCTCGTGGGACCTGGTGCTGGACGGTCGCGCGCGACGCGCGCTGCGCGTGACGCTGATCCTCGATCCGGCACTCGCCATGGTGGCCTGGGTCCACTTCTCGCCGCCGCTCTCCGACAACTTCCGCAAGACCTACCGCCAGCTGCTGCGCTGGAACGATGAGCTGCCCTTCGTCCGCTTCGCGCTGTCGGAGGATGAGCGGCCGGTGCTCACCGTTGAGCTGCCCGTCGCCGAGCTGTCGCGTGACGCGGTCGGGCTGCTCGTGGCGCGTGTCCTGGCCGTGTCGGACATGGTCCACGCTCCGGCACTGGCGCTGATGGGCGAGCTGCGTCGCAAGCAGGCGGCGCTCGCCGCCGCGACCCAGCCCGATCCGGCAGGCGTGGCCCTGCTCGACCGCTACCCCGCCGAGCTCGAGGAGCTCGTCGCGGGCTAGCGGCCGTCCCTCAGGGGACGATTGAGCGCAGCAGGACCACGTCTCCGCTTTCGACGATGCACTCGACCCTGAGCCTGTCGCCAGGCTTCACGTTCGCCGCGTTCGACTCGATTCCGGTCACGTAACCCGACGCACGCGGGTCGCTGAAGTCAAATTCGAACTCGTCGCTCGCGCCGGGCGAGACCAGCACGAACCCGCGTGGGAACTGGTGGCCGCTGCGATACAGCCCGATTGCAGCCAGCGTTCCGCCGCACTGTCCGGTCACCATGTCCGTCGCTGCATCAGCGGCGATCTGGACGTCGGGCACGATCCAGTCCATGTCCGCTGCGACATCTGGAGCGCTGATGTGGTCGCCCGGCATGATCGGGTCAACCCGGCCGTTCGGCTTGCGGAACGAACCCGAGAAGTTGCCGCCGGGACCGGCCGTCGTCTCACCGTGGGATGTGTTGCCGTTCTGGACGGTGATATCCACCTCAGTCAGGGGCGTAGCAGCACCATTGAACGCAGCCTTGCCGAGAGTGACCGTCAGGTAAGCAGCGCGACCGTAGACCCAAAGATTGTCGTTGTTCGGTGATGTCCAACTGACGAATGCATTCGTGTCACCCAGAACCGGGCGCGCCCACGACCAGGTTCCGTCCTGGCCGACGCGCACGCCGCGCGATTGCACGGTGTCGCCGAAGCGTGAGCCGGTCCACTGGACGATCAGTGTCCGCCCCGCCGGGCCGGTGCCATGGATGAGATCGGCGACGCGATCGACCCTGAGCGAGAGGTTGGGAACGACGTAGTTGCGCGTGTAGTTGCCGACCTTGGCCTTGATCTGATCGCCCGGTGCGACATAGGTTGAGTCATCGTCCGGGCAGATACCCACCGAACCCTCACTCAGGCCGCTCATCGCTGCCTTGAGCTCGCCATCCGCGCCACGCCAGACGACGCTGAGGGTCTTGTCCGGCGGGGAGTAAACGCCGATGCACGCGCCCGGACTGCCAAGCTCGAGACCGAAGCGAACCTGTGCCGGCGCGGCGGCGACGCTGGCCGGCAGCAGGAGTCCGATCGCCAGCACGGTTGCCAGCCCTCCAAACGTGCTGCGCGCGCGAAGTCCTGCGAGGTTCTTCACTGGACGTTGAACGACTGGACGAACCAGTCACCCGTGGCGTGCCTGCAGCGGACAACCATTCGATCGCCGTGCTTGATGTTTGCCGGGTTGAAGCCGGGAGACGCGCGGTCATCGAAGTCAACCTGGAAGTGCCCATTCGAATCGAGCCCGGTGAATGCGTATCCGCGGCGCTTGCCGGTCCGATGGATCTCGACCATCACCGTGCCGCTCAGCTTCGCCCGATCGTGGCACGTGCCCCAAGCCATGTCCTGCGCCACGTCGGCTGAGCCGTCGATCGCCGAGACGATCCAATCGAGATCGTCGGCAAGGGCGCGGCCGCGAACCCTGTCTCCCGCGGCGACCGCGACGCGCTGACCCGCCTCGTTGCGGAAGACGGCCTCGATGGCTCCGTTCTCGGCGACGACATCGTTCGCGATCGCCTTTCTGGCTCCGGATACACCGTCGCGCAGAACGAGCCGCACGGTCGTCCCCTGATCAGCCCAGCCGCGAGCCGTGGACTCGCCGATCGTCACCTGGATCTCGGGCGCCTGGCCGTCGGTCGTGAGGTCATCGCCGTTGGGCGACTTCCAGTAGAGCGAGGCGAACTGCCCGCCCGGAATGTCGAAGTCCGGGTCGTACGACCACAGCCCGTCCTGGCCCACGCGGACGCCGTGCGTTTCCTCGTAGTCGCCGAGCAGTCCCTGGACGTAGCCAATCTTGATCGTCCGCCCCGCTGGGCCGGTGCCGCGAAAGATGTTGGAGACGCGGTCGACTTCGATGCTCAGATCGGGCACGACGTAGTTGCGCGCGAAGCTGCCGTCCGACAATCGGAGCTTGTCACCGATCTCGATCACGACGCCGTCGTCGCCGGAGCAGAAGCCCCAGAAACCATTGCTTTCGGTGGAGCCCTGCGCCTTCAGCGCCCCGGCTGAGTCGCGCCAGCGGATGTCCACCGTGGTCGATGACGCGGAGGTGCCGTAAAGGCACTCGCTGCCGTACGAGATCGACAGGCGAATGGGCGGCTGCGCGGCCGACACGACCACCGGCGCGATGAGCGCGATGGTCATGGTGATTGACGACGCGAGAAGCGTTGCGCCGCCGAATGAGCGTCGACTGAGGTTCATCTGGGCCAGTCCCTCGAGTACGGGTGTGAACGGTCGTCGCACCCCCCTTCGACCACGTGACCTTGACCCAGTAGATACCCATCGGCGGCGGAGTGGCAGCGGGCTGGCACCCAGCGGGGTACTGATTCGCCATCTAGGTGGTTTGCGGGGTCGGACGGGCCGGGATCTGGTTCGCACCGGTGCCGCTGGCGGTCGGTGGAAGCCGCCGACGCGTGATCATTGCCCGCTGACACGCCGCCTGGACAACCTCTCTGCGGGCTTGGTCCCCGCCCGCCTCATCGAGCGCCCGCCGGAGGTGCTCGGCGTCGGCGGCGCCCGCGTCGGCGAGCAGCGTGGCGACTGCCTCGAAAGGTGAGACTGCGTCGGGCCGCGTGCGCGACCGCCAGGCGACGCAGGCGTCGACCGAAGCGATGTGCGCGGCTACCTCCTGCAGCAGGCGAGACTTGCCCACGCCCGGCGGGGCGATGATCAGCCAGCGCTCGACGCCGCCCGCGACCGTCCGCTCCAGCGCCGTGTGCAGATCCGCCATCTCGTGCTCACGTCCCAGCATGGCCGCACGAAGTCCGCCCATCGCCGCTTCGCGTGACCTGTCGCTCCTGAAGCCCAGGACCGGAAACGCTCGCGTGGGTTCCGCCTTGCCCTTCAACTCGAGTGCGGCTGGCGATCCGAGCTCGGCTATGTCAGCTATAGCCAGCGCCGTCGCCTCACCGACCAGCACTCCATCCGGCAGAGCCGCTGATTGCAGCCGCGCCGAAGTATTGACTATGTCGCCGGTGACGCGCCCCTCGTTCGAGCCGCTCGCTGCGAGCACGACCTCACCGGTGTTGATGCCGACCCGCAGCCGCAGCGCATCCTCGTCGAGCCCGAGCCGTGCCCCGATCTGTTGGACTCCGCCGACGAGTGCCAGCCCCGCCCGAACGGCACGCTCGGCGTCGTCGTCACGCGACCGAGGGACGCCGAACACGGCCATCGCCGCGTCGCCGATAAATTTCTCCAGGCGCCCGCCGTAACGGGCGATCGTTTCGCGCACCGCCGCGAAGTAGCTGTCCTGGATGTGCGCCACGTCTTCGGCGTCGAACTGCTCCGAGAGCGTGGTGAAACCGACCAGATCGGCGAACAGGACCGTGACGATGCGCCGCTCGAGCTGCTCCTCCTCGGTCATGCCGGCCATGGTACGAGCCAAATGCGCCGTTTCCGGTCACGGTGGACCGCGTCGTCGCTGCTAGACTCGCGCGCACTCCCGGGGTGCCCGCGAGCCAGTGCAGGTAGCGCCCAGACCGTGTCGCCCGAAAACCACCAGCAGTTCTCACGCCGTCGGTTGAAGCCGTCGCTCGAGATCCTGTCCGGCGACTCCGCTGACGTCTATTTCGCCCGTGCCGACGAGATCATGGCGCGCGAAGGCCTGGACCCCGAAGTCGTGATGGAGATATTCACCCGGCGCGACGCGGTGCTGTGCGGCGTGGACGAGGCAAAGACCCTCCTGGCTCACGTCTTCGCTGAGGCGCAGCCGGACGAGGTGACGGTCGAGGCGCTCAACGACGGCGACCTGATCACGCCGCGCGAGGTCGTGCTGCGCATCCGCGCGCGCTATCGCGCCTTCGGGCTGTACGAGACGGCACTGCTCGGCATGCTCGCCCAATCCACGGGCTGGGCAACCGCCGCGCGCGAATGCGTCGAGACGGCAGCGCCGGAGCCGGTCATCTCGTTCGGCGCGCGCCACGTCCACCCTGACGTGACTGACAACCTGGACTACGCCGCGATCGTGGGCGGCTGCGTGGGCGCGTCCACGCCGGCCGGTGCCAGGTTGGCCGGCCTCAGCCCCACGGGCACGATGCCCCATTCGCTGGTGCTCATCTTCGGCGACACGGTCCGCGCCGCGGAGGCGTTCGACCGGCACATGCCGCCTGACGTGCCGCGCATCATCCTGGTCGACACGTTCCGCGATGAGGCCGAAGAAGCGCTGCGCGTGGCCCAGGCGCTCGGCGACAGGCTGTACGGGATCCGCCTGGACACGCCCAGCGAGCGTGGTCGGGTGACGCCTGAGCTGGTCAATGAGTGCCGCGCCCGGCTGGACCAGCAGGGTTTTGGCCACGTCCGGATCATCGTCAGCGGCGGCTTCAACCCGGAACGCATCCGCGCCTTCAAGGACGCCGGAGCGCCGGTCGACTCGTTCGCGGTGGGCTCGTACATCTCCGGCGCACGCCCGATCGACTTCACCGGCGACCTCAAGGAGATCGACGGACGGCCGATCGCCAAGCGCGGGCGCATACCCGGCCTGACCCATAGCCCGCGCCTGGAGCGCGTCGATCTGGCCACGTGGCGCGAGCTGGAGCCGCAGCCCGTCGGCGTATGACGAGCAGCCGTGTCAGGATTCAGGTGATGGAACAGCCGGATCAGGACGCGCAGGAACGGGACAGGGCTGAGCTGGAGCAGCAGCAACTTGCCGAGCTGGCTGAGCGCGAGACTGCCTACGGACTGTTCCAACGCGCCGGCGCTCTGCTCAAGAAGCGCCACCATGCCCAGGCAGCCGTGCTGCTCGAGCGCGCGAATCGGATCGAGCCGGGCAAGGGATCGATCGTGGAGGCGCTGGCCCGGGCGTACTACAACAGCCGCCAGCACGACGCAGCAGAGCGGGCGTTCCGTGATCTGATCGAGATTGACCCGTCCACGCCGTACGGCCACTTCGGACTGGGCCAGGCGCTCAAGCAGCTCGGCCGGCGCGAGGAGGCGCGGCTGCACCTGCGCCTGGCCGTAGCGCTTGCGCCTGAGAGCACGCTCTACCGCAACGCGCTGACGCGCCTCAGATGAATCCGCGTTCGGCGCAGCTGCTGACGGCCGGCCTGGGCGTGGTGCTCGTGCTCGTGGTCGGCGCGACGATCTTTTTCCTGCTCAGCCGCCCGGCGAACCAGGTCGGGCCGACACCAACGCCGTCGCCCAGCGCTGTCGCCATCGGCAGCCCGACCTTCACGCCGTCAGGCCTGCTGACCCCCACGCCCAGCGCGAGCATCTCACCGCTACCCACGACGCCGGGCGCGACGCCCACACTGTCGCCAGCTCTCAGCCCCAGCCCGAGCGCATCGGCCAGCGTCGCACCATCAACGAGCCCGAGCGCGAGCCCCACCGTGAGCCCGAGCCCCACCATCGTCCCGTCGCCCACGGCCAGCCCACTGCCCACGCCATCGCCCACGCCCACCCTTGCGCCGACACCCACGCCGTCGATCAATCCAACGGCGCCGCAGCGCGAGTTCAAGGTGCTCGACGTGGGCATCGACAGCCGATCGCTGGGCGAGCGGCGCGTAGAGCGAGTCGTTTCCTTCCGGGTCGACGGGCAGAGCTTCGTCAGCGCCCGAGTCAGCGGTGCTACCGCATCGGGATTTCGGCTGTGCCTGTACGGCGAGGATGACCCGATCGAGAACGATCCGCAGTTCTGCTCCACGAGCAGGAATGCCGTCGTCACGCGCCCCAAGCTCGACTCGGGGACCGCCACCTACTTCGCCACGCTCATCGGCACGGAGACGAACGTGAGCCCGGTAGTCGATCTGACTTTGACGTACAACTCGAACTCGGGCAGCGCAACCCTGGACAACTTCCGCTACGCGGGTACGAACAACCCCGGGTACAACGGGTTCACGATGGAGATCCCCACCGCCGGCGGCGCGTCGCTCAACTTCTTCGCGCGCTTCGATCCGGGCGGCTCATACCGCTATCACCTTGTCATCCAGCAGGTCGGCGGCGCAGACGTCCGCAACGATCAGCCCGCCGATCCCGTGGCACAGGTCTCGACCAGCGATCCGGTGGGTGCTGCCACGTACCGGCTGACGTTCGAGAACCCCGAAGCCACGGTCGGAGAGTTCGTCAGCTCCGTGATCAGCTGGCCCTAGGCGCGTCCGTCCCCAGCGCCGCGGCCAACGCCGGCAGCTCACCCGCGCGCGCGAGATCGGCTGCGGCGTAGACGCCGACCAGCGTCTTCGCGTCCCGGAGCTCGCCCCGCTCCGCGCGCGTGACCAGCTCGGCGAAAGGCATGACCACCAGCTGTAGCCGCTCGTCCTCCTCCGGTCCGTCGTAGTCGGGATCGGCGCTCAGCTCGGTCGCCAGGTAGAGGTGCATCAGCTCCGTGGCGAAGCCGGGCGCCGTCCAGAACTCGGCCAGCTTGCGCCAGTTCGCCGCACGGTGGCCGGTTTCCTCCATCAACTCGCGCTGCGCGGCGGCGAAGGGGTCCTCTATCGAGCCGTCCGGCTGCCGGTCGAGCGTGCCCGCCGGAAGCTCGAGCAGGATCTCGCCCGCCGGGTGGCGATACTGGCGCACCAGCAGAACGGATCCGTCGTCGCGCACGGCCATGACCGTCACCGCACCAGGGTGGTCGACCACCTCACGCGTGTGGCGCTTGCCGTCAGCGGACTCGATCGTGTCGCGCACGAACGTGACGTAGTTGCTCGAGTGCAACACTTCGCGCCCTATGAGCCGTTCGATCAGCTCGTCGTCGGCACCCGATTCACGCTCAGCAGCCATGCGTGTCGAGTATCGCAGGGAGCGTACTGGTACCTCCTTCCCATAGGCCGGACCCGAACGTCGCACCTAGCATCGCCCCCTCAACGACCCACACGGTGTCGTGCCCAATGGAGATCGGCAATGACGAACGTCCGCCAGATCGCACTGAGCCTGATCGTCCTCGCGTCGTTCATGCTCGTGCTGGCTGCTCCCTTCCGCTGGTGGTAGACCGGCTTACCTAGCCCGCGCGGCTCGGGCCGAGCCCCCGAGACCGCGCCGCACTCATTGATCTCGCCCACGGCGCGTCCCTTTGACGCGCCGTTATCCATATCCAGGAGCGTGGAGAACCCCTCCGGCTGATGATCCTGCTCTACGCGATCCTTATCGGTCTGATCCTCGGCCTGCTCAGCGGTGGCCGGCTGGCGCCGCTCGGCGCGGCACGCATCCGCTTCTGGCAGGTAGCCCTGCTCGGGCTGCTGTTCCAGGTCGCGCTGTTCAGCTCGCCGCTCGCCGCGGTGGTTGGCCCGCTTGGGCCATCGCTGTACGTGCTATCCACCGCGATCGTGCTCGTGGCCCTGATATTGAATCTGCGCCAGCCGGGATTCGCGCTGATCATCCTTGGCTCGTTCCTGAACCTCGCCGTGATCATGCTCAACGGCGGCCAGATGCCGGCCTCGCCAGAAGCGCTGGCCGTGCTCCACGGAACGCCGGCGCTGCCCACGACCGACTTCAGCAATTCTGTCGTCGCCACGCCTGGCGCTCCGCTGCTCTTCCTGGGCGACATCTTCGTGCTGCCCCGGCCGTTCCCGTTTGCCAACATCTTCTCCGTGGGCGACCTGCTGATCGGAATCGGCGGCGCCATCTTCATCGTGCGCACGATGCACCACAGGGCCGATCGAACGTCGCGCAGGCCGACCCTCGCGCATGGTTGACGAGCTGACCCATCGCCTGGTGGAGGCGCTCGAGGAGCTTGCCACGGCCGTCGGCGCGGACGCCGGCGCCGCGCTCTTCCTGGACGATGGAGATGGCCTTCTCCACCCTGCCGCCTCGACGGGAGAGGCAGCGGTCCGGCCGCTGCCCATCGTCGAGAGGCTGGCTGGCGCCGGGCGCCGAGGCCGCTCCGCCAGCGGCGTGTCCATGACCCTGGCCCTGCCCGGGACGCGTGGCTTCCTGGTCCTCAAGCGACGGTCTGACGCGCCGTTCACCCAGCACGATCGCACCCTGGCCCAGCTCTACGCACGCCGCCTGAGCAGCGACGGGACTGCCGCCGCCACGCAGCTGGCCCGGTCGGGCTGGGCGCGCCAGCTGGAGGCAATCCAACGCATTGCCGCGCGGCTGACCCGGCTGGCCTCGGTCGAAGAAGTCGGCCTGGCGATCTGTGCAGAGACAGCCGAGGTCATCGACCACGATGAGGCGCACGTGCTGGTCGTGGACGGCGCCGGCGTGCCGCGCGTGGTCGCCGCATCAACGACCAGCGGTCAGGCTCCGCCGCCGCTCCCGGCCCGCGGCCAGGCGGCGAACGCCCTGGCGCGTGCTTTCCGGGGCGGCGTGCCGGTGCTCGCGGACTCCATCGGCGACCTGGGCCCGGGCAGGTCCGGCTCACACTCCCTGCTGGTCGTGCCGCTGCATTACGAGCGGCGCGTGACCGGGCTGATCTGCGTCCTGGCGCAGGGCGACAACCGATTTGACGACGACGACCAGCGCCTGCTGGGCATCCTGTCCGACCAGGCCGCGGTGGCGATCGAGAACTCGCGCCTGTTGCGCGGCCGCGATCAGCTGGTACAGGAGCTCGCCGGCCTGTTGGAGATCAGCGAGGCGGCCGGAGGGGCGGCGGCCGGCGAGGAGCAGCTCGCCGGACTGCTTGCTGCTCGGCTGCGCGCACTGACCGGCATGGACGGCGCACTCGTGGCGCTCTGGGAGGAGGGCTCCACGGAGCTCCGCGTGGTCAGCCGCGACGGAGTCTCCGGACCGCAGGGCATGCTCGATGTGGCCAATTCGCCCGCGCGGCGGGCAGTGCTGCGCGAAGGCCGAACGAACATCGTCCAGGCTGCCTCGGCCACAGGACACGAGGCCGAGCAGCTCCGCCGCGCGGGCGGCCACACGTTGATCCTGCTGCCGCTCAACACCGGTGGCCGCCCGATCGGCATGGTCGAGCTGATCGCGCTGGCCGCTCCGCACCATCCCACGGACGCCGAGATACAGGCGTGCGAGGCGATGGCCAGCCTGGCCGCCACTGGCCTGGAGCGCCTGCGCGTCGCCGAGCAGCTGCGCAACGCCGCCGACGTGGATCTTGTCACTGGCGTGCACAACCACCGCTACCTGCAGGAGCGGCTGCGCCAGGAGGTGGCCCGTGCCGCGCGCAGCCACAGCCCGCTCGCGGTGCTGATGATGGATCTGGATAGGTTCAAGCCGATCAACGATCGCCACGGGCATGCCGACGGGGACCGGGTGCTGCACAACATCGGCGCCACGATCAAGGCCCAGTTGCGCGCCAATGACATCGTCGCGCGCTACGGCGGAGACGAGTTCGTCGTGCTGATGCCGGATACGGACGCCGACCAGGCCGAGCAGGGCGCGCGGCGCATCGTCGCCTCAGTCCTGCGCGGGCGCCACCTGTTGTCCGACGGCAGCAGCGTGGGCGTGGGCGTAAGTGCCGGCCTGTCCGTCTACCCCGCCGACGGGCGCACCTCGACCGAGCTGCTCTCGGCCGCCGATGCTGCGATGTACAACGCCAAGCGCGGCGGCGGCCAGCAGATCGAGCGGTCCAGCGCGCGCCTGTTCGGCGACGTGTCCGCGGCGCCGGCGGCCGTCGCCGGGTAAGCCCCCGCGCTCAGATCAGCAGGGCGTTGCCTTGCTCCACATCGAACAGGTGGATCTTCTCGAGCGGTACCCACAGGTCCAGCTCGTCTCCCGGCCGCACTCGGTGCGAGGCCTCCACGATTGCCACCAGGTCGTGCTCGCCCACGCGAACGTGGAGCAGCTCCTCGTTGCCCAGGAACTCGACCACGTCAGTCTTGGCGCGCAGCGTCGCTCCGTCACCGGGCGGCGTGCCGTCGACGATCTGGAAGTGCTCGGGCCGGATGCCCGCCGTAAGCTCGGCCGTCTCCGAGCCCACGACCGCTTTCATGCGATCCGGGACCGGGATGTCCAGGTTGGCGTTCGAGAGGGTCGTCCGGCCGTTGTCCGTCTTGGCTGAGACATTGATGAAGTTCATCGCCGGGCTGCCGATGAAGCCGGCCACGAACTTGTTGCTGGGGCGCTCGTAGAGCTCCTGCGGCGGTCCCACCTGCTGCAGCACGCCGAAGTTCATGACCGCGATCCGGTCACCCATCGTCATTGCCTCGACCTGGTCGTGCGTGACATAGACGACCGTCGTGCGCAGGCGCTGGTGCAGGCGCGCGATCTCCGCTCGAGTCTGGACGCGCAGCTTGGCGTCCAAATTGGAGAGTGGCTCATCCATCAGGAATACGGCGGGCTCGCGCACGATCGCCCGGCCCAGCGCGACGCGCTGGCGCTGGCCGCCGGAGAGCTGCTTGGGCTTGCGGTCGAGCAGGTCAGTCAGCTCGATCGTGGCCGCTGCCTCGCGAACGCGCTTGTCGATCTCCGCCTTGGGCACCTTGCGCAGCTTCAGGCCGAAGGCGAGGTTGTCGAAAACGCTCATGTGCGGGTAGAGCGCGTAGCTCTGGAAGACCATCGCCACGTCGCGATCCTTGGGCGCGAGATCGTTGACCACGCGGTCGCCGATCTTGAGCTCGCCCTCGCTGATCTCCTCCAGGCCGGCAATCATTCGCAGCGCGGTCGTCTTGCCGCAGCCGGACGGTCCCACGAGCACGAGGAACTCTTCGTCCTGGATGTCCAGCGAGAGGTCCTTGACGGCAGTCACGTCGCCGTACCGCTTCCAGACGTGGTCGAAGGTAACCGTCGCCATGCCACAACCTCCCAGAGTGTCGTAAGCCGGGCCCGGCTTCGGTCCAATGCGGCGCGACCACTCTCGGCCAAGATCGTAGCACCGCCGGCCCCAGTGAACGACCGCTACGATGGCTCCAATTCATAACGATTGGAGGTGACCGATGCCGGTCCTGGGCATCATCGGCTGGATCATCATTGGCTTCCTGGCCGGCGCCCTGTCGGGGCTCGTCGTGCGCGATCGAACGCCCGGTGGCTGCCTGGCCAACATCCTGATAGGCGTCCTGGGCGGCATCGTCGGTGGCTTCCTGGCGCGCGAAATTTTGGGCCAGAACGAGGTCTACGGCTGGATCGGAGCGCTCGTCGTCGCCTTTGTGGGCGCGGTCATCGTGCGCTGGCTGCTGGCCCTGGCCAGCCCGCGCCGCTGAATCGGCCCGCGGCCGCAAATAGCGTTGTCCAGGGGTCCGATTAGGGGCTAGAGTGGCCTCGCTCACGCCCGCCCCGGCGCCCAGCATTTCGGGGCTGTGCGCGTGAACTGCCGGTCACCCGGCAGCAGGGGAGGGCCAAGATGGGCACGGGCACGCGCCGATTCTCGTCAACGATGATCGGCATCTTTCTTATGGCGGCGTTCGTGCCGCTCGGTTCGCCGCAGCGCGTGGCGGCCGTCTCACCGGACCTCGTGATCAGCCAGGTCTACGGCGGCGGCGGCAATAGCGGTGCTACCTACACGCACGACTACGTCGAGATCTTCAACCGCGGCTCATCAGCCGCGAGCCTGAGCGGAATGTCGATCCAGTACGCGAGCTCGGCTGGCACGGGCTTCTTCGGTGCCAGCACGACGCAGCTGACCGAGCTGCCGGCTGTCAGCCTCGCACCCGGCCAGTACTACCTCGTCCAGGAGGGAGCCGGCACGGGTAACGGCATTGCACTACCCACGCCCGACCTGATCGATCCGACGCCCATCGCGATGAGCGGCTCGGCCGGCAAGGTGGCTCTGGCGACCGGTACGACCGGCCTCGGCTGCAACGGCAGCTCGGGACAGCCTTGTTCGGCTGCGGCACTGGCCCGCATCGTCGATCTGGTCGGGTACGGCACGGCCAACTTCTCCGAGGGGTCACCCGCGCCCGCCCTGACCAACTCCACGGCAGCCCTGCGCGCAGGTGGCGGCTGCACCGACACCGATAACAACAGCGCCGACTTCACCGCCGTCACCCCGGCGGCGCGCAACACCTCCTCGCCGCTCAACGCGTGCGCCGGCGGAGATGCTGCTCCTACCGTCGTGTCGACGGATCCGGCTGATAGCGCGAATGGCGTGGCCGCGAACACGAACATCCAGATCACATTCAGCGAGCCGGTCAACGTGTCCGGCGGCTGGTTCAATATCTCATGCGGCAGCGGCGTACACAGCGCAACGTCGAGCGGCGGACCGACAACGTTCACGCTGGACCCGGCCGCGAGCTTTGGTGACCTGGACCTGTGCACCGTGACGATCGTCGCGGCCCAGGTCATGGACCAGGACGGAAATGATCCGCCCGACAACATGGCCGCCGATCACGTATTCAGCTTCACCACGGCCGGCAACGTCTGTGATGACGCCTTTACGCCGATCTATGCCATCCAGGGCAACGGCAGCGCCGCCGCGATCACCGGCAACCTGACCACGGAAGGCGTCGTTGTGGGCGACTTCGAGGGACCGACCACGGCCGGCATCCAGGGCTTCTATCTCCAGGACGCAACCGGCGATGGCGACACGGCCACGTCAGACGGCATCTACGTCTTTACCGGTAACAGCGACAACGCGGTCAGCATCGGGGATGTGCTGCGCGTCACCGGATTTGCGCGCGAGCGCTTCAATCAAACGACGATCAACGGCAGCAACAGCGACGGATCCGCCGTGCCGGGCGGCAACATCGTCAACTGTGGACCGGCGGCGGTGCCCGCGGCCGTCAACGTGAGCCTGCCCATGGCCAGCTCGACTTCCCTCGAGCGCTATGAGGGCATGCACGTCAACTTCGACCAGCAGCTGGTCATCGCTGAGTACTTCAACTACGAACGCTTCGGCGAGCTCGTGCTTGCCCTGCCCCTGGCCGGCGAGGATCGACCATTCACCCCGACCGCGCTTGAAGAGCCCGGCTCTGCCGGCTACTTCGCGCGCGCCGCTGCAAACACGCTCAGCCGGATCACCCTTGACGACGGACTGGGCAGCCAGAATCCGCCCTCCATTCGCCATCCGAACGGCGCCGCGTTCTCGCTCAGCAATCGCTTCCGCGGTGGAGACATCGTCCAGAACGCGGTTGGAGTGCTCGGCTTTGACTTCAGCCTGTACCGCATTCAGCCCACGGGCTCGGCTCAGTACACGCCGGTCAACGGGCGGCCCGCGTCACCCACTCCGGTCGGCGGCAACGCCACCGTGGCGGCGATGAACACGCTCAACTTCTTCATCACTGGCGATGAGTCCGGCGGTCCGCTGGACAACAAGTGCGGTCCGTCGCAGAGCATGGAGTGCCGCGGACATGACACCAATCAGCCCGATGAGTTCACCCGTCAGCGCGACAAGCTGATTGCCGCGCTGGCCGGGCTGAACACAGACGTGATCGGACTTAACGAGATCGAGAACACGACCGGCGTCGATCCGCTCGGCGGGCCGAACGGCATCGTCGCCGGGCTCAACGCCGTCCTGGGTGCAGGCACGTACGCGGCGATCAACACCGGCACGATCGGGACCGACGCGATCCGTGTCGGGCTGATCTACAAGCCGGGCGCTGTCACGCCGATCGGCGGGTTCGAGACGCTCGACTCGGCTGACGACCCACGTTTCATCGACACCAAGAGCCGGCCAGCGCTGGCGCAAACGTTCATGGACAACTCCACTGGCGGAGTGTTCACGGTGGCCGTCAACCACCTGAAGTCCAAGGGTTCGGCGTGCGACGACGTTGGTGACCCAGATACCGGCGACGGCTCCGGGAACTGCAATGGCACTCGGACCCTGGCCGCCCAGGCGCTCGTCGACTGGCTGGCGGGCGACCCGACGGGCAGCGGTGATCCGGACTTCCTGATCATCGGCGATCTCAACTCGTACGCCATGGAAGACCCCATCGACGCGATCAAGGCAGGGCCTGACGACATCGCCGGCACGGCCGACGATTACACCAACCTGATCGAGCACTTCCTGGGCGAGCACGCCTACTCGTACGTCTTTGACGGACAGGTGGGCTACCTCGATCACGCCCTGGCCAGCGCCAGCCTGACCGCCCAGGTGACGGGCGCGGCCGAATGGCACATCAATGCCGACGAGCCGGACGTCCTCGATTACGACACGTCCTTCAAGCCGCCCGCACAGGACGCGCTCTATGAGCCGAACGCCTTCCGCTCGTCCGACCACGACCCGGTCATCGTCGGCCTGGACGTGTGCGACACCATCGCGCCGACGCTTACCCTGAGCGCCAGCCCGAACAGCATCTGGCCACCCAACCACAAGTACGTCAACGTGACCGTGACGGCAAACGCCGCGGACAACTTTGACGCCAACCCGACCGTGACGCTGCTGTCAGTCACCTCGAACGAGCCGGACAACGGCCTGGGCGATGGTGACACGGCGAACGACATCGTCATCGTGGGGACGTTCAACGTGAAGCTCCGTGCGGAACGCTCGGGAACGGGCAACGGGCGGATCTACACGCTCACCTACCAGGTCACCGACTCATGCGGCAACGCGACCACCCAAACGGTCACCGTCACGGTGCCCAAGAGCCGCTAGCCACTGGCCGAGACACAAGGAGAGGCCCGCCGCGAGGCGGGCCTCTTCCTATTTCGGGAGACTCGCCTCTACGTCACTTCTTCTTGGGCGGCAGGCTGAGCGCGTAGTCCATGGATAGCGTGGCCAGCTCGCCGACGCGGGCCGGGTTGTCGCGCCAGCCGGGGACCGTCACGTACTCGCGCATGGGGCGACCGGGCATGGGCTCGAAGACGCTGCTGCCGGCCGCCAGCGCCGCCTGCCGGTCGTCCTCGCCGAGGCGGATCATGATCTCGCCACCCAGCGTGCCCATGAACATCTGGTCGCCCGCGAACGCCGCCAGGCTGCCGAACATGGGCTTGATCCGCACTCGTTCGTCGTCCGGCACCAGTGCTCGGAAGGCGGCCTTGTCCTCATCGGTCGTCTTGGGCATCTTCATTTCGGCCTCCACCTATAGGTGTGGCGTCAGCCTGGCCGTCAGCGCGCCCTTGGGCATCGCGCCAACGATCCGATCTACGACGCCGCCATTCTTGATGACCACCATGGTCGGGATGCTGAACGCCTGGAACCGTTGCGCTGTGGCCTGGTTCTCATCCACGTTGACCTTGACCACCTTCAGCCGGCCGGCGTACTCGCGCGACAGGTCCTCCAGGATGGGTCCCACGACCCGGCACGGTCCGCACCATGGCGCCCACAGGTCCACAACGACGGCCGGTGCCGCCGCGGCCTCAATGTCGAATGTCTCGTCCGTGGCGTTGACCAGCCATGGCAGGGGCTTGGAGCAGCTGCCGCAATGCGGGGCGCCGCGCCTGCTCGGGCGGATCTTGTTGGGCCTGCCGCACGCCGCGCACTTGAGGACGGAAACGGGCCCACTGGGCGTGGGCGCCGGCTGGTCGGGGTGGGTGGATGCGCTCGGTGTGGGCTCGGTCATGGCTGTCTCCGATTCGAGGATACCCTTCGCCGATGCCCGATGCCCCGCCGCCCGTCGACCAGCTGAAGATCGTCAATGTGCAGGATGCGCGGCGCTGGGAGGCGCGCTCCGGCGACGACGTTCTGGGCTACTCCGAATACCGCGAGCAGCCCGGCCGAGTCATCTTCACCCACACCGTGGTCGAGCCTGAGCACGAAGGCCAGGGTGTCGGTTCGAGCCTGGCCAGGGCCGCGCTCGACGATGCGCTGGCGCGCGACCTGCGAGTCACGCCCATCTGCCCGTTCATCAGGGCTTACGTGGAGCGCCACGCCAAGTACGCCGGCTCCGTGGACATGCCCTCCTAGGCTGGAGCAGTAATTTCGCCTTGGTGAGATCTGTTGTCCGGCTGCTGAGCGACCACCCGCGCCTGACCGCCTTCCTTGGCGCGCTTTCGATCTCGTTCTCCGCCGTGCTGTACCGGCTGTCAGAGGTGAGCCCGGAGACGGGCTCGTTCTTCCGAGCCTTCTACGGATTGCCCATCCTGCTCCTCGCCGCATACGCCGAGCGCCGCGTGCGCGGCCCCATGACGCGCCGCGGGATGGGTCTGGCGGCATTTGCCGGGGTTCTCTTCGCGGCCGACATCCTGACCTGGCACCACGCCATCGAGGCCGTGGGCGCGGGCCTCGCAACGGTGCTGGGCAACCTGCAGGTGGTCGTCGTGGGCTTCCTGGCGTGGATCATCTTCGGCGAGCGCCCGTCGCGCCGGACGTTGCTGGCACTGCCGATCATCCTGGTCGGGATCGTCCTCATCGCGGGCGTCCTGGGTGGCGACAGCTACGGCGCCGACCCGCTTCTGGGCGTCTTCCTGGGCATCCTCACGGCGCTGTCTTATGGCGCGTACCTGATCGTCATCCGCCACGTAGGTCGACGCCGCGCGGCGGAGCCGGTGGCAATCTCGACTGCGTCAACGCTGGTCGTCGCGCTGATCGTGGGCATTGCCCTGGGCACGATCGACCTTGTGCCCAGCTGGCCGGCGCACATGTGGCTGATCCTGCTCGGCATCAGCGCCCAGTCGGCCGGCTACCTGTTCATCTCGCTCTCGTTGCCCAGGCTGCCCGCGGTGGTCACTTCGATCATCCTGCTCGCCCAGCCCGTGCTGGCCGTCCTGTTCGCCATTGTGCTGATCAACGAGACGCCGTCCGTGCTGCAGCTGTTCGGCGTGGCGCTGGTCATCTGCGGGATCGCCCTGGCGATCGTGCCGCTGGCCGCGATTCGCGGCCGGCTGCGACCGTCGGTTGCGCCGTGAAGGCCGCTACTGCGCCGTGAACTGGAGCCCGCCGGCGGGCGTTTCCAGGGTCAGGCTGCCGGCATCGATCGTGTACTGGACGGCGCCCGCACCGAGCACCGTCAGGACGTCCGCCTCGACCTGGCCCTGCGCGTTCTGGCAGCCCATCGCCGTCAGGGCGATGTCACCGAAGGTGATCGTGTCGGCATTGACGGTGTAGTCGCCGCTGCCCTGGTTGCAGCCGGGCTGGACGTCGACCGTGCCGTCGTCGTGGAAGAGCAGCGTGGCGGCGACGCCGTTGGGGATGCTCACGGCCGCACCATTCGGGCCGCCGCTGAAGATGGTCGTGAGCAGCCACGTCGTGCCGGTCAGCCCGCGGTCCGGATCGGCCGACTCCTCATCGAGCAGGGTGATAACGGTCGTCCCGCTGGTGAGCACCAGGTCGTGCCCCGTCAGCTGGTAGGTCATTCCGCTGCCCAGGAAGGTGGAGAGCCAGTCGTCCTGAGCGTGGCGCGCCGGGTCGCAGCCCATCTCGGTCATTGCGCCGCCGCTGGCGATGATCCGATCGCCGTCGAGGTTGTACGTGAAGCCCATCTGGTTGCATCCGGCGCTGGCGCCCAGGTTGGTGCCGTCGAAGTTCAGCCGAATGTCCGTGTCCGCGACCAGGGGGCGCGGCTCGCCGTCGTCAGTGACCGCGACGGAGATGAAGGTTCGCCCGGCGAGCCCGGCCGGCGGTTCGCTCGGCAGCGGTGTGGGTGACGGCGACGGGGAGGGGCTGGATGGCGGAGTGGGTGTGGGTGACGCGCCGGGGGCCATGTTGCAGGCGAGGGCGGCGAGGCTGAGGAGCAGGATGCTGAGTCGGGCGACACTGTTCATGGCCGCTAGACGTTCGGCGCGGCGCATGGTTCCGTCGCAGCGTGAGGAGCTGGGGTGGCCAATGGGGGTCGAACCCATAACCTTCGGATCCACAATCCGATGCTCTGCCGGTTGAGCTATGGCCACCGTGGGACGGCAAAGTATCGCATGGCTCGCCGCTCGGGCCCTGCCGCCAGCCGTCCCGCTACCCTTCTGCAGTGAACATTCCAGGCTTCATCGCGCGCCAGTTCTACGTCGCCGGGTCGCTGCGCAACACCGAGTCCGGTTTCGAGCTGCGCGCCACGAACCCGATGGGCGCGGGCACGCTCGTTGGCGTTGGGCGGCTGCGCGTCGACGATCGCGACATTCCGGCTGATGCGGTCACCGCGCGGCGATCGGGCGACGAAGCGCCGATCAAGGCCACGGACGTCAGCCGCCTCAAGCCGGTCAGCGTCTTCAAGGGCGACGAAGTGACGCTGCACGTCGAGGGCCAGCCTCTGCCGGCGGGCGAGCACAAGCTCGACGTGGAGCTGTTCGAGCTGAACATGGGCCGCCTCGCGTTCAGCATCACGGATCGCATCGCCGAGTAGCCCCGCTCGCCGGTGGCTCGCTCCGTAGGCCGCGGCCGCACTACTCCCAGTGTTGCGGGATCGCTTTCGGTAGCTTTCGGTCGCTCCCCGGCCCGGCCATGCCGCGTCAGTGAGCGTGAACGCCGTTGTCGCCACGCTCGCACACCGCGCCCCTGCTAGCGGAGGCAGCACGACGAGCGCTGAAACCTGCTTTTCCAACACTGGGAGTGTTGCGCGCCACGGTCGCGGGGTGGAACTGCGCTGATAGCCTAGCGCCGTGATAGCGACGCGCCTGGCCCGGGTGCCGCCGTTCGAGCGAGGGATTACGCTCGGCGACTTCCTGGTGCCCATCCGTCTCGGCGAGCGAGCCAGCTCGTGGCAGCGCCATCTGCTGATGGTCGCCGTGGGCACGCTTTTGATCGTGCTCGGCGCGCGAATTCAGCTTCTACCTGCCGGGCAATCTGTTCGTGCCCGTGACGCTGCAGACATTCGGCGTGCTGTTCGGCGGCGCGCTGCTCGGCTTCCGGCGCAGCCTCCTGTCCGTGGGCCTGTACCTGCTGCTGGGCATAGTGGGCGCGCCCGTGTTCGCGCTGGATGCCACGACCGGCGTCTATCGCTCCGGCCTGGACACGATCCTGCGCGTGGGCGGCGGCGCATTCTCGCTCGCGCCCACGGGTGGCTACCTGATCGGCTTCCTGGTCGCCGGCGGGCTGGTCGGCCGCCTGGCCGAGCTCGGCTGGGACCGCAGAATTGGTGGCGCGATCGCGGCCATGCTGCTCGGCAATGCCGTGATCTACATGGTCGGAGTGCCGTGGCTGATCGTGTCGACCGGGATGGACCTGGGCGCCGGCGTGAGCAACGGCCTGCTGCCCTTCGTCGCCGGCGACGTGGTCAAGCTTGCCATCGCCGCTGGGCTGCTGCCCGTGGGCTGGTGGCTCGTGAGACGGAGATCGTCCGACCTCTAGCGGGCGAACTGCTCCATGAGGATGTGGTTGGCGGCGTCCAGAAGGTCGCGCGCCTCGTAGTCCGCGCGGTGGACATTGCTCAGGTGATCCACGCCCATCGGTCCGATGCGGATCGTGTGCAGGCCTGCAGCGCGCCCGGCGACCACGCCCTCCTGGTCGGCCGACACGTACCACCCGCCTCTGAGCGGCAGGTCGTGTAGCTCAGTCGCCACCCTGATCAGGCCGTCGTTCGGCTTCGCGCAGTGGCATGCGTCTGGCTCTGTGTCGTTGTCGCCATGGGGACAGACGACCATGATCAGAGCGTCTGCCGTGTCGCCCAGGCCGTCGCGCACAAGGTCCAACCTCAGGCCGGTGTCGAGCGCTGCGCGGTTCTCCGCCGGGGGCGGCTCGAGCAGAACGACGATCTTGTCCGCTGCTTCGGAGAGCCGGCCGATTGCCTCGTCCAGATCAGCCTGGAGGCCCAGCTCCACGCCGCGCTTGCCCTGGTGAACGGCGAGCAGGACGGTGTCGCCGTCGAGGAAGACGACGTGGCCGCCGGCCGACGCGTCGCGCCCGCTCAACTCCACATCACCGGGTGCACTAGCCACGACGTGATGAAAGCCGAGATGACCCCAAGTTCGCGCCAGCGATCACCACTTGCCCCTTGCACTTCGGTTTCACAAATCGGGCCGAATGGGACGGACCTTACAATCTGGACGGGCGCCTGTAGCTCAGTGGATAGAGCGGATGGCTTCGGACCATCAGGTCGCGGGTTCGAATCCTGCCGGGCGCGCCACTTCCCGGAGTCGCATGGCCGCGGCCGATAGACTCGGCGCCGATGTCCACTCCCGAGCCCCGCCAGGTCCTTGAAGAGGCACGCGAAGCCGCCGCGCGGGGCGACTACGAGATTGCCGCCGGCCTGTTCTCGCGCATGGTCGGCAACAGCGATCCGATCGTGCACGTAAGTGCGCTGCTGGGCCTGGCCGATGCGCGCTACCGGCTCGACGACGAAGAGGGCGCGCTCCAATCGTGGATCGTGGCGACCCAGGCTCCCGAGAACCCGCTGACCTGGGAGGCCTGGGTCGCTCTCGCCGGCGCGCGCGTGCGCCAGGAGGACCTGGTCGGTGCCGCGCGCGCCTATCGAGAGGCGGAACCGCGCGCGCCGTTCGAGGAACGCGCCGCGATCCAGTCCCGGCTGGGCTGGCTGAACAAGGAGCTGGGCAACACCGGAAGCGCGCAGCGCTATTTCGGCCGTGCCCGGGGCGGTTTCAGCCCCTTCGTGAGCTACGCCATCATCGGCGCCACGGCCGCCGTCAGCCTGACCACCTTCTTCACGCCCAGCGGCGACCTGCTGATCGATCTGCTGGCGCTGGTCAAGCCGGCCGTGGCCGAGGGCGAGTATTGGCGCCTGCTTACCGTGACGCTCGTCCACGGCGGCCTATTCCACCTGCTCATGAACATGTACGCGCTGTGGATCGTGGGCCCGCTGGCCGAGTCGCTCTACGGCCACGCCACGTTCCTCGCGATCTACCTCATAACGGCCGTCGGCGGCAGCATCGCCAGCTACCTGTTCTTCGCCAATCCCAGCGTCGGCGCGAGCGGTGCGGTGTTCGGCCTGTTCGGGCTCGTCTTCGCTACAACCTACTTCCACAAACCGGCGCTGGGCCGGCAGGCGCGCTCGCTGACCAGCCAGATCGGCGTGCTGATCGTGATCAACCTGGTCATCGGCTTTGGAATCGGTGGCTTCGCGCGAATCGACAACGCGGCGCACGTCGGCGGCCTGCTGTGCGGTGCCTGGCTGGGCCTCGTGATCACTCCGCGCGGGGCGGCGACGCTGGGCTCCTTCTGGCAGCGCATCGGCGGCGCGCCGGATGGGTCGCGTAGGGCGCTGATGCCGCTAATTCGCGTGCTGGGCGTGCTGCTCCTGGGCGGAGTGCTCATCGCAGGCCTGCTCGTGACGCCATTCTGGGCCTGATCCCGATCACCTGAGGCTGGTCATGGAACGCTCGATCCGCAACGTCCTCTTCGGCACGTTCACGCTTCGCTTCAGCACCGGCCTGACCGGCGGCATGCTGGTCTACTTCCTGGCCGACTTCGAGCAGTTCGGCGGCCAGGAGGTCTCGGCCTTCGCAGTCGCGATCTTCCATGCGCTGTTCTTCGTCGCCGAGCTGACTCTGTCGCCGCCTTTCGGCCTGCTTTCCGATCGCCAGGGATTTCACCGCGTGATGCAGTACGGGCCGCTTTTCGGCGCCGTTGCGGTCGTGCTGACCGGCCTCGTGCCGCTATTGCTGATCGGCGATGCCCCGGCCGTGACGGCGGGTGCGCTGTTCTCGGTCGCGTTGATCGTCATCGGCTTCACGCGCGTGCTCGAGGGCGCTTCGACGGCGGCAAGCGTGCCGAGCATCCTGGGCTTCGTGGCGCGGTCCACCGCGGACGACGAGACTCTGCGCGGCAAGGTCGCGGCGCGGTTCGAGTTGGCCACGATCTTCGGCCTCGGCGCGGGCCTGGGCGCGGCGGGCGTCTTCTGGCTGCTGGGACCCGTCTCCTTCTTCATCAACGGCGCCTTCTACATGGGCTCGTGGCTGATCTATCGCTATGGCGTCGCTGCGCCCGAGGCTCCAGCCGGCCCACACGAACGCTCGAGCTACGGCTGGGCCCGCTATTGGAACCTGGTCCGCCAATCCCACGTGTGGCTGCTCGCGCCGACGTGGATCGCGGTCAACGCGGCGCTCGGCCTGTACGCGTCGCAGAGCCTGTTCGCGCTGGTTCGGACTCCCAACCCGATCTTCAACGATTGCGTGCAGCCCGACCAATGGTTCTCGTGCCAGCTGCTGGCCGGCGGCTTCAGCTCCCTCCAGGTCACCGGCGGACTGGTCGTCGCCGGGATCGTGTTCGTCGCCGGGCTCGTCTACTGGGGCGACCGATTCAAGAGCTACCGGCGCACGACGATCATCCTCTACGGCCTGATCGGCGGTGCCGTGCTCGTTCTGGGCGCCCTGTTCGTCAACCATGCGCCGGACGTCCAGCGAGTCTTCGGGCTCAGCCAGCCGATCACGTTCGTGCTCGGTCTGCCGGCGATTGCGGGCGGGCTGTTCGTGCTGGCCGGCGCCACGCCAGCGGCGCTGGGGCTGCTGGCGGACATCTCGGAGGCATTTCCCGACGACCGCGGCGCGATCATGGGCCTGTACAGCGTCTTTCTCGCGGTGGGCCAGATCGTCGGGTCGTTCATCGGTGGCGTCGCCTCCGACGCGTTCGCGTTCGACGGCATCCTGGTCGCCACGCTCATCCTGCTCGCCGTGGCGCTGGCGCCGCTCTTTCACCTGCGCGCGTTCGAGCACCGTTTCGAGCCGGCGCCAGGTGGGCCACAGCCGACGCCGGAGCAGATCGCCGACTGACGCCCGCCTAGAATGGCGGCGTGACCCAGACGATAGAACCCGCGGCAGACAACTCGGCCAGCGAAGCAAGGACGTTCGGCAACTTCATCGGCGGAGAGTGGCGCCCGGCGGAGAGCGGCCGCACCTTCGAATCACGCAACCCGGCGGATCAGCGCGACCTGGTCGGGCATTTCGCGGCCAGTGACGCCTCGGACGTTGCCGCCGCAGTGCGTGCGGCGGAGGAGGCTCTCCCGGCGTGGCGCGCCATGCCCGCGCCCAAGCGCGGCGAGATCATGTTCAACTTTGGCGCGCTCCTGGCTCAGCACAAGGAGCGCCTCTCGCAGCAGCTGACGAGGGAGATGGGCAAGGTCCTGCCAGAGGCACGCGGCGACGTCCAGGAGGGAGTGGACATCGCCTACCTGATGGGCGGCGAGGGACGTCGCATGTTCGGCGAGACGACTCCTTCGGAGCTGCCCGACAAGTGGGCAATGAGCATCCGCCAGCCGATCGGAGTGGCCGGGATCATCACGCCCTGGAACTTCCCCATCGCCATCCCGTGCTGGAAGATGACGGCCGCCCTGATCACAGGCAACACTGTCGTGCTCAAGCCGGCCAGCGACACGCCCCAGTGCGCGGCGCTGCTCGTCGAGCTGATGCACGAAGCGGGCTTCCCGCCGGGCACGGTCAACATGGTCACCGGGTCAGGCAGCGAAGTGGGCATGCCGCTCGTGGAGAACCCGGACGTGAACGTCATCTCGCTTCACCGGCAACGGCGACACCGGGCGCGACATATCCGCCCGCGGCGCCAAGCGCGCTGTTGCGCATCTCGCTCGAGCTGGGTGGCAAGAACGCCATCGCGGTCATGGCCGACGCGGACCTGGACCTGGCCGCCGACGGCATCCTGTGGTCCGCCTTCGGCACGACCGGCCAGCGCTGCACCGCGTGCAGCAGGCTGGTGGTCGACGACAGCGTGGCCGACGACCTCATCGGCCGCCTGGCCGATCGTGCCCGCCAGATGCGCCTCGGCGACGGGCGGCAGCCAACCGACGGACGTGGGCCCGCTGATCAACGCCGGCGCGCTGGAGAAGGTGGGCCGATACGTGGGCATCGGGACGGACGAGGGCGCCCGACTCATCGCAGGTGGCGACAGCGCGACGACGGACGGCCTGCAGCACGGCCACTTCTTCCAGCCCCACCATCCTGGATGGCGTGAAGCCGATGGATCGCGTCGCCCAGGAGGAGATCTTCGGCCCGGTCCTGTCCGTGATCCGGGTCAACGGCTACGAGGAGGCGGCGATGGCCGTCAACGGCACCCGCTACGGCCTGTCGTCGCGCATCTACACGCGCGACACGAACACGGCCTTCCGGGCGATGCGCGACTTCACGACGGGCATCGTGTACGTCAACGCGGGCACGATCGGGGCCGAGACGCACCTGCCCTTCGGCGGCATGAAGCAGACCGGCAACGGCCACCGCGAGGCGGGCCACGTGGCGCTCGACACGTTCACCGAGTGGAAGTCGATCTACGTCGACTACTCGGGCAAGCTCCAGCGCGCGCAGATCGACAACCAGTGACCAGCGACGACGCGATCGCGCGCGTGATCGAGTCCGCGTCGCGCCTGGGCGTGGAGCTGGACACGGACGAGGCGAACAAGTGGATCGAGTCGATGGCCGCCGAGGCCGCCGGCGGAGACGTGGTCGTTGATGTGGACTCGGGCATCTTCGGCCACCGTGCGTCGATGCTCGACCTGGCCCCGGAGGACATGGCCCGCTTCCAGCGCATCGCGCCGATCGTCGGCTTCGAGAACGAGCCCGGAGTGCAGACGGCGCTGGCCCTGTCCGGCTCCAGCGCGCAGAGTCGGATCCACGCCTATCCGGCCGACGCCGACTTCTTCGAGCGCATCCACATCACGGCCGACACGCGCGAGGAAGCGTGTCGCATCCTGGCCCGCGTCGTGCGCGACAAGGCGATGGCGACGATGTCGGCTCCCACGCACCGGCTGTCGGAAGTGAAGATGGGCACCTGGGACGCGGACGTGACGAAGGACGGCAAGACCGAGCGTGCCGGCAGCCCGATCAGCTGGAGCCCGGCGGAGGTGAGTGCCGGCCAGATGAACGCGACCACCGCGGACGGGGAGGCAAGGACCGTCACCTGGCACGACGCCGCGCAGGACCCGGGCTGGGTAAAGCTCGACTGGGTCGTGGCTGACTCAACGCGCGGCCAGCTGGCCAACGCGAGCAACGTGATCGATCCCACCTGGGAGGCGCCCGACGGCAAGATCGTGCCGCTCGACGGCTTCCTGGATCCCTACTTCCAGGAGGTCTACCTGGACACGGACGCGCGGCCGGTCTTCGACCGTATCGTCAAGGAGCTCTCGGCCGACGTCGTGGACGAGTACGTCGGCCAGCTGGAACATGAGATCTGGAAGTACAGCGTCGAAGGACCCCAACTGGGGCAAGGTCGCGCGGCGGCTGTACAACGTCTTCCGCCTCTCCGGCAGGTACGCCGAGGCGGCCTACATTCGCGAGCTGTTCGACGAGCCGACCACTGCGCTGTACCAGGTGGCCGCGATCATCCGCACGCTGGACGAGGCGTCGAGCGCGGACTCTCCGTTCGAGTCGGAGCTGCTCGTGGCGCAGACGGACCAGCTGATCATGTCCGCCATCGACGCGCTCGATGGCCCGCAGGAAGCCAGGGTCGTCAGCCAGCTGCTCCGCCTGCGCGACCAAATGAGCGGCCGCAAGACGAGTTCCGAGCATGATGAGAACGTTGAGTCGCTGCGCGCCGACACGATGGCCGCAGTCAACGAGTACTTCGAGCGCCGCCTGCTGGCCGTGCCGGAGATCGCGGCGTACCTGGCCCAGATCGCCGCTGCGGAGGAGGCCGGAGGCTAGCTCGAGGAGCCGCCCGTGAAGCTGGGCGGATCGCTCGCCGGGAAGGAATCCTCGGACGCCTCCTCGACCTGCTCGTCGGGCGTCGTGTCTGTTGTCTTGCCCTCGCCATCGTCAGATGGGATCTCCTGGCCGTCGCCGGCATCGGTTGGATACCTGAGGTCGGCGGGCAGGTCGGTCGCCTGATCGTCTGCGCGGTCTGCGTGGTCGTTCATCGGTCGAATGCTATGCCAAACCACGATCCACCCCGGTGACGAATATCAACGAAAGCGTGCCGATGGGGTTGCGCACCGGACCTCCGTACTACACAGTCAGTGGTACTAACGTCCCAGGGGGTGGAGGGGTCAGTGGCGGTTTCCGGATCAGGTAGGCGACGGCTGCTCGTCGTGTTCCTCGTGCTGCTCGCGATCGCGGCGCCGCACTTCTCAGCCGCGGCCGATCGGCGCCAGGGCCGGCCGGACATCGTCGTTGTCATGGTTGACGACCTGGGCGCGATCGATGAGCGCGTCCTAAAGCGGCTGCCAAACATCCGCGATCTGTGGCTGGAGAACGGCCTGCGCTTCGACTCCGCGTACTCGGAGACACCGCTGTGCTGCCCCGGCCGTGCCTCGTTCCTGACCGGCCAGCACACGCGTAACCACGGCGTCGTCGCCAATCGCGCCACCATGCTCGATCCGTCGCGCACCCTGGCCACCGCGCTTCACGACGCCGGCTACTGGACGATCATGGCCGGCAAGTACCTCAACTACCCCGACCAGTTGGCGGACAAGTCGCCCGACGGCTGGGATCGCGCCGCGATCCTGCGTACGTGGATGGGCAACGTGTGGAGCAGCTGGTGGGTCCAGGATCGAGCTGAGACGCACGGTTATCACGATCGCTTCCTGCTCAACCGCTCCGTTCGCTGGCTGGAGCGCGCACCGTCCAATCAGCCGGTCTTCATGTGGCTTGCCGCGCGCGCCCCGCACTGGGCTCAATCCACCAACGATGGGCCAGTCCATGGCCGCCTACACCCGTGGCGCGCGGACGTTGAGCAGCGCTACAAGTCCGATCCACGCTGTGACGGGATCGATCCGTGGAAGCCGGGCGACTACTCCTGGACCAAGCAGCCCAACGGTTTCCCGCTCAACCGCATCTGCCGCTCGCTGCTGACGGTCGACCAGATGGTCGGTGACCTGCGTGACGAGATGGCGCGCCAGGGCCGCAAGCCGGTCTGGATGTTCACCTCTGACAACGGCATGTCGTGGGGTTCGGACGGCTATCCGCTCAAAAACGTGCCCCAGGCCGGTCGCCTGCCGGTCTACTTCGCCGGCCGTGGCGTGGTCAAGGGCTCGACTGACGCGCTGGTCTCGAACATCGACTTCGGGCCCACGCTGGCCGAGCTTGGCCGGGCTTCGATGCGCTGGGCGGATGGCGAATCATTCGCCGGTCTGCTGCGCGGCGGGCGTGGCGGGCGCGAGTGGATGCTGGAGGATCACCCGCTCGGGGGCTACACCGGACGCGGCTCGAGCGGGCCGTGGTGGGGCATCCGAACGCCGGACTGGCACCTGCTCGAATGGCGTGGCACGCGCCTGTACGACCTGCGCGCCGATCCGCTTGAGAACGTGGATGTCTACGACCGAAAATCCGGGGCAAGTGGCGGAGCTGATGGGCATCAAGGCGAGCCTGCGCATCCCGTGAGGTAGGATTCGGGCTCGTGGGCCGCTAGCTCAATGGTAGAGCAGCTGACTCTTAATCAGCTGGTTGAAGGTTCGAGTCCTTCGCGGCTCACCACTTACTCCACACCTGCACGGCGATGGGCCATGCCGTGTTCGACGCGCTTTTTCGCGCCCCAGCGCGGGTTGCCCGCAGTGCGCTCGTAGCCCAGCCTGGTCAGTCGGTCGAGCTCGCCGAAGAGGCCATCGTCAATCGTCGTGAAGTTGAAGCACGATTTGCCCTGCATGCGCTTACTGAGCTCCGGGGAGATCTGCTCGGCCAGGCTGGGGTCGACGTAGACCGGCATGAGGTAGTAGCTGACGTAGCGTTTGCCCAGTCGCAGGCCGGCGAACCAGGTGGTGGGGTTCTGCTCGCCGGGCGGCGCGCAGTCGATGGCGTAGGTTGTCGGGCCATCGTCTGTGACGTGCAGCTCCTCGCCGTACGGCTCGAGGATCCGTTTCAGGCGGTGGTAGACGGATCCCAGGTCTGCCGGCATGCGCTTCTCTCCGCTTCGTCGGGCCACAAAGTGACTCCCTCCGAGTCGCTCGAAGGGAGTCATGAATTTATCGAATAGCCCTCGCGCGAGGGCGAATCTGAGTCAGGATCTGGCGTGCCGGAAGCCTGCCGTGGCGCCAAGCAGGAGGACCATCGCGGCGACCAGCGGGAAGAGCGCGACAGTGATCACGTCGACCGTGCTGACCACGGTGCCGCCAGCAAGGAGCAGCGTGTACATCATGTAGATGCTGGCGAGAAGCATCGCGAAACCCGCGACCATGAGTCCAACGAGCGCGATCCGCATGCCGGCCGTGCCGCGAGATGCGAGCACCACCGTCGCGACCGCGAAGAGCAACATGACGGCCGTCGCGCCGCCTACTCGGAACCAAACCCAGGCCCAGGCAACGACCGAGGCAACTACTCCGGCCCAGACGAAGCTGCGCCACGACCAGGCCCTGTTTGCGACACTCGCACTCACGCTCATACCCTCCGTTCGGCATCACATCTGTGGCCGTTGGCGATGAGGTTCGATGCGTGTCACTGGCTGTTCCACTGACCGCAGGTCCCGTGATGAGCCGCTTCGAGTGCCATGTGCCGGAAGGCAACGCCCCGAACGTTGCGCGCGTTGAAGCGAGCGTCAGTCCGTGGCGAGATCCGCCGTGTAGTACTTCTCGAGGATCTCCTGGGCGCTCCATCCCTGCTTGGCGCACTTGCGCGCCGAGCGGACGTATAGCCGGTAGCCGGCATTGTCCGCGCAGCCCACGTCCGGGCCGCGGCGATACCCGGTCATGGGGAACTTGTCGCCGCGGTACAGGCGCCACGACCAGGTGGAGTTGACTGCCTTCTTGACCCGCGTGGGGATCTGCGAGGCGGGCTTGTTGGCGAAGAGCTGGTCGGCCGTCGTGTCGCGCACGTCGAAGCACGCGCCGTCGAACTTTCCGCCGCGGTAGTGCAGGACGTGGTACCAGGCGTACTGCTTGACGGCCACGGCACCGGCACGGCGGAGCGCGCCCTGCTTGACGTTCCACTCGCGCGAAACAACGTTCATCACGTAGTGCTTGAAGTCCACCTCTTCGACGAAGCCTTCCGTGACGCGGTAGACCCTGATCGTGGGCGGCGGCTCAGAGCGTGACGTCCAGTTGGTGCACGAGCCCTTGGCCGCGGACACAGGCTGGACGAGCGCGGGCTGCACGGCAGCGACAGGCAACAAAAGCAAGCTGGCGATGAGAGCCAGCATCGCTGGGGCGATGCGCACGGCGGTCTCTCCTCCCTTTTGGGGATGGTAACGGACGGTCCCGCCGCCAACCAGCCCGACTTTCGGGCATCGGCGTTCAGCGCGTTATCACCGCGCGAACCACGTCGAGGCGCTGAGGATGGCCGACCGACGTCTGGCGCACCACTACTTTCTTCGTTATTCCCGTCGCCGCGTCCGGCGCGACGATCACGCGAACGGTCATCAGCGTCGTGGAGCCAGTGCCCAGGTTGTTGACCGCGTAGGTGCCGGCCAGGACCTCTGCCGTCACGTCAACCGCGTTGACCAGGTAAGCCACCGAAATCTGGGACGGGCCCGTCTCTGTTGCCTTGATGGTGAACGAATCGACCAGCTGGGCGTCGTTCTGGAGCGCGACGGTGAAATCGATCGTGCCCGGTGACGGCGCGGCGTCCCAGCGTTGGGTCTGGCTCTTGCCGGCCGACGTGGAATACACGTTGTTGCCCTTGAAGGTGTTTGCGGGCTGAACGGCGATGCTCGCGTCTGGCCGGCGGCCGGCGCTCTTGAAGGTGCACGTGACCGAGTCGCCGGGCAGGACCTGGACCGTCGCGCGGCGCTCCACGAGGTCCGTGGCACTCAGCGGTGGGCAGGTGATGCCGGTCAGCTCGTAGCCGGTTACCGCGGCCAGGTTGAACGTGTACGAGCCGGGAGTCAGGCCGCTGAACGTGCGCGTCCGGGGGAGGGTCGCGTTGGAGTCATCGTCGAGGGTGAAGTTACCCAGGTCGCCAGTGAAGGCGAAGTCCTGCGCGGCGTTGGGGAGTGTGTCCTGGACGATCTTGATGCTCGCCGTCGCGTTCGGGTTACGACCTTCTGCCAGCAGCTCAGTCATTCGCTGGCGCAAAGCTGCCTTGACGTTGGAGTTCGCGCCAACGGAGGCAACGTTGCGCATCTCGAACGGGTCAGCCTCCAGGTCGTACAGCTCCTTGAAGCCGTTGGCGTACTCCACGTAGTGCCACAGCCCGAGGCTGCTCAGGTCCGTCGTCCGGACACCGAACCAGACTCGACTGTCATGGCTGGTCTCGAGCAGCGCGTCGCGCGTCAGGTTCGCTGCCGTGCCCTCCAGCAGCGGTCGCAGGCTGACGCCGTCAGGCCGGATCTGACCACCCGGGAATGGCCCGAGCGTGCATCCGGCGTATACGCACAGGGTCGGCGCGAGGTCGATGTTCGACACGTAGGCATCGATCGTGCGGCTGCCCGCGCCCCACTTTGAGGGCCAGCTGAAGTAGAGCGGAATGGGCACCGAGTAGGGCGTCTGCTTGAGCTCCAGGCGGTGCGAGCCCCAGTCCATGCCGTTGTCGGCGGCGAAAACGAACAGCGTGTTGTCAAGCCGGCCCTGGGCGGCGAGCTCGTCCGTCACCCGATCGACCGCCCAGTCGACGCCGAGCATCTCCTCGCACATCTGCTCCATGGGCCAGCCATTGGGGTAGGGGAACAGCGGCCTCTCCCTGACATAGCCCGGCTTGTCCGATACGTCCGCCTCGTTGTAGTTGGGCGGGTTCCATGGCGCCATCGCGTCACAGCGCGGGTCGTCCTCGAAGGGAGGCATTGCGATATGCGGGGCGTGCGTGTTGTAGATCGACAGGACCGTGAACACCGGCTGCTCAATCGGGGTCTCCTGGATGTGAGTCACCGCGCGGTCAGCAATCATCTGAGTCGAGTGCTCGGCTGGCGTGAGCAAACCTTCCTTCGTGAACAACGTGTAGTTTGTGAAGTAAGCCGTGCTCCGGTCGTCGACCGGGTTGGCGAAGACGTCGAAGTGCGTCCACGGGGCGCTGTGCTGGATCCACTGCTCAGGCGTGAAAAGGTCGACCTTGTTGAGGTACTTGCCGATCCACATCGTCGAGTAGCCCTCGTCGCCGATTGCCGTGGCCAGAGTCTCCGCAGGGTTGAACAGCCGCGCGTCATTGACCTTGACGCCGTGGTTATGGGTGTGCAGCCCGGTCAGGATGCTCGCTCGTGCCGGACAGCACAGTGGCGTCTCCGCCATCGCGTTCGGGAAATGGACGCCGTTGGCGACGAACTGGTCGTACAGCGCGGGGGTCAGCGCTGGGTCGCCCAGCGGCCCGTCGCCCCATAGGCGACCGTCGTGCGGGCTGGCATCGTCGATCAGGACGAAGACGATGTTCGGCTGGCTGGGCGCGCCGGGAGCAGAGGGTGACCGCTGACCTGACGGCCTCGTAGCGCCGCCTTTCGCATCGATCTGGCCCTGGGCCGCGTTCGGCAACAGGTCGTTGCTGGCGGCCACGGCACCGACACCGACCACGGAGGCGGCGAGGAGGGCCACTGCGAGTCGGCGTGCGAGCACGGTCGTCAGCGCTTGGCGATCGCGCGGACGACGTCCATCCGCTGTTGGTTGAGGCTGGATGTCACCGTGAGGTCGATCGTCTTTGTCGCTCCGGAGTTGGCTCGCGAGCCCACGGTCACGCGTACGATCAGCCCGGCCTCCGCGCCGGGAGCGAGATTCGCGACGGTGTAGGTGCCGCCCAGGACAGCGCCCGTCACGTCCGCTGGGTCCAGGAACTGGAAGGTCATGCGCTGTGATCCGGTCGCAGCACCACGCACGGTGAAGCTGTCAACCTGGCCGCCGTCGTTCTGGATTCGGACAAGGAAATCGACTACCTCATTGCGCTTCAGGTTCTTGCGCTTGACCTGTTGTGCCTCCGCCGGCACTGACGAGTAGACACCGTCAAGCTTCCACGGCCCTAGCGCGTTGATGGCGATGGCCGCGTCCGGCTGTACTCCGGCGTTGTTGAATGTGCACACCACGACCGAATTCGGCTGTAGGTCGATCGTCACCGTGCCTGTCGCCGGATCGACGGCAGCCTCCTCCGAGCAGCCGATCGTCGTGAGCGTCCAGCCCGGAATTTGGGCCTGGGTGATCGTGTACGGGCCGGTGGGAATGTTGGCGAACGTGACCTGGTCGCGCAGCACTGGATCCGCGTCGTCATCGAGCGTGAACGAGCCAAGGTCGCCGCCGAATGAGAAGTCCTGCGCGTCCGTGGGCACGGTTGACTGGACGAAGCGAATGGAGCCGCGCTCACTGGTCAGGCCCTCTGCACGCAAAATGGCCAGCCGCTGAGCGAGGTCAGCCAGCAGATCCTCGTGACCAGGAGTGTTGGCCAGGTTGTCCAGCTCATGCGGGTCCAGCGCCAGGTCGTACAGCTCGCGCTCGCCGGTCGAATACTCGACGTAGTGCCACTCACCGTTCGGGTAGAGCGAGGTCGTGCGCAGCGCCGTCCACGAGTTGCGCGTGGGCTCGTAGCTTTCCTCCAGCACGGCCTCGCGGCCCAGGCTGGCAACGTCGCCATCGAGCAGGGGGACCAGGCTCACGCCATCTGGCCCGGTTTGACCGCGTGGGTAGCCGGTCAACTGGCAGGCGGGCCCGGCCAGATCGCAGAACGTGGGCGCGAGGTCAATATTCGAGGTGTGCTCGGTGATCGCGTCGATGCCCCCCCAGCGCTCGGGCCACGACATGAACAACGGCACGGGCGTGGTGTACGGGTAGATCTTCTGCTGGCCCAGGCGGTGCGCGCCCCAGGCAACGCCGTTGTCCGCCGTGAAGATCAGCAGCGTGTTATCCAGGCGGCCCTGCGCCTCCAGCTCCGCGGTTACCTCGCCGACCACCTTGTCGATGCCGAGCACCTCCTCGCAGTAGCGGACCATTGGCCAGCCGCCCACTTCGGCCAGCAACGGCAGCGCCTGGATCTCGGCCGGCTTGTCTGACACGTCCGCCTCGTTGAAGTTCGGCGTCCACCAGGGCGCCATGCCTGCGCAACGCGGGTCGCCCTTGAACTGGGCCATGGGCACGTTCGGACCATGCATGTTGTAGATGGACAGGACGGCGAATACGGGCTGCTCAGGCGGCGTCTCGCGCAGGTGCATGACGGTCCGGTCGCCGACCATCTGGGTCGAGTGGTACTTGCCGAACTTGATGTCGCCCTGCCTGGTGTGGAGCAGGTAGTTGTTGAAGTAGCCGTTGATGCCGTTGTAGACGTCGAGCTGCGTCCAGCCGGCGTCATGGGCCTGCCACTCGGCGGCGGTCAGGTTGCGGTTGTTGTTGAGGTACTTGCCGATGAACATCGTCGCGTAGCCGGCGTCCTTGAGCGACTTGCCGATGTGCACGGACGGGTCGAACAGTCGCGCGTCGTTGGCGACCACGCCGTTGTTGTGCGTGTGCAGCCCGGTCAGGAAATTGCCGCGCGCCGGGCAGCACAGCGGGTTCTCCACGATGGCGTTGGTGAACTCGAAGCCGTTGTCGTAGAAGCGCTCGACGATATTCGGCGTACGCGCTGGATCGTTCCACAGCCGGCCGTCGTGCGGCGCCGCGTCGTCGATGTAGAAGACGACGATGTTTGGCTGCGCGGTGGTGGTTGTCGGCTCTTCGGCGCTCGCGGCGGGCGTCCCGAGCACACACAGGCACGCTGCGGCGAGGATGGCGTATATGCGCGCAGACAACAGAGGTGTCCCCCTCGGATCCGTGGTGACGGCCGTGCCCATCATCCGCTATGCGTCAAATCGCGGACCTGCTGCCTGGCTTCGCTCCTAGAGCGGCAGCTTCTGGAGCAGGGCGAGCAGCGGGCGGTTGGGAGCGGCGGGTGCCTCGACCACCGGCACCCGCAGCCAGGCGGCGTCAGCTGCTCCCACGCGATAGTGGCCGGCCAGCAGGCGCGCGGAGATCTGGGTCAGGCCCATCGAGGTGATCGCGTCGGCGAGAGTCGTCCCATCGCCCTTGATGCCGCGGCTCATCACGCACCGCTCGCCATCAGTGAGCATCTCGCCCAACCGGCGCCGGCGCTCCTCGAAGGGCCGGCTGGTAAGCGGCTCGCCCAGGTCGTACAGCAAGTCAGAGGCGACGAACGCAGCCGTGCCGGCGCGCGAGGATGGATCGGCGAGGCGCTGGCGAAGGAGTTCCTCATCCGGCCGGCCCTCGTCGTCCAGCACGAGCAGCGCGCCCTGGGCGATGACCTGGTCGTGCGCGAACTGCTCGCCGATCGAGACGAGCTCGGGGAACGCCGCCATCGGGTCGGCCAGGTGCTCGATGTCAAGCCGGACACGGAAGTCCTCGACATAGGCCAGCGCCGAGGTCCCGGGCCACCACGGCTCGAAGAACCAGGCCGGATCGTCGAAGGGCGCATCGCCCCGCGCGGGCACCATCGGCCGCAGTCGCGCCGGGATGGCGCGCCGCGCGGCGGCGTCGAAACGAAGCGGAAGCTGCTCGGCCTGGCTGGGCGGTGCCTGCCTCAAGCGGTCTTGCGCCGTCGTTCCTGCTTGGGCTCGGCAGCGGCCGACTTGGCCGCGGCGGCGGCAGGCTTGCGCGCGCTGCGCTTGGTGCCGGCGGAGATATCGGACACCTTGGACGGCTTGGCAGCCTTGGCAGCTTTCGCGCCGGGCTTGGTGGCAGCCGAGTCGCGCTGGGTTCGGGCCTCGCGGGCCGCCGCCACGCTGGCTTCGAGCACGCTCATCAGGTCGGCGATCTTGGTCGGTGTTTCGACCACCTCTAGACGCGTCGGTGGCTGGCCGGCCACCTTGCCCTCGATGACCGCCATCAATGCCTGGCGGTAATCGTCCTTGTACTCGTCTGCCTTGAACTCGCCGCGCATGGCCTGAACCAGCTGGGCTGCCATCTGCTTCTCAGCCGGCTTGAAATCGAAGTCCTCCTGGGGCAGTTCCAGCTCCGCGGTTGAGCGCACCTCGTCCGGCCAGTACAGCGTGGACAGCAGCATCGTGTTCGCGTACGGGTTGATGCTTGCCAGCGCCTCGCGGTCCTTGAGCACGATCTTGCAGATCGCGGAGAGCCCCTCATCAGCCAGGACCGACTTGAGCAGGTAGAAGGCCTTGCGGCCGATCGCCTCCGGCTCCAGGTAGTAGGCCTGCTTGACGAAGCTCGTCGCCTGCGATTCGCGGTCGGCATCGATGAACAGCTCGATCTCGATCGAGCGCACCGTCTTGAGCGGGACTGAGTCGAAGTCGCCCTCTTCGATGACCACGTACTGGCCCTTGCTGTACTCGAAACCGCGCACCGTGTCCGAGCGCGAGATCTCGCCGTGCTCGGGGCAGTGCGTCTTCATCTGGATGCGATTGAGGCATTCCTTATGCAGGAGGTTGAAGCTGAGCCCGCCGCGTGCCTCGGTTGCCAGGTAGAGCTTGACGGGCACGGTCACCAGGCCGAACTGGATCGCTCCCCGCCACATTGCGCGCGCCATCGCGTCTCCTTGTTGTCGCGGCGCTCGTCACCGCATGCGGCTAAGGATACGCGTCCGGGTGCGTGCGAGACTCCGCCGTGTGCCGCTTGTCGCGTGTGCCGTCCTGCTCGCCGCGCTGCTGGTTGGAGCTTGCGCGGGAGCGGCCGATCCTGCCCCGAGCCAGATCGCGGTGACGCCTCAGCCAACGTCTTCGTCGTCGCTCGCCCCGCCGGCGGCCGTGCGCTACGTGGCGCTGGGCGACTCGTACACGATCGGCACCGGAGTGGGGCGCGAGGAGCGCTGGCCTGACCAGCTCGTAGAGCGGCTCGCCCAAACGGATGTGCCGATCGAGCTGATCGCGAACCTGGGCATCAACGGCTACACCAGCGCCGACCTGATCGATGCGCAGCTGCCCCAACTGGCCGGCCTCCAGCCTGAGTTCGTTTCGCTGCTCATCGGCGTCAACGACGTCGTCCAGCGTGTTCCCACCAGCGAATACCGCGCGAACGTGACCCGGATCCTGGCGGCGCTGCTGGAGGAGCTGCCGCGCGAGCGCATCGTTGTCGTTGCCACGCCCGACTACACGCGCACCCCGCGCGGCGCGGACTTCGGCAACCCGCAGGCGCAGCGCGCCGGCATAGCGGAGGTCAACCGGATCATGCGCGAGGAAACTGCCGCGCGGGGCATGGCGTTCGTCGACATCTCGTCGGTCGCCGACCAGGCCGCCGCGGATCTCGATCTGGTGGCGGGCGATCAGCTCCATCCAAGCGGAAAGCAGTACGGACTGTGGGTCGAGCTGGTCGCGCCCGTTGTCACCGGCCTGCTCGCCGTGCCAGCCGAGTAACCTTCGCTCGTGTCACCGGATGCGGGCAGCCCGAGCGCGGCCAGAACCTGGGAAAGCCTGAGCGCGTCAGTCGCCCAGGCTGTCGTCGGTTTGGACCAGCCGCTGCGCCTCCTGACCGCGGCGCTGCTGGTGGGCGGCCACGTGCTGGTGGAGGATGTGCCGGGCGTGGGCAAGACCCTCCTCGCAAAGGCGTTCGCGCGCTCGTTGGGGCTGAGTTTCGCGCGCGTCCAGGGCACGCCCGACCTGCTGCCCACGGACGTCACCGGCAGCAGCGTTTTGGACGGCGCCACGTTCCGTTTCATCCCCGGGCCCATTTTCAGCAACGTCGTCCTGTTCGACGAGATCAACCGGGCCACGCCGCGCACCCAGTCGGCGCTGCTCGAGGCGATGCAGGAACGCCAGGTGTCCGTAGACGGCGAGACGCGCGCGCTGCCGCGGCCGTTCGTCGTGCTGGCCACGCAGAACCCGATCGAGCTCGAGGGCACCTTCGCGCTACCCGAAGCGCAGCTGGATCGATTCCTGGTGCGCGTGGAGCTGGGCTACCTGGACGAGCCGGGCGAGCACCAGATGCTGCGCCGGCTGCGCGATGGGGACGACCTGCTCGATTCGATCGGCCCGGTGGTGGACGGAGCGACGCTGGCCGAGGTCCAGGCAGCCGTGCGCCGGGTGCACGTGAGCGAGGACGTCGAGACCTACCTGCTCGGAGTAGTGCGTGCCACGCGCGAGCACGCCGACGTGCACCTTGGCGCGAGCCCGCGCAGCGCAGTGGCGCTGTACCGCGCCGCGCAGGCGTGGGCCGCGCTCGACGGGCGCGACTTCGTCATCCCCGACGACGTCCAGCACCTGATCCGGCCGGTGCTCGCCCATCGCCTCGTGCTGGACCTGGACCGCGAGTTGCGTGGTGCCACTCGCTCGGCGGTTCTTGACGAAGTCCTCGCCCAGACGCCAGTGCCTCTCGCCAAATCGGCCTGACCGGCCGCTTCCCGGAACGCGTCAGTGAGCGGCTGGACCAACCTGGCGGTGCTGATCATCGTCATCGGCGTGGGCTCGGCCTCTCCGCCGGTCGTCTTCATTGGTGGCGTGCTACTGGTCATCAGGCTGGTCGCGGACCGGTGGCCGCGCCGGGTGCTCGACGAGCTCGTCTACGAGCGCACTGTCTCGCCGCGCAGCACTGTCACGGGCGACCCGGTCCAGGTCAGCCTGTCGCTCTGGAACCGGAGCCGCCTGCCGATTGCGTGGGCAGGCTCGGACGACTCTCTCTCAGCGCACCTGGCCACGCGCCCGGCGGCCGTGGAGCTGTCCACCGCCGGGCCGATGCGCCCGTTCGAGCGCGTCACGCGCCGGGTGAGCGTGGTGCCGACGCGACGTGGCGTGCACGAGATAGGCCCGGTGCGGGTTCGCGTCGCCGAGCACTTCGGTACCCAGGCGCCGTTCGTGGACGTGCCTGACGAGCCAATCACCATCCTGGCCCGGCCGCTGATGGTGCCCGTCATGGGCGCCAGCCCGCAGGCATCGCCGCTGGCCCAGGTCCGGGCGCGCCGAAGCCTGTACGTGGACCCGGCCCTCTTCGCCGGGGTGCGGCCGCACCAGAGTGGCGATCCGCTGCGCACGGTCCACTGGCGCGCTTCGGCGCGCGAGCGATCACTCCAGGCCAAGCGGTTCGAGCCGGCCCTGTCGCGCCATCAGATCCTGGTCCTGGACGTGCAAACGGTCGAGGGTCCGTACTGGATGCTCAACTACGACGACGAGCTCTTCGAGGACCTTTGCGTCGCGGCGCTGTCGATGGCGCGCGCGAACGTGGTGGCCGACGCCGCCTGTGGCTTCGCTGCGGCCGGCTTCACGCGCACCACGCAGCGCTTCGCGTGGCTGCCGCCGCGCGCCGACCGGGCCCAGATCGAGCGCATCGGCGACCTGCTGGCGCGCTTGACGACGGAGAGCTCCGCGCCGTTGGCGGAGCTGCTCGCCTGGCTGCCCCGGCGCGTCGCACGGGGCACGTCCATCGTCATCCTGTCCGGCCGCAACCCGCTCTCGAACGCGGGCATCGCGCGGCGCCTCCAGGCATCCGGTTTTCCCGTCCACTTCGTCCTGTTCCGTACGCCGCCGGACGCGCTGCAGGACGGACGCCGGGCCGGCCTCTCATGTCTTGCCGCGTCAGTTGAGTCACACGGGCGCAAGCCGCATAGCGTGGTGATAGGTGCTCCGGCGGCTTAGGTCGCGCGCCAGCGCGGCCATCTCCGAGCGGGTCGTGCCGGCCATGCCGGGCGTGCTGCGCGTGGTTGCCGAGGCGGGCTGGCTGACCGTTCTGTACGGCGCGGTCTCCGTCATCGCTGACAAGCAGGCGCCCATCATCGGCCCGATCGAGATGGGCCTGTTCGTCGCCGCTGGCGTCGCCATCGGCGCGACCGGCAGACGCAACACCCTGATCGGCGCTCCGCTGTTGATCGGCGCGGTCATTGCCGGCGGCGCGGTGGGGTCATTGGCCGGCCAGGACCTGTTCGCGATCGGCGATTGGCAGAGCGCGCTGGGCGTCCACTTCTCGGGCTGGCTGGCCGGGTTGGCCGTGCTGCGCGGAGCCATCATCTCGGTCGGCGAAAAGGCCGCGGACAACCTGGAGCAGATGCTGCGCGTGGTGCCCCTGGTGCTGGGTCTGCTGTGGGCCTACACCAGCTTCGTGGCCCGCCCCGAGCTGTGGCTGTCGTTCGCCGTGGTGGCCATGTGGGGCACGGGCATGTTCCTGTCCGGCTCCGTGGTGGGCATCGGGCTGGCTCGCCTCAACGTTCTCCATGCCGAGGTTGACGACGCGCGCCAGCGCCGGGCGTGGCGCTGGCTGGTGCTTGGCGTGGGCTTCGCAATCGTGCCGCTCAGCATTCCGGTCGCGGTGCTGGCCGGCATTCCGCTGGGGGCCATGATCTCGCCCCTGGTTGGCCCGCTGCAGTGGCTGCTCAGCCTGCTCGCGTACCCGCTCGCATTCATCATCTGGGTGGCCAGCATCCTGCTCCGGCCGATCGCCGGACCGCTGGCGCAGGTGTTCGACGAGTTCGAGCGTATCGCCCGGCCAGGGCCAGCAGGTGACCAGCAGGTCTCCGAGGTGGCAACGGCCGCGGCAGTCATCCTGTCGCTGCTTACGCTGGTGCTGATCGCGCTGATCATCTTCTTCGCCGCGCGCTGGCTGCTCACTCGGCGCCAGGGCACGGACCTGGATCCTGAGCCGGGCTTTGCTGACATCGAGCGCGCGATCGTGCTGCCCGTGGCCCCGCCGCCGCGAGCGCGAACTCGGACGCGGAGGCTGGGAGCGCCACGCAACGCGGTCGGCGCATACCTCTCGACCGTGGCCGAGCTCGAGACGCACGGCGAGCTGGCGCGCCGGCCGTCGGAGACGCCCGCTGCCCACGCGTCACGTCTGCGCTCATTCGGCCAGGTTCGCTGGCCCGACCTGGCCCGGCTGGCCGCAACGTACCAGCTCGCTCGCTACGGCGATCGCTCGATCACACCGCGCGAGAACACGCGCGCCGTAGACCGCTTCAAGCGCATCCGGCGGGCGCTGAAACGGACGCCCGGCTGACGTCGCCCAGACTCGGCACTAACGCGGGCGAACCACGAACTTGACCGAGTCGACCTCGGTGTTGTCACTGACCGATGTCATGGTCACCAAGCGCGCGGCCTGCGGCCCGGCCGATGAAGTGGCCTTGACCCACGCCTCGATCACGTACCGGTGGCCCGGCGCGATCATGGGCGTCGTGTAGTTGCCGGCCACGATCGCCGCCGTAATCTCGTTCGACCCTCGGTAGTACCTGATCCTGTAGCCCGGTGCCGCGGGGCCGGACACCGTGAGGTCGAACCTGTCGGCGATCATTCCATCGTTCTGGACCGCAATCCGGAACAGGACGCGCGCGCCAATCACGGGCTTTGCCAGTCGAGTCTGGTTAAGCCCGGTCGGGTTGTAGACATTGTTGCCGGCAAACGGCTTTGACCCCATGCGGATCCAGCCGTCTGGCTGGAAGGTGACCTCATAGCTGATCACGATGGCGGACGTTCCAGTCGCATCCGTCGACATCGATGTCGCGGTCAGCAACCCGTGGACGAAACTCTCGCCGCCACCACCGCCGCCACCGCCGCCGCTATTGCCGCTCGAGTTCAACCGAGCCCCAGAGCCTCCCCCGCCGCCGCCGTAATAGCCACCACCACCGCCACCACCGGGTTCTTGCGAGTTGGCGCCGGGCTGGCCGCTGCCGCCTTGGCCCGAGCTGCCGTCCGTGCCCGCCATCGCCGGATCACCTCCGGTGCCGGCAGCGCCGCCGGTGCCGCCGGGGCTGGTGCCGCCGCCGCCGCCTTTTCCGCCGCTGTCGGCGGCGCCCGGGGTTGCGACCCCGTCCTGGCCGGTGTCAGCGGTGCTGCCCGCGCTGCCCCCATCACCGCCGTTCGACTGGAAAGCGGAGCCGCCACCACCGCCCCCGCCCGCTACTAAAAATCGCGAGGCAAGCGAAGCGGCGTCCAGCGGGTCACATGGCGACCCACACGACACGGTCCGAATGTCCGATGCTCCGCCGCCACCACCGCTCCGCCCACTGCTACCACTTATGGCCCCATGGCCGCCGCCATTCCAGCCGCCCGCCGTAACCTGCGCGGCGCCCCCTACTTCGACATACAGGACCTGGCCGGACGACACTGCAAGAGTGGCTGACACGACGGCGCCGTAACCGCCTGCACCCGGAACGCCTGCGAAATTCGGCTCCGAATTTGTGCCGCCTTTACCGCCGGTTGCCTCGATACTGATGCTTGTGACGCCGGCTGGGACGGTGAAGATCTGCTCATCTCCGGTGAAATTGAATGTGCACGTCACCGTGTTCGCCGCAAGCGAGCAACCGGGAGGCAATGCCGCCATTGCCGGTGTTGCCGCGACGACCGGAAGCAGGGCCGCGGCCGACAGGCCGGCCATCACTGCTCGCCTGATGCCAATCATGTGGCCACCCTCCAACGGAGTTTCTCCAAGACGCACTCCCCGCGAGGACTATACGCTCGATGGGTAGCGGTTAGACGGACATTTTCAGCGCAGGAAGTGGCGCCGGTTGAGTGGCAATTCCGTCGCCGGCTGGACCGCCAACGTCTGCCCGTCGAGCGTGACCGTGCCGTCGCGTGGATCAACTTCGACTGCCGCCGTGGCGAGGTTGAGGTGCAGATCGGCGCGCGTCAGCCCGCGCGTGCGCTTGACGGGCAGGAAGGTGCGCGCGCTGCCCAGTCGGCGGGCGAAGTCGCCGGCGTCGATCGCGCCTGACACGAAGGTCACCGACACGGAGGCTGGAGCCAGCCCGCGGCCGCCCCAGCCGGCGGCGTAGCGGCGTGGCTCGGCCCATTCCACGGTCGCATTGCCGTCGCCGTACGCGCCCCACGCCGGGTAGCCCGACTTGAATACGACCTCCGGCTTGACGCCCAGCCAGCCCGGCTTCCAGAGCACGATGTCAGCCAGCCGGCCGGGCTGGAGCGAGCCGACGTGGTCCGCGATGCCGTGCGTGATGGCCGGCTCGATCGTGCACTTGGCCAGGTAGCGCAGGACTCGTGCGTTGTCGTCGCCACTCACGTCCCCGGCCCAGGACTTCATCACGTGGGCCAGCTGGAGCGTCCGGCGCAGCGTCTCGGCGATGCGGCCCATGCCCTGGCTGTCGCTGTTCGTTATCTGGATCGCGCCAAGTTCGTGCAGCGGTCCCTCGGCGGCCATCGTCGCGGCGCGAATGCGCTCGCGGTAGAGCTCCAGGTCGTCGGGATCATCGAGCGCGCCACCGTGGTTGAGGATGGCCATCGGCAGGTGCTCGGCGACGGCGTTGATGCCGAAGGGGAGCGTGGGCGTGGTTGACGAGCAGATGATGTTCGCTTCGCGCACCAGGCCTATGACGTCGGGCACGTGGCCACCGCCGGCGCCCTCGACGTGGTAGGCGTGGACGGTCCGGCCACCGATCGCGGCGACGGTGTCCTCCAGCTCGGCCGACTCGTTGAGGCCATCGGTGTGCAAGGCCACGCTGACGTCGTGCGCGTCCGCGTAAGCCAGGACGCGGTCGATCAGCTCCGGGTAGGCGCCGTAGTCCTCGTGGATCTTGAAGCCCACGGCCCCAGCCTCGATCAGCGCGTCCAGCGTCGCGCCATCGCCGGTGCGCGCGTTGGCCTGCAGCCCGATGTTGATCGGCCACTCCTCGAACGCGCGCAGGCTGCGCTCCATGGCCCACGGCGGCTCCTCGAAGCCAGCAGTGATGAGCGTCGTCACGCCGGCCGAGAGGGCGGCCGGGATGAGCTCAGGCGTGATCAGGTGGACGTGGCTGTCGACCACGCCCGGCGTGGCGACCAGGCCGTAGGCCATGATCGGCTCCGTATGCGGACCGATGGCCAGGTCGATGCCGTCGCTGATCTCCGGGTTGCCCGCGGCGCCGATGCCGACGATGCGCCCGTCCTTGATGCCGATGTCGGCCTTGATCACGCCCTGGACGGGATCAACGATCACGGCACCGACGATCACCGTGTCAAGCTCGCTCGGTCCGGCGGCGGCCTGCTGCGCCTGCTTCAGCCGGATCGTCTTGCCGTAGCCCCATAGCGGCTCGTCGCCGCGCGCCTGGCGGTCCTCAGTCACGCGCAGCCACAGGTCGCTGTCCGCGACGCGGATTCGGTCGCCCGTCGTGTGCCCCGCGCCGGCGCGGCTCATCGGCGGCCGCCGTAGCGGACGAGGGTGACTTCGCGCGTCTCGCCGGGCGCCCAGCGCAGGGTGGCGCCGGCAGGCAGGTCGAGGCGGTAACCGCGCGCGGCGTCGCGCTCGAAGTCGAGCCGCGGGTTGACCTGGTGGAAGGGGTAGTGCGACGAAACTCGGACGATGCGCTCACCTGTATTCGTGACCGTCAGCGTGCGCGTTTCGCGATCGGGTGGCGGCGCCGGGGGAGGGACGCCGCTCCAGTCGGATGGATCGGATGCTCGATTGATCGGTTGAATCGGGGGTTCCCAGGGGATGGCGCAGGACCACGAGGCGCGTGCCGTCGCCCATCAGCACCTCCAGGCGCACCTCATCGACGAGAGCAGGCACGCCGTCCATGACCTCGTCCTCGGAGACGGCTGCCATGCCGGCAGCCTCTACTTCCTCGTACGTCGCGCCGGCCCGGGCCGCCTCGAGCATCGCGTCGCAGATCAGCGCGATCGCCTCGGGAGCATTGAGCGCCAGTCCCGCGGCCCGGTGCCGGCGCGCCAGCTCGGCCGCCGTGAAGATCGTCAGCCGGTCGCGTTCCCAGTCGGTCAGGCGCACCGCTAGGTCTCGATCGCTCCGCCCCGTTCGGCCAGGTGGCGCCGGAAGGTGTATGTCGGGTCCTCGCGCCGCCGGGCGAGGTAGTCGTCGAAGGCGAGCTGGGCGCGCAGTGACGTCCCCGCCCCGATGGCGCCGGCCTGGGAAGCCTCGGTAGCCATGATCTCCGTCGCCCGCGCGCTGACCCCTGGCCACGACGAGCCATCAACGAACAGGACGCCGTCGTCGTCAGCCACGACGACGTCGGTGGGCACCACGCGGTCGTCGCCGATCTCCGCCCAGGCCAGGTAGTCGAGCTCTCTGGGCCGCGCTGCGCTGGGCCCGGGGGAGCGTGCGCCGAGTGACCAGACGGGCAGGCCGATCTGGCGCAGTGCCGACTCGTCGCGATGGAAGCCCCACAGCACGATCCCGGCCAGCCCGGCGAGCTTGAACTCGGCCGCGGTCAAATCGCCGATGCACGCCTCGTCCTCGCGTCCGCCGTTGTCGATGACCAGCACGCCGCCCACCGGCGCGTCCTCGAGCGCCTCAAGGAAGACGTCCACGCTGCCGAAATGGCGGACCGGCACGGCCGGGCCCGCGATCGGATCGCCCGGCATCAGGCGGCGCATGGTGGCCGGGGCGTGCCGTATGGATCGGCCGTCGCGCACGAGTGCGTCGGCAACGGCCGCGGTGGGGAGTGGAAGCAGTTGATCGGTCATGGATGTTGAGGATGAAACCCCGCTGCAAGCCGAACGTGCCTAACGGCTCTCGACCCCGGCACCGTTCAGGCGCGACCATAGAGCAAGAACTTTCTCGAGGAGGCCGTCAAATGAAACTGACCATGCCGTGGACTGCCACGGAAACACACAAGAATGGGTTCAGCGGCAAGCTGGATGATGTCCGCAAGGCGCTGAGCGACGAGGCGGACCACATCGCCGCCGTCGCGGCCGACCTTGGCCGTGACATCGCGCAGGCTGCCGGAAACGTAACCCAGGACGCCGGCAAGGTGACCAGCAAGGTTGCCCAGGAAGCCGGCAACCAGGTTGCCAGCGTGACCCAGGACGTCTCGTCCGGCGCGGGCAGCCTGGCTCAGAAGCTTGCCGCCGGTGCCGCGGGCGTAGGTGCCGCGATTGCGGCGAGTGGGCGCAAGAGCCTGGGTGACGCGCAGGAGCTGGGCCGGGAGGCGCGCAACGTGCGCCTGACCACCCAGCCCGTCAAGAGCGGCCCGGACCCCATGGCGGGTGTGGCTCTACTGGGCGGCTTCTCCGCCGGCATCGCGTTGATGTACTTCCTGGATCCCGAGCAGGGCCGCCGCCGCCGCTCTCTGTTCCGCGACCAGCTCAACAAGTGGACGCGCATCGGTCGCCAGACGGCGGCGGGCACGGCCAAGGACCTGCGCAACCGCTCGGTGGGTGTCATGCATGAGACGCGCAAGGCCGTGAGCGGCCTGACCGCGGATGTAAAGCCTGACGCTGAGACCTCCGTGTACGCGCCGACAAACTACGGCAGCGATGCAGAGAACCAGGAGTCCTCGCCTTTCACTGACTCGTGGCAGGCGCCCGAGGACTCGCGCACGGCCGATGCGGAGCTGGGCGAGCAGCCCAACCGCGAGGAGCAGTCGCGCATCGAGGTCAGCTGAGCCCATCGCGGGCATGAGCCCGTGCTAACCTGAGGCGGAACCTTCACTCCGGTCCTGAGAGGCCGGCGAGGGCGGTCCCGAGAGGACCGGGAAGGAGCCTTTTGACTACGCGTATGAACACAGGCCACCGCTCGAGCGAGAGCGGTGGTCCTTTTTTTGCGCCACTGCCGGCCATGCCGCCGGACCTGCTCGCCGACACTGCCCGCCGACCTGCCGCTGCCGTTCGATGCCGTGGTCGATCCGCGGCTGGGCGCGTGCGGTCCGGCCCTGCTCGCGCTGGAGGATGGCACAGTCCTGCGCGGCGTCGCATTTGGAGCAACCGCGGCAGGTGGCGGCGACCTGGTCGCGAACACCAGCTCCACCGGCTACCAGGAGATCTGCACCGATCCCTCGTACGCCGGGCAGGTGGTCCTGATGACGTACCCGCTGATCGGCAACTACGGGCGCATCGCGTTCGACGACCAGAGCGGGCGGCCGTGGCTGCGCGGCCTGATCGTTGGCCACGCCACGGCCGCAGTGCTTGAGCCGGCGCGCCAGCTGGTCGAGCTGCTGCGAGCGTGGGGAGTGCCGGCCATCGCCGGGGTGGACACGCGCCGGCTGGCGCGCCGGCTGCGTGAGACAGGCTCGCAGCGCATCTTCATCACTGCCCCGGGTGAGTTGGACGCGGCAGCGGCCGTTGACGCGGCCCGCTCGACCAATCGCTGGGAAGACGAGGACTTCGTTGGCCAGGTCTCCGCGCAAGCGGCGCACGAGATCGGGCCGGCGGGCGGGCCGCTCGTGGCACTCGTGGACTACGGGCTCAAGACGAACATCGTCCGTCAGCTGGTCGCGCGCGGGGCACGGGTCAGGGTGCTGCCGCACACGACGGACGCGCGCGCGGCTCTCACGGAGGACGTGACCGGCGTCGTGCTCTCGCCCGGCCCGGGTGACCCTGCCCGGTTGGACGGCCCGTTGCGCCTCGCGCAGGCGGCGATCGCCGATGGGCGGCCGTTGCTGGGCATCTGCCTGGGCCACCAGATCGTGGGCCGTGCCGCGGGAGCCAGCACGCGCCGCCTGCGCTTCGGCCACCATGGCGCGAACCATCCGGTGCGCGACGAGGAAACCGGGCGCGTCCAGGTGACGGCGCAGAACCACGAGGTCGAGGTGGTCGGCGAGACGCTGCCCGTCGACGGCGGGTTCGTGGTCAGCCAGCGCAACCTCAATGACGGCTCCGTCGAGGGGCTGCGCCACGTGACGAAGCCGATCGAAACGGTCCAGTACCACCCGGAGGGGTCGCCCGGCCCGCTCGATGCGGTAGACGTATTCGATCGCTTCATGGCTCGCGTGCGCGACGCAGCGCGGTACGACGCGTGAAGCCGGCGTCCGTCCTGATCATCGGCTCCGGCCCGGTCATCATCGGCCAGGCGGCGGAGTTCGACTACGCCGGCACGCAGGCGTGCCGGGCGCTGCGCGACGAGGGCGTGCGCACGATCCTGCTCAACAGCAACCCGGCCACGATCATGACTGACCCCGGCGTGGCCGACGTGGTCTACCTGGAGCCGCTCACCGTCCAGTCGGTGGAGCGCATCCTGGAGCGCGAGAAACCGGATGGGATCCTCTCCGGCCTGGGCGGCCAGACGGCGCTCAACCTGTGCGTTCAGCTCGCGCGCGAGGGAGTGCTGGAGCGACATGGGACGCGGCTGCTGGGCACGCCGATCGAGGCAATCGAGATGGCCGAGGATCGCCAGCGCTTCCGCGAGCTGCTCGACCGCCTCGGCCAGCCCTACCCGCCGTCGGTGATCGTGGAGGGCGCCACGCCGCGCGAACGCCAGGAGCGCGCCCGCGCCGCGCTGGACGAGATCGGCCTGCCGGCTGTCATCCGGCCCGCGTTCACGCTGGGCGGCTCGGGCGGCGGGATCGTGACCACGGAAGCTGAGTACCTGGACCGCGTCCGCGGCGGCCTGCGCGCGAGCCCAATCGGCCAGGTCATCATCGAGCGCTACCTCGCCGGCTGGCAGGAGGTGGAGTACGAGGTCATGCGCGACGCCGCCGACACGTGCATCGCGGTTTGCTCAATGGAGAACGTGGATCCGCTCGGCGTGCACACCGGCGATTCGATCGTGGTGGCGCCGGTGCAGACACTGTCCGATGCCACGCACCAGCGGTTGCGCAGCGCTGCCCTGGCGATCATCCGCGCGCTGGGTGTGGAGGGCGGCTGCAACGTGCAGTTCGCGCTGTCGGCCGACCACTCCGACTATGCCGTGATCGAGGTCAACCCGCGTGTGTCGCGCTCGTCCGCGCTGGCCTCCAAGGCCACCGGCTATCCGATCGCGCGCGTGGCCGCTCAGATCGCCGCGGGCCGGCTGCTGGCCGAGATCCCCAACGCCGTCACGGGCAAGACGGTCGCCGCGTTCGAGCCGGCGCTCGACTACGTCGTCGTCAAGCTGCCGCGCTTCCCGTTCGACAAGTTCCCCGGCGCGGAGCGCGGCCTGGGCTCGCAGATGAAGGCGACCGGCGAGGTGATGGCCATCGAGCGCAACTTCGGCGCGGCGCTCAACAAGGCGCTGCGCGGCCTGGAGCAGACGGGTGCGGGCTGGCTGTCCGAGCATCCCGACTGGGCGCCCGCGCTCGACGCCCTGACCGCCGATCTGACACGCCCCGCGCATCACCTGTCCGATTTCGAGCCCGACGGAGCCACGGACGACGGTTTTGACACGCCAGGCGCATCAGATGTCCGGTCCCAGGGAGGATTTGCAACCGATTCGGCAGTCGGGCAGGACCCCGGCGGACAGGTGATACGCCTCGCGGGTCACGAGGCGGTGGCGGGTCACGAGGCGGTGGCGGGTCACGAGCGGTGGCGGTTCACCAGCCGGTCGCCGGCCTGCGCGAGTTCCTGGCTCCGTCCGACTCGCGCCTGTGGCGGCTGATCGCCCTCCTGCGCCGTGGCGTCGCGGGCGACGATATCCAGCGCGCGACGGGCATCGCGCCGTGGTTCGTGTCCGAGCTCGAGCGGCTGATCACCGTCGAGCTGCGCCTCAGGGCAAGCGGCGCCGGCGTTGACGACGAGCTGCTCGTGGGTGCCAAGCGCGCCGGCTTCGGTGATCGGGACGTAGCCCAGCTGACCGGGCTTACCCCGGCCGCGGTCCTGGCGCGCCGTGTCGATATCGGCCTGCATCCGGGCTTTGCCATGGTGGACACGTCGGCGGCCGAGTTCGCGGCAGAGACGCCGTACTTCTATTCGACCTACGCCGCGGCGGGCTCGCCGCCAGAGGCGCCGCCGGTAGATCGGCCCGCATCGGTCGTCATCGGCTCCGGTCCGGTGCGCATCGGACAGGGCATCGAGTTCGACTACTGCGCGGTCCAGGCGTCCGAATCGCTGCGCCGGCTGGGTCGCCAGTCGATCATGATCAACTCCAACCCCGAGACCGTCTCGACCGACTTCGACGCGTCGTCGCGGCTGTACTTCGAGTCGCTCGACGCCGAGAGCGTCGCGGAGGTCATGCGCGTCGAGACTGTCGATGGCCAGGCCCCGGATGCATTCGTCCAGTTCGGCGGCCAGACGCCACTCGGCCTGGCTGAGTCGCTCGCGGCGGCCGGTGTGACCCTGCGCGGCCTTGACCTGGACGCGCTCGATGCAACAGAGGAGCGGATGCGCTTCGCCGGCCTTGTCGAGCGGCTGGGCATCCCGCAGCCCGCCGGCGGTAGTGCCGCATCCCTGGAAGAGGCACTCCTGGTTGCCGATGAGGTGGGCTACCCGGTCATCGTTCGCCCGTCGTTCGTGATCGGCGGCCTGGCCATGGGCTTTGCCTACGGTCACGAGGATCTGGCCGGCATCCTCGCCCAGGCGGCCGCCCTTGACGACGAGCGCCCTGTGCGCATCGACGCCTACCTTGAGGGGCTGGAGCTGGACGTGGACGCGATCACGGACGGCACGGACGTGCTCATTCCGGGCCTGATCGAGCACGTCGAGCGAGCCGGCGTGCATAGCGGTGACTCCATCGGCGTCTACCCGCCACAGCGCATCTCAGCAATTGAGCAGGAGCTCGTCGTAGAGGCGATGACGCGCATCGCGCTGGCGGTCGGAGTGCGCGGCCTGATCAACGGACAGTTCATCGTGCGCGACGACGGCGTCTATCTGCTCGAGGTCAACCCGCGCGCGTCGCGCACCGTGCCCTTCCTGTCCAAGGTGACCGGCGTGCCGATGGTCGATCTCGCGACGCGCGTCGCGCTGGGCGAGCGGCTGGCAGACATGGGCTGGCCCGGCGGCCTGCTCGAGCCGCGCTCGTTGGTGGCGGTCAAGGCACCGGTCTTCTCCACGGCCAAGCTGCGCGGCGTTGATCCCATGCTGGGACCGGCCATGCAGTCGACGGGCGAGGTGATCGGCATCCACGTCGACCCGCGCGTGGCGATGGCCAAGGCACTCGTGGCCGCGTCGCTCAGGCCGCCGCTGCCCGATCTGGCCGCGCCCGCGCCGCTCGCGCTGCTCTCGATCGCCGATCGCGACAAAGCCCATTTGGCCGAGCTGTGCGCGCGCCTGCGCGCCGGCGGCTATCGCTTCTGTGCCACGCGCGGGACGGCCACTGCACTGCGCGTGCTGGGCCATGAGCCAGAGGAGCTGGCGCGCGTGGGGGAAGACGAGATGGGGCTGCGCTCGGTGCTCGAGGCGATCGATTCAGGCGAGGTGCTTCTCGTTGTGAACACGCCATCGCCCGAGTCGCGGCCGGTCCGTGACGCCGGCCTCATCCGCCGTGCCGCCCTGAGCGAAGGCATCCTGTGCCTGACGTCGATCGACACTGCCCTGGCTGCGGCCGCGGCGCTGGAGCCATCGATGGCCGCCGAGCTGGCCGACGTCCGCCCACTCGACGAATGGGTCGGTCAGTCAGTCGTCGTCAGGTAGCCGCGCGGGGCAGGGCCCAGCACCTCCATCTCGTAGCGCTCGGCGATCTCCTCCATGCCGGCCCCGTCCACTCCGGCGCTGATCGCCTCGGCCAGCTCTGAGAAGTAGCCGACCATGGCCGCCGGCGTGAACAGGTTCAACTTGCGGCTGTCCTGCTCGAGTGAGTGGAACGTGTGCGCCATGCCGGACGGGATGTAGATGAACGACCCAACCGGACACTCGAAATCGCGCCCATCGAGATGCATCGAGTACGAGCCGGCCAGCACGTAGAACGACTCGGCGGCGTTGCGGTGAACGTGGAGGGGCGGCCCGCTGCCCATCGTTCGCTCGGCGGTTTCAAGCAGCGCGAACTGCCCGGCGGTCGTCTCGCCATCGCCCAGCACGACCACGTCGATATCGCCCATCCTGATCACGTTGCGGTCCGCGGGTCGAACGACCACGCCCCCGCCCGGAACTGACTCCACCTGATCGGCCTCCCTGGCTGCATTCGTGCGTTGCCTGAGCGCGATATTCGCACGCCGTCGGGTTCGCACGGCGGCGGGACGGCGCGTGCCTATCCTCACGTCGTGCGCCTGAACATCCCCGATCCCGCCCTCGTCCTCCTCGTCGGCCCATCGGGCTCGGGCAAGTCCACGTTCGCCGCGGCGCACTTCCGGCCGACCGAGATAGTCAGCTCGGACGCGATGCGCCAGATGGTGTCCGGTGACGCCGGCGATCAGGATGCATCCGCAGAGGCGTTCCAGATCCTGGCGCTGGTCATCAACGGACGCCTCCGGCGGCGCCTGACAACGGTCGTCGACGCTACCAATCTGCGCGCCGCGAGCCGAAGGCAGTACCGCCGCATCGCCGCGCGCTACGGCGTCCCAGCAGTGGCCATCGCCTTCCACTTCGCTCCGCGGACGTACCACGAGCGCAACGGGCGCCGCTCGGATCGAGTGGTCGAGCGCTCCGTCATCGAAGACCAGGCGGGCCGCATGGCCGCCGCGCTCGAGGCTCTCCCTGCTGAGGGCTACGCGTCAGTTTGGGTCATCGACGACCACACGCAGGAAATGGACCTTGCCGTCGAGCGGGTGCGCTAGCCGGGCGCCAGCCTGATCCCGATTCCGACTCCGGGTCGGAGCTTTCACGCATTTGGTTGCCGGCGGGCACCACGCGTCCCGTTACGCCGCGGTTTTGGGGTCCAACTTCCGCCCCCGCGACGGAAACCGACGCAAATCGCGCCGCATCAGAACGGATTCCGGGCAAAGCTCCGACGCCGGGTCGGAATCGTGGGCTGATCAGTCGTCGCGCCGTGTGGCGTCAACGCGGGTGAGCGTCAGCGCCGCGACGGCCAGGAAAACGAGCAGCGTGGCGATCGCGATGCGCGGCGCCTCGGCCGGCAGCCCGGCCTCCGTGGCGACGTACAGCACTGCGCCGGCTGCGGTCAGGCCAAGCGGCCCGGCGGCGGACGTGGCGACATTGGACAGGCCCATGTATCGGCCGGCGCGCGCCTTGGGGATGATGTCCGTCATCAGCGCCCAGTCCACGACGAGGAAGGCGCCCGCGGAGAAGCCCAGCGGCGCGAGTGAGAGCAGGGTCAGCTCGAGGACGGGCGAGAACGCAACGCCGATCACACCCACGGCGCCGAGAACGTACGCGAGGTACACAACCTTCTTGCGGCCGATGCGATCCGACAGTCGCGCCGCCGGGAACGTGGCCAGGGCCGTGCACATCGCGATGACACCGCCGGTCACGATCAGGTATGGACCTGCCTGGTCGGGCGCGAGCCCGAACGAGCGCTCGAGCACGTACACGGCGTACGCGGTGATGACCCCGGGCACGGTCAGGTACGCCAGGCGCGAGACGAGCAGCCAGACGTAGGAGCGCTCGCGCAGGATGTCCGTGCTCCACGTGGAAAGCGCGATGCGCGTCCACGAGCGGCCCTCGCGCGGCGCCGCGGCGCGTCCCTCCCGGACGGTGAGCGCCAGCACGACCATGGTCACGGCCTCGACCAGGCCAAGGGCCACGGTCGGCAGGAAGAGCAGCGCGCGAACCTCCTCGGCGCCCATGCCCGCCTGCAGCTGGAGATAGCCGAACAGCGCGATGCCCACGCCGACCATCCCACCGAAGATGATCATGATGCCCATCAGCGCGCTGGCCCGGCCCACCTGCCGCGCGGGCACAAGGTCCGGCACGTAGCCCTGGAACGGCCCCTGCGCGAAGTTCGACGAGAACTGGAGCAGGACCAGCGCAAGAACGATGGCGAGGTACGTGTCCGCGGCGGCCACGGCGTACAGGAACACCACGTCCAGGAGGCCGCCGATGACAATGAATGGCTTGCGCCGGCCCCAGCGGGTAACGGCGTAGTCGCTGATCGCGCCCACCGTGGGCTGGACGATCGCCGCCGTGACCACGCCCGCGGTCGTGATCAGCCCCAGCCCCAGCCCGGCCGACGAGGCGCCGAAGATCGCCTCCATGCGTTTGGGCAGCACGATCACGTGCAGCCCGGTCCACATCGCGTTGATGCCCAGCCAGTAGATGGACAGCGTCAGCAGCTGGGCCATGGGCAGCTCGCGCGTGGGCCGTCCGAGCGGATGGACGACGGGTTCGCGGACGCCGGTCACGCCTGGATCAAGCACCGGATCGATGGCCGGTTCGAGCGGGGCGTCTGGCGGTGGGCTTCCGGGTGAGCTCAGCTGGTCGATGGCAGGAGTGTATGGCCGCGCCACCCTCTGCCTGCGCGGCCGGCCGGCAGAGCGTGGCCAATCCGTACCATGGCCGGGCTACGTCGATGGCGAGTAGTTTCGAGCGGTGACGAATAGAGCCGTGGCGCTGATGCTGTGCGCCGAAGACGATCCGGATGACCGGATGCTGATGCGCGACGCAATCGCCGAGTGCGACTTCCTCGACGGCGTCCAGTTCGTCGACGATGGCGCGGACCTGCTTGCCTATTTGCGCCGCCAGGGGTCGTACGCAGATCCGGAGCGCTCGCCCAGGCCGGGCATCGTCGTGCTCGACCTGAACATGCCGCGTGTCGATGGCCGCGAGGCGCTCCGCCAGATCAAGGGCGACCCGGACCTGCGCTCGATTCCGGTTGTCATCCTGACCACCTCGAGCGCGCCGTCCGACATCGCGACCACCTATCAGTTCGGGGCGAGCTCATTCATAACCAAGCCCTCGTCCTACAGCGAGCTGGTCAACGTCGTTGCCGAGCTCCGTCGCTATTGGTTCGAAACGGTCCGGCTGCCGTCCGAAACGGTCGCTTGAGCGAGGTCGCCACATGAGGCTGTTCCGATCACGTACGGCAGGCGACGCGCCCGGTTGGCGCGAGGACGATCCGGTCAGACTTCTGCTCATCGATGACGATGAGGACGAGTACCGGCTGTTGTCGGGCACGCTGCGCGACATCCAGACAACGCGCTACGAGCTCGACTGGGCGCCTGACTTTGCGAGCGGCATCCAGCGCGTCAGGAACGGTGGCTACGACGCGTACCTGGTCGACTATCGGCTGGGCGGCCAGAGTGGTGTCGATCTCGTTCGGGCCGCCCGCGAGCACGGCTGCGAGGCGGCCATGATCATGCTCACCGGCGAGAGCAGCAAGACCGTCGACATGGCCGCCATGGAGGCCGGCGCGACGGACTTCCTCGAGAAGGGCAAGGCCAGCGGTCAGCACCTCGAGCGCAGCCTGCGCTACGCGATCAGCAACTCAGAGATGACTGCTGCATTGCGCCGCGCCCTGCGCCAGGTGACCGGCCTGGAGATGCTCGGCCGGCTGCTGTCGGAGCACGGGCCTACTCCCGAGACGCTCGAGGAGTCGATGCGCCTGCTGGACGAGGACTTCGGCATTCAACGCGCGTCGCTGTACCTGATGGACGAGGGACAGCTGGTCCTTGCCGCCGTGCGCGGCTACGCGAACCCGGCCAGGGCGATCGATCCGCGCAGCGGCAAGCTGGGCTGGATGATCGAGACCGGGCGGCCCCAGTTGACCGCCAACCTGAGTGTTGACCCCGCGTCCAGGTCCGAATCGGACCCGATGGAGTTCTGCCTCCCGCTCCTGGCCGAAGGGGAGTGCCTGGGCATCCTCAACGTTGCCTTCCCGGCCGCGCAGCCCACGGAGGACATCGAGCGCGGCGTGCGGGTGGTGGCTGACCGCCTGGGCGTGGCCCTCGCCCTCAACCGGGCGATACGCGGTCGGTCGTTCGTGGATCGCACCCTGATGGCGCGCCCGGAGGCCGGCCGCGCCGCCTCGCTCTAGGAAACGCGCCCGGCCGTCTTTGGTCGTGGCTGTGCAGCAGGCAGCGTGATCACGAAGGTTGCGCCCTGATCCGGACGTCCGATCGCGGTCAGGCTGCCACCGTGACGTTCCACGATGCGCCGGCAGATCGCCAGCCCCATACCCGTGCCCTCGTATGCGGTCCGGCCGTGCAGCCGCTGAAACGGCGCGAAGATCCGCTCGGCGTACTCCTGGTCAAAGCCGATGCCGTTGTCCGAGACGCGAATCTCCCAAGCCGCGCCCTTGGTCCCGGGTGACTGCTTAAGCCGTCGCGCTTCCACCTGGACAACGGGCGCAACTCCGGGCCTATTGAACTTCAGCGCGTTGCCGATCAGGTTCTGGAACAGCTGTCTCATCTGGAGCGGGCTCGCCTGCAGGGTGGGCAGCGATCCCGCCACCACTTCGCCGCCGGCCGATTGGATACGCACTTCGAGATCGGACAGGACTTCCGCCACGACCTGGTCGAGATCCACCTTCTGATGGGCTTCCGGTCGCGCCGCGACCCGTGACCAGGTCAGCAACTCCTGGATCAGCGATTGCATGCGGCCTGCGGCATCCAGCATTCGTGCGAGGTAGTCGGCTGCATCGGCATCGAGCGATCCCTGTGAGCGCGTCGCGAGCCGCTCGCCGAACGACTGGATCTTGCGCAGCGGCTCCTGCAGGTCGTGCGAGGCGATGCCGGCGAAGTCCTGAAGCTCGCGGTTGCTGCGCTCGAGCTCCGCGCCAGCCAGGCGCAACTCGCTTTGAACACGCCATAGAGCGGACAGGACGCGCATGAGGTAAAACGCGACGAGCCCGAGCAACGCGAGCACCAGCCACGGCAGCCACTGCGACAGGCCGCCGATGGGCGCGTACAGGCTGGCCGTCTCGACCGTTGCGATCAGTCTCAGCGGCGCGTCCGGCACCTCATGGGTTGCGAAGAAGTGATCTGCGCCAGCGGTTGCGTAACGGCCTGAGGCAGCGCGACCGGCTGCTTCGGCGAGCGTGGCGGGGACCGTCTCCGGCGCTGGGCTGACGTCCTCGCCGGTCTGGTTGCTGGCCACGACGACGTTGCGATCGTCGACCAGGTAGATCTCGGCGGAAGCGAACGGTATGGCCGCATGCAGGTACGCCGCGAGCGGGGTCTGGTCGATCAAGAAGCCGCCCGATATGACCCGCAGCCCGGACTCCGATTCGAAAGGAGCGGCGATGGCCATCACCGGACTGCCCGTCGCGGCCGAATTGACCACCTGCGAGATGGCAATCTCGCCCTCGGTGGCGCGGCGCAGGTGGTCATAGGTGTTGGCCAGGTTCGTGCCGATGATCTCGTCTCGGTGCGGGACAACCTGGAGCAGGTGGCCGGCGGCGTCGAGCAGCACGGCGGCATCGACGCCGAGCGCAGTCGCAGCGCGCTGCAGTGCCCGGTCGTCGAGGCTGGCGGTGGCCAGCTCTGACTCGGCGACTCGTCGCTCTCGTTGCGCTACGTCGGCCAGGAACGCGGCCACGAAACCGCTGCCCAGGGCCAGGCGCAGCTCGAAGCGCTCCTCGAGCTGTCGGCGCGCATCGTCCTGGCTGGTCTGCAACAGGCCTCCGGCCGCCACGAGCAGGGCCGCCACGAGCGCTGCAAGCAACAGCGAGCGGGCCATGCTCCAGCCGACCATCCGTGGACGGGGGATGGTCAACCGAAGATGCCCGGCCAGGGCTCTGGGAGTTGCGAACGCGGCGCGCTCGCCGTTGCGTGTGGTCACCACACTGAGATTGGCGCCAAAGCGCCGGTGCGTCCGTCACCAGATCGGGCGGCCGTGGACGTACTTCCGTCTACTGCGGGGCCACCGGCGCGCCATCGCGCGGCTTGACCGGAATCACGGCCAGTGCGGCCGCGGCGAGGAAGAGCAGGCCGACGAGGATTGCGGCACGCGGTCCGGCGTCCAGGCCAGCGCTGCGCGTCACTTCGTCGAGGACGCGCCCGCCGATGATCAGCGCGAACGGCCCGGAAATGGAGTTGGCGATGTTGGCCAGGCCCATGTAGCGGCCCGACGAGAGGCGCGGGATGGTCGCGGTCATCATTGCCCAGTCAACCGCTATGTAGCCGCCCGAGCCCACGCCGAGCAGGAACAACCCGGGCAGCGCCTCTGTCGGCAGCTCGGCGCGGGCAACGATGACGAGCCCGATCGCGGCCAGCACGGCGGCCAGCCAGATCATCGGCTTGCGACCGGTGCGATTGGAGAGCCACGCAGAGGGGATCGTGCCGGCCACCGTGCCCAGTGCCAGCGCTGCCGTCCCGATCGTCAGCCACGTCTGCAGGTCCGAGCCGCTCTGGCCGAGCGAGTCGCGGATGTAGTAGAAGCTCAGGTTGACGAAGACGGCGGGTCCCATCAGGAACAGCAGCCGGGTAAGCGTCATGAACATGAATGACCGCTCGCGCAGCGCATCGAGACCCCACGCCTCGAGCGCGATCATGCGCCACGACCGGCCGTTGCGCGGCTTGGCCAGCGGGCCCTCGCGCACTGTCACGACGGTCACCACCGCGAGCGCTGCCTCGATCAATCCGATGACGATCAGCGGCGTCCCGTAATCGCCACTCGCCGCGCCGGTCGAGACGAGCGCCGCCCCGCCGATCACGCCCAGCAGGCGCATCAGGCCGACCAGCGCGCTGGCCAGGTTGACCTGCCGTTCGGGGACCAGGTCGGGCACGTATCCCTGGAATGGGCCCTGGGCAAAGTTGGAGGTGAACGAAAGCAGCAGCAGGAATGCGGCCAGCGCGACCAGGGACTGGGACGTGGCGATGCCGAAGATGGCCACCACGTCGAGCAGCCCGCCGATCAGGATGAACGGCTTGCGCCTGCCCCAGCGCGTCGCGAGATAGTCGCTGATCGTGCCGACGGTTGGCTGAACCAGGATCGCGACCAGCGCCGCGCCGAATTCGACATACCCGATCGTCTCGCCGCGCGTGTCGACGCCGACCAGCGATTCGACCTTCCACTGGCCGAATATCTCGTAGCCGCCCCACAGCGCGTTGATGCCGAACCAGTAGACGGAGATCGCCAGCAGCTGGCCGATCGGCAGTGGCCGCGGGGCCAGCTCGTCGCCCGCCCCGCGCGGATTGACGTCGCGCATCAGTCCTCGTTGTGCGTGGCGTCATGTTCGGCTTGACGTCAAGCGTGGCTCGGGCCGTGCGGATGATGGCTGGTGCCGATGGTGGCTTGAGAACGTTCGCGCGATCAGCGGTTAGCGGGCGCGATCACGCGACCGTTCTAACGAAGTCGTGCCGCGACCCAACGACCCGGGGCGGCGGCGAATTGCCAGCCAGCGCGGATGCGTCACAATCGGTCCGTGCCCCAGCAGCCAAACGACGGTGCGCAGGACAGCGACCTGCCAAGCATCGAGTTCAGCCAGCGCGTCCTGCCCAACGGGCTGCGCGTGATCGTCGCTCCGGATCACCTCGCGCCCGTTGTCGCGATCAACATCTGGTACGTGGTCGGCTCACGCCACGAGACGCCGGGCCGGACCGGCTTCGCCCACCTTTTCGAGCATTTCATGTTCCAGGGCAGCCGCCACGTGACCAAGGCCGAGCACTTCAGCCTGATCCAGAGCGCGGGCGGCGTGAACAACGCCACGACCTACTTCGATCGCACCAACTACTTCGAGACGCTGCCGTCGCACCAGCTCGAGCTCGGCGCTCTGGCTGGAGGCCGACCGGATGGCCACGCTGCTCGACGCGCTCGACCAGGAGAACCTGGACAACCAGCGCGAGGTGGTCAAGAACGAGAAGCGCCAGAGCTACGACAACCGCCCGTACGGCTCGTTCTACGAGAAGCTGATGGCGACCGTCTTTCCCGACACGCATCCGTACCACCACACGCCGATCGGCTCGATGGAGGACCTCAACGCCGCCACGGTCGAGGACGTGATCACCTTCTTCAAGACCTGGTACGCCCCGAACAACGCGGTGCTGTCCATCGTCGGCGACGTGGACGAGGAGGAGGCACACGCGGCCGCGGCGCGCTTCTTCGGGCCGATACCCGCCAACCCGGACATCGTCCAGCCGCCGCTGCCGCAGATCGAGCCGCACATCGGACGCGAGATCCGCGAGGAGGTCGCGGACAAGGTGCCCCTGACGCGCGTCCATTTCGGCTTTCGCTGCCCGCCCTACGGCACCGACGAGTTCGACGCTCTCGAAGTAGCCAGCCAGATCCTGGCCGGCGGCCGTGGCAGCCGCCTGTACCGGCGGCTGGTGCGCGAGCAGCGCGTCGCCCAGGACGTGACTGCGTTCGGGCTGCCGCTCATCGGTGGCGGCAGCTTCTTCGGCGGCTGGATCACCGTTCGTCCGGACAGCGACGCCGAGACGTGCGAGGCGGCCTACCTCGCCGAGCTGGAACGGCTGGCGCAGGATGGCGTGACAGAAGACGAGCTGGCCCGGGCGCGAGCGCTGATCGAGGCGAGTGAGCTTGGCGCACTGGGTCGCGTCGAAGAGGTCGCCGATCGGCTGTCCATGTACGCGGCCCTGTTCGACCGCCCGGAGCTGATCAACGAGCAGCTCGGCCGCTACCTGGCCGTTACCGCGGCCCAGATCCAGGCCGTGGCGCGCGACGTCTTCCGGGCCGACAACCGGGTCGTGCTGACCTACGTCCCGGCACCGGCCCAGGAGCAGGCCGCGTGACGATCGAGGACCCGGCCGAGAAGGGCTTTGCCACGGACCGTGACGATCCGGACGAGCCGATCGGCGCGGACGAGCACGACGCCCATGCACTGACGCCCGATGCGCTGGCGCCGGAGGCCCTGCCCGAGGCGATGCAGTCGGCCACGGTCGTCGCGCCGCGCGAAGTGGCCCAACCGGCAACACACGCGCCGGATCTGTCCGTGCTCGATGTTCGGCCCGGGCCGGGCCGGCCGCGCGACTATCACTTCCCGCGTTTCGAGCGCTTCCAGCTGTCGAACGGCCTGACCGTGGTCAACGCCCACGTCGCCGGCCGGGCGCTGGTCGCGGCGCAGCTGCTGCTGCCCGGCGGCGGCTGGACGGAGTCGCCCGAGCAGGCGGGCGTAACGGTGCTCACGGCGCGCGCCATGACTGAGGGCACGCAGCGCCGCGACGCGAACGATTTCGTCGAGTCGAGCGAACGCCTGGGTGCCGAGATCCACGCCGACGCGACGTGGGAGGCGTTGACTGCCAGCGTGGAGGTGCCGCGTCGGCGCTTCGGCGACGCCCTGGCCCTGCTGGCCGAGATGGTCGCTCAGCCGGCCTTCCCGGGCGACGAGGTCGAGCGACTGCGCGACGAGCGCATGAACGACCTCCTCCAGGCCATGGTCAGACCCGCGCCGCCGGTCGGAGCGTGTCTTCCCGGAGACGATCTACGACGCCGCAGCGCCATACCGTCGCCCGCTGGCGGGTATCCAGTCGAGCGTGACCAGGCTCGATCGCGATGCACGTGGCCGCGCGTCACGCGGCGCTCTTCGATCCCGCGGCGGCAACGCTCGTCGTTGCCGGCGACCTGGGCGGGGTTTCCGTGGCCGAAGTTGCCGAGCGCCACCTGGGTGCGCTGGAGGCCGCCGCGCCAGATGCCCACGCGCCAGCCGACGAAGCTGCGCGCGGACCGGCCAGCCGGCGCATCGTGCTCGTGGACAGGCCCGGCGCGCCTCAGTCGGAGGTGCGCATCGGCCACGTGGGCATCAGCCGCCTGACAGAGGACTTCCACTCGCTGTCCGTGCTCAACGCGATCCTCGGCGGAACGTTCAACTCGCGCCTCAACCGAGTCATCCGCGAAGAGCTTGGCTACACCTACGGCATCCACTCGGCGTTCGACATGCGCCGCCGCGCGGGCCCATTCGTGATCCGCACCGCGGTGGAGACTGCGGTGACCGTTCCGGCCGTGCTCGAGACGCTGCGTATCGTGAGTGCCTTCCGCGACGGCACGGTCGAGCAGGATGAGCTGGCCATCGCGCGTGACTACCTCGTGGGCGTCTTTCCGCTGCGCTTCGAGGGTGCCGCCCAGGTCGCCGCAGCACTGGGTGGCCTGGTCGTCTTCGATCTGCCTGATGACGAGCTTGACCGCTACCGGCCGAGCATTGCCGCCGTGAGCGTGGATGACGTCCAGCGCGCTGCGCTCCGCCACATCCGGCCCGATGAGCTGTCGATCGTCATCGTCGGCGACGCCCAGCAGATCGAGTCCGCCCTGCGCTCGGCGGAGCTGGGCGAGGTGACCGTCATATCCCAGGACGCCGCAGCCGAGTGATCGTCGTCCTGGGCCGCCCGGGCATCGACGACCGTGGCCGCTTGGGGCGCAACGCGGGGCTGGTGGCCCTTGCCGCCGCCCAGGCTGGCGGGCAGGTCGAGCTGGTGGGCAGTGTCGGCGACGATCCAGCCGGCGAGCAGGTCGCGCTCGAGCTTGGCCGAGCCGGCGTGGGCCACGCGGCGCTCCTGCGCGACCCGGCCCGGAGGACGCCCGGCCCGACCGCCGATGAGCAGCTGGAGCTGCCGCGACTGGATCCGGCGGATGTGGACCTGGGCCTGCACTACCTTGCCGAGTGCCAGGTGCTCGTCGTGGCGGAGAGCGTGGAGCAGGCCGCGCTGAGCGTGGCTGTCGCCGGCGCCCAATACCACCGCGCGGCACTGATCGTCGTCATGGACCCGGGCACGGCTCAGCCCGACCTGCCCGACGGAGCGATGGCCCTCGAGGCACCGGAAGGCAGCGACGGCCAGGAGCCGTTCGCCACGCTCGTAGGCGGCTACGCCGCGCGCCTGGACGGCGGGGCGGCGCCAGCTGACGCGTGGCGCGACGCGGTCGCCGCTTCCGGCTGGGGTCGCGGCCCGGCTTGAGCCCGCCCGTCACTGCCGAGCCGATCGTCGTCTTCTCCGACTCGGTCCTCGACTACGACTTCGGCCCCGAACACCCGCTCACCCCGCGGCGCTTCCGGCCGTCAATCGACCTGCTGCGCACGCTGGGCGCTGAGAGCTTCGTTGAGCCACGACCGGCAACCGACGAGGAGCTGGCCCGACTGCACACGCCGGAGTACATCGCCACGGTCAAGGAGTTCGCCAACGACCCGGATCGGCCGCCGTCGGCCGGGATCGGCCCCGGTGACTGCCCGCCGTTCGAGGACATGCACGTCGCGTCGGCGCGCATCGCCGGCGGCTCGATCGATGCCGTCGAGCGAATCCTCGGCGGCGAGGCCGAGCACGCGTTCAACCCGGGCGGCGGGCTGCACCACGCGCTCGCCGGCCGCGCCTCCGGCTTCTGCATCTACAACGACGTGGCGCTCGGCGTCGCGCGGGCGCGCGACGCCGGCCATCGCGTGCTGTACGTGGATCTCGACGTGCATCACGGCGACGGAACGCAGGCGCTTTTCTGGGACGACCCGCAGGTGCTCACCTTTTCGATCCACGAGTCGGGCATGTCGCTGTTTCCCGGCACTGGCTTCGCCGAGGAGCGCGGCGGTCCTGGCGCGCTGGGCACCAAGGTCAACGTCCCGCTCCTGCCGCTGACCGGCGACGGCTCGTGGATCGCGGCCGTCGAGAAGGCACTGCCCGCACTCGCTGCCGCGTTCAAGCCCACGTTCCTCGTCACCCAGCACGGCTGTGACACGCACGTGTACGACCCGCTGGCGCACCTGCGCCTGACGACGCGCGCCTACCACGCCGCCACGCGGCTGCTCGATCAGCTTGCCCACGAGCACTGCGCGGGTCGGTGGCTGGCCACGGGCGGCGGCGGCTACGACGCGTACCGGGTCGTGCCGCGCTCATGGTCGCTCGTATGGCTCGCCCAATCGCACCTTGACACGCCGCCGGAAACGGACCCGGAGTGGCGCGAACGCTGGGCGGCGGAAGCGGCGCGCTTCCACCAGTCGCCGCCGCCCGCCGAGTTCCTGGATCCAGACGATCTTGTCACCGCCGAGAAGGCGGACACGGCGACCACCAACAGCAGAACCCTCGACAAGGCGCTGGGTGAGGCGCTCAAGCACCTGGAGGCACTCGATTGAGCAACACGCAAAGTCGGCTTCGTCGACGTGTCCGGCGGCAGGGTCTACTACGAGGCGGAGGGAGACGGACCGGCACTGACGCTGCTCCACGCCGGCGTTGCGCACCTGCGCATGTGGGACGCTCAGGTGGCCGCATGGCGCGACCGCTACCGCTGCATTCGGCTGGACTCGCGCGGCTTCGGGCGCACAGTTACGGAGGATGTGCCGTACTCCAACCGGGCCGACGTCCGCGCCGTCCTTGACGCGCTGGACGTTGAACGCACGCATCTCGTGGGCCTGTCACGAGGCGCGATGATGGCCCTCGACGTGACCGTCGAGAGCCCCGAACGGGTCAGGTCGCTGGTCTGGGTCGCGGGCGGCATCCGCGGCTTTGAGGCAGAAGACGACCCGCGCCTCGCCGCTTTGTGGCCGGAGATGGAGCGTCTGGAAGAGGCGAAGGAGTGGGAGCCGTTGGTCGAGCTGGAGACGCAGGTCTGGACAGACGGGCCGGGTCAGGCGGCGGACCGGGTCGACCCGGCGGTGCGCCGCCAGATGGTCGAGTGGAACCTCGAGAACTACCGCGCCGAGCAGCCTGCCAATCAGCCCATCCAGCCAGAGGTTTCAGCCGCCGAGCGACTCGGAGAGATCTCGATCCCGGTCTTCGCAATCTGGGGCACGCTCGACGAGCTGCCCGTGCTGCGCAGTGGCGAGAAGCTGGCCGCAGAGGTGTCCGGCGCTCGCGCGCATGTCTTCGAGGGCGTCGCGCACATGGTCAACCTGGAGCGGCCGGCGGAGTTCAATGAGCTCGTGGCAAGCTTTTTGGACGAGGTCGAGTCGGGCGCCTAGTCGCCTGCCGGAGCGGCCACGTGCAGCTGGAGCCGGGTTGTCCGGACCATGTCGCCGCTGCCGGCGCGCAGCTCAAGCTCGTACGTGCCCGGGAGCATCCAGCGGCTGACATCGATCAACAGCGACCCGCCGCCTTCGGTCACCACGAAAGGAGCCGCCTTCACCCCGCGCGGAGCGGACTCCAAGCTGATTGCCACCGGCTCGTCAAAGCCGCCGCTGCGCCTGACGGCCACGTTCACGGACGCTTCCTGGCCCGCAGCAACGGTGGAGCGCCTGCGTTTGGTGCTGACCGAGAAGTCGGGAATTGCTCGGAAGGAACCAATCCATACGGCCGGCTCGTGAGCGTCGTCCGGGTCGGTCTGTGTGCGCCAGTCGTGCGTGCCTACTGCGCGCAGGGCCAGCCGGACCTGCTGTGGCTTGGCGCGCGGGTACAGCGCGCGGTAGATCGCGGCAGCACCGGCGACGTGTGGCGCAGCCATGGACGTGCCGCTCATCCATGCATACCTGCCGCGCAGGTAGGTTGACAGCACGCAGCGGCCGGGCGCGATCAGGTCCACGTCGCTGCCGTAATTGCTGAACGAGGCGAAGGCGTCGTCGCGTTCAGGCACGCCATACGGGCATGAGCCCCGACCGCGGCCACCGCCCCGGCCGTCGAAGTCGGCCATGGCCGAGACAGTGATGACCTCGTCGTAGGCTCCTGGGCGGTTCCGCCTGGCGTTGCGCGAGTTGTTGCCCGCGGCGACCACGTACGTCGTGCCTCCGGCCACGGAGCGGCAGATTGCCGCATGGATCGAGTCGCGGTTCAGTTCGCCGCAATCGCGATCCTGGGAGCCCGGCAGCGTGAAGCTGATGCTCATGTTGGCCACCTCGATCATGGGTCGCGACCGCCGTCCGTCCTGGCGCTGCGCGGTGACCCAGTCAATGCCGCACACGATCCATGACATGAAGCCACGGCCGTTGCTGCCCAGGACCTTGACCGACCAGAGCCGAACCCCGGGCGCCACGCCCACCACGCCGATGCGGTTGTCCAGCGCGCCAACGATGCCGGCCACGTGCGTGCCGTGGCCGTGCGTGTCATCCCACCGGTCGCGGTTACGGCTGGTGCAGTTGTAGCCGCCGACGACGTTCAGATCGGGATGGTCGCGCTGCACGCCGGTGTCGATGATGGCCACGTCAGCGTTGGCGCGAGCGCGCGACGCCTGCGCAGTGACGGTTTTCTGGCGCGCGCCCACGCGCCGGATCCCGGCCGGCACGCGCACCCCGGGGTTGGCGGTCGTCCTTATTCCGCCCGCTTCGAGCCCGGCCAGGTCCTCAAGGCCCACCTCGAAGTCCGGCACGACCATCGCCACCGCGGGATCGGCTTCCAGGGCGCGCCGCTGGGCTGCGGTCAGGCGTGCCGAGAAGCCCCCCATCGCGCTGGCATAAGTGCTGTCGAAGTTCACGCGGTGGCGCGCTGAGATGGACCGCAGCGCTCGTGCGACCTTGGCGCCGTCAACGACCTGCTCGGACGGTCCAGCCGCGAAGTCCACGGGTGAGCGCATCGCTTCGGGCAGCGCCTGGATCCGGAAGGGGAGGGCGGCGCCCGGCGCGCCCGTCAGGTCCGGCACGAGCGAGGTCGCCGCACCGTCCGTGAGCATGGCCAGGTAGGGTCGGCGGGTCTCGCCGGCAACCACGAAGCCAGCGGGCGCGGCGACCGCCAGCAGCAGGAGCCCGAGCACCACGTACCGGCGGATGGGTCGGTTACGTGCAGGCCGGTGCGGTCCGATGACGTTCACGCCGTTGACGCTACGCACCACTCACGCCTGCCAACACCGCGACGAGGTACCGGTTGCGGGCAGGACCATGGGCTATGCGTGCCAACGCCAGCCGTTCTTTTAGATCGCTTGTTCGAAATGGCGCCCGGACCTATACTCGACGCCCGTGCCGCGTCGCGTTCCAGACCCTGTTTCGACCAGCCCTCCGATGACCGATCCGCTGGGCGCGTTCACGCCTGCCACGCGCGATTGGTTCGCCGCCTCGTTCGCCGAGCCCACGCCGGCCCAGGCACTCGGCTGGCCCGCCATCGCCGGCGGCGCAGCACACGCTGATCTGCGCCCCGACAGGGTCGGGCAAGACCCTTGCCGCGTTCCTGTGGTGCCTGGACCGGCTGATGAGCGAGCCCGTTCCGGACGACCCGCTGCGCCGCCTGCGCGTGCTCTACATCTCGCCGCTCAAGGCGCTCGTCCACGACGTGAATCGCAACCTGCGTTCGCCGCTGGCCGGGATCGCGCTGGCGGCACGGAATCGCGGCGAGCATGACACGGCGCGCGAGGTCCGCGTCGGGATGCGCACCGGCGACACGCCGGCCGAGGAGCGCCGCGCATTCGGCAAGCGGCCGCCGGACATCCTGGTCACCACGCCTGAGTCGTTGTACCTGCTGCTCACCTCGCAGGCGCGCGAGGCGCTGCGCGGCGTGGAGTGGGTGATCGTCGATGAGATCCACGCCCTGGCCGGGACCAAGCGCGGCGCACACCTGGCGATCTCGCTCGAGCGGCTGGAGGCGCTGACTGCAAAGCCGCCCCAGCGCATCGGCCTGTCCGCCACGCAGCGGCCGCTGAGCGTGGTGGCCGGCTTCCTCGGCGGCCGCCAGGCCCCGCCGGACGACAGCCACGCCGGCGAGCCGCGGCCGGTGACGATCGTCGATGCGGGCGTGCGCAAGCCGCTTCAGATCGAGGTCGTCGTGCCCGTCGAGGACATGGCCGCGATAGGAGACGTGCTGCCGCTCGACCAGCAGCCGGGAGGCTCAGCCGCCGCGCCCGATGCGCGCAACTCGATCTGGCCGCAGATCCATCCGCGCGTCCTGGAGCTGATCCGTTCGCACAAGAGCACGATCGTGTTCGTCAACAGCCGGCGGCTGGCTGAGCGCATGGCACTCAAGCTCAACGAGCTCGCCGGCGAGGAGCTGGTTCGCGCACACCACGGCTCGCTCGCGCGCGAGGAGCGGCTGCTGATCGAGGAGCAGCTCAAGGACGGCCGACTGCCCGCGCTGGTGGCCACCTCCAGCCTGGAGCTCGGGATCGACATGGGTGCGGTCGACCTCGTCATCCAGGTCGAATCGCCCGGGTCCGTCGCCCGCGGCCTGCAGCGGATAGGTCGGGCGGGTCACCAGGTCGGCGAGCCGTCGCAGGGCGTGATCTTTCCCAAGTACCGTGGCGACCTCCTGGAGTGCGCAGTCGTCACGCGCAAGATGCTCGACGGCGAGATCGAGCCGACGGTGATCCCGCGCAACCCGCTCGACGTGCTCGCGCAGCAGGTCGTCGCGACCGCCGCCGACCGCAAGTGGAAAGTGGACGAGCTGTTCGCGCTCGTCCGCGGCGCGGAGAACTTCGCCGACCTGGGCATCGACGCCTTCGAGGCGACGCTGGGCATGCTCGCCGGGCAGTATCCGGGCGACGAGTTCGCCGAGCTGCGGCCGCGCGTCGTCTGGGATCGCGCCGCGAGCACGGTCGAGAGCCGGCGCGACGCGCGCACCGTGGCGGTGATAAGCGGCGGCACGATCCCCGACCGCGGCCTGTTCGGCGTCTACCTCGCCCAGGACGGGGACGGTCAGAACCTCTACCCGGCGCGAATCGGCACGATCTGGCGGCCGGCGCGTGGGTGAGCTCGACGAGGAGATGGTCTACGAGGCGCGCGAGGGCGAGGTCATCCTGCTCGGCGCGAGCGCGTGGCGCATCGAACAGATAACGCACGATCGCGTGCTGGTCACGCCGGCGCCCGGCGAGCAGGGCAAGGTGCCCTTCTGGAAAGGGGAGGGCCCGGGCCGGCCGATAGAGCTGGGTCGCGCGCTGGGCGAGTTCACGCGCCAGGTGTCGGAGACGGCCGCGGAGGGCTCGCGCGGCCGCCGCAAGGCAGAGAAGCTGCTGCGCGACGAACACGACCTGGACGATCTCGCGGCGCGCAACCTGCTCGACTACCTGGTCGAGGAGCTGTGCCGTCACGGGCGTGCTGCCCACCGACCGCACCATCGTGCTGCAGCGCTTCCGCGACGAGCTGGGCGACTGGCGGATCTGCCTGCTGACGCCTTTCGGCGCGCGCATCCACGCGCCGTGGGCGCTGGCGATCGAGGCTCGACTGCGTGAGCGCCTCGGGCTGGACGTGCAGCCGATCTGGTCGGATGACGGCATCGTCGTCCGCCTGCCCATGACCGACGAGCTCGCCGGGGAGGGCTTCGGAGAAGGCATCTCGGCAGCACGGCCGTGGCTCCGGTAGCGGAGGAGGCGGTGCGCATCGCCGCCGACGACGTGGAGGAGCTGGTCATCGGCGCGCTGGGCGGCTCGGCGCTGTTCAGCAGCCGCTTCCGGGAGAACGCGGCCCGAGCGCTGCTGCTTCCGCGCCGCCGCGCCGGGCCAGCGCACGCCGCTGTGGCAGATGCGCCAGCGTTCGGCGCAGCTGCTCGGCGTGGCCAGCCGCTATGGCTCGCTTCCCGATCATCCTCGAGACGTACCGCGAGTGCCTGCAGGACGTCTTCGACCTGCCCGCGCTGAAGGGCATCCTGGGCGCGATCGAGCGGCGCGAGATCCGTCTCGTCAGCGTCGAGACGCGCCGTGCGTCGCCGTTCGCCAGCTCGCTCATGTTCGACTACATCGCCTCGTACATGTACGAGGGCGACGCGCCGCTCGTCGACCGGCGCGCGCAGGCACTGGCCCTCGACCGAGACCTGCTGCGCGAGCTGCTCGGCGCGGAGGAGCTGCGCGAGCTGCTCGATGCCGACGCGCTGGCCGAGCTGGAGCTGGAGCTCGCAGTTCCTGGCGCCGGCCGACCGGGCAGCGGGCTCAGCCGACGCGGTGCACGACCTGCTGCGCCGGCTGGGCGACCTGAGCGACGAGGAGGTGGCCGAGCGAGTCCGTGGCCCGGATCAGCGAGCGCGCGCCGCGGCGGCCGGGGAGTGGCTGGAGGCGCTGGCCGCGGACCGGCGCGCGGTTCGCGTCCGCATCACCGGCGAGCCAGCGCTGGATAGCGATCGAGGACATCGCGCGCTACCGCGACGCGCTGGGCGTGATGCCGCCGCGTCGGCGTGCCGCAGGCGCTTCCTGGCGCCTTCCCAGGAGCCGCTCAGTGGACTGCTCGTGCGCTGGGCACGGCATCACGGACCGTTCCTGGCCGCCGAGCCGGCGACGCGATGGGGCGTGCCAGTCGCGGAGATCGAGACGGCACTTGACGGGCTGCTGTCCGCAGGCACGCTGCTGCGCGGCGAATTCCGTCCGGGCGGCGTGGAGCGCGAGTGGTGCCACCCGGATGTGCTGCGCATGCTCCGGCGCCGCTCGCTGGCCAAGCTGCGGCGCGAGGTCGAGCCGGTCGAGCCGCAGGCACTGGCGCGCTTCCTGCCGCGCTGGCAGGGCATCGGCGAGCGCCGCGGCGGCGTGGATCGCCTGGCCGAGGTGATCGGCCAGCTGGAGGGCACGCCGCTGCCGGCCAGCGTCCTGGAGCGTGACATTCTGCCGGCCCGGGTGGCCGGCTACTCGCCGCGCCTGCTCGACGAGCTCGGCGCGGCCGGTGAGGTGGTCTGGATCGGGGTCGGCTCGCTCGGCCGCGACGACGGCCGCGTGGCGCTTTACCGGCCCGACCGACTGGCACTGCTCATGTCCTCCGCCCAGGCCAGCGCGGACCGGCCCGACTCCTGGTTGCACGACGCGATCCGCGCCCAGCTGCGCGATCGGGGAGCATCGTTCTACCGCGACGTCCTGGCCGCGGCCATGCGCGCTGCGGGCGATCGTGGCGAGCGCCCGGTACGCGAGCGCGACCTGCTCGACGCGTTGTGGGACCTGGTCTGGGCCACGGAAGTGACCAATGACACATTCGCGCCGCTGCGCGCGCTGCGCTGGCCGCGCACAGGGTCGGCCCGGCGCTCCGGCCCACAGGGAGCGGCCCGTCCGCGGTTCGCCAGCGCAGCGCGCATGGGCCCGCCCGAGGCGGCCGGTCGCTGGTCGCTGGTTGAGGACACGATCGCCACCGCGGCCGCATTGCGCGGCGGATCGCCCACTGACACTGAGCGCCGGCACGCCCACGCGCTGCGCCTCCTCGATGCCCACGGCGTGCTGACGCGGGACACGGTCGCTGCAGAGGGGCTGCCCGGCGGCTTTTCCGCCGTGTACCCGGTGCTGCGCGAGATGGAGGAGCGTGGCCGGGTGCGCCGCGGCTACTTCGTCGAGGGCCTGGGCGGCGCGCAGTTCTGCCTGCCCGCGGCGCTCGATCGGCTGCGCGCTGAGCGATCCGATCCGGGCGGCAACCGGTCCACGGCAGATGTGCAGCTGCTCGCAGCAGCGGACCCGGCCAACCCGTACGGCGCCGCGCTGGCTTGGCCGCGCTGGTCGGACGAAGACCGCCGCCCGCTGGCGCGCGCGGCCGGCGCATACGTCGTGCTGTTGGATGGCGAGCCTGTCATCTACCTGGAGCGAGGCGGCAAGACGCTCCAGACACTGCCCGCGTTCGGCGACGGCGAGAAGGCCGCGGTCGCCGTCAACGCACTGCGCCAGCTGCTCGCCGATGGCCGCTTCCGCTCCCTCCAGGTAGAGCGCGTCGACGGCGTTCCGGTAGGTGAGTCGCCGCACTCAGAGGTCCTCGATCGAGCAGGTTTCCAGCGCTCCTATCGCGGCTGGCTGCTGCGTGCCTGAAGGTGACACTCTCGCGCGCATCGCTGCGGTGCTCGGGCCATCGCTCAGCGGGGGCCGCGTCAGGGCCGCTCGCGGCCGCCCCGGCGGCGCGCAACTCGAACGGATCGTGGACAGCACGGTCCTCGGAGTGGAGGCCCGCGGCAAGCACCTGCTGATCGACTTCAGCGGCGGCCTCACGCTCCACACTCATCTGGGTTTGCATGGGTCGTGGCATCGCTACCGTCCGGGCGAGCGCTGGCGGCGTTCACCCGCGCGCGCCGTTGCCGTACTTGAGACGGACCGCTCAGTCGCGGTCTGCTTCGACGCGCCCACGGTGGAGCTGATGGAGACTCGTGCGGTCGCCATCCATCCCGGGCTGCGCGGCCTGGGCAGCGACGCCGCAACAGAAGAGTTCGACGTGGAGGCCGCACTGACTGGGCTGCGCGACTCATCGCGCGCCCAGATGACTGTTGGCGACGCGCTGCTCGACCAGCGCGCGGTGGCCGGCTTCGGCAACGTCTACCGCAGCGAGCTGTGCTTCCTGGAGCGCATCGATCCCTTCGCGCCAGTGTCTGCGCTGGGCGATGCAAAGCTGCGCGCGATGCTCGAGCGAGGCGCGCGGCTGGTGAAGGTGAACAGCGCCGGTGGCGGGCGAGTTACGACCCCAATCGGCACGCCCGGAAATCTCTATGTCTACGGGCGCACCGGGCGGGCCTGTCTCCGGTGCAGGACCCGAATCGAGTCTCGCGTGGTTCGCGCCCGGGAAGGTGCCAATCCGCGGCGCGTCTACTGGTGCCCGGCCTGCCAGTCGACGCGCTCCAGTGATGTGCGGATTGGTATGGAAATCGGCGCCAGCACGGACTAGCATTCGCGGCCGACCGGTCGGCGGAGTCGGCCGGCATTGTGTGGAGGGGTAGATGCCCGGTCGAATCCGTTTACGCGTATCCGCAGCCCTGATGTTTGCAGCGCTGGCCTTGGGCGCAGGCGCACTGCCTGCCGCCGCCGCGTCCACCGTCAAGTGGGTGAACGACGACAACAACGGCACGCGGGCGTGCCGCAACGCCAACTTCAGCAGCATCCAGGACGCGATCGACGCATCCAGCCCGAACGGCGTGGTCAACGTCTGCCCGGGCACGTACCAGGAGCAGTTCGTGATCGATGTGCGCGGCCTGACCGTGCAGTCGTCCAAGTTCCGCAAGGCGCACCTCACGCCGCCCGAGGTCCTCGACTCGCCCGCCCTGGTGACGATTGTCGCCAACGGGGCGCGGCTGCGCGGCTTCCACATCGACGTCCCGGCCGGGGATGCCAAGAAATCGGTGTCCGCCGCTGCCGCGTGCGAGATGCTCGAGGCGGCCGTTGTGGTCGTTTCCAGCGGCGTGACCGTCTCGGGCAACTACATCGACAGCATTGGTGACGCGACACTGAGTGGCGATTGCGGCTACCTGATGGGCATTCTCTTCTTGGGTGATCCGAGCGCAGCGGTGACACCGTCGAACGATCCGATCCCGCTCGGAGCAGGTCATTCCGCAGCGCGGCGCAACTACATCCGCGACTTCAAGCTGGGTGCGATTCTCGTGGAGGGCAGCGGGCTCAAGGTGCGCATCAAGCGCAATGACGTCCGTTTCGTCCACTTTGACGATCCGGCGACGTGCGTGCTGGTCAATACGCTGACCGCCGACTCGTTCGCTGCCTCAGATCTCGAAGCGCAGGCGCAGTATCCATGCGGACCGGCCTTTGCCCCGGTTGCCAGCGGGCTGAACGGGATCTTCTACCAGTCAGTCGGCATCGGCGTATTCACAGACGGCAAGGTTGACGTGGCATTCAACACCGTGCATTCGACCCTGGATCTGGATGTGTTCTTGGGCCCGGACAGCGCGGTGCCGCTATTTGCCGGCATCTGGATCGGATACGCGGCGGATGGCTCGCGGGTTACGGAGAACGTAGTCAACCAGTCGTTCATCGGCATCCTGTTGGGCGAACTGCTAATCGCCGGCGTGGCGGCCGCTGACACCTTGGCACCTGATGGCATCGAAATCTCTTTCAACCGAGCCAACGAGGGCTTCTTCGGACTCCTCGTGGAAGGTGACGACAACGTCGTCTACGCCAACCGTGCTCGACTGAACTTTGGGGGCATCGGCACGTTCGAAGGGCAGGACAACCTGTTCGACAACAACGATGCGCGGTACAACTTTGAAGTCGACTGCTTCGACGAGACGGTGGGCGATCATTCGCCAGCCAACACTGCCAACACCTGGCAGGACAGCTTCGGCCACAACAACGGCCCGCAGGAGATCTGCGAGTCCGTCGGGACCTTCTGAGTCAAGAAACTGACAACCTGGATGGCCGGGCCCCGAGCAAGTCTCGGGCCCGGCCTTTCTCTATCTCGAGCCTCTCCCGCGGCCGCCAGTCAAGGTGCGTTTGCGCCTCTCAACCACGCGCGTGACAGGCGCGGCGGCCACGGCCGGGCCCACAGCCAGGGCACCGCGGCCCAGATCAGGAACATGTAGTCGACGCGCAGCGGGCGCGGGTAGTTGGCCACGATGTCAGCCTGGCGCATGACCTCCGGCCAGCTGGCCAGCGTCAGCAGCGTGAGCACCCCGAAAACCGCGAGGCCCGCAGGCCAGGCGCGCCGCGGCACGAACAGGAGAAGCGGCGCGGGAACCCACTTGAGCGCGGAGCCCAGCGCCCATGCCAATCCCCCCGCGCGCGGGCTGGCGAACCACGCAACCCAGACGCCGAGCGCGATGAAAATGTTGACGTTGCCGGTGTCCAGGTTGGCCGCCAGCGCCGGCGCGATGAGCACGACCAAGAGTGCAGTGCCCAGTGGCCTGCGCTCGTACGCCCAGGCGACCGTGACGGCGAAGGCAGCAATGTTTGCAGCTCGCCAGGCGAACCAGGCGATGTCCCACGGCAGCAACGCCCAAGGCAGGAACAGGTAGAGCGACCACGGTGCGTACGCGTAGGGGAGCGCGCCTTCCTGAGGTGGCACGTACAGGCCGGGCAGCACCTGGTAGATGTCCTCGCCGGACAACCAGCGACGGACCGCTGTCCAATAGGCGTAGGCGTCGGCGCCGGCCAGCTCGTGCCGGGCATACACGAACACGAGGACCATGCCGAGCGAGAAGGCCAGCAACACGATCGCGGCCAGGCGACGCGGCTGTCGGACGCGCGACAGGAGGCCGCCTGGGAACAGCTGTTTGGGGCGGGTCGCGTGGCTCAATTGGGGGACGGTAGCGGGCGGGGCTCCGTTCGTCCTCCTCGTCCGAACGTGTTGGGCGCCCCCGCCCGCGGCAATCCTAGCGGGGAGCGTCGTCGTTGCGCCATATACTCCGCGAGATGACGCAGGGGCATGTGATGGTCATCGGCGGCGCGGAGGACAAGGTCAAGGATCGGGTGATCCTCGCGCGCTTCGTCCGGTTGGCCGGAGGTTCGGACGCCCGAGTGGCGGTGATAAGCACTGCGTCCTCGCTCGGGCCACTCGCAGGCGAGATGTACCGACGCATCTTCACCGAGCTGGGCGTGGCCGAGGTTCAACCGATTCACACAGCCACCCGCGCCCAGTGCGCAGACGAAGTTGCTGTGCGCGCGGTTCGCGACTCGACAGGCGTCTTCCTGACCGGTGGCAATCAGCTGCGCCTCTCCTCCACCATCGGCGGCACGCCACTGGCGCAGGCCATAGTCCGTCGCCACCGCGAAGGCGCCGTAGTGGCTGGCACGAGCGCCGGCGCCTCCGCGATGAGCTCGCACATGGTCGCATTCGGCGCAAGCGGCGCCAGCCCCAAGCAGCGCATGGTCCAGATGGCGGCCGGCCTGGGCATCCTGCCCGGGGTGATCGTGGATCAGCACTTCGAGCAGCGCAACCGACTCGGACGGCTGCTCGCGATCATCGCCCAGAACCCGTCGCTGCTGGGCATCGGCGTTGACGAAGACACGTGCGGCGTGGTCGGGCCGGATCATGTGCTGGAGGTCATCGGCCGGCGCAGTGTGACGATCATCGATGGCGCCGAGTCTGAAACAGATGCCTGGGAGGTCAAGGCGCATCGTCCGCTGATGATCAGCAACGTCGTTCTCCATTCTCTGCCTCCCGGTTACCGCTTTGACCTTGAACGGCGTGAGCGTGTCGCGGCGCCAGTGCTGCGTGCGCTCGAGTCCGAGCCCGCCGCATCCAGTTGAACGCCAGCAGGAGCACCTCCGGCAACGTAGCGGCGCGCAAGGCCGCCGCGCGCACCGGCCGAGCCGGCAGGAAGGCGCCGGACGCCACGCTGCGCATCCTTGAGACACGCGCCCTGCGTGGCCCGAACATCTGGTCGCGCGGACCGGCGATCGTGATGGTCGTCGACCTTGGTGAGCTGGAGGACTGGCCCAGCAACACGATCCCCAGCTTCAACGAGGCATTGCTCGAGCTGGTCCCTACGCTCGACGATCACGCCTGCTCGCTCGGTCGGCGCGGCGGATTCGTGACCCGGCTGAAAGAGGGCACGTGGCTTGGCCACGTGAGCGAGCACGTGGCGCTTGAGCTGCAAAGCCTGGCCGGCACCACCGCACACATCGGCAAGACCAGGTCGGCCGGCAAGCACGGCGTCTACAACGTCGTATTTGAGTATCGCGAGGAGGAGGTCGGGCGCGAGGCCGGCCGCATCGCGGTTGGGCTGGTCAACCATCTCATCGCACCAGACCACGCGCCGTTCGACTTCGCCGACGAGATGGAGGGCCTGATCCGGCTCGCCGAGCGCAAGGCGTTCGGGCCCTCCACCCAGGCCCTCGTCGACGAGGCCGTTTCGCGCGACATCCCCTGGATCCGGCTCGACCGGCACAGCCTCGTCCAGCTTGGCCAGGGCGTGCACCAGCAGCGCATCAGGGCCACGATGACCTCGCGCACTGCGGCAATCGCAGTCGACGTCGCCTCGGACAAGAGCCTTACCAATGCCCTGCTCAGCTCGGCCGGCCTGCCCGTGCCGCGCTCGATCGTGGTGCGCTCGGCGGATGCCGCCGTGGATGCCGCGCAGCAGGTCGGCTATCCGGTCGTGCTCAAACCACTTGACGGCAACCACGGGCGCGGCGTCTCGCTCGACCTGCGCGAGGAGGATGCCGTGCGCCGCGCCTACGTCGTCGCGCGCGAGGAAAGTCGCGCCGGGGACGTTGTCGTGGAGACGTTCGTGCGCGGAAACGACTATCGCGTGCTGGTCGTGGGCGGCCGACTTGCTGCAGTTGCCGAGCGCGTCCCGGCCAGCGTCGTGGGCAACGGCAAGAGCACGGTGCGCCAGCTGGTGGACAAGGAGAACCTGGATCCGCGGCGCGGCATCGGGCACGAGAGGGTGCTGACCAGGATCAAGGTCACGCCCGCGGCTGAGGAGCTGCTCGCCAAGCAGGGGCTGGACCTGGAGGCCGTGCCAGACAAGGGTCGGCGCGTGATGCTCGCGGCGACGGGCAACATGTCGACCGGTGGCACGGCCATTGATCGGACGCACGAGGCGCATCCGGACAACGTCGAGATTGCCGAGACCGCGGCACAGATCGTGGGCCTGGACGTGGCCGGCATCGACTTCGTCGTGCCCGACATCACCGTGCCTGTACGCGAGCAGGGCGGCGCGATCGTGGAGGTCAACGCGGCCCCCGGGTTCCGGATGCACACCAACCCGACAGAGGGCGAGGCGCAGTACGTCGCCAAGCCGGTCATCGACCTGCTGTTTCCGCAGGGCTCGAACGCGCGCATCCCGATCGTCGGCGTGACCGGCACCAACGGCAAGACGACGACGGTGCGCATGATCGGCCACATCCTGAAGCTGATGGGCCGGCGCGTGGGCATGACCACCACGGACGGCATCGTCGTGGACGGTCGGCTCATCCGGAAGGGCGACATGTCCGGCCCGCGCTCGGCGCAGATGGTGCTCCAGAACCCGAGCGTGGACACGGCCGTCTTCGAGGTGGCGCGCGGTGGCATCCTGCGCGAAGGGCTGGGCTACGACCGGACGGACGTGGCCGTGGTGACCAATGTCACGGGCGATCACCTGGGCCTACGCGGCGTGGAAACGGTCGCCCAGCTGGCCCAGGTCAAGTCGGTCCTGGTGGAGTCCGTGCCGCGCGCAGGCACGGCCGTGCTCAACGCGGACGATCCGCTCGTCGCCCGCATGGCTCGCCAGTCGCGCGGACGCGTCGTCTACTTCTCGATGGCCCAGGAGCGCGGCGAAGAGGGCTACGACCGGGTCGACGGCCACTGCGGTCGAGGCGGAGCGGCGATGATCGTCAAGCGCACCGACGACGGCGAGCTGGTCGTGCTGCGCCACGCCGAACGGACCATGCCGCTGCTGTACACGCACCAGATCCCGGCCACGTTCGCCGGCCGCGCGCGAATGAACGTGGCCAATGCCCTCGCCGCGGCCGCGGCCGCGTGGGCGTCCGGAGCGCACCTGCACGACATCCGACAGGGCCTGCGCACGTTCTCGACCTCGTTCTTCCAGGCCCCCGGCCGGCTGAACGAGATCGAGGTCAACGGCTTCAAGGTCATCCTCGACTACTGTCACAACGTGGACGGCATGCGCCGGCTGACGGAGTTCGTGGACCTGATGATGGTCGGCGGGCCGATCGGCGCCAATGGCGCTGCGCCGCCGGCTGCCAAGGAGACCACTGCGCCGGCAGGTAACGGGCGATCACGAGCCGGGCGCGCGATCGCGGTCATAGGCATTCCCGGTGACCGGCGCGACGATGATCACCGCGAGTACGGCCGGTTGGCCGGGCACTCGTTCGACCAGATCGTCGTCCGCGAAGACAAGAACCTGCGCGGCCGTCAGACGGGCGAATCAGCCGCTCTCGTCCAGGAGGGGGTGGTCACGGCGCAGGCCGAGGGGGGCCGTTGCCAGGGCGTGACCATCGTGACCGACGAGCTGGGCGCCGCCCGGGCCGGCATCGCCGCTGCGGCGGTGGGCGACCTGGTCATGCTGTGCAGCGACGACATCACCGGCGTCTACCGGACGGTCATGGAGGAATCTGGCCGAGCCGGGGGTCAGGCCTTCGCCCATCCGGGCGAGTACGACATCGACGAGGGCTAGCAGCCCGCCGGCTAGTTTTCGATTGGCGTCTCGACCATGGTCAGCGTCCCGCTGTCCGTGTTGGTGACCCACACCGCCCGGTCAAGCACCAGCACGCGGCGCGGCCCCCTGCCGACCTCCACCGCGTGCACGATCTCGCCCTCGGGCGAGATCGCGACCAGCGCGTCGTCGCCTGTCATGGCAACCCATGCGAGCTGGTCCTGGCCGATGGCGATCCCCTCCGGGAACAGACCAACCTCCAGCTCGGCCGTCTCCTCGTTCGTGCGCGGGTTCACGAGGGAGACCGAGCCGGCGGTCTGGTTGGCGATCCAAACGGCATCATCGTCGAAGGCGATGCCCTCGGGGCCGGACTTGACGGCGATGGTCTCGACCACCTCGTTCGTCTCCGGATCGATTCTCGTTACGGACGCGGATCCCCAGTTCGATACCCAGACGGATCCGAAGCCCATCGCGCAGTGGCGTGGCGCCCGGCCAACGGCCACGGTAGCAACGGCCTCGTTCGTGTCCGGATCGATGCGCACGGCGCCGCCGCCCTGCTCGCTGGTCACCCACACCTGCTCGTCATCGCCGCAAACGCCCTCGGGCTCCGGCCCGACCTCGATGCGCGCGGTGACCTCCCTTGCGTCTGGGTCCACGCGCACGAGCTCTCCGGTCAGGTGGGCAGCCACCCACAGCGATCCAGCGGCATAGGCAACGCCGATCGCGCCATTGCCCACGGCGACCCGATCAGTGACCTCGAGCGTCTCGGGGTCGATGCGTACCAGCGCGCCGTCGTAGAACACAGCCACCCAGATTGCGTCCTCCGTGGCCGTGATCCCGATCGGGCCGCGACCCACGCGGATCGTCGGCGCTCCGCCGGGCTCGCTCGCCGTCGGGCTGGGAGCGAGAGTGCTGCTCGGAGCCGGAGTGTCAGTTGGGTCCGGGCTGGCCGTCGCGGCTGCCGGGCTGGCCGTCGCGCCCGGCGTGATCGTCGGCCCGACCGTGGTCGAGGGGATATTCGTCGGCGTCACGGCGGGCGTGGGTGATGCCCCTGCGCTGCAACTCACCATGAGTCCGGCGGCCACGAAGACGCTGAGAATTGACGAGAGTGGCTGGCGTGCTGTCATAATCGTGGAGCATAATCCACCGATGGGGAACTGTCCATCACTAGTAGATCAGACCCGCCTGTGCGCGACGCCACGGCCGACGAGATGCGCGCCCTGGCGCATCCGCTGCGCCTGCGCATCCTGCGCCTGACGCTCGATCGGCCGCTGACCAACAAGGAGCTGGCCGAGCGGCTGGGTCGTGATCCGGGCACGATCCTGCACCACGTCAGGGTGCTCACGGAGGGCGGCTTCCTGGCACCGGAAGACACGCGCCGGGGGAGGCGGGGTGCCGTCGAGCGGCCCTATCGCAGCACGGGCAAGTCGTGGCAGATCCGTATGCAGCCTTCCGCGGATCACGCTGCTTCCGTCCTGGAAGCGGTACGCGGCGAATTGCTCGATGGGGGACCGGATGCCTCGCTGACGACCATTCGCCTGGGCGTCCGCCTCAAGCCGGATGACATCGTTGCGCTCAAGCAGGCTCTGCACGACCTGGGCGATACGTTCGCGCCGCGGGACGATCCGCAGGGCGAACCGATCGGCATCCTGGCGCTCGTTCACCGCCGCCGTCCGTGAGGGGCGCGGCCGGGCAGCGCTAGGCGGGCCGGAAGGCGCTCAGCTCGGCCAGGCCACGCACCGGCTTGAAGCCGGCCCGGTCAAGAACTTCGGCCACCTCTTCGCGGTGGGCGTGGCACATCAGGACCGCGACGCGCAGCGCGCCGCTCTCGTCGGCCGCGAGCCGTCCGGGAGTCGTCAGCTCGCCATGCAGCGCCGTCTGCTCGTCGATGTAGTCGGGCACGTCCGCGGGCGTGCCGCCACCGGAGCGGATGCCGTCGCGCAGCTCACCCAGGGCGCTCTGCCGCGTCCGGCCGCGCAGGAATGGCAGGTCCTCCTTTAGCGCGACCTCATCGGCGCGCTCGGCGGCTAGCCGCCCAACCGCGCGCAGAACGTCGTCCGGCCGGTCACCTGCGGCACCGATGATGGCGCTCAGCGTGACCTTCCGCTTGCCGCGTTCACCGATCAGGCCCTCGGCCGTGTCGAGCAGCGCCAGCAGGCCAGCCTCGTTGTGGGCGTAGTCGACGATGACCAGCCGGTTGTCGCGCCGATACAGGTTCAGTCGGCCGGGCATCAGCTCGGGCGAGTTGTGGAACGACCGCAGCCCATCCGCGATGGCGGCATACGGGATGCGCAGCGCTCGCGCCCCCGCGATCGCGGCCAGGGCATTGGCGATGTTGTGCCGCGCCAGCCCGCCCAGCGTGGCCGGCACATCGGCCACGGCGACGATCCGGCGGCGCTTCTTGCCGGCCATCTCGACCAGCCACTCGCCATCGAGCACGAAACAGGTGTTGCCGCGCCGGACATGCGCGCGTACGCGCGCGCTGCGCGGCTTGAGGCTGAAGTACACGACGCGCGCTTTGACCCTGCGGCTGACGGCCGCCACGAGCGGGTCGTCCGCGTTGAGCACGACCGTGCCCGCTGGCCGGGTGACGCGGCAGATGACCGACTTGACCTCGACCAGCTCGGGCAGCGTGTGCAGGCCCTGGAGGTCAAGGTGGTCGGCGCTGACGTTGGTCAGCACGCTCGCGTCGTTGGCGTCGTAGCCCAGGCCGCGCAGCAGGATGCCGCCGCGTGCCGTCTCCAGCACGGCCAGGTCAACGTCGGCGTTGGTCAGGACCGCCCGCGCGCCCATCGGCCCGGTGAAGTCGCCCGGCTCGACCATCTGCTCGTCGATCAGCACGCCGTCGGTCGTCGTCGTGCCCACGTGCTGGCCGGCGTTCATGGCCATGTGGGTCAGCATGCGCGTCGTGGTGCTCTTGCCGTTCGTGCCGCTGATGCTGATCAGCGGCACGCGCTTGCCGAGTGGCCGAACCTCGTCCGTCCTGATCCATGCCGGTGGCGTGCTGTCTGCCTCCGCCACGCGGCGCAGGGCGCGCTGGAACAGCCGCGGGCTGGGGTTCTCCACCAACCGATACGCCGCCTCGGCGATGACCTCCGCCTTCTCCAGCTCGCGCCACGGGAAGCAAACAACCCAGTGGCCAGGCTCGCTCGTCTTGTGGATCGTCACCTGGACCGTCCTGCCCAGCGCCGCGCGATGGAGGCGGCGCACCCAGGTTGCGAGTTGGGTTACTGGCGACGGTGCCGCCGACGCAGTGACTCGTTCTCCCAGCCGGACGACGGCGTGGCGCGGCGGGTTGCGCTGCCCGAACCACGTGCGCCTACGGCCCACGGTCAGCTCGATGCGGACGGTCGGCTCGAGGCGATAGATGTTCGGGCCGTCGAGCGGACGGACTTCAACCAGGCGCACGGTGCGCCCGAGTATATGTGCGGTCGATTAGGCTGCCTTTGTGGTAACCGATGACCAGCTCGTCAGGCTTCGCTCGCACGTCGAGTCCAGCCTGCCGGCATACATGGCCGACCTCGAGCGCGTGGTCAACATCGACTGCGGGTCGTACTCCAAGGCTGGCGTGGACAAGGTCGGGCGCTGGTTCGCCGAGCAGCTGCGTGAGCTCGGGGCGGAGGTCACGATCGAGCCGCACGATCGCCTGGGCGACAACGTCGTGGGCGTGATCAACGGTCGCGGGACCGGGCGCGCGGTGATCGTCGGCCACCTGGACACGGTCTTCGGCGACGGCACCGTCGCCGAGCGGCCCTTCACCATCCGCGACGGGCGCGCCTACGGGCCGGGCGTGGATGACATGAAGGGCGGGCTGCTGGGCGGCCTCTACGCGCTGCGCGCGCTGCGCTCGATCGGGGGCGCCGACTGGCTGCCCTTCGAGCGACTGACGTTCATCGGCAACTCCGACGAGGAGATCGGCTCGCCCACCAGCATCCCCATCATCCGGCGCGAGGCGGAGGGTGCGACGCTCGGCCTGGTGCTCGAGTCGGCGCGCGAGAACGGCGACATCGTCAGTGCGCGCAAGGGCATCAGCGATTTCGTGATTCGCATCGCGGGTCGCGCCGCGCACGCCGGGGTGGAGCCGGAGAAGGGCCGCAGCGCGATCATCGAGGCGGCGCACAAGGTCCTCGCCCTGACCGCGCTCAACGGCCGCTGGCCGGGCACGACTGTCAACGTAGGCGTGATCCGGGGCGGTACGCGGGCCAACGTCGTCCCGGCTGAGGTCGAGCTGGAGGTTGACTCCCGCTCGACCGATCCTCAGGCCCAGGACGCGCTCGAGCAGGCGATCGCAGAGATCGCGGCGCAGAGCACCGTGCCCGACGTGACGTGCACCGTCGAGCGGCGCAACCTGTGGCGGCCGATGGTCAAGACGCCGGCTATCGCGCTCCTTGCCCAGAACGCTATCGACATAGCGGCCAGGCTTGGCTTCGAGTTGCGCGATGCAGCCACCGGCGGCGCCTCGGACGCCAATACGATCTCCGGCCTGGGCGTCCCGACGCTCGACGGCCTTGGCCCGGTCGGCGGCGCCGATCACGCGCCGGGCGAGTACCTCGAGATCGACTCGATCGTGCCCAGGGTCACCCTGGTGGCAGCACTGCTGCTGTCAGCCAGCACACAGCCGCACTCACCGGCAGGCACCGACAATGCCTGACATGAATGACTTTGACTTTGCGATCATCGGTGCCGGCGCTGCGGGCGAGGCAGCCGCGCATGAGGCCCGTCGTCGCGGCGCGAGCGTGGCCGTGATCGACCGCGACCTGTTCGGCGGTTCGTGTCCGTTCTGGGCGTGCATGCCCTCCAAGTCGCTCCTCCACGCGGCGCTCATACATGCCCGCGGGGGCGACTACTCGTGGTCCAGTGCGTCCGATCGGCGCGACTACATGATCAATCGCGAGGGGACCGACTACCCCGACGACAGCGGCCACGTCAAGAGCCTTGCCAACGAGGGCGCGGAAGTCATCCGCGGCACGGGCCGGCTGGCCGGTCCCGGGCGAGTGACGGTAGACCTGGCTGACGGCGGCACGCGCGAGATCAGCGCGCGCCACGTTGTCATTGCCGTGGGCACCCACTCAACCGTGCCCGACCTGCCCGGCCTGGACCAGATCGAGCCGTGGACCAATCGTGAGGGCACCACCACGCGCGAGCTGCCGCGCAGTCTCGCCATCCTGGGCGGCGGGCCGACGGGCGTTGAGATGGCCCAGGTTTTTGCGCGCTTCGGCGTGCCGGTAACGCTGGTCCAGTCGTCCGAGCGGCTGAACGATCGCGACCACCCGCGCAACTCCGAGTATGTCGCCCAGGCACTGGCGGCGGACGGGGTCGAGCTGCGCCTGGGCGTACGCGCGGAGCGGGTCGAGCCGCACGCCGGCAAGGACGGTGCGCACCTCGTCCACCTGGCCGATGGCGGAAGCGTCAGTGGCCACGAGATCATGCTCTCCATCGGCCGCACCGTGCCGCTCGACGGCCTGGGACTGGACACGATCGGGGTCGAACCTGACCGCGGCCGGCTGACGGTGGACGAGCGGCTCTCGATCGCACAGGGCACCTACGTCATCGGCGACCCCTCCGGCCCGGAGATGCACACCCATCTCGCTCACTACCAGGGCGAACTGGTCGTCGCCATCGCTCTGGGCGACGACGTCAAGCCGGACTACCGCGCCATCCCGCGCGCGGTCTACACGGATCCGGAGGTGGCTGGCGTGGGCCTGACCCTCGATCAGGCCACCGAACAGGGCCTCGACGTGTTCGAGGAGACGGCCGACCTGGCGACCACGGCCAAGGGCTACGTGAGCGAGGCGACCGGCCACGTGACGATCGTCGTCGATCGCGGCTCGGGCACGCTGGCCGGCGCGTTCATCAGTGGGCCGGGCGCCGCAGAGGCGATCCACATGGCCGTGCTGGCGATCAAGACGCGCACGCCGATGGCCGTGCTGGCAGACACGCTGACCGCGTTCCCGACCGTCACTCGCGTGATGGGCGGGCTCTTCGTGGAGGCCGCGCGCAAGCTCAAGGGTTGATCCGGCCGCGGCCGTGCTCAGTCCGAGTTGTCGTCCTGGCCTGAACCCTGTGCGACGTCAAGGAGAGCCTCCGCGTCGCGAATGACGACGTGTTGCCGCCCGGTGCTGATGATCCCCTGGCGGCGGAGGTGTCCGATCGAGTGGGCAAGCGTTTCGCGCGTCGTCCCGATCATGTCGGCCAGCTCCTGTTGGGTCAGACGCGCCTGGATGAGCGTGCCCCGCGCCGAGCTCACACCGAAGCGAGTGGCAAGGTCGATCAGCTTGCGCGCCAGGCGCTGGCCCACCCGGTCGTAGGCCATCGCCTCCAGCTCTCGCTCCGCGGTCCGCAGCCGTCGGGCGAGGAAGCTGATGATGTTGACGCCGATGGTTGGATAGCGCTCGATCAGGCGCGTCAACTGGTCTGGGGTGATCGTGCAGATGACCGCGTCATCGAGCGCATCGGCGTAGGCGTCGGCGAGGCGGTCCTGGCCGATCAGCCGCATGTCGCCGAGGATCGTCCCCTTGTCATAGATGTCCAGCGTCAATTGCTTGCCGTCCGCATTCATTCGGTACACGCGCACCTTGCCACGTTTGACGATGTGGATGCGCTCCGGCGGGTCATCGGGCGACAGGATCGGCTGTCCTGGCTCGCAGTGAGTCATGGTCGTCGCGTGGCCGATCTGCTCGATGTCCGCGTCCGACAAGCCGGCGAACAACTCGACCTCACGCAGCAGGCCGAGCTTCTCGCTGATCGCTGACCGGGTCGGGGACTTCAACGGCTCATGGCTGTAGGCGCAGGATCGATGCCTCTGAGAAGGGCGTCCCGATATCGATGCCCAGCCGCTCATAGAGCGCTTCCGGCAGGCCGATATCGGCAAGGTACAGGCGGCCCGCATGGCTCGGCCCGTCGCCGTTCAGCAGGCCCGTCTTGGGCAATGCGAGCGTCATCGTCGCCTGCGCCGTGATGGCCGGTTCGCCGGCGCGTCCACTGTCAGGGTCGACACCCGTGGGGATATCCAGGCTGATGACCGGCGTGCCGGCGCGCACAAGGTGGCCGACGAGCCACTCCGCTCCGTCACGCAGTGCGCCGGCCACGCGGTAACCCAGCACTGCATCCACGGCGCAGTCGGCGCGGGCCAGCTCGCGCTCGATATCGGCATCGCCCAGATCGTAGATCGCCACGCCACAATCGACCCGCATTTGCAGTAGCGTCCCCAGCTGGCGCTGCCCGCCCGGCGAAAGGTGCACCGCTGGCCGAGCCAGGACCACGTTGACCGAAGCGCCACGGTTGGCGAGATGACGAGCGGCGGCCAGACCCCCGGCGCCGTTGTTACCCGGCCCGGCAGCGACGACTACCCGCCGACCCGTCAGCGTGCCGCGCAGCTCTGTGTGCACCACCTCTGCCAGGTGGCTGCCAGCGTGTTCGACCATCTGCTCGAAGAGCAAGTCGAACTCCTCCACCGCAAGGCGATCCACCTGCGCCATCTGGTCGGCGCTGAGCGCCGGCAGCGTGTGTGGCGCGACGATGGGAAAACCTTCCCCGACGATCACAAGCCAGCCCTCCGGATCTGCTCGGCCAAGTCAGTTGCCAGCAGGTGGCCGATCGTCCGATTGGCGATGGTGCCATCAGGTGCGATGAAGATGAGCGGGGTGGAAGGTGGGGAGAGAATCTGGTCGCCGAACTCGACAGCCAGGGAGCGTGCCACCGTGGTTGGGGCCACCGCGAAGCGCCAGTCAAATCCGTGCTGAGCGGCGTAGTCGGCCAGGTCAGCTTCAGACTCATTCGGTTCGATGTCCAGGCTTACGTAGATCACATTCGTTGAGGCCAGCAGCGACAACGCCACGCGCGCCTCGGCTTGTTGCTGACGGCAGCTGACGCACCAGATGGCCATCGGCTCGATGACCACCGTTTTGCCGGCGAGCCCTTCGATCGTGAACTCTGCACCGGTTGCGACGTCGCGCATTGGCGTGGTGCGCCAGGGCGCGTCGGCTGCTCCGCTCTGCCCCGGCGTTTGGGCGGCGCCTGAACAGGCGGCGGCGATGAGTCCAAGGGCCAGCACGAGTGCCCACGGATGGCGTCTGCGCCCGGTTGACGGGCGCGGCAGGCAGTGGCTCATTGCTGTCCCGCCGTCCAGATCTCGGTCTGCGGCGCAAAGGCGGCCCAGCTGAACCACAGATGGTCGCCATGCACGACCGGTTCCAGTGACGCGCCGCTGGCGGGTCCGGCGACGGCGCGACCGGTGATGGTCCAGGTCGAACCGGTCTGACGGTCAACTATCGGAGCGTCCTCCCCGTCGCCGGCGCGCTCGAAGGTGAGGGGCTGGCCGTCCAGCTCGGCTACGAATACGCCTGTCGCGCCGGTGTCGGCGCCCTCGTCGATGCGTGCCGTATCCAGGGCCGAGGCAACTCCCGGACTCCACATGACGACAATGGGACGCCCTTCGTGCTCTGCCTGTGCGATCCCCGTTTGGCGCAACTCGCCGTATGGAAAGGCCAGCGCATCGGCAGGTCCGCCGATCGTCACCACGCGGGCCACCGCCGGAAGCCGACCGTCCAGCGCACCGTCGAACAGGAAGGGCTGCTGGTCGACTGTGTCGTAACCCACGTACGGGTTGCGTCCGTAGTCGCGAGCATGACCCGTGGCGCGGCTGAGCACGTCGGCTGAGGGGTAGGTGGCCTCGAACTGGGCAAGTGACACGATCTGCGCGGGCAGGAACTTCAGCTGCGCGCCGGTAAGACTGCCGGCGATCGCGCCGCCTGTGGCCTGTTGCCACCACGATTCCGACTGGCGGTCGTACATGACGAGATTGCTGAAACGAAGGTTGCCGGTGGTGCCAAAGTCACGCACGACCCCATCCAGCTGGCGTTCGAAGACCAGGGCGGTGTTGCACAGCGGGCAGAAGCTGACGAGCACCGGAGTGCCATTAAGGGTGTCGTTCACGATCTCGTGCCAAGTCAGGATCGCGAGCGGGTAGGCCCTGGCTGATCCGCCCAGATCGAGGGAGATGACCGGGGCGCGTGGGCTCAGCCAGGCGCGCGCGTCGGCGAGCGACTCGTACGCGGGCTGGTCGATGGCCGGGATGCCGTCCTTGCCCGGCCCGCCGGACATGACCTCGCCCAAATCCACGCTGGCCATCGAAAAGTCCGTCCGCCACGCACCAGCAGGAACGCGCAGGCGTGACGCCGGATCCGTCCCGACACCCGAGTCTGACGGCACCGTTCCCCCCTGCGTCGCAGTTTCATCCCGGCGTCAGGGGTGCGTCAGGCCCTGAAGCTTCCGCGACTTGGTTGCCACCCGTCGCGCTACAGGCGCTGGCGATCAACGTCGTTGCGGCGATGCCAGACAGCAGGCGCGCGTGCATGGGTGCACGCTACGACTCCTGCTGGAGCGCTGTCTGTGCCGCCGCTTACGTCCTGTTGCGAGTTCAGCGGCTGACGAAGTCGACTATCGCGCGAGCCAGTGGCGCAACACGGGGCGTGCCCAGGCCGGTCGAGTAGTCCCAGCCGGGTCCCGCGCTGAACAGCAGGTTGCCGCCGCGCACGATGTCGTGGAACACGGACCCTACGGGTTGCTCAGCGGAGACCTGGTAGAGCACCGGGCCCAGCGGGCCGAGTGCCTCCACGCCCTCCTGCTGGGCGAGCTGCGTCGTCAGCAGCATCGACGCGGCCCAGAACGGAGCGGCGGCGCTCGTGCCGCCCACGCGACCGGCAACCAGGCCTTGATCCGGCTGCGTGTACGTCACCGCGAAGCCGCTCGTGGGATCGGCCGGGCCGGCCACGTCAGGCACCTGCCGGCGGCCGTTGCTGGCCGAGTTGTCGACCCCCGGTCCCTGCTGCCAGTCGGGCCGGTCCTGGAAGCGGCTCAGGCCACCGCCACCGCCACCACCGCTGAGCGGCTCCTCCCAGCCGGCCTCCTCGATGTACGTGCCGTCCTCGCGAATGGATAGGAAAGTGCCGCCAACTCCCACGACGCTCGGGCTCGAGGAGGGCCAATCGGTCGATTGCGACAGGTCGCGTTCGAATGGGTCCTCCGAGATCTGCACGCGACGGCAGTCAAACGCGCCGTCGTCGCCGCTCGCGGAGAAGACGCTGATGCCGGCGGCGAAGGCTGCCGCGAACTCGCGCTGCATGGCCTCGATCGCGTTGCGTCCGGCGTGGATCTCGCACAGGCCCCAGCTGATGCTGACCACGCGCACCTGGTCGTCGGCGACGATGCGCGCGATCACGCCGGCGAAGCCCTGGGCCGAGTTGGGCGCCTCGTAGTTGATGATCCGAGCCTGGGGCGCGATGCCGCGGATGACCTGGATGTCCAGCGCGACCTCGCCCGTGCCCGGGCCGGGCTCGTCGCTCGCGCCTGCCAGGCGGACGATCTCGACCGGGGCGCTGTCGATCGCGAAGCGCTCGTCGAAGAGGTCCACGTCTGACGGGGTGAATGTGTCGAACGACACGATCGCGACTGCTTGGCCCTCGCCGCGCAGCCCAAGGGCGTGGAGCGGCTCGATCTCGTAGGCGCGTGCAACGGTAGCCGGCAGCAGGCCCTCCGGCCCGACACCTGCGGCCATGATTCCGGCCGGTGTGATCGCGGGCCGGATGACGGGCTCCGTGTCCAGGCCCAGGATGCCGGCTACGTCCGTGCCCAGCTCGGCCGGCACGGCTGGTGCGCCGAGCGGCGCGTGATACCGCTCACCCGCGCTGTTGACGCGATCGACCAACGTCACGCCCAGCGCTTGGTTGACTACCTCAGCCGCGCCACTGACCTCGACCGAGGTTCTCTGTGGCGAGACCGTAACGCTCAGCCCGGCGCCGCGCAGCCAGGCGACGACCTTGTCCAGGCGCGCGTCAGAAATGCCGAAACGCTGTCCGAACTCGTGCGGGCGCAGGTAGTGGCGATAGGAAGGCGATCCGGGCACGTGCAGCCCGGCCAGGTACGCGTCCAGGCGGGCTGCGCCGGGCAGGTGCAGGCTGACCGTGAAGCCGATGAGCTCATCGGCCGCCGTGGGGCCGAGCTCGACCGGTGCGTCCGCATCCGTGCTGGGCGGCGCGTTGACGCTTGTGCAACCCAGGCAGCCGAGCAAAGCGATGAGCATGGCCAGCGCGACGACGCGCTTCATTCCGGCCCCCAGTCGAACGTCTTGACGAAATCGTCCGCCGCGTCGCGCACGGCGTGCTGGTGGGTGTGCTCACCCAGGCGCAGGTCGGGCTGGCCCACGATGACCACCACGGCGACCGTCAGGCGGCCGTCACTGGCTGCGATGACGGTCGCACCGCCCGGCGCGACCGGTGTTCCGTCAGTGCCCAGGATGGTGCCTGCATACACGCCTCCCTCGCCGCGCACGTAGCCGATGGAGGGACCGAGCAGCGCGTCGTAATCGTCCGTATCGGGCACCCTGGCGATCATCAGTCGGTCCAGTGTGGCCAGCTGTCGAGCCAGCATCTCTTCGACGGAGACTGAGCCATCCGTAACGTCGACCACCACCTGGGCATCGAAGAAAATGCCGCTGAACACGGCAGTGTCGTCGTCCGCCTGTCCCAGTTGGAAGAGCTCTGGGTCGTACTCGAACGAGTAGCCCAGCGTGGGGCTGCGCCACACGGTGCCGATTAGGGCGGGGGGCGAGTCGGAGTCCGGCGTCGGGGTGGGGGCGCCCGGAGAAGGGGAGAGCCCGGGTGACGGCTCGGACGAGGGCGCGCTGGATGGGACGGGGCTGCTCGTGGCGACTGGGCCAGGCGTTGGCGGCGCTGAGGTGGCGCCCGGGGCAGGCGTTGGCGATGAGGCGGACACCGGTGGCAGGCTCGACCTGGGCGAGCATGCCTGGCCCGGCAGGCAAGGCGCCGCGGGAGCTGTTGGGCCGCTGACGAAAACGTAGACGGCGACGATCACGATCAGGGCGATCAGCAGCCCGAAGAAGATGCCCAGCACAGTGGTCGCCTTGAGCCGCGAGCCCTGCGGCGGAGGTGGGCCGAATCCATAGACCGGCGGTTGTGGCGTCCAGCCGGGCGGTGGCTGCTGCCCCCAGCCCGGAGGTGGCTGCCCCCAGCCCGGCGGTGGTGGAGGCTGTTTGCCGCTCACGAGCCCGTCCCTTCATCCGCTGCCCGTGCCGGCGCGCGGCGCGGCAGTGCCCGCAGTGCGACGCCGCAATGTCCGCAGAACGTGTGCTCGGGAGTGGCGTGGCCACAGTTGGGGCACGAGACGGACCGGCCGCTGTCGATCTCACGCGCCTCCTGGATCAGCCCAAGGTGCAGCGCCCGGCGCAGCCAGAGCAAAGCGATCGCGGCAACGAGTGCCAGCACGACCGTTGCCGCCACGAGCGGCAGCGTTGCCCTGGCGATTCCGGCGCCGACCAGGAGCAGCGCTGCAGCCACGGCGGCCAGCGCCGGATTGCCGACCATTCCAAGGGCGTTGCGATCAGTAACCGGCGCGCGGTAGCGCAACCAGAATGCGGCAGCGGCCGCACCCACCGCGCCAGCTGCGATCACCGGCTGGATCACTCCTAGCGACAGCAGTTGGACCACCCACGGCAGCGGATCGCCGGGTGGTCGAAGGCCGGCGCCCAATATGTCGAGCGACTGGACCAGCACGTGGGCGCCGCTGAAGCTGACCGCAGAAGCCGCTCCGAACGTCGCACCGTCGAGCACGTCATTGAAGCGCCGCCAGGGCAGGAGCATGAGCGGACCAAGGATCATCAGGGCGCCCTCGATGAGCGGCACGACTACCCCAGCCAGGGCGATCTCGCCCAGATCGGGACCGCCGAACGCAGACCCGGCCGGAAGCAGCCTGACGAGGAGACCCCAGGCGAGTCCGGCGGCCGCGCCCCACGCCATCGTTCCGCCGATGACCCACACCGGCTCGTCCTCGTAGATGTCCACGTCGTACAGGTAGATGACCATCAGCAGCGGCACGAGCACGGCCGCCGCGACCAGCGCCATGGGGAAGAAGCCAATCAGGGCAAGGCCGACCACCGTGGCCGTGCCGGCCAAAAGCGCGAGCCGGAAGGCGCGCATCTCCGCTCGCGGCAGCTGCGGGAAGAGAGTGCTGATCATGGCCACGGCACGGACCGGTTCGTCTGGCGCGGCGGCGAACCTGCGCTGCTGCTCGCGGCGCCCTTCGACCGAGTACTCGTCGCTCAGGGGGTCGCCGCAGCGGATGCAGAACTCAAGTCGCGGCACGTCGTGCCCGCACTGGCGACAGGTGACGAGCGCCGTCTCAGGCACAGGTCCCTCTGCAGTCACGGTCGGCGGCTCAGCCGGGGCACGCGCTCAGCGAAGATATGTCTCGCCACCCTCATCGCAGATCGTGAACAGGGCGTGGCGCTCCTTGGCGTAGCCACCAACGTGCAACCGGCCGCTGATGTGCTTGGGACAGACGAACACCCACCAGCGATGGGGGCGGCCTGGCTCATCGGGGCCAAGCTCCGGGACGCCGTCCGACTCCGCCGCGATCTTGTCCGCCAGGCCGTCCGTCTGCTCGACCAGGCGCGCGACGATGGCAGCGCGGGCGCTCTCCGTCTCGGACGTGTACGGGTAGCTCTGGGCGACGTTGGAACTCAAGGATTCTCCGGGCTCGCACGGGTCGGGCTTGACAGGATTGGCCAGCCGCGGAGGTCGTTGAGCGCGGCGCGACCGGCCGTGCCGGAGTATATCCCGCTACCTGCCCGGATTCGACCCTCTGGTCGGCTTGCTCGCCGGTCCTAATCCGACGATCACGCGACCGTTCTCAACCGCCCTGGCTCTACCCCCGACCCACGGGCGCGCGCGACACGTCGACCACGTTCAGCGCCAGCCAGCGCTCCGCTTCGGCAAGCGACCAGCCTTTGCGCGCGGCGTAGTCGGCGAGCTGGTCGCGTCCGATCCTTCCCAGGCCAAAGTAGTGCGCATCGGGATGCCAGAAGTAGAGCCCGCTGACCGCGGCACCGGGCACCATCGCCATCGACTCGGTCAGGTGCAGCCCCGCGTTGCGCGTGGCGTCAAGCAGCCGGAAGATCGTCCGCTTCTCGGTGTGGTCCGGCTGGGCCGGATAGCCCGGCGCGGGCCGAATGCCCTGGTATTCCTCGCGGATCAGCGCATCGCTCTCCGCCGTCTCGTCCGGCGCGTAGCCCCACAGCTCACGTCGAACGCGTGCGTGGAGCCACTCGGCGGCCGCCTCGGCCAGCCGGTCGGCGAGCGACGCGAGCAGGATCGCCGAGTAGTCGTCACCTGCCTCCACGAACTGGACCTTGGCCTGGTCCAGGCCACCGCCGGCGGACACGGCGAAGGCACCGACGTAATCGCGTATGCCGGAATCGACGCCGGCCACGAAGTCGGACAACGCGATGTTCGGACGACTGTCCGTCTTGGCCATCTGCTGGCGCAGGGTGTGCAGCCGGTCGAGCTCGGCCGTGCGCGTTTCATCGGTGAACAAGACGATGTCGTCGTCCTGTGATGCGCCGGCCGCCCAAAAGCCCACCGCGGCCGTGGCGCTGACCATCTGCTCATTGACCATGCGGTCGAGCAGTCGCTGCGCATCCTCGAACAGCGACCGCGCCGCGGGGCCGCGCGTGGCATCGGAAAGGATGTCCGGGTAGCGACCGGGGACCTCCCAGGCAGCGAAGAATGGCGTCCAGTCGATGTACGCGCGCAACTCGGCGAGCGAAATGTCGTGCATTGCGCGCGGCCCCAGGAACGTGGGTGCCGGCGCGTCCTGCACGAAGTCGAGAGTGAGCCGGTTGGCCCGTGCCTGGTCCAGCGTCAGGCGGCGCGCCGGGTCGTCCCGGTCGGCGTGCTGGCGACGCAGCTCGGCGTACGACTCACGCGTGCGACTGACGAACTCGTCGCGCGATTTGTCGTCGAGCATGGCTCTCACCACGCCCACCGCGCGTGACGCGTCCTGGACGTGGATCACGGCTCCCGAGTAGGAAGGCTCCAGGCGCACGGCGGTGTGCGCGCGCGAGGTCGTTGCGCCACCGATCAACAGCGGCAGCGTCATGCCCTCGCGCTCCATCTCCTGGGCCACGGTGCGCATCTCCTCGAGCGAGGGCGTGATGAGACCGGACAGTCCGATGAAGTCGGCCTCCTCCGCCCGGGCCGTCTCGAGGATCCGGGGCCACGGCACCATCACGCCCAGGTCCACGATGCGGTAGCCGTTACAGGCCAGGACCACGCCCACGATGTTCTTGCCGATGTCGTGCACGTCCCCCTTGACCGTGGCCATCACGACCGTGCCCTGTTGGCGCCCACCGGCGGAGTGGCCGTTGCCGCTGCCCGCGTCGAGCCCGAGCCGGGCCTTCTCGGCCTCGATGAACGGGATCAGGTAGGCGACCGCCTGCTTCATCACCCGGGCGCTCTTGACGACCTGGGGCAGGAACATCCGGCCGCTCCCAAACAGGTCGCCCACCGTGTCCATGCCGGCCATCAGCGGGCCCTCGATCACGTCCAGTGGCCGTGCTGCGGCAGCGCGTGCTTCTTCAGTGTCCTCGACGACGTAGTCGGCAATGCCCTCAACCAGCGCGTGGCGCAGGCGCTCGGCGACGGGCTCTTCGCGCCAGGCGAGGTCGCGGCCGCTGCCGGCGCCGCCGCGTTCGCCGCCGCGAACCTCCTCGGCGACCTCCAGCATTCGCTCTGTCGCGTCTGCGCGCCGGTTGAGGACCAGGTCCTCCACGCGTTCGCGCAGATCGGCGGGGATCTCGTCATGGACCGGCAGCGCGCCGGCGTTGACGATGCCCATGTCCATCCCGGCCCGGATGGCGTGGTAGAGGAAGACGGCGTGGATCGCCTCACGTACGGCGTCGTTGCCGCGGAACGAGAAGGACACGTTGGACACGCCACCGCTGACCAGCACACCGGGCAGCTCGCGCTTGATCCGTCGCACAGCCTCGAGATAGGCCGTGCCGTAGCCGGCGTGCTCCTCGATGCCCGTGCCAACGGCGAAGATGTTGGGATCGACGATGATGTCCGTTGGCTCGAAGCCGGCCTGGTCGATCAGCAATCGGTACGCGCGCGCGAGGATGTCAACCTTGCGCTCAACCGTGTCTGCCTGGCCCTGCTCATCGAAGGCCATCACGATCACCGCCGCGCCGTAGCGCCGCGCGAGCTTCGCCTGGCGCAGGAACTCCTCCTCGCCCTCCTTCATCGACAGCGAGTTCACGACCGGCCTGCCCTGGACGTGCTTCAGGCCCTCCTCGATCACGCTCCATCTGGATGAGTCGACCATCAGCGGCACGCGCGCGATATCCGGCTCGGCCGCGATCAGGTCCAGGTAGCGCGCCATCGCCGCTTCCGAGTCGAGCAGCGCCTCGTCCATGTTCACGTCGATCATCTGCGCGCCGGCATCCACCTGCTGGCGCGCGATCTCAACGGCTTCGGCGTGGCGGCCCTCGAGGACGAGTCGCGCAAACGCGCGCGAGCCGGTGACATTGGTCCGCTCGCCCACGTTGACGAAGAGCGAGTCGGGGCCGATATCCAGTGGCTCCAGGCCGGACAGTCGAGTGCGCGGCTCGACCTCGGGCATTACGCGCGGCGCGACGCCCTCGACCGCCGCGACGATGGCGCGCGTGTGCTCGGGCGTCGTTCCACAGCAGCTGCCCACAAGGTTGAGGAGCCCTTCCTGGGCCATCTGGCCCAGAACGCCACTCGTCTCCGGCGGCTGCTCGTCGTAGCCGCCGAAGGCGTTGGGCAGCCCGGCGTTCGGGTACGTGACGATCGGCACGTCGGCGATGCGCGCCAGCTCGGCGACGTACGGCCGCAGCAGCCGGCCGCCCAGCGCGCAGTTGAGTCCGATGGCCAGCGGCCGGGCATGACGCACGCTGTTCCAGAACGCGCCCACGGTCTGGCCCGACAGCGTCCGCCCGCTCTGGTCCGTGATCGTGCCGCTGACGATAACCGGCACACGCTGGCCCAGCTCCTCGAACAGCGTCTCGACGGCGAAGATCGCGGCCTTGCCGTTGAGCGTGTCGAAAATCGTCTCGATGAGCAGGATGTCCGCTCCGCCCTCGATCAGGCCGCGCGCCGCATCGTGGTACGCGGCGACAAGCTGGTCCCAGGTCACGTTGCGCGCGCCGGGATCGTTGACGTCCGGCGAGAGCGACGCCGTCCGGTTGGTGGGGCCCATCGAGCCGGCCACGAAACGCGGCTTGCCCGGCGTCATTGCGGTTGCTGAGTCAGCCGCGGCGCGCGCGATGGCTGCCGCGCTGCGGTTCATCTCCTCGGCCTGCGCCTGGAGCGCGTAGTCGGTCATCGAGATCGCGTTCGCGTTGAACGTGTTGGTGCTGATGATGTCCGCGCCGGCATCCAGGTACGCGGCGTGGATCTGGCCGATCACCTCAGGCCGCGTGAGCGTGAGGACCTCGTTCGCTCCGCGCAGATCGTGCGAGTGGCCGGCAAATCGGTCGCCGCGGAAGTCGGCCTCGGACAGCTCGTGGGTCTGGATCATCGTGCCCATCGCGCCGTCGAGCGTGACGATGCGCTCCTTCAGCAGCTTCTGAAGGAGCTCTACGGTCCTCTCGTCGCGATAGGGCAGGGCGGGCATCTCCGCCCGAGTTTAGGCCGCTCCCTCACGCCCGGCGGAATGACCCATGCGCCGCCTCCCGCGCTCCGCGCTGCCCTCAACCAGCGAGGTCTTCAACGTCGGCCAGGTTGACCGGCTCCTGTGGCGGGTCCGCTGGCTCGCTCATGCGCATCCCGAACCAGGCGACGTCGCGCCACTCTCCGAGCTTGTAGCCCACGCGCTCGTAAACGCCGATGCGGCGCATCCCGATGGCTTCGTGCAGCGCGACGCTGGCAGGGTTGGGCAAGGTCACGCCGGCGAAGACGTTGACGTAGCCCTGCCGGCGCAGGACGGACAGCGAGCTCGTCGTACAGGGCGCGTCCGACCCCCCGTCCGTGCGATTCAGGATCGACGTAGACCGAGATGTCGGCCGACCAGCGGTAGGCAGCCCGCTCGCGATGGCGGCCGGCGTACGCGTAGCCGATCACGCGATTGTTCTCGCCGGCTCCTGACCCGTCACCGGCCTCGGCCACCAGCCAGGGCAGTCCGTCGAGCACCGCGCGCATGCGCCCGGCCATCTCCGCAGCGTCCGGTGCCGACTCCTCGAACGAGATGTGCGAGCCGTCGACGGCCGGCCGGTAGATCTGCGCCACACGCTCCGCATCACGCTCCGGATCGGCCAGCCGGATCCGGGTCGCGTCGTACTTCATCGCTCCGTGAGCAGCGTCTCGACTCCACGCTCGGGAGCGATGACGCTGAACCTTGCCCCTATGCGTTTCGCCTCGTCGCGCAGCTGATCGGGCGTGCCGGCCAGGACCGGGAAGGTTCCGTGGTGGATCGGGACGACGACCCGCGCGCCGAGCATCTTTCCCGCCTGCGCCGCGCCAGCCGGGCCCATCGTGTAGTGGCCGCCGATGGGCAGGAAGCAGATATCCGGTGCGTGCATCAGCCGGATGAGCTCCATGTCGCCGAAGAGGTCAGTGTCACCGGCGAAGTAGATGCGCCGGCCGTCCTCCAGCTCGAGCACGAAACCGACCGGCTCGCCCAGGTAGAGCGGGCCCTCGCCGGCGTCCGACCAGTCGCCCGCGGAATGGTCGGCGTGGACCATGGTCACCTTCAGTCCGGCCGCCTCCACGGTGCCGCCCTTGTTCATGCCGATGATCTCCACCCCGGCGTCGCCAAGCTCGCTCTCCAGCCAAAGCGACAGCTCGTGGACGCACGGCCAGGCCGGCCTGGTCCGCCGCGCTATGCGCAGCGCATCCGCGTCGCGCACCATGCGCGGGAAAGCGCCCAGGTGATCGTGATGGCCATGCGTGACGAGCATGAGCTGGCACTCGGCAACCGAGTCCTCAGCCCGGGTCGAAGTCGGGTTGCCGAACCACGGGTCGAAGAGGACCACCTTGCCGCCCGGTGTGCGCAGCTCAACGCAGGAATGGCCGTACCACGTGAATCTTGCCCCGTCAGTCATCTGCGCAGCTCCTATTGCACGTATCTATATTCGTGACAGTGTCGCGATTCTGGCGCGCTACCTTCCGAGCGCAATACCGCATCCTCGCCCGGCTCGATCCGCTTATCCGCGTCGTCTGGCGCGGAGTCGGCATCGGCAACGTGGTCGAGCTGCGCGTTGCTGCCCGCAGCAGCGGCGCGATCCGATCGCGGATGGTCGGCATCCTGCACGCGGGCGGGCGCTCGTACCTTGGTCATCCCAACGGCCACGCTGGCTGGACGCGCGACCTGCAGGCCGCGGGCAGCGGCGTCATGGTCTGGCCGAACGGCTTCGAGTGGCGCTTCCGGGCTCTCCCGCTGGGCATCGGCGAGGAACGAGAGCAAGCGATCCGCGCCACCGGCCAGCACCCGTTTCCGGGTAGCCTCGTCTACCGCCTGGGGCGCCGCCACGTGCGCCGGGTGGGCGTCTACTTCCGCATCGAGGACTTGGCTTGAAGCTTCTGCAGCACGTCGTGGGTCCGATTGCGACCAATCTGTACGTGCTGGGCGACGAGAAGAGCCGCGAGGCAGTCGCGATCGACACCGCCACGCCATGCCTGGACTGGATGACCGCGACGCTGGCCGAGCGTGGCTGGACGCTGAAGCTGATCATCAGCACTCACCGCCACTGGGATCACATCGGCGACAACGCCGCCGTGGCCGCCTCGACCGGAGCTGGGATTGCCGCGCACCTGCTCGACCGCCATGGCCTGGAGCATCCCGACCCCATCTGGGCGCCTTTCCCGATCCCACCCAGCGTGCCCGCGCTGGACCTGGCCGAGGGCTCACGCATCAGGTTCGGCGAGATTGATTTTGAGGTGCTGCACACGCCGGGCCACACGGAAGGATCGGTCTGCCTCCTCGCGGCGGGCGAGCGGCTGCTCTTCAGTGGCGACACGCTGTTCAGCGGGAGCTGGGGCCGGACGGACCTGCCCGGCGGCTCGGACGCGCAGATGGTCGAGTCACTCACCAGGCTGGGCAGTCTCAACGACGACCTGCGCGTCCTGCCCGGCCACGGAAAGGCGACCTCGATCGGCAGCGAGAAGACCTGGCTGCAGCAGGTCGCCCGGTCGCGGGTGCTGCCCTTCTAGAGGGATTTGCTAGGGGATTTCCGGTCCGTACTTGACGCGCATGTGGTTGCGCGTGGACTTGTGGATGATCTTCCAGCGCCGCTTCGAGCTCGCGCGCAGCTCGTGATCCGTGCGCATTGCTATCGCCGCAGCCTCACGGGCCAGCTTCTGCTGGCTGTCCAGCCTCGCGCGTGGCAGCTCGCCGCTCGCGATTGCCGCCTGCACGGCGCATCCCGGCTCAGAGGCGTGGCCGCAATCGGAGAAGCGGCACTGTTGCGCGAAGCGCCCGACGTCCTCGAACGCGTCCGCCAGGCCCTCATCGATCTCCCACATGCCGACGGAGCGCATGCCCGGGCTGTCGATCAGCAGCGCGCCCGACTCGGTGACGAGCAGCTCGCGCACCGTCGTGGTGTGCCGCCCGCGCTGGTCGTCGGCGCGCACGTCACCGGTGGCCTGGCGCTGCCAGCCCACGATGGCGTTGACGATGGTTGACTTGCCCACGCCCGAGGATCCAAGCAGCGCAACGGTCTTGCCCGGTTCGAGCAGCGGCGTCAGGGTCTCGATGCCCACGCCGTCGCGCGCGGCAAGGACGCGTACGGGCACGCCCGGCGCGATCGTTGCGACGTCGGCGACGCGCTCGGCAACCTCCTCGGAGAGATCCGCCTTGTTGAGCACGATGACCGGCTCCGCGCCGCTCGACCAGGCGAGGGTCACGTAGCGCTCCAGCCGGCGCAGGTTGAAGTCGTGATCCAGGCTGGTGACGATGAGTACGAGGTCAACGTTGGCGGCCACGACCTGCGCACTGGCCTGGTCGCCGCGTCCCTGCCGCGCAAACTGGCTTCGCCGCGGAAGCACGGCCTGGATCACGGCCGTTTGCCTGTCCTGTGCGACATCGAGCGCAACCCAGTCCCCGACGGCCGGGAAATCCTGGGCAGCGACCGTGTTGTGGCGGAAGCGGCCTGAAACCGTCCCGCTGAGATCGCCGTTCTGAGTCGTGACCGCATAGCTGCCGCGGTGCTCGAGCAGAACCCGTCCAGGCTCCAGCCCGGCCTCGGCGTGCGGCGCGAAAAGCGTCGCGGCGCGTTTGTCCCAGCCGTACCTGTCCAGGCCGCCCGTGGTCATTCTCCGGGCGCCGCTTCGAATGGCTTGCGCCACGCCGTCGAGCGCTCGGAGACCACGAAGCCGTTGCGCTCGTAGATGCCCAGCGCGCCGGTCGGGTTATCGGCGTCCACGCCAAGGGCGCCGTGCTCGATACCACGCTCCTTGAGCAACACGAGCGAGCGCGCAATGGCCGCGTTGGCCAGTCCGCGGCGCCGCCATGCGCGACGGGTGAAGATGCTGTGCAGCCAGCCGCGACTGACTCCGAGCGCCTCGTTCTCGTCGACATGGATCGCATTGATCGAGGCTGCGGCGACCTCGTCGCCGTCCCAGATGACGACCCACAGGGTCGGGTCGTGGCTGGGCCGAGCGAGGAAGCGTCGGAGCCCTTCCTCGGATTCGTCGAAGCCGCCCCAGTGGTCCTGGAACGCCTCCACATCGGCCTCCCAGATCTGGCGGATCTGGTCGTCCGTCACCGGGCGCACCTCCAGCCCGTCAGGCAGCGGCACCTCCGGGATGGGGTCGGAAAGGTCGCGCGTCATCTCGAAGAACCAGCGCACGGGCTCGAAGCCGTTGCGCCGCAGAAGCTCATTTGCCGGCTGCTGGCGATCATTCGTCCAGCTGCCGAGCACGCGCGGAAGATCCGTCTCGTACTGCGCGGCAACCTCCGCCGAGCGACGGATGTTCTCCTTCAGCAGGGCACTGCCTACTCCGCGCCTGCGCCACTCGGGCAACACGTAGCCATCAACGCGGTGCTCGCGGTACAGCTTGTCGTTGGTGTCGACCCAACTCCGCTCGCCGATGCCAACCGGCGTTCCGTCAACCTCGGCAATCGTGACGTCACGCGCCGGATCGAACTTGTCGTTCGGGTGGTTGTACCAGGCAGCCACGTCAGCAACACTCGCGTGCTCGGGCACGCCGTCGGCCTCGTACTCGCGGTTCATGACCTCGGTCGCGAACTCAAGGTCCGTGCCCCTGTATGGCCGCAGGACCAGCCCAGCGGGGCCACCCTGCGGCGTGTCGGTCAACGGATCGATCGTCGGTAGCTCAAACATCTAGCCAACCCTCTTCAACTTGCCGGTTCGCTTTGCGTAACGCTCCGCCCAGCCGAACACGAATACTCCGAGCGGAATGAAGACCACGGCCATCACCGCCAGGGGCAGCACGTGGCTGAAGCCCATCGAGGTGATCGGCGTGCCCTGGACCAGTGCCTGACGCACGCCGTCGAGGATGTACGTGGCCGGCGACAGCGCCGAGATCGGCTGCATCCAGAAAGGCAGGATCGTGACGCTGTAGTAGACGCCGCTGATCAGCAGCAGCAGCGACTGAATGACGAACACCATCTGGTCGCCCCGCTCAACCCAGATGAGTGGCAGCGTGGCGGCCATCATGCCGATGCCGATGATCGACAGCGACCCTACGAGCATCAGCACGCCGGCGGTCAGGAAGTTCGCCTGCGACAGGTCGATGCCGAAGAAGAGCACGAGCACGATCAACACTACCGTCGTGTGGATGAGGCCCCACATCACGGCGAACAGGGTCGCGCCGAGCAGCTGTGAAACGCGCCTGACGGGCGCCATCATCGTGTACTCGAGCGTGCCCTCCCAGCGCTCCCAGCTGATCTGCTCGGCGATGACCGAGAAGACGACAGACAGGTAGTTCCAGAAGGTCGCACCGATCATCAGGCTCAGGATCAGCCGTGCGCTGCCCTGGTCCTGGCCGATCAGTGTCACGGCCAGCGCACCGGCGACCGAGTAGACCATGAAGGCCACTTCCCAGCCCCAGTAGCGCTTGGTCAGGTTGAAGTTGCGCTCGACGAAGGCATAGCTTGCCCTCAGCTCGCGCGTCATGACGCTCATTGGTCAGGTTCTCCGGGGGGTGACGGCTCGCCCCCTCAGCGGGAGCGAGCCATTTCGGGTACCGGCTCGGCGGACAGCCGCCGGCCGATCTGGATCATCGACCGGCCGACTGCCCGGCGCAGCCGACGCGGCGGCTGTCCCTGGGCGGCCATCCGTCGGCGGCGCAGCTCTTCGCGCTGCTCCCGCCGGCGCTGCCGGTCTATGTCGTAATGGATGGGATGGATCAACACTTCGGTTACCTCTTTCATTCATTTGTCTTGGTCAGTCGTCGTCGTCGGGCTGCTCGACGTCGTCGTCGAGCGAGCGGCCGGTGTACTTCATGAACACGTCATGGAGCGTCGCCGGCCCGATGCCGTTTGCCGGCTGAACGCCGGCCTTCAGCGCGTCGGCTGTGCCCTCCACGACCAGCCTGCCCTCGTTGAGCAGACCGATGCGCGATGAGAGGCGTTCGGCCTCCTCGAGATCGTGGGTGGTCAGGACGATGGTTGCGTCATGACCGTCCCGGATCTCCTCGATGAAGGCCTGCACCTCCAGCTTCGAGCGCGGGTCGAGACCTGTAGTCGGCTCGTCCAGCAGCAGGAGGACCGGGCTCGTCAGGAATGCCCTGGCGATGGCGACCTTCTGCTGCATGCCCCGGCTCATCTGCTCCAGCGGCCGGCTGAGGCGCGACTCGGCGATGCCGAGCCGGCCCAGGATGCGGACCATCTCGCGCCGCGCGTACGAGGCGTCGATCCCGTACAGCCTTGCGGCGTACATCAGGTTCTCGGCCGGTGACAGCTTCTTGAAGAAGGCGGCGTCGACGCTCACCCGGTTGATCAGCCGCTTGACGGCCATCTCCTCGCGGATGATGTCGTGGCCAAAGACCTCGACGCTCCCGTTCTCCACGGTGAGCAGAGTGCTCACCAGGCGGATGAACGTGGACTTGCCGCTGCCGTTCGCGCCAAGCAGTCCGTAGATCTCGCCACGCTCGATGCGCAGCGAGATGTCGTTGACTGCCACGACGGTCTTCTTCTTGCGCCGTCCGCCGACCTCGAATGCCTTGGTCAGGTGCTCGATCTTCAGTGCCGGCACAGCTGGTGGGCTGGCTTCGGCGCTCACGAAAAGCTCCTGGATAGGTTCGGGATCGATCCTGGGTGACGGTGGCGCCAGGGTTGTTGCCATGGCTCGTTGCTCCTGCAGTGGTGGTGACTACCAACAACAGGGCCCCCGTGAAAGCTCGGTGCGGGGGAGGGCGGCTCAGGCAATGCCTGGAAGTTCCAGGGCATCAAAAAAGCCGGGGGGCCCAATCTGGCCCTCCGGCTCCGAACGCTGCGATTGCTCGCTTGCGTCAGGTCGTGGGCACAGATCTCCCGCGCGCCGAGGCGCCGTTGGGCGCGACGGTCCGCAGCGCGAAGGCTGCGATGCTGGCGAGAAAGAAGTTGTGCATTTTCGTCAAACGACTCCGTTAGACACGGTATGGGTGAGCGCGATGGCGCAGGATACGGGTCCCCATCGCCGCTTGTCAAACTGAGCACGACACGGCCCGGATTCAGCGGCTGGTGACGGCCTCGAGCAGGTGGCGCGACGCGTGGGCTACCTCGTCAACGGCGCGGTTGAAGGCTTCCTCGTTGCGCTGCGAAGGCGCGCGGTAGCCACTGATCTTGCGCACGAACTGGAGCGCGGCGGCGCGGATCTCGTCGTCGGCGGCGATATCGTCATGGTCACGTAGTCGAACGATGCTGCGGCACATGCCCCAAACGATATCGCTCGTCAGTCGAGATCGCTGCTGATGCGCGCCAGCTGATCGTCCAGCCCCACGAGCACCAGCTGGTCGCCGTTCTGCATCAGTTCGTCTCGATGCGGGTTGATGGTTACATCATTCCCGCGGCGCAACGCGATGGCCGTCACGCGAAACCGGCCGGCCAGGTCCAGCTCGCGCAGCGTCTTCCCCACGAACGTGGCCGGCACGTCGATCTTGGCGATGCCGTGACCGGGCGCGAGGTCGATGTAGTCGAGGACCCGCGGAATGCTGAGCGTGTGGGCGACGTCCACGCCCGCCTCGCGCTCGGGATAGACGACCCGGTCGGCGCCGATGCGCTCCAGGATCGCGCCGTGCAGCGGTCCGGCGGCCTTGGCGATTACGCGCGGCACCCCCAGGCGCTTGAGCGCCATGGTCGCGAAGATGCTCGCCTCCAGCGCGCTGCTCATGGCCACGATGGCCGTCTGGAACTGATCGGCGCCAACTGACTTGAGCGCCGCCTCGTCGGACGCATCTGCCTGGACTGCGTGGGTGACGTAGGGCGCGATGTCGTTGATGGTCGCCTCGCTCGAGTCGATCGCGAGCACCTCGTGGCCCAACGCATGTAGCTCACGGGCGGCGGCCGAGCCGAAGCGACCCAAGCCGACGACGATCACCTGTTGCTTCACCACGCCACCTCTGCTGCTCAGCCGATCCGGATCGATTCGACGGCGTGACGGTACGCCACCACGCGCCGCCGCGCGGTCAGCGCCAGGACCAGGGTCAGCGGACCCAGCCGCCCGGCGAACATGGCAACGATCAGCACGATGTGGCCCGGATCGGTCAGCGTCGGCGTGATGCCGCGGCTGGCACCCACGGTGGCCAGTCCTGACACGGCCTCGAACAGCACGTCCACGAAGCCCTCATGGCTGATCACCTCGAGGATCAGGCTGATCAGGAACAGGAAGGCGATCGAGAGCAACGCAACTGAAAGTGCGCGGTAGACGATCACGTGCTGGATGCGCCGTCCGAAGGCTTCGGCCGACGGCAGCCCACGTGCGGTCGAGACGATGGCGATCAGCAGCACGCTGAACGTGTTGACCTTGATGCCGCCGGCGGTCGAGCCGGATGCGCCGCCGATGAACATCAGCGCCATGACCACGAAGATCGTCGGCTCGATCAGCGCCGAAGTGTCGAGCGCGCTGTAGCCGGCCGTGCGCAGCGTGATCGACTCGAATACAGCGTTGAGCACGCGCTGGTCGGGCGCCAGCGCACCCAGGGTGGCCGGGTTGTCCCACTCGAGCACGCCGATCGTCAGCGCGCCGACCACGATCAGCGCGGCAGAGGTGAGCACGACGACCTTCGTCTCGAGTGCCAGCCGTCGCCAGTGCCGGTTGCGTACGAGGTCCTCGATGATTGCGTAGCCCAGGCCGCCGATGGTGATCAGGACGCCGATCGCGCCGAGCACCAGGTAGTTCGTTGACAGTCCGCGCAGGCTGCTCTGGCCGACGCTGCCGAACAGGTCGAAGCCGGCATTGTTGAAGGCGGAGATCGAGTGGAAGGCGCCGAACCAGAGCGATTCGGGTGCCGAGTAGCCCTCGCCCAGGAAGGAGGCCGACAGCACTGTCGCGCCCAGCGCTTCGGTCAGCAGCGTGAACATCGCCACCCGGCCGACCAGGCCAGTCACGTTGCCCAGCTCACCAGAACCCATTGACTCCTGGACCAGGACCCGGTCACGCAGCCGCGTCCGGCGACGCACTACGAGCAGCAGCAGGAGGGTGGAGCTGGTCATGAAGCCGAAGCCGCCGGCCTGGATGAGGAGCATGATCACGGTCTGGCCGAATCCGCTCCAGTAGGTGCCCGTATCGACCACGGTCAGGCCGGTCACGCACACCGCCGAGGTGGCCGTGAAGAGCGCATCCAAGACGGGCGTCCACTGGCCGGCGGCGCTGGACAGCGGCAGCGTAAGCAGGACCGTGCCCAGCGCGATCATCACCAGGAAGCCGGAGATGAGCACGACCGGCGCGGATGGCGGAGTGCGGCGCCGGGGTGGCGGCGCGACGTGTATCTGCTCTGGCTTTACACGCTCGAGGCGCACGCGCTCGTCGCCCGGCAGCCGGCCCTTGACCCTCACGGGCGAAAAGTGGCCTGCAGCGAACGGCACACGTCTCGAACCGGGGCGGGCAGGCGCTCGTTCGCAGCCAGCATGGCCAGGTGCTCGCCGATCACGCGCCGGTCGTCATCGCCCCTTGCGGTGTCGAGCAGGAGCGGTGCGACAACAGCCATTCCCCGTGTTCCGCCGGCCGCGTCTGCGTTGCTCGGCGCCGACTGGGCGCGTGCCGCCTGCTCGCCATCGATGGCCGTGGCCAGGCTGTCGAAGTACAGCGCCGCGGCGGGTGCACCGGCCAGCAACGCTCTATGAGACATGACCTGCGCCGCGAGTCTGAGCGAGGCCAGCTCGGCCGGCGTCAGCTGCGACAGGGACGGCGTGGCGGTTGATCGATCCACCTCGTCATCCTAGACAGGGAGGTACCTCCGTCGGGGGCCGTGACGCTTGCAGTCGTCTACAATCTGGGTCGATTCCACTGGAGTCTCGCGAGGGCGGTCGGCAATCCGCGCTCCATGCGGCGCGGTTCGCGCAACGAACCAGCGACGGCGAGAAGAAGGCTCGACGGCGATCGCCGAATCGGCCGGCTCCGGGGACGTGAGCCCCGAGGCCTCTGTGCGTTCGTCTGAAACGGCCCAGGACTGGCGCCGAATTCGCGTCGCAGCCCTACCGCCGGTACCACTATCTTGCGCTGGCGCAGGGCGTGGTCAGCGTGCTCGCCGGCTTTGACGTCGTCATCCCGTTCGCACTTGCTGCGGGCGTGCCCCCTTTCCTCGCCGTGCTGCTCGGTGTGCTGCCGCTGGCCGGCGGCATGTCCCAGCTTGTCGTGCCTCGACTGCTGAACCGCACGGATGGCAACTTGCGTGGGCTGACGCTGCTCATCGCCGCCGTGTCCGAGCCGCGTGGCCTGTACCTCGCCGCGCTCACGGCGCTGGCGGCCGGCGGTGTCCTGTCCGGGCCGCTGTTCGTGGTCATGCTGGCGGTCCTGATCGGTGTGGGCAGCGTGCTCAGCTCGATCGTCGCGGCCAACCTCCTGGCGTGGCATTCGGCCGTGCTGGAGGACCAGCAGCGCCGTCTCGTCGTACCGCGCCTGATGGCCGTGTCGCTGGCCATGGGCGCCCTGTTGCTCCTGCCGCTGGCGCTGCTGCTCGACGCGCTCGTCGGCGCGATCGGCCTGTACGCCTATGCGCTGCCCTTCCTGGTTGCGGGTGTCCTGGGCGTGGCCGAGCTGTACGTCCTGCGTGGCCTGCGCCACCCGGGTCGCGTCATCGTGCCTCCGCCTGCGACGGAGCTCCAGCCGGCTGCCACCGCGCCCGAGCTTGGCCGCTTCATGCGCGTCAGCGCGATCAACGCCTTGGGCATGGGCTTCGCACCGGCAATGTCGGTCTACGCGATCTCCGTAGTGGGCCTCTCGGCCGGCTTCTCGATGCTCCTCGGAGCGATCGGAACGCTGACCATGGTCGCCGCCGCGGCGCACTTCGGCGGACGGCTGGCGCACGGTTCCTCCACGAGCATGCTGCGCAACTCGTTCGCGATCCGCGCGCTGGCGATGATCAGTCCCATCCTCGCCCTCCCCGGGTTCGCTCTTGCACCTCTATTCCTGGTCGCGTCCGCGATGCTCGGCGCGATCGGCTTCTCGTCCGGGACGCTGGCCGGCAACGAGAAGCTGTACCGGCTGATCAGCGGCCCGGCCGTGATCCGCCACCATGCGCGCTTCCTGGCACGCACCTCGGGCGCCATGACGGCCGGCCAGCTCGTGGGTGCAGGAGTGCTGGCCGTGCTCGGGCCGCTCGGCTATCCGGCGTTCGCGGTTCTTTATGCCGCGTCGGCAACTGTTCGCGTGGTGGCCTACGCCCACGCCTCGCCCGCGGCGCAGGCCAGCGTCACGCAGCCGGAAGCACTGCTGGCTCCGGAAACGTCCCTGGTCCTGGAAACACAAACGGCGGAGGTCCCTTCCTCCGCCGTCGCGTGATCTTTGTTGCGGCCCTGGTGCCGCGTTGCCGTCCTAGCGTGACGGTCCGCGCACCTCGAGCAGGTGGGCCTTCCAGCCGTCTGGGGCTGCATCAGAGCTGCTGCCCTGCCAGCCGCACGTGCACGTCACGAGCTGCTCGCGATGCTGGTAGCGGTCGATCAGGTGCTTGAACGGCTCAGGCGGCGCGTCCTTGGGTACGGAACGGCGCCATACGGATGAACTGGATGTAGTCACGCGCTCTCGCTCTCCTGTTCGCTCAGCCTCTGGCCGGGGTGCACCGTGACGGTGCCGAACGGGCGTCGCCGACGCTCGATCTAGGTCGCTTCGCTCGCTGGGCATAGAGGTGACGACCCGGTCAGTCTGTTGGAGCGTCCATTCTACCAATTTGGGCCGCTTCGCGTCGAAACGGCGCTACTCGAACTCGTATTCGTCCACGTCACCGGCCGGCTCGTAGCCGATCGCCTCGTAAATCTTGTTCGAGGTGGGATTGGACACGTCCGTGAACAGGAACACGAAGCGCCGACCGGCATCGAGCTCCGCCTGGGAGGCCGCGGCGACCAGGTTGCTGGCATAGCCGCGGCCACGTGCGGGCGGTGGCGTATAGACCGGCCCGATCCGAATTCCGTTCGGCGTAGGGCCGGCGATGCCGGCCACTGCCACCGGGGCGCCTGCGTCCTCCCACACGACCAGGCGTCGACCCTGGCGGTTGATCCAGCGCCGGGCGACCTGCTCGTAATCCTGTGTCGGATCCGCCGGGGTCGCCTCGTCGTGAAACGCCTGCAGCCACTCGGTCACCACAGATTGGTCGTCCGGCGTGGCGTCGCGCATCACACCAGTTGCAGGGCGCGGTGGCCGGACGCGCGAGAGGCTGAAAACGCGCAGCTGGTCGCTGAGCCGGTGAGGCCGACCCGTGCGCGCGACCCACGCAGTGGCGAAGGCAGCGGCGCTGTCGCGCGGACCCTGGACGCCGGGCAATGGCGCCATGCCGGGCAACATTTGGGCGGCGATGTCCTCCGCCAGGAGTGCGAAGGCCGCCTCGACCTGCCCCGTCGAGAGCACGAGTCGCCACGGTGGTGTGCGCAACGCGGCACCCACGACCGTGCCGTCATCCTGGAGCACTGCGCCCAGGTAGGCCGGCTCCGGGTACGCGGCGGGGTCGGCTTCGAGGGCGGAGCAGAGTCCAAAGATCAGGTTGTTCTGGGCCTCGTGTAAGAGCAGGAACTCTCCTGCGACAGCACAGGTAGGACCGCGGCGATTTCGAAGCGTTCGACCCTCACGTCGCTCAGGTTACCCACCCCGCCCGGCGTCGGTGTCAATACTCCCTACGGGTATTGACAAGTCTCCCTGCCCACGCCTTGTCAAGAGGGTTGTCAAGGGGTAAACTTCACTGCGGTTGCCTTGTCAAGACTTGACAAGGCCACAACTGTGTCCGGCGGGTAGTTGGCGCCCCCCACGCGACACCCGGGACGGGCCGAACGTCCCACCAACTGAGCCGTTCCAACGCCCATCAGGAGTCCGAGCCACGTCCGTAGGTGCAGCAGCAGAAATCAAGCAGAAGCTCGACCTGGTCGAGCTGATCGGCGAGAGCGTCCAGCTGCGCAAGGCGGGCGCCTCGTACAAGGGCCTGTGCCCGTTCCACGGCGAGAAGACGCCTTCGTTCACGGTCACGCCGGTGCGCGAGACGTGGAAGTGCTTCGGCTGCGGCCGGGGCGGAGACCTCTTCAACTTCGTCATGGAGCGCGACACGATCGACTTCCCCGAGGCACTGCGCCGGCTGGCCGGACGCGCCGGGGTGGAGCTGAGCGAGCGCACGACACGCGAGGACGCGCGCCGCAAGCGCCTGCGCGACGCACTCGATTCCGCGATCGCCTTCTACCACCGCGTGCTGACAGAGAGCCACCACGGCCAGCCGGCGCTCGACTACCTGCGCAGTAGAGGCTTCACGGATGACACGCTCAGCGCACACCAGATCGGCTACGCCGTGGACGCCTGGGACACGCTGTCTCGGGCGCTGATCCAGAAGCGCGACTTCAAGGCGGAGGAGCTGGAAGCGGCCGGACTCGTCTCGCGCCGCCAGGGCCGCTCCGGTTTCTATGACCGATTTCGCGGCCGGATCATCTTCCCCATCCGCGATGCGTCGGGCAATGCCACCGGGCTCGGCGGCCGGCTCATCGGCGCCGGCCAGCAGGCGGAGGGGCGCGATCAGGGCCCCAAGTACCTGAACTCGCCGGCCACGCTGCTGTTCGACAAGAGCCGCACGCTGTACCTCATCGACCGGGCCAAGTCGGCCATGCGCAAGGAGGGCGTGGCCGTGCTCGTGGAGGGCAACACGGACGCGCTGATGGCCCACCAGCAGGGGTTCACCAACGTCGTCGGCACGCTCGGCACGGCCCTCACCGCGGCCCAGGTTGAGCTCGTCACGCGCTACGCGCCGCGCATCGCGCTGGCCTACGACGTGGATGCCGCCGGTCAGGGCGCGGCAACGTTCGGCGCCACAGAGCTGTCGGCTCTCGTCGGCGAGATCGAGCGCAGCGCGCACCAGGGCCGCCTCACGGACGTGGCCGTGGTCAGGCTGCCCGACGGCCGCGACCCGGACGAGGTCATGCGCGACGATCCGGACGCGTGGCGCGCCGCCACGGCAGAGCCGCTGCCCATCGTCGAGTACCTGATCGACACTTTCGCGCGCCGCCACGATCCACGCACGATCGCCGGCCGCGAGAAGCTCGTCGCGGCGGTCATGCCAACCATTCGCCGCGTCACGAACCCCACCGCACGCGACGGCTATCTGCAGCTGCTCGCTCGGCGGGGCGGCGTCGAGGAGCGCGTCCTGCTAGAGGAGTTGCGCCGGCCCGAGCAGGCGGGGCGCATCGTCGGCCGCCCGGCAGAGGCCCACGTGGGCACGCAGATCAATTTGGAGGCCGTGCTGTCCAGCCCGGATGCGCTCGACCCGGAAGCCGTCGGCAAGCTGCTCAAGCGCGCCGAGTTCACCCTGCTCCGGTTGCTGCTCCTGCGACCGTACCTGCGCGACACGCTGCCCGAGGGGTCGCAGTTGGACTTCTCCAGCACGCCCGCGCGTGAGATCTGGCAGCGCGTGATCGAATCGCCGGCAGCGGGATTTGACCGTGCCGCCTTTGCCGAAGCGCTCGACCCGACCCTGGCCGGCGTGGTGCGCACGATGTACGCCGATCCGGAGCCCATCCCGGACGACGAGAACGCGCTCCGCCAGGGGCTCGAGCAGAGCCTTTTGACGCTGGAGCGCAACAAGCTCGACGAGGAGATCGGCGCGGTCGAGTTCGAGCATCCGCGAGGCGGAGGCCGCCGGCGACCGCCAGGCGGCGGAGCGACTTCTGCGGCGACATCGCGGCGCTCAAGACGCGCCGCTTGGACCTTGATCGCAAGCGAACCGAAACCACAGTTCTCACCCAAAGACGACAACCAGCGCCGGCTGCTGCCGGATCTACAAGCGGAGGTAACTAGACAGGACATTGGCGACAAGCAGCTGGTGGCCAGCGTGCTGGAGCGTGGCAAGCGCCGGCGCGATGACGACCTGATCGATGGCAACAAGGAAGAGGACGAGGAGCCCCAGAACGGCATGAACGCGGCGGCCGAGCTGGGCGTCGAGGTCGCCGTCGACGAGACGGAGAAGACCGCCTGGGAGGAGCCGCCGGCCAAGCTCAACCCGGAAGTGGCCGAAGAGCCCACCGCGGAGGAGCTGGACGCGATCGCGGCCGACATGATCGGCATCGACGACCCGGTCCGGATGTACCTCAAGGAGATCGGCAAGGTGCCGCTCCTCAACGCCGAGGAAGAGGTCGTCCTGGCCAAGGCGATCGAGCTTGGCGAGCAGATCGTCGAAGAGCCGCAGAAGGCGATCCTCTCGCTGTGGGAGTGGACGCGCAACGACACCGAGCCGAAGTCGCGCGACAAGTTTCCTCAGCACCGGCTGCCCTACCGCGACGAATCGGACCGCATCGTGCTCGGCGCATTTGCCGCCGCGGAAAAGGATGGCCTGCTCCAGCCCACGCCCGATTTCCACTTCGATCAAGGCGTCCAAGACGGTCGAGTCGGAGCAGACCAAGGCGAAGATCAAGGAGGCGCGCGCCAAGGTAACCGCCTACAACGAGGCGCCCAAGGCGGCCGCCTTCACGGACCTGGTCGACTTCGCCTTCCTCGCCGTCCACAGCGGCGATGCCGAGGCGCATGACAACAGCGCCTGCGCGCGTTGTACGACTGGACGCGTGAAGTGGGCCACGAGGCGCTGCGCCGTTGGATCTTCGGCGGCAAGGACGCAGAGTTGCTGGCCGAGATGGGCTGGGTCCCCGAGCAGGACCTGTCGCTCAAGCCGCGCGACCGGCGTGGCGTGCTGGTGCGCATCGGCCGCGAGGGTCGCGAGCAGCTGACCTGCGCCAACCTGCGCCTGGTCGTCTCGATCGCCAAGAAGTACATCGGCCGCGGCATGTCGTTCCTGGACCTGATCCAGGAGGGCAACATCGGCCTCATCCGCGCCGTCGAGAAGTTCGACTACGAGAAGGGCTTCAAGTTCTCGACCTACGCCACGTGGTGGATCCGCCAGGCGATCACGCGCGCCATCGCCGACCAGGCGCGCACGATCCGCATCCCGGTCCACATGGTCGAGACGATCAACCGCCTGATCCGCGTCTCACGCGGGCTGCTCCAGGAGCTCGGCCGCGAGCCGACCGTGGAGGAGATCGCGGAGGCCATGTCGCGCGGCCAGGAGGTCGTCGTCACGCCGGACAAGGTGCGCGAGATCATCAAGGTCTCGCAGGAGCCGGTGTCGCTCGAGACGCCGATCGGCGAGGAAGAGGACTCGCACCTCGGTGACTTCATCGAGGACCGAGCCGCCCTCGCCCCGGCCGAGGCTGCATCGCACCAGCTGCTCAAGGAGCAGGTCGAGGCGGTGCTGGACTCGCTGTCAGGCCGCGAGCGGCGCGTGCTCCAGCTCCGCTTCGGGCTCGAGGACGGGCGTGCCCGCACCCTCGAGGAGGTGGGCAAGGAGTTCAACGTGACCCGCGAGCGCATCCGCCAGATCGAGGCGAAGGCGCTGCGCAAGCTGCGCCACCCGAGCCGCAGCCGCAAGCTCAAGGACTACCTGGAGTAACCGCGCTGCGGCCCCGCCGCGTGCCGCCCCACAACTGAAAACGCTGCCCTAGCCCGCCCCACGTCGGCCTGCGACTTGCACCACGTGGCACAGACCACCGAAATCTCACCACCCCGTCGAGTCGATGGTTCGCAAACAGGTGCGGGCTTGCTCGCGGTGCAACAGATCACCGGACAACGAACGCATATGCGACGTTGCGGCGTGGTTGCTGCGGGCCACATTGCTTGATATCGGTCGTTTGTGTCTTCTGGTGCAACAGCCTGCGCGGTCGTAAGCGGCTGATAAGCGTGGTTGCCCATCATCGATGAATGGCGACAAGGGAACGTGCGCTTGACCGCGGCAGAAACCGAGGTCTTGGTGCACTGCGCACGATCGGTGGCGAGATCCGCCTCGCGCGGAGATCTCGTGGACTGAGCCTGGCTGTCGTGGGGGCCGCCGCGCGCCTTTCTCCGTCCGAGTTGTCGCGGATCGAGCGGGCCCTGGTGCCCGGAGTCGGATTGCTCACCCTGTCGGAGGTGTGCGCCGTCGTGGGCCTGGATCTGGCCGCTCGAGCCTATCCCGGCGGCCGATCGGTTCGCGACGCTCGGCACGCCGCGCTGCTCGGCCGACTGATGGCGCGGCTGCATCCCAGCCTGCGCTGGAGCACCGAAGTGCCGCTTCCCATCACGGGCGATCAGCGCGCCTGGGATGCCCTCATCCGGGGGGACGGCTGGCGATACGGCGTTGAGGCTGAGCTGAACCCGATGGATGGCCAGGCGCTTCTCCGCCGACTGGCACTCAAGCAGCGCGACGGAATGGTGGACGGCGTGATCCTGCTCCTGCCCGAAACGCGCCAGACGAGAGCGTTTCGGCGCGAGTTTGCGGATCTGCTGACGTCGGACTTCCCGATTCCGGGCCGACTCGCGTTCGAGCGACTGGCAGCCGGCGGATCTCCTGCGTGGCAGCAGCGTCGTCGTCCTGTGATCAGGCCCGGTCGCTCGGCTCACGGGGCCGAGCCAGGCTCCGCGCCGGTGGCGATTGGCATTCCCGACCTGCTCCAGTCGCTGAACGAGCCGACGTATAGCGTCGGATCGGCCAGCCCGGCCAAGCGGGCGGCGAGCACGCTGTGACACGCCGTCGTGCCGCTGCCGCAATAGACGACGGCAGGACCATCGCCCACCGCGCCGTCGAACCGAGCCCGTAGCTCGTCCGGGCCCATGAACAGTCCGTCCGCGTCCAGATTGCCCGTCGCCGGCAGGCTGGTCGCCGTCGGGATGTGACCCGCTGCCGGGTCGATCGGCTCAAACTCACCCCGGTAGCGCTCCCCGGCGCGGGCGTCGAGCAGCGCCACGCTGCCCAACCCTGCAGCCAGCTCTTGCCGCTCCACCACGTTGCGCCACTCGGCGGCCAGCTCGAGCGACGCCGCGCGCGCAACGTGCTCGGCGCCGGAGGCCAGCGGCTGACCGGCGCGTTGCCACGCCTGGAGGCCGCCGTCGAGGACCGCGCATCCGCCTCGGTGCGCGAGGTTGTCGAGCATCCACCACAGCCGTGCCGCGACAGTTCCGCCGGCGTCGTCATAGGCGACCACGAAGTCATCAGTGCCAATTCCGGCGTCGAGCATGCGGTCCGTGAAGGCGGAAGGGGAGGGAAGGGGATGCCGGCCCGGCGCACCCACCCCGCCGGGCGCGGAGAGGTCGTCGTCGAGGTCCAGGAAGATCGCGGAAGATATGTGGCCGGCGAGGTACGCCTCGTGCCCGGCGCCCGGGCGATTGAGGTACCAGCGCACATCCACCACTCTCAGCCGCGCAGCGTTGTCACTGTTCGCCAGGCGCGCGGCGAGATCGGCAACGGAAACGGTTGTCATCTGGGGCGAGTATGGCGGAGCGTGGGGCGCCGCCTGCCGGTGACCTATAATTCGCCCGTCCCGTGGTCACCTCTCGGTGGCGACGCGCGCGCGTTCCGGCGTAGCTCAGTGGTAGAGCGGGCGGCTGTTAACCGCTTGGTCGTAAGTTCGAATCTTACCGCCGGAGCCAATTCACGCGTGACGTCTCTCCATTGAGACCCGTGTACCCCGTTGTTGCCGTCGTTTACGGGGAGCGCGACACGCCCGGTGACGCGCCCCTGCCCTGTGCCCGTCTGGCTTCCCAGCGTCGGCCCCTGCGCCGGCTCGTCCGCACGTACGCGTCGGGATCACATCCCGGCAGAGTTGCTCTGAGCCGCACTGTCGCCGCGGACCGTAACAAGTTCGGTACGTAACCAACGTGATACACTCCATTGCATGGAAGGTGTCCTGCAGGCATTGGCCGACGAGGGTCGCCGGACGTTGTTGGGCGCACTCGTTAGCGGTCCCGCGACTGCCGGCGAGCTCGCCGCGCTGCTGCCGATCGCTCGGCCGGGTGTCTCACGACACCTCCGAGTGCTGCGCGAAGCAGGACTCGTCGATGTCCGGCAAGAAGCGCAGAGACGGATTTACACGCTTCGTCTCGAGCCGCTGGCGGAGGTTGATGAATGGCTTGGCCCGTATCGGGCCCTATGGGAGCGGCGGCTCGACGGCCTGCGCGCCGAGATCGCCCGTGGAAAACGCAAACGGAGACTGACGAAATGACAAGCGACGCGAGTGGCAATGTGCGCATCCTCGGCACTCTCGGATCGACCGGCGGCACGGGTGTCGTGCGCGTAGAGGATCGGTTCGATACAGACATCGAGGACCTGTGGTCGGCAGTTACCGATCCGGCGCGCCTCGAGCGCTGGCTGGGCAAGGTCGAGGGAGACCTGCGCGTCGGCGGTGAGTTTCACGCGTGGTTCTACGCCAGCGGATGGGAAGGCCGGGGGCGCGTAGAGGCATGCGAACGGCCGAATCGGTTGCTGGTCCTGACCAAGGACATCGACGAGCCTGATGAGCAGCCGCCGAGCCACGCTATCGAGGTGACGCTTTCGCAGGCTGGCGATCAGACGATCTTTGCCTGGGAGGAACGAGGCATGCCGATCGAACACCTCGCTGCGTACCGCGGCGGCATCCAGATCCACGTCGAGGACCTTGCGGACTACATCGCCGGACGAGCACGACGTGACGACGCAGCCGCGCGCTGGAAGGAAATACAAGCTGGCTACGAAGAGTTGGCTGACAAAGTCAGTTAGCGCCATTGGACACGGCGAGTCGATGGGCTGTCTCAACCTGGAGACTCAAGACGGTGAACAGTGCTGGCTGATGGTCGGGTTTCCTGTGCATCATCAGCCGCCCGCCGCCGTGTTCGAGTCTCCCCGCCGGAGCCACCCTTGTCTGCGGGAGCTGCGACCCTGAAAGTCCTCGTCATCGGCGCCACGGGCGGGATCGGGAGCCACGCCACCCAGCAAGCCATCACAGCCGGTCACTCCGTTCGCGCGCTCGTGCGCGATGCATCGTCAGACCTGCCGGCGGGCGTCGAGCGCATGGTTGGTGACCTGTCAGATGCCGGATCGGTCGAGGAAGCTGTGGCCGGCGTGGACGCCGTCCTGTGGACAGTCGGCGCGACGCGCAACACCCACGATCAGGTCCAGGTGTTCGAGCGAGCCGCCACCAATGTGGTGGCCGCGATGCGCAGCCAGGGCGTCCGCCGGTTGATCGCACTCTCCGGCGCCGGCGTCACCATCGACGGCGAAACGAAGCCGCTGGCCGGCCGGCTGATGTCGGCATTCGTGGCGCTGGTCGTCCGCCACGTGGTCCAGGCCAAGCGGCGTGAGTACGAAGTCTTCTCTCGCTCCGGCCTGGACTGGACGCTGGTCAGGCCGCCACGCGTCGTGGCCCAGCCGGCCATGGGCAAATTCGTGGCCGGCGAGAAGCTCGTTGGCCGAAGCATCTCCCAGGCTGACCTGGCCGAGTTCATCATCCGCGAGCTGGACGACCCGCAGTTCGTGCACAAGGCGCCCTACATCAGCCAGTGAGCGCAGCCTGGTCAGCGGCGACCGCTACATCCTGACGAGCAGCTCGGCGATCTCCACGGCGTTCGTCGCGGCGCCCTTGCGCAGGTTGTCCGACACCACCCAGAACGCGATCCCGCGACCGTCTGGCAGCGACGCGTCCGCGCGTACCCGGCCCACGAAGATCTCGTCACGGCCGGCGGCCTCGGTGGCCAGCGGGTAGCGATGCGCAGCCGGGTCATCCACCACCTCCACCCCCGGCACCGCGGCGAACAGTGCGCGCGCGACGTCGGCAGTGATCGGCCGCTCGGTCTCCGCGTGGACCGCCTCCGAGTGCGATGTGAAAACCGGCACCCTCACCGCCGTGCACGAGACGGGAAGGTCGGGCAGGTGGAGGATCTTGCGCGACTCGGTGACGACCTTCCACTCCTCCTTCGTGTAGCCGTTATCCAGGAAGGTATCGATCTCGGGCAGCGCATTGAAGGCGATGGGGTGCGGGTAGACGGTGGCGACCGGCGACTCACCGGCGACGTGAGCGCGCACCTGCGCCTCCAGCTCCTCGACCGCGTTCGAGCCCGTGCCCGAGACGGACTGGTACGTGTCCACGACCACGCGGCGCAGGCCGACGCTGTCGCGCAGCGCGGCCAGAAGCGGCGCCAGCTGCATGGTCGAGCAGTTGGGATTGGCCACGATGCCCCTGTGCCAGGCCAGGTCGTCCGCGTTGACCTGGCTGACAACGAGTGGCACCGATGGATCCATGCGCCACTCCGACGAGTTGTCGATGACCACTGCGCCGCGTTCGACGGCCAGCGGGGCGAGCTCGCGCGACTGGTCCGCACCCGCGGAGAAGAGGGCGATATCCACTCCATCGAAGGCATCGGCGGTCGCCTCGCCAACGGCAAAGGTCTGCCCGCCAACCACCAGCGCCGAGCCGGCCGACCGGCGCGAGGCCAACGCGCGCACCTCGCGTGCCGGGAATCCACGCTCGAGCAGGACCTGGAGCATGGTGCGGCCGACCAGGCCGGTCGCGCCCACCACCGCCACGACCGGGCGCTCACGCGAGCTGCTCACGGCTGCTCGAGCTGGAATGCCTGATGCAGCGCACGCGCGGCAGCCTCCAGGTGGCGCCGGCTGATGACGCACGTGATGCGGATGTCGGAGGTCATGATCATCTCGATGTTGACGCCTGCATCGCCCAAAACGGCGAACATGCGCGCCGGATAGTCGGGCGCGCTCTGGATCCCGGCGCCCACGATGCTGACCTTGGCCAGCCCGCTGGACACGGCCAGGTCCCGCGCGCCGAGCGCGGGCAGGAGCGACCGGACGAGCTGCTCCGCGCGCGCCAGGTCCGACTCCGGCACGATGAACGAGAGGTCCGCGGCGCCGTCGTGGCCCACGTTCTGGACGATGCCGTCGACCGGGATGCGCGCCTCGGCCAGCGGCGCGAAGACGTGCGCGGCCATGCCCGGCCGGTCACCCAGGTCGAGCAGGGTCAGCTTGGCAAGGCCATCGTCCGTGGCGATACCGCGCACTTTCTGCCGCTTCTCCATGGCAACCTCCCTGATCGTCGTGCCCGGTCCGTCGCTGCCGGTGCGGCGCACGGCCAGCTCCAGCCCGTGGACCCAGGCCAGCTCCACCGATCGAGTCTGAAGCACCCTGGCCCCCTGGTGGGCCAGCTCGAGCATCTCCTCGAAACCGACTTCGGGCAGCAGCCGGGCCTCTGGGACCAGTCTCGGGTCGGCGCTCAGGACGCCTTCGACGTCGGTGAAGATCTCGCACCGGCTGGCCGACATGGCGATCGCCAGCGCAACAGCGCTGGTGTCCGATCCGCCGCGGCCAAGGGTGGCGATCTCGGGTCCGCTCGAGCCCTGGAAGCCGGCCACGACCACGATCCGCCCTGCGTCCAGCTCGGTCCTGATCCGGTCGGGGTCGATTGCCGTGATCCGCGCGCGGCCGTACAGGCCGTCGGTGGCGATGCCCGCCTGCGGCCCGGTCAGGCTGACCGCGCCGACACCGCGCTCATGAAGGGCCATGACAAGCAGTGCGGCGCTGATCTGCTCGCCGGTGGCCAGCAGGAGGTCCAGCTCGCGCGCATCCGGCATCGCGCTGACCCGCGCGGCGAGCTTGAGCAGGTCGTCCGTGGTGTCACCCATGGCTGACACCACGACGACGCGCCGCTCTTCGCGGCCATGCTCGGCCGCCAGCCGGTCAGCGACTGCCGTGATGTGCTCGGCAGTGGCCAAACTCGAGCCGCCAAACTTCGCGACGACGATCGGGGAACTTGAGCGCTCGAGCGGCTGAGCCGCCCGCTCTTGTTCCACGGCCCGGATATCTGACACGCGGCTGATCGTACGGCCTGAGCTGGAAACGGCGTCACGGAAGCGACACCACGCACCGGGGTGGCTACGTGGCACAAAACTGCAACACGAGTGACGCCCGCGAGGCTGGGTGATCTGGTCGGCAACGTCCATCGTCCTCTGCGTCGGCCCTCCGGGCCGCTCAACGAGGAGGCGAATCGGTGACATATCAACGCGAAGTGGTCGAGACAGTCGAGCCGGCACCTGGCCATGTACACGCCACGTCGACCGAGGTTCGGACCTACCGACCCAGCGCGCTCGGCGTGCTGTCGCGCTGGATCGTCTTCATATTCGGTCTAATCCAGCTTCTGATCACGTTGCGCATCGTGTTCCTGCTGCTCGCGGCGCGCGAGGGCAACTCGATCGTGTCGGCGGTCTACGGCCTGAGCGAGATCTTCGTGGCTCCGTTCCGCGGCATCCTGCGCATTGACGAGGTCCAGGCAGGTGCGACGGCGCTCGACTTTGGCGCCATCGTGGCCCTCGTGGGCTGGTTCGTCATCGAGCTGATCATCCTTGCCGTGGTGCGCATCTTCCGTCCGTCCGCGACCGCCTGACTCCGGTCCGGCGGTGCGATAATCGGCGCCCGCACCGATCGACGGAGGAAGCCCCTTGACCGCAACCGGCCTCTCGGCCAGCCCGCAGGAGTACCGCGAGCGCCTCGACGAGCAACCAGACGATCAGATTGACGCATGGTCGGCCGAGCTGGCGCGCGATATCTCCATCCGCGTCGGCGTGCGCAAGGTGCTGTCCGAGCTGCGCAGTGCGATGGGCACCGATGACGCCGGTCTGCGCCGGCTCTACGCGGCGGGCGGTGGCCCGTCCGCCGCTGTCGGGCGCACCGAGGCGGGCGAGCTGATGGTGCCCGCAATCTCACTCCACTTCTTCGTGACCGGCGCGCGGCGCCTTTTGCCCGACGCGCGAGCCAGGCTTGTCGAATTCCTCGTCGAGAGCTTCGAAGAGATCGTCTACATCTGACGCCGGGCGCCTGAGGCGCTGGGCGCCAATCCCAATGGCGCTGTGAACCAATCGCCGGCAATCCGGGTCGCGCGGCTCGTCCACCCGTTCCCGTCGTTCGTCAACGCGGGCCTGGTCCTTGGCCTGAGCCTGCTCGCTGGCGCTGACCTCGCGCGCTCGTCTGTTCTCGCGGTCGGGATGCTGGGCCTCCAGTTCTGCATCGGGGTCGTGAACGACCTGGCCGATGAGCAGCTCGACGCGCTCACCAAGCCGTGGAAGCCAATCGCGTCAGGGCTCGTCAGCAGGCGCGATGGCGTTCTCGTCGCGTTGCTCACCGGTGGGGGAGGGTTGGTCCTGGCGGCGAGTGCCGGACTGGTTCCGGCAGTGCTCGCGTTGGCGATGCTCGGCGCGGGGCTCGCCTACGACCTGCGCCTGAAGCCAACCGCCTGGGCATGGCTGTGCTTCGCCGTGGCGTTCCCGCTCCTGCCGATTTACGCCTGGTATGGCGCCGTCGGGATGTTGCCGCCGCGGGCCGAGCTATTGCTGCCACTGGCCGCCCTGGCAGCGCCAGCTCTTCAGCTCTCCAACGGCCTGGCCGATCTGGAAGCTGACCGACTGGGCGGTATCGCGACGCTCGCGACGCGGCTGGGTCGGCGCCGGACGCTGGCGGTCATGGCCGTCGTGCTAGCTGGCCCTGCACGCGGCGGCATGGGCGACACTTTCCGGCGCTCCGCCAGCGGCGCTCGTCGTGAGCGCGCTGTCGACGCTGCTCGCTGCCGCTGGACTGGCGCTCTCCAGCGCAAAAGACGCGCGCCTGCGACAGGCGGGCTTTGCGGCCCAGGCTGTCTCGCTCGCCCTGCTCGGCCTGGGTTGGCTGGCCGCAGCCGCTCTCGTGGCGGGCTAGTGCTCGGCTGACCTGCTGCTGCGAACCAGGGTGATGGCGTTCTCGAGACGCAGCTTGGCGATGGTCAGGTACTTGGCCAGGTTGGCGCGGTCGGTCTCGGCGATCTGGGCAACCGTCTCCGATGAGCCAAGCACATCGGCGAGCATCTCCAGCGCCTCGTTGAGGTTCTGCTTTGCGGCAACTAGAGCGTCGTCGCCGGGAATGGCTCCAGAAGGCCGCGCCTCCTCCACGTACGCGACCTCGCCATCCTCGTCGCCGTCGTCGGCCGTCTCGGCGATACGAACGATTGATGCCGGCTCGCGTGCGGGCTTGCCCTCGATCTTCTCGCGCAGCTTGACCAGGCTCAGCTCGCCGCTGGCCACCTGCTCGGCCAGCCGGCGGCGCTTCTTGGGATCCTCAACCTTGAGCAGCTCATATGCGTGGGAAACCGTGTCTTTGCGCAAAGACACGAGCTGCTTGATCTCCGTGGGCGCTCCGGCCAGGCGAAGACGGTTCTCGATGTAGCCCTTGTCCTTGCCCAGCTTCTGGGCCAGCCGGCGGACGCTGTAGCCATGCTCGTGCGTCATCCGGTCGTAGATCATCGCCTCTTCGAGCGGCGAGAGATCCTCGCGCTGAAGGTTCTCGATTATGCCGATCTCCATCGCCGTGTCGTCATCGAGCTGTTCGATGAGCGCCGGGATCTCGCGAAGGCCCGCATCGCGCGCGGCGCGCCAGCGGCGCTCTCCGGCGACGAGCTGGTACTGCTGGGTCTGATCGGTGGGCCGAACGAGGATCGGCTGGAGGACGCCGTGCTCGCGAATCGATGCCGACAGCTCGGCCAGCGCGTCCTCATCGAAGTTCATCCGCGGCTGGTCAGGATTCGGCGTGATCCTTTCGAGCGGAATGTTGCGCACGCCGAGCGGGCGCTCCGTGCCCTCGGGCGAGATCAGGCTGAGGATGGCAGGGGAGAGGTCGCGTTCCTCCGCCAGGCGGCGGGCCGCCGTGCTGCGGAAATCTGGTCTAGCCAAGTTCGATCACCTCCCGCGCGAGGCCGCGATATGCCCGCGCCGCTTCCGTGTTGCTGGCGTACGAAGTCACCGGTCGTCCGACCAGCGGAGCCTCGCCCAGTCGGACGGTCTGCTTGATCATGTTCTCGAAGATGTGGTGGTCGCCCATGTCACGCAGCTCCTGGAGCATGTCCCGGCCCAGCAGCGTGCGTCCGTCGTAGAAGGTCGGCAGCAGGCCGAGCACCTTCAGCCTGGGGTTGAGGCCCTTGCTCGTGATCTGCTTTATGACGTTCAGCAGCGCGCTGAAGCCCTTGAGCGCGTAGTACTGAGTCTGAACCGGGATGATCACGCCGTCCGCGGCGACCAGCGCATTGAGCGTCAGCAGGCCGAGCGTGGGCGGGCAATCAATGATCACGTAGTCGTACTGGTCGGCGCCCGTCGCGATGAGCGCATCGCGCAACGCCTGCTCGCGCCCGATCGCGGCAAAGAGGACGTTCTCCGTGGCCGATAGATCGATCGTCGACGGAGCCACGTCCACTCCTGCAGTCTGGGTGGGCACGATCACGTCCTGCAGCGTCACGTCGTCCTCGACGAGCACATCGGCCATCGAGCGTTCCACGTTGCGCAGGTTGATGCCCAGGCCCACGGTCAGGTTCGCCTGCGGGTCCATGTCCACGCACAGGACGCGATATCCCTGCTCGGCCAGGGAGCCGGCCAGGTTGATGGCCGTGGTCGTCTTGCCCACGCCACCCTTCTGGTTGGCGATGGCGATGATCTTTGGCAACTGCTCCGACCTCCCTCTGCGGCTGGCGCCGCGCGGCTCAATCTAGCAAGAATGGACGCTGAGCCACAGTCGGGTTATCCACAGGATCGCGAAGTTGTTCACCGAATCTGTGGACAGTTTCGCCTGTACGATGCCGGGCCATGACACGTGACGAGATACTCCGCCTTCGTGAATTGCGCGCCGAAGCAATGCTCGGCGGTGGCGAGAAGCGCATCACCCAGCAACACGATCGCGGCAAGCTGACGGCGCGCGAGCGCCTGGATCTGCTGCTCGACGCGGACTCGTTCGTGGAGTTCGACACTTTCGTCACCCATCGCGCGACCGATTTCGGGTTGGACCAGGAGCGCTACCTGGGCGATGGCGTGGTCACCGGTCATGGCACGATCGATGGACGCCTGGTCTTCGTCTTCAGCCAGGACTTCACCGTTTTCGGCGGCTCACTCTCCGAGGCTCACGCCGAGAAGATCTGCAAGATCATGGATCTCGCCGTGCAGGTCGGCGCGCCGGTCATCGGGCTGAACGATTCGGGCGGTGCACGGATCCAGGAGGGGGTCGTCTCGCTCGGCGGCTATGCCGACATCTTCCTGCGCAACACCCTCGCGTCAGGCGTCGTGCCCCAGATCTCGCTCGTGCTGGGTCCATGCGCGGGCGGCGCTGTCTACTCGCCCGCGATCACCGACTTCACGATCATGGTCGAGGGCACGAGCTACATGTTCGTCACCGGCCCGGAGGTGGTCCGCACCGTGACTCACGAGGAGGTCGATCGCGAGCACCTTGGCGGCGCATCGGTGCACACGACCATCAGCGGCGTCGCACATCTCGCGGCGCGTGACGAGGCCCAGGCGATGACCTATGCGCGACGACTGCTGAGCCACCTTCCGCAGAACAACCTGACGAAGCCAGAGGCGATCGAATCCGCAGACGCCCACGATCGGCGCGATGAGTCCCTCAACGGATTGGTCCCGGCCGAGCCGACGCAGCCCTACGACATGCTCGAGGTGATCGCCAAGGTCGTCGACGACGGCGACTTCTTCGAGATCCAGCCCAACTGGGCGGCCAACATCATCGTCGGCTTCGCGCGCATGGGCGGGCGCAGCGTGGGCATCGTCGGACATCAGCCGTCCGTCCTGGCCGGCGCGCTGGACATCAACGCCAGCGACAAGGCCGCTCGCTTCGTGCGCACGTGCGACTCGTTCAATGTGCCGCTGCTCACCTTCGTGGACGTGCCGGGGTTCCTGCCGGGCGTGACCCAGGAGCACGGCGGCATCATTCGCCACGGAGCAAAGCTGCTTTACGCGTATGCCGAGGCGACCGTGCCCAAGGTGACCGTCATCACGCGCAAGGCGTACGGCGGCGCTTACGACGTAATGAGCAGCAAGCACATCCGGGGCGACGTCAACCTGGCCTGGCCCACGGCACGCATCGCGGTGATGGGCGTCGAGGGCGCGGTCAACATCATCTTCCGCGACGAGCTCGCCGCTGCCGACGACGCGCAGGCGGAGCGCGCCCGGCTGACGCACGAGTACGAGGAGCGCTTCGCCAACCCATACGTCGCAGCCGGCCGCGGCTACGTCGACGACGTGATCGAGCCGGCCGATACCCGGCCTCGAGTCATCAGCGCGCTGAAGATGCTCGACGGCAAGCGCCAGTCGACGCTGCCCCGCAAGCACGGCAACATCCCGCTCTAGTGTCTTTGCGCAAAGACAGCGTTAGCGGAATCTCCGGCCCACCATTCGTCCGGCTTCTCGTCGCCAACCGCGGCGAGATCGCGGTGCGCATCATGCGCGCCTGTCGCGAGCTGGGCATCCAGACGGTCGCCGTCTATAGCGATGCCGATGAGGGTGCGGTCCACGTCCGCGCCGCCGACATGGCCGTACGCATCGGCGCCGCGTCACCGGCAGAGTCCTACCTGAATGTGGCGGCGGTCATGGCAGCGGTTGCCTCCAGCGGCGCCGATGCTCTGCATCCCGGCTACGGCTTCCTGTCCGAACAGCCCCAGCTGGCCGAGGCATGCGCCGCAGCCGGCGTCGCTTTCGTGGGGCCCGCGCCGCAGACGCTGGCCCAGCTGGGCGACAAGCTGGAGGCACGGGCGCGAGCCGCGGCCGCAGGAGTGCCGGTCGTGCCCGGCACGTTCGAGCCGATCGCGACGGCCACGCCGGACGACGTCCGCGCCGTGGCCGCAGCGGCGGAGCGCATCGGCTTCCCGATCCTGGTCAAGGCGGCCGCGGGTGGCGGCGGCCGCGGCATGCGCCGTGTTGACGAGCCCGGCGCACTCGAGGAGGCCGTTGCGTCCGCGGCCCGTGAAGCGGTCGCCGCCTTCGGCGACGGCTCCGTCTACCTGGAGCGCTACGTGGAGCGCGCGCGGCATGTCGAGGTCCAGTTGATCGGCGATCAACACGGCACGATCGCTGCCCTGGGAGAACGGGACTGCTCCGTGCAGCGCCGCCACCAGAAGCTGGTCGAGGAGGCCCCGGCACCCGGCCTTACCGCGGACCAGCGACGCAGCCTGCACGCGCTGGGCGTCCAGGTGGCATCGACCGTGGGCCTGACCAACGCGGCGACCGCGGAGTTCCTGCTGACCTCGGATGGCGAGTTCTGGTTCCTGGAGGTCAACGCGCGGCTGCAGGTGGAGCACGGGGTGAGTGAACTGGTCGCCGACGTCGATCTCGTCCACGAGCAGCTCTTCGTAGCCGCCGGCCGGCCGCTGTCGGCGCGCGTTCGGGCAGCCGCGGAGGCCGCCGCGCAGCCGGTGCGGCATTCGATCGAGGTGCGCATCAGCGCCGAGGATCCAGCCCTTGGCTTCGCCCCGTCGCCCGGCCTGATCAGCGCCTGGCGGACGCCCGCCGGGCCGGGAGTTCGAGTCGATGCCGGCGTGGAGCAGGGCAGTCCGGTTAGCTCTGACTACGATCCCTTGATTGCCAAGCTGATGGTCGTCGGTGATGACCGCGCCGCCGCCCTGGGTCGCCTGCGGCGTGCCCTGGACGAGTTCGAGATCGGCGGCATCCAGACCACGCTGCCTTTTCACCGCTGGCTGCTGGACGAGCCGGACTTCGCCACCGGCGAAGGGCTTTCGACTGACATCGTGGCACGCTGCTGGGAGCCCGCATCCGTCGTCGCGGCAGCCGCGTTGCGTGCCGCCGAGCTGGCGGCAGCGGCTGGCGCCGCGCCGGCGCCTGGCGCCGCTCCGCCGGCTGGCAGCCCAGATCAGGCCGGGCGGAGGGCAGCGGGGGAGAACGCCTGGTGGCGCGCCGGCGTGGTCGAGGCCACCGGGCGCCGACCGTGAGCACAGGCAAGGCCAGAGCCAGGATCACCGTGGCCGGCCAGCAGCTTGCCATCGCGCCGGACGCGGCTGAGGTTGCCCGCTTCGCCCCGCCCGGTCGTGGCGAGTCCGTCCGACCGCTGCCCGCGTCGGCCGACGACCGAGCCGATGGCCGCCGGCGCTTCGAGGTCATCGTTGCTGGCTGGCGCTTCGAGGTCAGCTCGGAGCCGCTCGCCCGCGCGGAGCTGCGCGACCGCGCCGCGCGGGCAGCAGCGGAGCACGCGCCGGCCATGGACGCCACGCTGCGTGCCGTGATCCCGGGTCGCGTGGTGCGTGTCTGGGTGGCCGAAGGGGATGCCGTCGAGTCGGGCCAGCGCCTGGTGGCGGTCGAGGCGATGAAGATGGAGAACGAGATCAGGGCCCCGCGGCCGGGCGTCGTGCGTGACCTGAAGGTCGAGATCGGCCGGCTGGTGGAGCGCGACGACGAGCTTTTGACGATCTCCTAGCACGTAGACTCAGGGCCAGATGAGCGACCCCGGCGCGGCACGCGACAAGCCGATCCTGACCACCAGCGACATCGAGGTGGAGCCTCTCTACGGGCCCGAGGCGCTCAGTGGCTGGAGCCCGGCAGACGAGCTCGGCCGGCCGGGCGAGTTCCCGTTCACCCGTGGCGTGCAGCCCACGATGTACCGCGGGCGCCTGTGGACGATGCGCCAGTACGCCGGTTTCTCAACCGCACGAGACACGAACGAGCGCTTCAAGTACCTGCTCGCGCAGGGCCAGACCGGCCTGTCCGTGGCCTTCGACCTGCCCACCCAGATGGGCTACGACCCCGACGCATCGGCGGCGGCAGGGGAGGTGGGCAAGGTGGGCGTGCCGATCAGCTCGGTCGAGGACATGGAGGTCCTGCTGGACGGGCTGCCGCTCGACGAGATGACCACCTCGATGACGATCAACTCGACCGCGGCGGTCCTGCTCGCCTTCTACGTCGCCGTGGCCGATCGGCGCGGCATCCCGCGCGACAAGCTGGGTGGCACTGTCCAGAACGACATCCTGAAGGAGTACATCGCGCGCGGGACGTACATCTACCCGACCCAGCCCTCGATGCGCCTGGTGACGGACATCTTCGAGTTCTGCGCACGCGAGATGCCGCGCTGGAACACGATCTCGATCAGCGGCTACCACATGCGCGAGGCGGGCGCGACAGCAGCGCAGGAGCTGGCCTTCACGCTCGCCGACGGCATCGAGTACGTGGAGGCTGCACGCTCGCGCGGCCTTGACGTGGACGCCTTTGCCGGACGGCTGTCGTTCTTCTTCGCAGCGTGGAGTGAGCTGTTCGAGGAGGTGGCCAAGTTCCGTGCTGCGCGGCGCATGTGGGCGCGCATCATGCGCGACCGTTTCGGCGCACGCGACGTGCGCTCGATGACGTGTCGCTTCCACGTCCAGACCGCCGGCTCCAGCCTGACCGCCCAATCGGTGGACAACAACGTCGTGCGCACCACGATCGAGGCCCTGGCGGCCATCCTGGGCGGCGCCCAGAGCCTGCATACAAATGCGCGCGACGAGGCGCTTGCTCTGCCTACTGAGGCGGCCGCACGGCTGGCGCTGCGCACCCAGCAGATCATCGCCTACGAGTCGGGGGTGACAGCCACTCCTGATCCGCTGGGCGGGGGCTATTTCATTGAGCGCTTGACGGACCAGGTCGAGGCGGCGGCCAATGAGTACCTCGTTGAGATCGATGCCATGGGCGGGGCTCTCAAGGCGATCGAGGCCGGTTTCCAGCAGCGCCAGATCCAGGAGGCGGCTTATCGTGTCCAGCGCGAGGTCGAAGCAGGGGAGCGCATCGTCGTTGGCGTCAACCGCTTCCGCGACGACGAGATCCACACGCCCGATCTGCAGCGCATCGATCCGGCCGGCGAGCGTGACCAGGTCGCCCGAACCGAGCGCGTGCGTGCCGACCGAGACGCCCAGGCGTGGGCATCGGCGATGGAGCGCCTCGGGCACGCGGCGGCGGGCACGGAGAACCTGCTACCGCCGATCATCGACGCGGTCAAGGCGAATGCCACGCTGGGCGAGATCAGCGACCGCCTGCGCGCCGCCTTCGGCGAGCATCGAGAGCTGATTACCGTCTAGCAGGCACCCGAGCGGGACCAGATCATATGTTCGATTTGATCAGGTGATGCCCACTGAGATCGTGATCACGTACCCGCCGCTGCCGTTCGGCACGGCCACGATGCCGCCGTCCGGATCCGTAAACCCGTAGGTCAGCGTCCCGGCGTTCGCGACCTTGCCGGTCACGGTCACGCCGGCAGCGGGAGCCGCCTGATCCCAGAAAGCCTCGAGCTGGTCGAGGGGACCGGGATGGCTGAGGGTCACCGAGTAGCTGCCGCCGACCGCCGCCGCCTGGAGCTCGGTCGCTCCGGGCGGGATTAGGGCGCGCACGCGGGCCTCGGGAGTGCCCCCGTTGGGCAGTGGATTGCCGGGCGTGCCGACCGGCGGCAACGTGGGCACGTTTGCGGTCGCGCCTGGCGGGAGGCTGACGCCCGGGACAGTTGGTCCAGGTGCGCCGCTCGAGCAGGCAGTCACGATCAGGGCAAGGGTGGCAGTTGCCGCCAGCCGATGCATCACGGTGTGTCCTCCTAGCGCCCCCTCAGGCTGCTCCCGCATCCTACAGGAGCCCCTATCCTGCGCGCGATGAACAGCGAGGATCAAACGCTGCCCAAAAGTCCATCGCGCGTGCACCACGTGGCGGTCGTCGTGCGCGATCTGGATGCCGCGCTCTCGTTTTACCGCGACCGGCTGCGCCTGCCGCTCGACGTGGTCATGCCGATCGACACGGACGGAGTTCGGATCGCCTTCCTGCCGGTTGGCGAGTCAAACGTCGAGCTCGTCCAGCCGACGCGCGCCGATACGGGCGTGGCGCGTTTCCTGGACAGCCGCGGGGAGGGCTTCCACCACGTCTGCCTGGAGGTCGACGACCTCGCCGTCGAGCTCGAGCGGCTCGCTGCCGAAGGCGTCGAGCTGATCGATAGCGCTCCGCGACGCGGAGCGGAGGGCCCGGTGGCGTTCATCCACCCCCGCTCGTGCCACGGTGTGCTGGTGGAGCTGATCGAGGCGCCGGGCGGACCAGCGTGGGCGGAGCTGGGGATGTCTGGTCCGAGCTGACCCTTTGGCCAGCCCCACGCTCAGATCTTGTCCCAGTCGACCATGAGCAGGTTGGGATTGGTGGCCTCGTAGCGGACCGGGATGGTCATGCCCTGGTACATCTTGTGCGACTTGGCCATGGGCACCATCGCCGCCGATGCCGGCAGGGCCATGGGTGACGGCCCTGCCGGGTTGAGCAGGAGCTGCATCTTGAACAGGCGTTCGTCACCAACTGTCTGACCGGTGTCCTCGAGCAGGTCCACGCGTGCCGTCCCCTCGATGCCGCTCTGGCGCAGGTAGGCGCGCAGCTGCTCGACGGTCAGGCTCTGTTGGCCCGGCATCGAGAACGGCGCGGGTGCGGTCATGCCGCCCTGCTGCATGGCGGCCTGGACCTGGCCCAGGCTCTCATCCATGCCGGAAGCTCCGGCTGGCGCAGCCATCGGCGCGGCCGGGGCCGGGCGCCGGGGCCGCTTCCACGGCAGCCATGGCCGCTCCGGTTGTCCGGGGCCTGCATCCGCCCTGGCATGCCGCCCATCGCTGACATCCCGCCCATCGCAGGCATGCCCGCGACGAAGCCGCTCGAGCCCCAGTCGACGGCCAGACGGCTTGGGTCGGCCGGATCCACGCGGACCGCGAGCGGCGCGCCTGACGTGAGCCGGCCGAGCAGGATGAGTGGCACCACCTCCGTGTGCGAGGCGGCGTAGGGAGCCTGCCCCGGCACGTTGACGAGCAGCTGCATGCGCACCTGCGGGTTCTCGTTGAAGTACATGCCGGTCTGGGTCAGGCCGGTGATCGCGGCGCTTCCTGGCACGCCCGTCTGGAGCAGCTGATCAGTTTTCGCTGCGCGCTGGCCGACGATGATGCCGATCACGATCAGGGCGATGCCGACCGCGGCCAGGATGCCTCCGGTGAGGAGCATCATCCCGCCGGCAAAGGGAATGCCGCCCAGAGCCACGGCCATGCCGCCCCCCACGGCAAGCAGGATGACCCCGGTGATGATCAGCCAGATCCGGCTGTAGCGTCCGTAAGTCGAGCCGCTGAATGACACCTGCGCCTCCTATCCCCCAGTACGCCAGTGGTCGCCTAGTCGCTGCGGACGCCGGCCTCAACGAGCAACCTTGGAATCTGGCTCGGCGCGTCCGCCACGCGCACGCCGGCGCTTTCGAGCGCCTCGACCTTGCTCTCCGCGGTCCCCCTGCCGCCGCTGATTATCGCGCCCGCATGACCCATTCTTCGGCCCGGCGGTGCAGTCCGCCCGGCGATGAACGAGGCGACCGGAATGCCGTGCATGTTGTCTGCGATCCATTGTGCGGCGCGCTCCTCAGCGTCGCCGCCGATCTCGCCGATGAGCACGACCGCGTGCGTCTCCGGGTCGTCGCGGAACATGCCCAGGATGTCGATGAAGTTCGAGCCGTTGATCGGATCGCCGCCGATGCCAACGCATGTCGACTGGCCGATGCCCGCCTCCGTCAGCGCCTGCACCACCTCGTACGTGAGCGTGCCCGAACGGCTCACGACGCCGACGTTGCCGGGCCGGTGGATGGAGCCCGGAATGATGCCCACCTTGGCCTGGCCGACCGACGTTGCACCCGGGCAGTTCGGACCCACGAGCCGTGCGCCGGCCTGCTCCACGGCGTGCACGACGCGCAGCATGTCCAGCGCCGGGATGTGCTCCGTGATGCAGAAGATCGTCTTGATCCCGGCGCCCACCGCCTCCAGGACGGCGTCCGGCGCACCCGCGGCCGGCACGTAGATCACGCTCGCGTTGGCGTCCGCCCTGTCGACCGCCTCGCGGACGGTGTCGAACACGGGCACAGGCTTGGTGAGGGCCGTCTGACCGCCCTTGCCGGGTGTAACGCCAGACACGATGTTGGTGCCGTAGTCCTGCATCTGCTGCGCGTGAAAGCCACCCTCGCGGCCGGTGATGCCCTGGACCACGAGCCGCGTGTCGGCGCCGACCAGGATGCTCATGCGCGCGCCCTGATGGGCTCGGCTGTCGCGGACGCAGACGCGGACGCGGATGCGGCGGCGATCACGAGCTGCACGGCCTCGTCAAGGGTCGCGGCCGTCGTGATGTCCGGGTCGCCTGCCTCGGCCAGGATGCGCGCCGCCTCTTCCGAGTTCGTGCCCACGATGCGCACGACCATGGGCACGTGGCGCTCCTGCTCGCGGCGCGCCTCGACCAGGCCGTGGGCGACCTCATCGCCGCGCGCTATGCCGCCGAAGATGTTGACCAGGATTGCGCGCACGTTCCGGTCGGACAGGATCAGGGTCATCGCCGCGGCCACCTTGTCCTGCTTGGCGCCGCCACCGATGTCCAGGAAGTTGGCCGGCTGGCCGCCAGCACGCTTGATCAAATCCATCGTGGTCATGGCCAGCCCGGCACCGTTGACCATGCACCCGATCGTGCCGTCGAGGCGGATGAACGAAAGGCCCTGCTCGCGCGCGGCGATGTCGACCGGGTCCTCTTCGTCCAGGTCGCGCATGGCTTCAAGGTCGGGATGGCGGTGGAGGGCCGAGTCATCAATGGTGATCTTCGCGTCGAGGCATTCGAGGGTCCGCTTCTCCGCACCATCGGGACCGACCGAGCGCACGATCGCGAGGGGGTTGATCTCGACCAGGTCGGCGTCGTTGGCGATCATGGTCTGGTGGATGCCGCGCGCGATGGCCACGAGCTCGCGCAGGTGCGTATCGCCCAATCCCAGCGCGAAAGCCATCTCGCGCGCCTGGTAGTCGAGCAGGCCCAGGTGGGGATGGGCGTGGATCTGCTTGATCGCGTCAGGTCGCTGGGCGGCGACCTCCTCGATCTCCACGCCGCCCTCGGCAGAGCCCATGAGCAGGATCCGGCGCGCGGTGCGGTCAAGCACGACGGCGAGGTAGTACTCGGCCTCGATCTCAGCGGCTGGCGCGACGAGCACGCGGCGCACGGTCGTGCCCTTGATGTCCATGCCCAGGATGGCCGCGGCTACCTCTTGAGCCTCGTCGGCCGAAGAGGCCAGCTTTACGCCGCCGGCCTTGCCGCGCCCGCCGACGAGCACCTGCGCCTTGATCACGACGCGCTCGCAGCCGGCGGCGAGGTAGCCCTCCGCCGCGTTGCGCGCCTCGGCCGCCGTTGAGGCCACCGCGAACTCGGGAACGGGGAGTGCCTGTGCGCGCAGGAGCGCCTTGGCGTGGTACTCCTGCAGCTTCATTGGCGGCGATTGTAGCCGCGCTCCGCGCGCGTCGAACTTGGCGCGGCCGTAGACTGTTCCTCCCGCACCGCGGGCGCTGTGATCCGTGGAGCGCGAGGAGGGCATCAACCGCTTGGCTTACACGGTCACGCTCATCCCTGGCGACGGGATCGGCCCAGAGCTCGCCGACGCGGCGGTAGTCGTCCTCGAGGCGACAGGCATCGCCTTCGAGTGGCGCCGGGTAGACGCCGGCGAGTCGCAGATCGCCGAGTACGGAACCCCGCTGCCGGAGCACGTGCTCGAATCGATCCGCGAGACGCGCATCGCGCTCAAGGGGCCCATCACCACGCCCATTGGCGAGGGCTTCCGCTCGGTCAACGTCACCCTGCGCCAGGCACTTGACCTGTACGCCAACCTGAGGCCGGCACGGTCGATGAAGGGTGTCCCGACTCGTTACGAGAACGTCGACCTGATCATCGTGCGCGAGAACACCGAGGACCTGTACGCGGGCATCGAGCATCGCGTGGGACCTGACGCTGCCGAGAGCATCAAGATCATCACCCGCGCGGCTTCGGAGCGGATCGCACGCTACGCGTTCGATTACGCCGTGGCCAACAGCCGGCGCAAGGTGACCGCGGTGCACAAGGCGAACATCATGAAGCTGTCAGACGGCCTGTTCCTCGAGTCGTGCCGGACCGTGGCGGCCGAATACGACGGCCGTATCGAGTTCGAGGACCGCATCGTCGACAACATGTGCATGCAGCTCGTCCAGAAGCCGGATCTGTACGACGTGCTCGTGCTGCCCAACCTGTACGGCGACATCGTGAGCGACCTTGCCGCGGGGCTCGTGGGCGGCCTGGGCGTCGCGCCGGGCGCCAACATCGGCACCAGCGCCGCCGTGTTCGAGCCGGTCCACGGCTCGGCGCCCAAGTACGCCGGCCTGGACGTGGCCAACCCGACTGCCCTGATCCTGTCCGGCGCGCTGATGCTGCGCCACCTGGGCGAGGTTGCCGCTGCCGAGCGCGTCGAGGCGGCTGTACGCGACACGATCGCCGAGGGACATACCGTGCCGCGCGACCTGGGTGGCGACGCGGGCACGCGCGCATTCGCGGCCGCGGTCGCCGAGCGCGTCGCCGCCGTGCCGGCTACGGCCTGACGCGAGCCACCATCACATGAGCCGATTGCCCACCATCCTGCGCTACCGCGGCCGCGAGGGCATGCTGGCGTGGGCCTTCCACCGAATCAGCGGCATCGGCATCTTCTTCTTCGTCGTGCTGCACGTCGTCGACATCTACCTGGTCGGCGGGAACCCCGAGCTGTATGACGAGGTGCTCGCCTTCTACGCCAGCATCCCCGGGCGCCTGCTCGAGGTCGTGCTCGGCGCGGCGCTGCTGTACCACGCCCTGAACGGCCTGCGCATCATCATCATTGACCTCTGGCCAGCGATGACCGTCTACCACCGCCAGCTGTGGTGGACGAGCTGGATCATCTTCATCGGCCTGGGCGTGCCGGGTGCGCTGATCATCCTGCGCCCGGTGTGGCTGCCACTCCTCCAGCAGCTGGGCTTGGCCTGATGTCAGACATGACCAGCCCCGAGACCGCTCCCGTGGAGAGCGCCGCGCCGATCGCCGTCTCGCCCGTCAGCCGCGGCCGGATACGGCCGCGCGGCAACCGGCGCGAGCTGGTCGCGTGGTACGTGATGCGCGTGACGGGCGTGATGCTCTTCGTGCTCGCCCTGGCTCACTTCAGCATCCTGCACTTCATCTGGGATCCGGCCGAGCAGACCGCCGAGTTCATCGCCGCGGAGCGCTGGAACGCGATCTTCTGGCGCGGCTTCGACTGGCTGCTGCTGATGACCGTCCTGTTCCACGGCTTCCTGGGCATGCGCACCGTGGTCCAGGACTACGTCCGCGGCCCCAAGAAGCGCGAGTTCCTGCTGCTCCTGCTGTACACCGTCGCCGTGCTCCTGTTCGTCATCGGCACGCAGGTCATCCTGACCCTGCCGATGCGCGGCGGTGACGCTGCCGCCCTGTGAGGAGTAGCGCACCGCCACCCATCCACGACTACCAGGCCGTCATCGTGGGGGCCGGCGGCGCCGGCCTGTGGGCCGCGCTCGAGCTGGCCAGGCGCAACGTAAAGACGGCGGTGCTGACCAAGCTCTATCCGACTCGATCGCACACCGGCGCCGCGCAGGGTGGCATCTGCGCCGCGCTCGGCAACCTCGAGGAAGACCACCCCGAGTGGCACATGTACGACACGGTCAAGGGCGGCGACTACCTGGTCGACCAGGACGCGGCCGAGATCCTGGCGCGCGAGGCGGTCGAGACGGTGATCGAGCTCGAGCACATGGGCCTGCCCTTCAATCGGACGCCAGACGGCAAGATCGACCAGCGCCGGTTCGGCGGTCACACGCGCAACTTCGGCGAGGCGCCCGTGCGCCGATCGTGCTTCGCCGCCGACCGCACCGGGCACATGATCCTGCAAACGCTGTACCAGCAGTGCATCAAGCACGGCGTGGAATTCTTCGACGAGTACCACGTCGTCGACCTGCTCGTGGACGGTGGCACGACGCAGGGTGTGGTCGCCTATCGCATCGCAGACGGTGAGCTGCACGTCTTCCGATCGGGCGCGGTCATGTTCGCCACCGGCGGTTTCGGCCGGATGTTCAAGATCACCTCGAACGCCTTCGCCCTCACCGGCGATGGAGTCGCGCTGTGCTACCGGCGCGGCATTCCGCTCGAGGACATGGAGTTCTTCCAGTTCCACCCGACGGGCATCGTGGGCATCGGCATCCTGCTCTCCGAGGCTGCGCGCGGCGAAGGCGGCTATCTGCGCAACGACGCCGGCGAGCGCTTCATGGAGCGCTATGCGCCGAACCTGATGGAGCTCGCGCCGCGCGACGTGATCAGCCGCGCGATCTACCTCGAGGTGCGCGAGGGGAGGGGCATCGGCGGCGGCGACTTCGTTCACCTCGACCTGACCCACCTGGGCAAGGAGGTAATCGACTCCAAGCTGCCCGACATCACCGAGTTTGCCCGCGTCTACCAGGGCGTCGAGCCGATCACCCAGCCGGTGCCGGTCACCCCGACGGCGCACTACGCGATGGGCGGCATCCCGACCAACGTCGAGGCGCGCGTCGTGATCGATGAGCAGAACACGGTGATGCCGGGCCTGTACGCGGCGGGGGAGTGCGCATGCGTGTCGGTTCATGGCGCCAACCGGCTGGGCACGAACTCGCTCATCGACATCCTCGTCTTTGGCCGTCGCGCAGGCCGCTCCATGGCGGACGACATCGCCGCTTCGGATGGCTCGCTGCCCCACATCGCGCCGGACGCGGCCGAACCGGTCGCGATGGAGCTGGAGCGCATGCGCACCCGGACGCGCGGCGAGAACGCGCATCACATCAGGGCCGAGCTGGCCACAGCGATGATGGATCGCTGCGGCGTGTTCCGGACGCGCGAGGGACTTGGAGCGAGCTGACGCTGGAGCTGCGCGCGCTGCGCTCGCGCTACGCCAACGTCCGCGTGGGCGACACGGGTCGCGTCTTCAACACTGACCTGCTCGAGGCGCGCGAGGTGGGCTACCTGCTCGACTGCGCCGAGGCGACCGTCGCCGCGGCCCTGGCGCGCGAGGAATCACGCGGCGGCCACTTCCGCGAGGACTTCCCCGAGCGCAACGACACGGACTGGCTGCGCCACTCACTGATCTACAAGGCCGAGGGCGGCCCGGACATCCGCTACAAGCCGGTTACGATCACGAAGTTCGAACCCAAGCCACGGACCTACTGATGGAAGTCGACCTGCGCATCCTGCGCTACGACCCGGAGCGGGACAAGAAGCCGCACTGGGAGCAATACCGCGTCCAGTCGGAGCCGATGGACCGCGTGCTCGACCTGCTCCACAAGGTCAAGTGGGAGAGCGACGGCCGGCTGACCTTCAGGCGCTCCTGCGCGCACGGCGTGTGCGGCTCGGACGCGATGCTGATCAACGGCCGCAACCGCCTCGCGTGCAAGATCCGGGTCGACCAGCTCGGGCGCAAGATCTCCGTGGCGCCGCTGCCGGGCATGCCGGTCATCAAGGACCTCGTCGTGGACATGGACGACTTCTTCGCCAAGTACCGCAGCGTGATGCCGTTCCTGGTCACCAAGGACGACCCGCCCGCGGACGAGGAGCGCCTCCAGACTCAGGCCGACCGCGATCGCTATGACGACACGACCAAGTGCATCCTTTGCGCCGCGTGCACGTCGTCCTGCCCTTCCTTCTGGGCGCGACCGGAGTACGTGGGTCCGGCGGCGATCGTCAACGCGCACCGTTTCATCTTCGACTCGCGCGACGATGCCGCGCACGAGCGGCTTGAGATTCTGGCCGACCAGGACGGCGTGTGGCGCTGCCGGACGGTGTTCAACTGCGTCGATGCCTGCCCGCGCGGCATCAACATCACGCGCGCCATCCTCGAGGTATCGAGCGCGATCGTCGAGCGCCCGTCCTGACCGGGCGACTGGAGCGCGTCGTCATCCGCGCCGACGGGGCGGCGCGTGGCAACCCGGGCCCGGCCGCGGCGGGAGCGGTGCTCATCGATGGCTCGCTGCCGGACGCCGCCGATCCGGACGCTGAGCCGGTCGCTGTAGTGTCCCGGCCGCTTGGCATCCAGACCAACAACTTCGCCGAGTACACCGCGGTCATCCTGGCCCTCGACAAGGCGCTCGCGATGGGCGCTCGCGAGGCGGAGGTGGTGCTCGATTCGCAGCTCGTCGTGGAGCAGCTGGCCGGCCGCTGGAAGGTCAAGCACCCGGCCATCAAGCCGCTCGTCGCCCAGGCACACGCGCTGCTGGCGCGGCTCGATCGATGGTCAATCCGGCACGAGCGGCGCGAGTTCAACCGCGCCGCTGACGCGCTGGCGAACATGGCCCTGGACGACCCGGCCGCGGCACGCGAAGCCGAACGAATGTTCGATAAGGGGTAGGCAGGCCACGCTGCGCACGGTAGAATTCACGGGCCAGCGAGATGGTCGGACGGTCGCGTATCGCGTCGGGGAAACCCGTTACTGATACGAGGAAAGTCCGAGCTCCGCGACGCAGGGTAGCGGGTAACACCCGTCCGCCGAAAGGCGAGGACCAGCGCCACAGAGACGAGCCGGCAACCGGGCAACCGGGCGCCGGGTGAAACGGGCAAGCTCTACCTGGAGCAAGGCCAAATAGGAGAGCCGTCGGACGCGAGTTCGGCAGGGGCGCGTCGCTCCGCTCTCGGGTCGGCCGCTAGAGGTGTCGGGCAACCGGCACCGTAGATGGATGACCGTCCCCGTGCCGCAAGGCGCGGGACAGAACTCGGCTTACAGATCATCTCGCTGGCTTTTCCACGCATTCCAACCGTTGGAGTCAGTCCAACGAGCGCCGGCGGTGCGCTGGCTCAGTCCGAGTCGGGCCTGAAGATGCCCTGGAAGGTGCACGCCTGGCAGATCGGCCGGGCCGACTCGATGTCGCCCAGCGGGACCTGCTTGTTCCGATCGGGAAAAGTGCATGCGACCGCGTAGATCGGAAGCTCGCGCGGCCGGGCGGTTACGGCCACGCGTCGAAACGTGCACCGGCGCAACGGCAATTCGTCCGCCTGCGCAACGCGCACCGCGGGCGATGAGATCAAACGGGGCATCACAGCCATGGCTCGCAACGTACTTGCGTCAGGGTGGTGCGGGAAGGCAACCATGAGTACTACGGCGGTCTGCCGGTGGTTACCATCGTGCCGTGCTGGGTGTCACCGACAGGGCCGCGAGCGTCCGCGTCGCAGACACCGCCGCCTACCTGGTCGCAGTGGCCGGCCTGGCCGCGTCGCTGACCGTCGTCTTCCTGTCCATGCGTGCCGTGCTGGACATCGGCGGCTTCTGCGCTGAGGGCGGTCCGTTCGTTATCGAAACCCACTGTCCCGAGGGCGTGCCGCTGCTCATCACGGGCGGCATCTTCGGCCTCTTCGGGTTCGGCGGCCTGATGGCCTGGAAGGGGAGCCAGCTCGGCGGACCGTTCGGAGTCCTGGTCCTGCTCGCATGGCCGGCGCTTTTCCTGAGCCTGGGCTGGAACTTCCTCGAATACGGGCTGTGGCCGCCCGGACCCGCGCAGGGGATCGTCTGGGGCTGGTTGATCCCGGGCATCATCTTCATGCTCATGGGCGGGCTGCCGCTGCTGGCACTGTTGCCTGCGGCCGGCGGCGCGCGCAACGCGGGCGGTGCAGCCTGGGGCACCGATAGTGCGGGCCGGGGCACCGGCGGCGCGGGCGGCGCTACGTCGGCCAGCCGCGCCCAGGCGGCCAAGCTGCTCGCCGGCATGGTTCAGCTGCGCGGCCAGCGCGCCTCCGAGTGACGATCTCGTATCCCGGCTCGAACGCCTGTCGGCGCTGCGCCGCGATGGCGCGCTGACCGAGCTCGAGTTCGAGCAGGCCAAGCGCCGCCTGCTCGAGGATGGCGCATGATCCCGACGCGCTGGTTGATGGCGCTCGTCGTGGTCGCCGCGATCGTCGGCGTGGGCCTCGGGGTGTGGCTCTTCGGGGTGACGGCCTAGTCCGGAGCTAGCCAGCGCGGCAACACTCTGAGTGCAGCGATCGCCCTTTTGCGCGGCGCTGCAGACGCTCTCGACGTCATCCGCCTGCGCGGCGAGCGTGACGGCGCCCGGGGATCGTGGAGACACGGCGTTGGTGACGCGCTCCGCAATGCGGCCGTGACCCGGAAAGCGCGGTGCCTGCACTCCCGGTGTTGCGCGGCGCCCTCTGCCGTGAAAGGCCACGGCGGCCCGCGCTCCTTCGCTCTTCTTCGCGCGGGTGGACGGCCCGGGCGGGTCCGTGGCGCGGCAGACGTAGCGGAAGTGCGGAATGGGGCTTGACGTGGCGCCTTCGCCCTCTATCATGCGCCGAAGTGGCCCAAAGTGGCGCAAAGTGGGGAGAGAGAGTGGAGCAGGTCACCGTCTGGGACGCGCGAGCACTCCCGGGTGGTGAGCGGCACCCCGATTTCGCCTCGAACCAGGCGCCGCCAGGAGCAAGGGTCCGGTCAAGAGCAGGGGTAGCGGCGTGTTCACCGGGGAGTTCCGCCACGCGATCGACGGTAAGGGGCGGTTGGCCGTGCCTGCCCGCTTCCGCGCGGCGCTCTCAGGCGGCGCGCACGTGAGCCGCTGGATTGACGGGTGCCTCGCCATCTTCCCGAATGAGGCATGGGAGCGACTCGCCGAGCGAGTCAACAGCCTGCCCTACTCGGATGCTGGAGCCCGAGCCTTCTCGCGCTTCCTGTTCTCCGGCGCGTATGACGTCTCGCTCGATGGCCAGGGCCGCGTGGTCCTGCCCCAGATGCTGCGTGATTTCGCCGGATTGCAGGCCGACGCGGCCGTTGTCGGCGCGCACGACCGGATCGAGCTGTGGGAGCCCGTCCGCTGGTCGACGTACAGCGCGGAGATGGACTCCGCCGACTCGTTCGCAGCGCGCATCGCGGACCTCGGGATCTAGCGCACCAAATGAGCCTTCAGGGTCCGACGGGACCGTTGCCAGCGGTGGAATTGGAGGAAGGGCACCTGCCTGTGATGGTGCAAGAGGTTTTGGAGTCTCTTGCGCCCGCTCCGGGCAGCTTCCACATAGATGCGACCGCTGGTGGCGGAGGGCACTCCCGCCGGATCCTGGAGGCCAGCTCTCCTGATGGCCGCCTCCTCGGCCTTGATGCCGATGGGGCGGCCATCGCCAGAACCGCCGAGCGGCTGTCCGAGTTCGGTGACCGGGTGACGCTGCGCCAGTCGAACTTCGAAGAGCTCGGTGACGTGGCGCGCGAAGCGGGCTTCGTGCCCGCCGACGGCGTGCTGTTCGACCTTGGCCTGTCTTCGTACCAGCTCGCGGACGACGATCGGTCGTTCAGCTTTCGCGCCTCCGGTGCGCTCGACATGCGCTTCGACACGACGCGCGGCACGCCCGCCAGTGAGGTTCTCGCGGGCGCCGACGAGCAGACGCTGACCGACATCTTTCGGCGCTACGGCGAAGAGCCCAGCGCTCGGCGCATCGCGCGCGCCATCGTGCGTGACCGCTCCGAGCGGCCGATCGCGACCGGTACCGAGCTGGCCGACCTGGTCGCCCGCGTCGCGCCTGCGCCACCCCGCGGACGACGCCGCGTGCACCCCGCAACGCGCGTCTTCCAGGCGCTGCGCATCTACGTCAATCGCGAGCTTGAGACTCTCCCAAAGGCGCTCGAGGCGGCCGTCCAGGTGCTGGGACCGGGCGGCCGCCTCGCCGTCATCAGCTACCACTCACTCGAAGATCGCATCGTCAAGCGCTTCATCGCCGCCGAGCGGCGCGGCTGCATCTGCCCGCCCGAGGTTCCCGTCTGTGTCTGTGGCCGCCAGCCTCGGCTTGCGCCGGTTGGCACGCAGCCGCGTCGGCCGAGCGAGGCGGAAGTCGCGCGCAACCCACGCTCGCGCAGCGCGCTGCTGCGCGCTGCGCGGAGGCTGGCCGCATGAGCCGGCGCAACCAGTCGCGCCGCCGCAGGACCTACGGCCGACGCCAGCACGAGGTGCGCGAGCGACGGCCGGGCACCGCCGCGCCGTCCGACTGGATGGACGCGCGCGGCGACATCGGCTGGTCGGACGGTGACGAGGGCCGCGACGAGGGAAACAACCAGGACGACACGTACGAGGGCTACCAGCAATGACCGTACTTGGCGGCGCGCGCGAACTCCCCTCAGGCGCCCTGCGCCTGCCCGGAACAAGGGCTGGTGATGGAGACGCGCGACGCGGCCCCGGGGCGCGGCCGGTTGCACCTGCCGAGCGCCGCCGCGCCGCGCGCCGTGCACGCGCCGGCAGTCGGGCACACCACATCCGCACCCTGATCGCGGGCGTGATCGTGATCTTCCTGCTGGGTCTGATCTACCTCGCCCAGACCAAGCAGCTGGCCGGCGCGAACTTCCAGATCGACCTGGACATAGCCCAGCGTGACGACCTCTTTCGCCAGGTCCAGACGGTCGAGACCAGCGTGCTGCGCTGGGGGACGGAGGCCACCGCGCTGGAGCGTGGCCAGCGCCTGGGTCTCGATGCACTGGCAGCCAAGATCCGGTTAGCCGATCGCTAGAGGGATGCTCGGTCGGACCGACAGCCGCATGCGCCTGGTCGCCCTGGTGTGCTTTATCGGCATCCTTGGCAGCCTGCTCGGCCTGCGCCTGGCCTACTGGCAGCTGGGCATGGGCCCCGAGCTGCGGCGCATGGCGGACGCACAGATGACCCGACCGGAGCTGGCCGCCGTGGTCCAGCGCGGCCAGATCGTGGACCGCAGCGGTGCCGTCCTGGCCACGAGCGCGTATCGCGACATGCTCGCCGCCTACCCCGACCAGATCGAGCCGGACAAGATCGGACCGACCGTCGCGCTGCTGTCGGAGATCCTGGGCCACGACCAGGAGGGAACGGCGCGGCTGAACGCGGCTATATCGTCGGGCAAGCCCTACGCGGTCCTCTCGCGCCGGCTGACAGAGGACCAGAGCCGAGCGGTACGCGCCGCGGTCGAGGCAGGCGACCTCGAGCAGCTCGAGCTGATTGCCCAGCCGGTGCGCTACTACCCCAACGCCGGCGGCGCGCCGAATACGACGCTTGCCAGCCAGCTGCTTGGCTTCGTGACCGAGGACGGCCAGGGCCGATACGGAGTGGAGCAGGCCGGCCACGACCTGCTCGCCGGCGCCCAGGCGCTGACCGCCGACGTGTCCGGCTCCGCGCCGCTGCCGCGGCCGGGCGGCAACATCCAGCTGACGATCGATGCCAGGCTGCAGCTGCGCCTGGAGCGCGAGCTGTACGCGGCCTGGGTGGCCAACCGTTCCGAGCGGGTGACCGGCGTGATCATGGACCCGTACAGCGGCGAGATCCTGGCCTGGGCATCCGTCCCCGGTTACGACGCCAACGATTACGCCGCGACGGCCGATTCGGCGCCGCAGCTATTCGGCGACCCGATCGCGAGCCAGGTGTACGAGCCGGGCTCGGTGATGAAGATGTTCACTGCAGCCGCCGCGCTCGAGCAAAAGGTGGTCAACCTGGGCACGCTGGTCGAGGACGACCGTGTGCTGAGGATCGGTACCAACGTTGTGCGTAACTTCGACCGCCGCAGCATGGGCTGGATTACGTTCGCCGACGCGATCGCCTACTCGCGCAACGTGGCCACCGGTCAGGTGGCGCGGATGCTTGGCCGGACGCCGGCCGACGCACCAGGCGTGCTGTACGACATGTGGCAGCGGCTGGGCATCGGCCGGCCAACGGGCGTCGAGCTGGGCAACGAGGCGGCCGGCATCGTCTCCGACCCGGCCACCGATCCGTGGCTCGAGATCGACCTGGTGAACCGCGCCTTCGGCCAGGCAATCGCCGTCACGCCGCTCCAGCTGGTGGCCTCGTTCGCGGCGATGGTCAACGGTGGAACGTTGCCTGAGCCGCACATACTCGCCCCCGCGGACGGCCAGGCTGTGGCTTTGCCCAGCGGGCCGCAGGTCATCTCGTCCGACCTTTCGGCCACGCTGCGCAACCTCATGGTCCACGTTGTCGAGACCGGCCCGCACTACGCCGAAGAGACGCTCATCCCGGGCTACGTGGTGGGTGGCAAGACCGGCACGGCCCAGATCTGGGACAGCGAGGCCGGCGCGTGGATGGACAACGTCTACAACCACACGTTCGTGGGCTTCGTGGGCGGGCAGCGCCCGGAGGCGGTCGTCCTGGTCCGTGTCCACGAGACGGAGCCGTACATCCGCAAGCGCTGGGGACTGTCGCTGCTGATGTCGTCCAATGAGCTGTTCAGGCGGGTCGCCCAGGACATCATCACCGTGCTCGACATTCAGCCACTGCCGGGCTCCAACCCGCTGCCCGATTTCGAGCCTCAGCCGTCCGCGCCGGCCCAACCTGACCCGCAACCACGGGCCACCGAAACGCCGGCCCGGCCGCCAACGGATGGGCCAGATGACCGCCCGGTAATCGTTGGGCTGCCCCAAGGGGCGCGCTAGAGATGGCCAGTCCCGTGCGAGAATGGCCGGCCGTGGCTGACCGGCGGCCTGTGCCCGCATCCCCCTCGTTCGACGCGTTGTCACTCGCTGCCGCGATCGGCGCCGAGGTGCTCGTGGACGGCGGCCAGCCCATACGTGGCGGCGCGGTCGACTCGCGTCGCGTCCAGGATGGCAATGCCTTCTTTGCGCTGCCCGGCGAGCGGACCGATGGCCACCGGTTCCTGGGCGATGCCGCTGACCGGCAGGCTGCCGCGCTCGTGGTCCGCGAGCGGCCCACCGCCGATGAACTGCAGCGCTTCGGCGACCGGCGCATATCCGTGCTGGCAGTTCCTGACGTGCTCGACGCGCTCCACCGGGCCGCGGCGGCGTGGCGCAATCGGTTCGACCCGCTCGTCATCGGGGTGACCGGATCGCTGGCCAAGACATCAACCAAGGAGCAGGTTGCGGAAGTTCTCGCCGAGCGCTGGGAAGTGCTGCGCAACACGGCCAACGAGAACAACGAGATCGGCCTGCCGCTGACCCTGCTGCGCCTCGATCAGGGTCACCAGGCAGCCGTGCTGGAGATGGGCATGTACGTACCGGGCGATATCGCCCAGCTGGCCGCGCTGGCTCGGCCCAGCATCGGGGTCGTGACCGCGGTGCGTGGCACCCACCTGTCGCGCGCCGGCTCGATCGACGAGGTTGAGCGCGGCAAGCGCCAGCTCGTGGAGGCACTGCCGCCGTCCGGCACGGCCGTGCTCAATGCGGACGACGAGCGCGTTGCGCGGATGGCGGCCCTGGCCCCACAAGGCGTGAATGTGCTGAGCTACGGCTTCGAGCAGGGCGCCGACGTACGGGCGACTGAGATCGAGTCGCGCGGCGCGGAGGGCATGACCTTCAACTTGCGCCTGCCGACGGCTCGGCCGACTCGCGTCGAGATCCCGGCGCTGGGCCGCCACAGCGTTCACAACGCGCTGGCGGCGGCGGCCGTCGCCCACGCTGCCGGACTCGATGCGCGGACCATTCGAGCGCGGCCTCGCCCGTCCCTTTCGCGTGCCACATCGAACCACCCTGCTGCGCGCCGGGGAGTGGCAGATACTGGACGACAGCTACAACGCCGCGCCGGACTCGATGATCGCCGCGCTGGACCTGCTGGCCAGCCTGCCCGGGCGCCACGTGGCCGTGCTGGGCGAGATGCTCGAGCTGGGCGACGACTCGGACGCCGCCCACCAGCGGATCGGCGAGTACGCGGCCGGCCGGGCCGACCTGGTCGTCGCGGTCGGCCCCATGGCGCAGCAGTACGCGATCGGCGCCGCGCGCGCAGCCGGACTGCCGACTTCGTCGTCGTTCGAGTCGAGGGAGCAGGCGCTGCGCGAGCTGCACCTCAACCTTCGGGCTGGCGACGTCGTGCTCGTCAAGGCTTCGCGCGGCGCAGCGCTCGATCTCATCGTTGACGAGCTGGTCCGCGTCGCACACGGCGAGCCAGTCGCGTGACCATCGCCGCTGCGGTCGTGCAGGGCATCCTGCTCACGTTTGCCCTGGTCGTGATCCTCATGCCGCCGTTCATCGTGCTCCTGCGTCGCCTTGGCCTGGGCAAGCGCATCCGCGAGGAAGGGCCGAACAGCCACATGGTGAAGGAGGGCACGCCGACCATGGGCGGGCTCCTGGTCATCATCGTCGTGGCCGTCTGCTCGGCCCTGTTCCAGTACGTGTCGACCGGCGACTTCTTCGATCCGAGCACGATCGCCCCGATCCTGACGCTGCTCCTGGTGGGCTTTTTGGGCGCGGCGGACGATTACCTCAACGCCACTACCGGCGAGGGCATCCGCATCCGCCAGAAGCTGCTCTGGCAGATCGTCGTCGCCGGCGCGATCGCCTTCCAGATCCAGCAGACGTACGCCATCACGGAGCTGTCCGTGCCGTTCGTGGGCGACGTCTCGATCGAGCCGTGGTTCTACATCCTGTTTGCCGCGTTCGCGATCGTGGCCACGACCAACGGCGTCAACTTCACCGACGGCCTGGACGGGCTGGCCGGTGGCACGCTCATCTTTGCCTTCGTGGCATACATGATCATCGCCCTGCTGGCCGGCCAGCCCAACCTGGCCATCCTGTGCGCGCTGCTCATCGGCGCGCTGCTGGGCTTCCTGTGGTTCAACGTCCACCCGGCGCAGATCTTCATGGGCGACTCGGGCTCGCTTGCCCTCGGCGCCTGCCTGGCGGTGATGGCCCTGGTCACCGGACAGATCCTGCTCCTGCCGTTGATCGGCATCGTCTTCGTGCTGGAGGTTGGCTCGGACATCATCCAGATCGTCAGCTTCAAGCTCACCGGCAAGCGCATCTTCCGCATGGCGCCGCTCCACCACCACTTCGAGCTGGCCGGCTGGGACGAAGAGAAGATCACCATGCGCTTCTGGATCGTGGGCGTGCTGGCGGCAATGCTCGGCGTCACGTTCTTCTTCTCGACCATGGTGCCCACGGCATGACGGCTGCCGGGCAGGCGCTCGCGCCGATCGACCTCGGGACCCTTGCGCTCGATTCCTTCCGCGACCGGCCGGTGGCGGTGCTGGGCCTTGCCCGGAGCGGGATCGCGCTGTGCCGCTTCCTGCACGACCAGGGTGCCGTCGTCACTGCCTATGACGGGCGGACGGCCGAACAGCTGACCGAGCAGCTGGCCAAGCTGCGCGGCCGATCGATCCGCCTGCTGCTGGGACCGGACGTCGATCCGGGTGCCGCGCTGGCCGACCAGGCGCTCATCTGCACCTCACCTTCGATCAGCAGCCGCTACCCCACGACTGAGCCGCGTCTGCGCGGCGCCCTCGCCGACATCGAGCGCGAGGGGAGCGTGCCGGTGGTCAGTGAGGTGGACCTCTTTCTGCGCCTCTCGCCGGCGACGACCGTCGGCGTGACCGGCACGAAGGGCAAGACGACCACTTCTTCGCTGATCGCCGCCGTCCTGTCCGCCGGCGCCAACCCGGTCGTGCTGGGCGGCAACATCGGCATCCCGCTCGTCGAGCGCCTGCCCGAGCTGACCACGGACCACCGGGTGGTGCTGGAGCTGTCCGAGCTGCAGCTGCCAACCCTGTCGCGTGGCACTGACGTCGCCGTCTATACCCACGTGACGAGCGACCACCTCGACCGCCACGGCACGGTGGACGCCTATCGCGCGGTCAAGCGCCGGCTGGCGGAGCTGCTGCCGGGCACGGGACGCCTGGTGCTCAACGCTGAGGATCCGGTCAGCTCCGCATTCAGCGCAGCGAGCGCGGCCACGGTGGTTTCGTATCACCGGGCCCAGCCCACGCCCGGCGGCGTGGGCGTTGACGGCGACTGGATCGTGGCCGAGCAGGTGCTCACCCTCGGCGGCGGTTCCGCGATGACCGGCCCCGGCGGGCGGGTCATGTCACTCGGCGACGTGCCGCTGCCCGGTGGCCACAACACGAGCAACGTGCTCGCAGCAGTTGCGGTAGGGCTCATCTTCGGCATCGCGCCAGATGCAATCCGGCGCGCCGTGGCTGATTTCCGGGGCGTGGAGCATCGCCTGGAGCCGGTCGCGCTGATCGACGGCGTTCGCTTCGTCAACGACTCACAGGGCACGCAGCCGGACGCGGTCATCGCCGCGCTGCGCAGCTTCGACGGGCCGCTCGTCCTGATCTGCGGTGGTCGGAGCAAGGAGCTGGACCTCACCGAGCTGGCCGAAGAGGTCGCACTGCGCACGACGGCGACGGTGCTCATCGGCGAGACGGCAGCCGATATGGAGCGCCTGTTCGGCGCCGCCGGTGCACGTCAGCTGCTGCGCGCGACGGGCATGGACGAGGCCGTCCGGCTGGCCGACGTCGTCGCGCGCGAGGCGCTCGAGGCCGAGCAGCCGGCCGGCCCGGCAACCGTGCTGCTCAGCCCTGCCGCGGCCAGCTTCGACATGTTCGTCGACTACGCCGCGCGCGGCCAGGCGTTCAAGGACGCAGTGCGCGCGGTCGCGGAGGGACGTCGGTGATCGGCGCGCGCAGCGCGGATCCGCGCGTCGCCCGAGTTGCCGCCCGCAGCGCGCGCGGCCGCGCGGGGGCCCAGCCATCGGCAGCGCCCATCCTGCGCGGCCCGCAGCGCGAGCGCCACGAGCCGGACTACCTGATCCTGTTCAGCATCGTTGCCCTGGCCGCGGTGGGCATCCTGATGGTCTACTCCAGCGTCAGCATCGGCACCCTGGCCAGGGACCCGTTCGCCGTCATCGGGCCGCAGGCGTTCTGGGCCGTCGCGGGCGTGCTGGCAATGCTGGTCATGATGCGCATCGACTACCGCTACCTGCGCCTCGTGTCCGTGCCCGCCTTCCTGGGCGCGGTGGCGCTGCTGGTGCTGGTCCTGCTGCCGCCCATCGGCCCATTCCAGCCACAGGTCGTCAACAACTCGGCGCGCTGGCTGGAGATCGGGCCGCTGCCCGCGCTGCACCCGGCCGAGTTCGCCAAGATCGGCCTGGTCATCTACCTCGCCCACTGGCTGACGCGCAAGGGCACCAAGGCAGGCTCGCTGATGCACGGCCTGATCCCGTTCCTGGTCATCACCGGTCCGGTGCTGCTGCTCGTGGTCGCCGAGCCGGACCTGGGCACGACCGGGGTCCTGGCGCTGACCGCGCTGGTCATGTTTTTCGCCGCCGGCGGCAGCCTGCTCCAGATCGCGGCGCTCGTACCAGTCGGCCTGGCGGCCGTCGCATACCGCGTCACCACGACCGACTACCAGTCCGACCGTGTGGCGGCCTTCCTCAACCCTTTCGCGGACCCCGAGGGCCTTGGCTACCACACCGTCCAGGGACTGCTGGCCATGGGCCAGGGCGGCCCGTTCGGCATCGGCCTGGGCCAGGGCGGCCAGCCCGGGGCGCTGCACCTGCCCCAGGCGCAGAACGACTTCGTATTCGCCCTGGTCGCGCAGGAGCTGGGCTTCATCGGCGGCATCGGCGTGATCCTTCTCTACCTGCTCTTCGCCTACCGCGGCCTGCGCGTGGCGATGGCCGCGCCGGACACATTCGGCGCGCTGCTCGCGACGGGCATCACCGGATGGCTCACTCTCCAGGCGTTCATCAACATCGCCGTGGTCGTGGTCCTGGTCCCGATCACGGGCATCACGCTGCCTTTCGTTTCGGCCGGTGGCTCGTCGCTCGTCGTCAGCTTCGCCGCGATCGGTATCCTGCTCTCGGTTTCGCGCGAGACGTTGCCCCGAGGAAGCTGGAAAGATGCGGATTCTGATCGCCGCCGGCGGAACTGGCGGCCACGTCTATCCCGCGCTGGCCGTGGCACGGTCACTGCGCGAGCGGGTGCCTGATGCCCAGATTCGCTGGCTGGGAGGACACCGCGGGCTCGAATCGTCGATCGTCCCGGCAGAGGGATACGAGGTCGAGCTGCTGACCCTGCGCTCGCTGCGCACGGTGGATCTGTCGCGCCATACGGTCCTCGATCCTGCTCGCCTGGGCGTGTCATACCCGCAGGCCCTGGCCAAGATGGCGCGCCGCCGGCCGGACGTTGTGTTCACGACCGGCGGCTACATCGCCGTGCCGGTGGTCGCTGCGGCCGCCACGCTGCGCATCCCGAGCGTGATGTGGGAGGGCAATCTCGTGCCCGGCCGGAGCGTGCGTGCCTCGGCCCGCTTGGCCAGCGTCATGGCGGTCAGCTTCGAGGAGACCTGCTCCAGCCTGCCCACGCCGTGCTTCGTGACGGGCACGCCCATCCGCTCCTTCGTCGGCGCCGACCAGCGCTCGGCGCGCGCCGAGCTGGGTATCGCACCCGACTCACCCACGGTGCTCATCTTCGGCGGCTCGCAGGCCGTGCGGCGGTTGAACAAGGCCGTCGCCCAGGCGCTGCCGCAGCTGGTCCAGGCGGCCTCCATCATCCACCTGACCGGCGAGCCGGCGTATGCCGATGCGCTAAAGCGACGCGAGTCGCTGCCGGCCGAGGCTCGCGCTCGATACCGGCCATTTCCGTTCCTGCGCGCGGAGATGACCGATGCGCTCGTCGCGTCCGACCTGCTCATCGGCCGTGCCGGATCGTCCACCCTGGCCGAGGCCAGCGCGCTCGGCCTGCCCATGGTCGTCGTGCCCTATCCCCATGCGTCGGCCCACCAGGTGGCCAACGCGCGCGCGCTGGCCGACGCTGGCGCGGCACGCATAGTGGCCGACCAGGAGTTCGACGCGGCCGCGCTGCTCGACGCCGTCGCGCTGCTCCATGACGCCGAGCGGCTGGAGCAGATGCGCTCGGCTGCGCGCCGCTTCGGAAGGCCCGGGGCAGCGACCGCGCTGGCCGAGCTGGTGCTGGCCCTCGCCGAGCGGAGCGCCCTGCCCGCCGCTTCGACCATCGAGCGCATGTCACGGGCGGCGGCGTGACGGACGCCCTCTCCCTGCCAACGGCCACGCTGGACGCGCCCTTTTCCATGACGGACGAGGAGCTGGCGAAGCTGGGGACAGACATCCAGCGCCGCATCGGCGTCAAGACTTCCAGGCACGACCCCCTGGCGCGCTTCACCACGATGCGCGTTGGCGGTCCGGCGGATCTGTTCGCGGAGATCTACAACCTGTTCGAGCTGCGCGCGATCGTGCGCTTCGCCCGCTCGCGCGGCGTGCCGTATTTCATCATCGGCCGGGGCTCCGACCTCGTCATCAGCGACGCGGGCGTGCGCGGGCTGGTCATCCACAACAAGGCCCAGCAGGTGCGTTTCGAAGGCGACCGGCTGACGGCTGACTCCGGGCTGCCCATGGCCCGCGCGGCGACGCTGTGCCGCGAACAGGGCCTGTCCGGGCTGGAGTTCGGGCTGGCCATTCCGGGCACTGTGGGCGGAGCGGTGTGGGCCAACGCCGGTGCGCATGAGTCGGACGTTCGCGCAGTGCTGGCCGAAGCGGCCGTGCTCGGCCCTGACGGCGCGGAGGTCGCGCTGGACCGCGACGGCCTGCAGCTGGCCTACCGCGAGAGCTCGCTCAAGCACGCACCGCCCGGATCGCCGGATGTCGTCACCTGGGCCACGTTCGACCTGGAGCGCGCCGAGCCCGCGCTGATCACCGAGCGCCTGGACGAGATTCGAAAATGGCGACAGCAGCATCAGCCGCTGGGCATCCCGTCTGCGGGCAGCGTCTTCCGCAATCCGGATGGGCAATCGGCCGGGGCGTTGATCGACGGCCTGGGCCTGAAGGGGACACGCATCGGCGGCGCCGTTGTGAGCGAGAAGCACGCCAACTTCATCGTCAACGACCAGGCCGGCAGCGCGAGCGACGTGCGCCGCCTGGGTGAGCTGGTCCAGTCAACGGTGCGTCGCGAAACGGGCGTCGAGCTCGTCTTCGAGATCGTGTTCGCCGGTGACTGGACAGGCTGGGAGAGCGAGTCATGACCTCGTGCGTGGCGCGCCCATGAGCGGGCGCCGGATTGCCATCCTGATCGGCGGCCCGTCCGCGGAGCACGACGTCTCGCTCGTCTCGGGCCGCGCGATCGCCGCCGCACTGATCGAGCGCGGTCACACGGTCGAAGGATGGCTGATCGGGCTCGACGGGCAATGGTGGCGTCTGCCCGCGGAGGCAATGGACCGCACGCGCGCGCAGAGCGCCTATGACGATCCGGCACAGCTTGGCGCGGACGGTCCGCACGGCGCGGCTCAGGCGCTGTCCGCGATCGCCGCGCAGCAGCCTCAGCCGGTCGTGTTCATCGCCCTGCACGGTCCTTTCGGCGAGGACGGCGTGGTCCAGGCGCTGTGCGAATCGGCCGGGCTCGTGTACACCGGCGCGGGCGTCGCGGCGTCCGCGATCGGCATGGACAAGGCCATCTTCAAGCGCCTGGTGGAGGGCATGGGCATGCCCGTCGTGCCCTGGCTGGAAATCGCTGCCGCTGACTGGAAGTCTGACCCGGCCGGAACGCACAGGTCGCTGCTCGAGTTCGCCCACCGCCTCCCCGACGCGCGCGTGATCGTCAAGCCCACCCGCCTCGGATCGTCGGTGGGCATCTCCATCGTCCACGCGCCGGACGATCCGGAGTACCTGGGCGGCGCGCTGACCGATGCGTTCTCGTACGGCGACTCAGTGCTCGTCGAGGCGTACCTGGAGCGGCCGCGCGAGCTGGAGATGGCCGTGCTGGGCAACTCGGTCACCGACCTGCAGACGTTCGGGCCGGGCGAGATCTTTCCCGGTCACGAGTTCTACGACTTCACCGCCAAGTACAGCGACGGCATCTCGCGTACGACGGGCCAGGCCGATGTAGCCCCTGATGTGCGCGCCCGGCTGCATGACCTGGCCGCGCGCTCGTTCCTGGCCATCGGCGGCACCGGCTTTGCGCGGGTTGACTTCCTTGCCCACAACGACGAGATCTACCTCAACGAGATCAACACCATTCCGGGCTTCACTCCGATCAGCCTCTTCCCGATCCTGTGCGGCGCGGGCGGCTACGACTTCGGTGCCATTGCCGAGCGGATCGTCGATCTCGCCGTCGCACGTGCGGCGGACCAGCAGCGGCGCGTGCTGACGAGAGCGGACCTGCCCTGAGCGTTCGACCCGGACCGCGCGCGCCGGCTCGCCGGCGCCGGCCGCCGACGGGCGGCGTGCGGCTGCTGACTTTCACGCGCATCGCCGGTTTGGCCCTGATGGCGGCGTGCTCCGTGACATCCAGCTGGCTTGTCTCCAGCCCCGCGTTCGAGGTCTCCGACGCCGGCATCGAGCTGTCCGGCATGTCATACACCGACCCGCTCCAGGTACGCGCGATCATCGGCCTGCCCTTGGGCACCACGGCCAACGTGTTCACCCTGCGCACGGGCACCATGGAACGTGAGCTGACCGGTCTGCCGGCCGTGGCGGCGGCGGACGTGGTGGCGCTGCTGCCCGGACGGCTGGTGGTCCAGATTGAGGAGCGAACCCCGCTCTTCGTGGTGCGCAACGCCGCCGGCGATCACCTGGTTGACGTGGACGGAGTGGTGCTCGACCTGCTTGCGACCGGGAGCGCCGACGCGCTGTCACTGCCGGCGCTGACAGATGAGCGGGTTGCCAACGCCCCGGTGCTCGAAGTGGGTGGGCAGGTGCTCGACCCGGACCTGACTGCCGTTCGGTCGCTGCTCGCGCTGACCCCAGCCACGATTTCGTCCGCGGCGCAGTCACTGGCGCTCGTGGCCAACGATGAGGAGGGCTTCGTGATGATTGCCCAGCCCCTTGGCTGGCGCGCCGTATTCGGCCACTACACGCCAACTCTTCGGCCGCCAGAGATGGTCGAGCGACAGGTGCAGTGCCTGCGCACCCTGCTTACGGAAGGGGAGGGCGAGACGGAGATCGCGACGATCTTCCTCGCGCCGCTGGACGATCGGTGCGGCACATACCTGCCCCGAAGCACGCCGACACCGCGGCCATCTCCTGCTGCCGCGCGTTAGGCGAGAATGAGCGACGTGGAAAGAGAAGCCATCCTGGTCGCCCTCGACGTGGGCACGAACAAGGTCGTGACGCTGATCGGCGAAGTGGCGCGCGATGGGTCCGTCACGGTGATCGGCAAGGGCGCCCAGAACTCCTCGGGCCTCAAGAAGGGCGTCGTGATCAACATCGACCAGACGGTCAACACGATCAGCGCGGCGCGCGAGGCGGCAGAGAAGCTGTCCGGCTACCGCATCGAGTCGGCCATCGTGGGCGTCGGCGGCAACCACGTCGAGAGCATGAACTCGCGCGGAGCGGTGGCCGTCAGCGGTCCGCGGCGCGAGGTGACGCGCGAGGACATCGACCGGGCGACAGAGGTCGCGCGCGCGGTGACCATCCCGTCCAATCGCGAGATCCTGCACGTCCTGCCGCGTGGCTTCGTGGTCGACGGCCAGGAGGGCGTCAAGGATCCGCTGGGCATGAGCGCCGTCCGGCTGGAGGTGGAGACGCACATCGTCCATGCCTCGGCGACGGCGGTCCAGAACCTGTCCAAGTGCGTCCAGCGCGCGGACATCCGCATCGACGAGCTGGTGTGCGCCTCGCTCGCGTCCGGTGACGCGGTGCTGACGGAGACGGAGCGTGAGCTGGGCGTGGCGGTGGCCGACTTCGGCGGCGGCACGATCGACCTGGCCCTGTTCATGGACGGCTCGCCCTTTCACACGGCGGTCCTGCCGCTGGGCGGCAACAACGTGACCAACGACGTGGCGATCGGGCTCAAGACCAGCCTCGCCGCGGCCGAGCAGCTCAAGATCGAGCACGGCACGGCGGACCCGGCGCTGATCACGGAGGACGCCGAGGTGGAGGTCGACGCGATCGGTGAGGCGGACGCTTCGACTGCCTCGCGGCGCGAGCTGGCCGAGATCATCGAGGCGCGCATGCGCGAGGTGTTCGAGAAGATCGGCGAGGAGATGGACAAGGCCGGGGCGCGCGGCATGCTGCCCGCCGGCCTGGTCATGACCGGTGGCGCGTCGCAGCTGACCGGCTCGGCCCGGCTTGGCCGTGAAGTGCTCCAGATGCCGGTCCGCGTCGCCGGGCCGTCCGGTGTCGGTGGCCTGACCGACCACCTGCTCACGCCGGCCTACAGCACGTCGCTCGGCCTGCTCATGTGGGGCGCCCAGGCGGTGCACGGCTTCGAGCCGATGCGCTACGACTCGGCGCCGACTCCGGGCATGCTCAACCGGATGCGCGACTGGGCGCGCGGCCTGTTCCCGTAGGCCCGGCAGCGCGGGGCGACAGCCAATGAAGCAGGCCCAGATCACCGTCACGACCGGCGCTCGACGCGGCCTGTTCGACCTGACGCGCGAGTGCGCCAACTTCGTCAACGGCGAGGGCGACGGCCTGCTCAACGTGTTCGTGCCCCACGCCACGGCCGGGCTGGTGATCATGGAGCTGGGCGCCGGCTCCGATGCGGACCTGGTCGCGGCGCTCGACAGGCTGCTGCCGCGTGACGATCGCTGGCAGCACAGTCACGGCTCGCCGGGCCACGGCGCGGATCACGTCGTGCCGCTCTTTGCCGCGCCCTCGCTGGTGGTTCCCGTCGTGGACGGTCTGCTCCAACTGGGCACGTGGCAGTCGATCGCCATGCTCGACCCCAACGCGGACAACGACGTCAGGAGCATTCGGCTGTCCTTCCTGCCCGGCTGAACCCGTTCGGACGGCTGTTGACGGGCCGCGGAACTGTCCACATTTCGTCCACATCGGGGTCCGTGATAAATGCGCCAAGCACCGGTGCGCGGCCTAAAGTCGTCCCTCGGTTTGAGGGTCGCAGGGCTATACTCGGCCGACGTTCGAGCCCCGGCGTCAGTGCCCGCGCCGGGTGGGCAAACTGACTATTTGACGTCCTGGAGGGGATGAAATGCCGCTGAGGTCCGACTCGGAGAACTTCGCACTGATCCGCGTGATTGGTGTCGGCGGTGGCGGCAGCAACGCCGTCAATCGCATGATCCGGGCCGAGCTGATGGGCGTCGAGTTCATCTCCGTCAACACGGACGCCCAGGCCCTTCTCCAGTCGGACGCGCCGCACAAGATCCGCATCGGCGACAAGATCACGCGCGGCCTGGGTGCCGGCGGCGATCCAGGCATCGGCCAGCGCGCCGCGGAAGAGGACGCCGAGAAGATCTACGAGGCGCTCAAGGACTCGGACATGGTCTTCATCACCGCCGGCATGGGCGGTGGCACGGGCTCCGGTGCTGCGCCGGTCATCGCCGAGATCGCGCGTGATCTGGGCGCGCTGACGATCGGCGTGGTGACCAAGCCGTTCTCGTTCGAGGGCGCGCGGCGCAGGCTGAACGCGGAGAAGTCGAGCGAGGCCCTGCGCGACAAGGTTGACACGCTGATCACCATCCCCAACGACCGACTCAAGGACGTGGTCCAGAAGGAGACGTCCATCCTGGACGCTTTCCGCGTCGTGGACGACGTGCTGCGCCAGGGCGTGCAGGGCATCAGCGACCTGATCACCGTGCCCGGCCTGATCAACCTTGACTTCGCCGACGTGCGCACGGTCATGAAGGACGCCGGCTCGGCGCTGATGGGCATCGGCCGCGCGAGTGGCGCGGAGCGCGCCCAGACAGCCGCGCGGGAGGCGATCGCCAGCCCGCTGCTGGAGGTCAACATCAACGGCGCCCAGGGCGTGCTGTTCAACGTGACCGGCGGCCCCACGCTCAGCCTGTTCGAGGTTGACGAGGCGGCCGAGATCATCAAGGGCACCGCCGATCCGGAGGCGAACATCATCTTCGGCACGGTCATCGACGAGCGCATGGGAGACGAGATCGCGATCACCGTCATCGCCACCGGCTTTGACGCCTCGCGCCGGCGCGAGACGGTCCGATCGACCCAGACCAGCGTGTCGCCCGAGCTGGCGGCCGTCCTGCGTGGCACGCGCGAGCGCGACCTGCTGCGCGGCGAGGAGCGCCAGCCAACGGCAATCCCCGTTTCGGCAGTGCCGTCGGACAACGGCCAGCGCGAGCAGGAGGAGCTTTCGCCGGCAGCAGTGGCCGCTCCGCGCTACGACCGGCTGGACGTTCGGCGTGGTCCACAGGTAGAGGCAGAGGACCTGGACATCCCGGCGTTCCTGCGCCGCAACCGCTGACCTTTCCGCAACCCGGGTCCACGCCCGGCCAGGCGGCGGATGTCGCCGCGGCCATAGAAAGAGTCCGCGCCCGGATCGACGCCGCGTGTCAGCGCGCTGGTCGCGATCCTGCCTCGGCCGCCATCGTCGCCGTAACAAAGTCCGTACCGATCGAGAGCATCCGCGTGGCGCTCCGGGCCGGGCTGGGCGTCCTCGGCGAGAACCGCGTCCAGGAGGCGGAGGCCAAGGCGAGCGAGCTGGAGGCTGCCGAATGGCATTTCCTGGGCCGCCTGCAGTCGAACAAGGTGGCTCGGGCGGTGGCGCTGTTCGACGTGATCGAATCGGTCGACTCGGTGGATCTGGCGTCGCGTATCGCTCGCGTCGCGGGGGAATCGGGGCGCACCCCGTATCCCATCTACGTCCAGGTCAACGTGGACCGGGATCCAGCCAAAGCGGGCCTGCTGCCGGACGCGGCCGCTGACGTGGTCGGCGAGATTGCCGCGCTGGAGGGGCTCGACGTGCGCGGCCTGATGACCGTGGGCCGGTTCGTGTCGGATCCGGAGCAGGCCCGTTCTTCATTCGCCGCGCTGCGCACCCTGTCGGCGGACCTGCGCGCGCAGAGTCCGCGCCTGGGCAGCGGGCTGTCGATGGGCATGAGCGACGACTTCGAGGTCGCAGTGGAGGAGGGGGCAACCCTGGTCAGGCTCGGCCGCGTCATCTTCGGCGAGCGCCCAGCGGCCTGATCGGCCGACCTATACTCGGGCAGCCGTGGCCGAATTCCTGCGCGTCTTCATTCAGCTGCTCGTCACAGCCCTCTGGCTGCTGGTCCTGGGCCGCGTGTTGCTGAGCTGGGTCAACCCGCGCTTCGAGGGACCGGTTGCGCGCTTCCTTCATGAGACGACCGAGCCACTGCTGGCGCCCATCCGTCGCGTGATGCCGCAGATGGGCATGATCGACCTTTCGCCACTCGTTTTGATCCTGCTGCTCGGCGTCCTGATGCGGCTGGTCCTGCTCCGCTGAGCGTGCCACAGACAAGGCGGCCCTGAGCGCCGATAATGGCCGGCCACTCACCGGGCGATTGGCTCAGCGGTAGAGCACTCGGTTCACATCCGAGGGGTCACTGGTTCGAATCCAGTATCGCCCACCACTTCCTCGTCCCAGTCTTGCTTGCCGCGTGTGCTGCTGCTTTCGGCCTCGCCGCCGCGCCCGTGCGGGCGGCCGATTTCAACAGCCTGGGGCTCAGCGCGACGTACGAGGTCGCGGCCACGCTCGACGAAGACGGCGGGCTGCTGGTCGACACCACCGCCGTGGTGAGCAACCGCCGGCCGTGGACGGTGTCGACGCTCGCGTTCAACCTCTCCACGCTTCGGACAGGGCGCGCGGAAGTGATCGAGACAACCGTCGACGGCGCGGCGGTAGAGGCGATCGTTGACGACCAGACGCTTCTCGTCCCGCTCAGCGAGCCCCTCGCCCCGGACGGCCGCGTCGTGGTGCGCATCGTGTCCACGGCGCGGCTCAACTCCGCGCCGCGTTCCGGCACGGACGAGTGGGGCTTTGCAGACTCGGCTGGGATCGTCACGCTCTATCGCTGGATCCCGTGGCTGACGCGGACCACGCCTTTCGATCGGCCCAGCGTGGGCGACCCGTTCGTGACCGCGTCCAGTCCGTCAGTGCGCGTGACCCTCGATGCCCACCGCGATGACCTGCTGTTCGCAACCAGCGGAACCGAATCGGCCCACTCAGGCAGCTCGTGGACGTTCGAGGCCCGCGACGTGCGCGACTTCAACGTCACCGCGAGTGCCGCGTACTCCGTCGCGACGCGGAGCGTGGCCGGCACGGAGATCAGCTTCTTCCATCGCACCCTGGCGCCCGAGCCCGTGCTTGATGTCGCCGCGCGTGCCTTCACCCGCTTCTCCGATCGCATCGGCCCGTACCCTCACGCGACGCTCAACATCGCCGAGATCGGGCCGTGGGCCGCGCTCGAGTCGCCGTCTCTCTTCTGGCTACCGGAGAACGCACCCGGGCGGCTGCTGCCCTGGATGACCGCGCACGAGATGGCCCACCAGTGGTTCTACTCGGTAGTGGGCAACGATCAGGCGCGCGAGCCGTTCGCCGACGAGGCGATCACCGACTTCATCGCGCGCGACCTGATCGGTCGATTCGTGCGCTCGCAATGCCCGCCGGGGCGGCTCGACTCCACCATCTATGAGATGGGTGAGTGCTATGCGTGGGTCGTATATGTGCAGGGCGACGATTTCATGCGCCGGCTGCGCGAACGGATCGGCAACGAACGATTCTGGCCGCGGCTCGCCGCCTACTACGCCGGTCATCGCTTTGGCCTGGGCGGCACGCGCGAGCTGCTCGGCGCCCTGGGCTGGAACCCTGGCTCCGGGCCGGATGGAGCGCAGGAGATCCTCTTTCCGCGTCTCGTGGTCCCACCAGTGCCGTGCCTGCCGCGTCGGTGACTTCGTAAACCTATCTAACAAACCCGTTCCAAACTGGCTCCAAGGGGTTCAAATGTGGGCAGCGACGCCCCAGTATTGTTTCCCGTGAGCAAGACTCGAGGGGCAGAATGACGCTTGCCCAAGAAACGCAGTTTCTAAATACGCCGCCGCTCGACGCGGTGGACCACTTGCTGGCGCTCCTGCAGCCGGCGACTTTGACGGATGCGTCCGTCGATCGCGTCCAGCTGCCTCCCCGTCATCGGCGCTTCCTGGATGCGCTCGGCGTGGCCGTCTACACCGCCGACTCAGAGGGCAGGATCACCTACTTCAACGAGGCGGCCGTCTCGCTCTGGGGCCGACGACCGGCGCTGGGGGAGGAATGGTGCGGGTCCTGGCGCCTTTTCTGGCCGGACGGCACGCCCATGCGCCACGACGAGTGCCCCATGGCCATTGCCCTCAACGAGCAACGCGTCGTGCGCGGCTACGAGGCCATCGCTGAACGGCCGGATGGGACGCGTGTTTCCTTCGTGCCTTATCCGACCCCGCTCGTGGATGAGATGGGCAGCATGATCGGCGCAGTCAACGTGCTCGTCGACGTGACAGAGCGACGGCGCGCCGAGGACAGCCTGCGCGCCACGGCAGATGCGCTGGCCGCGTCCAGCTCCGTCAAGGACGACTTCCTTGGCCTGGTGTCGCACGAGCTGCGCACCCCGGTCACGACGATCTTCGGCAATGCCAGCCTGATGCGCGACCGGGGCGAGCGCCTGTCGGCTGAGGACCGCTCGGCGATGGTGTCGGACATCGCCCAGGATGCCGAGCGTCTGCTGGGCATCGTCGAGAACCTGCTGCTGCTGACGCGGGTAACGTCCGGCTCGAAGACCGATCTGGAGCCGCAAGTGCTCAACCACGTCGCGCGACGTGGCGTGCGCTCTTACCGATCCCGCCATCCTGAGCGTCGGATCGCGCTGCGCACGGCGGCCCGCCAGCTGATCGTGGACGCCGACGCGGGCTACCTGGAGATGCTGCTCGAGAACCTGCTCAGCAACGCTGACAAATACAGCCCGCCCGGTGCGGCGATCGATGTTGTTGTCTCAAAGCGCGACGACAAGGTGCTTGTTGCAGTGCGCGACCGAGGCATCGGCATCACGCACGACGAGATCCAGAAGCTGTTTACGCCCTTCTACCGCGGCGAGTCGGCACGCATGCTGGGCAACGGAGTGGGCATCGGCCTGGCCGTCTGCCGGCGGCTGGTCGAGACGCTCGGAGGCGAGATGTCCGCACGGCCGCGTCGTGGCGGCGGCAGCGAGTTCTCGTTCACGCTGCCCCTGGCGGGAGTGTCGGACTAGCGCCTCGCACTGGATCGGCAAGGGCTCGGCCGCGGTGCGCGCGCAGGTGCAGCGCCAGGTCGAAGGCGATCTTGACCAGGACGAGCAGCGCGACCATGAACTCGGGCTGGCGCGCGCCAATGACCAGCGCGCCGCCCAGCACGATCGCGATGTGCAGCGCGAAGACACGCCCGTACGGGGCGAACATCTGGCCAGCTAGCGTCGCGTTGCGGTACTCGCCCCGACCTACGTAGTTGAGCAGGAAGCTCGCACCGTGGCTCATGAGGAGGGCCAGCGCGGCCAGCAACAGTCCACCATCGGCGAGCACGTTGCCGATGGGGTCGCCGAAGCCGAATGCCAGGAAGCCACCCGTCAGCACGGTCACGAATACGCCATGGACCACCCAGAAGATGCCGTAGTGGGCCAGGAAGAAGGCCGCCAGGCCCACCCGCCCGGCCATGCCGCCGGCAGCGCCGACCGCCGACAGCGGCTGGCCGCCACCGGACGCGAGCAGCATCTTGGGCACGTTCAGCAAGCCCACGATGCCGCTTTCGATCCAGTACGTGTAGAGCACCGTCGCGACGCTCCAGCCGAAGAACAGGACGCCCGCGAGCGGGATCAGGTTGGCGCCGATCAGGAGCGCGAGGGCGAGCGGCGCGGAGCGGCTCGCCGAGCGGGTCAGTGCCGCGCCACGCGTCAGCCAACCGTCGCCGCTCATGTGGGTCAGTCGCTCACGCCGGCCAGCCGCCGCAGCACGGTGGGCAAGATCCCTCCCTGGCGGTAGTACTCGATCTCAACCGGGCCGTCCAGGCGAGCGATGACCTCGATCGACCGCTCGCCGCTCTCGTCACGAACGCGCATGGTCACCGTCTGGCGCCGGCCAACGCCCGCAGCGAGGCCGAGCACGTCGAACTCCTCGCGCCCGGTCAGGCCCAGGCTGGCGGCGTTCTCGCCGGGCTTGAACTGGAGCGGCAGGACGCCCATGCCGACCAGGTTCGAGCGGTGGATGCGCTCGTACGTCTCGGCAAGGACGGCGCGGACACCGAGCAGGGTTGTGCCCTTGGCCGCCCAGTCGCGTGACGAGCCGCTGCCGTACTCGCGCCCGGCAATGACCAGCAGCGGCACGTTCTCCTGCGCGTAGCGCTGGGCGGCGTCGTAGATGAACATCTCGTCGCCTGACGGCTGATGGGCCGTGTACGGGCCCTCCTTCTGGGTCAATGAGTTGCGCAGCCGGATGTTGCCGAAAGTGCCGCGCACCATCACGTCGTGATGACCGCGCCGCGCCCCGTAGCTGTTGAACTCGACCGGTGAGACGCCGTGCTCCTGCAGCCACTGGCCGGCCGGGCTCCAGGCCGGGATGGACCCGGCCGGTGAGATGTGATCGGTGGTGACCGAGTCGCCCAGCATGGCCAGGACGCGTCCGCCCTCGATGTCGCGCAGCGGCGCGGGCTGCCGGGTGATGCCGTCCAGGAACGGCGGCCGCGCGACGTAGGTTGACTGCGCGTCCCACGCGTAGCGCTTGCTGCCGATGGGCACGGGCAGTCCGCGCCACAGCTCGTCGCCGTCGAAGACGCTCGAGTAGATGGCGCGGAAGATGTCGGGACTGACCGATTCGGAGATGGTCCGCCGGATCTCGTCCGGGCTGGGCCAGATCTCGCTCAGGAAGACCGGCCGGCCGTCACTGCCCGTGCCGAGTGGCTCCGTCGACAGGTCGATCTCCACCGTGCCGGCGAGCGCGAAGGCGACGACCAGCGGCGGCGAGGCCAGGTAGCTGGCTCGAGCAAGGGGATGGATGCGGCCCTCGAAGTTGCGGTTGCCGGACAGCACGGCGACAGCGACGAGCTCGTTCTGCTCGATCGCCGCGGCCACCTCTGCATCGAGCGGTCCGCTGTTGCCGATGCACGTCGTGCAGCCATAGCCCACGACGCCGAAGCCGAGCTGCTCGAGCGGCTCGAGCAGGCCCGCGCGGCGGTAGTACTCGGTCACTGCGCGCGAGCCTGGCGCGAGCGACGTCTTGACGCTCGCCTTGACGGACAGGCCGCGCGCGATCGCGTTGCGCGCGAGCAGCCCGGCGCCGATCATCACCGTCGGGTTGCTGGTGTTGGTGCAGCTGGTGATCGCGGCGATGACCACCGAGCCGTGGTCAACGGTCGCCTCGCTGCCGTCGGCGCCGCGCACAGTTGCCGGCCTGCGCTCGTCAACCTTGGGATATGCGTCGCGGAAATTCGAGGGCAGCTCGGGCAGGAGCACCTTGTCCTGCGGCCGGCGTGGCCCGGCGACAGTGGGCTCGACGGACGAAAGATCCAGCTCGAGCGTCTCGTCGAAGTCCGGGCCACGGCCCGGCTCGCGCCACAGCCCGTTCTCCTTGGAGTACGCCTCGACCAGCTTGACCTGTGCCTCGTCGCGACCGGTCTGGCGCAGGTAGGCGAGGGTCTCGTCGTCGATCGGGAACAGCGCAGCCGTGGCGCCGTATTCGGGCGACATGTTGGAGATCGTGGCCCGGTCGGCCAGGGCCAGCGAGGCCAGGCCATCGCCGGCGAACTCCACGAACGAGCCCACGACTCCGTGGGCGCGCAGCATGTGGCTGATGACCAGCACCAGGTCAGTCGCGGTGGAGCCGCTGGGCAGGTCGCCGAACAGGCGCACGCCCACGACGCGCGGCATGGGCTGGTAAAGCGGCTGCCCGAGCAGGACGGCCTCTGCCTCGATGCCGCCCACGCCGTAGCCCAGCACGCCCAGTCCATTGATCATGGTGGTGTGCGAGTCGGTCCCGACGAGTGTGTCGGGGAAGGCGACCAGGCCACCGTCGGAGTCCTCGCGCGCGACGATCACCTTGGCCAGGTACTCCAGGTTGACCTGGTGCACGATGCCGGTGCCGGGCGGCACGACGGACAGTCCGTGGAACGATGTCTGCGCCCAGCGCAGCAGCTCGTAGCGCTCACCGTTGCGCTCGTACTCGCGCTCCACGTTGAAGTCGAATGCGTCCGCCGTGCGATAGCGATCGACCTGCACGGAGTGGTCGATGACCAGGTCGGCGGGCACGAGCGGCTCGATCCGCGCCGGGTCGCCGCCGATGTCGGCCATCGCGTCGCGCAGCGCGGCCAGATCCACCACGGCGGGCACGCCGGTCAGGTCCTGGAGCAGCACGCGCGCGGGCAGGAACGGGATCTCCGCCTCTATCGAGCCCTGCGGCTGCCACGTCGCGAGCGCGCGTGCCTCGTCCTCGCGGACCACGCCGCGGCCGGCGTTGCGGAGCACGTTCTCGAGCAGGATCTTGACCGTCATCGGCATGCGCCCAAGGTCGGCGACACCTGCGCGGTCGAGCCGGTAGTAGGTCAGCGTTCGATCGCCGGTGCGCAGCGTCGCGCGCGCAGAGAAAGGATCGGGAAGGGAAGTTGAGGGTGGGTTCATCGGCGCCAGGCCTCCTCGCCCCCGCAAGCGTTTGGCGGGGCTGAGCGGCACCTGGCGGGAGTGCCCGCCGCGGGTCGCGATTGATCGACTGGTCAAGTATACGACTCGCGCCTACCGCACCGCCGACCGCACCGCCGACTCGGGTTGACTGGGCAGCCCCAGGAGCGTGCCGCGGCCGCCTCGGGAGCGTGCCGCAAGCGCCTCCGACCCTCAATCGGAGCCTTGCCGGAATTCCCGCGTTTCGGGCCTTCCGCGCTGGGATCGGTGCTTCAAGGCCGATCTCCGCGCCGCAGGCGGAATCGGACGTGTTTGGGCGGGCGACGCGAAGACCATTTGGTGCAAAGCTTCGACCCGGGCGCGGAATCAGGCCTCACCGTCGGGCCGATCGGCTAGCGCGCAATAAGCCATCGCCAAGTGTGCGGTGAGCGCCACTGCGGAAACTTGCGCGGCATGAGCGCCAATGAACGGCTGCGCACGCGCGGCACGAGGCGCGCAGAACGGATTCTGGCCGACTTCGCCGCGGAAAGCCGCGACGCGCGAGTTCGTGCCGGGCTGAGCCAGGAAGAGCTCGGCCGGCGAGTGGGCATGTCCGGCGACAAGATCTGGAAGATCGAACACCAGCGGACTCGGACACTGTCGATCACTGATGCCTCTGAGATCGGCGCGGTCTTGGGCATGGACCTGGCCGTCCGCTTGTACCCGAACGGCGCCCCAATTCGTGACGCCGGCCAGGCGCGCCGCCTGCTCGGGTTGCTCGCCGACGTCGCGCCGCCACTTTCGTATCGCACGGACGTCGCACTGCCCCGACGGGCCGAAGCATCAGAGCTGCGCGCCTGGGACGCGATCATCTTTGGACGCGGTGAGCGCACCGGCCTGGAGCTCGAGGCACGCCTGACCGACATGCAGTCCGTCACGCGCCGGCACGGCCTCAAGCGACGCGACGATCCGGTGGATCACTTCCTACTCGTGGTGGCTGACACCAGGCACAACCGGCGCGTACTGGATGAGTTCTCCGAGTTGCTCGCTGACCTGCCGCGCCTCAGGACCGCTTCCGTGCGCAAGATGCTTCGCTCGGGCCAGCACCCACCGACGGGCCTGGTTCTTGTCTGAGGGAGCGTGGCTGAAGACCCGCTGACGGGAGCTGGTCCCGACCCTCAGTCGGAGCTGTGCCGGATTCCTGCGTTTCAGGGCCTTCCGGGGCCTGTTTCAAGGCCGATCTCCGCGCCGCAGGCGGAATCGGACGTGTTTCGGCGGGCGAGGAGACCATTTGGTGCAAAGCTCCGACCCGGGCGCGGAATCACGGCCTCACCGTCGGGCGCCTGGGCGGTCGGGCCAGCGGCGACAATGAGCCGATGCTCGGCCACGATCACTCGTCAGATGGCAAGCCGCGCCTCGCGTTCGTGGGCGCCGGCCGGGTGGGCACGGTGCTCGGCATCGCCTTCTCGCGCGCCGGATGGGACGTGACCGCCGTTGCCAGCCGTGACGAGCAGCGCCGCGCTCGATTCGTGGCCCAGGTGCCCAGCGCGCGCGGCTTCCTGGAGCCACGCGCCGTGCTGGATGACGCGGACCTCATCTTCGTGACCGTGCCAGATGACGCGATCGCCGAGGCGGCGGAGGGGCTGCGCCTGTACAGCGGCCAGGCGATCGTGCACACCAGCGGCGCACTGCCGGCCGCGGTGCTCGAGCCGGCGATGGCCGCCGGCACGAGCATGGGCAGCTTCCATCCGCTGGTTGCGTTCGCCGATCGCGACCAGGCCATCGCGGACCTGCACGGTGCGACCGTCGCCCTGGAAGGCGACGAGTCGCTGCTGCCCGTCCTGGCCGAGCTTGCCGAATCCATCGGGGCGCGGCCGGTGCGCCTGCCGGAAGGCGGCAAGGCCGCCTACCACGCGGCGGCGATGATGGCCGCGGGCGGCCTCGTGGGACTGCTCGACGCGATCGCCCGCGTCGCGGCCGTGGCCGGACTGGACGAGAAGACGGCGATCTCCGTCTACGCCCCGCTGGCCCGGCAGGCACTGGCCAACAGCGAGCGGCTGGGCATTGACGGAGCGCTGACGGGCCCGTTGCTGCGCGGCGACACCGGTACGGTCAGGAGCCACCTGGCGACCTTGGCACAGCACGCGCCCGACGCCATCCCGCTCTACGTCGAGGTTGCCCGGCGCGAGCTCGCCATCGCCCGACGGCGAGGCGAGCTGGACGCGCAAAGCGCGCAGACCCTGGACGAGCTGCTTGGCTCAGCCACGGACGCCGGCCAGCTGCCGGGAGATGCCGACTAGTCCTGTTGCAGCGCCGCGCCGAGCCGCTACCATTTCGACGATGCGCATCAGCCAGGCGGGGATCCGAAGCGCCCGTCCGACTACTCGCTTCGCGATCTCGACCGGCGACAGACGCGAGCGACAACTCGGGCTCAACCGTGGCTCGTCGCGCCGGCTCGCGGCGAGCAGCAGGCCCACGCCCGTTCTACCCGCCCTGGCCGCACTCCGACACGCGACCCGAGGATTGACGACCGTAGGCTCTGGGCCCGTGCCCACCGGCCGGGCCGCCTCCTCGGTGAGTTCCGCGCTGCGCCGGGCGGACGCGATCAGCTGGTCCCAGCCGACCCACAGCGGACCGCGCCGGCCGCGACCGCGCAGCGCCGCTCCGTGGCGAGGCTGACCAAGTCCGGCCGCCAGGGAAGATCGCGCAAGGGCCAGTTTGGCCGAGCCACGTCGTGCGGCGGCGTGGTAGTGCGCGAGATCGAGGACCAGACACAGGTCTGCCTGGGCATGCGCCACCGCGAACGCCACGGACCCAGCTGGACCCTGCCCAAGGGCACGCCTGATGGCTCCGAGTCGCGCGAGGAGACGGCGCTGCGCGAAGTGGCCGAGGAGACCGGGCTGGAGGTCCGCATCGTCGCGCCCGTCGGTGCGATCGACTACTACTTCAGCCAGAACGGGACGCGCATCCACAAGACTGTCCACTTCTGGCTGATGGAGATGATCGGCGGCAGCCTCGAGGGACACGACCACGAGTTCGACGAGGTGCGCTGGGTGCCGCTCGACGAGGCGCGCGCGCTGCTCACGTTTCCCACCGAGCGCCAGATCCTGGACCTCGCTCTTCCCATTAACGACGCCGCCTCGGCGCCGGCATCGTGAGCACCGCTCAGAACGCGGAACAGAACGCGGACCTCCTCCAGACGCGCGCTCGTCGAGCGTCACCGCGCGCTGGGCGGCCGGCTGATCGACTTCGCCGGCTGGGAGATGCCCGTCCAGTACTCGGGCATCATCGACGAGCACCGCGCCGTCAGGGAGCGCGCGGGCCTGTTCGACCTCTCGCACATGGGCGAGATCTGGGTGACCGGTCCGGGGGCCGCGACCGGGCTCGCCGCCGCGCTGGTCAGTGATCCAACCCGGCTGGTCGACGGGCGCGCCCAATACAGCATGATCTGCGAGCCGGACGGCGGGATCATCGACGACCTGATCGTCTACCGCCTCGCCGCGGAGCGATTCATGGTCGTGCCCAACGCCTCGAATCGAGAGGCCGTGGCGACCGCGCTCGGGGAGCGCCTGGACGGCCACGACGCGGCCCTTGACGACGCGTCACTGCGCACGTCGCTGGTTGCCGTCCAGGGTCCGCGGGCGGCGCAGATCCTGGGTTCGCTGAGTGACGTGGACCTCGCCGCGCTCAAGTACTACGCCATTGCCGAGGGCCATGCCGGCGGTCGCCCGGCGCACGTCGCGCGCACCGGCTACACGGGCGAGGACGGCTTTGAGCTGTTCCTCGAATGGGATGACGCGCTGCCCGTGTGGGACGCGCTGCTGGAAGCGGGCCAGGCGCACGGCATCGTGGCCTGCGGCCTGGGCGCGCGCGACACGCTGCGCCTGGAGGCGGGCATGCCGCTCTACGGCAATGAGCTGGGTCGCGACACGAACCCGTACGAAGCCGGCCTGGATCGCGTCGTGAAGCTGGACAAGCAAACCGATTTCGTGGGCCGTGCCGCGCTCGAGGCCGTGGCCGCGCAGGGCGCACAGCGGCGACTGGTGGGGCTCGTGATGCGCGGCCGGGGCATTGCCCGCCATGGATACGCGGTGCACCTGCCCGGCCAGGCTGATGCAATCGGCGTCGTCACCAGCGGCGCGCCGTCGCCAACCCTGGGCGTTCCGATCGCGATGGCATACGTGCCGCCCCAGAGCAGCGCGGTGGGTACCATGGTCGAGGTCGCCGTCCGGGCGACGCGGGTCGAGGCCGAGGTCGTCCCGCTTCCGTTCTACAAGCGCGCGGCCTGACCGACGCGACCCTCAAGGAGAGCAGCGTGCAGGTGCCCGACGACCTTCGCTACACGGCAGACCACGAATGGCTGCGCCTCGAGGGCGACGAAGCCACGGTGGGCATCACCGAATATGCCGCGACCGAGCTGGGCGACGTCGTCTTCGTTGAGCTGCCCGCGGATGGCATGAGCCTCCAGGCGGCGCAGTCGTTCGGCGTGATCGAGTCGGTCAAGACGGCATCCGACCTGTACGCCCCTGCCGCGGGCGAGATCATCGCCACGAATCCCGCGCTGGCGGACAAACCGGAGCTGGTCAACAGCGACCCGTACGGTGAAGGGTGGATGATCCGGATCAGGCTCGCCGATCCGGCAGCGGCCCAGGCTGACGGCGAGCGGCTGATGGATGCCGCTGCCTACCGCCGGCTGGTAGAGGCAGGCTGACCCGTCCGATGACCTACGGGCCCCATACGTCCACGGATCGCCAGCAGATGCTCGCCGCGCTTGGCATCGATTCGGTCGACGCGCTTTTCGCAGACATCCCGAGCGAGGTTCGGGCCAACGGCCTGGACCTGCCACCCGCACTTGACGAGCTGAGCCTGGCGCGCAGGCTGGAGACGCTGGCCGGGCGCAACACGACCGGGCTGACCAGCTTCCTGGGCGCCGGCGCGTATCGCCACCACATCCCGCCCACGGTTGACCAGATCCTGTCGCGCGGCGAGTTCTATACCGCTTATACGCCGTACCAGCCGGAGATCAGCCAGGGCACGCTGCAGACGATCTACGAGTACCAGTCGCTGATCGCCGAGCTGACCGGCCTGGACGTCGTCTCCGCTTCGCACTACGACGGAGCTGCGGCGACGGCCGAGGCAGCGTTGATGACGGTGCGCGCCACGCGCCGCGATCGCGTGCTCGTCAGCCGCGCCATTCACCGCCACTACCTGGATACGGCACGAACCTACTTCGAGGGCGGCCGGATGACCCTCGAAGAGCTGCCCACCGCGGCCGACGGCACGACTGACCTCGACGCGCTGGCGCGTGAGCTGGCCGACGGCGATCGGCCGGTGGCCGGCGTTCTGATGGGCCAGCCCAACAGCTTCGGCCTGCTCGAGCCGATGGCGGAAGCGGCGCGCCTGGCGCATGACGCAGGGGCGCTGTTCGTGGCCGTCGTGGAGCCGGTGTCGCTCGCCGTGCTTGCCGCGCCCGGCGAATATGGCGCGGACATAGCAGTCGGGGAGGGGCAGCCGCTCGGCCTCGCCCTGCAGTACGGAGGCCCGTACCTGGGCCTGCTCGCGGCGCGCGCCGACCTCGTTCGCCAGGTGCCCGGGCGACTGGTCGGTCGGACGACAGACATCGATGGCCGGCGCGCGTACGTGATGACCCTGCGCGCGCGCGAGCAGGACATCCGGCGCGACAAGGCGGCCAGCAACATCTGCACCAACCAGGCGCTGTGCGCCCTCGCGGCGACGGTCTACGTTGCCACGCTGGGCCCGCACGGCCTGCATGACGTTGCCGCTCTCGGCGCGGCGCGCGCGCAGGATCTTGAGCGGGCACTCGCGCAGGCAGGCGCGCCGCGCGTGCACGATGCCCCGTACCTGAACGAGTTCGCCGTCCGCGTCCCTGACGCGCCACGCGTCCATGCCGCTCTGCTGCAACGGGGCATCGTCGCCGGGTTGCCACTGGCCGACTGGTACCCGGACGATCCATCGCTGAGCGACGCGCTGCTGGTGTGCGCGACGGAGGTCACGACCACAGACGAGATCGAGCAATTCGCCGCGGCGCTGAGCGAGGAGCTCGCATGACCGCCGTTGGTGAGCGGCCCGAGATCGTGCCGGCGCACGGTGAAGCGGCGGCCGAAGAGACGATCGGCCCGCGCCAGGTGGTGGGCGCCGGCCTGCAGCCCACGCTCGACGAGCTCTCACGGCCGGGGCGCGGCAGCACCAAGGTCCCGCACCCGCCGGCGGACGCCCTGGCCCGCATCCCGAGCGATCAGCGCCGCCAGAGGCCGCTGGCGCTGCCCGAGCTGAACGAGCCGGAGGTGATCCGCCACTTCGTCAACCTGTCCCAGCTCAACTACAGCGTCGACACGGGCTTCTACCCGCTCGGCTCGTGCACCATGAAGTACAACCCCAAGATCAACGAATGGGCGGCGCGCCTGCCCGGCTTCGCGGCGCTCCATCCACTCGTGCCGGACGCAGCGGCCCAAGGCACGCTCGAGCTCCTGTGGGAGCTGGAGAGCTGGCTCAAGGAGATCAGCGGCATGGCCGCGGTCACGCTCCAGCCGGCCGCCGGCGCGCACGGCGAGCTGACCGGCATCCTGATGATCCGTGCCTATCACCACGCCCGCGGTGACGTGGAGCGCGACGAGGTGATCGTGCCCGACTCGTCGCACGGCACGAACCCGGCCACGGCCTCCATGGCCGGCTTCCGGACGGTGACCATTCGCTCAGACGCGGAGGGCCAGGTGGACCTGGACGCGCTGCGCGCCGCGCTCGGCCCGCGCACTGCGGCCGTGATGCTGACCAATCCATCGACGCTCGGGCTGTTCGAGAAGGGCATCCGCCAGCTGCTCGATGCCGTCCACGAGGCCGGTGCGCTGGCGTACATGGATGGCGCCAACATGAACGCCATCCTGGGCAAGTTCAAGCCCGGTGCGGCCGGTTTTGATGTCATGCATTTCAACACGCACAAGACCTTCTCCACGCCGCATGGCGGCGGCGGCCCGGGCGCCGGCCCGGTTGCCGTCAACGAGAAGCTGGAGCCATTCCTGCCCTGGCCGCGCGTGGTGCGCGAAACAGGCGCGGGCAGCGATCCGAGCTTCAGGCTCGAGCGAGCTGGGGAGCGAAAAAGCTCCATCGGGCGCGTGCGCTCGTACCAGGGCAGCGTCGGTGTGCTCGTGCGCGCCTACGCGTACCTGCTTGCCCATGGGGGCGCCGGCCTCGAGCAGGTCAGCGAGGACGCGGTCCTCGCGGCGAACTACCTCCGCCAACGACTCTCGGACACGTTCCAGATGCCCTTCAGCCAGGTGTCGAAGCACGAGTTCGTGGCCAGCGCGGAAGAGCTGCGCCGCGCAACGGGCGTGCGCATGCTGGACATTGCCAAGCGCCTGATCGACAAGGGCTTCCATCCGCCGACTATCTACTTTCCGCTCACGGTGGAGGAGGGCATGCTCGTGGAGCCCACGGAAACGGAGTCGCGCGAGACGATCGATGCCTTCGCCGATGCGTTGATCGAGATCGATCGTGAGGCGCGCACTCAGCCCGAGCTGGTCAAGAGCGCGCCGCACGACTCGCCCGTACGCCGCCTGGACGAGGCCAGCGCGGCGCGCCGGCCGGATCTGCGCTGGCGGCCGATGACCGGAGCGGAGCCTGTCTGCCCGCAATAGTCGTGCAGCGTTGCTTAAGAACGCTCAACTTGTTGACACTCCATTTGCCGCCCGACCTATAATCCCCGCGCCCCTATGCGTGGGAGACGTCTGCACACGTGCGGCGTAACGCGTTCGGGCATGGAGCGATCGGAGGCCGTCGAGTGGCGGCTGGGATTCGCACAGAGGAGGAATGACACTTATGAGTCTTCGGACTCGACGATTGCTGGTTCTGCCAGCGTCGCTCATGTTCGTGATCGTCGCCTGTACGGGCGGCACGAACCCAACTACGGCGCCAACCGGTACGCCCGGCGCGTCCGGTACCCCTGCCGCCAGCGGCACCCCTGATGCCACCGGCACTCCGGGCGAGTCGACCACGGATCCGAGCGAGCAGCCCGACCACGGATCCGCCGGAGCCAGCCCAACGACGGATCCCGGCGCGACTCCGCCGAGCGCAGGCGAGCGACCTGCCGTTCCGCATGTACCTGGGCGACCTCGACCCGCCGACCCTCGACCCCAACGCGGCTGAGGACTCACAGTCGATCTCGATCCTGTCCGCGCTCCATCGCGGCCTGATGTACTTCACCCCTGAGCTGGGCACGGAGACGGCACTGGCCGAGTCCGTGACCGTGAACGACGACTCCACTGAGTTCACGTTCGTGCTCAAGGACGGCATCACGTTCAGCGACGGCACGCCGATCACCTCGGCTGACTTCGTCTACAGCTGGCAGCGCCTGGTCACCCCCAGCCTTGCCAACCCGTACGGCTACCTGCTGTGCATCGTCGATGGCGTTGACACGCTTCTCGCCTCGTGCGGCGCGGAAGCTGACGGCGCTGACGAGGACGTCGCCAATATCGGCGTAGCGGCACCAGATCCGCAGACCTTCGTGGTCACCCTCAACAGCCCGGCGACGTTCTTCCTGAGCATCGCCTCGATGTGGCCCACCGTGCCCCTTAACCAGGCATGGGTGGAGAGTGGTCCGTTCGGCGAGGCCGCCGGCTACCTCTCCTCAGGCCCATATGTCCTCAGCCAGTGGGATCACAACAGCCTGATGGTGCTCGATCCGAACCCGCTTTACACGGGCGGGGCTCCGGGCCAGGCACAGCTGCAGTTCAGCATCGGTGGCGATCCGGATGCCGCGTTTGCGTCATTCGAGCAGGGCCTCCTTGACGTAGTCCCGGTGCCCGGCACCCAGCTGCGTCGCGTGCTGGACGACCCCACCTATAGCGAGAACTACAGCCTCGTCCAGCAGGCCGCACAGGCGATCACCTATTACGGTTTCGCGACGTGCATCCAGCCTGAGAACGCGTGCCCGCGGAACGACGTGACCGGTCGCAGCCCGACCGAGAACCTCAACTTCCGCATCGCGCTTACCCAGGCAGTCAACAAGCAGCAGTTCATCGACCTTACGTTCGGTGGCACCGGCGCGATCGCCAACAGCTTCGTGATGCCGGGCCTGCTCGGCTATCAGGGCGACGATTTTGCCGGCCCCTATCCGTTCGATCCGGCCGCCGCGGCGACCGCGATGGCCACCGCTCTTACCGAGCTTGGCGTCGAGGACACCAATGGCGACACGGAAATCACCCCAGCGGACCTCGGTACGCTGCGGTTCGGCTACAACAGCAACGCCGGCCACCTGCCGCGCGTTGTCAACCTGGCTGAGCAGTGGCGGACCAACCTCGGCTTCACCGAGGAGCAGTTCCAGCTGATCGGCACGGACTTCGCCACCTTCCTGCAGCAGCGCCAGGCGGGCGAGTACGCCGTCAGCCGCAATGGTTGGGGCGCGGACTTCCCGCACCCGCACAACCAGCTGTCAGGTCTGTTCACGTGCGGTGGCACGAACAACGACACCCAGTACTGCAACGAGGACTTTGACGCTCTGCTCAACCAGGGCGCTCAGACGGTCGACACCGCCGAGCAGGATCGCATCTACCGTGAGGCAGAGGCGCTCATGCTTGCGGACGCACCCATGATCCCGTTGCGCTTCGGGCTCGTCACGTATCTGGTTCAGCCGTGGGTTCAGGGCCTCACCGCCACTGCGTCTGACCACCAGAACATCGGTGACGTGTTCTACGAGAGCGTCACGATCGCCGCTCACTGAGAGAGGCATCGTTGACACCTCAGTCCACAAGGGACTGAAAACGAGTGGGCCGGCCTTCGTGGCCGGCCCACTCGTGTAACATCTCGGCCCCACGCGACCCTGGCTGAACGGAGCAGGCCATGAGCACTTATCTGATCCGTCGGATCCTCTGGATCATCCCCGTGCTGTTCGCGGTGTCCGTCATCACGTTCACGCTGATGCACCTCACCCCTGGCGGGCCCTGGGCGCGCGAGAAGCGACTCCACCCGGACACGGAAGCCCGGCTCAACGCGGAGTACGGGCTGGACAAGCAGTGGCACGAGCAGTACATCGACTGGGTCACGGACTTCATCAAGCTCGACCTTGGTCCGTCCTACCGCTACGTTGACCGCGACGTCAACGCCATCGTCAGCGATGGACTGGGGACGACCATTCAACTCGGGATCATGGCCTTTGCGCTGGCGGTGTTCATCGGCATTCCGCTGGGCATCTTTGCCGCGCTGGGGCACAACCGCCTGCCGGACTACTTATCCACGGGCTTATCGATCGTTGGCATCGCCACGCCCAGTTTCGTGCTGGCCATCGTGCTCGTACTGGTGTTCAGCTTAGGCTTGAACTGGTTCCCGGCAACGTCCAGCAGATGGGGTGACTGGCATGCCTGGGTGCTGCCGACCATCGCCCTCGCCGGCTACCCGATCGCCCAGGTTGCGCGGTACACCAGAGCCTCGATGCTCGAGGTGACGCGCAAGGACTACGTGCGCACGGCACAGAGCAAGGGCATTCGCCAGCGCGCCGTGGTCGTTAGGCACATGATTCGCAACGCCCTGATTCCGGTCGTGACCATCCTCGGCCCCATCCTGGCCTTCCTGGTCACCGGCTCGTTCATCGTCGAGTACTTCTTCGGCGTCCCGGGCATCGGACGCTTCTACGTCCAGGCAATCGGCACCCGCGACTACAGCCTGCTCATGGCAATGACCATGCTGTACGCCTTCACGGTCGCCGCCATGAACGTGGTCGTGGACGTCCTGTACGCATACATCGATCCCCGTATCCGTTACAGCTAGGAAGGGACGCAGAGGATGGCCTCCGGCAGTCTGACCCAGACCGGCGCGCCGGTCGCGACGCGGCGAAGCTCCGGCGTCTGGCGCGATGCGTTCGGACGGCTGCGCAAGAACAAGCTGGCCATGCTCGGCCTGTTCCTGGTCGTCGGCCTGTTCGTGCTCGGCGCCCTGGGGCCCGCGCTGGCGCCGCACCCGTACTACGTTCAGGACATATCGGCGATCACGGAGAACCGGTTCCGGCCACTCCACCCGTTCGATCCGCTTTCCATGCAGACGGGCCACATCCTGGGCACGGACGAGCTGGGTCGTGACTCGCTCAGCCGCGCACTGGACGGCGCCCAGATCAGCATGAGCGTGGCCATGGTCGTGCAGATCGTGGTCCTCGTCATTGGCGTGCCCATCGGCGCGCTGGCCGGCTGGTTCGGCGGCAGGCTGGACAACCTGCTGATGCGTTTCACGGACGTCATGTACGCCTTTCCCGACCTGCTGCTGATCATCCTCATGTCAGTCACCTTCCGCGACACGGTCTTCGGGCGAGCCATGAACGGTTTGTTATTGGTTTTCGTGGCGATCGGACTCACCTCGTGGGTGACCGTGGCCCGCCTCGTGCGCGGCCAGCTCCTGTCGCTCAAGGAGATGGAGTTCGTGGAGGCCGCGCGCGCCATCGGAGTGCGGCCGCGGAACATCGTCACGCGCCACCTCCTGCCCAACGCAATCGGGCCTGTGATCGTGGCCATCACGCTCGGAATTCCCGGCGCGATCCTGGCCGAGGCGACGCTGGCCTACCTGGGCGTTGGCGTGCAGCCGCCGCGAGCGTCGTGGGGCAGCCTGATCAACGAAGGCGTGCGGTACATTCGATCGGATCCGCACCTGGTGCTCATCCCGGCCGTGCTTATCGCAACCGCGCTGGTCAGCTTCACCTTCCTCGGCGACGGGCTGCGCGACGCGCTTGACCCGAAGCTCAAGGGGAAGCAGTAGTTGGCCGCCTCGCCATCTGACGTGTCAACTGCAGACCAGACTGACGTCGAGATCACGGTTGGAGACCGGCTCGCGACGGAGGTTCGCCAACGCGAAGAGCGGCGCGCCAAGGCAGAGAACCTGCTCGAGGTGCGCAACCTCTCGACTCACTTCTTCACCGCCGACGGCGTGGTCCGTGCGGTTGATGAGGTTTCGTTCAGCCTGGGCTACGGCGAGACCCTTGGCCTCGTCGGCGAGTCCGGCTGCGGCAAGAGCGTCACCGCGCTCTCCATCTCGCGCCTGATCCCGGACCCGCCGGGCAAGATCGTCAGCGGCGAGATCCTGTTCGAGGGAACGGATCTCCTGAAGATATCCAACGAGCAGATGCGCAAGCTGCGCGGCAAGGACATCGGCTTCATCTTCCAGGACCCGGTGACGAGCCTCAACCCAACGTTGACCATCGGCTACCAGATCTCAGAAGCCATCCGCCAGCACATGGGCTACTCCGCCAAGGCGGCGAAGGAGCGCGTCGTTGAATTGCTGGACAAGGTAGGCATCCCGCGGCCCAAGGACCGTTACGGGGACTATCCGCACCAGTTCTCGGGTGGCATGCGCCAGCGCGTGATGATCGCGATCGCCCTGTCGTGCGATCCCAAGCTGCTCCTGGCAGACGAGCCCACAACAGCCCTCGACGTGACCATCCAGGCGCAGATCCTGGAGCTCATCCAACGCCTGTCGGAGGAGTTCCGGACATCCGTCCTGCTGATCACCCACGATCTCGGCATCGCCGCCGGGATGTGCCAGCGGATCAACGTGATGTACGCCGGCCGGATCGTCGAAACGGGCAACGTGGATCAGCTGTTCGAGAACCCGCGCATGCCCTACGCGTGGGGCCTGCTCGATTCGCTGCCCCGGCTGGACGACGTGCGCGGCTCTCGTCTGCGCACGATCGAGGGCCTGCCGCCGTTGCTGATCAACGTGCCCGACGCCTGCCGTTTCAACCCGCGCTGCAACTATTCGCGGGACATCTGTCGCGAGAAGGAGCCCGAGTTGACCGTGCGCGAGGAAGCCCACGAAGCCCGCTGCTGGGGCACGCAATCGGACGGATGGATTCCGTGAGCATCGCGCCCGCCCCGGACATTCGATCGGCACCCACCGCTGACGGCGGCGACATCGTCACGGTCGAGGACCTCAAGGTCTACTTCCCGATTCGCGCCGGTTTCCTGCAGCGCACGATCGGCAATGTGCGGGCCGTAGACGGCATCGACTTCGAAGTCCGCCGCGGCGAAACGCTCGGGCTGGTGGGCGAGTCGGGTTGCGGCAAGAGCACCACGGGACGCGCAGTGATCCGCCTCAACCGTCCCACGGCGGGCACGGTCAAGTTCGATGGCGTGGACCTGTACGGCCTCAACAACAACGATCTGCGCCGCCTTCGGCGGCGCATGCAGATCATCTTCCAGGACCCGTACAGCTCGCTTGATCCGCGCATGACGGTCAACTCGATCATTGCCGAGCCGCTCGAAACGCACGGACTCAAGAAGGGCTCTGCCAAGCGCGAGCGGATCGCCGAGCTGCTCGAGCTTGTCGGCCTGGATCCGCGCTATGTGAATCGTTACCCGCACGAGTTCAGTGGCGGACAGCGTCAGCGCATCGGCGTTGCCCGCGCCCTCGCTGTCGAGCCGGAGTTCATCGTCTGTGACGAGCCCATCAGCGCGCTCGACGTGTCCATCCAGGCCCAGGTGCTCAACCTGCTGACGGAGCTCAAGAACCGGCTGGGGCTGACGTACCTGTTCATCGCCCATGACCTTTCGGTGGTCAAGCACATCAGCGACCGAGTCGCGGTGATGTACCTGGGCAAGATCGTGGAGATCGGGCCACCGGAGGAGCTCTACGCCGGCCCGGGCCACCCGTACACGCGCGCGCTGCTGTCCGCAGTGCCGGTGCCGGATCCGGTCACGGAACGGCGTCGCAAGCGAGTCATCCTCAAGGGTGACGTTCCGTCTCCGGTCAACCCGCCGTCCGGATGTCGATTTCATACCCGCTGCTGGCTCTACGAGCGGCTGGGCAAGCCGGAGAACTGCCGCACTGACGACCCGCCGCTGCGCGTCCTGCAGGGCGATCACCGGGCAGCGTGCCACTACGCTGAAGAGGCGCTCAAAACGGATGTTGGCATCGCCCATGTGGGTGATCGGCCGGTTCGGCGCGGCACGCCAGACTCCGCGCTCAAGTTCGCGCACAAGTCGGCCGCCGAGCTGCTCGACGTTCCGATCACCGCCGGCGCGGCCGATCTGACCGTGACCACCGGCGTCGCCGCCGAGGTAGCCCACGGGCAGACGGACGGAAATCGCGCGCCCGTTGCGCCCGCAGACGCCGGCGCGACCGAGTCGCCGCCGTCGGACGAGTCGCCCCGCTCCAACTGACCCGGGGTGAACTAGCCGACGCGCTCCTTTTCGGCCGCGTCGAGCACCTCGCGGCTTACCTCCGCGTGATGGCACGCGGCTACGTGGCCGGCCAGGTCGCCTGTGGCGCGCAGCGTGGGGTCAACCGTCCGGCAGTCTTCGGGCCGGTCTAGCTTCTCGTACAGCCAGCAGCGCGTGTGGAAGCGGCAGCCGGGCGGGATGTTGATGGGGCTCGGGACGTCGCCGCGCAGGATGATGCGCCGCCGCTGTGTATCGGGATCAGGCAGCGGGATGGCTGACATGAGGGCCTGCGTATAGGGGTGTCGCGGATCGGCGTAGACGTCTTCGCGGCCCGACTGTTCGACTATCCGGCCCAGGTACATCACCGCCACGCGGTCGCTGATGTGCTCCACGACGGCCATGTTGTGGGCAATGAAGAGCAGCGTCAGGCCCAGCTCGCGCTGGAGATCCTTGAGCAGGTTGAGCACCTGGGCCTGGATGGAAACGTCGAGCGCGCTGACCGGCTCGTCGCACACGACCAGGTCTGGTTCCAGGATCAGGGCACGGGCAATGCCGATGCGCTGGCGCTGGCCGCCGCTGAACTCATGCGGGTAGCGGCGCGACTGGTAGGCAGCCAGGCCCACCAGGTCCATCATCTTCTGGACGCGCTTCTGGCGGTCATCCTTGTTGCCCACGTTGTGGATGCGCAGGCCGTCGGCGATGCTCTCACCGATCGGCGAGCGCGGGTCGAGCGACGCGTACGGATCCTGGAAGATGATCTGCATTCGACGCCGGAATGGCTTCAGCCGCTTGCCGCTGAGCTTGCTGATGTCCGTTCCGTCGAACAGGATGGAGCCGCCGGTGGGATCGAGCAGGCGCAGGATGAGCCGCCCGACGGTGGTCTTGCCGCAACCCGACTCGCCGACCAGGCCGACTGTCTCGCCGCGCGCGACCTGCAGGTCGACGCCATCCACCGCGCGCACCTCGCCGACCGTGCGCTGCATGATGCCGCCCTTGACCGGGAAGTACTTCTGCAGGCCGCGCACCTCGATCAGCGGCTTGTCATGAATGGCCGGGGTCAGCTCCGTCACGTGCTGCTCGATGCTCCTGACGGCCATCAGTTGCGCGCCTCGGCTGCCAGGGGAGGAGTCCAGCCGGGCGTCTCCTCCGACGAGTGGTAGAGCCAGCAGCGCACGTTGTGCTCGTCGCCAGCTGAGAGCAGCTCCGGGTGGGTTTCCGTGGCCGGGGTTACCGCGTACTCCTCGCGCGCGCGGCAGCGTGGCGCGAAGCGGCAACCGGGCGGCAGGGCCATCAGGCTGGGCACGATGCCCGGGATGACTGACAGCTCGTCCTTTGGCTGGCCCAGGATGGGCACGGATCCGATCAGGCCGCGCGTGTAAGGGTGGAGGGGCTTGTTGAACAATGTGTGCGTATCGGTCTGCTCGATGATCTCGCCGGCGTACATGACGGCCACCCGATCGCACATCTCCGCCACGACGCCCAGATCGTGCGTGATCAGGACGATCGCCGTACCGGTCTCGCGCTGCAGACGGCGCATGAGGTCGAGGATCTGGGCCTGGATGGTCACGTCGAGCGCCGTCGTGGGTTCGTCGGCGATGAGCAGCTCTGGCTCGCAGGCGAGCGCCATGGCGATCATCACGCGCTGAGCCATGCCGCCCGACATCTCGTGCGGGTAGGCGTCAATGCGGCGCTTGGGATCCGGGATGCCGACCATCTGCATCAATTCCATCGCGCGATCGCGGGCCGCCTTGCGCTTCATCTTGCGGTGCGTCTCGAGCACCTCGCCAATCTGGAAGCCCGTCTTCATCACCGGGTTGAGCGACGATGTGGGCTGCTGGAAGATCATCGAGATCCTGTTGCCGCGGATATCGCGCATCCGGGATTCGGGCAGCTTGAGCAGGTCCTCACCGTCGAACATGACCTCGCCACCCTCGATCACGCCGGGCGGCACGATGAGACGCATGATCGATAAAGAGCTGACACTCTTGCCGCAACCCGACTCGCCCACCAGGCCCAGGATCTCGCCGCGCCGGACCGAGAAGTCCACGCCAGTCACGGCGCGCACCGTGCCTTCGCGCAGCTTGAACGAGGTGCGCAGGCCCTTGACATCGAGCAGGACCTCGCCGAACTCGTGCCCGGCTCGCGCGGCCGCCTCGGGGACGAGGTCCTCAATGAAGGTTTCCTCGAGCGAATGGGTGCTCATCCTGCCCGGCGTGGCGTGCAGCGCGGAGGTTCCCTCGTCGGTCATCGTGAGAGACGCGGGTCGAACGCGTCGCGCAGGCCGTCGCCGAGGAGGTTGAAGCCGAGCACGGTCAGCGTCAGTGCGATGCCCGGGATCAGGATCAGCAGCGGCGTGGTGAAAATCTGGTTGCGCTCCAAGCCGATCATGGATCCCCACTCAGGGCTGGGGGCCACCGCAGTCAGGCCGATGAAGGACAGCGCGGCGATTTCGAGCACCGCCGCGCCCACGCCCAGCGTGGCCTGGACGATGATCGGAGTGATCGCGTTCGGTATGACGCGCCGGCGCAGGATGTTGAGCGGCGAATCGCCCAATGCGCGCGCGGCGGTGACGTAGTCCTGCTCGCGCACGGCGAGCACGGATGAGCGCATCACGCGGGCATAGATCGGCACCGACACCACGCCAATGGCGAGCATGGCGTTGGTCAGGCCCTGGCCCAGCACGGTCACGATGACGATGGCCAGGAGCAGCGCCGGGAAGGCCAGGAACATGTCCATGATGCGCATCAGGATGTTGTCCAGCCAGCCACCGGCGTAACCCGCGACGGCGCCGATCAGCACCCCGACCACGATTGACCAGCCCACCGTGACGAAGCCGGCGGCCAGCGAGATGCGCGAGCCCCACACGATGCGGCTGAAGAAGTCGCGCGCGTTGCCGTCCAGCCCAAAGTAGTGCTGGGTCCGTTCCACAGGGCAGCCCAGCGCGTGGATGCAGGGCGCCAGGCGCCGCTCCGCGAAAGGCTCTCGGCCGAGCAGCACGTCGTTCGGTGCATGGGTGGCGATGAACGGCGCGAATATTGCGACGGCGAACAGGAAGGCGAGGATGATCAAGCCGATGACGGACGCTCGCTGGCGCAGGATGCGGCGCACGGTGGCGCCGCGGACGCTGCTGCTCGAATACTCCGAGCTGCCATCGTTGTCCACGTCCATCGTTGCCACCGCCTGGGGAGCGCCGCTCATGAGACGCGCACCCGCGGGTCAAGGAAGCCGTAGCTGATGTCCACGATCAGGTTGACCGCGACGTACATCAGCGCCACCACCAGGCCCATTGCCTGGACGACGATGTAGTCGCGCCCGGTGATCGATTCGAAGACCGTCCGGCCCACGCCGGTGAGGCCGAAGATGGACTCGGTCAGCACTGCGCCGGAGAGCAGCCCGCCGATCGACAGGCCGATCACCGTGACCACCGGCAGCAGCGCGTTGCGCAGGCCGTGGCGGAACATGACGTGGCGCGGCTTGAGACCCTTGGCGCGCGCAGTGCGAACGTAGTCCTGGCCCAGGACCTCGAGCAGGCTCGAGCGCGTCATGCGCGCGATGATCGCCATCGGAATCGTGCCCAGCGCGACGGCGGGCAGGATCAGGTGGCGGATAGCGTCCACGAAGAGCGGAAAATTCAGAGTCAGCAGGCTGTTCACGATGAACATGTTCGAGATGAAATCGAGGAACGTGCGCGGCGGGCCGCTCAGGCCATCGATGCCCCACACCTCCGCGATCGACTCGTAGCGGAAGCCGGCCGAGAGTCTGCCGGTGGGCGGCAGGCCCATGAACGTGTCACGCAGCAGGATGCCGAAGATGAACGAGAGCATCAGGCCGAGCACGAAGACGGGGATGGACACGCCAAGGTTCGCGACGACCATCGTGCCCACGTCAGCGATTGAGTTGCGCCGGTAGGCCGAGATTATGCCCAGCAGCATGCCGAAGACGATGGCGAACACGAGGGCGAAGAAGGTCAGCTCGACCGTTGTGGGGAGACGCTCGATGAGGATCTCTGTCACCGGCTGTCCGGTGCGGATCGACTCGCCGAGGTTGCCTGTGGCCAGGTCGCGCAGGTAGATCCCGTATTGGACAGGGAGTGGCTCATTGAGCCCGTAGCGCTGGTTGAAGGCGAAGCAACTGGTTGGGTTGGCGCGTTCCTGGAGCGCGGCCTGGCACGGGTCGCCCGGCACGACGCGGACCAAGAAGAAGACCACGGTGACGACGCCGAGCAGCACCGGAATGCTGGCCAGCAGGCGGCGGAGGATGAAGCGAATCAAGTCTCTGCTTCCACCTGGTGTGCTGGATCTGTGACCGGGAGTCTACGGGTAAGGCAAAGGGCGCCGGCCTTTCGGCCGGCGCCCTTTGTTTAGGTCGCTAAGCGGCTGCGCCTACTGCTCGCAGGCCGGCTGACCTTCGATACCGCACGGGGCCGGCGGGTTGAGGAACCCACCCCACAGGCCACCCCAGTACTCGAATGCGCCCGTGTTGCCCACGTGAAGCGGGCTGAGCGCGTCCCACTGCGCAGCGAACGAGGCGATGACGTCATCGGCCCCGAACTCGGCACCATTGTGGAACGTCACGCCGTCACGCAGGTTGCAGGTCCACTCGGACAGGTCCTCGTTGGGCGTGCACTCCTCTGCCAGCGACGGGATCGGCGCAGTGCCGTCCTGCTCGTAGCTGTAGAGCGCTTCCATGGTCTGCTCGCAGGCACGCAGGCTCTCGCCGTCAGTCTCATCCGGGCAGTACAGGCCGATCGGCTCTGCATTCTGCACGAACACGATCTGATCGCCACCGCCTGGGGGACCCATGCGGAAGATCAGCTCGTTGCTGAGCGGTGATGCCTGTGCGCCGGTGACGTCCGCAATGTATGCGTTCGCGAAGCCGGCGTGCGAGATCGGCACCATCGGGACATCTTCCCGGATGGCATTGTTCGCTGCGGCGTACGCAGCCGCACGTGCGGCGTCGTCACCGGTCTGCGAACCCGCGGTCAGGTTGTCGAAGATCGCCGGCCGGCATTCGCCGAAGGCGCTCGTGCAGCCTGAGCCGAAGTGGTAGTCGAGGAAGTTGCTGACGTCCGGATAGTCGGCGCCCCAACCCAGCAGGAAGAGGCCCGAGAGGGCGCCCGCGTTGGAGTTGCCAATGAAGGTGCCTGATTCCTGCTCGTCCAGCGTGACATTGATGTTGATGTCTGCCAGCTGAGCCTGGAACTCGGTCGCCGTTGCGACTGCCTCTGGGATGTACCCGCGGGCGACGTCACGATAGGAGAGCGTCGTGGTCAGGCCTGCATCACCGAACTTGTCAGTGATGATCTGGCGTGCGCCCTCGATGTCCATGTCCCACCACGCGTCGCCCTCGCAGGCGAACGGGATGGAGCACGGGGTGAAGTGCGAGGCGACTTCCGAGCCGGGCGGCAGGAAGTTGTCCACGAACTGCTGGCGGTTGAGGCCGATTGCCACGGCGCGCCGGACTTCCGGATCGCTCCACGGCTCGAAGTTGCTGTTCATGCCCAGGTACAGGGTGTTCAGGCCGCCCTGCTCCAGGAGCTGGAGGGTGGGGTCGTTGCGCACGGTGTCGAAGTCGGCCGGGCCGACCAGCGTCATGCCGTGGGCCGTGCCGGCGCGCAGCTCGTTGAGACGAGCGGCGGGCTCGGTCAGCCAGCGCAGGACAGCTCCCTGCGTGACCGCAGGCTCGCCCCAGTAGTTCTCGAATGCGCTGTACAGGATGCTGTCGCCGCGGCGCCACTCATCGAGGACGTACGGACCGGTGCCGTTCATCACGTCCTTGATGTCACCGGCTCCGGCGTGCTCGATCAGGAAGTCCTTGTCGTTGATCGCGAACACGGTGAACGCGATCTTGGACAGGAAGGCAACGTCCGGGTTGCACAGGTTGAACACAACCGTGTCCGCATCGGGCGCTGTGATCGACTCGACATTGCCCGAGTAGGGCAGGCCGTTGAACGTTCCTGCAGCACAGTCGACCGTCCCGTAGTTCGGGTATGAGTCGGTGATGTCCGCGGGAGCGCCGGGCTGAGCTGCCGGCTCCGGGTACGCCGTGCCTATCGGCTCGCCGCTCGGGCTTTCGCTCGGTGCGACGCTGGGGGACTCGGAGGGAGCCTCTGAGGGGCTCTCGCCGGGGGTCCCGGTCGGGCCGTCAGTCATTGACGGAGCCGCGCTTGCCGAAGGGCCAGCGCTGGCCGAAGGTGCCGGACTTGCCGAGGGGCCGGCTGCAGGCGTACACGCCACCAGCACGAACATCCCGACAATCCCGAGGGTGGCCAGTTTCAGCCACCTGGGTCGATTGACCATGCGAAGAATTCCTCCTCTATGCAATTGTCTGTCCCGCCGTGGCACTCCCTAGGGTCCAGCTGGGGGAGCCCTATTGCCCGGTCATAGCTGCGCACGCTGGCGCCGCCGTCATGTCAGACAGGTCGGCGAAGGCTAGCACCTGCTTTGAGTGCGTGACCAATAGGTTTAGGCCACTTAACCAGACTGACTACCATCACGCGATGAGCTCGCTGCGAGTTGGGCTGGGGCAGTTAGCCCCTGCGCTCGGCCGCCTGGACGAAAACGTCGCCGCCCACGCACGTGTGATCGATGAGGCGCATGACGCGGGCGTGAATTTGCTGGCGTTCCCGGAGCTGGGTCTGACGGGGTACCTGCTGCAGGATCTGAGCGCCGAGGTTTCGATGCGCCGCGACGATGAGCGGTTGGCCGAGCTGGCCCGTCGTGCGGGCGAGATGAGCGTCGTCCTGGGCTTCGTGGAAGAGTCGGCCGAGGGCCAGCTGTACATCTCCGCCGCCCTGCTCGAGGGCGGGACCGTGAACCAGGTGGTGCGCAAGGTGTACCTGCCCAACTACGGTCTGTTCGACGAGCGCCGCTTCTTCGGCGCCGGCAATCGGGTATCGGCCGTCGACTCGAAAGTCGGTGTGCGCCTGGGGATCTGCATTTGCGAGGACTTCTGGCATCTTCCCGTGCCGTACCTGCTCGCCCTGGACGGCGCACAGGTGCTGGTCAACATCGCCTCGTCACCTGGCCGCGACATAGCCGCGGTCGCGGAAGGCGGGCTCGGCACCGCCGGCTCGTGGCGAACGCTGATGCGCGCTTACGCTCAGCTGACCACCGCGTACGTCATCTTCGTCAACCGCGTGGGGGTGGAGGAGTCACTGACCTTCTGGGGCGGCTCGCAGGTCATCGGGCCGTCCGGTGATCTCCAGTTTGAGGCCCCCATGCTTGAAGAGGGCCTGTTCTGCGCTGAGATCGACCTCGACGCGGTGCGTCGTGAGCGGATTGCCCTGCCGTTGCTGCGCGATGAGCGGCCGGAGCTGGTGCTGCGCCAGCTGGAGCGCCTGGTACGTACCCAGGCAGGCGTTCCCGTGGAGCCCGTATAGCCCGTGGCCGAATGATTGAACCTGGCGCCGATTCGGCGGATCGGCCGTACGAGCTGCCCGAAGAGCTGCTGATTGACACCGGCGTGGCGCGTCGGATCATCGGCGAGTTCATCAGGGGCCATTTGGAGCAGGCTGGTTTCGAGCGCGTCGTGCTTGGTCTGTCGGGCGGGCTCGACTCGGCCCTCGTGGCCCACCTTGTCTCCGAGGCCATCGGCGCCGAGCGGCTGTTGTGCGTCCTGATGCCGTATCGGACCTCGTCACCCGAGTCGCGCGCCGACGCAGAGACTGTCGTTGCCCAGCTGGGCTGCACGCACAAGGTCATCGAGATCAGCGCGATCGTGGACGGCTACATCGATAGCGCGCTGGGTGGCGACGATCCGGGCAGGTCGCGGCGCGGCAACTTCGCCGCCCGTGCGCGGATGGCGGTCCTGTACGACCAATCGGTCATGTGGGGCGGCCTGGTGGCGGGAACCGGCAACAAGACCGAAGCGCTCCTTGGCTACACGACGATCTTCGGCGACAACGCCTCTGCCTTCAACCCGATCGGCGACCTGTACAAGAGCCAGGTCCGCCAGCTCGCGGCGGACATGGGCGTCGCGCGCCAGATCCTGCACAAGCCGCCGACCGCGGACCTGTGGCCGGGCCAGACAGACGAAGCCGAGCTGGGGCTGACCTACCCGCAGATGGACCGGCTGCTGTACTGGCTGGTCGACGGCAGGCGCTCGGATCGGGAGCTTGCCGAGATGGGCTTCGAAGCGGACCATGTCCTGCGCGTGCAGCGCCTGATCGCCGGTTCCGAGTTCAAGCGCCAGACGCCACCGGTGGCCAAGCTGACGACACGAACGCCGGGCGTGGACTACCTGTATCCGCGCCGGCGGCCCGCGCCGGCCGTGCCAAATCCGCCGGCCGAGGCCGGTCCGCCGCGTGACTGACGCCGCGTGATCGAGCCTGCCAGCGGCGGGATCCTCTACGTCGTCGCGACGCCGATCGGCAACATGGGCGACATCACCCTGCGCGCGATAGAGGTGCTGCGTTCCGTGCCGCTCGTGGCGTCGGAGGACACGCGCATGACGCGCCGCCTGTGGGCACGCCACGAGATCGAGACGCGCCTCGTCTCGTATCACGCGCAGAGCCCGGCGGCGCGCCACGACGAGCTGCTCGCCCATCTTGCTGGTGGCGCCCACCTGGCCCTCGTGACAGACGCCGGCACTCCTCTCGTGAGTGACCCGGGCGGTGAGCTCGTCGCGGCCTGGGCCGGGCGCGGCGGGCAGGTCGTGCCAATCCCCGGCGCCTCGGCCACGCTCGCCGCCCTGGTGGCAAGTGGCCTGCCCGCCGCGCGCTTCGCGTTCGAGGGATTTCTGCCGCGGCGCGGCAAGGAGCGGCGCCAGAGATTGGCGCGCATCTGCCAGGACGAGAGAGCGACCGTCGTGTTCGAGGCGCCCGGCCGCGCCGCAGCCACGCTGTCCGACCTGGCCGCGGCCTGTGACGCCCGGCCGCCGCGCGTCGTTGTCGCGCGAGCTGACCAAGCTGCACGAGGAGACGTGGCGCGGCACGCTGGCCGAGCTTGCCGAGCGCGCGGCCGCCATTCCGCCGCGCGGCGAGGTCACGATCGTGGTGGCCGGCCGGGAAGAGGACGCCGAGCAGCAACCGTCGATGGGCATGGAGCAGGGTCGGCGCGAGGTGGACCGGCTCGTGGCAGCGGGGATGAGCCGCTCATCTGCCGCGCGCGAGGTCGCGCAGCGCACGGGTCTCGCGCGGCGTGAACTGTTCCGGTCCTAGCGCCCCTGCGCAACACTGGGAGTGTGGGAATCCGCGTTAGGTTCGTGCGCGGGCCTTGTACGGCGCGTGACGGCCGGCGGCAGGCGCGGTTGAACGCGAACGAAACACTCTGAGTGTTGCGGACGACGCTATGTCCGCGGCCGTAAACTCGCGGCGCAGATCACAAGCGCAGATCACGGCCGTGAGCAATCTCTCAATCGTGGAGGGTGGAGCGAAGTTGGACGAGCAGCAGGCGAACGCGTCCGAATCACAGATGCCCGGCGCCCCTGCGCCGGACGAGGCACCGCCGATCAGCGACGAGATCGTCGCGACCGCGAGCGAGGGGCTGGATCCGCGGGCGCAGGCCGGCAAGCGCGTGCTCATCCTGGGCGGCGGGATAGCCGGACTGGTGGCCGCGTTCGAGCTCAAGCGCCAGGGCCACGATCCGCTCATCCTGGAAGCTCAGCACCGAGTCGGCGGGCGCGTCCAGACACTCCGTGATTTCGCGCCCGGCCTGTACGCCGAGGCGGGCGCGATGCGCATCCCACGCGTGCATGACCTGACGCTCGCCTATTGCGACCTGTTCGGCCTGGCGCTGCGCCCGTTCGTGATGGGCAATCCCCAGCACGCTCGTCCACATCGACGGCCAGCGCATGACCGTGGAGGAGGCCGACCGCGAGCCTGATCGGTTGCCGTTCGACCTGGCCGACCACGAAAAGGGCAAGACCTGGACGCAGCTCTGGAACGAGGCAACGTCCGAGTTCCGCGCACAGTACGAGCAGGGCGGCGTGGAGTCGCTCGACTCGCTCCTGCACTCCTACGACCAGTATTCGATCCGCGAGTTCCTGGTCATGCGTGGCTTCAGCGAGGGCGCTCTTGAGCTGTACGGCGTGATGAGCTTCCGCGAGTCGAACATGAACGCTGCCGTCGTAGAGCAGTTGCGCGAGATCGTGGGCCGCTCGTTCGAGGACATGCAGGAGATCGTGGGCGGCATGGACATGCTGCCGCGCGCGTTCTACGAGCAGGTCAAGGACAACGTCCGGTTCGGAGCGGAGATCACCGCCATCGAACAGAGCCCGGACGACGTGACTGTCCACTACCGCACCCACTCGGGCCGCTTCTCGGCCAAGGGCGACTTCGCCATCTGCGCGCTGCCGTTTTCCGTGCTGCGCGACATCGAGGTGCTCGGCCAGGGCTTCTCACGCGAGAAGCAGAAGGCGATCCGCGAGCTGAACTACAACGCGTCGGGCAAGATCCTGTTTCAGACGAGGCATCGCTTCTGGGAGGAGGAGGACGGCATCGTCGGCGGCACCACGGTCACCGACCTGCCCATCCGGCGCATCTGCTACCCGTCGTTCAGCGATCCGGCCGACGAGCGCGGCACCCTGCTCGCCTCGTACACCTGGGGCCAGGACGCGCTGCGCTGGGGGGCCATGGATGCCGAGTCGCAGATCGAGCAGGCGCTCGAGGACGTGGCCAAGATCCACCCGTCGGTCACGTCCGAGTTCGAGGTCGGCGCGGTCAAGGACTGGTACGGCGACCCATATGCCCGAGGAGCCTTCGCCCTCTTCGAGCCCGAGCAGCAGACGCGCCTGCAGGCCTCGATCGTCCAGCCTGAGGGGCGCATCCACTTCGCCGGCGAGCACACATCGCTTTACCACGCCTGGATCCAGGGCGCACTCGAGTCCGGCATTCGAGCCGCGAAGGAGGTCCACGAGGCGCCGCGTGTCTTCGAATCAGTGAGGACCTAGAAGGCGAGGTCCTCCAGCAGCGCCGCGATCGCGCTGCCCAGCGTGGCAGCTGACTCCGCGTCCACGTTGTCGCGCAGGTCGCATGCCAGGTGGTAGCACGGGTCGGCCAGAACGTCGGCCTGCCCGCCGAACAGGTCTGCCTCTTCCGGCGTCAGCGGCGCGATGCCGGAGAACACGCCACCGGTCACGATGCCGGCGCGCACGAACGCGATGTGGTCCGAGCCGCCGCTCGGGATGCGCAACCCGGGCGTGCCCATCTCGTCGAGCGCGGCCATGATCCCGTCGGCCACGGCACCTGAGCCCGGGGCCGCGAAATCATCGTCGTAGACGTAGCGCCCGGCGTTGGGCGATCCGACCATGTCGAGGTTGACGTACGCCTCGATCCGATCGCGCTCGGCCTCTGAGAGGCTCTCCACGTACTGGTTGGAGCCGATCGTGCCGTACTCCTCGGCGGCCCAGAAGGCGAACCTGATCCCACTCGCGCGATTGGGCTGGGCCGCCGCCGACTCGGCGATGGCGAGCAGCGTGGCCACACCTGAGCCGTTGTCGTTCAGGCCGGGACCGTCGAGCGCGGAGTCCAGGTGCGCGCCCAGCATCACGAATGAGCCACTGTCCCCGGCCAGCTCGCCGAAGACGTTGTCCGCGCTGGCTGCCGAGCGGTCGACGTCGACCGAGATCGTGCTTTGGTCGCCCGACTCGGCCGCAGCCAGCAATTCGAGCGCCGGCTCCCGACCGGCGACGATGGCCGGAATCTCGATCCCCGTCGGATCGAGCAGCGTGGGCCGCAGGATCCGGTCCTGGGTCCAGCTCGGGTAGAGCGAGACGAGAGCCGCGGCACCCGCCTCCTGGGCGAGCAGAACCACGTCGCGACGGAGGCACGTGCCGCCCATCACCACGGCGATGTTGCCCGTGCCGAAGCCGTCCCAGGCGCTCTCCTCACAGGCACCGCTGGGCGTGGGCTGGCCGCCGCTGATGCCGACGGTTTCGAGCGAGGCAGAGACGTCGCCCTCACCCGAGTAGATGTTGGCGTGCAGCCACTCGGCGCCGCTCCACGTCTGCGAGCCGAGAGTGACAGAGACGGGTGCCTCCTCCTCGAACGCGGTGAATTGGACCACCTGCCGATTGACCGCGTAGCCGAGGGCCATCCAGCTGCTCGGCGACGTAGTCGGCCGAAGCGTCGTAGCCGGGCAGGCCTGCCGCGCGCAGGCCACCGTTTGCCTCGGCTATGGCAGCCAGGGCGTCGAGGTGGCGGTCGATGTCCGCAGGATCCACCACGATGCCGCCGGCGACCGGCGTCGCGCTGGACGTGACCGCTGTCGGTGGCGCGGGGGTCGAGGGCAGGGGAGTCGGCTGCACGGGTGTCGGAGTTGGGGTCGGTGAAGCGGGCGGAGCAGAGCTGGTCGTGGGTGTGGGTCCAGTGCTCGCGCTTTGAGCCGGCGAAGGCGTGGGTCCCGGCGGCGTGAAAGTCGGCGCGACCGTTGGCGCGACGCATCCCACGAGGGCGACCAGGAAAGTAAGCGCCAGGCGCACTTGCATGACTGGCAGGCTATGCCGAAATGAGTGCGATTCGGGCACGACGAGGTTTAGATTTGCACGCATGACTGAAGAAGAGCGCTCCGCATGGAGCAGCGCCGACACAATCGAGTCACTTGCCGCGGAGCAGGCCAAGGCCGACCCATCCGGCCAGCCGCCGCCGGCGGAAGCACCGCCGGTGCCGGCCGAGGTGCTGCGCGTCGTGCGCGACGGCCTCGCCGGTCGGCCGTCGCAGCCCAAGCGGGTGCTGATCATCGGCGCCGGGATGGCCGGCCTGGTCGCCGCGCACGAACTGCGCCGCCAGGGCCACGACGTGGTCGTCCTTGAGGCGCAGGGGAGGGTCGGCGGCCGGATCTACACCCTTCGCGCCCCGTTCGCGCCGGGCCTGTACGCCGAAGCCGGCGCGATGCGCATCCCGCGCAAGCACGACCTGACCACGGCCTATTGCGAGGAGTTCGGGCTCGAGATGCGCCCGTTCGTGATGGGCAACCCGAAGGGCATCGTCCACATCGGCGGCGTGCGCATGACCGCGGCCGAGGCGGACGAGCACCCAGAGCGATTGCCCTTCAGCCTGGGCGATGGCGAGCGCGGCCGGTCGGCCGGCGCGATGTGGGAAGAGGCGATCGCGGACATCCGAGCGATGGTCGAGCACGATGGTGAGCAGGCCTGGCCCGAGATCGTCCGCCGCTACGACCAGTACTCGCTCTACGAGTTCCTGAAGACGAAGGGCTTCAGCGAGGGCGCGATCGAGTTTTACGCAGTGATGAACTTCGTCGAGAGCGATATGCACAACTCCTTCGTCGAGATCCTGCGTGAGGAGCTGGGCGGCGCGTACGTAGACATGAGCACGATCGTGGGCGGCATGGATGCCTTGCCCAATGCCTTCTTCCGCGAGCTGCAGGAAGTAGTCCACCTGGGCACCGAGGTTCGTGCGATCGAGCAGGACGGCGAGTCGGTCACGCTGCGCTGCAGGGTTGGCCTGGACCTTGTGTCGTTCAGTGGCGACTACGTGATCTGCACGGTGCCCTTTTCAGTTCTGCGCCCGATCGAGCACCGCTTCTCGCGCGAGAAGGAGCGTGCGATCCGCCAGCTCAACTACCACGCCTCGACAAAGATCCTGCTCCAGGTGCGCGAGCGGATCTGGGAGCGGGACGACGGCATCTTCGACGGCGGGGCGAGCGTGACCGACCTGCCCGTGCGACGGCTGAACTACCCGCCCAGCGACCGGTCCACGTCGCGCGGTGTTCTGCTCGCGTCGTATACCTGGGGCCAGGATGCGCTCCAGTGGGGCGCGATGGACGAGGAAACCCGGATCGAGGAGGCGCTCGACGACGTATCCCAGATCCATCCGCGCATCCGCGAGGTGTTCGAAGTCGGCGCCACGCACGCCTGGTACGGCGACCGGTGGGCGCGCGGCGCGTTCGCGCTCTTCGCGCCCGAGCAGCAGACGCAGCTCCAGCAGGCCATCCTCCAGCCGGAGGGGAGGGTCTACTTCGCCGGAGAGCACTGCTCGCTGTACCACGCCTGGATCCAGGGTGCGCTCGAGTCGGGCATCCGCGCCGCGCGCGAGATCCACGAGATGCCTGCGAGCGAGAGAGCAACGACCTGAGGAATGGCGACCTCAGATGAGCTGGCCCGCTTCAGCGCGTGGCTGACCCGCTTCGGCGACGGCTGGGAATCCGGATCGGCCGATCGAATCGGCGAAGCATTCGTCGTGGGGGCCACTTTCCAACCCACGCCCTTCGAGCCCCTGCTGCGCGGGCGGCGTGCGATACGTGACTGGTATGGGGCGCAGCTGGCGTCCTGGGAGCAGCCCTCATTCGCGGCCCAGGTGCTGGGCGTGGGCGAGACCTACGGCGTCGCTCACTTCCGGATCGCGGCTGCCGATCGCGCGCTGGATGGCGTGATGGTCGTCGCGCTGGACGGCCGCGGCCGGTGCTCCTCGCTGCGTCAGTGGTGGCACACGGGCGACGGCAACGACGCCAGCGCAGCCGAGGGCACCTCGCGCTCGGACGCTTAGAAAGCGCGGGTAGAGCCGCTGATAAGGGCGCGGCAAGTCGGTCTGGCTACTGTTTCGCCGTCAAGTACCCGCCGCCCGCCGAAGACGCAGGCCGAGCCCAAGACTGGGCCGGCCAGGGAGGTTGTCGGGATGAACCATGTCGTGCTCACTGGACGGCTCACGCGCGACCCGGAGTTGCGCAAGCTCGCCTCGGGCAAGACCGTCACGCAGTTCAACGTAGCCACCAATGACTACCGCGGCGGCTCGGAGAAGTCCGAGTACCACACGGTCGTCACCTGGGACCGGCTGGCAGAGATCTGCGGCCAGTACCTGGGCAAGGGCCAGCTGGTCAGCATCATCGGCCGGCTCCAGACGCGCCAGTGGGAGGATGACAGCAAGATCCGCCACTGGAAGACGGAGATCGTGGCCAACTCGGTCGAGATGCTGTCGGGCAAGCGCAAGAAGGACTACGCGGCCGAATCAGCGGCTGAAGCGCTGGTCGCGCAGGCCGAGGCGATGGGCGTCACGGCCGGCGAGCCGGCGTTCAGTGCCGCTGCAGACGAGACCCAGGGCGACGAGGCGGACGAGGACGAGCTCGTCGCCGCTTAGCGGCAACAGGCCCCAGCGCAACGGCGGCGGACGGCCTCCTCCCGTCCGCCGCCGCCACCTGAAATAGACTGCTCGTCCTTACCTTCAGCCCTTCGTGCAACGGCGTACGACCGGCCCATCGCCAGCACGAGGACGAGCAATGAAGTTCGCTGCAACGCTTCCGGTATCTGACATGGAGCGGGCCAGGGCCTGGTACTCCACGATCCTGCAGCTCGAGCCCACTCACGTCACGGAGAGCGGGGACGCCTGGTATGAGATCGGCGGCACGCGCATGATGCTGTACCCGTCGCAGTTCGCCGGGACCAACCAGGCGACCGCGGTCAACATCACGGTCGATGACGTGGAGGCCACCGTGGCTCAGCTCAAGGCGCGCGGCGGCGTGTTCGAGGAGTACGACTTCGGCGAAGCGTTTCGCACCGTGGACGGGATCGCAACGGACGCAACGGGCAACAAGATGTCGTGGCTGAAGGACCCCGAAGGCAACCTGGTGAGCATCAGCTCGTACTAGGAGCCGGAGCTCCAATCCGCCGCGCCCCAAAGTCGCAGCAAGTGGTCTGGCCCGGCTAGCGCTCCAGGTCCACGTGCAGGTAGGCCTTGAAGCGCATGTTCAGGTAGCCCTTGACCGGGTGCACGCTGACGCCATGCGGGTTGACGAGCGTGCTGACGGCCATGCCGTCGCCGATGTAGATGCCGATGTGCTTGTTGTTGCCCCACACGACGAGGTCGCCCAGCTGCGGATTGACCTTGTCCGCCTTGCCCTGCTTGTTGAAGTACTTGTAGTAGCCCGCCACCGTGCGCCGCTTGTCGCCGATGCGCTCGCGCAGGCCGGCCTCACGGAACGCGTAGAAGACGAGCCCCGAGCAGTCGAATTCGTTGGGGCCGGTGGCCGCGAACGACCAGCGGTCGTCGAGCTGCGCCACGGCAACCGAAACGACGCGCTGCGCCTCTGATTCGGTGGCTGACGCAGCCGCCGGCGCGGCCAGCGTGGCCAGCGACACCAGCGCCATCAGCGCGACCGTCACCGCGCGTGCCCAGCGAGGAGCCATTGCTAGCGCGTTATCTGGGTGTGCAGGTAGGCCTTGAACTTGACGTTCAGGTAGCCCTTGACCTTGTGGATCTTGACGCCGTACGGCTGGACCAGGGCGCTGATCGCCATGCCATCGCCGATGTACATGCCGATGTGCTTGAACTTGCCCCAGATGACCAGGTCGCCCGGCTTGGGATCGCTCGTGGAGACCAGCCCGCGATCGCGGAACCAGTTGTGGTATGCCCGCACGCCGCGGTAGCCGCCGATGCGATCCTGCATCTCATTCATCTTGTAGACGTACCAAACGAAGCCCACGCAATCGAACTTGTCAGGGCCCTTGGCGTAGTGCACCCAATTGGCGCCGATCTTCGACTGGGCGAGGTCGAATACGCGGTCGTATTCGGTCCCTGCGGCGGCAACGGGCGCGGCCGTAGTGAGGATGAGTCCGAGCAGCAGAACTATGGGTAGCGATATACGCGAGACAACACGCGCAAGGGCCACGGCTTTTCCCTCCCGTTACCGTGCTGGGGCACGGATCAGTTTCGATGGCATGAGTGCTGGGGCACTCTCTCCCGAGTGCTGGGGCACTCACAGGGCGGCTTGCGCGGCAAAGGTTACCGTGCAACGTCGTTGCAAGGCAACCCGGACCATTGACTAGGGCGCATGACACCGCGGAGTGGTGATTGACCGCGCCACGCACAGCGGCCACGATCGGGCGCATGAGGAATGTCCTGGTCGGCCTGCCGCTCCTGCTCGCGACGCTCATCGGTCAGGCCGGCACGGCCGCAGCGAGCGGCTGGTGGCAGCCCACGCCGGGCCTCGAATGGCAGGTCCAGTTCAGCGGCAGCATCGACACGACGGCCGGCGCGGACGTGTTCGACCTGGACGGCTTCGACACGCCACGCTCGCTGGTCGCGTCACTCCACGACGATGGGCGCAGGACGGTGTGCTACGTGAATGCCGGCGCGTGGGAGAGCTGGCGCTCCGACGCTGGACGCTATCCGGCCTCGGTCAAGGGACGGCAGCTCGACGGCTGGCCGGGCGAGCGCTGGCTGGATATTCGACGCCTGGACGTGCTCAAGTCGATCATCCGGGAGCGCGTGGCGATGTGCGCCGCGAAGGGGTTCGACGCGGTCGAGTTCGACAACGTCGACGGCTACGCGAACCGAACCGGCTTTCCTCTCGAGGCGGCCGACCAGCTCCGCTACAACCGCTGGCTGGCGCGCGCCGCCCACGACGCCGGCCTGGGCGTGGGGCTCAAGAACACGCTCGGCCTGGCCCAGGAGCTGGAGCCGCACTTCGACTTCGCGCTGCTGGAGCAGTGCTTCCAGTTCCAGGAGTGCGCACTGGCTGATCCATTCGTGCGCGCCGGCAAGCCGGTGATCGACATTGAGTACGCGCTGCCGCGATCTGAGTTCTGCCCGGCGGCGGAGGGCCTGGGCATCAGCGCGATGAAGAAGCGGCTGCGCCTCGACGCGTGGCGGCGCGCCTGTCCCTGAATCGCCTCACGGGCGGCCGGCCTGGTCCGGTCGACCGATTCGGCTGGGCCGGCCGCTGCTAGACTGCCGACTTCGACGCGCGCGGGTACGAACGAACCCGCGACGGGATAGCTTGGAGGAGCTGTTGCCCGAGGAGGCGGCGTCGGTCCAGTGAGGCCGGAACGCAGCCAATCTGGCGATCCGCAGGGCGGAGGCGCTGTTCCGGGCACGAATCTACCCTCCGAACGGCAACCGACATGACGGCGACGGTCGTGTGCGGCCTTCAATGGGGCGACGAGGGCAAAGGCAAGGCGACTGACCTGCTAGCGGCCAGCGTCTCGCTCGTGGTCCGCTACCAGGGCGGCGACAACGCCGGGCACACGGTCGTGCTGGGCGACGAGGTCTTCAAGCTCCACCTGGTGCCGAGCGGCGTCCTGCACTCACACATCACGCCAGTCATTGGCCCGGGTGTGGTGGTCAATCCCAAGACGCTCATCGCTGAGATGGAGATGCTCGCCACGCGCGGCATCTCGACCGACAAGCTGCGCATCAGCGGCGCGGCGCACGTGATCATGCCGTACCACGTGGCGCTGGATGGAGCGCGCGAAGCAGCCGCGGCCGACGGGGGCCTGGGCACGACCAAGCGCGGCATCGGACCGGCATACGGCGACCGCGCCCTGCGCAGCGGCATCCGCATGGGCGACCTGCTCGAGCCGGCCCTGCTGCGCGAGCGCCTGACCACGGCCTTGGCCGAGAAGAACCCGCTGCTGGAGCGCGCATACGACGCCACGCCATTCGACGGCGATGCGCTGTATCGCGAGGCGCTGGCGTGGGGTGAGCGGCTGCGCGACCACATCGCTGACACCACCGGGCTCGTCCAGCGCGCGCTCGCGGACGGCCAGCACGTTCTCCTGGAGGGAGCCCAGGGGGCGCTGCTCGACCTGGATCACGGCACGTACCCGTTCGTCACCAGCAGCAACCCCACCGCCGGCGGAGCGTGCACGGGCAGCGGCGTCGGGCCGCGCCAGATCAACGAGGTGATCGGCGTGCTGAAGGCCTATTCGACTCGCGTGGGCGCCGGGCCGCTGCCGACCGAGCTGCACGACGAGGTGGGCACTCACCTGGTCGAGGTTGGCCGCGAGTTCGGCACGACCACCGGCCGCCGGCGCCGCTGCGGGTGGCTCGACTTCGTTCCGCTGCGCTACTCGGTCGCGGTCAACAGCGTCAGCGGGATCATGCTCAACAAGCTCGACATCCTGAGCGGCCTGCCGGAGCTCAAGGTCTGCGTCGCGTATCGCGTAGACGGGCGCCTGGTGGACGAGTGGTCGCTCAACGCCGCGCAGCTCGAGCGTGCCGTTCCGGTCTACGAGACGTTCCCCGGCTGGGACGCGGACATCAGCTCGTGCACCCGCCTGGATGAGCTGCCCGACGAGGCGCGGCGCTACGTTGACGCGATCGAGGAGCGCGCCGGAGTGCCGATCACGCTCCTCAGTCTGGGCCCTGAGCGCAACCAGACCATCCTGCGCGACTCGAGCGGCCTGGCGAGCGTCTTCGCCGCTGCCCTTGCGGTTCCGGCGGGTGGCACCCAGTCGTGAGCAACCGGTCGTGAGCGGTTTGCGCGTGCTCGTCGTTGGATCGGGCGCGCGCGAGCACGCACTCGCGTGGCGCCTCGCGCGACGATCCCGACGTTGACCGCGTCCTGTGCGCGCCGGGCAACCCGTTGATGGTTGACGTGGCCCAGGTGTGGCCCGGCGTCGACGCCAGCGACAGTGCGATCGATCATCGAGCTGGTCCGCTCTGAATCGGTTGACCTCGTTGTCGTGGGGCCTGAGGCACCGCTGGTCGGCGGTCTGGCCGACGACCTCGCTGCCGCCGGCATCGCCTGCTTCGGACCCAGCGCCGCAGCGGCGCGGCTGGAGGCGAGCAAGGCGTTCGCGCGCGAGGTGTGCACCGCGGCCGGCGTCGACATGGCCCGCGGGCGGGCGTTCCACGATCTCAAGCCGGCGCTGGCCTACGCGGAGTCGCTCGGCGGCCGCGTCGTGGTCAAGGCGGACGGCCTTGCGGCGGGCAAGGGCGTGACGATGTGCGAGACGCTCGGCGAGGCGACGGACGCGCTGCGCGAGACGCTTCACGGAGGCCGTTTCGGCGAGGCCGGCCGGCGCGTTGTCGTCGAGGAGTGGCTGGCCGGAGTCGAGGCGAGCGTCATCGCTGTGTGCGACGGACGCCGAGCGGCGCTGCTGCCCGTCGGCGCGCGACCACAAGCGGCTGGAGGCCGGCGACCGCGGGCCCAACACGGGCGGGATGGGCGCCTTCTCGCCGGTGCGCGAACTTGACGACGCTGATCTGAAGTTGCTCGCCGCGAGCGTGTTCGAGCCCGTGTTGACCGAAATGAGCAGGCGCGGCGCTCCCTTCCGCGGCGCGCTCTTCGCGGGCCTGATGCTCACCGGCGACGGGCCGCGCGTGCTCGAGTTCAACGTGCGCCTGGGCGATCCGGAGACGCAGTCTCTGATGCCCCGCGCTCGCCGGTCCACTCGTTCCATTGCTGCTCGGCGCGGCAACCGGCAACCTGCCCTCGGCGCAGCCCGATCGTACCGGCCGTGCCCGGCGCGAGCGTGGCACTGACCCTGGCATCAGCCGGCTATCCGGACAGCCCGCGCGTGGGCCTGCCGATCGAGGGCATTCATGCGGCGCAGGCGGCCGGAGCACTGATCTTCGGAGCCGGCGTGCGAACGGATGAGGGCGGCGGCCTGCTCACCGCCGGCGGGCGCGTGCTGACCGTCGTTGGCCAGGGCCCGGACCTGGAATCGGCCGCCCGCCAGGCTCACTCTGCCGCGGACCTGGTCCACTTCGAAGGCAAGCTGGTGCGCTCTGACATCGGCCGGGCGCTGGCCGGAGTCGTCGCGTGATCCCGCGCTACACCGTGCCCGAGATGGGCGCCCTGTGGACTGACGAAGCGCGCTTCCAGCACATGCTGCGCGTGGAGATCGCGGTCCTCCACGCTCTGGCCAAGCGGGGCCAGATACCGCAGCCGTCCGTGCAGGTCATCGAGGATCGCGCCCGCGTGGACGTGGAGCGCATCGCCGAGCTGGAACGGACGACCGACCACGACGTGATCGCCTTCGTCAGCCAGGTGGCCGAATCGGTCGGCCCGGAAGGCCGTTACATCCACTTCGGACTGACGTCCAGCGACGTGGTTGACACCGCCCTTGCGCTCCAGTGCCGCGCCGCCGCGGACCTGCTGCTGGTCGAGATGGACGCGCTCGTCGTGCTCCTGGCGCGCAAGGCGCGCGAGCACGCCGCGACGGTGATGATGGGGCGCACGCACTCTGTCCATGCCGAGCCGATCACCTTTGGGCTGAAGCTCGCCACCTGGGCGTTCGAGATGGCGCGCGGCCGCGAGCGTCTGGCCACGGCGGCGCACGACCTGGCGACGGGCAAGCTTTCCGGCGCGGTGGGCACCTACAGCCAGCTTGGTCCCGAGATCGAGTCAGACGTGATGGCCGAGCTGGGCCTGGCCGCCGATCCGATCAGCACGCAGATCGTCCAGCGCGACCGGCATGCCGCGTTCATGGCCGCGATCGCCGTGTGCGGCGGCTCCCTGGAGCGCTTCGCAACAGAGGTCCGCAACCTGCAGCACAGCGAGATCGGCGAGGTCCAGGAGCCGTTCGGCAGCGGCCAGAAGGGCTCCAGCGCGATGCCCCACAAGCGCAACCCAATCACCGCCGAGCGGATCGCCGGATTGGCGCGGCTGCTGCGCGGATTCGCCCTGGCCGGTTTCGAGGACCAGGCGCTGTGGCACGAGCGGGACATCTCGCACTCTTCCGTGGAGCGCGTCGCGCTGCCCGGCTCGACGACGCTGCTGCACTACATGCTCGTCCGCTTCCGCCGCCTGGTGGACGGAATGGTGGTCCGCCCGGAGCGGATGCGTGAGAACGTGGAGCGTGGCCTGGGCCTGTTCGCCTCCAGCCGGCTGCTGACGATGCTCGTCGAGGAGGGCGGCCTGTCGCGCGAGGACGGCTACTCGATCGTCCAGCGCGCCGCCCTGCGCGCGGCCGATGAGCGACGTCAGCTGCGCGAGCTGATCGAGGCGGATCCGGAGGTGACGCGCGTCCTGAGCGGCGAGCAGATCGCCGGCTGCTTCGATGAGCGCCACCTGCTGCGTCATGTTGATGAGTTGATTGCTCGCCTGGACCGAACTGGAGGTACCTGCCCATGCTGCTCGTTGAGAACGCGCCCGGCTTCGTCCGCTCAGGCAAGGTGCGCGACATCTACGCACTGGACGAGGCGCGCCTGCTGCTCGTGGCGTCTGACCGGCTGAGCGCCTTCGACGTCGTCCTCCCGACCGCGATCCCGGACAAGGGACGCGTGCTGACCGGGCTGGCGCGCTACTGGTTCCGCGAGACGGAACGGGCCGGGATCATGCCCAATCACCTGCTCTCGACCGATCGTGCGCGACTTGCCCGGCGAATACGGCGCCGCGGCGGACGAGCTGCGCGGGCGGTCCATGATCTGCCGCCGCGCGACTGTCCTGCCGGTCGAGCTGATCGTGCGCGGCTACCTGGCCGGGCAGTGGCTGGAAGGACTACCAGCGCAGCGGCGCCGTGTGCGGCATCCCGCTCGCCGACGGGCTGCGCGAGAGCGACCGGCTGCCCGAGCCGCTGTTCACGCCCTCGACCAAGGCGGACATTGGCCACGACGAGAACATCTCGTTCGACCAGATGGCTGCGCTCGTCGGTGGTGTGATGGCTGAGAAGGCACGCGACCTCGCCCTCGCGCTGTACCGCTTCGCCGCGCAGCGCGCCGAGGCGGCCGGGATCATCGTGGCTGACACCAAGTTCGAGTTCGGCATCCTGCCATCGGGCGAGCTGATCCTGATCGATGAGGTCCTGACGCCCGATTCGTCGCGCTTCTGGGACGCGTCGGATTACGAGCCGGGGCGCAGCCAGGCCTCGTACGACAAGCAGTTCGTACGCGATTGGCTGGAGACCCAGCCATGGGACAAGACGCCACCCGGACCGGAGCTTCCGGCGGCCGTGGTCGACGGCACGCGCCAGCGCTACGTGGAGGCCTTCGAGCGGATCACCGGCGGCTCATTCGCCGACTACATGACCGGCGACCGCGTATGAGCGGCTATCGATTTGCGGTCGACGTGATGCCACGCGAGGGGATCCTGGATCCGCAGGGTCGGGCGGTGGAGGCCGCCCTGCCGCAGCTCGGGGCGTCGAGCGTGCACGGCGTGCGGGTCGGCCGGCGGGTGGAGCTGACAGTGGAGGCGGAGACGGTCGAGCACGGGCGTGCGGTCGTCGAGCGGCTGGCGGCGGACTTCCTGGCCAACCCGCTCATCGAGCAGTGGCAGATCGATGAGCTGCCCTTGGCGGTGGGCGCCGCGTGAAGGTCGCGGTGGTCGTCTTCCCGGGCTCCAACTGCGACCGCGACGCGGCCCACGCCGTGCGCCTTGCCGGGGCGGAGGCCGAGCTTGTCTGGCATGAGCAGACCGACCTGCATGGAGCGGATGCGGTCATTCTGCCCGGCGGGTTCGCGCACGGCGACTACCTGCGCTCAGGCGCGATCGCGCGCTTCAGCCCGGTCATGGGCGCAGTGCGTGACCACGCCCAGCGCGGCGGCCTCGTGCTGGGCATCTGCAACGGCTTCCAGGTGCTGACCGAAGCGGGACTGTTGCCTGGCGTCCTGCGCCGCAACTCCACGTTGCGCTTCGAGCACCGCTGGGTGAGCCTGTCCGTCGAACGACGCGACACTCCGTTCACGCAGCTCGTCCCGGCTGGCGTCGCGCTGCGCATGCCGATCGCCCACGGGGAAGGCTGCTACTGGCTGCCCGAGGCTGACCTCGACGCACTCGAGGCGGCCGGCCGGGTGCTCTTCCGCTACGCCGCGCCGGAGGGCAATCCGAACGGATCCGCGCGCGACATCGCCGGCGTCATCGATGAGCGCGGCCTGGTGTGCGGGCTGATGCCGCACCCGGAGCGTGCCGCGGAGTCGATCCTGGGCTCGGACGACGGCATGTTCCTGATCCGCTCGCTGGTCGAGAGCATGGCCTCCGTCGGGGCTGCCGCGTGACACTGACGCTCGACGCGCGTGCCGACTCGCATCAGCAGCGGACGGACGAGCTCCATCGCCGGCTGGGCCTCACGGATGACGAGCTGGCCGCCATCCACGAGCGGCTGGCCCGCGCTCCGAACGACCTGGAGCTGGCCATGTTCAGCGTCATGTGGAGCGAGCACTGCTCGTACAAGAGCTCGCGCCGCCTGCTGCGCGACCTGCCCACCCAAGGTGCCGACGTGCTCGCCGGCCCGGGCGAAAACGCGGGCGTCGTGCGCATTGGCGACGGCCTGGCCGTGGCTTTCAAGCTCGAGTCGCACAACCATCCGTCTGCGGTCGAGCCGTACCAGGGTGCGGCAACCGGGGTGGGCGGCATCCTGCGCGACATCGTGGCCATGGGCGCACGGCCCATCGCCCTGCTCGATGCGCTCAAGTTCGGCTGGCCGGACGACGACGCGACGCGCCGGCTGGTGCGCGGGGTGGTGGGCGGCGTGGGCGGCTACGGCAACTGCGTAGGAGTTCCGACGGTCGGCGGCGAGCTGACCTTCCACCCCAGCTACACGGGCAACCCGCTGGTCAACGTGATGTGCGTCGGACTGCTGCCCGAGAACCGCATCGCGCGCGCAGTGGCACCCACGCCGGGCAGCCTGGCGGTCCTGTTCGGGTCGCCCACCGGTCGCGACGGCATCGGTGGCGCGTCCGTGCTGGCCAGTGCCAACTTCGATGCCGGCTCGGCCCAGATGCGTCCGAGCGTCCAGATCGGTGACCCGTTCGCCGGCAAGTTGCTGATCGAGGCGAGCCTGGAGCTCGTCGAGCGCGGCCTCGTCGAGGGCCTGCAGGACCTGGGCGCGGCCGGCCTGACGTGCGCTTCGTCCGAGATGGCCGACCGCGGCGGCACCGGCATGCGCATCGATCTTGAGGCCGTGCCACTGCGCGAAAAGGGCATGGCGCCCTTCGAGGTGATGATCAGCGAGTCACAGGAGCGGATGATGGCCGTCATCGCGCCGGCCGATCTGGACGCCGTGCTGGAGGTGTGCCGGCGCTGGGGCCTGCCGGCGGCCGTGGTCGGCGAGGTGACTGGCGACGGAGACATAGTCATCGTCGAAGGTGGCGCAGAGCTGGCCCGCGTTCCGGCCCGCGCACTGGCCAGCGACTCGATCGAGATCGACCGACTCGCCGCGCCACCCCAGCGCCGACGCCCCGCCCCCGCGCCGGGCGAGACGCCCCTTCCGCACGACGGGCTGCCGGAGCGCGGCATGGACCCGGGCGCGGTGCTCGAGGCGCTTCTGGGCCACGCCAACGTGGGCAGCCGGGCGTGGGTCACGACGCGCTACGACCAGACCGTGGGCGCGGACACGATCGAGGGCTGCGAGCGTGGTGCGGCCGTGCTGCGCGTCAAGGGCACCGGCCGGGCACTTGTCATCGCGACGGACTCGCAGCCGTTCGTGGCGCTTCACGATCCGGCCCTGGGCGCGATGCTGGCGGTCGCCGAGAGCGCACGCAACGTGGCCGTGACCGGCGCGCGCCCGCTGGGCCTGACCAACTGCCTCAACTTCGGTGACCCGGGCGTGCCCGAAGCGTTCTGGCAGCTGTCAGAGTCCGTTCGTGGCATGGCCGAGGCGTGCCGTGCACTCGAACTCCCCGTCACGGGCGGCAACGTCAGCCTCTACAACGAGTCACCCCTGGGACGCATCGCGCCCACGGCGCAGATCGGCGTCGTGGGCATCCTGGACGACGTCGAGCTGCTCGTACGGCCCGCATTCCGGCGCGACGGTGACCTGGTCGTGCTGCTCGGCGAGACGGGGCCGGGAATGGCCGGCTCGGCCTACGAGCGCCTCGCCGGCGTCGCGCCGGACGACAAGCCGCCGTCGCTCGATCTCGCCCGCGAGGCGGCCCTGCACCGGGTGCTTGTCGGCGCGGCCGGCGACCGGATGCTGGAGTCCGCCCAGGATGTGAGCGGTGGCGGACTGGCCGTGGCGCTCGCTGAGAGCGCGCTGTGGGGCAGCCTGGGCGCGTCGCTCCAACTGGCCGTGGCCATGGCTCCGGCCGTATCCCTGTTCGGGGAGAGCCCCAGCCGGGTCGTGGTAACCGTAGATCCGGCGCGCTGGCCCGAGCTCGCGCGGCTCGCCGCCGGCCACCGCGTAGCGTGCCGCAAGCTGGGCACGGTCGGTGGCGATCGGTTGCGCATCACGCTCCACGGTGTGGGCGCAACGGGCGCGGCGGAGGAGCGCGGGGCGGGAGTGGCCGATGAGCTCGGACGTGCCGCTGCAGCGAGCTGCGCAAGGCGTGGACTCACGCACTGCCGCGCGCGCTGGGGGAGGGCTAGCCATGTGCGGCGTCGTGGGCGTCCACTCACCCGGGCAGGACGCGGCGCCGCTGGCCGCGATGGGCCTCTTCGCGCTTCAGCATCGCGGTCAGGAGTCGGCCGGGCTCGCCGTCAGCGACGGCCGCGGCGTGATGGTCTACAAGGACCTTGGGCTGGTCGACCAGGTTCTCGACGACCGGCGCCTGCAATCGCTGCGCGGCGACATCGCCGATCGGCACACTGCCGCTACTCGACGACCGGCTCCACGACGTGGGAGAACAGCCAGCCGACGCTCCGCATGGGCCCGCAGAGGACTGTGGCGGTCGGCCACAACGGCAACCTGGTCAACACGCGCGCAGCTGCTCGAGTCGCTGCCCGGCGGCCAGGCGAGCCTCGTTGGCACGACGGACACTGAGGTACTCACCGCGCTACTCGCGCTCGAGCCGGCCGCGGACCTGGTCGAAGCGCTGCTGCGCGTGCTGCCGCGCGTGCTGGGCGCCTACTCGCTCGTGGTCGCCGACGAGCGCAACGTGGTCGGCGTGCGCGACCCGTACGGCTTCCGGCCGCTCGTGCTCGGCGCCCGGTCCGAGCCCGATGGCTCGACCACGTGGGTCCTTGCGTCCGAGACGGCGGCACTGGACGTGCTCGGCGCCGACTTCGTGCGCGACGTGGAGCCGGGCGAGATGGTCGTGCTTGGCGAGTGACGGCGGCCCGCGCTCGATCCGTTTCGCCGACCGGGCGCGAGCAGCTGTGCGTATTCGAGCTGATCTACTTCGCTCGACCCGACTCGTACATGCTCGGCCGCAACCTGTACGAGGTGCGTCGACGGATGGGCGAGGTCCTCGCGCGCGAGGCGCCGGCAGAGGCGGACCTGGTCATGCCCGTGCCCGACACCGGCGCACCAGCGGCGGCCGGCTACGCCGAGGCGAGCGGCATCCCTTACCGCGAGGGGATGGTTCGCAACCGCTACGCCGGCCGGACGTTCATCCAGCCCAGCAGTGCCACCCGCCAGCGGGGCGTGACGGTCAAGCTGTCGCCGCTGCGCGAGCAGGTGCGCGGCAAGCGGCTGATCGTGGTTGACGACTCCATCGTGCGCGGCACGACCACGCGCCAGATCGTGGGCCTGCTGCGCAAAGCCGGCGCGCGCGAGATCCACGTGCGCATCAGCGCGCCGCCCATCTTCCACCCGTGCTTCTACGGCATCGACACGCAGATCGAGACCGAGCTGATCGCCGCCTCGCAGGTCGGTCGACGAGATCCGCGAGTTCATCGGCGCCGATTCGCTCGTCGTACCTGTCGATCGGCGGTGTGCTCGACGCGATCGATCTGCCGCGCGACCGGTTCTGCTTCGCCTGCTTCGACGGGCAGTATCCGGTGCCCGTGCCGTACGACGTGGACAACCACAAGCTGCTGATGGAGCGTCCGCCGGCTGATGGTTCAGAGTTGAGCCTGAGGTCGGCGTATCTGGCGGCCGGAGTCGACATCGACGCCGCCGACGTGGCGGTCGACTGCTCGCGGCGCGCAGCTGACCGTGGCCGATGCTCGGACCTGCTCGGCGGCATCGGCGGCTTCGGCGCCGCGCTGAGCTGTTCCGGCCGGCCTACAAGCAGCCGGTGATCGTCAGCGCGACGGACGGCGTGGGCACCAAGACGGAGATCGCGCGCCTCCTGGGGCGGCTGGACACGATCGGCCACGGACCTCGTGGCGATGTGCGCCGACGACGTCGTCTGCCACGGCGCGCAGGCGGCCTACTTCCTGGACTACCTCGCCGTGGGCAAGCTGGACCCGGCCCGCGTATCGGCCCTGGTGGCGGGCATCGCGCAGGCGTGCACCTCGATCGGATGCGCGCTGGTGGGCGGTGAGACAGCCGAGCATCCGGGACTGATGGCGCCCGATGCGTTCGACCTGGCCGGTTTCTGCATCGGCTTCGTGGAACGCGACCAGCTCATAGATCGGACAGAGGCGCAGGCAGGTGACGTGATCATCGGCCTGGCCAGCAGCGGGCTGCACGCCAACGGCTACTCGCTCGTGCGCAGGCTGATCGACCAGGGGTCGCTGCGCCTTGCCGACATCGGCGAAGGCGGCCGGACTTATGGCGAGATCCTGCTCACCCCAACGCGCCTGTACTCGCCCGCGATCCTGGCCCTGCTGGGCATGCTCCGCGTGCAGGGCCTGCGCTCGGGTGGACTGGCCCACATCACCGGCGGCGGCCTGCCGGCCAACCTGCCACGTGCCGTGGGCGATGACCTTGGCGTTCGCGTCCAGACCGCCTCGTGGACCCAGCCGCCGATCTTTGACGCGATCGCGCGCATGGCGGGTATCGGCGCTGCGGAGATGCGAGCGACCTTCAACTGTGGCGTTGGCTTCGCGATCGTCGCCGAGGAGGCGGCCGTGGAGCCCACCATCCAGCTCCTGGCGGCGCACGACATAGACGCGTGGCGAATGGGCGACGTTCGCTCCGTCGACGACCTGGGCGGCAAGCGTTACGTGGAGGCGTGAGCGCGTCGCGTCGCGGTCTGCGTCTCTGGTGCAGGCACGAATCTGCGGGCGCTGCGCGAGCACGAGAAGCGCGGCCTGCTGGGTGGTCAAATTGCGCTCGTGCTGGCCGACCGGCCGTGCGACGCGCTCGCGTTCGCGGCGCAGGAGGGGCTGCCCACCGCGCTCGTTGCCCCCGACGCGTACGCCGACCGCGCGGCGTGGGACGAGGCGCTGAGCGCCGCGCTGGCCGGCGCCGAGGTCGACTGGGTGGTGCTGGCCGGCTTCATGCGCGTGCTGGGGCCGCGCACCCTTGAGGCATTCCGCGATCGCATAGTGAACGTCCACCCGTCGCTGCTGCCGGCGTATGCGGGCGCCAGACCCGTGGCCGACACGCTGGCCGGCGGCGCGCGCGTGACCGGAGTCACCGTCCACCTCGTCGACGAGTCGCTCGATGGTGGTCCGATCCTCGCCCAGCAGCCCGTGGTGGTGCTTCCCACAGACACGGAGGCCACCCTGCTGGCCCGCATCCACGCCGTCGAGCACCGGCTGCTGCCCCGTGTCGTCGCTCTCGCGCTGACTGGTGGCGTCACGCGCTCCAGCTCCGGCGTCAATGTCGATTGGGCGCTCGCGGCGGACGCGCCACGACCCAGGCGCGCGCTGCTGTCCGTCTCGGACAAGGCCGGGCTGGTCGCCTTCGCCACGCGCCTCGCAGGCATCGGCTTTGAGCTCGTCTCCACAGGTGGCACCGCCCGGACGCTGCGTGAGGCCGGTCTGGCAGTGACGGACGTGGCCGATGTGACCGGCTTTCCAGAGATGCTCGACGGCCGGGTCAAGACTCTCCACCCGCACATCGCGGCGGGCGTCCTGGCCGATGCCCGTTCCGACGATCACCGGCGCCAGCTGGCGGCGGCGATGATCGATCCGTTCGAGCTGGTCGTGGTCAACCTCTACCCGTTCGCGGAGGCCGCCGCCCGAGAAGGGATCGGCGACGACGAGCTGATCGAGGAGATCGACATCGGCGGGCCAACCCTCGTGCGCGCCGCGGCCAAGAACCACGCCAGCGTGGGCATCGTCACCGATCCGGCGCAGTACGAGCCGGTCCTGCTGGAGCTTGGACACGGCGGTGGCCTGAACGACGACATGCGGCGCGAGCTTGCTGCGGCCGCATTCCGGCTCACGGCCGGCTACGACGCGCTCATCGCCGAACAATTGTCGCGCCGCTGGTGGCAGCGCACGGTGATGCCCGGCCGGCTCTTCCTGGAGCTCGGGCGGTTGCAGGAGCTGCGCTACGGAGAGAACCCGCACCAGTCCGCCGCCCTGTACTCGGCGTCTGGACTCGACCTTGCGCCCGGAACCTTCAGCAGCGGTGCCCAGCTCCTGCAGGGCAAGCCGCTCAGCTACAACAACATCCTCGACACAGCCGCCGCGACCGGCATCGCGCGCGACCTGCGCGGCGCGGCTTGCGCCATCGTCAAGCACGCCAATCCGTGCGGCGCGGCGGAGGCGCCAACGATCGGCGAGGCGTGGGAGCGGGCTCTTGCTGGCGACCCGATCAGCGCCTTCGGCGGTGTGGTCGCCCTTACCCGGCCGATCGACGAAAACCTGGCCACCAGGCTGATGGCGATCTTCCTGGAGGTCGTCGTCGCACCGGCCGTGGAGCAGGGAGCGCTGCCGATCCTTGCCGCCAAGCCGAACCTGCGCGTTCTGCTCGATCCGGGTCTGGGTGCGCCGCCGCAGCCCGGCCTGGAGATGCGCAGCGCCGGCGGGGCGCTGCTCGTGAGCGACGCGGATGGCGCTGCTGACGATCCCACGACATGGACCGTGGCCACCCGCCGCTCCCCCTCGGAAGAGGAGAGACAGCAGCTGGAGCTCGCCTGGCGCATCTGCCGCCACGTCAAATCCAACGCGATCGTGCTCGTGCGCGACGGGTCACTGGTGGGCGTGGGTGCGGGGCAGATGAGCCGAGTGGATAGCGCCACCCTGGCCGTGGCGAAGGCGGGTCAGGAGCGCACATCAGGTTCGGTGTGCGCATCGGATGCGTTCTATCCCTTCCCGGACGCGCTCGAGGTATGCGCGCGGGCCGGCGTCAGCGCCTTCGTCCAGCCCGGCGGCTCGCAGCGCGACGCGGACGTCATTGCTGCCGCCGACGCCGCCGGAGCGGCCATGCTGCTGACGGGAGTTCGCCACTTCCGCCATTAGACTTGCGCCATGGACGAGAACACACACTCCGACCACAGTCATCCGCCGGCCAGCCCGGAGACGGATGACAGCACGAATCCAACTGAAGCCACGCCGCGCGCAGCCGCTGGCCGCGAGATGCTGGTCCAGCTGCAGCAGATGATCGACACGATGGCCACCCAGGCCGGTCCGGTCATGCGCGAGGTGGCCGCGAAGGCCGCCGAGCTCGCTGCGATCGCCGGCCAGAAGGCGGGACCGCTCGCCCATCGTGCCGCGGGCATGACCGAGTCGGTCGGCCAGCGCGTCGCCGCGCGCTCGAAGGACTTTGCCGCCGAGATCCGCCGGCCCAAGCCGGGCGACGAAGAAGCCGCCGGCGAATACGCCGACGGCTCAGGGACTCAGAACGACCCGGACACGGCCGACTGGCCGTCCGAGCCGCCGCGCCAGGCGAACGACTGACGGACAGCCAGTCTCGCTACCTGGTCGCGAACGGCGCCTAGCGCCGCTCGGGCTTGTTCGTCCGGGCCTCCTTGGCCTGCCGGCGCTCGCGCGCCTCGCGCTCCATCTCTGAATCCCGGCCGACCTTGCGCTGAAGGTAGTAGTCGGTGTCGAGCAGCAGCGAGTGACCCTCGGTGTCTTCCTCGGGCTCCTGCTTCAGCTCGCGATCGTCTTCCTGGGTCGCCATTGGTGCTCTCCATTACTTGCGTGGCCTGGTAGTGGCTGCTCGCAGGATCGTCCTTGCCGGGCCGTGGGTCAATGCGTGACCGGACAACGCGACTGTAAAGTGGGCGACAGGCTCGGCGGGAGTCAATAACCAAGACTGAGGCAACCATGGGTGTGATCGCGGCCTATCGCCGCGTGCTGCGCAACGGTCCGCTGACGCGGCTGCTGGTGGGCGAGTTCGTCTCGTCCATCGGCGACTGGCTGTACCTCGTCGCCCTGCTCGTGCTCATCTGGCAGGAGGCAGGCGATCCAGTCGCGCTGGGCATCATCGGGGCGGCCAGGATCCTGCCCTACATCCTGCTCTCCATCCCAGCCGGGATCGTTGCCGATCGCTTCGACCGCCGGTTGGTACTGCTCATCACGGACGTCGTCCGCGGCGTGCTGATGGTCGTCATGGCCGGGGCCGTAATCCTGGGTGCCCCGGTGATTCTGATCATCGCGCTGGCCGTAGTGGCAACCTCCTTCTCGGCCTTCTTCTCCCCGGCTATCGGTGCCTACCTGCCCACCCTCGTGCGTGACGAAAGCGAGCTTGGTCCGGCCAACAGCGCGTGGGCCAGCCTGGACAACCTGGCCTTCTTCATTGGGCCTGCCTTTGCCGCGCTGCTGCTCGGCATCGGTTCGCTCGAGTTGGCCTTCCTGCTCAACGCGTTCACCTTTGGCTTCGTGGCCGTGGTGCTGGTCGGGTTGCCTTCGCGCCACCCGGATCGCGACGAGCCCCAGGCAGCGGCCGAGCGCAGCACGGAGCCGGCCATTTCAGTGCGCGACGCCATACGTCCGATCAGGCGGCCACTGATAGGGATCGGGCTGCTGACGGTCGCTGACAGCTTCGTCTTCGGCGGGCTGGGCGTGATGACCGTGGTGCTCGCAGTAGATGTGCTCGGAGCCGGCGAGGCCGGCACAGGCCTGCTCAACTCGGCTATCGGTGTCGGCGGCGTTGTGGGCGCGCTAGTGGCCGGCGTGCTCGTGCTGCGCCGCAAACTCGGCCCGCCGCTGCTCGTGGGTGCGCTCATCCTGGGCGCCGGCGTGGCCCTGCTGGGCGGCACCAACTCGCTCGCCTTCGCGTTGGCGGCGCTGGTGATCGCTTCGGCCGGCGCCCTGCTGCTGGAGATCGTGGCCACGACGCTGCTCCAGCGCTTCGTGCCCAATTCGGTCCGCGGCCGTGTGCTGGGTGGCATGGAGACGGTGTCTGTCACCGCGTACGCCGCCGGATCGTTCGTCATCCCGGTTGTCGGCGGCTCCAGCCCAGGCATGATTTTGATTGGCACGGGCGTGGCGATGGGCATTGCCGGAGTGGCAGCCGTCGTGCTCGTTGGGCGCCACGCGGCGCGCGAACTGGGCAGCGATCCGGATGCCAACATCCTGTCCGCGGTGGAGATTTTCGGCGGCCTGCCGCCGGCGCGCCTGGAGGCCGCGATGCGTTCGGCACGGATCATGGCCATGCAGCCCGGGCAGGTGATCATCCGCCAGGGCGAGGCGGCGGATCTCTTCTACGTGGTCGCCGAGGGTGAGGTCGAGGTGACCCAGAGCGATGAGCGTGCCGCGCATGCCGCGCCGCGCGTGCTGCGCCGCCTGAGTCGCGGCCAATTCTTCGGTGAGATCGGGCTCCTCTCCGGCGTGCCGCGAACGGCTACCGTTACCGCGGTGAGTGGCGGCAAGCTGGTCACGTTGCAGAAGGAGGAGTTCCTGGAGCTCGTGTCGACCGGTCCCGGCTTGACGTACTCCCTGCTCAATCTTCATCGTGGCACGAACGCAGGCGGCGGGGATGCCACCGCGGATGGCATGGCTGGGCGTTGAGGTAGGCAATGGACCAGGGAACAGCTGACCGGCTGGGCAGCGACACGTTCGCCCAGGAAGCTCTGGCGCGCTGCCCGCTGTTCGCGCGGGCGGACGCGCGCATCCTCGAGTCGCTGGCCAATGGCCTCCGCCGGCGACGTTTTCGGCGCAACGAGGTGATCTTCCACCAGGGTGACCCGGGCGACTCCCTGCACGTGGTAGCGACCGGCGCCGTCAAGATCGTGCTGCCCTCGGCGGAAGGGGAGGAGGCGATCATCGCCACGCTCAGGCCGGGCGACTTCTTCGGCGAGCTCGCACTACTCGACGGCGCGCCGCGATCGGCCACGGCAACTGCCCTGGAGCCGTCAGAGACGCTTGTACTGCCCCGGCCGGTGTTCGTCGACCTGCTCGACACGCTGCCCGGCCTGCGTGACGCGCTGCTGGCCGATCTGGCCAAGGAGCTGCGCCGGTTGACCGGGCACGTGGAGGAGCTGCACTTCCTTGATCTTGCCGGCCGACTGGCGATGCGCCTCAGCCGGCTGGCCCAGGAAGCGCAGCCTGGCGGTGGGAGCGAAGTGCATCTCAACTGGCCCTACACGCAGTCGGATCTGGCCGCGATGATCGGCGGCACGCGCCAGAGCGTGAACCGGTTGCTAAACGAGCTCGTCGAGGATGGCCTTATCCGGATCGAGCCGGACGTGCTGGTGGTCAGCGACGTGGACGAGCTCATTCGACGCGCAGAGCGCCGCTGATGCGAGATCGTCCATGCGTGTTCGGACGCATTCGGATTGCGCGCAGGGGCGTCGGGGTAGACACTGACTGTGTCGGCTACTCGACACGCACTTTGTCCGCTTCTGGCTAGGGGCAGCAGGCCCCGTGTCTTTACTCTCGGCTCTGGCGGTGCCAGATTAGGACGCCACAACAAAGGGAGGTCTTCAGATGGGTGACCAGGACAAGCCAATGCGCGGTGATGACGTGTTCATGCGCATGGGCGGCGAAGGCGCGAAGCAGCGCGCGTTCGGCGACGAGGACGATGTCGAGGGCCACGCCAAGCAGCGTGCCATCGGCGACGATGACGTCGAGGGACACAAGCTGTCACGGGTGCAGCCCGGCGACGACGATGTCGAGGGCCACGCCAAGCAGCGTGCCACCGGCGACGACGACGATGTCGAGGGCCACGCCAAGCAGCGTGCCTACGGCGACGGCGATGACGATGTCGAGGGCCACGCCAAGCAGCGTGCCACCGGCGACGACGACGATGTCGAGGGCCACGCCAAGCAGCGCTGAGCTGACCGATTGAGCCGATCGTCGGTATGACCGACGAACAACTGACCGCCGCGCTAGAGGCACTCCGCCAGGCAGCGCGGCGGTCTTCTGTTGCCCGGCGACTGGAATCTGACGCAGAGCAGTCGCTACTCCAGACGATCGTCGACGCGACGGTCGCGCTGTTCGAGGCAGAGGCCTCGTCCATCGCGCTCTTCGAGCGCGACCCCGAGCGACTCGAGTTCCGCGTCGCGGCCGGCGCCCAGGGTGCGGGTGCGATCGGCCTGTCCGTGCCGCCCTCGCGCGGCATCGTGGGCTTTGTCTTCTCGACCGGCCAGCCGCTCGCTCTCTCGGACGTTCTCAACGATCCGCGCTTTGACCGCGCGACGGCTGAGCGAACGGGCTACGTGCCGCGCTCCATCGCAGCGGTCCCGCTGGTCGACCAGGAGCAGACTGTGGGCGTGCTCCAGGTGCTCGACAAGCACACATCGCCCACGTTCTCGCTGCGCGACATGGAGCTGCTCGCGATCTTCGCCCGCCAGGCCGCGGCGGCCATCCGCGCCTCGCGCGTGCAGCGCGATTCAACGCGTTTGCTGCAGGCGGTGCTGACGCGCCTCGGCGACGGAGAAGTGTCTGCCGAGGCAGCTGAGACGCTGGTCGCGGCTGTCAGCGACGAGCTGGATACTGACGACGAGATGCCTTTCTGGCGGTTGGTTGATCGCGTTGCGCGTCTGCGTGAGCTGTCGGATCGTGAGCAGCGCCTGGTGGCGGACATCCTGGAGGTCGTTGCCGCGCACGCTCGTGGCGGACGTCGCCAGGCCAGCTGACCGGCTCCATTGACTGACGAGCTCCCTGCCTGGTCCGAGCCGTTCGCAGAGGGCGCGCGCGACAAGCTCCTGCGCTCCGCCGGACTGCGCCAGCTGGACCGCGAGTGGGCCTGGGGCGGAGCCACCGGGGCGGGCGTGAAGGTGGCCATCATCGACAGTGGCGTCGAGCCGGACCACCCTGTCGTGCGCGGCCGCCTGGTCAAGAGCGTGACGGTCGAGATCGTGGATGACGAAGCGAACGTGGTGCCCGACGAGCCGGTCGACATGTACGGCCATGGCACCGCGTGTGCGGGCATCGTGGTGGGCCTGGCACCCGAAGTGGAGATCTACTCCGTCCGCGTGCTTGGCGCTGACCTGCGCGGCAAGGGCGCGGCATTCCTGGCCGGTCTCGAGTGGGCCGTGGAGAACGGCGTGAACGTGATGAACCTCAGCCTGTCATCCAAGAGCGAGCGTCTCTTCCCGTTCTTCCACGAGGTCGTGGACCAGGCCTACTTCCGCCACGTGTGCCTCGTCAGCGCGGTCAATAACGTGCCCGGGCTGAGCTTCCCGTCCACGTTCTCATCGGTCTTCTCGGTCGCCGCCCACGCCCTCCCGGAGCCCGAGTCGTTCTTCTACAACCCGGCGCCACCGGTCGAGTGGGGCGCCTGGGGAGTCGACGTCCCCGTTGGCTGGAAGGACGGCGGCAACATCGTCGCCACCGGCAACAGCTTCGCCGCGCCGCATATGTGCGGTCTCGTCGCGCGCATCCTGTCCAAGCACCCCGGGCTGACGCCGTTCGAAGTCAAGAGCGTTCTGGCGGCGGTAGCCAATGATCCGGCGGTGGCCACCAGCGCCGAGACATGAAGAAGCGCCGGCCCGGGAGAGGGGCCGGCGCTCAATGGAGCTGAGTGCGACTCAGATCAGAACGATCGCAACGCCTGCGGTAGCGATCAGGGCCATCGCCATTGCGACGACGCGGCGCTGGAAGTGGCTGCCCGTTGCCGGCTGGTGATTCGCCTCGGCTGCGTCATGGGCCTCGCGGACCAAGCGCCGGTGATCGGCCTCGCGCAGGGCCTCGCTCTGGTGGTGCGCTGCGTTCAGGTACAGGGCTCCTGGTGACTGGTACATCGCTGTCCTCCTGGTCGGTTGGTGGGTTGGATTGCTTATTCGATTGACGTCATGCTCGGCCCCAACGCCCCGCGAAGCGATCATCCAGCCGACGGGGGAGAGGTAAATGTGGTTACCGCGGGCGGGTAAGGAGTGGACCAGCGCAGCTGTCTTCGGGCCGACACCCCAGGTGCCCGCGCGCACCGCCTGCAAGCGAGTTCGCCAATGAGGGCGGCGCGTGGCCCGCTGCTACCATCGCGCCCCCTATGACCGACTCCCAGCGAGATCGCTTCTACCTGACCACGGCGATCTTCTATCCCAGCCCAAAACCCGCGCTGCACTCGCTGTTCGAGGCGATCGGTGCCGACGCGATCGTGCGCCACCGCCGGCTGACGGGCAGCGACACGCGCTTCCTGACCGGCATGGACGAGCACTCGGCCAATGTGGAGCGCGCCGCGCGCGAGCAGGGCGTCAAGCCGCGCGAGCTGATCGATCCGTGGTCGGAGAGCTGGCAGGCTGCTTTTGACCAGTTCGGCATCAGCTACGACCAATTCATTCGCACCACGGACGCCGACCACGCCCGCGCGTCGGTCGAGATGGTGCGCCGCGCTATGGCCGCCGGCGACATCTACAAGGGCACCTACTCAGGCTGGTACTGCCCGGGCGACAACGAGTTCAAGACGGACGCGCAGATCGTCGACGGGCGCTGCCCGGACCACCCCTCGCTCGAGCTGCAGTGGCTGGAAGAGGAGAACTGGTTCTTCGCGTTGAGCAAGTACCAGGAGCGACTGGAGCAGCTGTACCGCGACAACCCACGCTTCTGCGAGCCGGAGCAGTTCCGCAACGAGGTTCTGGGCTGGCTGCGCGATGGCCTGCGCGACTTCTCGATCAGCCGGGCCGGCACGGAATGGGGCATTCCCTTTCCCGACGACGAGCGGCACACCATCTACGTCTGGTTCGACGCGCTGACCAACTACATCACCGGTGCCGGCTTTCCGGACGACATGGCCGCCTTCGAACAGTGGTGGCCAGCGGACGTGCACGTCATCGGCAAGAACATCACTCGCTTTCACTGCCTGTACTGGCCGGCAATGCTGATGAGCGCCGGTTTGCCACTCCCGCGCCAGGTCTTCGCCCACGGTTTCATGCTCGACCGAGGCGAGAAGATGAGCAAGACGCGCGGCAACGTGCTCGATCCGGCACAGATGGCAGACACGTTCGGCGTTGACGGCGTGCGCTACATCGTCCTGCGCGAGGTGCCCTTCGACCGCGATGCGGACGTGACGTACGAGTCCTTCGTGCGGCGCTACAACGCCGACCTGGCGAACGACTTCGGCAACCTGCTCAACCGGACGCTGAACATGACCGGGCGCTTCCTCGACGGCGAGCGGCCGGCGCCGAGCGCTCCCTCGAAGCTGGCCATGGCCTGGAACACTGCCCGTCAGGGCTACGAGCCGGCCATGGATGCGTTCCTGCTGCACGATGCACTCGCGGCCGTGTTCGAGTTCGTCGCCGAAGCCAACCGATTCGTGGACCAGGAGCAGCCGTGGGTGCTGGCCAAGCAGGCGCGCGAGGGAGACGAGTCGGCCAGCGGGCGGCTGGCCAACGCGCTGGGTGACCTGCTCGAGGCGTGCCGGCTGATCGGACTTGCACTGGCGCCGTTCATGCCCGGCGCCGCTGCCCGCGTCCACGCCCAGCTGGGCCTGGACTATGCGTACGGACCCAATGGAGACAGCGGCCCGCCCGTGGCGGAGCTGTTCGAATGGGGCGCGGGCTGGGCCTCCGGGAAGGTGGGACAGGCCGAGATCCTCTTCCCGCGCGTGGAGATCGAGACGGAGTGACGAGGCACAGCTGAAAGGAGTCGCACGATGGCGCACGGCCAGATAACGCACATCGAGTTCCCGGCCGACAACACAGCGCGCGCGAGGCGCTTCTACAGCGAGATCTTCGGCTGGGAGTTCCGAGAAATGGAGGGAATGGACGGCTACTTCATGTTCTCGACCGGGTCAGTAGAGCAGTCAGGCGGCGCGATCGGCCAGCGCGGCGAAACGACCGGCAGCGCCCTGCGCCTGTACATCGAGTGCGATTCGATCGAGGCCATCCTGGAGCGCGTTGACGAGCTGGGCGGCTCCGTCGTCGAGCCGCGCACGGAGATCCCCGGCCAGGGCTGGTACGCGGTCATCACGGACAGCGAAGGCTCTGAGATCGCCCTGTTCGAGAACTCGCCATCCGCCTGATCGACTCGCACTGTCACCTGCAATCGGAGCGGTTCGACGAGGACCGATCCGACGTGCTGGCCGCTGCGTCCGCTGCGGGCGTGACGCGAATCCTGGTACCGGGCTACGACCTCGCCTCGTCCTTGGCGGCGATCGAGCTCGCCCGCCTGACGGCGGTCGACGCGAGCGCAGGCATCCATCCTCACGTGGCCGCTGGCGCTGACCAGGAGGCCTGGGCGCAGATCCGCGAACTTGCCGCTTTGCCTGAGGTCGTGGCGGTAGGGGAGACCGGGCTCGACTATGACCGCGGCTTCTCGCCGCGCGACGCGCAGCTGGCCAACCTCCGCCACCACCTGGCGCTGGCTCTCGAAACCGGCAAGCCCGTCATCCTGCACTGCCGGTCGCGGCCGGGAGAGCGCGACGCGCAGGACGATCTGCTGCGCGAGATCAACGACGCGGGCCGGCCGCCTGCGTTGCTCCACTCATTTTCCGGCCCGGTCGACTATGCCGAGCGTGCGCTGGAGATGGGCCTGGCGATCAGCTTCTCCGGGTTGAGCTTCCGCAAGGGAGAGGAGGCCACCGCCGAAGTCGCCCGGCTCGTGCCTGATGAGCGGCTGCTGGTCGAGACGGACTCGCCCTACTTGTCCCCGCCCGGTGCCGACAGGCGCCGCAACGAGCCACGCTGGGTGGCGATCACCGTGCGCTGGCTGGCTGAGCAGCGCGCGGTTGACCCAAACGCTCTGGGCGAGCTCCTGGTGGCCAACTACGACCGACTCTTCAGCCGCCCCGGCCCGCCCCATCCAGCGGGTGACTCAACGGATGAACGGGGCGCGCCAGGACGGTCAGGCGGGACGCGGCAGTAGATATCGTGCATCAGCCGCCGACCCAGGCCGCCGGCGCGACCTCGAGGGCGCCACGCAGCATCTCGCGCCCCTGACCGTCGATTACCCGGCACGACCACGCCACGTCGTCCTGCCAGCTGCGTGCCGTGAGCACGGCCCCGGGTGTAGCGGCTCCCACGAACTCGGCGCGGTAGCGGCGCGGAACGGGCAGGCTGGCACCCAGCGGTGCATCGAACATGCCCAGGTACTGCTCGTCCAGGTAATCCACGTAGACGGCGTTGTTGACGTGTCCCATCGGGTCTGTCTCGCTGCGCCGTACCTCGAAGCTTGACTCGACCGCGCCGGCCGCGGCTCCGTCTGGATGCCGGACCCGGAGCGGCGTGAACTCGGCCGTCGGCCCATCGAAAATCTCGAAGATCTCCGCTGGCGGCCGCACCGGCCTGCCCGACGCGCTCATCAGCACCCAGTCGGTGATTGCCAGGGCCACGGGCCGTTCGGAGCCAGCAGCACGGAACTCGCTGCGCCGCCGCGCCACCACGCGCCGAAAGCCGATGACTTCGGTCGAGACGACCAGGTCAGACCCGTACTTGACGTTCTCGAGGACTTCCAGCTCCACTCCGCGCACGAGCCAGAACAGGCCACGCGCGTCGTACCACTCGCGGTCGAAGCCGGCGCTCTCAGAGTGCAGCCAGGCCAGGTCCTGGGCATAGCGCAGGAACCCCGAGCTGCGCAGGTTGCCGTCCGGCCCGGCCTCGTCAAAGCGGATGCGGTATGGCCGCTCCAGCCGCGCCTGAAAGGTCAACCGGCGGCCTTCGAGCGCAGGAACGCCAGCACGCGCGGATCAACCCAGCCGCGCGCGGCCATGCGCTCCTCCAGGTTCTCGACCGAGATCCATTCACTCAGCGCCGCCTCCCATGCCGGATCCCACGACGCCGGCGCCTCGCGCGGCTCGCCTGCGCGGATCACATCAGAGCCGGCGAGCACCTCGGCCAGCGTGCCTTCGCGGGGCAGTTTCGCGGGCTCGAACCCCAGGCTCGTGAGCAGCGATCGGAGCTCGGCTGCCAGCGGCTCGTCGATGGCAACCAGATCCTCTGCTGACGGGCGCTCGCGGTAGAGATGAACCAGCTCGAGCATCTGCGCCAGTCGTGTCATCGGCGACGGATCGTCATCCACGCGGAGATCGATCCAGCTGTCATTGTTGCCCCCGTAGCCGCCCTTGTCGCGCTTGACGAGCACGGCTGCCGACTGCCGGCCACGCCGGTCGCCGCCCTGTTCGTCGGCCGCCAAAAGCGCGCCTACAAGCCGATCGACGAACGGCATGCCGGGCGCCAGGTAGGCGTCGAGCATCGCGTCCACGACAGCGGCGCCGGCCAGGATGTTGCCCTGCACTGCAACGCCGTCGCCGGTCCGGCCGCCGGCCCAGTCGATGCACGCGCTGCCGGTGTATGTCGCTGCGCCTCCACGCGCGTCGACGACACCCAGCTGGCGCTGATCACGACCGTCGTCGGCGCTCACCAGTCGCTCGATGACCTCGGCTGCGCTCATGCCCTCAGCCAGCAGGGCGAGGCCGTCCGGGCCGTAGGTGTAGTTGGCCAGGGCCTGGGTGGCCACGGCTCCGACGAGGGATTGAGCGTGGCTGACCACCGATCCCGCGGCCAGGAACTTGGAGGCCACGGCGACGCCCAGGTCGCCCGTGGCGGGATCCCGTGCAACGATCGAAAAGGTCATCGTTCTCCTGCCCAGGCAGCGCGCGGCACGCTTGACACCCGTGCCGCCCGTGGCCTAACCTTCTGGCACTCTCGTCATGAGAGTGCTAACCAGACGAAGCGGGCCCGTGGGCGCGCATCGCCGCCAGTAACGCGGTGGTCGCGACGGCCGCTGACATCCAATTTCAGGAGGGTAACGCGTTGGCAACTGCCACTGCGACGAAGCTTCGCCCGTTGGGCGACCGAGTCGTCATTCAGCCCACTCCGCGCGAGGAGATGACCAAGAGCGGCATCGTTCTGCCAGACACGGCGAAGGAGAAGCCGCAGGAGGGCAAGATCATCGCTGCCGGTCCGGGCCGCCTGACCGATGAGGGCAAGCGCGAGCCGATGGACGTCAAGGAAGGGGACACCGTCCTCTACGCCAAGTACGCCGGCACGGAGTTCAAGATCGAAGGCGACGAGCTGCTCATCGTCAGCCAGAAGGACATCCTCGCCGTAGTCGAAGCCGCCTGACGCGCGCAGCGCGTAGCGGCTTCATTGAATTCCCCAGGAGGTATCACTCAATCGTGGCTAAGCAACTGATTTTTGACGAGACCGCTCGTCGCTCGCTCAAGCGTGGCGTGGACAAGCTCGCCGACGCCGTCAAGGTGACGCTCGGCCCCAAGGGCCGCAACGTCGTGCTGGACAAGAAGTTCGGCTCGCCGACGATCACCAACGACGGCGTAACCATCGCCCGCGACATCGAGCTGGAAGACCCGTTCGAGAACATGGGCGCGCAGCTTCTGAAGGAAGTCGCGACCAAGACTGACGACGTTGCCGGCGACGGCACCACGACCGCGGTCGTGCTCGGCCAGGCACTCGTCACAGAGGGCCTCAAGAACGTCACCGCGGGCGCCAATCCGATGATCGTCAAGCGCGGCATGGACAAGGCCGTCGAGCGCATCGTCGAGGAGCTCAAGAAGAACGCCCGTCCGGTGGACAGCCGCGAGCAGATCTCGGCCGTGGCCGCGATCAGCGCCGCAGATCCTGAGGTCGGCGAGACGATCGCCGAGGTGATGGACAAGGTCGGCAAGGACGGCGTCATCACCGTCGAGGAGGGCCAGTCGCTCGGCCTCGAGAAGGAATACACGGAGGGCATGCAGTTCGACCGGGGTTACATCTCGGCGTACTTCGTGACCAACCCCGATCGGATGGAGGCGGTTCTGGAGAACCCGGCCATCCTGATCACTGACAAGAAGATCTCCAGCATCCAGGAGCTTCTGCCGGCGCTCGAGAAGAGCGTCCAGCTCTCCAAGCCCGTGTTCATCGTGGCTGAGGACGTCGATGGCGAGGCTCTGGCCACGCTCGTCGTCAACAAGCTGCGCGGCACGGTCTCAGTGCTGTCGGTCAAGGCACCGGGCTTCGGTGACCGGCGCAAGGAAATGCTGCGCGACATGGCCATCCTGACCGGCGCCAATGTCATCAGCGAGGAGCTGGGCCGCAAGCTCGACTCCGTCACCGCTGAGGACTTCGGCTCGGCGCGGCGCGTCGTTGCCACCAAGGACGACACCACGATCGTCGACGGCGCAGGCAGTGCCGACGCGATCAAGGCGCGCATGACCCAGATCAAGGCCCAGGTCGAGGAGACAACCTCTGACTACGATCGCGAGAAGCTGCAGGAGCGGCTGGCCAAGCTGGCCGGCGGCGTTGCGGTGATCAAGGTCGGAGCCGCGACTGAGGTCGAGCTCAAGGAGAAGAAGCACCGCATCGAGGATGCGCTTTCGACCACCCGCGCGGCGGTCGAGGAGGGCATCGTCGCCGGCGGCGGCACGGCTCTGCTGCAGACGATCCCGGCGCTCGACGAGCTGAAGCTCGAAGGCGACGAGGCAATCGGCGTCAGCATCCTGCGCCGCGCCCTGGAGGCCCCCGTTCGGCAGATCGCCGAGAACGCCGGCCAGGAGGGTTCGGTTGTCGTGGCGGCCGTTCGCCTGCAGCCCATCGGCAGTGGCTTCGATGCCCTGCGCGGTGAGTACGTTGACATGTTCGAGAAGGGCATCGTCGACGCGGCCAAGGTGACTCGCTCGGCGCTCCAGCACGCTTCATCGATCGCGGGCATGGTCCTCACCACGGAGACGCTGGTGACCGACAAGCCCGAGAAGAAGGAAGCTGTCGGCGCCGGTCACGGCCACGGCGAGGACATGGACTACTAGTCCGACTCCCAAGTCGAAAACAAACGAAGGCCCGGGCCGAGAGATCGACCCGGGCCTTTCGCTGTGTCCAGAGCTGCCTAGGGAGTGATTGTCGTGACCGCCGGTGTCGAGACCGAGGTGGTCAAAGGAGCGGTCACGGTGGCCGTGTTGGTGATGACCGAGCCAGCGGCGCCTGTCACCTGAACGGTGAGCGTGCGCGTGCCGGTGAAGCCAACGTTGATCGTGCCCAGCTCCCATTTGACCTTGCGCGTCGATCCCTTGTACGTGCCGCCGTCGCTGGCTGACACGAACTTCAGGCCGGCCGGCAGGGTGTCAGTCAAACGGGCATCGCTCGACTCCGCCGGGCCGCCGTTGGTGTAGCTGAGCGTGTAGCTGAATTGCGAGCCGACTGAAGCCGTTGCCGGTGCCTCCACCGTCACCACCACGGCCGGATCGGCCGCCGGCAGTACGGGCGTGGAGCTGAACACCTGCAGCTCGGCTGCCTTGACATCGAGGTCCGCATCGGAGCCGGTGACACAGTCGCTGTCGTTCAGCGGATCTGCGTCCTGGTCGCCGCGGAAGCCGGTGTTGGTCGCGGTGCACTGGTTGCTGACGACGCGCAGCTGCACGTGCGTGGCGTTCGTGTCCGGCACGTCGAACGTGCGCAGGATGAGGTCCGGGGAGGTTGGCCGCGGACGAACGCCGGGGAAGGCGTCGGCCGGGCTGGTGTAGATCTTGGTGAAATTGGTCGGCAGCGCGCACGTGGCGGCGTTGCCGTTGCAGGTCCAGATTTCGAACTGGCGCAGAGCGCGGAAGCGGCCGCCGTTCTCCGGGTTGAGCATCGCGCTCACGTTGACCCGCTTGACGTTCTGGACCGTGCCCTGAAGGTCAACTGTCACCGACGACGCCGCGGGCGCCAGGCCGGTCCAGTTGGTTGCTTCGGTGTCGTCGAACATGTTGTTCACATTCGTGCCGACACCGGTCGCAACCGCGCCCTTGCTGAGCGAGGCCCGATTGGTCGCCATGTGGATGTCGAGGTTGATTGTGCCCGTGCCCACGAAGCGGCGCGGGAAGCGAAGGTGGCCGTAGCCTGGCGCGGCGACGATGAACTCGTAGTCGCCATCAACGAACTGGGCGGTGTCGTCGATATCGCCACCAGCGACGGTGTCGGCGATCGGCGTCACCCCGGCCTCGAAACGACCTACGTAGATCTTGGCGTCGGCGATCGGCGCGTTGCCCTCGTCGGACGCAAAGACTCGGAACTTGACATTCTTGTAGCCATGCTCGGGCGAGCGGAAGTCGGGCACCGGGTCCACATCGGACGGCCCGGTCGCGGACGCGTTGAGTCCCATACCGCGCTGCGCGAACACCTTCCACATCGTCTTCTGGTTGGCGCCATTGAAGCGGATCATGTCCGCGCCCAGATAGGCGTCACGGGCATCGAGCATGCTGACGCCGGCCGGCATCAGCAGCCATGCATCGAACATGATCTGGATCCAGCGCCGGTTACCCGGGCACTGGGTTGCCGGATAGATGCCTTCTGCACATGCGCGCTGGCGCGTGTTGTTGGATGCAGGGTTGCTGCCGTTGTACTTGGTCACCAGCGCCTGGCGCAGCGCGAAGTTGGTGGCCGACCAGATCTCGCCGTCGGCGTGGACCTGGGTGCGCCCGTCGGGGCAGGTGCCCTCGAGCTCAGGCGCCACGAGCGGTGCGTTGCACACGAAGTCGTAGCCCACGTCGCTGTAGTTGAGCGGGCTCGTGCTCATGTTGAAGTTGCGGATGCCGCGCTCGTTGTTGCCGGTCGCGTAGGCGCCGACCACGTAGCGGCTCTCGCTATTCGTGGGCACGAGGTTGAACTCATTGAGGAACTCCATCGCGGCGAGGTCACTCCAGGACTCGCCCATTGCCCGTGACTGCGTGCCGGTCAGGCTCGCGTCCGGCCCGCCCGCCATGCGGTTCGAGATGGCGTGCGTGTACTCGTGACCGATGACGGCCATGTCGTAGTCGCCGTCGACGCAGGGTGCGTAGAAGGCGCCAGCGATTGGCTGCCAGAGATACATATTGGTGATGCCCGGGACGCCGTCGTTGAGCGTCACCTGGTTGGCGTTGTCGCGTGAGACCCCGGCCTCGACCGGCAGCAGGGCGCCTGCCTGTGCCTGGCCGTACTCGGGATCGTTCTCCTGGCCGGCACCGGGGTTATTGCCGAAGTTGTTCTCCTGCAGGTTCCACGCCTCCTCGGTGAAGCCGAGGAAGTAGGACCAGTCGTGCATCCGGTTGTGCGCGGCGAACAGGCTCGTAACCGCGGGCAGGATGTCGTTGCCGCCCGGCACGAGCGTGGTCGGATCGCATTGGCTCTGGTTCCACGTGTTCTGCCACGGATCGATGTAGCGCCGGTCCAGGTGTACCGGGCGCTGCTGGGCCGGACCGGGCGTAAGCGGCGTCAACCACGCCTCGCCGCTGACCGCGTTGTTGCCGATCGTCGTGAAGGTGGACGTGTTCTGCTGGACATCGTGATCCCACGGCACTCGTGACGCGAGGTTCTGCAGCTTGCCTACAGAACTCGAGCACTCGGGCACGTTCGCGCCGTTGTGGGTCAGCACCCAGCAGCCGATGGCGCGCGTGTCGTTGTTGGTCAGGTCATACGGATCAGCGGGTGAGGGATCCTTGGCCAGTGATGGGTGAGCCTGGAAGTACTGCCACTTGGGCGGATACGCGAGGACGCTGCCTGAACCGGCGACATCGCCCGTTGCAAACGCGCCGTCATAGGTGAACGGAGGATCGCCGGCGCTGAACTCGCACACTCGGGCATAGAACGTGCCCGCAGTCGGCGCAGGGAACTCGTAGTGAACTGCCTCCGGGCTCGTGCCGGTATCCGAGTTGGTGAGCTCGGTGAGGGTCGAGTCGAGCAGGTAGAGGACGATGTCGTTGGCCGGGATGGTCGCACTTGCGGCGACGTCGATGGTCCACGTGCCGGCCGGTGCGACGATCGCGTGGTCAGGGCCGCAGCCCGTGCCGGCGCTGGTGGTGCCAGCAAACTCACCAAAAGTGGGCGCTTCCGCTGTGCGCGGCGTGCGCTCAAGGACGGCATGGTCGTCAGCCGCGAAGTCGACCCGGTTGTAGCGCATCAGCACGTTGCCGCTGCGCGCGTCTACGAAAACGGTGTAGGCAGACGGGACCGCGCCGTCCGTGTCGAGCACGATCGCCTCGTAAGCGGCGCGGACGCCGTTCTGGAACGTTGGGATGGCGACCAGGCGGACGCGCTGGTCAACCCGCTCGGCCTTCGTTGCGCCGGGAGTACCGAACCCGTCGACCGCGAAGACAGTCCATTCGCCTTCCGTGCGGAGATTGCCGATGGCGCCGGCGAGGGCGGGCGTGCCCGTGCTTGCGGCGGCCTTCAGCCAGGCCTGCTGAGGTGAAAGCGTTGCCCCTGCCGGAGCGGCCATGGAGCCACTTGCCGACGATGAGACGTAGGCGATCTTGCCGGCCACGATGCCGACCATGATCAGTCCGTCCTGCCCGGCGTCCAGCGCCCCATAGCGCTGACGGAAGAGGACTGCTCTTCCGGATCCGATGGGATTCGACGAGACGAGCTCCAGCGCGGTCACGTCCGCGTCGCTCAGGCGGAAGATGGAGCGCTTGCTGCGAACCCAGTTACGGGCCGCCGCCTCCGGCGCGCCAGCCAAACCTGTGGCCAACCATCCGCCGTACTTGATCAGTGATTGGGGCGTGCCGAACTTGTTCCAGCGCACCGTGGCGCCGAGTTGAGTTGCGGCCGACCGTTGGGCCGAGCTGGGCTGGATGACGCCCGCGCGCAGGTCCTGGTCGGGCAGACCGGCGATCGAAGCGCCGTTGACTGCAAACGTGGCCTGCGGCACGACCACCGCGATCAGAAGGAGCTGGATGCCGGCTACCAATCGGAGCAGGCCGCTGGAACGGGTTACGCGACGCATTGTGTTGACTCCCAAGCCTCTCGCCCGGCATGCGTGGCAGACACCACGCAGAGGGGTGACAGGAGGATGAGCCCGTCGGTGCGCGCGCGCAAGGGAAATCTGCGGAAGAAGATTACAAATGCATATCAGCGCGCAGAGAGGACGATCCCGACCGCCTGTTCTGTGGACAGACCGCGTCCTTCCGCCAACAGTCGGTCGAGCTCCTCGCGGCTCAGGCCCGCTTCGAGAATGGGAAGCGCCTCGATGCGATTTACAAGCGTAGGTGGCTGCTGGCCTCCTGTTTCTTCGACGATCCGGCGCGCGGCCCCGGTCAGCCGGGCCGCGTCGGCGAGGTCACCCCGCAGCGCAGCGATTGACGCGGCGTCATGGAAGGAGGCCGACAGCGTCGTGATGTCACGGTGCCGATCCGCCTCCAGCACGACCGCGCGGTTGGCCGCGGCGGATTCGTCGAGGCGCCCAACTTGCATCAGGGCCCGCATCAGCACGGATGTCACGTTGCGCTCCCCGTACGCCTCACCGAGCTCGCGAAAGCGGACGAGGTCCTCCTGCAGGCGGGGAATGGCCGCAGCGTTGTCGCCGCTGAGCGCCAGGTTCATGCCAATCGTGGCGCGTGCCCAAGCCGCCATGACCCGGTTGCCCAGTCGCTCATAGATCTCCTCAGCCTGCCCCAGAGCGCGATTGGCGCTGGCGTAGTCGCGCTCGATCGCGCGAAGGTACGCAAGGCTGTAGATGATCTCGACCTCGATGTCCTCATCCGCGGCGGCGCGGGCGAGCTCGAGCGCCTCCTCGTAGTGGCGCCCAGCAGCATCAAAGTCGCTTTGCCAGTAGACCAGTCCGGCCAGGCCCACAAGCGCCTTGGCGCGCGCGCTGGGGAACTGTCGACCCGCGGGGCGATCGAGCAAGTCGCCAGTCGCCGCGACACCTTCGCGCAGGTGCGCTCGCATCTGCCAGAATCGCCACAATCTTCCGGCCATCCACAGCGCCCGCTCAATGTCATTTTCGGCCAGCCAGCCAAGAGCGGCACGTATGTTGGCCTGCTCGGCTTCGAGTCGCTCCAGCCACTTCGGGCCTGCCGTCAGCTCCGGCTCCGCCTCGTCCACGAGCGCTGCAAACCGCCCCGCATGCGCGGCGGCAGTGGCGTGCAGCTCTTCGTTGGCCAGCAGCTGCTCCCGGGCGAACTCGCGGATTGTTTCGAGCATCGTGAAACGCGGCTCGGCAGGACTCTCCATCTGGCGAACGAGGCTGTGGTCGAGCAGCGCACTGGTGCCGTCGAGCAAATCATGCCCGAGCGGCCCAGCGGCCGTCACGATCGGCGTGGCGTCGTCCAGGCGCCATCCACCTACGAACACGGCGTAGCGCCGGAAAAGCAGCCTCTCAGGCGGATCGAGCAGGTCATAGCTCCAGCCGATGGCGCCGCGCAGCGTGCGCTGGCGATCCGTCCGGTCGGCCGCCGTGGACTGGAGCAGGTCGAGGCTGTTCTGCAGCCGCCCCAGCAGTGCGGCTGGCTGGAGCAGCTTGACGCGCGAGGCAGCGAGCTCGATCGCCAGCGGAAGGCCGTCCAGGCGGGCGCAGATGGCGGCGATCGCCCCGGCGTTGGCGGCCGTCAGCTCGAAAGCGGGACTGACCGCCCGGGCACGCTGGACAAAGAGCGCAATCGCCTCGGAGCGTGCGAGCAGGTCCAAGTCGGCCAGTTCGTGAGCTTCCGGTGTCGCGAGCGGCGGTACCGCGAACTCCTGCTCACCGGTCAGGTGCAGCGCAGTACGGCTGGTGACGACGATCGTCAGGTCCGCCGCAGCCTCGAGGAGGCCGGCCACTTCTTGCGCCGCGCTCGCGACCTGCTCGAAGTTGTCCAGAACAAACAACACTTCCCGGCCGTTGAGTCGCTCGGCGAGCGATTCGAGCGCGCTCTTGTCGGGCTGCTCGGCTACGCCCAGCTGCTGGCGCACCGTGGCCATCACCAGCCCCGGATCGGTGATCGAGGCGAGGCCAACGAACGCTGCACCGTCGCGGTAACCGTCGGCCGCTTGGCGAGCAAGCCTGAGCGCAAGCCGCGTCTTACCCGTACCGCCCGGGCCCGTGAGGGTCAGCAGGCGGGTGCTGTCCAGCAGCTCGCGCGCACGTTCCAGCACGGCCTCCCGGCCAATGAAGCTGGACATCTCCGCCGGCAGCAAGTCGAGGCGCGTCGCGAGCGCACGAGGCGCTGGAAAATCGGCCGCCAGTCCATCGATGACGAGCTGCTGAAGTTGCTCCGGAGCCTCTATGTCCTTGAGCAGGTGCTCGCCGATCTCACGCAGGGCCACCCCCTCCGGCAGCGACTCCACGACGAGCGCGGCCGTGGCCCCTGAGAGGAGAACCTGGCCACCGTGAGCCGCAGCCGAGATGCGAGCTGCGCGATGGATGTCCAGGCCGACGTATTCGCCCTCGCTGAGCTCCACGTCACCGGTGTGGATGCCCATGCGCACGCTGACGTCTGCCTCGTTGGGCCATTCGACCTGCGCCAGGCGGCGCTGCGCCGAGACCGCGGCCTGGATCGCATCAGGCGCCCGTGGGAAGACGGCAAAGAACGAGTCGCCCTCGGTCTTCACCTCGACGCCAGCATTTGCGGCGATCACCGAGCGGAGCAGCCGATGGTGCTCGCCTAAAACCCTCGCGTACACCGGAGAGCCCAGCCGTTGGAGAAGGCGCGTGGACCCCTCGATGTCCGTCATCAGTATGGTGAGCGTGCCGGTGGGCAGGCTGGCCATGATGCGGCCAGCCTACAGGTTCGGGTCGAGGTCGCTCGAGGACGTCGAGTGTTAGACCTCGGTGTGCACCACCGGCGCCGGACGACGACCCCACGGTCGTGGCATGAAGGCCATCAGCAGGCCGATGACCACTCCGGCCCCGACCAGAATCCACGGCGTGAGCGGCCCAAGGACGTAGAAGCCGTACACGATGGCCATCAGGCCCAGTCCCAGTCCAAGCAGCAGGCCGAAGAAGATGCCGCGCCACGGGTGGCGCCTCTTGCGCTGGATCATCTCGTCACCTCTGCCTAGACCCGGTCGAGTGGGCCGCTGCGCAGCCGCTCACCGGAGTTGGGGTCGGTCTCCCAGGTCGTGCTGTACGGAGTCGCCACGAGCAGCCCGAAGGCCGAGATGGCCAGCAGGGCCACGGCAGCAAGGAAGGCCGGCGTGCCCGTGGGATCACCCAGGACCTGGACGTAGCCTTCGCCATGGCAGCGGCTGGTGCCGCCGTTGCCGACCAAGTCGCCGCTGATGAAGAAGGTGCCGACGACCTTGACCGGCAGCCGGCTGAGCTGGTCGCCCAGGCTGACCACGCCGCGCTCATCGAGATCGAGCGGGTTGTCGTCCTGGCCGGTCAACAGGGGAGTGGGTATGCCCTGCGCGTAGATCGACCAGCTGTTGTTCTCGAAGACCGTCGTTCCGGTCGTGAACACGAAGTCGACGCTGCCTTCCGGATCGACCTTGAACGGCCTCGACTGCGAGCCGACACCGCCTTCGGCGACGATGCCGCCAAGCTGGCCTTCGTCGACCTCGTTGCCGGTGGCGTTCGGTCCATCGAAGGAGCGCACCTGCATGGTGCAGCCGCCGGTCAGCTCAGCCGCCATGACGATCGTCACCGACGGCACCAACAGCAAGAGCGACGCCCCCAACGCCGCCGCCACGAAACGCCTCATCTGACCCTCCAGAGCGGCCGCCGGTCCCTCACCGGCCGGGCACTCCGACAATAGCAGACCACCGTATGGAAATAGAAGGTTTGGAGCCAAGGTGCGAGTTCGCTCCGGCCGGCCCAGCCGCATTGTTGGCTACGATGGCCGCGTGGACGATGAGGTGGGCCGGCTGAGCGACGCTGCCTCTGCGCCCGACGCTCCGCCGCCCGATGCACCGCCCGGCGAGGAGATCTTCCCGCCCGAGGAGTCGCCCGACCCACGGGCCCGCGGGCGCAGGCGAAAGGGCGCCGCGACCACCCAGGCTGTGAGCTCAGACGCTGAGCAAACGGACGGGGCGCCACATTTCGCGGACTGGTTCTCGTCGCGCGGCAGCCGGCCGCCAGAGAAGGTCGCGCGCGATGCTCAGCAGTCCTCCGAGCAGGGCTCTGGGCAGGAAGAGCGGGAGGCGCTCGGCGCGCGGATCGTGACGCGACTCAATCCGGAGCAGGCCCGTGCGGTCACGACGACCCAGGGGCCGCTGCTCATCCTGGCCGGCGCAGGATCTGGCAAGACGCGCGTGCTCGCCCATCGCGTCGCGTATCTCGTCGGCGTCAAGGGCGTCCAGCCGTGGCAGATCCTGGCCGTGACATTCACCAACAAGGCCGCGGCGGAGATGCGCGCGCGGATCCTGAACCTGGTCGGCGACAAGGCACGCGAAGTTGCCATGGGCACCTTCCACTCGCTCTGCGCGCGCGTTCTGCGCCGTGACGGATCGGCAATCGGCATCAGATCCACGCTTCGCGATCTACGACACGGACGACCAGACATCGACCATGAAGCTCGTCATGCGCGGGCTCGAGCTGGTCGGCTCGAGCGAGATCAAGCCGACGGCGCTGCTCGCCCAGATCGGGCGCTGGAAGAACGACCTGGTGACGCCCGAGCGGGCGGCGACCATCGCCAGCGGCTATCACGAGGAGATTGCCGCGCGCGCCTACGAGCGCTACCAGGTCAGGCTGCGCGAGGCGAGCGCGCTGGACTTCGACGACCTGCTCAACGAGGCGGTGCGCCTCTTCGACGAGGCACCGGGCGTTCTTGCCCACTACCACGAGCGCTGGCGCTACCTGCACGTCGACGAGTACCAGGACACCAACCGCGCCCAATACCTGTGGATTCGCCACCTCGCCGGCCAGCGCAAGAACGTGGCCGTCGTGGGCGACGACGACCAGTCGATCTACTCGTGGCGCGGCGCGGACCTGCGCAACATCCTCGACTTCGAGCGTGACTATCCCGACGCGACCGTGGTCAAGCTCGAGCAGAACTACCGCTCCACGCAGCTGATCCTTGATGCCGCCCACGCGGTCGTGTCGCGCAACGAGGCGCGCAAGGACAAGAAGCTGTGGACGGAGAACCCGCGCGGCGTCCCGATCGAGCACTTCGAGGCCGACTCGGAGGACGAGGAGGCCGAGTGGATCGCGCGCCAGATCGAGGCGCTCGTCGGCGGCCGTGGTGCGGGTGGCTCATTCCTCGCCCGCCGCGCGGACGAGGGCGACGAGCGCCAGCACCGCCTGCGCGACATCGCCGTGATGTACCGCACAAACGCTCAGAGCCGCGCGATCGAAGAGGCGTTCCTGCGCTACGGCCTGCGCTACCAGCTGGTGGGCGGCACGCGCTTCTACCAGCGGCGCGAGGTCAAGGACGCGCTGGCCTACCTGCGCGTGCTGCGCAGCGACTTCGACTCGGCCGCTTTCGAACGGATAATCAACGTCCCCGGGCGTGGTATCGGCGACAAGACCGTGGCCCTGGTGCGCGACGAGGCGGGGCGGCGTGGCGGGCAACGTCTGGCAGGCGCTGGAGGCGATCGCCGCGAGCGATGAGTCGGGCGGTCGGGCGCGCTCGGCAATCGCCGGCTTCGTGGCCATGATCGCGTCGCTGCGCATGCGCATCGGCATCCTCGCGCTGCCCGAGCTGCTCGACGCCGTGCTGGAGCAGAGCGGCTACCGGCAGATGCTCATCGACGGATCGCAGGAGGGCGAGGACCGCTGGGCGAACCTGCTCGAGCTGCGCGAGGTCGTCGCCCGATACGCCGACCTGGAGCCGGAGGACGCGGTCGACCGCCTGCTGGAGGAGACGGCGCTGGTCGCGGACCAGGACTCGTACGAAAGAGGATTCAGACGCAGCAACCCTGATCACGATGCACGCTGCCAAGGGCCTCGAGTTCGACATCGTCTTCATCAGCGGCCTGGAGGAGGGCGTCTTTCCTCACTCCCGCGCGCTCGACGACGAGAAGCAGATGGAGGAGGAGCGGCGCCTCGCCTACGTCGGCCTGACCCGTGCACGGCACCGGCTTTACCTGACCCACGCCGCCACGCGCGCCACCTGGGGCCGGAGCGGCTTCTCCATCCCGTCGCGCTTCCTGCTCGAGATCCCGGCCGAGCTGATGCACGGCCCAAGACTCGTCGGCGCACGATGACGCGGACGACGACCAGCGGCCGGACGACGAGCGCGCCGGCACGGGCTACGACCTGTCCTACATCCTGCGTCCCAGTGGCGCCTCGCGCCTCGTGGGCCGGCGCGCGGGCTGGACCGGCGGCGGCGAGAATGGGGGCGCTCGCCGCGCTCTGCCACCCGGCGGTGGGTACACGCCCGCCCCTGGTGCCCCGCGCGAGGGCGAGATGTTCACCACGTCGCGCGACCTGGCCGCGCGGCGTGACGCGTACTACGGCGCCAAGGCGCCGCCGGACGGCGTCCGATCTCCGTGGGACCGGTGGCCGCCGATCGGTTTGCCGGATGATGCTGCGCGAGCCAGCAGCACGCCTGACCTGCCTGCGCGCCGAGCCGCCGTCCCTGCCCGCCCGGCTGTGCCCGGCGAGCGCCGCTACAGGGATGGCGACCATGTTCGCCACGCGGCATTCGGGGAGGGGACCGTGGTCACGTCGAAGCTGACGCGCGACGACGAGGAGGTCACCGTGGCCTTCCCCGAGCGCGGCGTGAAGAAGCTGCTCGCATCGCTGGCAAACCTGGAGCTGCTCGAAGCCTGAAGGCGAGTGCGGGCTCGCGATCAGTCGGCTAACCGGTGTCAGCGTCTTGACCGCCCGTAGATGATTTGGGGGAGCGGGGGTCGAGGGGGCTCCGGGAGAATGAACGTGTCACGCCGAGCCAGCATCACCGGCCGCGCAGCAATCCCTCTAGCGATCCTGATGACGTCCGTGTTGAGCGGCTGCACCACCCTGCTCCCGCCCTCTACGGGCCAGCCCACGGCGCCGCCGCCAGAGCCGACGGCGACCCCCACGGCAACGGCCACAGCGACCGCGAGCGCCTCAGCGACGGCGACAGCCACTGCCGTGGCCAGCTCAAGTCCGAGCGGTACGCCGGGTGTCCAGCCGACCGAGACCCCGGTCCTGACTGCTTCACCCACGGCCAGCGCGACCGCCACTGCGAGCTCGGCATCGACCCCGCCCGGCACGCTCGCCGGACAGGCCGGCGTCCAGGAGGCGATCGGCGCGATCTCCAACGGCACCATCCAGGTGCCGGCCACGATCCCATTCTTTGGCGATGGCCTGGGAACGCTCTACCTGCCGCATGACGGCTCGCCGGCGACGGCCCAGGCGCCACACATGGACATGACCGGCGCATCCGCCTTTGGCCACGACGTGACCGCGGGGCAGGCTGTGGCGCTGTCGTCGCATGCCTGCGGAACCTCCGGCGAGAACGACGACGTTTCCTTCTTCACTTCGTGCAACCAACCGGGCCCGATGCCCGCCGGCGAATACATCGTGTTCGTGGTCGACGTTCGGCGCCGGACTGCCGGACCCGTTCCCGGAGGCGGCCCAGTGCGTCTACATCTTCCAGTCGGACGTCGACGACGACCGGGATACCGGCTTCCAGTCGTCGTTGCCCTACAACCACCTGATCGGCGCCGATGTCTACTACGAGACCCTGTTCTTCCACAACCAGGGCCAGTTCCAGCACTACATCCTGGCGACCGATCACTCGCTTCCACCGCGCGCGGACACAGGTGACGCGCATGGCAACCTTCCAACACATGGCCGCTCCTGGAACCTGGTGAGCAACGGGTACGCCGGTCACGTCGTCTTCGTTCCGCGCGAAGATTGGGGCGACAGCTTCAGCGCCGGCGGGTTCTGCAACCAGGACCGGTCGCAGCCGACCCCGGACAACTTCGCCGTCGACGCCCTTGGTGATCCGGGCGACCTGGACTTTCCGGAGCAGATCGAGCTGGCGGTGGACATCTTTTTCCCGCCGCGCAACTGAGCGCTAACCTCGAAGTGTGACCGCGACGGACCCTGTTGCTCGCGCCGCTGAGCTGCGCGAGCAGATCGAGCGCGCCAACCAGGCCTATTACGAACAGGACGCGCCGCAGATCACGGACGCCGAGTGGGACGCGCTGTTCCACGAGCTGGTGCGGCTGGAGGACGAGCATCCCGAGCTGCGCACGCCTGACTCGCCCACGCAGCGCGTTGGCGGAGCGCCCAGCGCTCAGCTGACCAAGGTGCGCCACTCGGCGCCGATGATGTCGCTCAACAATGCTTTCTCGTTCGACGAGGTGCGCGCCTTTGATGCCCGTGCGCGCAAGCTGCTCGGGCTGTCGGACGACGAGAGCGCACAGGCCCTGCGCTACGTGACCGAGCTCAAGATCGACGGCCTGGCGGTCAGCGTGCGCTACGTGCGCGGACGCTTGGTGCGGGGTGCCACGCGCGGCGACGGCACGACCGGTGAGGACGTCACGGCGAACCTGCGCACGATCGAATCCATCCCCGGGCGAGCTCACGGAGCCGGTCGACGTCGAGGCGCGCGGCGAAGTGTTCATGCCCAAGGCGGAGTTCGCGCGCATCAACGCCGAACGCGAGGAGGCCGGTCTGCAGCTATACGCCAACCCGCGCAACAGCGGCGCCGGCTCCCTGCGCCAGATAGATCCGCAAGGTGACCGCCAGCCGGCGCCTGGCCGCCTGGTTCTACTCGCTCGTTGGCGGCGACGGGGTGGCCGGCCAGGCTGAGGCGCTCGATCGGCTGGCGGCACTCGGCCTGCCCGTCGAGTCCAATCGCGCGGCCGGGCTGGACCTTGATGGCGTGATCCAATTCATCGAGCGCTGGCAGCAGCCGCGCCACGACCTGCCGTACGAAACGGACGGCGTGGTGATCAAGGTCGACTCAATCGAGTTCCAGCAGCGGCTGGGCACCGTGTCCGCGCGCGCGCCGCGCTGGGCGATCGCCTACAAGTACCCGCCCGAGCAGGTCGAGACCATCGTCGAGGACATCGTTCCGTACGTGGGCCGGACAGGGACACTGACTCCCGTCGCCCACCTGACAGCCGGTCCAGGTGGCCGGCTCGACGGTGGCCCGCGCAACGCTGCACAACCTGGACGAGGTGCGCCGCAAGGACATCCGCATCGGCGATCACGTCGTGCTCCACAAGGCGGGCGACGTGATCCCGGAGATCGTCCGCCCGATCACCGAGCGGCGCACCGGCGCCGAGCGCGAGTTCGAGATGCCTGCGGGTTGCCCGGTCTGCGGCACGGCCGTAACGCGCGATCCGGATGCTGTGCGCCACTACTGTCCCAATCTTGCTTGTCCAGCCCGTGTCGGCCAGGAGTTCGGCCATTTCGTGAGCCGCGGCGCGATGGACATTGAAGGAGCCGGCTGGAAGGTGCTTGTTCAGCTTCTCGAGCGCGGCCTGGTCAAGCGCCGCGGTGACTTCTACCGCCTGACGGTGGAGGACCTCGAGTCACTCGATCGCTTCGCGCGCAAGAGCGCTGAGAACCTGAAGGCATCGATCGATCGGTCGCGCGTGCGTCCGCTGTATCGAATCATCAGCGGTCTGGGCATCCCGCAGGTGGGCGGCCAGACGGCGATCGACCTGTCGGACTGGCTGGCGCGGCGCTGGCCGCCGGCGGAGGACGAGCTCATGAGCGGTCCAAACGGCTGGTTCAAGCGTGTCGCAGACGAGCTGCGATCAGTGACGGCCCAGGACTTCGAGACCATCAGCGGGGTGGGGCCGTCCGCGGCCACGATCCTCGAGCGCTGGTTCCAGGATCCGGCCACGGCGGACGTCCTGGACGACCTCGTCGACGCCGGCGTCGAGCCCGAGCGGCCGATGCCTCAGCCGGCGGCCGAGGCGGACGGGCCGCTGGCCGGCAGGACCGTCGTGGTCACGGGCACGCTCGAGGGCTTCGACCGACAGGGGGCAGAGGAGGCCATCCGCGCCGCCGGCGGCAAGCCGCGGCGCATCGGTCAGCAAGAAGACTGACTTTGTGGTGGCCGGCGAGAACGCCGGCACGAAGCTCGCCCGCGCGGAAACTCTGGGCGTGCCCGTACTCGACGAGGACGGCTTTCGGCGTCTGCTTCAAACTGGCAAGCCGGACTGACAAGAGGAGGCGCTGATGACCGACGAACCCACCCAATACGAGCGCCACGAGAGCGCTGCGCTCATGGCTCGCCAGCTGGTCAAGGGCGAGCCGTACCTGGAGTTCCTGCGGCGCGACTCCATGAGCGCCGGCCTGTATGCCCTGGATGCCGGGGCGGACGATGACCAGCAGCCGCACGCTCAGGATGAGCTGTACATCGTCCTGGAGGGCCGTGCCGTGCTCGAGGTAGCGGGCGACCAGCGGCCAGTCCAGCCGGGCAGCGTTGTCTTCATCGCGGCCGGCGTTGCGCACAGGTTCCACAGCATCGCGAGCAAGCTGTCCGTGCTGGTCGTCTTCGCGCCACCGGAGGGCTAGTACTAACGTACTAGACACGGGGGTTAGCATTCGTCCGAGTGGGCGCATGGACGCCGCACCGAAGAGGGATCGGAGGGTTCGGACCAATGCGCAGACTGCGCCGATCTGGCGTGCTCGCGGTGCTCACCGCGAGTTTGCTCCTGCCAGGCACGGCTTTCGCCGCGGGCACTGTGATCTACGACACAGTGCCTCACCCAACACCGTCCAACGTTGTGAGCCTTGGCTACGCGGCGACCAGCACGTCAGAGTTCGGTGACCAGGTGGCTTTCGCACCGGGCCCGCGCAGGCTGCGCGAGATAACGGTGCTGATGAGCAGCTGGGGCTGCGAGTCCGGCGCCTGGTACTCGGCTGACTGCTCGACCACTCCGGGCGCGACCTTCTCGCACCCGATCACCGTCAACGTGTATGCCGTTGGCCCGGGCGCGGCCGTTGGCGCGTTGCTGGCGACGACGACGCAGACGTTTGCGATCCCGTACCGGCCCAGCTCCGACCCCGACTGTACGGGCGGCCGCTGGCAGGACGGCGCGGGCGGTTGCTTCAACGGCTATGCCACGCCGATCACGTTCGACATGGCCAGCCTCAACCTGACCCTGCCCGACAACGCCATCGTCAGCGTCGCGTACAACACCACCCACTATGGCTCGGCGCCGATGGGATCGGGTGCGGCGTGCTATTCCGAGTCGGGTGGCTGCGGCTATGACTCGCTCAACGTGGGCCTGGTGGACCCGGCAGTGACGCAGAGTGCGGGCACCAATCCTGCGCCGGATGATGCCTACCTCGACTCGAGCCACGGCCCCTTCTATTGCGACGGCGGCACTGGCGGTACCGGAACCTTCCGGCTCGACGCCGATTGCTGGACCGGGTTCAAGCCGGCATTCACGATCACGGCCTCTCACCCCACGGCCGCAACTGCGGGCGAGTGCAAGAAGAACGGCTGGCAGGCTCGCTCGCGAGCGGACGGGTCCAGCTTCAAGAACCAGGGCGACTGCATGCAGTACGTCAACACGGGCAAGTAGCACCGCGTTCAACTGCATCGTCACCAAGAGGACTTGATGGCCGGAGGCCGCCCCCGTCGGGGCGGCCTCCGCGCTTGTCTGCGCCGCTGTCTATCCTTCGGCCATGGCCACCCTGTCGCGCACAGACGTTGAGCACGTCGCCCACCTTGCCCGGCTGGGCCTGAGCGATGATGAGCTGAGCCGGCTGGAGGGGCAGCTCAACCACATCCTGGATCAGTACGCCGTGCTGGCCGAGCTGGACACCGATCACATCGGCCCCACCGCCCAGACGATCGAGCTGCAGAACATCCTGCGCGAGGACGAGGTGCGCCCCAGCCTTGCCGCGGAAGACGTCCTGGGTCTCGCCCCGGAGCGCAATGGACCCTACTTTGTCGTGCCGCCGATCCTGGGTGAGCACGGCAATTGAGCGCCTGAGTCCGGCCGGATGACCGACTTCACCCGCCTCAGCGCGCACGAGATGGCGAACGGCCTGCGCACCGGCGATTTCAGCGCGCGCGAGCTGGCCGCTGCGCACCTGGACAGGATCGAGCGAACCGACCGCCCGCTCCATGCCTGGCACTGGCTGGATCGCACGGCGGCACTCGACCAGGCCGACGCGGCCGACAGCCGGATCAGCGCCGCGCGCGCCGGTGGTGAGGCGGACCTGGCGGCACTGCCGGCACTGCTCGGCATCCCGGTCGCGCTCAAGGACCTGGTCCTAACGCGGGGCGAGCCGGCAACCGCCGGCAGCCGCATCCTGGACGGCTACATCAGCCCGTATGACGCGCACATCTCCGAGCGCCTCAAGGCTGCCGGTGCTGTCCTGCCCGGCAAGACGAACATGGACGAGTTCGCGATGGGCTCGTCTACCGAGCACTCGGCCTGGGGGCCAACGGCCAACCCATGGGACCTCGAGCGCGTGCCTGGCGGCAGCAGTGGAGGATCGGCCGCGGCCGTGGCCGCGTTCCAGGCGCCGTTGTCGATCGGCACCGACACGGGTGGCTCCATCCGCCAGCCCGCGGCACTGACCGGCATCGTGGGCATGAAGCCCACTTATGGCCGTGTGAGCCGCTACGGCATCGTTGCCTTCGCCTCGTCGCTGGACCAGATCGGCCCATTCGCGCGTGACGTGCGCGACGCGGCCATCCTGCTCGGCGCCGTCGCCGGCCGCGACGAGCGCGACTCCACGTCCGCGCCGCTCGACGTGCCTGATTACGCGGCCGCGCTGCCCGCCAGCGACGATGAGGCCGGCGCGAGCCTGCGCGGTGTCCGCCTGGGCCTGCCCCGGCAGTATTTCGTGGCGGGCATGGAACCCGGCGTGGAGGCGCTCATCCGAGATGCGGTGGCGCAGCTCGCCGATGCCGGCGCGGAGATCGTCGACATTGACCTGCCCCACACGGACTACGGCCTCGCGACGTACTACATCATTGCGCCGGCAGAGGCCTCGGCCAACCTGGCGCGCTACGACGGCGTGCGCTACGGGCGCTCGATCCGGCTGCCCGGCGCGGACTACATCGCCGACTACGGGGAGACGCGCGGCTCCGGTTTCGGTGCGGAGGTCAAGCGCCGGATCATGCTCGGCACCTACGCGTTGTCCGCCGGCTACTACGACGCCTATTACCTCAAGGCACAGAAGGTCCGGACCCTGATCAAGCAGGATTTCGATGCGGCTTTTGCGAACGTCGACGCCCTGGTTGCGCCGACCAGCCCCACCGTTGCCTTCCGCTTCGGCGCGCGGATGGCCGACCCGGTCGCCATGTACCTCTCGGACGCGTGCACGCTGCCGGTAAACATGGCCGGCCTGCCGGGGATGTCCATCCCGTGCGGCCTTTCGGACGGTCTGCCGGTCGGACTCCAGCTCATCGGCCGCGCATGGGACGAGCTGCGCCTGTTCCAGATAGGCCGCGCCTACGAGGCAATCACGCGCGACGCCGCCTGGCGCAGCGTCGAGCCGCACGACCTCGCCACGCTGGAGGATCCGGCGACCCCTCCGGCCGCCGAGCGTGCCGCTTCGGTTCGCGCAGCCGCCTGAACCTATACTCGGCCGAACGGTCATGGAGTCCAAGAAATGTCGATTGAGCTGAGCGTCCGCCAGCGCCTGTCCGAGCGTGTGCGGGCCGTGCCGCCGTCGGGCATCCGCAAGTTCTTCGACGTGATCGCCACGATGCCCGACGTCATCAGTCTGGGCGTGGGCGAACCGGACTTCGAGACACCCACGCAGGTCATCGAGGCCGGGGTCAGCTCGCTGCGCGCCGGTCGAACCCACTACACCAGCAACTACGGCACGATCGAGCTGCGCCGCGCACTGTCGGCCCACCTGGAGCAGCTGTACGGCATCACCTACAACCCCGAGACGGAGATGTGCATCACCGTCGGTGCGTCGGAGGCGGTCGCCGCGACTATGGCCGCCATCGTCGATCCCGGCGACGAGGTGGTTCTCCACGAGCCTTCCTACGTTGCCTACCTGCCGGCCGTGCTGTTCAACGGCGGCGTGCCCGTCTACGTGAGCACCACGGCCGCCGATTCGTTTGAGCTGGATCCGGCCAGCCTGGAAGCGGCGATCACGCCGCGCACCAAGGTGCTCTTCCTGGGCTACCCGTGCAATCCCACCGGCGCCGTCCTGTCCGAGGATCACCTGCGCGCCATCGCCCAGATCGCCGTGCGCCACGACCTGATCGTGGTCAGCGACGAGATCTACGACCGGCTCGTGTACGGCGGCCACCGCCACATCCCGATCAGCACGCTGCCCGGCATGCGCGAGCGGACCGTGCTGATGGGCGGCTTCTCCAAGGCCTACGCGATGACCGGCTGGCGGGTGGGCTACGTGTGTGCGCCGGCCGACCTGCTCGAGGGCATCGTCAAGGTCCACCAGTACGAGATCATGTCCGCGCCGACCACGGCCCAGGACGCCGCCGTCGTGGCGCTCACCACGGCCGAGCCGGACGTGCTCCAGATGGTGTCCGAGTACGACCGCCGCCGGCGCATGTTCGTTGCCGGCCTGAACTCGATCGGACTGCCAACGGTGGACCCGCTCGGCGCCTTTTACGCCTTCCCGGACATCCGCTCGACAGGGTTGACCAGCGAGGAGTTCAGCGAGCGCCTGCTGTTCGAGCAGAAGGTCGCGGTCATTCCGGGCAGTGCCTTCGGGCCGTCCGGCGAAGGCCACGTGCGAGCGACGCTGGCCACCAGCTACGAGGATCTGGAGCAGGCTCTCGAGCGCATCGGGCGCTTCGTGGACGCAGTGCGGGGCGGATGACCGCGCCGGCCGGGACGCGCTACGAAGTAGTCATCGGGGTCGAGATCCACGTCCAGCTCAAGACCGCCTCGAAGATGTTCTGCAGCTGCTCCACTGAAGTGCGCGGGCAAGCCGCCCAACAGCAACACGTGCCCGGTCTGCCTTGGGCTGCCCGGAGCGCTGCCGGTCATCAACCGGCGCGCCGTGGAGCACGTTCTTGCGACCGGCATGGCCGTTGGCGCCCAGTTCCCGGAGGCCACGCGCTGGGACCGCAAGAACTACTTCTACCCCGACCTGCCCAAGGGCTACCAGATCAGCCAGTACGACCTGCCCCTCGCCGCGGGAGGCGCGCTCGAGGTGGAGACGACCGAGGGCCGGCTGTCAGTCGCCCTGCGCCGCGCTCACCTCGAGGAGGACACCGCGCGCCTGCTCCACCAGGACGCGCCGGGCGGTGGCCGGCTCTCGTTGGTTGACTTCAACCGCTCGGGCATACCGCTCATGGAGATCGTGACCGAGCCGGTCATTCGCTCGGCTGAGGCCGCCCGGCGCTACGCCGAAGAGCTGCGCCTGCTGCTGCTGACCATCGGCGCGTCTGACGCGCAGATGGAGGAGGGCCAGATGCGCGTCGAGGCCAATGTGTCCCTGCGTCCGGTGGGCACGGAGACGCTCGGCACGCGCGTCGAGGTCAAGAACATGAACTCATTCAAGTCCGTCGAGAGGGCGATCGCCTTCGAGGTACAGCGCCAGACGAACGCCCTCGACGCGGGCGAGCGGCTGGTGCAGGAGACGCGCGGCTGGGATGACACACGGGGCGAGACGTACGCCATGCGGCTCAAGGAGGAATCGGAGGACTACCGCTACTTTCCCGAGCCGGACCTGCCGCCGTTGCGCACGGACGCGGCGATGATCGACGCCATCCGCGAGCGCATGCCCGAGCTGCCCGCGGCGCGGCGCGCGCGCTACAGCGACGCGTTGGGCCTGTCCGCCTATGACGCCAGCGTCCTCGCGTCCGACCAGGGTGCTACAGCGCTCTTCGAGGGCGTCCTGGCGGCCGATCCGGCACTGCCCGCCAAGCGAGTCGCGAACTGGGTCACCGGTGAGTACCTGCGCCTCGCGAACTCGGACGCGGGTGGCGGCAGCGTGTCAGCCGCTGAGCTGGCCTGGCTGATCGGTCGGGTAGAGGCCGGCGAGCTGTCGGGCGCCAATGCCAAGCAGGTCCTTGAGCGGCATTTCAGCACCGGCGAGCCTGCAGCGGCGATCGTGGCCGACCTGGGCCTGCGCCAGATCAGCGACGCGGGTGCGCTGGCGGCCGCCGTAGACGCCGTCATTGCCGCCAACGCCTCCGCCGTAACTGACTTCCGGGCGGGCAAGGAGCAGGCGCTCAAGTTCCTGACCGGCCAGGTGATGAAGGAGACTCGCGGCCAGGCCAACGCTGCCGTAGTCCAGCAGCTGCTCGAGCAGCGCCTGCGGCAGTGACGAATATCGCACTCTGGATCGCCGGCCTGGCGCTGGTTGGACTCGCCGTCTGGCGCGTTCGCGCTCCCTTCACGCGCATGGGCGAGCTGGACCGGCTGTCGGAGAACGCCCGCCGCTATGACTCGTGGCGCGGCGGGCGGGGTGCCCCGGGCATGGACGATGAAACGACCGGTGCGGACGTGATGCGCGCCCTGATGCGCCGCCAGGTCACGCTCTGGACGGCCGTCGGCCTGGCTGGCGTGATCCTCATCGTCGGCGGATTCGCGATCCGATGAGCTGTAGGACCGGACGCCCATGCTGACCTCGATCCAGACCGTCAACGGGCCGATCGAACCGGCCGCGCTGGGCGTGACCATGCCTCACGAGCACACCTTCATCGACCTGCTGCGCGAGTACCGCCGCGACGGGCTCATCAACGATCCCGAACTGGTCCGCGCCGAGCTCGTCCGCTTCCGCGAGCTGGGCGGGGCGACGATCGTCGATTGCACGACACGTGGGCTGCATCCCCAGCCGCTGCTCAACCGGCGCGTCTCAACCGAGAGCGGCGTGAACGTGATCATGGGCACCGGCTTCTACCGTCGGCCGTACCTGGACGAGGAGTGGTTCGCGCGGACGCCGGTTGATGACGTCGCCGCGCTCCTGATCCGGGACATCGAGACCGGCATTGACGACACCGACGTGCGCGCCGGAGTGATCGGCGAGATCGGCTGCGACCGCACGCTGACACCGTCCGAGGAGAAGTCCTTCCGCGCCGCCGCACGGGCTCATCTCGCGACGGGCTTGACGATCACCACCCACGCCGCTCGCTGGCCGGTCGGCATTGCCCAGCTGGACGTGCTCGAAGCCGAAGGCGTTCCGGCGGCGCGCGTGATCATCGGCCACAGCGACACCGTGCCTGACCGCGAATATCACCTGCGCGTGGCGCGCCGCGGCGCATGGGTCCAGTTCGACACGATCCAGGCCGATGGCGACTACTTCCTGGATCGGACGGTGCGCGCGATCAGGGATCTCGTGGAGGCCGGCTTCGCGGACAAGATCCTGCTGTCGCAGGACGTGTGCCTGCAATCCCACACGGAGGCCAGCGGTGGGTCCGGATACGGCTACGTGCTCAGGTCGTTCCTGGGTCGGCTGGAGGCCGCCGGCATGCCCGGGCCGCTCGTACGGGCATTCGTCACGGAGAATCCGGCTCGGGCCCTGAGTGGGGCTTGACCAAGAGGCACGCGGCCTGATGCTCGCCGCTCACCTCGTAGAGCGGCGGATCGATCGTCGGGCACAGCTCGAACGCGACCGGGCAGCGCGGGTGGAAGCGGCAACCTGAGGGAATGCGCGCCGGGTCGGGCGTCTCGCCGGGCAGGATGACCGGCTCGCGCCGGCGGGCGGGATCCGGCACGGGCACGACCGAGAGCAGGGCCTGCGTGTAGGGATGCCGGGGGTCGGCGAGCACCTCGGCCGTGGGGCCGATCTCCACGATCCGGCCGAGGTACATGACCGCGATCCGCTGAGCGTAGGCGGCAACCGTGGAGAGGTCGTGGGTGATCATCACGATGGCGATGCCCTGATCCTCGGCAAGGTCCGCGAGCAAATTGAGGATGTCGGCTCGGATGCTCACGTCGAGCATCGAGACCGGCTCGTCCGCGATCAGCACGCGGGGTTGCATTACCAGCGCGGCGGCGATGACCACGCGCTGGCGCTGACCACCCGAAAGCTGGAAGGGCAGTCGGCGCAGGTACGACTCGGCCGGACTCAGGCCTGACTTCTCGAGTGCCTCCACGACCAGGCGGCGTTCCTCGGCAGCGCCGCTAACGAGGCGGTGGACGCGCAGTGGCTCGGCCACGATGTCGCCCACGCGGAGGCGCGGATTGAGCGACTCGTACGGGTCCTGGAAGATCATCTGCGCCTGGCGCCGCATGCGCCGCAGGGCTGCCGCGTCCAGCGTCGAGAGCTGCGCCCCGTCGACCACGATCTCGCCCTCGCTCGGGCGCAGCAGGCCGAGCAGCAGGTTCCCCGTTGATGTCTTGCCGCTGCCCGACTCGCCGACGAGCCCGAGCACCTCCCCCCGACCAAGGGTGAAGCTGACGCCATCCACGGCGCGCACGGGCAGCTCCGGCCTGCCGCGCAGCGCGTCGAGCAGGCCGCGCCGGCCCGGAAAGTGGAGCTTGACGTCGCGCGCCTCGAGGACCGGCTCAGCCATTGGCAATTGCCTCCCTGTCTGGCCCGCCGTCCGGCTCGCCGCCCGGCGCCACCAGGAAGCAGGCCGCGCGACGTCCGTCTAGCTCGTACGCCGGCGGTCGCTCTTCGATGCACCGGTCGAAGACGAACGGGCAGCGCGGAGCGAACTGGCAGCCGTGCGGCATGGCCTCCAGCCGGGGCGGTGATCCGGGAATGGCGCGCAGGCGGCGATTGGGCTGGTCGATGTCGGGGAACGATTGGAGCAGCAGGCGCGTGTAGGGATGCTGGGGATCGGCGTACAGGGCGGCCGCGCTCGCGTCCTCCACGATCGAGCCGCCGTACATGACCAGTACCCGGTTGCACGCCTCGGCCACGACACCGAGGTCGTGGGTGACGATCAAGGTGCTCATGCCGTACTCCTTTCCGAGATCGGCGAGCAGGCGCAGGATCTGCGCCTGGACCATGACGTCGAGCGCCGTCGTTGGCTCGTCGGCGATGATCACTTCCGGACGGCAGGCAAGGGCCAGGGCGATCATCGCCCGCTGGCGCATGCCGCCCGAGTAGGTGTGCGGGTACTCAGCGCCGCGCCGCGCGGTGATGCCCACCCGGTCAAGCAGCTCTGCGGCGCGCTCACTTGCGCCGCGCTTGCCGATGCCGGGCTCGTGGACGCGCAGGGCCTCGGCCACCTGGTCACCCACGCTCCTGACCGGATTGAGCGCGTTCATCGCACCCTGGAAGACGATCGACATGCGCGACCAGCGCAGGGCACGCAGCTCCTTGGGCGCCAGGCGCAGGACGTCGATGCCTCCGAGCATGACTCGGCCGCTCTCGATCCGGCCGCCCGGCGGCAGGAGCCGGAGGAGCGCGAGCGCGGTAGTCGTCTTGCCGCTGCCCGATTCGCCCACCAGCCCCACGGTTTCGCCCGGATAGAGGACGAAGCTGACGTCATTCACGGCACGCAGCAGCCCTGCTTCCGTCTCGAAAGCCACGCTCAGGCCGTGCACCTCCAGGATCGGCCGATCCTGGCCGGGCGCCGGCTCTCCCACGGGCGCCGCCGGCGCCGCGGTTGGCGGGGGCAGGCTGCCCCGTCGCTCGCGCTCGAGGTGGTGCCCTTTCAGGCGCGGGTTGAGGATCTCCTCGAGCGCGGTGCCGACGAGCGTCACGCCCAGCACGACCCACACGATCGCCAGGCCGGGCGGGATCAGCGCCCACCACGCGCCGGCGGACAGTGCTCCGCGGTTGAACGCGAACTGGAGCATCTGGCCCCAGCTGATGACCGTCGGGTCGCCCAGGCCGATGAACGACAGGGTCGACTCCTCGAGGATGGCGAGGCTGATCACGAGCACCGTGTTGGCCAGCATCAGCGGCAGTACGAGGGGCAGGACGTGACGCCTGATGATGTGCAGGTCAGAGGCGCCGATCGATTTCGCCCGCAGCACGAACTTGCGCTCGCGAACGCTGAGCGTCTGGGCCCGCACCAGCCGCGCCGTGGTGGTCCAGCCGAGCAGGCCGATGACCAGGATGATGTTCTGCAGGCTGGCGCCCAGGATGGCCACCAGGACGATCAGCAATGCCAGGTCGGGGATGACCAGGAAGAAGTCCGTGAAGCGCATCAAAGCCCCGCCCAACCGGCCGCCCACGTAGCCGGCAAAGAGGCCGATCGTCGCGCCGATGACCAGTGAGATGGCGGCTCCGGTGAAGCCGACCAGGAGGGACACGCGTGCCCCGTAGAGGAGCGACGAGAAGACATCCTTGCCGCCGTCGTCGGTGCCCAGTGGATGAGCGCTGGAAGGGGGCTGGTAGACGTCAAGGATGGTCGGCCGCGTGGGGGCGTAGGGGTCGTACGGCGCGACGAATGGCGCAAAGACGGCCAGGAAGAGCGCCCCGATCAGCATCGCCGCACCGATCATGCCCATTCGCTGGCGGAAAAACGCGCGCAGCGGATGGCGGGGGAGGGCAGCCGGTGCCACAGCCGTCGCCTGGGCCACGCCGACCGAAGTGGCCACCGTTACGCCTCTGTCACGCGCGGATCAAGCCACGAGTAGACGACGTCGGCGATCAGGTTGGCCAGCACGACAGACACGGCCAGCAGCAGGAACGCGCCCTGCAGGACCGGATAGTCGCGCTGACCGACAGCGCGCACGGTGAGCTCGCCCAAGCCCGGCCAGGAGAAGACGGCTTCTACCTGGATGGCGCCGGCAACGGTGAAGCCGAGTGTCAGCGCAATCAGCGTCACCAGCGGCAGCATTGCGTTGCGCAGGGCGTGGTCGCGGATGATGCGGTAGGTCGAGAGCCCCTTGGCCTTCGCCGTCAGGATGTAGTCCTCGCCGAACACGTCGAGTACCGAGCTGCGCATGATCAGCATGTACTCACCGAGCAGCACGAGGCTGAGCGTGAGGGTTGGCAGCAGCAGGTGCCGCCCGGCGTCGATGAGCTGCTCCCAGGCAGAGCCGAATGTTGCGCCGACCGTGCCCTTGCCGGCGATGGGTAAGTCGAACCAGGATGAGCCGAAAAAGAGCAGCACGATGCCCAGGAAGAACGTCGGCAGCGACCAGGTCACGAGTGAGAACGTCAGGGCGAGCGTGTCAATCGGCGTCCTCCGTCGCCATGCCGCGACGAGGCCGAGCAGGGTGCCGAGCACGATGGCAAGCACCTGTGCCGGCACCACCAGCCAGAGCGTGTTGACCAGCGCCTGTCCGAGGAGATCGGCAACGGGACGGTCACGGAAGGCGTACGACAGGCCCAGGTCACCCCTGGTCAATCCACCCAGGTAGGCGAAGTACTGGCTGTCGAACGGGTCGCCCCCGTCGAGCGCGACGAGCACCGGCTTGTCCAGCCCGAAGCGCTCCTGAAGCGCGGCCACTGCCTGCGGGCTCAGGCGCGGGTCGCGCAGGCCGGACTTGGCCGGGTCACCGGGCAGCACGCGGAACAGGAAGAAGTTGAAGGTCAGCACGACCAACACGGTCACTGCCGCCCAGCCCGAGCGGCGGAGCAGGAAGCGCCCGCGTCCGTAAATCGTCGGCCCCTCTATTCAGATGTCGTCGTGTGGCGAACTACTGCAGTGGTCGAAGGGTGGTCAGCGATTCGGGCAATTCAAGCCCCAGTGTCGGGCTGCCCGTGGGCCAGCCGGTGAACGTATCCAGGCGAAATGCCTCGGTCAACTGGTAGTAGTACGGGATGATGTAGGGCAGGTCTTCCACCAGGATGCGCTGCATCTCGCGAATGGTCTGCCCGCGCTGGGCAACATCGGTCTGGACGTTCTGCTGGTCGAACAGCTCGTCGTACGTCGGGTTGCAGTAGCCGGTCTCATTGAAGCCGGACTCGATCTCACCGCACAGCGCTACGCCGAGCAGGAAGGCGGGATCGGGGTCAACCCCCCAGCCCCACAGGATCACGTCGTAGTCGTAGGTGGGGCAGCACACGGACGTGAGCGTGTCAGGATCGAGCGCCTGGATCCGGATGGCAACGCCCACCTCGCGCCACATGTCGGAGATGAGATCCGCCTCGCGCGGTCCGGTATCGGAATCGTCAGGGAAGAAGAAGCGCAGGGTCAGGTCGCCGGTGGGGCACTCCTGGTCGGCCCTGCACTCGCGGATGCCGTCGCCGTTGCTGTCGACGTAGCCGGCCGCCTCCAGGGCGGCGCTGGCCGCCACCGGATCGTACGGGTAGTCGCTCAGCTCGGACGCAAAGAAGTCGCCCATTGACTCGGGCACGAGGGACAGACCCGGCGAGCCCAGGCCGAGCAGGGCGATGTCGATCAGCTGCTGCTTGTCAGTGGCGGCAGACAGCGCGCGTCGGACGGCCACGTCGCGCAACGCCGGGTGACCCGAGCACACACCGTCGAATTGGCAGTTGGCCGGGTCAGCCAGGTTGAAGAAGATGTCGGTCAGGCTGCCAGTAACCGGGTCGGCGATGAGCAGGCCCAGGTTCGGGTCGTTGCGCAGCGCCGGGACAGCGGTCGCGGGAAACTCGGTGATCATGTCCAGCTGTCCTTCCTGGAGAGCACGAACGCGCGCGTCGGAGTTGCCGTAGCGCTGAAAGATCACTCGGTCGATGTTGGGCGCCGACTGCCAGTGATCCTTGTAGGCATTGAGCGTGTACGACTCACCCTCGTTCCACTCGGCCAGGCTGAACGAACCCGATCCGATCGCGGCCTCGTTCTCGAAGGCGACCGGGTCCGCAGCGTCCTGCCAGACGTGCATCGGCAGGACGTACATGAAGGCCATGCGCGACTCGAAGTTGGCGATCGGCTCTTCGCTGGTGATCACGAGCGTCGTCGGGCTGGTCGCCTCGATCGAGGTCATACCGGCGGTGTACGAGGGCAGGTAGGGATAGGCGTCGGTGGCCTGGTACAGGTTCATCGAGAAAGCGATGTCCTCGGCCGTCAGCGGCTCGCCGTCATGGAAAGTGGCGCCCTCAACTATCTCGAGCGTCCAGGTCAGGGTGTCGTCTGACACCGTCCAGCTTGTGGCCAGCTCAGGGCGGTACGAGCCGTCCGAGTTGAGCGCGATCGGCGTGTCGTAGATGAGCTCGTAAAGGGCGTACGACTCGGACAGCAGGCCGTTGCCCGGATTACGGAAGTCCGGGAAGCCACCCATGCCGATGCGCACCGTGCCGCCGGTCGCGCCGGCAGTCGGCGACGGCGTGACCTCCGGCGTGGCCGGGGTCGTGGGTCCGGCCGTTTCCCCCGGGCTCGTGAGCGCAGTAGGCGTTGGTTCGGCCGTAGGCACCACGCTTGGGCTGCCGCCGGGCGCCAGGGTCGGGCTGGCTGACGGCACTGGGGCGGCGCAGCCGACAAGGACGAGGACCACGGCCAGCGCGGCGGTTGCGCGACGATCGCGTGACGGTACGGTCATCTGCGGGCTCTCCTTGCTGGGCGACACCGCAGCGACGACAGCGGTAGCGCCAGAATGGCACAGCGCGACTGCGCTGGTCAAAGCAATCCGCAACTCGAGGAGTCAATGACGAACGCCCAGTGCACGCCGGACGCCATCCTTCGGCAGGTCGCGATCGAAGATTTCATGCTGAGACCGGATGGTCAGGAAATTCTTTACGTGCGCCGGCATATCGAGGGCATCGAGTACCTGTCACATATCTGGTCGACATCCCTCGACGGCAGCGCGCCGCGTCAGCTGACTCGTGGCGCGCTGCGCGACTCGTCGCCGGCCTATGCCCCGGACGGAAAGCAGCTGGCCTTCGTGCGCAGTCCGCACGGCGCCGACTCCGGCCAGGTCTGGGTGATGTCACTAAACGGATCCGAGCCGCGCCAGGTGACTCGCCTGCCGCACGGCGCATCCAGCGTCAGCTGGAGCCCCGATGGCCGGCTGCTCGCGGTGGTCGCGCCGTCGCCCGACGACCGGCCGTACATCGTTGAGCCGGAAGTGCCGGGCAAGGAGCCGGTCGCGCGGCGCATACGGCGCGTCGACTGGCGCGACGATGACGGGCATCGAGATCGCCGCGCGCACCTGTTCCTGGTTCCGGTTGACGCGCAGAACGAGCCACGCCAGCTGACCAGCGGGGATTGGGACGTGACCAATCCGGCATGGTCACCCGATGGGCGATCGATCGCCTTTGCAGCGGACCGGCGTTCCGACGGCGACCTGGATCCGCGCACCTCGATCTGGATCGTCGCGGTGGACAGCGGTGAAGTGCGAGAGCTGGCCGCGCTCGGCGGCGACGCGGACTTCCCGTCCTTCTCGCCTGACGGCCAACGGGTCGCGTTCCTGGGGCGTGATGTCGCCGATGCGGCCGAGTACGTGGCCCACAGGCCGTGGCTCATCGCTGCTGACGGTGGGGCGCCGGAACCGCTCGAGATCAGCAGTGAGGGGCTGATCGGCACCTGGGCGTGGACCGAGCTCGACCTGATGGACGGCTCGCCCGGTCCGCACTGGCTGGACGATCGAACGCTCGTCGTGCTGCTCGCCGAGCGCGCTCGATGCGTGCCTTACGCGGTCGCCGTCGACGGGAGCAGCCAACAGCGAATGGTCACCCAGGACCGGGTGCTCGCATCGGGATTGTCCGTGGCTGCTGGGCGCGTGACGTTCGGAGCCGCAATTGATGGTCGGGCGGCGGAGGTCTACGCTGCGCAGCCGAACGGCAGCTCGGCGCGGGTGACGCGCGACGGCTCGAGCTGGCAGGACGAGCTTGCTCAGCCCGTGCTGGATGAGGTGGAGATCCCCGGGCCGGGCGGATCCATCAACACGTGGATCGCCTCCCCGCGCGAGGCGGCCAACCGCGTGCTGCCCACGATCATGCACTTTCACGGCGGGCCCACGGGTTCCTTTGGGCCGGGCTCGTCAATGGACGCCATGGTTCTCGCATCCGCCGGGTACCGGGTGGTGATGCCCAACATCCGTGGCTCGGCCACGTTCGGCTACGACTGGGCCCACGCTCTGAGCGGCAGGTGGGGCGACGTGGACGCCCAGGACGCCCTGGCGGTCACGGATTGGCTGGTCGGGCGTGGACTCGCGGAGGAGGGCCGCATCGGCCTGTACGGGTTGTCCTACGGCGGCTTCCTGGTCCAGTGGCTGATCGGCGTGACCGATCGCTATTCGGCCGCGGTCGGCGAGAACGGCGTCGCCAACCAGGTTTCAGCGTGGTCGAACAGCTACTTCGGCGTGCATTGGAATCGACGGATGGGACTGGCCGATCCGCTGGCGCATGAGGGAATGCTCAAGCTGTGGTCGTCCTCGCCGCTGTCCAACGTGGCCAACATCCACACGCCGCTGCTGATGCTGCAGGCGGAGGAGGATGCAGTTTGCCCGCCGGCGGACAACGAGCAGCTGTTCAGTGCGTTGCGCGCACTGGGCCGCGAGGTGGAGTACGTCCTCTATCCCGAGGAGCACCATGAGTTCAAGGTCTACGGACGGCCCGACCGCCGCGTGGATCGCCACCAGCGCATGCTCGACTGGTTCGGTCGCTACCTCTAGCGGCTGACGCGGCGCAGCTCGATCGCCGTGCAACGGTCCATCACCACCGCGAGGCCCGCATCATGCGCGATCTGGGCTGCCTCCCAGTTGACCACGCCGAGCTGCAACCAGAGTGCCTTTGCGCCCACAGCGACGGCGCTGCGCGCCACGTCCGGAGTGTGCTCGGGCCGGCGGAAGACATCGACGATGTCGATCGGCCCAACCTGGGCCGCGGCCTCCTCCAGCGTCGCGTAGGAGCGCAGGCCAAGCACCGTCGCCGCCTTTGGGTTGACGGGCACGATCTCGAAGCCGCTGTCGATCAGCTGGCGCATGACGCCGTGCGACGGCCGCATGGGGTTGTCTGACGCGCCCACGACCGCGATGCGCTTCGCATCCGCGAGCAGCCTGCCGGACGCCGGACCGTCGAGCAGCGGCACCGGACCGGTGTTTTCCTGGGCGTCGAGGATCTCCAGCGCCAGCCGTCGTTCATCCATCACGCCCTGATTATCGGGCCCAGGACCGAGAAGCCTAGGAAGCCGCCTCGCGTTCGTATGGCTTACCGACAGCCGCCGGCGGAATGCTGCGGCCGATGACCCCGGCGAGGATGATGATCGTCACCAGGTACGGCAGCGCGTCGTAGAACTGCGGCGGGATCGACTCGAGGAAGCGGCCCACATCATTGTCGGGCGCCGCAAAGCTGATGGCGCGACTGATGCCGGTCGACGAGGCGAACAGCAGCGCCGCGCCGAACGCTCCAAGTGGCGACCAGCGTCCGACGATCATCGCTGCGAGGCCGATGAAGCCGCGTCCCTGGGTCATGCCCGCCTGGAACGAACTGGTGAGCTCGATCGCCAGGTAGGCCCCACCCAGCGCGGCAATCGCGCCGGACAGGATCACGTTCCTGTAGCGCAAGCGGATGACGTTGATGCCCACTGTTTCAGCCGCTCGCGGATGCTCGCCCACGGCGCGTGTGCGAAGGCCCCAGCGAGTCCGGAACAGGAGCACCTGGGCGACGATGATCAGGATGATCGCCGAGATCGCGATCGGCCCCTGGTCGAATATCACGTCAATGAGCCAGCCCACCACCGGCAGCGACGTCAGCGCAGAGGGGACGTCGAGATCATTGAAGGACCCGGCTCCGCGCGGCGACGACTGAGAGATGATTGTGTGCAGATACCCCGTCAGGCCGAAGGCGGCGATGTTGATGATCACACCGCTGATGATCTGATCGGCGCGCACGCTGATAGAAAGCCAGGCGTGGACGGCGGCCATGGCCATGCCTGACAGGAGGCCGGCAGCGACAGCCAGCAGCAGCGGGATGCTCAAACCGAAGAGATCGATCGGTCTTTTCATCTCGTCTGGCAGCATCGCGATGGCGGCAGCGCCAGTGACCCAGGCAACGAACGCCGCGGTGAGCATGATGCCTTCGAGGCCGATGTTGACCACGCCTGAGCGCTCACTGATCACGCCGCCGAGGGCCGCAAGGGCGATTGGGATGGACACAGCGATGGCGGCACTGGCGATCGTCGGCAGCTGATCGATCATGAAGCCGAGGAACTGGAACACGAGGCCGATGATTGGCAGGTCGTTCATCGGACGGCCTCGCTGCCGTAGGTGCGCGACATCGTGTCGGTGGTACCCAGGTTGGCCTGCACGTTGCGCAGCCGGAATAGACGGCTAACGACAGGGCTGGCGACAAGGAATAGCAGGATGATCGCCTGCAAAAGGTCGACCAGCTCGGCCGGGACACCGGCGCGAATCTGCATGTACCCCGCCCCGGCGCGCATCGAGCCAAAGAGCAGCGCTGCGAGCACGATGCCGACGGGATGTGTGCGGCCGAGAAGCGCCACCGTGATCGAGTCGAAGCCGACGGTGGTGCTGAACGTCGCATTCATCTGGTGGTTTATGCCGAGGACGTTGATCGTGCCGGCCAGGCCGGCGAGCATTCCGGCCAGAGACATGGTGAAGGTGATGAGCCTGCGCGGTTTCATGCCCGCGTACCGCGCCGCATCAGGGTTGGCGCCTACCGCCCTGATCTGGAACCCGAGCGTCGTCCGGTAGAGCAGGAACCAAACAAGCGGCACGATCAGGAACGCGAGCAGGATGCCGATGTGCCCGTCACGACCAATCAGGATCGGCAGGGCGGCGTTGCCCACGTCAGGCGTCACCGGAGTTGGTGATCGGGCAAGACGCAGCGGTCCGGTGATGAGGAATGACAGCAGTGCGAGGGCGACGAAGTTGAGCATGATCGTGGTGACCACTTCGTGTGCCCCGGCGAAGGCCTTCAGGAAGCCGGGGATGAAGCCCCACGCTGCACCAGCCAGCGCCCCCACCAGCACTGCAAACGGAACCGCAATCAACGGGTCGCTGTTGCTGACCAGCAGGCTCGCCGCGACACAGCCGACAGCCCCGACGAGGAACTGGCCCTGAGCCCCGATGTTGAACAGGCCTGCCTTGAAGGCGATGCCCACGCCCAGCGCGGCAAGAAGCAGTGGAGCAGCCTGAACCAGCGTGGAGACGCGCCCGTTCTCGCCACCGAGCGAGCCCTCGAAGAGTGCAGCGTATGCGCGTAGCGGCAGTCCGAAGTCAATCGACGACCCGGGCCTCAGAGCGCTTGACAGGATGATCACCACCGCCCCGACGACCAGGGCGAGGATGATGGCCAGGAGTGGCAGGGCCATCGTCGCCCAAACCTGGTTGCCGAAGGAAATGACGCGACCGGCCCACGCGTTGCGTGTCTCGCCAGTCTCGTTGGTCGGGCTGGCCGGCGGCTGCCTGGGCTCAGCCGTGGGCTTGTCCGGCGGTTGGTTGAGCGGCTCGGTCATTCGTCGCCGGCCGCTGCCGCGGACTCAGCCGCTGCCGCGGACTCAGCCGCTGCCGCGGACTTGCCGCCGGTGGCCATGAGCAGGCCGATCTCGTTCTTGTCTGCCTGCCTGCCGTCGCGCTCGGCGACAAGCTCGCCGCGGTACATCACGGCAATCCGGTCGGACATCTCGAGCACCTCGTCCAGCTCGGCTGAGACGAGCAGCACGGCAGTGCCCTGGTCGCGCTTGGCGATCACCTGGCGGTGGATGAACTCGATGCTGCCCACGTCAAGTCCGCGCGTTGGCTGATCCAGGACGAGCAGCTTGAGGTCGCGGTCGAATTCGCGCGCCACCACGATCTTCTGCTGGTTGCCTCCCGACAGGGTGCCGGCCGGAAGCGTGGGTGAGGGGGTGCGGATGTCGAACTCGGCGATGTTGTCCTTCGCCTCATTCAGGATTGCCTCGTCGTTGCGCACTCCGTTGCGCGAAAACGGACTGCTCATGTAGCGGTTCAGGACGAGGTTGTCCTGGATGCTGAATGACAGGATCAAACCGAATCGATGACGATCCGCCGGGACGTAGGCGCAGTTCAGCTGGTGAATCTGGCGCGGCGAAGCGCTGGTGATCGGGTCGCCGTCCAGGGTGACAGTGCCACCGGTTACGGGGCGCAGGCCCACGATCGCCTGGACGAGCTCGTCCTGACCGTTGCCGGCTACGCCCGCGATGCCGAGCACTTCGCCGGCGCGCACCTCGAGCGAGACGCCGCGCACCACGGGGTGGCCACGATCGTCCCTGGCGCGCAGCCCGTCCACCTTGAGCACGACCTCACCCGGGTTGGACTCGCCGCGATCCACCGTCAGCTGAACCTCGCGACCGACCATCAGCTCGGCCAGGTCCTCTTCGCTGGTGTCCTTGGGCGATCGCTCGCCCACCACCTTGCCGCGCCGGATGACCGTGATCCGGTCGGCGATGGCCAGCACTTCGTACAGCTTGTGGCTGATGAAGATGATGCTCCGCCCGCTCTCAGCAAGGCGGCGCAGGAGCAGGAAGATCTCCGTCGTCTCCTGCGGCGTGAGCACGGCGGTCGGCTCGTCGAGGACCAGGATGCGCGTGTCGCGGTAGAGCGCCTTGAGGATCTCGACCCGCTGTTGCTGGCCCACGGACAGCGTCTCGACCTTTGCGTTTGGGTCGATCTCGAAGTCGAACTGCTTGGCCAGCGCAGCGATCCTGCGCTGCGCCTCTCCGCGATCCAGGAAGCCGGCCGGCCCCATGGTCTCTTCGCCGAGGATGATGTTCTCGGCGACCGAGAGCACCGGCACGAGCATGAAGTGCTGGTGGACCATGCTGATGCCGCGCGCGATCGCGTCATTGGGTCCACTGATGCGGACCGCCTGGCCGTCGAGCATGATCGTGCCGCTGTCCGGCACGGCCAGCCCGTACAGGATGTTCATCAGCGTCGACTTCCCGGCACCGTTTTCGCCGAGCAGGGCGTGGATCTCGCCCGGCCGCACGTCGAGGCTGATGTCATCGTTGGCTACGACGCCCGGATAGCGCTTGGTTATGCCGCGCATCTCCAGCGCCGGGGCGCTGGTCCCGGGCACGCCGTCGGCCGGTTCGCCGGTGACGGTCGGCGCTGTGTTCACCCTCCCGTGTACCTCCTGCTCAGGTGGCCGCTGGCTGGGTAGAAGAGAGCGGGCCGCGACGAATCGCGACCCGCTCTGCTGGTTACTGGAGTGGACCCGCCTACTGGGCTGTGCCGCAGTTCTCCGGGCAGGTCACGAGCGTTCCGGCTTCCATGCCGGCCAGGGCATCGTCGATCGCAGCCTGGATGTCAGCTGTGATCAGGCCGGCACCGCTGCCCTCCGGGGAGAGACCGATGCCTTCGTTCGCGGCGTTGAACGTCGCGAGACCGGGCACGACACTGCCATCGGCAATGAGCCCGATCGTCTGCTCGACTGATGAGGCGAGCTTCTTCTCGGCCGACGTAACGATGCAGTCGTATGCCGCATTGTTGGCGGCATCCAGAGACAGATACTGATCGACGTCCACGCCGATCCCCTGGATGTCCGCCGCACAAGCGGCTTCGAGCACGCCGTTGCCGGTCTTGCCCGCGACCTGGAACAGGACATCGACATCGTTCGTGTCGATGAACTGATCGGCGAACGTGCGACCCGCTGCCGGGTCATTGAACGCCACGCCGAAGTCGGACGTCGAGACGTAGTCCACGAAGACGTTTGCGTCGGGGTTCACCGACAGCGCGCCCATCTCGTAGCCCTGGATGTACTTGACGACCGCAGGTACGACGTTGATGCCGCCGATGGCGCCCACGTTGCCGTTCTGGCTGATGCTAGCCGCGAGGATGCCGGCCAGATAGCCGGCCTGGTCCTCCTGGTACTGCAGGCCGACGAAGTTCGGCAGCAGCGTGGCCAGGTCGCCCGCGCACGTGAACGTCGCATCGGGAGCGCCAGTCTCGTCGAGGCATGGCGCCTGGTCGACGCCGACGAACCAGACATCCGGGTGCGCCAGCGCGGCGATGGCCGTGTCATTCGCGATCGCGAAGCCCACGGTCACGATGATGTTGTGATCCGTGTCGACGAAGTTCTGAATGAGCGACGCGTACTGCGAGGCGTCTTCAGGAACCGCGACGCTCACCTCACCGGCACCGATGGCGGCCGCACCGTTCTGGGCGCCGACGTACGAGTACTCGTTGAAGTTCTTGTCGTCGACCGTACCTACGTCGGTCACGACGCCGACCTTCCAGGCGGCCGAGGGGGACTCACTCGGGCCTTCAGTCGGGCCTTCAGTCGGGCCTTCAGTCGGGCCTTCAGTCGGCTCGGCCGTCATGGACGGCTCAGAGGTCATCGACGGCTCGGCCGTCATCGAAGCGGGTGCAGTTGTGGCCGGCGCCGCGGTCGGCGTGGCTGCTGGGCCTGCACAGGCAATAGCCAGCATGAGAACAGCCACCGCCGTTGCGGGCAGCGACCATCGGTTGTGCATCAAGAGAGCTCCTCCTACGTTTTCGTTGGACATATCAAGTCGACTTTCCCGACCCTCGTCCGGCGCATGCTACGCGGGAGCCTGATAGCCCGCAACATGAACTGTGCAGGCGGGCACACGCCGGAAACGCCCCTTCGCGTCACGCCTGGCGTGGCATACTCCGGCGGACGGTTCCCGCACGTGCCCGCTGGAACCTGCCGGTCGGCCGCCGCGCGTCTGTGCGGTGCCCGGCGCAGCAGGGAGGCGCCATGGATTCATTCGGCATCGCGAGGACCGCCGACGGCGAGATGACCGAGCAGGGACCGCTCGTGCTGATCATCGAGGACGAGCCCACCCAGCGCGGTCTGCTCACGCGCGTGCTCGAGCGCGACGGCTACCGGGTGCTGGCGTTTGCCGACGGGGAGCTGGGACTGCGCGCGATCGACGAGTACTTGCCCGACCTGGTGCTGCTCGACCTGAACCTGCCGCGCATTGACGGCTACGACATATGCCGCAGGCTGCGCAGCGATCCGCTGACCGCGACCTTGCCCGTGATCGTCATCACCGCTCATACCGCCCTCGATGACATGGTCGCGGCACTCGACGCCGGTGCGGACGACTTCCTGGCCAAGCCGGTGCAGCAGGTGGAGCTGCTGGCCCGTATTCGCAGCGCGATGCGTCTGCGGCGTGCGATCTCCAGCCTCGAGCGAGCAACGCAGATCGTCGCCGCGCTGGCCAATGCGGTCGAGGCGAAGGACGTCGGCCTCGTCCACCACTGTCGCTGGCTGGCTCACCATGCCGCGCGCGTCGCAGCCAACGTCGGCCTGCGCGGCGAGCACCTGGAGGCCGTCGCGTATGGCGCGCTGCTCCACGACGTGGGCAAGATCGGAGTGCCCGAGCACCTGTTGCGCAAGGAAGGACCGCTGAGTGAGGAAGAGTGGCGGCTGATGCGCCGCCATCCGGAGATCGGCGAGCGAATCTGCCAGCCGCTCCAGGCGTCGCGCGTCTTCGCGCCGATCATTCGCCACCACCACGAGTTCTTCGACGGCAGCGGCTATCCCGACCGTCTGCGCGCCGACCGGATACCGCTCGGTGCGCGCATCGTCGCCATCGCCGACGCGTACGAGGCCATGGTCCACGGCCGGCCGTACCAGCCGGCCAAGCCGCACGAACGCGCCGCGGACGAGCTGGTCAGGTTGCGCGGCATCCAGTTCGACCCGGATCTCGTCCCGGTCTTCCTGGACGAGCTTGAGCGCGACGGGCAGGGTGTGCCGCCGCCGGTCACACTGCCCCATGTTGCAGCATTCGAATCGGGGCTCGCGGCTGGCGCCTGACGGCTACGCTCCGCGGCCGCCGGGGCGGCTCAAGTCACTCTTCATGCGCCACGCACTGCGCTTGCTGATCCGCTGCTACCTGCGCGTGCGCATGGACGGCGTAGAGCACATTCCTGGACAGCCACCGTACCTGCTCAACTTCAGCCACCCCAATTGGGTCGACCCGTTCCTGGTGCTCGCCTTCTGGCCCAACGGCCAGCGTGTCTTCATCCTGGGGCCGAAGGAAGAGGACATGGGTTCCGGCTGGCGTAACCGACTCATCGGCTGGGGCCGGCTGGCCGTGCCCTTCAAGCCGTCCAAGTCGGACCTGATCGACACCACGCGGCGCGCCACGTCAGTGCTGAAGGCCGGCTATGTGCTTGCCATCGCCGGAGAGGGCCGCCTGTCCGATCGTGAGGGCGCGATCGTTCCGCTCCAGGATGGCGCAGCGTTCTTCGCCCTGCGCGGCCGAGTTCCGATCGTCCCGATGGCGATCATCGGCACACGCTGGCTGCGCCTGGGCAAGCAGATCACGCTGCGCGTGGGCCCGCCGCTTTCGGTCGACGGGCTGCGTGCGGACCGGGCCGGGGTGGCGCTGCTGACGGATCGCCTCCAGGCGGCAATGGATGACCTGCTCACAGGCGTCGAGGGCGAAGGGCCGCCCGGCCCGCTCGGGCGCTGGTTGACCGACCTGTTCAACGAACGACCGTGGCTCAATGAGCCGCAGCCCGGATCGCAGACCAAAGCGGGCTAGCCCGGAGCTTGGTTCCCGTACAGCGCCGCGATGCCCTGAAACGCTCGTTCGTGCTGACCCTTGGCTAGAACGTGCGTTCTATACTGGATGAGGTGTGGACGAAGTTCGGGGACAAGTGCCTATTCCCGCACAGCTCCGTCGCGTAGGTTGAGAGCTTGACCGTCGCTGCCAACGATTTCACGCATCTGCACGTCCATTCCGAGTTCAGCCTGCTCGACGGTCTGGGACGGATCAGCGAGCTTGTCGCAGAAGCCAAGACACAGGGCTTCGACTCGCTTGCGGTCACCGACCATGGCGCGCTGTACGGTGCCGTCGCCTTCTACCAGGCGGCCAAGTCCGCGGGCATCAAGCCAATCGTGGGCGTCGAGACATACGTCGCCCGGCGCTCGATGGCCGACCGCGAGGGCAAGGCAGACGCGCAGCCGTATCACCTGATCCTGCTGGCCAAGAACTGGATCGGCTACCAGAACCTCTGCCGCATCGTTACGGACGCGCACCTCGATGGCTACTACTACAAGCCGCGCATAGATCGCGAGTACCTCGCCCGGCACTCGGAGGGCCTGGTCGGCCTGTCGGCATGCCTCAACGGTGAGGTCGCGCGTGCCCTCGAGACAGGCGATGAGGAGCAGGCCGTGCGCATCGCCGGCAGCTACCGCGAGATCCTGGGGGACGGCAACTTCTTCTTCGAGCTGCAGGACCACGGCCTGCCCGAGCAGCGCCGGCTGAACGAGCAGCTCGTACGGCTTGGCCCGAAGCTGGGCATTCCGCTCGTGGCCACCAATGACCTGCACTACGTTCGGCGTGAGCAGTCTGAGGCGCACGACGTTCTGCTCTGCGTTGGGACCGCTTCCAACCTCGACACGCCGGGACGCATGCGCTTCGAATCGCCCGAGTTCTACCTCAAGAGCGCGGCAGAGATGGCCGCCCTGTTCAGGGAGGTTCCAGAGGCGATCGCCAATACGAGACGCATCGCGGAGATGGTCGACCTGGAGCTGCCCTTCGGCCAGCTGCGCCTGCCGTACTTCCCGGTCCCCGAGGGCCACACGGTCGAGAGCTGGCTGCGCGCGGAATGCGAGCGCGGCCTGAAGGAGCGCTACGGGGCGGTCACGGAGGAGCTGCAGCGCCGGTTGGACTACGAGCTGGACGTGATCATCCGCATGGGCTACGCGGGCTACTTCCTGATCGTGGCCGACTTCGTGCGTTTCGCGCGCGAGCAGCGCATCGCGACCACCTGCCGCGGCTCCGCGCCCGGTTCGATCGTCACCTACACGCTGGGCATCACGCCCGTGGACCCGATCCACTACGAGCTGCCCTTCGAGCGCTTCCTGAACCCGGACCGCGTGACGATGCCGGACATCGACGTGGACTTCGAGGACGCGCGACGCGACGAGGTCATCCGCTACGTGACCCAGAAATACGGCACTGACCACGTGGCCCAGATCATCACCTTCGGCACGATGCTTGCCCGGGCCGCCATCCGTGACGTCGGCCGCGTCCTCGGCTTCGGCTACAGCGAGGTCGACCGCATCGCCAAGGCCATTCCGAACCAGCTCGGGATCAAGCTCGAGGAGGCGCTCCAGATCACCCCGGCGCTGCGCGAGATGCGCGACGCGGACCCGCGTGTCAAGAAGCTCCTATCGCTGGCCGAGCAGCTCGAGGGCGTGGCGCGCAATGCGTCGACGCACGCTGCGGGCGTGGTCATCAGTCGCGAGCCGCTGACCGAGCTGATGCCGCTCCAGCACGCGACCAACTCGGACGGACTGATGACCCAGTACGAGATGCACGGCGTTGAGGCTCTCGGACTGCTCAAGTTCGACTTCCTTGGGCTGTCCAACCTGACCATCCTGCGCCAGGCGGTCGACCTCATCCGCGCCGAGCGAGGTGTCGAGATTGACATCGACAACCTGCCCCTCGAGGACGCCGCGACGTTCGACCTGCTCGCCTCGGGCGAGACGACGGGCGTGTTCCAGCTGGAGTCGCCTGGCATGCGCCGCTACGTCAAGGAGCTGCGTCCGACTTCGGTGCTCGACCTGGCCGCCATGGTGGCCCTGTTCCGCCCGGGCCCCATGGACAACATTCCGGCCTACATCCGGCGCAAGCACGGCCAGGAGAAGGTCACTTACCTGCACCCGCTGCTGGAGCCGTACCTCAAGAAGACGTACGGCATCTTCGTGTACCAGGAGGACATCATGGCCGCGGCGATGGCGCTGGGCGGCTTCACCGGGCCGGAGGCGGACACGCTCGGCTATGCCATTCGCAAGAAGAAGTCCAGCGTCCTGCGAGCGCAGAAGGACAAGTTCGTCCAGCAGGCCGCGGAGCGGGGCGTGCCGCCCCAGGTCATTGACGCGGTGTTCAAGGCGTTCGAGCCGTTCGAGCGGTACGGATTCAACAAGGCCCACGCGACGTGCTATGGCCTCATCGCGTACCAGACCGCGTATCTCAAGGCGAACTACACGGTCGAGTACATGACCAGCGTGTTGAGCGCGATGCGCGACTCCACGGACAAGGTCGCCGCGGCTATTGCCGAGTGCCGCCGGCTGGGCATCGAGGTCCGGCAACCGGACGTCCACTCGAGCGGCCTCGACTTCACCGTCGAAGGCGATGCGATCCGGTTCGGCCTGCTGGCGATCAAGAACGTGGGCCAGGGTGCCATCGAATCGATCGTCGCCTCACGGTCAGAAGGTGGGCCGTTCCGGTCACTGGCGGACTTCTGCGCGCGCATCGACCTGCGCCTGGTCAACCGGCGCGTGCTCGAGTCGCTCATCCGGGTCGGCGCACTCAACGCCATCGGCCACCCCGCCCAGCTGCTCCTCGCGCTCGACGACGCGCTGGCCGCCGGCCAGGCCACGCAACGCGATCGGCTCACCGGGCAGGTTTCGATGTTCGACTCCGGTGCAGACTCGTCCGTGCTCGAACGGCCGTTGCCGGAGGGAGTGACGGAAGCGCCGTCGCGCGAGCGGCTGCGCTGGGAGAAGGAGCTGCTCGGCCTGTACCTGTCCGATCACCCACTTGGCGAGCTGGCCGGCGTGATCGGTGAGTACGTGAGTGCGTACAGCGGCGAGCTGGGTGAGGAACTCGATCAGCAGCGCATCTGCGTCGGCGGCGTGGTCACGGAGGTGCGCCGCGTGATCACCAAGGCACGCGCGACGATGGGCGTCGCGACGCTCGAGGATCTGCAGGGCACGATCGAGGTGATCGTCTTTCCCAAGGTCTTCGAGCAGACCGAGGCCACCTGGGCAGAGGATGCCATCCTCCTCGTCGCCGGCCGAGTCGACCACAAGGGCGAGGAGACCGTCCTGCTCGCCGACGCAGTCTGGACGTGGGAGGACGCGCTGCAGGCCGGCGCTCCCGAGTTCGCGCGGTTGCTGGCGGCGACCGATCGCGGCCGGCGCGGCGGACCTCGCAACGGCAACGGGATGCGCAACGGCAACGGGTTCCGCAACGCCAATGGGCATGGCCCCGCGCAGCACTCAGCGACGCCGGTCATGGCGCAGGTCGCCGTCGGCCCGGGGGGCTACTCGGACGCCGTGGCGCCGGCGGCCACGCGCACCATCCCGCTCGTCTCGCCGCTGCGCGGCGGCGCGGTGCTTGGCACCATCGATGTTCAGTTCGGGCCCGCACGACCCCGGTCCACCCAGGCTCCGGTGGCGCTGGTGCCGGGCGCAATCGGCGAAACGGACGACGAGCCGGCTCTACCGGACGAGGCCGCCGCGCGCGTGGCACAGGAAGCACAGGCCGCGACACTGCCGCGCGAGGCGGCGCCCGGGATGGCCCTACACGTTCATTTCGCGCGGGCCGCGCAGGAGCAGATCGTCATCGCCTTCCAGGCGTTGCGCTCGATCATCCACGAGCGGCCCGGCGACACGCCCGTTGTCCTTCACATTCCGGCTGGACCGGGCCGCAGCCAACGTATGGAGCTCCGTGTCGGCGTCGCCTACGACGCCGAGCTGGTGGCCGGCATCAGCCGCCGCGTGGGCGATGCGATGGTCGAGCTCAGCCTGCGCTGAGCTCGCTCGGGCGCCGCTGAAGCCCAGCGGGTCAGGGCGTGCGGCTGGTCAGGTCGTCGTCGGGCGTGGAAACCCTGATCTCGTCCTCGCAGGTAGAGCAGCGGAAGACGCGACCGCGCTGCCAATCGCGTTCGGGATCCGACTCTGCGGAATCGTGGCTGGGCGAGACCTCGTGCATGTCATGCCACGAGTCGCCGCCGTGGTTGTGCTCGAAGCGCGGCAGCTGCAAGCCTGACAGTTGGAACAACGTACACCTCCACTATCCCGATCACTGTTTCCGCCCGATCGGCACAAGGGTAAGGCCGCCCGGACTGGTCGGCCAGCAGTGGCTGGGCAGATTGGTCCGATAAGATCGGAGAGACGCGGTGGTGGCGGAACGGTAGACGCTGCAGTCTCAAACACTGCTGTCCGCAAGGACATGTGGGTTCGAATCCCACCCGCCGCACCAGCCCGCCGACCAGTCGGCCACCATCGTCACCCAGCCGCGCACCGATACTGATGCGGTGGAGGACTCAGCCGAGGGCGCCATCAGCAAGCCGGATCAGCCGGTCAGCGCACAACCACGCGAGCGCAGACCGGGCGATGAGCTACAGCATGCGCGCGACAGGATCCTGGTCCAGCGCGCCCTGGACGGAGACCTTGACGCGTTCAACGACATCGTCTCCGTCTACCAGGACTACCTCTTCGCTCTCGTCGTGCGCGTCGTCAACGATCGCGACTCTGCCGCCGACGCCGTCCAGGAGGCGTTTTTCAGCTGCTACCGCAACCTGTCGCGCTTTCGAGGCGACTCGTTCCGCAGCTGGCTGACGCGCATCGCGCTCAATGCCGCGACGGACGTGCTGCGCTACCGCAAGCGGCGCCCGGCTGACCCGTTTCCCGAGTGGGAGGACGATTCGTGGCAGCCGCCGGCCGGTGAGGATGCGTCGCCGGAGCGCGAGACCATGCGCCGCAGCACGTCGAGCATGCTGGCCAAGGCGCTCAACGAGATCACTGACGACCAGCGCAAGGCGATCGTGCTCTACGACGTCGAGGGCTTCGACTACCAGGAGATTGCGGACATGACCGGCGTCTCGCTCGGCACGGTGAAGTCGCGCATCCACCGCGGACGGCTGGCACTGCGCGAGCTGCTCGCAGCCGATATGGAACTCTTGCGCGACTAGAGGCGTCAGACGAACGTGCACAGCCAGCGATCGATGCATTCCGAACACCTTCGCCACGACCGTCTCATGGTCGCGCGCCATGCGGCGGGCGACTCCTATCCCGCGGAGGCGGATGAGGCACGCGCGCAGATTGCGGCCTGTTCAGATTGCGCGGCCCTCGCCGCGGACATCGAGCTCCTGTCGCGCAGCATGTCCAAGCTGCCCGCGCCCGCGCGCCCGCGCGACTTCCGCATCACCCCGGAGCAGGCCGATCGGCTGCGCGGGTCGTGGTTCGAGCGCGCCATGCGGCGCTTTGCCGGGCCGGGTATGGGAACGCTGCGACCGGTTGCCGGAGTGGCACTCTCGATCGGCCTGGTGATGGCCGTAGCCGGCTCACTGCCTTCCTTCGCGCCGGCTGGTCCCGCGACTGATCTCGAGGTGGGCTTCCCTAGTGCCACTCAGGAAGTTCGCGCGGCGGCTCCCGATCAGAGCCCGGCGCTGCCTCTCGAGGGTTACGGCTCGCACGCGCCATCGACCCCCGCGGCCACGGCTGAGATCGCCAGCGGCCAGGAGCCTCCGGCCTCGACCATCCAATCAACGGACAACGGCGGCCAGAGTGACGGACAGCGGCCCGGGGATGCCTCCAGTTCCACGCTTGAGCCTGTGACGCAGAAGTTCGACAACGTCTACGGCTCACCGGATACCGATGCACAGCGCCCGCAGGGCGGCGAGCTGGACGCGAGTCCCACTAACGCGGGCACCGTGCTGACCTACGGCGGGATACTGGTCGCGCTTCTCAGCCTGGGCGTGCTGGTCTTCGCCGGACTGGCTCGTCGTCGCTACGCGGACCGCCTCTTGCGCTGACGCGCTGCTGATCGCCCCGGCCGAAACATCGGCCGACATCTCGCCTCGACGGACCACTACTTTCCCGCCTGTTCGCCGGGACGGAACAAACGGCCGAGATGTAGACGATTTTTGCCCCTGGAACGCTGGAGCCTGGCTGTTACTTCGCCGGGTGCGAACAAGTCGGCCGCCATGCGCAGCGGACCGGCCTGAGGGCCGGGCGCCGGTACACTCGGCAGGTGCCGCGGCTCATGCTCCTTGACTCCAACAGCCTTATTTATCGCGGCTATTTCGCGCTGATCAACACGCCCCTGACGACCAGCAAGGGCACGTTGGTCAACGCCGTCTTCGGCTTCTGGAGCATCGTGCTGCGCGGCTTCCAGGACGTTAAACCCGACTATGTCATCGCCTGCTTCGACCTGTCCGGGCCCACCTTCCGCCACGAGCAGTTCGCCGACTACAAGGCGACGCGACGTGAGATGCCAGATGACCTGCGCGAACAGTTCCCCGTCGTCCGTCAGCTCATCGAGGCGTTCGGCATCCCCATCTACCAGCTGCAGGGCTTTGAGGCGGACGACCTGATCGCCTCTCTCGTGCGCCAGGCGGAGGCTGGAGACGTCGAGACGACGATCGTGTCAGGCGACCTTGACCTGCTCCAGCTGGTGAGCGACCGGACGACGCTGATGACCACCCGCGGCGGCGTGCAGCAGACGACTTACTACGACCCGGACAAGGTCATGGAGCGCTACGGGCTCCATCCGCACCAGATGATTGACTTCAAGGCGCTCAAGGGCGACACGACGGACAACATTCCGGGCATCCCCGGCGTGGGCGAGAAAACCGCCGCGCGGCTGGTCATCGACCACGGCTCCGTCGATGGCATCTATGCCAGCCTCGACTCGGTGATGCCCGAGAAGCTGCGCGCCAAGCTTGCCGAGCACCGCGACAACGTGTTCCGCTGGCGCGAGCTGGTCACCGTCCGGTCCGACACGCCCGTCGAGCTGGCGCTGGAGCCGGCCAGGCTGGGTGACTACGACCGCCAGGAGGTCCTGCGCCTGTTCCGCGAGTACGAGTTCCGCTCGCTCGTCGAGCGCCTGCCCGGGATGACCGGCGAGGACGTCCATGCACCGGGCGAGCTGCTGCGCGAGGCAGATCGACTGGGGCCAGTTCCAGCAGTCGCGGTCGCGGGGCGGCCCACCGCCGCGCAGCGAATGGCGGCCGAAGGCGGCGGAATGCAGCTCAGCCTCGACTTCGACGCGGCGACGGGCGGCGGCCGAGCGCCGAGCGAGCCAAGTAGGGCGAGCGAGCCGAGCACCGCCGGCGACGGCAACAGCCGCGCAGAGGATGGCACAGGGTCCTCCACCCGGCCGCTGGCGGAGGCGATGGCGGCGCCCCAGGCGAGTGCGCGCGAGCGTCTCGCCGGGCTGCTGCGCGACCCGTCCATGGCCCAGCGCGTTGACTCCGCCGACGGACTCGCGGAGTGGCTTGCCGCTCAGCCAGACCTGACCGTGGGCCTGGCGCTGACGGACCAGCGACCGCGGCGGGGCGAGTTGCTCGGCCTGGCCATCGCCGATCGCGCGGGGCGCATCGTGACGACAGGCGCGGAGGCCGCACCGCGCCTGGTGGATGCGCTGCTTGCCGCCGGCCGTCCGCTGGTCGGACATGAGCTCAAGCTCCTCTTCGGCTGGGAGCTTGCGCGCCGTGATCCTGCCGCCGCCGGCAATCCCCTGCACGAGGCACGCTCGCTGCCGCCGGTCGCCCTGGACACCCAGGTTGCCGCGTACATCCTGAATGCCGCGTTGCGCAGCCAGACGCTGGCCAGCATCGCGTCGGAGCGGCTGGAGATTGAGCTGCCGGCTGACGGCGCGCTCGGCGGCGCGGATCATGCGGCGTTGCAGGCGGCCGCCATCTGCGCGGCGCGCGAGCCGCTCGAGGCCGACCTGCTCGCCAATGCCGACCTCAGCCGGGTGCTGCGCGAGATCGAGCTGCCGCTCATCCCGGTCCTGGCAGCGATGGAGGCAACCGGCGTCGCCATCGACCGAGAGGCGCTGGGCACGCTGTCCTCCGCCTTCAGCGTCGAGATCGCGCGTCTGGAGCAGGAGATCTACGACGACGTGGGCCACCAGTTCACGATCGGTAGCCCCAAGCAGCTCGAACAGGTGCTCTTCTACGAGCTGAACCTGCCTCGGGGACGGCGCACCAAGACCGGTTTCTCGACCGAGGCGGCCGTCCTGGAGGACCTGCGCCCGGCGCACCCGGCGATCGACAAGATCCTCGAATGGCGCACGTACACGAAGCTGCGCAGCACCTACGTCGAGGCCCTGCCGCTGCTGCTCGACGTCACCACCGGTCGCCTGCACACCACGTTCCACCAGGCAGTGGCCACTACGGGCCGCCTGAGCTCGACAGATCCGAACCTGCAGAACATCCCCATCCGCTCAGAGCTTGGGCGCAAGATCCGCCACACGTTCGTGGCCGGCGGCCCGGACGTCGTCCTGCTCGCCGCCGACTATTCACAGATCGAGCTGCGCATCCTGGCCCACGTGTCGGGCGATGTGCACCTTAAGGAGGCTTTCGAGCGGCGCGCGGACATCCACCGCGAGACCGCCGCGCGCGTGCTCAAGAAGGACGCCGCCGACGTGACCAGCGACGAGCGCTCGATGGCCAAGATGGTCAACTTCGGACTGGCCTACGGCATGAGCGACTTCGGCCTGTCGAGCCGGGCGAACATTCCACGGGCGGAGGCGCAGGAATTCATCAACAGCTACTTCGCGGCCTACTCGGGTATCAGCTATTACATGATGCAGATCAAGGACGTCGCCCGAGAGCAGGGCTACGTGTCGACCCTGTTCGGCCGCCGGCGCTGGATTCCCGAGCTGTCGGCGCGCAACCCGTCACTGCGTGGAGCAGGGGAGCGGATGGCGATCAACATGCCCATCCAGGGCACGGCCGCAGACATCGTCAAGGTCGCCATGATCCGGCTCTTCGAGCGCCTGACGCGCGAAGGCGCACGGGCACGCATGCTGCTCCAGGTTCACGACGAGCTGCTGCTCGAGGTTCCTCGCGCGGACGTCGCAACGATCGCCCCCATCGTGCGCGAGGAGATGGAGAGTGCGGTCAAGCTGGACGTGCCGCTCACCGTGGACGTCAAGAGCGGCGACGACTGGGAGTCACTCGCGCTGATTCCGGCGTAGGGCGCCACATGCCGGAGCTGCCCGAAGTTGAAACGATCGCGCGCGAGCTGCGCCCGCGGCTCGTGGGCCGGACCATCATCGATGGCTGGTTCGACTGGCCGCGCCAGGTCAAGCATCCTGCGCCGGACGAGTTCGTGCCCGCTTTGCGCGGCCGGCAGGTGCTATCGGTGGACCGCCGCGCCAAGTGGCTGGTCGTCTCGCTGACCGGCCAGCGCGGCCCGGACTCGGCCGGCGACGAGGCGGTCCTGGCGATCCAGGTCAAGATGACCGGCCAGCTCGATGTGGTGCCGCCCGACGCGCCTCGTGATCGCCACGTTCACATCGTGCTCAGCCTGGATGACGGGACAGAGCTGCGCATGCGCGACACGCGCAAATTCGGTCGGGTGGGGCTCTATCGGCGCGACGAGGCGGGCGAGATCCTGGGCGCTGACGAGGCCGGTGCCCTGTTCGAGGCGTTCGGGCCGGAGCCGCTCGATGATTCTTTCTCGCTGCGCGACTTTCGACGGCGGCTGAGGGTGCGCAGGGCGCGCCTCAAGACACTGCTCATGGACCAGGGCTTCCTGGCCGGGGTGGGCAATATCTACGCCGACGAGGCGCTCTGGCGCGCCCGCCTGCACCCGTTGCGCAGCGCAGCCGGTCTGCGCCCGGGCCAGGAGCGCGACCTGTACCACGCGTTGCGCTCGGTGCTCGTCGAGGCGATAGACAGGCGCGGCAGCTCCGTCGACGACTATCGCGCGCCGGAGGGGCGCGGCGAGATGCAGAACTTCTTGAACGTTTACGGGCGTACCGGCAAGCCATGTCCGCGCTGCGGCAGGCGAACGAAGCGCATCGTCGTCGGCGCGCGCAGCACCCATTTCTGCTCCTGGTGCCAGCGCCTGCCGCAGCGCGATCGCACCGCATCGGTCGCCGCCATGCTCGCAGCGCAGCGCTGAGGCCCGGACGAAGAAGTGGCAATCCTCAGGCTGAGCAATGTCCGGCGCGAGATCGGCACCTTCGTGATCCTCGATTCGGTAAGCGCATCAATGGCGCACGACGAAAAGGTCGGCCTGGTAGGCGCCAACGGTGCCGGCAAGACGACGATGCTGCGCATTGCCGCCGGGCTCGAGCCGCCCGACTCCGGTCACGTCGCCCAGCGCTCGGGCCTCGCCATCGGCCTGCTGACCCAGGAGGCAAACCTCGATCCGGGCCTGATCTCGGCGCCCGAGCTGCGATCGGCCGTGCGCAGCGGGGCCGGTGACCTCGAGTCCATGGAGCGCCGGCTGGCCGAGCTGGAATCGGCCGGGGCCGAGGCCGTCACGTCGGCCGAGTACGCGGATCTGCGCGACCGGTTCGAGGTGCGCGGCGGCTACTCGCTCGACATCCGCGTCGACGCCGCGCTATCCGGCCTTGGCTTCGAGCGCGCCGACTGGACGCGGCCGGTGAGCGCCATGTCCGGCGGGCAGCAGACGCGCGCGGCACTGGCCCGTCTCCTGGTCGCCGAACTCGACCTGCTGATGCTCGACGAGCCGACCAACCACCTCGACGTGACCGCGATCGAGTGGCTCGAGGGTCTTCTTGCTTCACGAGCAGGCGCACTGCTCGTCGCGTCGCACGACCGCGCGTTCCTGGATGCCACGGTTGGCCGCATCTGGGAGCTGCGCGACCGCCGCCTGACCGTCTTCCGCGGCAACTACTCGGCCTACCTCACGCAGCGCGAGGAGCGCGACGCGCGGGCGCGCAAGGACGACGCGGTCCGCTCGGACTCGATCGACCGTGAACGGGAGCTGGTCCAGCGCTATCGCAGCCATCGCAAGTACTCGAAGATGCACGAGCACGAACGCCGGCTGGAAGCGCTCCAGGTGCAGGCCCAGAGCGGTGCGCTCAGGCGCGCAGACGCCGCGCTGACGCTCGATGGCATAGGCCGGGGCAGCGTCCGGTCAGGCGATGTCGTCGTCAGCCTCGACGCGCTCGTGGGCGGCTACGACTCGAAGCCGATCATTCGCGTCGATCGGTTGGAGGCGCGCCGCGGTGCCCGGATCGGGCTGATCGGACCCAATGGCTCGGGCAAGACGACGCTGATGCGCACGATCGCGGGCGAGCTGCCGCCCCTCGATGGCGTGCTCGACCTGGGTCACAAGGTGCAGGTCGGCTACCTGGCCCAGGTCCGGCGTCGGCCCGCGCCGGGCACGACCGTGCTCGAGGCACTGGCCAACGGAGCGGGGCTGGATGAGGGGCCGGCGCGCTCGTACCTGGCGCGCTTCCTGTTCCGCGGCGACGACGTGTTCAAGGCGGTCGACAAGCTGTCCGGCGGCGAGCGCTCGCGGCTCGAGCTGGCCCTCGTCGGCCTGCAGGCGGCCAACCTGCTGCTCCTCGACGAGCCAACCAACCACCTCGACATCCCCGCGCGTGAGGCGCTCGAGACCTTCCTGCGCGACGCATCGGGCACAGTCATCGTCGTGTCACATGACCGGCGCCTGCTCGACGCGGTGTGCACCGAGCTGTGGGTCGTGGCCGGTGCCACGGACGACAAGCCGGCACGCGTCGCCCGCTTCAACGGGTCGTACAGCGAGTGGCGTGCCGCGCAATCGGCCGGCTGGACGGTTGACGGTGCCATCGCGGGAAGGTCGGAGCCAGCGTCTGTGGCCGAGCCGCAGGCGACCCAGCGAAAGTCGGCTGGTGCTGCATCCGGCCAGGCCACGCGCAGCCCCGGCCGGACGCGATCGGCAGGCGGGCCGCGCCTGTCCAAGGACGCTTATCGGCGCCGACGCCAGATCGTCGAAGAGGACCTGACTCGGCTTGGGCTGCGCAAGTCGCAGCTCGAGCTGGCGCTGGGTGATTCGGCCGTGCAGTCGAATTTCGTTGAGCTGCGCAGGGTCAGCAGCGAGCTGGCCGACGTCGATGCTGCCCTCGCCCAGGCCGAGGACGCGTGGCTCACCCTGGCCGAGCAGGCACCGCGCTGATGGGCGAGTGGAGCCCCGGCGTAGACCGCGGCGGGCGGGTTCCGCTGATCGGCCTGACCGGTCCGATCGGGTGTGGCAAGTCGACCGTGGCGCGCATGCTGGTGGAGTTGGGCGGCGACGCCGTAGATGCCGACGAGCTCGCGCGGAGAGTGACCCAGCCAGGCGCGGCGGCGCTGGCGCCCATCCGGGCGCGCTTCGGCGATGCCGTGTTCGACGAGCTCGGCGAGCTGGATCGAGCGGCCCTCGCAAACGTGGTCTTCGGCGACGCGGGCGCGTTGCGCGATCTCGAGGCGATCGTCCACCCCGGCGTGCGCGCCCTGGTCGACGTCGAGCTGGAGCGGGCCGCGGCAGCCCAGGCACCGTTCGTCGCCGTCGAAGCAATCAAACTCATCGAGGGCGGCCTTGCGCAGCGCTGCGACGAGGTCTGGATCATCGAATGCGAGTCCGCAACGCAACGTGCCCGGCTCGCCGCGCGGGGCATGGACAACGCGGATATCGAGCGCCGCCTCCAGGCACAGGGCACGAACCTGGCCGACTCTCTGGCCGCGCAGCTGAGCGGCGCGCAGGGCGTTCGCCGCCTATCGACGGAGTCCCCACTCGACCAGACGCGTGCTCTTGTCGAAGACGCTCTGGCCGACTTTCTCGCTGGAGTGCTCGGCATCGGCTGAATCGGACGGGACTTTCGTGCGCGGCGCGACAGACTTTAGATGGGCATTCGCATCACCCGCTCGCGCGCTTCACTGAGCGTCCAAACCGGCGCAGCCGGCGTTTTCGTGCAGCCTGATGGCAGAGACTGGATTGATCCGAGGGAATCCGTCAACTGGAGTGGATCTCGGCTCGCGCCCGCGCGAACGCGGCCAGAGCCTGGTCGAGTTCGCCATCGTCATTCCCGTACTGCTGTTGATCCTCCTGTTTGCCGTCGACTTCGGTCGCGTCTACCTGGGTTGGGTCAACCTCAACAACGTCGCCCGGGTGGGCGCCAACTTCGCCGCGCTCAACCCGGATGCCTGGCAGAACGGCGGCGACACCAGCCTGCAGGCGCGTTACCGGGAGCTGATGGGCAAGGACGCCCGGGGCATCAACTGCACGCTGCCGGGCACCTTGCCTGCGCCCACGTTTCCGGACAGCGGGAACAGCTATGACGTGGGCAAGCGCGTCCGGGTTGACCTGACGTGCAGCTTCCAGCTCTTCACTCCGTTGATCTCCAACCTCATCGGCGATGGCGCTGGCAACGTTGCGGTGACCGCTTCCGCCGTGTTCAACGTCCGCACTGGCGCGATCGGAGATACGACGGTCGGCGGCAACGCGCCCACGCCTTCACCCACGCTGTCGCTGCCCTTGCCGACCCTTCCGCCGACGCCCTCGCTGCCGCCCCTGCCGACGCCGACGCTGCCCGGCTCGACGCCCGGGCCCACCCCTTCACCGACGCCGGTGCCGGTCGTAGTCAGCTTCTACGGCTCGCCCACAACGGCGGATTCATCCGGCGGCGGCCCCCCTGGCTCGATTGACGAGAACTTGGTGGTGGGCATCCCCAATCTGGGAGTCACTTTCTACAACACGACGACGGGCACGCAGGGCAACTGCCTCTGGAGCTTCGGCGATGGCGGAACGTCCAACGCCTGTTCGGGCACCGTCAGCCATACCTACACGGCGCGCGGCCAGTACTCGGTCACGTTGGTCGTGAACGCCAGTTCAGTGACGCGCACGAACTACGTCCTGGTCACGTGCAAGGTGCCGGCTTTCTCGGGCGTACGCAAGAACTCCGCCTTGGCCCTGTGGACCGGCGCCGGCTTCACGTCGGGCAACATGAGCTTCATGGCCGGCAGCGGTAACTACAAGATCGGCTATCAATCGCTCGCCGGTGGCCTCATCAACCCGCCCGGTGGCTGCTCCGACGCGACCGTTCAGGTCGGACCATGAAGATTCCTGTCGTGCGCTCCGGCGCGAGGCAGAGGGGGCAGTCGCTGGTCGAGTTCGCGATCATGCTGCCGGTCCTCGTAGTGGTCATCCTCGGCCTGTTCGACATGGGCCGCGCCGTGTTCGTCTACAACACGCTGGACCAGGCCGCGCGCCAGGCCAACCGAATGGCAATCGTGGACCAGGATGCCGCGCGCGTTCGCGCCAGTGCGATCGCCGTCGCCGCGACGGTCGGGCTCACCAACAGCAACGTGGATGTGTGCTTCAAGAACGCCGATTCGGCGCAGGTCAATTGCAGCAGCAGCGCGGACAACTGCCCGCAGGCAACGAGGCTGATCGGCTGCCTTGCCATCGTGCGCACGCACATGAGCTTTACCCCCCTGACGCCGATCGTCAGCGTCCTGGTCAGCTCCTTCGCGCTGTCCTCGACGAGCATCGAGCCGATCGAATACGTGTGCCCATACGGGAGTAAGACGACATGTCCATGAACCGGCGATCCGAGCAGGGTCAGGCGCTGGCGATCATGGCCATCATGATGACGGTCATCCTGGCTGGCACCGCGATGGTCATCGACGGCGGTAATGCGATGGCACAGCAACGCGGCACCCAGAATGCGGCCGATGCTGCCGCACTGGCGGGCACGCTCGTGATTGCCGAAAAGATGAGCGGTGACTCGCGCACCGACGCTGACGTGGTCAGCGCGATGACCGCGGCCTTTGCCCAGAACGGCGGCACGTCCATGGGCACCTCCTACTACATCGATTTCGGCGGCTCCGTGGTTGGCACCGTTGGGCGTGGGGGCGGCATTCCGACTGAAGCCGACGGCGTGCGCGCCGCCGGACAGCGCAACTTCGACACGTTCCTGGCGGGATTGGTCGGGCAGCCGAGTTGGACCGCGGGCGCACAGGCGAGCGCGCTTGCGGGCGGACTGCGCAGCATGTGCGCGGCTAACGACGGTTGCGGCGTGATGCCGGTGACGTTCTCGATCCCGGTCACGACCTGTGATGGATCCAGCAAGCCATTGCGCCTCGGAGTGGACTGGCCGCTCACCAGCCTGGAGACGGCCCTTGCCGATACCTCGGGCCAGTACATGTCGATCGTGCCGCTGTGCAAGAACGGGCCGGGCGGCGTGGGCTGGCTCGACTTTGGATGTGGCGGAAACCTGGCGTCAGTCATCGCCAATCCATGTCACGGAGCGTTCGACATTCCCACCTGGCTGCACACTGAGCCGGGCAATGCCAACAACGTCGAGAACGCGATGAACGCCTACCAGGACACGGTGATCATCATCCCGATGTTCGATGCCACGTGTCGCGACATTCCGAGTAGCGGACTGCCGGCGGACTGCACCGATCCTGGCAATGGAAACAATCTCTACTACCACATCCCGCGCTTCGCCCATTTCCTCCTCCACGAGGCCTACATCCAGGGCAACGACAGCGGTCCGTGCAACTCCGCTCCCGGCCAGCCTCACATCGGTGGCAACGGTGGCACGAGCTGCTTCAAGGGCTGGTTCGTGCGCTACATCACCCAGGGTCGAGTGGGCGAGTGGCAGCCCTGCGTCGCGGACGATGACGACTGCGTCGACGAGGCTTCGCTCGGAGTTCAGCTGGTCCAGTAGAGCCGCGCTGACGAACGGAGCGCGCCAAGCCCGCGCGCTCGCCGTGCCGGTACTCAGTTCCACCCGGATCACTCCTGATCACTGGCGCGCGTCCCTGCGTCCCTAGGCGACCGCGTCCCTAGGCGACGGTGTCGCCCCTGCGCCAGCGTCGCAACTAGACCAGCGTCGCCCCTAGACCAGCGTCGCCCCTAGACCAGCGTCGCCCCTGCACCTTTGCCCAGCCAGCCGGCACCGAGAGAAGCCGACTGCGGCGCGGTCCCAGGTACGTGACGCGGCAGGTCCGATTGCCTTGGATCGTTCCGGATGTGTCCGGCGCCGCCCGCCGGCTCAGCCTGGGCGACGAGGGGCATCGGGCGCACATGGAAAGGAGCCGCTCCCGGTGAGGAGCGGCTCCTGTTGAGCTATTGCGAGGCGGCGGGTGGCCGCTCGTGCGTGGCCCATCACGGACGCGGTGTCGGCGATGCCTCCGCTGTGGGCTCAGGCGATCCGTCCGGTGCTGGGGACTCCCCCGGCCCGGGCGATGCCGATGGATCTGGGGCGCCACCCGGAATAGGGGTCGAGCCCGGCGTTCTCGGCAGGCCGAGCAGCTGGGACAGATCCAGCAGCTGGGGCGCCGGGAACAGGTAGGTCATGATCAGCCGATCGGTCGTCTCGCCGTACTCGAGCGGGTTAGCGCGTCGAGTGTCCTCGGCCGGCCGCAGTGCCAGGGCGAACGAATCGGGTGCAACCTGGACGATGTGGGCGATCTCCTCGGCCTGGTGGAGGTCAACCTTGATGATGTACATCTGCTCGTCCTCGTTGATCTTGAGGACTTCCAGATCCTGGTAGGTGATCTTGGTCGACTTGCCGGCGACGAGGCCGTCCTCGGACGCGGTCTCAACCTGCTGGTAGTTGCCCTCCGGGTCGAGCTGGAGAACCTCGATCTCCACGCTCACGAAGAGATCAACGTGGTCGCCGGCCTTGATCTCGCCGCCGACCGCTCGTTCGGGTGGCACCGACACGGCCACCGCCCGCCAGTAGGGGGACGTCGCGGTGATGACCTCGTCCGGCGCGAGGATGCTGAAATCACTGTCCGCAGTTGAGCTCGCGAACAAGTTGGGAGTGACCTGCTGGTCGGCATAGATCGGCACCGCAGTGACTCGACCCAGAACCTGGCCCGACTCTCGGTAGGACTGGCTGAGCAGCTCGTCGATCGGCACTTCACGGACCATCACGTCGTCGATGCCCACCGTGGTGCGTGCCGGAATGTCGCGTGCAGCGACCAGAACCGGCTCGCGGATGACCTCGGCGTTCGCCGAGTTGCCGTTGGTGGCGATCGTGTACGCGCCCCATCCAGCCCCCAACGCGAGAACTGCGCCAATCACGATCGTGAGGAACCGGCGCCTGCGGCCGGGGTCTTTGAACTCCATCTCCATCCCGGACCGAACCTCCTGGGGGCTGTGACTGTGGGAGTTGTACGCGCGCACCGTATTGAGGGGAGGGGCATGCGGTAAGGGACACGACTGGCAGTTGGGTGGGGTACGAACAGGCTATGAGGCGGGAGGTGGGGTACAGACCACAGGAAGGCTTCGCAGTCGGCGTGCGGGCCGCTGCTGCGCGCTTCGCTCGGCCCTCGCGCCTGCCGGCGCGTGACCCGCGCTACGCTTGCACGATGTCTGAATTCAGGCTCGAAGCGCCTTTTCAGCCGACCGGCGACCAGCCCCAGGCGATCGACAAGCTGGTCGACGGACTCTCGCGCGGCCTTGACAGCCAGGTCCTGCTGGGCGTCACCGGGAGCGGCAAGAGCTACACCATCAGCCAGGTCATCGCGCGCCATAACCGCCCCACGCTCGTGCTCGCGCACAACAAGACTCTCGCCGCCCAGCTGTACAGCGAGTTCCGCGAGTTCTTCCCGGACAACGCCGTCGAGTACTTCGTCTCGTACTTCGACTACTACCAGCCGGAGGCATACCTGCCCCGGTCGGACACGTACATCGAGAAGGACTCGTCGCGCAACGACGAGATCGACAAGCTGCGCCACGCCGCGACGCGGGCGCTCTTCGAGCGTCGCGACACGATCATCGTCGCGAGCGTGTCGTGCATCTACGGCCTGGGCGCTCCGGTCGACTACGGCGCGACGGTCACGCGCCTGCAGGGTCGGCGGACGCTATCGGCGCGATGGGGTGTTGCGTCAGCTGGTCGACCTGCAGTACCAGCGCAACGACACGGCGCTCTCACGCGCGCGCTTCCGGGTCCGCGGCGACACGCTCGAGCTCCAGCCGGCCTACGACGACTTCGTGGTGCGCGTCCAGTTCTTCGGCGACGAGGTCGAGCGCATCACCGAGGTCGACCCGCTGACGGGCGAGATGCTCGCCGAGCGCAAGGAGCTCAACGTCTATCCCGCCTCGCACTACGTGACGCCGGCAGAGAAGCTGAAGGAGGCAATCGTCGACATCGACAAGGAGATGACGACGCGCGTGGAGGAGCTGCGTCAGCGCGGAATGGAGCTGGAGGCTGAACGCCTGCGCCAGCGCACCACGTTCGACCTGGAGATGATGCGCGAACTGGGCTTCTGCTCGGGCATCGAGAACTACTCTCGCCACCTTTCGCGCCGCGAGGCTGGCTCACGGCCGTGGACGTTGCTCGATTACTTCCCGCCCGACTGGTTGCTCATCGTGGATGAGTCGCACATGACCATCCCGCAGGTCGTGGGCATGTACAAGAACGACCGGACGCGCAAGGAGATCCTGGTTGACTTCGGCTTCCGGCTGCCATCCGCGCTGGACAACCGGCCGCTGACCTTCGAGGAGTTCGAGGATCATCTCAACCAGGTCATCTACATGTCGGCCACGCCCGGGCCCTACGAGCTGCAGCGGGCCAAGGCAATCGTCGAGCAGCTGGTGCGGCCCACGGGCGTGCTCGATCCGCAGATCTCTGTCCAGCAAACCGAGGGCCAGATCGACGACCTGATGGACCGCATCCGCGATCGAGTCGAGCGCGGCGAGCGGGTGCTGGTCACGACGCTGACCAAGAAGATGGCCGAGGACCTGGCCGACTACCTGCACGAGATGGGCGTCAAGGTCGCGTACCTGCATTCGGAGGTCGACACGCTCGAGCGCGTGCAGGTCCTGCGTGACCTGCGCCTGGGGGTTTACGACGTCCTCGTAGGCATCAACCTGCTGCGTGAGGGCATCGACCTGCCCGAGGTGACGCTCGTCGCGATCCTCGACGCGGACAAGGAAGGCTTCCTGCGCTCCGCCTGGGCGCTCATCCAGATGTCGGGCCGCGCGGCACGCAACGTCAGTGGCGAGGTCGTCATGTACGCCGACCGGGTGACCGAGTCGATGCAGGTCGCGATCGACGAGACGAGCCGCCGCCGGGTCGCGCAGACGGCGTACAACGTCGAGCACGGCATCGTGCCGCAGACGATCGTCAAGGGCATCCGCGACATCAACGATCGGCTGCGGGCTGTGGCCGAGGCGTCCGGTGCGTACGGGTCCGGCGCGGGGGCGCGCGAGCTGTCAGACATGTCGCGCGACGAGATTGCCAAGCTCGTGGCGCAGATGGAGGCTGAGATGCGTGCCGCCGCGCGGGAGATGGAGTTTGAGCGCGCCGCCGCGCTGCGCGACGAGATTCAGCAGATCCGGCTGCGCGTCCTGGAGGAGGACGCCTCCGTGGTCGTGGCGCGTGCCGCGGAGAAGGCCGCCTCGCGCGGCAAGTCTGAGGCGGAGCCGCCGCCGTTTGCGCCGGAGTCGCCCACGGCGAAGCCGACCGAGCGTGCCGCGGCCATGCGCTCCGGCAACCGGCGCGGTCGCCGTGCACTCGCGGAAGCGGGGGAGGGTGGGCTCGAGGTCACGTCCGTGACCGTCCTGCCGGCAGACGAAGAGGTCGCGGCGAACATGGACGGCGAGCCGGAGTTGGGTGCCGAGGGCACCGCCGCCGACTGGCTGCCGGGCATCCGCGACGAGCACGAGGGCGATGACGCGGGCTGGATGGCGCGCTGGCTCGAGCGCCCAACCTGGGATCGGCGCGTGACGCCCAACGTCGTCAAGCGGACGGGGGAGAGGCCAACTCGCGGGCGCCGCCGCCGCTGAGCGTCACGCTCACCTTCGCTGCCCGCCACGTCGCCTGCCTCCAGCGCGCTTCCCTTTCGCTGAGTTTTGCGCGAGGCGCCAAAGTCCGACGCAAATGGCGCTCGACCAGCCGATTCGCGTGCGAAATTGCGCACGGCGCACGGGATCGACCACGACACACGCCCAGGGCGCGGCGCCTGGCGCCAAAACCCGACTGACTTTGTCGCGTGCCGCAAAGCGGCAAGCAATGGCAAAGCGGCAAGCAATGGGCAGCCAATCCGCCGCCAAGTGACCGTCGCCAAGATGGGCCGGTGGCAGCAATCGAGCGGGCGCAGGGTCGGGCGGAGCGTCGTGCGCGCATGGCGTTCGCCGAGTTTGGCCAGGAAGTCGTCGATGCGCGGATTGCCGCCGGTCTCAGCCAGGGTCAGCTGGGCGCCGCAGTGCGCGTATCTGCCTCGAAGATCTGCCGGATCGAGGGTGGCAGGCTGCTGAGCCTATCCATCGTCGACGCGACCAAGGTTGCGGCTGCCCTGGGACTCGACCTGTCCGTGCGTGCCTACCCCACTGGCGAGCCGGTGCGCGACGCGGGACAGGCGCGGCGGCTACTGCGCCTGGTTGAGTCACGTCCGGCCACCGCTCAGATGCCAAACGGACGTACCGCTGCCCCAGCGACCCGATCGACCGCGCGACTACCGAGCCTGGGACGCCGTCCTCTACGGCTCCGGCATGCGCACGGGCATCGAGCTGGAGGCGCGAGTTCGGGACGTGCAGGCAGTTACGAGACGGCACGCGCTGAAGCGGCGCGACGATCCGGTGGACAGCTTCCTGCTCGTCCTGGCAGATACGAGGTCGAACCGGCGGGTGATGGACGTCTACGGTGACCTGCTAAGACACCTGCCCCGGCTTCGAACGGCCAATGTCCTCGCAGCGCTCAGGGCTGGCGAGCACCCGCCCACGGGTCTGATCTTCTTCTAGGCCGCCGCGCGCAGCTACTTGGCGGGCTTGGCTACGTTGTCGTCGTCGCTGACCTCGATGCCTTGCTTCTTGGCCGCGGCAACGATCTTCTTGCGCGCCCGCTCTCGGGCGGCCTTGCTTTCGAAGTCGGTCTGATTGAAGCGCGCCATGGCGTTGCGGACATGTGACTCGTCGTGGATCGGCAGATGCTCGCCGCCCTCCTTGTCAACGTACGCAAATTGGCTGGAGCGCAGCCTGTCACGCGCTTTCGTATCGAGTGTGGCCATTGCCGCCTCCTTTCGGTCCTAACAGTGAGCGGAGCGGGATCTGTTTGGCCCATAACGGATGGTCGGAGCGGGTTTCGGATGCGTCGCAGTCCGCCTCGCGGCGTCGCTGGTAAAGTCGAGATATGGAGCGTTCGAGGACCAAGCAGGTGTGCACGATCGGGCCGGCTAGCGCCGAGCGGATCGCTGAGCTGGTGGCCGCCGGGATGGACGTCGCACGCGTGAATTTCTCGCACGGCACGGCCGACGAGCATCGCGCCTACGTCCACGCCGTACGCGGCGCGGCCCATGCCGCGCGCCGCAGCGTGGCTGTGATGGCAGACCTGCCCGGCCCCAAGCTGCGCCTGGGCGAGCTCGCCGGCGGAGAGCTGCGCTTGGAGACCGGCTCCACCTTCGTGCTGAGCAACGACGAGACCATGGTGGGCGATGCGAGCGGAGCTGCAGTACCGCGCGCCACACTCGCGACACAGCTCCAGGAGGGCGACCGCGTCCTGCTCGCCGACGGTGCCGCCGAGCTGCGCGTGACGGGAATCGACGGCGCGTCGGTGGTCACCGAGGTCGTCAACGGTGGCGTGGTCCGCTCGCGCTCAGGCGTGAACATCCCGAGCGAGCGGTTGGCCGTCGAAGGCTTGACGGAGGAGGACAGAGCGGCCGTTCCGCGCGCCCTCGAGTTGCGCGCCGACATCATCGCCCAGTCGTTCGTGCGCTCGGCAGACGACGTCCGGGCACTGCGCGCGATGCTGCCCGCCGACGGACCACGCATCGTGGCCAAGATCGAGACGCGCGCTGCGATCGACAACTTCGACGAGATCTGCGCGGTCGCCGACGGGATCATGGTCGCGCGCGGCGACCTGGGCGTGGACATCCCGTTCGAGGAAGTGCCCCTCGTCCAGAAAGACCTCGTGCAGCGCGCCGGCGACGTGGACCGTTTCACGATCGTGGCCACCCAGATGCTCGAGAGCATGACGGCTGCTCCGCGTCCAACCAGGGCGGAGGCAAGCGATGTCGCGAACGCGGTCCTGGACGGCGCCGATGCGGTCATGCTCTCTGCCGAAACCGCCATCGGCGCGTACCCGATCCAGGCACTCGAGGCAATGGAGCGCATCTGCCTGACGGTCGAGGGCAAGATTGATCAGGAATCGGATCCGGATGACGAGGACCGACTCGAGGCGTCGAAGGCCGTCGTGCTCGCCGCCGCGGCGATTTCCGGACGCGCGTCGGCCGACGCGATCTGGTGCTTCACACGCAGCGGCCGCACGGCCGAATACCTGTCCCTGACGCGGCCGAGCATTCCGATCGTCGCGTTCACACTCAGCCCGATCGTGGCTCGCCGGCTGGCCGTGCGCCGCGGCGTGATCCCGGTCGTACTGCCGACAGGCCAGCGCCAGCCCACTTCGGCGACTCTGGTGCAGCGCATGGAGTCGGCCTGGCGGGCGCAGCGTGGTACCAGCGAGCACGGCAAGGTGATCCTCGTCACCACGTCGGGCCAACAGAGCGGCATCAACCGTTTGGAGCTGCACACCGTTGCGGCCGCCCCGGTCGTAGCGCGCCCGGCGCCCCAGCCAGCGCGCGAGCGACCGCCGCGCGCGGTGCCGGTACAGCAGTCACAAGCGGCCGACGAGCCGATTGCCGATGCTCAGCCGACAGCCGACGCTCAGCCGACAGCCGACGCTCAGCCGACAGCCGCGCTCAGCCGGCAGCCGGCCGACCAGCCGGCAGCCGATGCTCAACCCGCGCCCGAAGTGCCGGTCGAGGCACCAGCGAGCCTCGACGATCAGGTCGAGTCGCAGCCCGAGGCCATCGAGTCGGAGGAGCCAGCCCCGGCCTGAATGGAACGGGAGGTCGGCGGCTCAGTCCAGCAGGTGTCAAGCATTTCGCTCATGCGTTCTATAATCCGCCAGTGCCCGGCCGCTCCATGACCCAGGATTTGCTCGTCGTTCGCGGCGCGCGCGAGCACAACCTCAAGAACATCACCGTGGAGCTGCCGCGCGACCGCCTGGTGGTCATCACCGGCCTGTCCGGAAGCGGCAAGTCGAGCCTCGCCTTCGACACGATCTACGCGGAGGGTCAGCGCCGCTACGTCGAGAGCCTGTCCGCATACGCGCGCCAGTTCCTGGGCCAGATGGAGAAGCCGGACGTCGACCAGATCGATGGTCTGTCGCCGGCGATCAGCATCGACCAGAAGGGCGCGTCACGGAACCCACGATCGACGGTCGGCACGGTGACGGAGATCTACGACCACCTGCGCCTGCTATTCGCCAGGATCGGCCATCCGCACTGCCCCGTGTGCGGCCGCGAGATAACGCGCCAGAGCATCCAGCAGATCGTGGACCGCATCCTCACCCTGCCTGACGGCGCGCGCCTGTTGATCCTGGGCCCGCTGATCAAGGACCGCAAGACGGAGGGAGAGCGAGTATTCGATGCCGTCCGCCGCCAGGGCTTCGTGCGCGTCCGCGTGGACGGCGAGCAGCTGGACCTGGACGAGGTCAAGGCGCTGGACAAGTACAAGCGCCATACGATCGAGGTCGTTGTCGACCGGCTCGTCGTCCGCCACGCGGACGAGGACGGCCGAGCATTCGGCCCAGAACATCCGAATCCGGAGGCAGCCCGCTTCAGCGATTCGGTCGAGACCGCGCTGCGCCTGGGCGAGGGCGTGATGGTCGTCGCTGCGGCTGACGACGGCACCTTCGAGGAGCAGCGCTACTCGGAGCGCTACTCGTGCCCGTTCGACGGGACGACACTCGATGAGCTGGAGCCGCGCTCTTTCTCATTCAACTCGCCACACGGCGCGTGCCCGGCGTGTACCGGCCTGGGCATGCGCATGGAGTTCGACCCCGAGCGGATCATCAACCGCAACCTGTCAGTAGAGGACGGCGGTCTGCTGCCGTGGTCGCGCATGCCCCACAGCGACTCGTGGTACGGCAAGGTGGTCGAGGCGGTCGCCAAGCGGCGCGGCTTCAAGACGAACGTGCCGCTGGGCGAGCTGGCTGAGGAGGACCTGCACTTCCTGCTCCACTCGCCGCGGGGCGAGAGGGTGCGCATCGGTTACCGCCGCCGCAGTCACACGAACTATTACGACGCCAACTTCGAAGGGCTGATGCCCAACCTGGAGCGGCGCTACCGCGAGACGGATTCGGAGTGGGTCAAGAACGAGCTGCAGAAGTACATGGTTGCCCGGCCCTGCCCCACATGCGCCGGCGCCAGGCTCAAACCGGAGGTACTGAGCGTCACCGTGGACGGGCGGAACATCGCCCAGATTGCGCTGCTTTCAGTGACGGAGGCGCTCCAGTGGTCGGAAGAGCTGGCCGACCGGCTGTCCGACCGCGAGCGCCAGATCGGTCGCCAGGTGCTGAAGGAGATCCGCTCGCGGCTGGGCTTCCTGGTGGACGTTGGGCTGGACTACCTGACCGTGGATCGGACGTCGTCAACACTGTCCGGCGGCGAGGCGCAGCGCATCCGGCTGGCCACCCAGATCGGGTCGTCGCTGATGGGCGTGCTGTACATCCTGGACGAGCCCACGATCGGGCTGCACCAGAAGGACAACGCCAAGCTGATTGCGACTCTGGTTCGCCTGCGGGATCTGGGCAACACCCTGATCGTCGTGGAGCACGACGAGGAGACGATCCGAACTGCCGACTGGGTGCTCGACATCGGCCCGGGAGCAGGCGAGCACGGCGGCGAGGTCATCGCCTCTGGGCCCATCCAGGTCGTGCTTGATGAGCCGCGCTCGATCACCGGCGCGTACCTGCGCGGCGAGCGCGCTGTGCCCGTGCCTCGCAAGCGGCGCAAAGGCAACGGCAAGGCGCTCACAGTGCGCAAGGCACGCTCGCACAACCTGAAGAAGATTGACGTCGCCTTCCCGCTCGGCACCCTGACCTGCGTGACCGGCGTGTCCGGCAGCGGCAAGAGCACCCTGGTCACGGAGATCCTGTACCGGGCCCTGGCGCGCGACCTGAACGGGGCGCGCGAAGAACCGGGCGAGCACGACTCGCTCGAGGGAGTGAGCAACGTCGACAAGGTGATCGAGATCGACCAGTCGCCGATCGGCCGTACGCCGCGCTCCAATCCGGCCACCTACGTTGGCCTGTTCACCCCCATCAGGGCACTCTTCGCGGGCGTGCCCGAAGCGCGCATGCGCGGCTACAACCCAGGCCGCTTCTCGTTCAACGTCAAGGGCGGCCGGTGCGAGAACTGCAAGGGCGACGGCATCATCAAGATCGAGATGCAGTTCCTGCCCGACGTGTACGTGCCGTGCGAGGTCTGCGCCGGCAAACGCTACAACCGCGAGGCGTTGGAGATCCACTACAAGGGCCGCTCGATCGCCGACGTGCTGGACATGACGATCGAGGAGGCCAACGAGTTCTTCTCGGCCGTCCCGACCATCCGCACGAAGCTGTCGACCCTCGTTGAAGTGGGCCTGGGTTACATGCGCCTGGGCCAGCCGGCAACGACTTTGTCGGGCGGTGAGGCGCAGCGCGTCAAGCTGGCCACCGAGCTATCGCGCCGTGCCACCGGCAAGACGGTCTACCTGCTCGACGAGCCAACCACCGGGCTCCACTTCGCCGACGTTGAGAAGCTCCTCGAGGTCCTGCATCGTCTGGCCGATACCGGCAACACGGTGATTGTGATCGAGCACAACCTTGACGTGATCAAGACGGCCGACTGGCTGATCGACCTGGGTCCCGAAGGTGGCCACCGGGGCGGCGAGGTCGTCGTCGCGGGCACACCGGAGAAGGTGGCCGCGACCGAACGATCGGCCACCGGCCAGTACCTTGCGCGGGTGCTGCGCGGCGAGCCGCTCGTCCCGCTGAGCAATGTCTCGTTCGCCGAGGCTGCCGGCCGCAGCACTGGCAACGGCAATGGCACTGGCAAGCGGGCCAGGGTGCCGTCGAAAGTCGAGCGCGCCGCGACCGCGACCCGCTAGCGGTCTAGGCCCGCGTGGCAGGCACCCGGCATGCCTGGAGTCGAAGAAGTCGGCTCAGACCCTGGCGATTGTTCGCCACGGCGCGATAGGCAAAATTGAGCACCGGCATCGCCAGCGGCAGCCGGGCAACGACGCTGATCGGCCACAGCAGGGGAATGCGGCGCGCGACCTCCACCGCGGCCGCGGCGCCCACGAACCAGGTCCCGTCACCGTCCCGAGCGTGCAAGGCCTCCTCCAGATCGCCGCGCGGCGGCAGGTCCGGGTTCGATGCCCGCTGGAGCGCGACGAGGCGCAGCCGGCGCCTGGTGTCGAGCCTCGAAAGCGCCCGCGCCGTGTGAGTGCACACGCCACAGTCGGCGTCGTAGAGGACCGTCAACAGGGCGCTCATGGTGAGCCCGGGCCGGTCAGGCGCGGAAGAAGTCGTCCAGCCGGAACTGATCGGCTGAGAAGCCCCATGCCTCAACGATGCGCCCGTCGTCGCCGAAGCGGAAGACGTGCGCGCCGGTTGTGTCTATCTCGCGCCCGCGACGGATGCCGCTGATGCTGACCACGGACACAACCATGTTCTCGTTGCCCATCACGATCTGCGGCACGATCCACCAGCCGGTCAGCGGCTCCATCCGCCGCGCCATCTCGTGGCGGATCTCCTCGACACCCTGGTACGGACCGGAAACCGGGTTCTGGCCGGGCACGTGCCAGACGGCGTCCGGCGCGAAGAACTGTTCGCGCATCGTGTCGTCGTCAGCCTGCCCTGAGCGATAGAACCGCCTGACCGTCTCAATGTTGTCAGCGACGCCCAACCCTGAGCCCTCCATGGCGACATGCTCGCCGTTCCTGTCTCGAACGTAGACTAGCCTCGATGCCCGATATCGAGTACGCCTTCCTGGCCGACGCGGCCGATGCCCGGCCGGGCCAGAAGTTCGCCGTCATCGGCGGCGGCGTATCGCGCCTGGGCGGGCCCAAGTTCCCGTTGCGCCACCCACATCTCGCGCTGGTGTGTGGCCTCACGGTCACGGCGCCCGAGTTCGGCGCGGAGCACGAGCTCAAGTTCGTGCTCCTGACCCCGGACGGGCAGCAGCTGTCCAACTCCACGGCCAAGGTGCTTGCCAACGGCCCGGCGGACGGCCGCGACAGCATCCTGACCTTCAGCCTGGACATGTGGAACCTGAGCTTCCCAACGCCGGGCGATTACTCGATCCGCATCCTCGTCGACGGGTCGGAACGCAAGCGGCTGCCGCTCGTGCTCGAAGAGCGCCAACAGGCCAAGGGCTCGGGCCAGCGCCAGGCAGCGGCCGACCCGCCCTTCCCGCCGCCCACCGGCCAGGCGTAGCAGCATGCTTCCCGGAGTAGACCTGGAGCAGCTCATCCTGGCCGTTGGGCTGATCGGCCTGTTCGTGATCGTGTTCGCCGAATCCGGTCTGCTGATCGGCTTCTTCCTGCCCGGCGACAGCCTGCTCCTGACCGCTGGCGTCATCTCAGCCGCGAACCCCGTCCAGTTCCCGATCTGGCTGGTGTGCGCGGTCTGTTTCGTGGCTGCGGTGACCGGCGATGCAGTGGGCTACTGGTTCGGCCAGCGCGTCGGTCGGCGGCTATACGAGAGGCCTGACTCGCGCCTCTTCCGCCAGAGCCACCTGCGCGCAGCGGAGGCGTTCTACGAGAAGCACGGCGGCAAGACGATCGTGATTGCCCGCTTCCTGCCTTTCGTGCGCACCTTCGCGCCGATCGTGGCGGGCACGGCGCACATGCCCTATCGGCGCTTCGCGGTCTTCAACATCACCGGCGGCCTGCTGTGGGCGATCGGTGTGCCGCTTGCCGGATACGCGCTGGGCAGCGTCATACCGGCCGAGGTGCTCGACCGCTACCTGTACGTGATCATCGCCGTGGTCGTCGGCCTGTCCATCCTGCCCACGGCCTTCCACGTCTACCGCAGCAACCGCGAGGAGGTCCACGCTCGGATCCGGTCGCGCGGCAGGCAGGGCGCAATCCGCGCGACGCCGGACGAGCCACCGACGTGAGCGATCGTGGCGCGGCGACAACAACCGGCGGGCCGACGCGCGACGACTCGTGGGCGCTGCTGTGCGAGTGGACCCAGGGCGACGCGCTGCGCAAGCACGGCCGGGCCGTGGAGGGCGCGGTGACCTGGTACGCCCGGCACCACTTCCATGTACCGGATGGGATGGTCGACACGTGGAGCTCTGCCGGCCTGCTGCACGACTTCGACTACGAGCGCTTCCCGGATGAGCACCCGCTCGCAGGCGCGGACGAGCTGCGCCGGCGTGGCTACCCGGATGAGCTCGTCCAGGCCGTGCTGGGCCACGGCGATCACACCGGCATCGCGCGTGAGACGGACCTGGCCAGGACGGTATATGCCTGTGACGAGATGAGCGGCTTCGTCATTGCCGTTGCTCTCGTTCGGCCCAACCGCAGCCTGGACGAGGTGGACCTGCGCGCGGTGACCAAGAAGATGAAGGACAAGGGCTTCGCACGCCAGGTGCCGCGTGACCAGCTGACCAAGGGGGCGCAGGAGATCGGCGTGGAGTTCGACACGCACGTGGCCAACGTCATCGAGGGGCTCAAGACTGTCCGCAGCGACCTGGGCCTGTGACGTTCTCAGAGTCGTCCGTGCCCGATCCGGTGCGCACGGTGCGTGTCCAGCGCCGCCTGGACGCTGAGCCGTACCGCGTCTACAGAGCCTGGTCGGCGCCCGAGGCGCTGAGTGAGTGGTTTCCCGACCGGGTCGAAGGTTCGCTCGCGCCCGGCATGCGCAGCACGCTCGTCTTCCCCGATCAGCGCGTGTGGTGGGACGTGCTGGAGGCCCAGCCAGACACTCGCTTCCAGTTCCGCTGGCCTTGGCTGGACGATCAATCGTTGGTGACGGTCGCCACCGTGACGCTCGCTCCGCGCGGCTACGGGACCCTGCTGACGCTGGAGGACGGCCCGTTCGACCTCTCCAAGCCGGGCGTGCTCGACGCGTACGGAGAATGCCTCGAGGGTTGGGGCGAGGCGCTGTCGCAACTGCGGGCCGTGGTCGACTTCTCGGTCGACCTGCGCCGCAACCGCTAGCCGGGCTCCTGGCGTACGCCCAGCTCCGCGTCACTGAAAGCGTCGCGCATGAAGATGGACGGAGCCTGCGGGTCGTAGACCAGCACGAGTGAGCGCCGGGCGCGGGTCCAGGCGACATAGGCCAGCCGGCGCTCCTCCTCCAGCGCCCGGTGCGGATCGGGTGACTCCTCCAGCGTGCGCCGGCTGGGGAACACGCCGTCGTCCATGCCGATGCAGGCAACGTGGTCGAATTCGAGGCCCTTGGTTCCGTGCACCGTGGCCAGGACCAGGCGCGCGTCGGCGCGGCGCAGCTCCGTGCGGATCGAGCGCGCCTGCGTGACTGCCGTGCGCAGGGTTTGCCCGCCGGGCAGTCCGATCGACCAGGTTGCCAGCGCGCGAGCGACGGCGCCGCCGCGCTCCATCCGAGCGCACGTCACCCATGGCGGCACCGCGGGATGCTGCTCAACTTCTTCAAGCATCCGGTCGAGCTTCGGATGGTCCAGCAGTAGCCCGTCGTCCGCGGCGTGGTAGGGGATTTGCTGAGCTAGCGCCAGTGCGGCGAACGGAGCGAGCTGCGCATTTGTCCGCGCCAGCACTGCGTAGTTGCCGTCGTCGCGGCCGTACCAGCGTGCCAGGAGCACGCGCGCTCGAGCAAGCTCGTCGCCCGTGTCGGGCGCCAGCCGCAGGTCGCCGGGTGCCGTTGGCCGTGCCCGAATTCCCTTGGCGAAACGCTCGCGGTTGACCTCCACCAGGCGCACCGCGCGCTCCACGACGGGCCGCGGACAGCGGTAGTTGGTGACCAGCTGGACTCGCTCGAGCCCGGGCAAGGAGCCGGCCAGGTTCAAGACCCGACGGACGTCGGCCAGGCGCCAGGCGTAGATCGTCTGGTCGTCATCGCCCACGAGGAAGATGTTGCGGCGCTCGCCGGTGAGCGCCACGGCCAGCTCCAGCTGGGTGCGGTCGACGTCCTGCACCTCGTCGACCAGCAGCGTTTCGGCATCGCTCCTGCCAGCGGTCGAGCAGTTCAGCGTTGCCGTGCAACTGGCCCAGCGCTCGGCCGACCAGGTCGTCGAAGTCGAGGGCGTCGTTGGCGGTCAGCCAGCGCTCGTAGTCGACGAATGCCTCGTAGAACGTCATCGTCGATCTCTCCCAGTTCGCCCGGTTTCGCCGCGCGCCGATTGAACGCTCGACCGACGCCGCGTCCAGGCGCAGATCGAGCTTCAGCCGCGAAAAGGCGTCGTCCAGCTGCCTGAGCCGCGCGGCTGACTGGCGCTTGCCGGCAATGGTCGTCAGTGCCTCCGCCCGATCGACGAGATTGGCGACGCTGATGCCGGCGTCGGTCAGGATCTCGCGACCCAGCGCGTGAAAGGTGCGCACTCGCGGGAGATCTGTCGCCGGCCACGCCGAGCGGCAAGAGCGCGGCCGTCAGTCGCTCACCGAGCTCGTCCGCGGCGCGCTTGTTGAACGTCACTGCCGTGATCCGGCGCGGTTCCGTCCCCGTCGCCACCAGCCAGCAGACGCGCGCCACGAGCGTGGTCGTCTTGCCGGATCCCGCTGGCGCCACGCACAGGACCGGGCCGGGCGGGGCGGTGGCGGCCGCGCGCTGGTCAGGCGCCAGCCTCGCCAGGCGCTCTTCGACTGCGGGATGGAGGCTCACCCGGCAATCCTGAGCGGGGACGCTTACCTGCCGGTTGCCGGGCGCTTATCGAGGGTCATTGCCGCCAGCGTCCAGCCGCCCCGAGCTTGAGGTGGCCACTACCATGGGCCTGTTGCGCCCGGTCACCCCAGCTACAGGGCGCCGAAGGGGAGGGTCTTCTACACGTGAACGCATCCAGGGCAACGGTGCACGCGCGCCGTCGCTCACTGTTTACGATCGTCGCGCTATGCGCGGCGTTCGTGCTGCTCGTACCGGCGACGATCGCCAAGCCGCCCGCCGGCGGCAAGGCAGAGAAGAATGCCCAGACGACAAAGGTTCAGATCTTGGGCCTCAACGACTTCCACGGAGCGATCGAGCCGCCGGGCGGCTCGGCCGGTCGCCTTGGACCCTCCGGCACGCCCGAGTTCGGCGGCGTGGAGTACCTGGCGACCCATGTCAACGCGCTGCGCGCAACCAACCCGAATACGCTCTTCGTTTCGGCCGGCGACCTGATCGGAGCCACTCCGCTCATCTCGGCGTTGTTCCATGACGAGCCCACGATTGAGGCCTTCAATTTGATGGACCTCGACTACAACGGCGTCGGCAACCACGAGTTCGACGAGGGCGTAGACGAGCTGCTGCGCATGCAGAACGGTGGCTGCCACCCGGTCGACGGCTGCGAGGACGGCGATCCGTTCGACGGCGCCGACTTCCAGTTCCTGGCCGCCAATGTGAAGTACAAGTCGAACGGCGAGACAATCTTTGCGCCCTATTCGATCCACCACTTCAATGGCGTCAAGGTCGGCATCATCGGCATGACCCTCGAGGGCACGCCGCAGATCGTCACCCCGGCCGGCATCCAGACCGTCGACTTCCTCGACGAGGCCGCGACGGCCAACGCCGCCGTAGCCGAGCTCAAGAAGCAGAACGTTGAAACGATCATCGTCCTGCTCCACGAGGGTGGCACGACGAGCACCGCCGGCAACGGCGCCGGCGCCGGTGCGGCCAACATCAACCAGTGCGCCAATCCGGCCGGCGCCATCCCGCCCATCGTCGACGCGATGGATGACGAGATCGACGTGGTCATCACCGGCCACACCAACTGGGCCGTCAACTGTGTGCTCGATGGCAAGATCGTCACCGGCGCCGCCTCCAACGGGCGCGTCGTGACAGACATCGACCTGACCATCAGCCGGGCAACCAAGGATGTCGTGGCGGCGAGCGTGAACAACGTTCCGGTCTCGCGCGACGTCGCCAAGGCGCCCGCCCTGACTGGCCTGGTCGGCAAGTACCAGACGCTGGTCGCCCCCCTCTCGAACCGAATCATCGGCTCGATCACCGGCGACATCACCTCGGTGAGTAATTCGGCCGGCGAGTCCGCGGCCGGCGACGTGATCGCCGACGCGCAGCTCGCCGCGACGGCGCCGGCTGCGTTTGGCGGCGCGGTTGTCGCGTTCATGAACCCCGGTGGCATCCGTAACGGCGGTCTGTTCTACGCGACCTCGGCCGGTGGCGAGGCTCCGGGTCAGATCACTTATGGAGAGGCGTTCTCGGTCCAGCCGTTCAGCAACGTGATGACGGTCATGACGTGCACCGGCGCCCAGATCGACGCCTTGCTCGAGCAGCAGTTCCGTCCACGGACGCCGACGCCGACCGATCCGTCGACGGAGACCAGGACGATCCTGCAGGTGCCGGCTGGCTTCACATACACGTGGGACGCGGCTGCTCCGATCGGGAACCGGGTCGACATCGCGTCGATCAAGATCGGCGGCACACCGATCGCGGCCCTCGCGCCGTACCGTGTTGCGCTGAACAACTTCCTCGCAACCGGCGGCGACGGTTTCAGCGTCTTCACGGGCTGCACCAACCCGCTCGGCGGAGAGATCGACCTGGACGTGCTCGTCACGTACTTCGGGGCGAACTCCCCGGTTGCCCCGGGACCGCAGAACCGGATCACTCGCCTGAACTAGCGCTCCATAGGGACGCAATCGGAGGCCGGACCGCAAGGTCCGGCCTCTTTCGTGTCGCTCAACGGCGCGCAAAAGGCCGGTTCACAGCGGCGTCCAGTGGGCGTAGTCTGTCGCGGTCAGTGCCGGTCGAGCACCCAGTCCCGCTCGATCCGACCACCTGGCGGGGAGGATCGTGCCGCGTAACCCGCGAGCGCGAGTGGAGGTTGGTACATGCCTTCTGGTGGGCGGACTCTTGGCCGGCGACGGGCGCTGATCCCGATCGCCGCGGCCCTGGTAATCGCGGCCACGGCGTCACCTTTGGCGGCCCGGGAGCCTGAATTCTCGTTCCTGACCGGCGAGGATCCAATGATCACGAACCTGTCCGGCGGCTCGGTCAAGGCGATCATCACGGTCGGCGACCAGCTCGGCAGCTACCTGTTCGAGGCAATTCCGGACGGTATCGCGGTGCTTGCCCGTGACAGCCGCTCGGTGGATGTATTCATCAATCACGAAACCTCGACGGTGCCGTTCCCGTACAGCACATCGTCGCCGTCGGGCAACACGAACGACTTCAGTGACTCGCTCGTCAGCGCGCTGCGCATCAATCGCAACACGGCCAACGTGACGCGGGCGAAGTACATCATCAACTACGGCGACGACTACCACCGGCTGTGCTCCAGCTTCCTTGCGTCGCGCATTCACGGTTTCGCGCGCGACATCCTGTTGACCAACGAAGAGGGCGTCGACTGGGTCAATCGGGCCGGCCTGCAGTGGCCCGCGACCGAAGGCGACGACAACGCGCGGCAGATCGGCGCCGTCGTGGCACGCGACCTGAAGAGCGGTACCAACCGGTTCATCTGGGGCATGGGTCGCCACAACCACGAGAATTCGCTGGCGCTCAAGGGTTACGGCCATCCCGTGGTTCTTTCCGGCGACGACTCGTTCGTAACCAGCCCCAACCAGTCGCAGTTGTACTCGTACATCGCAGACAGCGGCACTGACGTCTGGAACGACACAGGCGACCTGTGGGCCTTCGTGTCGGACGACCTCGCCGTGGACGACTACTACGACTTCAACAACACCGGCGCGCCGCAGTCAGTCAGCGGCCAGTTCATCATGGTTCCCAAGGAAATCGCCACTGGCCGCAACCCGGATGGGACGGACATGATGGCGGAGGACGTTCCCGCCGAATTCGGCGGCCCATACCCGGAGCCCCCGTCTGACGGCGGCTGGCAGCGTCCTCCGGGCGCGACCAGCGGTCCCGGCGTGGACGGTCCGCAGTGGGTCCTGGAGCACTGGAGTGACATCAATAACGTCTTCTCCTTCGTGCGCCTGGAGGACATGGCCTACGACCAACGGCGCGGCATGCGCAACGTGGTCTATATCGCCGACTCCGGTCGCGGCCGCGGCACGGCGGACAGCGCCGGCAGTGACTCGGACGGCAACCCTGTGCCCTACAAGTCGACAAATGGCCGTATCTGGAAGATGGTCCTCGACAAGCAAGACCCAACGATCGTCACCTCGCTCTCGATCCTGATCGAAGGCGACGACATGCCGACCAAGACGCTGACCGAGGTTCGCCAGCCGGACAACGTCGAGACGACGCGCAAGGGCCTGTACATCACGGAGGATCCGGGCAGCAGTCAGCAGTTCCCTGACGGCGACCCGGCCGGCGTGAATGCCCGCGTGTGGCAGTACAACCTGGACACCAGCCTTCTGACTCCTGTCCTGGAGGTCGACCAGAGCGCCGACGAAGGTCCAACAGATGAAGACGCTTCGGCGACACCGGGCAACATGGGTGCCTGGGAGGCGAGCGGCATCATCGACGTGTCGAAGTGGTTCGGCCCGGGCATGTTCCTGATCGATGTCCAGGCGCACACCCTGTTCGTCGACGTCGCTCCGGGACCAGACCTCAACGATCCACCGTCCGGCATCGACTGGACGTACAAGCGGGAGGGCGGCCAGCTGCTGCTGGTCCAGATCCCGGGCGGCTGACTCGCCGCTGGCCAATAGGCTGATTGGAGAACGGTCCCGTCGCAAGACGGGGCCGTTTCTCTTTGCCCGGTCGGGCTCGCGCTAGCATCGGAGCCCGATGACGCCGCAACTCCAGGCGACGCTGGCCAAGCTGCCCACCAGGCCCGGCGTGTACCTGCTCAAGGACGACCGCGGGCGCGTGCTCTACGTGGGCAAGGCGCAGAGTCTGCGCAGCCGCGTGCGCCAGTACTGGCAGCAGAGCCGAGCCGCCCAGCCGCTGCGTATCGAATCCGCCATGGACCGCGTCGTGGACGTTGAGTACACGGTGACCGACACGGTCAGCGAGGCGCTGCTCCTGGAGGCGACCCTCATCAAGCGCCACCAGCCCCGCTTCAACGTGCGCCTCAAGGATGACAAGAGCTACCCGTACATCAAGGTCACGCTGGGCGACGACTTTCCGCGCATCGAGCGCACGCGCAAGCTGCCCAAGGACGGGTCGCGCTACTTCGGTCCCTACGCGTCGGCGTCGAGCGTGGACGAGGCAATGAACCTCATCCGCCGGTTGTTTCCGTTCCGGACGTGCACGATCGACATCAAGGAGGGCAAGCGGGCCCTACCCCGGCCGTGCCTGCTCTACCACATCAAGCGCTGCCAGGGCCCGTGCATCGAGGCCATTCCCAAGGAGGAGTACAGGGCCGATATCGAGCAGGTCATGAATTTCCTCGAAGGTCGCCAGGAGCTCGTTGCGCGCCGGCTGCGCCAGGAGATGGGTTCCGCGTCCGAGCGGATGGACTACGAACGCGCGGCTGACCTGCGCGACAAGCTGCGCGCGGTGGAACGGACCATGGAGAGCCAGAAGATGGCCGCCTTCGCGCGCACGGAGCTGGACGTCCTGGGCTTCGCGCGGCAGGGTAACGGGGCCGCCGTCCAGCTGTTCGCGATCCGCGAGGGCACGACCGTTGCGCGCGACATCTTCCTGCTCGAGAACGTGGGCAGCAGCCCGGACGAGGAGGCCCTGTCCGCGTTCATCAAGCAGTACTACGCGGCGACGGAGTCCATTCCGGCGCGCGTCCTCGTGCCGCTGAAGCTGCCCGACGCTGATGAGCTGACCGCGTTCCTGGCCGTGCGCCGCGGTCGCCGCGCCAGCCTGGCCGTGCCCCAGCGCGGCGAGGGCAGGGCGCTCATGTCACTCGCCGCGCGGAACGCTGCCGAGACCCTCGCGCGCGAGCAGGCGAAGTGGCTGGCAGACGAGGGCAAGACCCTCGCCGCGCTCGAGGAGCTGGGCGCTGCGCTTGGCCTGGCGGCTCTGCCGATGCGCATCGAGTGCTACGACATCTCAACGATCCAGGGCACTAACACGGTGGGCAGCATGGTCGTCTTCGAAGAGGGCCGGCCGCGCAGCGGCGAGTACCGCCGCTTCCGAGTGCGGACCACGGCCGTTGCCCCGGGCCGCCCTGACGATTACGCCAGCCATCGCGAAGTGCTGCGTCGCCGGTTCCACCGCGCCCTCGAGGCGGAGGAGGGGGTAGCCGAGGAGCTGCGCTGGCGGCTGCCCGACCTCGTTGTGATCGACGGCGGCCTGGGCCAGGCCAACGCGGCGCGCGGGGTGCTCGACGAGCTCGGACTGCACGACCTGCCGGTCATCGGCCTGGCCAAGGAGCGCGAGGAGGTCTTCCTGCCCGGTGTGTCCCAGCCACTGGTGCTGCCGGCGTCGTCGCAGGCGCTGTACCTCCTCCAGCGGCTGCGCGACGAGGCGCATCGCTTTGCCGTCACGTACCACCGCAAGCTGCGCGCCAAGAGCCAGACGCGCTCCGTGCTCGACGAGGTGCCCGGCGTGGGCCCTACGCGCAAGCGGGCACTGCTGCGCGTGTTCGGCTCGACACGCCAGATGCGCTCGGCGACGCTCGATGAGATCGCCGCGGTGCCGGGGATCAGCCGCAGCCTCGCGGAGCGGATCCACGCGGAGCTGAACGCCTGACACGCGCCTGAGGCGCCTGTTCCGGGTCGGCTTGCTATAGTCCCGCCCGAATGCGTCGCGGACTTCCCATTCTCATCCTGGTCATTGGCCTCGCCGCGCTCGCCATAGATTTCCTGCCCATGAATCGGCCGCTCTCGGAGCCGCCGGTGCCGATCGAGACCCGGCTCGGGCTGGACCTCCAGGGCGGGTTGCGGGGCGAGTACCGTGCCCTGCCGGCCGAGGGAGCGCCGGTCGACGCCGAGGCGCTGTCGAACATCCGCTCGATCATCGAGAACCGCATCAACCAGTACGGCGTCTCCGAGCCGATCGTTCAGACGCAGGGCTTCGACCGGATCGTGGTCGAGATCCCGGGCGTGACCAACGAGCAGGACGTGCGCAACCTGATCGGCTCGACCGGACGGCTGGACTTCGTCGAAGTCCCTCCGGCGCGCGCCAGCCAGGTAGTGCCCGGCCAGCGCATCCCGCCCGATCTGCGAATCATCTTCAGCGGCAACCAGATCCAGACAGCTGCACCCGCTTTCACGCAGGCCGGCCAGCGAGCGGTTGACATCACCCTCAAGGAGGAGGGCGCGCGGCTGTTCGATGCCTACGCGGCCGCCCACTACGGCGAGCAGTTCGCGATCGTGCTCGACGACATCGTGGAGTCGGCGCCGACGATCAACGCCACGCGCTTCGGCGGCCAGGCCCAGATCTCGGGCGGGTTCTCCAGCCAGGCGGAGGTCACGCAGCTGGTGACCGTGCTCAGGTACGGCGCGCTGCCCAACGCGATCGAGGAAGTCAGCTTCAGCCGGATCAGTCCCACGCTTGGCTTCAACTTCCTGCAGCAGAGCATCCTGGCCGGCGCGATAGGCATCGCGCTCGTGTTCGCCTTCATGCTCATCCTGTACCGATTGCCGGGCCTCGTCGCGTGCCTGGCGCTCATTTTCTACGCGCTGATCGTGTTCGCGATCTTCCGCCTCGTGCCAGTCACCTTGACTCTCGCCGGCGTGGCGGCCTTCGTGCTCTCGGTGGGCATGGCGGTGGACGCCAACGTGCTCATCTTCGAGCGAACCAAGGAAGAGCTGCGCGCCGGCAAGACGCTGGTATCCGCGGTCGAAGCCGGATTCAACCGCGCCTGGAATTCGATCTTCGACTCGAACATGTCGAGCATCATCACCGCCGCCATCCTGTTCTACTTCGGGTCGGCGGTCATTCGCGGCTTCGCCCTGGTGCTGATCATCGGCGTGCTCGTCTCGATGTTCACGGCGATCGGACTCAGCCGCGCCGTGCTGCGCTGGGTGGTCCGCCAGCCGTGGGCGCGCAAGGCGGTCTACTTCGGCGTCAAGGACGAAGAGTTCACGATCGCCGCACCGCGCCTTCGCGGACGCGAGGTTGGTCCCAGCCTGCGAGCCGAGTCCTGACCGATGTTTGACCTCATCGGCAAGCGACGCTGGTTCTACGCGTTCAGCTCGTTGATCATGATTCCGGGCCTGATCTTCATCCTGCTCACGCCGTTCAGCAACGGAACGGCGGGCCTGAAGTTCTCGGTCGACTTCACCGGCGGCACGGTGTGGGAGATCCATTTCCGTGACGGCACACCGCAGCCGCTCCAGGTTAAAGCGGTCATGGATGAGCTCGGACTGCCCGGCAACGTCGCGATCACCACCGCCGGCGAGCGCGATTACGTCCTGATCCGTACCGAGCAGATCGGCCTGACGCAGTTCCAGCCTTCGCCTAGCCCGCTGCCCAGCGGTTCGCCCGCGGCTCGCCAGCGCGCTCGCCCGGCGCCAGCGGCTCGCCCGGCTCGTCACCCTCTGCATCTCCGGCCGCCAGCGCGTCGGCCAGCCCGGCCGCCAGCGCATCTCCATCTCCCAGCCCCGTCGCACCCCGTCGGCCAGCCCGTCGGCATCGCCGGGCGCAGTCATCGGGCTCCCGACCACGGGTCGGCTGGCTGAGCTTCGCTTCGCCCTCGAGGACGACTTCGGGCCGATCGATGAGGTGCGCCAGGAGGCCAACATCGGGCCGGTCATCAGCGGTGAGCTGGCGCAGCAGGCCCTCATCCTGATCGTGCTCGGCTCGGCCGGCATCTTGGGCTGGATGACGTTCCGCTTCTCCGACTTCCGAATGGGCATGACCGCCATCGCCGCCCTGCTCCATGACGTTGTCGTGGTTGTTGGCATCTTCGCCATCGGAGGCACGTTCTTCGGACTGGAGATAGACGCCCTGTTCGTGACCGCGATGCTGACCGTGATCGGCTTCTCCGTGCACGACACGATCGTCGTCTTCGACCGCGTGCGCGAGAACCGCGTCCGACACGCGGGTGAGCCGTTCGCAGCGATCGTCAACCACAGCCTGCTGCAGACGCTGGGCCGGTCGCTGAACACCTCGCTGACCACCGTCATCGTGCTCAGCGCGCTGCTGCTCTTCGGAAGTGAGGCGACGCGAGCGTTCGTGTTCGCGATGGTCATCGGCATCATCTCCGGCACCTACTCGTCGATCTTCAACGCCAGCGCACTGCTCGTCTCCTGGCACGAGTGGTCCGAGCGGCGGCGCGCACGCGAGTTCGCGGCCACGCGCAGCGCAGGAGCGCGCTGACAATCGCGACCTACCTCGAGCGGCTGGCATCCCGCATCGAGGAAGTGGGCACATCGCTGTGCGTCGGCGTTGATCCCGACCCGGCACAGCTGCCGGCGGGCTTTCCCGCCGACATTGACGGGGTGGAGCGGCTGGCCAACCTCTTGGTTGATGCCGCGCTCGAGCGGGCCGCTGCGATCAAGGTCAACGTCGCGTTCTTCGAGGCGTTCGGCAGTGCCGGCATTGCCGCGCTGGAGCGCGTACGCGGGCGCATACCCAGCCACGTGCCGCTCGTGCTCGACGCGAAGCGAGCCGACATCGGCTCGACCGCCGCGCGGCAGGCCGTCGCCCTCTTCGATGCGCTGGGTGCCGATGCAGTGACCGCCAATCCGTACCTGGGCGAGGACGCGCTGCGTCCGTTGCTGGATCGCCACGATCGCTTCGTGTACGTGCTCTGTCGCACGTCCAATCCCGGCGCGGCCGAGCTGCAGGACCTGCCCGTCAATGGCCGGCCGCTCTACCTGCACACCGCGCAGCGAGTCCGGGCATGGGCCGGCGAGCAATCGAACGTGGGCCTCGTCGTCGGCGCCACGGCCCCGGCCGAGCTGGCCGCGGTCCGCGCAACAGTGCCCGAGTTGCCCTTCCTCGTCCCAGGAGTAGGCGCCCAGGGGGGAGAGTCGGCCGCCGTGCTGGAGCACGGTCCGGCACAGGCCGGGCCGGCCGGGTCCGCGCGCGGTGGCGCTCTTCTGGTCAACGTGTCCCGCGCAATCGCCGCGGTGGCCGCGTCAACCGACCCTGACCCCGAAGTGCTCGAGGGTGCCGTGCGCGCGGCAGTGGCCGGCTGGGCGGACCGGCTCCGGTGCTAGGATGAACTTATGCCCTTCAACATCGGGCCGTTCGAGCTCCTGCTGGTGCTCATCCTGGCGTTGCTGATCCTTGGTCCGGGCAAGCTGCCCGAGGTGGGCAACGCGCTTGGGCGGACCATCCGCGAGTTCCGCAAGGCCTCCACGGACGTTGAGGAATTGCTGCGCGTGGACGATCGTGCCGCCAAGCCCGTCTCCGCGAGCGCCGCGCGCGCTGACCAGCCCGAGCCCAGTGAGGATCGCGCGGCCAGCTGACTGAAGCCCCCGGCGCGGAGCATGCTCCCGCGCGGCCGCCCGACTCATCAATGACTGCTGATACCGGCGCCCGGGTAATGACCGTCTCTGAACACCTCGGCGAGCTGCGTCGGCGCATCTTCATCGGCCTGCTGGCTGTCGTCGTGGGCGCCGGGATCGGATGGTTCCTGGCACCGCAGGCGATCGTGCTGCTCAAGGCGCCCATACCCGGGCCGCTGGTATTCACGGCCCCAGGCGGTGCACTTTTCCTGCAGCTCAAGATTGCCCTGTTGATCGGTCTCGCGCTGGGCTCGCCGGTCGTGCTCTACCAGCTATGGGCCTTCGTCTCGCCCGGCCTCACGCCCCGCGAGCGTCGCGTGGCGCGACCCTGGATACCGCTCGCGCTGGTCTTCCTGGTGCTGGGTATCGGCGTCGCGTACGTTGTCCTGCCCTACACCGCTGCATTCCTGCTCGGCTTCGCCATCCCGGGCGTGATCGAGCCGCTCATCACCGCCGACGCGTACTTCGGCTTCGTGACCACCATGTTCCTCGCCTTTGGACTGGTGATGCAGTTCCCGATCGTGATCGTGCTGCTGGCCAAGGTGGGGCTCGTCAGCGTGGAGCGGTTGCGCCGCGCCCGGCGTTACGTCTTCGTTGGCATCTTCGTCATCGCCGTCGTCGTGACGCCCGGCGGGGACCCATTCAGCCCGACGATCATGGCCCTTGTCATGTATCCGCTGTACGAGCTGACCATCCGGCTGGTGGGACGCTCGGCGAAGATCAAGGTGGCAGAAGACGATGACTGATCAACCGAATTCCGATCCCGCGCCGGCCGCTGTTCAGCCCGAGCGCCCAACCGCGCCCCGGCGACCGCACGTCGTGATCATCAGCGGCCTGTCCGGCGCCGGCAAGACCGCAGCCAGCAAGCTGCTCGAGGATCTGGGCTACCGCGTCGTCGACAACCTGCCGCCCGAGCTGCTGCGCAACCTGGCCCAGCTGGTGGCGCGTGACCCCGAGCATTTCGAGCGCCTCGCGCTGGTCCTCGACGCACGCACCGGCAACGCCCCTGAAGCCTTCCGCGAGGCGCTCAAGGAACTCGCCGCGCGGCGCATCACGCCGCAGGTCTTCTTCCTGGAGGCGCGCGATGACGTGCTCATCCGACGCTTCTCGGAGACCCGTCACAGACATCCGCTGGACGTGGACGACAAGGGCGTCGCGGCGTCGATCTCGCGCGAGCGGGAGCTCCTGGCCGAGATCCGAGGCCAGGCGAACGTGGTCATCGACACCTCCGACATGTCCGGGCGGAAGCTGCGCGAGCGGCTGTTCAACGCGCTCGACGTCCCGACCGAGGGCGGTGGCATCGGACTGCAGCTGCTCAGCTTTGCCTACAAGAACGGCCTGCCGCTGGAGGCGGACATCGTCTTCGACGTGCGCTTCATGGAGAATCCGTTCTACATCGATGCGTTGCGCCCACTGAACGGGCTGCACCCCGACGTGCGTGACTTCGTGCTGGGCCAGCCGATTGCCGCCCGCTTCCTGGACGAGGTCGAACAGTTTTTGGCGCTGACCATGCCCGGCTACGAAGCTGAGGGCCGGAGCAGGCTGACGGTGGCCTTCGGGTGCACTGGCGGCCAGCATCGGTCGGTGGCCATTGCCGAGGAGGTTGCCTCGCGCTGGCGACGCGACGGCAAGGGTCCGGTTGGCGTCTCGCATCGCGAGGTGGAGCAGTCGTGAGCGGGACGCGCGACCTGAGCGGCCTGCTGCGCCGCTGGTTGCGACCGGGAATCGGCATCAAGCGCTGGCTGGCGGTCGCGTTCGCCGGCCAGATGCTCATTGCCCTGGCCGTGGCGCTCGTGCTCGAGATGGTCCTGGGCGGCGCGACCGGATCGAGCCCCGCACGGGCGCTGTTCGACATCGTCACGCTCAGCTTCCTGCCTCTTGAGGCGCGCCCCGTGGTCCTGTTCCTGGCCGGTGGGACGCTCTTCGTACTTGGTGCGTGGCGCGTTCTGCGCACGCTGGTCGAGCCGTTCTCCGCGCGCGCCGAGCCGATCGCCGAGGTGCTCTACCAGCGCCGTCTTCGGGCGCGCGGGCCGCGCATCGTCGCCATCGGCGGCGGGACCGGACTGTCCATCCTGCTGCGCGGCCTGAAGGAGTTCACCAGCAACATCACCGCGGTGGTCACAGTGGCCGACGATGGCGGCTCGTCAGGCAAGCTGCGCGACGAGCTGGGCGTGCCGCCGATGGGCGACATCCGCAACTGCATTGCCGCCCTGGCCGATGCGGAGCCGGCCATGGCCAGCCTTCTCCAGTACCGCTTCCCGAGTGGCCGGGGCGTCGATCCGGGCTACGCCGGTCATGCCTTTGGCAACCTGCTCATCGCCGCGCTGACCAGTGTCAGCGGCGACTTCGAGGAGGGCGTGCGCCTCTCCAACCGCGTTCTCGCGGTGCGCGGCAGTGTCGTGCCCGTGTGCGGTCAGCCCGTGACGCTGCATGCCGAGCTGGCCGACGGGACGCAGCTCGACGGCCAGTCGCGCATCGCCCGAGCGCGCGGGGTGCGCCGCGTGTGGCTGTCACCTGATGACCTGCGTCCTTCAGACGAGGCACTTTCGGCGATCGAGGGCGCCGACCTGATCGTGGTCGGCCCGGGCAGCGTCTACACCAGCCTGCTGCCGCCGCTCCTGGTGCCCGGCGTCGCAGACGCCCTGCGCAACGCGTCGGCCGCACGACTCTTCGTGTGCAACGTCGCGACACAGGTCGGCGAAACCGAGGAGTTCAGCGTCTCCGACCACCTGGCGGCCTTCGACGCGCACGGCCTGGGCGACACGATCGACGCAGTGCTGGTCAACGACAACCTTGGTGCGCGCCAGCCCGCGAACTATCCGGCCTCGCCGGTGCGCTTCGATATCGCACCGGACGGCTGGCCGCACCTTCAGATCATCCGCGGCGACGTGGTCGCCGACGAGAACGCTCACCATCACGACGCGCACAAGCTGTCAGCGGCAGTCATGAGCGTGCTCGAGACACGCCAGGGCGGCCGGCGCAGGACGTTCGCCGCCGCGTGAGCCAGAGGGACCTGCCCCATGCCGTGTGGGCCGAGCTGGCGGCGATCGAGCCCGCCCGTGCCTGCTGCCGCGCCGCCGAGCGTGCCGGGCTGGCCGACGACGCCAACGGACGGGCGCGTACGCCTGCAATCGGACGCCTTGCCGTGCGGCTGGAGGCCAGCCGCGGAAACGCAGCGTCCGGGGATGAACGGTTCGACTGGCACGCGGCTGTGGGTCACTGCCGCATCGCCTACCTGCGCGGAGCGCTGCTCGCCGACGGATCGCTCAGCGTGGGCGAGCACGGCACGCACCTGGAGCTGCTCGTGCCGGTGGACGACATGTCGATCACGGCCGGATTGGCCGACGCCCTTGGCTTTCCGGCCGGCGCGCGGATCAGGCGGGGCAGGGGAGTGCTGACCTGGAAGGATGCGGAGCTGATCCTCGGCCTGCTGCGCCGGCTGGGCGCGACCGCCTCCGCGTTGGAGCTCGAGTCACGCCTTGTGGGCCGTTCCGTGCGCAGCCAGCTAAACCGCGTGGTGAACGCCGAGCAGGCCAACGTCAGGCGTGCCGTGGCCGCCGCGCGCCGGCAGCTGGACGAGATCGAGCTGATCCGCAGCGACGGCACCATTCGCCGCCTGCCGCGCCACGTCAGGCGCGTGGCGGAGGCGCGGCGCCGCGCGCCCGAGGCTACTCTCGCCGAGCTGGCCGCGATCCTGGATCTGTCGCGCAGCCAGGTCCAGAGGGCGCTGCAGGTGATCGGGAGCGCGGCGCTCCACCGTGACGCGGAGTAGGGAGTGGCTCAAGCGATGGCTGCACGGCCGGTGATCATTGCCGCCAACTGGAAGATGAACACCACACCGCTCGACGCGTCACTGCTCGCCAATGACATCGCCGCGGCGACCGAAGTCGATGGCGTGACGCGGGTCATCTGCCCGCCCGTCGTCTCGCTCGAGGCGGTGGCCAGGGCGCTGCGCGACACGAACGTCGCGGTCGGCGTCCAGAACGTGCACGCCGAGCCGTTCGGCGCGTACACCGGCGAAGTCTCGGCACCCATGGTCGCCAAGCTGGCAACCTGGGCGATCGTCGGCCACTCCGAGCGCCGACGCGATCAGGGTGAGAGCGACTCGCTCGTCGGCCGCAAGGTGCTCCGCTGCGCCGAGTACGGGCTGCGGCCCATCCTGTGCATCGGCGAGCAGCTTGACGATCGGCAGGCCGGCCGCGCCGAGGAGACCGTCTGCCGCCAGCTCGAGCGGACCATCGCGGAGATGCGTCGCGTGGCCACCAACGTGCCCGACGACCTGGTCATCGCCTACGAGCCGATATGGGCCATCGGAACCGGCTTGACCGCGCGCGGCGGAGACGCGGCGGCCATGGCCCAGGCAATCCGAACGACCCTTGCCGAGGCCGGCGTGCCTGACTCGGCGGCCCGCGTGCCGGTCCTCTACGGCGGCAGCGTCACGAGCGCCTCGATCGATGAGTTCCTGGCCGAGCCGGACATAGACGGCGCGCTGGTCGGCGGGGCCAGCCTGAAGGTAGACGAGATGGCCGGCATCGTCGCCCGGGCGGGACTGACGGCCGCCGCGCGCGGCCTGGCTTGAGCCGGCCAAGGCCGCTCGTCCTGGTCGTCATCGACGGCTTCGGAGTCGGCCGCCGACCGGAGGACGACGCCATCGCTCAGGCTCGAACTCCCACCTGGGACAGCCTGCTGGCGAGCTGGCCGAACTCGATCGCTGGAGGCGTCCGCTGAGGCCGTCGGGTTGCCCTCAGGCCAGATGGGCAACAGCGAGGTCGGCCACCTCAACCTCGGTGCCGGGCGGCCCGTGCTGCAGGACCTGCCCCGCATCGACTCGGCCATCGCCGACGGTTCCTTTGAACGCAACGCCGTCTTGACGGAGGCGGTTGAGCAGGCGTCGTTGCACCGACTGCACCTGGTCGGCCTGCTCGGGCCCGGAGGCGTCCACTCGGTCGATCGTCATGCCTTGGCGATCGCGCGCCTTGCCCATGAGCGCGGCGTCCAGGATGTCGTCATCCACGGCCTGCTTGACGGGCGCGACACGCCACCGCGCTCGGCCGATGAATTCCTGGCGGACTTCGAACGGCGGCTTGGCGACGCGCATCCGGACGCTCGCGTGGCGACTGTCGGCGGGCGCTATTTCGCCATGGACCGCGACCAGCGCTGGGAGCGAACGAAGCGGGGCTACGACGCGATCGTGCACGGCCAGGGGCTGCACGCCTCATCCGCCGCGAAGGCCGTCGCGGACGGCTACGCCCGCGGCGAGAACGACGAGTTCATCCAGCCCACGGTGATCGACGGCGTTGACGGCACCGTCCGCGACGGAGACGTCATCGTCCACTTCAATTTCCGCGCCGATCGCGCCCGACAGCTGACCCACGCGCTCGTGGACGAAGCGACTTTCGACGTCGAGGGCTTCGACCGTGGCCAGCGGCCGCGCGACCTGCACGTGGTGACCATGACCGACTTCGAAGCCGGGCTCCCCGTCGCGGTCGCATTCGCCCAGGAGTCCGTCACCAGTCTCGCCCGGATCTTCTCGGAGCTGGGCTGGCGCCAGTTCCACGTTGCCGAGACGGAGAAGTACGCCCACGTGACCTACTTTTTGAACGGTGGCGTGGAGCCGCCATTTGCCGGCGAGGAGCGAGTGCTGGTGCCCAGTCCCAGGGTCGCCACCTACGACCTGATGCCCGAGATGAGCGCCGCCGGAGTCACCGATGCGCTGGTCGAGGCAATCGCCACCGATCGGTATGACTTCATCGTTGCCAACTTCGCCAACCCGGACATGGTCGGCCACAGCGGCGTGTGGGCGGCGACCGTCCGGGCCGTCGAAGTCATCGACGAGTGCCTGGCCCGGGTGGTCGCTGCGCTGCCCGACGGCGGCCTGCTGTGCATCACCGCCGACCATGGCAACGCCGACGAGATGCGCGACGATGAAGGGAATGCGCAGACCGCCCATTCGCTCAACCCGGTGCCGCTCGTGCTGGTCGGCGAGGCGGTCGCAGGCAGACGTCTGCGCGACGGCGTGCTGGCCGATGTCCCGCGCACGCTGCTCGATCTTGTAGGCGTGCCGCCTGCGCCGGGAATGACCGGCCGGAGCTTGCTCGTCGGCTGATCGGTCGTCCCCTGCTATTCTCCCGGCCGTGGAAAGCATCCTGCTCGTGGGCCAGGTCCTCGTCAGCGTCGCGCTGATGGCCTCTGTCCTGCTTCAATCGCGCGGCGCCGGCCTTGGCGCGACCTTTGGCGGCGACTCGTCCGTCTATCGCAGCCGGCGCGGCATAGAGAAGCGGCTGTTCCAGTTCACCGTAGCGCTGGCCATCCTGTTCGTCGTCTTCTCGATCGCCAGCTTCAAGCTCGCAGCGCCCACGATCTGACCTGGCCCGGGCCACGCCCGTGCTAGAATCGATGCTCGCCTGAAACGTCGAAAGCCGTTGCAGGCTGCGCGCCGAGGTGGCGGAATAGGCAGACGCGCTAGGTTCAGGACCTAGTGACCGCAAGGTCGTGTGGGTTCAAGTCCCTCCCTCGGTACCACTGCCCAGGTGGCGGAATTGGTATACGCGTACGTTTGAGGGGCGTATGACGCAAGTCATCCGGGTTCAAGTCCCGGCCTGGGCACCAATTCCTGATCGAGACGGCGGCCGAAGGGCCGCCGTTACCATTTCCCCACGGGCGGTTAGCTCAGTTGGTCAGAGCGCCTCGTTTACACCGAGGAAGTCGGGGGTTCGAGTCCCTCACCGCCCACCAGCCCATGACTTTTGGATAGTTGGCCGCCGTGTGGCCCATGAGGCATGGTGCGCCCACGCACCAATACATGGGATAACGATTTTGGCCGAGCTTGATCTGACAGCCTACGCGGGGGATTGCGTCATCCGGGGCGCGCTGTGGTGCCCGGATGGCGTGCGCCTGACCGATTTCCTGAATGACAACGAGACGATCACCGTGCGCGATGTGCGCCTGTTCGCACTCGACGACGGACGCGTGATCGAAGGCGGTAACCAGGTGCTCGATGTATCCGAGCTGTGGGCCATCGAAGCGCCCGGGGCGCTGAGCAACGGTCGTCAGCGGATCCGCACTCATACTTCGAGGGTCGAGGTCGAGCTGGGTCCGTACCAGGTCATGGGCCACCTGCACGGGCCGCCCAGCGCGGACCCGCTCAAGGCAATCCACATGCGCAAGCCGATGATCCCGATCACAGATGCGACGATCGCCATGAGCTTCGCCGGCGAGGTGCGCATGCGCGATGTTTCGACGGTCATCATCAATCGCGAGCGTGCCCAGGTGGTCAAGCCTGTGGTCTACGAGGGCAGCAAGCTGGACGAGTTCGGCATCAAGCCGGTGGACCCACTGGCCAAGGACATGAGCAGCGAACTCGGCGGACCCTAAGTCGGCATCACCCAAGCTGCTACGTCCGCACGGTACGCCAGGGGCGCGCTGCTAAACTCAGGAACACCGGATTCGTCACGCCGGTCACCATCAACACCCCTGGGGAGACCAATGGACAACCCGATCCTCTGGATCATCGTGATCGCGCTCGTCGTCATCATCGGCGGCGGCATCCTGATCTACAACGGCTTGATCCAGCGCCGGCTGCGCATCGACGAGGCATTCGCCCAGATCGAAGTGCAGCTCAAGCGGCGCTGGGACCTCATCCCGAACCTGGTCAATGCCGTGAAGGGCTACATGGGTTTCGAGCAGTCGGTGCTCGAGAACGTGACCCAGGCGCGCGCCAACGCGGTGACGGCCGGTGCCCGCGGGCCCGCTGAGCAGGCGGCCGCGGAGAACATGCTGACCTCGTCGCTGCGCTCGCTGTTCGCGGTCGTGGAGAACTATCCGGACCTCAAGGCCAACCAGAACGTGCTCGAGCTGCAGGAGCAGCTGACCACGACTGAGAATCAGATCGGCTTTGCCCGTCAGCACTACAACGCGACCGTGCTCGACTACAACACCTCGATCGCGACCTTCCCCAACGTGCTGATTGCCGGCCCATTCGGCTTCTCGCGGCGCGAGTTCTTCGACGCGGAGCCGGAGGCGTCCCAGGTGCCGCAGGTGGACCTGGGCAACTTCAACAGCCCGCCACCAGCCGGCTGACGTCCGGACCGATCAATAGCGCCCGCCGGCTGAGCCGGTGAGGCTTACAAAATGACCTCTCCCGGCGTCCAGACCTTCTATCAGCAGATAAGCGCCAACCGCCGCCGCTCGGTGGTGCTCGTGCTCATCCTGACCGCCATCCTGGGCGTGTTCGGATTCGTCATCGGCTTCGCCATGAGCGGCGCCTGGCAGGGCGGCCTGGTGGCCGTGGCGGTGGCCGTCGTCATCGCCATGCTCCTGACCAGCGTTTCCTACTTCGCCGGTGACAGCATCGTGCTGTCCGCGTCCGGAGCACGCGAAGTGACGGCCGCCAGCGCGCCACAGCTGGTCAACATCGTCAACGAGCTGTCCATCGCCGCCAACCTGCCGCCGCCCAAGGTCTACCTGATCGAGGACACCGCGCCGAACGCCTTCGCCACGGGCCGCGATCCCAAGCACGCCAGCGTCGCCATCACGACGGGCCTGCTTCAGAAGCTGGATCGCGAGGAGCTGCAGGGCGTGATCGGCCATGAGCTGGCCCACGTCCGCAACCTGGACATCCGCTTCACGCTGCTCGTCGCGGTGCTCGTAGGGTCGATTGCCCTGCTGGCCGACTTCTTCCTGCGCTTCACCTTCTGGGGCGGCATGTCCGGCGGCAACCGCTCACGTGGCAACCGTGACAGCGGCGGGGGAGGCCTGGTGATCATCATGATCGTGCTCGGTCTGATCCTGGCCATCGTTGCGCCCATCGTGGCGCGGCTGGTGCAGGTCGCCGTGAGCCGCCAGCGCGAATACCTCGCCGATGCGTCGAGTGTCGAGCTGACCCGCAACCCGTACGGACTGCAGCGGGCGCTGGCCAAGATCGGCTCCGATCGCGAGGTGCTCGAGGTGGCCAATCGGGCGACGCAGCACCTGTACATCGTCAATCCGATCAAGAAGTTCGAGGCGCGTGCCTCCGGGCTGACGGCCACCCACCCGCCCATCGTCGAGCGCATCAACCGCCTGCGCCAGCTGACCGGAGAGGCGCCGATCGACCCGCAGACCGTGCCCGCGCTGGCCGGCCTGGACTGAACGCCGGATTGGTCCGATGTGGTTCAATATCCATGGTCGCTGCCGCGACCGGTATTGGTCTGGACGCGCCGAGATAGCTCAGTTGGTAGAGCACGCGACTGAAAATCGCGGTGTCGCCAGTTCGATTCTGGCTCTCGGCACCACCACATCCGGCCGGTCGGGCCGGCAACCGAGCGGGAGTGGCTCAGCTGGTAGAGCGTCACCTTGCCAAGGTGAAGGTCGCGGGTTCGAACCCCGTCTCCCGCTCCATTCTTCCCACCCGACAACCGGCTGAGCCGGCCCACGAGGACCGCTGGCCCTTCGTCTAGTGGTAGGACAGCGGACTTTGGATCCGTGAACCGAGGTTCGAATCCTCGAGGGCCAGCCAATCACCAGTCCACACAGGCATCAAACTCAGGGGCGACGTACCCAAGTGGTTAAGGGGGAGGTCTGCAAAACCTCTATTCACCGGTTCGAATCCGGTCGTCGCCTCCAACAATGGACATGCAAAAGGGCCGGCCCGTGAGGGCCGGCCCTTCATTTCAGGCGCTGATCAGGGGAGCTGGGACAGGGCCTCCGCCACGTGCTCCGCAGTGCCGCCCACGAGGAAAGTCACGTCGCCGACCGGATACAGGTAGACGGTGTCATCCGAGTCTTCGGGGTTGGTCACCGAGATGACCGTCTTGCCGCCGATTGTGGCCGACCCGGTCTGAGCGTTCTCCACGTCCTCCTTGACGATGTTGACCAGCTGCGCGGCAGCTGCCGCAGCAGGCACGTTGCGTACGCGCAGGGCGGTGATGGACAGGCCGGTGAAATCGCCCTCCGTGGCCCCGGGCCAGAGGTTGAACGAGAACGCCGCGCTGACCTGGTCGACCGTCGTCCCGAGTGCGGTGAGCACCGCGTTGAACTCGCTTGGGTCAGACGAGTTGAAAAGGGTCAGGACGCTCTGCCCCTGGGCGCTCTCGACATCGATCGTGTTGCCCCCGATGGTGTCCGGAAACAGGTCCTCGAGCGGCTGATCGGGAACGATGCTGACTGACGGGATCGAAACCGGCGGCAGGGTGGGGAGGTCGCTGGGTAGACCGGTGGGGATGCCGCTGCCTGCAGGCGCACCGCCACAGGCAAGTGCGAAGAGTGAAAGCAATCCCACGCCGACGGCGCGGCGGAGCGTGTTGTTCATTGTGAGTGACTCCAGGTGCATGAAGACTGACTGGTGGTGGTCTGGCGGGCGGGCCAACGTGCGTCCGGCGCTAGACTCGGCCAAGGTTACAGTCACGTGCCGAACTGTTCGGTAACCGGCCGAAGTGGCGGAATGGCAGACGCGGCGGACTTAAAATCCGGCTGCCCGCAAGGGCGTGTGAGTTCGAATCTCACCTTCGGCACCAGGTCTAGCTCCGGTTGAGCAGTCCCCCGAGCAGCCGTCGGCGCCGCTGCGGCAGCTCGACTTCCTGTGGCGCCGACCCATCGGCCAGCGAATCGGCGAGCGCCTTGACCGCCAGCGCAGGTGTGCTGCGCCGGGCTGACGCAACGACTGGCTGGCCTTCGTTGACCGCCTTTACGAAAGCCTCGCTGTCGTGGGGTATGGACAGCCCTACCTTCAAGCCCAGGTGCTCCTCGATCTGCTCAGGGCCGATCGTGGCGCCCGGGTAGACGTGGTTGACGACGAAGAGCATCCGATCGTCCACGACGCCAGCATCGGACATCACCTGCAGCGCGGAATGAAGCAGCCTCAGTGAAGGAATGTCCGGGGTCAGGACCATGACCACCCGATCGGCACGGCCAATCAGCGGCAACGAGCGCATGTCGAGCGTGCTACCGGCATCAACAACGACGGTGCCGTATTGCGTGCTCAACGCGTGGACCACCGCTGCCAGCGACTCGCCATCGAGGTCCTGCGCCTCGTCCGGCCGGTACGGCGCACCGAACACAACGAGGCCGCTGGCGTGCGATCGGCCGGTCTGCTGCAGCAGCTCCGGCGTAAGCGTCGTGTAGTCCTCGCGCGCCAGGTCGGCCGTGGAGCTGCGGCCGTAGATGTCGAGGTGCGTGGCAACCTGGCCGTGAGCCATATCCATGTCGGCGATGGCCACGCCGGATGGCGCCATCTCGGCCAGCAACAGAGCCGTGTTGACGGCGAGTGTCGTTGCGCCCGAGCCGCCTTTGGCCGCTGCAAACACGACGACGCGGCCGGGCTCGGTTGGCTCCTTCGCCGCGGGCGGCGTCTGTGGCAGCGCAGGCCCACGGGCGGCCGCGGCGCGCATCGCGAGTGCCTCCACGATGGCCGACAGCTCACGCTCGTCGATCGGCCGTGCCAGGACGTCATCTGCTCCCGCTTCGAGCAACTGAACGCGCTCCTCGACGTCGCCTCCATGGGCGATGGCGAGGACAGGGGCATGGCCGGCACCGGCCTCGTCGATCACGCGCCGGCAGAGCATCGTCAGGGCCGCGGTATCGGCAGCGTCAAGCACGAGCAGGTCGGCGTCGCCCAGCGCGGCGAGCGCGCTGTCGACGTCGCGTGTGACGGCAACGTTGATGTTGCGCGCCTGGAGCGGGCCGACGACATCCGCCGCGCTCTGGCCGTCGATGGTCAGGACGAGCACTCTTGAACTCAAGGTCCCCCGAGTCTAGCAAGCGGCTCGGCTATACTCGCCATCCGCCTTTCAGCTCCGCCGCGGCCTCTGCTGCCGACCATCGGGGCACACCCCAGGGGAAGGAGTCGTCAAACTTGCGCCGCTATGAGCTGATGCTCGTCCTGCGCCCGGACACGCCGGACGAGCAGGTCCAAACCATCATCGACAAGGCCACGCGCGCCGTCATCAGCGCGGAGGGCCAGATCATCAAGGTCAGCCCGTGGGGCCGCCGCCGGCTGGCTTACCAGGTGGGCCAGTTCCGCGAGGGCTCGTACTTCATCGTCCTGTTCGAGGCGCCGGCGCCGGCCGTGCTCGAGCTGGAACGGGGACTGAACATCACCGAGGAGGTGATGCGTCATCTGATCACCCGGATCGAGCGACCGCTCAAGGGCCGCGCCCAGTCGGGCGACGAGATGGAGCTGGATGACGACGCGATTCCGGCGCCGCCGTCGGAGGACGACGACGAGATCCCCGACACCGAGTTCATCGACGAGTCGGAGAGCGAAGCAGCTCCGGCCGCGATCGACCGCTGACCCAAGGAGGCTGAGGCTGTGTCGCTCAACAAGTGCATGATCATCGGCAACCTGGGCCGCGATCCGGAGATGCGCTATACGCCCAGCGGCCAGGCCGTGACCCAGTTCACGGTCGCCGTCAACCGCAACTACAAGGATGCCCAGGGCGAGCGCCAGGAAGAGACGGAATGGTTCCGCATCGTGGCCTGGGGCCAGCAGGCGGAGTTTGCCGCTGAGTACCTGCGCAAGGGCAACAAGGTGTACATCGAGGGCCGTATCCAGACTCGCCAGTGGGAGGGTCAGGACGGCCAGAAGCGCTACACCACGGAGCTCGTGGCCAACACCATCCAGAACCTTGAGCGTCGCCCGCGCGATGACAGCGGCGAGCCGGGCGGAAGCCAGGAGCCACGACCGCGTCCCCAGCCGGCCGGCCAGAAGCCTGCTTCTGAGCAGCCCGAGCCCGACTACGACGACCTGCCCTTCTAGCCACCGAAAGGATCCCTGACCGCCATGCCACCTCCCAGCCGAAGCAAGAAGCGCGATGACATGTATCGCGACCGTCGCCGCCGCAAGGTGTGCGCGTTCTGCGCCGACAAGACGGCACAGATCGACTACAAGGAGATCAACCGGCTCCGCCGCTACCTGTCAGAGCGCGCCAAGATCGAGCCGCGACGCAAGACCGGCACGTGCGCCGAACACCAGCGCCAGCTCGCAGTGGCGCTCAAGCGGGCGCGCCACGTTGCCCTGCTGCCCTACGCGCCGGAGCATCTGCGCGTCTAGCCCGCACCAGGGGGTCAACGCGCACACAGCCGTCCGATGATGGAGCTGCTCGAACTCGCCATTGCGCTCGTCGTCATCCTGATCGCCGCCGAGCTGTTCACCAACGGCATCGAGTGGTTCGGCCGGCATCTCAACTTGGCCGAAGGGGCCGTGGGCAGCGTCCTGGCGGCCGTCGGCACGGCGCTGCCAGAGACCATGATCCCGCTCGTGGCGATCATCTTCGCCACCCAGTCGGCGGATCCCTCGGCCGCCCAGCACATCGGCGTGGGAGCGATTCTTGGGGCTCCCTTCATGCTCGCCACGCTGGCCATGTTCGTGACCGGGCTGGGCGTGATCCTCAGCCGGCGGCGCCGGCCGACGGGTCAGCAGATGGTCGTCGACACCAAGGTGCTGGGCATGGACATCCGCTACTTCTTCGCTGCCTACGGCATCGCCGTGGCCGCGGCGCTCGTGCCGGCCGACCTGGTGGTGCTGCGCTACGCGGCGATCGTGCTGCTCATCGGCATCTACGCGTGGTACGTGAAGAAGCACTTCGAGGCGGAAGCCACCGCACACAACTCTGACCTCGCGCCGCTGCGCTTCCATCGCGTGGATCGCCGTGCTCGCCGGTCCGACCCGCAAGTGCCGCGCCTGCGCATCATCAACGCCCAGGTTCTCGTCGCATTGGCGATGATCATCGGCGGCGCGGTCGTCTTCGTGAACGCGGTCGAGCACATTGCCACCGGCGCGGGTCTCGACCCGGCTCTGCTGGCGCTGGTCATCGCGCCGATCGCGACGGAGCTGCCGGAGAAGTTCAACAGCCTGATCTGGGTCCGCCAGGGCAAGGACACGCTGGCCATGGGCAACATCACCGGCGCGATGGTCTTCCAATCGTGCATCCCGACGGCGATCGGGGTCGTCCTCGCCGCCAGCGCCTGGACGATCACGAGTGATTCCCTGATCAGCTTTGCCTCGGCCGGCATCGCCTTCATCTCGACAGCGGTGATCTTCCTGCCCATGGTCCGCCGCGGCACCCTGAGCGGCCGCCATCTGCTCATCGGCGGGCTGTTCTATCTCGTCTACCTGGTGGTCGTGATCGCTCACCTGGCCGGCATTCTGTAAGGAGCTTGATTGGTCATGTCGTTGTCATTCCCTAGCGGCGCCAAGTCCGGCCCGGCGTATACTTCGCCCCGATGCTGACGCAGAAGGCAGCCAGGTCACCACTCCCCGCGACCGGCGCCCGACCATCCGACGAAAACGTCGTAGCGTGGTTCGAGGGCGCCTTCGTGCCCCTCTCCGAGGCACGTATCCCGGTCATGACCCATGGCTTCCTGTACGGCACGGCGACGTTCGAGGGGATCCGCGCCTACTGGAACGAGGACCAGGAGCAGCTCTTCGGGCTCAAGATGCTCGAGCACTACCGGCGCATGGCGCGCTCGGCCAAGGTGCTGCTGATGAAGCTGCCCATGCCACCCGAGGAGCTCGTGGCACTGACTGTGGACCTGCTCCGGCGCAATGGCTTCCGGCAGGACACCTACGTTCGGCCCACGCTGTACAAGTCGACCGAGGCGATCGGCGTCAGGTTGCACAACCTGGAGCACCAGCTGCTCATCTTCGCGGTGCCCTTCGGTGAGTACATCGCCATTGACCGCGGCATCACCGCGCAGGTCGTGTCGTGGCGGCGCAACAGCGACCAGGCGCTGCCAGCGCGGGCCAAGATCGTCGGCGGCTATGCCAACAGCGCGTTCTCCAAGAGCGAGGCGGTGCTCAACGGCTACGACGAGGCCATCGTGCTGACCATGGACGGCCACGTGTCAGAAGGCAGCGCGGAGAACCTGTTCATCGTGCGCGATGGCAAGCTCGTCACGCCTTCCGTGACGGATGACATCCTGGAGGGCATCACCCGCCACGCGCTCATGCAGCTTGCGCGCGAGGAGATGGGCGTCGAGACGATCCAGCGCTCCATTGACCGGAGCGAGCTCTACATGGCAGACGAGGCGTTCCTGTGCGGCACCGGTGCGCAGATCTCGCCCGTGGTGGAGATCGACCATCGCGCGGTGGGCACCGGCGAGGTCGGCGCGATCACGCGCCGCCTGGCCACGCTCTACTTCGACGCCGTGCGCGGAAGGCTGCCGGCGTACTCGGAGTGGCTCACCCCGATCTACTGATCCACGGTCGCAGGCCGCCCTCCGGCTGAAGCACGCGGCCGGCGGCTATCCTTGTCGGCCCATGTCACTCGACCAGCGCGGAGAGAGTCCGTTTCGTCCTGTCGCGCGCCAGCCGGACCTGCCTGCGCTGGAGCACGACATCCTGCGCCTGTGGTCCGAGCGCGGCACGTTCGCCAGCCTGCGCGCCCAGAACGCCGGCAACGAACGCTTCTCATTCCTTGACGGGCCCATAACGGCGAACAACCCGATGGGCGTGCACCACGCCTGGGGGCGCACGTACAAGGACGTCTTTCAGCGCTTCCACGCCATGCTCGGCCACGACCAGCGCTACCAGAACGGCTTCGATTGCCAGGGCCTGTGGGTCGAGGTCAATGTCGAACGGGACCTGGGCTTCACCAGCAAGCGCGACATCGAGAGCCATGGCATCGCCGAGTTCGTCAGCCTGTGCAAGCAGCGCGTGCTGACCTACGCCGCGATGCAGACCGAGCAGTCGATCAGGCTGGGCATGTGGATGGACTGGAACGATCCGGCCGAGCTGCTCCGACTGCGCGACCAGCTGGCGCAGGACCCGGCGCAGACGGTGACTGTCGAAGGGCCCAACGGACCGGTCACGGATTCGGTCGAGATGATCGTGGGCCGCCTGGGCATGCCCGAGCTGGGCGGTTCGTACTTCACCTTCAGCAACGAGAACAACGATCTCATCTGGGGTTTCCTGGCCGAGTGCAACAGGCGCGGCTGGCTGTACAAGGGCCACGATTCGATGCCCTGGTGCACGCGCTGCGGGACGGGCATCAGCCAGATGGAGATGAACGAGGGCTACCAGGATCGCGAGGACCCGGGCCTGACCGTGCGCCTGCCGCTCGTTGATCGTCCCGGTGAGTGGCTGCTCGTCTGGACGACCACGCCGTGGACCTTGAGCGCGAACGTGGCCGCCGCCGTTGGGCCGGAGATGACCTACGTCCGTGTGCGCCAGGGCGAGGACGAGTATTGGCTGGCCAAGGGCACGCTCAAGACGGCGCTGCGCGACAGGTTCGAGGTGCTCGAGGAGCTGGACGGCTCGGCTCTCGTGGGCTGGCGTTATCGCGGCCCCTTCGATGAGCTGTCCGCCGTACAGACCGCATTCGACACGCCAGCCAGGGCCGATGGTGGCACGGGCTACGAGCATCGCGTGGTGGCCTGGGACGAGGTCAGCGAGGAGGAGGGGACGGGCATCGTCCACATTGCGCCCGGTGCGGGCGCGGAGGACTACCAGCTGGGCAAGTCGCTCGGCTTGCCGATAATCGCGCCGCTGACCGAGGACGGCCATTACCTGCCCGGCTTCGGCTGGCTGTCCGGCCTCGACGCGCACAACGTTGCCCAGCAGGTCGTCGAGGACCTGGAGCGCAAGGGCCTCTTCTACCGCGTCGAGCCGTACAGCCACCGCTATCCACATTGCTGGCGCTGTGGCACGGCCCTGCTCTTCCGGGTGGTGGACGAGTGGTACATCTCGATGGGCGAGGTTTATGACAAGCCGCGCGACCAGGTGACGGCTGCGGAGAAGGAGTGCAGCCTGCGCTACCAGATCATGGACGTCGTCGACGACATCCGCTGGATCCCCGGCTTCGGCTACGAGCGCGAGCTCGACTGGCTGCGCACGATGTCCGACTGGATGATCAGCAAGAAGCGCTACTGGGGCCTGGCGCTACCGATCTGGGAGTGCTCAGAGTGCGGTGCCTTCGACGTAATCGGCGGGCGCGATGAGCTGCAGCGGCGCGCCGTCGATGGCTGGGCGGAGTTCGAGGGCCACACGCCCCACCGGCCTCACGTTGACGCGGTCAAGATCGCATGCAGGTCATGCGGTGCGGTCACGTCGCGCATCCCGGACGTGGGCAACCCATGGCTGGATGCGGGCATCGTGCCCTTCTCGACGCTCCACTACCGCACGGACCCGGATTTCTGGAGCAGCTGGTTCCCGGCCGACTTCATCACCGAATCCTTCCCGGGCCAGTTCCGCAACTGGTTCTACTCCATGCTCGCGATGAGCACCGTCCTGCGCCGCGGGGCGCCGTTCAAGACGATCCTGGGCTACGCGACGCTCTTCGGCGAGGACGGCCGGCCGATGCACAAGAGCTGGGGCAACGCGATCGAGTTCAACGAGGCGGCCGAGCGAATGGGCGTCGACGTGATGCGCTGGATGTACGCCCGTCAGCGGCCGGAGGACAACATCCTGTTCGGCTACCGGACCGCTGACGACGCCCGGCGCGAGTTGCTCGTGCTGTGGAACGTCTTCGCCTTCTTTGTGACGTACGCACGCCTTGACGGCTGGCGTCCCACAGGGACGGAGGCGCGACCGGGCGCCGGGCAGGCGCCGATCCTGGACCGCTGGATCCTCTCGCGCAGCGCAGGGGCGGCGGCCGACACGGGCGCCAGCCTGACCGATTTCGATACTCGTCGCGCAGCTTTGCGACTGGGCGCTCACATCGACGAGCTGTCGACCTGGTACCTGCGCCGCAGCCGGCGGCGCATCTCGCGCAACCCGGATGCGGACGACCGCGCGGCGGCGTTCGCAACGCTCCACGCGGCACTCGTGGGCATGGCGCGCATGATCGCGCCGATCCTGCCCTTCCTGTCAGAGGAGCTCTACCAGCGCCTCGTGGTGGACCTGGATGACGGCTCAGATGGGCCCGATTCCGTGCACCTGACGGCTTGGCCTGAGACCGACTTTGCCGCCGACCGCGACGAGGCGCTGGAAGCCGCCATGGACACCGTCCTGCGCGCGGTGGAGCTTGCCCGCACGCTGCGCGGCCAGGCCAACCTCAGGTTGCGCCAGCCGTTGCGCACGATGTGGCTGGCCGTGCCCGGTGGACGGCTGGCGCCCACACGGCCCTCGGACGAGCAGGCACTGCTCGAGCTGCTCGCCGACGAGACGAACGTCAAACAGGTGGTCGTCATCGGCGACGAGTCGGACCTGGTTGAGCGGCGCATCCGCCCGCTTCTGCCCAGGATCGGCAAGCGGCTCGGCGGGCGGACACAGGATGTCCTCGCCGCGGCGCGCAGCAACGAGGTCGAGTATTTGGCCGATGGCGCCGTGCGCCTGGCGGGCGTGGAGCTTGCCGCCGACGAGGTCGAGATCATCGCCACGCCACGCCCCGGCACGGCCGTCGCGCACGACCACGGGCTGGTCGTCGTGATCGACACCGAGCTGGATGACGAGCTGCGCGCAGAGGGTGACGCACGAGAGCTGTCGCGCGCGGTGCAGGACCTGCGTAAGCAGGCCGGCATGGAGCTCGACGAGACAGTTGGCCTGTGGTTGACCGGTGCACCGGAGCTGATCGAACCGCTGCGGCCGTACCTGGCCCGGCTCGCCGACGACACGCTGTCTGAGCTTTCTGACAATGCCCCACCTGCAGATGCGCAGTCAGCCAACGTTGAGCTGGGGGCGGGATCGGTCGAGCTGACCATCAGCCGGCGCGGGCCGCAGAGTTGACCGTCGCCGGCCATCGGAGCAGGCGCTGGCTCATCTTCGGGGCAGTCGCGCTGGCGGTGGTCATCGCCGACCAGCTTTCGAAGGCATGGGTCGTGGCCAACGTGGTGCGACCAACCGAGGTCGTCGGCGACCTCGTGCGCCTGATCATCGTGCGCAACGACGGCGGGATCTTTGGCCTGTTCGGAAACTCGGCCACCATTCTGGGCCTGGCCAGCACGCTGGTCATCGCCCTGATCGTGGTCTACCAGTGGCGCGAAGGCGTGAGCGGGCCGTGGCTGCTGACGCTCGGGCTGGGCCTGTTGCTGGGTGGCGCGATCGGCAACCTGATCGACCGTCTGCGCTTTGGCTACGTGGTCGATTTCGTCGACATGGGCATCGGCAGCCTGCGCTTCTATACCTACAACATCGCCGACGCAGCGATCAGCACGGCGCTCTTGATCCTGCTCCTCCTGGCCGTGTTCGGCACCCGGCTCACCAACCGGCTGAGTCGCAGGCCAGCCGCCTGATGAACGAGCGCGTCACTGTCACCGTCCCCGCCGGCGCCGATCGGCTGCGAGCCGACCGGGTCGTGGCCGATGCCGTGGGGCTGTCGCGCTCCTACGTTCAGAGGCTGATCGAGGACGGCCGGCTGACTTCCGCGGGCGAGAGGATCAAGAGCAACACCTTGCTCGAGCCGGGCACCAGCCTCGAGCTCGATATCCCGGCCGTGGCCCAGCCCACGCTGGAGGCGGAGGACATCCCGCTCGAGGTGCTCCACGAAGACGACGACATGCTGATCATCAACAAGCCCGCCGGCCTCGTGGTGCACCCGTCGCCGGGCCGATCGAGCGGCACGCTGGTCAATGCCCTGCTGGCGCGCGGCGGAATCGAGGCGTACGGCACGGTCGCCGGCGCCGACCGGCCGGGCATCGTCCATCGCCTGGACCGCGACACCAGTGGCGTGATGCTCGTTGCGCGCAACGACCGTGCCCAGGCGGCTTTGATGACGCAGCTCAAGGCACGCCGCGTGAAGAAGACGTATCTCGCGCTTGTGGCGGGATCCGTGCCCGCCGAGGTCGGACGGATCGAAGCGCCCATAGGCCGCGACGCGCGCCACTACGGACGCATGACGGTGATCGCCGGCGGCCGCGCCTCGACCACTGGCTACCGCGTGCGCGAGCGGTTCGAGGGCTGGACGCTGCTCGATGTTGACCTGCTCACCGGCCGGACGCACCAGATTCGCGTCCACCTCGCGTCGATCGGCCACCCGGTCGCGGGCGACCCCGTCTACGCTGTCGGCGTGGCACGCAAGGGACCCGATCAGCTGGGCCGGCTGTTTCTGCATTCGTGGCGAATTGAGCTGAGCGCCGTATCCGGCGATCGCCTGATCAGGGCGGAGGCACCGCTGCCGGATGAGCTCGAGTCGGTGCTCGCCGCACTGCGTGGCCCGCGCAGGTGACCGAGCCGGTAACCGGCACGCCCGGGGCGATGGTGGTCATCATCTCCGGACCCTCGGGCGTGGGCAAGGACACCATCCTTCGCCATCTGCGCGAGATCCCGGCACAGCCTGAGCGGCACTTCGTGGTCACCTTCAAAACCCGTTCTCCGCGAGAGGACGAGGTCGACGGCGTCCACTACAACTTCGTGGACACGGACGACTTCCGTGCCCTGGAGCGCGACGGCCGTCTGCTGGAGGCGAGCGAGGTCCATGGCCACTGGTCCGGGACACCACGCGATCAGGTCGTAGATGCCCTGTGCGGGGGGCGCGACGCGATCCTGAAGATCGACGTGCAGGGCGCCGACATCGTCAAGGGACTGGTCCCGGACGCGCTGCGCATCTTTGTCGCGCCCCCGTCTGACGAAGATCTGGAGGCGCGCCTAGTGGGCCGCGGCACGGAGACGCCGCAGGAGCTCCAGCGGCGCAACGCCGACGCGGAGATGGAGATGAAGAGGCGCGCCGACTACGACTACGTGGTGGTCAACGAGACCGATGAGGCGGTTGCGACGGCGACCGAGATCGACCGCATCATTCGCCACGAGCACAACCTCTTCCCCGACCGGCGCGTCACGCTCTGACGGCACGCCCTTGACCGCTCCACCTGTGCGCCGATGGGTGGAGGTGGCGGTCGACTCGGCCGGGCCGCACGGCGGCCAGACGTTCACCTACCACCTTCCCGCGGCGCTTGACGATGTGACGGCCGGCGAGGCGGTCATGGTCGAGTACGGCAGGCGCCGCGCACTGGGCGTCGTGCTCGGGTTGAGCGACGTGGAGCCGGTACTCGCGACAAAGCCTGTGCTGGCCCGCGTGCGCAGCGACGGACCGCTGCTGGCGCCGCTCCAGGTTGCCCTCGCCCTGCACATCGGGCGCCACTACCTTGCACCGCCGGCTCTCGTCGTGCGCCAGATGCTGGCGCCGGGCATGCTCGAGCGGATCGAGCGCGTTGCCCGGCGCGGCACGGATGGCGTTGATGTGGAGTGGCACGTCCGGCCGCCGCGCACGCGGGACAAGCACGAGCGCCGGGTGTCGCTCACAGACGCGGGCAGGCAGGCGCTGGGCGGCACCGGAGGCGAGGCGGGCACGGCGCGCCTCGGTCCGCGCCAGCGCGCGCTGCTCGCTGAGCTCGTTCAGAGCGGCTCGGCGGTCCCCGCGCCCAGGCTGGCCGAGCGGCATGGAACGAGCGCCATTCCGGGACTGCTGCGGCGCGGGCTGGTCGAGCTTGAAACCGTCCGTATCGAGCGGCGGCCGCTGGCCGGTCGCGCCGAACCGCAGCGCGGAACCCGGCCGCTGGATGCCGAGCTTACGGTCGACCAGCACGCGGTGCTTGACCGGCTGCTCCCCGCGTTGCGTGAGCCGCACCACATGACCCTGCTCCTCGAGGGCACCACTGCGAGCGGTAAGAGTGCCGTGTACGCGAGCGCGATCGCGGCTGCGCTGGAGCAGGGCAGGGGAGCGCTGGTGCTCGTGCCCGAGATCGCCCTCGCCGCGCCGTTGCTGGATCGGCTGCGCTACGACCTTGATGTCGAGGTCGCGCTGATGCACAGCGCCCTGAGCGACGGCGAACGCGCCGACGAGTGGCGGCGCATCAGGGATGGCGAGGTACGTGTTGTGCTGGGCACGCGCATCGCGGCGCTGGCCCCGCTCGCCGATCCGGGATTGGTCATCGTCGACGAGGAGCACGACGCGGCCTACAAGTCGGACCGCACCCCGCGTTACCAGGCGCGCGACGTGGCGATCGAGCTTGGCCGGCTCGCCCGGATCCCGGTCGTGCTGGGCAGCGCGACACCGGACGTGGCCACCGTCGGCCGTGCCCGCGCCGGCGATTACGAGCACGCTCGGCTGCCGCGCGTGGCCGGCACTCGCGCGCGGGTCGAGGTAGTCGATTTGCGCGCCGAGCTCGCCCAGGGCAACCGCGGGCTGCTCTCTGGCCGTCTCGTGGCGGCGCTCGAGTCGCTCAAGACCGATGACGGCGAGCAGGCCATCCTGCTCATCAACCGACGCGGCAGCGCCTCGATCGTGATCTGCCGCGACTGCGGTTACGTCCAGATCTGCCCCGAGTGCCGCCGTCCACTGGTGCTTCACGCTTCGTCGCTTTCGCTGCGCTGCCATCACTGTGGGGCGACGGCGCCCATCGCTCGGCGCTGCCCGGCTTGCGACTCGCCCCGCATCCGCTACCTGGGCGGAGGATCGGAGCGGGTTCAGCGCGAGGTGTCTGTGCGCTTCCCGGCGCTCCGAGTCGGCCGCCTGGACCGCGATGTGGTCGAGCGCAGGAACGAGGCAACTCGCGTCGTCGACGCGTTCTCCGGGGGCGAGCTCGACGTGCTCGTGGGAACAGCCCTGGTGGCCAAGGGCCTGGACGTGCCGCAGGTCACGCTGGTCGGCGTCGTATCGGCCGATATCGCGCTCAACCTGCCCGACGAGCGTGCCGCCGAGCGGACTTACCAGCTCCTGACCCAGGTCATCGGCCGTGCTGGGCGCGGGCACCAACCCGGCCTGGCAATCGTCCAGACGTATCTTCCCGATCATGCCGTCATCCAGGCCGTGGCGCGCGACGACGGTGAGGCCTTCTACGAGACCGAGCTCGCGTCGCGCAGGCTGTTCGGGACGCCGCCCTTCGGCCGGCTCATCAAGCTGACCGTGGCGACAGAGGATCGCGACGAGGCGGAGCGCCGCGCGGCGGAGATGGCGGACTTGCTGCGCGCGTCGTCAGCCAAGGGCGCGTCGGACGTCGACGTGCTTGGTCCTGCCCCGGCCTACGTCGCGCGGCGCGCGGGCAAGTGGCGCTTCCATGTCGTGCTCCGTGGCGCGCAGCCGATGACGGTGCTGGGCGGCGATCCCGGCGCGCCGTGGTCGGTCGACGTCGACCCGGACAGCCTGCTCTGAGCGCTCAACCTATACTCGGCAGCCGTATGAGCATTCAACAAATCATCACCCTCGGCGACCCGCGCCTGCGGCTTGTGGGCCAGCCTGTGGACAGCTTCGGCAAGTATCTGCACGAGCTGCTCGATGACCTGGCTGAGACGATGCGCGATGCGCCCGGCGTGGGCCTCGCGGCGCCGCAGCTGGGCATCGCCCTCCAGGCGGCGGTGGTGGAGGTCGAGGGCCGCCTGCACGAGCTGGTAAACCCGCGCATCGTCAAGTCGACGGGCGAGGACAAGGACCTGGAGGGCTGCCTCTCGCTGCCCGGCTACGTGGCCTACGTCACGCGCAAGGACCAGGTCTGGGTCGTCGCCCAGAATCGCCACGGTCGCAAGGTCAAGGTCAGTGGCAAGGGCCTCCTTTCGCGCGCAATGCAGCATGAGATCGACCATCTCAACGGCAAGCTGTACATCGACTACCTGGAGTCGATGGAAGAGCTCATTCCCGTCGCCCAGCTCGCTGACGAGGTGGGGGCCGAGGAAGAGGAGCTGGCGCCGCTGGCGTGACGCGCCCCGCGCGGACCATCTTTTTGGGCACTGGCGACTTCGCCGTCCCGATCGTCAGTGCGCTCGCAGGGCATCCTTCGGTTTCGCTCGTCGCGGTCGTCAGCGCCCCGGCGCGACCCGGATCACGCGGCCGCCTGGTGGACCCGCCTGCTGCGACCTGGGCCATCGAGCACGGACTGCCGCTGCTGAGGCCCGAGCGCCTCAGGGCGCCCGAGTCGGTCGCCAGCCTGGCCGAGCTCCAACTCGAGCTCATCGTCCTGGCCGACTACGGGCAGATCGTGCCCCAGTCCGTGCTCGACCTGCCGCGCAGCGGCTCGCTGAACGTCCATCCCTCCCTTCTGCCGCGGCACCGCGGCTCGACCCCAGTTCCGGCCTCGATCCTGGCCGGCGACACGCAGACCGGTGTTTCGGTGATGCTCATGGACGCCGGGCTGGACACGGGTCCGATCGTGGGCCAGTCCATCATTGCCCTGGCCGGGAGCGAGATCGCGCCCGACCTCGAATCTGTGCTGGCCGCCGAGGGCGCCCAGCTGCTCGTAGGGCTGCTGCGGGATTGGCTGGCCGGCGAGCTGCAGGCCCGGCCCCAACCGGACGACGGGGCCACGCTCACGCGACCGCTGCGCCGCGCGGACGGACGGCTCGACGCGACGCGCGACGCGGTGTATCTGGAGCGCCAGGTGCGCGCCTATCAGCCGTGGCCGGGCACGTTCTTCGACACTCCCGACGGGCGCGTGATCATCTGGAGCGCCACCGCCGCCCCGGGATCGGGTCGTGCCGGCACGATCGTCGCTACCGCGGACCGCTTACCGGCCGTCGTGACCGGCGACGGGCTGCTTGAGCTGGTCGAGGTCCAGCCGGCGGGAGGGCGGCGCATGTCCGGGGCCGACCTGCTGCGCGGCCGGCCGGCGCTCGTCGGCCAATCCGTGGGCTGACGGGTAGCATGACCACGTGGCCTCCCAAACCGCGGTGGGGCCGGTCGTCCCACCACTGATCAGCGCCCCGCCGGCAACTGAGCGCGATGCGCGACCCGGCATCTGTGGCCTGTCCCAGGCCGAGCTCGAGGCCTGGCTCGCTGAGCGCGAGGAGCCCGGCTACCGCGCGCGCCAGCTGGCAGATCACGTCTGGTCGGCCGCGGCACAGTCCTTCGACGAGCTGCGTACGCTGCCGCTCGCGCTGCGCTCGAAGCTCGAGGACTCGTTCCGGATCACCACGCTCCATGACACTGAGGTTCGCGAAGCGGATCGCGGCCTGACCCAGAAGGCGCTCCACCGGCTGGACGATGGTCGGTCGATCGAATCGGTCCTGATGCGCTACCCGGCGCGCGGCTGCCGACGGTCGCGCGCAACGGTGTGCATCTCCAGCCAGGCGGGCTGCGCCGTGGGCTGCCCGTTCTGCGCGACAGGGGAGCTGGGCTTCTGGCGCGACCTGGACGTGGCCGAGATCGTCGACCAGGTGCGTTTCTGGCGCCACTGGCTGGCGGGCGTGGGCCAGCGCCTGACCAATGTCGTCTTCATGGGCATGGGTGAGCCGCTGCTCAACGTTGAGCCGGTTCTGGCCGCCGCTGCCGCGATCAGCGACAAGAACAGGTTCGGATTGGGCGCGCGGCACATAACGATCTCGACGAGTGGCGTCGTGCCGGGCATGGAGCGCCTCATCGCCGAGCGCCCGCAGTACACGCTCGCCGTTTCGCTCCACGCGGCGCGGCCGGCGCTGCGTGACGTGCTCGTGCCGCTCAATCGTCGCTACCCGGCGCGTGAGGTGGTAGACGCGGCGGCGCGTTATGCGGCGGCGACCGGCAGGCGCATCACCTACGAGTACGTGATGATCGACGGCATCAATGACACGATCGACGAAGCACGCGCGGTGGCGAGCCTGATCGGCGGACAGCTTGCGCACGTCAACCTCATCCCCATGAACCCTGTCGCCCACACGCCCTGGCAGCCAAGCTCGCTCGAGCGCACGGAGGCCTTCGCCAACGTCCTCCGCGCCGCGGGCCTGGAGACCACGGTCAGGCGCAACCGGGGCATCGAGATCGGAGCCGCATGCGGCCAGCTCGCCGCCGACCGACAGGGTCAGCCGCCGGCCGCGGCGGTGGCCCGGCGTCGTGAGTTGCTGGTCATCCAGAGCGCCGAGGCACTGGCCGGTGACTCTGCCCGATGACGCGCCAGGTGGCCGTCGCCGCGAGCATCCTGACCGCCGATTTCGGCAACCTGTACCGCGTCGTGCGCAAGCTCGAGCGCGCCGGAGTCGACCGCATCCATCTTGACGTGATGGACGGCCATTTCGTGCCGAACATCACCTTCGGCCCGAACGTGGTCGCCGCCTTCAGGCGGCTCACCCGGCTGCCGCTCGACACGCACCTGATGATTTCCCAGCCGTCGCGCTACGTCGACCGCTTCATTGAGGCCGGCTCGGACACGATCACCTTCCATGTCGAGACTGATGAGCCGGCCCAGGTCAAGCGCGACACATTGCGCCAGATCGCCCGGGCGAGGCGCCAGCCCGGCCTTGCGATCAGCCCGTCGACGCCAACCGAGGCGGTGCGCGAGTACCTCGACGACCTGGCGATCGTGATGGTCATGACCGTCGAGCCGGGCTTCGGCGGCCAGCGCTTCATGGAGGACCCGGCGCGCAAGATTGCCGAGGCGAAGCGGATGCTCGCCGGTCGCCCGGATACGCAGGTTCACGTGGATGGCGGGGTCAGCGCAGACACGGCTGGGATCGTCGTTGGCTATGGCGTGGACGTGTGCGTCGTGGGCTCGGCGCTCTTCCAGCGCGGCCGCGATGCGGCCAACGTGGTCAAGGCGGTGAAGGCCGCCGCCCCTCAGTGAGGTTGCTGCTCCAGCGCGTGACCCGCGCGCAGGTCCGCGTCGGCGGGGAGACGGTGGGCAGCATCGGGCACGGCCTGGTCGTGCTCGTTGGCGTGGGCGCCACTGACACGGAAGCTGACGCGGACGGCCTGGCAGGCAAGTCGGTCGACCTGCGCATCTTCCGCGACGACGATGGCCGGACCAACCTGTCCTTGATCGACGTGGGTGGCGGGGTGCTCGCCATCAGCCAGTTCACGCTCTTCGCCGACACCAGCCGCGGGCGGCGCCCGTCGTTCATTCACGCCGCGCCACCGGATATCGGCGAGCGCCTGTACGAACGCTATGCGCAGTCAGTTGCCGATCGTGGGGTGAGCGTCGCGAAGGGGATCTTCGGGGCGGAGATGGAGGTCGAGCTGATCAATGACGGCCCGATGACCATCTGGCTCGACAGCGCTGCGGGTTAGGCGGTCTTCTGGAGCGTCCTACGGCAGCGCGTGCAGACCAGGACGCGGCGCGGGGAGCCGTCCTTGTCGAGGCGCATGGGCTGCAGGTTGGGTTCCATCCGGCGATGCGCGCGGACGCGGTTCATTCCAACCGACTGGGGGTTGAAACCGCCCATCGATGTCTTGCCGCAGATCGCGCAGGAGCGTGCCATAAGTCTGATTAGTCTCCGAGAGTGACGCAGGCGAGCGCCGGCTGGGCTCGCGCGCTGGCTACTATAGCAGCCGCTCCGGCGCCGTCGGCTTCGAGGCGCCCAGCCCAGGGGAGAGGTGCGCGACGGCAGCCAGCTCGGAAGAATCAGCTGATGCGTCGGCGCAGCCGGCCACGTTGAGCGTCGACGCCTGGGATGGCCACGGCCTGCTGGCCGCCTGGCGTCACGCGGCGGCGATGCTCCATGCCCGCGTCGACGAGGTCAACGCGCTCAACGTCTTCCCCGTTCCTGACGGCGACACCGGCTCGAACATGCTGGCCACCCTGCAGGCCGCAATCATCGAGGCAGAGGGCGTGCCGCCGGTCGAGCGCAACGTGGCGCGCATCTGTGCGTCGCTGAGCATGGGCTCGCTCATGGGCGCACGCGGCAACAGTGGGGTGATCCTGTCGCAGCTGCTGCGCGGCATGGGCGACGCGATGTCAGGCTCAGAGCGGATCGACGGCACCGTCCTCGCCGCATCGCTGGAACGTGGCTGCACCACGGCGTACTCGGCCGTGGCACAGCCGGTGGACGGGACGATCCTGACGGTTGCGCGCGACGTCGCCCAGGCAGCGACGCGCAGCGCGATGGGCAACGGATCGCTGGTGCACGTGCTGCGCGTAGCCGTTGACGAGGCCGCCGCCTCAGTCGAGCGCACGCCGAACCTGCTCGAGGTCCTCCGCCAGGCAGGAGTCGTCGATGCCGGCGGCCGCGGGCTCGAGCTGATTCTCCGCGGAGCATTGGCCTCCATCCAGGGCGCCCAGCACATTGCGCAGGGCACCAGGCTGCCCAACGAGATCGCCCTGCCCACGTGGGATGCGCTGGAGGCGGAGGGCTACGGGTACGAGACCGTGTTCGTCATCCTGCCGCGCGACGGCGAGCGGCTCGACCCTGACGCCATCCGCCACAGGCTCGAGCGGTTGGGCGAGTCGGTTCTCGTTGCCGGCGACGAACGGGCGGTCAAGATCCACATCCACAACGAACGCCCCGACGAGGTGATCGCTTTCGGACTGGCGCTGGGCACCTTGAGCCGGATCAGCATCGAGAGCCTCGATCGCCAGGCGATCGACGTTCGCGAGCGAACGCGCGCCGCCGCCCAAGGCGATGGGTCCGCAGCGGCAGCGGACGCGGGTGGGGTTGCGATCGTCGCCGTGGCGGCCGGCGATGGCTGGGCGCGCGTGTTCGGGACGCTGGGCGCGACGACCGTGGTGCGCGGCGGTCAGAGCGCCAATCCTTCGGTCGGCGAGCTGGCCGACGCCATCCGCTCGATCGGTCGCGACGAGGTCATCGTGCTGCCCAACAACCCGAACGTTCGGCTGGCTGCCAAGCAGGCTGGCGAGACGGTCGTAGGCGCCGCGGTGCACGTGGTGCCGACGCGCAATGCCGGTGAGGGCGTTGCCGCGTTGCTTGCCTTCGACCCGCGTGGCGCCGTCGCCGAAGTCGTGCAGGCGATGACCGACGCCGCACGGGAGATCCAGACGCTGCAGGTCACTATCGCAGTCAGGGACGCGCGCATGGGCAAGCGCAGCGTGAGGGGCGGGGACTACATCGTGCTCGATCCGGACGATGGCCTGGTCGCGGTCGATGCCGATCGGACGGCGGCCGTGCTCGCCGCGATCGGCGCGCTCGAGCCCGGATTCGAGCTGGTCACCATCTATCGCGGCATCGATGTCGATCACCGCGCCGCGGAGGAGCTGCGCGACGCACTGACCGACGCGCTGGGTGAGGTCGAGTTCGAGCTCGTCGATGCCGGCCAGCCGCACTACGACTTTCTCATCTCGGCCGAGTAGGTGACGGTCGAACAGTCAGCCGGTTCGGGGACCGACTCGGCGACCCCCGGGGTGCTCGATGTGCCGCTCAAGCGCTCTGGCCTGGTTCCCCCGGCGATGGCCGCCAAGCTGGCCCGGCTGGGTATCGGCAGCGCGCGCGACCTGATCTTCCACCTGCCCCGGCGCTACGACGACTTCAGCCACCCGGTGACGCTGCGCGAGCTGCGCGAGCGGACGTTCGAAGGACCGGTCAGCGCCACGGTTGACATCGTCGACCTGCGCGTGGAGCAGGGATTCAGGCGCCGCGTCCAGCGCACCGTCGCCCGTCTGCGCGACGATTCCGGCGAGGGCGAGGCAATCTGGTTCGGACGGCGCTACATCGAGCGCCGGCTGGCCGTCGGACAGCAGATCGCCCTGTCAGGCAAGGTAGAGCTGCGTGGCTGGCTGCCGCGCTTCCAGAACCCCGAGTTCGGTATCGCCGGAGACGAGTCGCTCCACGCCGGCCGGATTGTGCCCGTCTACCGCCTGACAGCAGGCGTGCTCGGCACGACACTGCGCACGCGCATCCGGGGCGTTCTCGACGCTGCACAGTCGGCGCTCACGGAATACGTTCCGCGGTCTGCGCTGGGGCAGGCCGGGGATGGTCTGCCGGGCATCCTTGACGCCATCGAGTGGATCCATTTCCCACCCGACTTCGAGAGCCGTGACCGGGCCCTGCGCCGGTTGGCCTTCGACGAGCTGCTCGCGCTGCAGCTGGGGATGGTGTCGCGCCAGCGGCGCAGGTCGTCGGAGCGCAGCGTGCCGATTCCAGTGCAGGACGACCGCTTCACGGACGCCATCGAGCAGGTCGAGTCTGTCATCGGCGGACAGGTCGCCGAGCGGCGCCGGCGTGCGGGTGACGAGTCGGCCGAGGTAACCGATGTGACGCTGACGACCGATCAGCGCGCCGCACTCGACCAGATCCGGGCCGATCTTGGCCGCGACCGGCCCATGGTCCGCTTGTTGCAGGGCGACGTCGGCTCGGGCAAGACGGCAGTGGCGGCGCTGGCCATGGCCTTCGTCGCCGACACGCAGCACCAGGCGGCCCTGCTGGCGCCGACCGACCTGCTCGCCCGCCAGCACTACCAGACGCTCAGCCGCCTGCTCGAGCCGCTCGGACACGACGTGACGTTGCTGACCGGGTCCGTTCCGGCTGCGACGCGGCGCGAGGTGCTCGAATTGCTGGGGGCGCCGATAGGGCTGACGCTGGAGGGTCGCTCGCGTGGACGGATCGTGGTCGGCACGCACGCCCTGGTCCAGGAGGCGGTCGCGTTCGAGAACCTGGCCCTCGCGGTGGTCGATGAGCAGCACCGTTTCGGGGTAACCGAGCGCGAGGCGCTCACCGCCAAGGGGGCTGCGCCTCACGTCCTGCTGATGACCGCCACGCCGATCCCGCGCACGCTGGGCCAGATCGTGCACGCCGATCTGGACGTGTCGGATCTGCGCACTCCTCCCGCCGGCAGGCAGGAGATCCGAACGGCCATCCGTACGCGTGACGAGCTGATCCAGCGCAGTGACGGAAAGCAGGGCGCGATCGCCCTGATCGCCGGCCAGGTGGCGGCCGGGCACCGGGCCTTCGTGGTCGTGCCGCTCGTCGAGGACGATCCGGAAACTGGCGCGGCGTCGGTCGAGGCAGGCGCGCAGCTGATCCGCGAGAGCTGGCCGGCCGCGGCGGCCATCGCCGGCGTCGACCCAGCGCTGCCCGAGGTGGAGATCGTCCACGGCCAGATGAAGGCCTCCGAGCGCGACGCGCGAATGGAGCGCTTCCGTGCCGGCGCGGTGCGGATCGTGGTCGGCACCACCGTGCTCGAGGTGGGCGTGGACGTGCCCGAGGCGACGGTCATGCTGATCCTCGACGCCGACCGCTTCGGCCTCGCCCAGTTGCACCAGCTGCGTGGTCGCGTTGGGCGCGGCGAGGCGCACTCGTTCTGCGTCCTGGTCAGCGAGCGATACCCGGCCGGAGAGCCCGAGGCAGGCAGCGAGGCGGCCGTGGTCAAGGCGCGCCTGGATGCGCTGGTCGCAACCCAGGATGGCTTCGATTTGGCCGAGAAGGACCTGGAGCAGCGGCGCGAGGGCGAGCTGCTCGGGCTGACCCAGAGCGGGCTGCCGCCGTTGCGTGTCGCCTCGCTCGGACGTGCCGACCACCGCGAGCTGTCGCACCGGGCGCGCGACATAGCCGAGCGGCTGCTCGACGGCGATGGGCGGCTGCCGGAGGAGCACGCTGAACTGGAGCGCGAGATCACGACCGGATGGCTGCGCCGCGTGGGCGCCGGCGAGGTTGTAGCGCCGGGCAGCGATGCCTGAGCGCAACCGGGTGATCGCCGGTACCGCGCGCGGCCTGGGACTGGAGGTGCCGCCGCGTGGCACACGGCCGCTTTCGGATCGCGTCAAGCAATCGCTCTTCGCCGCGCTCGAAGCGGGCGGCGCGCTGGACGGGCCTTTCCTTGACCTCTATGCCGGGTCAGGCGGCGCCGGCATAGAGGCACTCAGCCGCGGCGCGCCGAGCGCCACTTTCGTGGAGCGCGATCCGGCCGCCGCGCGCGTGATCCGCGGCAATCTCGAGCGCACCAGGCTGACAGGCGCGGCCAGCGTCGTTCTCGCCGACGTCGAGCGTTACCTTGCCGGCGGCCGCCCCGCACAGCAGCCGCGCTGCGCGGTCGTGCTGATCGACCCGCCCTACGAGACTCTGCTCGTCGCACCAACCCTGGACCTGCTCGGTGACGAGGCGCTCTACTGGCTGGCCGAGGGCGCGACGGTCGTGGCCAAGCACTTCTGGCGCGACGAGCCGCCGGAAACAGCGGGCCGGCTGCGGCGCGACAGACAGAAGCGCTTCGGTGAGACGTGCCTGTCCTTCTACACTCGCGAGTGATGACCGCCAAGGCGCTATATCCGGGCTCGTTCGATCCGATCACCTTCGGCCACCTCGACGTGATCGGCCGTGCCGCGCATGTGTTCGATGGGCTCACCGTGGGCGTCCTGGTCAACCCGCGCAAGACGCCGATGCTCGAGCTCGAAGATCGCATGGCGACCATCCGCGAGGCCGTTGCCTCGGAGCTGCCCGAGCTTGCGCCCCGCATCGAGGTGGCCGGCTTTGACGGACTGACCATTGACTACGCGCACCAGATCGGTGCCGGATTCATCGTCCGCGGCCTGCGCGCCGTGAGCGACTTCGAGATCGAGCTGCAGATGGCCCACACCAACCGGAAGCTCGCGCCGGACGTGGACACGGTCTTCTTCATGACGGCGCTGGAGCACGCCTACCTGAGCTCGAGCCTGGTCAAGGAGATAGCTGCGTTCGGCGGGGACGTGAGCCGGATGCTGCCCGCAGCCGCCGCGCGCCGCCTGAGGCCCTAACCCCCTACAATTGGCCGTCGACGGCCCGTGGCGCGCTAACCGCGCTCGCCCATCGGGAGCATCGGAGAACACTCCCATCGACATCATCTTCCTGATCGAACAGCTCGAACGGCTGGTTGCCGGCGGGCGCAACATGCCGCTGACGAGCAACGTGATCATCGACCAGGCGAGGGCGCTCGACCTGCTCGATCAGTTGCGCGTTGCCGTGCCCGAGGAAGTGCGCACGGCGAAGCGGATCAACGAGGAGACGGAGCGCATCGTCGAGCGCGCCCAGGAAGAAGCTGAACGCATCCTGGCCCGCGCGCAGGAGCAGGCCGCGTTCCTGATCGAGGAGCGTGAGCTGACCCGGGCGGCAGAGATCCGCTCCGCTGAGATCATTGGCGAGGGCCAGCGCGAAGCGGATGAGATCAGGCGCGGCGCCGACGAGTACGCCCAGAGCGTCCTGGTTCGACTCGAGGGAGAGTGCGTCAAGGCACTCCAGAGCATCAAGCGCGGCCTGGCGCTGCTTGACGAACGGCATGGTGGCGACGATCTGAACGGCACCGGCGATGGAGCCGAGGTCGAGATCGGCGAACCCAGCCATGCTCAGCTATAACGTCGCGACCCTCCTCCGCGCAGCGCCCGGCACGGAGCGCCGCTACGCGGTCGATGGGGTCGAGATGGAGATCGCGGACGACCTTCAGCTGGCCGCGCCGATTGCCGGCGAGGTGCGCCTTTCGCTGACCGGGCGGAGCATCCTTGCGCGGGCCTCGCTGAGCACGGCCATCGACACGACCTGCAGCCGCTGCGTGAAGGCGATCGTGGCGCCGATCGATGTCGAGATCGAGGAAATCGCGCTGCCCTCGATCGACATCGACTCCGGAATGCCGGTCGATCCCGACCTGGACCCGGATGCGCTGCGCCTTGATGATCATCACGAGCTGGACCTGGGCGAGCCCGTACGTGAGGCGATCTCGCTCGCCGAGCCAATCTCGCTACTGTGCCGGCCCGACTGTCGCGGGCTGTGTCTCGTGTGCGGTATTGACTTGAACGGCACGGCCGACCACCACCACCTTGACGAAGAGGTCGATCCACGCCTGGCCGGGCTGGCTGCGTGGCGCGCGGCCGATGACTCAGCTGATACGTCAGAATCGAACTAGAGCAACCGAGGAGAGACTGAGGAAATGGGAGTACCCAAGCGGCGCGTGTCAAAGGCGCGCCAGGGCGAGCGTCGCTCGCATCACGCGCTGACCCTGCCGCAGCTGGAGGAGTGCCCGCACTGCCACCAGCAGAAGCGCGCACACCACGCCTGCCCCAGCTGCGGCTGGTACAACGGACGCGAGGCGGTGCGCATCAAGACCAAGGTCAAGCCGGACGCCGCGTCCTCCTAGTCGCACCAACACACACAGCGCAACGCGCCGCCCAGATGGACGTTGAGCTGCTGCGCGACCCGGGCCGCGTCGCAAACGGGACGGGCGAGCTGGAACGAGTTCGCGTCGCCGTGGACGCGATGGGCGGCGACCATGCCCCGATCGAGGTCGTCGCCGGCAGCGTCGACTGGGCGCGGCTCAACCCGGACACGGACGTGCTGCTCGTGGGCGACCAGGCGCGCGTCGAGGCGCTGATCGATGGCGGGCTGCCGGCCAACGTGACGATCGTCCACGCATCCGAATCGGTGACCATGGAAGAGCACCCGGCGGCCGCCGTGCGGCGCAAGAAGGACGCGAGCATCAACGTCTGCATGCGGCTGGTGAAGGAAGGCCGCGCGGACGCTGTCGTCACGGCCGGGCACACCGGGGCCGGGGTGGCCGCGTCCATCCTCAACCTGGGCCGCCTGCGCGACGTGGACCGCCCCGCGCTCGCCGTCCAGATGGTCACTGACAAAGGCCCCATGGTGCTGCTCGACATCGGCGCCACGACCGACTCGACCGGGCAGAACCTGTACCAGTACGCGCACATGGGTGCGATCTTTGCCGAGAAGGTGCTCGGCGTCAGCAACCCATCGGTGGCCCTGCTGTCGATCGGCGAAGAGGGCGGCAAGGGCGAGCAGCGCGTGCAGGAGGCGACCGAGCTGCTGAACGCCAGCAAGCTGCGCTTCGTGGGCAACGCAGAGGGCAAGGACCTGCCCCACCACCCGGCCGACGTCGTCGTGTGCGACGCAACGGTGGGCAACGTGACGATCAAGTTCTTCGAGGGCCTTTCGTCGTTCATCTTCGACATGCTCCGCACGGAGTTCCAGCGTTGGCCGCTGGGTCCGGTCGGCTATGCCTTCATGAAGCCCGGCATCGGGCGCATCCGGCGCCGCTTCGACTACGAGCGCCTGGGTGGCGCACCATTGCTGGGCATCAAGGGCACGGTGCTCATCACCCACGGCCGCGCCCGGCGGCGGATGATCGGCTTTGCGGTCGAGGTCGGCGCGTCGGCGGCCCGTGCACGCATCCCTGAGCGGATCGCCGATGCGCTCGCATGAGGGCCATCGCGAAGGGCGCCGGCTGGCCCTCGGCGCCGTATTCGAGGCTGAGTTCGGGCAGCACACCGCGACGCGCATCCTCGAGCGCCGCCTGGACGAGGAGGGCGCCGGCTCGGAAGCGGCCGAGCTCGCGCGCGAGATAGTTGAAGCCGTCGCCGCCCGGCGCGACACGATCGACAGCGAAATCGAGTCCGTTGCGCCTCGCTATCCCGTCGTCCAGCTCGCTCGAATTGACCGCGCATTGTTGCGTTCGGCGATGGCCGAACTGCTACACTCCCGCACGACGCCGGCCCGGGTGGCCATCGCGGAATGGGTGGAACTCGCTCGAACCTACAGTGGCGAACCGGCCCGTCGTTTGATGAACGGTGTGCTCGGGCGTGTCGCCAGGGAGGCGGCAGACCGTGGGCGGGACGCCGGGCTCCGGCAGCAATAGCCAGGGCGGAACGCCGCAGCGCAGGAGGGAGACCTGAGTGACCGCATCAACCTACGATCGACTTAAGAAGATCGTCATCGAGCAACTCGGCGTGGACGAGGAGCAGGTGACGCCCGAGGCTTCGTTCGTCGAGGATCTCAACGCCGACTCGCTCGACCTGGTCGAATTGATCATGAGTCTCGAGGAAGAGTTCGGGGCAGAGATCTCTGACGAGGACGCCGAGCGGATTCGGACAGTCCAGGACGCCGTCGAGTACGTCGAGGAGCGCGCGACCCCGTAAGCGGGCCCGTCTCCGGCGCCCTCGCGCCGGCGGAAGTACTGGCCGACCGGCTCGGACTGCGACTGGGCGATCTCGGGCTGCTCGCGCAGGCCCTCGTTCACAGCAGCTACGTTCATGAGCAGCCCAGCGTGGGGCCGTCCAACGAGCGGCTCGAGTTCCTGGGTGACGCGGTCATCTCGCTGGTCGTCTCCGAGGCGCTCTTCGCGCGCCATCCGGACGATGACGAGGGCTCGCTGACCACGCGCCGCGCATCCATCGTCTCTGCGCGCAGCCTGTCGCGCATCGCGGCGCGGCTCGACCTCGACACATACCTGACCCTGGGCCTGGGAGCCTCGGCTGCCGGCGAGCGCAGGCGTCGGTCCGTTCTGGCGGCAACGTTCGAGGCAGTCGCCGGCGCCGTGTACCTCGACCTGGGCATGGATCGCACACGTGAGTGGCTCCTCGCGGTGTGTGCGCCGGAGCTGGACGAGCCGCCCGACCTGGACGACCTCAAGCCGCCGAAGAGTGCGCTCCAGGAGCTCAGCTACGCTCGAACTGGCCGCGCGCCGCACTACCGGCTGGTGAGTGACGACGGTCCGCCTCACGCCCGCCACTTCGTGGTCGAGGCGGTCGTCGGCGGTGAGAGTCTTGGCCGGGGCGAGGGCCGCAACCGGCGCGACGCAGAGACGGAAGCTGCGCGCGGCGCGCTCGCCAAGCTCGCCGCTGACGGAACGTCATGAGTGCCGCCCGCCTGACCGCGCTGCGGCTGGTCGGCTTCAAGTCGTTCGCAGAGCGCACCACGGTCGAGTTCGGGCCTGGCATCAGTGCTGTCGTGGGTCCCAACGGCAGCGGCAAGAGCAACCTCGCCGACGCGCTGCGCTGGACGCTGGGCGAGCAGGGCCGGACGCTTCGCACGCGGCGCTCGGAGGACGTCATCTTCGCCGGCTCCTCCTCGCGCCGAGCGGTGGGCATGGCCGACGTCACGCTCGTCATCGACAACCAGGACCGGTTGCTGCCTGTCGACTACAACGAAGTCGAGATCGGCCGGCGTCTGTACCGCTCTGGCGAGAACGAGTACCTGCTCAATCGGCAGCGAGTGCGGCTGCGTGACCTGGTCGAGCTGCTCGATGCCGGAAACATCGCCGACAACGCTTTCCTGTTCATCGGCCAGGGGATGGTCGATCAAGCCCTGGCGCTCCGCCCGGAAGAGCGCCGGCCGCTGTTCGAGGAGGCCGCCGGCGTACGTCGCCACGAGCGTCGCCGGCGCCACGCCGAGGCTGAGCTGGGCGAGGCGGAGGTCAACCTGGAGCGGCTGCGCGACGTGCTCGCTGAGCTGCGGCCCCAGGCGCGCCGCCTGGCCGCGCAGGCCGAGCAGCTCCAGGCGCGCCAGAGCGCCGGGATCGAGCTGGCCGAGGCACTCCTGGCCGCAGCTCGCGCCAGGTGGGTCAGCGCGGCGCAGGCCGCGTCCAGCTCGCACAAGGAGACCGAACGTGCACGCTCGGCGGCCGACAGGGCCCTGGCGGATTTGCACACCGCCGAGCAGGTCGCCGCCAGCCTGACCGAGCAGATGGGCCGGCGGGCGGAAGTCGAGCGCAGCCAGCGCGAGGTGCTGGAGGAGCATCGAGCCCGGATCACGGAGCTGCGTGTGAGCCAGGCGCACCTTGAATCGGAGCAGGCGGCGCTGGCCCGCGACGAGCAGCGTCTGGCGACGGAGCGGGCGGCGGCCGATGTTCGGATGCAAGATGCCCGCCAGCTCCTCGACGCTCCGCGGCCCGCGAGTGACCAGGCCCTGGCGGTCGAGCTCGAGGCGGTCGAGCGCCAGCTGGCAGAGATCGAGTCGATGACCGGGCCGGGCAGCCTTACCGGCGCACGCGACCAGATCGCCCGGCAGCTTGCCGGCCTGCGCACAGACCACGGTGGCCATGAGCGTCGGCGTGCCCAGCTGCGCGGTCAGCAGGCCGAGGCTGAGGCCGCGGTCGGCAGGCTGGAAGCGCGCAGCACAGAGAGCACAGCCGAGCACGAGCGCGCGGCTAATGCGATGCGCGAGGCGTCCACCGCCGAGCAGTCGGCGCTGACCGCTTTGGAGGCGGCGCGGGTGAAGATCGAGCAGGCGACGGCTACCCGAAGTGCCTCCCAGGAGCGCCATTCGGCTGCCCGGTCGGCGGTGTCGGCGGCACGCTCGGCCCTGGCCTCGCTCGAGGCGGCGGTGACGGCCGGGGAAGACGACGGGCTGGCTCGCGCCGCTCGTGCCCGGGGCGCCCACCTGCTGGCTGAGGGGCTCGAGATCGATCAGCGCTTCGCGCTAGCCGTTGCTGCCGCGCTTGGCCCTGCGGCCACGGCATACCTGGTCGACGCGGACGTCGTCCCGGCCCTCGCGGAACGCCGCGGCACGCTCGCCCTGCGCGCCAGAGGAGCGCAGCCGGCCCCCACTGCGCGGGAGCGCGATGCGGCCATCAGCGCGGCGACCGGCAGAGGCGGCGGAGCACTGGTCGACGCGGTCCGGCGTGACCCACAGGGCGGCGTCACGAGGCTGCTTCAGAAGGTGATCTGGCTGCCCAGCCTGGCTGCCGCGCTCGAGTCGCGGGCGGCACTGGCGGCAGGTTGGTCGGCCGTGACCCTCGACGGCGCGGTCCTCAACGACCAGGGCATAGTTCGCCTGGGTCAGGCCGAGCCGATGATCGACCGACGGCGCGCGATGGACGAGCAGCAACGCGCGCTGGCTGATTTGGAGCACGACGAGGCGGGCAGTCGTACAACGCTGGACACGGACGCGGCCGCCCTGACGGCGGCGCTCGAGCTTCAGCGAGGCGCCCAGCAGGCGCACAACGAAGCACGCATCGCGGCGCGCCGCGCAGACGAATCAGAGCGAATTGCCCAGCGACGCGCGGAACATGCCTTGCGCGAACACGCCTGGGAACGTGCCCAGCACGAGCGCCTGGCTGGCGAGGCTGACGCGGCGGACGCGCTCATCGGCCGCCTGGCATCGGACATCGCGCGCCTGGAAGGCGAGCTCGCCTCCGCTGGCGCCGGAGTCGACCACGAAGCTGCCCGGACGCGTGCGGCGACTCTGCGGGCGCGGGCAGAGGAGCTGCGCAGGCAGAGCAATCAGCAGGAGGCCGCGACACGATCGGCCGAGGAGCGTCGTCGCACGGCCGAGGTGCGCGTCGCGATCGACGAGACTCGCCTACGCGAGCTTGACGATGAGACTGAGCGCGTAAGTGGCCGGCGGGTCGAGCTCGACCAGCGTCGCGGTCAGCTCACGGCCGAGCTGAAGGCGGCGGAGTCCAAGCTGGCTGAGCTGCGCACCGCCCTTGAGGCACTTCTGGCCGAGGGCGCGGACGACCGCCGGCGGCTGCTGGAGGCGGAGCACAGTGCCGTCGAGACTCGCGAGCGCCTGCGTTCGGCCGAGGCCGCCAGCCGGCAGGCCGAGGTCGGAGCCCTGGAGGCCCGCCTGCAGCTCGAGCAGACACGCGAGCAGCTGCTGGTCGAGCTGGCCGGCATTGGCGCCGACGGGCTTCTCGCCCTGCACCGCGCCGCCGAAGGCGATTCGACCATCGATCGCCTCGAGCCGGCCCGTGACGGGGCGGCCGAGGAAGATGCGACCGAGGCGGCGGCCCTCGAAGAGCTGCTCAACCGGGCGATCGAGCGCTGGCAGGCAGATGGCGCTCCTGACGGCCCGCCATCTGCGTCAAAGCTGGCGACGCTGCGCCGGCGCTTCCACGATCTTGGTGCGGGCAACCCGTTCGCCGTAGAGGAGTACGCCGAGCTGCGTGAGCGGCTCGACGGCATGGAGGGCCAGCGCGGCGATCTGGAGACGGCGATCGTGGCCACGCGCGAGCTCATCGCATCCCTCAGCGCGATGATCAACGAGCAGTTCCGGACAACGTTCGCCGCCCTCGAAGACGCCTTCTCACGACGCTTCACGGAGCTCTTCGGCGGGGGAGACGCGCAGCTGAGCCTGACCGCGCCGGATGACCTGTCGGCGACCGGCGTGGAGATCCACGCCCGCCCGCCGGGCAAGAAGCGCCAGCCGCTGTCGATGCTGTCGGGCGGCGAGCGGGCGCTGACCGCAGTCAGCCTGCTGCTGGCCATGCTCGAGGTCAGGCCGGTGCCGTTCTGCGTCCTGGACGAGGTCGACGCGGCACTCGACGAGGCGAACGTGGGCCGCTTTGCTCGCGCCCTGCGTGGACTCGCAGCGCAGACTCAGTTCATCGTCATCACCCATAACCGGGGCACGATCGAGGCGGCCGATTCGCTCTACGGCGTGACGCTCGGTGATGATGCGGTCAGCCGCGTCGTGTCACTTCGTCTGCCGCGCAACGGCACTCAAGGCGACGACGCGTCGCTCGAGGTGGCCAAGGCGGCAGCGACCGCCGCGTCCTGACCAGACGCCCGTCCGGCCCCGGGCGGCACCGGGCCGCAACGAACGCTCGCCGCTAGCATCGTCGCGTGACCTTCAGACGCTCCAGCCCGCCAGCGGACGCGACCCCGCCTGACGTCGCGGCGGTGGAACCTGACTACGGCCACGCAGTCGCGCGGACGCGCCACGGCGTCATGGGCCGGCTCAGGACGCTGCTCAGCGGCCCACTCGACGACGACGCGTGGGAGGAGGTGGAAGAGGCACTGATCGGGGCAGATGTCGGTGCCACTCTCGCCGCGCGGGTCGTGGAGCGTGCCCGTGCGCGGCGTGACGTGCGCGACGCCGAGGCGGCGGTCGAGGCGGAGCTGCTGGCGCTCTTCGCGCCACGCGACGAGACACCATGGCCGCGCGTGCCGGCCCCCGGCGTGCCCGCCGTCGTGCTCGTCGTCGGCGTCAATGGCACAGGCAAGACCACGACCGTGGCCAAGCTGGGCTACCGCTTCTCCACGCGCGGCGCAAAGGTGCTGATGGCCGCTGCAGACACGTTCCGTGCCGCGGCGGCGGAGCAGCTCGAGACATGGGGCGGCCGGGCCAACCTGCCCGTCATCGCTCACAAACACGGCGCGGATCCCTCCGCAGTGGTCTACGACGCGCTCGATGCTGCCGCTGCCCGGGGCGCGGACGTGGTCGTGGTGGACACCGCCGGCCGGCTGCACACCAAGAGCAACCTGATGGAGGAACTGGCCAAGATCCGCCGCACCATCGACAAGCGCCTCCCGGATGCGCAGCCGGAGGTCCTGTTCGTGCTCGACGCGACTACCGGCCAGAACGGTCTTGCGCAGGCCAAGGCGTTCCATGAGTCGAGCGGCCTGACCGGGGTCGCGCTGACCAAGCTCGACACGACGTCGCGCGGCGGGATCGCCTTCGCCATCGAGGATGCGCTGAAGGTGCCCGTGCTCTTCGTGGGCGTTGGCGAGAAGATCGACGACCTGATCGACTTCCAGCCGAACGACTTCGTACGCGCCCTGTTCGCCTAGCCCGCGGTCAGCGCCACCTCGTCAATCTCGCGCAGCCGCCTCAGGCGCGAGAACCACAGGATCGCGGCGGCCAGCAGGCCGCCCAGGGGCGCCAGGAACATGGTCTCGCGCAGCCCGATGTACAGCGCCAGGAAGCCTGCGCCAATGGTGCACACGAGCTCGAAGCTGAGTACTGCCACGCGCACGGTCGAGTTGACCCGGCCCAGCTGCCGGTCGGTGACCACGGCCTGGCGCAGGGATGTCTCGGTGATGTCATAGGCGGTCGCGGCCGAATCGGCGATCAGCTGCTGGCCAAGGAGGAAGGCGAGCGCGATGAGCGGCGCTCCCGCTGGGGCGAGCGGGATGAGCAGGTTGCCGATGGCGACCATGAGCATCGCCCCCACGATCAGCCGACCGATCCCCAGCCGCCGGCTCAGCCGAGTGGTCAGGACCGCGCCCCCGAGCGAGCTCAGGCCGCCGATCGCGGCAATCAGCCCTATCGCGGCTGGATCGAGCGCCAGCTCCTCGAGTGCGAACAGGAACCACGTCGCTCCGAAGACACCCCACAGCCCGCCCATGGCCATTGACGCGAGGGTCAGCGGTCGCAGCACAGGATGCGAGATCACCAGGCGTAGACCGACAGCGATCTCGCGCAGGACCGGCTCACGCTCCGATTTCGGCGGTGGCGGCGCCTCCTTGACCCGGATGGAGCCCAGCAGCAGGGCGGACACGATGTACGTGAAGGCGTCGATCAGCACCGCGATTGGTCCGCTGAGCAGCTGCACCAGGAAGCCCGCCGCGCCGAAGCCGGCGAACTCCGACACGGATCCGGAAGCAGCCAGTGCGCCATTCGCCTTGACCAGGTCCTTGCGCGGCACGATCGTGGGCAGGAAGGCGTTGTCGGCCGAGTCGAAGAAGGTCGTCAGCACGGCGGTCAGGAACGCGACCAGCAGCAACTGGGGCAGCGACAACCAGCCGGCGAAGGCGGCCAGCGGCACCGTAAGCAACAGGCCGGCGCGACCCAGGTCGGCCCAGATGAGCACCGGCCGGCGACGCAATCGGTCCACCCACGCGCCGGCCACGAGTCCTACCGACAGGCCAGCGATGAGGTCCATGCTGCGCACGAGTGCGACATCGACCGAGTTCGCGTCGAGGACGAGGATGGCCACGAAGGGCAGCACCATGCGCGTGACGAGGCTGCCGAAGACGGAGATGGTCGATGCCGCCCACACGCGGCGAAACGCCGAGTTGCGCCACAACGAGGCATCGGGCAGCTCGTCCGTCGGCGGGAAGTGTGAATCGCTGAGCGGGTCGTGCACCATCGGCGCGCAGAGTACGTCCGGCTAAACTCGTTTGCCGTGTTCGATGATCTATCTGACCGACTCAATGGCGTCCTGGGCCGCCTGACCGGCCGCGGCCGGGTAACCGAGGCTGACGTGGATGCTGCCCTGCGCGAGGTGCGCCTGGCGCTACTCGAGGCAGACGTCAACTTCCGCGTGGTCAAGGACTTCATGGCTCGTGTTCGCGAGCGTGCCGTTGGAAGCGAGGTGCTCGACAGCCTCAACGCCGGCCAGCAGGTCATCAAGATCGTCCACGAGGAGCTGACCGCGATGCTCTCGGCGGGTGACCGGACCTTCAAGCTCGCCGGCTCACCGGCAGTGGTGACGCTGGTCGGGCTGCAGGGCTCAGGCAAAACCACCTCGGCTGCCAAGCTGGCGCGGCACATCACCAAGCAGGGCCGCCGGCCGATGCTCGTTGCCGCCGACCCCTATCGACCAGCCGCGGCTGACCAGCTCGAGATGCTCGGTCGCCAGATCGACGTCCCTGTCCACCGCGCACCGGCAGGCACGGCGGTAATCGACATCGCGCGCGGCGCGGTGACTGCAGCGCGGACGGCCGCGCGCGACGTGCTGATCATCGACACTGCCGGCCGGACTTCGATCGACGCGGCACTGATGGACGAGATCCACCAGCTGTCGCGCGTCATCGAGGCGTCCGAGACGCTGCTCGTTGTGGATGCCATGGTCGGCCAGGAGTCGGTCGCCGTGGCCCAGGCATTCGCCCAGGCCGCGCCAGTGACCGGCCTCGTGCTGACCAAGATCGACGGTGACGCGCGCGGCGGCGCTGCGCTGTCGATCGGCGCAGTGACCGGTCTGCCGGTCAAGTTCTTCGGCACGGGCGAGCGCACGGACGCGCTGGAGCCCTTCCATCCCGATCGCCTGGCCAGCCGCATCCTGGGCATGGGTGACGTGATGACGCTCATCGAGCGTGCCCAGGAGAACGTCGACCAGCAACAGGCCGAGGACATGGCCCGAAAGCTGCAGCGCAACGCCTTCACGCTCGAGGACTTCCTGGCGCAGATGCAGCAGCTCAAGAAGATGGGCCCGATCGGCCAGCTGCTCGAGCTCATGCCGGGCATGGGCGGCGCTGCCAAGGAGGCCCAGCAGGCGGTCGAGCGCGGCGACCTGACCCGGATCGAGGCGATCATCCAGTCGATGACCAGCGCCGAGCGGCGTGATCCGGACCTGCTCAGCGGCAGCCGCCGGCGACGCGTGGCGCGTGGCTCGGGCACGTCGCTGCAGGACGTCAATCGCCTGCTCAAGCAGTTCGCCGAGATGAAGAAGCTGATGCGCCAGTTCGCCAGCCCGGGTGGCAAGCGCTCGCTGCTCAACCTGGGGCAGCGCCGCTAGTCGCGAAACGCTGGTCCATCGGGGCCTGGTCCGTCCGGGCCGTAGGCCGGGCGGCAGCCTGCGCGACAAAGTGGGACCATGAGTGGCATGTCAGCCGACCGTCAGCCGCCCGCATTCCCCAGTGTCGGTGGGCGAAACACGTCCCCGGACGGTGAAACCTCCATCTTCAGCCCCGCCGCTGCGGCACCGAGTGTTGGGAACGAGCCGCTCGAGAGGGCACCGGCCGAGCTCGTCGTCCGCGGCGGCCACGGCGACCGCTACCGCTGGGGAGTCGCTGCCGTCGCGACGCTCGCTGTCGTCGTCATCGTTGGTGCACTCCTGCTCTTCGCCGGATCCCGGTCGGGAACGCCATCCACGGTCGCGCACTTCGCTCCGGCGGACGTGACGGCGTACTTCGAGGCACGGCTCGACCTGCCCGGCGACCAGCGCGACCAGCTGGCGTCGTTCATGTCGCATTTCCCGGGCTTCGCCGACCAGGCGAGCTTCGAGCTGAAGCTGGACGAGACGCTCAACTCGATGATTCGATCAACGGAGACCGGGCTCGACTGGGCGCGCGACATCGAGCCCTGGTTCGGAGGCGAGGTGGCGATCTTTGGCACGGAGCCGGTGGACCCAGCGATGATGACCGCCCCAGCCAACATGACCATCGTGCTCACCGTCACTGACCGGGCAGCGCTGGAGTCGCTCATCGCGCAGAAGCTGGGCGACACCTCAACGTCTGACGAGGACTTCAACGGAGTCACCATCCGCACCATTGACCAGGACGAGGGTCCGGAGATGAGCTTCGCGGTTACGGACGAGGCGATGGTGGCAGGCACCGGCAGCGACCGCGTAAAGGCGGCTCTCGACGTACGCGCCGATCGTGCCACAGGGCTGGCCGACGACGAGTTCTTCCTGCGCCAGCTGGGCAGCCTGCACGCCGACCGCCTGGCGACCATGTACTTCGCCCACGAGCCGAGTGCGACGGACCTGCCCGAGCTTCCCGTCGGGCTGCCGATCGACCTGCCGATGGGCTGCGCGGCGGAGCTGACATCTGCCGGCGCCATCCGCGCCGTGGCCGAGGTGCGCGCCGAGGGTCAGGCCATGACGCTCTCTGTGCGCGCCCGCCCAGCACCCACCGAGGGCTTGCCGCTGCCGCCCAACGAGCCGTCTGTCCTGGCCGCGAGCATGCCCGCCGATAGCGTGGCCTATTTCGAGATGCGCCAGCTGGGTGCCTCGATCAGCCACCGCCTGGGCCGCCTGATCGACTGTATCGGCGGCACAGAGGGCGGCGCCGCCCTTGGCCAGCTGGAGCAGTTCCTGGGTACGGCCCCGGAAAGCTACCTCGACTTCGTAGATGACGCGGCCGTGGCAGTGGCATTCGCAGACGGCAAGCCCACCGGCGGCCTGATCGCCACCGTGGACGACGAGACGGTCGCCCGAACGCGCCTGGAGCGACTGCTCACAACCGTGCGCGCGCTCGCCGGCCTGGGCGGTGGCATCAGCGTGAGCGAGGAGGAGCATGGTGCGGCGACCCTGACCGTGATCACGTTCGATGGCGCGTCAGCGCCGATGGTGCCGGCCGAGACATCGCTCGCCATTACCGTCGCAAATGGGCGTATGTACATCGGCCTGCGCGACTTCGTCGTCCAGGCGCTGGACCGTCTGCCGGCTGACTCACTGTCCAGCAATCTCAAGTTCAGCGCCGCGCTGAGCGCCGGTGGGTCGACCAGCGCCGGGCTTGCCTACGTCGACCTGGGTCGCGCTCGCACCATCATCGAAGCAGGTGTAGATCCGGCGCTCACAACCGACTACGCGACGGATGCGCAGCCCTTCCTGGCGCCCTTCAGCCACCTGTCCTTCGTGGCGCGCACGGACGGCGACGTCATCGTCAGCAACATCTTTCTCTACGTCGAGTAACCTTCTCGCGAAATTCAGGGAGGCTCATTCAACAAGTGGCAGTACGCATTCGTCTGACTCGCGTGGGCGCGAAGAAGCAGCCGTCATATCGCTTCGTCGTTGCCGACAGCCGCAACGCCCGCGACGGCCGTTCGCTGGACACGCTTGGTCATTACAACCCGCGCACGGATCCGGTCGAGATCAAGGTCGACGAGGAGAAGGTGCGCGACTGGCTCAGTCGCGGCGCGCTGCCGTCAGAGACCGTTGAGCGGCTCTTCCGCCAGGTCGGGCTCCTGCCGGCCAAGCAGTCGAGCTAGGCCGTGTCCGCAGAATCGCTGGTCGAGTACGTGGCCAAGGCGCTCGTGGATGAGCCCGACGCCGTCGAGGTCAAGTCGGTCGAGGACGAGGACGGCCGGGTGATCGAGCTGCACGTCGCTGAGTCGGACATGGGCAAGGTGATCGGCCGCAACGGAAGCGTGGCCAAGGCCATGCGCACGCTGCTCAAGGTCGTCGCCGCGCGCGAAGGGGAGTCGGTCTCACTCGAGATTCTCTAGGCGTGGCCAGCCGACTGGTGGTCGGCCTCGTGCGTGGCGTGCACGGGCTGCGCGGCATGCTTCGCGTCGAGATCCTCTCTGACAACGAGCTCCGTTTCGGGCCCGGCAGCGTTGTGTACGTTGAGGGCTCTGACCGGCCTCTGACGGTGACGTCGGCGCACAGGGACGGCCCCGGACTGCTCGTCATGCTTGGCGAGATTCGCAGCCGCAACGCCGCCGATGCGTTACGCGACAAGTACCTGGAAGCGGAAGCGGATCAGCCGCTCGCGCCGGACACGTTCTACTGGCACGACATCATCGGCTGCTCCGTGACGACCCTGTCGGGCGAGGACCTGGGGACGGTCGCGGACATCTTCCGTGTGGGCGAGTCGGAGATCTACTCCGTGCGCGGGCCACGTGGCGAGGTCCTCATACCGGCTGTCAAGTCGGTCGTCAGGGAGCTCGCACCGACCGAGCGGCGCATCGTCGTCGACGAGGTAGCGCTCGGATTGGACGACCGAGAAGCTCCCTCCGAGGAACCCGAACCGCCACCGGCTTGAGCAAGATGCGCATCGACGTCGTGACGATCTTCCCGGACGTGTTTCCGGGTCCGCTCGGCGCGAGCATCCCGGGCCGCGCCCTGGAGCGGGGACTGGCGACCCTGACTGCGCACGACCTGCGCCGCTGGGGGCTGGGACGTCACCGCAGCGTGGACGACTACCCGTACGGTGGGGGAGCTGGCATGATCATGCGCGTCGAACCGATCGCCGCTGCACTGGCCGAGCTGCGCGGTCCGCAGACGACCAGCGTACTGCTCGATCCGGGGGGACGCGTCTTCAACCAGCAGGTGGCGCACGATCTCGCGGCGCGCGAACACATCGTCCTGCTGTGTCCGCGCTACGAGGGTGTCGACGATCGCGTACGCGCCATGGTCGACATTGAGCTCTCAATCGGCGACTACGTGCTGTCCGGTGGCGAGGTGCCGGCGATGATCGTCATCGACGCCGTGCTGCGCCTGCTGCCCGGGGCGATCGACGCTCAGTCGCCACTGGACGAGTCCTTTGCCGACGGGCTGCTGGAGTACCCGCAGTACACCCGCCCCGCAGAGTTCGAAGGTCGGCGCGTTCCGGATGTGCTGCTCAGCGGCGATCACGGTGCTGTCGAGCGCTGGCGACGCGCGCAGGCACTGGAGCGCACCAGGGCGAACAGGCCGGACCTGCTCTCCGGTCCGCGCGATGCAGCAGAATCCGGGACGTGAAGCACAACCTGCTCGTCTGGACAAGCCACTCCTGCCGGCGCGATGTTTTCCTCGAGGAGCTCGAGCGTGGCGTCCTGCCCAACTACTCGTCGCTCGTCGAGCGTGGCGCCTTCTTCCCGTCCGCCGTTGTGGGCGGCCACTTCCAGCGCACCAGCAATTTGAGCGAGATCACCGGCCGGCCGTTCAACTCAGAGGTGCACCCGCGCGAGAACATCCTGAACGCCGCGGCGCAGATGGGCGCAGCGGTTGGCGTGGTCGAGGACTTCATCATCGGATCGGGCGCCAAATGGCTGGCCAGCCAGGGGGCGATCGAGTCGGCCGACGAGGTCTATCCGCGGATGATCGACCGCCCGCGGAACATGAACCTGGGTCTGCCCAAGATCGAGTTCCTGCCTGATGTCAGCCCTGATCGCTGGCTGTACTGGTATCGCGAGCGGGCCACGCATCGGCTCTTCTACAACTTTGTGCTGGCGTTCGAGGAAGAGGGCGGGCTGCTGGTCGAGGTCGTCAACGACAATCCTGCTTTCGCGCGCGACCAGCAGCGCTATTCACTCCGCCTGCAGGACAAGTGGCTGGGCGCGACGCTGCGCCATCTGGAGCAGGCGGGCGCCATCGACGACACCGTCATCGCGGTGTTCAGCTCGCACGGGACATCACTCGAAGGCTGGCTGCCGCTGATGGGCCGCGCAACCCGGGGAAACGTGGATCACACAGCGCACAACTTCCATCCCAACGTGAGCCGAGCGTTCGTCCTGTTAGCCGGCCCGGGCGTGGACGCAGGACGTGACGACGCATGGGTGTCCGTGATGGACATGAAGCCCACTCTGTGCCGGCTGCTCGGGCTGGAGGATCTTGGTGGGTCGGCCTACGGTGTAGACCTGCTGGGCGGCGACCTGCCGCGCGATCGAGTTCTGGCCGACGTGACCAGCCGGGAGCACTATTCGCTGTACGACTCGAGCAGTGGATGGCTGCTGATCTCCGGTACAACTGACAAGGAAGCAGGCGGCGAGGCGGTAGCCGGCTTGCCCACGACACCCGACGGCCTGCTCGCTTTCCAATTGCGAGACGACCCGCGTTGCGAACAGCCGCGCACGGCCGAGTTCATGGCCGGAGCCGCTCGACAACGGTTTGAGGCGGAGATCCAACGACTCAACCTGCGTGGTCTGTCGCGCAGCCCCGCCGGCGACTCACAATCCGAGCGCAGCGTATAATCCGCGGCCCGACGTCTTCAGGCGCTTCGTCACGCGCCGTCCCAAGCGAGTTTGAGAGTCAACACTTGAGCGTCATCGACGAGATCAGCGCCGAACAGCTGCGCACAGACCTGCCCGAGCTTGCCTCGGGTGACACCGTGCGCGTTTCCGCGCGCGTACGCGAAGGCACTCGCGAGCGCATCCAGGTCTTCGAGGGCACGGTCATGCGCCTGCGCGGAGGTGGCATCAGCCGCTCGATCACAGTGCGCAGCATTCGCAGTGGCGTGGGCGTCGAACGAACATTCAAGATCAACTCGCCACGCATAGAGAAGATCGAGGTCGTGCGCCACGGTGTCGCTCGCCGCGCGCAGCTCTACTTCCTGCGCAAGCGAGTCGGCAAGGCCGCCTCACTCCGCGAGCGCCGCTCGAGCTGATCTCCACGCCCGCGATGCACTAGCCTTCGCGCGATGGGGGTCAAGGTCCCAACCCGCCGCCTCGAGAACCGGCTTTTCCGCGAGGAAGGGCACCGAATCATCTTTGGCCTCGATGAGGTAGGCGTCGCCCCGTCAAGCGGTCCGGTCGTGGCCTGCGCGCTGGCGATGCCGCTCGACAAGCGCTTCATCAGCGGCGTACGCGATTCCAAGACACTCTCCGCCGGCCAGCGCGAGCGCCTCGCTCGGCTGATCCTGCGCCGCGCCACGCACGTCGGGCTGGGGGCCGCCTCGGTCGCCGAGATCGACCGGTTGAACATTTATTACGCGACCGTGCTGGCCATGAAGCGCGCCGTCGCGCGCGCCGGCGAACACGACTTTGTCATCGTGGATGGGCGACGGATCCGCGATTTCGAGCAGCACGCGGGCCCCTACAGGGCGGTCATCGACGGCGACGCGCTGTGCTACACGGTCGCTTGTGCCTCGATCGTGGCCAAGGTCACGCGCGATCGCCTGATGCGCAAGCTGGCCGCGCGCTACCCGGGTTACGGCTGGGAGCACAACGCCGGATATGCCACGCCCGACCACCGCGCCGGACTCGAGGCATTGGGTGTCACGCCGCATCACCGGCGGAGCTTCATCACCACGCAGCGCGTGCTGCACGGCCGCCAGACCTCACTGTCACTGTTCGAGGAGCCGGACCATGCCTGGGCGGTCCCGGGCCAGGCGGCCGTTGCCGATGTGCTGCGCGCGACTGAGGCGCGCTGACGCCCTCCTTCCCGCTCGTCGCGCCCGCGCCTCGCTCCGGCGCGTCTGGTCATACGCCGTCCATGCCCGCACTATCCGATCACGCGTGGTCGGTTTCTGGTCATATGCGCGCCAGGGTGGCGGTAACCGGGCGAGGCGTGCCCTTGGGGCGCCATACGCCGGGTGGCCGCGCACTATCCCAGGTGCGCACAGCCCCAGGTGACATAAGGACGTGGATGCGCGCGTATGAGCGCCTTGCCTGCATGCCGTTGCCGTTAGCCACGCTCGGCCGCCAGTGCCGGGTGCCCGTGGATGCGCCGGACACTGACAAGCCGTCACTTAATGCGCACCCACGCGGCATTTGACAACCGCCTCGTCGTCCAGCCCAGCCACCGGGAGTAAGTGCCGGGTAAGCGCCGCTATCTAGCATTCATCCCATGCACAGCGCGCGCCAGAGGCAGGGCATGCGCGGCGAAGCGCTCGCGGCTGTATACCTGGAGCAGCTCGGCTGGACGGTGGTGGCCCGCAACATGCGCGTGGGCCGCGACGAGATCGACATCCTCGCCCTCGATCCGGGTCCGCCGGCGACCCTGGTCGCGGCTGAGGTGCGCAGCCTGCGCTCGTCGGCCTTCGGGGCGCCCGAAGAGCGCGTCGATCGGCGCAAGGTCGGACACCTGTATCGGGGCCTGGCCGCAGCCTGTGCGACGGAGGCGATCTCGACTGGCCATGCGCGGCTGCCGCGTCGAATCGATCTCGTCGTGGTGGACCGGCGCTCGGGCGTGCCGCAGATCAGGCACCTGCGCGCACTCGAGCCGCCGTAGGCGGTCGCATTGGGGCGCCGGGCGCAGCGTGTAAACTGCGCGTGGTCGCTACAGCGACCGGCATCAGCCACAAGGCGGTGTCATCTCACACGCGTGTCGCTCCCCGCGAGGTGCCCGTCGCGCTCAATTGGCGCGAAGGTCCGCGGACAACGAGGCACGCGGAGGTCATAACCGAACCAGGAGGTCCACCTTCCATGCCTGACGTTTCCATGCGCCAGCTGCTCGAAGCCGGAGTGCATTTCGGCCACCAGACTCGGCGCTGGAATCCCAAGATGCGCCCCTACATCTTTGCCGAGCGCAACGGGATCCACATCATCGACCTTGCCCAGACCGTTCGTGGCCTGGAGACCGCGCTTGACTTCGTGCGCGACACGGTCGCGAAGGGTGACTCAATTCTCTTCGTGGGCACCAAGAAGCAAGCCCAGGAGCCCATCTCCGAAGAGGCCACGCGGGCCGAGATGCCGTACGTCAACCAGCGCTGGCTGGGCGGCATGCTGACCAACTTCGTGACGATCAGGAAGCGCATCGGCCTGCTCGACCAGCTCGACGCGCGCCAGCAGAACGGCGACTTCGAACGCCTCTCCAAGAAGGAGGCGAGCGGGCTCATGGAGGAGCAGGCCAAGCTGCAGCGCACGCTGGGTGGCATCCGCAAGATGCGCCGCCTGCCGGGCGCCATGTTCGTCATTGATCCGCAGCGCGAGCGCATCGCAGTGGTCGAGGCGCGCAAGCTGGAGATCCCGGTCATCGGCACCGGCGACACGAACGTTGACCCGGACCTGCTCGACTACGTCATCCCGGCCAACGACGACGCCATCCGCGCCATCCGGTTGCTGTGCACGCTGATCGCCGAGGCGGCCGTCGAGGGTTCACAGGAGCGCGCCGCGCGCCCCGCTGATGAGCCGGTGGCGGTCATCGAGGAGCAGGAAGAGGCGAGTGACGAGATGGTCGCCGCACTCGCTGCGGGCGGCACGTTCAGTTTCGAGCCGGAGCCGGATGAGGACGAGCTGCTGCCTTCAGAGGCAGCGGCAGAGCCCGAGGAGGCCGAGGAGGAGACTCCTCCGGCCAAGGCACCCGCGCAACGGGCCGCGCCCGCTCGTCGGCCGGCTGCCAACAAGCCCGCCAAGGAGGAACCGGCGGCCGAATAGCCGCGCGGCGTCCCTCTGTTCAGATCCAGAAGCCCAACCACAATGACGACAACGAAGGAAACAATGGCTGACATCTCTCCACAGAAGGTCAAGGAACTGCGCGAGCGCACCGGCGCGGGCATGATGGACTGCAAGCGCGCGCTCGAGGAGACCGGCGGCGACGTCGACAAGGCCGTCCAGCTGCTGCGCGAACGTGGCCAGGCGTCGGCCGCCAAGAAGGCCGGCCGTGATGCGCGCGAAGGCGTCGTGTCCTCGTACATCCACCCCGGCGGCCGGCTGGGCGTGCTGATCGAGGTCAACAGCGAGACCGACTTCGTGGCCCGCAACGAAGAGTTCCAGAAGCTCGTACGCGACCTGGCGATGCAGATCGCCGGACTCGACCCCAAGTACACGACGATCGAATCGATCCCGGCCGCTGAGCTCGAGGCGAAGCGCCAGGAGCTGATCTCGGACGAAGCCGTGCAGGCCAAGCCGGAGAACGTGCGCAGTCAGATCATCGAGGGCCAGCTGCGCAAGTGGTATCAGTCGGTCGTTCTCTACGAACAGGTGTTCCGCGACACAGACCAGAAGGTCGGCGATCTCGTGACGGATGCGATCGCCCGAATCGGCGAGAACATCCGCGTTCGGCGCTTCGTTCGCTACCAGCTGGGAGAAGACATTTGAGCGAAGCCGTCGTCCAGGCGGCCGCGGGCCCGCTCGGAGGCGAGCGCGCGGCCGTGCACTACGACCGGATCCTGCTGAAGATCAGCGGCGAGGCCCTGATGGGCAGTCGCAGCTACGGCGTGGACCCGGACGTGTGCCTGTTCATCGCGCGCCAGGTGCGCGATGTTCACGAGCTGGGCATCCAGGCCGCGCTGGTCGTGGGCGGCGGCAACATCTTTCGCGGGCTTGCCGCTTCCGCGGCGGGCATGGATCGCGCTACGGGCGACTACATCGGCATGCTGGCCACGGTCATGAACGGCCTGGCACTGCAAGATGCCCTCGAAAAGTCGGGGGTGCCGACCCGGGTGATGTCAGCCATTGCCATGAACGAGGTGTGCGAGCCGTACATCCGCCGGCGGGCCGTGCGCCACCTTGAGAAGGGTCGCGTGATCATCCTCGTCGCCGGAACCGGCAACCCGTACTTCACCACTGACACGGCGGCCGCACTGCGCGCGGTGGAAATCAACGCCCAGGTGCTGCTCAAGGCGACCAAGGTTGACGGCGTCTACGACGACGATCCGATGACCAATCCGCAGGCGCAGCGCCACGAACACATCGACTATGCGCAGATGCTCAGTGATCGCCTCCAGGTGATCGACTCGACAGCCGTGACTCTGTGCATGGAGAACGACCTGCCAATTGTCGTCTTCGACCTCAATCAGCCGGGCCACATCAAGCGCGCCGCGATGGGCGAGCCGGTGGGCACGTTGATCAACGGCGGCGAGCGGACAGGGAAGGGAGAGCGTCAATGATCGACGAGATCAAGCGCGACGCGGACGGACGGATGAGCCGGGCCGTGGAGGCGCTCGAGCGCGAGCTCGCCGCGATCCGCACCGGTCGGGCAGCGACCACTCTGGTCGAGCGCATCATGGTCGAGTACTACGGCACCAACACGCCACTCAATCAGCTGGCCAGCATCAGCGTGCCCGAGGCGCACTCCATCGTCATCCAGCCCTGGGACAGGAGCGCGCTGGGCGCGATCGAGAAGGCGATCCTGAAGAGCGAGGTTGGCCTGACCCCCAATGTGGACGGTGCCGCCGTGCGCCTGAACATCCCGGCCCTGACCGAGGAGCGTCGCAAGGACCTGGTCAAGCTCGTCCACAAGCGCATGGAAGAGGCGCGCGTGGAGATCCGCAATCACCGGCGTGACGTGGCCGATGAGATCAAGCACGCTGAGCGTGACGGCGAGATTGGCACGGACGAGAGTCGCCGCGAGCAAGACGCGCTGCAGAAGGTTACCGACCGTTGGACCGCTGAGGTTGACCGCGTCGGCAAGCACAAGGAACAGGAGATCATGGAGGTCGGATGACCTCCGCCGACCTTCTGTACGCAGCGCACACGGAGCCGGAAGTGCGGCCCGAGCTACCGCGCCACGTGGCCATCGTCATGGACGGCAACCGGCGCTGGGCGCGCTTGCATGGCCTCTCCGAGGGCGAGGGCCACTCGGCCGGAGTGGATGCCATCCGGCCCCTGGTCGAACACGCGGTCGACCTGGGTATCGAGGCGCTGTCCATCTATGCCTTCTCGCGCGAGAACTGGGCGCGCGGCGAGGACGAGGTGGAGACGCTCTTCTCGCTGCTGGAGGCCGCGATCAGGCGCGAGACACCGGACCTCGTGCGCCAGGGGGTGCGCGTGCAGATCCTGGGCCGCCTCGACGAGCTGCCGGAACGGACGCGCGCATCGATCGCAGACGCCCTGTCAGCCACCGAGCGGGGATCGCGCATGACGCTCAATGTCGCCTTCAACTACTCCGGCCGGTCAGAGATCGTGGATGCTGTCAGGCGCTGCATCGCAGACGGAATGGCGGCCGATGAGATCGACGAAGTCGCCATCCGGGCCCGGCTGTACACGGCCGACGTGCCCGACCTGGACCTGCTCATCAGGACCGGCGGAGAGCAGCGCATCAGCAACTTCCTGATCTGGCAGGCGGCGTACGCCGAGCTGTACTTCTGCGACATCCTGTGGCCCGACTTCGACCCGGCCGCGTTCGATGCTGCGGTGGCCGAGTTCAGCCGCCGCACGCGGCGCTTCGGCCGCTAGCCAGGCCCGAGATGACCCAGCGCCTGATTGGCGCGGCCGTGCTCGTGCCGGTCGTCGTCATCCTCTTCTTCCTCGGCGCGCCGTGGCTGACCTTCGGCCTGGCCGTGCTGGCTGCGCTGGCCGCTTACGAGACGACGCGCCTGATGCAGGCCGCCGGATTGCCGACGTCCACGGTCCTGCCCGTCATCTGGGCGCCGCTGGCGGTGATCGGCCTCGCCTGGGCCGTGGGTCCTGGCGGAATGCAGCTCGGTTGGGCGGTCCTGGCGCCGGCCGTGGCCATCCTGGTCATGCTCGCCGCGCTGGTGGCGCTCAGGTCCCCTGATCCGCGCCAGGGCTTCCTGACCTGGACTGGGACCGTGGTCGCTGCGCTCTACCCGGCACTGCTCGGGTTTGCCGCCGCGTTCGTGGGCGTTGCCGCCGCGCGTCTCGACACGTCCATCTGGGGCATCCAGATCGATTCCGGGCGGATGTGGCTGATCGTCCTGGTCGCCACCGTATGGGCGCTCGATACGGCGGCTTACGCGGCGGGCAAGCTCCACGGCCAGGGCAGGTTCATGAACCACATCTCGCCCAACAAGACGTGGAGCGGAGTGATCGGGGGGACGATCGCCGGCGTACTGGTATGCATGTTCCTGTTCATCGGCATCGGCCTGAGCATCGTCGGCGGGATCCTGTTGGGACTGCTGCTCACGATCAGCGCTCAGGCTGGCGACCTGACCGAATCGATGCTCAAGCGCGCCGCCGGCGCGAAGGACTCAGGCACGCTCATACCGGGCCACGGCGGCATCCTGGATCGGGTGGATTCGTTCCTCTTCGCCGCACCGGCGATGTACTCGTCGATCGTGATCATCGGACTGCTCCACGCCAGCGGTCTGATATGACCCAGCGCACGCGAGTGGCCGTGCTGGGCAGCACCGGGTCCATCGGTCGCCAGTCACTCGACGTGCTGGTCGCTCACCCCGACCGGTTCGAGATCGTGGCCCTAGCAACCGGCCACGACGTAACGACGCTCAACGAGCAGGTCGCTGAGCACCGGCCGCGGCTGGTAGCCCTGTCTGATAGGGGAGTGGCGGCCGCGCTTCAGCCCGGCACCGCGCGCGTGGTGGATGGAGCCGACGCGCTCGAGGAGATCGCGGCCAGCGACGAAGTGGACCTGGTGCTCGTCGGCACGACCGGGGTCGTCAGCCTCAAGCCCGTGCTGGCCGCCCTCGAGCAGGGCAAGGTGGTTGCCACTGCGAACAAGGAGACGCTCGTCGCCGGTGGCCACCTGGTCATGCCGCTCGCTCGGCGCCTCGCCCAGGAGTCCGGCGGCGACACGATGGCCCTCCACTATCTGCGCCCGATCGATTCGGAGCACTCGGCCATCTGGCAGTGCCTGGCCGGTGAGCGGCGCCAGGATGTCCAGCGCCTGATCCTGACCGGTTCAGGCGGCCCGTTCCGTGGCTGGAATGCCGAGCGCCTGGCGCTGGTCACGCCCGAGTTGGCGCTGGCCCATCCCACGTGGCGCATGGGCGCCAAGATCACCGTCGATTCGGCGACGCTGATGAACAAGGCCCTGGAGGTGATCGAGGCACTCTGGCTGTACGATGTCGAGGACGAACAGGTCGATGTCGTCATTCATCCCCAGAGCATCGTTCACTCGTTCGTCGAGTTCACCGACGGCTCCCTCAAGGCTCAGCTTGGACTTCCCGACATGCGCATCCCGATCCAGTACGCGCTCACCTATCCGACCCGTCTCGCCTCGCCCGCGGCCACGCTCAACCCGCTCGACATGGGCGCGCTGACCTTCGAAGCAGTCGACAACGATCGCTTCCCGGCGCTGAGCCTGGGGCGCGCCGCAGGCCGCCAGGGACCGCGCGCCAGCGCCACCCTGATCGCCGCCGATGATGTCGCCGTGGAGCGCTTCCTGGCCGGTACGCTGGGCTTCGGCCAGATCGCCGACGTGTGCGCCGACGCGGTCGCGCGCTTCGGCTCAGGTCCGGCGCCGGACCTGGACGAGCTGATCGCCCTCGACGCCGAAGTCCGCGCCTGGGCGGCAACCGCAGTGCCCGCCGGAGCGTCTAGGCACTGATGTTCGATTTCATTGGGCTCGGCAACGGGCTGATCAACGTGATCCTGCTGCTGGTAATCCTGGTCGTCCTCGTCGTCATCCACGAGTGGGGCCACTTCATCGTCGCTCGTCGCGCGGGGGTGACCGTGCACGAGTTCGGCATTGGCTTCCCGCCCCGCGCGAAGGAGCTGGGCCGCGACAGGAAGGGCACGCTCTACACGCTTAATTGGCTGCCCATCGGCGGCTTCGTCAAGCTCGAAGGGGAGGAGGGCGAGTCGGACGACCCGAACTCGTTCGTCAAGCAGCGCCTCCCCACGCGGCTGGCCATCCTGCTTGCCGGCGTGACGATGAACATCCTGCTTGCCTTCGTCATCTTCACCGGCATCGCCTGGTTTGCCGACCCTGTCGCGAACGCGCGCATTGGCTTCGTCCAACCCGGCTCGCCGGCGGAAGCCGCCGGCCTGGTCGGCGGAGTACAGACCGGCACGGACGCCGACGGCAACGCGATCTACGACGAATCGGGCGACACGATCGTCGCCCTCGACGGCAACCGCTTCCCGATCTTCGACTACAGCGCCGCAGGGGTGGGCATCCCGCACAGTGGCTACCTGCGCGAGCGCGCCGGCCAGGCCGTGACGATCACCGTCCGTCACTCGGACGGCACCCAGGAAGACGTCGTCGCCACGCTCCGACCGGCCGACCTGGCCGCCGAGCAGGGTGCGCTCGGCGTCCGCTTCGTGTCACTGCCCACAGACGAGATCCAGCGCGGACCGGTCGACGCGGCCACGACCGGGTTCAGGCGCACGCTCGATGCGGCAACGATCATCCTGCGCGGGCTGGGCGACCTGATCGCCAACATCACCAACCCCCAGGTCTCAGGCCCGGTCGGCATCGTTGACGCCATCGGCCAGGTCCGAGCCGAGCTACCGCCCGTGTTCATGCTCTGGTTCATTGGCCTTCTGTCGGCCAACCTGGCCGTGGTCAATGCGCTGCCCTTCCCGCCGCTCGATGGCGGACGGGTCGCCGTCTCACTCATCCAGGCGCTGACCGGCGGTCGCATCAGCGCCGCCGCCGAACGACTCGCCTACCTGGCCGGCTTCATCCTGCTCATGCTTCTGCTGGTCTGGATCACCTACTTCGACATTCAGCGCCTGGGCTGAGCGCGTGACGCGCACCACGGACGGGGCTCTCCAGCAGCCGGAGATCCAGGAGCGTCGCCAGGAAGTTGGGCGCGTGGAGGGCGACGCGCATCTGCCCGGGCGGCGCCAAACCCCGACGGTCGACATCGGCGGAGTCAGCGTCGGCTCGCGCCAACCCGTCGTCGTCCAATCGATGACCAACACGGACACGGCCGACGCGGATGGCACCGCGCTGCAGGTGGCCGCATTGGCCCACGCCGGCTCGGAGCTGGTGCGCATCACGGTCAACAACGACGCCGCGGCGCAGGCCGTGCCGGAGATCAGGCGCAAGCTGGACGACCTGGGCGTGGGCGTCCCGTTGATCGGCGACTTCCACTACAACGGCCACCAGCTGCTGGTCGAGTACCCGCTCATGTCCGCGGCGCTGGCCAAGTACCGCATCAACCCGGGCAACGTGGGCACCAAGCGCCACGACGAGAACTTCACCACGATCGTGCGCGTCGCGCTGGAGAACGACAAGCCGGTGCGCATCGGCGTCAACTGGGGCTCGCTCGACCAGGCGCTGCTGACGACGCTGATGGACGCCAATGCCGCGCTGCCCGTGCCGGCCGACTCGCGCGACGTGATGATCGAGGCGATGATCCAATCCGCTCTGCGCTCGGCCGAGCTGGCCGAGGAAGTTGGCCTGGGTCACGACCGGATCATCATCAGCGCCAAGGTCTCGCAGGTGCGCGACCTGGTCGACGTCTACCGCTCACTCGCCGCCCGCTGCGACTACCCGCTGCACCTCGGCCTGACGGAGGCGGGCATGGCCATGAAGGGCATCGTCGCCTCGACGGCCGGCGTCTCGATTCTGCTCGAGGAGGGCATCGGCGACACCATCCGCGTCTCGCTCACGCCGGCGCCCGGTGGCGACCGGACGGAGGAGGTGCTCGTCGCCCAGCAGATCCTGCAGTCGCTCGGGCTGCGCTCGTTCACGCCGCAGGTCTCAGCATGCCCAGGTTGTGGCCGGACCACGTCCACGTTCTTCCAGGAGATGGCCGAGCAGATCCAGGGCTACCTGCGCGAGCAGATGCCGGCCTGGGCCGAGTCGTACCCGGGCGTTGAAGAGATGCGCGTCGCGGTCATGGGCTGCGTCGTCAACGGTCCGGGCGAGTCGAAGCATGCCGATATCGGCATCTCGCTGCCGGGCACGTTCGAGGAGCCGGTCGCGCCCGTGTTCGTGGATGGCGCACTGCGCACGACGTTGCGCGGCGAGGGACTGGTGAAGGAGTTCATCGGCATCCTGGACGAGTACGTGACGCAGAAGTACGGCGGGCGGAGCTAGCGCGGGCCACGGGATCTGAGCCGCGCCACGTTCTCAGCGCCTGCAACACCAGGAGTGTTGGAACGGACGATGAACCTTGATTTCCGACCGCTCCGCGCGGCGGAGGGGCAACCGCGAGGCCGGCTCCCACGCTTGATCTTGCGGCATCCGGCATGGCGCGGAGTGTGGACAGCCGTAGAACGGGCGATCGCAACACTCACAGGGCTGAGACCAGCAGAGGCGGGCCGGCGGCGGCGCGCCATGACGCTGCGCTAGGATTACCCACCCGTCACCGCCCTTTCGCGTCGGAGTGTCCGTGTCCGCCGATAAGAACCGTTTCGTCACATCGATCACGTCCCAGTCCGAGGATTTCCCGGGCTGGTACAACGACGTGGTCCTCAAGACTGAGATGGCCAGCTACTCGCCCGTTCGCGGGTGCATGGTCATCCGGCCGTACGGCTTCGCGATCTGGGAATCGATGCGCGACGAGCTGGACCGGCACATCAAGCGCACCGGCCACAGCAACGTCTACTTTCCGCTCTTCGTGCCCCGCAGCCTGCTCGAGAAGGAGGCCGAGCACGTCGAGGGCTTCAACCCGCAGGTGGCGTGGGTCACCCATGCAGGTGGCGAGGAGCTCAACGAGTGGCTGGCCATCCGGCCGACCAGCGAGGCGCTCATCGCCGAGGTGGTCAAGGACTGGATCCAGTCGTACCGCGACCTTCCCCTGTTGCTCAACCTCTGGAACAACGTGGTCCGCTGGGAGCTGCGCACGCGTCTCTTCCTGCGCACGGCCGAGTTCCTGTGGCAGGAGGCGCACACCTTCCACGCCACCGAGCAGGAGGCGGCCGATGAGGTCGCCACGGGCCTCGAGGCCTACCGCGCAACATCTGAGGATTGGCTGGCCATTCCCGTCATCCGTGGCCTGAAGACGCGCAACGAGACCTTCCCGGGGGCCGTGTACAGCCACGCCATCGAGGCCATGATGCGCGACACCAAGGCACTCCAGGCGGGGACGAGCCACATGCTCGGCACGAACTTCGCGAAGTCGGCCGGGATCGAGTTCCTTGATCGCGACAACCAGCGCAAGGCCCCGTACGGCACGTCATGGGGCTTCTCGACGCGCATGGTGGGCGCCACGATCATGGCCCACGGCGACGACTCCGGCCTCGTGCTGCCGCCCAACGTGGCGCCGACGCAGCTGGTGATCGTGCCCATCTTTCGCACGGAAGAGGACCGGCGCGTGGTGGCTGAGGCCGTCGAATCGGTCGAGCGCAGCCTGGCCGACGTGCAGACCAAGTCGGGCCCGCTGCGCTGGAAGACAGACTGGCGCGAAGAGTCGCCGGGCTTCAAGTTCAACCACTGGGAGCTGCGTGGCGTGCCATTCCGGCTCGAGATCGGGCCGCGCGACGTGGCAGCCGGGCAGGGCGTGCTGGTTCGCCGCGTTGATCGCGAGAAGCAGACCGTGGGCCTCGACGCGTTGGCAGCCGAGCTGCCCGGCCGGCTGGCCGACTACCAGCAGGGTCTCCTGCAGCGCGCGCTCGACTTCCGGGCCCAGAACACGCACTTCGCCGATGGCTACGACGAGTTCAAGGCAATCCTGGACAAGGAGGGCGGGTTCCTGATGGCGCACTGGTGTGGCGATGGAGCCTGCGAGAAGCAGGTCAACGCCGACACCGGTGCCACCATCCGGGTCATCCCGTTTGATTCGCCCGACGAACCCGGCAAATGCCTGGTTGACGGCCGGCCGTCCGAGAGAAGGGTTCTCTTCGCCCGCGCCTACTAGGCCGCGCTAGGCCGCGCTAGGGGCGCGACGCGTCTGCCCGCGCCCGGGCGAGCTTGATCTCGGTGCCCACCGGCAGGCCGAGGGTGTTCTGCAGGTCCACGGTCAGGATGACCATGTACACACCTGCGTTGGCGTCGTCACCATCGCTGTGCGCCTCGGTTGCGAACAGTGTCAGCGTCCCGATGCCGGGGATGCCGATCTGGGTGTTGGGCGGGACGTTGTCACCGATCGATAGTCCGAGCACGCGCAGGTTCACAAACTGCGAGCCCTCGAAGGAGGTCCGGCCGCCCGATCCATCAGCTGTTGCCGATGCGACACCGCGAATGAGGTCTGCCGTCAGCACGCCGTCGAGCAGGTTGACGGATTGGAGACGTGAGTTCGCGTCGGCGTGCGCGGAAGTCGAGCTGACCTTTCCGTACACGCGACTGACGATGGTCGCAGCGTGGAAGAGGTCGGGATGAGTCACCGACTCGACCCGATTTGAGCCACTCGAGGTTCCCTGGTTGAAACAACCGAGGTAGGCCGGCGCGCTGCGGCCGAACTCGTTGACCACGGAGAGCGACCTCGATGTCGCCTCGCTGCCCCAGGCGGCCGCGCCGACGATGGATCCGGTCTCCTGCCGGGAGAAGCCGACCCGTGCATGGGCCACGGTGATCACCGCGCCGACGGGCAGGTCGAGCGAGTTGTTGCGGGTGATGACGATGCGCATCATCTCCACCTGGATTGTGCGCCGCGCCTGGCCATCGCCAGTCCGTTGGACATCAAAGAAGACGACGTAGCCGATGCCGGGCAGGTTGATGCGCTGCCCCGGCGCAACGGTCACGGACGCGCCCCCGATGCGCAGGTTGGTGACGGAGGAGCCCGCCGACGTCACGTTGATCGCCGTCTGGGTCGCGTCAACTGTGGCAATGGCAGAGATCGCGTCGGCCGTGATGTAGCCGTCCAGCGCACTGACGTTGATCACGCGCGACGTTGTCTGCGCGTGGGCGCGCATCCCGCTCTGCTTCTTGGCCATGGCCGTCGAGCGCAGCTCCGCGGCGCTGTACACGTCTCCGGCGTCTACCTCGTGCACGCTGTTCGAGCGGATGTTGCCGTTGGTTCCGTTGCATGGGCACGGCTGGTAGGCGGCGCGTCCAAGGCGGACCGCCACATCTCCGGCCTGGGCGTTGGCGCGATTGCCCCACGCCTCGCCCAGGAACTGGCCGCGCAGATTGGCAGCGGCCACTGGCGCCACGAACGTGGCGGTCAGGGTAAGAAGAAGACCGAATAGGCCGATACGTCGTCGAGCCCCGAGCCTGGTCGACATTTACGATCACCTCGTGAAGAGCGAGCGCAACCACGACTGTCGTCCGCCATGCTCGCGCGGCGGACTGCACGGTGCTCGGTTCCGGTAGTCGATCAAATCCCGCCAGCGGCTCGGAGTTCGTTGGCGTGTCGGCCATCCTTGACTCCGCGAAACAGGAAGTCCATTCCGCGAGCGTTGCGAACTAGATGCGACCCAGCCGTAGCTATCGGCCGGGTCGCGGCTGTGCACTCCTTCTCCGAGCATCAGGAGGCTGCTCAATGGCAACACTGGGCGGCGGGCGGGTCAAGGGCGACCATTTGGCTGTGAAGAGCCGCCATCGTGTCCAGTTTGAGATGGAGTCGAGGCGCGTTGTATACTTCGGGCCGGTTATTCGGCCGCCTCAGAACGTGGGTGACCCCCACGTTTATTTATGCGGAGGAGCCCGCGCAAACGGGGGAATAACGGCTCAGCGAAAGGAGGGCGCAGCGTGAATCGCGACTTTATCGGCGCGCTCCTGCAGCTCAACGCTGAGAAGAACATCCCGCGCGAACAGCTCGTCGCCACCCTGGCCGACGCCATCCAGTCCGCTTACCGGCGGGCCACTCCGGGCAATGAGAACGTCTTCGTTGACGTGGACCCGGAGAGCGGCAAGTTCAACGCCTACCGGGCCATGCACGTCGTCGACGAGATCGAGGACGAGCAGACCGAGTTCACCGTCGCAGACGCGGAGAAGCACGACTCGAACGCCAAGGTCGGCGATTTGGTCCGGATCGGGGAGCTGGATGCCAACAGCTTCGGCCGGATCCACGCCCAGCTGGCCACTCAGCTAGTCCGGCAGCGACTGCGCGAGGTAGAGCGCGAGCAGGTCTTCGGCCAGTACGCCCAGCGCGAGTCGGAGATCATCACCGGCACGGTCTCGCGCGTCGAGCCGCGCGGCGTGATCCTGGATGTGGGCCGCGCGGAGGCGATCCTGCCCACCACGGACCAGAGCGCGACGGAGCACTACCGCATCGGGCAGCACGTCAAGGCCTACGTGCTGGAAGTGAGGCGCACCACGAAGGGTCCGCTGATCTACGTCAGCCGAACGCACAAGAACTTCCTGCGCCGCATGTTCGAGTTGGAAGTGCCCGAGATCCATGCCGGCACGGTGGAGATCAAGGCCATCGCCCGTGAGGCGGGGTCACGCTCCAAGGTTGCGGTCTCCAGCCGCCAGGAAGGGCTTGACCCGGTCGGCGCCACGGTCGGCCAGCGCGGCGGCCGCGTCCAGGCCGTCGTGGCCGAGCTGGGCGGCGAGAAGATCGACGTCATACCGTGGAACGAGGACCCGGCCGGCTTTGTGGCCAATGCGCTCAGCCCGGCCACGGTCGTGAGCGTCACGATCGATGAGGAGAACCGGATCGCCAGCGTGACGGTGCCAGAGCGGATGCTGTCGCTGGCCATCGGCCGCGAGGGCCAGAACGCGCGCCTGGCGGCAAAGCTGACCGGCTGGCGCATCGACATCCGTTCCGACCAGGCGCAGCCACGCCCGGCTGCTGCTGACGAGCCGCCCGCCGACGCCGCCGAGCCGGTGCTCGAGGCAGTCCCGGAGCCACCGGTCGCGGTCGAAGCATCGGACGCCGCCACACCGCCGGCCAAGAAGGCGCCCGCCAAGAAGCCAGCCGCAAAGAAGCCGGCCGTCAAGAAGGCCGCCGCCGACGATGCCGCGGCTGCCGATGGCGCTGCCCCGGCCGCCAAGGCCAAACCCGCAGCGAAGAAGGCGGCCACCAGGGCCGCGCCCGCGAAGGACGCTCAGCCGGCGTCGGCCAAGGCTGCAGCGAAGCCAGTTGCCAAGCCATCTAAGACGCCAGCGAAGCCAGAAGCGGCTGCCAAGCCGAGCAAGAAGCCTGCGCCGGCGGCCAAGCCGAGCAAGAAGCCTGCGCCGGCGGCCAAGGCCGCAGCGCCGCCCATGGCGGCCGCTGCCACACCCGCCCGTCGCTCGGCAAAGACGGCGGTGGTGGCCTCAGCGCGGGCCGAGGGCAGCGAATGACAACGGGCCACGCGGTCGAGGCGGCGCCGCAGCTTCCTCCGCGGCGCTTCCCGGTACGCACCTGCGTTTCCTGTCGCGCGGAGCGGCAGAAGCGTGACCTCGTGCGCATCGTGCGTGCGCCCGACGCCTCGGTGATGTTCGACATGTCCGGGCGCGCCGCCGGTCGCGGCGCATACCTGTGCGCCGACGGCTCATGCTGGACGACAGCACTCAAGAAGAAAGCAATTGAGCGCGCGTTGTCAGTCGCCCTGCCGGCTGATGTTCGCGCTCGACTCGAGACCGGCCCGCCGGGCACGGCGAGCAACTTGGGGGGAGGCCCTGATGGCACGCAGTAGAAGCGGCACGCGCAACATGCGCGGCCCGCGCAAGCCCCCGCGCCGACCCGACCAGGGATCCGGCGACTCGGCGGTTCAGACCCTTGACCCTCACGCCCGCGGCCAGGTCGATATACCGAACTCGATCACCGTCAAGGAGCTGGCCGAGCTGCTCACGGTCAACCCGGCGGACATCATCCGCGAGCTGATCAAGAGTGGCATCTTCGCCAACATCAATCAGCCACTCGACCGCGACACGGCGTCGCTGGTGACCGGCGAGTTGGGCTTTGAGGTGGCCGAAGCGCGCGTGCCTGAGCAGGTAGAGGGCAACGGCGATGCGCCAGTCGCGGAGGCAACCAAGGAGATCCTGTTCGAGGAGGACGAAGCGAGCAACCTCGTCCCCCGGCCGCCGATCGTGACCGTGATGGGCCACGTTGACCACGGCAAGACCAGCCTGCTCGACGCGATCCGCACGTCGGAGGTGGCTGCCGCTGAGCGCGGCGGCATCACCCAGCACATAGGCGCGAGCGAGATCGAGCAGGACGGTCGGCGTGTCGTCTTCCTCGACACACCGGGCCACGAGGCGTTCACCGCCATGCGCGCGCGCGGCGCGAAGGTGACGGACATCGCCGTGCTGGTGGTGGCTGCGGACGATGGCGTGATGCCCCAGACGCTGGAGGCGATCGACCACGCCCGCGCGGCCAAGGTGCCGATCGTGGTGGCGCTGAACAAGATGGACAAGGCTGACGCGAATCCGGATCGCGTCAAGACGGAGCTATCCGAGCACGGCGTGATCATCGAGGAGTACGGCGGCGATACGCCGCTCGTGGCAGTCAGCGCGCGCGACGGCACGGGCATCAAGGATCTGCTCGACACGATCCTGATCGTGGCCGACGTGCAGGAGCTGAAGGCCAATCCCAAGCGATCGGCCGTGGGCACCGTCGTGGAAGCGGAGCTGGACAAGGGACGCGGCCCGGTGGCCACTGTCCTGGTCCAGACGGGCACTCTCAAGGTAGGCGACATCGTCGTCGTGGGCGACACGTACGGCCGCGTTCGCGCGCTGCAGAACAGCCGCGGCGAGCGGATCACCAAGGCCGGCCCAGCCAGCCCGGCAGTGCTGCTCGGGCTGTCCGAGGTGCCTGCCGCGGGAGACATCCTGCGCGCCGTGCCGGACGAGAAGACGGCACGCGTCATGATCGAGCAGCGCCGAGCGGGCGCCACGCCGGAGCAGCAGGGCCGCGCCACGCTGGAGGACCTGTATCGCCAGATCCAGGCCGGCCAGACCAAGGAGCTGCGCGTCATTCTCAAGGCAGACGTACAGGGCTCGCTGGGCGCCATTCGCCACGCGCTGGAGCAGGTGCAGACCGAAGAGGTGCGCATCAACATGCTCCACGAGGGCACCGGCGACATCACCGATACCGACATCCTGCTCGCGTCGGCTTCAAACGCGGTGGTGGTCGGCTTCAACACCAAGCTCGATCCGCAGGCACGCCGCACCGCAGAGGCGGAGAGCGTCGACGTACGCCTGTACGACATCATCTACAAGCTGACCGAGGAGATGAGCGCGGCGTTGAGCGGCCTGCTCGAGCCAGAAGAGATCGAGGTCGTGGAGGGTCGCGCTGAGGTGCGCCAGACCTTTAAGGCGGGGCGCAACGTCATCGCCGGGTGCTACGTCACAGAGGGGCGCATCGTCCGCGGCAGCGCGCGCGTCTACCGCGGCGGCAAGCTCGTCGCGACAGATCGCATCGAGTCGCTGCGCCGCTTCCGGGACGACGTGCGTGAGGTTGCCACCGGATACGAGTGCGGTATCGGCCTGGACGACACGAACGACCTGCAGGAAGGCGACATCATCGAGTGCTTCACGCAGCAGATGGTCTCGCGCGTAATTTCGGCCTAGGACAATGAGCGAGCGCACGGCGCGCCTCGATGAGCTGCTGCGCGAAGAGATCACCGAGGTCATCCGGCGCGAGGTGAACGATCCGCGCATCGGCTTCGTGACCATCACCGACGTCGACGTGTCGTCTGACCTCAGTCACGCAAATGTGTGGGTGTCGGTCATCGGTGAGCGAGATGAGCGGCGCCAGACCTTGCGTGCCCTTTCGCACGCAATGCCCTTCGTTCGCCAGCGCCTGGGCCGGCTGCGCCTGAGGCGCATCCCGATCCTCCACATCAGGGAGGACGACAGCGCCGAGCGCGGCACGCGCGTGCTCCAGATCCTCGACGAGCTGGAGCAGGGCGGCACGGGCGATCTTGAGCGAACCACGGAAACGCTGCCAAGCCCGACACGCGGTCCGGGCGGCCCTGGCAGCGAGACGACCTGATGGGTGAGTCACGCCCGGACCTGCAATCGCTGACCGCCCAGGACATCGGCGCCGTGCCGGCCGAAGTCGTCCAGCGCATCCGCAACGCGAACGACGTGCTGACCGTGTGCCACGAGAACCCGGAGGCGGACGCCCTGGGATCGGCCCTCTCGCTCGCCCTCGCCGTGGAGCAGCTGGGCGGACGGGCGACGCCGGTATGCAGCGACCAGGTCCCGCCGATGTATTCGTTCATGCCGCGCATCGAGCGCTTCCGCCAGGACCCTGAGCCCGGCCGCGCCTACGACCTGATCGTGGTCGGCGACTGCGGCGACCTTGCCCGCATCGGCGGCGTGCTCGGGCGCAACGCGGAGCTTTTCAGTCGCGTGCCCATCGTCAACATCGATCACCATGTCTCGAACACGGGCTTCGGCGCCGTCGACTGGATAGACGCCACCGCCGCCGCAACGTGCGAGATGAACACCCTGCTCATGCCCGCGCTGGGCGTGCCGCTCGACGCTTCTGACGGAGCGATCGCGGCCAACCTGATGGCCGGCGTGGTGATCGACACGGCCAACTTCCAGCACCCCAACGTCACGCCGCGCACGCTGCGCGTCGCGGCCGAGCTGGTGGCCAATGGTGCTCCGCTGGCGGACACCGCGCGGCTGCTCTATCGGACCAAGCCCAATCGCCAGCTGAAGCTGTTCGGACGCGTGCTGGGCCGGATGGAGGACGATCGGGGCGGGCGGCTGGTGTGGAGCAGCGTCCAGGCTGCCGACTACGGGGCAACGGGCGCAGCCTCGGAGGATGCCGAGGGCCTGAGCGATCTGCTCAGCCAGTCGGCCACCGGCGAGCTCGTCGTGCTGCTGCGCGAAGTGGACGGCGGCAAGACCAAGATCAGCGTGCGCACGCGTGAGGGCGGCTACGACGCAACGGAGCTGACCGGCGCGTTCGGCGGCGGTGGCCACGCGCGCGCCGCCGGCGCGACAGTCCCCGCACCGCTCGCCGAGGCGACTCGATCCGTGCTGGGGGTCGCGCGCGAGATGCTCGACCGGGCTGGTGGCTGACCCGTCCTCCGAGGCGCGTGCCGCACGACCGGTGCTCGACGGTATCGTGGTCGTGGCCAAGGAGCCCGGCCCCACGTCGCACGACATCGTCGCGCTTGTCCGCCGCCTGACCGGCGTGCGCCGCGTGGGCCACGGCGGGACCCTGGATCCCTTTGCCGCTGGCGTGCTGCCGGTGTTCGTCGGCCGCGCGACGCGCCTTGTCGAGTACCACATGACCGATGCCAAGGAGTACCGCGCCGTGGTCTGCTTTGGGGCGCGGTCGACCACCGACGACCTCGATGGCGAGCTGACACCGGGCGACGCGCCGGCTCCCACGCGTGACAAGGTCGAGTCTGCGCTGGCCGGGCTGCGCGGCGAGATAGAGCAGGTTCCGCCGGACTACTCGGCGGTGCGCATTGCGGGCCGCAAGGCGTACGAGCTGGCGCGCCACGGCGAGAAGCCCGAGCTCAGAGCGCGACGAGTGACGATCAGCAGGCTGGAGGTAATGGAGTGGTCTGACACCGACCCTGCTCGCCCAACGGCCACGATCGAGGTCCATTGCTCGGCTGGCACGTACGTGCGCGCCATCGCGCGCGACCTTGGCGCGGCGCTGGGCAGCGGCGCCTACCTTGGGGCGCTGACGCGGATCGCGAGTGGCCCGTTCAGGATTGACGCCGCGCACACGCTCGACGAGGTGCGCACCGCGCTTGCCGAGGGAAGGGCGCGCGAGCTGCTGCTGCCAATGGATGAGGGCATCGACTTCCCGGAGCTGACACTCACGGACGAGGAGCTCGGCCCGTTCATGCGCGGCCAGCAGCTGCGCCGCGCGGAGAGCTCAGCGGGGGAGGGACTGGTCAAGGTGCTCGACAGCGCCGGACGTCTCGTCGCCATCGCTCGGTTCGGCGAGGGCCTGCTGCGCCCGGAGAAGGTCTTCGCGCCGTGAGGCGGCTGGGGGCCGTGGACGAGCTGCCCGCCGGCATCCGCTACTGCCTCGCGATCGGCATGTTCGACGGCGTTCATCGCGGACACCGCCGCGTGATCGAGTCGCTCACCCTGGCCGCCCGCGAGCGCGCTGCGAAGTCGGTCGTGATGACCTTCGTGCCCCACCCTGCAGCGGTGCTGCGCGGCCACGCGCCGGCACTGTTGTGCGATCCCGCAGAGAAGCTGGCCCGCCTGGGGCAGCTCGGCGTGGACTTCGTGGTCGAGCAGCCTTTTGATCTGGCCTTTGCTGGCCAGACTGCTGCGTCCTTCCTGGATCGTGCCTGCACTGGTCGCCAGATGGTCGCGTTGGTGATGACGGAGGAGTCCGCCTTTGGACGCGATCGCTCCGGCGGGCTGCCCGAGATCCGTCGACTGGCTCCGCAGCTGGGACTGGACGTCATCGAAGTTACCCACCTGACCGGCGGCGGGACCAGGGTTTCCAGCACCCGCCTGCGCAACCTGCTCGCCCACGGGCGGCTGGCCGATGCCGGGCGACTGCTGGGCCGGCCGTACGCGGTCATCGGCCGTGTCGTGCGAGGCGATCAGCGCGGCCGGACGCTGGGCTACCCAACGGCGAATCTCGCCTTTGATCAGGAAGTGGCGCTGCCGCCGGACGGCATCTACGCGGTCCGGGCCGGCTGGAGCGGTCGCGACCCGCTCGACCCCGGCCGCACGGCGCCCGGAGTGGCGTCGCTTGGCGTGCGGCCAACGTTTGGCGCGAGCGGAGCGCGCGTGCTTGAGGTCCACCTGTTCGATATCGACGAAGACCTGTACGGACAGCGACTGCGAGTGGAGTTTGTTCGGCGCCTGCGCGGCGAGCGAAAGTTCGGGTCGGCCGCGCCGTTGATCCGCCAGATGGACCGTGACGCCGTCCGAGCGCGCTCGCTGCTGGCTGGATCCCCAGAAGGTCGCTAGCGCGCACCTGCGGACGGCTCAAGCGGCTTGGGCGGCGCACTCCACCAGCGCGCATGGAGGTCGATCCCGGTGAGGTCGCTGAGCTCTGCAACCTCTGCGCGAAACTCGGCCCGCAGGCGGTCGCGCAGAGCGGGATCCAATGGCGCGCGTTGAACGCGCCGTCGGTTGAGCCGAAAGGCAGCCGCGACCAGGCGGCGGGCCACCGGGTGGAGTCGATCCGGCACGACGCTCTTGGCGCCGGCGATCACACGCTGCGATGCCATCGTCCGATTGACCGTGTCACTCCGTGCGACGCGATTGGGTACGTGGACGCCTACCGTCGCGACATGGCCCTCATCCACGCCCAGGAAGCGGAACGCAGATCGCAGCACCGAGTGGGCATCCGTAGCGAAATCCTCGTACAGGCTGACGTGTATGCGATCGCGCCCAAACTCGTCGATGAAGCGGCGCAGACCGGGCGCGGCAATCGCCTTGTCGCGCAGGTCGTAGTCCCTCATGTTCAACGGCTGCCCCGCGCGGTCGCCTCGGACGTCAGCCTGAACCTCAAGCTCATTCTCGAAGGTGCGCGTCGAATCGACCATGATCAGCTTGAGCGCGTGGTTCGAATACATCTGCTCAATGGGATCGCGGAGCTGGACCAGTAGACGGGCGGCACCGTTGAGTGCGCGGATGAGTCCGGGGGCGCGAGGCGAATAGATGTTGTACATGCAGCCCTCCAGAACGAGCTGCTCCGGCCCTGACGCCGCGAAGAGTTGCAGGTACTCGGCTTCGTCAGAGAAGTACCTGGTCTGACTCTGGGTCTGGCCGGGGTCGATGTCAGGGCAGGTGAAGCAGGCTTCCTTCAACGCGGGGGCGTAGATGGAGGGATGATCGCCCAGTGCGCGGTAAAACGAGGTCGTCGCGGCACGCGGCGTGCCGATGAGGAATGCGTCGGGCACCCGACGCCGCGCACCACGTTCCTGAGCCGCGCCCCCGCTACGCTGCGACCGTGTTGATCGGGCCACACGGGGATGCTACCCAATCGGCGAAGGCGCCACGCCCTGCGCCGGATCTTCTGCTTTGGTGCGCGCGGTCATTCGCAGCCGGCGAAGACGCGGCGATGCGACCTCCGCTGGACATGTCGCGCGCAGATTGGGCCGAGTTCCTTCGCCTGATCATGCAGCACGCGCTGGCACCAGTCGCCTGGCGGTCGCTCGAGGCGCACAAAGCGCTGCTACCCGAGCTGGTTGCCACAGATCTCCAGACTGCGTACACGGCCAATACGCGGCGCAACCTGTGGCTTGCCGGCGAGCTGACGGCGACTCTGCGCAAGCTTGCGGCGACCGGCATCACGGCTGCCCCCTGGAAGGGTCCGGTGCTCGCCCACCGCGCCTACGGCGACGTGTCCCTGCGCCAGTTCTACGACCTTGACATCCTGGTTCGCCGCCACGAGCTTCTGGCGGCGCGCGACGTGATGAGCGACATGGGCTTTCGAACAGAGAAGCGGATGAGCGAAAGCGAGCAGGAGGTCTACGTCGACCATCAGGGTGAGCTGGAGATGGTGCGCGACAGTGACGGGCTGTGGCTCGAGCTGCACAGCGCCGTAGTGCCGACCTACTACTCGGAGCGCCGGGCGGCCGAGCACCTGTGGCAGCGATTGACGCAGGTCGAGCTGATGAGAACGAAGATCTGGGCGCTCGATCCAGTGGACGAGCTGGAAGCGCTGTGCATTCACGGCTCCAAGCACCGCTGGGAGCGCGTGGCGTGGATCCTGGACATCGCGCTTATGGTCAGGCTGGTTGACGTCGGCGGCTGGGCGCGCCTCATCGAAGGGTCGCGAGCGCGCGGCTCCCTGCGCATGGTTCACCTGGGTTTGCTGCTCGCTGCGGAACTGTGCGCCGCGGACCTGCCCGGCGCAGTCGCCCGAAGTGCGGGCCAGGACGGTACCGCGCGGCGCCTGACGGAAAGCGTCAAAAGGGATCTCTTCAATCCGCAGCCGCGGCGCTTCGACTCCCTCGTCTTTCACGCACGTATGCGTGAACGCTCCTCGGATCAGATCCGCTATCTGCTCAACGTCGCCTTCCGGCCGAGCGGCGCCGATTGGGAAGCGCTGCGCCTGCCCCGCCTGCTGTTTCCGCTTTACGCGCTGACCCGACCCATCCGCCTGGCACGAAAGTATGGCAACCGGCTGCTGTCCAAGCCACGCTGACCACCGGTCGCGTTTCGGCGTCGCGCAGGCCCGCCGCTGCGGACTGGGTGAGAGCCCACGCGGTTAGACTACGGCCGCTTAGTGGGAGGGCTTGGACAGGTTGGCAGAGGATCCGGGAAACGCACCATCGGTCGGTCTCGCGCTGCGGCCCGATGTTGTCGCGACTGTCCTCGATCACGGCGCCCTTCTGCTCGACCTGGAGAGCAAGTACTTCTACCTGCTCAATCCATCGGGCTGGTCCGTGGTCCAGCTGTTCGAGGACGGCTGCACCTACGACCATGCGGAATCGCGGGCACGCTCGTGGGGCGCGCCGGACGAGGATATGGCCGGCTTGCGCTCAGCACTGCAGTTGATGCTCGACGAGCGTCTCCTGGAGCCCATGGCCGACCCGGCGAACATAGACGGCCAGGCTCCGCCCGAGTGGCAGCCGGTCCAGGTAGAGCGACAGGCCGAACCACTGCAACGCGTGATCGTCAGCGCATTTGACCCCAGCATCCCGCTCGCCGAGTAGCGCCGCGCCCGTCAAATGGGGCACGCTGGCGGGGCCGCTGCAGATAGCAGTTTCAGCCCCGGCGGGACCAGTCGCCGACCTCATCGCCGCGAACTTCGCGCTGTACGACATGCCCTGGCCGGAGACGACGTCCGTGGCAGGTCTCGTTAGATGTGCACGTGGAGTCCGTCACGGACGGCGATCCGGCAGTTGGAAGCTACCTGGTCTGCGCGCAGATGCTGGTCGATCCGGCGCCGGGCGGACTGCGCGCCACGACCAGCAGCGGGGGAGTGCTGTCGGGCAGCTTCGGAGCGCATGGCGAGAGCTGGACCCTGCGCTTGCCCGGGTCCCTGGTGGATGCCGGCGCCTGGCCTGAGATCGAGGACACGCTGAGTCTGGTGCTGACCACGGGCTGGCGGCGCTCCGGCTGGGTCCCACTGCACGCGGCGGGGCTCACGGACGGCTCACGTGGCGTAATCGTCTGCGCCACCAGCGGCGGCGGCAAGACGACGTTCACCCTCGCCCTGGTGCGCCGCGGCTGGCGCTCGCTCGGCGACGACAAGCTGCTGCTGGCCATGAACGGCCCGCGGCGCGTATCCGGCCTGACTTCGTTCATGAACATCGACCCGGCAGCCGCTACCTGGTTTCCCGAGCTTCAAGCGGTTGCCGCGTTGCCGGAATACTCCGCCTGGACCCCCAAGCGGAGAATGCCGATCGGGACGCTCTGGCCCCACGGCAGCGCGCTCACGATGGAACCGGTGGTGCTGCTCGAGCTCGAGCGGCGCGGTGGGCGCGGAGGGGTCGCCGTTACCCCACTGGAACGTCCGGAGCGCATCGCGGCGCTCATGCGCCAGACGGTCATTCCGAGCGACCGAAGCCTGGCCACATCGATCATCCAGGCCATCGTGGGTTGTGCCGAGCAGGCGACCGGCTACCGAGTCGCCCTCTACAACGACGCATACGCGAATCCCGCTTACCTCGACTCACTGCACGAGCTCCTCGCGTGATCGGCCCGCAGCCGGCCGTCTCTGTCATCGTGCCGATGCTCAACGCGATGCGTACTCTGCCCGCCCTGCTCGCCGCGCTCGCCGCCCAGCGACCGTTGAGCGGCGCCGCGGCCGAATACCTGATCGTGGACAACGGCTCGACAGACGGCAGCCGCGAGCTTGCCCAGGGCGCCGCCATACCGGGGCTGCGCGTGCTGCAGGAGAACGAGCGCGGTCCCTCCGCGGCCAGGAATTTAGGCATGCATGAGGCGCGCGGCGAAGTGCTGGCACTGCTCGATGCCGACTGCGTTCCGGCCCGCAACTGGCTGCGCGAGATAGCCGCACCCTTCGCCGACCCTGAAATCAACATCGTTGCCGGGGGATTGGCGAGCTTTCCGCCGCGCACTGCCGCGCAGCGTTTCGCGGCTCGCTACGGGCTCAACGTCGCCCGGCGCCCGCTGGAAACTCGCGAGCTGCCCTTCGCGAACACGCGCAACATGGCCGTCCGGCGTAGCGTGGCGCTTGCCGTTGGTGGGTGGCCACAGGAGCTCAAGGCAGGCGAAGACGTGGAGTTCTCGTTCCGTGTGCGTGACATGTTCGGGCCGCGGATCGAGCTGATCGAAGCTGCGCTGGCCTTCCACCAGGATCGCGAATCGGACGCGGAGCTCTGGGCACAGGCGCGCCAGTACGGCTCGGCAATGGCTCACCTCTACGCTCGCCATGCTGACTTCCTGGACCTGGAGCCTGCGCTATCGCGTCCAGCGCGGCTATCGCAGCGCCCAGCGGCGATTGAATGCGATGGCAGCTTCGACTCGGCTGCGGCTGGGGCAGATCGACTCCGACACAGCCGAGTTCGATGCCTACCTGGCCATGTGGGACCGCAGCTTCTGGCACGGGTTCGACGAGGCACGGCGGGACGCGAGCGCGTGAGCGCGCCGCGTTCTTCCGGGCCGCCGAGCGTGTCGGTCGTGATTCCCGTCCGCGACGCCGCCGGCACGCTGGGTGACTGCCTGTCGGCCCTGTTTGCACAGAGCCTGGCGCGATCGGATTACGAGGTGCTCGTGGTTGTTGACGAGCGCAATCGCGATGCTTCCGCAGAGATAGCGGCGAGCTCCGGGGCAACCGTGCTGCGCAGCTCAAGTCGGGGCTCGGGACGCGCGGCAGGCAGTTCGCGCAATGCCGGCATCCGGTCCGCGCAGGGCACCTGGATTGCCTTCACGGACGCGGACTGCGTCCCCAGCAGGGGTTGGCTGCGGGCACTGCTCGGAGCCGTTGCAGAAACGACCACGGCGGCTCATCCGGCGCTGGGCGCGGCGGGTATGACGATCGGCTATCGCTCGACCACGGCGGCGGCGCGCTTCGTCGACGCGAGCGGCGGGCTGCGTGCCGATCGCCACCTTGCTCACAAGCGATACCCATGGGCACCCACCTCAAACGCCATGTACCGCCGCCAGGCCCTGCTGGAGGTGGGCGGATTTGATGCGCGCTTCGACTCGTACGAGGGAGCCGATCTCCACACCCGCCTGCTGCGCGCCGTTGGCGGCGCTTTTCCCTTCGCACCGCGGGCTGTCGTCCACCACCGCCACCGACAGAGCTGGCGAGCGTACTGGGCGCAGCAGGTCAGCTACGGGAAGGGCTACGCGCAGTTCTTCCGCCGCTACGAGGACGAACTCGAGTGGGGCCCACTCGACGAGCTGCGCAACTGGCTTGCACTTGGCCCGGTGGGACTCGGGGCCCTGCTCCGGCCCATGGGCGACGAGGGCCTCGTGCGACGCGGCACGTTCGTCAAGCGCGTGGCGCAACGGCTGGGCTTCGCGCGAACGTTCTGGAGCCCGAGCGAGATTGAACGCTGGCGGGCAGCGGACGCTCAGCTACCCAGCGCACGGTGATCGTGGCCCGCTCCTTCCACCGACTTGCGCCGTGGTGGACTCCGTGGGGCGCCGCGCTGCGCTTGGCGCACGCCTATCGCTCGCCGGCTGACGTCTACTGGTCGCTGCGCATCGGCTGGTTTGTGATCCGCCTGTCGGGCAACGTCGAGCGGACGCACCTGACGGATTTCCTCGGCGGCCTGAGAAGTGCGGCCCGGCCCAGCGCCATTGACTCGCGCGCCGGCGCGCAGCGAATTGCGCGGCTTCGGCAACCGTGGCTGCGCCTTCCGGGCTTGCGCGGCCGCGACACCTGCTACGTGCGCGCCCTGTCGATGTATCGATTTCTGGATGCCGGCGCACATGACATGCAGCTTCGCATCGGCGCGGAATGGTTCGACCGCCCCGGAGGCGCATTGCGCGGCCATGCCTGGGTAACGCTCGACCGCGATGTGCTGGAGGGGCCACCGGGAGTTGACGATCACGATCGGCTCATGCCGATCCATTGGAACCAGACCCGTAATGACCGGGTCGGCTAATGCGCCGCATCTGGCGAGCCTGGCAGGGCTGCGTCCGCCTCCACTCCACCCAGGATGCGCAGCGCAGCGAGGTAGAAATCCGTCTCGTGTGACGCGTCCTTCCAGATGTTGCCCTTGTGCCGGCGAGAACGGTGCGGACGCGGCGGCCAGCGCGGTTGATCGGAGAGTGCGGCCGCGTACCAGCCAGCGTGGCGGTGGTCCAACAGCTCGCGTCGCGTGAACTCCAGAGCGGCGTCGAAGCGGCGCAGGTATGGCTCCGGGTCGTCGGAGATGGCCGCGACGAGGAGGGTCGTCCTCATGGCCTCCGTCTGCACCCACCAGGACCTGGTGGGCAGGCTCATCGAGTGTCCCGCGAGGTGGAAGGGCGCGGCGCTGGGGCCGGCGTCGCGAAAGCCTCCCCGCTCACTGTCCCACGCAACTTCGGCGACGTGGTCCGACATCCTGCGCACGAGGCTCAGGATGTCATCGGAGCCTGCGCCGAGCATCGCTCCGGCGACGATCAGGCGTGGCGCCGTCTGACTCGGGTCGCCGTATCGCTCGAGCGTGGGCGCAGGCGTGAAGTCCGAATAAGCCAGGTAGTGCATGGAACCGGCGGCAGTGACGAAGCGCCGCGTGACCAGCTCGAAGACCTCGGCCATCCGCGATCTCAGGCGCTCGTTGGGCCAGGCAGCGTAGAGCTGAGTGAAGGCGTCGAGGAGGTCCGAGTGGACGTTCGCGTCCTTGAAGCCGATGCCATGACCAAGCGGGTCTACGCGCATGTCGGCGATTTCGGGGGGCAGGTCCTCTACGGATCGAATTGGCCTGCCTTCCCTGGTCGCCCACCCGAAGTATCCGCCCTGGACGGGGTCGTGCAGAGTGTCTTCCAGCCATTCGAACGCCTCGACTGCCGCCTCGAGCACATCAGGGTCACCAGTCAGCCGGTGCAGGGAGGCGAGGCCGCCGATCAGGTAGGCCGTGCCGTGGGCATGCTTCGAGCCGCCGATGAGCGGGTCGCCAGCGCGATTGACGGCGTTGTACCAGCCGCCTTCCACGTGATCGTGCATGACCTCCATCAGGTAGCGGAAGCCGTGCTGCGACACCTCGACCCAACTCGCCTGCTTCGGGAACGCACGACCTATGCGCGCCGCCGAGCGCGTCTGTCGCGCCTGGAATTCCAACGTGCGGTCCTGTCGTCCGATCGGCCGCCAACGGCGGTCGAAATCGCACAGGAAGCCACCGGCGGCGCTGTCCACGGTGCGCGGGAACCAGGCCTGGCAGACGTGACGCTGGAAATCGGCTGCGAGCACCTGCGCCGTGCGCGCACGCCATGTCGCCGGTAGCCGATCGAACTCTGCGCTTCCCGTGAGCGGCCACGTCGTGAGCGCGCGTCGAGACGCGGCCGACTCGTCCGTGGACGTCATACGCAGCGGAAGGTAGCACGGCGTCAATGGCAGATGACTGTTAGACTTCCGCGGATCTAGAAGACAAGGAATATGTTGGAGGAACGGGTGCCCCTGGCGCGGGAGACCAAGGAAGGGATCGTGGCGGACTACGCCCGATCGGAAGGTGATACAGGATCGCCGGAGGTCCAGATCGCGCTCCTCACGGAGCGGATCAAGGGACTGACCGAGCATCTGCGCAGCTTCCCCAAGGACAATCACTCTCGTCGAGGGCTGCTCAAGCTCGTCGGGCAGCGGCGGCGGCTGCTTGCGTATCTGATGCGCAAGGACAACGCCCGCTACCGCGCCGTTATCGGCAGCCTGGGACTGCGCCGCTAAGCAAACCCGTCCTCCCTAAGTGGAGGACTGATGCCAGTCACAACGCTCACGACCGAGATCGCCGGTCGCACCCTCACCATCGAGACGGGCAGGCTTGCCCTGCTCGCGGGTGGATCCGTCACGATTCGCTACGGCGACACAATGCTGCTCGGCACGGCCAATCGGTCCGAGCCGCGCCAGGGACTCGACTTCTTCCCGATGACGATCGAGTTCGAGGAGCGCATGTATGCCGCGGGCAAGATCCCGGGCGGCTTCATCAAGCGCGAATCACGTCCGTCAGAGGCAGCCATCCTGGCCGCACGCCTGACCGACCGGCCGATCAGGCCGCTTTTCCCTGAGGGCTACAAGGACGACGTCCAGATCGTGCTGACGGTCATGTCGACCGACCAGGAGAACGATCCGGACATCCTGGGCACCATCGCCGCGTCGGCCGCGCTGACTATCAGCGAGATCCCGTTCGCCGGCCCCGTTGCTTCGGTCCGCGTGGGCCGCATCAACGGTGAGCTCGTGCTCAACCCGACCAACAGCCAGCTGGCCGATTCGGAGATCGACCTGGTCGTCTCCGGCACGCGCGACGCGATCATGATGGTCGAGGCCGGCGCCAAGATCGTGCCTGAGGCCGTCATGGCCGAGGCGATCATGTTCGGCCACCGCTCCCTGGTCCCGATCGTCGAGCTGCAGGAGCAGCTGCGCGAGAAGGTGGGCAAGGCCAAGCGCGTGCCGTACATCGAGCCGAGCGTCCAGTCTGTGCTCGACCTCGTCGATGCAATGAAGGGCGATCGCCCGCTTGTCGTGTTCGACGTCGAGACAACCAGCCGCGACGTCAAGCAGGGTTCACTGGTCGAGATCGGTGCCGTGAAGGTCGTCCGCGGCCAGATCGAGGATCGCTGGTCAACGCTGGTCAATCCGGGCGGACCGATCGTCGGCCGCCAGCTGCACGGCATCACCGACCAGGACGTGGCCGGTGCGCCGACTCCGGCGGAGGCCGCGCGGACGTTCATGGACTGGGCAGGCGACGCCCTGCTGGTGGGCCACAACGTGGGCTTCGACATCGGCTTCATTGAGGCGGCGCTGGAGTCCGGCGAAAAGATCGAGCAGGGACGCTACCTGGACACGCTGGTCATCGCGCGCGAGGCCCACCCGGACAGCGACCTGAAACTGGGTGATCTGGCCCGCTTCTTCGCGCTCGAGGTGGAGCCAAACCACCGCGCACTGCCGGACGCCGAGGCAACCGCGCAATTGCTCATCCGCCTGGGCAGCGACCTGCCCGACCGAATCAAGCTGTACAAGGAGACCGTCGCCAACGCGATCCGCTCGCTGCGCAACGGCACCTCCGCGGACGATTCGTCCAAGCAGATCGACGCCGCGCGCAAGGTGGCCCGCTTCTCGAAGGGCCTGTCCGGCCTGCTGATGAAGAAGGTCGTGCGCGAGCTGGTGCTCACTGAGGGGATCCGCATGGACGGCCGCGATCTCGACACCATCCGACCGATCTCGGTCGAGACGGGCCTCCTGCCGCGCGCGCACGGCTCCGCCCTGTTCACGCGCGGCCAGACCCAGGTGCTGACTGTCGCGACACTCGGACCGTCGTCCGACGTCCAGCGCATCGACACGATCAGCCCCGACGAGTCCAAGCGATACATCCATCACTACAACTTCCCGCCGTACTCGACGGGTGAGAACAAGCCGATGCGCGGGCCCTCGCGGCGCGACATCGGCCACGGCGCGCTCGCGGAGCGAGCGCTGCTGCCGGTCCTGCCATCGTCGGAGGAGTTCCCTTACGTCATCCGGCTGGTGTCGGAGGCTGTTACCTCGAACGGCTCGACGTCCATGGCCTCAACGTGCGGCTCGACGCTCGCGCTGATGGACGCCGGCGTGCCGATCAAGGCGCCGGTTGCCGGCGCGGCAATGGGCCTCGTGTCAGGCAGTGACGGCAAGTTCGCCGTGCTGACCGACATCCTGGGCAAGGAAGACTCCTTCGGTGACATGGACTTCAAGGTGACCGGCACGAGCGAAGGCATCACCGCCGTCCAGATGGACATCAAGGTCGAGGGCATCAACGAGCAGGTCATTCGCGACGGGCTGGAAAAGGCGCGCGTCGCGCGGCTGTTCATCCTGGACAAGATGACCGAGGTTCTGCCCAGCGCCCGTGAGGAGATGTCGGCATTCGCGCCGCGCATCACCACGATCAAGATCAACCCGGAGAAGATCCGCGACATCATCGGCAAGGGCGGCGCCACGATCCGCAAGATCCAGGAGGACACCGGCACAGAGATCAACGTCGAGGACGACGGCACGGTCGAGATCGCAGCGATCGACGCCGACAAGTCGCGTGCGGCCATCGCGATGATCGAAGGGATCACTCGTGAGGTCGAGGTCGGCGGTCTGTACCTGGGCAAGGTGACCCGGATCATGACCTTCGGCGCGTTCGTCGAGATCCTGCCCGGCAAGGAAGGTCTCGTGCGCATCGGCGAGCTGGCCGACTACCACGTGCCCACCGTGGAGGACGTGGTCTCAGTCGGCGACGAGATCATGGTCGTCGTGGTCGAGGTTGACCGGCAGGGGAGGGTCAACCTCTCGCGCAAGGCAGCCATGCAACGCCACCAGGCGAAGTCACCCGAGAACGCGGAGCCGGCCGAGGTCTAGCCCTCCGAAGCTCCAGTCGCGAGACGCAAAGAAGAACGGCCCGCCGGACAGCCCGGCGGGCCGTTTAGTACTCAGCGACCGGTATCAGTCGTGGGTGACCTCCCCGTCACCGCCCGTTCGGGGCGCAGCGGGCAGGGAGGCGGGGTATCATCGAGACCGTGCCCAATTGGATATCCGCTTTGAGTGAAATCATGTCTCTCACCAGGCGCAAAGGGCACACAGCGGGCGACCTGCATTCGTGACGCCCGATGAACGCAGGCAGGCTCTCGAGGTCATAGCGACCGAGGTCGCCGGCTGCACACTCTGTCCGCTTGCCGTGACGCGCACGAAAGCTGTGCCGGGCGAGGGCCACTCGGAGACGGAGGTCGTATTCGTTGGCGAAGGACCAGGCTACAACGAGGACCAGGAGGGACGGCCCTTCGTGGGTGCCGCGGGCGGCCTGCTCAACGAGCTGCTCAAGGCAATCGGCTGGAAACGCGAGGAGGTTTTCATCACCAACGTCGTCAAGTGCCGGCCACCGGGCAATCGGGATCCGGAGCCGAACGAGATCGCAGCCTGTGCCCCTTATCTCAAGCGCCAGCTGGAGGTGCTGGACCCGGCAGTCGTGGTGACGCTGGGCCGCCACTCGCTGGGCACGTTCATTCCCGGCGCTCGGATCAGCGACACGCACGGCACGCAGCATCCGGTCGACCCCGCGACCGGCGCCCGGGACGCCACGGCATACGCCATGTATCACCCGGCGGCGGCGCTGCGCCAGTACAGCCTGCGCCAGACGATGCTCGAGGACATGTGCCGGTTGCCGGACACGCTGACCGAGGCTCGGCAGCGCAGGAACGGCGCGCCGATGAACCATGCGATCCCCGTGGTCGTGGCCGATCCGACCCAAGTCGCCGTGCCAGTCCCGGTACTGGCGGCTGCGCCGCCGTCCGGACCGTCCTCGTCGGAGGTCGAGGCCCTGCGTGACGCGGCCAGCGCACCGGCAGCAGATGAGTCGCAGATGGGACTTTTCCGATGAGCGGACCTGAAGGCCCCGGCCTGCGCATCCTGCCCCTGGGCGGCGTAGGCGAGATCGGCAAGAACATGTACGTGTTCGAGTACGGCGACGAGATCGTCGTCATCGACTGCGGGCTGATGTTCCCCGAGGAGGAGATGTTCGGGATCGATCTCGTCGTGCCCGACGTCACGTATCTCCGTGCGCGCGCCGACAAGGTCAAGGCTTTCCTTATCACCCACGCTCACGAGGACCACGTCGGCGGCCTGCCCTACGTGCTGCCCTATTTCCCGGGCGTGCCGATCTACGCCTCGACCCTGGCGCGCGGCCTGCTGGGCAACAAGATCAAGGAGCACAAGCTCAACAACAATCCGCTGCTCGCCCTCGAGCCCGGTCAGACCGTGGAATTGGGCGCTTTCAGCGCGACCGCCTTCCGGATCGGCCATTCCATCCCGGACGCGATGGGCATCGCCCTGCGCACGCCGCTCGGTCTGATCGTGCACACGGGCGACTTCAAGTTCGACCACACGCCTGTGGATGGCAAGATGTCCGACATCCACGCGCTGGCCGAGTTCGGCAGCCAGGGCGTGCTGTGCCTGCTGTCCGACTCGACCAGGGCCGAGAGCCCCGGCTACACGCCGTCCGAGCGCACCGTGGGCGAGGCCTTCCGCGACATCATGGAGGGCCTCGAGGGGCGGATCATCGTCGCCACCTTCGCCAGCAACATCGCGCGCATACAGCAGGTCTTCGATGCGGCACACACGTTCGATCGCCGCGTGGTCGTCATCGGCCGCTCCATGGAACAGAACGTCCGCATCGCGACGGACCTGGGCTACCTGAAGTACCCCGAAGGCCAGCTCGTGCAGAAGGACCGGCTGCGCGACGTACCCGACAACAAGCTGGTCATCGCCACGACCGGCGCGCAGGGCGAGCCCATGGCCGGCCTGGCCCGGATGGCCAATCGCGACCATCGCTGGGTGGAACTCCAGCCGGGTGACACGGTCATCGTCAGCGCGAGCCCCATCCCGGGCAACGAGGAGGTCGTGGGGCGCACGATCGACAACCTGTTCAAGGTCGGCGCCAACGTTTTCTACCACGACATCAAGCGCGCCCACGTGTCCGGCCATGCCAGCCAGGAGGAGCTCAAGCTGATGCTCAACCTGACCCGGCCCAAGCACTTCATTCCAATGCACGGCGAGTTCCGGATGCTCGTCCAGCACGGCCGCCTGGCGGCGGACATGGGCGTCGCGCCGGACAACATCTTCATCATCGAGAACGGTCAGCCGATCGACTTCTCGGCCGACGGCACCGCGCGGCGCGGAACTCCGGTGGAGGCCGGCTACGTTTACGTCGACGGCCTGTCCGTGGGCGAGGTGGGCGACGTCGTGCTGCGCGATCGGCGCGCACTTGCGGAGGACGGAATGTTCCTGGTCGTGGTGACTGTGGACAAGCAAACCGGGGCGCTTATCGGGCGCCCGGAGATCGTCACGCGCGGCTTCGTGGGCGGGCCAGACGACCCGATCATCGGCGGCGCGGCGGATCGAGTCGCGGCCGCCATCGAGAACCCGGGCGACCACACCACCGAGGTTGCCCTGCTCAAGGCGCAGATCAAGGACAGCCTGTCTCAGTACCTGTTCGACCGGACGCGCCGCCGACCGATGGTCTTCCCCGTGGTGGTCGAGGTCTAGCGCGCCATGGCCACCCGAAGGCGGCGTCCAACGAGCAGCTCGCGCAGTGGATCGCGGCGGCCGGCACGTCAGAGCCGGCTGGCGGGCCTGCGCGTGCCCCCGCACGTGGCCCGCTCGCTGCTCGGCCTCGGCCTCCTGGTAGCCGGGGCGATCACGCTCATCGCGCTGATCTTCCCTGAGGCGGGCGTGTTCAACCGCTACGTGGACGACTTCCTGCGGCCGGTGGTCGGACAGGGCGCCTGGCTGCTTGCTGGGCTGCTCATCGTTGCCGGCGTGCTCATCGAGCGCCCTTCGCGCATCGGCCACGGATCGAGCCTGGCCATCGTGGGCGGCGTGATCGTCTTCGCGGCCGGGCTGGGCCTGATCCATCTTGTGGGTGGCAACGGCGGGTCGCGGCCGGCTCTCGCCGACGGGGGAGGAGCGCTCGGCCACGGCCTGTCGTCACTGCTTACCGACCTGCTGTCGCCGATCGGCGCCTTCGTGGTGCTCGTCGGGCTGCTCGCCGCGGGTCTGCTGCTGCTCTTCAACGTCACGCTGCGCGGGCTGCTCAGCCCGGTCACCGGCAGCGGCCGCCTCCTTGCGTCGGCCATCGCGACGCCCGCGCGCGCGATCGCCGACAGTGCCGCCAGCCGACGCTCCATGGCCAGCATGGCCATGCCGCCGCCGGGCGAGGGGCTCTCCGGCGAACCGGCGCGCGTACCACGCTCGGGAGCGATCAAGGTCGCCGCCCCGCCTGCGTCGGAGCTGCCAACGCCGCAGCGATATGCCGCGCCGCTCAGCCAGACGATGTGGAGTGGCCCGGCGCCGGCGTCTGAAGCGGCCCGCGCGTCTGCTGTGGCAACGATCGAGGCGCCGCCGTCCACGGGCGAGCAGCTCGAGCTGGAGCAGCCCGAACGGACCTGGGAGCTGCCCGGCAACGAGATGCTCGACGCGACCGTGCGCGCAGCCGTGGCGCAGCGCCTGGACCACGCTCGCAACATCCAGATAATCGAGGAGAAGCTGGCCAGCTTCCAGATTCCTGCTTCGGTCACCGCGACCAACACCGGTCCGGTTGTGACCCAGTACGAGGTCAAGCCTGACGCGCGCGTGAAGCTGTCGCGCATCGAGGCCCTCGCTGACGACCTGTCCATGGCGCTCGCCGCGCGTTCCATCCGGATCGAAGCGCCCATCCCGGGACGGGACGTCGTGGGCATCGAGATCCCCAACCACAACAGCGAGATCGTTGGGTTCCGGGGCCTGGTCGAGGATGCGCGCATGGGCGATGCCCAGAGCAAGCTCACGTTCGCGCTGGGACGCGACGTCTCGGGCAAGGCCTACGCGGTGGACCTGGCGCGCATGCCCCACCTGCTCGTGGCGGGCGCGACCGGCTCGGGCAAGAGCGTCTGCGTCAATGCGCTGATAACGAGCGTGCTGATGCGTGCGTCGCCGGACGAGGTGCGCCTGATCCTGATCGACCTCAAGCGCGTCGAGCTCGCGGCCTACAAGGACCTGCCCCACCTGGAGACGCCGGTCATCGTCGAGGCTCATGAGGCGCGTGCCGTGCTGACCAACATGGTCCAGGAGATGGAGCGCCGCTACGAGGCGCTGGCGGAGGCGATGGAGCGCAACATCGGCGCCTACAACATCAGCCCGCGCCGACAGGGCAAGCCCATGCCGTACATGGTCGTGGTCATCGACGAGCTGGCCGACCTGATCCTGCGCGAAGGGCGCAAGGTGGAGGAGCCGATCGTCAAGCTGGCCCAGAAGGCACGCGCCGTGGGCATCCATCTCGTGCTCGCCACGCAGCGGCCCAGCGTCAACGTCGTGACCGGCCTGATCAAGGCCAACGTGCCGTCCCGGATCGCCTTTGCGATGGCTTCAAACGTCGATTCGCGCACGGTCCTCGACGCCAACGGGGCGGAGGATCTGATCGGCCGCGGCGACATGCTCTACCAGCCCGCCGACCTTCCTCGACCGGTGCGCCTGCAGGGCGTCTTCGTGAGCGACAAGGAGGTCCACGCGGTGGCCGACTTCTGGCGCGCCCAGGCAGAGCCGGAGTACAACCGCGACCTGCTGCAGGGTGCGGACGTTGAGGACGGTGGCGAGAACGGCCAGTTCGCCTGGCTGGCCCGCACGGCAGAGGACGACATGGCGCCTCGCGCAGCGGAGCTCATCACGCAGACCGGGCGAGCGAGCACGTCGATGCTCCAGACCAAGCTGAAAGTCGGGTTCAACCGCGCCACACGGTTGATGGACGCGCTCGAGCAGCACGGCATCATCGGACCGCTGGACCCGCGCAACCCGGGTGCGCCGCGAACGGTTTACGGCCCGGACAACTGGCTGCGCGGACCCGCGGACGTCGACGCGGAGTAGTAGTCGGTCGGAGAGCTTCGGGCATAACGCGTAGACTTTCGGGGCGCGTCAGAGATGGCGTCACCTGCCCGCGAACAACAAGGAAACCTGCTCAACGATGACCGCACGCCATCAACTACGCATCGGCGGCCGCCGGCTTGGCCGGGAGAGAACGCCGATCGACGCCACCCCCGCGCCACCCGTCGGCGAGACGCTCCAGGCCGCGCGCGAGCGCAAGGGCGTGGACCTCTATCGAGCCGAACGCGACACGAAGATCAGGCTGCGCTACCTGTCCGCGCTGGAAGACGGCGACTACGACGAGCTGCCCGCGCCGGTCTACGTCAAGGGCTTCCTGCGCAACTACGCGATCTACCTCGGGCTCGATCCGGAGGAGCTGCTCGACCGCTGGCATGACGAGATGGAAGCGTTGCGCACGGCCACGCGCGTCGCCGTCGCCCCGCCGCCGATGCCCCTCGTGGAGCCCGGTGGTCGGCGCGTTACGATCACCCCGGGGATGTTCGTGGCCGGTCTTGTGGCACTCGTCATCTTCGCCTTCGTCGGATTCATCGGCCTCCAGCTGCTGCGTTTCGTGCAGGCGCCGACTGCGGTCGCGCTGACCCACCCGAGCAACGTGTTTTCCACCGTCGATGCGCAGACGATAGTGCTCGAAGGGACGAGCGGGCGCGGGTCAGTGGTGACCATTCGCGGGTCGGCCGAATCGGTGTACACGACCAATGCAAACGATGAGGGCGCCTGGTCACGCGAGGTCAACCTGGCCCGCGGCACGAACAACTTCACCATCATCGCCCGCGATCCGGTCACTGGCCGCGACTCCGATCCACTCGCGATCACCATCAACGTGCCCCTGCCGGATGCCCCGTCGCCGGGCGTCTCGCCCACGCCCAGTGCTCCCGTGGTGCCGCTCACGATGACACTCGACGAGCCCTTCGCGGGAGCGGTAGTGACCGGTGACGGCGTGACATTCCGCGGCACGACGACGGGCACGCGTCTCACGATCGCCTCCGTCTTCGTGGCCGACGCCAGCGCTGCTCCCTCGCCGAGCACGGACCCCACGCCCGGCCCTTCAGTCGGTCCCAGTCCAACGCCACCGCCCATCGGGCCGGCGCGTGACATCTCCCTCAGCTCATCCGGCCCGTTCGCCGAGACGCTCGACTTCGAGCCCGGCATCTGGCGCGTGACGGTCACTGCCTACGCCAACGGCCAGGCCGCGGTCCTCCAGACTTTTGACATCACCGTCGAGCCGCCACCGCCCACCGACGTCACGCTGGTTATCACCATGGTCGGCGAGTCGTGGGTGCGCGTCGTTTCAGACGGCGAGCGTGCGCCGGGCTACGGCGGCCGACAGCTGGGCCAGGGTGAGACACATACCGTCCATGCCGACACGGAGATGTGCCTTCGTGCAGCGAATGCCGGTGGACTCAGCCTCAACCTCAACGGCGCGGACATCGGCGTGCTGGGTGCCGAGGGCGAGGCCGGCAGCTGGACGATCCGCGCCGGCCAGGCGCCGCTGCCCGCAGTGACCCCTTGCGCGTAGGCGTTGGCTGAGGCGACCGCACCGGATTCCATCGACGAGCTCGCCGCGCTCGTCGAGCTTTCGCGCCGCGTCCAGGACACCATGGTCGAGCGCGGACTGACCCTGGCCACAGCCGAATCGTGCACCGGCGGGCTGGTCGGACACGTCCTCACGGAGAGCAGCGGCTCGAGCGAGTTCTACGTGGGCGGACTGATCAGCTACAGCAACCAGCTCAAGCAATCGGAGCTTGGGGTTGAGCAGCACGTTCTCGACCAGCACGGCGCGGTATCGGCCCAGTCGGGCGTTGCGATGGCCGAGGGTGCCCGTCGGCGCTACGGTGCAGATGTGGCCGTGGCCGTTACCGGTATTGCCGGACCCGTCGGCGGGAGCGCCCAGAAGCCGGTCGGCCTGACCTACGTCGCCGTGGCCGACGCTGACGGCCACGACGTGCGTCGCCATGTCTGGTCCTCTGACCGGCACGGCAACAAGGTGCGCAGCGCAGAAGCGGCGCTCACGATCCTGCTCGACCGGCTGGGCGCCGCACGGGCTTGACCCGGACCGCCGCCGAGATCGGCCTGGGGCTTGCTCCGCGCCGCGCGGCACGCCCGATTGCAAAGGGCGAGCGAATCCACGTTCTCGGCGCGGCCGGCGCCGGTGCCTCCGCGGCTGCGCTACTGGCGCACCGCGCGGGCGCCGTCGTCAGCGGCTGCGATCCGGGTGGGCCGTCGCCCTACTCGGCCGCCGTTGCCGCCGCCGGCATCCCGATCGACTGGGAACATGCCGCGGCGCACGTCACGAGCCCCGCTGCCACGCCCGACCGGCTGGCCGTGACCAAGGCGCTGACGGCCATCAATCCCGATCATCCAGAGCTTGTGGCCGCGCGAGAACGAAGCATTCCCGCCGAGCCGTGGCAGCAGGTCGTTGCCGATGCGGCGGCCAGCGCCGGCCAGCGTCTTGTCGCCGTTGCCGGCACGCACGGCAAGTCGACGACCACCGGGTGGCTGGTCGATGCCATGGTCCGCGCCGGCCGTGATCCGTCGGCCTTCGTGGGCGCCCTGCTGAACGAGTCGCTGATGGGTGGCCCGCCGAGCACGGCTCGTTCGGGCAGTGGCGATTCGATGGTCGTGGAGGCGGATGAGTACGCGGGCAACTTCGACGCGTACAGACCCGACGTGATCGTGCTGCTCAACGCGGAATGGGACCACCCGGACGTGTTCGCCGACGAGCAGGCGGTTCTGGATGCCTTCTCTGCGTGGATCGAGCTGGTTCCCGGCGCAACCTTCGTCTTCAACGCGGCGGATCGGGGCGCCTCGGCAGTGGCCCGTCAGCTGGGCGCGCGGAGCGGCTCGATCGTTGCAGCGCCGGACGCGGTACCGGCCGGCTGGACAGTGGGGCTTCCTGGTCCAGCCAATGCGGACAACGCGCGCATGGTGCTGGGCGCGGGCCTGGCCCTTGGCGTGAACGAGTCCGCGCTACGCGAAAGCCTGGCCGAATTCAGGGGAGTTGGGCGTCGCCTGGAGCTCAAGGGCGACATCAATGGCGTGATCGTGCTCGACGACTACGGCCATCATCCGACTGCGATAGCCCGCACTCTGGAGGCGGTCCGTGGCCACTATCCGGGCCGGCGCACGTGGGCCGTCTATGAGCCGCTGACCTATCACCGCACTGCGTCCATGATCGGGCAGTTCGCAGCCGTTCTGGCCACGGCCGACGAGGTGGTAATCGCCGACATCTGGGCCGGGCGCGACACGGATACGACGGTCACCAGCGCGCGGGCGCTGGCAGATGAAGTCAATGCCGTGGGCGGAGCTCAGGCACAGGCAACTGGATCGGTCGAGGAGACGGCCGATTACCTCGCCCAGCGTGTGCTGCCGGGCGACGTGGTGCTGGTCATGGGCGGCGGCCGCTCGTACGTCATCGCCGATCGGCTGGTGGCTCTGCTGACCGCGCTCAGGCGCGGTACTCGCTGATCTCGAACAAATGGCCATCCGGATCGCGCAGGAAGCAACGCGTTTCGGCGCCGTGGTCGACCGGCGGCGTCAGGAACCGAGCTCCACGAGCCAGGAGCGTCTCATACGCCGCACGACAGTCGGGCACTCGAATGGTGAACAGGTGATCCACGCGCTGCGCGTCGACCGGTGGAGCAAGCGTCACTGAGGGCTTGTCGGAAGTTGGCTCGCCACCGGTCACGAGCAGCAGCCACGCCCCGTTGAACGACAGCACGACCGATTCGCCGTATTGGCGATACAGCTGCGCTCCCAGCACGTCCGTGTACCAGGCGCGCGACGCCTCCGTGTCAGTGACAACGAGGATCGTCGTGATTGGCATGTCGTCCGTGGGAAAGGTCATGGACCAAGCCTAGACTCGCTCAGGGCGTCGCGGGAGGGAGGCAGCGAAGCGCGCGGGAACCGCTGCCTCGCCCCACTGCGTAGACTTGGTCGTGATGCCGACACTCACCCACGGCGAGGCACAGGACGTGCTCGCCGCATTCAAGAGCGGTTGGGAGAAGCGATCTCCGGACGAGATCATCGAGCTCTTCGACGCTCAGATCGACTATCGCCCGGATCCGTACGCTGAGCCACTGGTCGGTCTCAACGCGGTGCGCACGCTGTGGAACGACATGGCCGCCGAGCAGGCCAACGTGGAGTTCGATGCCGAGCGCATCTGGGTGAGTGGCGCGACGGTGCTGGCCAGCTGGCACGCTGCCTACACCCGTCAGCAGACGTCAGAGCGCGTCCGTGTGCGCGGCTTCATGACGCTCGAGCTGGGCGAGGACAGGCGTGTCGTGCGCCTGCGTCAGTGGCCGATCGAGCGAATGGTCGGCAGGGACACAACCATGAAGCCACACGGGAGGGCCGACTGATGGCCGGAGACGCTTCTTTCGACGTCGTCAGCGAGTACGACCAGCAGGAGCTGGTCAACGCGCTCGACCAGGCGCGCCGCGAGATCGGCACGCGTTTCGATTTCAAGGGCTCGAATGCCGAGCTCGAGCTGGGCAAGGACGAGATCACCCTCCGCACGGACACCGAGTACCGCGCCAAGGCCATCCGCGACCTGCTCGAATCGAAGGCGATCAGACGAGGTCTGTCACTCAAGATCTTCGACTGGGGCGAGATCGAGGTGGCCGGCGGCAATACCGTCCGCCAGCGCATCGGGCTGCGCAGCGGCCTGCCCGACGACCTGGCCAAGAAGATCACGCGCCTGATCCGAGACGACTTCCCCAAGGTCAAGTCGCAGATCCAGGGCGAGGCGATCAGGGTCAGCAGCAAGAGCAAGGACGACCTGCAGAAGGTCATCACACGGCTGCGCGAGGAATCGGAGGGCTACCCCGTGCCGCTCCAGTTCCAGAATTACCGCTGATCCGGTGCTCCCCAGCGATCGAGCGGTGCGCGCGGTGATGGTCATCGTGGCCATCCTGGTCATCATCGGCCTCATCCTGGGCTCCGTTCGCTTCGCGATTTGAGCACCCGACCGTCCGTCGCCGATCTTCTCGCAAGCGGACTTGCCCGGGCCGGTGTCGAGTGGGCATTCACGGTGCCCGGCGAAAGCTTCCTGGGCTTGCTCGATGCGCTGCCCGGCGCCGGAATCTCCGTCGTCGCGACGCGCCACGAGGGCGGTGCCGCATTCATGGCCGAGGCGATGGGCCAGTTGACCGGTCGTCCCGCGGCCGTCCTGGGCACGCGCGCGGTGGGCGCGGCAAACATGAGCATCGGCATTCACACCGCGCGTCAGAACTCGACCCCGCTGGTCGCCGTGCTGGGCCAGGTGCGCCGTGACCGAATTGGTCGCGAGGCGTTCCAGGAGGTGGATCTTGCCGCCAGCTTCGGGCGGCTGGCCAAGTGGGCGACGCAGATAGATGAGCCGGAAGACGCTGCCCGGCTGATCGGCGAGGGATTGAGCGCAGCACTGGCCGGCCGCCCGGGACCCGTGCTCTTCGCCGTCCCGGAGGACGTGCTCGAGGAGCGCATCGATGAGGCCACGGTCCATCTGGCGACCGGCGATCCTGCCCGGCCAGATCAGGCTGCCGTTGCGGCCGTAGTCGAGTTGCTCGCGAGTGCAGAGCGTCCGGTCATCCTGGCCGGCGGAGGCGTCATCGCAGGAGGTGCGACAACGGCGCTGGTTGAACTGAGCGAACGGCTCGAGGTGCCCGTCATCGCGTCATGGCGCCGGCCCACCGCCTTCCCCAACGATCATCCGCACTACCTGGGCATGACCGGCTTCGGAGCACCGGCAACGGTCATGGCGCGGCTACTCGAGGCTGATGCGCTCCTGGTCGTTGGCTGTCGGTTGAGCGAGATCGCGACCTTCGACTACAGCGTCCCGGCCGACACGACGCGCTGGGCACATGTCGACCTGGAGCCACGCACGGAGGGCAACGGGTTGCGCGCACCGGACATCGCAGTTGCGGCCGACGCGGCAACATTCGTCGAAGCTGCGCTCAGCGCGTCCGCCGGGCACGCCGCGTCTTCCGAGCGAGTCGCGGCCTTGGCTACCGACCGCAGTGCGTACGTCGCCGCTTCGACGCTTATCGAGGAGCCCGACTGGCGCGGCGCTGGCGTCAGCCCGGGCCACGTGGTGAAGACGCTGCAGCGTGTCATGCCTGCTGATTCGATCATCACCACGGACGCCGGCAACTTCGGGCTGTGGGCCGCCCGTGGCTTGCGTTTTGGGCCGGGCCACTTGTTCCTGGGACCCACGTCGGGAGCCATGGGCTACGGACTGCCGGCCGCAATCGCGGCGTCACTGGCGCACCCGGAGCGAGCGGTCATCGCGCTGTGTGGCGACGGCGGCTTCGCGATGACGATGAACGAGCTGGAGACGGCCGTGCGTGCCGGGACGTCGCCGGTGATCCTTGTCTTCGACAACCGCCGTTATGGCACGATCGCCATGTACCAGGAGCGCGAGGGCATGGGTCCCACGGCCACCGAGCTGGGCGCGATCGACTTCGCGGCCGTTGCCAGAGCGTGTGGCGCGCAGGGTGGTCGCGTGGCGCGCAACGCTGAGTTCGAGCCTGCATTGCGCGATGCGCTTGCTGCGCGCCGGCCAGCCGTTATCCAGCTCGAGCTGGACCCGCGCTGGGTGACGCCCGACTCCTAGCCGGGCGCGATCGGCCGTTCCATGGCGAAGGCGCCGTAGGCGCGGCCTGATTCAGCGTCAGGGCCGTCGCCCAGGACAGTGAAACCGATGCGCTGGTAGAAGCGGAAGGCCGGCTCATTGGCGCCCAGAACCCACAGCACGACGCGCGTGGCGCCCCAGACGGCCGCCCAGGCCGAGACGGCATCAACCAGCGCACGACCGGTTCCGCCGCGGCGACCCTCGGGCGCAACCCACATCGAGAAGAGCAGGCAGTCGGCCGGCGGTCGGCGCCGTCCCTGGACCAGCCCGGTCGCAGCGCCCGATTCAGCGTCGTGAGCGAACAGCCAGATCCTGCGCGTACCGGTTGAAGAAGCGCGCGCGGTGGAGCGCCACTCGTCGTCCGATTGTGCAGCGGCGTCGGCATGACGCTGCCCGAATGCCTCGGGCGAGTCGACCAGGCTGCGCAGGCGCAGATCGCGCAAAAGCTGCCATTCACCTGCCGCGATCCGGCTCACAACGCTGCCCAAGGCGCGGAGCCTAGCGCAAACGGGCCATCTCGCCTCTAAGATCGCGCCAAGGAGGGACAGCGGATGGCGACCGAAGCCGTGCACGCCCATGCTCACGTCAATGGCGCGCCGGTCGAGCGTGGTCGCGGCATCCTTGATCGGCTGCTTCTTGCGGTCGACCGGCTGCCCGGCCCGGCGTGGGCCACCTACCTGGCAGTGGGCGTCGTCCTGGCTGCAGTCGGTCACGCGGTGGTCATAGCGGTGAGCGCAGATCGTCCGCTGGCGCTCTATCACGACGTGGCCATGCCGGCATTGATCTTCGCCTGGTTCGCCTGGCTGATTCATGCGCTCAACGTTGTCGCGCGGCGCACCTTTGACGAATTCAGGCCGGCGCTTGGCCAGCCCGAGCACGAGAACGCCTATCGGCAGGCGCTGACCTCGATCGACGATCGCTGGGCGATCGTGGCGGCGATCGCGGCCAACGTCGTGGTCAGCATCGCCTACTACGTCGGCGTGCGGCCTTTCCGTGAGAACGTGCTGCCCGGAGTGGAGCTCGTGTCCACGCCGCTGTGGGGCCTGACCGCAGCCGCGCTGGGGATAGTTGTCTGGCACACCGTCCGGCAGCTGCGCCTGGTCAGCCACCTGAGCGCAATCGCGCGCAACGTCGACATCTTCAAGCCTCAGCCGATCAACGCCTTTGCGCGCCTGACCGCGGTGGGTGCACTGGGCCTCATCGTGTTCGTGGTCGCGTTCGTGCTCTACAGCCCGTCCCAGCCGCTGGCCTACGTCATCCAGGAGGCGATGGTGCTGGCCATCGCGGCTGCCTCGTTCGTGCTGCCATTGCGCGTCATGCACAGCCGCCTCGCCGACGAGAAGGCGCGACTCGAGTCCGCCTCGCAGGAGCGGCTCAAGATGATGCTCGAGCGCATCCATGCGTCGGTCGATGCCGACGATCTGGCCCGCGCCGAACAACAGCGCGAGGCACTCACCGCTCTCCTGTCCGAGCGCGACGTGCTGGCCCGCCTGCACACCTGGCCGTGGAGCACGAGCACGTTTCGCGGCTTCGCTTCAGCACTGCTGCTACCGATCCTGCTGATCGTCCTGTCCCAGGCGATCGAGCGCTTCATCTAGCCTGCGGCTTTGGCCGCCAGGCGCTGCTCGACCAACCCCATCTGTACGCGAACGACGGCAAGGCGGTCGGCCGGGCATCTCTGCGCGACGCTCTTCAGCATCGACTCCAGGCGCTCCAGCACACGCACGTGGTCCCTGCCGTAGTAGAGCAGCTCGTCCACTGCTAGGCGCACGAAGAGATCCCAGCCGGCACGGCGAGCGATCAGCCGCAAGGCGCCGGCCTGGTCGAGCACGAGGGACGAGGGAACTGGCCGGTCGACCAGCTGAAGCAGCAGCTCGTGCAGGCGATCGATGGCCTGTATGCACGTTGTTGGATCGTTGGTGCCGGGCGACAGGGCGCGCGCCGCGACATCGACCAGCTGACGGAACCCGAACGCCGCGTCCTGCTGCATCGTCCGCTCCTGGCCGAAGGTCACGGACCTGCGCAACACCGCATCGTGGCCCGTCCGGTCAGCGCCCGGATCGTCCCCAGATACCCGGAAGAGCGGCATTCCGACTGCCACGAACTCACCCACGGCAGGCACAAGCTCGATCAGCGCCCGCCATTCTGTCGCGTGGCGCACCAAAGACCGCTCGTCTGCGTCAACGAGATATCCGCCATCAGTCGCCTCCACGGTCCGCCCGGAATCGGTCCGCTGCAATTCAGCCTGTCCGTTCGAGCCGGCCACTCCCTCATCGCTGCCGGCAGCCGGGTAGATCCGGTCGATGGCCGACCTGGTCTCGGCGGCGATGCTGGTGATTACGGAAGTGGCCCGGATCGCATGGGCCATGTGGTTGATGTAGTAGACGAACGCCGCGACGCTCGCGCCAAGCAGGATGAACGAGACCCATACCGAAATCGCCGGGACGAACTCGGAACCGTCCGCGGAGCGAACGTCGCGCAGGACGACGAGGGTGAAGATGAACGTGGCCACGAACAAACCGAGCACGACCTGGTTGTTGCGATCGGCCAGGAAGGTGCGCAGCACTCTCGGCGAGAGCTGGCTCGAGGCCAGCTGCAAAACGAGCATGGTGACCGTGAATACGAGGCCGGTGAAAGCGAGCATCGACTGCGCGATAGTCGACAGGACCGAGCGTGCCCCCTCCGGGCTGCCGCCATACAGGTAGAACGCCGAACCTTCCACCTGCAGCTGGCGGTCAAGCTCGATCAGGACCAGGCCGCCGAGCAACGCCGCGAGGGCGAACAGGCTCGGGATGAACCACAGGCTCGTGCGCAGGTGCTCGCGCAGCGCCACCAGCCTTCTCATCAGGGCTGCCGCCTCATGGCTGCCGCGTCAGGATCTGCCAGACGCCAGGCTCGATGGTGTTCGGATCGAAATCGGCCCGGTCAGAGACGACGTACTCGCCGTCCTGATTGACCCAGTACCTGTTCCAGTCTGAGGGCAGCTGCACGATTGACTGATCGAATGGATTGACCAGGTTCTCCACTCCGGCGAGCGTGTTGCGGCGCAGCTCGGCGATGCGCTCCTGCGACGCCAGCCGTTCCTCGGTGACCTGCTGCTGGAGGGCGCGCGACTCCTCGCGATGCTGCTGCATGAGCCGTCCCAGTTCAGCGGTGCTGTCCAGCTGGTTCTGGATGCGCTGGGTGAAGAGCTGGTTCATGAGCCGGTAGACACCTTCCCACTCGGCCGTCGTCGATCTGCTGGCCACGACGGTCGAGATCACGCCCCGGTTGGCATCCAGGACGCCCTGAGGAGCACGAACGCTGTGGGCGAAGTTGACGTACCAAAGGGTGGGCAGGTTGCCCGCCGTGACGAGCCAGGCGAAGGACACATCCTCCTCCCAGGGCTGGCCGTCCTGGAGGTACGAGTAGCGCATTCGGAACGCTTGAGCGGTGGCCGGTCCGCCGAATTGAGTCACGAACTCCTCGGCGACGGCAGGGACCTGGTCGACGCTCACCAGCGTCGCGCCCTGGAGATGCGACAGGACGTTGGGCATCCAGAAATCGGCCACGAACTGGACAGGATCGGTGGCCGGAGGAACGTAGGCATTGCCCTGGTAATTGCCGCCGATGGGTGGCGGTGGCAGTCCGGCGATTGGCTCGAACCAGATGAAGTTCTGGATGGGCAGCCAATCGATGGTCAGGCCCGAAGTGGGATCGGAGACCACAGTCTGGAGGTACGCCATGACGCGCCACTCGTGCAGCCAGACGACGCTGCCGCTGGCGTTCCAGCCCACAGGAGCGAGGAAGTTCAACGCCCTGATGTCGTTCGCATCAGGATCGTTCACGAACCACGGGCTGAATCGAAGCACGCCGGCAGGCTGCGCGGCAGGGTCATTGCCTGGGCCAAGAGCCTGGTCGCCGCTGGGCAGCGGGGTGTTGAACTGCCAGCCGATGTTCGGCCTGGACGGGGCACAGCCGGCCCCAAACAGCGCGATCGCGGCAAGGACCGGGATCAAGCTGCGCAGCGGGACCGTGAACCTCCCAAAGATCACCTGGCCGCGCTCAGGCCTGCGGCTGGGTGCAGTTCGGGCAACGCTTGGCCGCGAGCGGGATCTCGCTCGCGCACTCGGTGCAGGTCTTGGTCGTTGGAGTCGACTCCAAACCGCTCTGACGACGCGCCTCGAGGGCGTTGTACGGCTTTACGACGAAGAAGAAGATCGCCGCCGCGATGAGCACGAACGAGATGAGCGCGTTGAGAAAGAGCCCGTAGGCGATGACCGCGCCGCTTGGCAGGACGATTGCCAGGGCCGACATATCGGGCAGACCGAAGAGTCCCAGCAGCGGGGTCAGGACGTCGCCCACAAAGGAGCTGATGACTGCCCCAAACGCGGCACCAATGACCACGGCGACGGCGAGATCGATGACGTTGCCGCGCAACAGGAACTCGCGAAACTCCTTGATCACGCCACCTCCGGGGATGCCCGAGCATGCCTTGTACGCAGGCTGCGCATTCTCGCCGATCCCACTCCGAGTGTTGAGTCAGCGGCGCGTGCGTGCGGCGACGCGCTGTAGGGCATTCTCCCAGCCCGCGTCGAGGGTCGTACCGCGCTCGTCGAGATCCACGAAGAGTGGGGCGTGGTCGGACGGTATGGGCACGCCTTTGCGTGCTTCGCGGTCGATCTCGGCCCATAACAGGCGACCGGCAACGGGGGCGGAGAGCAGAAGGTGGTCGATGCGCATGCCGTAGTTCTTGTGGAAGTTGCCGGCGCGGTAGTCCCACCAGGTGAAGCGGTCAGGCTCGGGCCGGATCGATCGGTAGCCGTCCACGAGGCCCGCGTCCAGGAGAGCCGCGAAGGCCTCCCGCTCAGGCGCCGACACATGCGTCCCGCCGTGGACCTGCGCCGCATCCCAGACGTCGGCGTCGGTCGGCGCGATGTTCATGTCACCGCCCACGACGAGCGGGTCCGCGGTCGACGACGACTCGCGCAACCAGCGCGACAACCGGTCATACCAGGCCAGCTTGCCCGTATAGAAGGGCGATCCAACGACCCTGCCGTTCGGTGCATAGAGCGTCACCACGCGTATCCCGCCAACGATCGCGCTGAGCATGCGCGCTTCATCGAAAGGGTTGAAGTCCTCTTCGCCCGTGGCCGCGGCGCCCGGCCCGCTATCGCGCACGGGACCATCACCGAAATTGGTGACGATCGAGGCGTGGTCGATGGGCAGTCGGGATGCGATCGCGACTCCGTTCCAGCGGCCCTCGCCGTGGTGGACGAGCTCGTAGCCGCGCATGCGAAAGGGGAGGACCGGCGCATCGTCGTCCGCAAGCTTCGTTTCCTGCATGAGCAGGACGTCCGGTTGCGCCCGCTCGAGCCACTCCAGGACGCGATCCATGCGCGCCTTGAGCGAGTTGACATTCCAGGTGGCGATGCGCACTGCCGGCCGATTATCGGCCAGCGGTCACTGAACCCGCACGATCCCGCTCATTCCCTCGTGGACGTTGCACACGAAGGTGTACTCACCCGGCCCGGGCGCCGTGAACGAGATTGCATCTGTCCGGCCCGGTCCGACGGGCCCGTCCGTCCCGCCGCTCAGCGGTGCGAGCAGGATGAGCGTGTGCGGCTCACTCGAGTCGTTGCGAAAGCTGAGCGTCACCGGCGTGTTGGGCGGCACGCTCAGCACGGCGGGAAGGAAGACCGTGGTGCGCGCCGAGATCGTGCGGGTCACGCCAGTCGCCGGCACTTGCTCACCAGCCGGCATAAAGGCGACGACCAGCGCGGCCACCAGCACCAGCGCGGCCAGCGCGGCCAGCGCGGCCAGCGCGATGAAGCGGCCCGGCATGATCTTCTACTTCAGGTCCGCGCAGGCCGTGTACGTGCCAAGGTCGTCGTTCGACCGATGCAGGTTGACGGCCAGATCTCCGGCCATCAGCTCGGACAGAGGCGCCGGCACGACCGTCGTTGACGAGCCGTTGACCACGTTCTGGAGCGGGTACTTTGGCTGGGGCACGAGTTCCGCGCAGGAACCCGGATGAATGTGGGCAGGCATGTCGAGGTTGGTGCCCGGTGCCACGCGCACCTCGACACGCGTCGTCTGCGCGCCCAGGTCGGTCAAGGTCACGTCGCCCGTTACGCCAGATTCGTTCAACGTGGCCAGCTGAACCGACCGAGTAGCGGACGGCGCGGCACACGCGCTGATCAGGGCCAGCGCGGAAAGCACCAGTGCCAGCCTCGAGAGAGCCCGTTTCAATGTCATTCAGCCACCTCCGTCGCTCAGCATGGGGCACCGCTGCGCGGCTGCGCAACTGGTCGGATTGCCAGGCGCTCAGCCGCAGCCAAGTCCGGCGCGCGGTCGGCGAGGCGGACCTTGCCCGTCATAAGCGCGTCAAGGTCACGCGGCGCCATCGGCCGCGAGAAGTAGTAGCCCTGGCCTTCGTCTACACCCAGGGTGCGCAGCACGTCCAGTTGAGCGGGCTCCTCAATGCCCTCAGCCACCGTGCGAAGCTCCAAAATCTGGGCGAGAGAGACGATCGAACGAACAAGTGCGTTCTCCGCAGCGCCGCTGTCTATGGCCGAGATGAACGATCGGTCCACCTTGAGGATGTCTACCGGGAGCTGGCGCAGGTAGCTCAGCGACGAATAGCCGGTGCCGAAGTCGTCGATCGCCAGGCGCACCCCGAGCCGCTTCAGGTCGGTCAGTCGGGTCATGACCGCCTCCACGTCGCGCAAGAGCACGCTCTCGGTGATCTCAAGCGTGAGCTGGGCAGGGTCCAGCCCTGCTGACCTGAGGGCCGCTTCAACGTCACTCACGAGGTGCGGGTCCTCCACCTGGCGGCCGGAGAGGTTGACGCTCATCTCGATCGGCCGTCCGCTCTCGCGCGTCCAGCGCTGCGCCTCGCGACATGCCTCGTTGAGCACCCATCGCCCCAGGGCTACGATCAGTCCGCTCTCCTCTGCAAGCGGGATGAAGTCAACCGGCTGGATAGCGCCGCGCGTGGGGTGAGTCCAGCGCAGCAGCGCCTCGACGCCGGTGACGTGCTGGTGGTCGAGCCGGACCAGGGGCTGGTAATGGAGCATGAACTGGCCCGCCTCCATTGCGCCGTGCATCTCGGCGCGCAGCTCGTGGCGATCGATGGTGGCGTGGTGCAGCTCCGGCTCGAACACCGTCAGGCGGTCCTTGCCCTGAGTTTTGGCCGCGTACATTGCAACATCCGCGTGGCGCAGGAGCTCCTCAGCCGAGTGCTCCGGGCCGCGATACACGGCGATGCCGATGCTGCCGCTCAGGCGCACGCTTCGGCCGTGGACCGTGAACGCATCGCGCAGGGCGCCAAGCAGGCGCTCCCCCACGAATTCAGGCGCGTCCGCGTCACGAGCGTCCTCGAGCAGCACGGCGAACTCGTCACCGCCCATTCGCGCGGCCGTATCTGCGTCGCGCAGCGTGCGCCGCAGGCGCTCGGCGACCTTGACCAGCAATTCGTCCCCGGCTCCGTGACCCAGGCTGTCGTTGACCGACTTGAAGTCGTCCAGGTCCACGAAGAGCACGGCCAGCGCAGGATCGTCGCGCCTGGCGCGGGTGAGCGCGTGCTCCAGGCGGTCCAGAAACAGCGCCCGGTTGGGCAGCCCGGTCAGCCCATCGTGGAAGGCCTGATAGCGCAACTGCTCTTCTAGCGAGCGCTGCTCGGTGATGTCGCGGTAGTTGACGACGATGCCATTGACAGCCGGATCATCGAGCAGGTTCTTCGCAGTGGCCTGGAGCCAGCGCCACGTTCCATCTACATGGCGCGCTCTGAAGTCTGCCGTCGCTTCGGCGCCGGACGTGGAGATCAAGCCGCTGAACATGGACTGCATCCATGGCGCATCGGCTGGGTGCGCGATCTCGAAGGTGGATGTGCCGATGCGCTGTTCAGGCGCATAGCCCAGTACGCGCTCGACGGTCGGCGTCTCGTAGACAATCGTTCCGTCCGCGTCAAGGATGAGGATGACGTCGGCCGAGTTGCGCACCAGGGATCGGAAGCGCTCTTCACTCCGGCGCAGGTCGGTGGTCAGCAGGCGCTCTCGTGCCGCGCGGTCGCGCAGGAGCGTGTTCTGGCGCGCCAGGCGTGCCGACGATCCGGCGAACGCCACCACCAACACGAGCAGCAGCAGGGATGCCGCGCCGAGCGCCACCAGGAACACGTCCTGGCGCGTGGTCTGGATGCGCATCTCGATGCCGCGTGCATCCTGGCTGACCGTGTAGACGCCCACCGGCGGGCCATCCACGGCGCCGCGGATGGGAACGTAGATCTCCAGGTAGGTGTCGTTCAGGCCCACGCTGGGCGGCGGCGGCATATCGTCCTGTACCACTGGGCGGTAGGCGCTGATGCTGCGACCGGCGAAGGCCGTGGCGAGCATTTCGCCGATGGAGGGGCGCAGCCCAACGAGCTCAGGCGAGGTTGAATAGGCGATTCGCCCGTCACGCGACCAGATGCTGATCTGGCGGATGTCGCCCGACAGCGTGATGCGTTCCAGTTCGGCGACGATCGTCGGGTCGCTCGGGGCGCCCATGACCAGGAGCTCCTCCTGGATGCGCGGATCGATGTACCCGCGCACGATTGCCTCCACGTTGTGAATGGCGGCATCAGCGGCCGTGCCGCGCAGCTGGTGCGCCACCACCTCCGAGACTATCGCGGCCATGAGCACCACGACCGCCACCCCGATTGTGGCAACGGACAGCCGGAAGCTGGGTCTCCATGTGCCGATCGCAGGGAGATTGGGGCGGCGCGCAGAGCGAGGCAGAGTACGTATCAATGCAAATGAGTCCGAGGCGGTCGAGGCTATGAGGCACGGTCAGCCCGGCCAATGACACGTTCGTACTGCGCCGTGGGCGTCTCACGCGCCGCTGATCAGGCTCCACGCGATGTAGCAGCCCACTCCAGCAGCGAGGCACAGGGGCAGTGAACGCCGCGGGCTGACGGCGAGCGCGCCCACCGCTCCGGCAATCGTTGGCCCGACAACCAGCCCCTCGCCGGGCACGATCAGGGATTGTGCGGCGAGGCCGGCGAAGAGAGCCGGAGGCATGCGATCCATGACGGCGCGAACGTGCGGCGGAAGTGGCGGCAGCAGAACGAGCGCTGCGGCGCGGCTGGCGTACGTCATCAGGGCCAGTGCCGCCACGAGCTCCCAGCTCACTTCTTGCCGCCCGGCACGAGGGCAACCAGGATCGCCGCAATGATCGGCAGGAACGAGTAGGCCTGAGGGAGCAGGAACGCCAGGGCCAACACCATGCCGGCCGCCGCGAATGCCCGGTAGGCATCGGCACGTCCATGAGACGTGACGGCGGCCAGTCCGATGAACAGGATCGGGAAGACAGCCGCCGCAAGGTCCTCGATGGCCACGAGTTGCGCGCCAAGTACGCCGAGCAGCGTCCCAACCTGCCACGCCGCGTAGAACATGACGCCGCTGACCACCAGGACCCGGGCCACGTCGCGACCTGACGCGATCGCCAGGCCGAAGCTCTCGTCGATCAGAAACGCGCTCAGCGCGAAGCGGCGGATGGCCGACTGGTCCAGGCGCGGCCTGATCACGGCGCCCAGCACCACGTGGCGCAGATTGAGCGCGAGCGCGGTCAGGAGCATGGCCAAGGGTGCCGCGCCCGTGGCTAGCAGGCCGATCAGCGCGAACTGGAGCGATCCGGAAAAGATGACCAACGACATCGCGATGACCATCGCCGGCTCTATGTAGGGAATTGCGGCAGCCCCAAAGACAGCCCCGAAGACAGCGATCGCGAGCGCGATGGGTGCCGCCGAAGCGATGGTCGCGGCGGTGCTTGGGCTACCAGACATCGCCCGGCCGCCAGTCACAGCTAATCGGCGCATCAAGATCGAGCTGCGGTGATTTGGGCGTGCGCAGGACCATGATGTAGCCGTCGTCATCGGGCGTAGCTACGTCGCCATCATCCGTGCGAACCGACGAGTTGCCCCGCCATGTCCGCCAGCCGAGGCGTTCGTAGAAGGCGTGGCTGCCAGTGCCCAGAGCGCCAATCTGGTACCGGTCGGCGACATGCTCGCCGGCAGCGCGCATGACGAGCGTCCCGAGTCCGCCGCGCTGGCGCGTCGGAACCACCGCCACGGCCTCCACGTAGCCGGTGTGCAGGGAAGTGCCCGCGACGCGCAGCTCTCGCTCAACTACCGCGGCGTGGGCCAGGATGATGCCGTCCCGATCGAGCACGAAATGCCTGCCGCCAAGCGCGTGCTGCCAGTCGTCCTCCGTGAACTGCCCATCCTCGTCGTCCGCGAAGGCCGCCCAGAGCAGCTCGCGAATGGCCCAAACCTCGCGCTTGCCGAGATCGTTGGTGGCCAGGGTACGTACGCGCGGGTTGCTCATCATCTTTCGTCGCCCAACATACTTGGAGCATGACCAAGCCTGCGCCGCCGCGCATCATGCTGATCATCGGCTCGGGCGAGACCGCGGCCCAGATGACCCGCGTTCACCGTTCGGTCATCAGACGCCTTGCCGGGCCGAACGGTGCGCCCCGGGACGTCAACGCGGTGATCGTGGATACACCGTTCGGCTTCCAGGAGAACGCTGATGAGCTTGGCGCGCAGCTCGTCGACTTCTTCGGTCGCCGGCTGGGCACGCGAGCGCTGCTGGCATCCCTGCGCCGGTCGGACGTGGAGATCCTCGATCGCGAGACGGCGCTGTCGCGCATCCGCGACGCCGACTACGTCTTCAGCGGGCCGGGCAGTCCCTCGTATGCCGTCACTCATTGGCTGAGCGCCGGGCTGGACGAGATCCTCGCGCGCAAGCTGCGTGAGGGAGGCGCCATCGCCTTTGCCAGCGCCGCGGCATTGACGCTAGGTCGCTTCGTCGTGCCCGTATACGAGATCTACAAGGCCGGCCAGGATCCGCACTGGCTGCCCGGCCTGGACATCCTGGGCACGATCGGCATAGATGCAGCGGTGGTGCCCCATTTCGACAATCACGAGGGCAGGGGCCATGACACGCGCTTCTGCTTCCTGGGTGAGCGCCGTCTGCACGAGCTCGAGGATCAGTTGCCGAAAGGCGTGTCGATCGTAGGCATTGACGAGCACACGGCGCTGGAGCTCGACCTTGGAGAGGAGCTGGCCACGGTCCATGGCCGTGGCTCAGTCACACTCCGCCAGGAGGGCATGCCGCGCACTTACCCGGCCGGAAGCCGATTCCCCCTCGGCGAGATGCGCACGACGAGGGATCGCGAGCCCGGCCAGGGCCGAAACACCGGCCTGGCCACGGTCGTGGCGCAGGAGCCGGCCGTCGACGAGTCAAAGGCGCTCGCCCAACGGGCGCTCGAGCTCAAAGGGCAGGTGGCCGCGCTGAACGAGCGCGCCGGTTTAGCCGACGCGCTGGTGAACACGCTGGTCCGGGTGCGCGCCGAGTCTCGTGATCGAGGCGACTACGCCACGGCGGATCTCATTCGCGAGCGCCTGGTGGCACTCGGCCTGGAGCTGCACGACAACGCCGACGGCTCGACCAGCTTCGTGCCCGCCGCGGACGAAATTGCCGGCTAGGCTTCGCCCCTGAAGGCGCGCTCGAGCCCGTCGATCTCGATCTTGCCCATCCCGAGCATCGCCTCCATCGCTCGTCGGGCGCCATCGCGATCGGGGTCGTTGACCAGCTCGTTGAGCCTGGTCGGCACGATCTGCCATGACAGACCGAAACGGTCCTTCAGCCAGCCGCACACGCTGGGCTCGCCGCCATCGGCAATCAGGGCGTGCCAGAGCCGATCCACCTCGGCCTGGCCGTCGCACTCGATGACCATCGAGATTGCCTCGCTGAACTTGAACTCGGGACCTCCGTTGAGCGCCTGAACGTGCTGCCCGGCGATCGTGAAGTCCACTGTCAGCACGGTTCCCTCCGGACCCGAAGGCGTATCTGCCGGCGTCCGCCAGACAGCATCTATGCGGCTGTCCGGCAGCAGCGAGACATAGAAGTTCGCCGCTTCCTCGCTCGTCCCGTCAAACCACAAACACGGATACAGCTTGGCCATTCCTGGTCTCCTCTTGCGTGGCTGTTTGTGAGCCCTGCCTGGTATGACAGCCTTCCGCGCCGCAATTCATCGGTAATACTGAGGACGTGACGCGCAGCCAGGCAAAACTCACCTTGCTCCCTGGGCCATCACCGCTGGGACACGGAACCTAAGTCTGCATGCCCTTCTTCATGGATCGCCACGAGTTCAACGGCGCCACGGCTGATGAGCTGGCAGCCGCGCATGTCCAGGACGTCGGAGCTCAGGGCGAGTACGGCGTGGAGTACGTGACCTACTGGTTTGATTACGAGCGCCAGCACGCGTTCTGCCTCGCCCGTGGCCCCAGCGCGGACGCCGTCGAAGCCGTACACCGCGTCGCGCACGGCAACCTGGCCAACCAGGTGATCGAGGTCGATGAGCCGGCTGTCGCTCGTTTCATGGGTGGCATCGCTCGCCATGCGACCGGCGAGGCGTACGTCGAAACGGCCTTCCGGGCGATCCTGTTCACTGATCTGCAGGGCTCGACCAGCCTCACCCAGCAGATCGGAGACGCGCGGGCGATGGCCGTTCTGCGTCGCCACGACGAGATTGTTCGATCGGCGCTGGCGCGCACCGGCGGTGCAGAGGTCAAGCACACCGGTGACGGGATGATGGCGTCATTCCGCTCGGCGGCTTCGGCGATCGAGGCGGCGGTGATGATGCAGCTGGCGTTTGTGGAGGCCGAGGCAGGCGGCCAGCTCCCCCTTGCGGTGCGCATCGGCATCGCCGCCGGCGAGCCGGTCGAGGAGCGCAACGACCTGTTCGGCGCGGCCGTGCAGCTGGCGGCCCGCCTGTGTTCGCGCGCCGAGCCACGGTCGATCATGGTCTCGAGCGCGGTGCGCGATCTGGCCACCGGCAAGGGGTTCAGGTTCGAATCCCCGACCACGCTGCGCCTCAAGGGATTTGACGAGTCCGTACGCGCGTCCCAGGTCGTCTGGCGCGATGAGCAGTAGCTAACCGAAACTGCGGCCGAGTTGAACGGCGCCGGCGCGATTGCGCGGCCGGCTCTACCTCCAGATCGCCACGAGGACCGCAGCGATCAGCAGGCCGACCACGTGGTAGCTCGAGTCGATCACACCCCACGTCCACTGACGCGGCTTGCTGAACTCGAACGCGGCGGTGGTGAGGATGATCATTGCCGCGTATCCCACGCCGACCACGAGACCCAGGATGACGCCCTCCGTCAGCGTGTCAGTTGCAGTGGCGCGCGCAATCAGGGCAGTGGCGGTCACCAGCACGAACGAGGTCGCCGCGGGAACGATGTAGAAGAGGCTCGACGACGCAGCGCCGCTGGTCGGCGATTGGTAGCCACTGGCCTTCATCCAGGCCCTGCCGAGCGGCGTCTGGGGCGCGAACCAGACCGCACCCAGAAGGAAATAGATACCCGTGGCAACGATGACGGCCAGCCAGTTGATCCCGTTCAGGTCGAGCGTCATTTCCTCTCCCTCAGCCCAAATGCGCCCCCAAACGCACGCAGGGTACAGGTCCGGATGACCATCTTTCGGGGCCGCTGGACGAAGAGTCGCGTCAGCCCGCGTCAGCCCTCGCGCGCAGGCGTGACTCGAGCTCGCCCAGTTCGGCCCTGATGGCCTCCACGCGGCGCAGCAGGTCGTCGTCCGGATCGCTGCTCCTGGCCATGTCCTCGGCCGCCTGCTCCGTCTTGACCTTCTCCAGGTTGTTGAGGATGACCGCGATGAACAGGTTCACCACGATGAACACGGCGATCAGGATGTACGAGCCGAAGTACAACCAGGCCAGCGGTGCCTGGCCGATCACGGCGGCCTGGAACTCAAGCCAGCCTTCAAGGGTGAGCGCCTCGAACAGCGTTCGTACGGCACTGCCGAGGGTTCCCCAGCGCTCGGGATCGATGGCTCCGAACAGGTGATAGCCGAGCACGGCGTAGACGTAGATGACCAGCGTCAGCAGCAGGACGATGGCCGCCATCGAGGCCAACGAGCGAAGCATGGTCCCCACGATCAGGCGCAGCTCGGGCAGGACGGAGACCAGCCGCACGACGCGCAGCAGCCGCGCCAGCCGGGCGACCGTGGCGAAGCTGCCGGCGGCAGGCAGCAGCGAAATGGCGACGATGACGAAGTCGAACACGTTCCAGCCGTCGCGGAAGAAGGCGAGCGGCCTGGGCCAGTAGCTGATCACGCGCATGGAGATCTCGGCGATGAAGATGACGATGACCACGCCGTTGATCAGCTCGAGCAGTGGCCCGTAGGTGGCCAACAACGACGCTGACGTCTCGAGCCCCACGAGCACGGCGTTGGCCAGGATGACGCCCACGATGAACGCGTTGAAGCGCCGATCGTTGACCACCCGCCGTGCCCACGCCGCCACGGTCATCCCTCCGTTGCTCGCCTGAATGGCGCCGCCCTCCGCGTCAAGTCACAGGACGATGGGTGGGCTGAAGCCCACGTAGCGGTCGAACTGACCGAATGGCTCGCTCGTCATCAGCAGGTTGATCCACGGATCGATCCGAAATCCTCGCCGCGCAAGATGGGCGAGCGCCTCGGCGTTGGGCCCGGGGATCTCGAACTCGAGTGGTTCGAGGCCCAGCGCGGCGGCGCGACTCTCGACGTGGAGGAGGATGTCGGGCTGCTGCCCAGGTTCGAGCGCGGCGATCGGCCCGGCCCCGGAGGGGCCCACAAACGAAAATCCCACCGCTCGGCCGTCGCGCCGGTACAGGAATCCCTCGCGCATGCCCAGCATCGACTCGATCTCATCCTGTGGGCGGCTGTGGCCAAGCACCGCATGCTCTATCGCGGCGACCGTGCTCAGCTGCGCCCGGTCGTCGCTCAGGGGCTCCGCGATGAGCTCGCCCGGCTGCGCATTCCGCGCCGTGCCGGTGAGGGTGAAGATTGGGAAGCGCGCCATCGTGCCGGCGGCGTAGTAGCGCGACAGCGCGCGAACATCTGTCGTGGCAATGATCAGGCGCACGCCACCGCGACCCAATGGAAATGCCTTCTCGATCAGCTCGCGGCCCAGGCCGCGCGATTGGATGCCGGGTCTTACGAACAACTCGGTCAGCTCGAAGATCGCACCGCGCTCGATCGAACGACTGAAGCCGACAATCTCGCCGCTGGCTGATTCTGCCACCCACCACTCAGCCGAATGCCGCGCCACGAACTCATACACCGGCTCAAGCGATGCCCACCAGTCGTCCGCACTTCCACTGAGCGGTCTTCCGCTCCGCTGACCGAGGTCCGTTGCCGCCTCCCAGAGCAGCTCGTTGCATGCCCGGGAGTCCTGCGGGCGGCCACGCCTGATGGTCAGGTTGAGCTCGGACGGAGCGCTCACGCCAAGATCGTGTTCAGCCACGGATGCCTGGGATCGAGCAGCTCGACCGAGCTCGCCAGCCACCAGCGTTGGGCGCTCGTCAGGTGAGGCAACAGCACGGCAAGATCCTGCTCATCGCGAGGGCGCGGTTGCTCTCGCGCCTTGTGCCACAGGATCAGCTCGGGCGAGAGCGTCGGCAAACCCCAGGGCGAATTCAGCACAGCGTCCGTGATGGAAACGACCAGCTCAGGCTCGACCGACAGTAGCCAACGATCGCCCGACCTTACGTTGAGCGCGAAATCGAGCTCCGGCCACCCTGGACGGCGGGCGTGGATGTGCGCCGGGAAGCCGAGCGGCCGACCGTCCCAGGCATCATCGTGCGACTGCTCGGGTGGGTCGTGACCGACCAGGTGCCAGTCCGGCATGTGCTCGAGAAGGTCGAGCTGGTCGCCGGTGAAGAGCGCAATGTCGACATCACCGTGCTCGCGGCTCTCCCCGCCCAGCCAGGCATCGACCGCCCAGCCGCCGACCAGGAACCAGGCGCGGTCGAAGTCGCGCATCAGGTCCGCGGCGCGTGCCACTGGCTCCGGAACAGACACAGGAGACGTCATGGGCAACCATCGTAAATGCTCGCAGTCGAAAACTGATATGCGGTTGTAATTGACTTGTCGCGCTCCAGCGGGATACTTGCGGGCGACACCCCCACTTGGAGTGGTGTCACGCCACGGAGATGCCGTGGACTCGCGGAGGTCGAAACTCGATGCTCGCCCAATCCCGTCCGCGCCCGCAGCTGAGCGCTCGGCTGCTGGTGTCCCTGGTCACAGCGTCGCTGTTCGCGTCGGCCCTTGGGCTGAGCGGAGTTCCACGCATGAGCAGTGCCGCCGCGGCCGGCAGCGAACCGCACATTGCGGGCGGGTTCGAGTACATCAAGACCCTCGCGCCGGCACCTGCGGCGTGTCTCTATGACGGTGGGTTCTTCTCGACCAATTTCGTGCGCGGCGACTGCGTCCGCATTGACTTCCAGGTCACCGGCACTGCCACGGGGACACACCCCGTCACGGTCCAGCTGCGATCTGCTGACGGCTCGACCTTGCTCGAGGAGATCACCGGGGCTGACCTGTATCACCAGACGAACACCACCAACTGGTCGGCCGTGGTGCCCGTCGACGACGCGCCAACGGCATGGCCCGCCGGCCGCATCGTTGTTCGCATCCTTGCCGACGGCGCCAATGCAGGGGAGGGAAGCTTCTTCTTCAACGCCCTCGGCGCGACCGTCAATCCCGCGGCGCTGGCGCCGGGCGACCGTTACGAGCCGGGTGAGGCAATTCCGCTGACTGGCTCCATCTACGAGCTGAACGACGCAGCCGGCAGCCCGGAGAAGACCGATGTGGCGGCCACCTTCAAGATCCGCGTCGTCGACGCCACCGGCACCCAGCTGTACCTGTCGCCGAACGTGACGGCAAACTCTGATGGCACCTTCCCGGGCGGCCTCCAGATCCCCGGCAGCGCAACCTCCGGCGTGGCGGCGACCGCCGCCGATGACTACAAGGCGACCCTGGCCCTCCAGGTCGTGGATGCGACATACACCGATGCAGGCCCCTCGCCAGAGGTACCACCGCGCCACAAGGGAACGTTTGTCGGCAAGCCGGCCGGCGTGGGTGCGGTCACGCTCCAGGTCGTGCCGCCGACACTCATCATCCAGAACCTGTTCTCGTCGCCCAGCGGCTGGGTCAAGCCGGGCGAGACATATCCCTTCCGCGTGTTCGTAAGCAACTACACGTCCCAGGCGCGGAACAGCGTGACGGTGACCATCCCGGCACCCCCGTCGGTGACCTTCGTCAGCGCCAACCCGCTCGGTGGAGCAGGCAGCGCCAACACCGGCGCAGGCAACACCGTCACGTGGAACATCGGCACCCTGGCCGCCGCGACGAGCGACGGGCCGACCGTCGCCACGCTCGTCGTCCAGGCGAGTGCGGCGACCCTCGCCCAGGATCCCGAGGTGGTCTGGAAGGACCTCTCGAGCACCGCGCAGCTGAGCTACACCGGCGGACCCGGCGGGCTGACTGCCAGCACGCGCGGCCCCAAGGTGATCCCGCCATCGGAGGAGTTCGAGACCGCGCGTTACGGCGACAAGCCGTTCGTCATGGTCCCGGTCGATTTCACCGATCGCAAGCACGATGCGGCTCACACCGGCCACGCCCTCTCGCGCAAGGTCAACTCTGCCGACGTGCCCGGATCGACCTACAACCTCTACCAGGAGATGTCGCTCGGCCAGCTCCACCCGAACGGCGATGTGCCGTCGGCGAACATTGCTTCGGCTGGCTTCGACTACGCGCCCGGCTTTGAGTTCTCGAGCCGCGACCCACTCAAGCCAACCTGCCGGGGCACCACCTTCGGCGACCTGCCCCAGGCGGCCGAGGATGCCGTCTACGGCACGCCCGCCTATCCGCAGCGCATCAATGACGGCTGGTATCAGCTGCCCGGCGACACGGAGTACTACGGTGGCGACTTCCCGGCTTTCACGCTCGGCGTGGGCAGCACCATCGACGGCGCGTGCAACGACACCGGCACGGCCGTGTACGACGCCGCGGTCATCGCCGATCCTGACGTGAACTACAACGACTACGACCTGGACAAGGACGGCGTGGTCGACTTCTTCATGCTCGTGTTCGTGGGTCTGGGTGGCAACGGCGATTCGCAGCTCAACGGTGAGCCCGCGCCGTACGACAACATCTGGCCGCACAGCTCCAGCCTGGAGTACTCGTACACGGAGGACGGCACGGGCCTCAAGGGCTATGTGTCAGACGACCAGCTGACGAGTCACGCGGGCGTCCCGCAGTGCTTCGTGGACAGCTCCTACACCGCGTTCGACGACTGTGCCGCGAACGGCGGCTCCGGTGACAACTCCAAGCCGGTGCCGGTTCGCGTCGGTCCCTACAACGTCAACCCCGAATCAGCCATCGACCAGGCGAGCGTGATTGCCCACGAATACGGGCACCACCTGGGACTGCCCGACTACTACTCGACCAGCTACACCACCTACAACGACTGGAATCTCATGGCTACGGACTTCTCGCAGCACATGACGATCTTCAGCAAGCAGGAGCTGGGCTGGGTTGTGCCGGAGTTCCTGCAGCCCGGCCAGACACGCAACGTCAGCAACTGGGATGAGATCAAGAACGACACGGGCCAGATCGTCTGGCAGCGTCCGGACGGCACCTTCTACACGCTCTCAGCGGCCAATGGCGATCAGAACATCCACAACGGCGAGGCGTACGGGCTCAAGCTGCCGCGGCGCCGGCTGATCGAGGAATCGCAGGTCCAGGCAGAGGCATCGCTGCCCAACGTCTGGTACTCGGGTCGCGGCAACGACTTCGGCTGCGCTCCGGTCGGCGGCCACAACCTGGACATCGCCCTGCCCGAAATCGCCACCGTGCCTGAAGGCACGCCGATCACGGTGACCTACAAGTCCAAGTGGGACATCGAGTGGGACTTCGACTACGGCTTCACGATGGTCACCACGGACGGCACCGATTACACGGCGCTGCCATCGCAGAAGCTGTACACGACGCCCAGCACGTTCAACCCAAACAATGCCGCCTGCCATGACCGGTATGGCAACGGCATCACCGGCACCAGCGGCTCATACCGCGACAACACGTTCGCGGCCGACCGCAACCCGGCCGCGCCGATCTACAAGGACTCGCCCTTCCTGGAGGACGAGTACGACCTTTCCGCGTACGCGGGCCAGAACGGCGTCGTGCTGCGCTTCTCGTACTACACCGATCCGGGTCTCGACCGGCCGGGGTGGTTCATCGACGACCTCGAAGTGCGCGCCGGTGGCGACGTGATCTACTCGAATGAGTTCACAGAGCCTGACAACCTGCACGTGGTCCCCGGCGGTTGCGGCGACAACGGCATCCGCACCGCAAACAGCTGCACCGCTGGCTGGTCGCTCGTTGACGCGACCTCGCCTTCAACCCTCGATCACGCCTACTACCTCGAGCTGCGCGACCGCTCCGGCTTCGACGTCAATGGTCGCGGCCAAGCCGACCGCGGAGCCATCACCTGGCAGCCCGGCGCGCTGATCGAGTACACGGACGAGTCACGTGGCTTCGGCAACAACGGCGCCCCGCCGCCGCGCCAGCACTACATCGACTCGCAGCCCATGGCCGGGCTCGATTGCGGCGAGGCGCTGGTCGACGACCCGCTCACGGCACGCAACGACGAGAACAAGTTCTGCACGGACGCAGCGTTCACGATGGCGACCGGTGACAGGCACTTCGACGACGATCCGAACGGCGGCGCAGAGCCCGGCGACTGGATCGACAACTTCAGCGACCCGGCCTCTGACGACGGCTTCTGGCACTTCGCCTACAACTGCCTGTCGTTCGACGTGACCGCGATGAGCGGCACGGACATCAACGAGTCGCTGCCCTCCAACCTGACCGCCAACGCGACCATCACGGCACTCGCCGGATGCTCTCCGTTCAGCTACACCGGCGATTACCCCAACACGGCCCCGGTCGCGGATGCCCAGGCCAAGCCGGCCACCGCCGCGATCAACCAGCCGATCACCTTCGACGGCAGCGGCTCGACTGATGACATCACACCCACGAGCCAGCTCAAGTACGAATGGGACTTCGACAACAACGGCACCTGGGACGCCACTGGCCAGGTGGTGACGCGCAGCTTCAACTCGGCCGGCACCAAGACGGTCAAGCTGCGCGTGACTGACAAGAGCACGCCGGCCAAGTCCTCGATCGATACCGTGATGGTGACGATCGCGGCGGCCGGCAAGCCGGACCTGACGATCAGCCAATCGAGCTACAGCCCGACCACCGTCCACAAGGGTGACCAGGTCACCTTCAGGGCGACGGTCACCAACATCGGCCAGTCAAACGCTCCGGCGACCAAGACTCAGTGGTATCGCTACAAGGCCAACGGACTGAGCCCGAAGGTGCTGGGCAAGGTCAATACGCCGGCCCTTGCGGCCGGACAGTCGGCCCAGGTCACGCTGACCATCAACACCTCTGGCTGGAAGCCGGGCACTTACCGGATCAGGGTGTACGCAGACATCGATGACGTCGTCAGCGAGCAACCGCCCAACAACAACAACGGCTACTACTTCAACCTGACCGTGCTGCGCTGAGCCCTCCAGGCAGCAGGTCGCACGAAGGCCCCGACCGCAAGGTCGGGGCCTCTCACGTTGTGGCGACATTGCGGAGTCAGGTCACGCCGGGGATGCGTAGACCTCGTCGTGAACAGCGGCCACCTCAGTGCGATACGTGGCCCGATCCTCATCGACAATCCCGCCCACGATGTACGGGCATAGCGTTATCACCCGCTGGCCCTTGAAACAGCTCCTCCAGGCAGCCTCGAACGGCAGCACGCCGGCTACCTCGCCGGCGGTTGGCCCGATGGGGAAGCGCGCGAACCACATCGCGTCAAAGCCGGCGCCCATCTTTTCCTGGAGCAGTGCTGACCAGGGCTCGACCCACTCCTCCGGCGACACCGTCAGGTTGAGCTCAATGACGGCCATTCGTCCGCTGGACTCCAGGCGTCGCACGTCCAGCCCGGCACCAATCATCCGCCGCCGATCTGCATCAGCTTCGCCGGGCAGTGAGCCATGCACGAGCCATCCGTTGCGCGATTCGCCAAGGCTGTAGAACGAGGCGAGCACGGGCGGCAGCGCGTCAGCCGATTGCAGCAGGATGGCCGTGTGCTCGCATTCGTCGCGCTCAAGCGCGGGCTGCAGGAACGCGGTCAGCTCGGCGGTATTCATATGCCCATCCATGCGGTCGGCACGCGAAGCTCAACCGTGGTTCCCAGGCCGGGCGCTCCTGATATGGCCAGTGTGCCCCCGACGCTGAGGGCACGTGCCTGCATTATCGCCAATCCGAAGTGGCCTTCGCCTACCACTGGCAGGCGTTCCGGATCAAGACCTACGCCATGATCAACGACGCGCATCACCAGAGTCTGATCCTCCACGCGGAGCGTGACAACGGTATCGACTGATTTGGCATGGTTTTCCACGTTGGTCAGCGCCTCGGTCAGGACCCGCACCAGCACAGCCACGGACGCTGGGCTCACCGTCTGGTCAGAGATCGGCTCCTCCAGCCGGACGGCCAGCCCACGCTCCGCGAATCGCCTGGCGATGGAGCGAACAGCCGCATCTGCGCCCGGCTCTGAGACGTTCGCCGCCAGATCCTCGAGCTCCGCGCGGACCACCCGGTGTGCAGCCCGGACTGCCTCGCCAAGCCGCTTGGTGCTGGCTCGCGCCGCCTGCGCCGTTGGGCCTGTCTCAAGGAACGCAATCTCTCGCACTGCCAGCGCCAGATCCTGGGCCAGGCCGTCGTGAAGGTCCGCAACGAGGGACAGCCGCTCGCGCTGGATCTCCATCCGTTGTGCCTCCACGCGCATCCTCGCTGTGGCCACTCCGGCACTGAGCAGGTCGGCGATGGAGCCCAAAGACGCCTGCGCCAATGGGCTGAGCGATATCGGCCCGGTGGAGGATCCGAAGACCGCGCCTTCTATCGTCCCGTGATTGAGCAGCGGCAGCGCCACCCAGGAATCTGCGGGGGGCGTGAAGGGATTGTCCAGAATGGGCGCATCGCCGTGACGCACCACGAGCGGGCCGGCGCTCGCGGCAACGAAGCGCCATGCCTCCGGCTCCATCACCAGCGTCTCCGCGAGCCGGCCGCCTGGATCGCGGTCGGGCCAGACCTCGAACAGGTTCAGAACAGGTGATCCGTCTGGATCGGGGATGTACATGGCCACGATGTCCAGTCCAAGGGCATCGGCGATTGCCCCCAGGGCATCCTCACCCAGCTCGTGCAATCCGCCGGCGCCGACGAGCACGCGAGCGACGCGAGCGACTGCCGTCAGCGCACTTGTTTGATCCGTCGATGACTGCGCGTCAAACGCCAGGACGACCTCCGCATTTCAGGGCAGGTGTACGACCGCGCAGCCTACACTCCGAAGCTGAGCCGAAAGGAGTTCATGGCCCATTCAAGAGGTCCGGTGCGCGTGCTTGTCGCGGATGACCACCGCCTCATGCGCGAGGGCACTGCCGCGCTGCTTGCGTCTGACGATCGCATCGAGATCGTCGCGCTCGCCGCCAACGGGCGGGAGGCGATCGAGCTCGCGATTGCCACGCGTCCGGACGTGGTGCTGCTGGACCTGAACATGCCCGAGATCCGCGGCATCGAGGCGTGCGCCGTGATGCGCAACCGCGTACCTGACACGCACGTGCTCATCCTGACCGTCAGCGAGCAGGAAGAGCATCTCTACGCAGCGATGAGGGTGGGCGCGCAGGGATACCTGCTCAAGGACATGCCTGCCAGCCTGCTGATCGAGGCAGTGCTCGGAGCCGGCAAGGACGAGCCAACGATTGCCCCGCGCATGGCCGCCCGGATGCTGAGCGACCTGCAGCGCTCAGACCAGATTGACGGCTGGCCACAGCCGACGACGAAGCTCAGTCAGCGCGAGAGCGAAGTGCTGGAGCTGATATCGCGCGGCGCCACCAACCGCGAGATCGCAACCGAGCTCAACATCAGCGACCCCACCGTCAAGACCCACGTGCGCCACGTCCTGGAGAAGCTGCACGTACGCAATCGTGCCGAGGCCGCAGCGTACGCGGCGCGTGACCGTGAGGGCATGGAAGCCTCGTAACGGATCTGCAGGCGGGCAATCATCCTTTTGGACGATGCCACCTACGTTCGGCTGGCCTAGCGTCTGCGTGTGATGGCAGCAATGCAGCGGCATTTGACGGGCGCGGGCGGAGCCTCTCCGTTGGAGTCCCTCGTGCCGGTCCTGGCCCAGGCGCCAACTGACGCTGAGATCCTCGGGCGCGTGGCCAATGGTGACGCCGCTGCGGTCGAGGAGCTGTACGACCGCCACTCATCAAGTGTGTTCGGCATGGCAATGGTCGTTACGCACGATCGAGGACTGGCGGAAGACGCCACCCAGGAGACATTCGTGGCTCTCTGGAAGAACGCCGCTCGCTTCGATCCCACCCGCGCGACGGCACGCACCTGGATCATGGCAATTGCTCATCACCGCGCCGTTGACGCGGTCCGTCGTCGCCGCGCGGCCTCTCTCTCGCTTGACGCTGATGACGGCCTCCGGGAGAAGCTGCCGCCATCGCCCGATGTCTGGCCGGAGATATCGGCCAGGGTCGATCAGAACGCGATCAAGCGGGCATTCACCAAGCTGCCTGAGGCGCAGAGGCAGTCGCTCGAACTGGCCTACTTCGGCGGCATGACCCAGATCGAGATCGCTTCCGCAACGGGGGTTCCCCTTGGCACTGTCAAGGGCCGCGTCCGGCTGGGATTGCTTCGGATGCGTGACCTGCTCACGGACGAGTACGCCGCAGACTTTGCAGGCAACGCCGCCTGACCTGATCCGGCGGCGCGGCGGCCGTCAAGGAGCCCCTTCTCCGCGCCTAGTTGTGGCCGTGTCCCTCGTGACCATGCTCGCCGTGGTGGCCGTGGTCACCTTCATGACCATGCTCGCCGTCGTGAGCGTTCTGCTCGCCGCCGCTCATCACGACCTGGCGAGCGGCCATGCCCATGTTGCGCAGTGACTCTTCGACCGACTGGCCGTTGGCCTCGCCGGCGCGCCTCACATCGTCAAGGGTGATATTGGCTTCGTTGCCGTGGCGCTCGTTGGGCTGGTTGCAGCCGCAGTTCAGACACATGCTCAAAGTTCCTTTCGATAAGCGAGAACCCAGACTCTACGCCTGATGTGTACAAGGCAAGCCTGGTAGGCGAGTCCTTGTAGACTCGCGCACTGTCGCGCGGGGCCGCGCCAGGACTTCATCCGTCCGCGTCACGCTGGGGGATCAGCCGGCACCCATGCATTCGTTCCTGGCAGGGTGGCGGGTCAGCTTGCGAAGGACACGGGCCGACTGGCCGATCGCGGTCGCGGCCTGGCTGACGATGCTGCTCGCCACCACGCTTCTCGCCGCTGGGCCGATCTATTCGTCGGCGGTAGCTGTCGCCGGCCTGCGCCAGATGCTGGCCGAGGCATCGATCGAGTCGGGCAACGTTCGCGTGTCGGCCGGAGCACCACTCAGCGCCGTGGGAGACGTTGACGCGGCGATCACCGCCGAGCTGCAGCGCGCCGCTGGAACCCTGCCGGCGGAGATCGCCCGCCTGGGCACGGGATCGTCGTTCGCACTGCCCGGCCAGGCAGATGTCAGGGACCTCGCCGTGGCCGCATTCGCGGAGGGCGTGGAGGGCCACGCAACGCTTGTTGCCGGCGCGTGGCTCGCGGCCGACACGGCGCCCGTCGGAGCCCCCGTACCGGTGGTCATCCCCGAGCCCGTAGCCGAACAGCTCCAGCTCGCGGTGGGCGACCGGCTCGAACTGGTCAGCAGGCTGGACGAAGAGCTCGTGCTGGATGCCTCGATCGGCGGGGTGTTCCGCATCAACGATCCAAGTGATCCGTTCTGGTGGTCCGACCAGCGCGTGATCGACGGCCTGACCGAGACGGACCAGTACCGGACATTCGGCCCGTTCCTGATGAACCGGGCAGACCTGCTCGATCGCGCTTCCGTCACCAGCGTCTCGCTTTCATGGCGGCTGCTGCCCAATTACGAGCAGATCGCCATAGGTGACATCGGCGCCCTCCGCCAGAGAGTGCAAGCGCTGCCGGACCGGTTGCGCCAGGTGGCCGGCGAACGGACGCCCAGCGTGGAGACAGACCTGGCCGCGACGCTCGCGACGGCTGAGCAGCAGATGGTCGTCAGCGGAACCGGGATGCTGGTGGTCATGGCCCAGCTGGCCATCCTGGGCGGCTACGCGATCCTGCTCACGGCAGGACTGTTGATCGACCACCGCCGACAAGAGACCGCGCTCCTTCGATCGCGTGGGGCGGGGCCCGGCCACGTGGCGTCCCTGGCCCTGCTCGAAGGGCTGTTCCTCGCCGCACCTGCCGTGGTCCTGGGTCCGTGGCTGGCGATCGTAGCCCTGAGCGTCTTCGATCTGATCGGGCCGCTGGCCCAGGTCGGGCTCCGAGTTCCACTGCGCGTCACATCGGACGCGTATCTGGCGGCCGGTGTGGCCGGCGCCGCATGCGTCGCGCTGCTCGGCCTGCCTGCGCTGTTCTCCGCGCGCTCAGCCAGCGCCGAGGAGCGGTCTCTCTCGCGCGAAGAGACCCGCCCGCTTGCCCAGCGGCTTGGCATAGACATCGCCTTGCTTGCAGTCGCGGCGATCGCGGTCTGGCAGTTGCGGCTGTATGGCGGCCCGTTGACGCGAACGTTGCAGGGCACGCTCGGTCCGGATCCGCTCCTGATAGCGGCGCCCGCCCTGGGGCTGCTCCTGGGAGCGGTCATTGCCACGCGAGTGCTGCCGCGCATGGCGGAGACGGCACAGCGCATCTTTGCGCGCGGCAGGGGCCTCGTCGGCGCGCTGGGCAGCTTCCAGCTCGCCCGGCGGCCGCTGCGCTACACGCGCTCGGCGCTGATGCTCATGCTGTCCATGTCGATCGGTGTCTTCGCCGTCTCGTACGCGACGACATGGACCGACTCGCAGCGCAGCCAGGCCGATCACCAGGTCGGCGCGGACGTGATCGTGGCGCCGTCACAGTCGGTACGGGCGCTGCCGCCGTGGTCGCTTCACGGGGCATACACGGCAGTGCCCGGAGTCGGCCAGGCATCGCCCGTCGAGCGCTATGAGGTCGCGCTGACCAACACCGAGCGCGGGACCGTGATCGGGCTCGACGCGAACGACATCGCGGGCATCGTCCGGATCAGGGAAGACCAGGCAGGCGCGTCACTGGCCGATCTGCTCAGACCGCTGGCGGCTGCCCGCCCGCTGGTCGAGCTGATCGACCTGCCCGGCGACGCGTTCGCGCTGACCGTTACGCCGGTCATCGACGTCCGTGCGCTGGACCGTATCGTGGTTGACCCGAACACCGCACAGTTCGTGCGCCAGGCGGCAGATCCAGCTGCGTTTGATGCAGAGGCGTCGATTGCGATGAGCGTCGCCGTGCGTGACGCCCACGGAGTGATCCATCGCATCGCCGCGCCGCCTGTACCTGTCAGCGCGGCGCGTGCCGGGATCGAGATCCCAATCACGACCCCGCCGGTCCGCGGGCTGGTCGCGCCGCTGGCGCCGGACGGCCCGCTGGCTATCGCTTCGATCGATCTCGCGATCCTGATGCCCGGTGACCTGATCGCCACCGATGCCTCGTTCGCAATAGGCGGGATCTCGACCCGCAGCGCTGCGGACAGCGCAGCGCTGCCCCTGGACCTGGGCCATCAGTCCGATTGGCGGATGGCATGGCAGGACGCCAGTCGCATACCGATCGGCCTCACGCCCGCGGACGGGCAAGGGTTGGGCATTCGGGTCGGCCCGAACAACAGTGGGGGTGCGCCGAACGAGCTGTCCACCGGGGGCGTCTTCCCGGTGACCATCTCCATGCAGCCGGCATCGATCTCGGAGCTGGAGATGGATGAGGTGCCGGTGCTGGTCAGCCGTCGAACCCTCGAGGCAACCGCTCTCCAGGCAAACGGCACGCTCCAGGCTGGCGTGGCTGGCGTGCAGCGGCGCTTGCGCATCGTGGGCGTCGTCGAGACGTTCCCGACCATGGACCCTGCGTCCGCGCTGATCGTCGCCGATCTGCCCACCGTGGCCATGTTGCGCATCCAGCAGGCGCACGACCTGGCGTCCACGTCCGGCTCGCTGACCGACACGCGTCGTCCGGACGAGTGGTGGCTGGATCTTGCCACCGGCGATGCGGTCGACGAGCAGGGCGTGGCCGTGGCCGACGAGGTGAGCAGGACCCTGGTCGCGCCGCCGTTCGGCAGCTTCAGCGTGACCACGCTGGCCGGCCGGCTGCGCAATCTGTTGAGCGACCCGGTCGCCGTGGGCATCATCGGTGCGCTGGGCATCGGCGCCATCGCGGCAGCGCTGTTCGCGCTGGTCGGGCTGGCCGTCGCCGCCTCAGTATCGGCTCGCCAGCGACAGAATGAGTTCGCCCTGATGCGCGCGCTGGGCCTTTCACGCCGTCAACTCTCCGGCTGGCTGTGGCTCGAGAACGGCAGCCTCGCCGTCGTAAGCGTGCTCATCGGGACCGCTCTCGGCGCTCTCATAGCGTGGGTCGTGCTGCCTTCGGTCACGATGACCGCAGACGGTCGGCCCCCAACGCCGCCGGTGATCGTCACCATGCCGCTGCCCACTATCGCCCTGCTCGGGCTTGCCGCCGCCGTCGCGACTGCCATCCTGGTGGTGATCATGGCCGCCGGCCTCCGCCGGGCCGGTATCGGCAACGTCTTGCGCGCGAGCGAGGACTAGGCCCAGGTGAAGGGTGCGTCGGCGCTTGTGCTGCTGCTCAGGCGCGACCGCGCGGACGTCGCCGCCGTCCTCCTGGTCACGCTGCTCGTCGCGTTCACCGCGCTCGTCGCCGCGGGCGGCGTACGCATCCTTCAGCGCACCACGGACGTTGCGCTCCAAGACGCGGTCGCGTCCGCGCCGGTCGGCCAGCGCACCATCCGCCTGTCCGATGTTCGCGCGACAGTGAACCTTGGGCCGACGGGATCGATTGCCGACTGGCACGCAGAAGGGGAGCGCCAGCGCGCCGCCTTTCCGGAGCCGCTGGGCGACCTCGTGGGCGATGCCAACCTGGCCGTGGGCTCGATGCGCGTGCGCGTGACCAATCCGCCCAGCTTTCCGCTCTTCGTCAACCTGCGCTACCTGGATCGGATCGAGGACGTGGCGCAGCTGAGTGCCGGACGCTGGCCGGCGACCACCAACCAACAGCTGCCACCGGTGGCCGAGTTCCCCCAGCCGGGCACGGGCGGCGGGCGGCCCGTGGCCACCGACCACTCGGACGATCCGCCGCGCCGCTTCGAGATCGCCGTCCAGGAGTCCACCGCGCGCGCGCTGGGCATCAGCGTCGGTTCGGTCTACTCGATCAACGCCGATCTACTGGATCCGCTCTTCATCGCCAGTGCCCTGCGCACGACCCAGGTTCGTCTCGCGCCGGCCGAGCTGGAAGTGACCGGCTTCTATCGCGTGCTCGATCCGCGCTCGGACGCGTGGATGGGCGATCAGCGACTTGCCTTTGACGATCTGGGGGCCGCGATGGACCAGCCGATCGCGACCATCAGCGGCTTCGTCGCGCCTGACGCACTGCCCGGGCTCATGTCATCCGGACTGCCCTTCGAGTTCCAATGGCGCTTTCCCATCCGAATTGACCGGCTCGATGCAGATGCGGTCGGAATTACCGAGCGCGGCCTGCGCCTGTTCGACGCACAGGCCGGCGGCGCGGATGCCGGCTCTAGCGTCTCAGCCGAGAGCGGCCTGCTGCCGCTGCTCGAGCGCCACAGGGTCCTTCGCAGCGGGACGGAAGCGGTCCTGGCCCTGTCCGCGAGCGCGCCCCTCGCGCTGGCTGCGGGAGCGACGGCAATGGCGGCCGTGCTGTTGTCGCGCCGCCGCCGATCGGCCATGGTCCTGGCCCGTGGGCGCGGCGCGACCCCGCGGCTGCTGCTCGCGGCCAGCCTGGTCGAGGCCGGCGCCATGGCCGCCGCGGCCGCGATCGTGGGTGTCGCCCTGGCAATCGCGCTTGAGCCTGCCGCGGACCTGGGGCCAGCGATCCTGGCCGCAGGCTCCATCGGCATCGCCGCCGTCGTCATCCTCGTCGCGGCCGCATGGCCCCAGATCCGCCAGCCGCTGGCCGAGCTTGAGGGCAGCGCACGCGGCACGCGGCGTACCGAGATGCGCCGGCTGGTGCTGGAGCTGCTGGTCGTGATCCTCGCCGTGATGGGCGCCTACATGCTCCGTCAGCGCGGCATCACGTCCGCCGCCACGCCCGTCAGCGGAGACGCCCCTCCGGCCGCCTTCGACCCGTTCCTCGCAGCCGTACCGGCGTTGATCGCCCTGGCCGTGGGCATCGTCGCACTGCGCCTCTACCGACCGGCGATGGCCGCCATCGGCTGGCTGGCCGACCGGCGGCGCGACCTGGTGCCGGTCCTGGCCGCGCGCACGATCGCGCGCGGCGCGGCATCGGGCATGCCCGTCCTGGTGCTACTGCTGGCGGTGGCCTTCGCGGCGTTCACGTCCGTCGTTTCGAGGAGCATCGACGATGCCCAGCTCTTGAGCAGCTGGACAGCGGTCGGCGCCGATGTGCGCATCGACCCAACCGGGGAGCGCCGCTTCATGCCCACAGAAGCGCAGATCGAGGCCGTGCCCCACGTGGAAGCGTTCGCATCCGGCTTCGTCGACACGCGCGCCCGGGCACCGTCCAGCACCGGCGTGGGCACCATGGCGCTCTACGCCGTGCAGCCGGAGGCCTACAGCCAGGTCGTGGCCGGATCACCGATCGAGCCAGGATGGCCAGCGAGATTCCGGGAGCGGATCGACCAGGTCGACGACGGCCGACTGCCGGCAATCCTGGCCAGCCGCCTGACCGGCGGCCAGCTCAGGCTCAAGGTGGGCGATACGTTCCAGGTGATCATCCGCGGCCGCGCCCTGGTGCTGGAGATAGTCGAGGTTCGCTCGGCCATGCCCGGGCTGGTGTCCGAATCCTCGTTCGTAATCATTCCCTACGAACACCTGCGAGAGAGGATGGGTGACGCCGTCCCACCCACCGTGATGTGGATCCGCGCCGCACCGGAGGCAATCAGCCCGTTGACCGACCTGCTCCGCCCGGACACCAGCGGCATTCGCCTCCAGTCGCGCTACGACCATTACGACACGTTGCGCAACCAGCCGCTTGTTGGCGTCGTGGGCGCCGGCTTCGCCGTCGCGCTGGGCATCTCGATCGCTTACGCGGTGCTGACCATCCTTGGTTCGGTGATGCTCTCCGCCAGCCGACGCACGCGCGATGCGGCGATCCTGCGCACGCTTGGCCTGGACGGTGGACAGCAGACGCGGCTGACGATCTTCGAGCACGCGCCGCCGATCGTGATGGCCCTGCCTGTCGGCCTGGCGCTGGGCATCGGCGTGGCACTGGCCGTGGCGCCGGCGGTCGACCTGGGCACCCTGAGCGGGTCGCGGGGCAGCATTCCGCTGTCGGTCGACTGGGTCACCCTGACTGTGGTCTCGGCCGCCCTGGCCGCAATCGCCCTGATCGCTGTCATCATCGGCACATGGCTGTCACGCCGCGCAGCGATCATCAACGCCCTGCGCATCACGAGCGACTGATGGACCCGCGCTCAGCGCCGCTCATCTCGTGCCACGGCCTGGTCAAGATCTACAAGGTCGCCAACCTGGAGGTCGTCGCGCTGCAGGGCCTCGATCTGACTCTTGACGCGGGCGAGTTCGTGGCCATCGTGGGCGCCTCTGGCAGCGGCAAGAGCACGTTGATGAACATCCTCGGCGGGCTGGACGTTCCGTCGGCCGGTAGGGCCGTGGTCGACGGGCACGTGCTGGGCGAAATGGGCGGCCGCGAGCTGACCGGGTACCGGCGCCGAGTGATCGGCTTCGTGCGCCAGCAGACGACGCGCAACCTGTTGCCCTACCTGACCGCGCGCGAGAACGTCGAGCTGCCAATGGTGCTCGACGGCGTTCCCAGCCGCGAGCGTCACGAGCGGACGACGGAGATGCTCGACATGATCGGCGTGGGTGACCGTGCAGATCGCAGGCCACACGAGATGTCCGGCGGCGAGCAGCAACGCGTCGCGATTGCCGTCGCACTGGCCAACCGGGCGCGCGTGCTGCTCGCCGACGAGCCCACCGGCGAGCTCGACACCACGACCGCCCACGAGGTCTTCGATGTACTCCGCCGCGCGAACGAGCAGCTCGGCGTCACGATCGTCGTCGTCACCCACGACCCGCTCGTGAACGACCAGGTGCAGCGCACGATCGCCATCCGCGACGGGCGCACCAGCACGGAGACACTCCGTCGGCGATCGGTGTCGAGCGCAGGCGAGCACGAGGTGATCGCGGAGGAGTACGCCGTCCTCGATCGCGTCGGTCGGCTGCAGCTGCCCCGCGCCGCGGTGGAGGCACTCGGATTGGAGCGCCGCGTGCGAGTGGTGCTGGAGAGTGACCACATCACCATCTGGCCGGACGCGCGGACCAGCAACGCGGCTGATGAGGAGGAGGCGGTCAGTGACCGAGACTGACCTGCGCTACGCCCGGCCAGAGGCGCGCGCCGCCGTCGAGCAGCCGATGGTCGAGGCATTCGAGCTCGTTCGCGATTACCAGACCGGCGCTGACCCGGTCCGTGCGCTGGGAGGAGTCAGCCTGCGCGTGCCGCACGGCCAGCTCGTGGCCATCCGCGGCCGATCGGGGAGTGGCAAGACGACGCTGCTGTCAATGATCGGCGGCCTGGACCGGCCCAGCGCGGGCAGGGTAGTGGTTGACGGTGAGCCGATCTCGGAGCTGGGCGAGGAGCAGCTGGTCGACTTCCGCCGGCGCCGGATCGGCTTCGTGTTCCAGACCATGGGCCTGCTGCCGATCCTGTCCGCCGCGGAGAACGTCGAGGTGCCGCTACGGCTGGTCCGTGCCGATCCGTCCGTGCGCGGGGCCCGCGTGCGTGAGCTGCTGACGCTGGTGGGGCTTGGCGAGCGCATGGACCATCGGCCACACGAGCTGTCCGGTGGCGAGCAGCAGCGTGTCGCCGTCGCGCGCGCCCTGGCCAATCGCCCCGATCTGCTGCTCGCCGACGAGCCAACCGGCCAGCTCGACTCCGAGACCGGGCGGGGCATCGTGACCATGCTGCGCACGCTGGTCAAGGAGCATGGCATCACGGCGATCATGGCCACTCACGACCGCAGCCTGATCGATCTTGCCGATCAGGTCATCGAGCTGCGCGACGGACGCATCGTGACCACCGGCTAGCGCTGCAGGGCGGCGTGCCGGCGTCGATCAGCCCGATACTGCGCGCGTGCGAAATCCAATTGGCTGGCTGGTCGAAGCGATCGTTCCGGCACGCCTCGGAAGCGACTTCAGGCGGCTGCTCTCGGCAACGGTCGTCAACAACGCCGGCGACGGGATAGTCCTCGCTGCAGGACCCCTCCTGGTCGCATCCCAGACACGCGACCCGTTCCTGGTCTCGCTCGCGCTTCTATTCCACTTCCTGCCCGCGCTGCTGTTCGGGCTCGTCAGCGGCGGCGTTGCCGATCGCTTCGATCGACGGCGCATGGTCATTGCTGCCGACGTCGGCCGTGCGGTGGTGCTGGTGGTGCTCGTCGCGACGATCGTCACCGGCAATGTCAGCATCGCCGTGGTCCTGGCCGCCATCTTCCTGCTCGGCACCGCTGAGACGTTTGCCGACGCGGCGAGCAGCACTCTCCTGCCAAGCATGGTGGCGCGCGAGGACCTGGGCATCGGCAATGCGCGCATGCAGGGTGCATTCATCCTGGTCAACCAGCTGGCCGGACCGCCCATCGGAGCGTTCCTCTTCGTTGTCGGGATGTCCATCCCATTTGCCGCGAACGCCGCCGCGTTCGTGCTTGGCGCGCTGCTCATCTCGCGAATCGCCTCAAGCGTTGGCGCAGTCCGACGGGCGCCGGCGGAGGATCGTGCACCTTTCTGGCAGGACCTGGCCGAGGGCGCGCGGTGGCTCGCCGGTCACGGCCCGATGCGCACGCTTGCACTGACCATTTTCGCGTTCAACGTCACCTACGGCGCGGCATGGGGCGTGCTCGTCCTTTACGCGGCCGAGCGCCTGCAGATGGACGCTGTGGGATTCGGACTGCTGACGACAGCGACCGCACTGGGTGGCGTCGTGGGCACGCTGTCCTACGGCGCTCTCGAGCGACGCTTCAGGCTGGGTGACATCATGCGCGCCGGCTTCCTGATCGAGACGATCACTCACCTGGGGCTCGCGCTGACCACCTCCTCCCACGTGGCCCTGCTGGTGATGTTCGTATTCGGCATCCATGCCTTCGTGTGGGCCACCGCATCCACCGTGATCCGCCAGCGAGCGGTGCCCAACCAGTTGCTCGGGCGTGTCGGAGGCGTCTACCGCGTGGCAAACACGGGCGGCCTGGTCATCGGCACGCCGATCGGCGGCATCCTGGCCAGCGCCTCGGGCATCGTGGCGCCGTTCTGGTTCGGCTTCGTTGGCTCAGCCCTCGTGATGGTCCTGCTCTGGCGCCGCTTCGCGCACATCGGCGGCGACTGAGCGAGGGTGCGCGGGCCGATAGCACGCGGGTTGGTGCACTGCCCGTAACCTGTCGCGATGGCGCTCGCTGATCCGCTCCTGAACGCGCTCCGGCGGCGCATCGTCGCCGTGCTCTTCACGGGCGTAGCGCTGGGCAGCACGGGTCACATCGCCGCGGTCACGGTGACTTCGATCGTGGCCATCGAGCTGGGCCAGACTCGCGCCCTGGCCGGCATGCCGGCTGCCGCGGTGGTGTTCGGAGCGGCAGTGGGGGCGACAGTCCTCGGCGCGATCATGGGCCGCTGGGGCAGGCGCCCGGGCCTCGTCAGCGGCTACCTGGTAGGTGTCGTCGGTGCGCTGATCGCCATTGGCGGCATCGTCGCCCAGTCGTTCCCGATCCTCCTCGCCGGCTGCGTCGCCATCGGCTTCGGCAACAGCTCCAACCAGCTATCGCGCTATGCCGCCGCGGACATGTACCCGGCCCGCCGTCGCGCTACTGCGATCGGCATCGTCGTCTGGGCAGCCACTGTGGGCGCAGTCATCGGTCCCAACCTGGTCGGCCTCAGCGGCGACATCGCCGTCTCAATGGGACTGCCCCGCCTGGCCGGGCCTTACCTGGTGCCGCTCGTCCTCGTCGCCGGCGCGGCCCTGCTTTCTTTCACCTTCCTGCGCCCCGACCCGCGCGACCTGGCCGACCATTCAGCTGATGCAGGTATGACGCCCCTCGCGGCGGCGCGCATCGGCACCGTCCTGCGCCGCCCCGCCGTGGGCCTGGCGGTCCTGGCACTCATTGCCGGCCAGTTCGTGATGGTCCTGATCATGACCATGACACCGCTCCACATGACCGACCACGGTCACGACCTGTCCGCGGTGGGCGTGGTGATCTCGGCCCACATCTTCGGCATGTTTGCGCTGGCACCGCTCTCGGGCCGCCTTACCGACCGGTTCGGATCGCTGACCATCATCGCCGCCGGCTTCGTGCTCATCATCGTTTCGGCGCTGCTCTCGGCGCTGGCCGCGCCCGCCGATCAGCTGGCCCTGCTGATCGCCCTCTTCCTGCTCGGCTGGGGTTGGAACCTTGGTTTCGTGGCGGGCAGCACCATGCTCACCGGCGGCGTGTCGTCCACAGAGCGGGCACGCGCCCAGGGCGTGGCCGATGCGCTGATCTGGAGCACGTCCGCCATCGCCAGCCTGGGTTCGGGCGTGCTGCTGGGCGCGGCAGGCTTTGCCTCGCTCGGCATCATCGGCGCGCTCATCGTGGGCGCCGTAGGAGGACTGCTGCTGCTGGGCAGGGGAGCGGCCGGGCGCCCGTCCGGGCCTGCCGCACCGCTGAAGCCAGCGATCGAGTAGGTCGCTGCCTTCAGCGACCGAGCGCCGGCGCCCGGACTATTCGCAGGCGAGCGGGTCAGCCCCATAGGTTGAGACGGTGAAGACCCTGCCATTCGGGTAGACCACGAGCCTGAAGCTCGCGGCGGCCACATCCAGCCCGGCCTTGTTGTACCAGTAGTCGGACCACCACTCGCACGCACCGCCGGTCAGCTTGTACGTGTGCGTCGGCGCGACGCCCTGGTAGACCTTGTTGCTCATCGGGGCGTCGCTGAGCTGGCACTGCATCGTTTCGATCGACGACCCGTCACGCAGCTCGAGGCGCACCACGAAGGCGCAGTCGGCGCGCATCAGCGAGGCCACCGGGAAGCCGTCATCGCGGACGGGCACCACGGTCTGGAAGTTCTCGATCACGTCGATTGATATCCGGCCCGCCGCGGCCGTCGAGACCGGCGCGGCCATCGCGGTTGCCGCGATCGCCAGCGTAAAAACCAGACCGATTCGTTTCGACACTGCCTTGCTCCGCATACGTTCGACTTGGACGACCGGGGCTCACAATGCCCCAACCTGCGCCCTGGTACAGGATTACCAAAGTCATCAGGACCATGCGGTCATTCGTGCGGTCGGCTAGCCTCCCGCCTGGTTCAGGAAGGGTCCCAATTTGCACCAGAGCGCACCCAACCGGCCGAAACGGGTAGCCATCAGTACATAGGACTCGTGCCGTGCGGCTCTGGATCGACAGTCCCGGTCAGCCGGCTGAGATAGGAGCGATGAGATGAGATTCGCGATCGAGGCAATCACATTGCCGGTCAGCGACGTTGATCGGGCGAAGGCGTTCTACGAGCAGGCCGGGTGGCATCTCGACGTCGATACACAGCCGGCGCCGGGAATGCGCGTGGTGCAGTTCACGCCTGTCGGCTCGAATTGTTCGATCACCTTTGGCACGGGCATGCCCCAGTCGCCCGCGGGCACGTACGTGAACACGTACCTCGTAGTCGCGGACATTGAGCCGGCGCACCGTGAGCTGCGTGACCGTGGGGTCGAGATCAGCGACATCTTCCATTTCGGCGCACAGGGCCAGATGGCCGGACCTGACCCAAATCGCGGCGATTTCGGCTCGTACGCCAGCTTCGCCGATCCCGACGGCAACTCGTGGCTGCTGCAGGAGGTGCCCAGCCGCGCCGCCCTGGAGTAGGCCAGCCGAAGGCTGGACGGGATCTCCCGGCTAGTCTCCGTCGATGCTCAGGCAGATGGCGAGGGCAGTCTTTGTGCGGCTGCCGGACACGCTGCAACAGGCCATGTTCAGGGGCGGTCAGCGCCGCGACAGGCTGCGACATCCGGATGCCGTAATAGCCGCACTCGGCGTCCGCTCCGGCGAGCGCGTCGCCGACCTGGGACCGGGCTACGGCCACTTCACCCTGCTCCTGGCCGAAGTGGTGGGCCCAGCTGGCATCTGCTACGCAGTGGACGTGGACCGCGCCACGCTCGACGACATGAGTCGGGCAGCCCAGGAGCGCGACATCAACAACCTGCAGCTCGTCCTCACCGGCAGGCGCCGGCTGGAGCTGCCCGAACCGGTCGACCTGTTGTTTGTCTCGGCCACCTACCACCACCTGCGCCGGCCCGTCCGCTACTTTCGGGACGCACGCCAGCTGATCCGTCCGGGTGGCAGAGTGGCGATCCTGGAGTCGCGCCTCGAGGGCATCGCAGCTCGGTGGATCAATCCGCACGGCAGTGTGCCGCGCCGCGTTCGGCTCCAGATGCACCTGGCCGGCTACGAGCTGGTCGCGACCCACGAGTTCGTCCACGGCCACTGGTACGGAGTGTTCCGAGCCAACCCACGGCGGGGGACGACGCTGGCCGGCTAGGGTCACTTGCGGCCAGTGTCAGGCTATGCGTGTCCGCAGTTTGGAGAAATGACCGTGAGTGAAGTCCAGATGACCGGCCTAGACGGCGCCGCGCGCGGCGTGGACCGGGCGGCCCTCAGCTCATTTGCAGAGACTTTGCATGGGGCTCTCGTGTACCCGGATGATGCCGCGTTCGCCGAGGCCATCCAACTCTGGAACGGCATGATCAGGAAGCGGCCGGCGGTGGTGATCCAGGCGCAGTCGGTCGCCGACGTCGTAGCCACCGTCAGTTTCGCGCGAGACCGCGGAGTTGAGTTGTCGATCAAGGGCGGCGGCCACAACATCGCCGGACTGGCGCTTTCCGACGGGGGCATCACGCTCGATCTGTCCGGCATGCGCGAGATCGAAGTGGATACGGCGGCAAAGCTCGCGCGTGTCGGCCCAGGCTGCACGCTGGGCGATGTCGACCAGGCTACTCAGCCGCATGGACTCGCAACCACGCTCGGCTTCGTTTCGGCTACGGGCACGGCGGGGCTGACTCTGGGCGGCGGGTTCGGATACCTCAGCCGGCGTTTCGGTTGGACGGTGGATGACCTTGAATCGGCTGAGATAGTGACCGCCGACGGCAAGGTCGCCCACACCTCTCGATCGGAGAACGCCGACCTCTTCTGGGCCCTGCGAGGTGGGGGCGGCAACTTTGGAGTCGTGACACAGTTCGTGTTCAGGCTTCATGAAGTCGGCCCCAAAGTCACGGCCGGGATCATTGCCTGGCCGGGCGCCGCGGCGCCGGGCGTCCTCGATGTCTTCAGACGGGTAGCCGAGTCGGCGCCGCGCGAACTCACGTCCGTAGTGCTGAGGCGCAATGCCCCACCCGCGCCGTGGTTGCCCGAGGAAGCACACGGCAAGCCGATGATCGCGATCCTCGTCTGTCATTCGGGCGACCCTGAGCAGGCACAGGAAGATCTGGCGCCGATCAAGTCCCACGGCCAACCGCTGGCCGACCTGATCCAGGTCAAGGACTACACCGCCCAACAATCCATGCTCGACGCGACCCAGCCCAAGGGCAACCATTACTACTGGAAGTCGGAGTTCGTGCCGCGTCTCAGCGACGAGCTGTTCGAAGCCTTCAACGCCCAGTTCGAAGGCCTTGCGGCACCCGCCAACCAGATGGTTCTGTTCCAGGTAAGCGGGGCACTCAACGAGCATCCCGAGGATGACGGCGCGATCGGCAACCGCGATGCGGCGTTCGCCTGCGTGATCCAATCGATGTGGCCGCCGGACAGCGCCGCGGGTCCGGCCAACCAGGAGTGGGTGCGCAACGCGTGGTCGGCCATCAGGCCGTTCTCAACTGGCGGCAACTACATAAACTTCCAGACCTCGGACGAGGCCGACGAGCGAACGGTCGAGTCGTATCGCGCGAACTATCGGCGGCTGGAAGCAGTCAAGGCCAAGTACGACCCCGCAAACCTGTTCCGAGTCAACCGCAACATCCGGCCGTAGCGTCATCCAATCGGCGGTCTTCGCCCATTCCATGAAGGAGTCACGTCTTTTGACCATCGGCAACGATGCTCCGACCACGCGCCCGGCGACGCTTCCGCCACGCTGGTTCATCCGCATAGCCTGGTCCATCCACCGAGCGATCTACCGCGTCACCGGCGGCCGGGTCGGACTTCGTCATGCCACTCCCAAGCAGTGGGGGATGATGCGCCTCACTACCACCGGTCGCCGATCAGGCAGGAAGCGTCACGTAATCGTGGGCTATTTCGAGGACGGCCAGAACCTCGTCACGATGGCAATGAACGGCTGGGGCGCGCCCGAGCCATCGTGGTGGCTGAATTTGCAGGCGGATCCGGAAACCTCAGTCAAGCTCAAGGACGGGCCGCGCGCCGTTCGCGCTCGCGCGGCCACGCCCGATGAGCGGCCGCGTCTATGGGCGCGCTGGGGCGAGTACGACGGCGCTGACAATCTGGCCAGCTGGTCGGCACGAAGACCGCGCCAGACCGCCGTCGTGATCCTGGAGCCTCGCTAGCGCACGCTGGCGCCGCGCGGCGCCGGCCGTCAGCGGGTGAAGGTCAGGTAGAACTTGCTGTCGGCGCGGGCTCCGTTGGGCTTGAAGCACAGCACGCCGACGCGCTGCGGGTTCGACTTCTTCTGGATCGCGGACAACTGACACATGGTCTTGTCGTCGCCGAAGGCCGTGACCTGGGCGCTCCCGCCGAGCATCTGTCCGGGAAGCCGTACGGAATAGGAGCCGGTTCCCGACCGCGTGATGGTCGGGTTCTGGCCGCTCGATGAGTAGCGGAAGGCTGCCGCGGGCGTGTACGAGCCGCTGCTGGGCTTGTCGGCAAAGACGTACGCGTCACTGCCGTTGATCCCCTTGAGGCCCGACCCATTCGTGAAGGCCATGAAGTAGGTCGCGTCCGTGTCCATGCCGGCAAAATCGCGACAGCGAACGTTGGGACCGGAGAACGGAGGGTTGGCGGCATTCACCACGTAGCGACTGTCGATCTTGCAGTTGGCCTCTGTTGAGCTGACCTGGATGTTTCCCTGGAGCGTGGCGTGGGTGTCGCCGTACAGCTCGACCCGGTAGAGACCGGGAACGAACCGGTGGATGTGGTTGGGCGTTGAGGAGCCTGGGAATGAGTTGAAGCTGTAGTTCGAATTCGGGGTCGTAGTCGGACGCACCGTCGTCGTTCGCGTACAGATACGCCACGTTCCCACCTGGCCGCGCGGTGCCAGGAAGTTCACGCTGAACGCTGAGTTCGCCGGGTTGCCCATGACGATCGACGCACGCGACATGCGCCGTCACCGGCAGGATGCTCCTGAGGTCGGCAAGCAGACAGGTTCGCTGGCTCTGCGAAAGCGCAGTGACCAGGGCTGTACCCGGGCACCCGTCGTCAACACAGTTGCCGGCGTCCAGGCCACTGAAAATGACCGAGTAGGTGCCAGTGCCAGTGCGCGACACGGTGTTTGTTCCGCCCGCAGAGTTGCCCTGGTCCTTTGCTCCCGGCTGGTAGCTGCTAGTGGTGGGCTTGCGCGCCGTGACCCACCCCCAGATCGATTGGACTGTGCCGGCGCTCGCAACCGCGGGAAGCGACGTGCCAACGAGCGCCGCAACGATGGCGGCCATCCAGAGCAGGCGAAGCGGGTGACGGGTCATCGGGTCCCCTTCTTGCGAGGCTGCGGGCCGTGGCGAATGTACACCGGCACGCAACCTATGCTGACGCCGATGAGCGGAGAAATCGTCGATCGGGTCCTGACCGCACGACCGCCGAGCTTCTCGGACGAAGAGGGCGCGGCGGTGGCGCGCGAGGTCTTCGGCGTTGAGGGCACGGCAACAGCCACCGACAGCGAGAGAGACCAGACATTCCTGATCGACGGCGATCGCGCGACCGTGCTCAAGATCTCCAATGCCGCCGAGTCGCCCGGCCAGCTCGAGATGGAGGCGCTGGCCGCCCAGCGCATCGTCCAGGTCGACCCACAGCTTCCGGTCGCCCTGCCGTGGTCCATCCCCGGGCAGCCCGACGCGTTCCACGCCCGGGTCGAACGGGGAGGGGACATCCATTGGGCGCGGATGTACGACAGGCTGCCGGGTCGGGCGTCGGTCGAAGGCGCCAGCCTGACCGACCAGGCCGTTCGCGACTGGGGCACGATGGCCGCACGGGTGGGTCGGGCCTTGCGCAGCTTCTGGCATCCGGCCGCCGCGCGCGTGATGCTCTGGGATGCCCAGCACGCGCTCATGCTTCGACCCTCGATAGATGCGATCCCCGATGCCGACATCCGCGGGCTGGTCGAGCGCGCCCTCGATCGTTACGAGCGGGAGGTGACGCCGATATGGCCCACCTTGCGCCACCAGGTCATCCACACGGATCACTGTGCCTCGAACACTCTCGTCGACGACGACGGGCAGGTGACCGGAGTCATCGACTTCGGTGACGCTTCATGGTCGGCATTGGTCGTTGATCTCGCCGCGGTCCTTGAGACAGTCGTTGACGGCCGCGAGGAAGACATCGACGAGTTCTTCCGCGTCTGCCGTGTTGCGCTCGACGGATACGAAAAGATCACGCCGCTGGAACCGGACGAGCGAAGCATCGTGGGCGAGCTGATCGCCGCGCGAATGTGCGCGGGCATCGTCGTGCCCGCCTCGCGCGCTGCCCTGTACGACGATCCAGCCGCTCTGATGCCTCACCTGCGCGGACAGGCGGTCAAGATCCTGCGGCTGTTCGAGTCGATCGGCTGGGATGACGTTCGGCATCGGCTGGGTGGACGAGAGCCGGGCAAGGGGTGGTCCGTAGCGGCGCTCGCGGAGCGCCGAGCGCGCGCCGTAGGTCCGGCCATGACCGCGCCCACGTACCGTGAACCGCTGCACCTGGTCCGCGGCGACGGAGTGTGGCTGATCGACGCCGCAGGGCGGCGCTTCCTCGATGGGTACAACAACGTGCCCGTCGTGGGCCACGAGCATCCGCGCGTGGTCGAGGCTGTCGTCCGCCAGGCGCGACGCCTGAACACGAACATGCGCTACCTGCACGAGAGCGCGATCGAGGTCGCCGAGCGCCTCATCGCCTCCACCGGCGGTGCGCTGGACACGGTCATGTTCGTCAACTCGGGCTCGGAGGCGAACGATCTCGCCTGGCGCATCGCGCGCGCCGCGACCGGGGGGAGTGGCGGCATCACCACCGACTGGGCCTATCACGGCATCACAGACGCGATCAATGCCCTGACGCCCGAGGAGTGGAGCGGACGCGTGCCGGAGCACGTTCGTACGTGGCGGCCGCCGGACACGCTGCGCGGCCTGGACGGCTCGCTCGACGATTTCGATGCCGCGGTCCGATCCCTGGCCCGGGCCGGCCACAAGCCCGCCGTGGCGATTCTGGACGCCGTGCTGACCAGCGACGGGATCATTGACCTGGACGGCGCGACCGCTTTGGAGCTCGTTCGCCGCACGCACGCTGCGGGGGCACTGTGGATCGCCGACGAGGTCCAGAGCGGCTACGGCCGCACCGGGTCGGCGATGTGGGGCTACCAGCGGCTGGGCATCCAGCCGGACATCGTCACGCTGGGCAAGCCCATGGGCAGCGGCCACCCCGTGGCCGCGGTCATCACCCGGCGCGAGCTTGCAACTGCCTTTTCACCAGATGGCGAGTTCTTCAGCACGTTCGGCGGCAATCCCGTGGCAATGGCCGCCGCGCTGGCCGTGCTGGAGGTCATGGACGACGAGGGGATCGTTGAGAACAGTCGCGTGATCGGGGAGTACCTGGCGGGGCGCCTGCGCGACATCGCTTCAGTCACACCGATGATCGGCCAGGTCCGCGCCGTGGGGCTGGCGATCGGCGTTGAGCTCGTCACACCGGGCGCCTCTCAACCTGACGCTACTGCGGCGGAGGAGATCGTGGAGGGCATGCGCCAGTCCGGCGTGCTCATCGGCCGCACCGGACGCCACGGCAACACGCTCAAGATCCGCCCGCCGCTCATCTTCCGGCGCGACCATGCCGATCAGTTGGTCGACACGCTCAGGGATGTGCTCAGGGCTGAGCGACAATTCAAGCCATGAGTCACGACCCGACTGCTGCCCAGCTCGATGAGCTGCGCTCCGCTGTCGAGGGCGAGGTGATCGACGCCACGTCCCCGGCCTACGACGAAGCGCGTGCCGTGTGGAACGGCATGATCGACCGGCGGCCGTTGGCCGTCGTCCGCGCCGCGTCCACGGCTGACATCGCACCCACCGTCCGCTTCGCAAGCGATAACGGGTTGCTCCTCGCCGTTCGCGGCGGCGGGCACAACGTGGCCGGCAACGGCACCGTTGACGACGGCATCGTGCTCGACCTGGGCGCGCTCAACGACGTGAGCTGCGACAGGGAGGCAGCCCTGGTCACCAGCAGCGCGGGCGTGACGCTGGGCGACCTGGATCGCGCCACGGAGGAAGCGGGGCTGATCGTCCCGGTGGGAGTCGTGTCGGGCACCGGCCTGTTCGGCTTGACCCTGGGCGGCGGTTTTGGCTGGCTGACGCGCGCGCACGGTCTGACGATCGACAACATGGCCGGCGCGGAGCTGGTGACCGCGGCCGGCGAGCGGGTGCAGGCGAGCGAATCGGTCAACCCCGAGCTCTTCTGGGGCCTGCGCGGGGGCGGCGGTAACTTCGGCGTGGTGACATCGATCACCTATCGGGCGCAACGGCTTGGACCCAAGCTGTTCACGGGCAACCTGATCTACCGCCGGGAGCACTGGCGCGCCGCCCTGGAGGCGTACGAGCAGTGGACGGCGGACCTGCCCGATCAGCTGACCTCGATCGTCACCTTCATCGTCCCGGCACCGGATTGGGAGCTTGGCGACGACACGCTGATGCTCGTTGGCTTCGCGTGGGCTGGAGACGACCAGGCGGAGGCGGAGCGGCTCGTGGATCGAATGCGCGCGCTCGCCACGCCTGATGTGGAGGCCCTGGAACCGGCGCGCTGGGTGGATTGGCAATCCCAGGCGGACGGGCTGTTCCCGCGCGGCAGCCGGGCATACTGGAAGAACGTGCCCTTTGACCGGCTCGGCGAGCCGGAGATAGGCGCCGTGCTCGATCACGTGGGACGGCTGTCCGTGGGCTCCGCCGTGGACATCCACCACATGGGTGGCGCGTTCAGCCGCGTCGCCCACGACGCAACGGCATTTCCCTGATCGTTCCGCGCGCTACTGGATCAACGTCTACGGCTTCTGGAGCGACGCTCGCGACGACGACGCACGGATCGCCTGGACGCGTTCGTTCCACGCCGCGCTGCAGCCCTCAGCCAGGGCCGGTGAGTACGTCAACTTCCTGGGCGCCGAAGGCCCACGCGCCGATGCCCGCCAGCTTTCCCTGACCAGCTACGGCCAGGCGAAGTTCGACCGCCTCGTGGCACTCAAGCGCCAATACGACCCGACGAACCTGTTCAGGCTCAACCACAACATCCCGCCCGACTGAGCGGCCCGTGCGGGCACGCCGGTCGTCGCGCACTACTCCGGGCAGGCACCTTCCGGGGCGGGCTGGATGGGGATGTCCACGAGGGCGTTGCCCATGAACTCGGCGCCCGGCACGAGCACGATCGTCATCGTTCCGCCGGTGACCGTGATCGTCACGTCGTAATCCACCGGGAATGGTCCGATCGGGGTCGGCACGATTGCCGACGTAGCAGTGCTGGTCGTCTGGACGCCGCCTTCGGCGGGCATCGTGAACTGGACGGGAATGTCGGTCCACGGTACCTCGAAGCCCTGGTTGCTCAGGCCACCGGTTCGGAAGACGCCCGTCCAGGTCCCATATGGACCGTCACAGCTCACAAGGTCCACGATCCTGCCCGGCAGCACCCCCTGCATCGCCGGCCGATCGACTGTGACCATGACCTCCCTGGGCTCTTCGTCCTCCTTGCAGAAGTCGGCCAGGCTGACGCCCGCGAGGGTGCCGGAAGAGCTGCTCGAGCTGCCTGAGACGGCCACCGCAAAGAACGTGGCCAGCTGCGTGAGCGGGAAGGGGAGTGGCTTGCCGTCCGGGCAGACACAGCCGCCTGGCTTGGTGCAGAACCGCTGTCCAATCGCAAGCGGCTCATCCACGGACCGGTCGGAGATCCTGATGTGCCCGCTCCCGGTGACGATCACGATGTCCGCCGACGAGGTGGCGTGGTATTGCGACGTCGCGTAGCCACCGCTCGACACGGATGCCGGCACTCCGTTCGCGATGGTCAGCGGGTCCGGCGTGGCGTCGCCCGGCGGCACTCCGGGTCCAATCAGGTCCCACGCCGCGCCGCGGTCGGGCTCGCGGAACCACCCAGACCCCCATGAGTCCAGGAACGTGTCGTCCTCGGCGCCGGATGCGACCCATGCCGCCTCGTTCACGTATCCATCCCAGATTGCCTTCCATTTCGGCCACGGATCGATGCCCGTCGCGGCAAGATCCGCCCAGAAGCCGACGCCGTCATATGTGCGCTGGAAGAGCGGCGTCTCCGGGTGATCGACGTAGTCATCCCAGAATCCGCCGTCCTGCGGCGCACCGGCGACGTCGTACGAAACCCACTCCGCGCCGCCCTCCTGCCACCAATCAGGGCCGTTGATGTAGCGATCCCTGCTGTTGAAGTTGCCGGCCTGGAAGCAGTGGAACGTCTCGTGGGCGGCGGTGAGCAGGATGTTGAGCGCAGCGTCCGTCAGGCCACCGGTGAACCAGCGAATGTTGCAGCCGGCATATGCCCCGCCCGTCCAAACCCCGTCAGCGTCTGCCAGCGCATCGGGACGCTGCTTGGTGGGAAAGGTGAGCGTGATGGGCCCGGGGATGTCACCGATCTTGGCCGCGATCGCGGTGCGGTAGTCGTCCGTGGCGTCGACGATTGCCTGCTGAAGCGGGGTCAGCGCCCCCCTTGGGGCAAGCACGGTGTTGAGCCCGACATTGCCAACGGATGCGACTGCCGCCGGGCCGATCTCCACGAACGGCGCATCGGGGTCCGGCGCGAACCATTCATCCACCGCTGCCTGCTGCTCGGCCGTCAGCTCGTCGTAGTGAGCCAGGATCGCGCGACGGGCGAGGGTGCCCTCGACGCGCTCGGATGTGTCCGGCACGCCCTCAACGCCGGGAATCGGCCCGTATGCCATCACGAACAGTTGCAGCGCTGACTCCAGCGAGCGCACGCCGTCCGGAGAGACGTTGCGCAGCTCGACGTCCCACGGCGTGTCTGGCGTTTGCTGCCGGAGGGCTCGAGGATGCCGGCCCCGGGGCGACGCTCACGCAGCCGGCCAGCAGCACGGAGAGCAGCAGCGCGGCTGGGCGGAAGCCCCCCTCTCTTGTCACTGCGCGGGAGTCTAGCGCTCCGCGACGGCGGCTAACTCGGCTTTGGCGGGCAGCCGTTCTCGTTGAGCCAGTCGCGCACTTCGCGGCGCGGCGAGCGCGGCTGGGCGCCATTCTTTCCGCGCCACGAGTCGAGGTACGGCCCGGGCCAGATCACGCCACGTCGGATCCACCAATCGCCGGTCCCCTGACAGACCGGTGAGATCCCGAAGTGCAGGTGGCATGCGCCCGCGCGGCCCGTCCGCCCGACCCTGCCCAGGCGTTGCCCGGCCTCTACCCGAACGCCGGGCTGTATGCCGCGCTTTACCCGCTCCAGGTGCGATCCGTAATAGCGCACGCCATCCACGCCCCGGATGGATACGAACTTGCCGCCGCGCGTGGCCCCGCCGTCACCGGGCCTCCACGTGTCCGCGCGGCTGACCTCCAGCACGACGCCGTCAACTGGTGAGACGACCGGCAGGCCGCAGTCGGCAAGGATGTCGCTGGCCGGGTAGCCACTGTGACGGTGCGCGTAGCTGGCGCGGCCGACCACCGGAAAGACGTAGTCGAATCGAGTCGCAGCTTCAGCCGGTGCGCTCACCGCGACGCCACAAACGATCGCGAGAGTCACGGATGCAATGGTTGCCAGGCGAAAGCGTTGGTTCAGCATTGGGACCCATTCAACCTGACTCGAACATTCGTGGCCACCCCGACCATCGTCGATTTTCAGTGGGGATCTGGGCAGGAGCCACAATCAAGCCGTGACGGAGAAGCCCGCGACCCAGGAGACACGCATCGATCGCTGGCTGTGCGCCGTCCGGCTGGTCAAGACGCGGCCCAGCGCGACCAAGCTGTGTGAAGGCGGGCACGTACGCGTCAACGGCACTCAGGCGAAGGCATCGACCAAGGTTCGGGCCGGTGACGAGGTGCATGCCCTGATCGCCGCGCGCGAGCGGATAGTGGATGTCGTGCTGCCGATCGAGGTGCGTGTCGGCGCCCCGGTCGCGGTGACCTGCTACGTGGACCGGAGCCCGCCACCCGCCGTGACCGAGATCGCGCCCGGCATCAAGGCCGTTCGTGGAGAAGGCCGGCCCAGCAAGCGCCTGCGGCGGGAGCTCATTCGGATGCGCCGCGCGGCTGACGGCTGCTAGCGTCTCGCCCATGAGCATCGACCAATTCCCGCGTGTCTCGCTGATGTTCGGGCCGTCGCCGGTCCATCCGCTGCCGCGCCTGTCCGCCGCGCTTGGCGGCAAGGTGGAGATCTGGGCCAAGCGCGAGGACTGCAACAGCGGCATCGCGTTCGGCGGCAACAAGGTGCGCAAGCTTGAGTACCTCGCAGCAGACGCGCTGGCCAAGGGCTGCGACACGCTCGTGTCCATCGGCGGCATCCAGTCCAACCACACTCGTGCGGTCACGGGCGTGGCCAGACACTTGGGTCTCGGCGTGGTCACCGTGCAAGAGCACTGGGTGGACTGGGACGATCCCGGCTACGAGACCGTGGGCAACATCCAGCTGACCCGGATCATGGGCGGCGACATGCGCATTGACGAAGCGGGTTTCGACATCGGCATTCGCGACAGCTGGCGAGCCGCGCTGGATTCGGTGGAGGCCGCAGGCGGCAGGCCCTATCCGATCCCCGCCGGGGCATCGGACCATCCGCTCGGTGGCCTGGGGTTCGCCAACTGGGTGGGCGAGGTCGCCGCACAGGAGAAGGATCTGGGGCTGTTCTTCGACACGGTGATCGTGTGCACGGTCACAGGCTCAACGCACGCGGGCATGATCGCGGGCACCGCGCTCGAGGGGAGGGGAGACCGCCGGGTGATCGGCATAGACGCCTCCAGGACGATCGAAAAGACGCTCGACCAGGTGACCCGCATCGCCCGATCCACCGCTGCGGCCATCGGGATCGACCGCGACCTGCGCGCCGACGAGATCACCCTCGTGGACGGCTACGCCGGACCCGTTTACGGCGTACCGGACGACCAAACGATCGAGGCGATCCAGCTCGCCGCGCGGACGGAAGGCATGCTCACCGACCCGGTCTACGAGGGCAAGTCGATGGCCGGGTTGATCGGCATGGTCCGCTCGGGCGAGATTCCGGCCGGGTCGCGCGTCCTCTACGCCCACCTCGGCGGCCAACCCGCGCTGTCCGCCTACGCCAACACGCCCGGCCTGGGCGGCTAGCCCAGCGAGCGGCGGCGCGCGAACAGCAATAGGGCACCCAGGGCGGCCAGCGCTGCGGACAGCAGGAACGTGGGCGAGTACCCCGCCCGACTGGCGATCAGGCCCAACGTGACCGGGGCGACCCCAAAGGAGATATCCAGGAAAACCGTGACCGTGCCGGACACGGTCCCGCGCTCAGTGGGCGGCACGCGTGCCACGGCAAGCGTAAGTAGCGCGGGCATGGTGAACGCGACGCCCACGGCAAACACGAGCGTGCCCGCGATGAGCCCCGCAGGCGAGGGGAGGAGGCCGATCAGGGCCAGCCCAATCGCCGACACGACCAGCGCGGCGCTTGACACGCGTGCCGCCCCGAAACGGTCCGGCCACCTGGCGCCGATCACGCGCAGCACCACGACGACCAGGGCGTAGATCACGAACGGCCCGCCGGCGCCGCCCATGCCAAGCTCGCGCGCATGGAGGGGCATGAACGTGAAGAAGCCCGCCATGCCCCACAGGCCGAGCAGACTGATGAAGCCCGGGAAGATGCCCGCCGGGTGGATCAGCCGCGCGCGCACGTGAGGTACCTTTCCCACCGCCGCGGCACGCGCCAGCACGGCCGGCGCCGACTCGGGCACTACGAGCGACAGACCGACGGCACCAACGGCGACAGCGACGGCCGCAAGCCACACCGCGTCGTACGAGCCGGGCGCCACTGACAGCATCGCTTCGCCTATCGGCGGCCCGATGGCGATGCCCAGGTACAGCGACAGGGACAGGAAGCTGATCGCCTCACCACGGCGTTCCTCCGGTGCGAGGTCGGCCCCCGCGGCGATCGCCGAAACGAAAAAGAAGCCTTCCCCCGCGCCCAGCAGCGCACGGGCCGCGATGAAGACCGCAAGGTCCGAGGCGACCAGGTGCAGGCCGAGCGCTGCAACTGTCAGCAACGAGCCACCGATCAGCAGCGGGCGGCGGCCAAATCGGTCGGATGACCAGCCCACCAGCGGGCGAAGCATGAGGGCAGCGATGCTGAACGACGCGATGGCGATCCCCACGCCGGTTTCGTCGGCGCCCAGCGCTTCCTTGGCGAACGTGGGCGCGACCGGCAGCACGATGCCCGCCGCAACAAAGAAGGCGAGCGTCGCCACCGCCAGGGCGACGAAGCCGCGCGTGACCAGCCGCGCCGGTTCGGCCCCCGACGGCCCGATGCTCATGGCGCCGATTATCAACCCGGGTTGGCAGCCTGCCGACGCGGCCGCTACTGTCCTCGCTGCGCATGACAACTGACGCCGTGAATCAGCAGCCGACCTACCGCATGCCCGGCGCCGTGACGATCGAGCGCGAGCACATCGTCCCGCTGAACCACGCGCATCCAGACGGGCCCACGATCAGCGTCTTCACGCGCGAGGTGGCCGACCCTGACGGTCAGAGCAAGCCGTACCTCGTCTTCCTCCAGGGCGGACCGGGCATCGAGGCCACGCGACCCACAGCGCCGCCATCGGGCTGGATGAAGCGGGCGATGCGCGACTATCGCGTGCTGCTGATCGACCAGCGCGGCACCGGCCGATCAACGGCTGTCGGCCGCCAGATCCCGGGCGACTCGGCGGCGGCGCAGGCGGAGTACCTGACCCACTTCCGCGCCGACTCGATCGTGCGCGACTGCGAGCTCGTACGCCACGAGCTGGGCGTGGACCGCTGGACGGTGCTCGGCCAGAGCTTCGGTGGCTTTACCTCGCTGACGTACCTGTCGATCGCGCCGGACGGACTTGCCGGGGCGATCATCACCGGCGGCGTCGCACCCATCGACCGGCCGGTAGATGACGTCTACCGCGCCACCTATGCGCGATTGCTGGACAAGAACCGCGGCTACTTCGAGCGCTATCCGGACGATCGGCAGCGGACGCGCGACATCCTGCGCCGGCTGGACGACGAGGACGTCCGCCTGCCCAACGGCGACCGGCTGACCGCGCGACGCTTCCGGCAGCTCGGCAGCTGGCTGGGCGACAGCGCCGGCTGGGAGCTTCTGCACCACGTGCTGGAGCTGCCGTTCGGCTCGAATGGGTTCCTGCACGACGCGCTGGGCGGCACGGATCGCTACGCACGCAACCCGCTCTACGCGGACCTGAACGAGTCGTCGTACGCGGACGGCGGCGCCACGCGCTGGTCGTGCGCGCGGCTGCTGCCGGACGAGGTGGAGTCGGAGGGCTACTTCACCGCGGAGCACATGTATCCCTGGATGTGGCACGACTACGGCGGCCTGGTCAGCCACGCGGAGGCGGCGGACCTGCTCGCCGAGTACGAGTGGCCGCGGCTCTACGACGCCGCGACGCTGGCGGTCAACGAGGTGCCCGTCGCAGCCACCATCTACGCCAACGACCTGTACGTGGAGCGCGCCTTTGCGGAGGAAACCGCGGCCGCGGTGCGCGGGCTACGGCCGTGGATCACGAACGAGTACGAGCACAACGGCCTGCGCGCGGACGGCGACAAGGTCCTGGGCAAGCTGCTCGACCTGCTCCACGGTCGCGCCTAAGGTCGACGCCGGAATCCTTAGCGCCAGCCCAGCCCCGGGGCGACGTGGCGCAGGACCGACTCGATGGCGTGCGCGTTGTAGTCCACGCCCAGCTGGTTGGGCACGGTCAGCAGCAGCGTGTCAGCGGCCTCGATGGCCGTGTCCTCCTTGAGCTGCTCGACCAGCACGTCCGGCTCCGCCGCGTACGACCGCCCGAAGACGGCCAGCTTGTTGGGCTCGATGTAGCCGAACTGGTCGCGACCCTGCTGCGGTCCGCCGAAGTAGGCGCGGTCGCGATCGTCAACCAGGGCAAAGATGCTGCGGCTGACCGACACTCGCGGCTCGCGCGCGTGGCCGGCTTCCTTCCACGCTGCGCGGTACGCATCGATCTGCTTGCGCTGCTGGACGTGGAGCGGCTCGCCGCTCTCGTCGAACACGAGCGTGGAGCTCATGAGGTTCATGCCCAGCTGGGCGGTCCAGACGGCCGTCTCGGTGGAAGCCGCTCCCCACCAGATCCGATCGCGCAGGCCAGGCGAGTGCGGCTCCAGGCGCAGCAGGCCAGGCGGGTTGGGGAACATCGGCCGCGGATTCGGCTGGGCGAAGCCCTCACCGCTCAGCAGGTCCAGGAAGACCTGCGTGTGCCGACGCGCCATCTCGCCGTCCGTCTCACCCTCAGCCGGCTGGTAGCCGAAGTGGCGATAGCCCTCGATGACCTGCTCGGGCGAGCCGCGACTGATGCCCAGCTGCAGCCGGCCGCCGGCGATGAGGTCGGCCGCGCCGGCGTCCTCGGCCATGTAGAACGGGTTCTCGTAGCGCATGTCCACGACGCCCGTGCCCATCTCGATCCGGCTGCGTGCGCGCGCCAACCGCGGCGAGCAGCGGGAAACGGCGAGGCCAGCTGGCGCGCAAAGTGGTGGACGCGGAAGAACGCGCCGTCAGCGCCCAGCTCCTCGGCCGCGACGGCCAGCTCGATCGACTGGATCAGCGCATCAGACGCCGAGCGCACCTGCGAGTGAGGGGTGTCCGACCAGTGCCCGAACGACAGGAACCCGATGCGCTTCATGGGTGCAGGTTAATCGGCAGCCGGAGGAGAGTCCGCGCGGCGGATCAGTCATGTAAAGCGCGTTTGACATGGCGTGATGTCTGCTTTACAGTCCATCGTGTCAAGCATCCTTTACATCGAGGCGCCTGTGTCGTACGAAGAGAAGGGTCACTGGGTCTACCTGGTGGCCAACGCGATCACATTCGGCGCATATGTCGCGATCGTCGGCGGGCAGCTGGGCAGGGGCCCGGTGGCGGACATCTTCTACGTTCCGGTCCTTCTGCTGGCCATCGGCGCGGCGGTGGCGCTGAGCGTCGTCGGCCGTATCGCGATCGAGATCGCGGGCGAGATCAGGCAGCGCGGTGAGACGCATCGGGAGGACGTGCGCGACCGCGACATCGGCCGCTTCGGTGAGTACGTCGCCGGCACCCTGCTGGCTATCGGCATGGTCGTCCCGTTCGGCCTGGCGCTCATCGAGGCCGATCACTTCTGGATCGCCAACGCGATCTACGTGGTCTTCGCCACGTCTTCGTTCGTGGGCACCGTCGTCAAGCTCGTCGCGTACCGACGTGGGCTGTAGCCGATGGGCCGCCCAACCAGGGTCATCAACCAGATCCGCCGGCTGCGTTTCGCCAAGGGCGAGATGACCCAGGCCGACCTGGCCCAGCGCGTGGGCGTCACGCGCCAGACCATCATCGCCATCGAGCAGGGCCGCTATTCGCCGTCACTGGAGATGGCATTCCAGATCGCGCGGGCGCTCGACGCCCCATTCGACGAGGTCTTCGCGTACTCGGACCCGGAAGGAGTCAACTCATGAGCACCCAGCCAGCTAGCGCGTCGAAGACGGCCGCACGGATCCCGCCACGCTGGTTCGTTCGCGTCGCGTGGACCGTCCACCGCCGGCTGTATCTGTTGACCGGCGGCCGGCTCGGCCTCCGACCGGCGACCGACAAGGCGTGGGGGATGATGCGCCTGAAGACCATCGGGCGCCGCTCGGGCAAGGAGCGCCACGTCATCCTGGGATACTTCGAGGACGGGGCCAACCTGATCACCATGGCCATGAACGGCTGGGGCGACGCCGAACCGGCGTGGTGGCTCAACCTGCAGGCCCAGCCGGACGCTAGCGTCCAGCTCAAGGACGGCTCGCGCGCCGTCCGCGGCCGCGCAGCGAGCGCCGAGGAGCGGCCGCGCCTGTGGGCACGGTGGGGCGAGTACGACGGACCGGAGAACCTCGAGGGCTGGGCCGCGCGCCGCTCACGCGAGACCGCGGTCGTGATCCTGGAACCGCAAGCGAGCTAGGCGCTCGACAGGCTACTCGGGCGAGGACGGGTCCGTAGGCCGATCATCGGTACCACTGACCGCCGCATCTATTCTTGCTACTACGTTGACAGTACTACGGGGGCCGTAGTAGCATAGCGGCCATGAACGCGAATCAAGGTCAAGGTCCGGCGGACGCCCAGCTGCTCGTGCTGATCAGTCTGGCGGCCGGCCCCAAGCACGGTCACGCGATGTTGCTCGACATCGCGTCCTTTGCCGGGCAGCGGCTGGGCCCTGGGACGCTGTACGGAGCGATCGAACGCCTGGAAGGGGCGGGATTGATCGAGCGGGAGGAGCCGGTGGGTCGTCGGGTTCCGTATCGCCTGACAACTGACGGCGAGCAGGCACTGGCGCGCCGCCTGGGCACCCTTCAGACGCTGGCCAGCGCAGCATCCGAGCGGCTGGCGCAATGAGGCGCGCTGCTCGAGCCCTGGTCCGGATGTATCCCGCGGTGTGGCGGCGCCGTTACGAGGCAGAGTTCCGTGAGCTGATCGACGAGATGGAGATGGGCGCGAACGATCTGGCGGATGTCGCCCTGAGCGCGGCGACCGCCCACCGCGCGAACCTCAATGGCAGCCTTGAAAGGACGGTTTCCAAGATGAACGAACGAATGAGAGTCCGCGTCGGATCGCCCCGGCCTGCTCGCCGGCCTTGCCTTGCTGGTCCTGACGCCATCGCTGGTGCTCGTTACCCTTTCCGTGCTCAAGTACGTGCTCGGCGTGAGTGCCCCATTCGATGCCGTGGAGCCGTACGTGACGCCGTGGGTCACTCACCCGGTGGGCGAAACGCTGGTAGTGCTCGCGCCCTACGTCGGGTTCGTGCTGGCGCTGCTGCCCGTGCTGAGGACCCAATTGTCCTGGCGTGAGTCGCGTCTGACGGCAACGCTGGCGATCTCCGCACCGATGGCCAACATCGCCGTGGCTGCGCTGAGCGCCTGTGTCGCTACGTTCATGGCCCTGTATTGGGTTGCTGAGAACCTCTGATCTCCGGCGCGCCCTCGGCAGCGGCCTTGAGGCGTGCCAGGTCCTCTCGCAGACGCTTCTCCATCGTCCCGCGCAGGAACGGCGTAAGAAGCCTGGCCAAGCCGCCCAGGCGCATCTCCTGCGTGTGCGTCACGGTCGTGGTTTCCGCCCCGGACAGGCGATAGGCACTCACGGCGTGCAGGTCGGGGCCGGTGATCCTCACGTCCAGCTCACGCGGCGGCTCATAGCGCAGGATCTCCGTCTCCATCTCCATCTCGCGCCCGCCTTCGACGATCGTGTCGATGCTGCGCGCGCCCACGCGCGGCTCCTCGCCGTCACCGGAAAGTGAGCGGCTGCTGCGGAAGCCGCCCAGCCAGCGCCGGAGCAGCTCTGGATCGGTCAGGTATGGGAACACCACCTCAGGCGGCCGCGCGATCTCCGTGCTGGCTGAATAGGACGCCAAATCAGAACCCTCCTCTCGATATCGGGATGTAGATGTCCGTGCTCACGATCGCCCGCTGCGTGTCGAGCGGAGTCGAGTGATACGCCTCGATGACCGGCAGTCCGATGACGGTGACACCGCGATCCTGCATCGCCAGCAATCGCTCGAAGACCGTGGCGTAGGCATCCGGCAGGCTGTCGAGCGGGCCGGCGTGCGTCGTCAGGGCCATCGTGCCGCCCTTGAGCAGCTGATGACCGATGCGACCCTGGGCGGCAAAGCCGAGGGCTCCCAGAAGGAAGCGGGCAGGTGTCGCTAGGGCCGAATGTTCTGGTTGATCCGGAAGAGGTTGTCCGGGTCGTAGCGCCGCTTCACGTCCACCAGCCGCTGCAGCGCGGCTTCGTCATACGCTCGCTGGACCGCCTCCGGGCCCTCGTCGCCGAGGAAGTTCACGTAAGTGTGTCGCGGCCGGGGAGCGATCCGGTCCATGACAGCCTCCGTGAATGTCATCCCATTCGCCAAAGGTCGTCGGGTCCTCGAACATCGTGCCCAGCGCCACGAGCGCGGGCCAGTGCCGGCCGCTGTAAGCCGTGGCGTCAGCGGGCACCCTGGCCGCTGCGCCGCCAAGGCTGCGCAGCTGGAAGAGCGAGCCGACCGGCGCCTGGTCGATGAACGCGACCAGCTCGTCCAGGACAGCGTCGCTCAGCTCATCCAGATACGCCGAACGCACGGCCAGGGGCGCGGGTGCCTCCGCCTCCGCATTCAGCTGGTAGATGTCCGGATAGGGCATCGGCTGGATCATGTCCATGAAGACAGGCCCTGCCGCCCTGATGCGATCCACGACCGGCGCTCCCTGCTCGGGGTCACCGTCCCAGACGAGCATCACCATCGCCACGGGCTTGAAGTGCATCTCCTCCGGCACCATCGGCATGGGCGGCATGCGCATCGCCGTCAGGATCATCGTCAGCTCGTCGGGTGCTTCGAGGGCGACGTCGAACACGCCGCGCAGGACGTCCCGGGTGAGAGGCATGACGGCCATCCCGCCGAGCACCTCGCCGATCGGCTCCAGGCGATAGGTGAAGCGGGTCGCCACGCCAAAGTTCCCGCCGCCGCCGCGCAGGGCCCAGAAGAGGTCCTGGTTCTCATCCTCGCTGGCTGTCAGGCGGCGGCCGTCCGCCGTGACCAGGTCGACCGACACGAGGTGGTCGATCGTCAGTCCGCGCTTGCGCACCAGCCAGCCGATCCCGCCGCCCAGCGTCAGCCCCGCCAGGCCAACCGAGCCGGTATCGCCGAACGGAGTTGTCAGGCCGTGCTCGAACGCCGCGGCCGTGAACGCGGCCGCCAGGACGCCGGCCCCCGCACGGCCCAGCCGCTGCTCGGCGTCGATCTCGATCTCGTTGAGGCCTGCCAGGTCCAGCAGGATGCCGCCCTCGATGGTGCTGAGCCCGGCGAAGGAGTGGCCACCTGATCGGAGCGCCAGCTCCACGCCGTGCTCCTGTGCGAAGCTCACCGTCCGGACCACGTCGTCGTCGTTGGCCGCGCGGACGATGACCGCGGGTCGCCGATCGAAAGCCAAGTTGAAGCCGCGACGTGCCTCTTCATAGCCGTCGTCCCCGGGCCGTAGCGCGTCGCCAGCGAGCGAGCCGGTCAGCTCGTCCAGGAGCTGGGGATCGATGGACCGAGCACGGGATTCAACAACCATTGGCTTCTCCTTGCGGGGGTAGCTCGAGGATACCGGCAGTAATCAAGGCCGAGCACCGCGCATGGGCTTAACCTCTCGGACATGCCTGCCGAGTTCATTTACACCACTTACAAGCTGTCGCGCCACTATCCGCCCGACAGGACGGTGCTGGAGGACATCTCCATCTCGTTCTACCCGGGCGCCAAGATCGGCGTCATCGGGCCGAACGGGTCGGGCAAGTCCAGCCTGCTGCGAATCATGGCCGGGCTGGATGATGGCTTCAACGGCGAAGCGCGGCTGACGCCCGGGTTCAGCGTCGGCTACCTCAGCCAGGAGCCGCAGCTCGACCCGACCAGGACGGTCAAGGAGAACGTCCTCGACGGGGTGCGCGAGATCCACGGCCTGATCGAGCAATACAACGCGGTGATGGCCAAGTGGTCAGACCCGGAGGCCGATTACGAGGCGGTGGGCGCCGAGCAGTCCGCGCTGGAGGACAAGATCAACGCCGTCGGCGCGTGGGACATCGAGCGCAACGTGGAGATCGCCATGGACGCGCTGCGCTGCCCGCCTGACGATGCGGACGTTACGACGCTCTCCGGCGGCGAGAAGCGCCGCGTCGCGCTGTGCCGGCTGCTCCTCCAGCACCCCGACCTGCTGCTGCTCGACGAGCCAACCAACCACCTCGACGCCGAGTCAGTCGAGTGGCTGGAGCGGTTCCTGGCGGAGTACAGCGGGACGGTCGTGGCCGTCACGCACGACCGCTATTTCCTGGACAACGTCGCCCAGTGGATCCTGGAGCTGGACCGGGGGAGGGGAGTCCCCTTCTCAGGCAACTACTCGAGCTGGCTGGAGCAGAAGCTGGAGCGCATGTCGGGCGAGCAGAAACAGGTCGACGCGCGCCAGCGCACGCTCGCGCGCGAGCTTGAATGGGTGCGCATGGGCGCGCGAGCGCGACAGGCCAAGGGCAAGGCCCGACTGGGCGCGTACGAGAAGCTGCTCGAGGAGGCGAACGATGCGCGTGGCGTCGCGCAGCGCGAGCTGGAGATCGCCATCCCGCCCGGACCGCGCCTGGGCGACACCGTGATCGAGGCGAAGGGCCTGCGCAAGGGCTACGGCGACCGGCTGCTGATCGAGGACCTGACCTTTTCGCTGCCGCGCTCGGGGATCGTGGGCATCATCGGGCCCAACGGCGCGGGCAAGACAACGCTCTTCCGCATGATCGTGGCCCAGGAGAAGCCGGACGCCGGCAAGATCGAGATCGGCGAGACCGTGAAGCTGAGCTACGTGGACCAGGAGCGCGATTTGCTGGCGGCCGACAAGACGGTCTTCCAGGAGATCACCCAGGGTGCAGAGATCATCAAGGTGGGATCACGCGAGCTGCCCGCCCGCGCGTACGTGTCCAGCTTCAACTTCCGTGGCACGGACCAGCAGAAGCTGGTCGGCGCGCTGTCGGGCGGGGAGCGCAACCGCGTCCACCTGGCCAAGCTGCTCCAGTCGGGCGGCAACGTCCTGCTGCTCGACGAGCCGACCAACGACCTGGACGTGGACACGCTGCGCGCGCTGGAGGCGGGCCTGGAGACGTTCCCCGGCTGCGTCGTCGTCATTTCGCACGACAGGTGGTTCCTGGACCGCATCGCGACGCACATCCTCGCGTTTGAGGGCGACAGCCAGGTGCGCTTCTTCCAGGGCAACGTGACCGACTACGAGGACTTCCGGCGCAAGGAGCTCGGCACCGCCGCCGATCAGCCCCACCGCATCCGCTACAAGCGGTTGGCGGCCGCGTAGGGCTGCCGCCTCGGTCTCGGCGATCAGTCAGGCACAACCAGGCTGCGTTCCGATAGTGGCGCGCCAAAATAGCGGGCCTCAGGATCAACGACGACACGCGTCGCGATCTCACTCCTGCTGACCAGGACGCCACGGGCCATCTGCTCGAAGCTGATCTTCAGCGGGCCGCCGATGTTCAAGATGCCATTGATCGGCTGGGAAGTCGCGGCGTGGGCGACGGCGGCGGACACCTCATCGGCCGGGATGGGCTGAATGAGCGCATCCGGCACGCGCACCTCTCCATCCACGGTCAGAGAATCGGTGATCGCCCCGGTGAACTCCGCGAACTGGGTCGCGCGGACGATGGAATAGGGAAGGCCCGACTCGACGACGACCTTCTCCTGGGCAACCTTGGCGCGCATGTACGGGCTGTCGGGCAGGCCGTCGACGCCGACGATCGACAGCGCGACGTAGTGGCCGACGCCGGCCGCCCTCGCCGCGGCCGCGATGTTCGTCGCGGATGTGGTGAAGAAGTGCATCACCGCGTCGGCCTCGAACGACGGTGAGTTCGTCACGTCGATGAGCGCGTCGGCGCCGGTGAGGACATCGGCCAGGCCGGTGCCGGTGAGGACGTCGAGCCCGGTGGATCGAGAGGCCGCGACGACGTCATGGCCCTCGCGCTTGAGGACCTCGACCACCTTCGAGCCGATCAGCCCGCTTGCCCCCACGACCGTGATCTTCATTGGATTGGCTCCTCAACCCACCCCGCCACGTGTCCTCCGGCGGGGCGATGCGAAGGATAATTGTGCCGCCGACGCTCCCCGATTGCCGAGACGCCCACGACGCGGACGATTGCAAGAAGAACGGATCTCCGCCGCCACCTGAAGGAGACACATGAGCGCCCCGACCCCATATCTATTGCTGCCAGGGACCGCGCGAGAGGCGTTGAACTTCTACGGCGAGGTCTTCGGCGGTGCGGTCCAGCTGCACACCTATGCAGAGTTCAACCGTGACGATGGGCCGGCGGACTATGTCGCGCATGGCTATCTGGGCGATGGTCCAGTCGCCCTCTTCGCCGCAGATGTGCCCGAGCACGAAGCCGCATTCAAGAGCGAAGGCATGATGCTCTCTCTGCTCGGTGCGGCCACGCCTGACGATCTTCGCGGCTGGTTCAGCCGACTGAGCGAAGGCGGACGGGTCATCGATGAGCTGCAGGTTCGGCCATGGGGCGCATCTGATGGGCAGGTGGTCGATCGCTACGGACTCCATTGGCTGATCGGTTTCGAAGCAGAGGAACCTACCAGTTAGGCACCGGGCGCCCATCCCAGTCTGTGTTGACTAACGCGGACGTGCTTTGGGCAAGCTGCAGGCGCCGATGAAGCTGGTCGACGCTCTCGAGCCGGCAGGTCTCGGAGGGCTGCCCATCACACTGCGTGACGCGGAAAGCGCCGCTCGCCTGCCTAACCACCACGGCGACCCATTCGATCGGATGCTCGTGGCGCAAGCACAACGGCTTGGCGCCATCCTGGTGACCAGGGACGACGTCTTCGCGCGGTACGGGATGGAGACACTGCCGGCTTAGGCCAGGCGCCAGACACTGATGCGCACGCTCAATCTTGGGGTCCTGGCGCACGTCGATGCAGGCAAGACCACTCTCACCGAGAGACTCCTGTTCACGGCGGGCGCGATCGACCACGTCGGCAGCGTCGACTCCGGCACGACCCAGACCGATTCGCTCGACCTCGAGCGCGAACGCGGCATCACCATCCGGTCGGCCGTCGCGTCGTTCCAGGTCGGCGATCTCGTTGTCAACCTCGTTGACACACCCGGGCACCCCGACTTCATCGCCGAAGTTGAGCGTGTCCTCGGCGTGCTCGATGGCGCCGTGCTCGTCGTCTCGGCGGTCGAGGGCGTTCAGCCCCAGACCCCGCTGCTTTTCCGGGCGCTCCAGAGAGTCGGCGTTCCGACCCTCATATTCATCAACAAGATTGACCGTCCTGGCGCCGATATGGAACGCGTCGTCGAGTCAATCCAGCGTCGGCTGTCTCCATCAGTGGTCGTCATGAACGCCAACGAATCGGCGTCCTCGAATCGACCCGACCTGCTCGAAGTGTTGGCCGAGAACGACGAAGCGATGCTCCGCTCGTTCGTCGGTGACGATGCGGCGCTCTCAAACACGCGACTGCGCGCCGAGCTCAGTGCTCAGACTCGACGTTGCCTCGTGCACCCGGTGTTCTTCGGGTCTGCGCGAAGTGGAATCGGCGTCGACGACCTCGTCTCGAGCCTGGATCCGCTCCTCGTTGGAGCTACCGGCGACGCTGACGCGCTGGTCTCCGGTCGCGTGTTCAAGATCGAGCGGACGGCCTCGGGCGAGCGCGTGGCCTACGTGCGCCTGTTCGCGGGGACGCTGCGAGCGCGGCAACGCGTCGAAGTCGGCGGAGGAGGGGAGCAGAGGGCGACAGAGGTCAAGGTGTTCGCCCCCGCAGGCGGGCCGAGGCGCAACGTGGTCCTGCCTGGCGACATGGCCGCGATACGTGGGCTCGGCAGCGTTCGTGTCGGGGACGTGATCGGCACGCCGCTTCCCGGAGAAGAGGTTTTGGCTCGCTTTCCTAAGCCGGCCCTCGAGGCCGTCGTGTTCGCTCGGCGGCCCGAACAGCAGGGTTCGCTTCGCGCCGCGCTCAGTCAGCTCGCCGAGCAGGACCCGCTGATCGATGTGCGGCAGGACGAGCACCGGCACGAGATCGCGGTCTCGCTCTACGGCGAGGTCCAGAAGGAGGTCATCCAGGCCACGCTCGAGCGCGAATACGGGATCGCCGCTGACTTCCGTGAGACGACCGTCGTGTGCATCGAGCGGCCAGCGCGTACGGCCGAGGCCGAGGAGGTGATCCACGCCAAGACGCACACCAACATCACTGGCCGAAGCTCGCCCCTGAGCACGAACCCGTTCCTAGCGACTCTGGCGCTCCGGATCGAGCCCGCCGCTCCGGGCGCCGGCGTCGAGTTCGAGATGGACGTGGAGCCGCGATACGTCCCTCTTTACATCTTCCACACGGTCGACACGTTCGCGACGCAGATGGAGGCGTACGTTCGCGAGGCGCTCGCCGCAGGACTTTCGGGGTGGCAGGTGACCGACTGCCGGGTCACGATGACCGACTGTGGGTACTCGTCGCCCGCCACCGGCGCGTCCGACTACCGCCGGCTGACCCAGCTCGTGCTCATGACGGCGCTCGATCGAGCGGGGACGTGGGTCTGCGAGCCATTGGCCGAACTGGCGCTGGAGATGCCCGCGCAGACGACGCCGGCGGTCCTGGCGGTGCTCGGCCGCCTTGGCGGTCGAGTTCGCGGCCAGTTCACCGCAAACGGGCAGTCCAAGGTGAGCGCCGTCATGCCCGTTGAACGCGTGCGGCTCCTCCAACAACAGCTGCCCGGCCTCTCCATGGGCGAAGGCATCCTCGAGTCCCGACCAGGCGGCCATCAGCCGATCGGTACCAACCCGCCGATTCGAGCACGCACCCATCCGAGCCCGCTCGCCCGCGAAGCGTGGCTGGCATCGCTCGCCAAACACGGCACCTGAGCGCGGCCTCAGCGGCGCGCATCGTCATCGGCGGCGACATGGCCGTCTGGCACGGCGAGCTGGACGATCCGCAGACTGAAGGCCCTCTAGGTGACGAGAACCGCTGACCAACCGACGAACAGGCACACGGCGAGGCTGACCATGGCCAGCACCGTCGGCTGCGGAGAGTTCCTGGCGAAGGAATCGCGCGATTCCCCACACGACTAGCGGCGCCGAGGCCAGTCCAGCGAGGGCGACCGGCCACGGAAGCAGGCCCGCAACGCCGAGCGATGCGAGCAGAACGAGACTGCCCAATGCTGAGAACGCGTGGGCCAGGCGCAGACGATCCGGCGACCAGCGAACGGCAAGCGTCCTCTTGCCCACTGACCGCGTCTGCGTGGCGGTCGGGCCACATGACGGCAAGAAGGTTGCTGAAGTCGAGCATCGCGAAGGGGACGAAAGCCAGGATGATCGCCATCGGCACGTTTCCCGCCAGCGCGGCGTAGCCGAAAAGCGGCAGCACGAGCCCGCCGGCAGCCGAGTTCGTGACCTCGCCCAGTCCGCGCCAGGCGAGGGCGGCCGGCGGCGCCGAGTAGGCCCAGCCCAGAGTGCCGCCGAGTATGAGCAGCAGGCCGGCGATCGGCGGAAGCCAGCCGCCGGCGACAGCAATCGCTGCGACAGCCGCTCCCAGCACCAGGCTGACGATCGCGGCGAACAGCGCGAGCCGGCGCGGCAGGCGCGTGGCAGCCAGGGCTCCGCTACCGCCCGAGTAGGGGGTCCGCGTGGTCAGCGCGTCGGTCTCGTAGTCGGCCCACTCGTTCACGTAGTGGACGCTCGACGCCACGAGCAGGAGCGCCAGCGCAGCTACGACGAGCGACTGAGGTTGAGCTGGTGCGCCACCGGCCATGGCGGCCAGGGCGCCGATGGCGGCAACGAACAGGATCAGGACAAGATGGGACGGGCGCGACATCCAGAAGAGCGCCCAGAGAACGACTCGTGTCCTCCCCGGGCCATGGCGGCCAGCGACGGGCTTTGGCGAACCGGCAGTCACCTCGATCGAATCGTGGCTTTCGACTCCATCGTGTGTGCCAGTTCCCTGAAGTGGATCCACATGAATAGGTGCGTGACGGGCCTGGCGACGATGGCGAAGAGCATTCCCCACACGCGCCGCGTCGACGGATACACCGCCGTGTACGTCACGCGCGATCGTCCGGCGCTGAGCTCCTCGACCACGATTGTCTCCGCGACGCCACGCGAAGGACCGCTGCGATGGCGGTAATGGAGCGTGTCAGGCGGATCTAGCTCGACCGATTCACGGGTTCGAAACCGGATCGTCGGTACGAGCGGCACGTCTATCTGGGTCCAGAAGTCGCACAGGAGCCGCCGATCAGAGCGTGCCACGACCTCGGCCCATTCGAACTTGCCGCCCTTGCCCTCGGCAACGCCCTTCAGTGTGCTGTACACGCGAGCGCGGCTGCCGGCCATCGGCGCCGAAATCGTCGCGATATGAAACAGGTTCAAGCGTCCATCGAGCGCGTAGGCTCTAACCGGACGGGCGAGATCCGAACGATCGCCATGCGCACTCATTGCTCTAGTGTCGCCGCAACCCCTCGCCGCGGCGGAACGCCATCGAGGTGCCAGCTCGACGGGGCCCCGGCGCATCCTTCACCTGGCTCTTCCCTCGCGCAGCATGCCGACCGACTTCTCAATTCGCCGGCGCACGAGCCTGCCGACGCCTAACCACCGTGTACGGTGGGGTCCATGAGGGTGGTATGACGCGGCGAGCAAGAGGCGGTGGCGGCGTTGTGGCGCTCCTCGTCTTGTCGCTCGTCGCCTGCTCGTCCGTGGTCCCTCCCAGCCCGTCGCCCGGTTCCGGCCCAGGTTCCGCCGGAAACCTTCCGACTCCCACCAGCACCCTGCCTGGCGATGGGGCCAGCCCAGCAGATGTGGGTTCCTCCCGCGCAAGTCTCATTGCGCAGGCCGTTGCTGATGGGCGCGTGGATCCGGTGACCGGTCTGCTCTATCGGGCCTACGGCCTGTTCGGGCTGCCCGGGCTGCCGGATGAGTTCGCCGCGGGCGTGCCCCGAGCAGATGACGGCCTGTTTGCCCAGATGGCCGCGCTGATGCCGACGTTGTCCGCGGACGACCAGGCGAAGCTGCAGCCATTCCTGGCTCGCCCCACGGAGCCCAACAGCATCTTCGGCGTGGCGCCAACCGCGATCGTCGGCCAGGCGGCCAGGGTCGCCGCCAACCATCCGACTGCCCAATGCGCCAACTGGACCCACTCCGGAGATGCCGACACGCGCTTCAAGGTCTGGGCGTGCCGCGACCAGGACGCGGCCGCCGCCGACAGTGACGTCGCGGCGCTGAGCGCCATGATCACCGACATCTGGGGCCCCATGACCAGGGCCGCGCCGGATGGCATGGGCTCGCCCTTGCCTGACGGCCACGGCCCGAGCTGTCTCGAGCGAGTTCGGCGGTGACGGCCGGATCGACTTCTACGCGTTGAGCCTGGGCCAGGTCTTCTTTCGCTCCCAGAACAACTCCGTCCCTGCCTCCGCCGCGGCGGCAGCGGCCCCGTCTCCTCCGTACATCACCGCGGACGGCCTGTCGCGCAACTCGTCGAGCGGCTTCGTGATGGTCAATCGTGACCGCCTGGGCGACGCCGTCGCGATGAAGCAGGACCTGATCCACGAGTTCTTCCACGTGCTGCAATTCGCGCACAACCTGCGCGGCCCCCACCAGGGCAGCGACAGCCACTGGTTCACGGAAGCGAGCGCCGTGTGGGCTGAGACCTTCTACCTCCGTCCGGAGAGCCGAGTCCCACACAAGTGGTTCGTCAACCATTTCCAGCCATCGCAGGCCGGTTTGGAGGACCCAGATCCGGACCACGAGTACGCCGCCTACGTGTGGCCCTTCTTCATGGAACAGGAGAAAGGGGAGACGTCCGTTTTCAAGGCATGGGCGGCCATTGACCCGATTGGCAGCGGCGACTTTGCCGCCGTCACGGAGGCCGTCTCGTCGCAGCAGGACTTCGAAAGCACCTTCAGGCAATTTGCGGTCAGGAACCTCAACAACCAGCACGTGCTGCAGCCTTCCGGCCAGAAGCTCTACTCGGATCTGGACCCAAACTTCTACAACGTTCCCCCAGGGACGATCGCCTCCGGACGAGTCAGTCCGGGCGAGCCATACCTGTCGCCGGCGCAGTCGATCGCACCACTGGCGGCCAGGTACTTCAACGTGGAGATCGCCGAGCCGGCACGCCTGGTCACGATCTCGACTGCCCAGCTATCGCCCGGTGGACAGGTCGACGCTGACGCCTTCGTGCACCTTGTGGGTGGCACCTGGGAGTCAAGGCCGGTCGCCAACGGCGTGCTCAAGTTCTGCCGCGACGACGACGGTGACGATATCGACCAGGTCTACGTGGTCGTGTCCAACCACGCCCGCCAGGGCAACGTCAGTGGGTTCCTGGAGGCCGGCGCCAAGAACTCGTGCGACCCGGAGCCGTATCTCGCCGGGACGATCAGCTGGAACGCCTTCTACCCCGCGGGCTTCGAGCAGGAGCGGGCAACGACCGTGACCGGCAGCATCTCCGTCGTGCTGCACGGCGACAGCGGCGGCACCTGGGTCGCCGAGCGCGGCTCGGGCAGCACGTACTCGTACGACGTGACTATCGAAGGCTGCTCACCGGTCGTGCATCAGTCCGGTGACGTGGAGACCGGCGTTGGAACGTTCGAGCCTGAGTGGCACATTGCCAATTTGCTCTCATTGGGCGCGCGACCTCGCTCCGACGACGATCTCAACATGTCGCTGACCTTCTGGGACCAGACGGACATCACCTGCATCAGTCCGTACGACGGCCAGCCGTACCCCACCAGGTTCGACTCGGTCGGCCTGGTCTTCCCGGGCTGCCTGGAGGACAACATCGTCGCCGTGTTCGACGGAGTTGAGAACTACGTCGTCGACTGCGACTCGTCCACGAGCTCACGCGGCAACGACGTCACCGGCTCCGTCACAGGCACGCTCCATCCGCTCGAGTGAGGTCCCGTTACCCGCCTGAGGGAATAAGTCGTCGAACGCAAGACGCTGAGCGCGATCGCATCGTCGCCACCGGGTAGTGTTCCCACATGAGTGAGCAGGGCTGGCGGGACTTTCTCTCCGCCGAAGGTGTTGATGACTGGGTAGTCCTCCACGGCGGCCCCACCGCCGTCTATCGGACAGGGTCGCTCCAGGAGTCGGCCAGGCTGGCCGCAGCGATCGCCCAGGTGCCGGGCCTTGGGGAGCGGACGCTGTTGAGCGTCGTCTCAGACCGGCTGACGGTGAAGCTGAACCGCGAAATGTGGGCGTTGGAGGAGAGCCACATCGAGCTGGCGCGCAGGGTCTCCGACGTCGCTCGTGAGCTCGGAGCGACCGCCGATCGGAGCGCGGTGCAGGAGGTCCAGCTGGCGGTCTCCGCCAAGCCAGACGCGATCGACCTTGGTTTCTGGCGCGCCGTGCTGGGATATGACCCCGGGGCCGGCGACAACGCCGTCGACCCGCTGGGGAATGGGTCGACCGTGTGGATGCAGGACCTCAGCGCGGACAAGCCGCTGCGCCACGCAATGCACGTGGACGTGTCGGTTGCCCGTGAGCACGCCGAGGCGCGCATGAAGGCGGCAGTCGCCGCTGGCGGGCGAGTGGTGGACGATTCAGAATCGCCCGGGACCTGGATCCTGGCCGATAGGTCGGGCAACAAGGTGTGCATCGCGTCCTGGCCGGATGGAGCGCCCG